>JACKMT010000001.1 GCA_024235255.1 Chromatiaceae bacterium
CCCTTTTTATCCGCGCTCGCCCTACGCCTGCGCCAAGATGTACTCCTACTGGATCACGGTCAACTATCGCGAGGCGTACGGCATCTATGCCTGCAACGGCATCCTGTTCAACCACGAGTCGCCGGTGCGCGGTGAGACTTTTGTCACCCGCAAGATCACCCGCGCGATGGCGCGCATCCGTCTGGGTCTGCAGGAGTGCCTCTATCTCGGCAATATGAATGCGCTGCGCGACTGGGGGCATGCGCGCGATTACGTGAAGATGCAGTGGCTGATGCTGCAGCAGGAGCAGCCGGACGATTTCGTCATCGGCACCGGCGAGCAGCACTCGGTGCGCGATTTTGTCGATGCGGCGGCAGCTGAACTGGGCATCACGCTGAACTGGGAAGGCGAGGGGGTCGGCGAGACGGGCATAGTTCATACCAACGCAAACGATACCGGTCCGAAGCCGGGCACAGTGGTGGTGCGGGTCGATCCACGCTATTTCCGGCCGACGGAGGTGGAGACGCTGCTGTGCGATCCCACCAAGGCGAAGACCGAACTGGGATGGGAGCCGGTGATCACCTTTAAGGAGCTGGTCGCTGAAATGGCAAGAGAGGACCTGGCGCTGGCGAAAAAGGATGTGGTGATAGAAAAGGCTGGTTTTCGTTCTTTTCGCTATTACGAGTAGTCCGGAGTTGATGTATGGAGAAAGATGCAAAGATCTACGTTGCCGGTCACCGCGGGCTTGTCGGCTCGGCCATCGTCCGGCAGCTGCGTAAAGCGGGTTATCAAAATCTGCTGTTGCGGACGCGGGTTGAACTCGATCTTGCCAGTCAAGCTGAGGTGCGCGATTTTTTTCGCAGCGAGACACCCGATTACGTCTTCCTGGCCGCGGCAAAGGTTGGCGGGATACATGCCAACGACACCTATCCTGCCGATTTTATCGTGGACAACCTGGCCATCGAGCTGAACGTGATTCGCGCCGCCTATAAGAACCGTGTGAAACGGCTGCTGTTTCTGGGCAGCTCCTGCATCTATCCCCGGGATTGTCCGCAACCGATAAAAGAGGAATATCTGCTGACCGGTCCCCTCGAGCCGACCAACGAACCCTACGCAGTGGCCAAAATCGCCGGGATCAAGATGTGCGAAGCCTACAACCGGCAGCATGGAACCCAGTTCGTTTCTGTCATGCCGACCAATCTCTACGGCCCAAACGACAATTTCGATCTGCAGAATTCGCATGTGCTGCCGGCGCTGATCAGGAAGTTTCACGAGGCGAAAGCGCGCGCGGAAGCTAAGGTTGTTGTCTGGGGCACAGGATCACCGCGCCGTGAGTTTCTCTATGTCGAAGATATGGCTGAAGCCTGTGTTTTTGTGATGAACAGGGACGGTTGTACCGATATGGTCAATATAGGTGTGGGAGAAGATATCCGGATTGGCGAACTGGCGCGGTTGGTCGGTGAGGTGGTCGGGTTTGAGGGTGAAATCGTGTTCGATTCCACCAAACCGGACGGCACACCGCAAAAGCTGCTGGATGTCGGCCGCCTGAAATCGCTTGGCTGGTCCGCGCAAACCGGATTGCGTGAGGGGATTGGGGAAACTTACCGCTGGTATCTGGAGCACAGTAGTAACTTGCGCAGTTAGCCCGAGCAGGGCGGATCCCGGCGGGGAGTCCACCCTACATATTTCTATGCAGTTTCATCATCCAGAACCCGGTGATTCAGTAGCCGAATCCCGTTGATAAGCGGGGCTCTTGCGCTATTTGACAAAGAATATCGATACAACTATCGTAATACCAAAACTGTATCGATAGGAGAATTGGTAGTGTTGAGTGTTAAGATCTCACCAAAATTCCAGGTTGTTATCCCTAAAGAGATCAGAGAAGCGCTGCATCTGTTACCTGGACAACGCATGCAGATTGTGCAGTATGAAAATAGAATCGAGCTGATTCCGGAACGGGACATCGGTGAGCTTGAAGGCTTTCTTGCCGGTATGGACACATCGTTCACCAGGGAAGAAGATAGGTTGTGAATGTTGTAGATACCTCGGGATGGCTTGAATACTTTGCAGGCGGCCCAAACTCTACTGAATTCGCTGTTCCGATAAAGGAGACCGCTAGTCTTCTCGTGCCGACAATCTGTATTTACGAAATATCAAAAGTAATACTTCGTGAGAGTGATGAACATCATCTGCTGCAGGCGCTTGCAGCGATTCAAAAGGGAGAGGTTAAAGCGCTTACACCTTCGATAGCAACCGCCGCCGCCAAGCTTAGTTTAAAGTACAAATTACCTATGGCCGACAGTATTATCTATGCAACGGCGCAGTCGTTTAATGCGACGGTCTGGACCCAGGACGTTGATTTTAAGCATCTGCCTGATGTCAATTACCTATCGAACAACCAGATTTAATTCCGCTCAACAAAAAATCCACGATAACGGGTAAGAAATGAACGAAGTCAGCACCGCAAATATCGGCTGGCGTACCCCCACGATAATGTTGGGATTGCTGGTCGTTTCGTCGCTGATACTGCTCTTCGGCTTTTGGGAGGGTATTAACCACATGGTTGATATCTGGATCAATAGCGAAGAGTATGGTTACGGATTCTTCATTCCGGTCATTAGCGCCTACCTCATCTGGCAGCGGCGTAATATTCTTGCGCAGGTAGAGTTTAGACCCTCCTGGCTGGGGGTGTTCGTGATCCTGGTCGGCGGCACCTTTTTCTTTTTGGGGCAGATCGCCACCACATTCACGCTGGTTCAATACGCGCTGGTGCTCTGCCTGCTCGCGGTGGCATATGCGCTGATGGGCTGGCATGCATTCAAGTGGGTCGCCGGGCCGCTGCTGTTGTTGTTCTTCGTGGTGCCGCTGCCCCCCTTTGTTTACAACAATCTCTCCGGCAAGCTGCAGTTGATCTCCTCCGAGATCGGCGTTGCGGTGATCCGTCTGTTCGGCATCAGTGTCTTTCTGGAAGGCAATGTCATCGATCTGGGAGAGTACAAGCTGCAGGTGGTCGAGGCATGCAGCGGCCTGCGCTATCTCTTCCCGCTGGTGAGCATCGCGTTTCTGGCCGCCTATATGTATAAGGTGGAGATGTGGAAGCGGGTGCTGGTGTTTCTTTCCAGTATTCCCATCACCATTCTGATGAACAGCTTCCGCATCGGTGTGATCGGCTATCTGGTCGAGAATTACGGCACCGAGCAGGCGGAAGGTTTTCTGCACGACTTCGAAGGCTGGATCATTTTCATGGCCTGCTTCGCCATCCTGCTGCTGGAGATGACGCTGCTGGCCAAGGTCGGTAAACGCAAATACACACTGAAGGAGGTGTTCGGTCTGGAAGCGCCGCAGCCGCTGCCCGCCGGGCTTGAGATGAAACACCGCCCGATCACGCCGGTGCACTATGGCATTCTGGCATCGGTCGCGCTGATCGCGCTCAGTTCCGTCTATATTCAGGTGCAGGGAGAGGTGCGTCCGCCGCGCGCTGATTTCTCCGGCTATCCGCTCGAACTCGGCACGTGGCAAGGCAAAGGCGAGTTGCTGGAGAGCATCTATCTGGATTCGCTGAAGCTGGACGATTATCTGCTCTCCGATTACCGCAACGACAAGGGCGAGCAGGTGAATTTCTATATCGCCTACTATGCCTCACAGCAGGCGGGTTCGGCCGCGCACTCGCCGCGCGCCTGCATACCGGGCGGCGGCTGGCAGATCAGCGATGTGACGACGAAAAGCGTTGACGGTGTGACTGTCGCCGGGCAACCGCTCTCGGTCAACCGCATTGAGATCAGGCGTGGCGAGATCAAGCAGCTGGTCTACTACTGGTTTCAGCAGCGCGGACGGGTTATCACCAACGAGTACATGACCAAGTGGTACCTGTTTCTGGATGGTCTGACAAAGCACCGGACCGACGGCGCGCTGGTTCGGTTGACGACCGTGATAAACCCAGGCGAGCGCTGGTCGGATGGCGATGCAAGACTGCGGGCGTTCGCGCTGCTGGCGGTGCCCGCGCTCGATCGGTTTGTGCCTGAATGAAGGCTCGATCGGCTAGTTGTGCACAGCGCACTCCAACCATCGGTAACTGCTTCTTGCGTTTCGCTACTTCCGGTATCCTTGCAGTCGTTTCCCGGCGGGTGTTGGCTGCGTTCTTAACACTGTAACCGCTATTTGGCCCCCGCTTCATTCATCCTGTGTTCCTGGCGCTATTGCGAGTAAAATTACCGGATATCCGCTCGTTAAGTGGATGCAGGGCATCCTCCGTTATCGGGTGGCAGATTCGCTTCACGGGCAGAGACCAAACTTTTATCTAAGGAGAACCAGAGATGGCGGGCAGAACAGGCCGGTTGATACCAAGTGCCATATTTTGGTTGATTTGTTTGCTAATGCAGCCCGGTCTGGTATCGGCAGAGGCAAAGAGCCTGGTATTGATTCTCGATGCTTCCGGTTCCATGTGGGGACAGGTCGAAGGCCGCAACAAGATCGTTATCGCGCGCGCAGCGCTGGACGATCTGATCCGGGATCTGCCGGACGCATCGCAGACTGCACTGATCACCTATGGTCATCGCCGCAAGGGCGACTGCAAGGATATCGAAACATTGGCGCCGCTCGGACCTATCGATAAATCCCGGTTGATGGAAATGATAGGCAGTCTAAACCCGATCGGGATGACGCCGTTGACCGATGCAGTCAAAGCAGCGCTCAGTTTGGTCCACAGCGGTGAGAATCCAACAATCATCCTGATCAGCGACGGTCTGGAGACCTGCGGCGGTGATCCCTGTAAGGTGGTGTCGGAGGCAAAGGAGTCGGGCATCAACTTCCTGCTGCACGTGGTCGGTTTCGGTATCGAGGAGGAGAATGTCGTCCAGCTGGAATGTGCAGCACAGGCCGGTGGCGGTCTCTACTTCGATGTGAAAAATGCTGCGGATCTGAGTGTTGCCCTGGCACAGGCGGTAGCGCAGCCAACAGCGAAAACGGGGGGACGGCTGTCGATCAAGACAGTAGCCAACGATCAGCTTAGCGATACGGCAATTACTATCACCAGGAGGGGGGAGACGGCAACGCTGGCCGCCGGCCGCACTTACACCGGTCCGGAGACCAATCCCCGGCTGTTTACACTGCCTGCCGGAGAGTACGACGTGACGATTCGCGGGCTTCGCTTTACCGGCGATGCTGAGCGCCGCTTCGAGGGTGTTGAGATATTTGCCGGAGAGTCTCTTGAGCGCGTTGTGGAGTTCAACACCGGCAAGCTGAGCGTCAAGGTGGTGGTCAACGATAAGCTTGGCGATGCGGCTGTTCGGGTAACGCGCAGCGGCGACGGCAGTGCGGTTGCAGAGCGTCGTACGTATACCTCCAGTCAGCACAATCCGGCGCTGTTTGAACTGACCGCCGGAACATACGATGTTTCGGTGAAGCCATTGAAATCGAAGGGTAGTGTTGAGAAGCGCCTTGCGAAGATCGAGATCGGCGCGGGTGAAGCCGTGGAGCGCGAAGTGTCCTACGGCACCGGGAAGCTTTCGGTCAAGGTCACCCGCAACGGTGAGCTCAGCGATGCACGCGTATTGGTTTACCAGGCCGGCAGCGATAAGCCGGTGGCTCAGGGCCGCACCTACGCTAACGCTAAAAACAACCCGAAGCAGTTTATGCTGGAGTTGGGCAGCTACGATGTCGTCGTTGACTCGTTAGAGATCAACGGCGCGCCGCAGCCGCGGTTTGAGAATATCGAACTGGACGCCAGGAGCGAAGCAACACAGGCACATAACTTCGAGAGCGGCAGTCTGGAGCTGGCAGCGCTGTTCGATGGATTGCCGGTGGACGCGATCTTTTCGGTCGCGGCCGTCGATGGTGGAGCGCCGGTTGCCAGCGGGCGCTCGTACGCCAGGAGCAAGGCGCTTATACTGGCACCCGGCCGTTACCGGGTTTCGGTCAAGGGGGTGAAGCTGAAAGGCGATCCCAAGGGGGAGGCCGAGTTCACGCTGGAAACGGGACAGGCATTGCAACAGCGCATCGAGCTTAAGGCAGTTGAATGAAGCAGGTGCCGTTCAATTTCGGACTTGGCACCGCGTTGTTACAATTGTTTTCAACCCGGATCTGCATAGGGCACTAAAATCAGCATGCAGCAGCTAAAGTAGCTACTACCGTATGTCGCGTGGTCGGTTCGCAATATAAACGTTTTTAAGAGGAGTGGATGATGGGGCTTTTCGATTTTGTAAAGAGTGTGGGAAACAAGATTTTCAACCGGGATGACGAGGCTGCAGAGAAGATTCAGCAGCATATCGAGGCGGACAACCCGGGCATTAAGGATATCAAGGTCGCCTTCAATGACGGCGTGGTTTCGATCGCCGGTGCGGCAGACAGTCCGGAGGCGATGGAAAAAGCGGTGCTGATGGCCGGCAACATAAAAGGCGTGGGTGAGGTAAGGGCGGAGGCGGTAAAGGTGCCGGCAGCCGGACCTAAAACCGAATACTACGTGATTGAGTCGGGCGATACGCTCTCGAAGCTGGCCAAGAAGTACTACGGCAATGCGATGGACTATCCGAAGATTTTCGAAGCCAACCGGGAGGTAATCAAGGATCCGGATAAGATTTTCGTGGGCCAGAAGATCCGTATACCGCTGGGCTAGTTGAAACCCTCTCTCGTAGTAAAAGTCGTATATGGTGGTTATCCCCCTCTCACTGCCGGAGGGTATCGTAAAAGGTTGCTTCCCTTCTCCCTTCGAGGGAGAAGGTTAGGATGAGGGTGAATAAATTCAAAAACTCAGCTATTAATACCCTCACCCTAACCCTCTCCTCTCAGTAGGGAAAGGGGACTTTTACGATACCCTCCTGCCAGAAGAGAGGGAGAATAAAGGGGGTCAGAGTCGGAATAGACCTGAACTTAAACCAGTGATATTTGCGCATCTGACTCATTCGACTCTGACCCCTTTTAATCCCAGCCTGAGGCTGTGAACCCGGCCGTAGCTAGATAAAGGAACCTGACTATGAATCAAACATTTCACCCCATGCAATACCTGGACAAGGCACTCAATAGCCTGCGCGATCTGGGTCTGGTTCCGGAGACCGCCCAAGAGGCGCCGATCATCGCCCTGATCGAGAAAATATCCGCTCTCGACGAAGACCGGGTTGTTGCGATCGCGCGCACCCTGAATCAGACATCCCTGTTCAACGAAGTGGTTCGCGAACAGGTAAAAGAGATGAAAATCGGTGAGCGTTACGAAGAAATAACAAATGAATTCAATAGCATTCGTGATGATGCTAAAGAGATGGTTGATCAACTGACCGACGGCAAAATCGATACCTGGGAGCGCATCCAAAACGTCTGGATCAAGGTCTCCCGGGGTGACATCGCCAGCCGGTTCAATAAGATCAAGGACATCTACCTGGAAGTGGCCAGGGACTCCAACGACCAGATTCAGCGCGAGCATCTGATTCTCGAAGCCTACCGCGATTTTCGTGGCGCTTTGAAACATTCCGAGGTACTGGCGCTGGAGGTTTTCAAGCTGGCGCAAGGCAAACTGGAAGAGGCCAAGCACCTGCTGCAGAGTGCCATGGGAACAGTCGAAAAGGCGGCTGACGCCGAACCTGCCGAGCGCGCGAGACTGGAGATGGCGCGCGACGAGCAGCTGCGCCTGCTGCAGCAGGAAGAGAAGCGCTATCAGATTGCGAAGGATCTGGCAGACAACCTAACCGTCAGTTACAACACCTCGGAAGTGGTGATGGCGCGCCTGATGCAGACCACCAACGCCAAAGAGCGGGTCTACGCGCAGGCGGTCAGCTTCTTCGGCACCAACGAGACCGTGCTTACCGCGCTCTCCGCCTCCTTTACCGGCATGTGGGGGCTGCATGAAAGCACCGCCACGCTGAATGCGATGAAAGAGGGCGTCAGCAAAAGCCTGGAGGTGCTGGCCGATGTCGGCGGCAAGGTGCAGAAAGCGGCACTGGAAGCCGGCTACGGTCCGACCGTTCGGGCGGATGCCGTTAAGCGATTAGTGGACTCGGTGGTCAACTACCAGGAGCAGTCGCGCACTATTATCGCCGAAATGCGCCAACTGAGCAGCCGCAACGCGGACGAGATACGCGAAGCAGTGGAGCAGGGTAAGCGCCAGTTGGCCAGGTTGGCCGAACAGGGAAATGCACTGGAACTGAGCAGTGACTGACGGAGCAGCGCTCGAAAACAAGCGCCTGAGCGATGTCATGCTGGCCATGGACGTGGTGGATACGCTGCGGCATCGACGGCTGCTGGTCGAGCGCGAACTGTTATCTGATCAGCGTGACGAGCAGCTGCTGCAGCGGCTGCGTGAGATATACCGGTCGCAGGGAATGGAGGTGGGCGACGATGTGCTGCTGGCCGGCGTAGAGGCGCTGCGCCAGGAGCGTTTCACCTACCGACCGCCGCGCAAAAGCTTGGCGGTGCGGCTGGCTTATCTCTACGTGCAGCGCGGAAAGTGGGGCCTGCGTGCCACTGTTGCGCTGGCTGTAGTCCTGCTCGTCTGGCTGGGATACACCCTGCTTGTTTCCGGACCGGCCGCACAGCGCCTGGAGCAGCAGGTGGCACTGCTCAACGGCGAAATCGACGCCACCACCGAACGTATACAGAAGCTGGAACAGGAGGCGAATCGGATAGAGTCGGTGCTTGACAGATATGCCGACGATGTGCCGGCTGAATACCAGGAGGTCGCCGCCACCAAACTGACCGGTGCCAAAACCGCCGCTTTACACGCGGATAGGTTGATCGATTCGGCCAACGCGCTGAATCAGGAGGCGAACTTGAACAGCGAAGATTTTTCCGGCCGTGCCGGAAAGGTGGAGGAGAAGCTTAAGCAGCAGCAGGCGTTGGTTTCCCAGTTGGATCAGGCACTCAGACAGTCGCGTACGCTGTTGGCTGATATCGACTCGCTGAAGATCTTTCCCAGCCAGCTCACCCAATTGAAGGAGGCTGCACTGGCCGTGGCTAAAGAGCGGGCGGGGGCAGAACTGGCGAAGCAATATTTTGAGAGCGGTATGAGCGCGCTGCTCGGCGGCCAGATCGACCAGGCCGAGGCAGCCTTGTTGGAGCTGCGGAGCCTGAACTCACAACTGCTGCAGAGCTACAGCCTGCAGGTGGTTTCCAGAGAAGGAGAGCAGAGCGGCGTGTGGCGGGTGCCGGAACGCAATCCCGATGCGCGCAACTACTATCTGATCGTAGAGGCGGTGGGCAGCGACGGACATGCGTTGACCATGACGGTTACCAACGAAGAGGACGGCAGCCGCGTGCAGACCCGGAAATGGGGCGTGCGTGTAAGCGAACGCACCTTCCGGCGGGTTGCTGCCGACAAGAGCGATGACGGCATCATACAGGGGCGCCGGATCGGTGAAAAACGGCGCGGCTACCTGAAACCGGAGTATCTGGTGGATACCAACGGCG
The DNA here is from genome assembly GCA_024235255.1 of Chromatiaceae bacterium. GTDB lineage: Bacteria > Pseudomonadota > Gammaproteobacteria > Chromatiales > Chromatiaceae > HKST-UBA178. The sequence continues at coordinate 9,370 of JACKMT010000001.1, forward strand.
ACGCCATTACCCAATGGTAGCGGCAGATAGGGTCTTGCCGTGAGGGAGCAGGGCGATAAACCCTGAAATTTGAGTAAAGGAGCAAAACGAATTGGACACCCGGGTTTTTCCCGAACAGACAATGCCTGCTGGCTGGGTGCCGGCGCCGGGTTTAGCCTCACTGCCTGTGCAAGCGCTCAGGCAGTAATACCGGTTGGACGACGGCATGTATACCGGTACACAGGCGCTGGGTTCCATCGACGGCGCACTGCATACAGCGCAGAGCCAGATTAATCAGTTGGAGCAGACCATAGAGCAGACGACGCAGCGACTGCTGGCTCTTGAGCGTGAGGAGATCGATCGTTTCCGCGATCTAGCCCGGATCCGGGTCGACCTGCTGGCCTCCGGAGAGATTATCAGCCATCTGGACGAAAGTGAGCGGACCACGGCCAGAATACTGGAGGAGCGCACTGAGGGTCAGGCGAAGCTGGCGCAGGAGATGCGCGAGTCGGAAGCGCGGCAGCAGTCGCTGGAGCGGATGCGCAGCGAACAGTCGCAGCGGGTCGAACAGGCTGAGACGCTGCTGGATCAGCGCGAAGCTGAGACGCAGCAGCGGTTGCAGGCCGATGCCGACTACCAACGGCAGCTGCAGATTGCGCAGCAGGCAGAACGGGTTGCCAAGCATGCCGAAGAGAAGACCGAGTTGGCGCTGGCAGACCGCCAGGAGAAGGGTGAACCTTACCAGCAGGACGCGCTGTTCATCTATCTCTGGCAGCGGCGATACGGCACCTCAGAATACCGGGCCAACCCGCTGACGCGTGCGCTCGACGACTGGGTCGCCGGACTCTGCGGGTACGCCGATGCCCGCGCCAACTATGCCATGCTGAACGAGATTCCCCAGCGCCTTCAGGAGCATTCGGAGCAGGTGCGGACGCAGGCGAAAATCGAATTCGAAAAGTTGGCGCAGCTGGAGTCGCAGGCTGCTGAAGCTGACGGGATTCCGGCGCTGCAGCAGGCGCTGACCACCTCCCGGAACGCACTGGCGGAGCTGGACGACCAGTTGGCAGAGCAGCAAAAACGAGATCAGGAGCTGCTGCACCGCAATGACGAGTATGCCGCCGGCGAGGACCGCTATTTCGCCCAGGCAACTCAATATCTGGCTGCTGAACTGCGCCGCGACGACATCATGGAACTGCATCGGGATGCGCGGCTGACGCCGACACCGGAAGATGATGTCGTCATCGGACGGATCATGGCGCTGCGCTCGGACAAGCAGCATATCGAGCAGAACCTGGAGCGGCACCGCACATTGCTAAAAACCCAGCGGGAGCGAATCAGCGAGCTGGAGTCGTTGCGATTGGAGTTCAAGCGACAGCGTTACGACGGCAGCAGCTCGGTTTTTGCGGACGGTACCCTGGTCGGCATGATGTTGAACGAATTTCTCAAAGGCGTGCTAAGCCGCGACGGCTTATGGCAGGAGATCAGGCGCCAGCACAGCCGCCGCACCACCCATTCCAATCCGGATTTCGGCACCGGCGGATTCTCCCGCCGCCGTTCCACCTGGGGCAGCGGCGGCAGTTGGGGCGGGCTCGGCGGCCGCGGCGGTGGTGGGCTCGGCGGTGGCGGCGGCTTCAAGACCGGCGGCGGGTTTTGAGACCGATGTTAGCAATAGCATTCTACATAGACACGTTATGTTTTATGAAGACACAGATACCAATTCCAAATACTTCACAAATGGATCGAAATCTTTATCTGAATATAACAAAGGAAGCGAGTTCTCTATGCAGAATGTGGCAATAATGACATCCGTTGTTTTTCTGACGGTTATACCTTTCTTTCTGAGTGCTCGATAATTTTCGGCACACGCTAAAACCATCGAAGGCCGGAACATCTCATACACTTCAAGCGTGGAAAGCGCCTGCTTGGCTGAATTGTAATCCCTGTCATGCCTGAAGCCTTGAAGAAACTCAAGAAATATAATGTCACCTATTGCTACTGTCCCGTCAATGAGGGCAGCATCCAAAGCATTTGTTTTGTTGTTCTCACAGCCATTGAAATAGTCGATCCAAATGCTCGTATCAACAAGGATCACTTGCCGCCTCTCATCTCATCCAAATCGCCTTCCCAGCGTAGCTTACCCCGTAGCTTCCTTATTGCCTGCTGCTGATTTTGTCGTACTAACAATCTGAGCCCGAGCTCCACTGCCTCCTTCTTGGTTCCGGCTCCGCTTGCCTTTAGCGCTGCGGTCATCAGATCATCATCAATTACTATATTTGTTCTCATAAAATATCCAGTGTGTACATTTAACATTTGTTTACACACCATAGCAGGAGAAATGAAACATAACAATGTGCTTAAGTCGTTCGATGTGCTCACTCGGATGCTCCGCATCATCGTTGGTCCGCCCCGCTTTGCCACCTTTGATTACTACCTCAGTGAGAAGCAGTCTATCCGAGGCGTTCGCATACAAACCGTGGCCACTCTTGCTGCAGATGGCTCACATATAGCTGACTCTCCGCGCAGTGGTGACTGCCAATAATCCTCTGTTTTCACTCGACTGCTAACGGCTCTGCTCCACCACCTCTCCCATACGGCTGCCTACTTTGAGTCTGCCTTGGTAGATGGTTGTGGTGCCGAAGCGGGGATCGCCCTTCGCATCTTTCGTCCAGGCATTCTGCTCCCAAGTCCACATATGGCCATCCCGCGAATCCAGGATGAACACTTTGGGACTAGCCGACGCAGAGTTGATCGAAGCGCCGCCTTCGTGCAGCACGATCGCACGGTATCTGCCATCCTCCTGCGCACAAAGCGATGCTGAGGGCAGCACGCAAGCACATACTGTGGTGAACAGGAGTATGCGTCGGAAATTTCCTGCCGGTGTTTCAACACGGCGACCGAAAATAGATAATTTAATCATGTAAAACAATCCATTAAGTTGTTGCTTTAAATTGAATTCTGACTTTATGCAGCGCGATTGCACAAGCGACGCCAAACCGATTGGACCTCGGTAGAATACGCTGATACCAACAAGCCTGAAAAGACCAGCTCGATCAGCATCGGCGCGGTTGATGGTCTAACCTTAACTTTTGTACCTAGGATGCAGATGCCCGTTGTCTGTGGAACAGTTACGATGATATTTATGGACTTCACTGCTCGCACCAACCTAATATGCCAAGTATGAAAACCATCAAAAGATTACTGTTACTGTTAGCGGTTGTGCTGCTATCCGGCTGCACCACGACGCCGCCGTCGCGTTTTTATGTGCTGACACCGCAAACCTCGGCGCCGGCTGGTGCCATGCTGTCCAATCTTGTTGTCGGCGTCGGTCCGGTCAGATTGGTCGACTATCTGGAGCGCCCGCAGATCGTCGCCCGGGATAGTGAAAACCAGCTTAAGATAGAGGAGTTCGACCGCTGGGGAGGTACGCTGGAAGCCAATATCACCTGGGTCATGGCGGAGAATCTGTCGCAGGCGCTGGGCACGGATGGGGTGGTCACTTTTCCCTGGGAGCGTGCGGTGGTACCCGATTATCAGATTGCGCTAGATATACGCCGGTTTGATCCCGCTCCCAACAATCAGGTTCTGCTCAGCGCTCAATGGCGTATACTGGGGGACGAGGGGAGACAGCTTTACGCGATCGAAATATCCGAGTTCAGTGAAGCGATGGAAGGCCCAGGCTTCGCCGCCCAAGTCGCAGCGCAGAGTCGGGCGCTGGCACGCCTGAGCGATGCCGTTGCCGCCCGCATCGGCAAGCTCGGACCCGGCAAGTGAAAGCCAAATGTTATTCGCGTAATCCAGGCGTTCCATCTCTCGTCATCCCGGCGAAGGCCGGTTTCCAGGTGTACCTCCGGTGTTCTCCTGCCACGCTCCCAGGATCCCGGCCTTCGCCGGGATGACGAGGGACCCGGTATATTGCCATGACCAGCAATCCTCAAAACAGATTCAGCTGATCCGCGGTTAACCGTTCAAAACTATCGCCGACGAAATGTAAAATCCCATCGGCCGCCGGTGCTAACTGCGCATCCGCATAGTGTTGGTAATCGATCACACTGTGCAGGTTGTCCAGCGGCTCGGGACCATTGACTGTGATCAAATAACTGACCCACCGTCCAACCTTTTTCGCTTTGCGCGCCGCCTGTACATGCGGCGGCAGGTTGCGCCGATATTCGTCCAGCCTGCGCCTCAACCGCTTGCGGTAGACCAGCTGAGCGTCGAGTTCCCCGGCATTTAACGCTTTGGCAGTGGCACGCACGTACTCGCGATACGGCTGCCCGAAGAACACCCGGCGATAGAGCTCCCGCTGAAAGTTTTGGGCAAGCGGTGTCCAGTCGCTGCGCACGCTCTCCAGCCCTTTGAAGCGCAACTCGAGTTCGCCGCTGCGATTGCGTAAGGAACCCGCATAGCGTTTCTTACTGCCGGTTTCCGCGCCGCGGATGGTGGGCATCAGGAAACGGATGAAGTGCGTTTCGAACTCGATCTCAAGCAAAGATTCGAGCTTGAACTCCCGCTGCAGCTGTTCATCCCACCACCGGTTGAGCTGCTGCGCCAGCATGCGTCCGGTCGCGATCGATTGATCTTCGGAGAATTTCGCTCCGAGCAGCACGAACAGCGAGTCGGTATCGCCGTAGATGACGCGGTAGCCCTGCTGCTCCAGCCAGTCGCGGCTGCGGGTGATGATCTGATGCCCGCGCCGGGTGATGCTGCTGGCCAGCTGCGGATCGTAGAAGCGGCAGCCGCCGGAGCCGAGCACGCCGTAAAACGAGTTCATGATGATCTTGACCGCCTGCGACAACGCGTTGTTCTGCTCCTGCTTGGCGCGGTCGCGCTGCCGCCACAGGTCGGTGATGATCTCCGGCAGGATGCTCTGGGTGCGCGAGAAGCGCGCGCCTAGATAACCGGGTATGGCGTCATCCCCAGGACGCGCCATGCCGAACGGATCGATGCGGTAGGTGCGGATGATGCTGGGGTAGAGGCTTTTGAAATCGAGCACCAGGACATTGTCATAGAGGCCGGGCTGCGACTCCATCACGTAGCCGCCCGGGCTGGTGTCGCTGAAGCTGCGAGTGCCGACATCGAACGCCACCGCGCCGGCCCGGTGCAGCCGCGGCAGGTAGAGATTGTCGAAAGCGGCCACGGAGCCGCCCTGACGGCCCAGCGTGAGCCCGGTCATGCGCGCACGCTGCAGGCAGAAATTGATCAGGTCGGTTTTGGCGAAGATCCGCTCCACCAGGCGGCAGTCCGCCAGATTGTATGCCGCCAGCGCAGGCCGGTCGTCGCGGAAGAGGCGCCGGATCTCGGCAATTTTATCCGCGCCATCGGCAATCAGTTTACCTTCGCCCAGCAGCGTCTGCGCCACATGATTCAGGCTGAAACTCGGAAATGACCAGAATGCGGCGCGCAGATTGTCGATGCCGTCCAGCGCCACCCGGCCCGGAATCGAGGCGATGCGCTGTTGGCCCGATTGCTGCGGCTGCAGGATAGCGGCCGGCTCGCCGCCGCGTCCAAGCTGGAAGGGGATATGCAGCCTGCGGCAGCGCCGCTCCAGGTAGTCGAGGTCGAAGTTGATCAGATTCCAGCCGAGAATTAGATCGGGGTCGACGCGCGCGAACGCACCGAGAAACCCGCGCAGCAGTGCCGCTTCATCGGCAAACCAGCTGAGCGGCAGATCGCTCGGCCAGTCCGCAGCCTCGCCCTGGATCAGGACCGCCGCTTCGCCCTGACCGCAATAGGCGATGGAGATGATCTCCCCCTGCATGCCGTCGGTTTCGATATCCAGACTCAGATAACGCAATGCCGGCTGCAGCGCTGTGGGTTTCAGCCTGAGATGGGTCAGTTCGCGGTACCCGGGTCTGCAAGTGAGGTTACCCTCGGCGCTGAAGGCGGCAGTGACGAAGCGCTCCATCAGCAACCTGTCCGACGGTTTGATGTCCGACTCATACAGCAGCAGGCCGCTGCCTGTAGCGAGCTCGCGCAGCCGCCGCAGCTCCCCCTGTTGGCGGAAGTAGAGTCCGTCGACGGGGCTGCCTCCGAGATCGGTCAGCGCAAGCTGCCTGCGTTCGCAGTCGATACCGGTCGGAAGCGCTGCATCCCGGCCGACGAAACAGACCGCCTGTTGCGCAGGAAAGTACAGGCGCAGTGCACCCTGTTCTGTCCAGGCCCAGTACCAGATCTCTATCCCGGACGGGGTGTCGCGCCAGTGCCGGGTCAGCAGGAAACCCGCAACCTGCTGCATGGTTCAGGCGGTGCGCAGCGTGTGCAGCGGCGGTCGCACCACGAACGGGTAGGTGGCGGCTACCCCGGCGATGCCGACGCCGATGCTGCCGCCGAGCGTACCGGCCAGCCAAAGCCAGGGATTGAAGCGGTAGTCGAGGGCAAAGAGTTCATCGGCGATAACCCAGCCGGTGATACTGGCGCAGAGGCTGGCCAGCGCGCCGGCGAGCAGACCCAGCAGCATGAATTCAATACCGGTCGCCAGCAGCAGCCGGCTGCGCTTCAACCCCAGCGTGCGCAGGATCGCCGACTCCTGACGGCGGTGTTCGCGGCTCGCCTGGATGCCGGCGTAGAGCACCAGCACACCCGCTGCCAGCGTGAACAGAAAGACATACTCGATGGCGGCGGAACCGCGCGCCATGATCTCCCGTATCTGCTCCATCAGCGCGCCGACGTCAATCGCCGTCACTTCCGGGAAATTTCTGATCAGATCGGACAGGATCCGCTCTTTGCCGGGCTGCAGATAGAAGCTGGTGATGTAGCTGGTCGGGTAGTCGCGCAGCAGTCCGGGTGTGGCGATGACGAAAAAATTGGGTCGGAACGAGTCCCACTGCACCGAGCGAATGTTGCTGACGCGCCCGCCGATGCGGTTGCCGGCCAGGTCGAAAGTGAGGCTGTCGTCGAGTTTGATGCCGAGTCTTTTGGCGATGCCCTCTTCCACCGAGTAGAGCGCCTCCTGCTGCGACGCCGCATCACGCCACCAGCGGCCGGCGACGACGCGATTGTCCGGCTGCATCGACTGGGCATAGGAGAGATTGAACTCGCGCGCCACCATGCGCTGGGCATCCTCATCCCGGTAGCTCTCCGGTGAAACTTTCCGCTCGTTGATCTGGGTGAGCCGCGCTCTGAGCATCGGGTAGACAGCGTCCGCGCCGCCGGTACGTTCGGTCAGAAAGCGCTGCAGCGGTGCGACGCTCTCCGGCTGGATGTTGATCAGGAACTGGTTGGGCGCCTGGGTTGGAATGGTACGCTCCCAGGCAGAGAGCAGATCCACCCGCACCAGCGTGAGCAGCAGCAGCGCCAGAATGCCGAGGCCGAAACCGGCCATCTGCAGGCTGGTCATCACCGGATTGCGCGCCAGCCCCGCCAGGCCGTAGCGCCAGACGGCGTTGCTGTGGTGGCGCAGCGGCGTGAGCAGCGTAATCAATACCCGCGCCAGCAGCAACAGCAGCAGCAGCGCTGCCAGCATCCCGGAGAGCACCAGCAGCGCCAGCTTGAGTTCTCCCGCCTGCCACAGCATCAACAGCGCCATCGCGGCAAAGGCGCACAGCGCGAGAATCCAGCTCGCAGTGGGTGTGACGTTGAGATCCCGCCGCAGCACCCGCAGCGGCGGCACCGACCCCAGCCGCAGCGCCGGCGGCAGCGTGAAACCCAACAGCGTGACCAGTCCGGTGCCGATGCCGATGAAGAGCGGTGCGATGCCCGGTATGGGCAGTCCTTCGTTGAACCACTCGCCGACCAGTGCCGAGAGGACGAACTGGGCGGCAAAGCCGAGCAGCACGCCGGCCAGGCTTGCCGCCAGCGCCAGCAGCAGCAGACGGATCAACAGCACCTGCAGCAGCAGCGGGCGGCTGGCACCGAGGCAGCGCAGGACCGCGCTGGTATCCGCCTGGCGTTCGACAAAGCGGCGGCTGGAGAGCGCCACCGCAGCGCTGGCGATCAGCACCGTCACCAGTGCCGCCAGTGCGAGAAACCGGCTGCCCCGGTCGAGCGCGCTGCGCAGCGCCGGACGCGCGTTGCTCATGTGGGTAATCCTGACCCCTTCCCGTGGGTGCGCTTCCGCCCACTTCCGGTATGCGACGACGGCCCGCTGTTCTCCGGCCAGCAGCAGGCGGTGGTGCACCCGGCTGGCGGGCGTGACCAGCCCGGTGGAGGGAATGTCGGCGAGCCCGATCAATATGCCGGGACCCAGGCTGAACATACTCGATGCTTCGCCGATATCGCGGCTGATGATGTTGGCGAGCCTGAACTCCCGCTCGCCCAGCGAGAGCCGGCCGCCGGTGGCGAGATCGAGCTCGGCCAACAGCTGTGCATCGGCCCAGATCTCGCCGCTCCGGGGCAGGGTGTGTACCTCCTGCTCCGGCGCCCCGGCGGTCGCGCGTACTCTGAGTGCACCGCGCAGCGGGTAGCCCGGGCTGACCGCTTTTACCACCACCATCTGCACCCGGTCGCCATGGATCACAGCGCTGGGGAAGCCCAGCGTCTCGGCAGTATCGAGACCCAGCGCAGCCGCTTTGTCACGGTAATCGTCGGAGATCGGGTCGTGGCTGGAGATCACCAGGTCGGCGGAGAGCGACTCTCCGGCCTGCAGCTCCATCGCCTGACTGACCCGGTCGGTGAAAAATCCGACTGCGGTCACTGCCGCCACCGCCAGCATCAGCGAGAAGGCAAGCAGGCGCAGTTCGGCGTTGCGCCAGTCGCGCCGAAACAGCCGCAGGGCGAAGGCGAGGGCGGTCATGCGGCACGCTCCAGCCGACCGTACTGCAACAGCAGACGCCGGTCGCAGCGTGCTGCCAGGGAGGCGTCGTGCGTCACCAGCAGCAGCGCCGCGCCGGACTCGCTGCGCAGCTGAAATATAAGATCTGAGATGCGTCCGCCGGTTGCCTGATCCAGGCTGCCGGTGGGTTCATCGGCGAACAGCAGCAGCGGGCGGGTGGCAAAGGCCCGCGCGATCGCCACCCGCTGCTGTTCCCCGCCAGAGAGCTGGCTGGGGTAGTGATGCAGCCGCTGCGACAGCTCCACCTGCGAGAGGGCGGCTTCCGCCAGCGGCCTGGGTTTCGGCTCGCCGGAGAGCTCCAGCGGCAGCATTACGTTCTCCAGCGCGGTCATGCCTGGCAGCAGCTGAAACGACTGGAATACGAAGCCGACCCGGCCGGCGCGCAGCGCGGCGCGTCCGTCCTCGTCCAGCTGCGCCAGATCGTCGCCGAACAGCCGGATTTCACCGCTGCTGGCATCGTCCAGACCTGCCAGCAGCCCGAGCAGCGTGGATTTGCCGGAGCCGGACGCGCCCAGGATCGCCACCGCCTCGCCGGCGACGAGTTCCAGGCTCACATCCTGCAGAATATCGATGCGGCCGGCAGGCGCGTCGATATTTTTACTCAGCCGGCTGGCAGAGACTGGGTTAGAATTGGCAACCATGAAAAAACTTCTCCTGTTATTGCTGTCTATGCTTATTGCTGATTGTCAGGCAGATTCGCCGCCGACGATCCTGGTGCTGGGCGACAGTCTCAGTGCCGCCCACGGCATCGATCTCGACCACGGCTGGGTGACGCTGCTGCAGTCCCGGCTGCAGGCCGAGGGTTATCCGCACCGTGTGGTAAACGCCAGCACCTCCGGCGATACCACCGCCGGAGGCGTCAGCCGTCTGCCCCAGGCGCTGCAGCGCTTCCGCCCAAGTATCCTGATTCTGGAACTCGGCAGCAACGACGGTCTGCGCGGTCTGGATTTCGGCACCATCCGCGGCAATCTGGCTTCGATGATCGATCTTGCCCGGGACAACGGCTGTCGTGTGTTGTTGATTGGGATGCACATGCCTCCCAATTTCGGCAAGGCGTTCACTGAAAGGTTCCACGCGATTTTCACCGGTTTGTCGCAGGATAAAGCGGTGCCGCTGGTGCCGTTTCTGCTGGAGGGAGTGGTGGACCGGCCGGGGTGGCTGCAGGAGGACCGGCTGCACCCGACCGCGTTGGCACAGCCGCGCATGTTGGAGAACGTCTGGCCGCTGCTCCAACCGCTGCTTCAGCGGATCTCGAAATAGAGCAGCTGGGTCTGCAGGAAGCTTTCGCCACCGTCATCGCTAACCATGAAAAAACGATTCCCCCGATAGCGGGTGAGCCCTTCGAAGTTTTGCGTCCGCCACCCCTGAGAGTTGTCGAAACGGGCCAGCAGCCTGGTCTCCAGTGCCGAATCGGTGTTCGCCTTAGTGGGACGGCTGCTCGACAGGCTGATCACCAGCGGTTCGAAGATGGAGCTGAAGGCACGCTCCAAAATAAGCAGCGTACCGTCGTCTAGTGCTTCGAGCGCGACAACCGCGCCGTTGGGCTCAAGCGGCCGGTAGTACCAGCGCTGTCCGGTTTGGCTGAAGAGTGGGATTGCGCCGCGCTCTTTTGCCATCTCGGGGCCGGTGATGTAGCCGAATTCCCGGTGCCTGGCGAGCGCCTCCAGTCCTTTGTTGCCACTCTTGTACAATTTCGGGTCACGCAGTACTTTGGGCATCTTAACCGAGCGCCGGAATTCGCCCTCCGCGGAGTACAACGCAACCCGGTTGTGGCCCTCGAACGAGACCGCGAGCAGGCTGTCGCCCGCTACACCGTTGTCAGATTGTTCCAGCGCCAGCCCTTCGGCGTCCCGTTCCGATTTCCGCAGTTTTTTACCCGTTTCATCAAGCAGGTCGAAGTGGCGCAGCAGCCTGATGTTGACCAGCCGGTCCTGTTCTATGACCGGCAGTAGATGCAGCAGCCGGCCCCGGTCCGTCACGCTGTACAAAATGCCCTCGTCTTCGTCCCATGCCAGATCGGATAGCTCGGCGAGCGCTTCCCGACCCTGCAGCGAAAGCGCACCGAGCAACCTGATGCCCATATAGTCGTCACCGGTTGCAAGGCGATCGGAGAGTGGCAGCGGGCGACCGACCTCCTGCGCGCCGGATGGCTGTGGGAGCAGCAGAAATGTCAAGTGAACCAACAACAGTAGCCTGAACATGGAATCTGTGAATAGCGAGCGAGGTTATGGTATGTTGGCCCGAAAATAGCCCATTGATGCAGTCCGCGGCAAGCGCGGCTGCGGGAAACGCCGGACATCTTCATGAGCAACCCAAAACACACCATTTTCTGGATGCTGATCTACCTGATCATCGTCGCTGCCATCTGCGCGCTGCTCTATCGCCCGCTGGAGTCTGCTTTCATGGCGAACTGGGTGTTCAACGGGCTGATATTCGGTGTGCTGCTGGTGGGTGTGCTGATCACGTTCCGCCAGGTATTGATACTGAAGCCGGAACTGGAGTGGATCAAGGTATTTCGAACCGGCCAGCCCGGACTGTCGGTCACGCAGGCGCCGCGGCTGCTCAAACCGCTGGCAAAAAGTCTTGACAGCCATGTCAAGCGCGACCGCTTCAGCATGTCGGCGCTGTCGCTGCGCACCGTACTGGACGGCATCCGCGCACGGCTGGACGAGTCGCGCGAAATCTCCCGCTACATGATCGGTCTGTTGATTTTTCTGGGACTGCTCGGCACCTTCTGGGGGCTGCTCGGCACGATCGAGGCGGTCGGTCAGGTGATCCTGGGGTTGGATGTGGGGCAGCGCAATTTCAGCGAGGTGTTTGCCGAGTTGAAAGGGGGGCTGCTCAAACCGCTGGCGGGCATGGGCACCGCGTTCAGCTCCTCGCTGTTCGGTCTGGGCGGGTCGCTGGTGCTCGGCTTCCTGGATATCCAGGCCGGCCATGCGCAGAACCGTTTCTATGACGGACTCGAGGAGTGGCTGTCGGGCATGACCCATTTTATCGATGCGCCGGATACCATCGAGGAGATCGAGATGGCCTCCACCCGCGGCAGGCGGGAGGATCTTTCGACTGTCGTGAGCGAGCTGCAGAGAGAGAATCAGCTGCTCAGAGAGCTGCTCAACGACGAAGTTTCGAAATCCGACTGATCTGCGCAATCGCAGTCCAGGGCCTCCACCATGCTTGCAAGCCGCCGCCGTTTCAGAAGCACCATCGACGTCTGGCCGGGTTATGTCGATGCCCTCTCGGCACTGTTGATGCTGGTGATTTTTGCCCTGCTGATATTCACGCTGGCCCAGGTATTTCTGGCGGAGACGCTGTCGGAGCGCGAGCACGAGCTCTCCGATCTTAACTCGCGTCTGCGCGAACTCAGTTCGCTGCTCGATTTGGAGCAGGAGAAGAACCTGCAGCTGGATGAGCAGGTTAAAAGCATTTCCGACGAATACAGTCAGAGTCTGGATAAACAGTATGAGCTGTTCGGAGAGGTTGACCGGCTGAACAAGAGCGTCGCAGCCGATCGGGAGACGATCGAGCTGCAACTGCGGACGCTGGCATCGTTGCAGCAGGATATCGCGGCGCTGCGCGAGCTGCGGACGCAGCTGGAGCAGCAGGTGGGCCGGCTTGCAGCCTCGCTGGAGGGGCGCGAGGCGGAGGTCGGCCTGCTGCGGGATCGCAGCAAGTCGCTGCAGGCGCAGCTGGCGGATGAGCAGGAACGGACCCTGTTGGCCCAGCAGGCTGTTACACAGAAAGATATCCGCATCGAGGAGCTGTTCGTCGCGGTTGAAGCGGGCAGAGCGGCGCTGGAGCAGGAGCAGGAGCTCTCCACCAGCGCCCGGGCTCAGGTGGATCTGCTGAATCGCCAGATCGCCGCGCTGCGCGAGCAGCTCGGTGCGATCAGTCAGGCGCTGAAACTGGCGGAAGAGAAGAGTCAGGGGCAGGAGTTGGAGATCTCCAATCTGGGCAAGCGCCTGAATCTGCTGCTGGCGAAGCAGGTGAATGAACTGGAGAAGTACCGCTCTGAGTTTTTCGGCACCCTGCGCAAAGTGTTGGGGCAGAATCCGAATATCCGGGTGGTGGGTGACCGCTTCGTATTTCCTTCAGAGCTGCTGTTCGATTCAGGCTCCGCCACGCTGGGCCAGGAGGGCAGGGGAGAGCTCGCCAAGCTGGCGGTTACACTGGACGGGATAGCCGCGAAAATCCCACCGGAGGTGAGCTGGATACTGCGTGTCGACGGACATACCGACCGGCAGCCGATCAACACCGAAAGGTTCCCGTCGAACTGGGAGCTCTCCACCGCCCGGGCAGTGTCGGTGGTGCGCTATCTCGCCTCCCAGGGGATTCCCGCCAAGCGCCTGGCGGCGACCGGCTTCGCGCAATATCATCCGGTTGACAGTAGCGAAACGGCGGAAGCTTTTCAGCGCAACCGGCGGATCGAGATCAAACTGACGGACAGATGACGGGAGTAATGATCAGATGAGAACAAAACACATGCGATTGACTGCGGCGCTGCTGCTCCCGCTGGCTCTGGCCGCCTGTACTCAGGAGCAGCAAAATCGCATCTCCCGCATCGGGGTAACCTTCTTGGAAGGGGATTACCGGGTAACCTATGCCGATGGCAGCCACGTAAAATCCTGGGAAATACGTGACGGCAAAGTAACCAGCGAGCCGGAGAAAGGCTACTACTACTTCTGGGTCAGGGTGGATGGCAAAAAGCGCTACGTGCAGACACCTATCGGGCGCACCTATATCGAAGAGATCGCGCCACTCTGATTTTGCCGGTATCCCCGGTTAAGCTGCTTTATTGTTAACTTTTTATTACCTTCAATATCAGAGCGTTAGCTGGTTAAATAGCTGTAATTTATAGAGTGCCGATATATACTCCGGTTTTTCGTCAGTAAATTCGCATTGCATAACTTAAGGTGAGTCATGAAAAGCAAAGAGAAGAAAAAAGGGAAAAACAAGAGAGCGGAAAAGGAGTTGAAGAAGGGCAAAAAAAAGGCCGAAAAAGTCGCAAAACCGGGCAAGTTGAAAGAGTCGGCAAAAGCGTTGCGCAAGGAGATCCATCGCCTGACCCAGGAGCTGCAGCTGAAAGATGATCAATTGAAAGCGCTTAAGCAGGGTGCTCAGGCTGATTCGGCGGCGGTAAACGACCTCGATATGTTAGCGGATTTCCTGCATGAATCGTCCGATACAGGATCGATCAGCGAACGTAAAAAGATTTGGGAGCGGCATCAGTATCTTCGCTCCCGCTACGAGGCGCACCTGGAAGCGGGCCTGCTCAAACCTGCGGCAAGGCGCAGCGCAGACGCGGATTTGCGCGAGCGATATGGAGATGAGACAGGCTACACCGAGGAGCAGCTGGACAGTATTCTCTCCTAGATCCCCCCTACCACGTGAATTCATGGATGAGCGCTAGTGAGGTGTTAAACTTTTTTTGAGTGAATGATGGGTCAAAAATCTCGTGACGAAAAACGGCCATCACTCGCTGAGCAAAAAATAGCAAAGAAGTTGCTGCTCAGTGAGGAGCGCCTGAAGATGGTGCTGGAAGGCAGCGAGCAAGGTTTCTGGGATTGGAGAATCGATACAGGCGACGTGCAACGCAATGATTGCTGGGCACAGATGCTCGGTTATTCAACCATCGAGGAGTTCGATGAGACGACGGACACCTGGACAAATCTGATTCATCCGGATGACCGTGAAGCTGCATGGAAATCCATTAATGATCACCTGGAAGGCCGTACGACTTCACATAAAATGGAGTATCGAATGCTTACCAAGGATGGCAGTTATAAGTGGATCCTGGACCATGCCAAGATTGTTCAGCGCGATGCGGACGGGCGTCCTTTGCGCATGAGCGGTACGCACAGTGATATTTCAGATCGTAAACAGATGGAGGAAGAACGGGACAGTTTAATCAAATCTTTGCAGGAGGCGTTGAACGAGTTAAAAACGCTGAAAGGGATCATCCCCATATGTTCCTATTGCCATAATATACGTGACGATAAAGGTGCATGGAGCGGAATTGAAGATTATCTAGCAAAAAATTCCGATGCGGAATTCAGCCACGGCATCTGTCCCAAATGCCTGGTAAAAGTGCGCTCGGAATCAGGCCTGAAATAGGCTTCAGAGCCGGCATCCGAGCGGACAAACCCTATTTCACGGTTGCGTGTTTACGCAGTGTCCGACCGGTGCGGCGCTCTCTGTTCAACGGGTAAGCTGATCTGACAAAACGCGCTGAATGGAAACAGGTAATGTCAGATCAGGTTCCAATAATTGCAGCTAAATTTTGAAATTCTGCACAATCCGATCAAGCTCTTGTGCATACTCGGAGAGCACCGAGCTGGCCTGAGCCGCTTCCGATGAAATTTGCGAGTTACGGTCGGAGATAGCGCTGATCTCTGTGATGTTGCGGTTGATCTCCTGGGTCACTGCACTCTGCTCCTCGGCAGCACTGGCGATTTGTGTGTTCATGCTGCTGATCGAAGCAACCGCTTTGGTGATTTCGATCAGTGAGCTTCCGGCAGATTCGGCACGTTCGACGCTAACCTGTGCCTTTTCGCGCCCTGCATCCATGACCGATACCGCGTTGCGGGCGCCACTCTGCAGCTTCTCAATCATGCCCTGGATTTCGGTTGTCGACTGCTGTGTGCGGCTGGCCAAGGTGCGAACCTCGTCGGCCACCACGGCAAACCCACGCCCCTGCTCGCCGGCGCGTGCTGCCTCGATTGCTGCATTCAGCGCCAGCAGATTAGTCTGTTCGGCAATGCCACGAATTACATCCAGCACCGAACCGACCTTTTCCGCCTCGTTCTCCAGTTTGTGAATCACTTCGGCGGCGCGTTCAACATCCTGCGCCAGATCACGAATCGAAATGGCCGATGAGTCGACCCGTTCACTGCCCTTGCGGGCATCTGCATCCGCTGTGCGGGCGCCGTCGGCCGCGTTGGATGCGCTTTGTGCAATCTCCTGCACGGTTGCGGCCATTTCGTTAATCGCAGTGGCGACCATATCCGTTGACGAATGCTGGTTGGTTATCATCTCCTGAGTCTGGCTGTTCAGTTGCAGCATCTTGCCGGATGCCTCCCGAACCTGACCGGAAGTGGCTGCAGCCCGCCTGATCAGGTTGTGCAATTTGTCCAGGAACTGATTCAAGCTGCCGGAAAGTTGGCCCAGCTCGTCTTTACTGTCAACGCTTACACGCAGGGTCAGATCACCGTCGCCGCTGGCAAGATCCTCGATCGCACTGATCACACGCCCCAAAGGCCTGGTAACCAACAAAGGGAAGAAGAGCGCTACCAACAGGCAGAACAACAGCCCCACGGCAAGGGTGGTCATCTGAATGACTTGGTTGCTGTCTGTCGTTTTGTGCGCATTCTCAACTTCGGCGGCGGCATCGGCCTGTACCTGGCCGGTGAGTTCGTCGATTACCTGGCGCATCGTTTCGAACTGGGTGACCCCTTCATTGAAACTCAATTCGATCGCTGTGCTTCTGCCGATACGCCCCCCCTCGCTGCGCTGGTGCTCGATCTCCTGAGTGGTATCCGACCATTTGTTAAACAGTGTCAAAAGCTCCTGCTCGCGCCCACGAGCGCTCTCTGAACGAGTGGTCTGGAAGAATTTCATAATGCGTTCGCGTGCCTGACCGATGTTCTCGTCATGCAACGCCGTCAGCTTCTTATACCCGTCTGAATTAGTGTCGACGAATATCATGCTGCGCTCCGCCACCAGCGCTTGATAGAGATCGCGGTCAGCCTGCAGCAGATTGTCGAGCTCTGGCAGAAACTCGTCCGCCAGCCGGGTTACGTCTTCACCCAGGCGGTTGCTCAACTGCACGCCGATCAGTGCTGTTGTCATCAGCAGCAGGGCCAGCAGCGCGATCGGTAAAGTGAGTTTCCAGCGGAAGCCGAGATTGTTAAGCCAAGCCATGCATTCTCTCCTGGGACTATTTGTGGGTTTATTGGGCTTCCAATTGGTCGATGTTTACACCGATCGTCATCGCGCCGACCGCGCTGCCTCCGTCCATCACCGGCACCGATATCTGTACCAGATAGGCTTGAGCGCTTTCGTCGAACTCGACGTCGCCTATGTGTATGGCGCCGCTGCCTCCCTTGAACGACTCGGTGAATTTTGCTTCGTCACCCTGCCAGTAGTCGGAGGTCTTGTTTGTCATTGCCACATTGGCGCCCTGATTGTCCATCAGGAACAGTTCGAAGAAGTAGGGTTTACTCGTCTCCAGCTTCGCCAGTTCCTTGGCGGTGTCGCTCTCCAGCAGCGACCGCATAAAGTCGTCGACACCGCTGGTGGCGCGCCATGAGGCATCCAGCTGTTTAATCTGGTCAAGGCTCTCTCCTTTCGCATTCTGCGCCTTGACTGCTGCAACCAGGATAGGATTCTCTCCCCACGCCTTCAGCGTCGGTGCCAACCGCTCGACCGACTCGGGCGCCTTTTCGGCGCTGGCCAGCGAAGCAAAGAGCGCAACGGCGCCAACTGCCGCTATCTTGATCATATTCATGATATTTTTCCTCGTACTGAACAGTCTAAATGGTGTCCATGAACAGGAGCCGCATAATGAACTTGATCGTCACTCGTCTGACTCCTGTTGGTCAGGAAAAATAACGGCGAGAATAGGAGAAACTTTACAAATACGTGGGATATTCCTCTATCGGCGGTTATTACTTGAGCCGCCCCTGAGAGATGAGATGCCCGGCGAACTTACTCATGTTGTCCAGGATGACGCCGCCGCGCCTGAATCCCAGCCCGCACGCCTCCCAGATATAGAAGACGCCCGCCTGATAGTGGTTCCCGGCAGCGTCTTTGGGCAACTCGGCAAACGCCTGGTAGACGCTCTTGTAGTGCGCGTAGGGACCGTCGGTGCTCGCAATCCGATTGCCGTGGGCATCCAGAATCGCGGTATTGGCGCCCTCGCGGCCGAACATCTTTTTCTCCACCTGGCGCACCCCAGGCAGCGGCTTAAAATCTGTCTGCAGCAGATAGGGGGAATCGGGGTAGAGATCGTAGAGGATTTTCAGCATTCCCTTGCTCTGGAATAGCAGGGTATAGGCCGGATTGAGAAAGCGGGTGCTGCCGCGGGTGGCGATCTTCTCCAGCATCCGGCACAGCTCCAGCTCTTCGCTGGCGATATCCTCCCAGGGGTAGAGCTTGAACCAGAAGTCCGCCAGCTGCTGGTCCCGGTTGAACACCCCCGCCTCCTGATCGAAGCCCGCCTCGTCCATGAAGCAGAAGTCGGTGTAGAAGCCGGCGTCATGGGCGACGCTCTGCAGATAGCGGACGGTGCGCTCGTCCTCAGGCAGGTTGCGCGCGCTGGAGAAGAGCAGCTTTTGGCTGGCGTAGCTGCTGCCGAAATCGGCATCCTCGTCCTCACCGGTGACCAGACGCCGGAAATTCTCCTTCAGCATATCCTGGATGTTGTTGAACTGACGCGACTCCTCCATGCCGTTGGCCTTCAGTATGGCCCACTGAATGATGGAGGTCTCGAACAGGCCGGTGGGAGTGTCGGCATTGAATTCGAGCAGTTTGATCGGTGCTCCGTCCAGTCCGCCGGCCAAGTCGAAGCGACCGTACAGGTGCCAGTCGTCTCGCTCCCAGCTGTTCTCGATCAGTCCCACCAGGTTCGAGGGAATCCCCAATTCGTAGTACAGCCGGTGGTCGATCGCGTACTGGCCGGCTTCGACATACATGTCGTAGAGCGTATTCGCCGCCGTGTAGTACGCCTCCGCTTCGGCTTCACGCAACTGCACCAGCTCATCGCTGATGTAGTCGCTGCCGTCGTCGTCGGTATGCCAGGTCATGCCGATCTCCTCCATGAGCGGCTTGTCCAGCGGCTTTACCTTCAGCAAATCGACCATCGATCAGCCCCCAAACGAGCCGAATGAGCTGCGCGACGTGCTGGACGGGGATTTATTGCCGCCAAAGAAGCCGCTGCGCGCTGTGTTGGTGCCGGAAGCTTGCCTGACCGGCTGGGAGATGCTGGTCGTCGGCCGGCCGCCGCCATAGCTCTGTTGTGCGCGCTGGAAGTTGGCGTTGCCCATCAATCGGTTGGCCAGCATGCCGCCGATCAGCGATCCCGCCGCGGCGGCCAGCAGCGTCTCTCCCAGCGAAAGCCCGCCGGCGTGCATTTCCGGATTCTGCGTCAAATTGGAGGTGCCGGCCTCCACTCTGGCGGCCTCTTCCTCGGCGATTTTGCGCAGCTCCTCTTCCGAGAGAAAACGCTCGTTGCCATCCATGTCTTTTAAAATTGCCCGGGTCGGTCCGGTTGTGGGGTGTTTTTCCGCCACCCTGTAGGTGTCCGGCGCCGATCCGGTCTGTTCGATGACCAGAAACTGGTTCTGCTCCAACCCGCCATCCTGCTGAATACCGGAGTCGTTCATGCCCTGCTGGGGAATCCCCGAATCGCCGCAGCCATTGAGGCTGGCGATAACGGTCAGCCCGACTGTGCCCGCGATCGAATAGGAGAGCGCTTTTTTGATATGTTTCATTGCGGTTTGCCTGGTTCTCCGAAAACAAAGTTGAGTGGATTATAGCCGGTCGGCTCCTCGGGTCACAAAAGGCAGAAGCGGCTGGGTATCCGGTTCCGCCTCGGACGAAAGACCTCTGTCAGCGCGTGAACCCGAGCAGAGCCATTAGCCAGGGCAGCAGCAGTGCACTCACGATTGCCGAAAGCGCCATTGCCAGACCTGAGAACGCGCCGGCTTCCGGGCTGACCTGGAAGGCGCGCGCGGTGCCGATGCCATGCGAGGTTAGGCCGATTGCAACGCCTTTGACGCTATCGTCAGTGATGCCGAGCAGGGCAAATATTTTAAACCCGACGACAGCGCCGACAATGCCGGTGGTCACCACCAACACCGCGGTGAGCGAAGGCAGCCCGCCGATGCGTTCCGCTATACCCATGGCCACCGGCGCCGTCACCGACTTCGGTGCCAGAGAGAGCAGCGTCGCCGGGCTGGCACCGAGCAGCCGGGCGATGCCCACCGCGCTCACCGCGGCGACGCATGTGCCGATCAACAGAGAGACAACAATCGGCAACAGAAGTGCACGCAGCCTGCCCAGCTGCAGATAGAGCGGCACCGCCAGTGCAACGGTTGCCGGTCCGAGCAAAAAGTGAACGAACTGTGCACCTGCGAAATAGTCGTCGTAGCGGGTGCCGGTCCCCAGCAGCAGGCAGATCAACAGTGCCACTGAAATCGCAACCGGGTTGAGCAGCGGGTTGTGGCCCGACCACCGGTAGAGCGTAAAGGCGGTGATATAGGCGGCCAGTGTCAGTGTAAGTCCCAGCAGCGGGGTTGCGGAGAGATATACCCAGATCGATGAAAATTCATTTCCGTTCATGTTTTTCTGCTTTTCCCACGGATTAAACTGTGGGTCCATTTCATCACCAATGCGGTTATGGCCAGCGTGAGAAGCGTACTGAGGATCAACGCCGCGGTGATGGGGAGCCACTCATTGGTGATCATATCGATATGCACCAGTATCCCGACCCCGGCCGGTACGAACAGCAGCGACAGGTGACTGAGCAGGCCGGTGGCAGTGGCCTCCAGCGCCACCCCGACGCGTCCTCTGATCAGCAGCGTCAGAAATAAAAGCAGCATACCGACTACCGGGCCGGGTACCGGCAGTTCCAGCAGCAAGATGATCGACTCCCCGGCCAATTGATAGAGCAGCAGCAGGGTGATACCGGTTATCAGGTCCATCATAACCCCTTGGTTGAATGATCAGCGGTCGTGGACCGCATTGAGATGGCGATAAGGCGGCTCCGTCTGGATCCGGCTGTCCTCCAGCGCCGCGCCGACGGTAAAGTGGTAGAGATCCTGCCAGCAGCGGTCGCCGAGACCCAGCAGACGGTGCATCGCGTCATCGAAATAACAGCCGATGCCGGTTCCCCGCAAACCCTGCGCTTCGGCTTCCAGATAGAGGATCTGACCGATGAACCCGGCTTCCCAGAACAGACGTGGATAGAACCAGGGAGTGCTGGAGATGAGCGCGTCGAAGCGTGCCAGCATGCCGAGGGAGAAGGCGCTGTCCCCGGCGATTGACTGATGACAGCTGACCTGTTCGGCGAACGCCCGAAAGTCACCGGATTGCAGCAGGTAAAGCGGCAGCACTGAATCAACCCGGGACCAGGCGAAGCTGCTTTGCATGCTTATGCGCAGGTTCTCCAGATCGGAGCCATCGCGCAGCAAACAGTAAAGCCCCGGATCAAGTTCATCCACCCGGTGAACGAAGATCAGCAGATGGAGGTGGGTCCCCGTTCCCAGTGTTTCGAACGGCCCCTTGCTGACGGGGAGCGTAGCGGCAAGCGTCTGCAGAAAGCCGGCGCGGGAGAGACGGCTGCGCTCTGGGTCGAACGACTGGGCGCTGCGGCGCCGGCGGATAATCTCCTCCGCGCTCTGCTTCGAAGGTACATGCGGCACAGGATTGTCCGAGCCGAGCGGGGTTCTGGGAAACCCGGGCGATGCGGTAGATCGAGCTGCCTGGTCGATAACCGGCCAATCCACGTGTGCCGGGCTCAACCGGTTCGGTTGATTTTTGTAGGCAACCTGACTGAGATCGTTTAGCAAAGCCGGCAGATCGGGTTCACCGGCAGCCGGTCCGGTCTGCACCCAGCAGAGGCAGTCGGCGTGCTCCGCTTCGCCCGGATGGCTGAACTCAGCAGCAAAACCCAGCAGGGCATCCAGACGGCTGGCCGGCAGCTCCGGTCTGACGTGGAAATGCCAATTACACAGCGTTGCGGAGAAGCGGAGCGCCGCCAGCGCGTGTCCGATATCGTGCTGCGTATAGCGAAAGGCTCGCTCACCGTATTTCCACGCTTCACGCCAGTAGATGCTCGATAGCACCAGCGCGAAACCGTTCATCTGAGCCAGCCTCCCGGCTGCGGGTTGAGTTAGTCGCGACCTGATCTCCAGACTGTGCAGCAGCGGATTATAGTGCGCAATGCAGGCCGGAATCCCGGCGTAGTCGGGCAGCAGTAGGTAGCATTCGGTGGGGTGAAGGTTGCCGCTGGAGGGATTGATCCTGAGAAACCATTCGGAGCCGCCGAACCGCTTACGGGCAGAGAGGCCCAATGCGAGCTCAAGAAAGCCGCCGATGCGCTCCGCGTCCGGTGATTCCGGTTCACCGGAGGGCGGATCGAACAGCCGGTGGTAGGGCAGCCCGAGCGGCCGCTCCAACAGGTTGAGCGCTAGCGATTCAGCGCCGGGGTAGCACCGGAACGGGTTGGGTTGGTTCTGCCAATCCATGAAACCGGGTCCATCGGCGTACCTGTGTGGTTGATGCTTAGTACGCTCATGGTAATCCACAATCTGCAGCATGCTGAATCGGCTCTGGCTTTTTCCCAATGTTAGAGTATAAGAGAAAGGCAACAGGCCGGCACCCCTGCTACGACTTTTGCCCAACTGTTGAATTTTGCAAATACTCCCCCATCTCGGCGCTATGAACAGCCACAACGTACCCACCGACATCATCCTGCACCAGGAGAGCCGCACACTCGAAGTCGTTTTCAGCGGGGATGAGAAGTATCATCTGCCGTGGGAGTACCTGCGCGTCTTCTCGCCGTCAAAGGAGGTGCGGGCCCGGCACGGCAGTCAGCGCATAACAGTCAGCGGTAAACAGAGTGTGGTATTGGAACAGATCGCTCCCATAGGTAACTATGCCGTCAAACTGTTTTTCGATGACGGGCACAACTCCGGGTTGTATGATTGGAGGTATCTGCGGGAGTTGGGAACGAACTACGAACGGAATTGGCAGGACCATCTTAGGCGGATGGGGGCAAACAATGGAGAGGATCGTCAAGGCTGATCTCCATATAGGTCAGCTGGTACACCATAAACTGTTCGACTACCGCGGCGTGATTTATGACGTGGACCCGGTGTTCATGTTGCCTGATGCCTGGTACGAACAGGTCGCACAGAGCCGGCCGCCGAAAGATGAACCCTGGTATCGGGTGCTGGTGGATGGCTCGTCGCAGGAGACCTATGTTGCTGAGCGTAATCTCGAAGCAGATGTGGTCGGCACGGAGATCAATCATCCGCACCTGAACATCTATTTCTCGGGTTTCTACAACGGCCAGTACAGGGTCAAAAACAGAAACTGACGACTGCCGGAACAGAGCTGCAGTTTATTCTGAATTTTCTATTTTTTCAGTCGCTTGAGAAATATTATCATCTCCTTGACCGCCTGAATATTACTTTTCTCACGGACAACGGATATGCCAGTTTCGTAGGCTTTTATCGCGTCCTGATTCCGCTTCAGCAGCAGGGCTTTGCCGTAGCTCTTCCAGCTGGCGGAGTGCTTTGGATTCTGAGAAATGGCATGCTGCAGGTATTCAATCGTCGCCTCCGGCAACCCCTCCTTCAGGCAGATGGTGCCCAGTGTTTGGCGCAGCAGCGGGCTGGTTTGGCCCGAATAGCACAAACTGTACTGTTATAAAAACGTACGATACTCACGTAACATTTAAAAACTAAATGTTTTTCAAACATGCTGCCCGCCTTCATGAAATATCCGGGTTAGCCCTCTGTCAGCATTTTCTTCAGTACTGCACGCTCCATGATTGGCGTTACTCCGGATTCAAGCAGGGTATTTCAGAAAATTCCTACACTTAAATTGATGTCAATTTCAATCTGCATATGCATAATGTTCTTAAGGGATTGATAAGGATACTCGAAATAGACAAGGACCTTGACAGGGATGGCGCAAGCGCTGACAGCGTATCCATTGGACCCGGCAGAATAGCCGGGTTTTTTATCTGAACCTAGCTCAAAATCCGGTACTAGCAGCGTCGCGCCATTATCCAAAATTGTCTTGGCCGCTGGGGATTGTGGCATCGGTTCTACTCATCGCTGCCGGTAAGGAATTTGGCAGTAACTGATCCCATGCCGCGGACTGACGTGCTGTTTAGCAAGATAGATTTGCAGCGAATTCATTGAGAGCTCGATATTGCTGGTGGGTCCCAGATAGACGTGATCAAGTTGAAGGCGGCTGCTTTCACCGTCGCTCAGATCGAACTCATAGAAAGGGATCAGCATAGAGGTCCCCTCGCGAAAATGGACCGATGAGCCCGAAAAACCGGTGATCACCGGTGAGACGATGCGCCACTCCTGTTCCTCTTCGAAGGAGGGGTGTTTTAGGATCGATCCGATGCGCAGTAAATCCCCCTCAATGCGCTCAAAAACGTCGAAATAGACATTGTCGTGCGGGTGATGGGCTGCTTCCAAGCCAACTCCCGACTCGGCGGCGGTACGCTCCAGCGCATCGACAATTCGCGTAATAAGCGCCCGCTGTTGGCCGGCCTCGTAGAGACACTTTCCGACCTGAAAGTGCTGGCGCTCAGCACAGGAACGGATATGCATCGGATCGAATCCCAGACTGACCCCCTTGCCGTGCAAGCTGTAGCCACGCCATTGGCTTAGCAGGTTGCCGTTGGCGCGAAATGAGCCGCCAAACAGCATCGATCCGCCGACGATGCGGCGCGACAGCCAATCCAGCAGCTGATTGAGCAGTTGGGGGTTGTCGGTTCCCTCGGCGATACGGTCTGTGACATGGCTCCGCAGCAGATCGAACATATGCCTGAGTTCCGCCGAATCATTCATATAGCGGATATCGCTGGCGCGCAATACAGCGCTTTTCACTATACCCAGGAGCCCGGTGAAAGAGGTGTAGTGATAGAGGGTATCCACCGGCGTACTGGCGAACAGACTTTTCGTGATTTTTTCAATCATTGGCAAACCGTTCAGCGTTAACAGGCTCTTACCAACGAGCCGGTGTTAGCCTCCGGCTTGCGGCAGAATTATGACTGGGTATGCAACCTACTTTAGCGGCAGTTTCACAACTACATATAGAGATTGACCCTGTTATTCTGCGCGACGGAAAGATAAGTGGCGGCGCCGGCCCACTCGGAGATTTCGTCTATGAACGCACTTTTGGGCCAACCGAAAAGATCTGCTGTCATCTGACAGGCGATAAGTTTTACCCCCTCTTCGATACAGAGTTGCCGCAACTCGCTCACCGGCGCGACCCCTTTTTCTGACAGCGTTTTGCGCATCATCGACGCAGAGAAAGTCTCGAATCCGGGTATGTTGGCCATCACCAGGTTGGGAATGTTCCATTCGATCTCGCGCAACCAGGCCGGACCGTACGGCATTTTCATCGGCATGGCTGGGTTGCCCAGTCCGCTGAGCTTTAAATCCAGCCGTTTTTTAAGCAGGTTCAGACCGTAAAAGGTGAAAAACAGCGTGACATTCCAGCCGAGTGCGGATGCCGTGGAGGCGATGATAAATGGCGGGTAGGCCCAATCCAACGTGCCTTTCGTTACCATGATACTGAGGGATGCAGCTTCGGCGGATTTCAGCTCAGTTATCTTCTCTGCAAAACGGGCATCAAACAGCTGATTGAAGCGCTTTGACTCTGTTTCGAGGTGCGTTGTATTTTCGTTGCCGGATGCCAGTGACATTACCAATTCCTCCTTCCGGAAAGCAGACGCACCAACCCCTCCTTGCAATAATCTCCGGTTAAATCCGCTGCTCTTCGTACTGCTCGACCGGGGACAAGCCGCACGGCATTACTCAGAGGCCGACTAACTCTGCATGCCCATATTTCCCTTTAACTGTACTCAATAATACCTGGGAATTTGTCCTTGCAGGGTTGTACTCCACCAGGAATAGATGAGATCTCTCTACTGTATTGCGTACGCTTACAACACCTTCAACACCGCGCAAAGCCGCTTCTATACCGGACCGCTCTTCAGTAGCCACATCTTTATCGATATGAATCGTGACATCAGCAAGTTGAATGTCCATTATTGACCCCCCATTTCCTCATTCTCACGACCTAACGATGTGCTTTTTGCACTCATTTACTGCAGGATAAAACGGACTTCTGCATTTTCTCCTTTCTACCTTATTTATAGCAGAGGAATAGTGTTTCAGGTGATGCCCAAAGTGAAAAATCGGGAACTTCCGTTGCTTATGTCGTGGAGCACTGTTTTAGCAGACATTCTGCAGCCAGGTTGTTTGACGGTTCTCCTAGCGCTGCATCTGCTATTCAGATTACCTCTTCCCATGAACCTTGCCATGCTTGGAAAACCCTAAAGTTTTTGCTCTTGGACCAGTTAGCGCGGAACAGAACCAGATAGGTGCTATTCAGGTGCCGCAGAAGGTTTGTCTTACCTGCTGCTCCGGACGCGGCGGCGTCGCATAGCTTGCGTGACGGGGGTGGTAGGCATAGGGCGCTGCAAGCAGATCGATCAGCTTGTGAAACGGTTCGAAATCCCGGTTGGAGGTTGCCGCCTGTATCGCCTCTTCCACCAGATGGTTGCGCGCAATGAAGGCTGGATTAACCGCCAGCATATCCGCTTGACGCGTCAAGCTGTCGCGAGGATCGGAAGCGAGCCGGTTGTGCCAGCGGCACAGCCAGGGGGTGAATGCATCGGGCAGTTCGAACAGGTTGCCCAGGTTGGATGCCGTATCCTGCCCCGCATCCGCCAGTTCCGCCAGTCGTCTGAAGGTGAGCGTAAAGTCGCTCTTCTCCTCCGCCATCAAAGTTAGCAGATCATCGATAAGCGTTTGGTCGTCCGGTGTGCTTTCAGCAAAGCCAAGTTTTTTACTGATGCCCTGCAGATAGGCATTCTGAAAGCGTTCGGGAAAGGTATTGATCGAATCCTGCGCCATGGTCAACGCTCTGTGCTGATCCCGGTCCAGCAGCGGCAGCAGCGCCTGGGCCAGACCGGCCAGGTTCCAGTGTGCGATAGCGGGCTGGTTGTTGTAGGCGTAGCGTCCGTTATGATCGATGGAGCTGAACACGGCCGCCGGATCAAAAGCATCCATGAAGGCGCAGGGACCATAGTCGATGGTTTCACCCGAAACCAGCATATTGTCGGTATTCATCACGCCGTGAATAAATCCCACCAGCTGCCAGCTTGCGATGAGTTCGGCCTGCTGCGCAATCACACTGTCCAGCATCGCCCGGTAAGGATTTTCGGCCTGCGCCACGTCGGGAAAGTGACGCTGAATGACGTGGTCCGCCAGCAACCGCAGCGCATCCTGATCCTGCTGCGCCGAGAAGAACTGAAATGTGCCGATACGGATATGGCTCTGAGCCACCCGCACCAGTACGCCGCCCGGTTCTGCCCCGTCCCTTACTACCCACTCGCCGCTGCTGACTGCCGCCAGTACCCGGGAGGTCGGGATGCCCAGCGCTGCCATCGCCTCGCTGACGATGTACTCGCGCAGCACCGGCCCAAGCGGGGCACGCCCGTCGCCGCTGCGCGAATAGGGCGTTCGGCCGCAGCCTTTGAGCTGAATATCGTAACGCACCCCGTCGGCACCGATTACCTCGCCAAGCAGTATCGCCCGTCCGTCGCCCAGCCGGGGGACCCAGCTGCCGAACTGGAAGCCGGCGTAGACGGTGGCGATGGGATCTGCTCCTTCCGGAATCCGGTTGCCGGCGATCACCGCCGTGCCCTCGGCTGAGGTCAGCCAATCAGGATCGATCCGCAATTGCCGCGCCAATGCGTCGTTTACCCGGATAAGTCCGGGTGCCGCCACCGGCGTCGGGTGCAGGCGGGTGTAAAATCGATCAGGGAGTCGCGCGTAGCTATTGTCGAAACGCATGCGGGTGTTGGCTGCTCCTGAACAGGTTCAAGGAATAAAACAGGCTGTAGATCTTATTACATGCGAAGTAGTCAAAAAACTGCGTTTTGCCTGACGAATTGTTTTCCAAGCAAGCTGCGTTCAGGTAGAGCGCCGTTTCATTCCATCGCCACTTTCAGCCGATTATGCAAATATAATCGATTCAATAACAGTAACTTGAATAATACAATTAAAGTAGACTGCAAGTAACGAGTTAATGACGGCAGGTGATCAGTCGGCGGTGGTTTTGTATAACCTGATCAATGCACTGTGATCCAGCGTGCCATCGCCGGCCTCTATCAAGCGTTGATAGAGCGCCATGTTGAGCCGGGTTGCCGGCAGCTCAAGATGCCGGCTGGCAGCGAGATCCAACGCCTGACTCAGATCTTTGTGCTGCGTTGTCACCTTGCCACCGGGTGCGAAGCTTCTGTCTATCATTCGCTGCCCGTGAACTTCCAGTATGCGGGACGCGGCGAAGCCGCCCAGCAGCGCCTGGCGCACTTTAGCCGGGTCGACACCGGCACTTTCAGCCAGCGCCAACGCTTCGGCGACCGCACCGATATTGAGCCCGACGATCACCTGGTTGGCCGCCTTTGCGACTTGGCCGGCACCCACAGCGCCGACGTGGGTAAAGGTTTTTCCCAGCACATCGAACAGTGGCCGGGCGCGCTCGATTGCTGCCACGCTGCCGCCCGCCATAATTGCGAGACTTGCATCGCGGGCACCTATCTGCCCGCCAGAGACCGGGGCGTCGATAAAATCTACACCGGATTGCTGCAGGCGGGCGGCAAACTTGCGCGTCGCCGCCACTGCGGTGGTCCCCATGTCGATGACCAGTGTGCCACTCTGCAGGCCGTCAGCCAGGCCGTTGCTGCCGAATAGCACCTGTTCCACCGCCGGCGTGTCGGACACCATCAGCACCACCGTTTCAGCACGGCGCGCTACCCCTGCCGGACTGTCCGCCGGCTCGATACCATCCCGGATCAATTGATCGACCGCCGTGCGGCTGCGGTTGTGAATGACCAGCCGGGCTCCGGCGCGATGCAGATTGAGACACATCGGACGCCCCATCAGGCCGAGGCCGATGAATCCTATGCGATCGTGCTCCAGCGGCGTCATCTGCATCCGTCTCAGCCGCCGGAGAGCGCGGCTTTCATCTGCCGCCGGCGGGCATGCAGCAGCGGTTCGGTGTAACCGTTCGGCTGTTGCATCCCCTTGAACACCAGGTCGCAGGCGGTCTGAAACGCCAGGCTCTGATCGAAGTCCGGGGCCATAGCGCGATAGTTGGGGTCACCGGCATTCTGCTGATCCACCATCGCCGCCATCCGTTTCAATGTCTCCAGCACCTGCGCCTCACTGCACACGCCGTGGCAGAGCCAGTTGGCGATATGCTGACTGGAGATGCGCAGCGTGGCGCGGTCCTCCATCAGACCGACATGGTTGATGTCCGGCACCGTCGAGCAGCCGATGCCCTGCTCGATCCAGCGCACCACATAGCCGAGGATACCTTGGGCATTGTTCTCCAGCTCCTGTTGGATCTCCTCGGCCGTCAGCGCTGTTGCACCGAGCAGCGGCAGCGTCAGCAGGTCGTCGATGCTGGCCCGCTGGAGATTTGCCAGCTGTTCCTGGCGCGCCATGACATCGATCTGGTGGTAATGGATTGCATGCAGCGTCGCGGCCGTCGGAGAGGGCACCCAGGCGGTGTTGGCGCCGGCCAGCGGATGACCCTGCTTGGTCTCCATCATCGCGCGCATCTCGTCGGGCATCGGCCACATCCCCTTGCCGATCTGTGCTCTGCCCTTGAGGCCGCAGGCGAGGCCGATATCCACATTCGAGTCTTCATAGGCCTGGATCCAGCGTTCGCTCTTCATGGCAGTTTTACGCACCACGGCTCCCGCCTGCATACTGGTGTGGATCTCGTCACCGGTTCGGTCGAGAAAGCCGGTATTGATGAACACCAATCTTTCTCTGGCAGCGCGGATGCACTGCTTCAGGTTGAGGCTGGTGCGCCGCTCCTCATCCATGATGCCCATCTTCAGCGTGTTGCGCGGCAGACCCAGCGCCTTTTCAGTGCGGTCGAACAGCTCGCTGGTAAAGGCCACTTCATCGGGTCCGTGCATCTTCGGCTTGACGATGTAGACGCTGCCGCGGCGGCTATTGCGCAGGGGCACTCTGCCCTGTAGGTCATACAGCGCAATCAGGCTGGTAACCATGCAGTCCAATATCCCTTCGGGTATTTCGTTGCCTTCGCGGTCGAGCACCGCGTCGCTGGTCATCAGATGGCCGACGTGGCGCAGGAACAGCAGGCTGCGCCCCGGCAGGCTGAATCTGCTGCCATCGGGGGCACGGTACTCGCGGTCAGGATTCAATCTGCGTTGGATGAGTTTTCCGCCTTTTTCCAGGCTGGCGGTCAGATCGCCGCGCATCAGCCCGAGCCAGTTGCCGTAGGCCTGCACCTTGTCAGCCGCATCGACTGTGGCTACCGAATCCTCACAGTCCTGAATCGTGGTGACCGCGGCCTCCAGCAGCAGATCTTTGACACCGGCCGGGTGGAATTTTCCGGCCGGATGCGCCGGATCGATCTGCAGTTCGATATGCAGCCCATGGTGGCACAGCAGCAGCGCGCTCGGTGTTTGCGGGTCGCCGCGGTAGCCGACAAAGGCCGCAGGGTTCAACAGCGCCGTCTGACTGCCGTCTTTCAGCGTCAGGCTCAGCGACGATCGGTCAACTACCGTATAGTGCGTCACACGCGCGTGTCCCGGGCGCACCAGCGGCAGTGTCCGGTCGAGAAAATCCATCGCATACTCGACCACCTTTGCCGCCCGGGTCGGATTGAAATCGCCGGTTTTCTCGGCGCCATCCTCTTCCGGGATCACATCGGTGCCGTAGAGCGCATCGAATAGACTGCCCCAGCGGGCGTTGGCAGCATTCAGCGCATAGCGGGCGTTGGTCACCGGCACCACCAGCTGCGGTCCGGCCACCTGTGCGATCTCCGGATCGACGTTGGTTGTAGTGATCTGAAAATCCTCTCCCGGCGGCAGCAGATAACCGATCTCCTGGAGAAAGTTCTTGTATTCGGCTTTGTTGAAGGGTTGACCACTCCGCTCGAGGTGCCATGCGTCGATGGCGCGCTGCAGTTCGTCGCGGCGCGCAAGCAGTGCCCGGTTCTTCGGCCCCAGATCGACAAGTATTCGCTCCAGAGAAGCCCAGAAGCTGTCATTCTTTACCCCTGTTCCAGGGATTACCCGATCTGCGACAAAACGGTAGAGCACTTCAGCGATCTGAAGGCCGCCCGATTGAACTCGTTGTGTCATTATATGCGCCTCTTTTTTTATCTCTGTGCCTGCTCGTTGATCAATGGTAAGGCTTTTTCTGGCCGAAACGTTGCGTGAATGGTTACGCCAGTATAGTTCGAACAGCGTTGATGACGATTGCAAACTTTAAATTGCAATCATATGAATTAACTGCGATTTGTGAAATAGCATGCTATTTGAGTATAGTGCCTTTCTATAAAAAGGTCTGTGGCGGAAACCCAGCCATGCGGGGGTCCTTAGCTGATGTTAACGACATTTTTATAGATAGACCATACCATTCCTGGAGCGAAAGAAGCGATGAGTGATAAACCTGTTGTCTTGGTCACCAGAAAACTGCCGGCGGCCGTGGAAGTGCGTTTACAGCGCGATTATGCTGCCCGTCTCAATGCCAGCGACCAGATCTATAGCAGCGACCAGTTGCTCGAATTGGCCGAGGGTGCCGCTGCGATAGTGCCGTGCCATACGGAGAAGCTCAACGCCGATGTCATTGCCCGTCTGCCGCAGAGCATTCGGGCGCTGTGCAGCTTTTCCGTCGGTTTCGATCACATCGATCTGGCAGCAGCCAAGGCGCGCGGCATCGTCGTCACCAATACGCCCGAGGTGCTGAGCGACGCGACCGCGGAGATTGCTATGCTGCTGCTGCTCGGGGCAGCGCGGCGGGCATACGAGGGTGAGCTGCAGATCCGCACCGAAAGTTGGGCCGACTGGAGTGCCACCTATCAGCTCGGCGTGCAGGTGAGCGGCAAACGACTGGGCATCATCGGCATGGGCCGGGTGGGTCAGATCATGGCTCGCCGCGCACGCGGGTTCGATATGCAGATCCACTACTACAATCGCAGCAGGTTGTCCGCCGACCTGGAACTTGGTGCCGTTTATCATGACTCGGTGGAGGCGCTGCTGCCGCACTGCGATTTTCTTTCGATCCACTGTCCGGCAACGCCGGAGACCCGCCATCTGCTCAATGCCGAGCGCATTGCCATGCTGCCGGACGGGGCGGTGGTGGTAAACACTGCGCGCGGCGCGGTGGTCGACGACGATGCGCTGATTGCGGCGCTGCGCTCGGGCAAGTTGTTTGCCGCCGGGCTCGACGTATTCAACGATGAACCGAACATTCACCCGGCGTACCGCGGGTTGCAGAACACCTTTCTGCTGCCGCACATCGGCAGCGCAACGGTCGAGACGCGCGATGCGATGGGTTTTCGCGCGCTGGACAATCTGGATGCGATCATGGCTGGAAAAGAACCACGCGATCGGCTGGTGTGATTCGCCCCCTAATCAGCGTTTGGCTCGAAGCGTCTGCCAGAAATCGTAGATCGCCATGGCCGAAACCAGAATGATCACAATGATCAGATCGATGTCGGGTACGAATGCGGCAACGACGACCAAAAAGGCAATCATTGTCGCGAGTGCCAGCAGGGCCATGATCCTGTCAGTCATATGATGTTTTCCTCATCGCTTATTGGAAGCTATCTCATAATCCCGTTGAAAGCCGCGTTGCGAGCCAGCGCGCGGTACGCAGCAGACGCCCATCGTCGTTGCGTAGTCCGATCAGCTGCACACCGACCGGCAGGCCGTTGGCGCCGGTGAGCAGTGGCAATGTGACAGCCGGCACCCCGGTCAACGACCAGAGCACATTGAACGCGGCGCTGCCGGTGCTGTGCAGACCCGCGGGTGCCTCTCCGGGTGCGGCCGGAGTGATGATCGCGTCGTAACGCCCGAATATCTCTTCGATGCCGGCATAAAGCGTGTCGCGCCAATCGAGCGCATTCAGATACTCCACCGCCGCGATCGAGCGCCCCTCTTCGATCGCCGCACGTGTCTCCGCCGCCAGTTGTGCGGCACCTCTATCATAGTAATGGCGCAGGTTGTGCGCGATCTCTGCCAGCATGACTCTGCGATGGGCGATCGCACCTTCGGCGAAAACAGCGGGCAGCTCGACTTCATCACACTGATCGCCGAGCGTTTCCAACAGCTCTCCGAATCCTTCGGCACAGTCGGCATTTATCGCTGACCAGGCTGGCGTCTTTACGAATGCGAGCAGCGGCGTCACCGGTGGGTCGGTGAGGCTGGTCTCGAGCAGCCTTGGCGCCGCCAGCAGCAAGCTGTCCGGATCCGATGAGTGGTGGCCCGCCAGCACATCGGTCAGCAGTGCGGCATCCTCGATGGTTCGCGCGAATGTTCCTACCGTGTCGAGCCGTCGGGAGGTGCGCAGCACTCCGCTGCGCGGAATCAAACCAAAAGTCGGTTTGAAGCCGACGACACCGCAATAGGAGGCGGGTCGGATCACCGAACCACCGGTCTGAGTGCCGATCGCGAACGGTACCATGCCGCTGGCTACCGCTGCCGCGGACCCGGAGGAGGAGCCGCCCGGCGTGTGTTGCGGATGGTGCGGATTGCGTGTCTTCGCCGGTGCCAGATAGGCGCATTCCGTGGTCACCGTTTTGCCGGGAATGACGGCACCCGCCGCGCGCAGACGGGCCACCAGCAGGGCATCGGTTGTTGGCCGCCGGCCGGCGTCCAGCCGGTTGCCGTTTTCGGTGGGGAGCTCCTCGGTATCGATGATGTCCTTGATGCCCACCGGCAGACCATGCAGGGGACCCACCGGATTGCCTGTCTGCCGATAACGATCGAGGGATTCAGCACGAGCCAGTGCCAGCTTCTCGTCCACACAGCTCCAAGCTTGCACCTCGGGCTCACGCGCCGCGATCCTGCGCAGGCAGGCACGGGTCAACTCGCTTGCACTGAGCGCGCCGCTTATCAGGCGCTCGCGTGCCGCGAGTGCGCTCAGGTCGGCCGGATCTGTCATGCCGTCAGTTGCCATAAACCAGATTGGGAAGCCAGAATGCGATCTGTGGGAAGTTGTACAGAATGAGCATCGCAACCAGCACCATTGCCAGGTAGGGATAGTTGCCCCTGAATATTTCGTTCAATTGAATATGCGGCGGTGCGATACCCTTCAGATAGTAGGCCGACATCGCCATCGGCGGCGTCAGAAAAGAGGTTTGCAGATTGAGTGCCACCAGGATGCCGAAGAAGAGTGGATCGATGCCGAAATGGGGCAGCAGCGGCAGGAAGATCGGCACGAATATGATGATGATCTCCGACCACTCCAACGGCCAGCCGAGCAGAAAGATGATGATCTGCGCCATGATCAGGAAGGCGATCGGTGAAATCTCCAGACCGGTGACGAATTCGCTGATGATCTGCTCGCCGCCGAGATAGGAGAAGACCGACGAAAAGGTCCAGGAGCCGACGAACAGCCAGCAGACCATCGCCGTGGTACGCAGCGTCAGATAGACCGATTCGCGCAGCCGTTGCCAGGTGAACGCACGATAGGCAAAAGTGAGCAGCAGCCCTCCGAGTGCGCCGACGGCCGCCGCTTCCGAGGGTGTTGCCAGACCGAACAGAATCGCGCCGAGTACGGCCAGAATCAGAAACGCGAGCGGAAAAAAAGAGGTCAACAGTTGCCACATGATCTGCACCGTCGAGTAGCTTCCCACTTCCTCCTTGGTCGGCTTGGGTGCCAGATTTGGCTGCAGTGTCGAGCGCGTAATGACATAAACCACGTACAGACTGGCCAGCAGCAGACCGGGGAGCAGTGCACCGGCATAGAGTTTGACGATGGAGACACCGGACGCCGCCGCGTAGACGATCAACATGATGGACGGCGGGATCAGGATGCCCAGTGTGCCGCCGGCGCAGATCACGCCTGCTGCCAGGCTGGTATCGTAGCGCGCTTTCAGCATGGCCGGAAAAGCCAGCAGCCCCATCAGCGTCACCACGGCGCCGACGATGCCGGTCGCGGTCGCGAACAGGGTACAGGTAATCAGCGCCGCCACCGCCATCGAACCCGGCATATTGCGGGCCGCAATATTAAGTGTGTGAAACAGCCGGGCCACGATATTGGCACGCTCGACGATATAGCCCATGAACAGGAACAGCGGCACCGCGGTCAGTACATCGTTGGCCATGACCGAGTAGGTCTGATTGACGAACAGATCGAAGATGCGGTTGTTGAACAGCCCTTCGATCCAAAGCTCTATTTGCGTCAATTGATCCGCATCCATCTTGACCGCACGATGATAGGCACGCCACATGCGGTCAGGATCAAAATAGGCGTAGTAACCAAAGCCGATCCCCATTGCCATCAATGTGAAGGCAACCGGAAAACCGAGCAGGATGATGAACAGGAAGATCGCCAGCATGGCCAGCGCAACAACAGGATCAGACATGTCTCAACTCCGCTGCTCGTCGCTACTGTTTTGATTCAGTTCCCGGTACTCCCGCTTCAGTCCCTGTGCATCGTCACGCGAGACATCGGATACGAAGTGGCCGGCATCCTGATCTATTTTCTTCTGCTTATGCCGCTCTCGGGCCAGCTGCACTTCGGTCTCCTCAATGTCCTCTGCCGACTCGATCCACTCACCGGTGCGGATGCAGATGATGCAGCGAAATACCTGAGCAATTCCCTGGAGGAACAGCAGGATGCCGGCCGCGACAATGACCGTCTTGAACTGGAATACGGGTATGCCGGCCGGGCTGTTGACGCTCACTTCGAGGTAGCGCCAGGAGCGTTCGGCGTACTTCCAGCCGGAGATGATCAGCGCGAGCACACCGGGGAAGAAGAAGAGGAAGTAGAGCACCAGCTCGACGCGCGCCTGCGTGCGCGGTTGCCACAGCCGGTAGATGAAGTCGCCGCGTACATGACCGCCACGCGACAGCGTATAGGCACCACCCATCATGAACAGCGTGCCGTAGGTGATGTATGAGAGATCGAACGCCCAGCTGGTTGGCGCATTGAAGCCGTAACGCACCACGACTTCATACCCCACACCTATGGCCATCACCATGATCAGCCAGGCAAAGGCTTTGCCGAACCAAGCCGACAGACGATCGGCGAATTCGATGTAACCGAGCATCCGCTATTCCTCAAACTGATGTTGATAATCGTTCTGCATAGGCACGCGGCGGCATCTGCGAGAGAGACCGCCGCGTGTTGTCAGGGGTTAACCCAGATCAGAGCTTCAGCTTGCCCGGAAAGTAGTGGTTGTATGCCAGAGCATAGTCGGGCGCGTTCATCAATTCGTAGAACACGACGCGTTCCACCCAGGCGCGTTGGCTGTCGAGAACCTTCTTTATATAAGGATCTTTCTCCAGTTCGGGGATGAGCTGATCCCATGCCTTCAGCTGTGCGTCGAGGATATCCTTGGAGGTGCGCTCGACACTGACGCCGCTGTCTTTCTGCAGCTTCAGCAGGTCGGCCGAGTAGTTATCCATCGCATTGGCGGTGTTGGCGGTGCTGGCAGCCTCCACACCGTACTCGACGATCGCTTTCAGATCGTCGTCAAGATCGTCGAAAAAGTCCTTGTTGAACAGGAATTCGAAGCTCTCGCTGGCCTGGTGATAGGAGGAGAGGTAGTAGTACTTGGCCACGTCCTGGGCACCGAAACGCATGTCAGACGATGGATTGTTGAACTCGAAAGCATCGATCACGCCGCGCTCCATCGCAGGTACGATCTCACCCCCCGGCAGCTGGGCGACGCTCATGCCCAGCTTCTGCATCAGATCGGCAGCCAGACCCACGGTACGGTACTTGAAGCCCTGTAGCTCGGCGGCCTTGGTGACCGGTTTCTTAAACCAACCGAACGGCTGTGCAAACATCGGGAAGCCATAGAAGCCATACACATTCAGTCCCATGATATCCTGGGTCAGTTCGCGGTAGAGCTCCTTGCCGCCGCCCTGATAGAACCAGGAAAGCATGGTAGTCGCGCTGCCGCCGAACACCGGACCGGTGCCGTACAGTGAGGCCGCCTTGTGCTTGCCGTACCAATACACCGCTACCGTATGCGCTGCATCAATCAGACCGTCGTTGACTGCGTCCATTACCTGGAACGCCTTGACTACCGCGCCAGCCGGCAGCAGATCGATCTTCAGGCGGCCGCCCGACATCTTTTCGACCCGGTCGACATACTGGCGGGCAAAGTCCATCCAGATGTCCGATGAAGGCCAGGAGGTCTGCATTTTGACCACCTTTGGTGCTCCCAGTACGATAGCGGGTGCGCCCATTGTGCCGGCGGCTGCAACTGCCAGGCTCCCTTTCAGGAATTTGCGCCGGCTACTGTTTTCGGCAGCCGGTTGGTTAGCTTCTGGTGTAGTTGATTTATCATTCTTCATTATTAATCCTCCGGTAGATGCTGATTTACAAATATAGCTGCCACCTTGTTAGTTGGTTAATCTGTGACAAGCGTTATCGGAACTCCGTTGGCGGTAAAGCATTCAGCAATGGCGCGGCACTGCTGCGCTCGATATTCCGTTATGGGTTATCTCCAGTCAGCGAGATCATCGCTCACTTTACATCAAAACAAGCGTGGGTCAAAAAACTGTAAAGATCAATTTTCCCGGAAGCGGGTGGAATCGGGCCGTAGAGGGCAGTGAACGAGCGGTGCCGGTTAGCCCGGTTTTGGGGTTGGCATTCACGGGATACCTGCGATGCGTTATTTCATCACCGGCATATGAAAATCGGCGCCTGCTCTGATGCCGGTCGGCCAACGCGTAGTGATGGTTTTCAGTCTGGTGAAGAAATTCACCCCTTCCGTGCCGTGCATGTGTATATCGCCGAACAGCGAGCGTTTCCAGCCGCCGAAGCTGTGGTAGGCCATGGGCACGGGGATGGGTACGTTGATGCCGACCATGCCGACCTGAACCCGCGATGCAAAACTGCGGGCGGTGTCTCCGTCGCGGGTAAAGATGGCTGTGCCGTTGCCGTACTCGTGATCGTTGACCAGTTTGAGCGCGCTTTCAAAGTCTGGAGTCCGTACCAGCACCAACACCGGTCCGAAGATCTCTTCGCGGTAGATGCGCATCTCACTGGTGACCCGGTCGAACAGGCAGCCACCTAAAAAGAAACCCTGTTCGTAGCCATCCACCCGCAGAGCGCGGCCGTCCACGACCAGTTGCGCGCCTTCCGCCACACCCAGATCCACGTAACTGCTGACCTTCTGCAGATGCTCCCGGGTGACCAGCGGACCCATCTCCGCAGCCGGGTCCGAGGCTGGTCCCACCCGCAGGTTCGCTACTCTCGGTTGCAGCCGCCTGATCAGTTCATCAGCCACCTGGTCGCCAACCGCCACCGCCACCGAAATGGCCATGCAGCGTTCGCCGGCGGAGCCGTAGGCGGCGCCCATCAGCGCATCCGCCGCCTGCTCCAGATCGGCGTCGGGCATGACTACCATGTGATTCTTCGCACCGCCCAGTGCCTGCACCCGCTTGCCGTGCTCACTGGCGGTGCGGTGAATATGCTCCGCAACGGGGGTGGAGCCGACGAAACTGACAGCGGCCACCAGCGGGTGAGTGAGCAGCGTATCCACCGCCTCACGGTCGCCGTTCACCACGTTGAAGATACCGTCCGGCAGACCCGCCTCGCTCAACAGTTCAGCCAAGCGCAGCGCGGTGGAGGGAACCTTCTCGGACACTTTTAGTATAAAGCTGTCGCCGCAGGCGATGGCCAGCGGAAACATCCACATGGGCACCATCGCGGGGAAGTTGAACGGGGTGATGCCGGCACATACGCCAATCGGTTGGCGCAGCGAGTGGCTGTCCACTTCGCGACCGACGTTCTCTGTGAATGAGCCTTTCAATAGGTGCGGGACACCGCAGGCGAATTCAACCACCTCCAGACCCCGGATGACGGAACCGCGGGCGTCGCTCAACACCTTGCCATGCTCCGCCGCGACCAGCTCTGCCAGTTCATCCAGCCGGTGTTCGAGCAGCTCCTTGAAGCGGAACATCACCCTGGCACGCTGCAGCGGCGGTGTATCGCGCCAGGCTGGAAAGGCGGCGGCGGCAGCCTCGACCGCGGTAGCTGTCTCGGCAGCGGAGGCGAGAGGTACTCTTGCAGACAATTCACCGGTGGCCGGGTTGAACACATCGCCGAAACGTCCGCTGGTTCCCGCCACCTTTCGCCCGTTGATGTAGTGATGCAGCGTCTTCATGGCATTATCCCTTCAAGCTATTTTGGATTGGTCCAAACTCTGTTCGCTGCCTGCAGTCTGCAGCTATTCAGCGACAAGTGAACAGAGCCGGCGATTTGTCCAGATGTGTTGGATCTTGGCGCGCCGCATCAAAAAAACAGAACCTTGACATCGGCAACATACTCATCCTTGTCCGCTGTAGCTGCCATCTGCTGCGCAAAATCTTGCGCCCGGTTGAGATTGGCCATCGTACTCAGCGGAACAAGCGCTTCCACCCGTACCTTTCCGCCAAGATAGTGTAGCGCCACCCGCGCTATTTTGTCCGCACCAGGTACTCCGTGCCAGTGCGACTGCAATCTGTTCAGCATTTCAGCGCGCAAAGGCACATCCCTGGATGGCGTTTCAATTTCGTCATCTTCCGGATCGACATGCACCGTGACATCGCTCACTTCATCGATCTCCTGATACAGTCTTTTCAGTACCTCTTCGCCGATTCGGTGCCCTTCGGAGACCGTGAGTGAAGGGTCAACCAGCACATCGACATCGACGAAGGCGTTGCCGCCCATGCGCCGGGTGCGTAGATCGTGCATTGCGCGCACGCCATCCACAGCCATGATTTTATTTCGGATTTTGTCCACATCTTCCTGCTCCAGACCGCGGTCGATCAACTCGTGGGCGCTCTGCCAACCCAGATCCCAACCGATTTTGGCGACCATTACCGCCACCACCACCGAAGCCACTGCATCTAGATAGGCCAGCCCGGCCATGCTGCCTATGACGCCCACCACCACCACGATGGAAGAGACCGCATCGCTGCGGTGATGCCAGGCGTTGGCGCGGAGCAGATTGGAGCGCAGTTTGCGTGCGACCACAACGGTGTAGTGGTAGAGCGCCTCCTTCACCAGCACGGAGAGGGCGGCAGCAGAGAGCGCCAGTATGCCAGGCAGCAGTAGTTGCTCTGGTGCGAACAGCCGGCGTACCGCATCGTAGCCGATGCCGAAAGCTACCAGCACCAGCACGATGCCGAGCGCTACGGTGGCCAGCGTTTCGATTCGTCCGTGACCGTATGGATGCTCTTCGTCCGCATCCTTGGCGCCGTGCTTGGCGGCCACCAGCACCACCACATCGGTCGCCAGATCGGACAGCGAGTGTATGCCGTCCGCGATCAGTGCGTGCGAGGAGCCCAGCCAGCCGGCCAACACCTTCAGCACCGAAAGTACAATGTTGACCACTGCGCCGACCAGAGTAACTCTGCGTGCATCCCGGTAACGCGCTTCACCCTGTACGAACATCGTTTCATGGTGGCTGCCGCTCATTGTTATCAGCTCCAAATTGACAAGTTAAACATGAAGTTGGATTCTATTCATTAAGTATATTTTAGATTTTACACCAGTCGGCTCCAGAGCTGACGGCTAATCGTCGTCATCGTGACTGCGCCTTCTTCCATGTTCGGAGTTATCAACCTGCCGGCTCCACTGTCCGCTTTTTCCCTGCGCCTTTCGCTTCCTGTTCCAGTTGCGCTCGGCTTCGTCCTCGTCTCCGCTGCGGTGGCACTCTGCGCAGTTCTCGTAGTCGATGATACCTTCCTCCACGTGCTCCTCGCGGATCCTGGAACGCGAGTGCTCGTGGCAGCCGTAGCAGGTGTAGCTGTTGTAGTCGCCGTTGATATGACAGGTGACACATTCGGTGGTGTGCGCCCGATCAAAACGGAAGTAGTTGTCGTGATCGAAGGTTGCCGGGGTCCAGCGCTGCTGCGTATGGCAGGCGCTGCAGTTGCCCTTGATCTTTAGGTGCAGGCCGTCGCTGGGATTGGCGTGGCAGCCGTCGCACTGTTGCTCCACATCGGGCTCAAGCAGCCGGTGCGAAAACTGACCGATGGGACGGAACGCCTGCACCCCTTTGTGATCGCTGTGGCAGGCGACACAATCCTCCTCGGTCAACTTCTGGTGGAAGGCGACGTTTTTCTTCTCACGCTCTATTTTCAGTCCTTTGGTGGTCTTGATGCCGATCTCTGCCACCCCATGACAGGAGATGCATTTCTCGGCGGTACTGCCCAGGAAGGGGGTATGGCAGGCAAAACAGTCTGCTGTCAATTCGGCATGCGCATCGATCAGTTTCCCCGGGCTGATCATCAGCTGCGGCAGGAAGATGGCAAGCAGTACCAGCGCAGCCAGATTGGCAATAACGATGTAGAGGATAGTCTTGTTTTTCATTTCCATTGCCAAAACAGAAGGATGCTGAAGACATGTGCGATGACGAGCACGCCAAAGGCGAGTGTGATCGGCAGGTGCACGGTGCGCCACTGCTTCATCAGATCGAAGGCGGTGGCATCCCAGAACAGTCGCTTTTCGATCTCTTCGCCGGAGATTCCCTGCGCAGCATAGGCTTCCCTCTTTTCGCTCAGGAAACGGCGCGAGCGGTCCAGCAGGAACTTGCCGGTCATGCCGCTGACGACATTCACCAGCATCGCAGCCAGCGCCAGCCAGGGCAGGATGGTGTAGCTGTGCACACCTGCATGCACCAGAACCATCAGTGCGCCCAGCCAGGTGAGGGTTTCGTGCAGGTTCAGCAGCGTCTTGGGTTTGCCGAAGCCGATCATCTTACGTTTGCGCAGCGAATACAGAAATGACAACAGAATCAACATGGTGCCAGGTATTCCGAGCCACCGCCCGATCCCGACCAGGGCGAACCGGTGCAGCAGCACGTCGATCACCAGGGTAGCCAGCAGCAGCGACCCGAACAGCAGCAGAAATGGGAGTACTTCTTTGCGGACGAGTGATTGTTCCATATCAATTCTCTATGCGGCCAAAGTGATATCGCACTTAGGTGTGGAAATGCACAACAGGCAGTGGCCGGGTTCTATCTCGGCATCCGGCTGCTGCTGATATTCGACTTCGCCTGCTATCAGCCTGGTCTGGCAACTGCCGCAGCTTCCGGCGCGGCAGCCGGATGCCACGTCGACGCCGTTCTCTTCGGCAAGCTCCAGTAGCGAAGCCGCTTTGGCGCTCCAGGCGATGCGTCTGTCTGACTGCCCGAAGGTTACCGTTATGGGTTCTGCATTGACCGACATTGGTTTTTCGTGCCGGATGAGCGTCGCCGGGCCAAACGACTCATAGAAGATATCCCGGCTCTCTACCCTCCAGCTTGCAAGTCCCGGCACCAGGCTCTCCATCATCGGCTTCGGGCCGCAGACATAGAACTGATAACGCATCAGCTTGAGGGTGGAGCGCAGCAACGGAATATCGACCCTTCCGCTGTGCTGGTAGTCGATGCCTGCCTGCTCCTGTTTATCCGGCTTGCTGTAACAGAGCTGCAGATGAAAGTTACCGTGTTCTCTGTCCAGCCGCTGCAGATGCGACTTCAGCACCGCTTCGCTGCCATTGCGCACGCCGTAGAAGAGCCATATCTCGCGCCGGCTGCCGCGCTCCAGCAGGGTATTGACGATGCTCAGCATCGGCGTGATGCCGATGCCGCCGCCAACCAACACGATCGGCAGCGGCTCCTCTTCCATCA
The DNA here is from genome assembly GCA_024235255.1 of Chromatiaceae bacterium. GTDB lineage: Bacteria > Pseudomonadota > Gammaproteobacteria > Chromatiales > Chromatiaceae > HKST-UBA178. Next base: position 51,545 of record JACKMT010000001.1, read on the forward strand.
GATAAAAGTGACCGGAGGGCGCTTTCACTTCGAGTATGTTCCCTTCCCGAACATGGTCATGGAAATAGTTGGATGAGAGCCCGGGAGGTGCCTCGGGCCGATCGGCCGGCGCCAGGACCCGCTTGATCGAGACCCTGTAATAATCAGGACGCGGCCGGTCAGAGAGTGAATAGCAGCGCACCAGCGCCTTGGGTTGCCGGGTGACTGGATCTTCCGTTGTCAGCCTGAAGGTCAGATACTGACCAGGCTTGAAGGCCGGAAGTGGCAGACCGTCGACCGGAACCAGGTAGTAAGAGCAGATGGTTCCTGCCCGATCTTCAACCACTCGCCGCGCAATTCTGAACTCTCTGAATCCCGTCCAGGCGGCTGGCCGAGCCTGCTGCGGCCCGCTGCCGGAAAGCGCCGACTCTCCGGCCGGGGACTGCGTCTGCGGACTGTTTTGCCCGACATCGATTGCCGCCGGTCTGCGCTTGCGTCGAGAGAGTCCCACAAGCGCTGCAACAGCGATTTGCAGCAGCAGCAGCGCAGCGATAATCGATGCCAGTATTCCAACGGTCATGTTCAAGCCACCCTGTTTTTTTGTTAATCGGATTGTACGCATCCCAACCTGAAGGCAGGCTGAGCTGAAACTTAAGCCAAGGTTAAGGTTCGGTCTGAAAGAATGGTGCTCAATCAGCAGTTCCGTCGGGGAGACCAGAGATGAATGTGGGCAACAACTCCATAGCGGCAATACCCAAGCAAAAATCATCGCTATCCGGCTGGATGGTGCCGCTCCTGATGGTGGCGGCATTAAGCACACCGTTGGCTGCCGCGGATCAAAACCCGGCTTTCGCCATCGGTGCGGAGCAGGTGGCGCCGTTGCGTGACCTGCTCGCACAACTGTCCGAGAACTATCCGGGAAGGGTGCTGGAAGTAGAGCTTGAACGGGAGGCGGTTGGCAGGGAGGATATCTGGGTCTACGAGGTTAAACTGCTCACCGATCGCGGCAGAGTGCTCAAGCTGGAGTACGATGCGGTCAGTCTGGAGCTGTTGCAAGTGCAGGGGAAAGCGGGGGATGGGTTCTAGTGTTGAAAGGTCGTAGGTGGTGAGGGCGCTGGTCGTCGAAGATGATCTGGATCTCGCCAGGCAGGTCGCGGATACGCTGCGCCAGTCCAGGTATGTCGTCGATGTGGTGCACGATGGCGAGGAGGCGCGCTTTCTGGGAGAGAGCGAGCCTTACGATGTCGTCATACTGGATCTGGGGTTGCCGCAACTCGATGGCTTGAGCGTGCTTCGCCAATGGCGCCAGACGGGGCGTACCATGCCTGTGCTGGTACTGACTGCACGCGACACTTGGCGCGAAAAGGTAACGGGCCTGCGGGCGGGGGCGGATGACTATCTGGCAAAGCCGTTCGAACTGGAGGAGATGCTGGCTCGCGTGGAGGCGCTGGTCAGGCGCTCATCGGGGCGCGCCGCTCCGGCACTGGAGTGTGGACCGCTGATACTCGACGTCAGCTCCGGCAGGTTGACGGTGGCCGGTCGCCCGGTCGAGCTGACCGCGTTCGAATTTCGCACTCTGGTCCATCTGATGCGCCATCAGGATCAGGTTGTCTCCAAAACCGAACTGACCGAACATCTTTACGATCAGCAGTTTGACCGCGACTCCAATGTGATCGAGGTGCTCATCAATCGCCTGCGCAACAAACTGGGCGCCGAAATGATCCGCACCCGCAGAGGGCTGGGATACCAGCTGATCAAACCGGAAGATGACGCGTAACTCACTGACACTGCGACTCATCCTGACTTCGTCGGCCTGGGTCCTGGTGACACTGCTGGTGACGGCAGTTCTGCTGGTCGCACTGTTTCGCGGGCATATCGAACAGCGCTTCGAAGCGCTGCTGCACGATCATCTCGAAGAGCTGGTGGCGGCAAGTGAATTGACACCGGATGGGAACTTCAGTATGTCCTGGCGCCCATCCGATCCCCGTTTCAACCGGCCCCATTCGGGCTGGTACTGGGAGATCCTGCGGTCGGGTGTTTCATTGGCACGTTCCGATTCGCTGTGGCAGGAGAGCCTTCGGTTGGCTGGGTCCGTTGACAGCGAGTCCCCTTGGGTACAGCGATTGGTCGGCCCGGAAGATGAGCTGTTGCAGGCCTTGCTGCAGCAGATTACCTTTCCGGATTCGGGGCAGCCGCTGCTGTACGTCGTTGCCGGACCGGTGACCGATATCGATGACAATGTTCGGGCATTCACTGCACAAGTTGCCGTTACACTGACGGTATTCGGGTGTGGCCTGCTGCTGGTGGTGTGGTTTCAGGTGCGCTTCGGTCTGCGTCCGCTGCGGACGATACAGCTTGCGCTGAGCGATATCCGACAAGGAAAAATCGGGCGGCTGCCGGAGAATAATCCACTGGAGGTCGAACCAGTAGTACATGAGCTCAATAAGTTGCTGGATCACAACCGGACGCTGCTGGAACGGGCAAGGACGCAGGTGGGTAATCTGGCACACGCACTGAAGAATCCTTTGACCGTCATTCGAAATGAAGCGAAAAGCATTGACAACGAGCATGGGCACGTGATCCGCACTCAGACTGCAGCGATGACCAACAGCGTAGATCTTTATCTTTCGCAGGCGCGGATTGCAGGAAGTGCAGGCCTTCTTAGCGCGCGTGCGGATGTCAAAGCGATCACCGAAGATCTCTGTTTTTCGATGGAGCGGTTATACCGGGAGAGAGCGCTCCATCTTCAATGTTCCGGGCTGGACGGATGCTGGTTCCGGGGTGAGGCGCAGGATCTGGAAGAGATGCTTGGCAATCTGCTGGATAATGCCTGCAAATGGGCACGCAGTCGGGTGCGCGTTCGGACTGAGCTGCGTGATGAAAGGTTGCTGATAGTGGTCGAAGATGATGGACCCGGAATTCCCGAGCAGCAGCGGTCTGAAGTACTGAAACGCGGTCTTCGACTGGATGAGATGGTTTCAGGCAGCGGCCTTGGATTGAATATCGTGCAGGATATCGCTGCGCTTTATCGTGGCTCGCTTACTCTAAGCCTAAGCCACGATGGTGGATTGAGGGTGACGCTCAATCTGCCGGCAGCCAACTGATTAGCAGGTGATAGAGATGTTGTTGATTCGAGAAGGCGTACTTGCCTCCCCATGCGCGACGGAGACAAGTACGCCTGGTGCTGCGGATTACTTATAGGCGCCGACGCCGCAGAAGAAGCCGTTGTTGTTTTTGATGATGTAACTGGTCTTCTGCTTGACCTCATCTGATCCCGGATAGGGCCAATTGTAATCGACCCATCCCTCGCCGTCGCCGGAGGCGACTTTGATCATATCCTGGAACAGGAAATCACCGTATTTGTTGAAATCTTTCAGATTCTTGCCGACCAGTTCGGGTTTTACCGCGTGCGAAAGCATGTTGCCTTCCAGATCCATGCAGAATACGTACAGATCCTTCTCCAGAAAGCCGCCGTCTTTCGCGGCAAACACCGCAAAAGCGCCGTCACCCTGTTCGTTTACCAGCGCGGCGGCTTTCTGGCTCATAGCCTTAGCCTCATCCGGGCTGCCCATTTCTGATGCGGTGACGCCCAGGCTGGCGGTAAGCATCAGCGTTCCGATCAGCGATACCATTTTTTTCATTGTGTGAAATCTCCTCTTTTGCTTATTGATGTTGGGTTATTGCAGAAAGAACAATAGACCATTTAGCCGCATCGGAACAATATTCCTGGGCCCCGGTAGGCTGGAATGCCATTCCGGTCACATTATCGGTGGCAGTGGGACAACAGGCTTGTGAGTCGAACCAGCAGCAGCCGGCGCAGAAAAAAGCCGACCACGAATCACAATCGTTTGAAAAGATCACCGAGACGTTCGCCGAGACGTCTGTATTGCTGGATCGAATGGTCATAATCATGGCGATCAGCCAGATTCTGTTTGGTGTTGTAGGGTTCCACTCCCATGCTCTCCTTGCATTGGTGGCGGCAAATTGTCGCCAATCCCGTTATCGCATCAGATAATGCAATAATATAGACATCCAGTGCGAACGCGAATTCGCGGCTTATCGTGTTTGAGGGCTCCAACTCTTCTTCATTGCTTATGATAGATCGTATTTCCGTCAGCTCGCTGCATAGCTGGATCAGATCGGTTTCGCATTTGCAATAATCGGTCGCTCCTCTGTTCCAGAATTTCAATCTCAATTGAGAAATCGAGAAGGAAAATACCGCAGCGTGAATATTGGCATATCGCTTGTGTATGCTTGACACCCTGTGGGCCAAGGTAACAAGGCTTATCATCGGGTTGCTATCCTCTTGGCATGCCGCTGCACGATTTTACGGACTCGTGATCTGGAGATTCAGATTATGGAAATAAGTGTCAACCATACCAATCAAGTCTCGCGTAAATAATAGCGCATTAAAATGCGACTCGATATTTCCGGAAAAGGGCGAACTTATCCTAAGTTGAGATACCGACTTTCCCCGGCTCAATAAGGCGCCATGGCAACCGAATCAATATGCACACTTTTGATGGTTTTCAGGAACAACTCCTTGGCTCGATTGGGCTGGGCGGATCGCTTGCTGATGACCGCTGCCCCCAACGAATAGTGCTTGTTATGCATCACAATGGGTTTCAAATCCCCAGCCTGTACGTAGGGGTGGGCTATCTCTTCTGGCAGAAAGCAGATGTACTGCCCGGACAATGCCATGGCGATTCGCGACTCGTAGTGGTACGAAGAGCCGGTAATGTGCATATCAAACAGCTGTTGATAAGCATCATCATGGGGTTTGAGGCCTGAATGGATCAATCGTGCACTATTGATTAGATCCAACGTCATTTCCTCTTCCGGTAACCGGTACAGAGGATGATCCCTTCCGCAATAGAGATAACTTTCGTCCGTGAATAAATGGAAGTAGTCGAGTCCTTCCAACTTGCGATGATAGGGGATAAATGCGATATCGAGCAGGTCGTTAAGCACCTTTCTTTCCATATCGATCATGTGCTCAACGTTGACTACAAGCTCTACATCCGGTGCATCCTGGCAAAATCCCTTGATTATTTCCGGGAACCGGCAGCGGGCATCCAGACTAAACGTGTCGCTGAGGGAGACTCTAAGCTGACCGGAAGGGCTAACTGCAAGATTGTTGATGGTGTTTCTGAATTCGTTCAGCAGGTCCAGCAGATTGTTGGTTTTCTCATAAATAACCACACCGTCTTGGGTGAGTGAAAACCCCCCGCGGCCGCGTTTGCAGAGCGTAAGATTCAGCCGGGATTCAAGGTTGGCAATATGGTTGCTGATAGTCGAACGACTGATGTTTAACCTGGTTTCCGCGGCGGCGAAGCCACCACACTCCACAATGGTCTTGAAAACCTTCAGCTGTTTTATTTCATAATCACCCATCTGCCCTAAAAATACGTTACTCATGCTTGCTATAACCTGCGCCTGACGAAACCACCACCCGAACTATGCGTGATCCTCTGTAGATGCGACACATGTTTTTCTATGTCTTTACGATGAACCCCGATAGTTTAGCGTGAATTTGTTATTTTTTAACTCCGAGCCAATAAGTGTCCCACGTTTATAAAAGGTGGGCATTCATCAACCTTTAGTTTCAATAAAATTAATTTATCAAAACTTTAGGTTTGTACCAGGATAAGAATGCACAAAACGGGGATTATATTTCCCATTTGTTTGTTAACCGAAGTAAAAACATGGTAATCGTAATATGCTGAAACTATTGAGGATATTAACATTTTGGGCGCTGACGGGTACGCTGCTCTCGGCTATTGTAATCGTTGAAGTGTCCGCGGCGGAACATAACTGGCGGTTCAGCAACCTCTACGGGCGCGGTACGGCTTTTGGCACGCTCTATGAGAATCTGGGCAGTAACATCGAGAAGATGTCAGAAGGGCGCATCAAAGTGCAGGTGCTCTATTCCGGTGAAGGTGTAGGAACAACCGGGCTGTTGAGCGCTGTAAAATCGGGACTGATCACGATGGGAGCGCCATTTCAGTCGATGCACGCGGGTGAACTGCCGGCTGGCATAGTAGAAATCGGTCTCCCCGGCGGCACCGCTGACACCGATGAGCTGGAAAAGCTGTTTCATGAAAAGGGCTGGGATAAGGTACTGGAAAAAGCCTACGGATCTCAGGGCATGGTGTGGCTCGAGCCCTACATTCAGCCGCCGGTTTATGTAATTACCAAAAATCCGATCAACTCTGTCGCCGATTTCAAGGGATTGAAGATCCGTGCGCCGGGTGCATACGGAAAATTTCTGCGCAACCTGGGCGCCTCGCCTGTATCTTTGGCATGGAGTGAGATCTATACAAGCCTCGCGACTGGCGTCATCGACGGTTCGATTGGCAGTAACATGATCGATCACCGTGATGGAAATCATGTGGAAGTAGCCAAGTATATGTACCGCTTGCCGCTGGCAGGCGCACAAGTGCTGCCGATCGTCGTGAACCGCACCGCATGGAATAAACTGCCGGAAGATTTAAAAGAGGTCGTTCGCCAAGCAACGGTCATTCATGCCAAGGAGCAGCTCACAAAATCCAAAGAGTGGGAATCTGAAGCGGTTGCTGAGATGGAAGGGAAAGGTCTGCAGTGGAGTCCGGAGCCGTCCGAAGCGGATCGCAAAGCCTGGGCGGAAGCAGGAGCCAGTCTGTGGGATGAATATGCAGCAGCGGACAAATATAGCAAGGAGCTGATTAATATATTGAAGCAGTAGGAAGCAATCCGTTCTAAGGTGTGTATCGCTGCCCTTTTACAAAAGGTGCAGCGCCTGGGGAGAAGAGAGTGGGTGGCTTCCCTGACGGATTCTGACGATGCGAAAGGAAACCGACTGGGAAGCTGCTCTTTAAAAAATTACTTCAGAAGAAAGTGATGGGGGAGGGAGGAAGCTCAACGCTCCCTCCGCAGGTTTTTAGTACAAGACAACAGGCTTATTCGCGAACCGCGAACCGATGCGGTGAAAACAGCACTGCTGTCAACCCGCGTGCTGACTACTCCGCACTTGTAACCATTGGCTATGCAGGTGTCTCTATGGCTCTAACGGCATTAAAGCGCTTATGCCGCGGCATCGATCTTGTTGTCATGCTCATGGGCAAGGCAGCTTCCTACATGATGCCGTTACTGGCTTTTGTGGTCGCGTTCGAAGTGTTCTCAAGGTATTTTCTCAACAGTCCCACGATATGGGCATACGACCTGTCGCTGTTCATGTTTGGATACATTGCTGCGCTTGGCGGAGCATATGCGCAGCAAAAAAAAGTGCATATCAATGTAGATATTTTATATCTAAATGTCCCCCGCAAAACCCAGCGAATGTTCAATCTCATCTCCTACTCACTAGGCATCTTCTTTTTATGGATCGTTGCCGACATGAGCATCGGCAAGTTGCTGGAAGCAATCGAGTTCGACTATCGACGAGAAAGCGAGTGGGCCCCGCCTATGTATCACTTCTGGGTCATGTCGCTGATTGCTTGTGGATTGTTCATCGCCCAGCTGGGCAGGGATATTCTGGTCGACATCTATTACATATTCACAGGCAAGGACCTCCTTGCGCAGGAGGATTCTGATGGGGATTGAGGCGCTGACCGGTGTATTGCTGCTTTGTGTCCTGGTATTTTTTGCGCTGGGTGCGCCGGTGGCGCTGGCACTGGGTGGCATTGCCATGGCGATAGGATACATGGTCTGGGGGGATGGTATTTTCAATGTCATACCTACCACCCTTGAAGCGACCTATTTTAGTTTCGTCCTGCTGGCGATACCGCTTTATATCTACATGGGGCAGTTGCTCACCAAGTCGGGAATCGGTGACGCGATGTTCAATGCCACCCAAATGGTTATCGGAAAAGTGAGAGGGTCTCTGGCAATCAGCGTGATCGGTGTCTGCTCAATGATCGGCGCAATGGTCGGTATCATCGGCGCCGGAATCATGACTTCCGGCAGTATTGCACTGAAACCGATGCTGGACCGAGGTTACAACAAAAGACTGGCGCTGGGCGTGATCATGGCCGGTGGTGCGTTGGGTATTCTGATTCCCCCAAGTATCCCGATGATCATGTTTGCGGCATCCACCCAGAATTCGGTTGGCAGGATGTTTCTGGGCGCGATGATGCCGGCTCTGCTGACGATCTGCATACTGATCCTCTACGTGGTGATCAGTTGCCGCCTGGATCCGGATCGAGCTCCGATGGACCACGAGCAGGAGGATGCCCCTGCACTGACGCCCAAAGAAAAATTCAGGATTGCGCGGGACGGGTTCTTTTCGATCCTGCTGATTGTTGCCGTACTCGGCAGTATTATCTCGGGCATCGCGACACCGACAGAGTCCGGGGCGATCGGTGTCGTCGGCGCTATTTTGTTGGCAATCCTCTTTAAACGTTTCAAACTGGAAATGTTCCGGTCTGCAGGTTTTCATACAGCCACGCTGGTTAGTGTTGCCATGTGGATTATCTTTGGCGCATCGGTTTTCAGCAATTTCCACCTATTGATGGGTGTACAGAGCATGGTGGCGGATTTTACCGCTAGCCTTGATCTGCCGCCGATTGCGATCATTATCATGTTTCAAGTCATTATGCTGCTGTTGGGATTCATCATCGACGAGTTTATTATTGTGTTGATGTGCTCTCCTCTGTTTACGCCAATTGCTGTTTCCCTGGGGTATGATCCGATCTGGTTCGGGGTGTTGATGATCATCAATATCCTGATTGCGGTGCAGACGCCGCCGTACGGTTTTGCACTGTTTTATCTGAAGGGTATAGCTCCGATGGGCGTCAATATGGCGGATATTTACAGATCGGTCACACCGTTCATCATGGTGAATCTGCTGGTGCTCGTGCTTTGCATGATCTTTCCGCAAATCATTCTCTGGTTGCCCAATCTGGTGATGGGGTAGCCTACCTTCATGGCATATGCCGATCGAACCAGGTCACCATTCTATCGGTGCATTGAATCCAGTCATCCACCGCCATTAAGTGCCCGGAGTTGGGGTAGTTCAAATACTCGAAGCGTTGCGCATGGTCAGCGTAGGCTCGCTGCAGCCTGGCGTGAAACTGCTCCGCTTCGGCAGCGGGAACGATCTCGTCCCTGCCGGCATTCTGTGACAGCAGCCGCACGCTGGAAAATCTCTCCAGGTTCCGGTGCGGGCTGGCGGCCGCAAGCGGCTTCAGTACCGGCGATCCGAGTATCGATACTGCCACCTGGATCCTTGGATCCAGGACGATGGCGAGGAAACAAATGTGGCCGCCCATTGAGATGCCGGTAATTCCGATCCTCTCCCGGTGGATCCACTCCTTCGACAGAAGCTCATCCAGCAGCGATGGAAGCTCCATCGCAGTTTCGCGAATAATGTTAAGAAACAGGCTTGTGCGGGTTGGATGGCCAAGTGCCATCAGCTGGTCCAGCTTGGGGTCTTTTCGCTGACCATGCCCGACAGCATCCGGTACCACGACGAGATATCCTGCCGCGGCCAACTGCCTGATCTCAGCAAGATGTACCTCTTTGGAGGCGCCGAGTCCATGGTAGAAGAGGATGGTTCCTTTCCGTACGGATGCTTGCAGGGTCTGCGAATGGCAAACGAGCGCCGGAACCCGTCCCAGCAGAAGGGTATTATCTGTCCTAATTCCGGTTAAATTCATGGTTGACTAACGTACCTGGCGATTGTCCGGTAATAGGTGCTGTCGGCATCAAGCAGTGTATTTTCCGGGATAGATGAGTTCTATCTGTGCGGGATCGAGCTCAAGCATAAGCCGGTCTCCATAAGCAAGCTTCGGGATGGGAAGCGTGAGAATCTCTAATACATCAGGCGCCTGAAAATGTTCCGGCTTGGTTTCGGGATGCGGATAGTAGACTAATCCCTCCAGACGGGCCTCCCCATGCCGCAGCACACTGCACTCCAGGAAGGAGAAATCCTCCGCAGCGGCGATATCACTCCAGCGCAGGGCGTGAAAGTGGTAGCTGGCGCGCGTTATCCTGAACAGAAGCGGTGCGATCGAGAGGTTGATGGTGCCGGAGTAGAAGCGGTCCAGATCCAGGCCACGCCTGCGGAACTCCGGCTTCTGCAGCGCGATGGTACCTTCCGGGAAGCGCGGGTCGTTGCAGGCACCGGATGCGACACCGTGTCCGGGCACCACCAGCCCCGGCAGTTGTATGCGGTTTTTCATCCTTTGATTCACCACCATGAGCCGAACATCCGTGTTGAGACTGTAGCAGCAATTCTATGGTTTAGTGCCCGTTACGCCAAGGGCAGACACCGACCTGAAATCCGTCGTCGTCCCGCAACAGCGCCGTCTCGGTGAGCAGGTTCCAAAAACCCATGTAATCCCAGGATCCCTTAGCGAAGGTGAGTCCGAACCATACGTGAGCCCGGCCTCTACTGGCGTGGGTGACGTTGTCGTTGAAATAGGGGTCACAGTCGGGCGCCGGGGAGCGGGTGACGATCGTCGCCGTGTTGGAATTCTCCTCCGTCCCGCTGCTGCCGGTAAAACCAATCCGGTAGCTGTATTTCGTATCCGGCAGGAGACCGCGGTCGACATGACTGCCGCTCGTCTGCGGCATGTCGGCGACGCGTTCAAACTGGTCGGTGTTACCCGGCGCCCGGTAGAGACGGTATGCCGAGGCAGGCCGGCCGCGGGTCCATACCAGCAATGCCGAGTCGTCGGTGGCATCTATGGCGGACAGTTCCGGCGGCGTGTCGGTGAAAAGCGGCTGCTCGGGTGTGAAACCTTGTGCGAGATGATCGAGCATGCTGCGGACTGCGCCAATCTGCGCACCGTTTCGATAGGCGAAATCGGCGCCGGTATAGCCCCACCAATCCCAGCACCCTTTGGGATTGAACGGGCCCAGACTGGTTGCCACGGTTTGCGGATACAGCACGATGATCCTGTTGTTATCCGCCCACTGGTTATAACCGGCATAGCGATAAAACTGGTCATTCACCTCGCCGGCATACTGGCGGCAGCCATGAAACGCGATATGCACGCGGCAGAGCTCGCCGCGGGAGCAGGATGCCGGCAGGTATAGATAACCCTCCCTTGCCAAGCCTACCCGATGGCTGTCACCCTGAGTAAAAGCGCTCTGATCGAAGGCGAGCAACTCGCCGGCTGGCGCCGCTGCTGCCGGATCGGAGAGCTTTCCATAGATATGCTGCAGCAGCAGTCCGGCGCCGTCGTAATCACAGTCGTTAATGAAAACGCCACCGGTCAGCGAGCATTCAGTGCCGTGATGTTGCGTGATCATCGCATGACCAGCGCCCAGCGTTTTCTGATAAAAGACATGCGCAGACGGAACATAGTGCGTAATGTACGCATAGAGGCTGTCCATAACCGACTGTTTCACAACTCCGTCGTTGTAGCCGGCAAACAGCCAGACCCGGTGCCGGAGAATATTATCCGTAGCAGCGATTAAGCCGTTGGCGGCGGCGGTTTCAGTCTCTACAATTGCCTTTTGCGGGTCGGGTTGTCCCTGCATGCAGGTTCCCAGCGCGGTAGTGACCCCTTCGGCACCGCAGCGGTAGGGACCGCCGCCGAATATTGCGCTCCCGAGCATAATGTCCGAATGGGCAATGGCAAATTGCAGCGCCATGTAACCACCTGAGGAGACTCCCGAAGCCGAGGTCTGTGTCAGATCAATGTTAAGCGTGGGAAGCGGTGCTGCCGGAGCAGTGACCGTCGGCAGCAGAAACAGTAATAATCGGAAGAGCGTGAGAACGTTGTTCCTGAATCCGGTCGATCTACTCATCTTCTCAGTCATACAGTTCATGTCCGTTCTGAATTCGCGCACCAGAACCATTTGCCATTGCCATTAAATATTCGGTGGACTAAGAGCAGGGGCCTCGCTGTGTTGGCCTGGAGGTCGCACCTCTCTTCTGGCTGCTGATGTTCTCGATCCGAAACTGTAACTCATTCAGTCCGCTTGGATTTATTATCCAAATCTGGGCCGACGGTTGCGAGAAACTACTGCTCCTTCTGTCGCTGGTGAGCACGCCGCCGGTATTTCTGGGCGGCAGTTTTTATTCGGTCGAAATGTTGCCCAGAGCCTGGCAAACAGTGACGCCGGTCAATTGCACAGACGATTTGTATTTTTACTCAAGAGTATCATAAATGAGCCGCTTTTTAGATTAAAATTCAGGATCTTGCAGTTACAGGGGAAATACGGTGATTAATTATGGTTGAGGAGAGCATGTAGGTGAGTGAGGAGCCCCGGAAAAAACAGAAAGAGATATCGCCTCGATTTCGAGTGCTGATGTTTAGTATGTATTTTCCTCCCCAATACAGCGGTGCAGCCAAGCAAGCTATGTCTCTTGCCAAACACCTCCAGAAGCGGGGTCACTATGTGGAATTCGTCACCATTTGTTGGCCAGGGTTGTTGGAGGATGAAGTTATTGACGGATTTCGTGTCCACCGCGTTTCTGAAGGTAGGGGGTCAAAACACAAAGAGTTACGTTTGTGGTGGGGGCTTTTGTTGTACGGATGGAGTCGAAGGAATGATTTCGATATTTTCCACAGCCACGGTGCATACTATGTCAACAGTATCGTAGGGCCAATAGCTAAGCTGCTCGGCTGGAAGAGTCTGGTGAAGGCAAGCCTTGAACAAAATGATTTACATGGGCTGGGAGTATCCTTGGCTGGCCGTATCCATATGGCTTTTCTGGATCTGGTGGATGCCTATATTGCCATAAGTAAAAATTTGCAGCGGGAGTTTATTGCTGCGGGTGTCGCTGCTGATCGAATCAACTTGTTGCCGAATGGTGTCGATACGATTCGTTTTCAGCCTTCGACTATGGAAGAAAAGCAAGCGCTTAGGAAGGAACTGCACTTACCTGAATCACAACTCATTGTGCTGACAGTTGGAGTATTCGATCGGCGTAAGAATATCCATTGGCTGGTAGATCAATGGATACAGAATCGCGCATTCTCAACCGATGGGTTGTTGTTGGCAATCGGACCTCAAAGTCGTGATGATCCAGCAGGGAAGTTTATTGGTGCATTGAAGCAGATTGCCTCGCGAAACTCGTCAATGGTACGCATACTTGAAGAAGTTAAAGATATCGAGAGATATTACAGAGCTGCGGATATCTTTATTCTTCCCTCGAACGGGGAGGGTATGCCAAACGTACTCCTGGAAGCCATGGCATGTGGCCTGCCCGTTATTGCCACCCAAGTCAGCGGAGTGTTGGATTTGGTGACTGACGGTGAGAATGGCTACACCTATATACCCAATGACGGAGTCGGTCTGCATAAAGCATTACAGGCTATTTTGGATGATCGTGGCGGGGGATTGGGGCGACATGGTCAGAAATTTGTCGAGAGCAGCTTTGGGCTTAGTCGCTTGGCAGAGAGTTACGAAGCTCTCTACCATAATCTCACTTGTGCTACCAAAAATGGGTGAGATGTGTTGTATATACAGGGGTGAAGTAAAATGAACAGGCAAAAAGTTTCAGTAATTCTAACGGTTCTGAACGAAGGCGATGGAATGAAAGAGCTTCTTGCTCAGATTTTGACACAAACACGCCCCCCGGATGAAGTTGTTGTGGTAGATGGTGGCTCCAGTGATCAAACTATTCCGGTCCTAAATGGCTATGCGGTTAGTGATGATCGTCTACGGGTTTATATCGAGCCGGGTGTTAATATTTCCCGAGGGCGCAACATAGCCATTGAAAAGTGCACAGGTTCAATAATCGCGGTAACAGACGGGGGTTGCCGCCCCGACGCCAATTGGTTGGAAGAACTAATCAAACCGTTGGAAAATGACTCCTCCATTGCTGCTGTTGCGGGGATATTTAAAATAGATTATCGAAACTCATTCGAGTTTTTCAGCGGTGCTCTGTGTATGCCGGCGGACTCCGGTGATGCTACTACACGCTTATTTTATGGGCGCAACTCGGCTTTCAGGAAAGATGCTTGGAGCGCGGTTGGAGGATACCCCGAATGGCTCTATACCGGAGAAGATACGCTGTTCGCTAAAAGATTTGTACAAAATGGATTCTTCGTTTCCTATGCTCCGGATGCGATAGTTGCGTGGCGGCCGAGACCTACATTAAAAAAACTGACAAAAATGTTTTTCCTTTATGGTCGAGGCAACGGCAGAATTGAAAATGGAAACCTCAAAGGGTCAATTTATTGGCTGCGATACCATATCGCCTGGTTTTTTCTCTTATTACTGGGCTGTTTTTACAGCTGGGCTTGGATTGCTGCAATAACCATATTGATCTATCTGTATGTTCAGATGGTCCCGCCGGTATTGCGTGAAATACGTCAGAAAACTAATCTTCTTTCCCGAGAATTCTGGGTGCCAGTCATCGTTTTTTGCCGAAATATAGCTACGAATGCAGGTTATCTGTTTGGACAATGGGAGTTGAAATCGAAGCCGGATTTTAGGGCAAATCTTGAGCAGTACCGTAACTATCAGCGCCAACAAACATAAACGGGTTTTTATCTGCAATGCATCCCCTCGTCAGCGTCGTCATTCCGACCTTCAATGCAGCGAGCTTTATAGTAGAAACGATTGATAGTGTTCTCAAACAAACCTATCAGCCTATTGAAATCATCATTGTAGATGATGGTTCTACGGACAATACACTTGAGCTTGTCGAGAATAAATATAAAGATGGTGTTATCAGAATTGGTCAAACGAATAGCGGACCGTCAGCGGCAAGAAATAGAGGGATAAACGAATCTTCCGGAAAGTACATCGCATTTCTGGATGCCGATGACTTGTGGTTGCCAGGTAAAATCGCCAGCCAGGTTGCTGTTATGGAAAAGCATTCTGATGTTGGTTTGCTATGTGGTGATATGGTGGATTTTAGTGAAAATGGTGAAGAATCACAAAGCCATTTTCAGAAACATGGGCTGGGGGAGAGTTACTTCGGCGACAGCCTATTTATCATCGATGCATTTCGAAAAATATATAATAATAATTTTATCTCGACCCCTACAGTGATGGTGCGTCGTTCTTATCTGAACAACACAAAACTTTTTCCGCTGGAGTTCAGATTTTCGGAAGATTATCTTCTTTGGCTAGATCTGGCTCGAATAAGTGGAGCGGCATATCAGACTAATGTTTATACACGCCGCAGAAAACACGCAAAAAATCTTACCAATGACACTGGAATAAACGTACAGATTCGTCCCAAGGTTTTGGATCAGATTAACCGGAACCACGGTGACTATTTGATGCAATTAGGTATTGATATAAAACAACGCTATGCGGAAGCTTGGTTTCAAATCGGGTATTATCGCCTCTATAAGTTGGGTCAGTTCAATGTCGCTTCAGATTTTTCCAAGAGCTTGAAGTACAAGTTGAATTGGCGCAGCTTTTTTTATGCATGCACAAGTGCCGTGGGATTAAGTAGGTTTGCTGTATGGTTGAAGTGGTTTCTTGGAAGGAGAGGGTGTCATGATGTCTAAAGGGATATCATGTTTGAGTCTTTGCGGGATTTATAAAAAAAATTTAAAGTTGGAGGAGAAAAACAATTTTCGCCGTATATTGGAGTTGAACAATACTGCAGATCACTCAGACAATTATTTTACGTTTGACAGTGATAACTATCTAATTGTGGGGCGGACTGATCACCTTGAGAGCACCACCGATCCTGTTGTGACGGGCGGTGCGGTATTGCTCTTTCTACCCGATTCCAATCAGCTCGCAAACGGGAGCGAACTTGCTGATTGGTTTCTGACAGAGGTAAGTGGCTTTAATAGTTCATGGGCTGCCTGTTTGATCGATGATAGAAATGATCAGTTATTATTGGCCCGCGATTCCGCCGGTGCGCAAACATTATATGCAGGATACATGGACGGTGTATTGGTTTTCACTTCATCGTTGACTCACCTGAAAAATTTGGGTTTCGGCTTGAATTATGATGCGGTAGCCAACCTCTTGCATTTCCTATACGTTCCGGCTCCACTGACAATGTTTGAAGGTATTACCGCGGTAATGCCAGGTGAATCTGTGCTCTATAACAGCTGCAAACTTTTAGACAAAAAAAAAATAAAACCCTTCGAAAAAATATCAGATAATCTCATCGATGTTCCACCTGAAGAGCTCCTTATTCGCTACGAATCCTTGTTAGTAGAGTCCGCTCAAAAGCACAGCATAAAAACAGGCAAACTGGGATTGTTTCTCTCCGGAGGGAAGGACTCTTCGGTTCTATCCATCGCTGTAAAACTAGCCGGGTTAGACAATGTTGAAGCGATAACCCTTGGTTTTTCCGATCGATCCATCGATGAGGGAGAGGATGCAAGGCATGTTACTAAACATTTCGGAATCCCTTTACGCCTAATGCGGTTTAGCGAAGATGAGTATCTCAGCAAATGGACTGATGTGGTGAATTCACTCGGGCAACCGATGGGTGATTTTGCAGTACTTCCTGTCTATGCGGCTATCGGAGCACTTGGTGATGAGTTCAAACTGTTCTGGGATGGAACAGGTAGTGATTCGTCTTTTGGAATACCGGCGACTTATCAGGAAGCGTTAGGGTGGTGGCTTAACAGAAGTGCTCCCTTTCTAAAACGTTTTCCCTGGAATCTGTTCCCTCGCGGGTTTTCATATACCGCGGACAAACTGATTTCAATATTGCATGGATATGCGGAAGAGCAGTTCGTATCTTGGAACGGCTGGTCGGGAGAGGAGATTTCATGCCTTACCGGAAGCAAGCCCGATTTCTCCAGCTCTTATTTGTACCAAATTTATGCAGAATGCAGAACACCAATAGAGCATAAAACTCGCACTTTATGCGAAGTCTGGGAACCGGAAAATGCGTATAGGAAAGTCGTACAGTCCGCCAACAGTCAGGCATCGGTTGTTCGATTCCCGTTTCTTGACAAACGGTTGACTCAATTCACGCGAAATCTTCCAGAGAGCCAACGATACTTCAATCGTCAGAATAAGATCCTTATAAGAGCGCTGCTTGCAAAACATCTTCCTGAGCATATTGTGGCCAAGCCTAAGGGCTCATTTATGTTCCCAAAGCAGTATATTCTGAATGGAAGAAATTTCGAGCTGATTAAGCGGTACTTATCAGACAGTGTAATAAAAAATCATAGATTGGTTGATGCTAAAATCGCCGGGCAATATGTGAAGGAGTATATGCAGGGGAACAAGAATCTTGAGGACAGAATCTGGATTCTGCTCATGCTGCACACGTGGTTGGAAATAGGGAAGTTGGGCAGAATTTAGCAAGAAATGAATAAACCGGACTACTCATGAGACTCTGCGCTTGCGCCGCTCCAAGCTGGATAACGGATCCTATCGGAAAGAGTAGGTATTCAATCATTATGCAAAGTGCAACGGAGCTCAAAACGGCTATGGCTTGGACGAACTTCTTGGAGTAGCAGGAGCTGTCCAGCATTCTGTATCACCTCGATTTCACGCCTGCCATCTGATCATAGGTTGCAGGCGCCATCAAGCCAGCACTTGAAAAACGTACCCTGTTACGAGTGGGTCACACCCCAATACATCACGCGCATGATCCATTTTGTTGTTGGAAAAATTGGTCGCAAAAGCGGCAATCGGAGTGCCCTGGGTTCGCAATTGGGAATGATTCGGTATACTCTCCGCTGTGAATACCGATCACCGTGCCAAATTCCGTTTTTACGAAGAACTCAACGATTTTCTGCCTCCGGAAAAACGCAAGGTTGCGTTCGACTATCCGCTGCGGCGTCGCGCATCGGTTAAGGATATCATCGAGGCGCTGGGCGTGCCGCACACCGAGGTCGAGGTGATACTCGCAAACGGCACTTCGGTGGACTTCGGCTATATCGTGGAAGACGGCGACCGTATCAGTGTCTACCCGATGTTCGAGAGTCTCGATATTAGACCGCTGCTGAAACTGCGTGAACTGCCGCTGCGTCAACCGCGATTCGTGCTCGACTGCCACCTCGGCCGGCTGGCGCGCTATCTGCGCCATCTCGGTTTGGATACGCTCTACCGCAATGATTATGACGACGATCAGCTCGCTGCGATTTCGGCCGGTGAGCACCGCATCCTGCTGACGCGCGACCGTGATCTGTTGAAACGCCGCATCGTCAACCACGGCTACTTCGTGCGCAGTCACGATCCACGCAGACAGCTCGACGAAGTACTTGCACGGTTTGATCTGTATGCCGAGATCAAGCCATTCGGCCGCTGCACTAGATGTAACGGCAGAGTCGCTACGGTTGACAAACACAGTATTCTCGATCAACTCGAACCCAAAACGCTGCGCTATTATGACCAATTCTGGCGGTGTGATTCCTGCCACCAGATCTATTGGGAGGGCAGCCATTTCGCAAAAATGCAACTGCTGATTGATGAATTGCTACCGCAGAATCGGAGTCGTTGAAGCCGGTTACGCAAGAAAGTCACCGATAGAGAACGTCGGATGCCGGGTATTGGGCAGCGCTATTGTCCGGCTTCAACTCTCAGTTAATGGCGTGTTTGGATGTTTTTAACGCATGCCGACGAGTTGCTGATGCGCAGCACCCGGTCGGCCTATTCACCGAGCGGCTTGCCTTTTATCAACCGAAGATCGGTGACAAGCTCCTGCGGTTGACCGATGGAGATTGCGGCAAAATCGGCGTGCTTTGAGTTCAGCAGGTAGTTGACCTCGGCTGGCACTACTGCGCTGGGTACCTGCAACACTGCACTGGATAACTGTACTGCCCAATCCGAACCGATTGTCCGCAGCTGTTCCAGCGCGGTACGATCGCGCCAGTCTACCGGAAGTCGATCGGGTGTTATCCGGTCTATCTTCAGATCTGCCGGGATATCCGCCGGTATCATGAAATAGCACGCGCGCAGAGGTTCATCCTGCACCAGCATCTCCAGCATCGCGAGAGACTGGCTAGAGGCGGTGTAGACAAGCGGAACACCCTTTCTGTTCCAGCGCCCGCCGAAACGTCTTGCGCCTTCGCCCGAGAACGCAGTGTCGACGAAGCGTGCGGTTACCAGACGCCAGACGCGCAGCTCAGGCAAAGACACCGTGCTCGATGCGTCCCAGCGTGTCCATCACGCTCTCTGCGCCAATATCGGTATCGAGCAGGCTCATCGGAGTGAAGCCGGCCATGGCGGTGTTGCCCGACTTGAGCCAATCGATGGCCAGGTCGAAATTCTCGAACACCTCTTCGGCGCGCTCGATGACGCGGGCCAGACGCACCAGTTTGGAAGACTCCTCGCTGTTCAGTTTCCCCTCGCGTTTGCGACGCGCCAGCGTGCGTTCGGGAATGCCCAGCGCCAGCGACAGTTCGGCCTGGGTCATGCGGGTGAACCTGGTCAGAGAGTCGATGGCGAAGGCGGGAAGTCCCCGGCGGATCACGGCTACCCAATCGATCGGGGAGAGCGGCGTGACCGGCAGCACGCGTTTACCGCCGAGCAGGTTATCAACCGAAACGTACGAGGGTACGGACTGTGCTGTTGCTGAGGCCATTACTTAACTCCGAACAATTGCCATATGGCATGCATTATAGTCAATAGTGGCGTAAATCGCGACAACCTCGGATTATAATAATGTCATTTTCAGCCGAGTTTGCGTGAGCAGAGAGCGACTTCACTAACAGAGACAACTGTTCCACTGCTTATTTTTCAACTGTATTTGCGTACTTGCAGACAGATAAGATTCGTTGACTCCGGTAATTCAGCAATTCGTATCATCGCTATTTTCAGCATACAACGCACTGAATGGGTAGCGGATATTTACTGAATTTCCGTAGGCTATTTAGTGCGGTGCTAATGCGTCTCGTCTTTTGACAATGGTGAAAGGCAAGCATAAACTTATAAAAAAGATGGAATTATCACGACGGGGCGGGCGTACCCGGATGTGCTGTTTTCGCAAATAGACACGCCAAGGCCCCGATAAGGGGCGACTCAGGATGAAAAAGCGCGGTTACCGAGTACTCCGCTTCGGGCTCGTAGCAAGGATCCTGCAGTTCTTTGTAGACTCCCCCCTGACCCCTCTGATCATCGGCGCATCGATTCTTGTCGGTTTCATCGCGATACTGATGCTGCCGCGTGAAGAGGAGCCGCAGATCGTGGTACCGGTGATCGACGTATTTGTCCAGATGCCTGGTTCATCGGTGCGCGAAGTCGAGCAGCGCGTCACCCAGCCGTTGGAGAAGCTGGCTTGGGAGCTGCCGGGTGTTGAATACGTCTATTCCACCTCCAGTCCCGGCAGTTCGCTGACGATCGTGCGCTTCCTGGTGGGTTGGGATGAAGAGGCGGCGATCGTGCAGCTCTATCAGAAGCTGTACGCCAACCTCGACCGGATTCCGGAAGGTGCCAGCTATCCACTGCTTAAAACCCGCAGGATTGATGATGTACCGGTGCTGGCACTCACCTTTCATGGCGGTGGCTACGATAGTTACGATTTGCGCCGCATCCTTGCTGCGGTGGACGATGTCGTATCTCAGGTGACGGATGTTTCCGAGACTACGCTGATTGGCGGATTGCGGCGCCAGGTGCGGGTGGAACTGGACGCAGGCAGGCTTGTCTCCTACCAGATAGATCCTGCGCATGTTTTGCGTACGCTACGTGCCGGAAACCGTCAGCAGCGGGCAGGCAGCATACCTCACGGTGGTCACGAAACCCTGGTGGAGACCGGCGGCTTTCTACGCACCGCCGCTGATGTCGGCGCCCTGGTAATCGGCGTGCATCAAGGCCAGCTGGTCTATCTGCGCGATGTTGCGGAGATTCTGGACGGTCCTGAGGAGCCGGTGGAGTATGTATTGTTTGGCCGGGGCGGGAATGCGGAGCGGGATGCCGATGCCAACCCGGAGGAGCCCGCAGTGACGCTGGCGATAGCCAAGCGCAAAGGGGCCAATGCGGTGAAGGTTGTCGCGGAGGTGATGCGCAAGATCGAGCTGTTGCGCGGCAATCTGATCCCGCATGGAATCGAGGTCACAGTGACCCGCGATTATGGGCATACCGCACGCGAAAAATCCGACGAACTGCTGTTCCACATGGGACTGGCGGTGATAGGTGTGAGTTTGTTGATCGTGGCGGTGCTCGGCTGGCGCGAAGCCGGTGTGGTAGCGATCGCCATCCCGGTTACCTTGGCACTGACCCTGGCGACCTTTTACCTGCTGGGTTTTACACTCAACCGTGTGACCCTGTTCGCGCTGATCTTCTCCATCGGTATCCTGGTGGACGATCCGATCGTGGATGTTGAAAACGTGGTAAGGCATTTTCGCTTGCCGGAGAACCGTGGTCGGCCGCTCAAGGATGTCACCATTGCTGCGGTAAACGAGGTGCGTAGCCCGTTGATCCTCGCCACCCTGACGGTCATTGCCGCCGTGCTGCCGATGGCTTTCGTGCAGGGGCTGATGGGGCCCTACATGCGGCCCATTCCGATTGGGGCGACCGCGGCCATGCTGTTCTCGATGTTCGTCGCCTTCGTGGTTACACCCTGGGCAGCTTATCGGATGTTGCGTTGGCACGCTCGCCAGCGCGGTGAAGCGCCGATCGATAAGGAGGACTGGACGACTCGCGCCTACCGCCGGGTGATGGGGCCGATGATCCACCGTCCTTTGTTGGGGATGGCGTTTCTGGCCGCGATCAGCCTGTTGCTGCTGGGGAGTATGGCTATGGTCATGACAGGTGCGGTGAAGGTGAAGATGCTGCCGTACGATAATAAGAGCGAACTGCAGGTAGTCATCGATACCGACGAAGGCACTACCCTGGAGTGCACCACCAATATCGCTCGTCGTCTGGCCGCCAAACTGCGGGACGAGCCTGAGGTGCTGAACTATCAGATCTATGCCGGCACCGCGGCACCGTACAATTTCAACGGCCTGGTGCGCCACTACTTCCTGCGCAGCGGTCCCAATGTCGCGGACATCCAGGTCAACCTGGTGTCCAAAGAGGAGAGGGCGCTGCAGAGTCACGACATCGCCAAGCGCATTCGCGAAAAGATCCAGACGCTGGCAGTCAGCTGCGGCGCACGAATCAAGGTGGCCGAGGTACCGCCGGGACCGCCCGTGCTGCAGACCATAGTGGCTGAAATTTATGGTCCGGACTACAGCGAGCAGATTGCGATTGCCCGGCAGGTGCGAGCGCTGTTCGAGGAGACGCCCGGTGTGGTGGACGTCGACTGGTACGTCGAGGCTGATCAGCCACAGCTGGTGTTCCGTTTCGAGCAGGAGAAGGCGGCGCTGCACCAGGTGAGCGCGGAACAGGTGTCAGAGGTTGTTCAGATCGCCGAGTCGGGCGCCGATGCCGGCCTGTTGCACGTCGATATCGAGAATGAAGATATCCCTATCCGGGTGCGTCTTCCGCTCAGACAGCGGGCCCAGCCGATGGAACTCTTGCCGCTGCCGATCTGTTCGGGTGACCATTGTGTGCCGCTGGGCGAGGTCACCAGCATCGAAACCGGCGTGGGCGAGAAGAGCATCTACCGTAAGAATCAGCTGCCCGTGGTTTACGTGACCGGCGATGTCGCCGGCGCCGCCGAAAGCCCCATCTACGCGCTGCTGCAGCTGAACAATAAGATTCGTGCGTACACGCCCCCGGGCCGGGATGCGCCGATGGAGATCTGGAATGTCCGCCAACCATTCTCCACACTGCAGCCGGCAATGAAGTGGGATGGCGAGTGGCACATCACCTACGAAGTCTTCCGCGATCTGGGCGCCGCTTTTGCCGTTGCATTGGCGCTGATCTACATCCTGGTGGTGGGCTGGTTCCGCTCGTTCCGCACACCGTTCGTGATCATGGCGGCAATCCCATTCTCGCTGATCGGGATACTGCCGGCACACTGGGCTTTAGGCGCATTTTTCACGGCAACCTCGATGATCGGCTTTATGGCAGGCGCTGGTATTGTCGTGCGCAACTCGATCATCCTGGTGGACTTCATCAAACTGCGCGTGCTGCAGGGCATGCCGCTGGCGGAAGCGGTGGTCGATGCCGGCGCTGTGCGCTTCCGTCCCATGATGCTGACCGCGATGGCAGTGGTGGTGGGCGGCAGCGTGATCCTGTTCGACCCGATCTTCCAGGGGTTGGCGATCTCGCTGATGGCGGGCGAGGTGGCGTCGCTGCTGCTGTCGCGCATGGCGGTCCCGGTCATCTATTATCTGTGGATGCGGCATGCTTACCGAGTCGGTGTCGAAACGCCGGACGGGCGTTCCGCCTAATCGGAGCGGATGGCGGCTATGTTTTCGGACAGGGCGTGTGTCTCAACAAAGGTTTCAGGCTGCTGCTTGCGCCTATTGCTAATCACGCTGATACTTGAGTCGAGAAGCTGTCGTGCATCCTGCCGCGGGGCTCAAAAGAGCAGGCGCAAGTGCGAATTGGGAGAAGAAGATGATCGAAATCAAACACCGTGAGACCGGGGAAGTTTTAGAGCGCGTCAACGCTGCCAGCCTGCAGGGTGCCGACTTGCGTGAGATGCGCCTTGCCGGCGCTGACCTCGCGGGAGCGGATCTGAGCCAGGCCCGTCTCGACAATACCGATCTGCGCGGCGCCGACCTGCGGGATTCGCGGCTTGCCGGCGCGAGGTTATACGGCGTACACCTCAATGGTGCCGACCTTAGCGGTGCCGATCTGGCAGGCGCACATCTGGGTGCGGATCACCGGCGCTATGCCGCGGATCTGCATCACTGCAATCTGCAACAGGCTGACTTCTCGCACGCCGATCTTCGGCGGGTGCGTCTGTGCCAGACCGATCTGCGCCAGGCGCAGTTCGAACGCGCTGACATGCAGGGCGCCGACCTGTCGCAGAGCGATCTCAGCGGGGCGAAACTGTGCGACGCCCAGCTGATCGAAGCGGACCTGCGTATGGCCAACCTGAAGGGTGCCGATCTGCGCAACGCCAATCTGTACGGAGCCAACCTGGTGGAAGCCGATCTCAGAGAGGCTGACCTGACCACTCGCTACAGCGGCGGCTTCACGATCATCAACCGGGCGCGTCTGCACGGTGCCAAACTGCAAGGCGCCAGGTTATGCCAGGTGTGGGCATCGAACACCGATTTCAGCGATGCCGATCTGTCAACGGCAGATTTGACCCATGCCGTGATCGGCGGCAGCAGCATGCGGCATGCGGTGCTGACCAATGCTGATTTCACGGGTGTCGAGCTGGCAACGGTTGATCTGCGCTTCGCCAATGTCTCTCAGGCCAGGAACATCGACCTGCCGTCGTTCAAGCAGGATGTGCGCTGAATGACCGCTGTTCAGTGTAAACTGACTTGCACCAAACATTGATAAACCTTTTCAGGACTCAGTAACGAGGCTCTTTCTACCAAAGCTCACAGATGCAATGCGGAATGAAAAAATAAACTTTGTTACATGATGCCACTTTTCGATAGATCCACACCCGCACTATATAAACGACTGCTCTACTGACGACAGAGATGGTGTGTTATCAATGCTTTCCACCCTGTCTTTACCTTTTTTCTTGGCCTGATACAGAGCTGCATCCGCACAACGAAATAATATCTCTGTGTCGCAAGACTTATCAGGCGGTAGGCTTGATACGCCGAAACTCATTGTCACTTGAGGAATTTCTTTATCATATGCTTCAGCCAGGTGCCGTACACCGACCCTGATGCTATTGACCAAAGTCAGCGCACCTTCCAAATCGGTATCAGGCAATATGATTGCAAACTCTTCACCACCGATACGAGCCACCAGATCTGTGCCACGCCGAATACGTCTCTCCAAAAGTTCGGCGACCGCCTCCAGAACCAAATCTCCTACTGCATGACCATAGGTATCATTGCAGGATTTGAAATCATCGATATCCCCTATCACCAGTGATAGCGCACTCTTATCGCGCAGAGCTCGGTACCACTCCCGATCCATAGCTTCTTCAAATGCCCGTCGATTGGCCACTCCGGTAAGATGATCGAACATTGCCTGATGCTGACTGTCTATGCGACTTATAATCGATTCATTAGCCGTCCGATATATTTCCCGAGATAATTGATAAAGCAAGGCAAAATAAAATGGGATAATGAATCCAACGGCATTCGCAACAAGATTGTTATCCGACATGAGATTCAGTGTAATAGGGCTGATTGCGGGTAACAGAAATACCGGGAAAGCAAAGCGATGAAATGACAGCGTTGCTGTTGTCGCTGCGCACATACCAACAATGATCAGTGCCAGAAATAAAATGTATTCTGGTTGGTCCGGGACGTAAAACAAGATGCCTGCGATTCCCCAGAGAAAGCCTGAAATCGCAACAAATACAACAAGCTTTCTCTCCCAATGATACGTTTCTTCCTCATTGATGAAACCTTTTGGAAAACGCATCCCAACAATCCATCTGCCGGCATTAAACAGAATCATGATGGACATCCAGGTAATCAGCACAGCTTTATCTGCGATGGGCCATAACCCAAAGCCCAAAGTCATACATCCAGCAAGATTCCCAAGGAATAAGAAAATCGAATGGCGCGCTAGGACTCTGAGATGTTCGACGCGAATGTGTACCTCTTTCTGCTGTCCAGTTCTAGCATGTAAAAGAGGAGTAGGGCTACTTGATTCATTAACGGCCATTATATTTTTTATTGTGGCACAAGGAGATAGATTGTCATGTGCAATAGCTCACTTTAAAGCAAAGTAATTAAGTGTCTATAGTAGGTCGAGTCCAAGTATGGGAATCTCTTCACCTTAGTCAGCAATGCGTTTTAAACGGTCGTTTGCGTTGTTTGTTCGTAGGACCGGTGTCGGCCAACCACGGACAAAACAAAGCCAATTCAACCTAATATTCTAAATCCTCTTAACCATCATTTGCAGCGGATGAGCGACCGAGAGGACAAACAGGCGCATCCGGATTCCGGGTGCGACCGGACTGGTTACGTTGAGCCAAGGGTTTCATTGACCTCCGTTGAGGCATTTGCGCTTGACTTCACGGATAATCCGCAGAGTATCAGCGCTTCTGGGGGTATCCATGGAAGTCCACACTTTTCTGCTTCAGCTGCTTGCTATTCTGGTCACTGCCCGAATAATGGCTGAGGTTGCAAACTCGCTCGGAGCGCCGGGCGTGATCGGGGAGCTTGCCGCCGGGATTGTGATCGGTCCCAGCCTGCTTGGCTGGGTGGAGATCAATCAGGTTATTCTTCTGCTGGCTGAAATTGGCGTCATCATGCTGCTGTTCGAGGTAGGCCTCGAGACTGACTTCGGCAAACTGATCGACGCCGGCCGCAAGGCGATTACCGTGGCGATCGGCGGCTTTATCGGACCGATGATTGCCGGATTTGCGTTAGCCCACTGGCTGTTTGACCTCTCCCTTATCGCGTCGCTGTTTATCGGCGGAACGCTCACCGCAACCAGTATCGGCATCACTGTACGCACCCTCTCCGGTGTACATCGCCAACACAGCGTCGAGGGTCAAATCACCCTCGGCGCAGCCGTGCTCGATGACATCCTCGGAGTGGTGCTGCTGGCGTTGCTCTATGAGTTCTCGATTACCGGGGAGATCAACTGGATCAACGCTGGCAAGGTGCTCGCCTATATGTCGGTTTTCTTCCTGTTGGCACCGATGCTCGCCAAACTGATGTCACAGCTGATCGGACATCTTGACCAGCGTCTGGAGAATCCGGGACTGATTCCGGTCACGATTGTTTCGCTGGTGATCTTCTTCGCCTGGCTTGCCCATTGGTTCGGCGCACCGGAATTGCTGGGTGGATTCGCCGCGGGGATCGCGCTCTCCCGGCGTTTTTTCCTCCCGTTCGGCATCGCTATCCGAACCAGCACAGAGTTTTCGGAGAAGATAGAGAGCCAGATGAAACCGATAGTGCAACTCTTTGCGCCGATATTTTTCGTTGCTGTCGGCCTGTCGCTCGATCTGCGTGAGATCGACTGGGGTTCGGGATTCTTCTGGGGGCTCTCTCTCACGCTGGTGATTATCGCGATCTGCGCCAAGTTCACCGGCGCAATGCTGATAGCTGAGCCGTTTCCGCGACGCTTCGTTATCGGCATGGCGATGGTGCCGCGTGGCGAAGTGGGGCTGATATTTGCCGGTCTGGGCAGCGCAGCCGGCGTTTTTACCGGCAGCGTTTACACGGCGTTGATCATGGTCATCGCCTACACCACGCTGCTTTCGCCTTTCTGGATCAAGCTGTACTACCGGTATTTCGGCAAATACCTTGATGACTAGAACCTGTCGCATAATCCCCCGCGAACCACGTTGCAGTCCGAAATGCGTACCTGCAAGACGTGTTCCGCGTTTGGATAGCCTGTTGCATCAGTCGACGCGTTTGGTGACATAACGCCCTGGGGCGGGTTCAATCACTTTGAATTTGTTGTTGCCGGGCAACTCAGGAGCAGCAGCTTCGGCGCCCCTGAACTGCGCCAGCCATTCGATCCAGTGCGGCCACCAGCTGCCGGGTTGCGAGGTGGCTGTTTGCTGCCAATGCTCGGCGCCTTTGCCGCGCTCACCGTCCACCCAGTAGTTGCGCTTGTGCTTAGCGGGCGGATTGATGACGCCGGCGATATGGCCGCTTGCACCGAGCACGAACTCGACCGGACCGGCAAACAGATCGACGGTCTTGAAGGTGGCGGTCCAGGGCGCGATATGGTCCTCGATGGTCGACAAAAAGTAGCTCGGCGTGGTCACCGTGCTCAGATCGATGGGATGGCCGCACATCGTCAGCGCGCCCGGCTGCACCAGCTTGTTCTCCAGGTACATGTTCTGAACATAGGATATGTACATGCTGGCAGGCAGATTGGTGGGATCGCTGTTCCAGTAGAGTATGTCGAAAGGGGGCGGCGTCTTCCCCTTGAGGTAGTTGTTGACAACATAGGACCAGATCAGGTCGTTCGCGCGCAGCATCGAAAAGACCATCGCAAGATCGCGGCCGTTCAGCATCCCGGTATGTTCCAGTTGCGCTTCGCGTTGCGCCACCTGCACCTCGTCCACGAATACGCCGATTTCGCCGGGTTCGCTGAAATCGAGCAGCGAGGTGAAAAAAGTTGCCGATGCCACCGTGGCGTCGTTGCGCGCCTGCAAAACGGCAAGTGCACTGGCCAGCAGCGTGCCGCCGACACACCAGGCGACCGTGTTCACCTTGTCGCCGCCGGTGATCTGCTTGACAACATCCAGCGCGGTGAACACGCCTGCTGCGAGATAATCGTCCCAGGTCAGCTTGCTTTTATCCTTGTCGGGATTGAGCCAGGAGATGATGAATACCGTATTGCCCTGATCGGCCGCGTATTTGACAAACGAGTTGTCGGGCTGCAGATCCAGTATGTAAAACTTGTTGATGAATGGCGGAATGACCAGCAGCGGCCGCTGCGCGACTTTTTCCGTGGTCGGCTTGTACTGGATCAGCTGCATGAGTTCGTTTTCGTAAATAACCGAACCCAGCGTGGTCGCCAGATTGGTTCCCAGTTTGAATGCCGCTTCGTCGGTCATACTGATATGACCCTTCTCCAGGTCTTCCATCAGCAGCTGCAAGCCATCGATCAGGCTTTGGCCCTTGGTGTCGACAGCGTGTTGAATCACCTCGGGATTGGTCAGCGCAAAGTTGCTGGGCGACATGGCATCGGCGAAAAACCGGGTGTAGAACTTGAGCTTCTTCTTGTTCTCCTGATCCAGGTGGGTGGTATCTGCGAGTCTGTTCAACATGTTCGATGCGAGCAGATAGGACTGCTTGATATAGTCGAAGACGGGATTATCCCGCCACTCCTTGCCGGAAAAGCGCCGGTCGCCCCGATCCGGGGAGACTACCGGTACGGCCTGTTCCGAACCCGGAGCGGTAAAAAATTTCAGCCACAGGTTCATCTGGTCGCGTTGGTAGCGGACCATGGTGTCGATCCAATCCTGCGGGTGTTGAATGGTCTGGATCGCCAGGTCATTCCAGGCGCGTAAAAACTCTTTGGACATCTCCTGAACAACTGCTGCCGACTGCCCTTCGATCAGATCGTCGAGCCGTTCGAAGTAAGCATCAAAGATCTCCTGAGGGTTTTTGAACAACGCTTTATTTGCCATGACATCTCCGAGGTATTTTTTGCTGGCCAACTGGGGCTGCTAAGCCACTGCACGTCCAGACACGCTCTTTTCCGTCATTCCGGCAGATGCCGGAATCCACTACAGTTTTGAGTTCTCTAGATCCCGGCTTTCGCCGGGATGACGAGGTTTTAATAAATTACGTGTTTCTGGTCAGAGACCAAGCTAGTCTAACAGTACCTAAAAAGCCAATTGGCAAGAGAATACTATGAATCACGTAAAACTTGGAAGCAGCGGACTCAGCGTCTCAAATGTATGTTTAGGCAGTATGACCTGGGGTATGCAGAACAGTCAGGCAGACGCCGATAGACAGCTGGAATATGCCTTGGCCAAGGGGATAAATTTTATCGACACGGCGGAGATGTATGCGATACCGCCCACCGCAGAGACTTACGGTAGCACGGAAACCATCATCGGCAACTGGCTTGCGCGCAACCCGGGCAGGCGCAGCCAGATCGTGTTGGCGAGCAAAATTGCCGGCAACGGGTTGCGCTGGATTCGCGGCGGCGGCGATGTTACCGGTGCGGCGGTCATCAGTGCCGTGGAGGCCTCGCTGAAACGGCTGCAAACCGACTATGTCGATCTCTACCAGCTGCACTGGCCGAACCGATCTTCACCGCACTTTGGCAAGCACTGGCCCGGCAAGTTGACTTTCAGCAGCGTCGATGCCGCCCGCAACAGCGAGCAGATGCTGGATATTCTCAGGGGCCTGTCGGCTTGCATTGAGGCCGGTAAAATTCGCTACTGCGGCTTGTCGGATGAGACGCCCTGGGGCATCAGCGAATACTTGCGGCTGAGCGAAAAGTACGATCTGCCGCGCATGGTCTCCGTTCAGAATGAGTTCAGCCTGCTGCATGCCAAGGATTGGCCCTATCTGGTGGAGTGCTGCGTCATGAACAACCTGGCCTTTCTTCCCTGGTCGCCGTTGGCGGGGGGCGCGCTGAGCGGCAAATATATGCATGGCGCACTGCCGCCCGGATCGCGTTGGACCATGCTGCAACGCAACGGCCTGTTTCGCGACAAAACTCAGACGCACGCGGCGATCGCCGAATACAAAGCGGTCGCCGACAGACACAATTTGAGCTTAGCCACACTTTCGCTTGCCTGGTGCAAGCAGACGGACGGTGTCACGTCGACGATTATCGGCGCCACCAGCATGGTGCAGCTGGAAGAGGATATTGCGGCATTTGAGGTGACATTGAGCGAAGGGATACTCGCCGAGATCATGGATGTATTCAAGCGCTATCCACAGCCGTTTTAATCTGCCAACACTACGGCGCAGGTGCTTAACGGATTAGGATATAGAGCGAGGCATTACCGCGCCGTACGTTTAGCAGCAGCGAGTCGGCGCTGCGCCCGACCGCCGCCGCCACATCGTCCAGCGAAGCGACCGGCAGCCGGTTGACAGACTCGATAATATCATCGGTGCGCAGTCCGGCCGACCATGCCGGACTGCCGTGCTGCACCTCCCGGATCTGCACGCCGTCAACCCTGCCGGCCAGGGGATGGTTGTCGCTGATCGCGCCCAGCACAGCGCCGGAGAGCTGCTCGCCCATGATTGCCGACGGCCTGCTGTCGGCCTGCGCGTCGGCGATCACAGCGCGCAGCTTGAGCTGTTTGCCGCTGCGCAGCAGTCCGAGTTCGATAGCCGTTCCCACCCGCAACAACCCTATGGCGTTGCGCAGGTCGCTGGAACCGGCGACAGGCTGGCCGTTGAGGCTGATAATGACATCGCCGCTGCGTATCCCCGCCTGCTCTGCGGCAGACCCCTGAGCCACCCGCGCAACCACCGCACCACCGCGTTGTTGCAGGCCGAATGCCTGTGCCAGCTCAGGCGTCAGGTCCTGCGTTGCCAATCCCAGCTGGCCGCGCCTGACCTCGCCATACTGCACCAGATGGCCCATGATGGCGTTCGCCATGTTGCCGGGAATCGCAAAGCCGATGCCGATATTGCCGCCGGACGGCCCGACAATGGCGGTGTTGATGCCAACCAGTTCGCCACTCATGTTGACCAGCGGCCCGCCGGAGTTGCCGGGGTTGATCGAGGCATCGGTCTGAATAAAGTTTTCGAACCCTTCGATCCCCAGGCCGGAGCGTCCCAGGGCGCTGACAATGCCGTAGGTAACCGTCTGGCCGAGTCCGAACGGGCTGCCTATGGCAACCACGAAATCGCCTACGCGGACCAGATCGGAGTCGGCGATGGGCAATGCTGTCAGGTTGCCTGCTTTAATCCGAATAAGCGCCAGGTCAACCTCCGGGTCGCGGCCCACCATTTCAGCCTTGAACTGACGCTGATCGCGCAGCGTGACGGTGATCTCGTCCGCACCCTCGATGACATGGTGATTGGTCAGAATATAACCCTTGCCCGCATCGACGATGACGCCCGATCCAAGGCTCTGCTTCTGGCGCTGCCGCGACTCCGGGATATCAAAAAAGTGGCGGAAGAACGGATCGTCCAGCAGCGGATGGCGCAGACTTTTTGTCCGCGTCCGGGTCGAGATATTGACCACCGCGGGCAACACCTGCTCCAGCATCGGGGCAATGGTGCTGCCCGGCGGTGGTGGCTTGGCGATTGCGGAACCTAAGTTGCAATATATAAGGATAAGTAGAATCAGCAGCCGGCGCAGCTTCATCGAGCCAGGAATAGGTTCCGGTGGCAACATCTGTTTCGCTCCTGAATGGGTCGATTATCCGCTCAAAATGCAGTCTCGGACCGGGAAGTTCAAGGGGTGTTCCGAACCGCCGGCATCCAGGCGAGCATAGAAACGGCCACTTTGGAGAAAAAAACCGGCAATCAGCCGGTTTGTAAAGATCTGTTTTTAATCTGCTTTTATGTAGACACAACGCTCACTCCCTTGCCGGTCTCATTCAACCGTGATTTTCTGCTTCTCCACCTTGTGGGTCTTCGGCAGATGGACTTCAAGCAGGCCGTTGTTGAATACGGCTTTTACGCTCTTCTCGTCCACTTCAACCGGTAACTGCAGCGTACGGCTGAAGGAGCCGCGGGTGATTTCGGAGCGGAAGTACGCCTTCTCTTCCTCCTTCTCCTCCCGTTTCGTCTCACCTTTGATGGTCAGCATCTGCCCGCTGATATTGACGTCCAGGTCCTTCTTGTCGATGCCGGGAAGCTCTGCACGCACCAGGATCTCCTCCTCGTTGTCGAGCATCTCCACTTTCGGCATCCGCAGATCGAAATCCCTCTCCCGCATCATCCAATCCGGGAACATCTCATAAAACGGACGCAACCAGCCGCGATTGAACAGCGTATCGAAACTCCTGTCCATCTCATCCCAAGGGGTCAGACCGCGCGTTGATTTGGGCGTCGGTTTGGTCATTTCATTGGCTCTGGTTTTCATCTCACACCTCCTTTCCAAGTGCTCTCCTACTTATATAAATAGATTTCTATCAAGAGATTTTCAAGGGCTCGTGAGAATATTTTTATTGATAAAAAACAGTAAGTTGCTAGCTAATAATGTCGATATGGACGGTATTTTCCAGCAGCCGGATCCGGACCCGGCTGTGCACCGGGCAGGCGCCGTTCACGATCTTCATGGCCAGCGGATTTTCCACCTGGTGCTCCACTTCGCGCCGCAGCGGGCGGGCTCCGTAAACCGGATCGAAGCCGTCCCGCGCCAGTTTTTCGATCACCGCGTCATCCACTTCGAGTTCAATATCCCGGCTGTGCATGCGTTCCACCAGTTCATCGACGAACATCCGGGCGATCTGCAATACATCCTCCTGCTCCAGATAATGGAACACGATGATGTCATCCAGCCGGTTGAGAAACTCCGGTTTGAAGAATCGCTTCACTTCACGCATCACCAGCTGGCGCGCCTCTTGGTAGTCCGGCATCGCCGACTGAATAAAACCGATCGGCCGCTTGTCGGGTGACAGCGTCTCGGTGCCGAGATTGGAGGTGCCGATCAGGATGGTGTTGCGGAACGAGACGGTGCGGCCCTGGGCGTCGGTCAGCTGGCCGTCCTCGAGAATCTGCAGCAGCATATTGAAGACATCCGGGTGAGCCTTTTCCACCTCGTCGAGCAGCACCACGCTGTAGGGATTGCGCCGCACCTTCTCGGTCAGCTGGCCGCCTTCGCCGTAGCCGATGTAACCCGGAGGCGCACCGATTATTTTCGAGACTTCGTGGCGTTCCATGTACTCCGACATATCGAGGCGCACGATGCGCGCTTCGTCATCCAGCAGAAATGCCGCGAGTGCGCGCGCCAGCTCGGTCTTGCCGACGCCGGTCGGCCCGAGAAACAGGAACGAACCGATCGGACGGCGCGGTGTCGCGATGCCGGCGCGGTTGCGGCGAATGGCATCGGCGACCGAGCTGACGGCGTCGTTCTGGCCGACGATCCGCCGATGCAGATTCTCTTCCATGCGCGTCAGTTTTTGCGACTCCGACTCGACCATCCGCGCCACCGGGATGCCGGTCCACGCGGAGACCACCTCGGCAATATCCTCTTCGCTGACCAATGAATCCAGCTTGCTCCGGTCGGCCTGCCAGCTCTCCCGGGCCGATTTGAGGGTCTCTTCCAGCTTCAGAATCTCCATCTGCAGGCTGGCGACTCGCGCAAAATCCTGCACACCGAAGGCTTCGCTCTTGTCCCGATGCAGTTTCTGATGTTTCTGTTCTAACACCTTGATATTATGAGGTATTGAAATCAATCTGATATGCTTCTGAGAGCCCGCTTCATCAATCAGATCCACCGCCTTGTCCGGTAGCTGGCGGTCGGTCAGGTAGCGCTCGGCGAGACGGGCCGCGGCTTCCAGCGCCTTCGGTTGGTATTGAATCTGATGATGTGCTTCGTAACGGGGTGCGATGCCTTTCAGTATCTGGATCGTTTCTTCGATACTTGGCGCGCGCACCAGCACCGGGTGAAAGCGGCGCTCCAGCGCTTTGTCCGCCTCTATGTAGCGATGGTATTCGTTCAACGTATCTGCCCCGATCACCTTGAGATTTCCCTGTGCCAGCGCCGTCTTGAGCAGGCTGGGGGCGTCCAGCCCACCCGCCGCAGCGCCTGCACCGACCACGGTATGCAGCTCATCGATGAACAGAATCACTTTGCCTTTGGCTTTGATCACCGCGTCGCGCACCGACTTGAGGCGCTGTTCGAACTCCCCGCGCATATTCGCGCCGGCGATGATCTCGCCCATCTCCAGCGCCAGCAGCCGCTTGTTGATCAGCGTATCCGGAACATCTGCATCGGCGATGCGCTGGGCCAGATGTTCGACGATGACGGTCTTGCCGACGCCGGCCTCGCCGATCAGCACCGGATTATTCTTCTTACGGCGGGAGAGCGTCTGGATGATCTGGTGAATCTCCTTCTCGCGCCCGATCACCGGATCCAGTTTTCCCTGCCGCGCCAGCTCCGTCAGATCGCGGGTATATTTGCTCAGCACATCGGCCTCGGTTTCGGCATCCTGGCTGGATATGCTTGGTCCCTGCCGGAGATTACGCAGCGCTTCCAGCGCCGGCTTGTAGCGCAGGCCGCTGGTGCGCAAGAGTTCGGCGGTGTGGCCGGTCCTGGAGTCGAACAGGGCTAAAAAGAGTGTGCCTGTGGCGATGAATTCGTCCCCCAGTTTTTTTGCCTCTTCATGGGCGATTTGAAACAGATTCGTCAACTCCTGGGAGCCGACGATCTGGGTGGCGTCATTCGGCGTGGTGAGCTGATAGTGCTTTTGGATCCGGGCTCTGATCTGGGTCGTCACATCAACCGGGTCGGCAGAGATCGATTCGATGATTTTTACCGCTTCCGAGTCCGGTTGTGACAGCAGCGCAAGCAGCACAAAATCGGGTGTGAGGAGATTCTGTTTCTGCTTAACCAGCTCTGAAACCGCCAGTTCCAGCGTGTTGAGGACCTTTTTGGTGCTTTTCTGTAGGTATTCCTGAATCATTAACGGACTCGCTGACAGCGCCACTATCGGACGCAGACGGAAGTTTGTGAGAGATCGATGTTGGTCATCGTAACAAGAATGTCCGCAGGGTTGCGCAAATGTATACTTTGAGTTTAGCGATTTGTCGGAAAACTGTTCAGAAGTGGTTTGCAAATCCGGGCTTCTGAGAAATTACCCAAAGAATTCAACTTATTGGTATCTGTAGCTACCTACTGGAATCTGCTATGAGTGAGCACTAAGCTTACTGCAGAGGTCTGCCGAAATGAGCACGGTACAAAAGTACAACGGCTTCGAATTGGGACCGATTCGCCCCCCGAGTGAAGCCGGTAGTCTGATCCTGCGGGTTACCAGAAACTGCCCGTGGAACCGCTGCAGGTTTTGCAGTCTGTACAAGGATGAGCAGTTCAGCCTGCGGCCGGTGGCGGATGTTATCAAGGACATCGATAGCATAAAACAGTACGTGGAGCTGATTGCAGAAAGCATGTCAACTGGTGCCGGCGGCTCGGTTCAGCGGATGGCCGCAAAACTGTCTGCACAGGACCCAGGCTGCATGCTGGCGCTGCAAACGGCACTCAACTGGCTAAGAGGGGGTATGACGTCGGTTTTCCTGCAGGATGCTAACACGCTGATCGTCAAACCTGACGATCTGGTAAAGATCCTGAATCATCTTAAGACTACCTTTCCCGGCGTGCAGCGGATCACCTCATACGCGCGCTCCAAAACGCTTGCCAGAATCCCGGATGCTGACTTGCGGCGCATCGCCGAAGCAGGCCTCAACCGTATCCATGTCGGCATCGAATCCGGCTCGGACAAGGTGTTGCAACTGGTCAATAAAGGGGTCGATAAGAGAGGTCACATCACGGCTGGACAGAAAGTGAAACGCGCGGGAATGGAACTCTCGGTCTACTACATGCCGGGTTTGGGGGGCGCGGCGCTCTCGCTGGAGAACGCGCTGCAGACGGCGGATGTCGTCAATGCCATCGATCCGGATTTTATTCGCATCAGGACCTTCGCTATTCCGCCGGAAATCGATCTGTACCAGGAGGTTCAGACGGGAAGATTCAAACCGCTGGGTGATAGAGCGGCGGTGGCTGAGTTACTGCGCTTTATCGAAAACCTGGAAGGGATATCCAGCACGGTAAAAAGCGACCATATTCTGAATCTTCTGCAGGAGGTGGAGGGGCGTTTGCCGGAAGAGAAAGCGCGCATGACCAAACCCATCAGAAGGTTTCTGGCGATGCCGGAGAACGAACAGCTGCGCTTCATGGTGGGAAGACGAACGGGGATTTTCGCCAAACTTGACGATTTGAGTGATCCGTACCTGTCGGCGCACGCAGCATCAGCGCTGGCTGCGAACAGAGTGACGTCGGAGAATGTGGATGACTTCACGGCAGAAATGATGCGGCGGTTTATCTGATTCGAAGGGGGTTGCAAGCTGCTTACCATAATAGCCAGATTGCAACTCTAATGAGCTGCAGCGCAACCCGGTGTTAAGCTGGTGGTCTCCGAGAGGGGAGAGTTGGCAACGAGCGGGGGTCCGAAGGCTGGAAAACAAAAGCGATCTTAAACAAACGGAAGTCGTCACCGCCTTTCTGCGGCATGCCGGCCGCATCCTGCTGGTGCAGCGCAGCCGCAGGGTGGGCAGTTACCAGGGCCGCTGGTCGGCCATCAGCGGCTACCTGGAGGATGCCACGCCGCTGCTGCAGGCGCGCAGGGAGATCCGGGAGGAGACCGGGCTGGCCGGTGATGAGGTCCATCTTGTCGCGCAGGCGGAACCGATCGCGATCCAGGCGCCTGAGCTTGGCAGGCTGTGGCTGGTGCATCCGTTGCTGTTTGATATCGATGATCCGGAGCACGTCAGGCTGGATTGGGAAAACGTCGAAGCCCGCTGGGTCGAACCGGATGAGATAGAGAACTATGCTACGGTACCCAAGCTCGCAGCGGTGCTGCAAGCCTGTTTGAAAATGCGTTGATGGACGATTTGGCATTCGAAACCGCGCTGCGTGAACTGCGCGCCGATCGGGTGCAAGGGGCGAGTCAACTCGCCCGCCGCTGCCTCGATCTGTTGGCACGGAGCGCTGAATCGGTGCCGGCAGACACGCGTGCCGAACTGATCGACGAGCTGTTGCGTCGCTGCGACTGTCTGATCGCTGCACGCGCCAGTATGGCGCCGATCGAGAATCTGCTGACCAGCTGGAAAACCGCTTTGACCGCTCTGGACGGGTTGCCGTTGCCGGCATGGCGCTCAGCCGCTGCCGGCCGGGCCAGGGATGGCATCCGCCAATCACAGCTGGCAGTGGTAAAAACAGCGGAACATACTGCAGCGTGCATCGGTGCAGACAAATGTATTATCACGCACAGCCTCAGTTCCACGGTGCTTGCCGTTTTCGAGAAGTTAAAAGCGCGAAATATCCGTGTCATGGTTTCGGAGTCCCGACCGCTCAACGAAGGCGTTATTCTGGCCCGGCAGCTGGCCGAGTGGCATATCCCCTGTCAGTTGCTTACCGATGCCCAGCTGGGCCTATTTGCCGCACAGGCCGATCTGGCGCTGCTCGGGGCAGACTCCCTGCTGCCGGACGGCAGCCTGATCAACAAAGCCGGCAGTTACCTGCTGGCGCTCGCCGTGCACGACAGCGGCGTTCCACTCTATGTCTGCTGCGAAAGCTTTAAACGCAGAAAGGAGGGGAGAGCAGATCCTGAACTGGAGGAGATGGATGCCAGCGAGCTGGGTGCGCCAAATCTGCCGCGAGTGAGGCCGCGCAATATCTATTTTGACATCACACCGGCCCGGCTGATCAGTCGCTGGATCGATGAAACCGGCGTCCATGCAGCCGGCCGCCTGCCGGTGTAGGCGCTTGAGTAGAAGGCGAGGATTTGCGCTAGGTCAGATGCTCACAAGGCAAGTTTGACCCAGACCGGATCATGGTCGCTGCCGTCTCCACCGTGCTTCGTCCGGCGATCGATATGACTGCTGACCAGTTTTCCTGCCAACCCCGGACTGAGCCAGATCTGATCGTACAGACCGTATGTCGGCGGAGTGTCCGCACCGGGCGGGTTATGCCGATAACTCCACGCGCTGGTCTGCGGGCCGCTGCCCTGGCGTTCCGGTTTCGGCAATCTCGTCTCAACCGGATCGGTCACTGCATTGATCAGTTGCCCTCCGTCGATAGCGAGCATCGGCTGCAGCGCCGCTGATGTCACCGGATCGTTCATGTCGCCTGTCAGTACAAAGCGGCTGCCTTTACGCTCCCGGCTCGATATGATGCCCGCGATCGCCTCGGCCTGGTATTGACGGCGCAGATCGTTGTTGCGTTTCCCTTCGACCGGGTCCGAGCGGTAATCGACGAAGTGGCTCTTCAAATGGGTATTGTACAAGGTGAAGAGCTTCTTTCTGCGCGTTTGATCCAATATTTCAACGGCGAGCAGATCGCGCCCGAATATCAGCTTGTCCGGCTCGGAGGGGTGGGTTGCGGTCTGGAACGAGGTGATGGCGCCGATCGGGTAGCGCGACATCAGGCCCACGTCGATCAGACGCGGATCGTTCCCCTCCACCAGGACGACATGCGGGTAGAGGTTGGCCAACTGTATGCTGTTGAACTGCTTCAATACCGAGATATCCTCGACCTCCTGCACTGCCAGCACGTCCACGTTCATGGCCAGGATCCGTTCCGCGATCATTGCGGTTTCCGCCGGCTCTTTGCCTTTGATCAATCTGCCCTGGAATGTCCGCAGTGTGAAATCCGACTGATTATCAAACGTGTAGGTAACGGAGATATCCTCTCCGTTCGGGTCGGCATTGCGCAGACTGTTGACGCTGGCGCGGAAGTTGTAGCGGGAAAAAAGGTTATTGAGGTTGAAAGTGCCGACCGAAATCTGCATAGGTTCTCTCTGTAGGTTGTGCGATATCGGACCTTAATTGTAGTGCAAAAGTAGCAAAGTGGAGTTCAAAGATATTCGCACTGAAGAGAGATGCCGGTGGTTGTCGTGGTTAGACCACAAAACTGGCGCTTATTCCGTATTCAGACTGCCCGGGCCGATGCCCGGGCAGGATAGAGCAGGGTAGTTACGGCTTGATATAGGCGAATCCCTGCCCCTGCAGGATAGCCAGTTGCGCGACACCGCTGGGTACGATATCGGCTTCATCGACCATGTACAGGTCGCCTTCCCGAGAGACCTTGCGGCCTTCCAGCGTGTTGGCGCAAACATTGAAAGCCACGCCCTGGCTCTTCAAGCCGTCGATGTTAGCCTGCATCTGCTGGTCTGCGTTGGCATGCTTAAAGCCTTTGACGTTGGCCAGTGCCTCCGGCAGCAACACCATCGATACGCCATTTCCATGCATCACCACGCGCAGATCAAGGTGCTCTTTGCCGACCGCGTTAATGTGATTCTGAATGTTGCGCAGCGCACCTGCCTGCTGTTTCGGGTCATCCCCGTTGATATGGTAAACGACTTTCTGTTTGGTGCCTTCTCCGGCTGCTGTAACGATCCCGGTCCAGGCCATCAGACCCACCAGGCCTGCCAGAATGATAGTTGACAATCGCTTCATCTCTCTCTTCCTCTCTCCTGCTCTGTGGCAGCTCACTTGGGTTACGAATGACGGCTAGACGCGGATATACGACCAGCCTTCTCTTTGTCGCTTCACGACATGGGTGACGCCGGAGTCGATAACCTCGGCATCGGGGATCAGTTTGACCTCTATCCCACGCTCCACCTTGAGCCGCTCCATGGTATTCCGGCAGGCGACAAAGGTGAGGTTGGAATATTTAAGCGCCAGCTGGTGAATGCGCCCTTTATGCCGTGACAGGCCCTCCCGCAGCAGGTTCAGTCCGTCGCTGTGACTCACCACCTCGACCCGCAGCGGCCGGCCTTCCGCTTGGTAGGACGCCAGCATGCCTTCGACCTCGTCGAGCAACTCGCCCGCCACGCCCTGATCAGGATTGGTCAAGTGGAATACAATGCGGGTCTCGTCGGCGACCGCGGGTGCAAGACCGCGGCCATCGGGATCGAGTACCACGATTCGGTCGGTTCCTGTGTACCACGCCGGCGCTTTGGCGTGCAGCAACCAACCGCTGATCACGCCAACCGCCAGCAGTGCAATACTCGCGGCAATAGCCTGCCAGGATGAGGACGTCTTGTTAATAACAGGTCGCCTGGGTTGTGGTGGGTTGGCATAGGCCAGGCGCAGCTGCGCTTTGAGCTGGCTCAGTTCACAAGCATGGCGTGCCAGTTCCGGGTTTGCACGCATAGATTCGAGCAGTTCGGCCTGCTGCTCGGGACTCAGTTCTCCATCGATATAGGCATTCAACTCCATGTCGTCATTCGATCTCATCGGGATCTCCTCAACGGTATGACATCGGTATGCCCTATACCTTGCTGGGCGAGAATCTCGCGCATGCGGGTGCGGGCCCTGGAGAGGCGGCTCATCACGGTACCGACCGGGACGTTCAGGATGCTGGCTGTCTCTGCATAGCTGAATTCGGCGATATCGACCAGCGTCAGCACCTGGCGCTGGCTATCGTCAAGTAGCTCGATTGCCTGGCGCGTGCGGACGAGCAGCTGGCTGCGGTCGGCAGCGTTTTCCGGATCATCGTCAGCAGGCAGGTTGTCACTCTCCAGACCGGTGTCGGGCTGAATACGGCGGTGGTGGTCGCGATACAGGTTGGCCAGAATTTGGGTCAGCCAAACCTGCAGTCGGTTCTCCTCGCGCAGGTTGCCGACTTTTGCCAGGGC
Source organism: Chromatiaceae bacterium (assembly GCA_024235255.1). GTDB lineage: Bacteria > Pseudomonadota > Gammaproteobacteria > Chromatiales > Chromatiaceae > HKST-UBA178. The sequence goes on from JACKMT010000001.1 coordinate 92,070, forward strand.
GCGCACCAGCGTCTCCTGTACCAAATCGTCGGCCTGGTAGCTGTCGTGGCACCAGGACCAGGCGATGCGATACAGGCGATCGCGTTCGGTGCAGATTTGGCTGCGCAGTTTTCGGCGCCGTCTGAGGCCGCCAAACAGCTGATCGTAATATTCTCTCATGCGTATAAAGACGCGGCTGATTCAGGTTTATTCCCAAATATAAAAAAAATGCGAGTTGCTCTTTGCATGGACAAGCAAACAGACTGGACCAGAGTCTCTTAAAGTCGTAAATATGGGAACCGTAAATCCCTCGGCTGTAGCTGGCACATCGTCATGCCGGTGCAGGCCGGCATCCAGGGAAATAGCCACGGCAGCTGGACGGGATTGCGGCCTTCGCCGTATTGACGAGTAAGCGTTGTATTAAACGCCAATGAGCTGTGCCTTCAGGGAAGATGGATCGGTCGGATGGCTGATCGATCCGGCTTTTAACCGTAATCCGAAGCCACCGGTTTGAGCCGGTGGAGTATTCACTTAATGAACCGGACTCTGCATCCTTGGGACTCATCACAGATTAAATCCATCAGAGCCAATTTTGGTTCTGTTTCAGGTGCTTAACAGCTGTAGACCGGTAATCACAGCCGCGTGATAACAAAAAAACCTTGACTTATTGATACCACTCCGTTAACTGTCTACATGGTTTTATTACAAAATTATTACGATAGAATTACACCCAGTGCTGTTCCCATGTATCCCACCTTATAGGTAATCCTATACATTTCGCTATGAGAACAAATAAAAAAAGCCCGGAACCGCTTAAAGATTTCTATAGCATTCTCGGTGTACCAAAGAATGTATCAGAGAGAGGGATAAAAAATGCTTTTCGAAAGCTTGCGCGTAAGTACCACCCGGATTTGAATCGGGACGACCCAGATACTGCGATGCGGTTTGCCGAACTGGCCGAAGCCTACCGCATTCTGAAATCAAAGGAAAAACGCAATGAGGTGGATGCAAGGATAATTTCCGAATATTGCCGCTCTTTTCTCGGTTCATTCAATGCTAGAGAGGAACCTGTTAGAAAAAAAAGCTCCGAGTTTATTCGTATTCTTAAGCGATAATGGCGCTGGGCACAAAGCAGCCATGAAACGGGAACCTGATGCACGCGTTAAGCGGAGGATGGCCGTTGGGCTGAGGTGAAAATCCGGCTGCCCCACGGGCAAAAAGATTCCAGCCAACCAGCCTAAACCTGAGTATAGGCAATCAGAACAGGCATCGAATCAACCGTTGTTTAAAAAACAACTTTATTTGACCTGATGCCTGTTCATTGGGGACTAGATCATCATCACCCAGAGGGGACTAGATCATCATCACCCAGATAAGCGTGGCAGCGGTGATGACTCCGAGTGCAACGAAGCCAGCGGCGGCGCAGACCGTGCAGGTATGGCCAATAGTTTTTAAGACTCTGTTCATTGAAACCTCCTCTCTTGTTATCTCACTTCGGTATTGTGGCGAAACCGGGCATCATTACCGACTGCCCTGCCTGAAAGCGAAAAAGCTTATTGTTTTTTATTGTTATTGATTTCGTCGACCGGCAATTGTAGCAGGGCCATTTGCTGGCCTTCCGGCTGGTGAAACACAACAGCCAGTATGGACAGGGGTACAGCTCGTTTCTTGCGCACTTCAATTCCATCAGGCTATTGGAATGATCAGCAGATGCACCGTGCGTCGAATGCACAATTTGAGGCGAAGAATCAGCTGCAGTCTACGACAGGGGGGCATCTAAATTCTGATCATGAATAAACTTTATACCTAAATTAATTGAGGTTAAATGCGGATTAATACTTATAGTAATTAGGGATTTCCTGTCTGTTGCTATTCGGTGAGGCGTACCTAAGGTTTTGATGCAAAATGCTTAGATTTCAACTAGTAGAGTGCGGCAATATGACGGAGCAATATTATAGACACTAAACCGCTTATAGCCGTATCCTCTCACCGGCAGAGTGCGGAGAGAGGCGTTAGAGGTGTTAATAATGCGGCGCAGGTGGCAGAAACGCAGCAATAATAAACATCCTCTCAATGTCATGCTATCTGACCAGTCTCCCGGCAGGTTAATATGGTCTGCGTGCGCATCGACCACTATACATTCGGCCAGATCGCCGTCGACGGCAGGAATTTTCAGTCGGATCTGATCATCTTTCCCGAACGTGTACAGGAGAACTGGCGGCGCCAGACGGGTCATCGTCTCGATCTGGCCGATCTTCAGACGGTCCTGTCTGAAAAACCCGACCTGTTAGTGATCGGAACCGGCTACTTCGGGCGGATGCAGGTGCCGCAGGAAACCCTGGCGGCTTTGAGTCAGGCCGGAATTGCGGTCCGGCTGGATAAGACAGGTGCCGTAGTTGCTGAGTTCAATCGCCGGCAGCAGGAATACGCACGCATCGTTGCAGCGCTGCACCTCACTTGCTGAAAATGCAGCGGACAGGCTGTTGATTACCCAACGAAGGAGCTGAGTCATGACTACCGGACTGCTTTATGACCCCATCTATCTGGATCACAACACCGGCTTTGGACATCCTGAACGGAGCGAAAGGCTGTCTGCGGCTCTCGAATACATAAAACAACAGCCATTCTTCGAAGAGATTGTCCCCGTCTTGCCGCGAAGCGCCGAGCCGGAGTGGGTGCAGCAGATTCACACCTCCCGCTACATGGAGAGAGCAGAAACGGCTTGCCGCAGAAACAATTCACATCTTGACAGCCTGGACGTGGCAATTTCGACCCGCTCCTTCGATGTGGCGCTGCAGGCAGCTGGCGGTGCGTTGGAACTGGGGGACCGGGTGGTATCTGGGGCGCTCGACAATGCATTCGGATTGATTCGTCCGCCCGGACACCACGCGGAACAGGATATGGCCCTAGGCTTCTGCCTGTTCAACAACATCGCTATTCTTGCACGCTATCTGCAGACGCAGCACGGGCTGCAAAAAGTCCTCATCCTGGACTGGGACGTGCACCATGGAAACGGTACTCAACACACTTTTGAGGAGGATCCCTCTGTTTTCTACGTCAGTCTGCACCAGTACCCCTACTATCCCGGCACCGGTGCGGTTGCGGAGACCGGCAAAGGAAGAGGGCGGGGTGCTACACTCAACTGCCCAATGCCCGCCGGTGCTGATGACAATGATTATCAGTCGGCTTTTACCGATAGGATATTGCCTGCGGTAAATGCGTTCGGTCCGGAGATAGTGCTAATTTCCGCGGGTTTCGATGCGCATGCAGCCGATCCATTGGCCCAGATAAATCTCTCGACCGAGTGTTACAGCTGGATGAGCGAGCGCATGATGGAGGTGGCGGATCAACATGCCGATGGCAAACTGATCGCGCTGCTGGAAGGCGGCTATGACCTGAAAGCATTGGCGCATTCTGCTGCTGCTCATCTGCGCGTGCTGGCAGGTTTAAAGGCATAAAATTTGCTGTCCAGACACCGGTAACTGTTTTCTGCTTGTTACCAGTCGCACCGTGGCTGTACGGGGTGCAGGGGTGACGGCTGAATAGTGCGAATCAGTTAATCTGCTTTCGGGATACGTGACAATGCCGGGAATGAAAAAGCCGGCTGAGTCGCCTCATACCGGCATTTTTTAATTTGGCTCCTCGGGACAGGCTCGAACTGCCGACCTAGTGATTAACAGTCACCCGCTCTACCGACTGAGCTACCGAGGAATAACTGGAGGCGCGTATACTAAACACCTGACTTCGCCCGGTCAATAGCTTGGCGACAAAAACCTGACATTTCAGTCAAATACACTCAAGTGGAGCGCCGTCTGCCCGGGAATCAGAGAGGCGGGGTCTGCCGGGGTTGGAGAGAATGACCGCTTTCGGGGAAATCCTGCCGTCGCGATCGCAGACAGTGATGGTGGCGGTTGATCCTGGTGACATGCCGCTAGCTTGATAGATGATTTTTTTTCTGCCCGGGGAGGTGAGAATCCTGGTATGCCTGTCACCGGGAGCAAAATGCCTGAGCACTTGTTCCCCGCTGTCTGGGTTCCGATCTCCGTTGTGGTCGCTAAAAAGAATGAATCCGTTCTCCCAATGAAAACTGTCGTCGCAGCTACTGCCCGACTGGCTGGGGCAGAGAACCACCGGTGTGCTCTGCCTGACTGCTTCACTGCGCGCATAGTGGAGCTGGTGCAGCATGTTGTTGGCAATGGCCGTGATTCGGCTGTTCCCGGCCAGGCTACGGATGCCCGGAACACCGATAGCGAGCACAATAGAGACCATGGCCAGGACGGCGATGAGTTCGATCAGGGTGAATGCCCGTGAATGAAGGGCGCTGGGGAACTGGATATCCATATCCGCACTCCGTTGCATTGGATTGATTCACACACTCCTTGTGTGAAGCCTGGTCACTGCTTTGACTGCCACCACCCTCTCCCTTACGGGAGAGGGGACACCGCGTTTGGCAGGAGATACCAATTAAAGAATAAGAATAAAAATTTTATCCTGCAAGTACTTTTTCCATTCTGTCGAGCGCATTGGTTAAGTTTTCCATGCTGGTTGCAATAGAGAGACGTAAGTGTCCGCTCAGACCAAAAGCGCTGCCGGGAACCAGCGCCACTCCAGCCCGTTCGATCAGATACTCTGCCAGTTGCAAATCGTTGTTGACGCCGTCGATTCTCTCCAGTGCCGCCTCAATTTTGGGAAACAGATAGAAGGTGCCGTCGGCGGCAAGGCACTCCACTCCCGGTAATTTGTTCAACCTGTCGACGACACGGTCATGCCGCTCTTTGAAGGCCGTCAACATGCGTTGAATGCAATCCTGGGGACCGGACAGCGCTGCCTCGGCCGCAGCTTGGGAAATTGAGCAAGGGTTGGAGGTGCTTTGCGACTGAATTTTTACCATCGCCTTGATCACATCTGCCGGGCCGGCGGCATAGCCGATTCGCCAGCCGGTCATGGCGTAGGCTTTCGAGACGCCGTTCAGAACAAAGCAACGGTTAGTCAGTTCCGGGCATACATTAAGGATGTTGACGAAAGGAGCCCCAGTCCAGAGGATATGTTCGTAGATATCGTCGGTGACAACGGCGATCCGTGGGTTCTCGAGCAGCACATTCGCGAGTGCTTGCAGCTCCTCTCTGTTATAGGCGATGCCGGTCGGGTTGGAGGGGCTGTTGAGCACCAGCAGCCGGGTCTTTTCGGTAATCGCAGCCTGCAACTGCGCCGGCGTGATCTTGAAGCGCTGCTCGGCACCGGCATGGGCGAACACGGGTACACCTCCAGCCAGCAGAGTCATATCGGGGTAGGAGACCCAGTAGGGGACCGGTATGATGACTTCGTCACCCGGATCCAGCATCGCTTGGGCAAGGTTGTAAAAGCTCTGTTTTCCTCCGCAGGAGACCAGAACTTGGTCAATATTGTAGTCGAAACCGTTGTCCCGCTTGAATTTATCGACTATCGCCTGTTTCAACCCCGCGGTACCGTCCACCGGAGTGTATTTGGTGAAGCCGTCTTTTATTGCCTTGATCGCCGCCGCTTTGATGTGCTCCGGAGTGTCGAAATCAGGCTCACCGGCACCTAGGCCTATTACATCCTTGCCGGCAGCCCGCATCTCCGCAGCGCGTGCGGTGATTGCGAGTGTGGGGGACGGCTTGATTGATAGTACTCGGGCGGAAAGCTTGATGCGCATTTAAGGTACCGATGGTTATAATTGGGTTAAAAGTCGGATCAAAGGCCTGATAACACTTATGCAGATCGGAAGGCGAATGCAATAATATCCAATCCTCGCTGTCAGAAGAATCCCAAATGTCAAAAGAGTTTCGATTAGTCTCAGAGTTCGCAGCTGCCGGTGATCAACCGGAAGCGATCGCGCAGCTGATCGAAGGACTCAATAACGGGGAAGCGGGTATGACGCTGCTCGGGGTGACCGGATCCGGCAAGACCTTCACCATAGCCAATGTCATTCAGGCGGTGCAGCGTCCGACCCTGCTGCTGGCACACAACAAGACACTGGCGGCCCAGCTTTATGGCGAGATGCGGGAGTTTTTCCCCGATAATGCGGTGGAGTATTTCGTCTCCTATTATGACTACTATCAACCGGAAGCCTATGTTCCTTCATCTGATACTTTTATCGAAAAAGATGCATCGATAAACGAACATATCGAACAGATGCGGCTCTCCGCCACCAAAGCGCTGCTGGAGCGTCCCGATACCATTATCGTGGCCACCGTCTCCTGTATTTACGGCTTGGGCGATCCCCGGTTCTACCTCAATATGGTGCTGCACCTGGTGCGCGGCGAAAGCGTGGATCACCGCGCCATTCTGCGCCGCCTCGCAGAACTGCAGTACACCCGCAACGACACGGAGCTGCGCCGGGCCACCTACCGTGTGCGCGGCGATGTCATCGATATCTATCCGGCCGAGTCGGAACGGGAAGCGGTGCGGGTGGAGCTGTTTGACGACGAGATCGAATCGCTGTCGCTATTCGACCCGCTTACCGGAGAGGTGATTCGCAAGGTGCCGCGGTACACCGTGTATCCAAAGTCCCACTACGTGACGCCGCGTGACACGTTGCTGAAAGCTGTCGACCAGATCAAACTGGAACTCGGTGTGAGATTGCAGCAGCTGCGCGAATACGACAAGTTGGTGGAAGCGCAGCGGCTGGAACAGCGGTCCCGATTTGATCTGGAGATGATCCTTGAGCTCGGTTACTGCTCCGGAATAGAAAATTACTCCCGTTATCTCTCGGGCCGTGCTCCGGGCGAAGCACCACCGACCCTGTTCGACTACCTGCCGAAGAATGCCTTGCTGGTGGTCGATGAAAGCCATGTAACCATCCCTCAGGTGGGTGGTATGTATAGAGGCGACCGTTCGCGCAAAGAGACGCTGGTGGAGTACGGCTTCAGGCTGCCGTCAGCGTTGGATAACCGTCCCATGCGATTCGATGAATTCGAACAGCGGGCCCCTCAAACCATTTACGTTTCTGCCACCCCGCGCAGTTATGAACTGGATCGCTCCGGCGCAGTGGTTGAGCAGGTGGTCCGGCCCACCGGGCTGGTCGACCCCGAACTGCAGGTGCGTCCGGCTGCCAGCCAGGTGGACGACTTGCTTTCCGAAATCCGGCTGCGGGTGGAGTTGGAGGAGCGGGTGCTGGTTACGACGCTGACCAAGCGCATGGCCGAGGACCTGACGGACTATCTTGGTGAACATGGAATACGGGTGCGCTACCTGCACTCGGATATAGATACGGTGGAGCGGGTTGAGATCATCCGCGATCTCCGACTGGGCGAGTTCGATGTGCTGGTGGGTATCAATTTGCTCAGGGAGGGGCTAGACATGCCCGAAGTTTCATTGGTTGCGATACTCGACGCGGATAAGGAGGGTTTCCTGCGTTCCGAAGGCTCGCTGATTCAGACGATAGGCCGGGCTGCCCGCCACGCCAACGGTAAAGCGATTCTGTACGCTGATAAGATAACCGGTTCAATGCAGCGTGCGATCGACGAAACCGAACGGCGCAGGGAGAAGCAGATCGCTTACAACAAACAGCATGGCATTACCCCGCAAACCATTCGCAAGGCAGTGGCCGATATCATGGAGGGTGCCCGCACCGGCGCACCGATGTCACCGAAAAGCTACGCCAGGGTGGCTGAAGAAGAGGCTGAGTATGCTGCGATGTCCCCACAGCAGATGGCGAAGCGGATCAAATCTTTGGAAAAAGAGATGTACCTGCATGCCAGGAACCTGGAGTTTGAGGAGGCAGCCAGAGTACGGGATCAGATCAAACAGCTGCAATCCCGCGGAGTGCTCGCTTGAGTAGTTCGGCTATAGCTTTACAAATGCTTTGCTTTTCGTTTGGTGAACTGATGCTCAGCTCCCACAAGCATTATGGTTAGATGTGTTGTATCATGGCGCCCGGAGAATATCAGTACCAGTCAAACCGACACCGCGACAATTCAGCGCGGTAAACTGAGCGAACTGAAAATTAAGTCTAAACTGGTAACGATCGGGTTTAATTTGTAATGCGCCGCAAATTTGGCGTCAGCTCGATATAATAGTCCGGTCAATTCATCATCTTTAATTCAGGGAACCAGGCCGAATGCACAACATAATGGTGCTCAACGCCAAAGGAGGATGTGGCAAAACCACTATTGCCACCACCCTTGCCTGTTATTTTGCCTCAAGTGGTTACAATACGGCGCTAATGGACTTCGACCCACAACAGTCGAGTAACCGTTGGCTGGAGACTCGTTCACCGGAACAACCCCGCATCAAGTCAATCGACGGCGCTCGGCAAAAGGCCGGTGTCACCCGCTCCTGGCAGCTGCATGGCGGAAACGAAACGGAGATTGTCGTAATCGATACCCCTGCTGGTGTGACTGGTGGCAAATTGGTCGATCTGTTCCACAAAGCAGACTCCATACTGATTCCGGTAATGCCTTCCATCATCGACCTCCAGGCTATGGAGCTGTTTCTGGGAGAACTTGGCCGACTTTTAAAACAGGGCCACCACCGAAAACATATCGGCGTTATTGCCAACCGTGTGCGCATGAAAGGGAGGTCGTACCACGCTATAGAGGAGTTGATGGAAGAGGTTGGTCTTCCGCTGGTGTCGGTTCTTAGGGATACGCAGAACTACTCGATTGCTATGGAGAGCGGCTTGGGAATTTGTGAGTTGAAACCCGCGACGTCCGCTAAAGACAGAAAACACTGGGATCCAATTCTCGAATGGCTGTTTCAGATAATACCTTCGAAACAACAAAAACTTGACCTCTCTCCAGCGTCTCCGGGGCGCTGGTCCTCAGCAGTAGCCTCCTGAGGCAACACGCTTGATTGCCGATCCCGGCATTTTATGACCGGTTTCTTGTTTGCTGCATCCAGTAGAATATTTTCCGCAAGGGGATGACTTTGAGACCTTACCAACCCAGCGGCCGCACTCAGAGCCGGAAGTAAATGGTACCGGTCTAGCACCTGCCAACAGTGTTACTGGATAGCGGATTCCGCCCGATCGTCAGAGAATGATGCTTTCTGGCCGATGCCGGAAAGGGGGCTATTTAGTGAATAAGGGCTAACATTTCTGATTATTGTAAATATTTTTCCAACTATCATGGTGCCTTCCGGTCCGGTAAAAGAATAATAATTACTGCCCATATAAATAGAAATTTGGCATGCTCAACACCCTGTTGTGGTAGGGTTTATGCGCTGTGAATTTACTGGAGGGAAACCTGCGTCGCTCCGCTCGTTTCCCGAAGGAGACTATGCATATGTCAGGCCCCGGAGTATGCTTCCGGTTTTTACGCTTGCTACGATTGTGAACAGATTTTCAAGATCCCAGTGCGCATACAGGACGCCTGGGCAGATCAAGAAAGCGAAGATTCGTATTATTTAGGAGATGAAGTTAAATGATCAAGCCTATCGGATCGGATGTACTCCAACCACTGTTCGTCTACGACTCAGATGAGCATCAGGAGTTACGGCGTGAAGCGGAAACCCTGCCGTCTGTGATAATTAGTTCACAGGCAGCAGGCAATGCCGTAATGATGGGGGGCGGGTACTTTAGTCCACTTAAAGGTTTCATGACCGTCGGTGACGCTATCGGTTGCTCCGAAAACATGAAAATGTCCGACGGTAGCTTTTTCCCTGTACCGATTCTCTGTCTGCAGGAGAACGTCGACACCATCAAAGGCCAGAAACGTATTGCGTTGCGCGACCCGAATGTCGATGGCAACCCTGTGTTGGCGGTTATGAACGTCAATGCAATCGAAGAGGTCAGCGATAGTCAGATGCAGCTGATGACCGAAAAGGTCTATGGCACCACGGATAACGAGCATCCAGGTGTTGCCGCTTTCAACAGCCAGGGTAGATTCGCCGTATCCGGTCCGATCAGAGTACTCAATTTCAGCTACTTTCAGACAGATTTTCCCGATACTTTTCGCACTGCCGTTGAGATCCGAAATGAGATCCGCGAGCGCGGTTGGAACACCATCGTCTCTTTTCAGACCCGCAACCCAATGCATCGAGCGCATGAGGAGCTCTGCAAAATGGCCATGGAGGCGGTTGCAGCGGATGGTGTAGTGGTGCATATGCTGCTCGGCAAACTGAAACCGGGGGATATTCCCGCGCCGGTACGCGATGCAGCCATACGTAAAATGGCAGAACTCTATTTTCCGCCAAATACCGTGATGGTTACCGGTTATGGTTTCGATATGCTCTATGCGGGCCCGCGAGAGGCTGTGCTGCACGCCTACTTCCGGCAGAACATGGGTAGCACACATTTTATCGTCGGCCGCGATCATGCCGGTGTCGGAGACTATTATGGCGCCTTCGACGCCCAGACCATCTTCGATGAGGAGGTTCCCGAAGGCGCTTTGGCGATCGAAGTTTTTAAAGCTGACCACACTGCCTACTCGAAAAAACTCAACAAAGTGGTAATGATGCGCGATGCGCCTGATCACTCAAAAGAGGATTTTGTACTGCTTTCCGGCACCAAAGTACGGGAGATGCTGGGGGATGGCATAGCACCACCCCCCGAGTTTTCTCGACCTGAAGTGGCCGAAATCCTGATGGATTACTATAAATCGCTGAAATAATCCCCAACAATCTGCGACAATTCGGGGGCGAAGTCGTTAAGCTTGTTCTAAGCTAATGACTCCGCCCCTTTTTATTCTTAACACAATATAACAATTCTGCGAGGAGTGTTGCCGATGAAAATCGAGACTATTGCCATCCATGGAGGATTCGCACCTGACCCGACCACCAAGGCAGTTGCAGTGCCGATCTACCAAACCACATCCTACGCTTTTGACGACACCCAGCATGGCGCAGATCTGTTCGACCTGAAGGTTCAGGGCAACATTTACACTCGTATCATGAATCCCACCACCGATGTGCTGGAAAAGCGGGTTGCTGCGATGGAGGGCGGTATCGGAGCGCTGGGGTTGGCTTCCGGTATGGCGGCGATAACCAACGCCATCTTCACGATCTGCGAAGCGGGCGACAACATCATCACCACCGCCACGCTGTATGGCGGAACCTATAACCTGTTTGCCCATACGCTGCCGCAACTGGGCATCACCACACGATTTGCCGATGCCAAGAACATCGAAGGCATGGCAGCGCTGATTGACGATCGGACAAAAGCGGTATTTTGTGAATCGATCGGAAATCCCGCAGGTAATGTTGTGGATATTGGTGCCATGGCGGAAATGGCACACGCGCACGGCGTGCCACTGATCGTCGACAATACGGTCCCCAGTCCCTATCTGTGCCGACCGTTTGAACACGGCGCGGATATCGTGGTTCATGCGCTGACCAAATATATGGGCGGGCACGGCACGACAATCGGCGGCGTTCTGGTCGACTCGGGTAATTTTCCTTGGGCTGAGAACAAATTGCGTTTCCGTCGGTTGAATGAACCGGATGTCTCCTATCACGGCGTGGTTTATACTGAGGCGCTGGGTCCGGCGGCTTATATCGGTCGCGCCAGGGTTGTGCCGCTGCGCAATATGGGCGCTGCCATCTCGCCATTCAACAGCTTCCTCGTGCTCCAGGGTATTGAAACGCTGGCGGTTCGCATGGATCGTCACTGTGACAATGCGCGCGCGGTTGCGCGCTACCTTAAGGAGCATGAGAGGGTCGAATGGGTGCGTTACGCCGGGTTGGATGACCATCCTGACAAACCGTTGGTAGATAAATATATGGGAGGGAAGGCCTCCGGTATCCTGTCGTTCGGCATCAAAGGGGGAAAGGAAGCTGGCGCACGCTTTATCGATGCGCTGCAGCTTGCGGTTAGGCTGGTAAACATCGGTGATGCCAAAACGCTGGCATGTCACCCGGCCACTACGACGCATCGGCAATTGGGACCGGAAGAGGCGGCTAAGGCCGGTGTAACAGAAGATATGGTGCGTCTATCCATAGGCATAGAGCACATCGACGACATTATCGCTGATCTGGAACAAGCACTGGCTGCCTCTAAATAGCAAAGCGGGGAAACGTCACAATCCTCTTCCCCCTGATCAAACTGGGGGGAGGGGGTAATAGCATGACCGGCTAGCTTAAACCCAGGGTAACGAATGATACCTGATAGATATCGAAAAGTTGCTGATCAAGCAAAAAATTCCACTGAGAACTTAGTGTATTGCGGCGAATTTGGGCGTTTCGAGTGAGGCTAGGGACATGACGGCGCTGCTGATCGCTTCATCCAGAAAATGGGTGTAACTGTCGGCCTCATTGAATCCTACAATGGGTTCTGTCAGCGGTTTTCCATGATGGTCAACAAGCACCACTGTGGGTGTGGCATAGATCTTATAACGACTGACGAAGATACGGACGCGTATCTTTTCACCATCGAAATCGGTGATCTTTCCACCATCTTCGATGTTAAACTCACGTATCAACACTCTACCCTTTAGGGCGCCGTTTTTGATGAGAGGTTTGAGCACCTCCTCTCTGAGGCGAACACAGTAGGGGCAGTGGTCAGTGCTGAAGATCACCATGATGGGAATACCGGCGTTCTTTGCTTGTGATGCTTCCACTGACCAGTCGCTAGTGGTACTGATATCAGTATGTTTGTCTGGCCACACCAGAGTGGAAAGGGCAAGCATTGAAACGAAGCATGCCAATTTGAAAAGAGTCTTCACAACTAATCATTCCTAACTGCTTAACTACCATCAAGGCTATCGTCGTTATTAGCGATTTCTTGAATATTAGTATTCTATAATATTTTCTAAAAATATACCATTGATATTATGGAAAACCCTATGAATTACGAAGTTAAAATAGTGGAAACCGAAAATCTTTACCGGGGTTTTCTGGGAATAAATCGATTTCACATTCGTCATAGCCTGTTTGCGGGCGGTATTGGTCCGGTAATCATACGAGAGAGAGTGGAAAGCTATCAGGCTGCGTCGATTCTGCTTTACGATCCGTTCCTGGACAAGGTAGTGATGATAGAGCAGTTCAGGATAGGCGCTATCGATGACCCTGGCGGCGCTTGGGTGCTGGAGGTGATAGGTGGCGTTATCGAGCGCGGAGAAGCGCCGGAGGAGGTTGCCCGCAGGGAGGCAGTGGAGGAGGCGGGCTGTCGCCCGGAAAGAGTCGAGTCGATCTGCGATTTTATGGTGAGTCCGGGATTTTCCACGGAACGGATATTCTTGTTCTGCGGCGAAGTTGATGCATCCTCTGCCGGCGGTATCCATGGCTTAGAACAGGAGGGTGAGGATATTCGGGTTGAAGTGCTTTCATCAGACGAGGTAATCGGTGAACTCTATGGCGGGCGGATCAACTGCACCAGCGCGATTGTCGCGGTGCAGTGGTTGGCGATGAACCGGGAGCGACTGCGGCGGGAGTGGACATCCGAGAAGTCGTAAAGTGTCTGACTTGACGGACTAATCACCTCATTCTTGGTATGCACCGGTTGGCTGCGACAGGGAGTGCATCAGGTTGGAGTTTCCACATCGTCATCGAATCTCCTCCACTTTGAGCCAGATGTTGTGTGCGCGGTTTTCACTATTGCCGGCGCTGAAGCTGATGCCATGCCGTTGGTTACCTTCAGAGTGGGTTGTTCCACCAACGCTTATCCACTCGCCAAGCAGCCCGGAAACGCTAGTAGCGGCTTGTACAACATCGAAACTTCCGGGTGACATGCCGGGACGGTCAAGATGCGGACTGATCTCAACGGTGACCCGCTGACCATTTACTCGCGGCAGCGCATAGAAACCGGCCGTGGCATCGCGGTACTGGGTGGCACTTTGGAAATGCCGGTATTTGCCATCGCCATAACTTTGGTAAGTGGTGATGGGAATGGATTCTCCCGCTGCAATGAAGGCCGGCCTCCCCTCTATTGCCTGGATGATGCTGACCAGTTCGCGCCGGTTACGTGTATCTGCACCCAGCCCTTGCAGGCGGACGGTGTTGTTGGCACCAGCCTGACCAACGATCACTTTTGTTCGTTTTCCGACCATCCTGTCTATGTCAGCAGAAATGCCCCCAGTCTGCTCCTTTTGGTGTTCGCCATGGCGCACTGAGATCAGTAGAAGACGTGGAGGCGTGTCCACACGGTCCAGTATTGCGCGGATATCTCGCAGGCTTTCCGGCGAAGTCCTGAGGATAAGTTGGTTATTCATGCCGGTTACAGCCCCATCGCTGGAGATAAAAGGACGGATAACAGGCAGCATTTCCTGTACCGACCGCCCCTTTAATTCAATTATCTCTACCGGATAGTCGGCAAGCAGAGACGTAGTTACCAGCATCAATAATCCCAGTACCCAATATTGCATACCCGGCTGCCTCCGGTTGGGTTACAAGTTCAGCCGTCGCAAGTCGCTGTCGGGCTGACTGCATTGCCAGATTTCGTTGAAGAGATTGCTCAGGCCTTGCGCTTTTAATCTATTGTCACAAACAGCCTCTCCCTGGTACCGGTTAGACAGCCTCCACCTGATATAAGCGCGCTGGTCCGCGATAAGAAAATTCTCCTGATGAGCTATGTAATCTGGATTAGGGCGACGGATCTCCATGCTGCTGGGTAAACGCCGAATCAATTCAACCAGACGGTGCCCCTTTTTTTGGACCTGAGAGTTGTTCTGCAGCAAGATCCTGACCTGGTTGATATGACTGCGCAGGCAAAAATCTTTAACAGCTGCAAGAAACGGCTGCCGGTCATAAAGCGTGGCATCAAGGTCATGACTGAAAATCTCCAGCGTTCGCTGTGCCTGTTCGGCCAAATTGAGACAGCATGCACGAAAATCGTCAGCCCGATCCAGCCTGATCTCTGTATTGACCGCATTTGTCAAAGAATCGCAACAGCTCCCCATATTCATCGATGTAAGTTTCCTGTACTAGAGTGTACTAACGTTCTTAATTTGAGACGTTGGTCCTCTGCTGTTCACCACTGCAGCGGGCAAGACTACTTTCGCTGTGGGAAACAATTTTATAAAATTAACACGGATTTAAGTTGAGATTCATGAAGTTGGCGCTATATTTACAGTTGATGTTTCTCGAAACGCAATCGACTTTGTGTCTGAGCCAATCAAAAGATATCATGGGGGTGTTTCAGGCAGCCAGTGGTAAAAGTGGGGTAATAATATTTAAGGAGTGTAGGACACCCTGAGATATTGTCGTACGTGTAATGGGGTGGCAAGCATTGATTAAGGCTGAATCTGTTTCGCGTACATTATTCTGTTTTTGTACGACGGAAATTGCTTAAAAATCACTGGCAATCTTTTTGATAATATGACAATCTTCGCCCAAATGAAAACATAGTGTAGTATACGCTATCTGCGGTCGGATTGGGGTTCTACTGAAACGCCAGGTCAGCAGTAGGTAAAAAGGTAAAGTTTTAAACTGAGAGGAAAAAACGGATATGTTTAAACAGAAAAAAATTATAGCGATGCTCGCTCCTGTTGGTTTGCTGATAGGCATGACCATGGCAACTCAGGCGATCGCTATGTCCCATGGCGTTAACAAGTATGCCACCGACGGCTCCAAGGACATGGTGACGAACAGCGCAGGCGAGTGCTGGAGAACGGTTGGCGGTACCCCCGGCCCCCAGGCAAAATGCGGCGACGAGATGGCAAAGGAGATGGTTGATGGGGATTCTGACGGCGATGGTGTACCGGATTCCATCGATCGTTGCCCCGGCACCCGTGCAGGCGCCAAGGTTGATCAGTGGGGTTGCGAGGTTATCGAGAACCTGACCATCGATCTGGTTAATGATGAATTTGATTTTGACAAAGCAGTCCTCAAGCCCGATATGAAAGCTGCTTTGGATGATCTGGCAAATCGCATTAAGGCAAGCGAAGGTCAGGAGCAGTTGACCATTACCGGACACACCGACAGTATCGGCTCGGAAAGCTACAACATGGGGCTCTCCGAGCGCCGTGCAAAAGCTGCGGCTACCTACCTGGAAGGCCAGGGTATCACCGGGATAACCACCAATGGCATGGGTGAGTCCAGCCCGGTTGCGGATAATGGCACCAAGGCCGGTCGCGCTAAGAACCGTCGAGTTGAGATCAAAACCTACTAAGATTTAGTTGGTTTGCCGGGGAAATTAGCTCCCCTTCGTGCATAGAGAGCCGGGATCCATTTTGGATCCCGGCTTTTTTAATAGAGAAGGGACGACTAACGCTTTTTTTGACGTTCAGATGTTGAGGGCTTGCTCGATGGCGTTCCCAATATAGGTTTCGGGTGAGAGGTTTTTAAGTCGCTCTTTCACCTCATCAGGCAACTCAAGCCCATCGATGAACTGTTTCATCTCCTTTGGTGCAATTCGCTGCCCTCTGGTTAACTCCTTCAGTTTTTCGTAGGGTTTTTCAATGCCGTAGCGGCGCATCACAGTCTGAATGGGTTCAGCCAGTACTTCCCAGTTATCATTCAAATCGGCTGCCAAACGTTGTTCGTTAACCTCCAGCTTTGTGATACCTCGCATTACCGATCGTAGCGCTATCTCGGTATAGGCGATTCCCACGCCCATGTTGCGCAGCACAGTGGAATCGGTCAGATCTCTTTGCCAGCGTGAAATGGGGAGTTTCTCCGCAAGGTGGCCAAACAATGCATTGGCGATTCCCAGGTTGCCTTCAGCGTTCTCGAAATCGATTGGGTTTACCTTGTGGGGCATGGTTGAAGAGCCGATTTCACCGGCAATGGTTTTCTGCTTGAAATATCCCAGAGAGATGTACCCCCATACATCCCGGCAGAAGTCGATCACGATATTGTTGAATCGGGCGATGGCATTGAACAGTTCCGCCATGTAGTCATGGGGTTCGATTTGAATGGTGTAGGGATTCCAGGTAATGCCTAGCGAGGTGACAAATGCCTTGGCGAAAGCGGGCCAGTCCAGATCGGGATAAGCTGACAGATGTGCGTTGTAATTGCCAACAGCACCATTTATTTTTCCCAGTAATTCCACGGTGGCTACCTGATCCCGCTGGCGCCGCAGGCGATAGACTACATTGGCCATCTCTTTGCCGAGGGTGGAGGGGGATGCTGGCTGGCCATGGGTACGACAGAGCATTGGCTTGCTCGCGTACTTTCTGGCCAGCAGTGCAATAGCCTCGATCAGTGTGTCCATTTGCGGTAGCAGCACTGACGTGCGTCCCTCCATCAGCATCAGTGCATGTGAAAGGTTATTGATATCCTCAGATGTGCAGGCGAAATGGAAAAATTCACTGATTTTTTCGAGTTCCCTGTTGCCGGATATTTTCTCTTTTAGAAGGTATTCAACTGCTTTAACATCATGGTTGGTGGTGCGTTCTATCTCTTTTACCCGCTCCGCATCTTTGATGCTGAAGTTATCAACCAAGTGGTTAAGCAATCGCTCTGACTCGTCACTGAGACTGGGTATTTCCGAAATCTCCGGATGGTTGGCAAGTGCCTGCAGCCAGCGAATTTCTACCAACACTCGATACTTTATCAGTCCGAATTCACTGAAAATGGACCGCAGGTCAGTACATTTGTCGCCATAGCGCCCGTCGATCGGGGAGACGGCAGTTAGTGAAGAGAGTTCCATGATTTTCCTGTTGATTACCTACTTTTAGGATGTTTTTGAAATTATACCACTGCTATTGCAGTGCAGAAATTTTCCGTAAATTGCGATATAAACTATTACTGGCAGTGGATAACATGATTTGATCCTGCCAAAATGGGCGGTGTTTCCCCACTGCATAGGACGATCGTAATAATATCTATTTTGCGTCTGCAGTGTTATCTACCGATCACTGCTAATTCATTTCCTGCGATCTTTTTCAGTCTGTCTCTGCAGAAAATTTAACCTGACAAAATTCTGACAGATGTAGCAATTGATCCACACAGCAGGAGTGAACCGTTTCAACTGCCTTTTCAAGGGCGTAATGGCTGGAGGGCTAAGCGTTGTTAAAGACCTATCGTGAACATGTAGATTCCCGTGCTGCAGAGGGCATACCACCACTTCCACTGAATCCCGAGCAGGTTGCCGGACTGGTGGAACTGCTCAAGAGTCCTCCCCCCGGGGAAGAGGAGTTCCTGCTGGATCTCATCACCAACCGAGTGCCGGCCGGGGTTGACCAGGCAGCCTACGTTAAAGCAGCTTTTCTAGCCGACCTGATGAGGGGCAACTGCAGTAGTCCACTGATCGACAAGGTCCATGCAGTGCAGCTGCTCGGCACCATGCTCGGGGGATATAACATTACGGCGTTAATAGAAGCGCTGGACAACGAAGAGGTGGCCGCACAGGCTGTTGCAGCGCTCTCCCACACACTGCTTATGTTCGATGCCTTTCACGATGTTAAGGCTAAAGCCGAAGCGGGTAATGTGCACGCAGGGAAAGTGATGCAGTCATGGGCGGATGCAGATTGGTTCACCTCCAGAGAGGGTGTGCCGGACAAAATAACTGTCACTGTATTTAAGGTGCCGGGTGAAACCAATACCGATGATCTCTCCCCCGCACCGGATGCCTGGTCAAGGCCGGATATCCCGCTGCATGCCAAAGCCATGCTGAAAAATCCTCGTCCAGGCATGGAGGGTGATCCACTGGCAACTATTGCTGCCCTAAAAGAGAAGGGAAACCCGGTCGCATATGTCGGCGACGTGGTGGGAACCGGTTCATCGCGCAAGTCGGCGACCAACTCTGTGCTTTGGCATATGGGGACCGATATCCCATTCATACCCAACAAAAGGGCAGGGGGGTACTGTCTCGGTAACAATATTGCCCCGATCTTTTTCAACACCATGGAAGATGCGGGTGCACTTCCCATCGAGTGCGACGTTTCCAAGATGAATACCGGCGACGTAATTGACATCTATCCGCACGAAGGTGTGATTCGCGATCATCAGAGCGGTGCAGAGGTCTCGAAGTTCCAGCTTAAAACCAACGTACTACTGGACGAAGTGCGCGCCGGCGGTCGCATTCCACTGATTATCGGCCGCGGTCTGACCGCACGTGCGAGAGAAGCACTCAGCCTGCCCCCTTCGGACCTGTTCGCACTGCCGCTGCCGCCGAAGGAGAGCAGCAAGGGTTATTCACTCGCTCAGAAAATCATGGGTAAAGCCTGTGGTGTGGCGGGTATACGGCCGGGAACCTATTGTGAGCCGATGATGACGACGGTCGGCTCTCAGGATACCACGGGTCCAATGACCCGGGATGAGCTGAAGGATCTTGCCTGTCTTGGCTTTTCCGCCGACCTGGTGATGCAGTCGTTCTGTCATACCGCGGCCTATCCGAAACCGGTGGATATCAATACCCAGCACACGTTGCCGGACTTTATCTCTTCCCGGGGAGGCGTATCGTTGCGGCCCGGTGACGGCATCATTCACTCCTGGCTCAACCGCATGTTGTTGCCCGACACCGTCGGCACCGGTGGTGATTCCCATACCCGGTTCCCAATAGGTATCTCTTTTCCGGCTGGATCTGGCCTGGTGGCGTTCGCTGCTGCCACCGGTGTGATGCCGCTGGATATGCCGGAATCGGTTTTGGTACGGTTCAGCGGCCATATGCAACCCGGCGTCACCCTGCGCGATCTCGTCAATGCCATTCCCTATCAGGCGATTCAGGATGGTTTGCTGACGGTTGCGAAAGAGGGCAAGAAAAACATATTCTCAGGACGCATCATAGAAATAGAAGGATTGCCTGATCTCAAAGCCGAGCAGGCCTTTGAGCTCTCCGATGCGACCGCCGAGCGTTCTGCCGCCGGCTGCTCCATCAAGCTTAACAAGGAGCCGGTGATTGAATACTTGCGCTCCAACGTCACACTGCTCAAGTCGATGATTGCCGGTGGCTATAAAGACGCGCGTTCACTGGAACGCCGCATCGCCAGCATGGAGAGGTGGCTGGCTGATCCGCAGCTGCTCGAAGCGGACGCGGATGCTGAATATGCGGCAACGATCGAGATTGATCTAAACAGTATCAAAGAGCCGATTGTCGCCTGTCCCAATGATCCGGACGATGTAAAAATGCTTTCGGAGGTGTCGGGAAAAAATATCGATGAGGTATTCATCGGTTCCTGCATGACCAATATCGGCCATTACCGGGCGGCAGGTAAGGTGCTGGAAGCTGTTACCAGTCTCCCGACCAAGCTGTGGATTTGTCCCCCCACCAGAATGGATGAACATCAGTTGATGGAGGAGGGGTACTACAGTATTTTCGGACGCGCTGGTGCGCGCACCGAGATGCCGGGCTGTTCGCTCTGCATGGGTAACCAGGCACGGGTCAGAGATGGCGCCACGGTGATGTCCACATCTACCCGAAATTTCCCCAACCGATTAGGCAACGGGGCGAATGTCTATCTTGGTTCCGCGGAATTGGCTGTTGTGTGTGCCACTATGGGCAGGATACCCACACAAGAGGAGTACCTGGCCCAGGTTGAGGGTGTTAATACCATGTCTGATGAGATCTACCGTTATTTGAATTTTGATCAGATAGAGGAGTTTAAGAAAGCAGCTGCGGAGGTGGTGGTTAATTTCGGCTAAGTATATATCACCTGCGTGCCAACCGGATTCCCTTGAAAAAGGGATCCGGTTTTTTATTCTGCCTAAAAGGTCCCGTTTTCGTTTTAACCCTAATTTCAAGTTTGGCCAGCCGCTGCCGAAAATTGCTCTAACCAGATCACTCAATTAGTTTTGCATGAAGCAGGTCATCCTATGGCATCGATTATCCCCAATTTCAAGAATCAGCTGGCGAACCGGTTTCTCGATGATCTTGAGAATGATCGCCTGATCCTGCCCAGTCTTCCTGATGTGGCTATGCGCGTAGCTCGAGTGCTCGATAATGGGGTAAGCGATGCGGAGTCTATTGCTGAAGTCATACAAACCGATCCGGCGATAACCATAAAATTGATCAAAGCTGCCAACAGTGCAATGTACGGAAGATGCCTGCCGGTAGAGACCTGCGCTGCTGCAGTGGTACGCCTAGGCTCGGCATTGACACACAAGCTGGTGCTCTCGCTCTCTATGCGGGAGCTGTTTACTTCGGAATCACCGTTGTTGCAAGCGCGAATGAAAGCACTCTGGAAGCACAGTACGGAGATTGGCGCGCTCTGTTTCGTCCTGGCCAGGCGCAATACAAGGTTTAATCCTGAACAGGCTATGCTTATCGGATTGCTGCATGATATCGGAGTAGTTGCGGTACTCAACTACATCGACAAATTTCCGGTGGAGGTTACCCAGCCGGAAATCATCGATGATGCTGTGAAAAGCTTGCGTGCACGCACCAGCAGTATGATCCTGGAAAAGTGGCGATTTCCTGCTGAATTTACCGTTGCTGCGTTCGAAGCAGAAGATTGGATGAGAGATACCGGTGGCATACCAGACTATTGTGACCTGTTGGTCACCGCCCAACTGCACAGCTTTTTGGGTACTGAAAAGGCGAAATTGCTTCCAATGATCAGTGAAACAACAGCTTATGTGCGGCTTGATCTGGGCGATCTGATGCCCGATTCCAGCCTGAAGTTCCGGGAAGAGGAGCGTGAGAAAATCTCTCAAGCAGAGGCTTTACTTAATATTTGAGATTGTTAATTTTTGTCAACAATATTTACATATTGAGGTGTTAATCATAAAGCGATAGACGTAATATACTGAATACACTTAAAAAATAATAATGGTCTGATATTTGCTTGTACCCAATATAAAATGGAACTTAAGATTCCAAGCTAGGATTTTAATTACTGTTTAGTACTGGGGAAAACAATGCGCGTGTTTATCTGTTCACTGCCGGAATCGACCACAGAGCAGGAGATACGTCAATTTGTACTAACTGCCATCTGCTCACCTCTGCAACGCCTGTTGCGGCGCCATAATCGAATCACTTCGCTCGAAATTATTGAAATCACGAATCTTAGTACGCACTCCACCGAGTATCACGCTATCGTTGAGTTCGAACAGCCTCAAATCGCAGAGTTAGCCATCAAGAAATTGAATGGCGGAAAATTGAAAAATCAGCCGATCAAGGTCAGGCAATATCAGACCCGCTCGACTTATCGTGATCGGCGCAGGCAAAATTCTGAGGTGCCCCTGCTCGCTATTCATAATCGGCGTAAAGCGGGAAGGCGCCGCCTAAATCTTTATCAGAGAACGGTCAGAGTTTCCGGATTCATGCAACCAGGAAATAGCAGCCAGCCCTATGCTTTGGAGATGGAAAGCTCAGTTTCCTAAAGCAATCTCAAATCTCTGTTTTGCGATCAACCTGGTGCATTGATCTCTCTCATCAGCACTTGGGTAGTCTGAATTAGTCTGTTTCGACCGAGCAGCAGTTTCAGTCTACTGCCGCCGCATTGGCGCCAAAGCATCGCGGAGCGTATTCCTGCAAGCAGCAGCGAGCGTATTTTGTTGATATTCTCCGGGTTTTTCAGGTGGAGTGGATCTCCCTGAACCATTATCCGCGGCTTCAGCGTACTGATCGTTTCGGAATAGATCTCCGCCATCCCCGCCAGGATATTCGGATGGAGCAATGAATAGTGCACGAGTCGTGCACTGCTGGTGTTTATCCCCGATGAGATTTTTTCCAGCATTGCACTATTTCGCTCCAGTTTTCGCTCCAGATGGAGGAGTGATACGACGTATCTGGTGGTCTCTATTTTTCTGCTGCTGGTGCCTTGCAGTTGCTGTGCAACGATGCGCAGCCCGACGGCAACACCGGACAGGCCGTTGTAGACAGACTCAACCGAGTCGGCATCAATTTGAAAAAGGCTATGGATACTGGCCTCCGTGGCGTCACTATCCGCCATGCCTCTATGAGCTACCTGCGAGGCGAGTTCAGCGGCTTGAAAAACGCCCGCTAACGCAATACATCTCTCTCTTTCGCTCTTCATCGGTATTTAGGCCTGTTCACATCATGCTGCTCGCTCGATAATACCACCACCGAGGCATGTATCCTGCAGATAAAATACTACTGATTGCCCTGGCGTAACCGCACGCTGCGGCTGCTCGAATTCAACACGGCAGTGATCCTGATCCAGGAGGAGAACAGAACAGTTCTGCAACGGTTGGCGGTGTCTTATGCGCGCCTGGCATGTCAGAGGGGCTGGATTCGGTTTAGCGGAGATCCAGTGCAACCGGGAAGCTTCCAAGGTCTGCTTCATGAGCATGGGATGATCGTGCCCTTGGCCAACCAGCAGTATATTGTTTGCGATATCCTTATCTACCACGAACCAGGGTGTGTCGTCGGCTTGCTGACAGCCGCCGATCCCAAGTCCTTTACGCTGTCCCAGGGTGTAATACATCAGTCCCAGATGCTCTCCCATGTATCTTCCCTCGGGTGTCTCCATGCGGCCGGGATTGGCGGGCAGGTACCGGCTTAAAAATGCCTGAAACCGCCTTTCGCCGATAAAACAGATACCGGTACTGTCTTTTTTGGCGTGATTGGGGAAGCCCGCCTGTTGTGCCAGACGGCGAACTTCGTGCTTGTCAATATTTCCGAGCGGAAACCTGCTCAAGGCAAGCTGACGCCGATCCAGCATGTAGAGGAAGTAGGTTTGGTCCTTGTTCTCATCATGGGCCCGGCAGAGATGGATGCCATCTGGTGCAACGCTTGTGCGGGCGTAATGGCCTGTTGCAATAGCATCCGCTCCCAAACTCAACGCATGCTCCAGAAAGGCGCTGAATTTAATTTCACGATTACACAGCACATCCGGATTCGGCGTTCTTCCAGACCGATACTCTGCCAGAAAAAATTCAAATACCCTGTCCCAATATTCACTCGAGAAATTTACTGTGTGCAGTCGTATGCCGAGATGGTCCGCCACTGCTTGGGCGTCTGCCAGATCTTCGGCCGCTGCGCAGTAATCTCCGTTATCGTCTTCCTCCCAGTTTTTCATGAAGAGGCCCTCGACGTTGATACCCTGCCGCTGCAGCAGCAATGCAGCCACTGCCGAGTCTACACCCCCGGAGAGCCCGACAATGATTTTTTCCGGATCATTCATATTTCAATTTGGTACAAGGAAAGCTGGCAATCGGTCACGTGCTCCGCTGCTGGATCTATTCCGGATAGGCCGGCGCAATAGGTGTGATGAACAGGATTTTACCTGAAAAATGGACCGCGGAGGGTGAATCGGTTGTTGCTGCCTAAAGATTGATTACCTGCCATGTTCCGGGCTGTAAATCGCCGAGACACCAGTTGGCGATACGCTGCCGTACCAGTCGAAGAGTGGGATGCCCAATGGCTGCGGTCATACGCCTGATTTGACGGTTTCTCCCTTCCCTGATACTGATTTCCAGCCACTGCGTCGGTATATTTGCACGGTGACGAATTGGTGGAGTGCGCGACCAGAGTGAAGGCTCATCGATTAATAGGACTTTTGCCGGTAGCGTAGGACCATCGTTTAGTTCAAGCCCAGCTCGCAACTGCTGCAGCACCGAGTCGTGCGGCACCCTTTCTACCTGAACCCAGTAAGTTTTCCACTGTTTGAAGCGTGGATTCGTCAGCTGTTGCTGTAGTTTACCGTCATCGGTCAGTAGCAGCAGTCCCTCGCTGTCACGGTCAAGTCTGCCTGCAGGATATACGTCTGCAATGTCTATGTAGTCTGCTAGTGTCGCTCGGCTGCCGCTGTCACTGAATTGACTGAGCACGCCGTACGGTTTACAAAACAACACCAGACGTGCCATCGATTTCAGGCAATTATCACCCGGTTTCTGCCCTCTTGCTTCGCCCGATAAAGTGCCGCGTCGGCCCGTTCCAGCAGCAATTCCGTTGCATCGGGTTCTCCGCGCAAACTGCTTATCCCCAGACTGACCGTCAACTGAATATCCTTGCTCGGAAAGGGCTTCATGTTTTCCACCTCTTGCCTGATTCTTTCTGCCAGCAGCGCGCTGCCGTCAGAGCCGGTGCCGGAGAGTAGAATCATGAACTCCTCACCGCCGTAGCGAAAAAGCAGGTCACTGTCGCGAATGGTTTTCTGTACACACTGAGCGACCGCGCGCAGCGCTTGATCACCATATAGGTGCCCATGATCATCGTTGACACGCTTAAAGTGATCAATATCCAACAGTACCACGGAAAGCGCACCACCATGCCGTCTGGCAAGTTTTATTTCGCGTTGCATGGCGTCATCCATGGTGCTGCGGTTCTTTACCCCGGTCAACGGATCGATCATGGCAGTCTGCACGGCGCGATGATAGAGCAACGCGTTGCGCAGCGGGTAAAGTAAGCCGGAGATGAGATTTTCGACGGTTTCCAGTTCGTTTTCGTCGAAAGGATAGAAACGAAAAAGCTTGATTTCACCGAGTGCTTCACCTGTAACGAGCAGCTGATACTGGCAGGAGTGATTGGTCAACGATCCGACCGATATGCTGATCTGAAGCTCCGGCAATTGATACGAGACGCCGTCAAATCTGACGAAACCCGACAACTCTTTGGCAAACAGGTTGATCAATTCGCTGGTCTCAAGCGTTGTCTGGAGCACACCGGTCAGCGCCAGCACCTTGGAGGCGAAACGCTGTTGAGACTCGGGATTGATTCTGGGGTGCGAGGGTTGAGTTGTCATTTTTTTTCGGTTCCCTGCAATACTATGAATCCGGCTATTCATAACTTGGTAGCATCCAGTTGATTTAGTTGAATCAACTTATGCTATTATCGTGCCACAAAATAATAACCCAATAGAATCAGTGCTGTATAGTAGCGAAAAACGCGAGTGACAAAAAGTCGGCGGACAACAATCGTCATATCAATTGAGGTTCAGCCAATTCTTTGTCGCCGATGAGCGCTGATCATAAAGGGCAATACCCGGTAGCGTTTTATCCTTTCACGCTGCGCATGTTACGGAAAACCTCGGAAGATTCATCCAGCGCTGCACCGGTGGTGCCCGCACTGTCCGGACCGAGTAGCCAAAGATAGTAGGCGGTCAGCTGCTCGGGTGGCTTCAAGCTTCCCGGATCCTCGCCCGGGTAAGCAATCGCCCGCAATCTTGTACGTGTGGGACCAGGTGCAAAACTGTTTACCCGGATATGATTCTCAGTGCCGAGCTCTTCAGCGATCACCTGCATCAGCCCCTCGATACCAAATTTTGAAACTGTATAAGCTCCCCAGAATGCTTTTGCTTTGCGTCCCACATGGTCAGACGTGAACAGCAGCGAAGCATCCTTGGCTTTGCGCAACAGCGGCAGGCATGCCTGGGTAAGTAAAAACGGCCCATTGAGATTGGTCTGCAGCACCTGAAACCAGGTTTGTGCATCGTAGTCGTCAATGCGGCTCAACAGACGCAGTTGCGCTGCGTTGTGCAGAAGGCCTTCAAGTGAGCCGAATTCTGCCTCCAGCTTGTCGGCCATTTCGAGATAGTCGTGTTCAGTTGCACCTTCCAGGTTCAAAGGATAGATCGCCGGTTGAACCCCGCCTGCTGCTTCAATCTGGTCGTACACCGCTTCCAGTTTAGCCAGCGTCCGCCCGAGTAGCACGACAGTAGCGCCATGGGAAGCCAGCGCTTGGGAAACGGCGCGGCCGATTCCATCACCTGCACCGGTAACCAGGATGGTGCGTTCGGCAAGCAGATTTTTGGCTGGGGAGTAGTCGAGCATGGCGTATTGCTTGTCCTGTTCCAGAACTTTGTCCGATTTTTGTAATTATACATTGCAGCGTCAAGATTGTTTTACCACTTGGGTTTCTTCCAAGCAGCAATCGGCAAGTATCGGGTGATAAATTAAACAATGCTTGCGTCAACGGATACTCCGTTGGCAGCGCCAGGATATCCACAGCTTATGCAGCGGAGTGAGGCTGGTTCGCTGCTGGCGCAATTTGCGGTACCCGCTGCAATGAATGACATCCAATAAACGCTCGGCCATGGCAGCCAAGCCCAACACGGGCCCGAGACCATTGCGACTGGGCAACTCCTGCAGCGTTTTTCGGTAGCGCTGTTGTTGCACGACCGTCATGGATGCGAGTAGCGCCTGCAATTTCCCTTCATCTTCAAGCAGTAGCTGTGAGGGTGAGAGGCGGTGCTGCTGCAAGCTATCGAACGGAATAAAGCGACGGTTGTGGCGTAAATCAAAGCCCAGATCCCGAACTACCTCGACCATACGCAGGAACGCCCCCAGTTCCCTGGCCGATTTTCGCTGTGAATCATCAGCGCCGCCGATAAGTGCATTCAGGTCGGCAAAGAGGGCGCCTGTCTGACGGCAGTGGGCTTCAAGGTCGGCATCGTTCTCAATGGAGATGACACCGATCTCCCGGCCTATTGCGTGGAAGAAAGGATCAAAATAGTCTTCTGGCAGTGTCTGCAGCAGTTGCAGCCGGCCCATAGATTTGGCAATCGGATGTTGTGCTTGCGATAACCGGCTCCGTTTTATCTCCTGTTGCCACCAGTTCAGCTTTTCGCTCGCCACGCCGGGATCGCTACAGGTCAACGGTATACTCCTCACGGTACGGTAGAAAGCATTTATCAGACTCAGCGATGACCGGTTGCGTGGAGGTGCAAAGCGAATTGCATAAAATATGCTGGATCCGACCGGCGAGTGTTCATCTGGAAACGGGTGTGTGTCAGGCATCTGCCGGGATGTTCAGCCAATCGAGTATTTGCAGCGGGTGTGATATGGCACCATCTGCCTGCCATTGCTCCGGCCGGTCGTGCTCACCGATATAACCGAAAAGCGCTGTCAGGGTGCGGGTGCCGGCTCGGTTGCCTGCGATGATATCGCGTTCCGCGTCGCCTACATAGAGCGTTTCGTCCGGTTGCGCACCGGCAATGCTGCAGGCGTAAATAATCGGTTCGGGGTGGGGTTTGGATTTGGCGGTCGTGTCGCCGCTGACGATGCAGCTGGCCCGCGCAGTAAGTTGCAGCTGTTGCATTAACGGATCGGTCAGCCAACTCGGCTTGTTAGTCACAATACCCCAGGCAATTCCAAGCGCGTCAAGTGCTTCGATAAGCTCTTCGATGCCGGGAAAAAGCCTGGTGCCACGGGTCAGGTTGGATTGATAGTAATCGAGAAACTGCTGCCGCAACCCGGAAAAATCGGGGTGCTGCGGTTCCAGTTTGAATCCCAGGCGGATCAATGCAACCCCGCCGTGCGAAACGTGCGGCCGTATGGTCTCCAGCGGCAGCGGAGTGCGACCATGTAGTGCAAGCGTCAGGTTGAGGGCATAAGCCAGGTCGGGAGCGGTATCGGCAAATGTGCCATCCAGGTCAAACAGTACCAGCCGTGTGCTCGATGCGGCTTTTGAATCAGGCTCGTTCATCTTTGCCACAGCTGAGTAGATAGTTGACGTCTACGTTGCCGGTGACTAGTCGATAGCGCTGAGTCAGCGGATTGTAGAGCATGCCCGTCATGTTGCGTGCTTGTAGGCCCGCCAAACGGGCCCAGCGCTCCAGTTCGGACGGCCGGATGAATTTGGCAAATTCGTGGGTGCCCTTCGGCAACAGGCCAAGCAGGTACTCAGCACCGATAATAGCCAGCAGATACGATTTTGGATTACGGTTGATGGTGGAGAAGAAAACATGACCTCCCGGTTTCGCAAGGTCGGCACAGGCCCGCACCACAGACGCGGGATCGGGTACGTGTTCCAGCATCTCCATACAAGTGACGACATCAAACATACCGGGCTGCTCGGTAGCCAGTTGCTCAACGGGGATCTGCCGATAGTCCACCTGCTGGCCCGATTCCAGCAGATGGAGGCGTGCAACCTCCAATGGGGCTTTGCCCATATCTATGCCGGTAACGGCTGCCCCCAGCCGGGCCATACTTTCGGCCAGGATGCCGCCCCCGCACCCAACATCAAGCACGTTCTTGCCATTTAGATCCGCAATCCCATCGATGTATTCGAGACGCAGCGGATTAATGTCATGCAGCGGCTTGAACTCGCTGTTTGGATCCCACCACCGCGAGGCAAGCTCCTCAAATTTGGCTATCTCAGCCTGGTCCACGTTGTTGTGCTGCTGGTACATGCATTTACGGCTCTTGGAGTGAAGTGAAAAAGCATTATAGCGTATAGTAGCGAGGTTTCTGATCTGCTGACGGTACTCAATTAGTGTTCAGCTGCGCTTATCGCCAGGGGATAGCCACTTTTTGTTTGGGTCCCCTGTTGTTTTTGGTCCTGATGGGGCAGGGATGGGCAGCTGTGCCCGACGCGGCAGGTATCACCGCCGACAACCTGGCGCTGGTTGTAAATGATGAGGATCCCTTCAGTATCAGAACGGCCCAGCGTTACCAGTCGGTGCGCCGGATTCCGTCCGAAAACGTCATACATATACGCTTCAAACCGGTGGCATCAACGATGGATTCAGCGGTTTTTCATCTGGTAAAACAGGAGGTGGATCGGGTTACACCTGCGCATATACAAGCCTACCTGCTGACCTGGACCCTGCCATACCGGGTAGGCTGCATGTCGATAACCAGCGCTTTCGCTTTCGGCTACGACACAGCATATTGCGCTGAGGGTTGCCAGCCTACCAAAGCCAGCCCCTACTTCTCCTCCATGAGTGAAGCTCCGTTCACCGATTTGGGCATCCGCCCGACAATGATGCTGGCAGGTGTCGACGGCAAGCAGATAGACGCTCTGATCGAGCGCGGCGTGGAGGCTGACTATGCGCAACCTACAGGCACCATCTATCTGGTGACGACCGGCGATAAGGCGCGCAGCACGCGAACACCCGCATTCAGGAATCTCGCGGAACGATTTCAAGGGGGCTTACCGCTGCGCCATTTGGAAACCGATGCGCTTACCGGGAAAAAAGATGTGATGCTCTATTTTACCGGAGCCACCTGGGTTGCAGGATTGGAGACGCTGACGTTCCTGCCTGGAGCGGCAGCCGACCACCTGACTTCTGCCGGCGGGGTGCTCGACGGTGTCGGTCAGATGAGCATACTGCGGTGGCTTGAAGCGGGCGCTACAGCCAGCTACGGCGCTGTAGTCGAACCTTGTAATTATCCCCAGAAGTTCCCGCACCCGGGCGTATTCATTGCCAGTTATCTGCGCGGCGGCAGCTTGATTGAAAGTTATTGGAAAAGCGTTCACTGGCCAGGGCAAGGGGTGTTTGTCGGTGAGCCCCTGGCCAGGCCATTTGCACGGAAACCTGATGCAGAGTGAATTCGGTAAGCTGATGTTGGCGGCCTCGATCGGTCTGACAGCGCCGGTTGCCGGAGCCGACCTGAAATCTCAATTGGAGTCGCTGGCTGATGAGCACGGCATCGTACTTTCCGGTGAAGCTGTACTTGCCGGCGCCTCGGCTGTTGCTGCGAAGGGTGATATTGCCGAACGCATCAAACAGATGTTGTCAGGTTTTAATCATGTGGTAGTGCACTCCCCGCAGGGTGCTGTCTCCCGTGTCATGGTTCTTGGAGCGGTCCGGCCGGCCTCGGCGCTACCCGATCAGATTGTTATAAACACCAAAAGATTGGGCCGCCACCATGCCTTGACGGCGACATTGATCGGCGCGGACGGTGCGGAAATAGAGCGGCAGCTGATTGTGGATACCGGATCAACATTTGTCGTATTGCCGATATCACTTGCCGACTCATTGCATATCGATAGCGCTAATCTGAGTTTTCGTGAATTGCAGACGGTGGCTGGACGGGTAAAAGCACAGATCGGCAATCTGCATGCGCTGCGTATCGGTGGAAGAGAGCTCAGGAATGTGGCCGCCGCATTTATCGCCGATGCCGATATCGGAGACAATCTGCTGCTGGGGATGAGTGTCCTCGATCGCTTTCAAGTGACTTTTCAGGATCGGGAGGATCGGCTGATATTGACTTTTCGTAACTGAACCCGGCTTCCACCACCCTTGCTCAAAGTGCCAGAAAAAAGAGTACCGCCGCCGTTCCAGCCCCGACGATAGCTGCCATCGCGGAAAAAGTGAGCGCCTGGCTTTTGGCCGATTTTTCGACTTCGGATATTTGTTTGTTGATCTTCATTTCAAGCGCCGGGTTTGTCGCCTCCCTGGCGGAAGATTGAGTCGACTGCGCCAATTTACGGGCAATCACATCAGCTTTCTCCTCGGCAGCGGAAAATGCTGTCTCCATTGCAATCTCCTGGACATGCCTGGAAATCTTCGCTGAGTTAATAACCTCCGCTGCCAGCTGCTGCTTCAACTCCAACAGCTGATCAGCCACCATTTCGCTCATTTTGGCAAGACGTTCGTCTAGAAAATCACTGATCTCCTGTTTGCTCATCGAAGCGCTGCCCGCAGCAGCGGCCGCGGCGTCGATTTTTTGCTCGATCAATGTTTCGAGCGCATCATGCTGCTGCTTCAACTGCGCCTCCAGAGACTCCTCTATCAGCGCAATTCTTGTTTTAAGCGAAGCATCCACAATCGATTCGATTTGTGCTTCAGTGAGGCTTTCCGCCGCTTCCGGTCTTTGTTCGGCGTATCCGGAACCGGCCATTTCGGTGTGTGAAACAGGGTGTTGCCGAAATGTTTCGAGTGCGGGTTGATTGTTGTCGATCGCCTTGTTGATTGCGATCAGTATCTCCTCCAGTTTTTCGTCCGAAGGCGGTTTGACCAAGGTGCCGAGTGCTCCGTACGATTTTGCTTCTGCTCGATACTCTTCGCCGTCGTTGGAGGTACACATGACGACCGGAATATGCGCTGTCGCCGGATTCTTTTTAATCAGAGATGTGGCTACCAGACCGTCCATTCCCTTCATCATATGGTCCATGAAGACAGCATCGGGTCGATGAGTTTTTAAGAACTCGAGTGCGTCCTCGGCAGAGGCGGCCATCTCTACGCTAAAGTCGTGCTGTTGCAACAACTTCCCTAGTACAAACCTCGCGGACTTCGAATCGTCCACCAGAAGAGCATTTCTGGCCAACTTTTTTTCTCCCATACCTTAATTTTGACAGAATTGATGAATCAGGAGAGATATCGACAGCGCTGTAAGTTACTTGAGAAGCACACTGTTTGCATCACTCCAGCGCCTCCTGGACGATGCCATCGATCAATTTGAGCAGATCTGCCTCGACTGTGTCTGCATCCCCGAGCATAGCGGGACGCCGATAGGCAATAAAGGTGTGATCCTCATCGCCCACTTGTTGGTAGATGCTCAGGGTAAGCGGGCAGGTTGCCATATTCGCAGGGTGTGCTTTAGACATGCGATAAGAGAGCATTATGCTGCAGAACTCCAGCGACTCCGCCTTTTCATACAGCTTGGCCTCCAGGCCGGTATCCGCGGCGGTGCGGCTGAGCATATCACTGATATGCAGCGTGTTGGTAACGATCATTCCCCGGCCGGTAATGGCAAATTCGATATTCGATTTGATATCGCTGTAGGTTGCTGTCGATTCATACACGACGATGGGCGATTCTGCAGGTGTTACCGGTTCCGCGCTCACCGCCTGCTGAGTCTGAAACAACAGTGCAAATAAAATTGATGCGATTCTAAACATGGTAATAAGCCTTGGCTTTAATCTGCTGCGGAAAAAATGGCTGCTCCCGCTTGGAGTCGTCTGTATTGCAAAACACGACGTTGTAAAATTCCTCATCATCCATTCGGAGAGCGGATTGAGTGGAGAGGTGATCCTGATTCAGCATTACGCTTGAGAGCCGGTATTCACCGGACGAGATCACTTCATCCTGCATAGTAAAGTTAGTGATCGTATCGTGCAATTTTGCTCCGCCACTCTTCGGCACGTGCGATGATCTCTTGGCCATCCAGTGTGGTCAATTGTCCGGATCGTAACAGGTGCCGTCCCGCGACCCAGACATCGCTCACCTTATCGCGACCGGTAGCGTAGACCAGCTGCGAAACCGGATGGTAGACTGGTTGGGACTCTATAGCACCTAGATTCACTGCGCAGATATCCGCCTCCTTGCCGATCTCCAGTGAACCGATTTCACGCTCCATGCCCAGTGCCTTGGCGCCGTTAATTGTTGCCAGACGCAGCGCATCATAAGCGGGTAGGGCACTCGCATCTCCTGCCAAGCCTTTCGCCAGCAGCGCAGCAGTGCGCATTTCGCTAAACATATTCAGATCGTTATTGGAGGCGGCGCCATCGGTGCCGAGGGCGACATTAACCCCGGCCCGCATTAGCCGGGTTACCGGACAGAAACCTGAGGCTAGTTTGAGATTCGATTCCGGACAATGCACAACATGCGCGCTGCTGCCGGCAAAGGCCTCGATTTCGTTCTCCTCCAGGTGGGTCATATGTACCGCCATCAGAGATGGCGAGACCAACCCCAAAGCCTCGAGCCGCTGCAATGGGCGGGCACCATACTGGGCGAGGTTCTGCTGCACCTCATCACTGGTTTCATGGACATGCATATGGACCGGGATGTCAAGTTCGTCTGAGAGTATCCTGATCCGTTCCAGCGGAGCATCGGATACAGAGTAGGGGGCGTGGGGGGCGAAAGCGGTCCTTACCAGGCTGTTGTTGCGGAACTGATCGTGAACCTCCAGACCGCGCCGCAGATACTCAGCTGCGTCCCCGGCCCAGGCCGATGGGAAGTCGATCAGAATCAGTCCGACCACTGCTCGCATGCCTGCCGCTGAAGCGACATGCCCGGTGACATCGGGAAAAAAGTACATATCATTGAAACAGGTAACGCCGCCGCGCAGCATCTCGGCTATCGCCAGGCGGGTTCCGTCTGCCACGAACTCTTCGTTGACCCAGCGGGCTTCAGCCGGCCAGATATGTTCGTTTAGCCATGTCATCAGCGGCATATCGTCTGCCAGACCGCGTAACAGAGACATGCTGGCGTGTGTGTGGGCGTTGATCAGACCGGGGATCAATGCGTGGTCGGCAAGCGTGTGTTCGGTGTCTGCTGAGTATTGCTGCCGGGCATCCGTGCTGGAAAGAATATCCAGAATTCTTCCGCCTTTGATGGCGATCGCATGGTGCTCGAAGATATTGCTGTCGGCATCGACCGGTACGATCCAGCGTGCATGTATCAATGTGTCGATATTCAATATTTCACCCTAAGTGTGTAACGCCTGTAAGATACGTACCTGTTAAGATGTATGAATTTGCCACGGGTTTGAATCAGATGGAAGCGTTAAGCTTGGATATTTCTGCCGACGCCGACCACGCCATTGTTTGGCAAAACGATCGGTTGTACCTGCTCGATCAGCGATTGCTGCCTGACGAGGAGCACTATATCGAGCTTCACACCTGCGCTGAAGCGGCAGCGGCGATCACTGCCATGGTCGTGCGTGGCGCCCCGGCCATCGGTATTACCGCGGCTTACGCTGTGGTGCTGGCGGCACGCGCCGGATTCGCGCAGTCGGCGACGGGTTGGCTGCGGCTGATGCAGCGGGATTTGGCTGTTTTAGGCTTGGCACGACCCACCGCGGTGAATTTACGCTGGGCGATAGAGCGAATGGAGCGTGTCGCGCTCGGCTTGCCTTCAGGTGACCCGGAAGCGGCCCTGCTGGCCGCGGCGGTGCAGATACACCAGGAAGATGTGGCGGCGAACAAGCGTATCGGCGAGATCGGTGCGCGCATTGTCGGCGAGCGGACATCAGTTATCACACATTGCAACGCCGGGGCGCTCGCCACTGGTGGGTATGGCACAGCGCTGGGCGTTGTCAGAAGTGCGTTTGCCGCAGGGTTGATCGATTGGGTTTATGCGGATGAGACGCGACCATGGTTTCAAGGGTCGCGTCTGACGGCTTGGGAACTGTCGCGTGACGCTATTCCGGTCAGGATCATCACTGAGGGCGCCGCCGCCCGGCTTATGGGAGAGGGCGGAGTCGGATGGGTTATTGTCGGTGCCGACCGGATCGCTGCCAATGGTGACGTAGTCAACAAGATCGGAACCTATAATCTTGCCGTGGTGGCCAGATATCATGGCGTCAAGGTGATGGTGGCGGCACCAACGTCGACTATCGATCTGTCGGTGTTGAACGGGGAGCGTATTCCTATCGAGATGAGAAGTCCGGATGAGGTGCTCAGCTGCAGGGATCGCCGTATCGGCGCACCCGGCGTCGATGCCTGGAATCCGGTGTTCGATGTCACCCCTGCGGCGCTCATCGATGTTATTGTGACGGAAAGGGGCGCAATTCACCTGCCGGATGCAAACAAGGTCGCTGAGCTGATGAATAGCTAGCCTCAGCGCCCCTCAGAGCCGATTTTCGGGGCGATAAAACCAAAGCGGTACCCGTTCTAATATGGTATGATCCGCGGCTGAATTTCAGCCGTCTGTCAGGCCGCCTTTGCCATCGGAAAGGCGTTTCCAACCCGTAAGGATCGATTGTCACTTATGACCGATTTCGCAAAAGAAGTTATACCGGTCAATCTCGAAGATGAAATGCAGCAGTCCTACCTCGATTACGCTATGAGCGTGATCGTGGGGCGGGCGCTTCCCGACGTGCGCGATGGGCTCAAACCGGTGCATCGGCGCGTGCTTTACGCCATGAGCGTACTCGGCAACGATTGGAACAAGCCCTACAAAAAATCGGCGCGTGTGGTGGGTGACGTTATCGGTAAATATCACCCGCACGGTGATACCGCGGTCTACGATACCATCGTGCGTATGGCCCAACCGTTCTCGATGCGTTACATGCTGGTGGACGGGCAGGGCAACTTTGGTTCGGTGGATGGAGACGCACCTGCCGCCATGCGTTACACAGAAGTCCGCATGGCCAGGATCGCTCACAGCATGCTGGACGATCTCGACAAGGAGACCGTCGATTACATTGCCAACTACGATGAGTCGGAAACCGAACCCTCGGTGCTGCCGGCGCGTATTCCCAATCTGTTGGTAAACGGTTCTGCCGGCATTGCGGTAGGAATGGCGACCAATATCCCTCCGCACAACCTGACCGAAGTCATCAACGGTTGTCTGGCATTGATCGACGACCCGGCACTCAGCATCGCAGACTTGATGGAGCACATCCCCGGCCCCGATTTTCCCACCGCAGCTATAATCAACGGCGCGCACGGCATCAAGGAGGCTTATCGTACCGGGCGGGGGCGTATCTATCTGCGTGCACGCTCCAGTGTGGAGAATATGGAAGGCGGTACACGCCAGCGAATCGTGGTGCACGAATTGCCTTACCAGGTCAATAAGGCGCGCATGCTGGAGAAGATCGCGGAGCTGGTCAAGGAAAAGCGCATCGAAGGTATCAGTGAACTGCGCGACGAGTCGGATAAAGAGGGGATGCGCGTCGTGATCGAACTGCGCCGTGGCGAAGTTGCTGAGGTGGTGCTGAACAATCTTTACCAGCACACTCAGCTGCAGAGTGTCTTCGGCATCAATATGGTTGCTCTGGTGGATGGCCGCCCGCGCCTGCTGAATCTGAAGCAGATGCTTGAGTTCTTTATCCGCCACCGCCGCGATGTCGTCACCCGTCGCACCCTGTTCGAACTGCGCAAAGCGCGCGACCGCGCCCATGTGTTGGAAGGGTTGGCAGTAGCGCTGGCCAATATCGATGAAGTGATCGAGCTTATCAAAGCGGCGTCCAGTCCGGCCGATGCTAAGCAGGCATTGCTTGAAAGACTATGGCGTTCCGACACGGTTGAGGCGATGCTGGAGCGTGCCGGTGCGGACGCTTCGAGACCACAGGATTTACAACCTCATTATGGTATGACAGCGGAGGGATACCGCTTGAGCGAGACTCAGGCGCAGGCAATTCTCGATCTGAGGCTGCACCGGCTCACCGGACTTGAGCAGGAAAAAATACTAAAAGAATACAGTGAGATAATAGATAAAATTAAAGAGCTGCTGGCAATTATTTCCAGTGCCGAAAAACTGATGCAGGTGATCAGGGAAGAACTCATTGGCATGCGCGATCAATATGGCGATGAACGGCGCAGTGAGATATTGCAAAGCCATCTCGACCTGACGCTTGAAGATCTGATCACCGAGGAAGACGTGGTTGTGACGCTCTCTCACGCCGGCTATGCGAAAGCGCAGCCGGTGGCTACCTACCGCGCGCAGAAGCGGGGTGGCAAGGGCAAAACCGCTACCGCGACCAAAGATGAGGATTTTGTCGACAAGCTTTTCGTTGCCAGCACCCATGACACAATACTCTGTTTCTCCAGTCTTGGCCGTGTTTACTGGCTTAAAGTGTACGAACTGCCTCAGGCCGGCCGCAACGCCCGTGGTAAACCTATTGTCAATCTGTTGCCGCTGGAGAAAGACGAGCGTATCAGCGCCGTACTGCCGATCAGAGAGTATACCGATGATCGCTATATCCTGATGGCAACCAGCAGCGGTACGGTCAAAAAGACACCGCTGACCGATTTTTCACGGCCCCGCAGCAATGGGATTATCGCTGTGGACCTGCGTGAAGACGACAGCCTGATCGGTGTCTCCGTTACCGATGGCACCCGGGATGTGATGTTGTTTACCTCTGCCGGAAAGGCCATTCGCTTCGCCGAGAGCCAGGTCCGCCCGATGGGACGGACCGCGTGCGGTGTCCGCGGTATCAGACTGGACCAGGGGCAGCGCGTCATTTCCCTGATCGTTACCCGAGCAGAGGGCACGATTCTGACTGTCACCGAAAACGGTTTCGGCAAACGTACACCCATGGATCAGTTTCCAATCAAGGGGCGCGGCGGTATGGGTGTTATCTCGATCAAGACATCCGAACGGAATGGTGAGCAGGTGGGCGCGGTGTTGGTCGAAGATCAGGATGAGGTGATGTTGATTACCGATGGCGGCACACTGGTGCGCAATCGGGTCTCCGATATTTCGCTGATGGGACGAGGCACGCAGGGAGTGACCATGATTCGCCTTTCCAATAAAGAGCGACTGATCGGCCTGGCCAGAGTGGAATCCCTGGAGATGGAAGATGAGGAGGGTATTGAGCCAGGGGAAGAGATCACACTTCCCGAAGGGCCTTCAGAGTAGTTTACGAAAATTTAATATTTTCATTGATAACAGCCAGTTGAAATAGAGAGTTAAAGCATGTCAAGAGTATATAATTTTAGCGCAGGCCCGGCAGTGCTGCCGGAAGAGGTATTGAGCCAGGCCCGGGATGAGATGCTCGACTGGCAGGGTAGCGGAATGTCGGTCATGGAGATGAGCCATCGCGGCAAAGAGTTCATGTCGATCGCAGCGCAGGCCGAAGCGGATTTGCGCGAATTGCTCAAGGTACCGGACAATTACAAGGTACTGTTTCTGCAGGGGGGTGCCTCCAGTCAGTTTGCCATGGTGCCAATGAACCTGCTGCAGGGGAAAAAGAGCGCCGACTATCTAAATACCGGCTCCTGGTCGAAGAAGGCGATCGCGGAAGCAAAGAAATATTGTGACGTTAAGATCGCCGGCGCCTCGCCGGACGGAAAATTCACCGTGCCTGCGCAGTCTGATCTCAATCTGGATCCGGACGCCGCATATCTGCACTACACGCCAAACGAAACCATTCAGGGCATTGAGTTCCCCTATATTCCCGAGTGCGGCTCTGTGCCGCTGGCTGCCGATTTTTCCTCCACGATACTCTCCCGGCCGATCGAAGTGTCGCGTTACGGTGTCATTTATGCAGGTGCTCAGAAAAACATCGGTCCCGCCGGGTTGACGCTGGTGATTGTACGTGAAGATCTGATTGCCGAGCCGCTGGCCGGCACTCCGTCGATGTTTAACTACGGCATCATGGCAGAAGGGGAATCGATGTATAACACCCCGCCAACCTTTGGCTGGTATCTGGCCGGGCTGATATTTCAGTGGCTCAAACGCAACGGCGGACTTTCGGCGATGGCGGAAGTTAATGAGCGCAAAGCCCGTTTGTTGTACGACGCGATTGATAACTCGAACTTTTATCAAAACCCGGTCGATCCCGCTTGCCGTTCCTGGATGAATGTGCCCTTTACGCTGGCCGATGCGGCGCTGGATGCAGATTTTCTGGCCGGTGCCAAAGCGGCGGGTCTGGTGACACTCAAGGGTCACCGCTCAGTGGGCGGCATGCGGGCAAGCATCTATAACGCCATGCCTGAGCAGGGGGTTCGTGCGCTGGTAGATTTCATGGCCGATTTTGAGCAACGACGCGGTTAAGATGCATGCCGGCCGGCATCTCATCATACTTTAATTTATTGGATAAAAAAAGATGTATAAGATACTGACTTTAAACAATATATCCGTTTCTGGTCTGGATCGGCTCCCACGCGACAATTATGAAGTTGCCTCGGAGATGGTGAACCCCGACGCCATCATGCTGCGCTCCTTTAAAATGCACGACATGGAGATGCCGAAAACGGTGAAGGCAGTCGGCCGTGCCGGTGCCGGTGTCAACAATATCCCGGTCGAAAAGATGACAGCACTGGGCGTTCCGGTATTCAACGCGCCCGGCGCCAACTCCAACGCTGTGAAGGAGTTGGTGTTGGCAGGCATGCTGATAGCTGCGCGCAATATCGGTCAGGCATGGGCCTATGCGCGTGGTTTGAACGGTGACGATGCCGAGATTGGCAAGGAGGTGGAGAAGGGGAAGAAGCAGTTTGTCGGGTTTGAACTTCCCGGCCGCACCCTAGGCGTGATCGGGCTGGGCGCCATCGGTGTAAAAGTTGCCAATGCTGCCCGAGCCCTCGGCATGAACGTGATCGGGTACGACCCCACCATCACGGTTGAAAGTGCTTGGAAGCTGACCCACGATGTAGTGCAGGCGCTCAGCGTCGATGATCTGTTGTCTAAATCCGATTTCGTCACTTTTCATGTCCCGCTGGTCGATTCCACGAAGAACATGATTAACTCGGAACGCCTGAAATTAATGAAGAAAAATGCAGTCCTGCTCAATTTCTCGCGCTCCGGCATTATCGACGACGAGGCAGCGGTGGCCGCGCTCGACAGCGGGCGTCTTTATGCCTACATCTGCGATTTTCCCAGTAACCTCCTGAAAAATCACCCGCGCTGCATCACCTTGCCCCATCTCGGGGCCTCGACCGCCGAGGCGGAACAGAACTGTGCAATCATGGTTGCCGATCAGCTGAAAGGTTATCTCGAACACGGGAATATCAGGAATTCGGTCAACTTTCCGAATATCTACCTGCCACGGAACGGCGGCTACCGGATAGCTATTGTCAACTCCAATGTGCCGAACATGGTTGGGCAGATCTCAACCGATCTGGCGGAAGCCGGTCTTAATATCGTCGACATGTTGAACCGGTCGCGCGCGGATATAGCGGTCACTCTGGTGGATACCGACAAGGAGCCGAGTAAGGAAACGATTGATCAGATTAGGGGCATCAAAGGTGTGTTGTCGGTGCGCTGTCTGGGTTGTACCGCAGACAGTTGAATCAGTCATGCCCGGAGAAGATAGACTTCAGCGTATCCGCGCACAGATTGACGAGCTTGATCTGCAGATCCAGGACTTGATTAACCGCCGTGCCTCGGCGGCCAAGCAAATTGCCGAAATCAAACTGGAGGAGGACAAGGACGCGTTCTTTTACCGCCCCGAACGGGAGGCGGCGATTCTGAAAACGATTCAGCGCAGAAACAAGGGGCCAATGGGCGACGAAGAGATGGCACGCCTGTTCCGGGAGATAATGTCAGCCTGCCTGGCGCTCGAGCAACCGCTCAAGATCGCCTATTTGGGACCGGAGGGAACATTCACCCAATCCGCCGCGCTCAAACATTTCGGTCACTCGATAATAACGCTGCCATTGGGTTCTATCTCGGATGTGTTTCAGGAGGTTGAATCGGGAGCCGCTCACTATGGCGTTGTGCCGGTTGAAAATTCGACCGAAGGTGTCATCAACCACACATTGGATATGTTTCTGCGCTCCCCACTGTTCATCTGCGGTGAAGTGGGTCTGCGGATTCACCACCATCTGCTCAGTATGGAGGCTGATACAAGCACTATTAAACGGGTTTTTTCCCATCAGCAGTCGTTGGCTCAATGCCGCAGCTGGCTCGACCGCAATCTCCCGGATGCCGAGCAGATTACCGTTGGCAGCAACGCGGAGGCAGCCAAACTGGCTGCCAAAGAGCCTGCGAGCGCTGCCATCGCCGGTGAAATGGCGGCAGAACTCTACCGCCTGAAGGGGTTGGCGCGCAACATAGAGGACGAACCGGACAACACTACCCGGTTCTTAGTGATAGGGCGCCAGAAAGCGCTACCCAGTGGGGATGACAAGACCAGTATCCTGTGCGCAACACGCAATGTCGCGGGTGGTTTAAGCGCATTGCTTGCACCACTCGCAGAGCACGGCATCAGTATGACTCGAATCGAATCCAGACCTTCCCGGCAAGGCAACTGGGATTATGTCTTCTTTATCGATATCGAAGGTCATCAAAGTGATCCACCGGTGATCCCGGCACTGGAAGCATTGCAGGAGCGGTCGCGTTTGCTGAAAATACTCGGCTCTTATCCCAAAGCGGTACTCTAAAAAATTTATGGACCAATTGGAGAGCAATCTGAACGATGAGCAAATCCGGCAATCAATTCCTTGATTTTACCGCTCCCGGCATTGCCAACCTGAAACCCTACGTTCCGGGTAAACCTGTTTCGGAGCTGGAGCGCGAGCTGGGAATCAAGGATTCGATTAAACTTGCTTCGAACGAGAATCCGCTAGGCTGCAGCGAGCGAGTCAGAGCAGCCATTGCAGCAGAGTGGCCGCAATTATCCCGTTACCCGGATGGGGGCGGATTTGCGCTGCGCAACGCGCTGGCAAAGAAACACGCTATTGACCCGGTCTGCATTACGCTCGGCAACGGCTCCAATGATGTGCTGGATATCATCGCCAGAGTTTTCCTATCGGCCGGGTATGAATCCCTCTTCTCGCAGTACGCCTTCGCGGTCTATCCGATCAGCAGCCAAGCGGTTGGTGCTTCGCTGCGGGTGGCTCCCGCGCTGGATTACGGTCATGACCTGGAAGCGTTGCTGAATATGGTGGGAGAGAAGACCCGGGTGGTATGGATCGCCAATCCCAATAATCCGACGGGGACCTGGGTGAATGGCGAAGAGTTGGAGAATTTCATTGCCGGCGTTCCCGCCAATGTCATTGTGGTCGTCGACGAGGCTTATATCGAGTACGTCGATAAACCAGGCTTTCCGGATGCCAGCAAATGGCTTGATAAATATCCAAACCTGATTGTGACACGGACCTTCTCCAAGGTTTACGGCCTGGCATCGCTGCGCATCGGCTACGGCTTGTCACACCCGGATGTGGCGGACCTGCTCAATCGGGTGCGCCAGCCCTTCAACGCCAACAGCCTTGCCATGGCAGCGGCGTTAGCCGCGCTTGAAGATGACGCGTTCGTTAAGCGGTCGGTGGAGGTAAACCGCAGCGGGATGGTTCAGCTCACGGCTGGTTTCGACCAACTCGGCCTGGCTTATATTCCCTCGGCCGGTAACTTCGTCACGGTTGATCTGGGTCGTCCGGCAGATGCAATCGACCAGGCACTACTGCGTGCCGGCTGTATTACACGCCCCGTAGCTGCTTATGGCCTGCCCAATCATCTGCGCATCACTGTCGGCCTGGCTGACGAAAATGCCCGTTTCCTGTCGGCATTGGAAAATGTGATCGCTTGATGTCGATCCAACGGCTGGCAGTCATTGGCGTGGGGCTCATCGGCGGTTCTCTGGCACGCGCGCTGCGTTACGCGGGAGAGGTGGGCGAAATCGTCGGTTGCGGGCGCAGCCGGGAGAACCTCGATCGCGCCGTACAACTCGGGGTGATCGACCGTTATACCCATGATATCGGCACAGCGGTCAGTGGCGCCGACATGATATTTCTCGCGGTACCGCTGGGCGCCATGGAAAGCACCTTCAAAGCGATGCGCGGGCGCGTCGATGATGGTGCACTGATCACCGACGGCGGTAGTGCCAAGGCCAGCGTGGTTGAGTCCTGCCGGGTGGGATTCGGTCACCTTCCTCCCGGTTTCGTTCCCGGGCATCCGATTGCCGGAACCGAGAAGAGCGGGGTGGATGCCTCCTTCAGAGAACTCTACCATGGCCGCCGCGTGATTCTCACGCCAACTGAAACGACCTCGCCTGAAGCACTGGAGAGGGTGACCTCGATGTGGCGCAGTTGCGGCGCAGAGGTGTCCCAAATGTCTATCGTCCATCACGATGAGGTGCTTGCCGCAACCTCACATCTGCCGCATATGCTCGCGTTTGGACTGGTGGATACACTGGCCCGGATGGACGAGAACGACGAGATTTTTCGTTATGCTGCTGGCGGTTTCAGGGATTTTACCCGCATTGCATCCAGCAATCCGGTGATGTGGCGGGACATCTGCGTGGCAAACAGCGAAGCCTTAGGCGCAATGCTGAACCGCTACATAGCCGAAATCGAGGCGCTGGCGGAAACCATCAGGCGCGCGGATGGCGAGCGTCTGCTGGAGATCTTCAGTCGGGCGAAAACCGCGCGCGACCGCTATATCGAATCGGCTCCGGAAGCGGATTCCACTGAGTAAGACTGCGGGTTCCGCAAAGCAGCTGCACGACGATCGGCTGTTTCCTCCTTTGTCTCTAACTCCACTCGGTTTTTAAACGGTTGCAGTTGTTTTTCTAACCGCCTGTTTTTTTTGTACTTTGAATATACAACCGGGTATCCATCGGATAGAATTCCGCGCTTGGTTCACATTTGTATTCGTTCTTTTCTACCAGGTAACCGATATTGAATCTTCCGGGCAGGCTGCAATTTTCGATTAATGCAGGTGGACGTTTGAACGGCAGTCTCCGCGTACCCGGCGATAAGTCCATATCGCATCGCGCCATTATGCTGGGTTCAATCGCGCTGGGAACCAGCAGAGTTTCTGGATTTCTTGAAGGTGAGGACAGTCTGTCGACATTGGCGGCATTTCGCCGAATGGGTGTCTGCATCGAAGGTCCAGACAACGGCTGCCTGGTCATCCAGGGTGTTGGCATGGATGGGTTGAAGGCGCCGGACGGCCCACTCTATTTGGGAAATTCCGGTACTTCGATGCGTTTGCTTGCCGGTCTCCTGTCAGGACAGGTTTTTCCTGTCACTTTAACTGGGGATGCTTCCCTCTCCAGCCGTCCCATGCGTCGTGTTACCGAGCCGCTGGCACGAATGGGGGTGCAAATCGGAACCAGTACCCAAGGTACGGCTCCGCTGCACATCGATCGCAGGAATCGCCGGCTTACGGGCATCAGCTATCAGCTGCCGGTGGCCAGCGCGCAGGTGAAATCCTCTCTGTTGCTGGCAGGGCTCTACGCTGATGGCGAAACCTGTGTCAGCGAACCTGCGCCTACTCGAGATCATACCGAACGCATGCTGCGCAGCTTCGGTTACCAGGTGAGACGCGACGGCAGCAGCATCTGTCTGACCGGCGGCGGTGTACTGCGGGCAACCGATCTCGACATTCCCGCTGATATCTCCTCCGCCGCGTTTTTTCTGGTCGGTGCAACTATCGCGGAAGGCTCGGATCTGTTGCTTGAACACGTAGGCATCAATCCGACACGCGACGGCATCATTAACATATTGCGCCTGATGGGTGCCGATATCGAAGTGCTGAACGCCAGGAGTGTGGGTGGTGAGCCGGTTGCTGATCTGCGTGTGCGCTCTGCAAAACTGCGGGGCGTAGCAATCCCTCCTGACCAGGTGCCACTGGCGATCGATGAGTTTCCGGTGCTGTTTGTCGCTGCTGCCTGCGCCGATGGAGAGACTGTACTCACGGGGGCCGAGGAGCTGCGGGTCAAGGAGAGTGACCGTATCCAGGTTATGGCGGATGGTCTCAGATTGCTCGGAGTCGATGCACGTCCGACAGCTGACGGCATGGTCATTCGAGGCGGAACGATCAGTGGCGGGCGGGTTCAGAGCCAGGGTGATCACCGTGTTGCGATGGCGTTTGCGATGGCTGCCTTACGCGCGTCCGATACGGTAGTTGTCGAGGATTGCGACAATGTGAATACCTCTTTTCCTGGTTTTGTCGATCTAGCTGCCGCAGCTGGTTTGGCTATTCGAGACTCCATGGAGGGCTAAGCATGGTACCGATCATCACTATCGATGGGCCAAGCGGCTCCGGCAAAGGGACCGTCGCCCGGCTGTTGGCAGATTGTTTCGGCCTGCATTGTCTGGACAGCGGTGCGCTTTACCGATTGCTGGGCTTGGCCGCAGAGCGAGCCAGGGTAGCGCCTTCAATGGTTGCAC
Organism: Chromatiaceae bacterium; assembly: GCA_024235255.1. GTDB lineage: Bacteria > Pseudomonadota > Gammaproteobacteria > Chromatiales > Chromatiaceae > HKST-UBA178. Next base: position 136,900 of record JACKMT010000001.1, read on the forward strand.
GCTTGGTCGAAATCGCCTCTGCAATGCAGGTGGAGTTCAAGGGGGATTGCGTACTGCTGAGCGGTGAAGATGTCACTTTGGCTATCCGCACCGAACAGGCAGGCAATGCAGCTTCTCAGGTGGCTGCCGTGCCCGAAGTACGTGCCGCGCTGCTGCAATGGCAGCGCAACTATGCGCGAGAGCCTGGGCTGGTTGCCGATGGCAGGGATATGGGCACCGTGGTATTTCCCGATGCCGGCGTCAAAATCTTCCTAACGGCAAGCCCGGAAGAGAGGGCCAAAAGGCGCTATAACCAGTTGAAAGAAAAAGGATTGGATGCTAATCTTCCCCGTCTTGTGGCTGAGATTTATGAGCGGGATTACCGTGACACCAATCGTAGTGTAGCGCCACTATTGCCAGCGAAAGATGCGCTGGTAGTGGACTCAACCGTGCTTTCCGTAAGGGAAGTGCTGGAGCAGGTTGCCGGAAACGTGCGCTGTGCCTATCCGGAGCTTGCACAACAGGGGGCCTGAAGATCAGGCTGTTTTTTTAACTACAACCAGCGGTCTGCTGTTGCAGACCCATGATCGGCTGTGCCGAATCAGGATTTTTTCATGACCGAAAGCTTTGCAGAACTTTTTGAAGCAAGTATTGCCAACACCCAGTTGCGCAATGGTGCCATCGTAATCGGCACTGTTCTTGATATCACCAATGACTCGGTGATCATCAACGCCGGACTCAAGTCTGAAGGCGTAATCCCAAAAAACCAGTTTATGACTCACCGAGGCGAGATCGAGGTCGCTGTCGGCGATCAGGTAGAAGTTGCGCTCGAAGCTGTTGAAGATGGCTTCGGTGCCACCCGCCTGTCGCGGGAAAAGGCGAAGCGCCATCACGCCTGGAGAGTCCTGGAGACTGCCTTCGAAGCGGGAGATAATGTCAACGGCCGAATCAACGGTAAAGTCAAAGGCGGTTTTACCGTCGAGTTGGGCGATATCCGGGCATTTTTACCCGGCTCCCTGGTCGATGTGCGTCCGGTACGCGATACCACCTATCTGGAGGGTAAGGATCTTGAGTTTAAGGTCATCAAACTGGACCAGAAACGCAACAATGTAGTTGTCTCCCGCCGAGCGGTGGTTGAGACCGAGTATAGCGCCGAACGTGAGGCACTGCTGGAAAGTCTGCAGGAAGGGATGGAGATCAAAGGCATCGTCAAGAATCTCACCGATTACGGTGCCTTTGTCGATCTGGGCGGTATCGATGGGCTTCTGCATATCACCGATATGGCCTGGAAGCGGGTCAAGCATCCGTCCGAGGTGGTCGAGATCGGTGATGAGATCACCGTGAAAGTGCTTAAGTTCGACCGCGAAAAGCAGCGCGTTTCGCTTGGACTGAAGCAGATGGGCGACGACCCCTGGGCCAATATTTCACGCCGTTACCCGGAGAACACCCGGCTGTTCGGTAAGGTCACCAATCTGGCCGATTATGGCTGCTTTGTCGAGATCGAAGAGGGCGTCGAGGGTCTTGTCCACGTTTCCGAGATGGACTGGACCAACAAGAACATTCATCCGTCAAAATTGGTGCAGCTTGGCGAGGAAGTTGAAGTTGTGGTGCTGGATATCGATGAGGAGCGGCGCAGGATTTCACTGGGTATGAAACAGTGCCTGAGCAACCCGTGGGATGATTTCGCTGTCACCCATAAAAAGGGCGACCACGTAACCGGCAAGATCAAATCGATCACCGATTTCGGTATCTTTATCGGCCTGGACGGGGGCATCGATGGCTTGGTGCATCTTTCCGATATCTCCTGGGATGATACCGGTGAAGAGGCAATCCACGGCTACAAGAAGGGTGACGAACTGGAGACCGTGGTTCTCTCTGTGGACCCGGAACGCGAGCGCATCTCTTTGGGTGTCAAACAGCTGGACAAAGACCCCTTCTCCACCTATCTGGCAGAGAATGGCAAGGGGAACATTGTTACCGGTGTGGTAAAAGAAGTGGACGCCAAAGGTGCGGTAGTCACCCTTGGCGACGGCATTGAAGGATATTTGCGGGCGGCTGAGATCTCAAGAGACAGAGTGGACGATGCCCGCTCGGTGTTGAAAGAAGGGGACGAGATCGAGGCGCGGTTTATGGGTGTTGATCGCAAAAATCGAACCATTACGCTGTCTGTCAAAGCTAAAGACATGGCAGAAGAGCAGGCGGCTATCCAGACCTACTCGCGGGATGCGGCTCCTGGCAAGGCAACCCTGGGCGATACCCTGGGGGACCTGCTGAAACAGCAAATGGAAGATAAATAAGCGAAACGGTTTGACGTTCCATTTATTTATTTTAACTGAAATAAATCGGGGTCCTGACGGGCCCCGGTATTTCGAAGGGGCATATAAAAGGAATGACTAAATCTGAACTGATTGACGTCATCGCAAAAGAACAAGGTCACCTTGCCTACCGTGATGTCGAACTTGCCGTTAAATGTATGCTTGAGCAGATGAGCCAGGCACTGGCCTCCGGGGATCGTATAGAGATACGTGGATTCGGGAGCTTTTCGCTGCACTATCGTCCACCTCGCCAGGGGAGAAACCCGAAAACCGGTGAGTCGGTCTCTCTGGCAGGCAAGTATGTACCGCATTTCAAGCCAGGTAAGGAACTGCGTGAACGCGTCAACGGTGGAGTCGATTCTGATACAGAGTCCTGAATTCAGTAGATGGAAACCGGTATTTATCAGCTGTTCAATACCGGTGGACTCTGGTGGCTGAATCAACCTATACCCATCCGGTTTGGCTGGTAATCGGATGCCGACAGACAAAGCCGAAACGTACACGACCTTCAATGTAATGCGATTAATTCCAGCCTCTTTCGGATGAGGCTGTGGCGGATGTTTATCGTTAAAGACAATTCAACCGATTAGTGAGCAATCGCCTGTACTGGATCGCTTTGATTTACTCCACATTCTACTTCACCCGTCGCAGATTTGAGTTACCGTCAGCAAGGTTCAGCATTTTTCCTCTTTGACAGTAGGCTGCTATGAAATATCAGTCGGCTGAAAAGGCCATGGCAAGGAGATAAACAAAAGTCACCACGGCAACTGAGATGGCGGACATAAACTTTTCTGATTGTCGGCTTCGTATTGTAACGCTCGGCTTCATAATGGCGGGAATAAGATTATCTACCTGGTCCTGCATGATATAGCTGTTTCGAACTCTCATGTTTTTCATCTCCTGCGAACAATGATTGCTTAACGAATCTCTGATGGATGCGATGTTCTCCTTAGGTTCTAATCTAACATATGTAGAACAAAAAGAGAACCATCTAGGCGGGGTGCATTAATAACAACAGAACGCGACCAACTATCGAGCAAAAATCAATGAAGAGTGTTGTTCAACAAATAGCAGCTGAGCTTGGCATTCGCCCAGAACAGGTAGCGGCAGCAAGCGCACTTTTGGATGAGGGCGCAACTGTGCCTTTCATTGCACGTTACCGTAAAGAACGAACCCAGGGATTGGACGATACCCAATTGCGCCAACTGGAGACGCGGTTGAGTTATCTGAGAGAGATGGATGAGCGGCGTCAGCAGATTTTGGCCAGTATCGCCAAACAGGGCAGTCTGACGCCCGAACTGAAGCGGGAGCTGCTGGAAGCGGAGACCAAGACCCGCCTTGAAGATCTTTATCTTCCCTTTCGGCCCAAGCGACGCACCAAAGCACAGCTGGCCCGCGAAGCCGGCCTGGAGCCTTTGGCCAGGGCACTGCTGGACAACCCGAATATTCAACCCGAGACAGCAGCTGAGAGTTACATCGATGTAGAAAAAGGTGTGGCGGACATTCAGAGTGCGCTGGACGGCGCCAGACAGATACTGATGGAGCAGTTCGCGGAGGATGCTGCGTTAGTCGGGGGATTGCGTGACTATCTTTGGGAAAACGGTACGCTGAAATCCACGCTGATTGTAGGCAAAGAGCAGGAAGCGGCCAAGTTCAAGGATTACTTTGACTATGCTGAAGCGATAAGAAAGGTTCCGTCCCACCGTGCCCTAGCGCTGTTTCGCGGGCGTGCAGAGGGTTTTCTCAGACTCGATCTGGAGGTCGATCAGGGGACGGGGGAGAGCAGTGCCTGCGAATTGATGATTGCTCAACGCATGGGCATTGAGAATCGCGGCCGCGCTGCCGACGAGTGGCTGCTTAAGACAGTTGCATGGTCCTGGCGGATTAAAATATTCACTCATCTGGATCTTGAATTGAAGCTGCGGCTGCGGGAGTACGCCGAAGCGGAAGCAATTCGAGTCTTCGGCAGTAACCTCAGCGATCTGCTGCTCGCAGCTCCTGCAGTGAACCGTACGATTCTCGGATTGGATCCGGGCCTGCGCACCGGGGTAAAAGTTGCAGTCGTAGACAGTACCGGCAAGGTATTGGAGACCGCCACCATATATCCCCATGCGCCAAACCGGCAGTGGGATAAATCCATCGCACAGCTTGCACAATTATCGGCCAGACATAAGGTTTCTCTGGTCAGCATCGGCAACGGAACCGCCTCCCGTGAAACCGATAAACTGGTTATTGAACTGATTAAACGCCACCCTGATCTGAAACTCAGAAAAGTTGTGACCAGCGAGGCCGGCGCATCGGTTTACTCGGCGTCGGAATTGGCGTCACTTGAGTTGCCTGATCTTGATGTCTCTCTGCGGGGGGCGGTTTCAATTGCCAGAAGGGTTCAGGACCCGCTGGCAGAGCTGGTTAAAATTGATCCCAAAGCCATCGGAGTTGGCCAGTATCAGCACGATGTCAATCAATCTTATCTTGCACGCGCGCTGGATCATGTTGTGGAAGATTGTGTTAATCGTGTCGGTGTCGATCTCAATACCGCTTCCACTGCATTATTGAACAGAGTAGCCGGGATCAGCCAGGTTCAGGCTCGGAATATTGTCAACTACCGTGAAGAGAACGGCCTGTTCAGAAATCGCAAGGCGCTATTGAAGGTACCCAGCATGGGCGCAAAAAGCTACGAACAGGCAGCCGGATTTCTGCGGGTGATCGGGGGCGAAAATCCGCTCGATGCATCTGCAGTGCACCCGGAAGCATACCCGGTGGTTGAACGAATCATCGCACAGGCCGGACGATCGGTTAGCGAAGTGATCGGAGACCGTGATTACTTGAGAGGTCTGAAGCCCGCGGATTTTACCGATGAGTACTTCGGTGTGCCCACGGTAAGCGACATAATTCTGGAGCTGGAAAAGCCGGGCAGAGATCCTCGCGGAGAATTCAAAACCGCCAGTTTCCAGGAGGGAGTCGCGAAGATATCGGACTTACACTCCGGCATGATCCTCGAAGGGTCGGTAACCAACGTAACAAATTTCGGCGCCTTTATCGATATCGGCGTTCATCAGGATGGACTGGTTCATATCTCAGCCATGTCTGAAACATATGTGAAAGATCCACGGAATATAGTGAAAGCTGGGGACCTGGTGAAGGTAAAAGTCATGGATGTCGATCTGGAGCGTCACCGAATCGCACTCAGTATGCGGCTTGATGAGCGCTGCGATCAGTCGATCTCAAAGGCTCCTCAGAAGCACGCCCACTCCGTGTCGACCAAGCCCAAGCCATCGATCCGCCGGCAGAGTACTGCAGAAAGTAAACCTCAAAGTGCCATGGCGGCGGCACTGAAAGGTGCGTTGAATAAGGGATAGCAAGGCGAATCAGCCCCTTCATCAAGCATCTTAGAGCTAAGGGCAGTAATGAGCAGGCGGCGGTGAATGCCCAAATTAGGCAAACATCCATTGGACTGAATTAGAATTTAACAGGAAAAGAACGAATGCCGTTTAAACGAAGAGTAAAGAACAGTGATTTGCGCGAGTTGGTTTATTCGGCGCTATCGCCGATACACGGCACAGGTCTCTTTGCCAAGCGCAGTATCATGAAAGGAGAGTATATCGGCACTTATCACGGACCCGATGCAACGCGTGACGGTACTTATGTACTTTGGGTATACGACAAGGACGACGAAGCGAGCGCAATTGGACGCAGCGGTCGCAACCTGCTGCGCTACCTTAATCACGCAGTGCGGGGAAATGCCGAATTTGACGGGTTCGATCTCTACGCATTGAAAGACATAAAGATCGATCAGGAGATAACTTTCAATTATCAGGGTGAATAATCTGTAAACATCGCAACGCGCTACTCAGACCATCACGATCAGCAGCAAAACAAATCCAACAACTGCCAGGATCGGAAGGATCGCCCCCTGCCAGTCTCCTGGTTTGGCTTCGGGGCTGTCTTGCAGCATCTGCTTGGCACGGGGAAAGAGAAAAATAATCATCGCAAGAATCAATACCGCCGAACCGATTTTCATCCAATCCATCGTGAATTACCCCCGTTAAATCAAAACCCCGGCCGAAGCCGGGGTTTGATGGTTAGACAATAACACGCTATATCAGTCATCGCTGGTCAAGCCCAAAATTTGCAGCAGACTGATGAATATGTTGAAAATGCTCAGATAAAGGCTGACGGTCATCAGCACATAGTTGCTGTCGCGCTCATGAATCATGCGGCTGGTGTCATACAGAATGAAACCGCTCATAAGCATGATTACTACGGCTGATATTGCCAGCGAGAATGCAGGCATCTGTAGGAAGATGTTGGCCAGTGCGCCGATTAAAACCACCAGCATACCGGCGAACAGAAAGCCGCCCATAAAGCTGAAATCCTTGCGCGTGGTTAATGCGTAACCGGAGAGACCCAGAAAGATCACGCCGGTGCCACCAAAGGCTGTCCCGACAATCTGCGTGCCGTTTGGCAGCGAGAGATACATCTCCAGTATCGGCCCGAGGCCAAAACCCATCAAACCGGTAATCGCAAACACCACGCCCAGACCCGAAGCTGAGTTGGCGGTTTTGGGAAGTACAAACCACATCAGCAGCATTGCGCCGCCGAGACTCAGCAGATATGTCATTGGCGGCATACTGAACATTACCGAAACTGCGGCCATCAGCGCGCTGAAAAACAGCGTTGCGGACAACAGGGTATATGTGTTCCTGATTACCTTGTTGACCTGTAACGCCTCGGCGGCCGGGCGGGCTACAGAATAATCCAATCTATTCATACGGTTATTTTCTCCTCAAGTATACAAACCATGGTGAATTCATAAGGTGAGACTATACACCCAGGCTTTGGTTCCACAGCATACGTAATTGGGGGGAAAGTTCAAGGTTTCAAGAGCGCTGGCAGTGGTTCTACAAGCGCCAGAAAAATTGGAAAATGTGACGGTGATTCGTGTATCCTTCGCATCACTTTCCGGAGAGGTGGCTGAGCGGCCGAAAGCGGCGGTCTTGAAAACCGTTGAGGGGCAACCCTCCCAGGGTTCGAATCCCTGCCTCTCCGCCAAATTGAAAAGGGGTCCCAACGGGACCCCTTTTCAATTTGAGGAACGGATAGGATTTGGATTGAACCCTTCGGTGCGACAAGATGGAATAAAAAACCCCGCCGGCACGAGCCAGGCGAGGTTTTGTGTTGGTGCCTCCATGTGCTGGGACCCGGGAGGCTACAGGTAAAAAGCTTCTATTCAAGCTAAAAATGAACTAACTGCGGGGAAATTCTCCCATATCGATTTACGCCGACCCAGCGGGATTCATTTAGCTACGCAGGCATCCATGCGGAAGTCCGTTTCCAATAGACATCCATGATATATCCATGGTTAATATTATGGCAAGTATTTATTACTGGAATATTTCTATATCGAATGGGTTATTTAGTACCGAGCAGATCGTTGCTCTAGCAAGCTGCCCGGACGGTTCCTGAGCAGTTGATTAGTCCAAATGAGGTGGGTTATTCTGGCATCTTTTATCCGCTGATAAGTCTTAGATTTTGTTTTCCATGGATGCAACTATCGAAAAACTCTTCTATGCCAGCCGTTGGTTGTTGGCGCCCATTTATTTGGGGCTGAGCCTGGCACTTCTGGCACTCTGTGTGAAATTTTTCCAGGAATTGATACATATCGCGCCCAATCTACTGATATTAAGCGAATCGGAACTGGTACTTATTGTACTGGGCCTGATCGACATTTCACTGGTTGGCGGGCTGATCGTGATGGTTATGTTCAGCGGCTACGAAAATTTCGTATCCAGTATTGAACTGGAGGAAGGAACTGACAAACTGGGTTGGTTGGGGAAGCTTGATGCGGGCTCTTTGAAGGCAAAAGTGGCCGCTTCCATAGTTGCCATCTCGTCTATCCATTTGCTGCGGATATTTCTTAACGCCGAGCAGATCACCGATAATAAACTGTTGTGGTATGTGGTAATTCACCTGACCTTTGTAGTGTCCGCGATCGGCATGGTGATGCTGGATCGGTGGACTGAGAAACACTGATCCGCGCTGCTGTCGCTCGTTAAACCCGGTTTACGAGTACCATGCAGAACTTTCAGTCAATGCAGACTTGCTCTGGCAGATCATGAACGGGGAAAAATACCGACAAGATGTCTTGGAGCTCTCCAAACGCATCATTTTGGCACAAGCGCCGATACGCGTCTTAGATGCGATCAAATGGGATGACGAGGTACAGCAGAAATTTTTCGCTGCAGAGGGCCGTTGCCAGCCGGAGGTCGATGTCGATTACTACCGTCGCCATCCACTTAAATTCGATGTCGCTGAATTGCATGACACCTTCCGGGATATCGATCGGAGTCTGACTTCAACGCTGGGTACCAATGATCCCGCCGGCAGCATCATGCGGCGCATGTGTCACGAGTATCGGCAGGTTTTGGATATGTTGTCCGCCCGGGGAACCGCCGGATTTTCGGTGATTTCTCAATCGCTGTATGGCCGCTCCCGGGACAATTTTCACGCCGGCGGCCCTACTGTCACCGATCTTGGCTTGCTACTTGACGAATCGTTGAGCAATATCGACGAGCGGATGTTTCTGGACAAAGATGTCAGAGACATTCCCACCAGAGAGGCAATCGTTCTGTTGCAGGAGCGCCTGAACAGAATTTTCAACGACCCCGCTGCACGTGTCCGAGTGATCGAAAGCGACGGTATTGTCGCCGACGCCGCGGCGGGTTCGGATTACATCAAAATGCGTTCAAATACCTTCTTCAGCGAGCGCGATCTGCGTACCCTCGAGGCGCATGAAGGATGGGTGCATGTCGGTACAACACTGAATGGCAGTCTCCAGCCGGTCTGCACTTTTCTCAGCAAGGGTACGCCTTCGGATACCGTCACGCAGGAGGGGCTGGCTGTTTTTGTCGAGCTGGTTTCATTCAATTCACATCCGGCGCGCCTGCGGCGCATCGCCGATCGCATACACGCGATCACACTTGCGGAACAGGGGGCGACCTTTCTCGACATCTACAACAGGTTGTGTGAGGAGGGACGCAGCCGCGAGGAGGCCTATACGGTCACCATGCGCGTGTTTCGCGGCAGCCTGCCGGACGGCGGTCCGTTCACGAAGGATCTCGCTTACAGCGCCGGCTTCATCGATGTCTACAATTTCATCCGTCTCGCGGTCAGACGTGGCCAGCTGGATCGGATACCGCTGTTGTTCTGCGGCAAGCTCGCGATAAAGGATATGGGTACACTCGCCGAGTTGACAGAAACCGGTGTAGTTGTTCCACCGCGTTATCTGCCGCCGCCGCTGGTGGATATCAGCGCGCTCACTGCATGGATGTCCTACTCAAATTTTCTCAACCGGCTTGACCTGAAAAAGATTGACACGGATTTTGCGCATCTGCTGGATTGAGCATGAGAATTTCAAAGCTGTAAGCGAGTGGGGCCGGTGCCATTTGACGGATAATCCTGTTAAATGGCACCGGCCCCTTTCCGTTTCAACACCATCCACCCCAGCCCGGGGAAATACACCTTCCAAAGCTCTCAGAGGGATGGCCCAAGCCTTATAAAAAGATACCTCTCATTATGTAATAGAAGATAGCCGCCAGCACAGCACCGATCGGCACGGTAATGAACCAGGAGACCACAATACCGCCAATCACTTTCATATCGATGGCACCCAGGCCGCGGGCAATACCCACACCCATGACCGCGCCTACCGCGATGTGGGTGGTGGATACCGGCAGTCCAAGCCCCGAGGCAAGCACCACGACTGAAGCGGCCGCCAACGTGGCTGCGTAGCCTCTGGTGGGAGTCAGCTCGGTGATCTTGGTGCCGATGGTCTGCATCACCTTGTAACCGTAGGTGGCCAGTCCCACCACGATGCCAACGCCGCCCAAGAAAAGCATCCAGGGAGCAACCGGCGACTTGGCGGCGATCACGCCACCGCTGTTGATCAGATTGATGACTGCGGCCATGGGACCGATACCGTTGGCTACGTCGTTGGAGCCGTGCGCGAAGGCCATCGCGGCACCGGTGAAGATCATCATCGGAACGAACAGCTTCTCCACACTGGCAAAGCGAAAGTCCTTATCTTTTGTGGTGTCTATTTTGACCCTATTCATCATCATCTTGCCGATGATTGCCAACAGGACACCGCAGATAACAGCGAGAATATTGCCTTCCGTTGTGGTCAGGTGCAGACCGACATGTTTCAGACCTTTGGTTAGCGTGACCAGCGCGACTATCCACCCCACCAAGAAGGCGTAGGCGGGGCCCCACTTCTTGGCCTGGGCAATCGGATCTTCGGCGTTCAGGATCAGTTTCTGAATACTCATCATCAGCAACAGGCCGAGAATACCTCCCAGTACCGGTGAGACGAACCAACTGGCAACGATCTCACCCAGCTTGTCCCATTTGACTGCATCCATTCCCATTGCGGCAACACCAATACCCACCACGGCACCGACGATAGTGTGTGTGGTCGACACCGGCCAGCCGCGGAAAGAGGCGACCATGAGCCAGATACCGGCGGCCAGCAGTGCCGCCAACATACCCATTACCAACAGCTCGGGCACGGGTTCGAACAACTTGCCGTCGACAATGCCTTTGGAGATCGTGGATGCCACACCACCGCCGGCCAGATAGGCGCCGGCAAACTCCATGACAGCGGCGACTAGGATCGCCTGTTTGACGGTAATGGCCCCGGAGCCCACCGACGTACCCATGGCGTTGGCAACGTCGTTGGCGCCAATACCCCAGGTCATGTAAAGACCGAAAACAATTGCGAGAAACAAGAAAACAGTGCCGTGTTGCGCGATGATTTCCATTTTATTACCTGAATTTAAAGTAAGGGTTTGAGAAAGTTGTTTTTGTTAATGACCCAGAATCATCTGGCAATAAGCAGAAGCAGCCGGTTACCGACTTTTTCAGAGTAGTCCGCTAAATCTCCGATCCATCCGATAAGCTGGTACCAGAGAATCACCGAGACCGGGCTAAGGGTTTTTTCCTGCGCGAACAGCGTGCGGGTAAGCTCCATACCGATAGCGTCGGTGTCGCCCTCGATCACGGACAAGGCTGCCACCATCTCTTCAACCTGTTCTGCTTCGCGGCCGCTGAACCCTACCGATACCAGCTCGTCGAGCTCCTCGATGATCTTCAGCGCCTGACTGCTGGCATCCCGGCAGCGGTTTACTAGCTCCAGCAGCGGTTTGGCCATGCCTTCGGGCACCTCCATCTTGCGCTCAACCAACAGGCCGGCAATATCTTGCGCGGTATCGGCAATCGAGTCCTGCATATCCAGCAGTTCCAGCAGATCGCGCCGGTCGACCGGCATAAAGATGCTCTTGGGCAGGTGATGGCGCAGCGTGTTTTTCAGTTCATCAGCCGCTTCTTCTTTCTCAAATATCTTGTCCTTTTGGGATATAAGGGCTGCGTCATCGTCTACCAGAGCCTGAAACAGACCTGGCACTTCGGCGACGCATTCATCCACAATGCGCATGTGTTTCTGCATCGCCTTGAATGGGGATTTCCCAAACATCGCGGAAATGGGATTGGTAGACTTTATCTTCATCTGGATTCTCCGGCACCGAGGGCAAAATAATGATAACAACACAAATTCGCCCTAAGGAGTCAAGAGAGCTTTGACCAGCGCCGGTTTACAGCACCCAAACATTTCTCCAGGGCACCCGAATCCTGCGTAACCGTGGGGCGTTAAACCCTTATTATTATCAGGAAGCGTAGGCATTAGATTTCACGAATGTTACAACATTATGACACTCTTGAAATATATTTTACGCCTATAAAATAGGGTAAAAAAGCGGGCTGTAAAGGTTTCTCATTTGGTGAAATTTGCCGCCAATAATGACCATTTCGATAATGCCGGAAACGACTCCCTACTGAGTGTGTGAACATTCCGCAGCTAGGCGGAGAACCCGTAAACTATTAAATAAATTACTAAGTAGCTAAAAATAAACAATTACATCCACAGCGCCGGCTTTCTGTATATTCGCCTCAACGAACTCGGACAAATTGTTGACCACTCAGGTGATTCAGAGCATTTATCAGTGAAGTCCGGGTACAATCCCGTCTCGCTGTGGCAGGGCCGGAACGTTGCTCCTGAATCGATGATAGAGCCGGCACAAGCCGTTCGTGTGGCACGGATTGATTCTCAGAACATTTATATAATGCAATGATTATGTAGGTTTTTGTGGTTAATTCTGGTGCTGCAAATCGAACCGCTTTACCTGCGAGACGCTGAAGGAGGTAGCTGAGGGTGTCAGTCAAATATCCAATTATTGCCATTACCGGATCTTCCGGCTCCGGCGCCTATCGAGTCGGCACGGTTTTCAACCATATCGCTTGGCGTGAGAAGATCAAGCCGCTGATAATCCGCGGCAGCGCGTTCCACAGCTATGATCGGGATGAGATGCGGCAAGCGGTAATTGCCGCAGCAGAGCAGGGCAAACATCTATCGCACTTCTCTCCGGAGGGCAACAGGCTCGACCTGCTCGCGGCATTTCTGAAGGAGTATGCTGAGACCGGCACGGGCCGTTATCGATCATATCTGCACACCGAGAGCGAGGCCAGGGATGCCGGTGGCAAAGTCGGTGGATTCTCCGCTTGGAAGCAGATTCCGGAGGATACGGATCTGCTGGTCTATCAGGGTCTGCACGGCGCTTATAGAGACAATAAGGTGAATATTGCGCAACTGGTCGATTTTACCGTTGGGGTGACGCCGATAGTCAACCTTGAATGGATAAAAAAAATACACAACGATACATTAAACCGCGGCTATTCGTTGGAGGAGGTGAAGGGAGTCATCGAAAACAGATTGTACGATTATGTTCGCCACATCACGCCTCAGTTCTCCAATACGGATATCAATTTTCAACGCGTACCCTTGGTGGATACCTCCAATCCTTTTGTGGCAAGAGACGTACCGGCGCTCGATGAGAGCATCGTCATTATCAGTTTCCGGCGGCCCCAGTCGCAGGACTTCCCCAAGCTGATGAAGATGATCGAAGGCGCTTTTATGTCGCGACCAAATACTATCGTTGTGCCCGGGGGTAAAATCGAGTATGCCATGGAGCTGTTGCTCGAGCCGGTAGTCAAAGCGATGATGGAGAAAAGAAGGCAGTTGATTGGAGCGGCGTAAGCGCTACATATCACCGCCGGGTTTTCCCACGAGCACGGATTATCTCATCCAGAATTCTCACCAACACGTCGCCGGATGCATAGCGCAGAAAAATTCGAAAGTTACAGAATTGTGATTTTTTCGTGATTCCGGCGTTAGTCGGATTGTCGACACTGACATTCAGCCACTAGCGAATGCAACCGGAGACAATTCATGCCGCTACTCAACACCACCTTGACTCGCCTGCTGTTACCGCTGACGCTGCTGTGTCAAGCTGCGCAGGCGGGTGACATTCACTCATTTAGCAGCGGCAACGTCAGGGCTACGACAATCGAGCTTTTTACTTCGGAAGGGTGCAGCAGCTGCCCCCCGGCGGATGCCTGGCTGTCGCAACTCAAGCGTGACCCAAGATTGTGGCGGCAGATCGTACCGATCGCGTTCCACGTCGACTACTGGGACTACATCGGTTGGCGCGACCGGTTTGCCAGTCCGGAGCACAGTACACGCCAGCAGACACATAAACATCAGGGGAATATACGCAGCGTCTACACGCCCGGCTTCGTGCTGGACGGTCGGGAGTGGCGCGGATGGTTTAAACGGGCTCCGTTGAATCTGCCGGAAACAGAGGCCAAGGAGTTGAACGTCATGCTCAACGGAACGGAAGTCAACGCAGCGTATGCCGCTGCAGATCCCGAGCCGCTGGTGCTGAACGTTGCGCTGCTTGGATTCGATCTGTCGAATCAGATCAGCAGCGGCGAGAATGCGGGCCGGCGGTTGGCCCACGACTTCGTCGTGTTGCATCAGCAATCGATACTTTCAGCGAACGGCAGGTGGCGGTTCCAATTTCCCGCTATCCAGGAGAGTCCGGTGGCCACAAAGGGCATCGCAGCCTGGATCAGCCATCCTGGCAGTCTGCGACCGCTGCAGGCAACGGGCGGATGGTTGACGAATTAATCCGGATATTACAGGTCTATACTTCACAAATGGTTATCAAACGCAGCATTTTCGCTTGCGTTAAGGAGAGCAGCGTAATGAAAAATGTGGTTTTTACCCTCGCCGTATTGGCCGGAGCCGCCGGTTTGCATCAATATATAGTCAGCGGACCGCAGATGAACGGGCCCTTAATAAATGACGCCCACGCGGAAATCGGAACTAACAACGCCAGCATGACCGAGGAGAAGTATATGAAGCCTTCCGAAGAGGAGCTGAAGAGCAAACTGACACCGATGCAGTATGACGTGACTCAGAACGACGCTACTGAGCCGCCGTTCCGCAACGAATACTGGAATGAAAAGCGTCCCGGTATATACGTCGATGTGGTGACCGGGGCGCCGCTGTTTTCATCCAAAGACAAGTACGACTCGGGAACCGGATGGCCCAGCTTCACCAAACCAATCAATGAAGAGGCCATCGTGCAAAAGAGCGATTTCAAATTGATCATACCGCGTCAGGAAATTCGCAGTAAAACCGGCGATTCGCATCTCGGCCATGTTTTCAATGACGGACCGGCGCCGACCGGTCTGCGCTATTGCATGAACTCTGCATCACTGAAGTTTGTGCCGAAGGAGGAGATGGCCAGCCAGGGCTACGAAGCGTTTCTCTCGCTTTTGGAATGACGAACGCTTGTACGAAAATCACTGTCCTTTCCGCAATGTCCTCTCCCCTGAATGGGGGAGAGGTTTTTTATGTGTAGATTCCCATGCCGGTCAATATTTCAGCGGACCTGACGATTCCCGATGATGAGCTGGAGATAACGGCCATCCGCGCCCAGGGTGCGGGCGGACAGAACGTAAACAAGGTTTCGACGGCGATACACCTGCGCTTCGATATCCGTGCCTCCAGCCTGCCGGAGCGCTACAAAGAAAGGCTGTTGCAGCTGCCGGATCAGCGTGTCAGCAAAGAGGGAGTGATCGTCCTCAAGGCACAGAAATACAAAAGCCAGGAAAAGAACCGGGCAGAGGCATTGAGCCGTCTGTTGCAGATCGTTAGCCGTGTCACCGCTACAAGAAAACGGCGGATAGCGACACAGCCATCAAAGAGCGCGCAGCGCAAGCGGCTCGACGGGAAGCGCAGGCGGAGCCTGGTTAAAATACTACGGGGTAAGATTGACGAGTGAAGTTGCGTTACTGGACTAAAGGCCTGACACAGTCGGGTCCGTCGTTTGCCGGGTTGCCCACACTTCTGGAGACCGGAACAGCAACGGTCAGCTCTGCCGGGCAGGGTCGGAGCAGGGGTTGCAGTTTAGCCGGGTCCTGCAGGTCAGGATTCAACCAGATGGGATAAGCTTCCGGATCCAGGATTACCGGCATCCTGTCGTGCACCGGCCGCACGCTCTCATTGGCTTCGGTGACGATGATCGTGCAGGATTCGATCTGCTCTCCGTCCGGGCTTGTCCAGCTCTCCCATAACCCGGCGAACGCCATCAGATTGCCGTCCCTGCGCAAAATGTTGTATGGCTGTTTGCCGCTTGCCACTGTTCGCCATTCGAAAAACCCGGTGGCCGGAATAAGGCACCTGCGACGCCTGAAGGCGCTGCGGAAGGCAGGCTTCTCGGCGACGGTTTCGGCGCGGGCATTGATCGTTTTATAGCCGATTTTTCGATCCTTCGACCAGCGCGGGATCAGTCCCCAGTGCAGCGCTGCGGCCGTTCTCCGGCCATCCTGCTGACGCACAGCCAGGATGCTCTGCGCGGGGGCGATATTGTAGCGCGGGGCGACCTCCAGGTTGTCGCTCAGTGCGAAAAAATCGACTAGCGCCTGGGCATCGGTTATCAGATTAAAGCGACCGCACATGCCGCTATGCTAACACGTGGTTTAGCCGGGAAATACACGACGGGTGTTGCCTGAATCCCAGCGCAGAGGGGTCGGCGTTACATGCCGGTGCGGGGATGTGGTACGCTCGAACGATCTGGGATTTGACCGAAAAATGGTGTGTTACCGACAGCAATGGACACAGATGGAAAAAGCAGCGCTGAACTTGAGTCGGAAAACGCCGAATTGCAGCGGCGGTTGGCAGCGTTGGCACAGATTGACGCAGCCCGGATGGAAGCGGAGAAACGGTTGTGGGAGTGCGAGGAGAAGTACCGTAATACCATGGACGCCGGGCTGGTCGGTATCTATGTGATACAAGACCTGGTGTTCAGATATGTCAATCCCAAGATGGCCGAGATGTTTGGTTACCAGGCAGCTGAACTGGAAAATAAACTGAGCCCAGCCGATCTTGTCGTTCCAGAGCTGCGGGAGAGGATCAGGAACAACCTGAAGCGGCGTGCCGAAGGGGAGCCGGGGATTCCCTATGAGATCAAGTGTCAGCGCAAGGACGGTACAGTGTTTGACGCAACGGTCTGGGGCAAAGCAACCACTTTCAACGGCAACCCGGCCTCGGTAGGTACACTGGCCGATACCACAGCGCTGAACAATGCCAAACGCGAACTGCGCCGCTACCAGCAGGAGCTGGAACAGAAGGTCGAATCGCAGACGCGGGCGTTGAAGCAGTCCAACGAACGGCTCAAGCAGGATATTGCCAGTCGAAAGATATTGGAAGGGGAGCTCTACGCTGCAAAGGAGCTGGCGGAACGGGCGAGTCTGGCCAAAACCCGCTTTCTGGCGGCAGCCAATCATGATCTGCGGCAGCCGCTGCAGGCGTTTTCGCTGTTGATCAGCGCCCTTTTACTGACACCGTTGGATGACCGCGCAGCACAGATCGCCAAGGATATGCGCAGCACGCTGCAGGTGATGGAGACATTGCTGAATTCGTTGCTGGACATCAGCAAACTGGATGCGGGTGTTTTCCAACCGGATCTCCGCCATTTTGCGGTCCGACCGTTTCTGCAGGAGCTGCGTAACCAGTTCAGGACGATTGCGGAAGAGCAGGGTACCCGGATAAGGCTGTTCCCATCGGAGGCAATTATCTACACTGATCCCAGTCTGCTGGCCCGTATTGTCCAGAATCTGATCTCCAACGCCGTCCGGCACACGCCGGGGGGGAAGGTTCTGATCGGCTGCCGTCGTGCCGGAGAGTATCTGCGGCTCGAGGTGTGGGACCAGGGGGAGGGCATTCCCGCGGATCAGCTGGAGATCATATTCGAAGAGTTCTATCAGCTCGGCAATCCGGCCAGAAACCGCAACCAGGGGCTGGGGTTGGGGCTGGCGATCGCAAAGCGCATGGCGGATCTGCTGAAGCTGCGCCTGCATGCTCGGTCGCGGCTGGAGAGGGGGTCGGTCTTCTCGGTAACAGTACCGCTTGGCAGCGGGGCGGGCGACTTTCCGCCACAGCAGGTTATCCCGGATAGCGTCATCGGAATCGGCTGCTTCGGCACCCTGTTGTTGGTGGATGACGACGAGCATGTTGTGAAAGCCAGTACCAAACTGCTCGAGTTGTGGGGATACCGCGTGTTGCCGGCGGCGGATGCGATCCAGGCACTGGCACTGTGCAAACATCATGGAGCAGCGATCGAAATGGCGCTGCTCGACTACCGCCTGCCGGACGGCTGGACCGGTGTTCGGCTGGCGGCAAAAATCCGGGAGGTGCTGGGGCGGAATCTG
Organism: Chromatiaceae bacterium; assembly: GCA_024235255.1. Taxonomy (GTDB): domain Bacteria; phylum Pseudomonadota; class Gammaproteobacteria; order Chromatiales; family Chromatiaceae; genus HKST-UBA178. Next base: position 154,863 of record JACKMT010000001.1, read on the forward strand.
CCCAGCCTGCTGCTAACCGGTGATACCTCCGCGCAGCAGCTCCAGGACGTCTACTCCAGCGGCCTGCCGCTATTGCATAAGCCGATAGATCCCGATGAACTTCATCGGCATATCGCGGCGGTGCTGCATCCCCTTTAACCCTAACCCAGACGCCCCTCCTGAACCCCGTGGCAGGCCACTTGGGTACCCTCGGCGGTGGTCAAAAGTTTGGGTCGCTCCTCTCTGCAGCGGTCATTCGCATGCACACAGCGTGGGTGAAAAAAACAGCCGCCGGGAAGATGGATAGGTGTCGGTACCTCGCCCAACAGTCTGCTGCGGTCTGGTCTGCTCCGGTCCAGTTTCGGTATCGCGCTGAGCAGCGCGCGGGTGTAAGGATGGCGCGGCTGCCGGAACAGGGTTCGGGTCTCAGCCAGCTCGCAAATTGCGCCCAGATACATCACCGCAACCCGGCTGCCGAAGTGTTCGACCACAGAGAGATCGTGGGTGATGAACAGATAGGTCAGTGAGCGCTGCTGTTGCGCTTCCATCAGCAGGTTGAGCACCTGCGCCTGAATGGATACATCCAGCGCGGATATCGGTTCATCGGCGACGATGAACTCCGGATCCGTCATTAATGCCCGCGCAATGGAGATGCGTTGGCGTTGGCCGCCGGAGAATTCGTGCGGGTAGCGTTCATTCCAGCCGGGGTCCACCCCGACCGAACGCATAACCTCATTTATCTTATCCGCAATAGCCGTCCGACTGAGACTGGGATGGTGGAATCTAGCCGGCTCCTCCAGCGCCTGTTTGACCGTCATACGCGGATTTAGCGAGGCGTAAGGATTCTGGAAAATCATCTGCATCCTGCGTCGGAACGGCAGCAGTTCATCCGCTGAGAGATTGTCGATGCGGGTACCGGCAAAATAGATGCTGCCCGATGTCGGCGGCAGCAGTCCCATGACCACTCTTGCCAGCGTCGATTTGCCGCAGCCGCTTTCGCCGACCACGCACAGAGCTTCACCCCGCCTTACGCTCAGTTCGGCATCGTTGATGGCATTTACGCTATCCTCCCGGCGCACCAATCTGCCCCGTTCGAACTGCAGCTGCTCCAGTAATCCGCTGGTCAGCGGAAACTGCTTGCTGAGACGTTTTACCTCCAGCAGCCGATCGTTCACCGGCGGCGCGGTTGTTTCACCTGCGGTACTCAAGTTCGCTGCTCACAGGTGGCGGCCCAGTGACAGGCGACACGGAAATTCGCGCGGCCGGTATAGACGGGAACCCGAAGACGGCAGGCTTCCGTCGCCTGCTCGCAGCGCGGGTGAAAAGCGCAGCCGGCGGGAATATCCATCAGCGAGGGCATGACCCCGGGAATCTGATTCAGCGGGAGTCCGGGCAGCGTGCGTTCGGGCAGCGCGTTGATCAGTCCCTGGGTATAGGGGTGGCGTGCATGCTCGATGATCTCCCGGGTTGGCCCCTCTTCGACGATGCGTCCGGCGTACATGACCATGGTGCGTTGGGTCACCTGGGCAACCACGCCCAGGTCATGCGTGATCAGAATGAGCGCCACATCGCTGTTTTCGCACAGCGTCAGCAGCAGCGTCATGATCTCAGCCTGAATGGTCACATCCAGTGCGGTTGTCGGTTCATCGGCGATGATGACCGACGGATCCGTCAGCAGCGCGATAGCGATTACCACCCGCTGGCGCATGCCGCCGGAGAGCTCGTTCGGATATTGGTCGATGCGCGTTTCCGGCGAGGGAATCGAGACGGCGTGCAGTTTTTCGATGGCCAGATGACGGGCGGCAGCGGTGGTAATCGTCCGATGCGCCTTGAGGCACTCAATCATCTGCGTGCCGATGGTCAACACTGGATTCAGGGTCATCATCGGATCCTGGAATATCATGCTGATGCGGTTGCCCCTGATTCTGCGCAGCTCGGCGGCACTAAGATTGACGAGATCCTCTCCCTCGAACAGCACCTGCCCTGCCGAGATGTAACCGGGACGGCTGACAAGATTCAATATTGCAAATGCAGCCACCGATTTGCCGGCGCCGCTCTCGCCTACGATCCCCAGGCGATCGCCCGGATCGAGCGAGAAGCTGACATCGCGCAACGCGGTGAGCTCTCCCCGCCGCAGCGGGAACCTGACCACAAGATTGCGCACCTCCAGCAGCGCCATGCGTTAATCCTTATACAGCCTTGGATTGAGCAGATCGCGCAGCCAGTCGCCCAGCAGATTGATGACCAGCACCAGCAGAATCAGCAGCAGCGCGGGAAAGGTGGTGATCCACCAGGAGCCGCTCAGAATATACTGAAAGCCGCTGTTGATCAGCGATCCGAGGGAGGGTTGATTGACCGGCATGCCGAGGCCGAGAAACGAGAGCGCCGCTTCGCTCATGATCGCATTCGCCACCTGAACCGTCGATATCACCAGAATCGGCGACAGCGTATTCGGCAGAATGTGGCGGAACATGATGCGCCGCCGGCTCAGGCCAATGACCCGCACCGCATCCACATACTCCTTCTGCTTCTCCGCCAACACCGACGCGCGTACAGTGCGTGCATACTGGGGCCATTCGGCGATGCCGATCACCAGGATCAGCATGAAAACCGCCAGGTCGTTGTACAGCTCGGTGCCGAACGAGGCCTGAAACACCGCCAACACCACGATGGCAACCATCAGCGTGGAGAAGGAGAGCTGGATGTCGGCCAGCCGCATCAGGAAACTGTCCAGACGTCCGCCGACATAGCCGGCAGCCAGACCCAGTGCGATGCCTAGTATCGACTGCAGCAATACCGCGAACAGGCCGATGGTGATGGAGATGCGGGTGCCGTAGAGCATGCTGCTCCAGATGTCGCGTCCCTGAGCGTCGGTGCCTAAGAGAAAGCGCACATCTCCTGCAGTCTGCCAGAGCGGCGGCACATCGGCGTCCATGATATCGATCTGGGTCGGATCGTACGGATCGAACGGGGCGATCAACGGTGCGGAAAAACTGAGCACCACCAGCAGCAACAGCACGCTGAAGCTGGCGATCGCCACTTTGTCGCGTTTGAACCGATAAAGGAGGGCGGACTCCGCGAACAGGGTCCAGTAACGGTTCATGCCCGCCCTCTTGCCAGCTGCACGCTGGGGTTGACCAGCCCGTAGATCAGATCGACCAGTGTGTTGGTGAGCACGAAAATCAAACCAACCACAATCAGATAGGCAACGATCAACGGCGTATCCACCCGGTTCACCGCTTCCAGAAACAGGAAGCCCATACCCGGCCACTGAAACACGGTCTCGGTGAGAATGGTGTAGGCGATCATGGTGCCGATCTGCACGCCGCCGACGGTAATGACCGGTAGCAGCGTATTCTTGAGTGCGTGCAGAAACCAGATGCGCTGCGGCTTGAGTCCCTTGGCCCAGGCAAAACGAATGTATTCCTGCTCCAGCACTTCCATCATCTCCGACCGGATCAGGCGGATGAACAGCGGCAGCATGATGGATGAGAGTGCAACGGAGGGCAGTATCAGATGGCGCAGCCCGTCCAGGGTCAGCAAGCCTGTTTCATAGCCCCATATCAGCGTCGTTTCACCGCGGCCGAAGGAGGGCAGCCAGCCGAGATAGATGGAGAACAGGTAGATCAGCGCGATCGCGGTGAGAAACACCGGAATGGAGATGCCGACGATGCTCAGCCCCATCATCGCTTTCGCCAACCAGCCGCGCGGATTGATGGCGCAGTAGACGCCGATCGGCAGCGATAGAAAGAGAATGATCAGGGTGGCGCCGAATACCAGCTCCAGCGTCGCCGGCAGCTTCTCGAGAATCACCTCCAGCGCCGGCCGCTTGAAAAAATAGGAGTTGCCGAGATCGCCCTGCACCGCTTTTTTCAGAAAGCGCCAGTACTGGACGACGAACGCATCGTTCAGCCCCATCTCATTCCTGAGCGCCTGACGTTCGGCTTCGGCGACCGACTGTCCCACCAGTTCCCGCAACGGGTCACCCAGGCTGTCCTGAATCGAGAAACTGAGCAGGCTGATGATGAACATCACTACCAGCGCCTGGCCCGACCGGCGTATCAGAAAGGCGATCATTTGGCGTTACGAATTATCCCGCGTATTCATCAAGCGAGCTGTGCCTCTCTTCCCGCAAAAGGGAAGAGGGTATGGGATGAGCATCCGGCTGGAATCCAAGCCGATTCAGTCGATCACCAGATCTCCCAGATACGGGAAGTTCATGACATTCACGATATCCTCGATATGCACCCCTTTCCGCGCCGCCCATGCCAGGTCCTGCCAGTGCAGCGGGACGAAGGCGGCGTCATCATGCAGTATCTGCTCGATCTTCTGCAGCATCTCGGTACGTTTGGTTTCATCGGTTTCGCCCTGGGTCGCAAGCACCAGCGTGTCGACCTCCTTGTTGCAATAGTTGCCGCTGTTGTATTGACCGTAGCCGGTCTCCTGGTTCGGGCACATCACGAGGAACTCTGAGAAATTGGCAGAATCTTCGGTATCCGCGTGCCAGCCGATCATCATGATGTCGGCCGCTCTTTCGTCGAAAGCCGGCCAGTACTGTGCCTTAGGTACCGTTTTCAGATCGACTTTAATATTAATCCTCGACAGCATGGCGGTGACCGCCTGGGCAATCTCCTCGTCGTTCACATATCGGTTGTTGGGCGCCATCATGGTCACTGAGAACCCTTTTTCGTAACCCGCTTCCTGCATCAGCTGCTGCGCCTTGGCCAGGTCATAGCGGGGTTTCAGAGTCGGCACATGACCGGCGTATCCCTTCGGGCTCAACTGAGCGGCGGGAGTGGCAAAACCTTTCATGATCTTTTTCACTATACCCTCGTTGTTGACGGCATAGGCGATCGCCAGCCGCACCCGCGGGTCTTTGAACTCCGGACGCCGCTCCTGGTTGAGCTGGAAGGTGATAATGCGGGTGCCGCTCATCGTAACCAGATCCACTTTGACGTTGTTGCGAATTCGGTCCAGGTCGGTGGGGGGCACCGGGTGGATGAAGTCGACATCACCGGAGAGCAGCGCAGCGACCCGGGTCGGATCCTCCTTGATCGGGGTCATGACGATCTCTTCGACATTGCCGGGTGAATTCCCGTCCCAATAGCCGGCAAAGCGTTTGAATTCGACGCGCACACCCTGCTGGCGGCTGGTCACGATGAAGGGGCCGGTGCCGGAGGCGTTAACGGAGGCAAAAGTATCGGCATGCTTTTTCAGCATATCCTTTGCCAGTCCTTTTTCATCTGTACCAGAGTAAAAAGCGCTGTCCATCGGAAAGATATAGGTCGCTATATGCAGTACCAGCGGATAGGGTTCGTTGGTAACCAGATCGATGGTGAAGTCGTCGACGATCCTGAGCTCCTTGAACGGTTGAAACAGACCTTTAAAGTCCGGGCTTGTTTTAAGCCTGGCAAAGGTCCAAGCCACATCCTTGGCGGTAAAATCATTGCCGCTGTGAAACTTGACGCCCTGGCGCAGCTTGAAGCGGACGGTAAACTTATCCAGGCGCTCCCAGCTGGTGGCGAGCCGGCCGTCGAATTGGGTCTCTTTGTTCCAGCGTACCAGTGGGTCGAATATCATGTGGGAGAGCTGCAGCATGCCGCCGGAGAGCTGCTCGTGGGGATCCAGGGAAACCGGGTCTGCGTCATAAGCGAGACGCAAAGTCTTGGCAACGACACCCAGACTTAGGCTGAATCCGAACAGCAATGCAGCCGTCAGTATAAGGGTCTTCTTCATTATTTCGATGCTCCTCGGATATCAGTTGAACTAAACTGCAAGCTTATATCAGCCTAATCTGAACATGGTCTATTCATTTTTGCAAAACAGGGGGCTCGATGCTCGACTTCAGTGGCAAAACAGTTTTGGTCGTCGGCGGCACCAGCGGAATCAATCGGGGAGTGGCGGAACTGTTCGCCAGACAGGGCGCCCGGGTCGCCGTAGCCAGCCGTAACCAGGAGAAAGTGTCGGCGACGGTGCGGGCGCTGCAAGCCTTGGGCGGAGAAGCTGCCGGTTTCTCGGCTGATGTCCGCGATGCCGCCGCGCTTGCGGCTGGGGTGACAGAGGTTTCAGATCGGTTTGGCGAACTGGACGTGGTGGTCTCCGGGGCTGCCGGCAACTTTCCCGCTTTGGCCGCCGATCTCTCCCCGAATGGCTTCAAGGCGGTGCTGGATATTGATCTGCTGGGCACTTTTCACGTCATGAAAGCGATTTATCCCCATCTCAGGAAACCTGGCGCCAGCGTTATCAATATATCGGCGCCACAGGCGTTCATTCCGATGATGGCGCAAATCCATGTCTGCGCCGCGAAGGCGGGTGTGGATATGATAACCCGCACCCTGGCGCTGGAGTGGGGCAATGCCGGCGTCCGGATCAACTCAATCGTACCTGGTCCCATCGACGGCACCGAGGGTATGGCGCGGCTTGCACCCACGGCGTCCATCCGGGCCAAAGTTGTGGCCGGTGTTCCGCTGGGACGCTTTGGGACCCCACAGGATATCGGCAACGCCTGTCTGTTTCTGGCGTCGGATCTGGCCGGCTTCGTCACCGGCGCCGTCCTCCCGGTGGATGGAGGCTGGGCGCAGAACAACTGCGGCGGCATGAGCGACGATTTGGCGTCACTGGCCGCGAAAAAATAGCTAGCCCGGATATCTCATGAAGGCGGGCAGCATGTTTGAAAAAACGTTTTAGTTTTTAAATGTTACGTCAGTATTGTACGTTTTTATACATCAAATATCCGGGCTAGGTCAGTGAATCTGGCGATACTTGGAAATAGCACGGTCTGCTTTAAATTCCTAAAATTCTGTGGATCGAACCCATTCTGTGTGCTAAAAATAGGCAAGCTGTTTAAAAATGTTGCTTCGGTTTGAAATGAATTTGCAGCATCGGGCCGGAGACGAGCTGCCCGATCCCATCCCACCCAAACCCCGTGGGGAAACCTTAGTCCAAGGAGCGGATTAACCACAGCGGCCGACAAGGCGTGTTGGCTATCCTTCGTGAGCCTTTAACAAAATCTCTTTAAGGAAGAAGAGAAGATGCCCTATTGCACGGAACGCAATCAACGCGCGGATACCGGTCTCGCCTGTCTCGTGACTTTGGCGCGGCTGCACGGCCTCCCGGCAGACCCGGAACAGCTACGCCACGCCTTTTCAGAATCAGGCAGGGTGTTTGATGAGGGCGCCATTGTTCTGGCGGGACGGAGTCTGGGCCTGACAATCAGAGCAGTCACAAGCAGTTGGGATAGGCTTGGTAAAACGCCGTTGCCGGCCATCGCCCGGCACAGCGATGGGCGCTGGTTTCTGATTGCCGGATGCAAAGAAGACAAAGTCCTGATTCAGGATCCGCTGGAAAACAGGCCGCTGACGCTGCCGAGAAATCTATTGGAGAAAGCATGGCAGGGCAGATTGATTCTTGCCACCCGCAGAGCCAACCTGAATGACCCCGACGGACGCTTCGATTTCAGCTGGTTTATCCCGGCGATTCTGAAATATCGCGGACTGTTGGGAGAGGTGCTGCTTGCCTCGCTCTTTATCCAGCTGTTTGCACTGGTTACGCCGCTCTTCTTCCAGGTGGTGATCGACAAGGTGCTGGTGCACAAGGGGCTCACCACGCTGGATGTTCTCGCCATCGGCCTGTTGCTCATCTCCCTGTTCGAGGTGGTGCTTGGCGGATTGCGCAATTATCTCTTCAGCCACACTACCAACCGGGTGGACGTGGTACTCGGTGCCAAGCTGTTCAAGCATCTGCTGGCGCTGCCCATCGGCTATTTTGAAGCGCGCCGGGTGGGCGATTCGGTGGCGCGGGTAAGGGAGTTGGAAAATATTCGCAACTTTCTCACCGGGTCGGCGCTGACGCTGGTGGTCGATCTGCTGTTTACTTTAGTCTTTTTCGCGGTGATGGTTTACTACAGCCCGGCATTGACCGGTGTCGTGCTCGGTACGATTCCCTGCTACATCCTGCTTTCACTCTGGGTCACGCCGATACTGCGCAGGCGTCTGCATGAGAAGTTCAACCGCGGTGCCGAGAACCAGGCATTTCTGGTGGAGTCGATCACCGGCGTCGAGACGCTGAAATCGATGGCAGTGGAGCCGCTGATGCAGCGCCGCTGGGAGGAGCTGCTGGCGGGTTACGTTAGCGCGGGTTTCCGTTCCGCCAACCTGGGCAACATTGCCGGTCAGAGTGCGGATTTCATCAATAAGGTGAGCGTGGTGCTGATTCTCTGGATCGGCGCGACGCTGGTGATCGAGGGTGAACTCTCGGTGGGTCAGCTGATCGCATTCAACATGCTGGCGGCGCGGGTCAGCGGACCGATTCTGCGGCTGGTCCGGTTGTGGCAGGATTTTCAGCAGGCAGGCATATCGGTGCGTCGCCTGGGCGATATTCTCAATACGCCGACTGAGCCCGGCTACAATCCCGGCCGCGCAACGCTGCCGGCGCTGAAAGGCGAGGTACGGTTCTGCGGCGTCGGATTTCGCTACCGGCTCGACGGGCCCGAGGTGCTGCGCGACATCGAACTTAGCATCCATCCCGGTGAAGTGGTGGGAATCGTCGGCCGTTCCGGATCCGGCAAGAGTACCTTGACCAAGCTGATTCAACGGCTCTATGTGCCGGGATCAGGCAGGGTGCTGATCGACGGCATCGACCTTGCCCTGATTGAGCCCGCCTGGCTGCGCCGCCAGATCGGGGTGGTGCTGCAGGAGAACTTTCTGTTCAACCGCAGCGTGCGCGACAACATCGCGCTGGCCAATCCGGGCGCGACGATGGAGCAGATTGTAAGGGCTGCCGAACTGGCCGGTGCGCATCATTTCATTCTCGAACTGGCGGAAGGGTACGACACACTGGTGGGGGAGCGCGGCAGTACACTGTCGGGCGGCCAGCGCCAGCGCATCGCAATCGCCCGAGCATTGTTGACTAACCCGCGAATCCTGATTCTGGACGAGGCCACCAGTGCGCTGGACTACGAGTCCGAGCAGATCATTCAACAAAACATGCGCAGGATCTGCATTGACCGCACCGTGTTCATTATTGCCCACCGGCTCAGCGCAGTGCGCCACGCCGACCGTATCCTGGTGATCGAACAGGGGCAGGTGGTGGAGCAGGGGCCGCACGACAGCCTGCTGCAACAGCGGGGACCCTACGCTCGGTTGCACGCACTGCAGGGCAGAGTTTAGCCATGTCAGCAAAGGTTGCAGAAAGACCCGCAGCCGGAGAGGAGCTGGATTTTCTGCCCGCGGCGCTGGAAATCCAGCGGCGCCCGCCGTCTCCCCTTGGCAGGGCTATTGGCTGGACGCTGATGTTGTTGTTTGTGGCGACCATCGCCTGGGCCACGCTGGGGAGCGCCGACATCGTGGCCGTGGCACAGGGGCGCATTATTCCGAACGGCCACAATAAAGTGATTCAACCGCTGGAGATGAGCATGATCAAGACAATCCATGTCCACGAGGGAGCGCAAGTGGCTGCAGGAGAGACCCTGGTGGATTTGGATGACCAATCGGTTCGGGCGGATTTGCAGAATATTCAACAGGAGCTCTCCAATCTGGAGCAGGAGCACACCCGGCTCACCATCTTGGAAAAGTTGCTGCAAAGTGACGTGTTGCCGGTGAAGCCGGCTGAAACGGCGGACAGGCTTACCTTGCTGCAAAGACAGCTGCTGTCGGCTCAGTGGAGCGAACACCAGGCGAACCTGAAAGCGCTGCAAGCCGAACGGCGCAAAAGGCAGGCGGAGCAGGTGAGTCTGCAGCAGCAGGTGCATAAGCTGGAAGCCGTGCTGCCGTTGGTAGCCAAGCGGGCGGAGACCCTGCGGAGATTGTCCGAGAAGAAGTTCCTGGGCGAAAGCGAATTTTTGGAGATGGAGCAGGAGCGCCTGGAGATAGAGAACGACCTGGCCACCAACCGCAAGCGCGCGGATGAGATCATCGCAGCCATCGCCGAAATCGATGCGCAAAAAGAGCAGGTTCAGCGCAGGTTTCTCAGTCAGGTGCTGCTGGAACGGCAGCAAAACCGGAAGCGCAGCGAAGCGCTGATTCAGGAGCAGGTTAAAGCAGCCAGCCGACTGAACGCATACACCCTGGTTTCGCCAATCGATGGCGTGGTGCAGCAGCTCGCGGTACATACGCTTGGCGGTATCGTCACACCGGCTCAGCAGTTGATGGTGATCATCCCGGACCAAGCGGTACTGGAGGTGGAGGCAATGGTGGAGAACAGGGATATCGGTTTCGTCCGCGAGGGGCAGCAGGTCGAAGTAAAAATCGACGCCTTCCCCTTTACCAAATACGGCGTCATTGCCGCGGAACTGACCGACCTCGCCAACGATGCGATTACCGATGAAGTCAAGGGCTTGGTCTACAAAGCAAAGGTGACGTTGAGGGAGAGCCGTATTCGGGTGGATCAGAACTGGGTCAATCTCTCGCCGGGTATGACAGTAACTGCCGAGGTGAAGACCGGCACGAGACGGTTGATTGAGTTTTTTCTCGCGCCGCTGTTAAGGTATCGGCAGGAGAGTATCAGGGAGCGGTGAGTCCACTTTCAATTCGAAAGACAGACAACAGAACGCACAACACAGCTAAAGAGGAGCAAAGTAACATGGCATTTGTGAATGAACGTATTCCGGAAGAAGAGAAAGAAAAATTTAATTTTGAGGTATCTACTCGGCCGGATGGCTCTAAGCCAACTTTGTTTATGTGGACGATAGATAGGGAGCGGAATGCATATCTTGTTACTACAAAAATAAAGGGGGGCGATGCGGGTGGAAGTGAAACTATCGAGCATTTTGCATTAGTTTGGAATGGTCATGTGGTGCAGTTTTCCGGCTCTTATCAGAGGACTAGAGATGAAGCGGGAAAAATCACTCAAAACTGGCATTTAGAAAATCTTGATATTCCTTCCGGTCTATCTGTTCAAAAAGAAGAGGTTAAGAGACTGATTGAAGATGCGCTTAATGTTCAGGGCGTTCTGTATAGCAGAAAAAACATAGATTACGTAGTAGTTAATTTTTAAGGAAACGGCGCAGTGGTTAGCGTTATTAGAAAAGGATTTCGAAATGAGTATAACCCAACAGTCGATAATCGACTTTTTAAATTCCCGTGCATCTGAAGCAGAACTCGATACGGTTGAGCTTGAAGCTCTTATTTCGGAGCTCAAGTCACAAATAAATCAGCTTTCCGCAGATGTACCTAACGCAGATCCAAATGCCGTTACCTTGCTTTATAGCGGCAAATTAAAAAACGGACAGCTCGCAAGTTACACGGCAAAAGAAATAGTAACAAATAGCCTTTCAGGTAGTGTTCGCACGTTGGATCAAACCGCCGTTGGACAGTTACTTGATGCTGAAAACCGTGAGTTCCATCTTGCGTTACGAAATGCGCTTGGCGGTTCCGATGAGGACTACCAGAAACTTGTGCATGGTAAAGATGACCTTGGTATAGAGCGCAAATCTTTAAACAGCCTCTGGGACGACGCTTCTCGCCGTTTTGTGGCCAACAGCAGCGGTGTTGTCCGTATCCTATCGACCGACGGTTCGCCAAGCAGTGTCTTTGCCCAATCAGAACTGCCTGAGTTGTTCAACAATCCCAACATTACTGAAATTGACGGCATACCCAGAAATCAATATCTCAGTTTGCTGGATGCCAAGGGCATAGACGCAGTAAGAGATGTGATCTATGCAAACTCCGGAGTTCAGATCGAGTTAACCGGTTTAACCGACGGCAACCTCAAGCAGTATATAGATCTGGATCCGGGTGATAATTTCGATAACTATTTCAAACTCTATGAAGACCAAGCAACCCGCACGAGACTGCTGAGCTATTTTGTTAGCCTCGATCCGGAGAGGCTCGCTAACCTAAAGAGAGTTACCGCGTCAGCCCTAGAAGTTGGCGAACGCCTGGTATCTTCGGGAATTGTCGCAAAAAGCGCCAACAAACTGGGCATGCTGGGCACGCTGGCCGGATTCATGCTCGCTTCCTACTCCTCATCAGTTGCCGCAGAGTCAGGCGACGAAGCACGCGCCAAAGAGATCATGACCGAATGGGCTGCCGATTCTGCGGGTTCTGCCGCAGGCGAAGCGGTTGGAATCTCCATCGGTGGAGCAGCCGTTGCAATTATCGCCGCTGCCGGTGTGACGCTCTCAGCACCGCTCACCGGTGCCATCGTATTCGGCGCCGCCCTTATCGGTGGCATTTTCGGCGCAGCAGGCGCCGTTGGTATCTACGAACTGACCAGGGACCTGGACAAAATCGGCAAGCTCGATCTGTTCGACGCCATCACCAAGACACTCTACGGTGAGAGCTATACAATCACCGAGGCACCGCTGCCCGGTTTTGCCGGCAACAGGATCAAACTGGACACCAACTTCAGCCGCGGAGAGATCGTCGACAATGCCAGGGAGAGCATCGCCTGGCGCTATGCACTGCTGCATCTCAATCCATTTGTGATTGAAGGCGACGAGGAACTTTATGCCAAACACAATCAGCACGGCGAGCTGAAGCTTGAAAACTTCTCCGACCAGTATCTTACCGACCGTGCGGAGATGCTGCTCTGGCGGACTCGCTATGACGCCGCAGAGAACAGCTACACTGAGGAGTGGGATACCTGGGACATTGCCGGCGACTGGGATTTTATCGACCACAGCATTCTGATCAATGGGGAGCAGCCGCTTACTCTGGCGATCGATGGCTGGAATGGTTTTCCGCCTGCAGACACGACCAATCATCGTGTGGTATTCGGATCAATCGGCAGCGAAACGCTGAGCGGCGACGACTCCTTCGATCGTCTGTATGGCGGCGGTGGCGACGATATCCTGGAAGGAAGAGGCGGGGACGATTATCTGGAGGGCGGCATCGGCAATGACAGCTATATCTACGCCACCGGCGACGGATTCGACACGCTCTACGATAGGGATGGTTTGGGTACCCTCTCCTATGATGGGGCGATGCTCGACGGCGGCTACAGCATCGGCGATGGCCTCTACGCCAGCATAGACGGACAGACCATCTATCGCTTTGCAGACCGCGGTGACGGGATTGGCCCACTGCTGATAAACAACACCATTTTGATCACCGAGTTCGATCGCAATCGTCCGGCTTTTCTCGGCATTACCCTGCGCGGAGACCGCATCGATGACGCAATCGACGCAGTCGCAACCCTCATCGGAACCGCAGCGGACGATCCGGTCGGCACGCTGGACGGTGGCAGTGGCAGCGATCATATAGCCGGACTTGCCGGCAACGATTGGGCGAGGGGATATGCCGGCGCCGATCTGATAGCGGGAGGCTTGGGCGACGATATTCTGGAAGGGGGCCAGGGCGATGATGTTATGCATGGCGGGAACGCTGAAAACGCCGATCAGATCATCGATTCCAACGCACAGGAAGAGGGCACCAGTCACGATTGGCTCAGCGGCAACGCAGGCGACGATAAACTTTACGGCAGTCATGGCGCCGATGCGCTCGTCGGCGGAGCTGGCAACGACATCATTTGGGGAGGTGCGGGTGACGATGTTATTCAGGGCGATTCGGAAAGAAAGCCGATGGATCACACCTGGGTGGCCGCCTGGCTTGACCACAACGACCTGCAAGCAAACGGAACGCTCAATCCGGCCGGTTCCGGAGACGACATCCTGCTTGGCGGCGCGGGGGCGGATCAGATTTGGGGTCAGGCCGGAAACGATGTGATCAACGGCGGCATCGGCAACGATTTTATCTCCGGGGATATGGTGGGGATCTCCGGACAGGGGGAGAGATTACTGTCCGGCGAACACCATGGCGACGATATGATCAACGGAGACAAAGGCGACGATATCGCTGAAGGCGGCGGCGGAAACGATCTGATTTTCGGCGGCGAGGGCAGCGACACCCTCTACGGCGACGCAGAGAGCATCCTGCTGCCTGGCGAAAACGGCCTGCTGCTGCGCGCAGTCTATCATGGCAGAGACAGCCTGTTCGGTGATGCGGGAGACGACCTGCTGGTCGGTGGCGGCGAGTCTGACAGCCTTGCAGGGGGTGACGGAGCAGACGCGCTTTATGGCGACGATGAAACTACCGGTCTCGATCCCGACAGCCACGGCGACGATACGCTCCGCGGCGGAGCAGGCAACGATCTGCTGTTCGGCAATGCTGGAGATGATGAACTGTTCGGGGAGAGCGGCGACGATTCAGCCTGGGGCGGTGCCGGTGGCGACTATATCGCAGGTGGTGCAGGCGATGACTATCTGGTCGGCGACGGCGACCCGAATAGCAACGACTTCGACGGCAACGATACGCTGCTGGGCGGCAGCGGTAGCGATACGCTCTACGGATCGGGTGGAGACGATCATTTAAGCGGTGGTGCCGGCGGCGATGCACTGCGCGGCGGAGATGGCAGCGATACACTTGAAGGCGGTGCGGGCAACGACTATCTGCGCGGTGAAGCCGGGACGGACAGTTATCTCCTTCACTTAGGCGATGGCATCGATGTAATCGAAGGTGATGCGGATGACAGGCTGGTACTGCCGGTTGCTGCGGAAATCAGCACCTCGCTCGCCGTCGGCACCGATGGTGCCGAGTATCTGGTCATCCGGTACGGTACGGACGATTTGGCCTTGGTCGAGGGTGGGCTTGAGAGCGCCGTCGACAGCTATGAATTTGGCGATGGAAGAATAGTCAGCAAAGGAGCGCTGCTCAATGAGACCCTGACGACAGCGGTCGAGTACCGGATGCAGGCCGAGGGGGCAGTTTCCGGTGGAAGATTTGACGATACTTTGGTCGGCAGTCCCGGCGACGATACGCTCTACGGTCAGCACGGGGATGACATTCTGGCGGGCGGCAGCGGCGACGATCATCTGCTGGGCGGCCCCGGCGTCGATCTTTATCGGGTGGGCTGGGGCACGGGCCGGGACCTGATCAGCGAGACCGCGGATGGATTAAACCATCTTGAACTGTTTCCGGGTATGCGTATTGACGACCTGAAATACGAACGGCAGGGGGACGACCTCTTCATCCGCATGGGAGATGCACGCGACGGTGTTCTGCTTGGCAATTACTACAATCTGAACCAGACCTGGCGGATCAGCGATCAACAGGGTGAGATCCTGTTGCATTGGGAAGATGCACCGCAAACCGCTGCCGCTGTTGTGCCGGACTCAACGGCAGCAGTCTGGCAGGCGTTCAGGCAGCGTATTGAAAGCGCCTACGGCGGGCTGCTTCTGGCACAGGGCTTCGAATACCAATCAGACGGGAGTTTTGAACGCAGCTATATCGGTGGCAGTGTAAACAGCCGCTGGAAGAACAGCTACAGTGTGACGCTGACCACGAACACAGTGGATGAGGTAGCCGGTAAATATATTCGCCAATTTCCCGATAGCGACTCAGATGTCACCGATATCCGTCGGCAGGTATCGGTCGAGGAGCAGGTTCATCTTTCCGGAGCGTACAGTGCTTATGTCGATGCGGGTCGGTCGGGGAGCAATTACATCTCGGCAGATGGGATGTTCAATGGTATTTCAATCCAGGGAGATGAAATAGCGGTTCCCGATTATGGACTGAACACCTTGAGAAATCCGCTGACCGGTGAACTGGAGCGGGAGATCAAAGGGTACTATTTGTACCCGTTGGGAACAACGCCCCCCGGAAACAGCCCGGTCTATCGGTTCTATACCGAGACCGACTACCGGGTAAGCGTGAACATTGCAGAAATAACGGCAGGCAGTGGAGGGGATAGCATTTCTACCGGTGCGGCCCACTTCAATCTCGTCGACGGGGGTGGCGGCGATGATCTGCTCGATGCCTACCATACCAGAGGTTACATGCCGATACCCGGTGCGGACGAACTGCCCGGCATAGCCATGCCGGGCAGTCTGTTGTTCGGGAATGACGGTGATGATGTGCTTTATGGCGGTGTTTTGGACGACGTCTTGATCGGCGGGTCGGGCAACGATTTTATGTCCGGCGGCAACGGCAGTGACACCTATTACCTGTTCGGTACAGATGGGCGCGATCGCATTGTTGAATGGGGAAATGAGCGTTCCGGCGGCCAGGAAGAGGACTTGCTGGTACTGCCCGCCGGGATTGGGTTTGACGATCTGATATACGAATGGGGTGAGTCGGTAGAGATAGACGATCTCTTGGACCCGCTGAAATATGGGCGGCAGGTGTCAGTACCGGTGAAATCGATGCATACCACGCTCAACCTCTCGTGGAACGATGCGGATGGTGTAACCATCGTCCTGCCCCATACCGACAAAGCCGCCGGTCTTGGCATAGATGGAGTACTGGCAGCGAATGGCGAACGCCGCTCCTTTGCTGCGCTGCTGGAGCAGGCAGAAGCAGGACCGGGTCAGGATGCCCACCATCGGGACAACAGCTTCGCGGGAAGCGGCATTCTCAACGGTGGAGCTGGTGATGACTGGTTGACCGCAGACGCCGATAACGGCAGTTCAATTGTCAGCGTTTTGATCGGTGGGGCCGGCAGCGATTATCTGCAGGGAGATGACGATGAGAATATTTTGATTGGTGGCGAATCTGTTACACGGGAAATTGATGGATATCCCTACAGTTTAATTTTTTTCGGTTCCTTCTGGGGAGATGCGGGAAATACATTCAATGGAGGCAAAAACAACGACGAAATATGGACGACCGAGGGCAGCGATACCATCCTGTTCGGAGTGGGTGATGGAATAGACACGGTGTACGCGCTGATCTCAGATGCTGAAACAGACGAAGTGCCTCACCCCCACAGTGGCCAGGACACCCTGAGGTTTGGCCCCGGCATCGCCGTGGGCGATATCGCCGTATACCGCGAGCAGACCTCTCCGTCCGCCGATAGTCTGGTATTCGCTCACGTTAACGGAGATGACCGGATCTGTTTTTGGGACTGGTTCGGTGCAGAGATCAGTCAGTTGGCGCGGGTGGAGTTTGACAGCGGCGAGGTGTGGCAGAGGGAGCATTTTCTGGCGCTGGCCGGTGGTGGGACGAACGACACTCTGCCGGTGCTGCAAATGCCGTTGGACGATCGTGATGCTGTCGAGTCCGTTCCGTTCTCCATCGCCATTCCGGCAGCGACCTTCATTGCTTCAGGCGGAGCGATTACCTACAGCGTTGAGTTGGAGGACGGATCACCGCTGCCCGACTGGCTAACTTTCGACGCTGAGCGGCTGCTGCTCTCCGGCATTCCCGATAGCGGCAGCGCCGGCAATTTGAGCGTCCGGCTCATCGCCACTACTGAGGCTGCAGAGTCCGCATCGGATCTGTTCACCATTGCGATAAACAGCATCGAAGGCAAGTTAGTGGCAGGGGATGCATCGGATGACCGATTGCGCGGCAGCGACCGGGCGGACGTGATCATCGGTGGCGGGGGCACAAATATCCTGAAGGGTCGGGGAGGTGATGACTGGTTCCCGATAATCGGTGGTCTCGACGAGGTCAATACGTTCAACGGCGGCGATGGTGTGGACCGAATTCAGGGAAGCGGCGGCGATGATCTGATCCAGGTAATTCATTTCAAGGGCAACAACAGGGTCGAAATAATCGACGGTGGCGAAGGCTTTGATACGCTGAGTGGGGACGAAAACGCTAATACGATCGACCTGCGTGATACGCAGCTCCTCGGCATTGAACGTATCCAGGGGCTGGCAGGTAACGACACCATCTTCGGTTCGGCGGGAGAAGACCAGATTCGCGGCAATAACGGTGCCGACCGTCTGCAGGGCGGTGGCGCCGATGACCGATTGTTTGGCGGTGCCGGCAACGATTGGCTGAGCGGCGGGGCTGGCGACGATCTGATGCGGGGCGGACGCGACATGGATACCCTGAAAGGGGGCAGTGGCAGCGATGATCTCTCGGGTGGTGCCGGCAACGATCAACTGAACGGCGGTGGTGGTGACGATCTCCTGACAGGAGATGCCGGAGATGATCAGATTTCCGGCGATAGCGGCAACGACACCGTCTACGGTTCAGGAGGGGCAGATACTATTTACGGTGGTTCGGGCAGGGATAAGCTATACGGCGGGTCCGGCAACGATGCGATCGATGGCGGGAGAGGTAGAGATATTATTTATGGCGGTGCCGGGGATGACACCATCGACGGAGGCGAGGGCAACGACTCGATTTATCCCGGAGACGGCAGCGATGTCGTGCTGTTTGGCCGCGACTACGGGCATGACCGCGTTGTATTGGAAGGCGGGAAGGAGGATGAGCCGGGCCGGTTTGTCGATCGCGTCATATTCGGCGCCGGAATCTCCGCCGATCAGCTTTGGTTTGAGGCTCACAATTCCGATCTGGAAATCACCATCATCGGTTCCGAAGACAAGTTGAGCATCGTTGACTGGTATGCAAACAGTGCCGGCAAGGCCGACGCCTTTGTCACCGCTGAAGGGAGTGTGTTGGCGTGGAACAATGTTGAGCAGTTGGTCTCGGCCATGGCGCGGTTTGCTCCGCCCGCGATGGGCGAAACTCAGTTACCGGAAGAGATGCGCTCGGAGCTGGAGCAGGCGCTTGCAGTCGGCTGGCAGTAGTTGGGGTAGACAGCCTTCCATTAAACCCATCTGCAGGGTGTTCCCGGACAGCGACTGGTTTTGTCGTTGTTCGGGAGTAAGTCTATTCAGAAATAACCCGCCGCTTGCGGCGGGAACAAAACCATGGGGTTTCCAAAGGGGAGAAGTGTTGCTCTCCCCTTTGGTCGTCAGCGAGGTTTTATACCTCGTTGACGATCTAACCTTAATTTTTACCATCCGTCTCTCCCCAGCTCAGACTGCCACGGGGGATTGTGAGATAGGTTCCAATCTGGGCTGAAAATCTGGACTATAGTTGTTCGCATACCGCTGTGTTGGATTGGCACAGGTTATTGAAAAAATGGATTAGCTAATTCTTATGAATACGCTTGAAGAGTTCAGCTTGCGGTGTCCAAACTGTGATGAAAGGGTCGAGATCTTCGTCGACAGCAGTGTTGAGCAACAGGTTTATGTTGAGGATTGTCCGGTCTGCTGTAGGCCAATGCTGCTTGCGGTCAGCTGTGATGAGCTTTCAGGTATAAGTGTAACCGCCAGTCGCGAAGATGATTGAAGCGCCACAGCCGGTGCGTTACCTGTGGCTTGTTACGGGATGACTTGATTCAGAATTACCCTGCCGCTTGCGGCGGGAACAAAGCTATGGGGTATCCAAAGAGGAGCAGTGGAGTCCTCAGAGTTTTTATCCCTCGGTGACGGCTTACCTTGATTTACACAATCCCATGCAACCAGTGCCAGTTGATAACCCGATCGCTTTCAACACGATTGAATTTTCCAAAATTTCCGAAACAATCAATTGGCTCTGACAGACACTATCCGCCTGTCTCCTAAAGTTTCGTTGTGATAAAACGCTATAATCGATAGCAACCCGCTAGTCGCGAAAAATTTCATGCTTAATGGGAGTATTCGGCAATTCCATAAGATTTGGATGTGGAAAAGCGGCGTCTGTCATGACTGTGATAGGGGCGGCGGGTCCAACGGGAGAGGGTGGTGCGCAGCATGCGGGTACTGATCGTAGACGATGAGCTGGAGTGGCAGGAGCTGTTGACCGAGGTGATTGGCGATGCTCATGAGCAGGTCTATATTGAGTCTGCCGTCGATGGCTTTGAAGCGGGCCGAAAGGTGCGCTGGTTGAAGCCGGATTTCGTGCTCTTGGACCTGGGTATGCCGGGCATCGATGGGATTCAACTCTGCCACTCCATCAAGGCAGATCCTGAAACCGGTTCGACCAGAGTCATTGCGATTACCGGGAGCCACACAACGGAGAATGTTAACCGACTGCTGGAAGCAGGTGCTGAGCACTGTCTCGCCAAACCGCTGGACTACGACAAGTTGTTCACCATTATGGGATTGATGCGACAGATTTAGTGTGAGCCACTGGTAGAGATGGACGGCAAACAAACGAGTCGATTTCTCATTTCCAGTATCGCGGGTGCTGTGCTTGCCTCGATCGGAGTGGCATGCTGGATTATATCGACTACCCAATTCGATACTTCGAGGGTAATCACCACACCGCTGTTATGGCTCTGTTTTTTCGTCGCTACCGGGGGCTTCGGTTATCTCTGCTCCATCCGTTATTCAGCGCGTTTGAGACAGGAGCGGGATCAGCTGGAAGCGCAGGTTCAGACACGGACGCAAGAGCTGCAGGACGCGTTGAGCGAACTGCAGGCCAGCTATGCTGAGGTCGAGAAGGCGCATCAGGAGTGGCAGCAGGCGTTTGACACCATCGGTGATCTGGTCTTTTTGCACGATAATCGGGGGCGTATCCAACGCGCCAACAAAGCTTATATCCAACGGGCAGGCCTGGGTTATGCCGAGATCCTGAACAGGCCTTACTGGGATGTCTTTCCGAGCAAAAATCTTTGTATCGACGGATATCTCAACAAAGCCGGCATCGCTCAAGAGAGCGATGTTGAGCTTGAAAGCGGGGAAGTCTACCGCTCGAAAGTCTATGTGGTTCAGAATCAGGATGGAGGCTTCCGCTACTCTCTGCATATCTTAACCGACATTACCGAGCGCAAGCTGTTAGACAATAAGCTCAATCTGCTGCTGCAGGCGGTGGAGTACAGCAACGCCTCGGTGGTGATTACCGATCTGGCCGGCAATATTCAATTTGTAAACCGGCGGTTTGAGCAGGTGACCGGATATACCCGCAAGGAGGTTTATGGCAAGAATCCCCGCATCCTCAAATCCGGTGAGACGCCCAGGGAGGTTTACCAATCGATGTGGGATAGGATCACCGCAGGGAACGAGTGGAAAGGGGAACTGCATAACCGCAAGAAGAATGGCAATCTGTTCTGGGAATCGGCCACAGTAACGCCGATCAAAGACGACCGCGGCAGGATCGCGGGCTATATGGCGGTCAAGGAGGATATCAATCATCAGAAATTGGCCCAGGAAGCGTTGCGACGTTCTCAGAAAATGGAGGCATTGGGTCAGCTGACAGGCGGAATTGCGCACGATTTCAATAACCTCCTCGGCATCATCATAGGTAATCTGGACTTTCTCAGGCGGCTGGTTCGGGACGATGAAAAAGCGATTAACCGGATTGAAACCGCCTCCAAGGCGACCCTGCGTGGAGCGGCGCTGACGAAACAGCTGCTGTCGTTTTCCAGCCGTCAGGGGATGACACGCGAGGCGATAAATACCAACCGGATTGTTCTCGAAATGAATGAGCTGCTGGCCAGGTCGCTCAATCCGGAAGTGGAGTTGCAACTATCTCTCGACGAGTCTTTGTGGATTACCGATATCGATCCCGGCGAACTCGAGGATGCGCTATTGAACATGGCGCTAAATGCCAAAGCGGCGATGCCTAATGGCGGTATATTGACCATTGCTACCGCCAACATCTATCTGGATGAGTATTATGCGCACTTTCATGCCGATGTTGAGCCTGGCGACTATGTGGAGTTGACGGTTGCCGACACCGGTTGCGGAATGTCCAGAGAGGTCCAGGAGCACGCCTTCGAGCCGTTCTTTTCCACTCGGCCAAAAGGCGAGGGGACAGGGCTCGGGTTAAGCATGGTGTATGGTTTCGTGCAGCGCGCGGGGGGACATGCCACTATTCAGTCAGCGCTGGGCAGCGGTACCCAGATCCGGCTTTACCTGCCGCGCTCCAAAAAAACGTCCGAGCCAACTAAGCTTGCAGCACATACAACGACAGTTGTTCAAGCTGGAAATGGCAAGGGAAATATATTGGTGGTCGATGATGAGAAGGAACTGATGGAACTTACCGTGGAATTCCTGACAGAAGCCGGCTTTAAGGTTAGCACTGCCAGGAATGGAAAAGAGGCTCTGGAAGCGTTGGACAGAGCCCCGGAGATCGAGCTGCTGTTCAGCGACGTGCTGATGCCCGGAGGCATGAACGGCTATGAACTGGCGGTGCAGGCACAGCAAAAGCACCCTCGATTAAAAGTGCTGTTGACATCGGGTTTCACCGATAACACCGTGGTGGATGATGTCAAGCAACGGTTTTCCGCAGGCATTCTGAAGAAGCCCTTTCGCAAACAGGAATTGGTGCAGCAGATAAGGCGGGTGTTGGAACAGTGATCCATTTTTCTAACGGTGTTGTCATGGCGGATCTAATGTACAATTCCAGCCGTAAATTAATGTTTTTCAGCTGTTTAAACATCACCAATCGGCATGGCTGGGATCAGGAGCGGACCGGTGAATAATCCATCACTTGTGGTTGTGGATGACGAAATTGAGATGGCTGGTTTTGTTGCGGAAGTCGCCGAGGTCGTTGGCTTCCAGGTTTCTGCCGTGACCAGCGTGCAGCAGCTCCGGAAAACACTTGAAAGAACGACTCCGGATGTCATTGTCATCGACATTTTTATGCCGGACACCGATGGCTTCGAACTGATTAGTGAGTTGGCGGAACAGGAGTGCGCGTCCGGCATAATTCTAATCAGCGGCTATGGCAGCACCTTGCTCAACGGGGCCGGAAAAATTGCCGAGTCAAGGGGGTTGCATCTGCTGTCGGTCATCTCCAAACCTTTCCGGCTGATAGAGCTGGAGTCGGTTTTGAAACAAGCGATAACAAGCGTGGCTGGCAAATGAAATACAGAAAGCGCCTGCTGGTTCTCGACGATGAGCCTGATATAGGTGAGTTCGTACGGGATGTCGCTATCGAATCCGGATATGATGCGATGGTCAGCGCCGATCCGGAG
This sequence comes from Chromatiaceae bacterium, assembly GCA_024235255.1. Taxonomy (GTDB): domain Bacteria; phylum Pseudomonadota; class Gammaproteobacteria; order Chromatiales; family Chromatiaceae; genus HKST-UBA178. The sequence continues at coordinate 177,480 of JACKMT010000001.1, forward strand.
ATGTTTCCCTCTGTATACACCAATGACATGGATGTCGTCGTGCTGGATTTGATGATGCCTGGCACCGATGGTATCGAGATCATCCGTTTTCTGGCCGAGTGTGGATCCAACTCCTCCATTATCCTGATCAGCGGCTACAACGCAGGTGTACTGCACTCGGCGCAGGAGCTCGCTTCCGAGCATGGATTGCACGTCATCGGCACGCTTACTAAACCCATTCGCTACGTGGAGTTGGAGCAGCTATTGGAGACCGCTCCGGCGCTGATAACAGCCCGTCGGAAATCTGATCCAGGCTTGTTCGAGAAGCCTGGCATAGATGAGTTTATTGAGGCACTCGAAAACGGTCAGATCATTCCGCATTATCAACCACAGCTCGATTTTGCCAGCCGGGCTTTGATTGGCGTCGAGGCACTGGTGCGCTGGGAGCATCCCCGCTGGGGTGTGTTGCCCGCAGGATTGGTCCTGGATCTGGCGCGGGAGGCGGATCTGCTCGGCGAACTGACTACCTCTGTGCTGAATCAGTCCCTGATTCAATGCAGAAAGTGGCAGGATGCCGGCCTGAAAACGCTGGTTGCGATTAACATGTCAGCAGACATATTCAAAGACCTGCAGATCCCAAAAATGTTGGAGGATGAGTTGTATAAGCACCGCCTGGATCCGAGCCAGATCATTCTCGAAGTGACAGAGTCGGCTTTGATGCAGGAGTTGGTTAAGTCGCTGGACACTTTAACCCGGCTGCGGATGAAAGGGATCGCACTCTCCATCGACGATTTTGGCACCGGTTATTCGTCGCTGGTGCAGCTGCACAGAATTCCCTTTTCCGAAATGAAAATCGACCGTTCGTTTGTAATCAATGCGTTGTCCGATGAAGAAGCGCTGGCCATCGTCAAGATTACGATAATGCTGGGTCATGAACTGGGAATGAAGGTGGTTGCCGAAGGAATTGAGAACCAGCGCACATGGGATTTGCTTTTAAGCCTCGGCTGCGACGCTGCCCAAGGCTACTATATTGCCAAACCGATGCCTGGCGATGAGCTGTTAATGTGGGCTCGTTCACACAGTGCTGCACTGATCTGATTTAATGAGTGATAAGTTAACCTAGCCGCGTAAAAATGCGCGTTACCGCATGCAGATATCGGACATAAGAATCTTTTGATAGAGAACAGTCTGCTGTCGGCGGAGCCAGTGAAACAGCTTTATGTTGCTGTTTTCTTTGAATAAAACGATATTAACGATATTTACTGTACGCACATTTTGTGTGCTATTATCGCGTTGCTTGTGGGTAGCTTGAGTTGGAACGGTAACATATGACAATTAGAAAACCCTACTTAACCCCCACTGAAGTCGCAAACATGCTTCGGGTTGCTACAGTCACAGTCAGGATGTGGGCGCAAAAAGGGATGCTTAAGGCGGAAGTCACCCCGGGCGGACACCGCCGTTACATGTTACAGGAAGTTAAGCGGTTCGCCAGGAGTCATGGGATCGCGCTTCAGTTGGAAAACGATGAGCGTCTCCGCATACTGATCGTAGACGATCAACCGGAGTGGCTGGATATCATGGTAGAGATACTCAGGAACACGCAGGAAGCGGTTGTGATTGAGACTGCCGCGGATGGTTTTGAGGCGGGTCACAAAGTGGCCGGCTTCCGGCCGCATGTGGTTCTGCTCGACCTGATGATGCCTGGAATCGATGGTGTACAGGTCTGCAAGGCGATAAAGCGAGATCCCGATACCAGCTCTGCCAGGGTTATCTGCGTTTCCGGGTACATCGATCAAGAGAGCGAAAAAAAGTTGAAGGATGCCGGCGTAGAGTGCTGTTTCGCCAAGCCGATCAACACAGCTGAACTGCTCGAAGTTATCGGACTGCAATCAAACCATCGAGAGGTTGTTTCAGGTTAGTTCAGCTCTGGATCTGCTCAAGCAACACGCCTAAATCCACGGCTACCGGTTTGACCGGGTGTTGAACATGGAAGTTTCACCGGGCATTCGTGAATGGACGGCTTGCAGTTTGGAGTAGTTCCTGCGAGCGCTGTTTTGCCGACCAGTTCAAAGACAACTTACCCTATCACTCCGGGTTGAACGCACCGCTAATTGCAACCAAAAATATTTTCAGGAATACTCCGCCGCTTGCGGCGGGAACAAAACCATGGGGTTTCCAAAGGGGAGAAGCTTAGCTCTCCCCTTTGGTCGTCAGCGAGGTTTTATACCTCGTTGACGATCTAACCTTAAATTTACGAGATTTTCGTTGAATACCCATTCAGCAGTCGGATCAGGCTGGATGTATCCCAACGGCCGCCGCCCAGCTCCTGTACCTCGGCGTAGAATTGATCGACCAGTGCAACCAATGGCAGTCTGGCGCCGTTGTGACGCCCCTCGTCAAGACAGATCCCCAGGTCTTTGCGCATCCAGTTCACCGCAAAACCGAAATCGAATTCATCTTTTAACATGGTTGAACCGCGATTCTCCATCTGCCATGACTGGGCTGCACCTTTGGATATAACTTCCACTACTTTGGCTCCGTCCAGCCCCGCCTTTTGCGCGAAATTGAGCCCCTCCGCCAGTCCCTGCACGATTCCGGCGATGCAGATTTGGTTGACCATTTTGGTGAGTTGACCTGATCCGACCGGGCCGAGCAGGGTGACTGCACGGGCATAAGAGCCGATAACCGGCTGGGCGCGATCGAAGTGTGCAGAATCGCCACCGACCATCACCGTCAGCGTGCCGTTTTCCGCACCCATCTGACCGCCCGATACCGGTGCATCGAGAAAACCAATCTGCAGCTTTTCTGCCTGGGCACCGATCTCCCGCGCCACATTTGCCGATGCGGTGGTGTGGTCGACCAGCAGTGAGCCCTGAGCCATACCCGCCAGCACTCCCTGATCACCGTAAACCACGGAACGCAGATCGTCGTCATTGCCGACACAGACAAAGACGATATCGGCGCCCTCTGCGGCGGCCTTTGGGGTGGCGCCGGAGCTGCCTTGGTGCTGGCTAACCCAGGCTTCTGCCTTGGATGCGGTCCGGTTGTAAACCCGCACCTGATAGCCCGCTTTCGCCAGGTGCCCTGCCATGGGAAAACCCATGACGCCGAGTCCAATGAAAGCTACCTTTTTTTCGCTCATGTCTAGGTCTCCTAGCTGCACTTGGACTCGCCGCAGTTGAGGCAGGTCATGCACCCGTCCATCTGTATCATCGCTTTGGTGCTGCACTTTTTGCAGAGCTGCGCGCCTTCCGGAAATTCGCTGCAGTGTTCGGCATCCGACTGCTCGATCGACTCTTCGTACTGGGCCCGTTTTTCATCGATCAATCTCTGCTGGTGCTCGTCCGGGCCGTCCAGCTTGAGCATACCGATCATGACCAGATGACAATGGATCACGTCGCCGATCTCGGCTACCAATGAGGGCATGTACTTGCCGCCTTTCTTGAAATAGCCGCCGGCCGGGTCGAACACCGAGCGCAGCTCCTCCACCAGGAATGAGATATCGCCACCCTTGCGGAAAACGGCGGAGATAATCCGCGTCAATGCGACGATCCACTGAAAATGGTCCATGTTCTTGGAGTTGATGAAGACTTCGAACGGACGCCGTATCTCATGGGGCGTGCCATGATTCAGGATGATGTCGTTGATCGTGACGTAGAGTGCATGCTCGCTCAAAGGGGTCTTGATCTTGTAGGTGGAGCCAAACAGCATCTCAGGACGTGCGACCTTCTCGTGCATGTGAATGATGTTGTCTTCACTGTTGCTGGACTCTCGCGGTCTCGCCGGAGGAGCCTCCGCTTCCTTTGCGACGCTGTAATCCACAATCTTCTTGTCAATCTTGATAGTCATAGGTTTACCTGATTTCGGCGGCGATGGGGCTGCTGATTACCCGGCGCTTCCACTACGGAGGCAAAAGCCTGGCATTTATATTGTTTGTCACTATGATCTGGCCTACAGCTTCCCGTAATACCCCTCCTTCAATGCGTCGAACAGATTGGCGGCGGTATGAATCTCACCGTCGTACTCAATCTCCTGATTGCCTTTTACCTCCAAAGTCGTTCCGTCTTCGAGGGTGAACTGGTAGGTGGTGTTTTCCAGATCCTGCTCTTTCACCAGCACCCCCTGAAAAGCTTCCGGATTGAAACGGAAAGTGGTGCATCCCTTGAGGCCTTTCTCATAGGCGTAAAGATAGATGTCTTTGAACTGGTCGTAAGGGTAGTCGGTCGGCACATTCGCTGTCTTCGAAATGGAGGAGTCTATCCACTTCTGCGCGGCAGCTTGTATATCGACGTGCTCTCTGGGGGTGACATCGTCGGCGGAAATGAAGTATTCCGGCAGCCTCTCTTCCGGGAGTTCGGAATGCGGCATCGCCTTCGGGTTGATCAGTTTGCGGTAAGCTAGCAGTTCGAAGCTGAAGACGTCGATCTTCTCTTTGCTCTTTTTCCCTTGGCGAATGACGTTGCGTGCGTAATGGTGGGCAAAACTGGGTTCGATGCCGTTGCTGGCATTGTTGGCCAGCGACAGCGAGATAGTCCCGGTCGGTGCAATCGAACTGTGGTGCGAGAAGCGGCAGCCATACTGTTCCAGGTCGCGTACCAGCTCCGGATTCTCCCGCCCTACCTGCTGCATGTAACGGCTGTAGCGGGCGTGCAGCACCTTGCCTTTGATTCTGTCGCCGGCCTGCCAGTTATCCACCGCCATCTCGGGACGCTGTGCAAGCATTTCGGCGGTGACGGTGAACTCCTCTTCCATGATCGGCGCCGGCCCTTTCTCTTTAGCCAGCTCCAGACCGGTCTGCCAGCCCACCATGGCCAGTTCCCGGGTAACCCGCTCGGTGAACTTGAGCGAGCCCGCATCTCCATACTTCATCTGCAGCATGGTGATGCTCGACCCCAGGCCGAGATATCCCATGCCGTGGCGGCGTTTGCGCATAATTTCGTCGCGCTGCTCTTTCAGCGGCAGTCCGTTGATCTCCACCACGTTGTCCAGCATGCGGGTGAATATCGCCACCACCTTGCGGAACTCTTCCCAATCGAAATAGGCGTCGTCGGTGAAAGGGTTGCGCACGAATTTGGTCAGATTGACCGAACCCAACAGGCAGGCGCCGTAAGGCGGCAGTGGCTGTTCGCCGCAGGGATTGGTGGCGCGGACACGCTCGCAGAACCAGTTATTGTTCATCTCGTTGACCTTGTCGATGAGAATAAAACCCGGCTCGGCGAAATCGTAAGTGGAGGACATGATGACGTCCCACAACCGCTGGGCGCGAATCGATTTATAGATTTTGCAGGCGACTCTACCCCGGTCGTCAACGATATACCCGTTTTTATAAGGCCACTCACGCCAGACTACCTGCTCCGAGTTGGCCGGGTCGATGCCGTCCGACTCCGCCTCTTTCGCGCTGATCGGGAAGGCGAGATCCCATTTGGCGTTATTTTTCACCGCCTCCATGAACTCTTCGCTGATCAGCAGCGAAAGGTTGAACTGACGCAGCCGGCCGTTCTCCCTTTTGGCGCGGATAAAGTCCATTACATCGGGATGACCGATATCGAAAGTGGCCATCTGGGCGCCGCGCCTGCCGCCGGCAGAGGAGACCGTGAAGCACATCTTGTCGTAGATATCCATGAACGACAGCGGTCCGGAAGTGTAGGCGCCGGCGCCGCTGACATAGGCACCCCGCGGACGCAGCGTGGAGAATTCGTAACCGATGCCGCAGCCGGCCTTCAGTGTCAGTCCCGCTTCGTGCACCTTGCCCAGAATTTCATTCATGGAGTCGTGAATGGTGTCGGAGACGGTGCAGTTGATCGTCGATGTGGAGGGTTTGTGTTCGCGCGCGCCGGCATTGGAAACAATCCGCCCTGCCGGTATCGCGCCGTGACGCAGCGCCCAGAGAAACTTTTCGCTCCACTCCTCCCTCTGTTCCGGCGTCGCTTCGGTTTCGGCCAGGGCGCTGGCGACGCGGGAGTAAGTGGCATCTATATCCTTGTCGACCGGGGCGCCGTTTTTCGCTTTTAAGCGATATTTGGTGCTCCAAATGTCCATTGAAGCTTCTTGAAAAGGGATTTCTGCAGCACTGGAAGGTACCGCTTTAAGATGAGCTGTCTTCATTACATATCCTGAATCGTTGTCGGTTAGACCGAAAAGCCAAATGTACCTGGCGTTAACAGCAGCAACAGAGCCTAAAATTGAGCTTCCTTTAACAACTGCCAGAGACGGGCACACGACGGCGCAGCTAACAGGTATAAGCATAGCGCATGGCCGGTCAACTGAAACGGGGATAAAAGCGCTGATCCCCTATATATTGTGTCAAGTCAATCGTTAGAAGCTAAAGAACACTACATATTGTGTTTGTGGACGAAAGAGTAGGCGCTCGGGAAGCCGATGTCAAGAACCGAATTCTTCTATTAGCAAAATTAAATATATATTAGAATCAATGGCATAAAAAAATGCCATATGCCAAGTTACGGAACAAGATGGAATCAATCAAAACCCAAAACAGTAAGGCGGCCGCGCCGCTCGCAACCGGAAAATCGAGTTGAAGCGCATGTCCACGCTGGTTCTTGGTATCGGCAACGTACTGCTTACCGACGAAGGTGTAGGTGTGCATGTGATCAACCGACTGGAACAGAAATATACCGGTTTTCAGGACGTGCGGTTTTTGGACGGGGGAACGCTCAGCTTCAGCCTGGCTGCCGAACTCGCCAAGCATAACCGGTTGATCGTGGTGGATGCGGCCCACACCGGGAGATCCCCTGGAAGTGTCGTCTGTCTGGAAGGAGGTGATGTGGACAGATATATGAAAGGAGATCGAAAAAGCGTGCATGAGGTTGGACTTGGCGACCTGCTCGATATGGCCAGACTGGCTGCGCACTATCCTGAGAAAATCGCGCTGGTTGGTATTGAGCCATTCAGTATCGAGTGGGGCAGCACTCTCTCTCCGGCCGTCGAGAAATCCATCTGCGTGGCGATGGAGGCTGTAGTTCAGTTACTCTGCCGTTGGCATGGCACGCTCACAAAGAACGATACCGACGGCTTGTGTTAATCAGTAACTAATTATTTAATAATTAATGTTAAATAACTGATCTGAATCATCCACAAGAAATCGAATAGGCCGTAGTCTTAAACTATAGAGTAATTTAATCACTTTATTTTGAAGTTGCAGTGAATACACTTGGCCCTTCTCCGCACCCGTTTGAAGTCTCCGCGACCGCGGATCCCGGTTACCACAACAGCTTGCCACTGCTTCACGAAATAGCGCATGCACTTCGTCTGCTCCGTTTGAAGGGAACCACAACGACGCTTGATCTCAGCGCCATTCCCTTTGGTCCGGGAGACGAACGGCTGTTGTTAGAGTGTTTGGGACGGGGAGAGGTGAGTGCAAAGCTGGAAGCCTTGGGTGACTCCCACATCTGGGAGAGCGCTTATCCCGGTGTCTGGGTTATAGAACACAGAAACAGCTGTGGGGAACGCATTGCCTTCCAAGTAGAGATTACCCGGTTACCCAGCATACTTGAGACCCGGCTGGAGGATATCGAAGAGGGTCTCCTGGCGCTGCAGAGAGCACTGGCAAATCTGCAGACAGACAAATCGGTCTGATAGTCGAATTATCGGAGGCTACATGGCAGACCTCACCACTGGAACGCTTGGCGATACGCTTAGACGGAACGGCGTGAGCCGGCGCGGATTTCTCAAATTCTGCACCGCAACTGCTTCGATGATGGCACTGCCGCCCAGCATGGTACCGGTTTTGGCGGCGGCACTTGACAACGCGCAGCGGCCGTCGGTTATCTGGCTCTCGTTTCAAGAGTGCACCGGCTGCACCGAATCGCTGACGCGCAGCCACACGCCCACGTTAGAGAGCCTGATATTCGATCATATATCGCTCGACTACCACCATACCTTGCAAGTGGCGTCCGGACACGCCGCCGAAGCAGCGCGGGAGGCGGCGATGCAGGCCAGTGCGGGTAAGTATCTGCTAGTCGTGGATGGTTCGATCCCTTTGGGCAATCCGGGCTTTTCGACCATAGCAGGTGTCAGCAATCTGCAAATCCTTGAAGAGACGGCTGCCGGTGCGGCGGCGGTCATCGCAATGGGGAGCTGCGCGGCCTTCGGCGGACTCCCCAAAGCCGATCCAAATCCCACCGGAGCAGTCGCCGTGAGGGATATTGTCACCGATAAACCGGTGATCAACGTTTCCGGATGTCCGCCGATTCCGGTCGTGATCACGGGTGTCCTGGCGCACTATCTTACCTTTGGGACGCTGCCGGAGCTGGACCAGTACAGCCGTCCGAAAGCGTTCTACGGCACCAGTATTCACGATCGTTGCTACCGCCGTCCGTTTTATGACAAGGGCCTGTTTGCGAATACTTTCGATGACGAGGGCGCAAAGAAGGGGTGGTGCCTCTACAAACTTGGCTGTAAAGGCCCGATGACTTACAACGCCTGTGCCACAGTAAAATGGAACGAAGGTACCAGTTGGCCGGTGGAGTCCGGGCACGGCTGTCTTGGCTGTTCCCAGCCCGATTTCTGGGATGCCGGCGGCTTCTATAACGCGCTTTCGATACCGGTGGGTGATATCTCCCGTACCGCGAGTTATGCGGTGGCGGCCGGAGTGGCGCTGGGCGCGGCGGCGGCCGGCATCAATCGCAAAACCAAAACCGAGGCCAACCGGCAGCACAGCACGGTGACGGTCGATGATCTGGAGAAAACATCATGAACGAGTCGATGGATTTTCTCTTATGGACCAGAGGCACCGCTTTCGATGTCGCGGTTGCCATTTTTGTTGTCGGCATTCTCATCCGCCTGTTCGAGATCATCTCACTGGGCCGCGCGGCCAATCTGGCAGCACCGAAGGGGAGCGAATTCCTGCCCGGCATGAAAACCATCCTGACCCGGACGCTGCCCGAGGGCGGTACCTTCAAGCGGCAGCCGCTGACGATACTCGCGGGTTATCTGTTTCATATCGGCCTGCTGGTCAGTCTGTTGCTGTTTATTCCGCATATCGAGCTGTTTCGCGAGACGTTCGGATTCGGTTGGCCGGGGCTGCCCAATCCGATTGTCGACGCGGCGGCGGTGCTCGGTATCGTCGGCCTGCTGGCGGCATTGTGGAACCGGCTGACCAATCCGGTGATGAAACTGCTCAGCGACAAAGAGGACTATCTGGTCTGGGTGCTCACTTTTCTTCCTTTGCTGACCGGTTATCTCGCTTATCACCGGATGATTAATCCCTACCCGTTGGCGATGGGGCTGCATATTCTAAGCATTGAGCTGCTGCTGGTGTTGTTTCCGTTCACCAAGCTGATGCATACGTTCACGTTGTTTCTGGCGCGCTGGTACAACGGTGCCATGAGCGGCCGCAGGGGTGTGGAGTCATGAGCAAAGCGACATTGGAGCGCGGCCTCAACGCATTCAGGGAGCAGGTGGATGCACCTGTCGCGGCATTCTTCTCCAGCTGCGTCAGCTGCGGGATCTGCGCCGAAGCCTGCCTCTTCTATACCGAGACCGGGGATCCGAAATATACCCCCATTCGTAAGCTGGAGCCGTTGCGCCGGGTCTGGGAACAGGAGTACACACTGGTCGGCAAACTGAAAAAAGTGGTGGGATTAGCCGCGCCGGTGACCGACGAGCTGCTGCAGGAGTGGCAGGAACTGCTGTACGACAGCTGTACCCTATGCGGCCGCTGCTCGATGGTCTGCCCCGTGGGCAACGACATTGCCTACATGGTGCGCAGGGCGCGTGAGGGAATGGTAGCGTCGGGCAATTCACCCAAAGATGTTCAGGCGGCCGCTGAACGCGCAGTCAGGATCGGCAGTCCGATGGGCATCAAATATAAAGCGCTCGCGGCACAGGTCAAGCATATCGAAGCGGACAGCGGCTTGACCATTCCGATCGATGTGGAAGGCGCCGACTACATGCCGCTGCTCTCGTCCATGGAAGTGATCAACTTTCCCGAGTATATCGAATCGCTTGCCAGGATATTCACGCATGCCGGATTGAGTTGGACGCTCTGCTCGGAAGCGTTCGAAGCGACTAATACCGGTATCCAGATCGGATCCAGCGATATCGCCAGGGAGTTGGTGCAGCGGATCGTCGATGGCGCGGAGAAGCTCAAGGTCAAATACGTGATTGCACCGGAGTGCGGCCACGCCTATACCTCGATACGCTGGGAAGGCCCGGACCTAATCGGCAAGCCGTTCCCGTTCAAAGTGCTGCACATCCTCGAACTGCTGGATGAACTGCGCGCCAGTGGCAGGATCAAGACCGAAAATCCGTCGCATGAGCGAATGACCTTTCACGATCCGTGCTCAATTGGCCGCAAGGGAGGCGTGATTGATGCCCCGCGCAGATTGATGCAGATGGTAAACAGCAACTTTGTCGAGATGCAGGATCACGGCAAATGGAACTGGTGCTGCGGCGGCGGCGGCGGTGTCAGCGCCAATACCGAGGCTGAGGCATTGCGTCTGAAGGTGTTCAAACGCAAGAAAAATCAGATCGAGGAGACCGGCGCCGACAAACTGGTCACCGCCTGTGCCAACTGCCGGCTGGTGATCGAGGAGGGGCTTGAAGAGTACCGTGTCGAACTCCCCATTGAAGGATTGACCGAGTTGGTGGCCCGCCACCTGGTAGAGGACAAATAGCATGAGTGAACGCATCGTCATCGACCCCATTACCCGCATCGAGGGTCATCTGCGCATCGAAGCCCAGATGGATGGCAACAGGGTAGGGCAGGCATACTCTTCCGGCACTATGGTAAGGGGTATTGAGACAATTCTGAAAGGGCGGGATCCGCGCGACGCATGGGCTTATGCACAACGTATCTGCGGCGTCTGCACGCTGGTGCACGGCATCGCGTCGATTCGCGCGGTGGAAGATGCACTCAACTATGAGATCCCGAAAAACGCCCAGCTGATTCGAAATTTGATGATCGGCGCCCAATATATTCACGACCACGTCATGCATTTCTACCATCTGCACGCGCTCGACTGGGTGGATGTGGTTGCGGCGCTGAAAGCGGATCCCAAAGCCACTTCGGAGCTGGCCCAGTCGCTGAGCAGCTGGCCGCAATCCTCGCCGGGGTATTTTTCCGATACCAAAAAGCGGTTGGCTGACTTTGTCGAATCCGGTCAGCTCGGAATTTTTGCCAACGGCTACTGGGGACATGAGCAGTACAAGCTGCCGCCGGAGGCCAATCTGATGGCGGTGGCTCACTATCTGGAAGCGCTTGTCTGGCAGCGGGACGTGGTAAAGCTGCACGCAATCTTCGGCGGCAAAAACCCGCATCCGAACTTTCTGGTCGGCGGCGTGGCTTCACCGATCGATCTCAACTCCGACTCTGCGATCAATGCCAAGCGGCTGGCTCAGATTCAGGAAGTGATAGACAAAATGCGCCAGTTTGTCGATCAGGTTTATCTGCCGGATACGCTGGCGGTCGCCTCGTTTTACAAGGATTGGTTCAAACGCGGTGAAGGACTCGGCAATTTTCTCTGCTATGGGGACCTGCCTGCCACCAGTATGAGTGATCCGGACAGTTATCTGTTTCCGTCCGGAGTGATCCTGGACCGGGATCTGAGCCGGGTACACGAAATCGATCTGCACGACAAGGCGCAGATTCAGGAGTATGTTGCCCACTCCTGGTACCAATACGGCGCCGGCAAGCATGCCGGACTGCATCCGTATGAGGGTGAGACCAATCTTGACTACACCGGGCCCGAGCCGCCATTCGATCACTTGGTGGTGGAGGATCCCTACTCCTGGATGAAGTCGCCGAGATGGAGGGACAAGGCGATGGAGGTTGGTCCGCTTGCCAGAGTGCTGCTGATGTATGCCAAAGGTCATGCGGCAACCAGGGAGCTGGCAGGCTCCGTGCTCAAACAACTCGATCTCCCTATCGAAGCCCTCTTCTCCACGCTGGGTCGCACCGCAGCCAGAACACTGGAGACCAAGTTGTTGGCCGATACTATGCAGGAATGGTTCGACAGCCTGATCTCCAACATCAAAAGCGGAGATACCAGGACCTTCAATGAACGGTTGTGGGAACCCGCCACCTGGCCGAAGCGGTGCCAGGGAGCCGGTTTCATGGAGGCCCCGCGCGGCGCGCTGGGCCACTGGATAGTTATCGAAGACAAGAAGATCGCTAACTACCAGGCGATCGTGCCTTCAACCTGGAACGCTGGACCACGCGATGCACTGGGACAAGCGGGTGCCTACGAGGCGGCGCTGCAGGATAACCACACGCTTGCGGATACCTCACAACCGTTGGAGATACTGCGAACGATTCACAGCTTTGATCCTTGCATCGCCTGCGCCGTGCACTTAATGGACGAGGCAGGGGAGGAGTTGATCTCAATTAAGGTAACGGAGTAATCAACCAAACCGAAAACTTGAGCCTGAATCTCACTCTGACCCATTTCAAATCGATCTTATTCTGCAGAACAATCGAGCCGAATTAGAATCCCAGCTGCTCCAGAAGGTCATTGTCGACAACTTCGGCGGCCGGTTTGGCGGCTGTATTTTTGTGTTTTGACGCTGCTTCGTCGATTATTTTATCCGGGTTGGTTTTATCCTGTTTTTCAAATTCATGGAGCTGTATAAACTCGGTTTTATCAACTGCAAATTCCAGGTAGAAAATGTTGTTTTGAGCGGTTTTGAAGGTAACCCTTCTGGCCTGTGGGCGGTCAAGATTGGTATTTATCGAGATCATTACTTCCTTGTTTATGGCAAGCATTTTAGGTTGGTTCTGACTGATTGAAGTGAGCAGCTCCTGCCCCACTCTGCTGGTAAAGTCGCCCACGATCTGATTCATCAGTTCGCCCATCACGTTTCCCACGTCGTCAGAAGTGTGCTGTATTGCCAGCTCAGCCTGTGGTATACCCATGCTAAGCAGATAGGTCTGGTAGATTTCGAGTGCCGCTGCAGCCGTGAAATTGGCGACAACCAACCCGGAAAAACCTCCGTCAAAAAGCACGAAACAGCTAATATCAGGCTTAAGGCAGGTTTTATTGATTTTTTGCACCATGGGGGAATAATTGATTTCAGAGCCGGTGGCAGAGGCGAGAACCTCAAACACCGATTTGCAGAGCATCAAAAGTATTCCTTCGGTAGATATCTTTTTTGCTGTGGACATGCGTCTTAATTCCGTGGTTTTGCTGTTAGGATCGTTTCGTAGAATCTATAGAAACTGGCTGATGCAGCCGTAATAGCGGCACAGAGGGTTTTAATCTGAAGCTGGTTCATGTCTACTGCATAGCAGCCGAAGTGCGGGAGTTTTTCTCTTGTTACGAATAAAACGACAGAAACTATGAAACCGATATCCGCGAATGAATTAGTAGCAAGCATCGACCAGGCGGTCTCGCTGCCCGAAGTTTGTCTCAGGATCAACGAGATGGTTGAGGATGCAAGCAGTTCCGCACAGGATATTTCGCAGGTAATTATGCAGGATGCCAACCTGAGTGCCCGTCTGTTGCGCCTGGTGAACAGTGCCTACTATGGCCTTCCCGGAAAAGTGTCGACCATTTCCAGGGCAATTACCTTCGTCGGCACCGAAGAGCTGCGGGATCTCACTATCGTTACCACCAGCTGCAAGATGTTCAGCGGTATTCCCAGCAGTATGATCAACATGAGGGACTTTTGGCATTATTCGATCGCCACCGGCATCCTGGCGCGGCAGTTTTCAAGGCAGTGTAATGTGTTGCACCCGGAACGTCTGTTTGTGGTCGGTGTGTTGCACGATATTGGCCGCCTGGTGATTCTGTGGCACTTGAGCACATTGGCACGGGATATTCTGTTGATCGCTCACGGCAAGAATCAATTGTTTTCCGCTGCCGAGGAGGAGGTATTGGGATTTACTCACAGTGAGGTGGGCTACGAACTTTGCCAAAACTGGAAGTTGCCCCAGAGTATCGCCAACATTATCCGGTTTCATCACCAACCCGGCAGCGCTAAGGAGCACCGTTTGGAGACTGCATTGGTGCATATCGCACAAGCGCTGGCATACGATCTCGTCTGGCCAAGCGAATCGGACACATCGGTTGACAACATAGATGAGCAGACTTGGGAACTAAGCGGATTGTCCCTGACTCAATGCCAGGAGACGCTGGGGGAGGCCGGCTTGCAGATTATGGAGCTGTACTCGCTACTGGTGGGAAACGCCGCGCGACACAGAACACCGGCCTGAAATCAGACGCCTGCCTCTGCGATCAACTCCCTCAGTCCGGGTTTGAATTCCAGCATCTCATCTTCTGTCAGTCCATCCAGTTCATGGGGAAACACCAACCAGCGGTCGGTTTGGTGGATATAATAGTCAGGGATGATATCTGTACGGTTGTTTCCCGGTTTGAACCAGGGTGTAGCAATGCGTATCTGCTCGGGCGCATTGCGACGCGTTTTCTCACGCAGTGACTCGATTATTGCTTTGAGGCTCAATCCGGTATCAAAAACATCATCCACGATAAGCAGAGAATCGGTCCAATTGAGATTATCCAGCAGGTAGTGAAGGCCATGTACCTCCACCACCTTCGCTCTTTTTCCTATGCCGGTATAAGAGGTGGTGCGAATCGCAATATGATCGGTTTTCACGCCATATCGATCAAGAATCTCTTGAACTGCAATACCAACCGGCGTTCCTCCGCGCCAAACACCAACAATAAAATCGGGGCGAAAGCCGCTCTTATAGATTTCCAGCCCCAACCTGAAGGAGTCGAGCAGAAGGTCATGGGCACCGATAAATATTTTATTATTCATAGCGCGAAGAGATAAATTCAACCTGCATAGTGAGGCACTAAAACCTACGCTCTTTTGGCAATCGGCGCAACCGGAGTAAAGTGATTCTGAGCGGAGTGCTAATAGTTAAAATTAGCTAGTCAACGAGGTATAAAGCCTCGCTAACGACCAAAAGGGGAGGGCTGCACTTTCCCCCTCTGGAAACCCCATGGTTCTGTTCCCGCCGCTAGCGCCGGGGAAATTCTGAACAAATCTAACCACAGTGCCGGAATGGGACTAGAAACGGAAATCGATGCAGAACGGAAAACACTTTAATCCGGGCGTGATACGAACTGGCAAGCCACCCGAGTTTCGTCAATTCCAGCCGGAAAAAGAGTGGGATCCTGGAATAATTAGAAAAGTGATAAAATCCTCAAATGTCAGCAAGCTTGGGTCAGGTTTTGGGTTTAAGGGGCGCTTCTCTAAAGCGGAACGAATGTCAAGAAGGCCTTGAGCACGATGCAGATCTATCAACGATTCAATACGTATCCGATCCCGCTGGCTATTCGCTGGTCAGTCAGTATAGCCGCGTTAGTCACCCTGGTTATGGGCCTGTTGGGATGGTTTCTCATCGGTCAGCAACAGTTAAGTTACCAGCAACAGACCGATCTGCTTGGGGAGATGATCATCGACCAGTTTGCCCGCGCAGCCAGCGAGCCACTGATGGCGGACGACATCCTGTCGCTCGAAGTGCTGGTTAGCGAGCAGGAGAAAAATGTACTGATTACCGGAATGCAGCTCTTCGATCTTGCTGGCAACACCCTGGCAAGTGCGGGGACACAGCCGTTTGACGGGGTACAGGCAGGAGAGGAGATCGTCAAGCAGGAGGTGCTGCCACAAGGCAGGGATACTCAGGCCTGGATTCACGGCGACGGCAAAGCGGTATCCTACCTAAAGCCGGTGTCGTTTCAAAACACTAAGGTCGGTTATGCGCTTATGGCGATCGACTTGCAGCCTTTGGAGCGCGAATTGCGCGCTACGCTGAATGCATTGGTTATGACTACGTTGGGACTGTTAGCCGTCGGGGTGCTGCTCGCGTTTCTGCTTGCCTCTCGGTTCTGCAGGCCGATTCACCACTTGGTCGAGGTGGGTGAGGCGTTTGACCGGGGCGATGCCTGCGAAGTGAATTTAGTGAAAAGAGAGGACGAAATTGGGCGCGTGTTGACAACTTTCCGTAAGATGGCCGATGGCATGGAAGCCAAGCGAAATGTGGAAAAAGCACTTTCCCGCTACTTGTCGCCAAGCATTGCGGCAAAAGTGATTTCCAACAACGGGGAGAGCACACTGGGAGGCGTCAGAAGTGAAGGCAGTGTACTTTTTTGCGATATTGTAGGGTTTACCGAACTTTCGGAGCAGCTTGAACTGGAAGATCTGGCCAATCTCCTGAATGAATTCTTTCACTACTTTGCCGCGGCCGGGAACAGTTGTCTCGGCACTGTGGATAAATTCATCGGTGATTGCATTATGATCGTATTCGGCATTCCCAATTATGATGAACTGCACGGAGTTCATGCACTCACCAGTGCCGCTCTCATGCAACTGGTGGCTGAGCGGATTAATGAACGGCGAACTGCCAATGGCGAAAGAGCGGTTCAGTTTCGCATCGGAATCAACAGTGGGATCATGCTTGAAGGTAACTTGGGTAGTCATGATCGAATGCAATATACCGTGGTGGGGGATACGGTGAACGTGGCTTCCAGAATCTGCGGGCTTGCTGATCCCGGCAGCATATTGTTAACCGGCGAGGCGGCATCTCAGCCTGGTATGCTGGAGTTTGTTGCACCTAACAACCAGGGAAGCATAAAGGTGCGCGGACGAAGCAATCCGTTACAGACCTACCAAGCGAACATCGGCCTTTTTCGGGAGGACGATCTGTTCAGGGAGAGTCTCGATTCGATTTTTCCGGTAGCATGAAAAAAGTCACTACGCGCATACTGTTGTTCCTCCTGATTATGAACTTGCTCAGCGGCTGTGCCCCGCTGCCGTTGACAATGCAGGAGCCCCCGGAAATCAGTTCGTTTCTCGATTCCGTTCAAACAGACAAGGAGGTGTCGGATAGGGCCAGGGAGCACAAAGAACAGGGCGAAATTGCCAAAGCGCTTAGCCTGTTACGTGCGGGCAGCGGCAAATTTCCCGGAAACGAAGAGATTGGCCGGCTCATCTCCGAGTATGAACTTGTCTGGCAGCAGCAGCGGCTTGTGCTGCAAAATCAGCTGTTGGTGATTGAAGCGCGTTGGTTGATCGAATCGCTACCGCTAATGGAACAGCTGGCGCAGGGAGATCAAAATAATCATTTGATCGACGCACAACTATTACGTTGGCAATCCTATCTCAACAGTATGGAGCCGGAACTCGTCAACTGCGGTATTGAGTTGGAGGCCTTGAATATCTGGCTGGCCAAGCGTTGCTTGAATATGGCATACAGAATTGCGCAGACGCCGGAATCCAAACAACGTCTCGCCGCGATAACGAATAAAATCGAGGCGGTTGAACTGGCCGCGAGAGTGGAACAGGAGCGCCAGGTGGAGCGTAAAAGAGCGGACCGAGTGGCGCAATTGCTGACTGAGGCCGGCCAAGCGCGCCAGCAGGGCGCACTGATCAATGCCAAGGTAAAAATAGATGAGGCGTTAATGCAGAATCCGGAAAGTCCCCGTGTGCGGGAGGAGTTATCTGATTTGCAGGAGCTTCTTGGAAGAGAAGCGGAAGCGCTGCTGAAACTGGGTGACAGCCTTTACCGTAACCAGCAGACAGAAGCAGCAATTGCTATTTGGGAAACAGCGTTGAAACTCGATCCCAATCAACAGCAGGTTACAGAGCGGATTGTACGAGCCAGAAATATCCTGAATAAACTGGAAAGCATACGTTCGAACACCCAGCCCAGCATGCCCTAGGCATGTGCACCGATTTCCTAAGGAATCCGGACGCCTTCCTCACGCAGCATATCCACCAGACGGATCAATGGCAGCCCGATCAAGGTATTGGGGTCGTCGCCTTCCAGGCGCTCAAACAGAGAGATCCCCAAACCCTCTGATTTAAAGCTGCCGGCACAGTTGTAAGGCTCATCGAAGTCCAGATAACGCTCGATCTGTTCCTGCTGCAGGTGACGAAAATGGACAGTGAAAGGTTCGCACGCGAGTTGCTGGTGACCATTCGCAGTATTGAGCAGACACAGCCCGGTATAAAAATCGACCCGGCGTCCCGAAGCGCTTCTCAGCTGCTCAATGGCGCCTTGGCGGTTTCCCGGTTTGCCAAGAATATGTTTGTCGATGCAGGCAACCTGATCCGAACCGATTACTAAAGCTGCTGGGTACATCTGACCAACCGCCTGTGCTTTTTCCAGCGATAATCGTTTCACCAGCTCTTGCGCACTCTCTCCCGGCAGGGAAGCTTCGCTCACGCTTGGGGCGATGGTGGCGAATCCAATACCCAGTTTTTCCAGAATTGCTTTGCGAAATGGGGATGTAGATGCCAGAACCAGGGGCGGTGAGATCTCTCTCGGTTGTTGCATATCTCGATGAATATTGTGTGTCGGACTCGAATGTCAGCCGAGTTTAGCCAGTAACCCAGGAATCGACAAGACATGCAATGATAATCGGCAGAAGGAGCTGATTTTCCTGTAAATCTTACTTCAGTCGATAGGCCGAGCCCGGCTTGGAGAGGATGGGCAATCCGCATGGTGTCATTTAAATTTTATGACAGTGATATTAATTGGCGGGCTTTATTGTTCTGGTTTAGACGATCGACTTGACAGATCTCAGTGATTACCATAAAAGTGAACCAACTAACTACAATAACCATATTCCTTTTTTTCGGATGAGGAATTGCTTTTCATATAGGGACGAAATGAAATGCCAGTGACCGACCTTCTTATCGAAGGCGTTGAACTCATGTTTCTCGGGATGGGTAGCGTCTTTATATTTTTAGCCGTGTTGGTTTTCGTCCTTAAAGGTATGTCCCGCCTTGCGCAGGCAATGGCGCCGGAAGAGTTGCCTGCCGGAGCTGTATCATCGGCTGTGGATGAAGATGATGAGTTACTGGCCGTTATCTCGGCGGCGATTGCCCGCTACCGTTCTCAACATAAGCAATAGATCACTGTTGATGCCGATTCTGATCAACTTTTCAGCCAAACTATAACCATTGAAAAAGTGAAGCCGATGCCTGATTCGAAACCACTGGGTATTACAGAACTCGTCCTGCGGGATGCTCACCAGTCTCTGTTCGCAACCAGAATGCGGATAGAGGATATGCTCCCGATCGCGGAAAAGCTCGATCAAGTGGGATTTTGGTCCCTCGAAACCTGGGGTGGTGCGACATTCGATGCCTGTATTAGGTTTCTGGGGGAGGATCCCTGGGAGCGGCTTAGGCGCCTCAAAGCAGCAATGCCAAATACACCGATGCAGATGCTGTTCCGAGGTCAGAACATATTGGGCTATCGCCACTACGCGGACGACGTAGTAAAAGCCTTTGTTGAGCGCGCAGCAATCAATGGCATGGATGTTTTCCGGATCTTCGACGCCATGAATGATGTGCGTAATCTGGAAACCGCAATAAAGGCAACCATTGCCGTCGAGAAACACGCGCAGGGAACACTCTCTTATACCGTCAGTCCGGTGCATAATCTGCAATATTGGCTGGACATGGCGAAGCGCCTGGAGGAGATGGGCTGCCACTCCATATGTATTAAGGATATGGCCGGGTTGCTCAAACCCTATGATGCGTTCGAACTGGTCAGCCGCCTGAAGGAAGAGGTCAGTATTCCGCTGGCGCTGCATGCCCATGCCACAACAGGGTTGAGCACAGCGACGATTATAAAAGTTGCCGAAGCCGGCATTGATACCCTGGATACCTCCATCTCCTCGATGAGTAACACTTACGGTCATACCGCCACCGAGACGGTAGTCGCAATGTTGCAGGAAACAGAACGGGATACCGGTCTAAATCTCCCGTTATTAGAGGAGATTGCAGCCTATTTCAGAGAGGTAAGAAAGAAATACGCCAAATTTGAGGGTGCGCTGAAAGGGGTGGATTCCCGTATCCTGGTGGCCCAGGTGCCCGGCGGTATGTTGACCAATATGGAGAATCAACTGCGAGAGCAAGGTGCCAGCGATCGCCTGGACGAAGTACTCGATGAGATTCCGAAAGTACGTCAAGACTTAGGTTTGATCCCTCTGGTAACACCCACCTCACAGATTGTGGGCACCCAGGCGGTGCTGAATGTGCTCTCGGGAGAGCGCTACAAGAACATGTCCAAGGAGACAATCGGTATTTTGAAAGGCGAATACGGCGCATCCCCAGCCCCACTGAACAAAGACCTCCAGCAACGGGTTCTTGCACAGGGTGAGTCGCCGATCACCTGCCGCCCAGCCGATCTGCTCGAACCGGAAGTTGAGCGTCTGACCAAAGAGTTCCGAGGACTGGTCGGTGAAAAAGGGATCAAAGCTGCGAAGGATGAAATCGATGACGTACTGACCTATGCGCTGTTTCCCCAGGTTGGACTTAAATTTTTGGTAAACAGGGATAATCCGGACGCTTTCGAACCTGTTCCCGGAAGCGAGCCGGCGCCTGCGAAACCCGCACAGGCCGCTGCAGCACCCACTTCGGGCTCAGTAAGTGGCCCCGAAACTTATACGGTTTCGGTCAATGGCAAAAGCTTCGATGTGGTAGTGGCCCCTGGCGGCGCTGTCCAGAATTTGGCACCCACGCCGCAGCAGAGTGCACCCATCGTCCAGGCGCAAACCAAAGGAGGAACACCGCTGCCGGCTCCTTTGGCGGGCACCATTTTTAAAATCAAAGTGGCAGAAGGGCAGACCATTACCGAAGGCGATGTGGTAATGATTATGGAAGCGATGAAAATGGAAACTGAAATACGGGCTGCCAAATCGGGTATTGTACTGTCCATCCCGGTCAAGGAGGGCGACGCGATTCAGGTTGGTACAACACTCTTGATCCTGGGTTGATTGGATGAACAACCTAGATGCGCTCTGGCAATCGATGGGGATTGCCAATCTCAGTCCGGGACAGCTTTTGATGATGCTGGTCGGCGGTCTGCTGATCTACCTGGCGATCAAGAAAAAGTTCGAACCCCTGCTGCTGCTGCCGATCGGATTTGGCGCCATTCTGAGCAATATTCCGGTAGCAGGTATAGCCGGTCCCGAGGGACTGCTCGGTTACATCTATCAGGTGGGCATTGAGACCGGAGTTTTCCCGCTGCTGATTTTTATGGGCGTAGGCGCGTTGACTGATTTTGGTGCGCTCATTGCTATGCCGATGACGCTTTTTCTTGGAGCTGCAGCCCAATTTGGCATATTTATCACGCTGATCGGTGCGCTAGCTTTAAATGTCATTCCTGGTTTTGGTTTCTCGCTTTCCGATGCCTCCGCCATCGCCATCATCGGCGGCGCCGATGGACCGACCGCGATTTTTCTAGCCTCAAAACTGGCGCCTGATCTATTGGGGGCAATAGCGGTATCGGCATACTCGTATATGGCGTTGGTACCCATCATTCAGCCACCCATCATGAAAATGCTGACTACCGAGAAAGAGCGCAAAGTGATTATGTCTCAAATGCGCCCCGTCAGCAGATTGGAGAAGATCCTCTTCCCATTCTCCGTGCTGATCCTTTGTATCCTGTTTCTGCCCTCGGCGGCGCCTTTAATCGGGATGCTGATGTTTGGGAACCTGCTGCGCGAAGCCGGGGTCGTAGCCCGTCTGAGCCATGCCGCACAAAATGAGCTAATCAACATAGTGACAATTTTTTTGGGTCTTGCGGTTGGTTCGAAACTCTCTGCCGACAAGTTTCTTTCACTGGACACGCTTGGCATCCTTGCACTCGGTGCATTTGCCTTCTGTGTGGGTACTGCCGCCGGGGTGCTGATGGGGAAAATCATGCACCGGATAACCGGTGGCAAGGTAAATCCTCTGATTGGCGCTGCCGGGGTTTCCGCGGTGCCGATGGCTGCCCGGGTCGTGAACAAGGTCGGCCTTGAGGCTGATCAAAACAATTTTCTGCTGATGCATGCCATGGGGCCGAATGTTGCCGGGGTCATCGGTTCAGCTGTTGCTGCCGGGGTCCTGCTGGCAATCGTGGGAAGCTGACCCCAGCCTGCTGTCAACCCTGCCAGACCCAGGAGGGGCCTGCGTTTAACCTTAAATTGCTGGGCGACAGGATGCGCGCGGTTCCTTCTCTTCAACTGCTGAAAATTCGACTCAAAACAAGCAAAAGCACATATATTTTGACGTCTGGGCGCACCCGTAATATCATGGTCCGCTTATGTTGGCTCGACTACCTGAAACTGTTGATCCTTGGCTTCTGGCAGAGCGTAGCAGTGTTATTGCCGGGGAAGTGGATCTCGCCAGGCTTCCTCGAACGGTCGAAGTGCTGTCTGATAGAAAGGGAGTTGTTCAATTCGAACTGGATTTTAGCAAGGATGAGAAAAATCGCGTTCGTATAACAGGATATGTTCGCACCCAACTGGGGCTCGAATGTCAGCGTTGCCTGGAGTTGGTTTTGCTGCCGGTAGATTCCAAGCTAGATCTCGTCGTCATTGAGGTTCCGGCGGAGGCTGAGAGAATACCAGCGACATGCGAGCCGGTTATCGCAGAGGATGGCAGGTTAAGTGTCTTGGATCTGATCGAAGAGGAACTGTTGCTTGCAATTCCGCAGATACCGATGCATGACGCTAAAGATTGCTCAATGGATCGGATCGAAACAATTGACGACAGGCAGAAAGGTAGCCGCAATGAGAGTGAGACGGTAAATCCATTTGCCATTTTGTCCAGCTTAAAGTCGGACAGCAAGAATTGAAAACCAGTGATTAGGAGCTTGTAACCATGGCAGTTCAGAAAAGCAGAAAAACCCCTTCAAAGCGTGGCATGCGCCGTGCCCACGATTTTCTGAAAGCGGAGAAGTTATCGATTGATTCGACTTCCGGTGAGACCCACCTGCGGCACAATGTCACGCCGGATGGCTTCTACCGCGGTCGTAAAGTCGTCACCGGAAAAGACGAATAATCCCAATTGTGAAAATCTTACACGATCTCCCTCCCGCCGTGGCTGTTTTTACGCCGCCGGCAAGGCGTTGTTGTAGCCAATTACAGCAGTAACCTGATGAACCGAAGTGAGCGAATAACCATAGCGCTGGACGCGCTGGGTGGAGATCATGGAGTAAGTGTCGTGGTGCCTGCAGCGATTAGATTCCTGAAGGCAAATCCTGATGTTGAAATAATCCTTGTCGGTCGTGCGGATGCCATATCAGAGCATTTGACTACGCAGTCAAAATCAGACCGGCTTAGGATTCACCATGCATCTCAAGAGGTGGGTATGGATGAACCTCCCTCGCGGGCACTGCGTGGTAAAAAAGACTCGTCTATGCGGGTTGCGCTAAATCTGGTGAAAGACGGTGTTGCGAACGCGTGCGTTAGTGCAGGGAACACCGGAGCTTTGATGGCTACTGCACGCTTCGTGTTGAAGATGCTGCCGCATGTGGATCGGCCTGCCATTATTACCGCAATACCCTCGATTAAAGGCCGAACCTGGGTCCTTGATCTAGGCGCTAACGTGGATTGTTCCGGCCAACATTTATTTCAGTTTGCGGTGATGGGCAGCGAAATGGTTGCAGCCGTGGATGAAAACATCTCCAGCCCGAAAATCGGCCTGTTAAATATCGGCGAAGAAGAGATCAAGGGAAATGAACAGGTAAAAAATGCGCATCGGCTACTCACCAACAGTACTTTAAATTATATTGGGTACGTAGAGGGAGACGGTATTTATAAAGGGATTGCGGATGTCGTGGTAACCGACGGTTTCGTCGGCAATGTTGCGCTGAAAAGCTCAGAAGGCGTTGCTAAAATGATTGCCCATTTTCTCAAAGCTGAGTTCAAGCGAAATTTATACACCCGCATTGTCGGGATGTTGGCTTTGCCGGTGTTGAGGAATTTTCGTCGCAAGGCAGATCCCAGGCGCCACAACGGAGCCAGCCTGCTTGGACTACGCGGCGTGGTAATCAAGAGTCATGGCAGTGCCGATGCCCTGGCCTTTGAGAATGCGATAAATGTTGCTAAACAAGCGGTTCGCAGCAATGTGTCCGAGCGAATTGCAACGGGTGTTGCAGTGCATCTTGACGAAGGGGCCGGCGAATGACCTATTCCCGTATAACCGGAACCGGCAGTTTTCTGCCGGAGCAGGTAATGACCAATCACGATCTGGAAAAAATCGTGGACACCTCCGACCAATGGATTCAGGAGCGCACCGGTATCAAGCAACGGCACATTGCCGGTAAAAACGAGACAACTTGCGATCTGGCAGAGCAGGCAGCCCGTCGGGCGATGGAGGCAGCAGAAAAAGGCCCCGGCGATATTGATCTTATCGTGCTGGCCACGACCACTCCGGATCAGATATTTCCCAGTACCGCCTGCCTTGTACAGAGCCGGCTTGATATCCACGGTTGTGCTGCATTCGATGTCCAGGCAGTCTGCACCGGATTTGTCTATGCGCTCTCTGTTGCCGATAATTTTATCCGTGCCGGAAACGCGACCTGTGCGCTGGTAATCGGCGCGGAAACTTTTTCCCGGATATTGAACTGGAAGGATAGGGGTACCTGTGTTTTATTTGGCGATGGCGCAGGTGCGGTTGTTCTTGAAGCCAGTGATGAACCCGGCATACTGTCTACTCATTTACATGCAGACGGGGACTTCGCGAAATTACTCCATGTGCCTGATGGTGTATCCAAGGGCTACGATCAGGTGCAGCAAGAGCGAGCTTTCGTGGAGATGCGGGGTAACGAAGTTTTCAAAATGGCCATCAATACGCTTGGACGAATCGTTGATGAAACCCTGGATCAGAACGGCCTGGAAAAGTCGGATATCGACTGGCTGATTCCTCATCAGGCAAATTTCAGAATCATCCGTGGCATTGCCAGAAAGCTTCAAATGCCGCTAGAGCGTGTCGTCGTGACAGTTGCCGAGCATGGTAATACCTCTGCAGCTTCGGTGCCGCTTGCGTTCGATGCGGCCGTCCGTGATGGAAGAATCAAACGTGGTGAACTGCTTCTGATGGAGGCATTCGGCGGCGGTTTTACCTGGGGTTCGGCTTTAGTTAAGTATTGATGGGGAATTTTTCATGCTCGAGAACGAAATCGCACTCGTTACCGGTGCGAGCCGTGGAATCGGCAGAGCTATAGCCACAAGACTGGGTGAGCAGGGTGCGACGGTGATCGGCACCGCTACTTCCGAAATGGGGGCAACTGCCATAACCCGCCACTTTGCGGAAAATGCCATCAATGGTAGGGGTATGGTTCTGAATGTGACAGATCGGGAAGCTGTTGACGGTCTGCTCAAAGAGATCGAAAGCCAGTATGGCTCGCCTACTATTTTGGTGAATAATGCCGGTATTACCCGCGACAACCTTCTCATGCGCATGAAGGAGGAGGAGTGGGATTCCATTATACAGACAAATCTGACATCGCTTTACCGTTTGTCAAAAGGTTGTCTTCGGGCAATGATGAAAGCTCGTAAAGGCAGAATAGTCAACATTGCATCGGTCGTTGGCTCAACCGGCAATCCGGGTCAATGCAACTATTCAGCTGCCAAGGCCGGAATGGTGGGATTTACGAAATCTCTGGCTAGGGAAGTGGGTTCCAGGGGGATTACGGTAAATTCCGTCGCGCCCGGTTTTATCGATACCGATATGACACGCGAGCTGACCGAAGAACAACGCAAGACTCTACTGGCGGGGATCCCGCTTGGCCGCCTTGGTCAGGCCGATGAGATTGCCGATGCAGTGGCGTTTCTAGCGTCACCGCGTGCTGCTTACATCACTGGCGAAACACTGCATGTAAACGGCGGCATGTTTATGGCCTGAAACCTAATATATTTCAAAGTAGACTGCCATAAATAACTATTAATTTATTGTAATTTGAATCGATTCGATGGAATCCTGGATAGCTGCTGTGAACCAGGATTTACTTTCAACTTTATAGGTTTATGAATACAATAGCCCTTCGGTTGCCGTTGGGTGACAAACCTTGAACTGGAGAAACTACCAACCATGAGCACTATTGAAGAACGCGTAAAAAAAATTGTGATGGAACAGCTTGGAGTCACTGAAG
This sequence comes from Chromatiaceae bacterium, assembly GCA_024235255.1. Lineage (GTDB taxonomy): Bacteria > Pseudomonadota > Gammaproteobacteria > Chromatiales > Chromatiaceae > HKST-UBA178. The sequence continues at coordinate 203,317 of JACKMT010000001.1, forward strand.
ATGAAGTCACCATCGAAGCTTCTTTTGTCGATGATCTAGGCGCTGACTCGCTCGATACCGTCGAACTTGTGATGGCATTGGAAGAGGAGTTTGAAACCGAGATCCCGGACGAGGACGCCGAGAAGATTACCACTGTTCAGCAAGCAGTCAATTATATCAAAGAGCACAGCAGCTGACGCTGTGCGGCAAGGTGATGGTCTGGCATCCGTTTAAAACCAGGCCGTTTGCGCGAGTGTGAGCTGTGTTGTTTTTCCAGTGCAGGTTGCAGTCTCTTAATCTATCGTTTTCATTTATACGCAAGGTACTCCTTACATGTCTCGAAGAAGGGTTGTCATAACCGGGCTCGGCATGGTTGCGCCTGTCGGTCATACTGTTAAAGAGTCCTGGGATAACATACTTGCCGGAAAAAGCGGAATAAAACCGATCACCCATTTCGACGTGGAACCGTTTTCGGTGCGGTTCGGCGGGCCGATATATGATTTTGATATCACCCAATACGTCCCGGCAAAAGATGCCAAAAAAATGGATAAATTTATCCATTACGGCATGGCCGCGGGTTGTCAGGCAATCGAAGAGAGCGGATTCGAAATCAGTGAAGAGACCTCACGCAGAATCGGAGTGGGTATAGGTTCGGGCATCGGTGGCATAACAGGCATCGAAAACAACTACCAGATCTACCAGGAGAAGGGTCCCAGAAAGATCTCGCCTTTTTTTGTGCCAGCCAATATCGTCAACATGGTCGCAGGGGATCTGTCGATCAAATATGGATTGAAAGGCCCCAACTACTCCATTGTCTCTGCCTGCGCCAGTGGAACCCACGCAATAGGTGAAGCCGCCCGACTGATCAGGCACGGTTATATCGATATCATGGTTGCCGGCGGAGCGGAAATGGCAACCTCACCAGTTGGACTCGGCGGGTTTGCTGCGGCACGTGCACTATCCACCAGAAATGATGACCCACAGGCAGCCAGCAGACCCTGGGACAGAGACAGGGATGGTTTTGTACTGAGCGATGGCGCCGGTGTCATGGTGCTCGAGGAGTATGAACATGCCCGGGCCCGTGGTGCAAAGATCTATGCAGAGATCGTCGGAATAGGGATGAATTCAGACGCTCACCACATGACCGCACCTTCTCCAAGCGGCATTGGTGCCAGTGAGTGCATGCACATCGCTCTGGCGGATGCCGGAATCAACTCCGATCAGGTTGACTACATTAATGCGCACGGAACCTCCACCCCGGCAGGTGATGTGGCAGAGACCTTAGGTGTCAAAACGGCTTTTGGTGATCATGCCTATAAACTGGCGATAAGTTCCACTAAATCGATGACCGGGCATATGCTGGGAGCAGCCGGTGGTGCCGAGGCGGTGTTTACTGCGTTGGCCGTGTACGATCAGGTCGCACCACCAACCATCAATTATGATACGCCTGATCCCGAGTGTGACCTTGACTACGTCCCCAATACCGCCCGGGAGATGAAAATCGATGTTGCCATTTCCAACTCGTTCGGTTTTGGCGGGACAAACGGCACGTTGGTATTCCGGCGAATGAAGGATTGACACCTTTTTTCGAGGCTGATCCACCCCAAGCGGTGGTGACAAACCTTAATCCAGAAGGCGGGATTCACAATCCTGCCTTTTTTTTGGAGGGATAAATTTGCTGATTAATGGATCTTCAGAGTCCAGTATCTCCGTACTCGATCGGGGACTCCAGTACGGAGACGGACTGTTTGAAACCATCGCCGTTGCCGGTGGCGAGCCCTGTCTCTGGCAGCGTCACATGCGGCGGCTGGCGCAAGGCTGTGAACGTCTTAATATCGAATATCCCGATTCGGCTACTGTGCTCGAAGAGGTTTACCGGGAGATCCAAGGCAGACCGCAGGGGGTGATCAAAATCATTCTGACACGCGGGTCCGGCGGCAGGGGGTATTGTCCACCGGAAATTCAGTCTCCAACCAGGTTGGTGTATTTTTCTGAATGGCCGAATTATTCTGAAAAGTTATCACGCTCAGGTGTGCGAATCCGCATCTGTAATATCCGGCTTGGTCAAAACCCGGCGCTGGCGGGGTTGAAGACGCTCAACCGGCTCGAACAGGTGTTGGCCAGGGCAGAGTGGAGCAATCCGGAAATTGCTGAAGGTTTGATGCTGGATGAGAAGGAGAATCTCGTCGAGGGAACAATGAGCAATCTGTTTCTTGTTTACGGAGACTGCCTTGCCACGCCCGATCTCGGCAGTTGCGGTGTCGCCGGCATCATGCGGGAGCTGGTTATGGAACAGGCAAAACGCTTGAGTTTGTCCCTTTCCGAACAAAATCTTACACTGCGGGATCTGGCCTCGGCTGACGGACTCTTCCTCTCCAATTCACTGATCGGGATCTGGCCTGTGCGGGAAGTTGAGGGGAGAAAAATTAATCCAGCGGCGGTTCCTTCGCCTTTGATCGATGCGGTGATGAAATATGGATTCCGTTTCGGAACTTAATAAAGTTGGTGCGGCATAAACCGATGCGACATCGTATTCTGGGAGTAATTATCATCATCGCCAGTATATCGACTGCCTGGATGATGATGGATTTCGATAACTTCAAGGCAACGCCTTTAACCCTTCCCCCGAATGGCATTACCTACAATCTTGAAGCGGGGTCGACCATTGCCACGCTGGCGGCTGATCTGGAGCGGAAGGGTTATCTTGAGAAGCCCCTCTACCTGCGTCTGCTGGCTCGTTGGAACAAACAGGCGCACCGGATAAAGGCAGGCGAGTATTTCATTGCAGCCAGCACCACGCCGCCGCAACTGCTGAACCTGCTGGTTTCGGGACGGGTAATCAGCTATTCATTGACGATTGTCGAAGGCTGGGATTTCCGTCAGATGATGGCGGCGGTGCATGGCAACGATGTACTGCTCCACACGCTGGAAGGTTTGGATGCGGCAGCGATTATGCAGCGGCTTGGTTATGCTGGAGAGCACCCGGAAGGCCGGTTTTTTCCAGATACTTATCACTTTCCCAGGGGTACCACCGATCTTCAGTTTTTAAAGCGCGCATACTTGGCAATGCAGAAAATGCTGGATGAGAAGTGGCGCGGAAGAGATGAGGATCTGCCGTTGAAATCAACCTATGACGCCTTGATTCTGGCGTCTATCATCGAAAAGGAGACTGGGCTGGCCAGCGAGCGGCCTGCCATTGCCGGTGTTTTTGTCCGGCGACTGAAAAAAGGCATGCTGCTGCAGACCGACCCCACCATCATCTATGGCATAGGGGAGAGTTTCGACGGCAACATCCGACGCGCAGATCTACAGCGGGATACACCCTACAACACCTATCTGCACAAAGGCTTGACGCCCACACCCATCTGCCTGCCCGGTGCGGCGGCGCTGGACGCGGCGGTGCATCCGGAAGAGGGTAAGAGCCTATATTTTGTCGCCACAGGCGACGGCAGTCACCAGTTTTCCGACACGTTGGCCGAGCACAACGAAGCTGTCCGAAAATATCAATTGAAACGCTGACTGCTCACTACCACCAGGGTATGTGCTAGCTATCGGTGATCTTATCAACAATCTCGATAACTGATGAGGTAACCTTCTCAAGTGTTTGAGATGCATCTATTATCATGAAATGCTGTGGGTCATTTCTAGCCTGTTCGAGGTATCCGTTGCGTGCCCGTTGCAGAAATTCCAGTTTCTCCTTCTCCATACGGTCGAGTGCCTCTCCCCGCGCATTTACCCGCTCAATGCCTACTGCTGGATCAAGGTCGAGTATGATGTTGATGTCGGGTCTAAATCCATCGAGCGCAATAGCGTTGAGCTGATTAATCAATGCGAGCGGTAAACCTCTGGCATAGTACTGGAAGCTGACTGTTGCCGCGTCGAAACGATCCGAGATGACAATCTTTCCCGCTTCGATTGCTGGGACAATCTTCTCTCTGACGTGTTGTGCGCGGGCAGCGGCAAACAACAACAGCTCGGTAGTGGCGCAGAGTTCAGGCGTATCGGGGCTAAGTAATACTTCACGGATCTTCTCTCCGACAGGCGTACCGCCGGGTTCCCGGGTAACGACGATTTCCCGCCCTCTGGAGAGCAGATGCGCTGCGATAGCTTTGATTATCGTGGTTTTACCGGCGCCGTTACTGCCGTCGCAGACAATCATGTAACCTTTTTTAAACGCCATTTCTATTTGCCAAATTGATTATGGGTACAGTCTGCTGAGTTTGCTGATCAGGACTCAACCGGCAACCCCTCCAGTTTCCACTCCGGAAGTCCGCCTTCCAATCTCCTGGCGGAAATGCCCACCTCGCGCAGTTTTACCACCGCATCGAAAGCGAGTACACAGTGCGGACCGCGGCAATATGCGACGATCTCCTTGTCACGTTCCACTTCATGCAGACGTTTTTTCAGTTCCGCGAACGGTATATTGATAGCGCCGGGTAGGTGCCCTGACATATACTCCTCAGCCGGCCGCACATCCAGCACGGTAACCAGACCCGCACTGGCTCTTTTGAGTAACTCTCCGGCGGGAACGGGTTCCAGGCTGTCCTTGATGTTAAGGTAGTCGTCAACCAGGCGATCGACGTCAGCCAGATGGCACTCGGCAACTTTCCGCAGCGAAGCGAGCAGCGCCGAAACATCCAGACCGCTCAATCGATAGTAGACCTTTTGCCCCTGTTTGCGGTTCGCCACCAGACCGGCCTGCCGGAGCTGCTGCAGGTGTTGTGAAGTGTTGGCTACACCCAAGCCTGAAACCTGAGCCAGGGCATCCACGCTGCGTTCCCCCTGTGCCAGAAACTCCAGCAGTTCCAGCCGATAGCCGTGGCTCATCGCTTTTGCGATACGGGCAAAATGGTTGAAAAGATCGTGTTTGAAATTGTCAGTTGACATTTTGTTCTGGTTTTATTTCTAATATTCAATAGATCAATTGAATAAGCTACTTTAAAAAATTATAGCAGAACAAAAGTCAGAGGTATTGCAGTTATGGGTTGGAGCGATTGGATTTATGCGAATGAGCCGGTAATACGCCTGTTGTTTTCCATCGGCATTTTCGCTGCTGTAGCGGTAGGGGAGTTCTATTCTCCCTGCCGCAAACTCAGTGTTTCCAAAGGGCTGCGCTGGGCCAACAATATGGGACTTGTTCTGCTCAATAGTTTTGTTCTCTATTTTCTGTTCCCGGCAACGGCGGTTGGTGCCGCGATGCTTGCGCAGCAACAGGATTGGGGTGTGCTGAACTACTACGATTTGCCCGACGTCCCCGCTGTCGTAATTGCTGTGATTGCACTGGATTTCGTGATCTATCTGCAGCATGTAATGGTTCACGCAATTCCCGTTCTCTGGCGTCTGCACCGGGTGCATCACGCCGATCTCGATTATGATGTCACCACCGGTCTGCGTTTCCATCCGCTGGAAATCGTACTTTCGATGTTGATCAAAATCGCCGCTGTTTCGCTGCTGGGTCCGCCGGTGGTGGCAGTGGTGATCTTCGAAGTGCTGCTCAACGCCACCGCCATGTTCAATCACGGCAACATCCACCTGCCGGAAAAGATCGACCAGGTATTGCGTCTCTTCATCGTGACGCCGGACATGCACCGGGTTCACCATTCGGTCCAGGCGCCGCTGACCAACTCAAATTTCGGTTTCAACCTGCCTTGGTGGGATCGCCTTTTTGGCACCTATGTGGCGCAACCGCCGGAAGGACATACCGCGATGCAGATCGGCCTGGAGGGCATGCGCGATCCGAGGCAGGTGGAACGGCTTCCCGGCATGCTGATGCTGCCTTTTGTCCGGACTCTTGGCGAGTACACCATCAACCGGCGGTGGTAGTAGTTAAACAAGGAAATGCATTAGAGGTCACCATGGAGCTGCTGATTATATTGAATGATCCCCCTTAAGGTACTGAACGCAGCTACAACGCGCTGCGTCTGGCCAAAGTGCTGAGCGCCGAACAAGTCAAGGTGTCAGTTTTTCTGCTGGCGGATGCGGTGGCCTGTGCCAGGCACGGGTAGGAAATCTGGAGCTGATGCTTAACTCGGTCGTGCGCAATAGTGAACTGCTGCTCTGCAATACCTGCATGGATGCCCGTGGCATTACCGATGAGAATATCGTCGAGGGTGCCAAGTGCAGCACCATGAAGGAGTTGGCAGAGCGGGCATCGGCGGCAGATAAGGTGCTGGTTTTCTAACAACTACCTCATGGTACTCCGCGATCAGTTTGCGGGATGGCGAGGTTTGTTGCAACGTATACAATAAGTCTACCTGTGGCTCACAAATCCGGATTCGATTGATCAATGATAGCTTGCACAGGGGCTTTACCCCATGTCTGAGGTTTATACACCTATCCCACTGCCTTGGCAGAGAGCGGATTGGGAACTGATCCAGCGCACCCGGCGCAGCGACCGCCTGCCGCATGCATTGTTGCTCACCGGTGCGGAGGGTCTGGGCAAGCGCCATTTTGCCGATGCGCTGGCGGCTTCTCTGTTGTGCATCTCTCCAGATAGCGACGGCGTTTCCTGTGGCAAATGCCGCGGTTGTGATCTGCTGCGTGCCGGCACCCATCCCGACCTGAAGTACCTCCGACCGGACGAGCCGGGTAAAGCCATCGGTATCGATACGATTCGTGAATTTACTGCCAATGAGTCGCTTACTGCGCAGGCGGGAGGATACAAGATCGTCATTATTGAGCCGGCGGATGCGATGAGCAGATCCGCGGCCAACAGCCTGCTGAAGACGTTGGAGGAGCCGGTCGACTGGACCTTCATTATACTGATCACCGCCCAGCCCGGAGTGCTTCCCGCGACCATACGCAGTCGCTGCCGGCTGCTGCAGATGCGCCTGCCGGCGCGCACTGTGGCGGAACACTGGCTATCCGGTGAAATCGGCCAGAAGGAGACGTCACTTTTACTTGCACTCGCGGCAGGCGCACCGTTAAAGGCGCGGGCACTGGCAGACCCCGGACTGCTGGCGCTGCGCATAAAGTTATTGGGCGAATTTGCCGCTATCATTGAGGGCAAGACGGATCCTGTAGCGGTTGCCGCAAACTGGACCAAATCGGATCCATCGCTTATTCTGGGATGGTACAGCAGCTGGTTGACGGACTGCCTGCGTTTGAAAACAGATCCCAATTGTGATGATTTGATCAATCCGGATCAGAGAGAGCAGTTGCAGAGTATCGGGAAGTCGTTAGAATTCAAACGATTATTTGGCTATATCGATGACGCGAACCAGGCGCTTCTGGCGCTGAGCTCCCAGCTGAATCAGCAAATGATGTTTGAGAGTCTGCTGCTGCCACTGTCAGTAAGGCACTTGGGAAATTCGGGATAGAGAGACATGGCAATTCCATCGGCAAGGCAGGGAATACTCTCCCTGACCATCAAGGACAACAACGCGCTATATGCGGCGTATATGCAGTTCGTCAAGAACGGCGGTCTGTTTATTCCCACCAACAAGAAATATCAGCTTGGCGACGAAGTATTTATGCTGTTGACTCTAATGGACGAAACCGAGCGTATTCCGGTCGCCGGAAAGATTATCTGGATTACCCCGATCGGCGCTGAAGGGAACCGCGCCACCGGCATCGGCGTTCAATTCAGCGAGCAGGACGAAGGTACAGCGCGCAACAAGATCGAAGCCTATCTGGCCGGCGCCCTGAAGGCCGAGCGTCCAACCCACACGATGTAACCGACTCTTCCCGAAAACCTTCTCTCCCTCACGAAGGAGAGGGGGTTTTGTTTTTTGCACAGAGACAAACAAAATGCTGGTTGATTCCCATTGTCATCTTGACCGCCTCGATCTTGCGCCGTTCGATAATGATTTTAACAGTCTGATCTCTGCGGCAGCGCAGAGCGGTGTGACGCATATGCTCTGCGTCTGCATCGATCTTGAGTCCTATCCGGCGATGCTGGCGCTGGTGGAACCTTATCCACAGATCTCCGTATCGGTTGGCATCCATCCCAACGACAAAGAGCGGCGGGAGCCAGAGCCCGGCGAACTGGAAAAACTGGCCTCCCATCCGCGCAACGTTGCAATAGGGGAGACCGGGCTGGACTATTTCAGAAGTGCAGGTGATCTGACTTGGCAGCAGCAGCGCTTCAGGCACCACATTGCAGCGGCACGCACTTGCGGAAAACCGCTGATCATTCACACTCGTGCCGCCAAAGCCGATACCATCGCTATCATGACCGAAGAGCGGGCAGCCGACGCCGGCGGCGTCATGCACTGCTTTACCGAGGATTGGGAGATGGCGAAAAAAGCGCTCGACCTCGGTTTCTACATCTCATTTTCGGGGATCATCACCTTTAACAGCGCCACCGAGTTACGCGAAGTGGCGCGCAAGGTGCCGGCGGAGAGGCTGCTGATCGAAACCGATGCGCCTTACCTGGCACCGGTGCCGTTTCGCGGTAAATCAAACCTGCCACAGTATGTATCCAAGGTTGCCGAGTGCGTAGCCGAACTGAGGGGAATCAGCGTCGCAGAAGCCGCGGAGATTTCCAGCCGGAATTTTTTCAATCTGTTTCCAGCGGCACAAACAAAGATCTGACAGGTCCCTAAGGCAGTACACGCGGACGCGATTTGGAGTCCACCGCAACATAGGTGATGGAAGCTGAGGCCACCCGTTTCACGGAAGCGGGATCGCGTTCCCGCTCGGAGTAAACATCGACTTTGACTCTGACCGAAGTCCGCCCCACATACTCAAGCTCGGCGTAACAGCTGACAAGATCCCCGACATAGACTGGCTTGAGAAACCTGAATTCATGCACTGCGACTGTCGCAACCCGGCCCTGCGCCCGCTGTACAGCAAGGATGCTGCCGGCGATATCCACCTGTGACATAAGCCAGCCGCCGAAAATATCGCCCTGGGGATTGGTGTCGGCAGGCATCGCCAGCACCCGCACGGCGAGCAGCCCGCTACTGGGGTGGAAAGGTTCGTTTGGATTATTCAAGTTGGATTATCCACTGCTGAGCCTAAGACAGGAGACAAGGATAAGCGGATATTCGGGTCGGTGCCATCGACCAACCGCAGAAACTGCATCTTTCCGCCTGCTCACAGAAAGTAGTCAGTTTCGATAGCAATATTCAATATATCTAAACTTAGTTATTAGTATACTTACAAAACATATTGTAAATACAGTAAAAAATTATATTTTAAGCGCTATTCCAATCGCTTTTTCGATTTTTTCACGGCTGGTGTAAAAGTGCGGCGAAAAGCGGATACCGCCGCCGCGGCTGGCACAGATCACTCCTTGTTGCATCAAGGCGTGGTAAACATCCTGTTGCTTCGAACCATTCATCCTGAAGGTCACTATTCCAGAGAGGCGTTCACCATCCGGCACTGAAATCAGGCTAATTCTGTTTCTGTGTTGATTCAGCAGCTCAATAATATATTTGGTGTTTTCTATGACGCGTCTGTGGATCTCATGGATGCCTGTCTGTTCTATCAGCGCCAGACTGGCATTCAATGCATGGATGCCCAGCATATTGGGAGAGCCGCACTCAAAACGGGTGCCGCTTGTCGAGGGTTGCCAGCTCTCTTGCTCGAAATCGCCGCGTGCCTCAACCATGTGCCAGCCAAACTGATTAAGACTAATCTGGTCGCGTATTTCACGGCGGCTGTAAAAGAGCGCGGTGCCTTCGGGGCCAAGCATCCATTTGTGACCGTCGGCCATGACGAAGTCGGCCTGTATCTGCTGCACATCGAACGGGATCGCGCCAAGACTCTGAATGGCGTCAACGCAGAAGAGGATACTCTCGCGCCGGCAAAAACGGCCGACGGTCTCCAGATCGGTCTTGAAACCGGTGGCGTACTGAACCGAACTGACCGAGACTAGCCGAGTATGTTCGTTGCAGGCTTCCAGCAGATGCTGTTCGGGATGCTCTCCCGCCCAAAGATCGACCAGACGCGTCTCTACACCGCGACTTTTCAGCGACTCCCAGACCAGCCGGTTGGAGGGGAACTCCTGCTGAAAAATCACGACATTGTCGCCCGGTTTCCAGTCGAGTCCGTAGGCAACCACTGACAATGCTTCGGAGGTGCTCTTGAGAATCGCGATATCTTCGGTTGCCGGGGCATTGATCAACCAGGCAAGACGTTGCCGAAGCTGTGTTTCAATCTGCATCCACTGCGGGTAGTTGGCAGCGCCATGCACGGCGTTTTCATCGGCGAATACCTTAACCGCCTCCGCCGTTGTCGCCGGCCAGGGGGCTACCGCTGCGTGATTCAGGTAGATGATCGAATCGTCCAGATTAAATTCGGATTTCATAGTGCTTAATTCCTTTCTGAAAATAGCTTCGTCCATTTAACTGTGGCGCAAGCCAACAACTATATCCAGCGCTTTATCGGTCGGCTCCTTTAAAACATTTTTTTCGGACAAAGGTCCCTTTGGGTCAACCGGAAGGATGTTGTATTCTCCCTTGATGAAAGCGCGATACAGTGCCTCAGAATCTCCCCGTCTGTTGTTGACTACAGAGTACGGCGCGATATGGTTGGTTATCGTTATCGGATTTACCCTCTCTCTCGCGGCGCTCTGGCTGATCCACGGTCAGCTCGAGGCACATAAGAATATTGAGTTCGAGTGGGTGGCACATAACAGGATTCGGGCTATAAACCACGGCGTCGATAATGGCCTGCTGGCAATAGCCAACATAAGAGACTATTTCGAAGCTTCTGGCGTCGTCGAGCCCCAAGAGTTTCAGCAGTTTGCACGATCTCAACTGGAAAAACACGGGGAGATTCATGCGCTGATGTGGGTGCCGGCATCCGTGTTGAGCATGAAAGCCGGAAGTGCCGGGGTCTATTCGGCGGACAACGGCGATGGACGTTACCGGACGCATGGCTACATTTTGTCAGGCGGCGATAATATCGACCAACCCGTGACGGTAATCAATGCCGATGCGATGCAGGATTACCCGTTGGGTATCGAATTCGGCTCGAAGAAGGAATTTCCAATATTGCTGAAACAAGCGCGGGACGCCAACAGGATGGCGGCTAGCGGCCGTATCGGGTTCCGTGACAGCGAAAATAACATCGACAACGGTTTTATGGCGGCGCTTCCCGTATTGGAGGCGGAACCGGGGGGAGGAGATACGGGTCAGCAGGAGCGCTCCTTGCAGGGGTTCGTCGTTGGACTTTTTCGCTTGAACGATATCACAAAGGTATCGATTTCAATGCTGGAGCCGCGCGGAGTCGAGATACTGCTGGTGGACGAGTCGGCTGAACCCGGCAATCGCTTTCTTCATTTCTACACCAGCCGTCTATCGCCGCGCATTATCGGCGAGGAGAATTTCCTCGCTTGGTGGCGCAACGAAAAGGAGCGAAAACTGGGGGAGCGCATCAATGTCGGCGACCGGCAATGGAGTATCGTCTGCGGACAGACTGAGCATTTCCGCAGCGCCGAGGCGTTCGGACAGAGCCCCTGGGTGGTTCTGATCACCGGGCTGCTGTTTACCGTACTGCTTGCCTTTTACCTTGAACGCATCCGGGAGAGCGCCCAACAGCGCTTGGTGATGGAGCAGCGCTTGATGGAACGGGAAGAACTTTTCCGCCAGATGACCGAAACGGTGGACGAAGCTTTCTGGGCAACCACAGCGGAGGGAGACAAGCTGCTCTACATCAGTCCGGCACATAAAAAAATTACCGGTCTCGCCGGCAGGGATATACATACGACGCTGCTCAACGGAGTCCACCCGAAGGATCAGGCGAGGCTGGCCGGGGCGCTGCACAATATCCGACAGACGAAAACCGATTTTGAAGTCATTTACCGCGTTCAGCATGTTGATGGGGGGTGGCGATGGCTAAGAACCAAAGGTTTTCCGATTCTGGATGAGCACGGTGAGGTAATCAGGATGGTGGGATTCTCCGAAGATATCACCGAACGGAAGCTGGCTGACCAGGCGCTGCGTGAATCCGAAGCCAAATTGCGCGACCTGTTTCAGCAATCGCCCGATGTCATCATGACCGTCGACAGCAAGGGCACTATCCTGTTGATGAACCGTTCGATACCTGCCCTGCCGGCTGAACGCGCGGTCGGGCGCAACTCGCTGGCGCTGATGCCGCGTGGATTTCGCAAATGGTACCGGAGGGCATTGGCAGCGGTTTTTTCGAAAAACGAGATCCGCAGTTTTCAATACTCTACCGATGAAGGTGTCTATTGGGAAGGACGTATCGTTCCGATCAGCGGCAGCGGACCGTTGACTGCGGCCATGGTGATCGCAACCGACGTGACCGAAAAGCGGAATCTGGAACAGCAGACGCTGCGCAACGCCAGACTTGCTTCGATAGGTGTATTGTCCGCCGGCGTGGCACATGAGATAAACAACCCGAACAACTCGATACAGTTCAACGCCTCGCTGGTATCCAGAGCCTGGAAAGAGATCACGCCAATCCTGAACGAGTACTATCGGGAGAACGGCGATTTTGCTATGGGTGGTTTACCGTTTTCGGAAGTGCGCGAGACCTTTCCCAAGCTGCTGTCCGATATCAGCGATAACTCGGAGCGAATCCGGCGCATCGTGCTTAACCTGAAGCATATGGCGCGTCAGGATGAAGGCGAATACGACCAACTCATTGACATTCAGCAAGTCCTTGAAACAGCAATGATGATTCTGCACAACCAGATTCAGAAGCACACCGACAGTTGTTTGCTGAATATCCCGGAAGGGCTGCCCCGGCTCAGGGGGAATTCCCAGCAGTTGGAGCAGGTGTTTATCAATGTGCTGCTCAATGCATTGCAGTCGTTGACCGAAAGGACCCAGGGTGTCCAGATCGATGTGATTCACCGGCCGGAGAGCCAGTGCGTGGATATCGAGGTGCAGGATCAGGGCCGCGGAGTCAGCGAACCGAATATTGGGCGACTTACCGAGCCCTTCTTCACGACCAGGAAGGAGACCGGAGGAACCGGTCTTGGCTTGTCAATCTCGCGGTCGATTATGGAGAAGCACGGCGGTAAGCTGCTGTTTGAGTCCAAGGCGGGAGAAGGAACCAAGGTGACAATATGCATTCCATGCCCAACCTGAATGCGGGGGAAGAGCCGATGACACAAAAAAAACCGGTTTCGCTTCCGGTGGTGCTGGTGGACGATGAGCAAACGGTGCTGCTTAGCGCAAAGATGATTCTTGCCGGTGCAGGGATAAGAAATGTTCAGACTTTCGATGACAGCCGGAAGCTAATGCCCTATCTGGAGTCGCAGGAAGCTGCGGTGGTTGTACTCGATCTGTTTATGCCCTATCTGCCTGGCAATACGCTGCTGCCTGAAATTGTAAAGAGCTATCCGGATCTGCCGGTCGTGGTGATGACGGCATCGCAGGAGGTGGAATCAGCGGTGCTCTGCATGAAAGAGGGGGCTTTTGACTACCTGGTCAAGCCGGTGGAGGAGAACCGCTTCATATCCTGCGTGAAGCGTGCAATGGAGCTGCGCGCGCTGCGGCAGCAGGTGGATACACTCAAGCGTTACCTTATCTCCGATCATCTGGAACATGACGAGGCATTTTCCAGGATCGTTACCGTCAGCAGAAAAATGCGGACGCTTTTTCAGTATGCCGAGGCGGTATCCGATTCGGGCGAGCCGGTGCTTATCTCAGGGGAGACCGGCACCGGAAAAGAGTTGTTTGCCGGCGCCATTCACGCACTCAGCAACAGAGCGGGTCCGCTGGTGACGCTCAACGTTGCCGGGCTGGACGATGCACTCTTCTCGGATACGCTGTTCGGTCACAAGAAAGGTGCCTTCTCAGGTGCGGACAGCAGCCGTGACGGGCTTGTTTCACAGGCTGCCGGCGGCACCCTTTTTCTGGACGAGATCGGCGATCTGAAACCGGCGTCCCAGGTGAAGCTGCTGCGTCTGCTGCAGGAGCAAGAGTACCACCCGCTGGGCTCGGATATTGCCAAAATCAGCGATGTACGTGTGGTTTGCGCCACCAACCGCGATCTGCATGCACGCATGACGAAAGAGAAGTTTCGCCCCGACCTCTACTTCAGGCTGTCGGTTCATCAGATCGAGATACCGCCGCTTAGAGAGCGCAGAGAGGATATTCCGGTGCTACTGGCACATTTCGCCATGGAGGCGGGGGAGGCGATGCAGCGTAAAGTGCCCGATCTGCCTGCAGAGCTGATAACCCTGCTGGACAACTACTACTTTCCGGGCAATGTCCGGGAGCTGCGGGCAATGGTCTACGATGTGATGGCGCAGCATCCGACGGGCCGGGTATTGTCGGTGAAGAGTTTCCGTAAACTGATCAAAGCGCAGCAGAAGCCGGTGCAACCGAAACCGTCCGGAGAGAATCCCGCTGTCCAGGAAGGTCAATTTCCCACGCTCAAGGAAGCCGAGACACTGCATATCAGGGAAGCCTTGCGCAGGGCCGGCGGCAATCAGGGCACGGCAGCCACGCTACTGGGTATATCGCGTCCTGCGCTCAATCGGCGCTTAGCCAACCTGAAAGAATCAGATAAAAGCAAATAACCGACCTTTTTATTAGGGTGTAACAAATTAACCAGGTTACACCCTGTCTAATACATCTCCAATATACTGTTTTAACTATGAACAGTGTAACCGGCGATAGTCGTATTTCTATTCTGCCTTCGTATTGTTACACCCTATCTGTTTCAATATCTTTGAAGTTTGTCCGTATAACCCATTGATTATTGGTCATAATTATTGTCTCATCTACATGGTTTGATTTTTGCATAGGATATTTGGATTCACTGATGCTCTCATGTAAGAAATGGGGCGAAATTACGAGTGTTTGATCCATCAGAGAATATGCGGTGCTTGAGTTAAATAAACTGTTTTATACATGGTAGATTGAGAATAAACCTATGAAGTATCCTCAAAATGGAAGTTTGGATAAAGCTAATCTCGGCAACGTTTTCTGGCGAACCGCATTGGGGATAATATTTCTCTACCTCAACTTTGCCGCGTATCAGCTGCTGGGGATAGAGGGCGTCGCGGTTACCTCCGGATTTTTTCTGATCGCACAGTTTGCGCCTTTTTTCTTGCGTATGTTTGGAAAGCGGAGCAATCTCAAAATTGCCCAAGCAGCAGAGTTCATTACTAAGCAGGACGATGAAAAACCAGGCGCCAAAATAATACCGATGCGGTTGGTGAGTCGCGCTGAACAAGAAGTGTAGTGAATAGAAGAACAGATCGGATTAAAACTTCCTTCGAAGTTGATCCTGAGAGAAATAATTACCGTATTTTATAAAGATAACTAGACTAAGCCTTGTGTGAACATTCGAGGCTCTTGATCGTTCCTTTCTACTTACGCAGAGATGGATAGATAAACTTATGATGAAAAAAATATTTTTGCCGACTATTTTGCTGGTTTTGGCGTACGGTTTCTGGATAAGCCCCAACTTTAAAGAGATTTCGGCGGGCGTTGCCGTTTTTCTGTTCGGCATGCTCTTTCTGGAAGAGGGATTCAAGGCATTCACCGGCGGACTGTTGGAAAGACTGCTGCGCAGGACCACCGACAATATTTGGAAAAGTCTCTCCTTTGGCGTCGTCTCCACCACATTGATGCAATCCAGTTCGCTGGTATCGGTCATCACTATTTCGTTTCTGGGCGCCGGGCTGATTACGCTGGCTGCCGGTGTCGGCATCATATTCGGCGCCAACTTGGGCACCACCACAGGCGCCTGGCTGATTGCCGGTTTCGGTATGAAGGTGAAGATTTCAGCCTATGCGATGCCAATGCTGGTATTCGGCATCATTCTGGTATTCCAGCAATCAAAGAGCCTCAAGGGCGTCGGTTACATCCTGGCTGGTCTGGGTTTCCTGTTTCTCGGCATCCACTACATGAAAGAGGGGTTCGAAGCATTCAAGGACACCATCGATCTGACCAAGTTCGCGGTAGATGGCTACAGCGGTGTACTGCTGTTCACGCTGATCGGCGTGTTCGCGACAGTGATCATGCAGTCGAGTCATGCGACACTGGTGATTATCATCACTGCGCTGGCCGCAGGGCAGATCACCTATGAGAACGGACTGGGTCTGGCGATCGGCGCCAACATCGGCACCACGATCACCGCCATTCTCGGCTCGCTCAGCTCCAACGTAATGGGCAAACGCCTGGCGGGAGCGCACCTGATCTTCAACTGCATTACCGCAATAATCGCTATCGCATTGATCTATCAACTGATGGCAGGTGTGGATGTTATAGCAGGCGCTATCGGCATCGCTGCGGATGACTGGACGATGAAGCTAGCCGTGTTCCACTCCGTATTCAATACCATCGGTATAGCGGTGATGATGCCGTTCACCAATCAGCTGGTGAACTTTCTGATGCGCATCATGCCTGACAAGAAACTCACCAGGGCGGAACCGAAATACCTCAACGATTCGGTTATCGAGCTACCCGATACGGCGATAGAAGCGGTGCGTAAGGAGACGTTGCACCTGTACGATAACGCCTTCGCGATTATTGCTCATGGATTGAGTCTGCACCGCCACGATATTCTTTCGGAAAAAGACATGGAAGAGGTTGTGAAGAGCGAGAGCAAAGTGATGCCGATCGACATTGACGAGGAGTACAACAAGAACGTCAAGGGCCTCTATAGTGCAATCGTCAACTTTATCAGCCGGGCCAACGTGCATATGACGCCGGCACAGTCGGACGAGCTGTTTCGACTGCGTGCCGCAGGGCGCGACATCGTTGAGGCGATAAAGGACACCAAGCACATGCACAAGAACCTGAAGCAGTACATCGTTTCGGATAACGAGGATATCCGTGCCGAGTACAACTCTATCCGGGTTCAGCTGGGTGATGTGCTGCGGCGGCTGGCCGAAGCGCGTAACGAACCTGACGATCCTACCAGCATACTTTCGCTGGACGCGATTAAGCTGGAGATGGAGGAGAACGACAGCACCGCCAACGGCATTCTCGAAATGCTGATCCGTGAAAGCAGGATTACTGCCCCAATGGCTACTTCGCTGATGAATGACTCGGCATATGCCTACGACGTGGCTAAGAATCTCGTGCAGATGGGTGAGGTGCTGTTCGCCAGCCATGATCCGGAGCAGAGAGATATCGACAGCGAACTCTCGTTGGATGAGGATGAAGCCGAGCAGGTTGCTGCAGAAGTCGCAACAGAAAAGCTGCAGGCAGTGTCTGGTAACAGGTAGCAGCGCACCGGCATCTTTCTTGGTTTATTCCATTCCCGGCGGGCCGGATAGTCGAAAGATTGTCCGGCCCACCGCGTTTATGTATGTCAACCCCTCCCTAGTTCGCCGTCGCGGCCGCAGCCTGGGCAATGCTGGTTAGAGAGACAAACTTACGGCCATTCGACACTTGATGCGATACAGGCTATAACAGGCCTCGGCTGCACAGACACGGATCGGGTTTATACTTGGCACGAGACACTTTAGGTGTAATGTCGTTGCCTTATCTCTTTTTACCGGTGCTGTATTGCTATGGATCAGCCTGAACGCACAAGCAGCGCACAAGATCAGTTGACTAACGTGCAGGCAGATACTGAAAAGAAAGTATGCTGAGGTGGGCTTACAAACAGTGGAAACCGACCGGATCTAGTAAACTGGGCGTTCGAACTCAATCTATGTTGAACCGGCCGGTTAAAACGGATTCTTAGATAAGGCTGAGCAGTGCGACCAGCGAAATCGTGCAGCAAACGAAGAGTGCCGGTTTTACAAACAGATATGCAGGGGATTTTTCACCACTTACAACGGATGCTGATGTCATTTGTTGCTCCTCTAATTTCATATCAATGTCGATTCGCTGTAGTCAGAACTGCTGATTGAATCAGGCTTCCAGGATCCTGTAAGCTTCCCGGACCATGCCCAGTTTCTCCCGCCATTTTTCGCGGCTGCTCTCATCGGTCGCCTGTTTCAGCTTTCTGATCAGCTTCTCTTCCTCTGTTCTGAATTGTGTCAGGAAGGCTTCCAACCTTTGCTGATGACGTTGCCGACATTCGGAGGTCGCGTCTATTTCGTGATCCATCTTTGCTGCTAATTTTTCGGTTTTCATGCTACTGTCCTAGTTGTTTGTGAGCGCTCCGGTATGGAACCTTTAAGCCGGAAGCGCTATCTAACCAGTTTCCCCGAGGGATTCCTGTAGGCCCCAAATTTAGTACCCCTAGAGTCTGACAATAGACCAAGCAGAACATGTGCCAATATGCGCATATTCTGATAATCCAAACAAAAACAGATGCTTCAGGCCTTGGCAGACGACATGAGAGGCTAGGTTAGGGTGTAACAAAATGATGACTACTTGCTTGATTAAGCTCTGAGACAGAGTTTAAATAATTAGTAAAAACAATTATATAAGTGATTATTTCGAATAATTATTGCTGCTGTAACAGTTTAAATTGTTACATGGCGATGCCGTGTTTAGCGCCGAACAAAGCGGATGCACCGGAGCAGAAAAGCGCTGGATTTTCTATCTGGATGGAGATTCGGTATCGTACCCGAGGGTTTGTTTGATACAGCTATTTCACAACAGGAGATCCTATGCTTTTCGCTCTCGGTGAGGACCAGGTTGAACTGGTGGGTGAAGGTCAATTCGTGGCACCCGGTGCAGTGTTGATCGGAAAAGTGATATTACAGGCACAGGCCAGCGTTTGGTTCAACGCGGTGCTGCGCGGCGATAACGAACCGATCGTAATCGGGGAGCGCAGCAACGTACAGGACGGCAGCGTGCTGCACACCGATCCGGGGCATCCGCTTACACTCGGCCGCGGTGTCACCGTCGGCCATCTGGCGATGCTGCACGGCTGTGAAGTCGGCGACAACACGCTGATCGGCATCAATGCGGTGATACTCAACGGCGCCAAAATCGGATGCAACTGTATCATCGGTGCCAATACACTGGTCGGCGAGGGTAAGGTGATTCCGGACAACTCAATGGTCCTTGGCAGCCCGGGCAAGGTGGTGCGTTCGCTGGATGAGGCCGCCGTTACCCGAATGCAGAGAACGGCGAATGTATATGTCGAAAAGTCGTTGCGCTACAATAACCAACTTCGATCTCAAACCTGATCTCTGCATTCAAGCCAAATGGTGCCTGCTGACTCGCTATCCGTGGTCTTCTCCACTTTCACGTTAATTTCACTGGCCGAACTGGGTGATAAAAGCCAACTGGTCTGTATGACACTCGCCGCACGGCATCGCCACTGGCCAGTCATTCTGGGTGCTGCATCTGCATTTGTTGTGCTCAATTCGCTGGCGGTGCTGTTCGGCGCCGGAATCGCTGCTTGGGTGCCGGAGCAGGTGGTGGCTGGCGTGGTGGCAGTGTTGTTCGCGCTGTTTGGTATCCATGCTTTGCGGTCTACCGAGGATGCGGACGGTGAAGTTGTCGAGGAGCGGCCGGGACACGGAATTTTCTTTACCACGCTGACGCTGATTTTTATAGCCGAGTTCGGCGACAAGACCCAGATCGCGGTAGCCGGTCTGGCCGGCAGCATGGCGTCGGTGCCGGTATGGATAGGCGCAACAGCCGCACTGGTACTGGTCTCGGCGCTGGGTGTCTTGGCCGGGCGGACGCTGCTGCAGCGGCTGCCCATCGTCTGGCTGCACCGCCTCGGCGGGGGGATTTTTCTGTTGTTTGCGTTGCTGGCAGCATGGCGGGCTCTGAGCCTGGCTTAAGGTGTAAAACAGCATCTCACTCTGGCGAGAAAATATTTTTTCGGAACAACGTCGATGCACTCATATACACTCGAAAAACTGCAGCACAGCCATAGCTTCTCCAGCAGCAACGAGAGGGGAGAGCGGCGCACCCGTTATGTGCTGCTGCTGACCGCAGTAACCATGGTTGTCGAAATTGTTGCCGGCAGCCTGTACGGTTCGATGGCGCTGTTGGCAGACGGCTGGCATATGGGCACCCATGTCGCCGCATTCATGATCGCGATTTTTGCTTATCAGTACGCCAGCAAGCATGCCGAGAACCCGGAGTACTCCTTCGGCACTGGGAAGGTCAGCGTATTGGGCGGTTTCGCCAGCGCGGTGACGCTAACCGTGGTGGCATTGGTCATGCTGCTCGAATCCGTGCAGCGCATCATCGACCCGCATCCTATCCAATTCAATGAGGCGATCGCGGTTGCCAGCCTGGGTCTTTTCATCAATGTCGTCAGTGCGCTGCTGCTGAAGGATGACGATCACCATCATCACCACGACGAGCATGATGACGACCATCATCACGACCACCAACATCACGATCACAATCTGCGCGCGGCCTATTTCCACGTATTGGCCGATGCGCTGACGTCGCTGCTGGCGATTGTGGCGCTGGTATCGGGAAAATATTTCGGCTGGAACTGGATGGACCCGGTGATGGGTATAGTCGGCGCAATCATCATCACGCGCTGGTCATACGGACTGGTGAAGCAGAGTGCGCCGATACTGCTGGATGCAAGTATCGACGAGAAGTACCAGACCGCGATCAAGACAGCGATCGAACGGGATGCTGACAACCGGATCTCCGACATGCACGTGTGGCGGGTCGGTGCCAACCACTATGCGGCCGTTATCTCTCTGGTGACGCACGATCCGCAATCGACCGAGCACTACAAACAGCTGCTGCAGGAATTCAAACAGCTTGCACATGTCACGGTCGAAGTGAACCTGTGTGCGGGAATGCCCTGTAGCACATTGGACTCAGCGCGATAAAACCCATTCAAATTTTGCCATTTTTACCTGATCCGGTGTTGGTTGAACCTGTAATGGGGGGTAAATTGCCGAATCTTGACATTTGGCACATACGCCGCAATATGTCGATTAACTCAAAAAGCATACAAGCGGTGAACATACCATGTTAAGAATCGGTCTCTTTCTGGCAACCAATCTGGCGATCATGCTGTTGATTAGCGTTGTTTTCCAACTGTTGGGCCTCGAAGGCATACTGGCCGCCAACGGCGTTGAGCTTAATCTTCAGGCGCTGGTGGTAATGTCGGGTATTATCGGTTTCGGTGGCTCGATTATCTCGCTGCTGATGTCCAAATGGATGGCGAAACGTTCGATGGGGGTTCACATCATCGACCGGCCCGCCAACGGCACCGAGTCCTGGCTGCTGGCGACAGTACAGCGCCAGGCGGAAAAAGCGGGCATAGGAATGCCGGAAGTGGGCATATTCGACTCGCCGACGCCGAATGCCTTCGCCACTGGTGCCAACAGAAATAACGCTTTGGTCGCGGTGAGCAGCGGACTGTTGCAGCAGATGGATCGCGGTGAAGTGGAGGCGGTGTTAGGTCACGAGGTTTCGCATGTCGCCAATGGAGACATGGTGACGCTGACGCTGATTCAGGGTGTGGTCAACACATTCGTGATCTTCTTCTCGCGCATACTGGGGCACTTCATCGACCGGGTCGTGTTCAAGAACGAGCGGGGTTTGGGAATGGGTTATTTCATCGGTTCGATTGTCGGGCAGATCGTCTTCTCGCTGCTGGCGAACATCATCGTTGCCTGGTTCTCGCGCAGGCGTGAATTCCGCGCCGATGCGGGTGGTGCCGACTTGGCGGGCCGCAACAAGATGATCGGCGCCTTGCGGCGCCTGCAGAGTGCCCAGTCAGCGCAGCCGCTGCCCAGTGAATTCGCCGCATTCGGCATCAGTGGCGGTGGGCTGAAAGAGCTGTTCAGCACACATCCGCCGCTGGAGGTGCGCATTCAGGCTCTGCAGTCCGGCCGCTGATCCGGGGTGTCGAGGGTGTCCGTCAACCCTTGCCTCTGGTATAACTGATTTCATGCAACCCGGTTACCTCTATCTGGAAACCCACAACAAGCACCCCGGCCTGGTGCGCTGCCTGACACTGGATCGCATGCCCTCAACGGAAGGCGGGTCGGTGGCTGGGGCAGGAATTCGTTATATTGCCCGCTTCAACGACATCGATGCGGCGCAAATGCATGTTCAGAATGAACTGCGACATGCATTGGTGGATATCGATGAACACCTTTACCGCGTCGATGTTGCAACCGCGGTCGCTGCGGTCGAAGCGGACGAGCTGCGACACGAACGGGTGTGGATGGACATCACCCTGGACAATGCGGAGCTGCGCTCCCGAACCGACGATTACGTTGCCAAACACAATAGGCAGAATGCGATCTGGAGGTGGGTCGGTATGATCGCGCTCGGCTGGCTGTTGCTGGGACTGCTGGGCATTTTCTAGGATCCATAATAAGCCCCGGTTATCTGAGCGGTTCGATCCACCTGAACGTGAGGTTGATACGCGGACCGATCGGTTTGCGCGTTTTCGGCACCTGGTGGAGCCAGTGGTGCTGCAGCGCACCGCCCATCAGCAGCAGCGAGTTGTCCGGCAGTTCTATATCTATTCGGTGGATGGATTTATCGCGGCGGTGTTTCAATTGAAAACGCCGCTGCTGCCCCAGACTAAGCGATGCAATAAACGGATCCCTGCCCAGCTCCGGCTCGTCGTCGGCATGCCAGGCCACACTGTCCTGTCCGTCTCGGTAGAGATTGGCGAGCACACTGTTGAAGCTGTGACCGCAGCGCTGCTCGATCAGTTCCCGGATGCGGATAAGCGGGTCGGCCCATGGAAGCGCCTGAAAACGGGTTCCCGAGTAGCGGTATGCGGCACCGTCCTCTCCGTACCAGGCGTTCAGTCGGGGAATCGGGATCAGCTTTCCGGCCATTCTGATCCGTGTCTGCTCCCACGCGAGGTTTGCGCTCAGCTGTTCGAACAGCGTCCGATGCACTGGTCCGGGCAGAAAATCCCGGATGAGCTGCAGTTCACCGCCCGCCAGCTGCCAGTGGCTGTTGAGTTCTTCCGGGAACAGCTCCGTCTGAGCGGCTCTCATGCCAGCTGTTCCAGTAATTTGGGAAGCACGACTGCGCATCTCTCCACAACTTTAAGATCGAGCAGATCGTCTGCCCTGGTACGGCCGAGATTGATCGCGCCGATGGGCAAGCCAAGACGCTTTGCCTCTCGGCAGAAGCGAAATCCTGAGTAGACCATCAAAGAGGAGCCTACGACCAACAACGCATCCGCATCGTACAGTTTATCCATGCTGAAACGGACTCGTTCGGTGGGCACATTTTCCCCATAAAAGACCACATCGGGTTTCAAGATACCGCCGCATTCGTCACAGTCGACGAGCTTCAGGCTGAAAAAATCGAGCTTCTCCAGCAGCGCGTCACCATCCGGTGCCTGCGTGGCGTCCAAGTGGCGGAGCGCCGGATTGCGTCTCTCCAGTTCGCATTGCAGATTGCTGCGCAGTGTTGTCTTGCAACAGGTAAGACAGACGACCCGGTCGAGCCTGCCGTGCAGATCGGTGACATGCTGGCTGCCTGCCTGTTGATGCAGACCATCCACATTTTGCGTGATCAGATGATGCACATGCCCGAGCTTCTCCAACTCGGCCAATGCCCGGTGGGCCGCATTCGGTACGGCACTACCGAAGTGCCGCCAGCCGATTAGACTGCGCGACCAGTAACGCTTCCGGGTTTGTTCGTCTGCGATAAATGCCGGACCCTGGATAGGCTGCCTGCACATCCAATCGCCGTTCTCGTCGCGATAGCCGGGAATGCCCGATGCAGCGCTTACGCCGGCACCGGTCAGTACCAACAGCCTGGGGTGTTGGCTGACGAATGTAGCCAGCCGTTTGAGTCCGTTGACGATAGTCATAGGGGTATGAGTATAATTATTTTTTAGCAATACTATCACGTTGAATGAATTTTCCAGAATACGGTGCAACTATTCTGGTGCGCTTTCTTTACTGGATTCGCGTGTTCGCAGACGGTTTCTTCCGTAAGTTTGCCTAATAGCCATGCACGAAGGTGCAGGTGCCGTTGCTTTCTGTGGTGCCGTCCCAATCGGACGTGAGCAGATCTGCGAAATCTCAGCTGATCCGATATACTGACGCACCACTATTCCCCAGAGAGAAAAAAGATGTCGCTGCTACCGCATATTGAAATAGACCCCAAGTCACCGGCTGATGCATCGATTATCTGGCTTCATGGCCTGGGCGCGGATGGGCACGATTTTGAACCGATCGTGCCGGAACTCGGTTTACCTACCGATGCAGCAGTACGTTTCATATTTCCACATGCACCTGCGATTCCGGTGACCATCAACGCAGGCTATGTAATGCCTGCCTGGTACGATATTCTGGATATCAGCATCGATCGCAAGGTCGATGTGGCGCAGTTGATGAATTCTGCTGACGCAATTCGCAAGCTGATTGACAGGGAGGTAGAGCGGGGCGTGGAGAGCACGAGAATCGTGGTGGCAGGCTTCTCCCAAGGCGGCGCGGTAGCCATTCAGACGGCATTGACTTACCCGCGGCAGCTGGCCGGTCTGTTGGGCCTATCCACCTACTTTGCCACGGCGGAGAGTATTCAGCCGCATCCTGTCAATGCCGGACTGCCGGTAAAAATCTGCCACGGCAGCGCCGATCCGATGGTGCCTGAGTTTATCGGTCGCAAAGGGGTCGAGAAACTGCGCGAGTTGGGCTACAACACCGAATATCAGACCTACCCGATCGAGCACAGCGTCTGCATGGAGGAGATCGCAGATATTGCGGTTTGGCTCAGGAGAGTGCTGTCGCTAGCGTGAGGCTATAAGCGATAGCCTGCTTGAAGTTGGTTCAGGAAAGCGTTGGAGGTCGTGCGAGAAAGGCGCTCCTTTGCCTTTCACCGGATTCTAATACGTTACTTCAAGTGCTTCTTTAGTCTCTCCTCTACCTCTGCGATCTTCGCTTTTGCCCGTGCTTGGGCTTCTGCCGTATTGGCCTGAACTTCAGCGGTCCTTGCCTGGGCTTTCGCCGTTTCCGCCTGGGCCTTGGCCGTTTCGGCTTGCGCCTGCGCTTCAGCCTGAAGTTCAGCCTGAGCTTCGGCAAGCTCATCATGTGCCGCTTTTTTGATTCTGGCTATCTCTGCTTTTGCGTGATTCTGATGCTTCTCAATCTCCGCCTGATAACGTTTACTGACTTTATCGAGTTCGGCATTGGATTCCTTTTTTGCCTTGCTCAGATCCGCTGTATGCTGTTTGTTGAGACTGACAATCTGCTCTTCGAGCTGTTTCATTTTTGACCGGGTCTCTGTCAGCTCCTGCTCGACCTGCATTACTTTTTCCTGTGCTTTCGCTGCCTGCTCCTGCGCTTCGGCTTTGATTTTTACGGCCTCTGCCTTCGCCTGTGTCGCTTCAGCTTTTGCTTTTGCCGTCTCAGCTTGAGCCTCGGCCTGCGCCATGACGATTTTCTCTTGCGAGCGTGCCACTTCGATTTGGGCTTTGGCAGTTTCCAGCTGAACTTTTGCTAGTTGCAACAGATTCTTCGACTCATTTGCGGCCATCTCTTATTCCCCATTTCAGCTAATATTGTGCGGCGGTTACTTTTTTCGGGCATATTAGATGAGTTAACCGGATCACACCAGGTTTGTCAGTAAGCAGAACGTATACGGCGGTGAAAAGCTAGTCGGCGAAACCGATGATTTCACGCTACGTCGGTATGTCGAATATGTGGATTGATTGATCTTTGCTGCCCATGTCGGGGGTCTGACTCTCTTTTATTCTGTCGGAAACGGCGACTATACGGTTTTGCGCAATCCAGGATACGCCCTCGACGTTGCCGTAGAGAATGGACCCATTCTCTGTGCGGGGGAAACTGTATGTCTGCCCGTCGTCGCGCCAGCTCCAGCGCTGTTCTTGAAAAACTCCGATCCATAGCAAAGCGTTCTCCTGCGACACGACAGCGACACGATCACCGTCGACAGCCATTGCTGAGTAGTCGTTGAAGGCAACCGATTTCGGCAGCTTTATGGTGCCGAGGTGCGTCCATATGCGCCTATTTTTCACGAACAGCTGAATGCGGCCGCCGCCAGGTTCTTTTCCCGCCGAGCCGCTTTTGCACTTATTGCCTTCGCATAAAGCAAGCACATAGTCCCGACGCTTTCGCCGCATATAGACCAGCGCCTCGAACCCCTTGTTTTCGCTCTCAAAGAGGAAGTCGATCCGGCGGTGCTTGAGGTATGCAAGCGATTCACCGTACTCGAATATCTCGGGTCGGTACTTGCCGCTCCTGGTTTTGCGCGATTCGATCAATAGATAGAACCGCTGCTTGTAAGGATTATAAGTGATGCACTCGTAGCCTCTTCGGCCGTGCGCCATACCGAACAGTCCGTTCATCCGATTTGCAGACAAGTCGTCGGCAAGTTTTGCAACATCGGTCCGGTTGTCAAACACGACATAAAACATTCCATTCATGGCCAGTACGCCGCTGGCCTCCAATGCGCCGGCTGGCGGCCGGTTCGGAAACAGATCCCCTATTTTTTTTTCATCTACCAGCCGCAAGTAGTTCATCATCGTTTCAGCTGCTCGCATGGTTGTATGGGTATGCGGGAGGGGTATCGCAACGGAACAGATCGAGAACGCAGTACATCAATCTTCCAAATTCAAAATCCGAATCAGGTCGGTACCTCCGGCGGTCTGCTGGTAACCGGAGGTCACCACAACCGTATCTCCAGCGCCAAAGAAGCCCATTTTTCTAGCTTCATCAAGCGCGAAGGCCAGCTTCTCCCGGTCGTCGCCACCGCCGTCATAGAGGATTGGAGTTACCCCCCAGTTCAGCGAGAGCCTGCGCGCCACAGGCTTGGCGCGGGTGACTGCGAGAATAGGGCACTCCGGACGATGTTTGGAGACCAGCCGGGAGGTAAAACCAGTATCCGTGAGGGTGAGGATTGCAGCCGCGCGAAGATTTTGCGCCATACCGACCGCGGACTGAGCGATCGCGTCGGCTATCCGGTTGGCGGGATTGGGCAGAATGGTTTGCAGATAGCCGTATTCGTTCAACGAAGATTCGGCCTGAATGGCGAGGGTAGCCATTGTCTTCACCGCAGCGACCGGATACTTTCCCATTGCGGTCTCACCCGACAACATCACTGCTGAGCTGCCATCCAGTATGGCGTTGGCCACGTCGCTGGCTTCGGCTCTGGTGGGTTTGGGGTTGCGCTCCATGGAGGCGAGCATCTCGGTAGCGGTGATCGCCGGTTTGCCGTTGGTAACCGTCATCCGGATGATTTTTTTCTGGAAGCCGGGCACTTCCGCAAGCGGCAGCTCCACTCCCAGGTCGCCTCGGGCGACCATGATGCCATCGGCTGCGGCAACGATCGATTCCAGATTGGCCAAACCGGCCCGGTTTTCGATTTTTGCAATAATCGGGATGGTCCGGTCATATTCAACCAGAATCTCCCGCATCCGATAGATATCGGCCGATTGCTGGACGAAAGAGGCTGCCAGATAGTCCACGTCATTTTCCGCCGCGAAAGCCAGCTCTTTGACCACATCGTCACGGTATTCCGGACTGACGGAGCTCAACGCGAGTTCGGTTTCGGGTAGATTGACGCTCTTATTTTCGCGCAGACGGCCGCCATGTATCACCTTGCAATGAATTTGGCTGTTGTCAACCTGGATAACTTCCAGTTCCATCGCGCCGTCGTCCAACAGGATAGGCGTACCCGGTTCAACCTCTTCGGGCAGACTATGATTCGAAATCGATACCCCGTTCTTGTTGCCGATCCGGCCGTCGGTAAATAGAGTAAAGTGATCGTCGACGGCGAGATGGATTGGACGATTTATCAATTTTCCGGTGCGAATCTCGATGCCGCGGGTATCCACCATGATAGCAACCTGTCTGCCGAGCTCGGCTGCAGCCGCGCGGATGCGTTGAATGCGTTTACGGTGCTCCTTGTAAGTGCCATGGGAAAGATTCAGTCGGGCAACGTTCATGCCCGCGCTGATCATGGCTTTGAGCGTCTCAGGTGAATCGCTGGCGGGCCCGATGGTGGCAATGATTTTGGTCTTGCGGTACTGAAAAGCTGCGAGCACTGGGTTCTCCAAATAATGTCAGCGAAAAGAATATTTGTGTATTCTAACTCAATTGATCTCTGCTTACGGTGTATACACGTGCAGACTGGCGACGCCGGCAGGATTACTGCAAGGGTTGAGTTTTGTTACCGAATGAGTTGCGCGCACTTCGTCCCTGGATTATCGGTGCAATACTGTGGCTGATACTCAGCGTTTTAGTGTCAGTGGAGCATTTGCGCAGCGCCCAGCCCGACTATCTGTTGGAACTCGGCGCACTGATGTCCATGCTCTGGCTTCAGTTTGCCTTTGCCGGCTTGTTCAACACATTGCGAAACGAACGTGGGCGCAGGGCTCTCTTTTTCCTCGTGATTGCGATTGTGCCGCCGCTGCTGCTCTATTGCATCAATACCATTCTGCTTTGGTGAAAAGGCAACCCGGCGCCCAGCCAAAGTGTTTGGGTAAATCCGCAACGCCACGGTAAAGCGTACTCACACAAAATCGGCTATGCCTTTGACTTGGTGATTACCGTTTTCGGCAAATAAGTTGTTACAGAAGGAGCAGGGAATAATCAAGGAATATGCATAATATCACGTAGCTCCCGGCCGGAGAGCACATGACAGTAGATCATATTGATGATCTCCAGTTCTCTGAGATGGAGTTCTTCGGTGCCCGCCGCACAGCAATCCTCGACCACGATCACATTGAAGCTTTCATCCGCCAGGCTGCGCACCGTGGAGGAGATGCACTGGTCGGTAAATATCCCTGTCAGCACCACATTTTTAATTCCCATATTGGACAAGATGAGGCGTAGATTGGTGCCGGTGAGAGCACTGTCGGTGGTTTTAGTCAATACTATCTCATCCGCTGCCGGCGCCAGCTCGGGTACGATTTGAGAGTCCGGCTCCGCTTTTGGCAACAGCAGATAGTTCCACCCCGGCTTTTTCTGGCTCAATGAGCGATCGCGGCCATCCGGCAGCTGACATGCAATGCGCGCATGGATAACATCGATACCGGCTTTGCGAAACCCTTGCTGCAACGACTTTGTAGCCGGTATCACGATCTCATTCATGCGTCTGTGAAAGGGTGCCCAGCGCGCCTTTTCCACCGGATCATCAGGTACCTTCAAGTAGATGTTCTGAACGTCTATGCTCAGCATGGCCGTCTCATTTTTAGGCAGTGATAAATCTGCCGGTGCAGGAGCGCCCTGGTAGTAGAAAGATCTGTAGGCGGTTTTCCAACCCATGTTAGTATTTCCCTCAACAAATGCAGCTGACTAAATAGTAGTCGATTCATGACCTCTCTGAAGCACAGGGTTTGTAGTGAAAATCGGATCCTGAGTGATGAACTGTTCAGTCAGAATTTTTCAACCTGATTTCCAATTTAGAGTGACCGGGAGAAGATCCGATGGCAATTTTTGCAAAGTACGATGGTATCGATGGAGAATCGAATGACGCCAGTCACCTGGGATGGCTGGATATCTTCGCGATGGATTGGGGAGCGCACAAGCCTGATACCGCGATCGGAAGCGGCCGGCGCAGAAGTGCAGCCATCGTCGAGGATTTCCTCCTCACAATGGGATACGGGAAGGCAGCGCCAAAACTCCAGGAAATGTGTCTGAAAGGAAAGGTCATTCCCAAACTGGAAGTCGAATTAACCACGACCTTCGCCGGTACAAGGAAGACATACCTCAAGTATGAACTGAAAAATGTGGCGATACGCTCGTTCCAAACCAATGCGGAAGGGAGTGATGAAGCGGCTCCGGCAGTCATCGTAGCAAACAGCTTTGAGGAGCTTAAAGTGGTCTATACGGAGTTCGACGCATCCGGCTCCCGGCTTGGAGATACTGAATCTAAATATAAATTGAAAAGCTAGTTAACTGCCGCACAGCATACTGGCAGCGTACCCCGAATTTTCCGGTGCAGGTTTTCACACGGCAAGCTTTGAGTCTACTACTCCGCTCGTTACACAGGGGGAACCGAGCACTGCCGCGGGTACCTCCCTGTACCCATGCAGCCCTCCCTGGATTGGCAGTCGTGTCAAAGCAACTGGTCCGTTACTTGGATTCGGTTGCGGGCGCCTGAGGAGCTGGCGCCGCATAGGGGGCATAAGGAACGCCATAACCGTATGGAGCGCCCCATCCGCCATAGTACGGATAGCCGTAACCGTAGCCATAATACGGATAACCGTAGCCATAACCGCGGCCATAACCATAGCCACGTCCACGACCATAACCGCCGCCGCTGAAGTTCATATTGAAATCGCCGAACATATCACCCCAGCCGTCACCCCAGCCGTCGCCGTAGCCGTTGTTGCCCCAGGGGCCGCCCCACCAGGCCGAAGCTGAAGTGGTCACGCCGATCAATGTCGCTATCATGAATGATTTCATAATCTTCTTCATTTTCCCTCTCCGTATACAAAGAGTTGTATATTCATCATCTTTGAGAATCACCTGCGTATCAGGAGTACTCAATACAATTTTAGTAATTGGGGTTTTTCTGATAAATGATTTGGGTCAACATAATCCGATAAACAAGGTGCTTTTGTCCGCTGTTTCCTGTATGCGTTTTTTTGTGCGTTGGGTAGGATCGGTGGCACGCTCAAACCCAGATGCCAACCAATCAAGGTTCAATTGGACGGCCGGCGGGCACCGAGGCTGACGCAACGACCTGCCTCTGGAGGGTGCGCCAGTCGGTTGTGCATAGTCCACAGCCGTTGCAGGTTCTGCAGCACTGGCGCAGCGAAGGGCTGCACTTTGCGCAGCTGCAGATTGACATGCAGAATGAGCTGTTCGCTGGTTGCCAGGAGGCTGGCATCAGGCAATCTGCGCATGGTTTGAAACAGATGAATCCGTTTGGCATCCAACGCCAGAATCCGGGTTTTTACCTCCAACTCGTCGCCAGGCATGGCTTCATTTTGATAGGTGGTATGTGCCTCGGTCACCATCCAGGAGTTTCCCGTCTGACGTGTCTGCGTTTCGCTTAGGCCGACGGCTGCCATAAACGCTTCCCCCGCTCGGTCAAAGGCCATCGTGTAGTAGGCCACGTTCATGTGACCGTTATAATCCAGCCACTCCGGCATTACCTGCGAACAGTAGCGGTGTAAACCATGCTCAGGTTCGATTGACACGACTGTTCCGTCGGGGCCTCCTTTCAAGCGTTGATCATAATGCCATTGGCGCCGTCGCCTGGCGTTGTTTACTCTGCTGCTGATTGTCTATTATAGCCGTCATGAAAACAGTCAATAAAGCCGCACAGGAGTGGATCGAATTTGAGCGCAGGCATGTCTGGCACCCGTACAGCGCGATCGATGCGGATCTGCCGGTCTTTCCGGTGGCGTCCGCCAGAGGTGTGCGGATAAGGCTGGTCGACGGTCGTGAGCTGATCGACGGTATGTCCTCCTGGTGGAGCGCCATCCACGGCTACAACCATCCGGTATTGAATCGGGCCATCGAAACGCAGTTAAGCAGCATGGCGCACGTGATGTTCGGCGGCCTCACCCACGCGCCTGCGGCAGAGCTGGCGCGCCGCCTTATCGAGCTTACGCCGGAACCGCTGCAGACTGTTTTTTTTGCCGACTCGGGTTCGGTCTCTGTCGAGGTGGCGTTGAAGATGGCCCTGCAGTACTGGCAGGCGAAGGGGCAGCCGGCTCGGACCCGGTTTGTGACTGTCAGAAGCGGTTACCACGGCGACACCTTTAATGCGATGTCGGTCTCCGATCCAGATAACGGCATGCACTCGCTTTTCAGCGGCGTGCTTGTCAAACAGCACTTCGCACCGGCCCCGCGAAGCCGCTTCGGTCAGCCCTGCCAACAGTCGGATGTCGATGCATTTGAATCCTGTCTGGCGCGGGTGTGCAAAGAGACGGCGGCGGTGATTCTGGAACCCGTGGTGCAGGGTGCAGGGGGCATGCGTTTCTATTCGGCCGATTTCCTGCGCCAGGTGCGCGCGTTGTGTGATCGCTACGATGTCCTGCTGATACTTGACGAGATCGCCACCGGTTTTGGGCGCACCGGCCGTATGTTTGCTTGTGAGCATGCCGGAATTTCTGCCGACATCATGTGCGTCGGCAAGGCGTTGACCGGAGGCTATATGACACTGGCTGCAACCCTAACCAGCCTGGCGGTCAGCGCGGTTATCGGATCTGGAAATCCTGGACTTTTCATGCACGGGCCGACCTTCATGGCCAATCCGCTGGCCTGTGCTGCCGCAGTTGCCAGTCTTGAACTGTTAACCGACTCGCCCTGGGAACAACGGGTATGCGCAATCGAAGCTGGCCTGCAAACCGGTCTGGAACCCTGCCGTGCCATGTCCCATGTCAAAGATGTACGGGTATTGGGTGCTATCGGCGTCGTGGAACTCAAAAGGGCGGTAGATATGCGTGTCATGCAACCGCGCTTCGTGGATGCCGGTGTCTGGGTAAGGCCGTTCGGAAAACTGGTTTATCTGATGCCGCCGTTTATTATCGGTGAGGAGGATCTGTCCAGCCTCAGTGCCGCGGTTGTGCGCGTAGTCGGGGAATCAGTTTAGGAAAGGCGCAATTTTCCCGGTTGCGATAACCGCTCTGCTTCCACCCGCCTTTTTCGCCTGGTACATGGCAACATCCGCCACTCTCACCAGGTCCTTGATCTTGGCGGCATGTTTTGGCGCCAGCGCAATGCCGATACTGACACTGGGCTGGAAAGTTTTTCCGGCCAGTTCCATGGGCAGCGAGATTTCATGCAGAATGCGCTGCGACAGTGCTTCGATACCGGTCGACTTCGCATCGAGATGATAAACGATGATGAACTCATCCCCGCCGATTCTGGCTACCTCCACCTGCGCGATCATCTCCGATTCGCGTGACGAGGATTTGATTCGACTGGAGAGCTCCCGCAGCAGCTCGTCGCCCGCTTCATGGCCATAGGTGTCATTTACCTGTTTAAAATTGTCCACGTCTATCAACAGCAACGCCATGCTCGAAGCAGTTCCACTCAGCTGTTCCAGCAGGCGGGCTGCATTCTCCTCGAACTGACGCCGATTGGAGAGACTGGTCAACGGATCTTTGTAGGCCAGCTGCAGGAGCTTGGCGTTGACTGCTTTTATCTCTCGGACCAGAATTTTATTTTCTTCACTGCGCTCGATGGAGTTGCGCATATTGGCGGCGTACTGCCGGGCGATGATCAGTATCAATGCTGCGTAGATCACGCTGACGATGGTAAATTCTGTCCGAAAACTGGTGGTGTGGACTAGCGCCCAGAACACCAATGAACCCATGATCGGCAGAGCAAAAGCCAGAAATGCCGGCAGATAGACCGCATTACTTGCCAGACTGCCGGCAGGCAGTCCGACGAGAATCACCAGCAGAAACAGCTGGGCGAACAGCGGCTGGGCTGGATTATAGGTAAACACCAGCGCGGACCAGATAGTGCCCCCCAGAAGCGCGCCCAGCACCTGATAACGGGCGATCGGTTTGATATTGTCACGCTTGAAACGGTCTCTGCTGATGATCAAACCGATGTAACGAACAACCGAGACCAGCGTAAACAGCACGATCCAGATGGTCAGGAATCCGCCTTCGGAGAACGGCGAGAGCGCCAGGAAAACCAGCAGCGCGACACACTGTGCCGCGACCAGTGTGGGATAGCCATGGCGCATAAGTTGGTCAAGCAGCCGCTCCTTTATCAACGCACCGTTGACTAGTGCGGTATGCAGCGCAGTGGATGACAAACCTTCTTACCCTCCGGAAAAGGAGTGGATGAATATCATCGAATCAACAATAGGTTGTGGATCCGCCATAGCTATCTAACTTCCAAATTGCTCACCGGTGTAATCAGCCGGGTCTAAACAGTTGTCGGCAGGAAATCCTTTTTCTGAGGGGGATCAATGTCTTCCGGCAGATATTTCGAAAAACTTCACGGTAAAGTCTTCCCTCGCTGCAAATGACCGGTAGAGACTATCCGGGATCGAGCGGCATAGCTATGACAATTTTTGGTCACTTGGATTGAAATTAAGTTCAGTTCTCGCTCCGGGTAGTTCGAAGTAGATCATCTGAGTGTTAAGATAAAAATTGACCCGATAAATTTACTCAGACGCTATCTGTATTTCACACAGAGCAAAACGGAGCCGACAATGCATGTTACCCTGGTTTATGTAGATGTCATTCCTGAAATGGTCGAAGCATTTATCGAAGCTACCCAAGGCAACCACCTGAACTCAATCAAGGAGCCGGGAAACAGGCGCTTCGATGTACTGCGCGATTGCGCAGATCCCAACCGGTTTCTGCTGTACGAAGCCTACGCTTCGGAAGCCGATGCGAAGGCACACAAGGAGACAGATCACTATTTCGCCTGGCGCGACAAGGTGCAGAGTATGATGGCTTCTCCAAGAAAAGGTGTTCGCTTCGATGGTCTCTTTCCAGTGGCTTGAATGCAGGTCGGAGAGGATGCTTTACTGCCAGAGAGTCGTCGATAAACCAAGTCCGGTAAAATCTGTTGCTTGACAGAAAGGTTGGCGCGTAATGGAGTTCGTACCCTACTTTGAACTGTCCCGGTTGCCGCGTATCATTTTCGGCGCAGGGCAGGCTGATCAGCTGCCGGAGAGAGTTGCCGCTCTCGGGCGCCGGGCGGTGATTGTAACCGGAGGCAGTTTCCTCGCTGCAAGCGGACACTGGGATCACCTGGTGCAGGGTTTGAAACAGCAGTCGGTGGCCTGGTTTCAGGTTAAGGTTGAAGAGGAGCCCTCACCGGATCTGGTGGATCGTGCGGTAGCGCAGTATCACGTCGAAAACATAGACGTGGTCGTCGGCATCGGCGGCGGCAGTGTTCTGGATGCCGCGAAAGCAATCGCCGGACTGCTGCCGCGCGGAAATTCGGTAATGGATCATCTGGAAGGGGTTGGCAGAAATATCCCTTACCTGGGGCCGGCAACGCCTTTAATAGCAGTTCCGACAACCGCGGGCACCGGTAGTGAAGCGACCAAAAACGCTGTGCTTTCGCGCCGTGGCGAAGGTGGATTCAAGAAATCGTTTCGTCACGCTGCGCTGGTCGCGCACACTGCCATCGTCGACCCCCTGTTTCTGCGCAGTTGTCCGCGGGCATTGATGGCTGCGCAGGGCATGGATGCATTTACTCAACTGCTCGAATCCTTTGTATCACGCCGGGCAAATCCGATCACCGATGCGCTTGCATGGTCCGGCATACAGGCTTTTGTCGAAGGATTTTTTTCTGCGATCGAAGGCGATTTTAGAGCCGAAGCGGACCTCTCCCGGGTGGCCTATGCGTCGCTGATGTCGGGTATCTGCCTGGCGCATGCAGGCTTGGGTTCGGTGCACGGTCTTGCGTCGCCGTTGGGAGCCCAGTATCCGATTCCGCATGGCGTCGCCTGCGGTACCCTGCTGGCAGAGGCGGTGGACATCAATATCCGGCTATTGCTTCAACAACAGCCGGGGAGTCCTGCTTTGGCTAAATATGCGCAAGTCGGGTCACTGTTCAGCACCCCGGAGGTGGATGATCAGGCACAGCTGCATGAGCTACTTGTCGCCACCCTGCGTCGCTGGATCGATTCGCTGGATATCAGTCGGCTGAGGGAGTTTGGTATCACGCAAGAGAGCATCCCGGCACTGGTGGCGGGCTCCTGGAGCAGCAACATGCAAAGCAACCCCGCGCTGATGGCGGAGGATGAAGTTGCTGATTTGCTCAAGCGCAGATTGTAGCGAAGTATCGGACTATTCACGCAGCAGAAGAGCCTCTCTGGGTTTTTTGGAGTGAACCATGGAACTTACCGAAAAGGAGCGTCGCTTTCTGGATAAGCGCCGAAAATTGCTGACTATCTGGCCGCCGGTAGGGTATCTGTTGTTGGCGATGCTGGCACTACTGGCCGGCTGGCTGTTCTGGAGCGCTCCGCTGCTGGTCAATCCCCATCTGGTCTGGGCCGGGTTACAGTCGGGCAGCATCACGGAAGCCAATTTGCAGCTGATGGCTGGGATGCTGCCGGTGGTCACATTGCTACTGTTGGTAGTCTGTCTGATTGTCGTGCTTTTTGTCTTTGCCGCATTCAGCAATGAGAAGCGGGAACTCAAGCTGATAGATCGACTGCTGCTGCAGTAGTGCCAACCGGAGAGATCGGCCTCGTGCGCTGTTGCAGTGCAGACTTTGTTTATTATCATTTCCTGATAAAATGTTGCGTTCGTCTCAAATTGTATGAATCTAAGAGCAAGCGGCGATGCTATCAGTAATATCACCTGCAAAAACCCTGGATTACCAATCAAAGGTCAAAATCAAGACGCACACAATCCCTGATTACCTGGAGGATTCGCAGCTGCTGATCAACCGCGCGCGCAGCTATTCGGTGCTGGATATCGCAGAGTTGATGCAGGTCAGCAAACAGATCGCCGAACTCAATTTTCAGCGATTCGAATCCTGGAGCGTCCCGTTTACCCCCCTGAATGCCAGACAGGCGGTGCTGGCGTTCAGGGGGGATGTCTATTCCGGTCTCGATGTGGGTAGCCTTACGTCTGCGGATTTGAAATTTGCTCAGTCCCACCTGCGTATTCTGTCCGGACTTTATGGATTGCTGCGTCCGCTCGATCTGATGCAGCCCTATCGTATGGAGATGGGACGTAGAATCGACACCGAACGCGGCAGCAATCTCTATCAGTTCTGGCGTGCCAAGATAGCGGATGGACTGAACAGGCAGCTAAAACGGCTCAGAACCGGCTATCTTGTCAACTTGGCTTCTCAGGAGTATTTCAAATCGATCGATACCGGCAATCTTGATGCTGAAATTATCACGCCGGAATTCAGGGAGTGGAAGAACGGACAGTATAAGATGATCGGGGTATATGCGAAAAAAGCGCGCGGCCAACTGTGTCGTTTCATCATTCAGAACAGACTGGCTGCACCAGAGTCGCTCAAAGAATTTACTGTGGATGGATACCGGTTTAACCCTGAGATCTCAACGGGAGCGAAGTGGATTTTTACACGCAAACAATAGACCTCGGCGGCCGGAATAGACGGAAACGGGGTGCGCCAACCCACACACAGCTGAATTCAAGAGATCCAAATCTGATGAAAATCTCAATGAGAGTCAGCCTCTACTGGCTGCTTCTGGGGCCGGTGACGGCACTGCTGATCTCCTTAGTCAGCTGGTCAGTTTTTGAGTATTTCACACCCGGTAAGCTGTCCGCTGTTCCGGACATGCTCGCCACTTATCCGCTGGGGTTGTTGATGTCGCTGCTCACCCCCTGGGGCTGGTTGATGTATGGCGGATTGCTAATGATGATTGCGGAAAAAAACAGAATCGGGATCTGGTGCTCGGTTGGTGGAGCGGTTTTGTTGGGGGGATTCTGGCCGGTCTGGGCTACGTTTTTGAATCAGTGATAGATCAGCTGCTGAAGCGTAAAATTTGGTTCATCGCGGACAGCGGCAAATCTCATGCTAATGCATATTTCTGAAGTAGTACGTTTATAAAGTAAGGGGAGCCCGGAGTTAGAGCAGAATTGGTTCCAGCACGGGAAGGCTGAAAGTGTAATAAAATGCACCCGGGGGATTGGTGCATCTCCAAAAAAGTTTTTTCGCTCGGAAATATGACAGCATTAAACTTTAAATTGCCTGGTCGTCTCCTGGAGCTCGATTGCCAGTTGCGACAGCGCTTCGCTGGCGCTTGCAGTCTGTTCCGCCGCAGCTGCGGTGCGCTTGCTTACTTCGGTGATGCCGTTGACATTGCGATTGATCTCCTCTGCCACGGCGCTTTGTTGCTCTGTTGCGGTGGCAATCTGTATGTTCATCTCGGCAATACGGTTGACCGAGGTTGTGATATCCATTAGCGCGTTTTGCGCCCGAGCCGCCTGCTCGGTGCTGAGTTGAGCCTGTTTACGCCCTTCTTCCATCACACCAGCCGCGTTTTTAGCTCTGGCCTGCAGCTTCTCGATCATTTTTTGTATCTCTTGGGTAGACTGCTGCGTGCGACCGGCGAGTGTGCGCACTTCATCAGCGACCACGGCAAACCCACGTCCCTGTTCGCCAGCCCGGGCTGCCTCGATGGCGGCGTTGAGCGCGAGCAGATTGGTCTGCTCGGCGATACCGCGGATAACGTCAAGAATCGAACCGATGTGCTCACTGTCGCTTTCAAGCTGCTGGATGACAACAGAAGCCTTCTCCACCTCTTCTGCCAGAGCATGCGTGGCGGCTATGGTCAGCGCGACCACCTGTTTTCCGCTTTCCGCTTCGTCATCGGCCTGCCTGGTCGTCTCTGCTGCATTGATTGCACTGCTTGCCACACCTTGAACCGTTGCAGCCATTTCATTGATTGCGCTTGCGACGCGTTCGATATCGCTTTGCTGAGATGTAATCCCGTTGCGTGTATCCTTGGTAATTGAAAAAACTTTTTCCGCAGACGATGTCAATCGGTCGCCGACCTCGGAAATACCGCCCACCATGCGATGCAGGCGTGCAACCATCGTTTTTGCCGCCTGCAGCAATTGACCGATCTCGTCATTACTTCCACGGGCGGTTTTATGCTCGTTGCTGATGGCAACCGTAAGATCACCGTCGGCTACCGCACGCATAACAGCGACCGCGTTATTCAACGGTTTGAATGACCGATTGATATACCAGTAGATTCCCAGCAGTGAAACAGTAATGATTGCGAACGTTCCAATTATGAAAACGGTGTTGATGGATCGCTGCTGCAAAACGCTTTCCGTCGTGTCAGTTGCCGTTATCAGATAGCCCAAAGGCGTTTGCTGGCTATCCTGTATGGTTAAAGCGACTACCGAATAGATCTGCGCATCTGCATCCGTGTAGGCGAATTTGGTTTGCCCCAACTCAGGCAGGTTGTGGGATACGGAATCATTCAACTCGGAAGCTGTGGTGTATTCGGGTCTGCCTTGGGTATCGAGCACAAAAACCTCGGTACCATCATTGGCTTTAAAATCCTCTACCGATGGTTGCAGATTTTTAATCAGTACTCCTGCGCCGACGAGTTTGCCGCGGGAGTATAGTGGAGTTGCCAACACAACATTGAGGTGGCCGTCACCGTCTCTCTCGAGTCCACTGCGCAACTCCTTATTCAGAATCGCCTGTTCGACCAGTCCCCCCTTCACGGATCCTGGATTACCGTCGGGTTTGGAAAACAGTATCCTCCCTGTGCTATCTACCAATTGCAGCTTGCTGATGGTGCCACTGACGGATAAGCGATTGAAAGTACCGATAGTAAACTTCTCGATCTCGTCAGGATCTCCTGCACCGATCGCTTTTAGGACTTCCCGGCTGCGTGTCAATGCCGGCAGTGCCGCTTCCATATGATCAAGTTGGCTGGCGAGGATCTTTTTCCATAATATTGCTTTACCCTGTAACGCACTCTGTTCAAAGCGACTCTCCACTTCGTCTCTTGATATCTTGCCGGCAATACTGAGACAGAACGCCACAAGCAGAGTGGCAATGGACGAGACAACAATGATTCTGGCCTTTAGTGTCACTCTGACACCTCCATCGGTACCATTTTTTCGTTACCGAAATATGATTTTATAATTGTTGGATCGCCAGGATTCTGCAGCTCCCTGGTTGCGTTTCATTACCCTGCTATCCGTCGGTATGTCTGCTCAGCCATCCCGGTCCACCTCGTCCGCTGATTGAACATAGCACTGGCATGTCGATTGCGATCCAATAATTTGAAGCCCGGCAATTGCCAGGCTTCAACTGTGGGTTAAGTTCACTCAACCGGATAGCCGTGGCTCTTCCAGTCGGGAAATCCCGCACGATAAAAATGCACTTTCTTAAAGCCCCAACTCACAGCCTGTTCGCTCGCATGCGCACTGACCATGCATTTGATGCCGTTGCAATAGAAGACGATATCGTCGTCTTTACTGGCCTCCGCAAGCAACGACTCCTCAGATAGATTTTTGTTGAGTTCAAGGTGCACCGCACCCGGGATTCGTCCAGCTTCCCAGTCGGAATCTTTACGGGGATCGACAAACAACACTCCTTGGTCAAATAGGGACTTGGCTTGATCGCTATCAACCGTATTTGCACCGGGAATTGTCTCCGGCGACATCTCCGCCCAAGCACCGAAAGAGAGTAATGTTGCCGTTAAAAAGAGAGCAGCTGTATTAAATAGTACTTTCATGATAATCACCTCACTCTATCCTTCGTATACGGTGAATTTGAACTGCCGATTACGCAGGATGGTTGCAGAAGAAATAGCCCAATCGAGCGGGAATTCAACATGCTGGCGGTCTTTGTTTGACTGCTTGCCAGTTACCTGTCAGTATCGACGGAGCGCCAACTCCCTCGAGATCGATATTGCCTTGTTCCCGCCAAAGGAGCGGTAATTCCATGGTCCACATGCGGATTTTTCTCCTTCAGCGCGATATTCGGCAACCACTGAAGTTTCTTTAAGTATTTATTCGTAATAGAGATAAATAGAGCGGTGAGCAACAATTATTCCGATAAAAACGCTAGCATTTTTATCGCTTGATTAGATACTATCGCTACCTTAAAAAAAAATAGGCTGTGTAGTGTCTTGATACCGTAGCATTGAAAAGTCGATGAGGATTGCAGCGTTGCCGGTCAAGCTGTTCCAATGGTGCTAGGGGGTGGATGCAGGAAATGAGTGGCATCTGATAAAGCATGGCTTTTCTGGCAATTATGTTGAAACGCCTGGTATTCGGTATGGTGCTGACGGGAATCATAGTCACACTTTTGCTGACGCTACCTTTCCGCTGGTTTCCGCCACCAACCAGTGCCTTTATACTTCAAGCCAAGATCGGTGGCTTGGGCAACGCCAGCCCCTGTACACGCATAACCCGAGAGTGGGTGGAGTGGCAGCGTATCGCGCCGGTGGTTCCTCTCGCAGTCATCGCAGCCGAAGACCAGCTGTTTCCTTCACACTGGGGATTCGATCTGAATGCAATTGCCACCGCGTTGCGCGAACACCGGCTGGGCGGCCGGATGCGGGGTGCCAGCACGATAACCCAGCAACTGGCGAAAAACCTCTACCTGTGGCCAGGTCAGACATGGCAGAGAAAAGGGATTGAAGCATGGTTCGCGCTGGTTCTGGAGGCGACCTGGCCAAAGCGTCGAATTCTTGAGGTTTACCTCAATACGGTTCAGTTCGGTGACTGCACCTTTGGCATTGAAGCAGCCAGCCAGCAGTTCTTCCGTAAACCGGCATCCGGGCTGTCGCATCGGGAGGCAGCGCTTCTCGCTTCTGCTCTGCCCAACCCAATGAAATATTCTGTGGTACGGCCATCCAGTTATATGCATGCAAGAACTGAATGGATTATGCAACAGATGCGTTTACTGGGAGGTAAAGCGTATCTTTCATCTCTATGAAACAGTCGAAATGGATTGGTTATACCTTGAACAAGGGTGGGGTTGCTGAGGGATTCTGGTTTGATGCCCGTCCGGAGATCGCCAGATGAGGCGGCCATGGAGAGCAGTTCAATACGACCGGCAGACCCTGGGTGATCAACCCCTGTGCCAAGAGAGGCGCCGGTTCAACTGGTCGCTTCCAGGTGCGGATGCCATGCCGAAATAATAATCAGGGGAGGGGTGTGTCACCTCTTGCTACACGGCCCAAATGCACCAAAGCGTGGCAAGGACAATTGAAACCAACGCCATACCCCAGTTTATTGCATAGAATTTAGCCATATTCACACTCCTTTAAGAATCTCTGAATAATGTTTTCGTCAGGCAATCGATGATCTTGAGTTTTGGAAATTAATCAGACGGAAATTCGTAGGTGAATGTTGCGGTGATCCGAACGATTGTTGACAGCCTGTCGGCAGAATTAGGTTCCACACAGCCGGAAAGGATTTTTACTGATGGTGCTGTCTCAATAAATCGTGAATGCTACTATTGCGGTACACTGTAGTGGTTTTCCTGGGCGGGGCGTGATTTTCGGAAACTTCTTACAAACTATTCAGCCTGATCAATGTGACGGCTGAACTAAAATGTTTTACACAGGATTAAGGACAATTAAGGAGAATGCAATGGACCGTACACGGACGATAGAACAGAAGCGTGATCTCTACCTCCAGGAGATTGCGCGCAGAACACCTCCCCAGAGTCACCACGATGCGTTTTTACGTCATGTGTACCAGGGCCTGCTGAACGATGTTGAATGGTTTCTGATGTTTGGAGGATCGCTGTGGACCGAAGTGCCGGAATCGGTTCACGACATGAAAACTGAATATGTCGACAATTGCTGAAAATGGTGACCGACCCTGGTGATGGAGCAACTGGATACAGACAAGCTGATGCTCTGTGTGGTCGATAGTCGATATCTCCATTTGATCATACATACGGATGAGGAGATAACCGCTGACGACATCCCGGCCGTTGTCGGTTTTTTGGATCAGTTTGATGAACCGGTACCGATTCTTATTGAGCGACAAGGCGATTATTCGATCTCTCCGATTGTACAGATGGCAATGTATAAGGGGACGAAGAGACGGCTTAAGGCGGTCGCATTTTTAGATCGGCATCACCAGGACGCTTTTTTGAGCAATATAGCCAAAGTCTCTTACTTTCAGCATATAAAGGTGCGCTCTTTCTATAAAAAAGCGGATGCTGTGGAGTGGCTTAATGCGTCATTTTGCACGGAACCAATTAAAAGGAAATCGGTAACTTGACGAGTTAAAATAAACCGGCTATCAGTCGGTTTCCTGCTGGAGCAGAGTAGGTGGCATATGATGGTCGGCGCTGCTTAGTTGCGTTTCAACTCTGTCACTGTACCACCCACATGCTTGGGTTGCCGCTGTTCCAGAAGTTTCAACGCGTTGAAGAACTCCTGTTGCAATCGCGGCATGAGCTCCAGCCCCTTCGTATGATAGAAAACACGGGTATAAGTGACCGGCATACGCAGATCGTTGCGTCCGCTGGACTGGAATTCACACCAGGCAAGTTCAATCAATCTCGGTCCCTGTCCGTCAACGAACACAACCTCTGCCCGGTCGATGATGCCCAAGTACTGGATATTGCGGATTGGAACGAACAGCGTTTCATTTTGGTTGCGGTTGAACAGCAGACGAATCAGGCGGTAATGATCTGCCGGCAGGGAGTGCTGTTCGCGTCCGATTTCAGGGCCCCGTATAAAACTAATATCCATATCTTCACATGGGTTATGCCGTCAACGTAGCGAACAGTACCGGCAGCTTCTCCGGCAGCCGCTGCACATTGTCGATGATGGTGTAGTTATTGATACCGAATATACGTTTGACATAATTATCGGCGTCGGCATCCAGTGTCAGGCAGTAGCTGAGTACTCCCTTGCTGTAGAGCTCTTCCACAGCCTTCTTGGTATCGTGGCGCAGGTGCTGCGGATCGCGTTCGTCGATATCAGCGGGTTCACCATCGGTGACGATCAGCAGCAGTTTGCGCCGCTCTGGCTGCCTGAGCAGATGCTGTCCGGCGTGCCGCATGGCCGCACCCATACGCGTGGACAATCCGCCCTGCATGCCGGCCAGCCAGGACTTGGCTTCAGCGTCGAAGTGTTGGTTGAAATCCTTAAATCGGTAGTACTGCACATCGTGGCGACCGTCCGATGCAAAACCGTGCAGCGCAAAGGGATCGCCGATGCCATTGATCGCAGTGGCCACCAACGTGGATGCCTCCCTGGTGAGCTGCAGAATAGTCTTGTCCGAGCCTTCAACAGATTCGTTGGTCGACTCTGATAGATCCATCAGGACGACGACAGCAAGATCGCGGTTTTTCAGTACATTGCGCATGGTGATGCGCGAGTTGGGAATATCGCCCATGCGGATCGCGACCATGGCGTCGATCGCGGCATTGATATCAATTTCATCGCCGTCTTCCATATTTCGTACGCGCTGTACGCCTTCCGGGGTAAGTAGGTCGATGATCTGCTTTATACGCTGGGTTACTGGCCGGTGCTCGGTAATGATTCTGTCGATCGTCGCTGGATCGCC
This sequence comes from Chromatiaceae bacterium, assembly GCA_024235255.1. Taxonomy (GTDB): domain Bacteria; phylum Pseudomonadota; class Gammaproteobacteria; order Chromatiales; family Chromatiaceae; genus HKST-UBA178. Next base: position 246,946 of record JACKMT010000001.1, read on the forward strand.
CTTCGGTTGCCGGCGTTCGTAAACCGTGACCCAATCGGGTCGGTGCAGCTGAATCTGGTAATCCCACTCCTGGTAATGAAAGGGCTCCGATACCGGATCCTTGCCCCACATCTGGTTGTAGCTGACACCTTCATCCTCGTACGGAAAAAGTTCGGTCTCGCAGGTCCAGATCTCCTGCGCGTCGTCACCAGCCAGTTCGCAGTCGACTTCGTTGATCATCTCCATCACATTGACCTTACGCCGCACCTGGCGCTGACTGACTGGTAGATATTGCATACCCTGTCTCCAGTCGAACGCCTCGAACTCCCAGATAAATCGGTTGTCGTCGCGGTAGGGAATTCGGATGCGGTCCAGAATGCGCAGGCTGGGCACCTCTTTGCGCGCCGACAGCAGGTTGAATAGATCGACACCCAGGTTCCATGACAAACGATTGTCGTCCTGGCGCTGTTCGATGTCAGCATGAAAACGATCGGCCAACGCATTCAATTCTTCATCATCCGAGCGTTCGGACGAATCCAGCAATAACAGCGCAAACTGTTCCAGCAGCGGTATCGTCTGATGCTCTGCCGGCGTGTTGTGTTCAACCAGCAGCAGTGAACGCCAGAGTTTTTTCAGTCCGGGAAACTCCCTGATCGCCTTGTACTCGATGCGCGCATCCTCCACCAGACCGATGAAAAACATCTGCGCCGGACTGAGCTGCTCTGCCGATATACGCCTGCGGGTGTAACAGATGTGAGCCGCCATATGCGCCGATGTGGCGCGGTACAATTCAAGCCCGGATATTTCACCGACGGCGTCAACAGCGTCGGGCATATGCACGACGTGCTGTTGTATATATGGCTTGAAATCGGTGAAATCCGCTCCCGTCGGGCGCAGGAAAAAATCGCGCCCCCAGAGCGCCCGCAGGTAGAAGTTCAGTTTGCGCTGGGTGTCGATAAAAAGGGTGCCTCTGCGCTCCTTTTGCAGCATCGCCTGGCTATCCTTGGACTCAAGGCTGAAATAGGCAGTCAGATTCTGAAAGTCGCGCCGGTAAGCCTGCGCTCCGAAGTTAGCCCAACGGCGCAGTCCGCTCAAAGTCAGCTTGGAGAGCAGTTCATCGATGTGGCTCAGCATCGGCCGCAAACCGCGCGCTGCGGTAGCCGAAAGCTGGTGGATCAGCGTCAGATAGCCGCGCAGCAGCTCGGCGTCTCCCAACCGCCGCGCCGCGGTCGGCAGACTGTTGAACAACAGGGCTATGACTTCGCCGGATGTCATCGATGAGAGCTTCATAGCAGCGGCTATGCAATCGGTGATGATGTCTTCACCGCACTCTTTGGTCACCAGCGGCATGACCTGAAGATAGGAGATGACCAGGTCTTTGCCGCGACGCAGATTGGAAAGTCCTCTCGCCCCCTCCAGGTAGTTCTGCAGTCCAGCCGGCGACATCACGTGCGCCGCTTCCGAGAAGGTGCCTTCCAGCACGTCGCGAATCTCGGGTGCGGTATCTTCCAGATAGAATTCGTAATCTTCGAGTTTGATCGCCATCGTTCAGTTCCACGGCGCCGCATCCGCCCCAGATGTGCGGGATGGCGGCGCGGCTGCGCGCGCTGTCTCAACCAAAAAAGGTCTGAACCGCTGCGTTCAAGGTATCCCGCATATCCGGGTCGTCGGTCAACGGTGTCACCATGGTCATCGAGCAGGCGGCAACCGGCTCCACACCTTTGTGAATCAGCTGTCCCGAATAGACCAGCAGGCGGGTCGAGATGCCCTCGTCCAGGCCGTGCCCCTTGAGATTCCGCGCGCGGTGGGCGATCTGCACCAGTTTATGTGCGGTGGCCTTGTCCACCCCCGACTCCAGGACCACAATCTCCGTCTCCAGAGCCTCCTCCGGATAATCGAAATCCAAGCCGCCGAAGCGCTGTTTGGTCGACTGTTTCAGATCTTTCATCAGGCTCTGATAGCCCGGATTGTAGGAGATGACCAGCTGAAAATCGGCATGCGCCTGGATCAGTTCGCCCTTCTTGTCCAGCGGCAGCGTGCGCCGGTGATCGGTCAGCGGATGGATGACCACCGTGGTGTCCTGGCGCGCTTCGACAACTTCGTCCAGATAACAGATGGCACCCAGCCGAGCCGCCGTCGTCAGCGGTCCGTCCTGCCACTTGGTGCCGTCTTTATCCAGCAGAAAGCGTCCCACCAGATCGGAAGCAGTCATATCCTCGTTGCAGGCGACGGTAATCAGCGGACGCTCCAGTTTCCAGGCCATATACTCGACAAAACGGGACTTGCCACAGCCGGTCGGCCCCTTGAGCATCATCGGCATGCGTGCGTTATAAGCAGCCTCGTACAAGGCTATCTCATTGCCTACCGCTCTGTAGAAAGGCTCCCGTTTGATTCTGAATTGCTCGATATCCACTGCAGACATTTTTTACCTTCCAGGCTCTCAATAGGTTGCAACCGATAACCCTGCAGTTATCAGTCTTCATCGTTCGTTTCGATTTCACCGCTCCAGCCGGCAGCGCGCGCGAGTTCAACTGCTTCAGCGTGAATTCTCTGGTGGCGCGCACGCAGCTCATCGGGCAGATTGCTGACCAGGCAGCCATATTTGTCCCACTCATCGTTCACCTTATGCAACAGACCGTTGATGCCGGCCATATTCCAGCCCGCGCAGGTTTGCGTCTCCGGAATCAACCCGAATACCCAGGCGTCACGAATCATCTTGCCGATGACAGTCATGCCACCGTACACATCCTGGTCAACGCCTATATAAGTCTGTGGTTTGGTCATCGTTTCCGTGGGTCCCCAAAAAAAAGCCCCCGACCGGCATCAAGCGGGCGGGGGCCTGATCACTACTGCTTTCCCGCCGTCGGTTAAGCCGACTTACCGCGATAGATAACCATGGAGGCTCCCGCAGACTGTGCGTAGTTGTCAAAACCGAGCAGGCGTACATGGTTCTCGGGATGCGCCTTGTGGCAGGCTTCACACTCTGCCAGGATGGCATCGACGTCGGTTTCGCCGAACATCGGCAGCTTCCACATGTACCAGTAGTTCTGGAACGCATTCTCCGGCTCACAATGTTCTATACCCGGATTCCATCCCTTTTTAACGATGTACTCGATCTGCTTGCGGATCTGCGCGGAGTCCATCGCCGGCAGATAGGAGAAGGTTTCGAATTTGCGACTAGAGACATCGCTCAAACTCGATTTGTAATCTTGCATTTCACTCATTGTTTGTACTCCAAAATTCCGTTGGTAAGCTTACGCTCAAATAACCATTCGACTCTAATCAGCTAGCGGGTACCAGATCCCGGTAGCTGATAGCCAGTTCCTACTTGTGCGCAACGTCCAGTTTGTCAACCGTATCGAATTCGAACTTGATCTCTTTCCAGGTATCCATCGCCGCGGCCAGTTCCGGACTCGACTTGGCGGCATTGACCAGAATATCCTTACCCTCTTTCTCCAGTTCACGGCCCTGGTTGCGTGCCTCGACGCAGGCTTCAACCGCAACGCGGTTGGCAGCCGCACCGGCGGCGTTGCCCCAAGGATGGCCCAAAGTACCGCCGCCGAACTGCAACACGGCGTCGTCGCCGAATATGGTAACCAGTGCCGGCATGTGCCAGACATGGATGCCGCCGGATGCAACCGCGAAGGCGCCTGGCATCGAGCCCCAGTCCTGATCGAAGAAGATACCGCGCGAGCGGTCTTCCTTAATGTAGGATTCCCGCAGCAGGTCGATCCAGCCGAGCGTGGATTGACGGTCGCCTTCCAGCTTGCCGACCACGGTGCCGGTATGCAGGTGATCGCCGCCGGAGAGCCGCAGGATCTTGGTCAGCACGCGGAAGTGGATGCCGTGGTGCGGGTTGCGGTCGAGCACCGCGTGCATGGCACGGTGGATGTGCAGCAAGACGCCGTTGTTCTGACACCATTGGGCCAGACCGGTGTTGGCGCAGAATCCGCCGGTGATGTAATCGTGCATGATGATCGGGGCGCCGATCTCTTTAGCATATTCGGCGCGTTTATACATCTCTTCCGGCGTCGGGGCCGTGACGTTCAGATAGTGACCCTTGCGCTCGCCGGTTTCTGCCTCTGCCTTATGGATGGCCTCCATCACAAAGTCGAAACGCTGGCGCCAGCGCATAAAGGGCTGTGAATTGACATTCTCGTCATCTTTGGTGAAGTCCAGACCACCGCGCAGACCTTCGTAAACGGCGCGGCCGTAGTTCTTGGCCGACAGCCCCAGTTTAGGCTTGATGGTGCAGCCGAGCATCGGGCGGCCATATTTGTTCATGATGTCGCGTTCGACCTGGATGCCATGCGGCGGACCGTTGCAGGTCATGACGTAGGCGATCGGGAAGCGCACATCTTCCAGGCGCAGCGCGCGCACTGCTTTGAATCCAAACACGTTGCCCACCAAAGAGGTGAACACGTTGACGACTGAACCCTCTTCGAACAGGTCGATCGGGTAGGCGATGAAGGCATAGAAGCAGGTGTCGTCACCGGGCACGTCTTCGATGGCGTAAGCACGGCCTTTATAGTAGTCCAGGTCGGTCAGTAGGTCGGTCCAGACGGTGGTCCAGGTGCCGGTCGAGGATTCGGCGGCGACCGCGGCAGCGGCTTCCTCGCGTGGTACGCCCGGCTGCGGTGTGATTTTAAAGCACGCCAGAAGATCGGTATCTTTCGGTGCGTAATCGGGCATCCAGTAAGTCTCGCGGTACTCTTTAACACCCGCGTTATAGCTCTTCACTGCCATCGTGTTCTCCTAAGTCTCAAGGTTTAAGTCAGCTGCCCACCCACCGGGCGATACTCACTTGGGCTGTATATCGAGGTTAAGCTCGATATGTGCGAAAACTGTGTATCGGTTCGAGGAGTGATGCTAATCCTAATTACTAATTAAGAAAATTCAGTATTTATGATCCTGTTTATAAGCAGTACTTATGATCTTTGATCACATGAAAAGAAAATCAAACGAAACACAATGCGATATCAAGCAGCGTATGCTGCGATGCAGCATGAGAGAATAGTGCAGTACGCTGTCGATTGGCATGCTGTTCCCGAAGTGGCGGGTCAGTAAATTAATTTATGATGTAGCGCCTACGCGGCTACAGTTTATTGAACAGATAGTTATGCAGCAACTGCCAGCAGAAGTGGTAATGGATAAAGCACTGTTACTACGTTTAATTGCAAAACCGATCGGCTGAGAGCAGGTGATTGGCGGTGTAGAATTACCACCTTTGTATAGCTGCATGATAAGTGACAACTACATATCGAAATAGCTGTTTTCAGAAATGAAAAAAGGGCTTCGATCTCTCGTAAGCCCTTGATTCTATTATGGTGCCGAGAAGAGGACTTGAACCTCCACTGAGTTACCCCAACTAGCACCTGAAGCTAGCGCGTCTACCAATTCCGCCATCTCGGCAATCTCTCGCTTATTCCGGCTATTACGACCAGTCCTGATCAGCGAGGCGGGAAACTTTACCGGGATAGGCACTGCTTGTCAACGGCATCGCGGGGCGATAGGGGTGCGACAGCGGACCCCATCCGGGCGTACAATTCGATTAAAAGCTCTCACTACCACAGGTAAAGATAATTGTGGCTAACCGTCGTTACCGGGAAAGCGCCCGGGATAAAGACCCTCATCGAGTCCGTGAGGCGAAAAAGTACGCAAATCCTATCCCCAGTCGCGAGTACATCATGGAGCAGCTCGCCAGATTCGGTGCTCCGTTGGGAAGGGATAAGCTGGCTGCAATGCTCGATCTGCAGGAAGAGGAGGAGCTGGAGGCACTGCGCCGGCGGTTGAACGCAATGGAGCGCGACGGACAGCTGATCCGCAACCGCCGGGACGGCTTCTGCCTGGTCAATAAAAAGGATCTCATCGCGGGGCGGGTGATCGGCCACCGGGATGGTTTCGGATTTCTCAAGCCGGACAATGGGGGTGACGACCTGTTTCTCACGCCGCGCCAGATGCGGCCGCTGCTGCATGGCGACCGGGCAGTGGTCCGGGTGGTGGGCGTTGACCAGCGCGGACGCCGTGAAGGTGCGCTGGTAGAGGTGCTGGAACACGTCAATAGCGAAATCGTTGGGCGCATCTATATAGAAGGTGGACTGGGATTCGTCGTACCGGACGACAAGCGCATCAATCAGGATCTGGTGGTGCGGGAGTCTGATCTGAACGGTGCCAGTCACGGCCAGATCGTGGTGGCCGAGATTCTGGAACAGCCGAGCAAACGCAGTCAGCCGATCGGCCGGGTGGTGGAGGTGCTGGGCGAGCACATGGCCCCAGGCATGGAGACCGACGTTGCCATCAGAGCGCATGGATTGCCGCTGGCTTGGCCGGACGAGGTGAAAGCCGAGATTTTCGGACTGGATGAGGCCATCGATAAAAGGGAGATTGCCGGTCGGACGGATCTCAGAAAACTTCCCCTAGTCACCATCGATGGGGCGGATGCCAGGGATTTTGATGACGCGGTCTACTGCGAAGCGACAGCCAAGGGATGGAAACTGCTGGTTGCCATCGCCGATGTCTCGAGTTATGTCAAACCCCACAGTGCGCTGGACCAGGAGGCGAGACTGCGCGGCACGTCGGTCTACTTTCCCGACCGCGTCATTCCAATGCTGCCTGAAGTGCTCTCCAACGGGCTCTGTTCACTCAATCCGGAAGTGGACCGCTTGTGCATGGTCTGCGAGCTATACATCAGTGCGGACGGCAAGATTACCCGCTCGAAGTTTTTTGCCGGCGCGATGCGTTCCAAGGCCAGACTGACCTACGATCAGGTGGCTGCCATGCTGCTGGACGGCGACACCGAGCTGTGTAAAAAATACGCCGATCTGCTGCCGCACCTGCACCAGCTTTATGCACTCTATCAGGTGCTGCACGCATCCCGCAGCGTACGCGGTGCCATCGATTTCGATACCACCGAAACGCGGATTCTCTTCAATGAGGATTCCAAGGTGGAGCGCATCGTGCCGGTGCAGCGCAACGATGCCCACCGGTTGATCGAGGAGTGCATGCTGGCGGCCAATGTGGCGGCGGCACGCTTTCTGCTGCGAAAAAAACTACCCGCGCTCTACCGGGTTCACGAAGGGCCTCCCGAACAGAAGCTGATCGACCTGCGCGACTTTCTGGCGGAGCTTGGCCTGCGTTTGTCAGGCGGTGACAAACCCTCCGCGAAGGATTATGCGGATCTGCTCGATGCGGTGCAGGGGAGACCCGATTCTCACCTGCTGCAGACCGTGCTGCTCCGCTCCATGTCCCAGGCGCTCTACAGCGCGGAAAATATCGGCCATTTCGGCTTGGCGTTTCCTGCGTACACGCACTTCACCTCGCCCATCAGACGCTACCCCGATCTGGTGGTTCACCGCGCCATCCACCATCTGATCACCGGCGGTGGGGAGGATGACTTCCTCTATTCCCGATCAGAACTGCACGTGCTTGGCGAGCACTGCTCCACCACCGAACGGCGTGCCGATGAGGCCACGCGGGACGCCGAAGCATGGCTCAAGTGCGAATACATGACGGACAAGATTGGCGAATCTTTCGATGGCATTATCACCAGTGTCACTTCGTTTGGACTGTTCGTGGAACTGGCTGAAATATACGTCGAAGGGTTGGTGCATATCACCTCACTGGATCATGATTACTTCCATTTTGACCCGGTGGGACATCGTCTCAGCGGTGAACGCTCCGGCCGTGTCTACCGCCTGGGTGATCCGATTCGCATTAAAGTGGCAGCAGTAAACCTGGACGACAAGAAGATCGACTTTACATTGGACGAGACACGGCGCGCGGCTCGCACCAGGCGTGGCAGCGGCAATCCGGGAGTTGCCAAAAACCAGCACTTTGGCGGTGCCGGGAGCAGCCAAAAAGGGAACAGTGCGAAAAAGCCCAGAACGATCTCCAAACAGAGAAACAAGAAGCCGCCTTACCCGAAATGAAGCAGCGGAACGAACCGGCGGAAATTCAAGCCACTCAGCTGATCGCAGGCGTCCACACTGTCCGCACCCTGCTCAACCGTAGCGCCTTCTCGGTGGTCGAATTGTGGGTCGAACCGCAGCGGCGGGATCAACGCATCAACGAAATAGTCGCGCTCGCGGAAAAGTCGGGTATCAGGGTCACCCAGGCCGCTCGCGAGCAGCTCGACCACCTGCTGCCGGGTATCAACCACCAGGGTGTCGCCGCCCGTACTGCATTAGCTTCCGTGCAGGGAGAGAGCGCGCTCGAAAACCTGCTGACGGCGCTGGAAGAGCCGCCCTTGCTGCTGGTTCTCGACGGTGTGCAGGATCCGCACAATCTGGGTGCCTGTCTGCGCAGCGCCGACGGTGCCGGTGTGCACGCCGTCATCGCGCCTAAAGACAGATCGGTCGGACTCACGCCGGTGGTCTGCAAAGTAGCCAGCGGCGCAGCGGAGAGCGTTCCCTTTATTCAGGTCACCAACCTTGCCCGCACGCTTGCACGACTGAAGCGCGACTATGGCCTCTGGCTGGTCGGCACCGCCGGCGAATCGTCTAACACGCTCTACGAGGCGAGCCTCACCGGTCCGCTGGCGCTGGTCATGGGCGGGGAGGGAAAAGGTTTGCGCCGCCTCACCCGCGAAGCCTGCGATTATCTGGTCCGACTCCCCATGCTGGGGGCAGTGGAGAGCCTGAACGTTTCCGTAGCCACTGGAATCTGCCTGTACGAGGCGCTGAGACAGAGAGGCATGCCGAAATAAAGCTAACATCCTACTTCTGCGAATAACCGGTTAACGCTTTCCGAACTGGGAGTTAACATCCCGATAAGTGAGCATTTTTAGGTTGCTTCCTCCGCTTTGAACCGGTAGAATCCGCCGCTTCCCGATAGACCGGTGCTTCGGTGCCGTTTGCGGGACTCCTTGCCTCACCAGATAGCTGGGAGGCTGCTTTAATCCGTAAGGAGCTATAATGAGACATTACGAAATCGTGTTTATGGTCCACCCGGACCAGAGCGAGCAGGTGCCCGGTATGATCGATCGTTACCGTTCGATCATCGAAGGTGATGGGGGGAAAATCCATCGCCTGGAAGACTGGGGACGACGTCAGCTTGCTTATCCCATTCAAAAACTGCATAAAGCCCACTATGTTCTGATGAATATCGAGTGCGGCAGTAAACCACGCGAAGAGCTGGAAAATGCTTTCCGCTTCAACGATGCGGTGCTGCGCAACCTGATTCTTGTCAAGAAGAGGGCGGTCACTGAGCCATCCCTTCTGGTCAAGGCACCGGACGAACGCGAATCAGGCCTGAGACACGCCGACGCCGACGATGACGAGAATTCTGGCGAGGATGATGACGCCTAGTCATCTCAAGTTCGCGCCTCGCGTCGTATCGAAAGGCTACAGTTTCCGGCGCATACCAACACAGTTTTGAGGGAATCATATGTCACGTTTTTTTCGCCGCAGAAGATATTGCCGATTCACCGCGGAAGGTATTACCGAGATCGATTACATGGATCTCAACTTATTGAAAGCTTACATCAGCGAAACCGGCAAGATCGTTCCCAGCCGCATCACAGGAACCAAGGCCAAGTATCAGAGGCAGCTTGGTGATGCGATCAAGCGAGCCCGTTATCTGGCGCTGCTGCCGTACACCGACGAGCATTAAACTGTGTCCGGATGGCTCGAAGAGTGACCGGCGCCGGCCGACGCTGGCCGGGCGGGTAGCGGCCGGAGCAGGCAGCAGCACGTCGACCTCCCGGATACACGCAGCAAGTTGCGCACGGATTAGCTAAAATGCGATTTCTGGCATCCTTGGCGATGCGCGGCAGATCCCAGGCGGTGATGGCTGCCGCAGTGTTGGCGATTCTGGCGCTGCCGCTGCCGCCGCTCAGTATTTTGAGCGCAGCTGTGGTGGCACTGGTTACGTTGCGCCGTGGCCTGCAGGAGGGCTTGCTGATCCTCGGCTTATCCGGTGTCGCCTGCAGCATGCTGGCGCTGCTGCTGTTTGGCCAGGCGCTGCCGGTGCTTGGATTCGTTCTGCTGATGTGGCTGCCGGTGTGGTTGTTGGGCGGCCTGCTGCGGCTCAACCGCTCGCTGGGCGCGACGCTCACGGCAGCGCTGCTGTTTGGCTTGCTGGTTCTGGGCGCACAGTATCTGCAGTCTCAGAGCCCGGTTGAAGCCTGGCATGAGCTGCTGGAACCCTTTATCGCGTCGCTGGTGGAAGCCCAACTGATCGATCAGGGTGTAAGTCAGCAGCTGTTGGAGACGATGGCCGGCTGGATGCCGGGCTCGATTGCCGCGGGGTTTGTGGTGCAATCGATGGCGGCGCTTATTACCGCCCGCTGGTGGCAGGCGGTTTTGTACAACCCGGGCGGCTTCAGGGAGGAGTTTCACCAGTTGCGGTTGCCACGGGCACTGGCTTTTGTAACGCTGCTTGTACTGCTGCTTAACTGGTTTGCACAGGGTGTTGGGTTGCCGACTTACCTGACCATGCTGCTGCTCACCGGCTGGTTGATACAGGGCCTGTCGCTGGTACACGCGGTGCGGGCCGGATTGGATGCCAGCGTCGTCTGGCTGGTCGCAATGTACGCAATGCTGCTGTTTGCGATGCCATATGTGGTCGGTGCGCTGGCAATCGCCGGATTTGCCGATTCGTGGATTGATTTTAGGGCCCGTCTGGGGAGTGTAAACAGCTCCGACAGGACGGGTTGAGTCTATAAATACCTGATTCAGGGGTAAAGAGTGATGGATGTCATCCTATTGGAGAAAATCGATAATCTTGGCGGTTTGGGCGACAAGGTCAGTGTCAGCGCCGGCTACGGCCGTAATTTTCTGATTCCCACCGGCAAGGCCGTTGCGGCGACGAAAAAGAATCTGGCCGAATTTGAGGCGCGCCGGGTTGAATTGGAGCAACAGGCAGCCGCAATGCTGGCTGAGGCACAGGCACGCAAGGTGAAGCTGGAAGCTCTGGGTACAGTTACCATCGCCCGCAACGCCGGCGACGAGGGGCGGTTGTTCGGTTCTGTAGGCACCGGCGATATTGCGGAAGCGGTTACTGCAGCCGGTGTCGAGCTGGCCAAACGCGAAGTGCGCCTGCCGGAAGGCCCACTCCATATTATCGGTGAGTTTGATGTCCAGCTTCACCTGCATGCGGACGTCGATGCCACGCTGAAGCTTGCCATCGTCCACGAATAATGGACCCGGTCAATCCGTAAAAATTTCGGTCGGATAAAAAGTTAGCGCATTTTTCCCGGCTGCGGCTGAAGTAAGACCTTCATCCGCAGCCGGTCCGTTCAGGTGTTATCCACTCCCGATTCAGCTCGATTTGAAGCTTTCCTGCGGGCTATGTTTTCACGTATGCTTGGATCCATTGAATCCTGAAACCCCACAGGATCCGACACGGATTTTCGATGCAAGAGCCAGTTTTTCCTTCCGATAGCCCGCCGGAGCCGGGTTACACCGACACACTGAGGATACCGCCGCATTCGATTCAGGCAGAGCAGTCGGTGCTCGGCGGTGTGATGCTGGATAACTACTCCTGGGATCAGGTTGCCGACAAGCTGGTCGAGCAGGATTTTTATCGGCGCGAGCATCAGTTGATCTTCCGTGCGATAGCCGGCTTGCAGGAACAGAACCAGCCGTATGATGTCATCACCCTCTCGGAAGAGCTGGAACGCCACCACAAGCTGAAAGAGGCAGGCGGACTTGCTTATCTCGGTCGTCTGGCCAAAGATACGCCAAGTGCCGCCAATATTACCGCTTATGCCGCCATCGTCCGGGAGAACTCGGTCAAGCGCCAGTTGATCCGGGTAGGTACCGAGATCGCAGACAGCGCTTTCCATACCGAAGGGCGCAGCAGCAGCGACCTGCTGGACAACGCCGAAGCCAAAGTTTTCGCCATTGCTGAGCAGGGTGCGCGCACCAGAGGCGGATTCGAACCGCTGAAAGCGTTGCTGACCAAGGCCGTCGATCGAATCGAAACCCTGTTCGAGAACAATGAACCCATCACCGGACTGGCCACCGGATTCACCGATTTCGACCGGATGACCTCCGGCCTGCAGAAAGCGGATCTGATCATCGTGGCGGGACGGCCGTCCATGGGCAAGACCACGTTGGCGATGAATATGGCTGAAAACGTCGCCATCAACAGCGGCAAGCCGGTGGCCATCTTCAGCATGGAGATGCCGGGCGAGTCGCTGGCTATGCGCATGATGTCTTCCCTTGGCCGCATCGACCAGCACCGCGTGCGCAACGGCAGTCTGGAGGATGACGAATGGCCGCGGCTCACCTCGGCAGTCAGCATTCTGGCGGAGGCCAGAATGTTCATCGACGACAGCCCCGCGCTGAGCCCGACCGAGGTGCGCGCGCGCTCCCGCCGGCTGATCCGGGAGCAGGGTGAGCTGGGGCTGATCATTATCGACTATCTGCAGCTGATGCAGGCGGGCGCCGCCAGCGAGAACCGCACCACCGAGATCTCCCTGATCTCGCGCTCGCTGAAGGCGCTGGCAAAGGAGCTGAATGTGCCGGTCATTGCGCTGTCGCAGCTTAACCGGAGTCTGGAGAGCCGCACCAACAAGCGTCCGATCATGTCCGATCTGCGTGAGTCGGGTGCCATCGAGCAGGATGCGGATCTGGTGGTATTCATCTACCGCGACGAGGTCTACAACGAAGATACTCCCGATAAGGGGGTCGCCGAGATTATCATCGGCAAACAGCGCAACGGCCCCATCGGCACAACGCGCCTGACATTCCTTGGGCAGTACACCAAGTTTGAGAATTTTATCCACGATGTCTACGGCGTCGATGGCTATTGATACGAGCTGCGGACAGCAGATGCTGACACCGGCAGCACTCATCGACCTAGCCGCAGCACGGCATAATCTCAACTGCGCCAAAGCGGCTGCTCCAGCCAGCAAAGTGATCGCTGTCATCAAAGCCAATGCATACGGCCACGGAATGCTCAGAATTGCGCGTGCCCTGGAGGCGGCTGACGCCTTCGGTCTTGCCCGTATGGAGGAGGCGGTCAGATTGCGCCAGGCCGGCGTTGAGAAGCAGCTGGTGGCACTGGAAGGGTTCTTTGGCCGTGACGAGCTGGAGGCCGCGTCCCACTACCAGATCGAACCGGTGATCAGCAATCGGGAACAGTTATCGCTGTTGGAAAAGAGACGCCTGCCGCAGCAGATCGCCTGCTGGCTGAAGGTCGACACCGGTATGCACAGATTGGGTTTTGCACCGGCTGAAGCGGCCGCAGCACATGCGCGTCTGGCAAGCTGCGCGTCGGTGCGTCCGCCGATCCGGCTGATGACCCATCTTGCCAGTGCGGACGACCTGCAGGACAGCGCCACGGCCAACCAGCTGCAGCTGTTTCTGCCGCTGATTAGCCAGCTCGGCGGTGAGATCAGTATCGCCAATTCCGCGGCGCTGTTGGGTTGGCCGCAGACCCACTACGACTGGGTCAGGCCGGGCATCATGCTGTACGGCGCCTCGCCGCTGCTTGGCGGCAGCGGCGAGCGGCACGAATTGAAACCGGTGATGACGCTCAGCAGCCGGTTGATCGCGGTTAATCAATGCCGGCGCGGCGACAGAATCGGCTACGGTGGCAGCTGGTGCTGCCCTGAAGAGATGCCGGTGGGAGTGGTGGCGATCGGCTATGCGGACGGTTACCCGCGTCATGCACCTGCCGGTACACCGCTGCTGGTCAACGGCAGCCGGGTGCCGCTTGTCGGCAGGGTTTCGATGGATATGGTGACCGTCGACCTGCGCGGCCAGCCACAGGCAAGAGTAGGGGATCCGGTGGTGCTTTGGGGCCGGGGACTGCCGGCGGAAGAGATTGCCGAGGCCGCCGGTACCATCTCCTATGAACTCTTCTGCGGCGTGACACAACGCGTGAAGTTCAGCGAGGAAGAGCTTGGCTGAGCAGCGAAAAACAGAGAAAAGAGTCTTCATATGCAGCGACTGCGGCGCGCACTCGATGAAGTGGGCTGGGCAGTGTCCCGACTGTCAATCGTGGAACACGCTGCAGGAGTCGCTGAGCCGGCAACCGGCTGGCCGCAACCCGCGCTTTGACGGCTACGCCGGCGAGGCAAACCGCAACCAGGTTTACACGCTGGCCGATCTTCGGGGTGAGGTAACGACTGGTGTACCTACCGGCACCGGAGAGCTCGACCGGGTACTGGGAGGCGGACTGGTGGCGGGATCGGTGGTGCTGCTCGGGGGCGATCCGGGTATCGGTAAGTCCACGCTGCTGATTCAGACGATGAGCGCACTGTCAGGCACCTGCGCGGCGCTCTACGTCAGCGGAGAGGAGTCACCGGAACAGATCGGCCTGCGCGCACGCCGGCTGGGGCTTGTCTGCGACAACTTGCGCCTGCTGGCTGAAACCTGTGTGGAGCGGATCCTGGCACTGGCGCGCGACGAGGCGCCGGCAGTCATGGTGATCGATTCGATTCAGACAATCTATACCGAGCAGCTGCAGTCGGCGCCGGGATCGGTGGCCCAGGTGCGCGAGTCGGCCGCCCAGCTGGTGCGCTTCGCCAAACAGCGCGGCTGCTCGATCTTTCTGGTCGGCCACGTCACTAAGGAGGGCGCGCTTGCCGGCCCTCGGGTGCTGGAGCATATGGTGGATACGGTGCTCTATTTTGAAGGCGAGCCGGGCAGTCAGTTCCGCCTGATCAGGACCATCAAGAACCGATTCGGCGCAGTCAATGAGCTGGGCGTCTTCGCGATGACCGATAGGGGGCTGCGCGAGGTGAGCAACCCATCGGCGATTTTTCTGTCGCGCCAGGACGAAGAGGTCTCCGGCAGCATCGTCATGGTTACCCGTGAGGGGACCCGGCCGCTGCTGGTCGAGGTGCAGGCGCTGGTCGACGAGAGTCCGCTGTCCAATCCGAGACGGGTCAGCCTGGGTCTGGAACAGAACCGCCTCTCGATGTTGTTGGCGGTGTTGCACCGGCACTGCGGTGTAGCGATGTTTGATCAGGATGTCTACGTGAACGTAGTCGGCGGGGTGCGCATCAACGAAACCGCTGCCGACTTGGCGGTATTGATGGCGGTGCTCTCCAGTTACCGCAACCGCCCCGGCCCGCGCGATCTGATTGCTTTTGGTGAAGTTGGCCTGTCAGGCGAGATCAGACCGGTACAGAACGGACTCGAAAGATTAAAGGAGGCAGCCAAACACGGCTTTCGGCGTGCGGTGGTACCACACAAAAATGCGCCGAAAAAGCCGATTGACGGATTGCAGGTGTTGGCGGTGGAGCGCTTGCCCGATGTGCTTGATCTGCTGTGAAATTGAATTTTCTGATCCGCCGTCCAATGCGCCACTCCGTTGACTAAGCGCCACTCCGCTTAACCCAGGCTCTCCAACTCCCGGTCCAGCAGCGCAGCGTCCCCAAGATTGAGTTCCACCAGCCGGCGCAAGTGCCCGATACTCTCCATGTCGATGTTTTGGCAGCGCAGGCCCAGGCTATCCGATTCCAGGTGGGCCACACTGGCTTGCATCCGAATTCGAGTCTCCTTGTCATCCAGCAGCACCGTCAGGCTGACCCCGGAACCGCATTCGATCATCCAGTCGTCGGGCCGTATCAAGAGCGCGCCGTTTAACGAGATATCAACCAGTGTGGTGATAAATTCCACCCCGTTATCGGAAATTCTGGCCGGTGAATCGAATAGTACACGCCGAAAACGCCTGCGTTCGCTGTTCTGTTCCGCTGTGCTGCTCATGTGTAGCCTCGGTTGATAAATCCATCTATTACGTTTGCGGCAGGCACCGGTTTTTCTGCAACAAAGTTCAGGCTATGCCGGCAGATTTGCGCTTCTGCGGAAAAAAACGCACTAATTTCACCGCGTTTCCGTGGGTCTGCAGGATTTCGACCTGGTAACCTTCCAACAGCAGGCTGGTACCCGGTTCGGGTATTGCCTCCAAATATTCGGTGATCAGCCCGTTGATGGTGCGAGGGCCATCCAGCGGTAGATTCCAATGTAGCGAATGCACCAACTCCTTGACATTGGCGTTTCCGGCAATCAGATAGCTGCCATCGTCCTGCGGTTGAATATCCGGGGCACTGTCGGAAGGGTCGGTGGTGAACTCACCGACAATCTCTTCCAACAGGTCGGACAGGGTAATCAGGCCAAGCAGATCGCCATACTCATCGACTACCACTCCCACCCTGCGCCGGTTACGCTGAAAATTTATTAGCTGTGTATTCAGTGAGGTGCCTTCCGGAATGAAATAGGGTGGATCGCAAAGATTGCGGATCTGCTGTTTGTTCAGATTGCCATGCGCCAGAGGACGCATGACATTGCGCAGATGCAGCATACCGACGATATTGTCGATACCGCCGTCGAATACCGGCATCAGCGTGTAGGGGCTATCCTGCAACTGCCGGTTGATCGCCTCCTCGCCGTTCTCAAGATCTATCCCATCCACCTCATTTCGTGGAATCATGATCTCTTCCACCCGGATTTTTTCCAGATCCAGTATGTTGATAAGCATCTTCTGATGCTTGAGGGGAATCAGCGCGCCGGCTTCAGCCACGACGGTGCGCAACTCCTCTTTGCTCAGCGCCTGGCCTCCGTTGCCTTCCGGCGATACGCCAAGTCCTTTAAGCAGGCCGTTGGCGAAAAAATTGACCAACCAAACCAACGGATAGGCAAGCTTTAACAGCGGTATATAAACAAACGCTGCGGGAAAGGCGAGTCGCTCAGGATGCAAGGCAGCGAGCGTTTTTGGGGTGACTTCGGCAAAAATCAGTATCACCAAAGTCAACAAACCGGCGGCGATCGCAATGGCTGCCTCACCGCCCAACCTCAACGCAATGATAGTTGCTATCGAAGAGGCGAGAATATTGACCAGGTTATTTCCCAGCAGTATCAATCCGATCAGCCGGTCCGGCCGCTCCAGCAACCGGGAAGCTTTCCTGGCGCCAAGATCTCCCGCCTTTGACAGATGCTTCAGACGGTAGCGGTTGAGTGTCATCAGAGCGGTTTCAGAACCCGAAAAGAGAGCGGACAACATAATGAGGAGTGCGAGGATCGCAAACAGCAGACTGGTTGAGAGATTACTCAAAAACGGGCACCTTCCATTGCTATAAGGAACTTAGCTTTCTATGTCGGCTGCCTGACGATGTCAAGATCAGGAGCAGCGAAAGAGAGAATGAACGGCAACGAGAACAGTGAATCTGGTTTCGGTTTGAGTTTTACCCGGCTTATGCCTCTGATTTGGCAACATCCAGAGAAGGATGCAGCTGTTTTTGCGGTGGAATTGGAGCAGCTGCGCAACGAGCGGCTCCTGCGACTCCTGCTTTTTTACGACGACTATCCCATCGAGCGACGGAATCAAACAGGCGAACATGAAGGTGAAAAACTGAATTTCAGAATTTACCGGCGGGAGGCCGCCAGGTCGCGCATGGAGAAGGTGGATGATAGAGATTGCTAACCCTGGAGTCTGGCAATCGGCAATCTAAAACCGTCGAATTATTTACATTCGACGTTATTTTGACATTAACTGGCTATAATGGTTAACATCCTATTAAAGAATAGGTTTTTATTCGAACAATATGATCCACTGTATGAGGAACCTGTGCCAGGCATGAGCAACGACCCGAATCCAAAAAAAATACCCGAAAGTGGTTGCGTGCTGCTGATCGACAGCGACAGTGATCGTATAGAATACATTGAAAGCATTCTGCAATTTATTGATTATTCATTAGAATTATGCAGCGATATTGAACGGCTCGAAGAGCAGATCAATGCTTTGTCGGACACCGATTGCACCAGCGTTGCGATCGGCCCTGGATTATCCGGCGATGAGATCGGTACGGTGGTTGAGATTACCGAAAAGTTGAGTCCCAGCCCGGCACTGATCGCCATCGCCGATGCCTCCGGTAATCCGGCGCTGAGTAACAGTTCCGCCCCCTTTCTGGCGACGATGGAGCTGCCGGCCCGGTATGAGGTGCTGGTGGATATTCTGCGCAAAGCTCAGATATTCAACGAACAGCAGGTGGCTCCCAAAATCAGCAAACGGCCGCTGGAACTTTTTCGCAGCCTTTCCGGCAACAGTCGGGCCACCCGTCAAATCAACAAGATGATCGAACAGGTGGCGGATACTGAGGCCACGGTACTTATTTTGGGCGAATCAGGTACCGGTAAAGAGGTGGTTGCCCGTAAACTGCATTACAGCTCCAGCCGCAGGGGGAAACCCTTTGTACCGATCAATTGCGGCGCGATCCCGAGCGAACTCCTCGAGAGCGAACTGTTTGGCCATGAGAAAGGCTCATTTACCGGCGCCATCAACAGTCGTCAGGGACGCTTTGAATTGGCCGAAGGCGGTACCCTGTTTCTGGACGAGATCGGTGATATGAGTATGCCGATGCAGGTCAAACTGCTGCGGGTGCTGCAGGAGCGCAGTTTCGAGCGGGTGGGAAGCAACAAGCCCATCCAGTGCAATGTCCGGATCATTGCCGCTACGCACCGCGATCTGGAGCGGTCGATCGAGGAGAACAAATTTCGTGAGGACCTCTATTACCGCCTCAATGTCTTTCCCATCGAGATGCCGCCGTTGCGCGACAGGGTCGAGGATATCCCGGTTTTGACCAATGATCTTATCTCACGCATAGAGACAGAGAAGCGCGGATCGGTCAGGCTGACACCTGGTGCAGTGATGGCGCTGACCCAATACCGTTGGCCCGGCAATGTCAGGGAGTTGGCCAACCTGATCGAGCGGCTGGCAATTCTCCATCCATACGGTGTCGTCGACGTCAAAGATTTGCCGGAGAAGTTCCGGGCCGGCATCAGCAGCATGCCCCGGCATGCGTCGGATTTGCCGGAGGTGCAGGCACGGGGGGATGAACCCGAGACGGTGGTGACGGTGCCGCGGCTGCCGAGCGGCGGCCTGGACCTGAAGGTGCATCTCAGCAACCTGGAAATGAGTTTAATCCGGCAGGCGCTGGACGAATCCGAGGGCATAGTTGCCCACGCTGCAAAACGCCTCAAAATGCGCCGGACAACGCTGGTGGAAAAACTGCGCAAATACGGCCTGCAACGCAACAATGAGGCGTCGATCATTTGACACTCAAACCCTTCATTTCACCAACCGCATGAAATAACTAGTAAAAATAATTTGGCATGATTGCTGCTAAAACATTGGTTAAGCGCCATTGCGCACCAATATCAGGAGGTAGCGGTAACAATCATGACCAGCGCCAAGCAACTTTCCAGACAACAGCTGGAACACGCCTTTCAGGTATTCAATCAGGTTTCCGGGCAGTTGACGGAGTCCTATATCCAACTGCAGGCCCGGATCGGTGAACTTAATCTGGAACTGGCTGCGGCACGCAGTGAAAGGATGCGCCGGCTGGGCGAGAAGGAGCGTTACGCGCACCGTTTTGCACAACTACTGGATGCGCTGCCCGCCGCGGTGGTGGTGCTGGATGAAAACGACCGGGTGGAGCAGTTTAATCCGGCCGCGAACCGCCTGTTCGACACCATTAAGTTAGGCGACGCCTGGAGTGAAATAGCCGCTAAATCGATCGTAAACGATCAACAGCACGATGAGCTGACGCTCGGTACAGGTGCCGTGGTCAGTTTTACCGAACAGACCCTGGCGCCGGACCCTGGACGGATTCTACTGCTCCTCGATATGACTGAGACGCGTCAGTTGCAGGCCCGGGCAGAACGTCAGCAGCGGCTCGGCGCGATGGGCCAGATGGCCGCGCAACTGGCGCATCAGATACGCACGCCGCTCTCCTCGGCACTGCTCTACACGACACACCTCTCAAGGACCGATTTGAGCGCAGCGCAACGTGAGAAATTCTCCCGGCGTTCGCGTCGGACACTGCTGCAAATGGAGCAGCAGATCAACGATATGCTCGCCTTCTCCAGAGGCGGACAGTATGAGCCGCGACCGGTGGATCTGAACCAGCTGCTGCGCGAGATGCTGCAAACACTTGCGCCGATGGCTAAGGAACGCCGCGTTGAACTGCGCCTGTCCGGGGTTCCCGCCACTCCGGCAATGGCAACAGGAAACTACAGTGCCCTGCTCGGCGCGTTGATGAATATCGCACTGAATGCCAAACAGTATTGCGCCGAGGGCGGCACTGTCTCCATCGGCTTGAATGAGACCGGCGATGATTGGGAGATTGTTATCTGCGATGACGGTCCCGGCGTTCCGGAGGAGATTGCCGGCAAGATATTCGATCCCTTTTTCACCACCCGCAACCAGGGCACCGGGCTGGGTCTGGCGGTCAGCCAGGCGGTTGCATTGGGCCACCAGGGCCGGATAAGTGTCGATCGGGCACCCCTGGGCGGCGCCTGTTTTCGCTTTGTACTGCCAAAAGCAGCTGCGGACAAACAGTACCGGTCAACAGATAAACTCGAACTCATAGGGAGTGCCGCATGAGCCAGAATACCGTGTTAGTGGTGGAGGATGATCCGGATCTGCGCGAAGCGTTGTGCGACACGCTCGAACTGGGCGGCTTCCGGGTTGAAAGCGCCGGCGACGGCAGCGCGGCGCTCGATTGTCTTAATCGAACCAATGTAGGCATGGTAATCAGCGATGTTCAGATGCGGCCGATGGACGGTCATACGCTGTTGGCGCAGATCAAACAGCGATCGCCGCAGATTCCGGTGCTCCTGATGACGGCTTATGGCAATGTCGAGAATGCCGTCACGGCGATGCGGGAGGGTGCAGAAGACTATCTCTCCAAACCATTCGATCCCGAGCTACTGCTGCAAAAAGTACAACAGGCGATGCCGCCCTGCAGCTTTGCCGAAGAGGCAGTGGTAGCGGAAGACCTTAAGACCCGAGAGCTGTTGGAGTTGGCTGCCAGAGTCGCGCAGTGTGACGCCACGGTGATGATCTGCGGCGAGAGCGGCACTGGAAAAGAGGTGTTTGCCCGCTATATCCACCGCCACTCGACCCGCCGGGATGGCGCATTTATCGCGTTGAACTGTGCGGCGATACCGGAAAACATGCTTGAGGCGGTGCTGTTTGGCCACGAAAAAGGGGCCTTTACCAGCGCCTACCAGTCTGCACCGGGCAAATTCGAGCAGGCGCAGGGCGGTACCCTGCTGTTGGATGAGATTTCTGAAATGAGTCTGCCACTGCAGGCGAAACTGCTGCGTGTGCTGCAGGAGCGTGAGGTCGAGCGGGTGGGCGGCCGCAAGCTGATCCAGCTCGATGTCAGGGTGCTTGCCACCACCAACCGGAATCTCCGGGAGGAGGTTGCCGCAGGCCGTTTCCGGGAGGATCTCTATTACCGCCTGAATGTTTTCCCGCTCACTTTGCCGCCGCTGCGCGAGCGTAGCCGGGACCTTCTACCGTTGGCGCGTTTTCTGCTGCAGCGCCACGCAGCGAACTATCGCACTGGGACACCGATGCTTTCAGACGAAGTGGAAGAGCGCCTGCTGCAGCACTGCTGGCCGGGCAATGTACGCGAACTGGAGAATGTGATTCAGCGCGCGTTGATACTCTCCAACGGCAAGAATTTGACACGCCAGCATCTGAATTTTGAGTGGGAAGAGGCCCACGCGGCTCCGCCTGTGGATAGGGTTGAACGAAACAGTCTCAACGACAACCTCAGATCGACCGAGGAGCAGATCATTCTCGATGCGCTACGCGATGGGAATGGCAGCCGCAAGAACGCAGCGGAGAGACTGGGGATCAGTCAGCGTACGCTGCGCTACAAAATCGCCAGGCTGCGCGATGCCGGTGTGTTGATACCCGGCTGATCGAACTGGCATATAAACTGCCCCCGGATTTTGAACAGACCATTTGATACCGATGACAGGCTTAGGACAAACGAAATGAGCGTAAACAATATCGATCAGGTACTGGCACAGATGCGCGTCATCAAAGCACAGGCGATGGGAAACCCCGAACTGGCCAACCCTGCTGTCGGCGGTGTCAGTTTCAGTCATATGCTGAAACAGTCTATCGACAGCGTCAACCAGACCCAGTTGCAGTCAAGCGAGCTGAAACAGGCGTTTGAACTGGGACAAAAAGAGGTGAACCTGGTTGATGTGATGGTCGCGGCGCAGAAGTCCGACATCTCGTTTGAAGCGATGGTGCAGGTAAGAAACAAGCTGATCGATGCCTATAAAGAGGTCATGAATATGCCAATTTAATAGGGTTTCGGCTCTGTTAAAAGAGGGAAGCTCTTAACTTCAAGCGCGCAATAAAGCCACATCGGGTAGAACTTGATCCAAGGTAGGTAAATTGATGGAGAACGCCAAAAAAGAGACTGAGATCGCGCCGCAGCAGCAGCTGCAGAACCTGGGTCAGAACCCGATGGTCCGGCAGCTCGGCGTGATGATCGGCATCGCAGCCAGCGTTGCGTTGGGTGTCGCCGTGGTGCTCTGGTCGCAAACGCCCAGCTACAGCATGCTGTACGGCAACCTGGCGCAAAAGGATGCGTCCGAGGTGGTGGAGGCGCTGACGCAGACGGCGATTGAGTTCAAGATCGATGAAACGACGGGTGCGGTGATGGTCGAGACAGGCAAACTGCAGGAGGCAAGGATGAAACTTGCCGGTCTGGGTTTGCCGCATAGCGACAGCCTCGGCTTCGAGTTGTTGCAGCAGGAGACCGGATTCGGCACCAGCAGGGCGTTGGAGGCAGCCCGGTTTCATCGCGCGCTCGAAGGCGAACTGGCCAGGACGATCACCACGCTGGCCACGATCGACAGTGCCCGGGTCCATCTGGCGACACCGAAACAGTCGGTATTTCTGCGTGACCATAAAAAACCCAGCGCCTCGGTGGTGGTTAAACTCCGCTCCGGAAGAACGCTGGATAAATCCCAGGTTGCCGCAATTTCGCATCTGGTCGCCTCCAGCGTACCCGAACTGGAGATCGGAGAGGTGACCGTCGTCGACCATAAGGGGGAGATGCTGAGCAGCCCGAAGGAGAGCAACGAAATGCTGCTTAGCGCCAGTCAGTTTGAATACAGTAAAAAGCAGGAAGAGCATTACCGGCAACGGATCGAAAACATTCTTGCCCCGATTCTTGGACTGGAGAATATACGCGCCCAGGTAACCGCCGAGCTGGATTTTACCGTCACAGAGCAGACAGCGGAGAGATACAATCCCGATCTGCCGGCGCTGCGCAGCGAACAGGTTGACGAGCAGGCCAGCCGCTTGGGTGCGGTGCAGGGTGTTCCAGGCGCGCTCAGCAACCAGCCGCCGGCTGCCGGCAGCGCGCCGGAGCAGGCGGGCGGGGAGGCTGCCGGAGCGGAAAGTGAGAACCAGCTGAATTCGAGCAAACGATCTACGCGAAACTTTGAGCTGGACAAGACGATCAGCCATACCCGCCTCTCCAGCGGCACGGTGCGGCGTCTTTCGGTGGCGGTCGTGGTGAACGACAAGAGCAGCGTGAACGCAGCGGGCGAACTCTCGTTTAGCGAGCGCACCCCCGAAGAGATCAGCCGCATTACCCAGCTGGTGAAAGAGGCGATCGGCTTCAATGCAGCCAGAGGCGACAGCGTCCGCGTCATCAATGCCGCATTCATGGCGCCGGAAGAGATGCAGCCACTGCCGGAACTGCCGCTATGGGAACAGCCCTGGGTGTGGGACCTGGCCAAACAGATCGGCGGGGTGCTGCTGGTCCTGATACTCATCTTCTTTGTGCTCAGACCGACCATGCACCGGTTGACATCGCCGCCGGCCGCGTTGAAGAGCCAGGATGAGAACGAAACGGGCGAAGGAGCTGACGGCGAAAGGGTGGGTGCCGACGGTGCACTGCTGGCAGGCGGCGGCGCTGCCTTCCGGCTGCCGGGACCTGAGGCTTATCAGGAGACGCTGGAGGCGGCCCGGCAGATGGTAACCGAAGACCCCAAGCGTGTTGCTCAGGTCGTGAAGAGTTGGATTGCCGAAGATGCCGGATAGTGCCGCAAAATTGAAAGGGGTGGAGCGGGCAGCAATTCTGCTGCTGGCGTTGGGTGAGGCAGACGCCGCCGCCATTCTTACCCATATGGGACCGAAGGAGGTTCAGGAGCTCGGGCTTGCCATGGCCGGCATGACCAATGTGCGCACCGAAAGTATGGAGACGGTGATGCGCTCATTCGTCGAGACCTTGCAGGATCAGACGTCGCTCGGCGTGGATTCGGATGATTATATTCGCAACGTGCTGACCAAAGCGCTGGGCGCCGATAAAGCCGGCGGCGTCATCGACCGTATTCTGCTGGGCCGCAACAGCAAGGGGCTCGAACAACTCAAGTGGATGGATGCGCGTTCCATCGCCGAACTGATCCGGCTGGAGCATCCGCAGATCATCGCCATCGTCCTCTCGTTCCTGGACCCGGATCAGGCAGCCGAAGTGCTCTCGGTATTTCCCGAGCGGGTGCGCCCGGACATCATCATGCGCATCGCCACGCTGGACGGTATTCAGCCGGCTGCGCTGCAGGAGCTCGATGAGATACTGGAGAAGCAGTTCTCCGGTGCCAGCAACGTGAAATCCTCTTCGCTTGGCGGCGTAAAGACCGCCGCAAACATCCTCAATCTGATCGAAGGCTCAATCGAAAGCAGCATCATCGAGCAGGTTAGCTCGGCGGATCAGGATCTGGCACAGGAGATCCAGGACAATATGTTCGTCTTTGAAAACCTGATCGAAGTGGATGACAGAGGTATCCAGACCCTGCTGCGCGAAGTGGCTTCGGATCAGTTGATGCTGGCGCTGCGCGGCGCGGATGAGGGATTGAAGGAGAAGATATTCAAGAACATGTCCAAACGCGCCGCCGAAATGCTACGCGACGATCTGGAGGCCGCCGCACCGGCGCGTCTGAGCGACGTCGAAGCGGCACAGAAGGAGATACTGTCGGTTACCCGAAGATTAGCGGATGCAGGGGAGATCATGCTCGGAGGCGGCGGTGACGATTTCGTCTAAAGTAATCGCCGGCGGCGGAAAGGAGAAGGTCGAGCAGTGGTCTCCGCCCAATATGCGCGGCACCGAAGTCGATATCAGCGAGCTGGAGAGAGATGCGGGTCCGGTGCTGACCGCGGAGCAGCTGGAGCAGATTCAGAAGGCGGCTTACGACGAAGGTTTCGCGCAGGGAAACAAGGCGGGATTCGAATACGGCCACAAAGAGGCGCTCGCTCAGGGCCGGGCCGAGCTCGCGCAAACGGTGGTCCGCTTCGAGCAGTTGATGAACCTGCTGGAGCGGCCGTTGCAGCAGTTGGACGATCAGGTGGAGCACGAACTGATCGAGATGGTCATCGCCATGGTGCGCCAGCTGGTGCGGCGTGAAGTGAGAACCGACCCGGAGCAGATCATCGGCGTCGTGCGCGAAGCGCTGTCGATCCTGCCGGTCTCATCCAGAGGCATCAGAGTGGTGCTGCACCCTGAGGATGCAACCTTGGTGCGCCGCATCTACGAATTGAGCGAGAACGAGCTGGGCTGGAAGATTATCGAAGATCCGGTGGTTGCCAGGGGCGGCTGCCGCATCCTCACCGACACATCGCAGGTCGATGCGACACTGGAGTCGCGGCTTGCTTCGCTGATCGCCCCGCTGCTGGGCGATGAACGTGATCAGAGCGAAGCGTGACGCTGATGACTGAAATCGGTCAGCGACGCAATGCGATCTGGCGGACGCGTCTGGCACGCTGCCGCGAGCGGGTGGCGGAAAACCGTGGACTGGTGGTCGAGGGTAAACTTACCCGTATGGTCGGTCTGACACTGGAGGCAGTTGGCTGCCGTGCCGCCATCGGCGGCCAGTGCGAAGTTGTCAGCGGCAACGGCGAACGTATAGAGGCCGAGGTGGTCGGTTTCTCCGGCGAAAGCCTCTATCTGATGCCGACCGGGGATATCCGTGGGCTGGAGCAGGATGCACGGGTCATCCCTACCGGCAGGGTTTGTGAAGCGGTGGTGGGCGATCATCTGCTGGGCAGGGTTATCGACGGCGCCGGCCGGCCGCTGGACGGCAAGGGTCCGATTCATGTGATCGAACGGCGTTCGCTGACGGGACAGACCTATAACCCGTTGGCGCGCACGCCGATCAGAAAGCCGCTCGACGTGGGTGTGCGGGCGATCAATTCGCTGTTGAGTGTGGGGCGCGGCCAGCGGCTTGGACTGTTTGCCGGCTCCGGCGTCGGCAAAAGCGTGCTGCTCGGCATGATGACGCGCTATACCAATGCGGATATCACCGTGGTCGGGTTGATCGGCGAGCGGGGCCGCGAGGTGAAGGAGTTTGTCGAGAATATCCTGGGAGAGGAGGGGCTCTCCCGCGCGGTGGTGGTCGCGGTGCCCGCCGACAACCCGCCGCTGCGTCGCATGCATGGCGCTATGCTGGCGACCAGCATCGCCGAGTACTTCCGCGATCAGGGGAAGCATGTACTGCTGCTGATGGATTCGCTCACCCGCTTTGCCCAGGCGCAGCGCGAAATCGCGCTGGCGATTCATGAACCGCCGGCGACCAAAGGCTATCCGCCCTCGGTGTTCGCCAAACTGCCGCAGCTGGTGGAACGTGCAGGCAACGGCGACAAAGGCGGCGGGTCGGTCACTGCGTTTTATACCGTACTGACCGAAGGGGATGACCAAAACGATCCTATTGCCGATGCGGCGCGCGCGATTCTCGATGGACACATCGTGCTCTCCCGTAAACTGGCGGAGAGCGGTCACTATCCCGCCATCGATATCGAAGCTTCGATAAGCCGCGCGATGAATGATGTAACAAATGTTCACCAGCAACAGGCAGCGCGCAGTTTCAAGCAGCTATACTCTATCTATCGGCAAAATCAGGATCTGATCAGTGTGGGTGCCTACGAACGGGGTGCCGACGAACGCATCGATACCGCCATCGAGGCAATGCCAACGCTGGAGGGATTTCTGAGACAAGAGATGCATACTCCCGTGAGTCTGGAACAGAGCAGCGCCGACCTGCTGTCGCTGTTTCCGCCTGCGCAGCAAGCGGCAGCCGCCAGATAATACCAACATGAGTGCAACCCATGGTCCCATCGAAAAGATTTAAACCGGTTCAGCGTGTGGCTGAATCCCAGGAGCAGAAAGCGGCCAAAGCATTCGGTCAGTCGCAGCGAACCATGCAAGATCAGGAAGCTCGTCTTGAAGTGCTCAAACGCTATCACGAGGAGTACCTGCAGCGCTTTCAGGAGACATCGAAAATGGGCATGTCAGTGGCCCAGCTGCATGAATACCGTGCCTTTCTGGCGAAACTTGAAGCGGCGATCAAAGCACAGGAGAAAATCGTACTGGCCAGCCAGCAGAACCGCACCAGTCAGAAAGAGCAGTGGCAGCAGAAACACATGCGCAGCCAAGTGCTGGACAAAGTCGTCGCCCGTTATGCAAACGAAGAGCGAAAATCGATGGAGTCGCGCGAACAGAAGGAGATGGACGAGCGTAGCCAGCGGGGGCAGGACAAGGGGTGAAATGAAAAACCCCAACAGGACGAAACCCTGGTGGGGCTCTTAATCCGCTCCAACTGTTAGCTTTATGCCTTCATTGACTGTCTGCGCCTATAGCCGATACCAGCCAGGCCGATGCCCATCAACGCAAGGGTGGTCGGTTCTGGTATATTCCCCGGATCGGTGTCTGAAAAGCTACCCGCTTGAATGAAAACCGCGGCATCCAGAGCTCCATCCGAAGTATCTGCAACAGCAAATTTCATGGTATGAACACCGGCGCTCAGTCCCAATTTAGTGGCTGTGAGTACTGTGGTCAGACCATCGAACGCAGTATCCAGCAACAAATCCCCAAACCCATTGGTATTGTTAACATTATTCCGATAATAAGCGCTGTTGGTGCTGCCGTTGACATTGTTAACTGAGACTGGTGTGGATGTGCCGGGGATCAACGCGATATTCTCCCCGTCTACGAACAGAGCAAACACATCATTGTATATGCTATTCACATAATCGACATACTCCTCTGAAGCGAACACAAAGTTGAAAAACAGGTCGCCTACTGCACTCCCATCACCCAATTGAAATTCAAACTCAAGGACTGCAGCATCATTCGTGGTTGTCCCAACGATAGCATCAAGGTCTGAATCACCGGCCACGCCTAAACTCTGACTTGGATCAGCAACTCCTCCAGAGCCACCATTCCCCTCGGTTTCCGGTGAGCTGTTGGTAGGGTTTGGTCCGGGAATATCATTCACATCGCCCGTCATCAATACGATGCCCGAGCTGAACCCAACCGGGTCGGTGCCGCCGGTAAAAGTGGCCGCCATATTGGTGATTCCGGTAAATGTTTGAGTGCCGGCAGAAACCGTGATGCCACTCCCGATTATATTATTCACCAAGGTTGTGGCATCGGTGGTTGGTGTTAACGATATAGCATGAGCCATGCTCGTGAAACTCAGCGTCATTCCGAGCAATAGCGACCTTCTGATTTTTTCTTCCATGTGATTTTCCTTGCAATATATCTATATTATTAGCACTTTGAATAAAGCAAAAAATAGGCCGATGATACCTTTTGTTCTTATTAACTTTAATTTTCAAGAGGTTATTTTTTATACACAAACAGGCCATATTATTGTTTGTAAAAAAACCTGACAGTTTCAAGTGGCATAGAACATGAAAGAATTATTGTTTTTTCTCTCCATCCTCTTGTCCATGCGAAAAATACTGATCCTCTCCTTCTTAAAACCCCGGCGGGCGCTTGCCGGAAACCAAGTAGGCAAAACTGATCACTTCGGCGATGGCGCGGTAGAGCGCTTCGGGTATTTCGTTGCCGACCGGAATCTGCGCCAGAATGGCGGCAAGTTCGGGGTCGCCCTGCAGCGGAATTCCATGTTGTTCCGCCAGCTGCAGCATCCTGTCAGCCAACTCCCCGCGGCCTTTTGCGGTGACCCGAGGTGCATTCTGGCCATCGTAGAGCAGGGCGACTGCCATATCCGGTTTTTGCTCGTAAGTCTCGCTCATGCCTTTTCGTCCAGCAGCGCAAACCGCGGGCGGGGCTCGTTGTCGACAGAACCGACGGTCGCGCTGAGCGTTCCCACCTTGAGGCCGGCGCGGGTAAAAGCGCGCTCCAGTTGCGGCAGTGCCTGTTCCAGACGGCGCGCGGTTTCGCCCGATTCCGCGGTGAATCGGCTGGAGATCTCCTCGCCGATCAATAAGAGCCGGGCGTGGATCGGGCCGGTTGTCTCCAGCGCGAAATCGAGATTGACCGACCAGACAGTCTCCGCCTTTCCCTGCTTGTTCTGCTTCGTCTGTTGCTCGATCTGCACCCTGAAACTGTCGCATTTTTCATTCTGACGATAGGGTATTTCGAATTGCCAAAGCTGTTGGTTGGCATTGTCGCCGGGCAGAGAGGAGAGCTGGTTGAACAGGATCCTGGCCAGGCTTCCCTCGGCGTTTGAGACCAGTTCGGCCAGAAAACCGGTTTGATTGAGACCTCCCTCAGCCGCCGGCAGCGACTGCGGTTGCTGACCAGCCTGCGCCGCCGCCAGCAGCGGGCGTAACTGCAGCAGCAGCTCCAGCATGCTGCGTTTCAGGTCAACGGGCGGCGCTATACCGCTGGCCAGTGCCGCCTCCAGAAACAGCCCCGAGCTCTGCAACGCCAGCTGTATGCGCTCTGCGCTTGGCGGCTCGTTGGCGACGAGCTGAATCGAGAGGACCCGCTGGATCGTCTGCCAAAGCTTGGTCGCATCCTGTGGCTGCAACAGGTTGTTAATGACGGATTGCAGCCTGCTGTCTGCGGTCCCGGCTGGCGTCGGCGAGTGCGGTGAACTCCCGGCAGTGAGCGCGGCTGCAGGCGGCTTTGCAGCAACCTCTCCCTGAGCTGCAGCAACGTGCTGCGATGTTACTGCCTGCGTCAACAGCTGAGTTGGCGGGTTGGCTTGATTACCGGGCGGTATCGGCGTCAGGGCAGTGAGACGGTTCAGCAGATGAGCAACGGAAGTCTGTTGCGGCAGCGCGGCGCGCATCGCACGCGCCTGAATATCCCGGGCACTGCTCTCCAGAAGCACGCGCAATTGCAGTGGGTCGGACGCTTTGATCACCTGCAGCGTCAAGCTCTCGCCGGCGCTGATTCTGGCCTGAGTCTGGGCCAGGATCTCAAGGTTCCCGATGCGCAGCTGGACCTGCTGGTTGCGGCTCGATGTGATCGCCCTGGCTTGTAAAATCTGTCCCGCGCGCAAAGATTCCAACAGCGAATTCTTGATTCGTTCGAGGTTGATCTGATAACCGGTTATGGAATTGGATATCTCCACGCGCTCGCTATAGCTCCAATGCGAAATACTCGATGCATTATAGTTTACACCGGGATCGGCCGATGCATGACTAGGAACGCAGGTAAAACGAAACCGGTGCCGAACTTCAGGTGAGCGAAAAAGAACCCAGCAAACAGCCACTTTGGTATGTAAAGTCAACAGCGAAGGTGGAGGGACCATTTCCCAGCGGCGGAATCCGCCGATCGCTGCTATTGGGCCGATTTACGCCGGAGCATCAGATCAGTGAGGATCAGGTCACCTGGCAAGCGATGAGCGAAGTGCCGGAAGTGATGCCGCCGGAGCTGCGGCAGGCGGCACCGGACGGGGCTACGGAGCTGCTCAGAGCCAGACTCAGGGAAGACCAACGCAGCGGCCGTGAGAGGAGGGTGAACAGCGCCGGCAGGACGCCGGGGGATGATCGCCGCCGGGCCGAACCGGCGCTGGTAGAAAAACACCGGGAAGCAAAAACCGCGCTGCGTCAAATCAGTCAGGAACGAGCGGTTCCGTTCGCTGGAATTGGGGTGGTTGGCCTGCTGCTTCTGCTGACCATAGGTTACGGACTCTATCTCGGCGGCCCGCAGACGCTGCCCGATCCGATCTGTTCTTCACCACCCGCCGCAGGTGTCGACTGGCATAACTGCAGATCAGACAATCTGATCGCCGATACCGCCGACCTGGAAGGTGCCAACCTCAGCAACGCCTGGTTTAGATACAGCAAACTTTCCGGTGCCAGGCTCAACAGCGCGGATATCCGCTACACCGATCTCAGCAACGCCGATCTGAGTCACGCGGAACTCAGAGCTGCAGACATGAAAGGGAGCGCGTTGCGCAATACGGATCTCTCCTACACCGATCTCACCGGCGTCGACCTGCGCTACGCCGATCTCACCGGTGCGAACCTCGGTGGGTCTGTGCTGACCGGCGCCAGGCTCGACCACGCGATCTGGCCGGATGGACGCAAATGCCCCGAAGGATCACTCGGCAACTGCCCGGAAAGGCGCTGAGGTTTAACCCGCTTATCTCACCAGGATCCGGAATTTTGGGGCAAGCTGGCAAGGTAGATTGGTCGATCACCAGCAGAACCATAGCCGTAGCTATGGTTCAAGGGAGATCGGCCAAGACACAAAACCAAATTGTTCCAAAAACCGGATGGAACAGAGTGTAGTCGCATCTTCATGCTATCTGTTCACGCAACTATTTGTTTAGCAAATACAATTCCAACAGCCAGGGTTCGCATGGTGAACTAAGCGGGTTAACTACGTCTTCTTCAAGGTGACAGCCGGGAAGGGCGCAGCGAAGGACTCCGTCTGGTAACGAAAAACCTTGATTTGATCGGACCAATAGTCCCGGGCCAGACCGGCTTTTAACTTCAGATGCTGTAAAAAGGATCGTGCATCTGGCAGCGACTCCCAGACTGACGGCAGAAAAGTCCCTTGCTGCCCTCCCAGCTTCAATATCAGCCCATCGACTCCGGGCCGAATCTTTTCGAGCAGCTCCTCTTGCGAGGAAAAGTCGATCGACTTGGCCGGTGTAAGCACGGAAATGTGCAGCTCCAGACCCTCCAGCTCGCTGCTTTCAAGCGGAGAGAATCTGGGGTCGCGAAAAGCGGCCGAGTAGGCATTTTCCGAGACGTCGGAGACCAGCGGCTGAATCGCCTTCAAGTGACCGATGCACCCTCTCAACTTTCCAAAACGGTTCAGCGTGACGAAACTGGCGCGCAGCTGCTGAAATTTTTCCGGGTAATCGGCTGGGTCGACAGGCAGCAACGCGCTTTTTTCCAGTCCGTGGTAAACCGATTTCTGCGCCACATCCAGCAGCTTCGCACGCTCGCCCGTATCAAAATCGGTTGACGATTCAGCAGAGTGCATAAGCGCCATACCCAACCACCTGGTCACGGCCTCCGGCAGTGTCTCCCGAATTCCGCAGATCGAGTGTTTCCACTTTCAGCTGGTGTCGCCGCGCTGCCAGCAGCAGTCCGCTGACCGGTTTTCTGCCGCAGGCGTGATGATAGGTGAGGTCATCCGGACACAGGGCCTCTATCGCGTTGGTCGCCTCGCGGTCCATTTTCTGGGCAGCAGCGTAGCTGAGATAGTGGCTGAGATCGGAGCTGATCAAAATCAGCGTCTCGCTGCCACCCCAGAGCGCCTCCAGCACCTCGTCGACCTGGGTCGGTGTAGCGTCCCCCACCAGCAGCGGCACAATTTTGAAGTCGTTCAGCATCTCCTGCAGGAAGGGCAGATGCACCTCAATACTATGCTCGTTGCGGAAGGCATCGTCCCTTGCATGCAACTGAGGCAAGCCGGCGATGGAGCTCAACGCTGCAAGATCCACTTTTATGTCGCCCAGCGGTGTGCGAAATGCCGTTGCGCTTGAATAGGCAATGCCGGTAAATGCGACGCGATGCGCAGGAGCCAGAATAATCACCCGGTTTATCGTGCCGCTCTGCGCGGCAAGCTGAGCATACGCATTGCCCGCTACCGGTCCGGAATAGATGTACCCCGCGTGCGGTGCAATTAGCGCTTTGGGCGGAGCGGATGCTGCCGCCTTGGCCTCACGCAGGTAACGTCTTACCTCTGAACGCAACTGCTCCGGGTCCGCCGGATAGAAGGTGCCTGCCACCACGGCTGGTTGTACTCGTTCCATTTTCAGCCCTCCTGCGATGATCTATCGATAATTCAACAATAAGATCATGGCAGAAAAAATCAAGGCTCTTAGGGACTATAATGTAATTAGAGGGCAGCAGATGCATCGTCACTGTAGTAAAGGAGTGACTGGAGTGAACGAAATCTTATCGACTCATCCCACCAAATATTGGCATGCGCTTGAAGACGGACGAGTGGAGTGCGATCTTTGTCCGCGCGCCTGCCGCCTTAAAGAGGGTCAGCAGGGGTTGTGTTTCGTGCGCGCCTGTAAAGCGGGTGAGGTGGTACTCACAACATACGGCCGCTCCAGTGGTTTCTGCGTCGATCCGATCGAAAAAAAGCCGCTCAACCACTTTTATCCGGGCAGGGCGGTTTTTTCGTTTGGCACCGCCGGCTGCAACCTCGCCTGCCGCTTCTGCCAGAACTGGGATATGAGCAAGTCACGCGAAATGGATACTTTGGCCGATGCCGCATCTCCGTGGGATATCGCGGAGAGAGCAAAACAGCTTGGCTGCCACAGTGTGGCGTTTACCTATAATGATCCGGTCATTTTCATGGAGTACGCCATCGATACTGCAGTTGCCTGCCATGAGTTGGGAGTCAAAACGGTGGCGGTTACCGCTGGTTACATCTCCACAGCGCCCAGAGCCGAGTTCTTCCGTTATATCGATGCCGCAAATATCGATCTGAAGGCGTTCACTGATCGCTTCTACCACAAACTGACCGGCGCGCACCTGCAGCCGATTCTCGATACGCTGGTTTATCTGCGCGAGCAGACGCAGGTCTGGCTGGAGTTGACCACCTTGCTGATTCCGGGCGAAAACGACACCGAAGCGGAACTGAACGAGATGACCCGCTGGGTGGTTGCCAACCTCGGACCCGATGTCCCGATGCACTTTACCGCATTTCATCCGGACTGGAAGATGCGCGATAAGCCGCCGACGTCGCCCCAGACTCTGACCCTGGCGAGAGATATCGCTGCGGCAAACGGAGTGCATTTCGCTTATACCGGCAACGTTCACGACCGTCGCGGAGGCAGCACCTACTGCGCCCACTGCGGCGGTCTGCTGATAGAGCGCGACTGGTATCAGCTGGGTCAATGGAACCTGGACTCGACAGGCAACTGCACGAGCTGCGGCACACCCTGCCCGGGTCGGTTTGAATCGGCGCCGGGTACTTGGGGAGCTCGCCGATTGCCGGTTCGAATGGGGCGTTGACGTTATCCCGGCAGCCCATCGGGGAGCGGTCGCCGAAAACGAAGCGGCGGTTCTGCTGGCAAGTGTACTGATGTTTCCGCATAATGCGCCCTTTTTTCCGGAGGGGCACCATGTGGTTCAGGAATCTTCAGATCTACCTGTTAAGCACGCCATTTGAACTTTCCGCCGAGGCGTTGCACGACAAATTAACTGCCCGGCCCAGCCGCGAATGCAGCAGTATGGAGCTGTCG
This sequence comes from Chromatiaceae bacterium, assembly GCA_024235255.1. Lineage (GTDB taxonomy): Bacteria > Pseudomonadota > Gammaproteobacteria > Chromatiales > Chromatiaceae > HKST-UBA178. Next base: position 281,109 of record JACKMT010000001.1, read on the forward strand.
ACCTATGGCTGGCAGCCGCCGCTGGGACTCAACGGCAAACTGCTGACGCATGCCGTCGCCCACTGCACCATGATCTGCATGCGCCGCGAGGAGAGGGTAATGCCCGCCGTCGTGGTAAATCAGCGGCTAACGCAAAGAATCAGTGATCTGGAGGAGGCGGAGGGGCGCAAGGTGCGGCGCCGTGAGAGAGGCGAGATCAAGGATGAGATTTTTCTCGATATGTTGCCCAAAGCCTTTACAAAATCGGTTCTCACCTACGCCTACATTGACAGCCGCAACGGCTGGCTGCTGGTGGATGCCGCCAGCCCGAAACGTGCTGAAGAGTTGATCACATTGTTGCGCGAAACCTTAGGCACTCTACCACTGCGCCCGTTGGAGGTCACTGATTCGCCGGTGCATGCAATGACTAGCTGGCTGCAGCATGCGCGCCTGCCCAAGGAGTTCGTATTAGGAGACGAGTGCGAGCTGCGGGATCTGGCCGAGGAGGGCAGCGTCGTTCGCTGCCGGCGGCAAGATCTCGCAGGTAAAGAGATCGCCGGCCACCTAAAGGCGGGGAAAGAGGTAGTTCAAGTGTCGCTGGAGTGGCAGGCACGGATCGGTTTCGTATTGACGGCCGAGCTGGGGGTGAAACGTCTGAGGTTTCTGGATCTGATTCAGGAAGCGGCAGCTGAGAGCGAGGCGGCGGACCCGGCAACCCGGTTCGATGTGGATTTCGCGTTGATGTCGCTGGAATTAGGGCGTTTTGTCAGCAGCCTGATCAAACTGTTCGGCGGCGTTGCCAAAGCTTAGCTGACCGCTATGCAAAAACACCCTCTCCTGCACCTGGTGGAGCGGGAGGCGGCTAAGCCTGGTAGTAGTCCCGGTACCAGTCGACAAACTTCTGTACGCCTTCTCTGACCGAAGTGTCTGGTTTATACCCGGTGTCGTGTATCAGTTCCTGAACATCGGCGTAGGTATCCGGAACGTCACCGGGCTGCAACGGCAGCAGATTTTTACGCGCGGTGACTCCAAGGCAGGACTCCAGCACTTCGATGTAAGTTGCCAGCTCCACCGGTTGATTATTGCCGATGTTATAGAGTCGATAAGGCGCTTGACTGGATGCGGAATCCGGATTGTCACCACTCCAGTCGGGATTGGGTTGCGCTATCCGATCCAGTACGCGGACCACACCTTCGACGATATCGTCAATATAGGTGAAATCACGCCGGTGGTTGCCGTAGTTGAAGACGTCGATCGGTTCTCCGGCAAGTATCTGCCTGGTAAATTTAAACAAGGCCATGTCGGGACGGCCCCAAGGGCCATAGACGGTAAAGAAACGCAGGCCGGTGGTGGGTATACCAAACAGATGGCTGTAGGTGTGCGCCATCAGCTCATTAGCCTTTTTGCTTGCAGCATAGAGGCTTACCGGATGATTCACGTTGTCGTGAACCGAAAACGGCATGCGCGTGTTGGCACCGTATACCGAACTGCTGGAAGCGTATACCAGGTGCTCCACCGCGTTGTTCCGGCACCCTTCGAGGATATTGCCGAAACCGACCAGATTGGTATCTATGTAAGCAGCAGGGTTCTCGATCGAGTAGCGTACGCCGGCCTGAGCCGCAAGATTTACCACGCGTTCGGGCCGGTACTCCCGGAAGACGGCTGCAACGGCATCCCGCTCCTCCAGAGAGATCCGCAGATCGGTGAAAGCGGGATAATCCAGCGTTCGCGCCAGTCGTGCCCGCTTCAGCTCGATGTCGTAATAGTCGTTCAGATTATCGATACCGACGACTTGGTCACCTCTGTCCAATAATCGCAGGCAGAGAGCGGACCCGATGAATCCGGCGCTGCCTGTTACCAAGACCTTCATTCAGGCTCCTTTCTTGTCATAGTCTTCCGTCCGAGTCGGTTGACGGAAGTACATGTTTGACATCGTAGAGGACCCCTCCGGGCTTGCAGTATCTGCGCAGCTGCTCCGCTCCAATTGAGAGGAACTCACGATGCGCCACTGCCAGTACGAGTGCATCATAATGACCCTCCTGCAGCTCGGAGATGGGGATGATGCCATACTCATGCTCCGCCTCTACCGGATCGATCCAGGGATCATAAACATCCACTTCGGTGTCGTAGCTGTGAAATTCATTGACAATATCCACCACACGGGTGTTGCGCAGATCGGGGCAGTTCTCCTTGAAAGTAAGACCCAGAACAAGCACTTTCCCGCCGGCAATGGTCAGGTGTTTCTTGATCATCAGTTTGACAACCTCACCGACCACATAGGCTCCCATACCATCATTGATACGACGGCCCGCCAGTATGATCTCCGGCTGATAACCGATGGCTTGTGCTTTGTGCGTCAGATAATAAGGATCGACGCCAATGCAGTGCCCGCCCACCAGTCCAGGCCTGAATGGCAGGAAATTCCACTTGCTTCCGGCTGCTTCCAGCACCTCGAGCGTGTCGATGCCGAGTCGGTTGAAAATTAGCGCCAACTCGTTGATAAGCGCAATATTTACGTCACGTTGGGTGTTTTCAATCACCTTGGCTGCTTCGGCCACTCTGATACTGCTCGCTTTATGGGTACCCGCACGAATTATTTTGCGATAGAGCTGATCGACGAATTCCGCGACTTCCGGAGTTGAACCGGAAGTGATCTTTCTGATGGTGGTGAGCCTATGTTCTTTATCTCCCGGGTTGATTCGTTCCGGGCTGTATCCAACAAAAAAATCCTGATTGAATTTCAGGCCCGAAACCTCCTCCATCAGGGGGACGCAAACCTCCTCCGTGGCGCCTGGATAGACGGTCGATTCGAACACCACGATATCCCCGCTCTTCAGTAGTTTACCAAGCATTCGGCTGGCGCCGACCAGCGGCGAGAGGTCGGGCTGTTTATGCTGGTCGATGGGGGTTGGAACGGTGACGATGTAGAAATTACATGCGGAGAGATCGCTCGGCTCGGAGGTGAACTTCAGCAGGGCTGCGGATACCAACTCTTCAGGATCGACCTCCAGCGAGCTGTCCTTGCCGGATTTCAGCTCTTGCACTCGCGCCTTATTGATATCCAGGCCGGTGGTATGAATTTGCTTGCCGAATTCCACCGCCAATGGTAGGCCGACATACCCCAGTCCCAACACACCAATCTTCACATTTTCAAAATCGAACATGTAAGAATCCTTTGTTATTGCCCTATTTATTGTTTGCGGGTCATCAGCGGGAAATTTCGGCAATATACAGAAATTCTTAAAGATTGACATTACGGAGTTGTAACCTAGCCCTCACAGTCCAATCAACCGGGGGGAACCCGGGTGAAATACCGCTTAGGCACTGAAATCGAGAGGTGTATCAGTTACAGACTGATACTGTATACTCACGCGACTTAACAGGTCGACCCTCCAGCAATTACAAAACCAGCCGATGAGGGGGGTGTTAATGGGATATCGAAAAATTCAGAGGTTTTGATATATCGATGGGTAAATTGCAGAGCCAAGTTTAACAGACCGGTCGATTTCCGGAACCGGTGAATAATGATAAGACTTTTTGGACACTACGTTTCCAAGCTGTTTCTTCTCCTTGGGGGGCTGGAAATTGCACTACTTTATCTCTGCGTACTCGGAGGGTACGCTCTGCGCGCCAACTTCGGGGAGTTCCAACCTGAAATAACCAATACTTCGCTGCATTCATCAGCCGCGCTTTATGCTTCACTGACTTCCGCCGCCATGCTTGCCATGGGACTCTACCAGCGCGGGCTGCAGGAGGCGGCAGCGTTGCTGGTCAGGCTGGGTATCAGCTTTTTCCTGGCGACAATGGCTATGAGCCTGGTGTTTTACTGGTTCCCGGGACTATTCCTTGGGCGCGGTATATTCGGCCTCGCCATGCTGCTATCCATTGCCGCCCTGCTGACCCTGCGCACGGTCTTTTTCCACTTTGCCGGCACCGAATCCCAGAAACACCGGGTGTTGGTGCTAGGTTCGGGAATGAACGCAGCCCGGATCGATCATCTGGTGGAAAGCGAGCCGGAACGATTGGGTTTTAACGTGGTTAAGTATGTGCGTCTGGAAGATGGCAACAACATCATCGATGATGAGAAGCAGATTGAGCTGACCGGCTCACTGCTCGAACTTGTAACCAAACTTGAAATCAACGAAATTGTCATCGCGGTGGACGATCGCAGAAAAGGTTTGCCGGTAGACGACATTCTCGACTGCAAAATGTCGGGTATCGTTATTTTCGATTTATTGACTTTTTTCGAAAAAGAGACGTCCAGGATCAATATCGACCTGCTTCATCCCAGCTGGATCTACTACTCTCCGGGATTTCACGTCGGTGTGGGTGGACAGAATGGTAAGCGTGCGCTGGATATCACCGTCAGCCTGCTGATGATTCTGCTATTTTCACCACTGTTTCTACTGGTGGCACTTGCGAGCCTCATTGAATCCAGAGGGCGCGATCCGGTCTTCTACAGCCAGGTGCGGGTAGGTGAGAACGGTGAACATATCAGAGTGCATAAGTTCCGCAGTATGCACACGAATGCTGAGTCTGACGGTGTTGCTCGCTGGGCCAGCGCCAACGATTCCAGAATAACCCCGCTCGGCGCCTTCCTTCGTAAGACACGCCTGGATGAGCTACCGCAACTTTACAATGTTCTGAAGGGAGAAATGAGCTTGGTGGGGCCGCGACCGGAGCGGCCGGAATTTGTTCTGGATCTGGAAAAAACGATTCCCTACTACCGCGAACGGCACCGGGTCAAGCCGGGACTTACCGGGTGGGCCCAACTGCGCTATCAATATGGGTCGACGCTGGAGGATGCCAAGCAGAAACTTCAGTACGATCTTTACTACGTTAAAAATATGAATATTTTTCTGGATCTGGTGATTCTTCTCGAAACTGTGGAAGTGGTCTTAATGGGCAAGGGTGCCCGTTGAGTCGGATGGATATCCGCCATAGGTGCTGAACATTTCCGCAGTGACAGTTTTTGCGCCATCAGCCGATTGACCAATCAGGGTACCAATCCCGCCGATTTGCACTCGAATCCGACCAGTAGCAATTTGGCATAGCATTAAGGAGTTGCGATGTCTGATTTCGGCTTTCTCGGCTTTACTATTGCCGCAGTTCTCTATCTGATCCTCTCGTTGCTCCTGGCCACCAGTTGGCGTGGCCGATTGCAGGGCGGACTGATGCTGGCTGCCTGTATCGTGGCCACGCTTTGGGCAGCTCTTTTTGCACTGCAATCGGAGTACAGGGTCGTCCCGGTCGGCGTTATCTGGTCTATCGAAGCGCTGAAGAATATCGCCTGGTGTGCCTTTTTAATCGGCCTGCTCTCGCAGATGTCGCGCTATAAAGGAAGCTCCAATAAGGGTTACAGGGTCATCGCACTACTGGTTTTCCTGGCCAGTATCATGTTGGTAATGCCGGATAAATATGTCCCTGCATTCGTGTTCATAGACATGCGTTATCTGGGACAGGTGGTCAGCGCCATTGCCGGAACGATGCTGGTTGAGCAACTCTATCGAAATACGCCTTCGGAACAGCGCTGGGGGATCAAATATCTCTGCTTTGGTCTCGGCAGCATGTTCATCTTTGATTTCTATATTTTTTCAGACGCGCTGCTGTTCAAACGAATTAATTCAGACTTGTGGTATGCAAGAGGCGGCATCTATGCAATCACCGTCCCCCTGCTGGCAATCTCGGCCGCGCGAAATCCGACCTGGTCTTTTGAGATTTTTGTCTCCCGGAGGGTTGTTTTCCATACAACTACGCTGCTTAGCGCCGGCGTTTACATGCTGCTGATGGCATTTGCCGGCTACTACATCAAAGTTTACGGCGGCGCATGGGGATCGGTGCTGCAGATCACCTTTTTTTTCGCGGCGTTGTTGATCCTGGTGTCTATATTGTTCTCCGGTCAGGTCCGGGCGCGGGCAAAGGTTTTTTTCAATAAACACTTTTTCAGCTACCGCTACGACTACCGTGAAGAGTGGTTGCGGCTGATTCGCCTGCTTTCCGGTCAGGACACCAACACGCCGCTATTCGAACGGGTAATCTGGGCACTGGGGGAAATAGTTGACAGTTCGGGCGGACTTTTATGGCTGTGCTCGGAAAGAAAAGGGTGCTTCCTGGCGGCAAACCGAAATCAGGCGATTCCGCAAATCGAGGGAGATCACGGTCTCGGATCTCTGATCAAGTTTCTGGACGAGCGGCAGTGGGTGGTGATCCTGGGGGATGTCGAAAAGGACCCGGAGAATTATGAAGACCTGGTGCTACCGCACTGGCTGACGACAATGGAGGCGGTGTGGCTTATCGTACCGCTGATCCATGACGAGCATATCATCGGTTTTGCAATCCTCACCCGACCCCGGGCAGATACCAAACTCAATTGGGAAAATCTCGATCTTCTGAAAACAGCCGGACGACAAGCGGCAAGCTATCTCGCGCTTTACGAAACCTCCCAGGCGTTAGCCGATGCCAAACAGTTTGAGGGATTCAATCGCCTTTCAGCGTTTGTGGTGCATGACTTGAAAAATCTCATTGCCCAGTTGTCCCTGGTTGTCAAGAACGCAGAAAAACATAAAATGAAACCTGAATTTATTGATGACGCTATGTTGACCATCGAAAACTCGGTAACAAAAATGAACCGACTCATGGCGCATCTCAGAAGCGCTGCGCCGGGCAACAAAAGGACAAGAGTGGAGCTTGTCGAAATTACCCGTTCGGCCGTTGCTGCAAAGTCGGCGCAATTACCCGCACCCTCACTGGATATCAAAGAGGAGCAGATCTGGATATATGCCGACAGCGATCGAATGGAGGCTATTATCGGTCATGTTATTCAAAATGCTCAGGATGCCACCCCGCCTGATGGCAACATCCAGGTGACGCTTTCGGCAGCAGGTGATCAAGCGGTGCTAAAGGTAATTGATTCCGGTAGTGGTATGGATACCCTGTTTATCCGCGACCGCTTGTTTCGACCGTTCGATTCGACCAAGGGGCTTACAGGAATGGGGATAGGCGCCTATGAAGTTCGTGAATTCATCCACAGTATAGGCGGGCAGGTTTCGGTTGCGAGTGCTCCCGGGGAGGGCACCGAGTTCAAGATTGTTATACCATTTGCCGATAACTAAATTCTGGGAGGCCGTCGGACTTAGTATGAATTGACAGCCTGCGTGAACCCAATACAGTTCATAGGGAGTACCACTATTTTGAGCGAACAAGCAAAGAAGCTGCTGATTGTGGAGGATGACCCGGGACTCCAGAGCCAACTTCGCTGGAGTTTTGAGGATTATGAAGTGGGACTGGCGGCGGACAGAGAAGCAGCAATAGCGCAACTCCGGCGCATGGAGCCCACCGTAGTTACGCTCGACCTCGGGCTTCCGCCAGATCCAGGCGGCGTTTCAGAGGGTTTTAAAACGCTGGAAGAGATACTCCGGTTGTCACCGGACACTAAGGTAATCGTAGTTACCGGGCACAATGACCGCAATAACGCGGTGCGGGCGATAGGATTGGGTGCCTACGACTTTTATGAGAAGCCGATCGAGCCGGAGCTACTGGCGCTGGTAGTGGACCGGGCTGCCCGGTTACACAGTCTGGAGCAGGAGAACCGTCAGCTGGCAACTGAGAAATCCGTATCGCCTTTGGATGGGATCGTTGCGGTAAGCCCGGAGATGCTCAAGGTTTGCAGAACAATCGAAAAGCTGGCCCCCACAGATGTTTCCACATTAATTCTGGGAGAGAGCGGCACGGGTAAAGAGGTACTGGTCAAAGCACTGCACGCATTGAGCGGTCGTTCTAATTCCAGGCTGGTCGCAATAAACTGCGCAGCGATTCCGGAAAACCTACTTGAGAGCGAACTGTTTGGATATGAAAAAGGCGCGTTCACAGGCGCCACCAAGACTACTCAGGGTAAGATAGAACACGCCGAGGGCGGAATTCTGTTTCTTGATGAAATCGGTGATATGCCACTTCCACTGCAGGCCAAACTACTGCGTTTCCTGCAGGAGAGGGTGATCGAACGAATCGGAGGACGTAAGGAGATCCCGGTAGATGTGCGCGTTGTCTGCGCCACCCATCGGGATCTGATGGAGATGGCCAGAGAGCAGCTGTTCCGCGAGGATCTTTATTACCGGATCAATGAAGCAACCATCAGAATTCCATCACTGAAGGAGCGCCAGGGTGATACAGTGGTTTTGGCACGTTGGTTTCTGCAGCGTTTTGCGCAACAGTTGAATCGACCGATAAAAGGCTTCACCCAAAAAGCATTGGAAGCCATAGAACAATACAGTTGGCCCGGCAACGTACGGGAGCTTGAAAACCGGGTGAAACGCGCAATTATAATGGCTGACGGAGCGCTGTTAACGGAACAGGATCTGGAGATGGATGCGCTGGAAACAAATCAGCAGCCGTTCAATCTGCGTGAGGTGCGTGAAGCGGCTGAATGTCAGGCCGTTCTAAGGGCCTTAAATTTCTCTGATAATAATGTTTCCCACACCGCGGATATGCTGGGGATTACCCGGCCTACGCTGTACAATTTGATGCGGAAATACAATGTAAGCGTCTAAACCTGGCTCCTTACGGGAACCACGCTTAATTCAGTTTTGTTTTTGGGATCAATCATGAACGGATCAAGGTCTGTAGTTGCAATACTTCTGCTTGTTTCTCTGTTTACGGTAGATGCTGCTGACAGCAACGAGTTTCTCAAGGAAGCCAGAGAGTATCTGACACAGGGCAAAGTCGATGCCGCTGTCATTCAACTCAAGAACGCATTGCAGGAGAACCCGGCAAATATCGACGCCCGCCTGCTGCTTGGCAAGGTTTACTTGCGTTTAAATGACGGGGAAGCAGCGGAAAAAGAGATCGAGCGTGCAGTGCGTTTGAAAGCGGGCAAGGAACTATGGCAGCTCGATCTCGGACAAGCCTATCTACTGCAGAGGAAATTCGATGAGATTCTTGACTCTATAGAACCGGATCCCACACTTTCCGGCGCTGTTCAAGCCGGTGTATACAACCTGCGCGGACAAGCATATTTAGCAACCGGTAAGCTTACCGATGCACGTGATTCTTTCCAGAAATCACTTTCCAGCCAACCTGGCAACGAACCCGCAGAACTGGGAATAACTCAGGTAACTATCGCATCGGGCGATCAGGCGGAAGGCAGTAAGCTCCTTGACGATTTTCTCGGGAAACACCCAGATAATTTTGACGCACGGATACTGCGTGGCGATTTTCTGAAGCAGCAACAACATACGGATCAGGCACTGGAAGATTTTGATTACGTACTCAACAAGGATCACAATAATATACGGGCTTTGCTGGGGCGTACCATCGTTCAGCTACAAAAAGCGAACTATGATTTGGCAGCAAAAGATCTCGAAGTGCTAAATAAGATTGCTCCCAACAGCCCAATCGTCATCTACCTCAACGGTGTTTCAGCCTTTCAACAACAAAAAATCAAAGAGGCCGAAGAGTTTATTCGTCAAGTACTTAATCTGATCCCCAATCACCCGCAGAGTCAGTTGATTTACGGTGCAATTTTGTTCGGCAACGGTGAATTCCAGCAGGCAGATGAGTATCTCTCACGGGCACAGGCTGCGCTGCCCCGGCATCTGCCCACGATCAAACTGCTGGCGGCGACAAGAATCAAATTACGCCAACACGATAAAGCGATCGCGTTGTTGGAAAGCGGATTGACAGAACATCCGGAGGATGTGCAGCTCAGAGCCATGCTGGGCAATGCTTACCTGCAAACGGGACGCTTCGAAGAGGGTTCGGAACTGCTTGCGAAAGCGGTTGAACAGGCGCCTGATCTTGCAACCCTGCGTACTCAACTGGCTTTCGGGCTGCTTGCCCGCGGAGAGACCAAAAGCGCCATTGATGAACTGCAGTCTGCCGTCGATCTTGGTCAGGATCTGATACAGGCGGATGTGCTGCTGGTGCTTTCGCACCTTAAAAACAATGAATCGGATAAGGCGCTGCAAGCGAGTCAGGCGTTGGAGAAGCGCTCCCCGGACAATCCACTTGCGTATAATCTGACCGGCTTGGCTTATCTGGCTTCGGGCAATGAAGATAAAGCCCGCGAAAAATTCCTCAAAGCGCTTGCAGTCGACCCATCTTTCGTCACAGCGCAAATCAATCTTGCCCGCATCGAATTCTCGCACAATCGTTTGGATGAAACTGCAGAACGGTTCCAGGCTGTGCTGGAGAAAGTGCCGAATAATATCACCGCACTTCTAGGCATGGCAGGCATTGAGGAGCTCAGAAACAACCGCACGAAAATGTACGAGTGGTTAGCAAAAGCCCAGCAGGAAAATCCCAAATCAAGTCAACCCGGTATTCTCATGGCACAGGCATACCTGCGAGATGGAGAGAATCTAAAGGCGCTACGTACAGCCCGGGAAACCATATCCAGTTTCCCCAATAATGCAGATGCACTGCGTGTGCTCGGGATGGCTCAGATCGCCGTAAACGAGATCAATAGCGCAATACAGAGTTTCACGCATTTGTCAGATGTTCAAAAGACACCGCAAAATCTAACGCTGCTGGCAAACGCCCTGAAACGGGTGGATAACCATAATGAAGCACGCAGCAGGCTCAAACAAGCCCTCGAAGCCGATCCGTCTTATTTACCTGCGTTATCGGCTCAGGGTGATATTGCGCTGCGAGAAGGAAAATTGGAAGAGGCTATCGCGGTCGCTAAGAGTATTCAGGGTAAATACCCCCAACAAAGTGTCGGCCATGAGCTGGAAGCGGTGGCACTAATCAAACAGTCAAAGACAGCAGAGGCGATCACGGTATATGAAAAGGCATACGAACTAAATCCAACCGGTGATCTGGCTCTCAAGTTGTCGCGTTTGCATATTATGATGGGAAATAGGCAGCAGGGTCAGGGTAAACTCAAAGATTGGCTGACAAAGCGCCCCGAAGATGCGGAAGTGCGAGCGGTTTATGCCAGTCTGCTGCAACAGTGGGGCGACGAGGAAAAAGCGATTGCAGAGTATGAGACTGTGCTCCAGAAATTGCCGGATAACGTAGTGGTATTAAACAATCTCGCCTGGTTGTACCAGAAATCCAAGAATGATCGGGCCATAGCGCTGAGCGAGCGAGCTTTTAATTTGTCGCCTGACAAACCCGAGATTGTCGACACCTATGGATGGATACTGGTGAATTTCGGTCAATTCGAGAAAGGCCTTAAGTTTATCAAAGAAGCTTTCGCGAAAATGCCGGGGAATCCGGAAGTCGCATTTCATGTGGGATATGCATTAAATAAGGCAGGTAAATCGGAAGAGGCGAAAAGAGTACTGGAGCGTATTGTAAAGGATCACAAAGAGTCACCCTACGCGGGGGAGGCAAAAGCACTCGCAGCCACACTTGATTGAAAGGCTGGAAGCGTTTCAACCGTTGATTCAGCTCTGTCCAGGAGCTGATATCAGTAAATGGCTCAGGCAAGTACGACTGGGGAGGGTAGCTGCCAACCCTCTGCCCGGTATTCAGCCACGACTTTAGTGTAGATGCCGCCACGGACATTGAAATCGGCCGTTACACGCAGAAAGCGAGGCTCAAGGGCGGTTACCAGATCATCCAGGATCTGATTTGTCACCGCTTCATGAAATGCACCTTCATTACGATATGACCAGATATACAGCTTTAACGACTTCAACTCCACACAGAGGCGGTCTGCAACGTATTCCAAACTGATTTCGGCGAAATCGGGTTGGCCGGTTTTTGGGCATAAACAGGTAAATTCAGGAATCCGTATTTTTATGGTGTAGTCGCGCTGCTGCTGCGGGTTATCAAAAGTCTCAAGATTCCTGGTTGGTTGACTGGTCATGGTCAGTGTAGATCGGTCGCTAAAATTCCGCGATTATACTGCAGTTGTCATTCGCTTCGAAGAAAAACCTGATGCACCACCAAAAATAACTATAATAATCTTATAAAACAATAAGTAATTATATATTTTTAATAATTATTTGATATTTTTTGATCGCTTGTATCAACGGCATTCACTCTGTATCTTAGCGCCCTATGCGCTTAGAGAAAATAAAACTCGCCGGATTCAAATCGTTCGTCGATTCCACCACCGTACCTTTGCCCGGTAATCTGGTGGGCGTGGTGGGGCCGAATGGTTGCGGCAAGTCAAATGTAATCGACGCCGTTCGCTGGGTGATGGGCGAGAGTTCGGCGAAGATGTTGCGTGGAGAATCGATGGCGGATGTCATCTTCAACGGATCAAGCTCCCGCAAACCCGTCGGATCCGCCAATATCGAACTTGTATTTGACAACACCGATGGTGGAGCGGGTGGCGAGTACGCCAAATACAACCATATTTCGGTAAAAAGAGTGATCTCCCGGGACGGTCAGTCGAGTTACTTTATGAACGGCGTACGCTGCCGGCGCCGAGATATCACAGACCTGTTTCTAGGCACTGGCCTTGGTCCAAGAAGTTATTCGATTATTGAACAGGGAATGATCACCCGCCTGATCGAAGCCCGACCGGAGGATCTGCGCGCGTTTCTGGAGGAGGCGGCGGGTATTTCCAAGTACAAGGAGCGCCGTAGGGAGACGCAGAACAGAATCGATCATACTAGGGATAATCTTAGTAGATTAAATGACTTAAGAGATGAAATTACTAAACAGTTGGAACATCTGAAACGACAGGCGGCAACAGCTGAAAAGTACAAGGAATACAAAGCCAGGGAGCGCCGCCTGCAGGCGGAGTTACTGATACTGCGCTGGCGAACCCTTGATCGCGAGCTTGTCAGGCACGATCAGTCGATCAGTGAATTGGAAACGGGTCTCGAAGCGGTTATAGCGCAGCAGCGTCGGTTGGAAGCCGAGATCGAACAGGAGCGGGAAAAGCACGTTGAAGCCAACGAGCATTTTAATCTGGTTCAGGGCCGGTATTATGCGGTTGGCAGCGAGGTAGCCCGGGTGGAGCAGGCCATTCAGTTCGCGCGGGAAACCAGGGCCCAGTTGGAACAGGATCTGGAACAGACCGAACAGGCCTGGCAGCAATCCAACGATCACCGGCAACAGGATGAAACGAAGCTGTTGGAGGTGACTGCCGCATTGCGTGAACAGGAGCCACAGCTGCTGCAGCTGAAAGAGATCGAGGGGACGTCGGCAGAACGCCTACAGGATGCGGAGGCCGCGATGCACGCCTGGCAGTCGGAGTGGGAGACGTTCAACCGCAAGGCAGCCGAACCGGCGCAGAGCGCACAGGTCGAGCGAACCCGCATCAATCACCAGGAGCAGCAGGAACAGAATCTCAGCCGCCGTATCGAACGATTGGACGAAGAGCTAAGCCGTCTAGGCAATCCGCAACTGGCAGAAGAGATTGCTGAACTTGACAGCAGGCATACGTCACAGCAGGAGATCATGATCGAGCAAGAGGCACAGCTCGAAATGCTAGCGCTCCGGATAGAAGCATTGCGGCAGGAAAACACCCTGCATAGCCAGGCGCTGGATGCGGCACGGAGCAGGCTGCAGACAGCTAGGGGTCGTCTGGCATCGCTTGAGGCGCTGCAGGAGGCGGCACTTGGGAAGCAGGGCGACGATATCACAGCATGGCTCGATGAGCGGGGTGTTGCCGGTGCCGACCGTCTTGCCCAGGTGATTACCGTTGATCCCGGCTGGGAAAAGGCAGTGGAGTCGGTACTCGGCTTTCATCTGCAAGCGGTGGGCGTAAACGGGTTGGATGATTTTGCCAGAGCGATCGACTCACTGGCGTCCGGCACACTGGCATTGCATGACACGACCGTCGCCGTCGAGTCAAAGCCGCTGCAGATTAACGCGCTGGCCAGACGGGTGCAGGCGCCGTGGTCCCTGCATGCCGTGCTTTCCGGTATTTTTACCGCGGAGAATCTGGAAGATGCAATCGCCGGACGCAGCCAGCTCTCCCCTGGTGAATCGATTGTCACCAGAGACGGGATCTGGCTGGGTGATGGGTGGCTACGCCTCAACCGCGGGGGGGAAGCGACTTCCGGCGTACTGGCGCGGGAACATGAAATCCGTCAGTTGGCGGATGAGATCCAACTACTCTCCGAAACCGTGGATGAGCAGGCAAAGCTGCTAGAGTTTGGCCGCAGCCAACTGCGGGAAACGGAGATTTCAAGGAATGAACGACAACTCCAGTTCAATGACGCCAACCGGGCGCTAACCGAGATCCGCTCGGCGCTTAGCGGTAAGCGAGCCAGAGATGAACATCTGCGCAGCCGCAGCGAACATGTGACTGCCGAACAGGCAGAGCTGAGAGAGCAGATCGCCCGGGGAAAAGAGGCGCTGAGAATCTCCCGTCATAAACTGCACGCGGCGTTGGAGGAGATGGAGACGCTGGGGGAGCGGCGTGAAAATCTGGTTCATCAACGGGATGCGCTGGGGGCCCGCCTCAGGGAGATCCGCGAAGAGACATCGATACAACGGGCATCCACCCAGGAATTGGCGCTCCAGGTCCAGTCGATGCGCACTTCAAGAGACTCCCTGCAGCAGAACCTGGAGCGAATGCAGGGACAGATTGCACACTTGCGCCAGCGGCGCGAGGAGTTGCAGCTCGGACTCGAGGAGCGGCAGGCACCGTTGCTGGAGCAGAGTGCCATGCTGGAGGGGCTGCTCTCCCAGCGCTTGGAGGAGGAAGGTGAACTCTCCGCGGCGCGCCGACAGTTGGAGCAGATCGATAGCCGACTGCGCGAACTGGAGCAAAACCGGACCGCGGCGGAACAGAAAGTTCAGGCGCAGCGCAACACCCGGGACCAGGCAAAGATGGCGCGCCAGGAGGTCAAAGTCAGGTGCGGTGCACTGGAAGAGCAGTTGACCGAAAGCGGTTTTCAAAAAGATCAGCTGTTCCGTGAACTCCCGGCTGATGCCAGCGTCGAACAGTGGCAGGAAGAGGCACAGCGAATGGATGCCAGAATCCGTCGTCTGGGAGCTATAAACCTGGCTGCCATAGAAGAGTTTCAGGAGCAGTCAGAGCGCAAGAGTTACCTCGATTCTCAGCACGCGGATATCACTGAGTCGCTGGAGACGCTGGAAAATGCCATCCGCAAAATCGACCGGGAGACCCGTACCCGTTTTAAAGAGACTTTCGACAAGGTGAACAACGGCTTGCAGGATAAGTTTCCCCGTCTGTTCGGTGGCGGGCATGCTTATCTGCAGCTTACCGGCGAGGATCTGCTGGATACCGGAGTCACGGTGATGGCACGTCCTCCGGGTAAAAGGAACTCCAGTATTCAGTTGCTGTCAGGTGGCGAGAAAGCTTTAACCGCCGTTGCGATGGTGTTTGCCATTTTCGAACTCAACCCGGCGCCGTTCTGTATGCTGGATGAGGTCGATGCGCCGCTGGATGACGCAAACGTAGGGCGATTCTGCGATATGGTCAAATCGATGTCTGATCGGGTACAGTTCATATTCATAACCCACAATAAAATAACCATGGAGATCGCAACCCATCTGATGGGTGTTACCATGCATGAACCCGGTGTCTCACGACTGGTATCGGTAGATGTAGAGGAAGCAGCCAAAATGGCGGCAATGTGACATGTTTCGTAACAGGTAGCGTAGGATGGACGCCGATATTCTTCGACTCGTTCTTTTTCTCGCCGGGGTGGGCTTGATCCTCGGCATCTATTTTTGGGACCGGCACAAGAGAATCAACGTTAGAGTCAACGCCATCCATAAAGCTGAGCGGGAGCGTCGTCAGTCGGCACAACCGGAGCGCTCGAAAAAGCGGGAAGTACGCCAGGAGCCCGTATGGGATACAGATGCAGACGCAGATGGCGACGAAGAGCAGGATGATCTGAGCGAATCATTGCGAGAATTGGGAGAGATTGTCGAGCAGAAAATTGCGGACAATTACGTCTCCGGCCCGCTGGAACAGACTGCATTCGAATTCAGTCATACACGCAGTACAACCAGCAAATCAGCCACTCCAAGGGAACAACGACCGGCGGCTCGAATTCCGCAAAAAATAGTGCAGCTCAATATCATGGCCCGCAACGAAGCGATCGGTGGCGATGCGCTGATGCGGGCAGCTCGCGATCTGCAACTGGAATTTGGCGAGATGCAGATTTTCCACCACTATGCTGAGCATGCCGGACAGCACGAACCGTTATTCAGCATGGCAAGCCTGGTAGAACCGGGTACCTTTCCGTTGGACGCCATGGCCGAATTCAGCACGCCGGGTGTCACCCTGTTTGCACAGCTGCCGGGGCCGCTCGAAGGCGTTGAGACTTTCGACCGGATGCTCACCAGCGCACGGCGGCTTGCCGCGCTGCTCGATGCGGAACTGCTGGACCACACGCGCAGCGTTTTGAGCCGGCAGACCATTGAACATATGCGGGAAGAGATCAGCGAGCACAGCCGCCTGGCTAAAATCGCCAGAAACAGTTGATGGGCGTGCCGCAGACCGAGAGCGAACGCGCACAAACGCTGCGCGCTAAGATTGATCGCTACAACTACCACTACTACGTCCTCGATGACCCGCTGATTCCGGACAGTGAGTTTG
The DNA here is from genome assembly GCA_024235255.1 of Chromatiaceae bacterium. GTDB lineage: Bacteria > Pseudomonadota > Gammaproteobacteria > Chromatiales > Chromatiaceae > HKST-UBA178. The sequence continues at coordinate 297,568 of JACKMT010000001.1, forward strand.
ACCGGCTGCTGTACGAACTGCAGCAGTTGGAAGCGAGATATCCGGATCTGGTAACCCCTGACTCCCCCACCCAACGAGTCGGCGCCAAGCCGCTGGAAGCTTTCGCTCAGATTGCACATAAAGTACCCATGCTTTCGCTCGGTAATGCACTGAGTGACCGGGAACTGGAGGATTTTGACCGCCGACTGACCGAGCGGCTGGAGGTTGCAGGTCCGATCGTTTACGCGGCCGAACCTAAACTGGACGGCTTGGCGATCAATCTACGCTACGAGTCGGGTGTGCTGGTAGAAGCTGCCACCCGTGGTGACGGCATGCAGGGAGAGGATGTCACCCAGAACGTACGCACCATTCCTTCGGTTCCGCTGCGTCTGCGGGAGAGCGGCTGGCCCGATGTTTTGGAGGTCAGGGGTGAAATCTATATGCCGACCGCGGGGTTCAGTAAACTCAACGAAACTGCCCTTGCCAACGGCGAAAAGCCATTCGCAAATCCGCGCAATGCAGCAGCCGGCAGCCTGCGGCAGCTCGATCCTCGGGTTACCGCACAGCGTCCGCTGGCTTTCGTCTGCTACGGCTTCGGTGAACTCTCCGGAGGTGAGCTTGCCGCCACCCACAGTGCCGCCATCAGACTGCTGCCCCGCTGGGGACTGCGCATCTCGCCGGAGTTGAAATGTGTGGCTGGCCTTGCCGGCTGCCAGCAATATTTTCAGGAGATCGGGAGTCGTCGATACCAGCTGGGCTATGAGATTGACGGCGTCGTATTCAAGGTTGACGACCTGCAGCAGCAGCGCAGTCTGGGCTTCGTCTCGCGTGCACCGCGCTGGGCAATAGCGCGAAAATTTCCGGCCCAGGAAGAGATGACCCGGCTGCTGGCGATCGATTTGCAGGTGGGTAGAACCGGTGCCATCACGCCGGTTGCCCGACTGGAGCCGGTTAATGTGGCGGGCGTTACCGTGACTAACGCCACGCTGCACAACGCCGAAGAGATTCGACGCAAGGATGTCCGGGTTGGTGACATGGTTATCATCCGCCGTGCCGGTGATGTGATTCCCCAGGTCGTTCGTGTGGCGCCTGATCTGCGACCAACCAGCGCAACGGAATTCGAAATGCCGACGCATTGTCCGGAGTGCGGATCGGACCTGATAAAGGATGGCGACGGTGTGGTATTGCGCTGCAGCGGCGGTCTGTTTTGCCCGGCGCAGAGAAAGGAAGCGATAAAGCATTTTGCTTCGCGGAGGGCGCTGGATGTCGAGGGGCTGGGTGACAAGCTGATCGATCAGCTGGTGGAGAAAAGAGTGGTCGAATCCCCAGCGGAGCTGTACCTGAAGCTGACACCGGAGCTGCTTGCCGGACTGGAGCGCATGGGAGAGAAATCGGCAAACAATATTTGCGCTGCGCTGGAAAAGAGTAAAGAGACCACTCTGGCGCGGTTCCTGTATGCCCTGGGTATCCGCGAAGTGGGCGAGGCCACAGCCCACTCCCTGGCGCTCCATTTCGGCAACTTGGAGGGGTTGATGAGCGCGCCGGTCGAAGCTTTGCTGGAGGTGCCGGATGTTGGTCCAATAGTAGCCGAGCATATCCATGCCTTCTTCCAGCAGCCGCACAATCAGGAGGTTATTGCGGCGCTGTTGGCGGCTGGAATCAGATGGAGTGAGGTGGAAACTCCACGCGCCGATCAACTGCCATTAGCCGGGAAGACGCTGGTGTTGACCGGCACGCTGAGCCGGCCCAGGGCCGAGATCAAAGAGCAGCTACAGGCGCTCGGCGCGAAAGTCAGTGGCAGCGTTTCCGGCAAGACCGATTATCTCGTTGCCGGTACGGATGCCGGTTCGAAACTGGAAAAAGCAAAAAAACTGGAGGTAACCGTGCTCGACGAAGAGGCACTGGAAAATCTGCTACGGACCGGTGGTCAGCCATGAGCCGTGATATCGAATCGCTTTCACCGGCAGCTGTGTGGCGTCAGTTCAGCAGATTAACCCAAATACCCCGGCCATCCAGACACGAAGCGCAGGTGCGTGAATATATTGCCGACTTTGGCAGGCATCGGCGGTTGGAAACGCTAGTGGACGCGGTTGGCAATGTCATCATTTTTAAGCCGGCAACCAGGGGCAGAGAAGAGCGGCCGACACTGATACTTCAGGGACACATGGATATGGTGCCTCAGGCAAACGTCGCCAGCCGGCACGACTTCACCAGAGATCCCATCACCACCCGGGTGGATGGCGATTGGGTGACGGCGCAGGGAACGACGCTGGGCGCCGACAACGGCATCGGCGTGGCGGCGATCCTCGCGGTACTGGAATCGAAGGAACTGGAACATGGTCCCCTGGAGGCACTCTTCACCTGCAACGAAGAGAGCGGCATGGACGGCGCATTCGGTCTCAAACCGGCAGTGCTGAAGGGTAGGCTGTTGATCAACACCGATGCAGAGGATGAAGGCGTGCTCTGTATCGGCTGCGCCGGCGGCGTCAACGTCAATACCAAACTCGGTTACCGTGAGTTGTCGATCGACAGTGGCTGGATCACCTACCGCCTGAGCGTCACCGGCCTGCGCGGCGGTCATTCCGGTGTGGATATTCTCCGCGGACGGGGCAATGCGGTGGCGCTGCTGTTCCGGTTGTTAAAAGATGCGGTAACCGGATTCAATCTCAAAATCCAGTCGGTGGATGCCGGCAACATGCGCAATGCGATTCCACGGGAGGCGTTCGCGCTGGTGGCGGTCGAGCCCGCCAATGCGGCAGCATTTGGCGACGCTCTCGAACGGTGGCGTTCGGTTTTTGCAGCAGAGTTGAAGCGTGCGGATCCAGAGGTTCGGATTACGCTTGAAACAGTCGCTGCCGAACCAGACGGCTGGATGGATGGTGCAGCCGCATTGCACCTGGTGCACGCAGTCTGCGCCTGTCCCAGCGGGGTCATGCGCATGAGCGACGATATGCCGGATCTGGTTGAGAGCTCGAACAATCTCGCGATCGTACGGGCCGCTAAGGGGGTGATCGAAATACAAAATCTGGTGCGCAGCTCGGTCGATTCCGCACGTGACGATATTTGCGGAAAGCTGGCGTCGCTATTTACCCTGGCCGGCGCTGATACCAGTTATGACGGTCATTATCCGGGATGGCAACCGGATCTTTCGTCACCGCTGCTGCAACTAGTGCGCCAGGTCTACCGTGAGAGATTCGACGACGACGCGACAATCGGCGCTATTCATGCCGGTCTGGAGTGCGGCATAATCCGAACCGCCTACCCTGATGTTGAGATGATTTCGTTTGGCCCGACAATCCGTTTCCCGCACTCTCCCGATGAAAGGGTGGAGATCGGCTCGGTCGGCCGTTTCTGGGAACTGCTGGTAGGGGTGTTGGAAAAGGTATAGTAAACTGCCGCATCCTGTCGTAAACAAGGCAAACGGAAATGGATGAATCAACCAAAGAACGCGAAATACTGAAGGTCATGCGGCAAGTGCTGGGGTCTGTCATCAAGGAGATAACCCCTCCGCCTGGTATTCGCCATCCCTTGTCGGCAAAGACCATCGAAGATGTACGCATCTGCCTCGGCCTGATCGCTGCCCGGGAGCGAGAGCTGGCGGAGCGAGACGGAATTGAACCGGAACGCCCTTTCTTCGCAGATGATCCGCAGGCAGCCAAAGTGATCCCGATGAGTAATATAGGGAAAATCAAAAAAACCGAAGAGAGTGGCGATTAGCGCGGCCCTGTCGCTGCCGACAGGGAACCCTATTGCTTGCTAAAGGTCGGAACTGGCAGCTCTCAACGGTTTACAACACTGGTGATGACCTGTTGATGCTCGAAGTAGACGGTAAAGCCCGGATACACCCAGCGGGTGATCGGCGGATTGCCAACCGCGTGCAGCATGGAATCGGGTTCACCAAACTGGCGTGTGACAAACTGCATGGTTTGGCCGCGGACCGGCCGCTGCACGCCGTTGGCGGCATTGGCCGGCGCGCTCTCTACAGCGTCGAACAACAGCACGTCAGCGTGCGCCTCGGGTAGTGTGGCTGGAAGCGATGCAGTGATAAACAACGAAAGTGTCAGATACTTCATGGCAGCAATTCCCCGGTACTGATGTATCGGTAAAAATATACCATTTTGTCGGGCAGTAATGTGATTTAATCCCCCTCCTATGTTTAAACCTTTGGAACTCTACATCGGATTACGCTACACGCGGGCGAAACGGCGTAACCATTTCATTTCGTTCATCTCGCTGACTTCGCTGCTGGGCATTATGCTGGGTGTGGTGGCGCTGATCACGGTGCTATCCGTCATGAACGGTTTTCAGAAAGAGGTGCGCGAGCGGATACTCGGGATGACCTCCCACGCCACCATCACTGCTTTCGACGAAGATCTGCAAAACTGGCCCGAAGCGATCGAGCTGGCCCAACGCCATCCCAACGTCGTCGGAGAAGCGCCTTTTATCGAAGCCCAGACCATGCTGACACGGGGAGGTCGGGTGAGCGGTGCGCTGGTGCGCGGCATCCTGCCAGCCTATGAGAAGAATGTCTCGACGGTCGGAGAGCATATGATCTCAGCGAAGCTGGATGACCTTGAAGCGGGCAGTTTCGGCATTGTGCTGGGACGGGAGCTAGCCACGGTTTTAGGCGCGCAAATGGGCGATAAAGTGACAGTGGTTACTCCCCAGCTGCGCGTTACGCCGGCAGGATCGATGCCGCGGCTCAAGAGTTTTACCGTGCAGGGAATTTTTGAGGTAGGTATGGGAGAGTACGACCGGGGAGTCGCGTTGATGCATCTTGAAGATGCCGCCAAACTGATGAAGTTGGGGGATGGTGTCACCGGAGTGCGTCTCAAACTCGACGATCTGTTTCTCGCCCCCAAGGTCTCGCATGAGCTTGCGGACGCTTTGCCCGGCATCTACCGCGTGAGCGACTGGACTTACCAGCACCGCAACTTTTTCAGCGCGCTGCGTACCGAAAAACGGATGATGTGGTTGATTTTGTTTCTGATTGTCGCTGTGGCAGCGTTCAATATTGTCTCCGCGCTGGTGATGGCGGTGACTGACAAACAGAGCGACATCGCCATACTGCGCACCCTGGGCATCTCACCCGCCAGCATCAGCTGGATTTTTATCGTCCAGGGTGCCGCCATCGGCATCACCGGGACCCTCGCCGGGGTGGCCGGAGGCGTAGCGCTGGCGTTAAATTTGGAAACTATCGTGCAGTGGATCGAAGGCTTTTTCGGTGTCAGTTTTCTCGATCCGAACATCTACTATATCAGCAGGCTGCCTTCGGAGTTGAACTGGAATGACGTGGGTATAATCGCGCTCAGCGCGTTTCTGATAACGCTGTGTGCAACCCTTTATCCGGCCTGGAGAGCCTCCCGCACCCAACCTGCAGAGGCGCTGCGTTATGAGTAACAGCAGCGTCATTGAGTGCCGCAATCTGGTGCGCACCTTCAGCGAAGGCAAGCTGCGGGTGGAGGTGTTGCGGGGCGTCAATATGACGCTGGAAAGCGGTGAAAGGGTAGCGGTCATCGGCAGCTCCGGCTCCGGCAAGAGTACGCTGCTGCACTGTTTGGGCGGGCTGGATATCGCCACAACCGGAGATGTTCGAATCGGCGGCAGTTCGCTGATAAAAATGAGCGAGCGAGAACGGGGAGCGCTGCGCAACCGGATGATGGGTTTCGTCTATCAGTTTCACCATCTGCTGCCGGAATTTACCGCGTTGGAGAACGTGGCCATGCCGCTGCTGATTGGCGGAAGCGATGTCTCTGCGGCAAAACGCCGCGCCGGAGAGATGCTGGAGAAGGTGGGCCTGGAACACAGGCTGGAGCACAAGCCGGGCGAGTTGTCGGGCGGGGAACGCCAACGGGCCGCTATTGCTCGCGCGCTGGTTAACCGGCCCAGGTGCATGCTGGCAGACGAACCGACCGGAAATCTGGATCGCAAGACGGCAGACCAAGTCTACCAACTGATGTTGGAGCTGAACCGGGATAACGGGACCAGCCTGCTTATGGTCACCCATGACTTGCTGTTGGCAGAAAAAATGGACCGGACTCTGCACCTGAAAGATGGTGTATTTACAGACGCCTGACAGCTCATAGGGGAGGAGGGGGGGAAGCGCGCGTGCCATTGCGGCGGCGCTTTAGGTGCCGCACGATATGCAGGCGCCAGAGACCGCGCATTACGCAATAACCGATTCCAGCGGCCAGCAACGCACAAATCAGACTGCCGAGAAACAGCGGCTGCCATATCGCTGCCATGCTGTGAGAGAGATACTCGAAACTGAGCTTAAACGATTCGGTGCTTGCCGGTGTGTCCAGTACCGCGGCGCCCACCAGATAGGTGAAATAGAATATCGGGGGCATCGTCAGCGGGTTGGTAATCCACACCAGCGCAACCGAAATAGGCAGATTGACTCTGGCTATAATCGCGATTGCTGCCGCTGCCACCATTTGCATCGGTATGGGTATAAAGGCCCAGAAAAGGCCGACAGCGAAGGCCCCGGATACCGAACGCCGGTTCATATGCCATAGATTGGGATCGTGCAAAAGATTACCGAATATCCGTAAATGCTTATGATTTCGGATGACCTCATGATCCGGTGCAAATCTTTTTATTATCTGTTTCGGCACTGACGCTCCGACCGGGTCTGCAGTCAAAAACAAAATTTTTAGTATTGAAGCATGGCCATTGCCATTTGGCTAGTGAACAGAAATGGGATATAAACGCCTATGAACCAAAATCGCCCGGGTCGCGGCCGCGTGGGATTATGAGATAGGTTTAAATCACCCAGGGAAGGGTAATGTTTATCAATGTCATCTCGTTTGTCGCAGGCGCCGCCCTGCTGCAGTGGCAGCGTTCGCTGCCTGATCCGCACCTGTTGTGGCTGATACCACTGCTCCTGATTGCCTTCCTGCGTTTCACTCGCGCCAGAATGCCCTGTGCACTGCTGCTTGGTTTTCTCTGGGCAGCGTTTGATGCCCATCTGGGCGTGCGGTCAGCGCTTCCGCCCGAGCTTTACGCCAGAGATGTCACAATCCGCGGTACGATCAGCAGCCTGCCTGAGCGGCATGACCGCCGTGTCGCATTTGAATTTGCCGTTGATGAATTGGAGTATCGGCAGAAACTTTTTCCAAGCCCCGGTCTTATCAAACTCAATTGGTACATCGACAGCGAGGCGCTGCAGGCGGGCGATCGTTGGCGGCTGACAGTGCGCTTGAAGCCACCGCATGGGTTCATGAACCCGGCTGGCTTCGACTATGAAGGATGGCTGTTTCACCAGGGAATCCGAGCGCATGGCTACGTGCGCGAAGATTTACAGAACCGGCGGTTGGGGGAGGGCGCAGTCCGTTTCCGCCTGCATAATGTACGCCAGCATATAAGGTCGGTGATCGAACGGCAGCTGCAACAAGGGAAGACGGCAGATCTGATCAAAGCACTCGTCATCGGCGACCGCAGCGGGGTTGGCGCAGCCGATTGGGAGTCGTTTCGGCTCACCGGCACCAATCATCTGATCGCCATTTCAGGTTTGCATATCACTATCATCGGGGGAGTGGCATATTATCTCGTCAGTGCTTTCTGGCGTCGTATTCCCTGGCTTGCGCTACGTTTGGCCGCGCCTAAAGCGGCAGCTCTGGGTGCGCTTTGGGCAGGCGCCGGCTATGCAGCACTCGCCGGTTTTTCCATCCCCACCCAGCGCGCATTGATTATGCTGTCGGTTGTGACTGCCGGCATCATTCTACAGGCACAGTACAAGTCGTCACGAAGCCTGGGACTGGCACTGTTGATGGTTGTACTACTGGACCCTGCTGCTGTTCTCTCTCCCGGTTTCTGGCTCTCGTTCATGGCAGTGGCAGTCATCTGCATCGCAGTGAGCTATCGCACCGGGCAGCGGCGAATCCTGTACTCCTGGGTAGGAATGCAATGGTTTATCGGACTGGGACTGGCGCCTGCGCTGCTCATCTGGCAACAACAGGTACCCTTGGCCGCGCCATTGGTAAATATGCTGGCTGTCCCTCTATTTTCATTGCTGATTATCCCGCTCGCACTGAGCGGAACTTTAGTTTCGCTGATCTGGCCTATTGTGGGATATATCCCCTTGGTTGCGGCTGACTGGCTGCTCGACATCTTTCGTACAATGCTCGCGCTAATAGCGCAATTTCCTCTGCACGTCAGCGCTCCCCCGACGCTCTCCTTCGTGGAGTGGACATTTGTGGTTGTTGGTATCATATTGCTGCTGCTGCCGAGAGGCGTTCCCGGACGTGTACCGGGGCTCATTCTGTTGCTTCCGTTGGTCCTACATGCTCCGGCCTCGACCCCCCGTCCCGGAGAGTTCCAATTTACTCTGTTGGACGTTGGACAGGGTATGGCGGCAGTCGTGCAGACCCAGGGTCACACCTTGGTCTATGACGCAGGACCGGCATATTCGCAGGATTTTGACGCCGGCTCGGATATCCTGGTGCCGTTTCTTCTGAGACGAGGAATAACCCGAGTCGAGCGCCTGATTCTCAGCAATGGGGACAATGACCATCAGGGTGGAGTGGCCGGCTTAATCGGAAAGATACGGGTCGATGGAGTGCTCAGCGGAGAAGCTTGGAGAGTAACGGAAACGACAGCCTCTGCCTGCACCATGGGCATGTCATGGATCTGGGACGGGGTAAAATTCAGCATCCTGCATCCCGGCCCCGGTGAAAGCTGGCGCGGCAATAACGCTTCCTGTGTGCTGCAGGTGGAAAATGCAGCAGGCAGCGTGCTGATTACCGGTGATATCGAGTCGGCGGCAGAGCAGCGGCTAGTCGACTGCTGCCGCGGCGCGCTTAAAGCGAGCGTAATAACCATTCCACACCACGCCAGCGCCACATCTTCCACCGAGCAGTTTGTGCGGACGGTGGATCCGGAGTTTGCATTGGCATCCACCGGATTCCTGAATCGATACGGTTTTCCAAGAGCCCACATCGTTGAACGCTGGGAAGCGCAGGGAGCCCGGGTGCTTGACACCGCTCTATCTGGCGCCATCGCGTTCGTTTTCAGCCCGGTGCACGGCATCGTCGGACCCAATAACCACCGTTTTCGGGCGCGCCGTTATTGGACCCACCTGCCGGAGATGAATCGCGGATCATATTAGAGCGCCGGCTACGAATACAGTATGATATCCGGCGTAAATTCCCGGTGGGTGCTTTTCCGGCGAAAAGGAGGAGAAAACCAAGGTGTTTGAATTGGTCAAAGCCGGCGGCTGGTTGATGCTGCCAATATTAGCCTGCTCGGTCATCGCCATGGCAATAGTCATTGAACGGCTCTGGATGCTGCGCAGTAAAAGAGTAGTGCCCAGTGACCTGGTAGCACAGGTATGGAAGCTCTACCGCCAGCGCCAGTTGAGCAATTCCCATATTGCCAGTATCCGGGACAGCTCTCCGCTGGGCCGTATTGTCGCAGCCGGACTGGTCAACCGAAGTTATTCTCGGGATGTGATGAAAGAGGCTATCGAAGAGATCGGGCATCAGGTGGTGCACGAGCTCGAGCGATACCTCAATACCCTGGGAACAATTGCGTCGATTGCGCCGTTGCTGGGTCTTCTCGGCACTGTGATCGGCATGATCAAAGTATTCTCGGCCATCACAGTGGCGGGGGTCGGCAATCCAACGGTACTGGCCGGGGGCATCTCCGAAGCGTTGATAACGACCGCAGCGGGGCTCAGTGTCGCCATTCCGAGCCTGATGTTTCACCGCTATCTGAGTGGACGAGTTGGCATGCTGGTGGTGAAGATGGAGGAAGAGGCGCTTAAGATCATCGAAGTGATGCAGGGCGAGCGCGCCAGTGAAGATGAAGCTTCGGAGTAATCACCGGTGAATCTGCAACCGGAAAAAAAGCAGGCGATTGAACTCAATCTGACACCGCTGATCGATGTGGTTTTTCTGCTGTTGATTTTTTTCATGGTCTCGACCACATTCGACAAAGAGTCCCGCATCAAAGTTGATCTTCCGGAAGCAGCGACCAAGGATGAACAGGTAGCGCAGGAAAAAACCGTACTGGATATCATTGTCGATGCCCAAGGCCGCTACTATGTTAATCAGCGGGAAGTTCTCAACAAAGAGCCGGAAACACTCAAGCGGGCGATTGAACAAGCAGCTGGAGATAAACGCGATCTGCCGGTGATCATCACCGCGGACGCCAACACAACTCACCAGTCCGTGGTTATCGTGATGGATGTCGCGAGTCAGCTGGGACTGAACCACATGACCTTCTCAGCAAAAAAGCCGGTCGTGCAGGATTGATCGGAAGCGTAGTATGAAACCCATCGAGAGCTACTGGGGATCGAGAAATCCCTTGGTAATGATATTGACCCCGGTTTCCTGGTGTTTCTGCCTGACGGCATGGCTGCGGCGGCAGCTCTACAAAACCGGGATACTGGCGGTTTACCGCGCACCTGTACCGGTGCTCATTGTCGGCAATATCACCGTGGGCGGCACGGGAAAAACACCGCTTGTGATCTGGCTGGTGGATCTTCTGATCAATCTTGGATACCGGCCCGGTATCGTATCACGCGGCTACCGGGGCAAGTCCGACACCTGGCCCCGGTTGGTGGACAAGCACAGCGATCCACTTGAGGTGGGTGATGAGGCTGTGCTGCTGGCACGCCGGACAAACCGGCCCGTCGCCGTTGGACCGGACCGCCCTGCCGCAGTAAGAGAGTTAATCGAACAGGCGGATTGCGACATCATTATTTCTGACGACGGTCTTCAGCACTACGCACTGGCGCGCGACATGGAGATCGCTGTAATAGACGGCGAGCGCAGACTGGGTAACGGTCTATGCCTTCCCTCCGGCCCGTTGCGTGAACGCGCTTCGCGTCTGAAAACGGTTGATCTGATCATCACCAACGGGCCTGGTCTGGAGGGTGAGCACCAGATGAAACTATCGGTGGCAACAGCGGTGAATCTGGAGGATGCTGGGTTAAACAGGGCGCTGGAGGACTTTATCGGCGGACCGGTTCATGCCGTGGCGGGGATCGGCAACCCGGCGCGCTTTTTCAAAACGCTGCGTCAGACTGGGTTGGAAGTGATTGAACACCCGTTCCCTGACCATCACACTTTCCGCTTCTCGGATATATCCTTCAAAGATGAATTTCCGGTACTCATGACCGAGAAAGATGCCGTAAAATGTTCACGTTTTGCAAAAGTCAGCCATTGGTTTCTAAAAGTGGATGCTGACCTCGACTCAAACTTTACCAAACAGTTTACCCAGTTGTTGAGAGATATCGCTAATGGATAAAAAACTACTTGATATTCTGGTTTGCCCGGTCTGTAAGGGAAAACTGGTCTATCAGAAAAAGGCAAGTGAATTGATCTGCCCGGTGGATCGCTTGGCTTATCCCATTAGAGAGGGAATCCTGGTTATGCTGGAAGAGGAGGCCCGCCAGTTACCGGCAGACGAAGAGATAAGGAGCTGAGGGTAAAGGGAGGAAAATGCGCTTCAAGGTTGTCATTCCCGCTCGTTACGCTTCTTCCCGATTGCCTGGCAAACCGCTGTTGGAGATCGCCGGCAAACCGATGATACAGCACGTCTACGAACGTGCCGTCGACAGTGGGGCAGACGAAGTGATCATCGCCACCGACGATAGCCGCATTGCCGAGTGCGTCCGCTCCTTTTCAGCCCAAGTCTGCATGACCGCCAGCCACCACGCCAGCGGCACCGAACGAATTGCTGAAGTCGTTCGGTGCTACGCCTGGAAAGAGGATACCATTGTCGTTAATCTGCAAGGCGATGAGCCACGCATGCCGGCGGCCTTGCTGGCGCAGGTAGCGCAGGATATGAATACCCACACGGCCGCCAACATGACGACGCTGGCGGGAAAGATCATCAGTCGGGAACAACTCTTTGATCCGCACACCGTCAAAGTAGTGACGGATATTGCTGGATATGCCCTCTATTTCAGTCGCGCACCTCTGCCCTGGCACCGGGATGAGTTTCTGCGCGAAAATGGCAGCCTGCCGGTAGATACACAATTTCTCCGGCATATCGGACTCTACGCATATCGTGCTGGATTTCTTGAACAGTACATAAACTGGCCACAGTCGCAGTTGGAACGCGCCGAGTCTTTGGAGCAACTGCGGGTACTTTGGCACGGTGGCCGAATCCATGTCAGCGAGGCACTGAAGGAGCCTGGCCATGGGGTCGATACACAAGATGATATCAACCGGGTGAAGCGGCAGTTCAGGAGTGACAAATATGAATAAATCACTTCAAGATCAGTTGATAAATAGCGGGCTTATAGATAGAAAGAAAGCAAGAAAAATCACAGCAGACCAACAAAAATCCCGACGAAAGCTACGTGGTTCGGTAGCTTCGCAAAATATCCAGACGCTCGACAATGAAGCAGCAAATGCCAATGCTCAGAGAGATAGGGAGCTAAACCGGCAGCGGCAGGAACAAAGCGAGCGCAAGGCGATCGCAGCGCAGATCAGGCAGATAGTGCATGCCAACCGCCTCCCCAGAGAGGAGGAGGGTAACGCCGCTTTTAACTTTGTGGTGCGTGGCAAGGTAAAGCGAATCAATCTTTCTGAGGAAACCAGAAAGCGGATCAGTACCGGTGGACTGGCGATCGTTGAAGTGGACTCGCGGTACGACTTGGTTCCTTCAGGTGTGGCAGAAAAATTATGGGAAAGAGATGAAGCGTGCGTTGTTTTCTATAACGACCCAAAAAAAAGAGCCACGCCGGTGGAAGACGACTATGCTGACTTCCAGGTTCCCGATGATCTGGTTTGGTAGTCTCTCTTAAGAAGGCCGATAGAAGTTCGCTGCCACTTGCCAGGGCAATTGCCAACTCTACAACGATGCTCCAGGTATATACATGAACAAAATCAGAGTCCTATTTGTCTGTATGGGCAATATCTGCCGCTCGCCAACAGCCCACGGCGTATTCGAGACTATGATCGAAAGAGAGGGGTTAAGCCACCTGATCGAAGTCGACTCAGCAGGAACCCATGCCTACCATATCGGGAATCCGCCAGACAGAAGGGCACAGGAAACGGCGCGCCGAAGAGGGTTCGACCTGAGCAATCAGCGTGCACGTAAAGCTCAGAGTGATGATTTTGACATATTCGATTATCTGGTGGCGATGGACCAAGATAACTTTCACGGCCTTATGGCGATATGCCCTACGGGAATGGAGAACAAAATCCATCTGTTGATGGACTACGCACCTGCTTTCAGAACCAGGGAGGTTCCGGATCCCTATTATGGTGGAGATGCTGGATTCGAAAGAGTATTCGATATGGTAGAAGCTGCAGCGGCCGGTCTTCTCGACCAACTGAAGCGACGCCATTCAATAGATCAATAATATGCTTTGAACCAGGCGGCATCTTCTACAATCAGAACACGCTTGCCACTTCCTATATCCGCTCTTTTTTATGCAGGTCCGCTGTTCACTTCAGCCGTTTTGTCGGGAGTGGTAGCATCGGACTCAGCGTATTGGCTTTTTGGTTACTTTTACGACAATCCAAATTGAGATCGAATTTTTTACGGGGCAAACCGCTAAGTTTAATGCTGATAATTGGTTATTGAAATTTGACAGTTTTATCAACAAGTAAGCTACATTATGTGATATTACTTCAAGCAGCAGCCAATCTCTCTTTTTGTCAATAAAAAAAATCTGAAAAGCAACTGAAGCTGGCAAGTAGGCTGTCGATAAAAGTATAGATCGTACCCCGCGGTCAATATGAAAAATCAGTGAGACCGACTTCTGGGTAAATGTAAGCGTCGAGCAACCATTTACTGGCCATTGTTTTGGCCTCACTGGTATATATCTGTTGACACCAGAAACTTTGCTGGTATGGTCTGCGCCAACAAAAAACCGGCGCCGGAATTTAGCGCGGTTTCATCACAGTACCAACTAGTCGCTAGTTGGGATTACCAGGATAGAGAAATGACAGACCTTTCCCGTTATAGAAATATCGGTATCTTTGCCCATGTGGATGCAGGCAAAACCACTACTACTGAGCGTATTCTAAAGCTCACAGGCAAGATCCATAAGACAGGTGAGGTGCATGACGGTGAGGCTACTACCGATTTCATGGAGCAGGAGCAGGAGCGTGGTATCACCATTCAGTCTGCAGCCACCTCCTGTCAATGGAACGGTCACCGGCTGAACATAATTGATACACCCGGCCACGTCGACTTTACCATCGAGGTCTACCGCTCATTGAAAGTACTTGATGGCGGCATAGGTGTATTCTGCGGTTCCGGCGGTGTTGAACCCCAGTCTGAGACAAACTGGCGTTATGCCAACGACTCCGAGGTTTCCCGGGTTATTCTGGTCAATAAGCTCGACCGACTGGGTGCCGATTTCTATCGGGTGGTCGATCAGATTAAAAATGTCCTAGCCGCCACGCCCCTGGTGATGGTGTTACCGATCGGCGTCGAAGATGACTTTGTGGGCGTGGTTGACTTGCTGACGCGCAAAGCCTGGGTCTGGGATAACTCCGGACTGCCGGAAAATTATGCTATCCAGGATGTTCCGGAGGATATGGTAGATCTCGTTGAAGAGTGGCGTGAGAAGCTGGTTGAGACGGCACTGGAACAGGACGATGATGCAATGGAAGCCTATCTCGAAGGAGAGGAGCCATCGCTTGAAACGTTGCACGCATGTATTCGGAAAGGCACCATTGCCTTAGATTTTTTTCCAACCTATTGCGGATCTGCTTTTAAAAACAAGGGAGTACAGCTTGTTTTGAATGCTGTTGTTGACTATTTGCCCAGCCCAACCGAAGTACAGCCTCAGCCCGAAGTGGACATCGAAGGTAACGAGACCGGTGAATTTGCGCTGGTCGACCCGGATAGACCGCTGCGCGCACTGGCTTTTAAAATCATGGATGACCGTTTTGGTGCATTGACCTTTACCCGTATCTACTCCGGCAAGATCGAAAAAGGTATGACTGTGCTCAATACCTTCACCGGTAAAACTGAACGCATCGGACGTATTGTAGAAATGCACGCCAACTCTCGCGCCGAACTCTCATCTGCCCAGGCCGGAGATATCATCGCCCTGGTTGGACTCAAGAATACCCAGACCGGTCACACCCTGTGTGATCCAAAAAATCCAGCCACACTTGAACCAATGGTTTTTCCTGATCCGGTTATCTCAATCGCCATCGCACCAAAAGACAAAGGTGCTTCGGAGAAGATGGGTATTGCGTTAAACAAAATGATTCAGGAGGATCCCTCCTTCCGTGTTGAGACCGACGAAGAGAGCGGTGAAACAATCATCAAAGGTATGGGCGAACTTCATCTGGATATCAAGGTGGATATTCTGCGGCGAACCCACGGAGTTGATGTCAATGTCGGCAAGCCTCAGGTAGCTTACCGGGAAACGATTACACGGCTTGTTGAAGATAGCTACACACACAAGAAACAGACCGGTGGCTCGGGCCAGTTTGCCAGAATTGACTACATAATCGAACCAGGCGAAACCGGTAGCGGTTTTGAGTTTGAATCCAAGGTTACCGGGGGTAATGTGCCGCGTGAATTCTGGCCTGCGGTAGATAAGGGTTTCAAAATGTGCATGGATGAGGGCGTGTTGGCAGGCTTTCCGGTTTTGGATATCAAGGTAACTTTGATGGACGGCAGTTATCACGCAGTGGATTCGTCCGCAATCGCTTACGAAATAGCTGCAAAGGCTGCCTATCGTCAAACGATGCCAAAAGCTGCCCCTCAGCTGATGGAACCGATCATGAAAGTCGATGTGTACACTCCAGAAGACCATGTTGGCGACGTGATCGGCGATCTCAACCGGCGCCGAGGCATGATAAAATCCCAGGAGACCGGTCCTACCAACGTCCGTGTTAAAGCTGATGCACCGCTGAGCGAGATGTTTGGTTATATCGGAGATCTTCGCACCATGACTTCGGGCCGCGGCCAGTTTTCGATGGAATTCTCTCATTACATGCCATGTCCCAAGAATGTAGCAGAAGCGGTGATTAAGGAGGTCATGGCACGCAAGGCGCAAGACTAGCTGATCTAGCGCAAATTTATGGCTTGAAGTATTTGATACAAGCTTCATCAATACGACATGATAAACGGGCCTGAGCGGCTGGCTTTCTTCCGCTTTGTAACGGCAGGCAGCACCTGATGCATGGTCACAACAAACTTAATTGGCGCAAAGCGCCGGGAAAGAGGAGAGGAGATATGCTTTCAGAGCATCATGATATCGACCACGAATTTCCGGAGTATCACAAAAGATTGGAAGTACTTGTCGAAGCAGATCCCCAGTTCGCCGAACAGGTGGCACGGCACGATAAGCTCGATAATCAGATTCGTGAACTTGAAGAATTGGGAATGCCGATTTCCGACGAAAATATAGAAGCCATGAAGTTTGAGCGTGCTGGGCTCAAGGACATTATTTACGCTAAGTTACGCGGGCAGGAAACAACATAGATTTTTATTGTTCTTTATACTTGTAGAAATCACAACCAGATCTGACGGGCGCCTTAATTTTAAGTAGGTGTCTGCCGGATCACGTTCAACCTACATACCTCTTCTACTGAAGTATACCATCAGGCAACTGAGTGAAAGTTGCCAAATGGATGATCGTCGCTCTCTCGTTGTTTAAAAAAGGATACGGGAGCAGCCGGCACCAAACTTCCGCTTAGAATCTGGCTTATCCCATATTCCAATGCGGCCTCCGGTGTACTGAAAAGCTGCTCGAAATCAACGTCATCCATGTTGGGAAGAGTGATGCTGACGTGCCAACCAGCATAAATTAGATTTTCTTCGACTTCTGTTTCTTTCACATAACTCGCCACCACTCCCCAGTCCTCATTTTCGAATACCTGGTTGATGATAACCACTGGTGTATCGAACTTCTCCAGACTGGACTTAATCATTACATTCTCCGAGCGGTACGAAAAAGAGTCGAAATTCACTAAGAGACTACTCAATACTTATGACATATTTATTACTGCAATAAACGGCGCTACTCCCAAAGCAGGGGCATTAGAGCCCAAAGCTTTGGTATGCATGCTACTACGAGCAGAGACCAATTATCAATTATTTTTTTATGGTTATAACAAAGAGCTTATCTTATTGTAATAAAAATATTTTTTCGTCTTAAACTCAACTTCAATGAATATTTTTGAGAGTTTATAAATTTCAATATTCCTGGTTATGTCTGCAATATGCAAGTTTGCAACCCTTGCGAAGATTCTTGGTTACGACAAAGTCTCCGTGAAGTGCAATTATTACGGCAAAAACGCAACCAAACGGCGACTGAGTTTTTATTATTTAACATAATATATATTATACGCAATTATCTGCAGTCGGAGAATCGCCATATCCAGTGACGGCGCGGCTTACCCTATCTGGGCAATTCGACCAAGCTTCTGAAGCTGCAGCATGTGCTGCACAATAGTAGTCGAGAGAGAGTTTCGCTTAAGTTGCGGAAGGCAGGAAGGCAATAAGCTTTCTATGACCGAAATTGCCTTCAGGTTGAGAGCGCTGCGAGCATTGTTTTAGCATCACTCACTTCAAACTGCTTTGGTTCTTCAACATTGAGTTTGGTTACAATGCCGTCCTCGATAATCATAGCGTACCGTATGGAGCGATAACCGCCGAGTTGTGGCATATCTGCAGCAAGGCCCAGTGCTTTTGAAAATTCGGCACCTACATCGGCGAGCATGGTTATCTCTTCTGCATTCTGCTGTTCACTCCAAGCCCGCATTACGAAAACATCGTTTACCGAAACACATGCAATCATGTCGACGCCATGAGCTTTGATTTCATCCGCCAGGACGACGAATCCCGGCAGATGACTTGCCGAACAGGTCGGAGTAAAAGCGCCCGGTAGGCCGAACATTACCACCTTTTTACCAGCGAATAACTTGTCGGCACCGATCGTTTCCTGATCTTTTTGCGTTACTACAGTGATGTCGACCGAAGGTATTCGGTTTCCCACTTCAATCATTGAGAACTCTCCTACCGAAATGCATCGATGGGACTACGAAAAAGATGTGGTTCAGCTGGTCTATCTGCTTTATCTCCGTGACCGCGTTTAATCGATTGTGCAGGTCATGTCCTGGCCACAGCAGAGTGGTGACTTGATTTTTCCATGTCCATTCGGGCATTCAGAAATTTGCACTTCAGCACCATTCTCCAGCTTTAGGGTGCCATTCTCAAGCGGTGCGTCGCACTTGCCGCAAGTCGCATTTACACTCATCCCACACACTTTGCACTCATAAGTTGCCATTTCTCATTCCTTTAAAATCTAGAGTTTGATAATTACTAAGCGGACCCAAATATATCAGTCATTCAATTGGCAGTATAGATTACACATGAGCGATCTGCTTTTGCAATCTGGAGTATATGACTGATCTGGTTTTACGGCTCAGTTGCCATCATCCCTCAGCTTTACTACGCACCATAAGTGTGCCTCCAGAGATAAAATGCACCCTTTTCTTCTACTCTGAGAAGTGCAATGCATTTACCTGACAATATTATCAGCTGACACACAACAAACAGTCGACGACGGTGTTTTAGAGTACGTCACCCTTTGGCACACGCACAGTATTCCTGCCGGAGTGCAATAGCTATATTTTTCATGACAATGACTAACTATTGTAAAGTTGAACCACATTCAATGATCTCTAGCCCCTGGCATGTTTTCTGCTTTAGATATTTCAGTAAATGGATAACAGTCCGGCACAGCCGTCTTAAGACAAAAGTTACAATTATTTGACATCACCCATAAAATTCCTTTTCAATAGTTTTTAGCCGGGAATCGATAATAATTAATTTTTGTACATAGTTCCGGCTGCCCTGACTATAAAACCTGGCGTAAGAACAGGTTCCATCGAAACTATATAAATCAAAGGGGCGTTAAATGGAGGCATCACAGGTAGTGGAGGCAGCCCTGCAGGCAGAGCTGATCCATGAGCACATTGTTGAAATCGTAAGCGATTCAGGCGAAGGCGCACAGAAAGCTGGGCAGACTTTTGGTTCGGTCAGCGCACGAATGGGCAACGGCGTCTGGACAGTCGAGATTATCCCCGCGGAGATCAAACCACCCGCTCGCTCACCCGCTGGCGCCAGCGGTATCCGTATCCGGCTCGGTTCAAAACAAGTTACCAACATGGGTGACCAGGCAGATCTGGTGGTGGCGTTTAATGAGCAGGTACTCTATTCGCGAATCGCCAACGGCGCTTACAAGGCCGGCACGGTTTTGTTGATCGACAGCAAATGGCGGGAGGATCCGGTGGCTGAAGTTCAAGCTCAGTACAACCGGGCTCTGGTTGAATTTCGAGAAAACGGATTGATCGTGCATGAACTGCCACTGGAACAGGCTTGTCGCGAGATTACCCCCAACCCGTTGGTGGGTAAGAACATGTTCGTTCTCGGTATGCTGTGCCGAATTTATTCCAGAGATCTGGATATCGCCCGCAACGAGATAGCAACGATTTTCAAGCGCAAGAGCGACAAAGTGATCGAGATAAATCACCTCTTGTTGCAGGCAGGTTACGACTTCGCCCGGGACAATTTGAATTTTCAATTTCAGATTCCCCCCCAGTCAGGACTGGAGGGCAAGCGGTTTATCGTCACCAACGGCAATACGGCGCTCGGACTCGGCGTCATGGCAGCCGGCATGGAACTGGTTTCCATGTACCCTATTACACCTGCCACCTCCGCCTCTCACTATCTTGCCGACGTCTTTCATGAAGTCGGGGGATTTGTGCACCAGGCGGAAGACGAAATTGCCGCCATCGCTTTTGCCATAGGCTCGTCGTTTGCCGGCAAGACCGCATGCACCATCACCTCCGGTCCCGGTCTTGCACTGAAAACCGAACTGCTGGCACTGGCAGTAATGGGAGAGATTCCGTTGGTACTGGCAGTAGTGCAGCGCGGTGGACCTTCCACCGGTCTGCCGACCAAAGTCGAACAGGGCGACCTGCTCGCGTCGATATTCGGCGAGCCGGGGGATGCACCAAAAGTAGTGGTGGCGGCAGCAACCATCGAAGAGTGTCTCCATTTCGTGGTGATGAGCCGCCGTCTGGCGGAGACTTTTCGTACACCAGTGTTGCTGCTGACCGATGCCAATCTGGCGACTGGGCAACAGCCCTACCCCCGGCCAGAGCCGAGTCATGAATGGCTGGCGCCTCACATCGATCAGACCGACTGGGACCCGAATGTGCCCCCTTACGACTGGGATCCTGAAACCGGGCTCTCCCCCCGCCCTATTCCAGGGATGGTGGGTGGTCACTATGTGCTGACCGGGCTGGCGCACACCAACGAGAGCAAGGTTGCCTACGACTCCAAGTCCAATCAGCTGGGTTGTGATATGCGCAGCCGTAAAATGGCTGCACTGGCCGGTACATTGAAGCCGCCCAAGGTGTACGGCGATCCCGAAGGTGACCTGCTGGTTGTGGGCTGGGGTTCCACGCTGGGGGCCATTGAAGAGGCGGTGGACCGCGCCAGAGCACAAGGTCACAAGGTGTCGTCGCTGCACTTACGCTTTCTCTCCCCGCTGGAACCGGGACTTAAGGAGATATTCAGCCATTTCCGCAGGGTGATGACGGTTGAAATCAATTACAGCGACGACCTTACCGCGCCGCTCATCACGCCCGAAAACCGGCGATTTTCCCAGCTTGCCTGGCTGTTGCGGGCACAGACCCTGGTGGACGTGGACTGCTGGTCGGTCGTTCTGGGTGCGCCACTGCAGCCGGGAATGATCCATCAAGTGTTGTTGCGGCGGCTGGAATCCTTGGAGGGTTGAACAGATGTTTGGAATGAATGCTGACTGGTCGCTCGAGGTATTTGAACGCTATTTCACGATCGGTGACTACGCCGGAGGAGAAGCGCGCTGGTGTCCCGGCTGCGGCGATCACGGTGTACTGACCGCAGTACATAAATTGTTGCGTGACGAGCAGGTCCCCCCGGAGACTACGGTATGCGTCTCCGGCATCGGCTGCTCCAGCCGCTTGCCCCACTACATGGGAACCTTCGGTCTTCACGGACTGCACGGCAGGGCGTTGCCGTTGGCTTGCGGCATCAAGAGCCGGCGTCCCGAGCTGGATGTCTGGGTCTCCACCGGCGACGGCGACTGCTTCTCGATCGGCACCGCACACTGGATCCACGCAATACGCTACAACATGGACATGACGCTGCTGGTGTTCGACAACGGGGTGTATGGTTTGACCAAGAAACAGACCTCCCCCACCAGCCCATTGGGATTCAAGACCAACACCCATCCAGGCGGTGCGATACTGCCGCCGCTCAACCCGCTGACGGTCACGCTTGGCATCACCAATGTCTCGTTTGTCGCACAGGTCGTGGATTGGAGCCCGCCCTTACTGTACGAGGTAATCAAAGCTGCCCACCGTCACAAGGGAACCGGATTTGTACGCATCATTCAACGCTGCCCGGTGTATGCGGAAGCACTCTCAAAATCGCTGCAAAACGACCCGGACAGGATACTCTTACTGCAACACGAAAAAGGGATACCGATTGATCCGTCGGTGAAGCGCCAGTTCGCCAATTTCATCGATCACGATCCATCGGATCTGTCGGCTGCCAGGGAGCTTGCTCAGGACCAGTCGCGGGTACCGGTTGGAGTGCTCTATCACAACCCGGATGCGCCCCGGTATGAGATGCTCTCCAGCAAAGGCGTTGAGTTCACCGCCAAAAAGCGGCTGGCAGGACTCAACGCTGCTCTGGATCGATTCACCATTTAAAAATAATCCTGACTGCAACGGGAAGATGGGCGACAGGTGTAAACCTGTTACCAAGATAGGGGAGCTTCTGCAAAAATGTCCACACAACAGTCACTTCGTGAAGAAGAGGATGAATTAGAGGTTGCGGAGGTCAATCCTGAAGGACTGCCCAGGCTGACTGTCGCGGTCAAGGATGCCAAAGCAACCCGTGAGCTGATGTTCACGCTGCGCCATTTTCATCTTGGTGATCCGGCAGCGAGTGAACGCCTGGCGAAGGTGGACGACGACCTGCTGCCGGCTTTGCTCAACCCCTATCGGGACAGCAGTAAACTGCTCTATAACTACCCTTTATTTCTGGCGCCGCACAGTGGTGAGAAGCAGCTGCCGGACGCAGAGTTGGTACAGCCGATTGATCGGTGGCTGCAGTCGGCAACTGCAGCGTTCGCTGCTGCAAAAGAGAGTGCACGTATTCTCAAAGACCATCTGCCCTGGCTCGGCCACCGGATGCGCGGCATCCTGGCGGACAGGGAGGGACCGGTCGATGCAGCCGCAATGCTGCTGGAGACGACGAATGCGCTGCAGGAGCACCTCCAGCTGAAAGGAGAGGCAAAGCAAAGCCTCGCCAGCGACATTGAACAACTGCTTAAGCAGGTTCCCGAAAATGGGGAATTACTCGGTTACGGCCGCTATCCCGCGCTACACCTGCTGATCCACGCGGCGCTCAACCAGGCGCTCCCGCGCCGCACCCAATTCCAGCTGCAGATCGACCGGTGCATCTACGGACTCAAGGAGCTGTTCGAGGTTGAGTGGGAAAAATCGGAGGAGTCGATGGAGCCGCGGGTTGCTCGCGACAGCATCGGCCTGGGGAGTAATTTTTTCGATCCTGCTGCTCTCTCGGCTGTGATGGATCACTCCTACGGTACCCAGCAAATGCCCAAGGAGCGGCGTGAGCGCATCCAACGGGTGCTGGCTACGTTGGAGTCCTGGCAACCCGATCCGGTATTGGTGCGCTTCGTACACATCGGCTCGCTGGCAGATGACTGGGTGAGCCAGTCGACCTTCTGTGAAGCCTTGACCGATGCTGATCCCTGCGCCAAGGCGATGGAGATCTTCGACCTGAAAGCAGCCGAATTCGCGGATATATTCTGTGCCGTGCGAATTGCAGAGCTGGAGATCAAAGGGTTCTACAACAGCGAAATTCACGATCCCTGGTTCGCCAACTTTCACTGGGACTCCTTCTCGCAGGAGGAGTTGCTGTTGGTGCCGACGGTCATCGCGCTGGGATCCGCCGATCAGGTAGCGGGAGATGGATTGCGCTCGCTCTCGCGCCTGTTGAGCTCCGGCCGGCCGGTGCAGATTCTGATTCGAGTGCAGCCCCACAATAATCCCGGCGCCGCTCCCGATGAGGGTCCATTTCAGGCGTTTCGCACCGAACTCGGTTATCTGGGCATTGCCCATCGGCAGGCAGTGGTTACCCAATCTTCCCCGGCGCGTCACCAACATCTGCTCAACTGCTTCAATGCCTCATTCGACACCGCGCGCACCAGTCTGCATGTGATCAATACCGGTTTGCGTCCACCAAGCAAACTGGTGACATTGAATGCGTGGCTGGTGGCGGGAGCAGCCATCGAGAGCCGTGCCCACCCGTTTTTCCGCATCAATCCGGCGGCCGGCGACTCAGCCGCGGTGCGTATGGATTTCAGCGAAAATCCGCAGCCGGAGATCGACTGGCCGGTGCATTCGTTTCGCTACCTGGATGAAAACGAACTGACGGTCGAAGAGGAATTGGGTTTCACCTTTGCCGACTATGCCCTGCTGCTGGCGCGCCTGCGCGACTGTTTTCGCTATGTTCCGGCGGAGTGTGACTCGGATGCCTTGACATCGGTGGACCGCTATCTGGCGATGAGCCCGGAGCAAACCCGTAACCTGGTGCCTTTCGTCTGGGCGGTGGACCGCAATCATATTCTGCATCGGCTGGTAGTCTCGGTCGACGTCACCAACGCCGCCCGTGACCGGAGGAACTACTGGCGCGCACTGCAGGAGATGGCGGGAATCCGCAACCGGTACGTGGAGCGGGCCATTGCCGAAACCCAGACGGAGGAGCGGCGACTGGCAGCCGCAGCGAACGAGCTGTTGATTGCAGAGCACACCGCAGAGCTGAACAGGGTGCGCACCGAGGCAGCCGGCGAGGCGATGCAGCGACTGACCGATATGCTGCTGGGACTGGATGCCGGAACGCTGCCCTACCCTGCTGCAACTGTCCCGGCGAAAAGGCCGGCTGCGGCCGAACCGCCCAAGGCTGGAACGGACGCAACAACGGCAGCCGAGGAGAAGCAGCCGGCGCCGGCGGAGATCGAAGCGGGCCTCAGCTTCGATGAACCCTGGATCGACACTCCGTTATGCACCAGCTGCAACGATTGTCTCAAGGTCAACGCGTTGCTGTTCGTCTACAACGAGGAGAAGCAGGCGCTGCTGGGCGATCCTAAAAAAGGCACCTATGCGCAGCTGGTCCAAGCGGCAGAGTTGTGCCCCGCCAAGTGCATCCATCCCGGCATGCCGTTAAATCCGGACGAGCCCGGACTGGACGCGTTGATCCAACGGGCGGCGCCGTTCAACCAATGAGCGGCCTGCTGGTAGCGCCGGCCATCATGGCCGGTCTCGGACTCTTTTTTTCAGTGATCCTGGCGGTTGCCTACCGCTTCCTGAAAGTGGTCGAAGATCCCCGGGTCGAGGAGACTGAGATGCTGTTGCCTGGTTCCAACTGTGGCGCCTGTGGTCAGCCCGGATGCCATGCTTTTGCAGAAAAACTGGTGCAGGGCAGCCTCAAGCCGAGCCAGTGCACGGTGGCAGGGGCAGAAACCATCGACGCGGTGGCCGACCTGCTGGATGTCGATCCCGGACAGCAGGAGCGGCGCGTTGCCCGGCTGCGCTGCGCCGGAGGCAGGCATCAAGCGTATCAGATAGCAGAGTACCAGGGCTTCGAAAACTGCCGTGCCGCGGCCATCGTCTCGGGCGGTGGCAAAGGCTGCTCCTGGGGCTGCCTGGGACTCGGCGACTGCGACACAGCCTGCGATTTTGACGCGATACATATGAACTTCAACGGTCTGCCGGAAGTGGATACAGACAAATGCACCGCCTGCGGGGACTGCGTGGAAGCCTGCCCGCGCAATCTGTTCGTGTTGTACCCGCTGGTGCAGAAACTGTTCGTTCAGTGCAGCACGCCGCTGCGCGGCGATGCCGCGATGGCCCTCTGTCGGGTAGCCTGCGATGCCTGCGGCCGCTGCGCCGCCGATGCCGCGCCGGGTCTGATACAAATGGTGGAAAATCTGCCGCTGGTCGACTACTCGGCTGGTGGTCCGGCAAGACCCGATGCCACTTTCCGCTGTCCCACCGGCGCCATCCAGTGGCTCGAGGGGGCGCAGTTTACCGACGAGGGTGCTTCCACGACCCGCAGGGAGAACCGTTATGCCCAGCTTCACTGAGTCATCCCTACGGCTGTTAAAGCGCCTTCTGGGCACCCGGTCGCGCACTATTGGCACTGATTTGGGCACCGCAGCGGTGCTCGACGGAAGCAGCGCCGTGGCGCTGACCGAAGCGGCGATCAGTCAGGCAGCCGGTCTGGGTGCGACTACGCCGACCGATATTGCTGCAATAACCTGGCGCGCGGAGCAACGCCGCAGAGACGACGACAGCCGGCAGAGCCGGCTCACCACACTGGTTGCGGAAGGACCCAGAGGCGGCTTGGCATCCGCTGCCGGACTCTGCCTCTCAGGCATGCGGGCCACCGCTTTTGTCTCCGGACAGGAGGCAGCATCGCTGCAGGAGATGCTAGCTGACATCGCCGGGCGCCATCTGCCGTTGGTCGTGCATATCGATAACCGCGCAACGGGCGGATCATCAACAGCGCCGGGCAGTGGGCACGAAGCCATTCACCTCAGTGCACAGAGCGGCTGTTTCCAGTTGATTGCCGCCAATGTGCAGGAGGCGGTCGACTTTACCCTGGTGGCACGCAAAGTGGCCGAACAGACACTGCTGCCGGGTCTGGTTTTTATGGACCATGAGCAAACCGCCGCAGCACTGCAGCAGGTAGTACTGCCCTCCCGGCAACTGATCGAGGATTATCTGGGGTGGCCTGATGACCTGGTGCCCTCTACCACCCCCGCAGAGAAGTTGTTGTTTGGCGGGGAGCGACGCCGCATTCCGTGCTGGCACGATACCGACCGGCCAGTGCTGCTCGGCAGCGCTCAGCCAGCCGGCATCTGGGGGCTGGGAAGAGCTGCGTCACGGCTCTTGCTGGCACAGCCACTGGCCAGGACGGTTACCGATTCCCTCGAACTGTTTGCCAGGCAGAGCGGACGCCGCCATGTCCCGATCAGCGGGCACCGGGTAAACGATGCGGAGCTGCTGCTGGTTGCCATGGGAGCCGCCATCGAGACGGCGGAAGCAGTAGCCGATCAGCTCCGTTCGACCCGAAAACTCAAAGTTGGGGTACTCGGTGTACGTTCGCTGCAACCTTTCCCGGCAGAGTCGATTGTGCAGCAGCTGGGAAAAGCCAGGTGCGTTTGTGTACTGGAGCGGCTGGATGCGCCGCATACGGCCGATGCTCCGCTGCTGACTGGGTTGCGAGCGGTAATTGATCAGCAGGCAGCGCACCACCCGCGTCTGCTCTCGGTGCTCTATGGACTGGGCGGTTTGCCGCTGCACGCCGCCGATCTGGCCGAACTCTGCGTGCAGGCGGAGAAGATTCAGCAGCGACAGCTCTATCTGGGCATTGCCTTCGACCAGACTGAAGCGTCGCACCCCAAACGTCAGGTTCTGCTGGACCGACTGCGCCGCAGCTATCCCGAACTGGCTGACCGGGGTTTGTCGGGGGATCGGGAGATTGCGCCGGACCTGGCTCCCGAAGAGGCCATCGCGCTGGCTGTCCATCATATTTCCGGAAGCGGTGGTGCAGCGCTGGCGCAGGAGGCAGCCGACACGCTCTGGCGCGCTGCAGGCGGAGAATTGCGCAGCCGCTTGGCGCACTCCGCCGCACCCTGGGGTGACAGCTGCACCGACTGGATAAGCTGGGCACCCCGCAATCTGCGCGATCCGGGTGACCGCTTGCCGGTCGATCTCGCCATCGTTGCCACCGACTTGATCGAGAGTGCCGCTCCCGATCTGCAACTGAATGACCATGGTTCCCTGTTGATCGAGAGTACAGCGCCGGACAATCAACGGATCCCGTTGGCGACAATGGAGCAGCTGCGGCAGCGCTCCGGTCAGCTCTATAGCATCGACAGCCGCATGCGCGATACGGATGCCGATCTGCGCAACGAGCGCATGCTCGGTGCGGCATTGGCAATCCTGCTGGAGCGGGAGCTGTTGGAGATTAGCTTCCGCCGCCTACTGTCGATCCGAGAAACTGCGTTGTCCGACCTACCGGAAGATAGCAGAGCGCCGCGTCTGCAGGCGTTCAAAGAGGGATTCGAGCAAGTCACCAAGGTTGACATGGCATCCCTGATCCCAAGCCCGGCAGACGCTTTCGCCGGTGCCGAGCCTACGCCGCCGGAGCTGAAGCGGCTGGGAAACGTCGACGACAACTACGACAGTCTGCCCCGCTTCTGGGACCAGACCGGCGTGCTCTACCGGGACCGGATGGAGCAGCGGATCACACCCGACCCTTTTCTTGCTGTCAATGCGATTCCACCCTTCTCTGCGGCATTCAGAAAGTTCGACCGGTTGCGCGAAACCCTGCCGGTCCTGGACGCGGAGGCCTGCACCGGCTG
Organism: Chromatiaceae bacterium; assembly: GCA_024235255.1. Lineage (GTDB taxonomy): Bacteria > Pseudomonadota > Gammaproteobacteria > Chromatiales > Chromatiaceae > HKST-UBA178. The sequence goes on from JACKMT010000001.1 coordinate 324,992, forward strand.
CGGCGCCTGCTGGACGCTCTGCCCCGACGGCGCCATCGGCGTCAGCGTTATGGATACGGCCATGCTGCTGGAAACAGGCGTGCGGATGACCGGTGCAGACCGGCTTCGCCCGATGCTCTCCAAGCTCTCGATCAGTATGATCAAACGCTGCCGCGAAAAAGGCGCGGCGCCGACAACCGCCGGCGAGCTGCTGAATGACACCTTTGACTGGCTGCTGCAGCAGTCCCTGCCGGAAAATCAGAAGCAGCAGGCAGCCGCGGCAAAAGGCAAGTTGATCGAGGCTCTGGGTGAACTTCAGCTATCGTTGACCGATCCGCTGTTCAGAACGCCTGAATCCCAAACCCCCGGCAGCGGCAACCTGCTGTTGCTGGCGGTCGATCCCGACACCTGCAAGGGCTGCGGTATTTGTGCATCCAGCTGCGAGCCCAACGCGCTGGCGCTTGAACAGCAAACCACCGCGTTGCTGGCCGGGGCCAGACGAAGCTGGCAGATCTGGGAGCAGTTGCCGGATACGACAGAAGCGACGAGGGAACGCGCAGCCGGCCAGATCCCGCTGGGCAAACCGGCTGCGATGCTGATGTCGCAGCGCTTCCGGAGTACATTGAGCGGTGGCGACGGTGCCGAGCCTGGCTCCGGAGCGCGCCTCGCACTGCGTCTGGCGTTGGCCGCGGTTGAATCCAAGCAACGTCCGCTACTGACTGCCTATTGCGAGGAGGTGAACGGCGTCAGGGAACGGCTCTCTTCGCTGATCAGAAAGATGCTGGCAGACGCGCTGCCGGCGGACGATCTGGACACGCTGGCGACCGGTCTAGAACGCGTCGACGGCAGAGCGACCGACCTTACAACTTTCATCAACGAATCCACAGATGCAATCGAATCCAGAATCGATGCATTGCGGTTGCGCCGGCTGGTAGGCCTGGCGCAGAAACTGCGGGATCTCTCCTGGCGGCTCTCTGAGGGAAGGCAGGGTTTTGGGCGGGCTGCACTAGGCCTGGTGCTGTCAAGTGACCTCCCTTCTGGTTGGGCCGGGGTGTTCCCGGACAACCCCTTTGGCATACCGGTCACAGTGGACGGCAGCGGCGATGCGGCACAATTCGGCGCCGGGCTATTGCAGGGCCAGCTGCGGCAGGCGATCGAGGGCTTTGTGTTGATGCGCAAAGCGCGGCTGGAGCTGGAGAGCCCGGCCGACGCGGCGCGCCAATGGTCGAGTCTGGATCATCTCGGCTGGGAAGAGCTGGAGGCCGAGGAGCGTGCGCTCTGCCCACCGGTATTCATCATCGGCAGCAGCTCGCTGCTGGCCGGCCGGGGCCTGGCGCAGCTCTCCGCGATCATGGCGGGCAAGCTGCCGCTCAAGATCCTGCTCTTTGCTGAGCTCGACCTGGGAGTTGCCGCCGCTGCGGACGGCAGTCTGCCGCTGGCGGCGGTCGAAGACCCGGGGCTGAATCTGGCGCTGCTTACGCTCTCCCGGCGCAACACCCTAAATGCGCAGTGTTCCATTGCCTACCCCGACCATTTGGTGGCGGCGCTGGAATCTGCGGTGAAATTCTCCGGTCCGGCGTTGATCCAACTGCACGCCCCCAGCCCCGGACGGCACGGCTTTGCGGCCGATCAAACCATCCGCCAGGCGCGGCTCGCGGTGGAGAGCCGGACCTTTCCGCTGTTCCTCTACAATCCGGAAGCGGAGGGTGTGTTCGGCTCGCGTTTCAGCCTGACGGGAAATCCTGAGCCCGGCTGCGACTGGTTGACCGGCGATTCGGGTAAACCGCTGACGACTGCAGCCTGGGCTCTGGGAGAGCGCCGTTTCAACCAATGCTTTACGCCGCTGCAGAGCGATGCAGCGGAGGCACTCCCGCTGGATGAGTATCTCGCGCTGGCCCGGGAGAACCGAGCCGGCAGGACGCCCTTCGTACCGGTAAAAAGCGGCGACCGGGATACCGTCCGCCAGCGGGTGAAGGAACCGCTGGCGCAGGTTTGTGAGGAGCGGCTGCAAGCCTGGAGAACATTGCAGGAGGTCGCCGGTCTGGTAACACCGTTCACACAGCGCATCGAACAACAGGCGCAGCAGGCGGTGGCGGCTGCGCACCAGGCGGAGCTGGAGCAGATGCAGTCGAGCTATGAGGCGCGTATCCGGGAGCTCAAACAGGAGCTGCTGGAGCAGTCGCGTGCAGAGATCAAAGCACGATTGATGGCGATGGCCGGTTACGGCCTGAGCGATGAGGAGAGCCAGCGTGCCCGCCATTGACCACTGGTGCAGCAGCCCACGGAGCCTGCCGTGAAAGCTCTATCGAAACTGATCGAGTTCAGTTTTGCGCACGGTGTGCACCCGCGCGAATACAAAGAGGCCACGGTGTCGCTGCCGATTCAGCGGATGCCGTTCGTGCGCGAATATGTGATGCCGCTGAACCAGCAGCTCGGCGCCCCCTGTAAGCCGGTGGTCGAAGCTGGAGCTCGGGTGCGCCGCGGAGAGCTGATTGCAGAACCGGGCGCGTTTATCTCCACCACGCTGCACAGTCCGGTAGCCGGTTGGGTGCGGGCCATCGATAACCGCCGTTATCCCGGCGGCGTGTTCGCCAGATCGATAGTGATCGAGGCCGACCCTTACGACAGCCAGCAGTTCGTACCTGCGCCGCGCGATTGGCGCCGGCTCAGCGCCGACCAATTCGTCAGTGAAATCCAACAGGCCGGCATCGTCGGCATGGGAGGGGCGGCATTTCCGGCCCACGCCAAGTATTCGATCCCGGAAGGACAGCACATCGATCATATACTGGTCAACGGCGCCGAGTGCGAGCCCTTTCTGACCAACGATCATCGTATGATGGTGGAACGCCCGGACGCGCTGCTGCTCGGCATTGAGATTCTGCTGCACAACCTGGGCGCCAAGGCGGCAACCATCGGGGTGGAGACGAACAAGCCTGATGCGATAGAGATTCTGCGCCGACATATCCGGCCGGAGCAGCCGATCCGGGTGGCGCCGTTGCGCGTCAAATATCCCCAGGGCGCCGAGAAGATGCTGATCAAATCGATCTTCAACAAAGAGGTGCCGGCCGGCGGATTGCCCAGGGATCTCGGCATGGTGGTAAACAACGTTGGCAGCGTACTGGCGATCGCCGACTGGTTCCAGTATGGCATGCCGCTGATCGAACGGGTGGTGACTGTCTCCGGCGACGGCGTTGAACAGCCCTCCAACCTGCTGGTGCCGCTGGGCACACCGCTGCGCGAGGTGCTCAGATTCTGCGACGGGCTGAAAGCAGGTGTTTCTCAGGTGGTGATGGGCGGACCAATGATGGGGACCACCGTGGCCAGCCTGGAAGTACCGGTACTCAAGGGCACCTCGGGTATTCTTGCATTCCGCGAGGCACAGGCGAACAGATCACAGGAGTACGCCTGCATCCGCTGTGGCCGCTGCCTGGAGGCCTGCCCCTACTTCCTCAACCCGTCGCGGCTGGCCAAGCTGGCGCGGGCGCGTCTGTTCGAGGAGATGCAGCAGTATTCGATCATGGACTGCGTCGAGTGCGGCTCTTGTACCTACTCCTGCCCCTCGAACATACCGATAGTGCAGCTGATCCGAACCGCAAAATCCCAGTTGCGCCAGTCCGCAGGCAAAGTCGCATGAAGCTGAAAGAGCACAGGCTGAAGCTGCAGGCGGCGCCGCTGCTGAAGCAGTCGATGACTACCGGTCAGACCATGCGCGATGTGCTGCTGGCGCTGCTGCCGGCCACCCTCGCGGGTCTTTGGTATTTCGGGCTGGGCGCGCTGCTGGTGCTGATTGCCAGCATTGCCGGTGCCATGTTGACCGAGTGGCTCTTCTCCCCCGCCGAGAGCCGTATGCAGCGGTTGAGCGATAACACCGCGCTGCTCACCGGGCTGCTGCTCGGCCTGACGCTGCCTCCGGCGCTGCCATTGTGGATGGCTTTTATCGGCGGCGCGGCCTCGATCGGGCTGGGCAAATTGATCTGGGGCGGCATGGGACAGAACCTGTTCAATCCGGCGCTGGTCGGCCGCGCGTTCCTGCTCGCTACCTTCCCGATCGCCATGACCACCTGGAGCCCGCAGTCGGGGCCGACAGAGTTTTTTCAGATCTATGCAAGCAATCTGGCTGCGCCGTTCATGCAGTCAGTGTATGACGGCATCAGCGCCGCCACACCGCTCGGGTTGATGAAGTTCGAACAGCAGTCGACCGGCCTCTGGGCGCTGGTCAGCGGCAACACTTCAGGCTGCATCGGCGAGACCAGCGGATTGTTGTTGCTGCTGGGGGGCCTCTATCTGCTGCTGCGCCGCGACCTGGACTGGCGCATTCCGGCCGGTATTCTCGGTACGGTCGCACTCTTCTCGACCACGCTCTATATCGTTGATTCCACCCATTATCCCGGCCCGCTCTTCTCCGTCTTCTCCGGCGGCCTGCTGCTCGGCGCGATATTCATGGCGACCGACCCGGTCACCTCGCCATTGACGCCAAGGGGCACCTGGATATTTGCCGTGGGCATAGGCGTACTGGTGGTGTTGATCCGCGCTTACGGCGGTTTTCCGGAAGGGGTCATGTACGCGATTCTGCTGATGAATGCGGCCACGCCGTTGATTGACCGTTATACCCAGCCGCGTGTGTTTGGCAAGGGGATCAAGAACCCATGAGCAGCAGCCAGAACATCAACGTCGGCAAGCGTGATCTGGGGTCGGCGAAGTTGGTCACAACACTCAGCTTCGCCGGTCTGCTCTCCGGTCTGATCATCGTGCTGGCATATGAATCGACGCTACCGACGATCACCGCACATAAAGCAATGGTGATGAAGGAGGCGGTATTCAAGGTGCTGCCCGGTGTCAATCGAATGCAGCGCCTGGTCTATAGAAATGGCATGCTGGCCGCTTCCGAACAGGTGCGCAAGGACGATGAGGTGATTTTCAGTGGCTACGACGCTTCCGGCCGGCTGGTCGGGTATGCGATTGCCGGTGCCGGCCCCGGCTTCCAGGATACCATCCGTCTGCTCTATGGATATATTCCTGAGACGCGGGAGATCACCGGCATGGAGATTCTGGAGAGCCGCGAAACCCCCGGGCTTGGCGACAAGATCTACAAGGATCCGGCTTTCGTCGCGAACTTCGATTCACTTTCCATCGATCCGGAGATCCGTGCCGTGAAGAAGGGCAAGCGTTCGGCAGCCAATGAGATCGATGCGATCACCGGTGCCACCATCTCGTCGAAAGCGGTGGTACGCATCATCAACGAGGCCAATCGGCTCTGGCTACTACGGATCGAGCAGGCTGTAAAGCCGGAGGGGAAAGGATAAGCCATGGCAAAGCGTAAAGAGGATCTGCAGCAGGAGTTCATCAAGGGACTCTGGCGCGACAATCCGGTGTTCGTTCAGGTGCTCGGCATGTGCCCTATGCTGGCGGTCACCAATAGCGCGGTTAATGCACTGGCGATGGGAGCCGCCACCTTCTTCGTATTGGTCGGCTCGAGTTTCCTGGTCTCATCGCTGCGCCGCTGGATACCAAAGCAGGTGCGCATCTCCACCTACATTATTATCATCGCCACCTTTGTCACGGTGACCGATTTCACGCTCGAAGCGCTGGTACCGAAGATCCACAAGGAGCTAGGCGCGTTCATTCCGTTGATCGTTGTCAACTGCATGATTCTCGGCCGGCAGGAGGCTTTCGCCTCCAGAAATTCGGTGCGCATGGCGGTGATGGACGCGCTGGGTATGGCCGCTGGTTTTCTGTTCGCGCTGCTGTCGCTGGGTGCGGTGCGCGAGATACTCGGCGAAGGGAAACTGTTTGGAGTATCGCTGTTCGGCCCAAATTTTGAACCCTGGGTAATCATGATTCTGCCGCCAGGAGGATTCCTCACGCTGGGTCTGATACTGCTCTTTTTCAGCTGGATCAAACAGCGCAAACAGCGGCTCGAACAGCGGCTGGCACAGCTGGAGAGTGAAGCGCGATGAACGAGCTGCTATGGATCTTCGTCAGCGCGCTACTGATCAACAATTTTGTGCTCTCCTATTTTCTCGGTCTGTGCCCATTCCTGGGCGTCTCCGGCCGTCTCGATACCGCGTTCCGGCTGGGGCTGGCCACCATCTTTGTGATGCTGATCACCGCGTTGTGCAGCTGGTTTCTGAACACCTATGTATTGATTTACGCGCCTTACCTGCGACTGATCAGTTTCATCGTCGTGATCGCCAGCACCGTGCAGTTCATCGAGATGGTGATCAAGAAACTGAGCCCGGCACTGTTCAAGGCGCTGGGCATATTTCTGCCGCTGATTACCACCAATTGCGCTATCCTGGGACTCGCCATTTTTGCCACCAACCGGGGCTACGGGCTGGTTGAGGGGCTGGTGTTTGCCTTAGGCGCCGGAGCGGGCTTTACACTGGCGCTCGTTTTAATGGCGGGTATACGTGAGGAGGTGGAATTGTCCGACGTACCCGTGCTGCTCCGCGGAACCGCGATGAACCTGATTATCGCAGGCATACTCTCAATGGCTTTCATGGGTTTCGCAGGTTTGTTCAGTTCGACCTGAATCGAACTATACTGATTGTAAAACAATGCTCACTTATCTGATCGCCATTCTGGGACTGGGAACGCTCTGCGGCGTGTGGGTGCTTTTACAACACTCGCTTGGACGGCTCGACCCAGAGCCAGATGATGAACCGGCGCCGACTCGATGTAGCGGGTGCAGCGGTTGCAGCTCAGATCAGAGGTGAAAATCCGTTCACTCGATCGCAACGGTTTTCTGATAAAAACCCGCACAGCGCTTCCGAGTCGAGTAATTATGTCCCATACTATGCCGCAATAGTTCCTGCCGACTTTGGATACCCAACGATCAGGATTCGGGAATCCGCTTTTTGGTTTTGGCGGTAGTATTTCTGTCAGACTACCGTCTGGCGGAAATAAACAGCTATCCATAACAGCTCCTCGACGAGGACTTTCGTAAAAAACCTAATTGAGAAAATACATGGCAAAAAAAACCAAATCCACCCCGCAGAAATCCCTCGGTCGCAAATGGGGCGGATCGCTCGATCAAAACTTGGCAGCCAACCAACGGTTCTCGGCGGACACAGACACTAAAAAGGTCAATCTCGGTGTCGGGACGAATGTCGGTTCTGACGGCAAACCCTGGAACCAAGCCAGCGCTTTCCCCGCCTCCCTGCTCCAATTGGTGAACAGTATCGGGAACGTCTGCGGCAGCTATAACCCGGCCAAGGATATGCAGCAGGCCGCAGCCGAGTTCGTGCTGGGCCAGCAGTTGAAACTCCCGTCAGATATCTGGAAGCGGTGCGTTACCAGCTTCACGGCAGGCGGTGGATCTGGTGCGGTTGGGCGGGCAATTGATTTTGTCACCGCTCAACATCGGACGATCCGGCAGCTTAATTTACAGCAGTACGCATGGGTCGGTTACGACTCCATTGCGTACAACCGTGGACTGGACACAGGGTCAATACCCATTGATCTGTCTAAACTGCCACGCAAGGGTTTGGCTGTGCTGCAGACTGTTCACAACGGGAGCGGGTTACTCGTGCCCACCAAAAACTGGGGACGGGCGAGCAGGATTTTTGCAGATCGCGACCAGCCGGTGGTATTGGATATACCCTACACAGGATTTGACCATGCCGGACACGCTTACGAGGAGGCATTACACCGGTCGGCTGAGCCACTACTGGCGCTTGTTGAAGCAGGTGCACCGGTCGTGGTCGGGTATGGTCCGACCAAAGTATTCAATACCTTCAATTATCGCCCCGGCGGCGCGACCGTGGTGATCTGCCGCACCGAGAAAGAGGCTTTGCACGCCCAAAATCGGATGATCTCAAATGCTCGCGGCGGTACGGGTTTTATCGACATCGCCACCTACGCGCTGATGAAAGCGATGGCGGAAAACCCGGAAGGACTCAAATCCGATCACTCCACGATTTTGCAGCGCCTGCATCAGGCTGAGCTGGATTGGGCAATGCACGCTGCCGGCACGCCGCTGGCCAATTTTTTCGACTCTCGCTACGGCGGTCTCTTCCGCATCCTGCCGGTACAGCCCGGTACGGTTGAGGCGTTGGCTGAACAGCATATTCATGTCGTGTACGTCGACGAGCGGTTGATTCGGATCAACATCATGGGGTTGCCCCACAGTGACCGGACGGAAGAGATCGTGCGGGCGGTGTCAAGCCGCTGCACTGATGAGTTGCCAAAAGCGCTGCGTCCGTTCGTTGCCTAAGTGATTCACCGGTTTATCGAACAGACATCTGTTTTCCGGAGAGCCAGACGCTGTAGTTGGCTCACTAGTCCGGCGAATCTGCTGTAAACTTAACGAGCCGGATATCCACACCCCCCCGGGGGTGTGGATGCTAAATTCAGAAGCCCAGGCCCAACAATACGACCACTGAAATTACTGTGGCAACGAAAGCCGAGCCATAGCAAATCAGTTTTGCGCCAACACCGGCATGAATGCCAACTTCATGCAGAGAGTGGAATATACGGTGCGCGGCAAACCAGAGAAACAGGGCGATCACCGCCAAGATAAAACCTTTGCCGATGAAGTTCTGCGCAAAAGCCAGCATCTTTGGGTAGCTCATCGCATCTGCCGGGAGTATAAATCCGAATGGCACTGCGATCCCGGTGATAAAAACCAATGCCGGTCCGAATAGCGCCGACAACATTCCGCCCGCCCCAAACAGGCTCCAAAAGATCGGGGCATTTGAACGCTTCAATCCAGGTTTCATGCTGTCAGCCTCCTAACCAGAAAACCAGAGCAAACATAACAAGGCTGGCACCTAGAGCTGCTAGTAGCCCGCTGCCGGTAATAACACCAGGCCCGACCTTCTTGCCGCCAACGATAATCGGCGGCATGGTGATCGGCATGATCTTGAACCAAGTGTAGGTGTGGTACAGGATAGCGACCAGGAAGAGCAGGTGAATGATGAGTGAGAAGGGACTACTCAATGCCTCCAACCAGCCGTTCCAGGCAGCTTCTCCCTGACCCAGTCGAACCAAACCCACCAGCAGGACGAAAGCGTAGCCAGCAACAAACAGGGCGGTGCTTTCGTGAATCATGTACTCGACAAAATAGGGGTTCTTCTTCCACCAACCCTCCATCGGTCGGACATAGGGTCGACGCTTGCTCATTTGGAACCCCCTTTTGGAGATAGAAATCGCAGAAAGTAATCCCTCGCTGCATTAGTCTTATTGATATTGACGGCGTTGGCCGGATCAACATGTTTCGGACAGACCTCCGAGCAGTAACCAACCGCACTGCAGTGGAAGACACCCTCTTCGGAAGCAACCAGCTCCATCCGTTCCGCAGCGGCACCATCGCGTGAGTCCATGTTGTAGCGATGCAGCAATGCAATAGCGCCCGGACCAATGAAATCAGGGTTGAGTCCAAATTGCGGACATGCAGCGTAGCACAGCGTGCAGTTGATGCAGGAGGTGAACTGGATGTAGTCACTAAACTGTTTGGGTGACTGGAGATATTCACCCTGTTCGAGCGAACGCGGCTCCTTTGGAATGATATAGGGCTGAATGCTTTCGAGTTTCTCGATGAAACCACTCAAATCGACCACCAGATCCTTTTCGATCGGGAAGTGGTGCATGGCTTCAAGACGGATCCGGTTCGGGTAGTAGTCGCGCAGGAAAGTCTCGCATGACAGCTTAGGGATGCCATTGATCATCATCCCGCAACTTCCGCAGATTGCCATGCGGCACGACCAGCGGAAGGTCAGCGAACCGTCGAAATTGTCCTTGATGTACTGTGCGCCCTGCAAAACCGACATGTCGTCGGAAAACGGGACTTTGTAAACTTCCAGATGAGGCTCCCGGTCGCTCTCCGGGTTATAGCGCAGAACCTCGATTTCTATGATTTTCAGGTTCTCAGTCATGGGACTCTTTCCTTTCCTGGTCAGCTTTTTCACCTGCGGCACCGTATACCCGCGCGGCCGGCTGAGACTTTGTGATCTTCACATCACCCAAAGCGATACGCGGGGTACTGCCGGCGACATAGTACGCCTCGGAATGTTTCAGAAAGTTCACATCGTCACGCTGTTCGAAGCCGTCGAGTCGTTGATGTGCGCCGCGTGATTCTTTACGGTTGATCGCCGAATGCGCCATGGAGAGCGCCACATCGAGCTGATAGTCCAGCTCTATCGCGGTAAGCCAATCGCTATTCCAGACGCTGGACTTGTCATCGATATTGATGTGCTTGAAACGTTCACGCAGCTCCGCGAGCTTATCGCAAGTGGCTTGCATGCTCTTTTCGACGCGATAAATGCCGCAGCCCTCTTCCATGGTCTGTGCCATCTCCTTACGTATTACCGAGATCTTCTCAGTTCCGCCTGTTTTGGTTTTAAGTGCTGTCACACGTTGCTCGACAGCCTGTGCCTGTTTGAGCAGGCTTGCCGATGAGCTTCCGGCAGTGGCGGTTTCTGCGTTTCTGGCGGCATTGACACCCGCCACCTTACCGAAGACCAGCAGTTCCGTGAGCGAGTTGGAACCCAGACGATTGGCGCCGTGCAGGCCGACACTGGCACATTCGCCAATCGCGTAAAGACCCTTGAGCGATGCCGCGCAGTTGCCGTCGACCTTGATGCCGCCCATGGTGTAGTGCACCCCGGGGCGAACCGGAATCGGTTCTTTGGCGGGGTCTATTCCCATGAATGTTTGCGCCATTTCGTAGATCAGCGGCAGACGCTCGTGCAGATAGGCTGCGCCGAGATGACGCAGGTCAAGATGTACAACCGACCCAAGCGACGGATGCTCGATGGTTCGGCCATTTTGTTGCTCAAAGAAGAATGCCTGGCTGAGGCGGTCGCGCGGACCGAGCTCCATGTATTTGTTCTTCGGCTTCTCCTGCACCGGTCCAAGGCCGTAATCCTGCAGGTAACGGTAACCGTCTTTGTTCACCAGGATGCCGCCTTCTCCGCGACAGGCTTCGGTGAACAGCAGGCCGGTAACCGGCATGCAGGTCGGGTGATATTGCACAAACTCCATATCACGCAACGCAACGCCATGACGATAGGCCAGCGCCATGCCATCGCCGGTAACAATGCCACCGAGCGTGCTTTCGCGGAAGACACGTCCAGCCCCGCCCGTCGCAATAATCACTGACTTGGCTTCGATCAATCTGAACTCGCCCGTCGACGTCTCGATGACCACGACGCCCAGACACCGGCCATCCTCTTCGACCAGATCAACGCAAAAGTGCTCATCAAAGCGCGTTATTGATGGATACTTGATCGAGGTCTGGAACAAGGTATGCAGAATATGGAACCCGGACTTGTCAGCTGCAAACCAAGTGCGTTCGATCTTCATGCCGCCAAAGGCACGAACATTCACATGACCATCTTCTGTACGGCTCCACGGGCAACCCCAATGCTCAAGCTGAGTCAGTTCCACGGGGGCCTGGGATACGAAGTATTCGACAACATCCTGTTCGCACAACCAGTCGCCCCCGCCCACCGTGTCGTGGAAGTGGTACTCAAGACTGTCAGTCGGTTTCTTTACGCCTGCGGCGCCCCCTTCAGCGGCCACCGTGTGGCTACGCATTGGGTATACCTTTGAGATTAAAGCAACTTTTAAACTGGGATTACTCTCCGCGACGGCTATGGCTGCTCGCAGCCCTGCCCCTCCTGCCCCGATGATGGCAACATCGGTTTTTATTGTTTCCATCAATTTCCCCCTCGTGCTGCAGCCACCACAAATTGGCTGCCTGCGGATTAATAACTGGTCTATATTCCCTCATTCACTGCAAGCCTGACAGCCGCTCCATCTGAACTCGCAAAATCCGATTACCGACCAGAAAAGGGATTGCGTCTCCAGTGGTCACGAAGCCCGAGTAATCGACGACGGAATCACGTTAAATCTATTATCTGCTTGGATCTTTAAAAACACGTTACATATGGTTTTGAGGCTATTGCGCCTTCATTATATTAATTCAACGATTACTGTTATCAGTAAATATTATTGGCATCGGTTATGACAACAGTGTTACAGATTACTTAGGGAGATTAAATAATAATCAAGGAGTATACAAGTGGCCTTGACAGTGATCCAAGGCCTATTTTTACGAAAAATATTTTGAGATGCTTAAATAATAATTCTGTTTTCGCCAACTGGTGCTACATTAACCTTGGCCTATCTTTTCGATACAGTAGTGAATGTGTGTTTAGACGTTGCTGTCATAGCGACTGTAATGCTGAGGCGCAGCAAATAGCCTCGCATACCACCGAATAAAATAGAAATATATGCAGGGGAAGCATTGATTAATGCAGATTCGAAGTTCAGCGCACTGATCAGTAAGCAAGCGTAATTTACGCTGCTGAATTTCTCCTAACAACGATAACCGAACCAGCGAAAGAGCGAGATAATAATGCAGAAAAATGCAGTTCAAAGCATTGCAGAACCGGTGATCGGCGGATGCGACGAGGCATTGCTGCCGACGGGTGGTGTTCTTCCGGATTACCTAGAAGATAATTATTGGTGGGCCTACCTTCACCCAAAGAGCATGCGATTCTTCGAACAGCAGTGGGTAATTAACAGCATACTTTGGGGCAATTATGCGCGCCTCAGAGATTGTACGTTGGATGAAATGGGGAAAACTATCAGCGGCCGGACACTGCAGGTGGCCTGTGTTTATGGAAATCTGACACCAAAGCTGGCGCAACGACATAAACCGGATGCACGTCTTGATGTGGTGGATGCAGCACCGATTCAATTGGATAATCTGTCACGCAAATTGAACGGAAGCAAGGTCTTTCTGGAGTGCCAGGATGCGGCTAAACTCAGGTTCGATGACTCATCCTTCGATCAGGTCCTTATGTTTTTTTTATTGCATGAACTTCCAAATGAGGTGAGAAGAGATGCAGCAACAGAGGCGTTGCGAGTACTCAAGCCGGGTGGCAAACTGATCTTTGTGGATTACCACAAGCCGGTATGGCTGCACCCCCATCGATACCTGATGCCTCTCATATTTAAGACACTGGAACCGTTTGCACTGGAATTATGGAGAGGCGAAATTGCAGATTGGATCTCCGTCGATGCACCGCTTGTTTCAGTTAAAAAGGAAACCTATTTCGGCGGGCTCTACCAGAAAGTCGTGGTACAGAAATGAGCGTGATTGGTCTATCCGGGCCCTGAAAAACGCCACAGTTTATCCGCGAAATGCGGGGTGCAGGGATTCGCACATTCGTTGAGCAATTGCCATACCCGGCGGTGTGCGATGCAGAAGTTGTTGACTCCGACCCTAATGGCGCTTACTTAAGCTGAAAAACACCGTCATCCCGGCGAAGGCCGGGATCCATATGCTCCAACACTGGCCGCCTCTCTGATTCCGGCCGACACCGGAATGATAATATATAGTGTAACTGGTCGGAAATTGCCGCTTAAGTAAGTGCCATTACACTCTGACCCCTAAAATCCCCCACCTACCTTTATCGACTGTACAGAGCTAATGCCCTTCGCTCAAAGGCGCTGACAATACTCTGCGCAGCACTCCCGAGAACCACTTCAAATATCGGACGTAAAAATGGTGAAGCTGCTTTGCAGCGAAGTGAGAAATCCACACGGCAGGAATGTTCCGGCAGTGCCTCCAGCAACCATTTGATCATAAATTCATCGAATAGTGCATCGGTAGAGGTTACCAGTATCTGATCAGGCCGCTGCAATCTGGTTTCGGTACGAAATGTTTTCTGTACCACCCCCAGTTGCAGCGTCTGATCGGTGATGTAGAGATCATTATCCTGTTCTGAGCGGCGGCTCCTGGCTGCTTGCCACAAAGGTAAAAAATCCGGATAACGTTCTACGTCAGCTACCAGGTCAAAAATCTGCTCCTGTGCAAACGGCAGCGTTCGCCTTTCGCTATGCACTGTCACTGCGTGGAAAACCTCCCGTTTCGCAGGAATTCTTAAACATCTTTATCGCTCATCCCACGTAACTGCACTTGCTCGCCGGCGTTCGAGTATCCATATTCCTTCCCCTGTTGGTATGGTCATCGATTTCCGCTGCCGTGCCAATCATCCTGCCGAAGAGAAAGGTTGTGAAGGCAGCTGATTCCATCGTGTTCTCGCTAATGCGCTTATCCCTATAGGGACGCCACAACATCTTGAGCAGAATCACGGCAATGACCGCGTCTATGTTGACGCAATAGACGTTGCTGCTGACGCCGGCAGTAAACAATGCCTGCACCAATTCGTGGTAGAAATCGAGGAACACATTATAACTTCCCTGATTTTTCAGCAGCTCATTGACGAATACTTCACGTGGATCGAAATTTACATCCTCACCTTTAAACACGGGGTGATTGATGCAGGGAATCTTGGCGTAGGATATCTCTCCCTCTGCTTTGGCTCGCTTCTTGTAGACCATGTACTCCTTGGCATAAGTCGCCGCCATCTCCTTCAGGTTCAGTCCGTGTTCAACATCCCCCGGGTCATCCAGACCGGAATCCCGGAACCGATCCAGCAGGAAGGCTATTGCTTCAAATCCGTTGCCGCCATGCGCATATCCGGTATGGGTAAGAAATCCGATATAACCTTTGTTGATCTGAACTCTTTCCGGTGCCTCCGGGCCATCGGCACTCACTGCGCCTTTAGGACCCTGGGCGGAGATCGTACCCGGACCATTACTGACAATCAGACCAAGCAATATTGAGAACGCAAACAGCTCTCCTTTACTTGGCCTGCCTCCTAACAGAGCCAGGTGTGCAGTCTCGGAAAATGACCAGTCGCTGATCAGCTCCTCGTTTTTAACTCCGCAGAAATGTTCATTGGTATGCTGCGCGGCGCCAGCCGCTGCGCCGAGCATCGTGCTGAATATACGGAAGTGCCAAGGCATATTCTTTATGGTCAGTACCGCGATGCGCTTGCGCAGCAACTGTCGCCAACCCAGATGGGTGGCAATCGCCGCCACCACTATCTGGGCACGGATACGGCCTCCTGTCTCTTTCGCTAATGCTCTGACAAAATCGATAAAAACAGATTTGGCACCTTTGGACTTCAGCGCCTCCAGCATCACATTGCCCTTATTGCATTCCGCATCCGACACCAGCAGATTGCGTGCATCACCGGTAAGCGCTCGCTGCAGCTGAGCTGAAAAATCGAAATCAGTATCCTCCGGATCCTGTAGACCGCTCTTCTTGAATAGTTCTACCAGTGCAGCAACGGCCTGACGGGCTGGCTCTGTCTGATTCGGCCCCTGCAAGGCGATAGCAGCGCACAACGCTGTGTTGGGGCTATTCCCTGCAGCGCGTGCTGCATCCGCCGCCGCCAATCCCAGGGTACCATGTTGATTGACATAAGCATTCAAAGCGACATTCGCAAGTGCCCGTCCATTCTCACGCGGGTATACCCGAATCAGACTTTTGACCAGGTTCTCTTCAAAAGCGTGGGTGGATGCATCCAGAACGCTGGTTCCATGCAGTTGTGTCACCTGAGTTTTAGGATCCATCATCGAGGCGCCCGAGGCATCTTTCATCGGCTGACGCGGGAAGATAGCCCCGATCTGTTCACCCAGTCCTTCGATCTGTTTGTCGTAGGGGGCAAGCGCTTTAACCAGCGGAGGATTGAGATGTTTGGGAATATCGATATTCTGCGTATTGCTGAACCAACATTTGAGTGACAGATCTCCTTCGGGCTTAAAGTCTGGATTTGTCTCGTTCAGCTTCATAACCGCAGTCATTGCTGCAGGCAGATGGGCGATATTTATCACTACCGCACCTTTCTTGCTACAGACGGGATTCTCGGGTGTAAACAGAGCGTTCACACCGAACTTCTCCATAAACCACTTCTCCTTTGCCATCGCGTTGTCGCCACTGCCGGAGATAGCACCCGCATGGCCGCAGGCACGGGTGAGTTTTGCCTTCCAGCGGCCGACAATACAGGCGACAACCGGCTTCTCAAACACCAGATCCTTTTCGTAATATCCGCCTGGCTCGATATACATCACCGCTGCTTTGGTACGGTAATCATTGTGAAAGGCATGGGTAAATTCAGGTGCGGAATAGTGAATATAAACATCCTTACCCGAAGAGATCGAAACCGTGGTGCCCCATCCCGCCGTTGCCAGATAGACCGCGATCGTAGTGGTGAAATTGCCTGAATTGGAGAAAATAGCGATAGAACCGGGCCGCAGAGATTCTGCCGGTGCGTTGCCGCCCAATGCTCCGCCGATGCGTACCCGGTTGTGTGCGTCTGCGATGCCCAGGCAGTTGGCACCGAATATATCGACGCCATACATCTGGCCCAGTGAACGGATTATCCGGGCATCGTGGACCGGCACCTTTTCCGTCAATATCACTATCTTTTTCAGATTCGGATTTATTCTCAGTGCCTCCAATACACCGTCACGAACACCGGAGGGCGGCAGATAGATCACGACCACATTAAATCTGTGCCCGGCTTCCATGGCTTCAGCAATATTGCCGTAAACCGGAATGTTGCCTCTCGGTGTATTCATGACGGTACCGGACCGGCCAGGCGCAGTGCCGCAGACGATATTACCGCCTGAATATGTGTGGCTGACCGGCGTTACGGTTCGGCTTTCACCCCCGGTGATATTGAGTACACAGACTCGGTCCTGACGAGTCGCCAATTCCGCCAGTGAATCTATGCCTACGAAATAATATGGAAATGCTGCTACGCCTTGTTGATGCATCTTTAACCCCTTTGTTCCCTGGCGCCGTTTTTGCGGCTGCCGCTAATCAGATCGGTAATGCCGTTTGATGCTTCGCCGGCGATTTTCAACTTATACCCATTGCTCTGGCCACCATCGCGCGCCCCCCAGCCTTCATCCACTTGTCCACTGCCTGGGCGAAGTTGACGACTTCGCTCATCGCAGAGTCGTAACCAAACATCTGATACGGCAGACCGAGTCCATCAAGCGTGTCCCGCAGATAGCCCATTCCCCTGATCAGATTGGGTCCGCCACGGCCGACGACGACATAGAGCGGTTGAGGAGCTACATTGTGAAAGTGATCGCGCAGTGCGTCGGCCATCGCCCTGAAAGTCTCATAGATATCCGTGTTGTTGGCCTTGCCACCGATGATAAAAAGCACATTGGACTGTTCGAGCCAGTACTTGTAAACGATACGGGAGATGTCATGCATCTTCTCGTACGGCGGGTTGCCGCCGAAATCTGAGGAGATGGTGGCGCTATCGCCCAACTGCTCGGTCACCAACGCGTTGGCCCCTCCGCCGAACGTCATCGCGGTAATCGTTCCCTGGGGATTGATGACGAATACGTCTGACTGTCCCTGATAAGTGCGCAGTGCGTTCACCTCCTGCTCAAAATCCGAGTAGCCGGAGGCATCCAGGTCAGAAGGAAGTCCCAGACGCTTCCAATTTGGATCGTCTGCATCAAAAGCACATTTGAAATCACAGGCGAGCGGCAGCAAACGACCTTTCTCCGCAGGCATCATACGGATGGGATTAAGTTCCAACGTGGTCATTCCGTAGTAGTGGTACAGTTCCCAGAGCTTGGGCAGGTTTTGCACCAGCGGACTCACCAGCTCCTGGGGTGCATTTATTTTCCGCAGCGCGTTCGATACGACGAACCCTTTGAGCCCAGTCAAAGGATCGAACGGAATAGCCGCAATTTTATCCGGTGGCAGCTCTTCAATATTCACGCCGCCGTGGTGGGTGATAGTAATGACCGGGGCGCGGTACTTGGTGCTGTCGGTGATCGAAAAGTAGACCTCATACTCCGCTGGCACCGCCCCTTCGAAGGTGACGCCCTCCGCCTTGGACAGCACATTGTTGTGCACATGCTCGGCAAAATAGAGCCGCTCTTTCTCCTTCATGGCGGTGGCTAGATTATTTGCCCTTCCCAACAGCCCTGCCTTGCCCTTTTTTCCAACGCCCCCTTTGAACATGGGTTTGACAAAGATCTCCCCCCAGCGGCTGATAAGCTCTTTGATCTGGTCGCCGCTCGCTTCTGGACCCAGCACCTCTGACGTCGGATAGTCGACAAACTTGAGAAGTTTCGATCCCCAATACATACCTGTAATCTGCATCGTTCCGCTGCTCCTGAAAAGTTGTGTTTGATTAGTAAAAGTATGGCGGGCAGATGCTTATCCCCCCTCCCAAATGCTTTATTTCAACTAATTATTATTCTGTACTGCTAGTGTTCTTATTATTTTTGGTGACAAAAACTGCAATTGATATGTCTGTGTATGCTTGATAGTTACTAAATTGTTCCCTGAAGCGTTAACTATCCCCTTTCAATCACTCGTATTTAGCGCGACCACCGGCAAAGGTCGTCGCCAACTCTATATTACTGACAAACAGTTTTGCGGGCTGCTTCATTGCCGCCGGTTTCGTCCACTTTCGGTTGCTTGTAATCATTAAGGCACCCATGATTACGCCCATGGGCGCCTTGTTTTAATCTCAGCCAGCAGCGGCCTCTAAGATGGCGTTCAAGGTTGCGCTTGGACGCATGGCCTTTGTCACTTTATCCGGGTCCGCATGGTAGTAACCGCCCAGGTTCACAGGCGCTCCTTGGGCGCCACTCAACTCATCGACTATCTTTGCCTCATTCTCCTCGAGCTGTTGTGCCAATCCGGTAAAATGCTCTTTTAACTTTTTATCCTCGCTTTGCCCGGCCAACGCCTGCGCCCAATACAGTGCCAGATAGAAATGACTGCCCCGGTTGTCCAACTCATTGACCTTCCTGGAGGGTGATTTGTCATTATCGAGGAACTTGCCCGTTGCCTGGTCCAGTGATTTCGATAACACGAGTGCCCGCTTGTTGCGTGAAATATTGCCAAGATGTTCGAGGGAGGCGGCGAGCGCCAGAAATTCACCCAAGGAATCCCAGCGCAAATGCCCCTCCTCCTCGAATTGCTGGACATGCTTGGGCGCCGAACCGCCCGCCCCCGTCTCAAACAACCCGCCGCCATCCATCAACGGTACGATCGAGAGCATTTTTGCACTGGTGCCCACTTCGAGGATGGGAAACAGGTCGGTGAGATAGTCTCTCAGCACATTGCCGGTAACCGATATGGTATCCACGCCTCCCACAATGCGCTGCAACGAGAAGCGTGTTGCCTCTACCGGAGACATGATTCGAATTTCCAGATCTTCGGTATCGTGATCCTGAAGGTAGCGCTTCACCTTTTTTATCAGCTGAGCGTCATGCGCCCGGCTCTCATCCAGCCAGAACACGGCCGCAGCACCAGTCGCCCTGGCTCTGTTAACCGCAAGTTTGACCCAATCCTGGATAGGCAGATCCTTGACCTGACACATGCGCCAGATATCTCCCTCCTCCACTTTCTGCTCCAGCAGCTTCTTGCCGGAACTGTCGACAACCCGGATGACGCCATCTCCGGGGGATTTGAACGTCTTGTCGTGGGAGCCGTACTCCTCAGCCTTTTGCGCCATCAACCCAACGTTGGGCACACTACCCATGGTTGCGGGATTGAATGCACCGTGCTCCCTGCAGTACTTGATCACTTCATCGTAAACCCCGGCGTAACTGCCGTCGGGTATCACAAATCGGGTATCGTGAAGTTTGCCGTCAGGACCCCACATCTGCCCCGATGAGCGAATCGCGGCTGGCATGGAAGCGTCGATGATCACATCGCTGGGCACATGCAGATTGGTAATACCCTTATCCGAATTAACCATGGCGAGTTCCGGACGATCCGCGTAACAGGCTTGTATGTCCGCTTCGATCGCTTCACGCTGCGCCTGCGGCAAGCCGGCAATCCTGGCGTAGAGATCCCCCATGCCGTTATTTGGATCGACGCCCAGCTTTTCGAATACCTTTGCGTGTTTGTCAAAAACATCCTTGAAATAGACGGATACGGCGTGGCCAAAAATGATCGGATCGGAAACCTTCATCATCGTGGCCTTCAAGTGGATTGAAAACAGCACCCCCGCCTTTTTTGCCTCTTTAAGCTGTTCCTTCAGGAACTTTCTCAAAGCACGCCGGCTCATCACGGTTGCATCGATTATTTCGCCGTCGATCAGCGGTGTCTTCTCTTTTAAAACCTGGACTTTTCCTTTTTTGCCGATAAATTCAATTCTGGCGTTTCCGGCCGTGGCTTCGGTTATCACCGTCGACTTTTCGTTGGAACGAAAATCCCCGCTGCTCATATGCGCCACCCCGGATTTCGAATCCTTGCGCCATTCACCCATAGAATGCGGGTTTTTTCTGGCGTAGTTCTTTACCGAGTCCGGCGCCCTTCTGTCGGAGTTTCCCTCTCTCAGAACCGGGTTAACGGCGCTTCCTTTGACCTTGTCGTAGCGCTCCCTGGCCGCTTTTTCTGCATCGCTCTTAGGCTCTTCGGGATAGTCGGGGAGATTGTAACCCTGCGCCTGCAGCTCTTTGATCGCGGCTACCAACTGTGGAATCGATGCGCTGATGTTCGGCAGTTTGATGATATTGGCCTCCGGCGTCTTTGCAAGCGCGCCCAGTTCGGCCAAATCGTCCGCCTGCCGCTGACTCTCTGTCAGAAATTCGGGAAAACTGGCGATAATCCGTCCGGCGAGTGAGATATCCCGAGTCTCCACGGCAACATCCGCCGCATCGGTAAACAGTTTTACGATCGGCAGAAAAGAAGCCGTGGCCAACGCCGGTGCTTCATCGGTTATCGTATAAATAATTTTTGGTGTTTCTGCAGTCATCATTTTCCCCTGAAAAGGTATTCAACATGGGCGCCGGTCGTTATTGTCCAGTAATTGCGCGAACACTGTAACTACTCCCGGGAAGCCACACTTTACCGAAAAAACCGCCGGCTACCCAATACTGTTTTCGTCTCACGCAAGGTGCGTCGCCTTGAAGTGGGGCAAGGCACCACCGGCTTGCAACACCGTTATATCCTTTGGCTCGAAAGCCGGATCCAACGGAAGTTTTTCACCGTTCACCTCAAGCAAGAGCTCCCCTTCCAGATTGGAAACATCGATGGCTACATTGTCTCCCTGATTTACGCGCTCATAATCATCCATGTTGCGAAACGTGAGCGGCACAATGCCAAAATTGACCAGGTTGGCAACGTGAATGCGGGCAAACTGGGCCACCACCACCGCCCTGATACCCAACCAACGCGGGCACAATGCGGCATGCTCGCGGGAACTGCCCTGGCCATAATTCTCCCGCCCTACCAGTATGCCATGTCCGCCCGTGTCGCGGTGAGCGACAGCCCGTTGTGAGAAGGTGCTGTCCACTTGGTTGAATGTGGCCTGCATGGCGTACTCCTTCACGTTGGAACGTAGCGGCAGGTAGATACCGGCTGGCTGGATATCGTCGGTACTGATATTGTCCCCCAGCTTCAGCAACACCTCGCCCTCAAGCCTGTCTGGCAGTGCCTCGAAATCAGGCAGTGCCATAATGTTCGGACCGCGCACGACCTCGACCTGCTCCGCTTCACTTTGGGGAATCGGCATGACGAATGACGCAGTGTCATCCACCTGCGCGGCAGGAATGATCTCCACCCTGCGCTCCGGTAGTGCTACTTTACCGCTGATCGCGCTGGCAGCAGCCACCAATGGACTGACCAGGTGTACCTGGGCATCGGCGGTGCCCGAACGTTTCGGGAAATTGCGGTTGAATGTACGTAGACTCAAACCTTTGCTTACCGGAGATCCGCCCTGACCGATGCAGGCGCCGCAGCCGTTTTCCATGACCCTCACACCGGACTGCCACAGCGAAGTCAGATACCCGGAATTCGCCAGCTGCATGGCCACCGCGCGTGAGCCGGGATAGAGCAGCGTATCTACGGCCACCCGCTTGCCTTTGAGCAACTCCGCAAAACTGGCGATGTTTTCAAAAGAGCTGTTGGTGCAGCTGCCCACGCATACCTGATGGACCGGTGTGCCGGCGTGGTCCGAAATCTTCTCCACATTGCCCGGGGAAGGATAGATGGCAATCAGCGGCTCCAGCGCCGAGAGATCGATCTCAATACGATCAGCATAAAGGGCGCCCTCATCTGCCGCCATGGGTTCATAATCGCCGCCACGGCCGCGGCTCTCCAGATACTCCCGGGTACGTTCGTCGCTGGGAAAGATAGAGGTGGATGCGCCCATCTCTGCGCCCATGTTGGTAATGGTGGCCCGTTCGGTCAGCGAGAGAGTGGATACACCCGGTCCGGTGTACTCGAATATCTTGCCCTTGCCGCCCTTGACACCGACGAGGGAGAGCATTTTCAGGATAACATCCATCGCCATCACCCCTTCGGGAAGGGCGCCGGTAAGGTTTACCTGCACCACCTGAGGCATCGGAATGCTGTATTCTCCGGTCGCCATGGCCAGCGCCACGTCGTAACCGCCGGCGCCAAAAAATATAGCGCCCATACCGCCCGCGTTTACCGTATGACTGTCCGCGCCGATACCGGTCATGCCCGGCTTCACAAAGTTTTCTATGTTGAGAAAATGGCAGATGCCGGTGCCCGGTGGAGAATAGATGATGCCCAGTTTTCGCGAAACGGTCCGGAGATATTCATGATCATCCGGATTGCGAAAGCCTGACTGCATCATACTGTGGTCGACAAAGTTGACCGACAGCGGCTTGACGCGTTTAACCCCCATCGCCTCCAACTGAAGCATGCACATAGTACCGGTTGCGTCTTGGGTAAAGGCTTCATCAATGGCTAGTGTAACCACCTCACCCGCCGGCGGCAGCGCGCCTCCATTTACCAAGTGCCCAGAAATTATTTTTTCCGTCAGATTCATGCTTGTCACGTGACTCCTCCCTATCATTTATTAGAATATTATTTTATTGGCTGGACGTGGGGCGATCCCCGAATTGTTCCGGCCCGGCATCGGTTTTTAAATTGCCGCTATTTTTTTAGTGGTAATCGTTATGTCACATATAAATACCGGCTGCTTGACAGTCGGTCAATAGATAATTGGACGTGAAATAAAATTTATTCGAGCAAATCCGGAAATCGTCCCTATCTCGTTCTAATCAGAAAATAATTGAGGCCTGAACCACATTCGGGAAGGACGACTGATTGGACCCTATCTGAAACAAGATGCTTCAACTATTCCGTTCCGTCGCATGCCGTGGCGAAGAGAAGCTCAGAGAGGCGCCCAACGAGAGCCTTCCATTGAGGCAGCATCAATCGTGGCTTCGATAGCACCAGTCGGCGCCGGGACATGCCGGTTAAACAGTAGCATTAGAACCTATCTCATCATCCCGCGCGGCCGCGACCGTGGGGATTATGAGATAAGTTCCAGTATCGGCCCTTGGCAACAATAACCTGTTGATCATCTGTCATGGTTTAATATTGTGCTCAACCAACATATTGTTGAGTTCGCGAATTCGGCGGGCCATACCCCGTGCAAGATTCAGCAAAAGCACGCCGAAATCGGTCGGCAACACTTTATGCAGTTGATTAAAAAGCAGACTGGAGACCTCCAGCACAACGGACTCCTCCGCTGCATACGCACTGCCTCTGCGGTCGTGCAATGCTATCATCGCAATGAACCCCAACTCCTCACCAAACACATGGTCCCTGATATAGCTGCGTTTTCCATGATGGTGTTTGAAAAACCTGAATGCACCTTTCAGGATGATATAGAAACAGTTGCCCGGGTCATCCACCTGAAACAGGCGCTCATCCTTCTCCAGCCATAGTACCTTTCCATGTTCGAACAAATATCTGATCCCAGCCTCGGATAGCGCGCCAAAGGTTGAGCACTGCCTGAGGTAATCCAAGCCAAACTGGTCAATGATCTGTCTGCCTTCCAGGGTCTGCATCTTCGTTTACCAAGCCACGAAAGCAGCTGTTTACTGTTTGCATTTTTTTAAAGTATGAAATTTTATAATTTAGTATAGGCTACAACAGGGAGTCTGGTCGTTGGCCATCCCTAATCGTGAGATGAGGATAATCGCACCATGTACAGTGTAACTACGGCAGCCGAATGCAGTTAGACGAAAGTCATCGAGATCGCACTATTCTGGGATGGCGTGAGTGGCTGTCACTGCCCGGGCTCGGGATCGACCACATCAAGGCCAAAGTCGACACCGGCGCCCGCACCTCTGCGCTGCACGCGTTTTATGTTGAGCCATATCTGGTTGAAGACGAGTCTTGGGTGCGTTTCGGCGTCCACCCACAGCAGAATAACCGGGATCTGGCGGTCGAATGCCGGGCACCGATTAAGGACCGGCGCCTGGTATCGGATTCGGGAGGGCATCAGGAAGAGCGATATGTGATTGAGACCATGCTTGACATCGGTGGTTTTAGATGGCTAGCGGAGATCACCCTGACCGACAGGGACACCATGAAGTTCAGAATGTTATTGGGCCGTACAGCACTGGAAAACCGGTTCCTGGTGGATCCGGACGCTTCCTACCTGCAGGGAAAAAAGGTGCAGAGAAAGCGGCGCAAATCCAACCGATCACAAATATCCCAGGAATCAAAATGAAAATAGCCATTCTCTCCCGCAATAGAAGCCTCTACTCCACACAACGGCTGGTGGAGGCAGCCGAGGCCCGGGGACATACCGTCCGGGTGGTGGATGTACTGCGCTGCTATATGAATATCACCTCCCATCGTCCGACGATTCACTTACGGGGTGAAGTATTGTCCGGATTTGATGCCGTCATACCCCGCATCGGTGCTTCTGTTACCTTCTACGGTACCGCAGTGGTGCGCCAATTCGAGATGATGAACGTATTTTCTCTCAACGAGTCGGTGGCCATTACCCGTTCCCGGGACAAACTGCGTTCGCTGCAGCTGCTGGCACGCAAGGGTATCGGCCTGCCGGTGACCGGATTTGCGCACAACCCCGACGATATCGACGACCTGATCAATACCGTCGGCGGCGCCCCGATGGTCATCAAGTTGCTGGAGGGCACACAGGGTATAGGCGTGGTGCTCGCAGAGACACAGAAAGCAGCGCAAAGCGTGATCCAGGCATTCATGGGACTGAAGGCCAATATCATGGTGCAGGAGTTCATCAAGGAGGCCGGCGGTGCCGATCTGCGCTGTTTCGTGGTCGGCGGCAGAGTGGTGGCAACTATGAAACGCCAAGGTCCCGAGGGAGAGTTTCGCTCCAATCTGCACCGTGGCGGCAGCGCCACGCTGGTCCGCCTGACACCGGAGGAGCGCTCAACAGCGGTCAGAGCGGCAAAAATAATGGGGCTGGATGTCTGCGGTGTCGACCTGCTGCGCTCCAACCACGGACCGGTGGTGATGGAAGTCAACTCTTCGCCGGGGCTGGAGGGCATCGAGAAAGCAAGCGGTAAGGACGTGGCGGGAATCATCATCCAGTACATCGAAAAGCGACTGAAAGAGCTGGGTACAAGCGCTCAGCGCTCGAAAACTCAGGGTAAAGGCTGATTCTGGTGCGTGAACCCTTTGTCATCGGAGATGCACGGGTTGCCCCGCGCAGCAGAGCTTTGGTGGAACTGCCGCTGCCTAGACTATACACCCAGTCATCCCTGACGCTGCCGGTGCATGTTGTACACGGCGCACGCGAAGGAGCGAGGCTTTTCGTCAGCGCAGCGCTGCACGGCGACGAGTTGAACGGCACCGAGATCGTGCGCCGCCTGCTGAAGCAACCGGTACTCAAACAGCTGCGCGGAACGCTGGTTGCCGTCCCGATCGTCAACGTCTATGGTGTGCTCCACCTCTCCCGCTATCTCCCGGACAGGCGGGATCTGAACCGCTCTTTCCCCGGATCTGACAGGGGTTCACTGGCCGCCCGGCTTGCCAGCCTGTTTATGCAGGAGATCGTCGGGAGATGCAGCCATGGAATAGATCTGCACACCGCCGCTATCCACCGCAACAATCTTCCGCAGATCCGCGCCAATCTGGATGACGATGCAACCGCCACACTGGCTAAGGCATTCGGTGTCCCGGTACTGATCAACTCTACCCTGCGCGACGGTTCCCTGCGCGAGGCGGCCGCGGAGTGCGGGATACCGATGCTGTTGTATGAAGCGGGCGAGGCATTGCGATTCAATGAGGTCGCGATTCGTGCAGGCCTGCACGGCATTATCAGCGTGATGCGCGCAATGAAGATGCTGCCGACGTTAAAAGCGCGCAGAAGAGCCCTGCCGGAGCCCTTCGTGGCCCGCTCCAGCACCTGGGTAAGAGCATCCGCCAGCGGCCTGTTCAGAAAAGTCGCATCGCTCGGCAGCAGAGTACGCAAAGGAGACGTGATCGGGCTGATCGATGCGCCGTTCAGCAGTATCGAGACCGAAGTTACTGCGGTCGCCAGCGGTATTATTATCGGTTGTGTCGAACTGCCGCTGGTCAATGAAGGCGAAGCTTTGTTCCACATCGCCCGCTTTGAGGATGTGAAAGAGGTGGCGCAGCATGTCGAATCGATGCAGATAATGCACACACCACAGGATGATCAGGCCGCAATTCTGCTGAACGATGAACCGCCTATCGTTTAATCTACGCCGCACCTAACGGCGGCTGCTAGAGCCGCACACAGAAACGGATTTTTCACCTGCGACTCTTTCAGGATGAACCACTCGCCGCTGTGCGATGGATGCGAATATCCAGCGGACTGCTGGTATCCAGGTGGAGATCGCGCTGCGGAAACGCAATACAGATACCGGCGGCATTGAACTTGTTATTGATCGCTCGGTGCAGGGCGGTGATAGTGGCCAGCCGATTTTCCATGCTGTTCAGGTAGCTGCGCAGCTGAAGGGTCAGTGCGTTGTCGCCGAAAGCCTCAAAAGATGCAACCGGTTCGGGATTCTCCAGCACCTCTTGGTTTTCATACGCCGCCTCAAGCATCAGGTTCATCGCTTTGTCGACATCGCTGCCATAAGCGACACCCACCGCGACGACAATACGGTTCACCTCGTCGCTCAGGGTCCAGTTAATGACCCGCCCGGTGATGAAGGACTTGTTTGGTATCAACAACTCCTGTTTATTCCAGTTGACGATGGTGGTGGCACGAATTTGAATGCGGGACACCTTACCGGTAGTGTCGTCGATGGTCACCACATCGCCCACCCGGATCGGCCGCTCGAACAAAAGGATAATGCCGCTGATAAAGTTCGCCACGATCTCCTGCAGTCCGAAGCCCAGCCCAACGCTCAGTGCCGCAACCAACCACTGTACATTGGACCATTGCAGTCCCAAGGTGCTGAAAGCCAAGAGAACGCCTATACCCACAATCGTGTATTGCGTTAGAGACGTGATCGCATAACGCGCACCTGGATCCAGCGGCAGGCGCTGCAACAGCGCGATCTCCAACACGCCGGGTATGTTCTTCGCGGCAAGCACCGTTATCACAACCATGATCAACCCAACCATCAGATCTCTCAGTGTGACCGGAACCTCTTTCGCGATACCATCCACGATCCTGCTCGCGTGAAAAGGCAGTTCCGTGTTGTTGAAAAATGCGAGTGCAGGCAACAGTTCGCTCCAGATGCTCCAAACCCCGATAACGGCACCAAACAGGAATCCGGCCCGCACCAACCGTCTATTCTGTTCACTCAGTTCATCGATGTTCATCACCGGAATAACCGGCGTAACCGGTGGCAAATCCTGCTCGGCTGCCGCTTGATCTTTGCTGCGCTGTGCGCGCAGCTCATCGCGCCGGCGCAACGCCTCTTCCAGACGCAGGCGCCGCTCGGCGATGAACAGGCTCCGCAAAATGAACTCTTTAAGCATAAAAAGCATGACGAAAAGCCAAAAGGTCTGCTCCACACGCTGCGAAAGGTGCACGGCGATATTGTGATAACCCCAGGCCGAGGTAATGGCAAACGCGAGCGGCAGGAGCAGCAACAGTGGGAACCAGATCAGATAGAGTTGTGACAAGGGACCGCGCCTATAGCCGGCATCAAGCGCCTGGATCAGGGCACTGCGCCGCCCCAGCAGGCGGTAGACGAACAGACTGGATGCCGTCATCAGCGCAAACAACGCGATGCGTCCGATGAACTGCACTCTCGGTGGCAACTCGTTGCCTGCGGTGAAGACGACAAGAAAACCCATTGAAACCGCAATCGGAAGCATCCAGCTGAGCTCGCGCACCAGCGACTCCCGCACCGCCTGCGGCCAGCCAAAATGCCGATCACCAAGACCGTCCGCCCGGCAGACCTGGAGCAGAAAGCTCATGCCAAGCAGAATTGCACCCGACTTGACCAGAGCATCGGAGAGGGAGAGCGTAAATGGCGCGGCAGTCGGCACGCTGCCCAGCAACCACCCGGCAGTCATCAAAAGCAGCGGCAAGGGACCGATAATGATCAGCGTATGCGCCAGGGCAAACAGCGTGAATTTGAACGAGTCTGTGCGGATTTTGCCGATATTCTGCGAGATGAGCGTCAGATACTCAATAGATTTTCCGCGGTTCTTCCGCATCAGAAGCAGAAGTCCCAGTGTCAGCACGATTCCGACCCATAGACCCCGCTGCTGCAGCAGCAGCGAAGCGTCAGCCGCCACCAAACCCCAATTGCCTGGCGCCAGCAGCCACAACGGCGCCTGAAAAAACTCAGCAGGCGCCAATAGATCGACGACACTCGAGCCGGGAATCCAGACCAGCTTATCATCAATGAACTTGATATATGCACTGGCCACTTCAACCAACTGCCGCTTTACCAGATCCAGGGAGGTGATCTGACCAATATAGCGGCCATACACCTTTTGCAGCTCGTTCAGTGCGCTGCGGCGAACTTTGGCGAGTTCCTCTATTTGTTGCGTAAAATCAGATCGATCAGCTTCAGGCAGGAGTTCGAGTGTACTGGCGACGACCGCGTGCACATCGCCGCGTTGGCGCAGCAGCTCTTCGATATCGATCTGCCGGTCTGTGGCGCGATCAATCTCCACTGCCCTTTGCGCAGTGTTGCGCCGATAGCTCTGCAACGAGGGGAGCTCCAGACGCCGACGCTTGAGCATTTTGCCGATAGCCTTGCTCATACCCACCACTTCAACCCTTTGCCGGGTGCGTTCAAAATCGCTTTTGATCTCATCGACACCCAGACGCGCAGCCTCCAGGTCGCCAATAATTGACTGTTCGCGGTTTATCAGCTCCTCGAGCTCCTTCCGGTAGCGGGCGTTCTCCTGCGCTATGACCTGCAGCGGAGTCGGGAGAGCCTCGCTCTTGCTCTTCAACTCATCGGCCTCGAGACGAGCCTGCCGGGCTTGCGCTTCGCGCAGCCGCTGAGCAGCGAGCGTCAGACTGTCGAGCCGCTTTTGGCGATCGACAATTTCAGCCAGGGCGAGATCCCGTTCAGCCTGGGCAAGATTGGTCAGCAGATCGTGGCTGCCCAGTCGCAGCTTCAACTGTTCCAACTCTGCCTGGCGCAGCATCCTGCGGCTCTGTAGCGTCATACTGCGCGCCTGAATCAGAGTTGGGGGTTCGTCCGAGGCCGATGCGAGCAGATCTGAGTCGATCTGGTCCAGCGTTTTCATGCGGGCCGCGATCTCCTCGCTCAACCCCTTGCTGCCAATCAGCAGGCGCGCCAGTTCGTCCTCGTACTTCCGCTGCACCTCTCTAGCCTGCTGCATAGCCAGCTGTTCCCTGGACAAGGCAAGTTCGACCGCGTCCAGATTACCGGACACCAGCACCGAGTTGAGCTCAGACTGCTTATTGCTGGATTGAATTTTACCGCTGCGAATCTCTTCAATTCTTTTCGGCGCCTGGCGCACCATCGCTTCGAGCTTAACGAGCTGAACTCTGGTATCCTCTGTTTGCTGTAAAGATTGGGCTGCCTGATCATACATCGCCAGCGCCTTCTGCTTGCGTGTCTCGTCAAGTGCAGCATCAGCTTCCGCCGCTTTGCGACCTGCCTCGATCTGCATCGCCGATAGCTGCTGCTCATCAGCAGTTTTTTTGCTCAGTACAGGTGATGTTTGGGCGACCGCCGAATGGAAACAGGCCAAGCAGGTGATTAACCATATGGCGGCTATCGCCCGACGCAGGCGTGCCGATTGGATGCTGCTGTTCATATCAATCTGAGTTTCCTTGGGCAGGTATAATGTTCATGATCACATTCGAATAAGGGAGCTAAGCATCGTATTGTACCTCGATCGCTTCGGCTATTCTGTTTAGCAGCATATCGAACATAAGGAAGAAACCAAACTCCACTTGCGGTGAATTCCGCTAAGCATCATCAACCTGAAGACGGAGGATCGGGGGCAGACGTTGACTGGTCACGGAGTATGACCAACGGAAAAAGCTATGCTGGACTGGCGTTTGTCGCTACCCAAACAATTCCTGAAGATGAAACCAAAACCGCAAGTTTACAGTCCTAACAGTCAATTATTTTTACGCTAGAACGGTACTAATGAAAATATCCATTGGAAGAGAGTACAACGCGCCTTGGGAGAAAGCCTTTGATCGGTTATTAACGCCGCTGGATGAATTTATTCATCGCCAGACCACCAGTGGCGTGCTGCTGATGATGTGCGCCATGGTAGCACTTTATATCGCAAACAGTCAGTGGAGCGAGGCTTATTTCAGCCTGTTGGAAAAACCGTTTATCGTTGGCATGGAGGGGTTCCAGCTTGCCAAATCGCTGCACCACTGGATTAACGACGGTTTGATGGCGCTGTTCTTCTTCGTCATCGGATTGGAGCTGAAGCGCGAACTTCTCGTGGGCGAACTTGCCGACATAAAGCAGGCGCTGCTGCCGATCATAGCAGCGGTGGGCGGCATGGTCATACCTGTGCTCATCTACATCAGCGTCAACCCGGAGGGACATACCTTCGATGGCTGGGGAGTGCCAATGGCAACGGATATCGCCTTTGCCCTGGGTGCCTTGGCACTGTTGGGAAAGCGGGTTCCAAAAAATTTGTTGACCTTTCTTGTTGCGCTGGCGATCGTGGACGATCTGGGTGCCGTGACAGTCATTGCCCTGTTCTATACCGAGACGCTGAATTACTCTGCGTTGACTGCGGCAGCCTGCATTCTGATACTTTTGCTCACCTTGAACCTGGGCGGCATACGCAGCCCGTCGCCGTATGTGCTGTTGGGTCTGGTGCTCTGGCTCGCCATGCTGAAAAGCGGTGTGCATGCAACCCTGGCCGGCATCCTGCTCGCCTTCACCATCCCCATGCGTCCGAAATATGACCCGAAACGGTTTCTGGCGCAGATTAACGAGATGGTGGGCCAGATCAGGCGAACCTATCAGCGTGAGGAGAACATCCTGAAAAACGATGAACTGCGCTCCCGGGTGCAGTCCCTGGGAGAAGGTGTGAATCTGGTGCAGGCTCCAGCGCAGATTCTGGAACATAAAATGCATTTGCCATCCGCATTTCTTATCATCCCCATCTTCTCACTGGCGAATGCAGGCGTACCAATCGACTGGTCCTCGCTCGGCGCTATTGTTGTTCACCCTGTCTCCATGGGCATCACCGCCGGATTAGTGCTGGGAAAACTGATCGGCATCGCCGGCTTCTCCTGGGTGGCGGTCAAACTCGGCCTGACATCGCTTCCGCGCGGCATCAACTTCAAGCACATGGTTGGTGTAGCGTTGATGGGCGGCATCGGCTTCACCATGTCGATATTTGTTGCTGAACTGGGATTTGCCCACCATGCAGAGGATCTACTGATGGCGAAAACCGGCGTTCTTTTAGCTTCGTTGCTGGCAGGAATATCAGGTTTTCTCTGGCTCTACTTTACTACTGGAAAGTCTGCATGATCAGATCCCTCAGTATAATGGCTGCGCTTGTTCTCGGCGCCTGGAATCAGGTCCATGCCGATGCCAACGAATGGCGCACAACCCTAGAGCCAGCGGCAATCACCGCGTACGAAATGCAGGCAATCGGCAACGCCGTTTGCGGTGACGGCGGTTTTGAAGAGACAGAGAACGGCTTAAGCTGCACTATTTGCCCCGAATTTACCGGCAACGCCGGCTCCAACTCCGGACTAGAGATCGGACACCCGTTCCGCGGCCGTTTTAGCGGTGCCAAGGCAGGCCAGGAGTGGATTGTGGACACCGAGGGTTGTGAAGCCCATTTCGCCGGATTCGGCGGCGCTCTGCTGCTGGAACAGACCATTTCCAGACCCCTGCCCGGTTCACCGGCGGCGGTGCTGAGTTCCAAACCGGCTACAGCTCCGACGAATAGCCCACTCTCATTGATCTATTACAAACCGGGTTTCCGATTGAATGATTGCCTGATTTTTGGCGGCAAGGATGAGCGCAGCCTGCTGGTGTGCAACGAGGCGGATATGGCCCAGGGGGAGGTAATTGGGCACATTTCGGCCATGGAGATATCGAGACGAGATATCACCCGCTGGAGACTGCTGCGCTGGTATGACAACTCCGCATCGGACATGGCCCGAATGATTTCCGTGGTGCCGACTGATATGCGTCAGGTACAACTGAAAGATGGAGAGCAAAGTCTGCAGATCACATTGGCTATTGCTGAAAATTCTGCGGATAGCAAAGTAAAATCGCCGAAAACAACCGAAAAAAACGTCACCCTGGTGTATCTGCGTAAAAGCCAGCGGTTGTTTGCCACGCCTGAAACACAACAGCTTCTGGGGGAGATCAATCTGCTGACCGGACAAATGCTGGATTAAATTCCACACTGCCGTAACTGGGAAAAGCTATGACAAATAATGACGGGTTACTCAACGCTTATCTACTCGATGGCAAAGGTGGCGGCAGGCAGATGGAGTGGTCGGACATCCGCAACTGGACACCTGAACAGGGTGCGCTTTGGGTGCACCTGGATTTCACCAAACAGGGCACACACCAATGGCTGGAACAGGAGAGCGGGCTCGACCCGCTGATCGCCGAAGCCCTGATCGCTGACGAAACACGGCCGCGCTGCGCTGCGATCGACGGCGGGCTGCTGCTCAGCCTGCGAGGTGTCAACAGCAATCCAGGCTCCGAACCCGAGGATATGGTATCCGTTCGGCTGTTTTGTACCGGCGAACGGGTGATAAGCACCAGGCGCCGGCAACTGCTGAGCATAACCGATCTGGTCGAGGCGCTGGAACGGGGCGATGGACCGCGCACCCTGGGCGATCTGACCGCGATACTGGCGGAGCGGCTGATCGAGCGCATGATCTCCGTAATCAACGAACTGGAAGAGCGCATCGACGATATGGAGGAGAACATCATCATGGAAGCCGGTCAGGAGAGCCGCGGCAATATTCTCGACCTGCGCCGGGAGATTATCATGCTGCGCCGTTATATCGCGCCTCAGCGTGACGCAATGAATAAGCTCAGCACTGTGGATGCGGCATGGCTTGGCAAGAAAAACCGGCATCAGCTGCGCGAATCATCGGACACCATTACCCGCCACGTGGAGGATCTTGACTCTGCCAGAGACCGGGCCAGTGTGGCTTATGAAGAGCTCTCCAGCAGACTCTCGGAGCAGATGAATTCACGTATGTATGTGCTCTCCCTGGTTGCCGGACTGTTTCTCCCGCTTGGCTTCCTGACCGGTCTGCTGGGTGTCAATGTCGGCGGTATACCACTGGCCGACAATCCCTGGGGATTTCTGGAGGTGGTGGTGTTTCTCACCTTCCTGGTCGTGGTTCAAGTTGTCGTGTTTCGGCGTAAAAAGTGGTTCTAAACCGATTCGCTGATAATCTCTTTCTAAAATTGGATCCAATAGTGCCTACATTATGATGACCAAATTACCCGTACGCAGGAGTCTGAGTTCAATTATCCCTGCAGCAGCGATCTTTACCCTGCTCTTGTTCATATTTCCCGGTGCCTGGGCGCAGGAGAGCAAGAATGCCAGTGAATTTGCCGAGTCGGACGATACGTTGGCGACCCTGCAGAAATTCACCAAGCTGCGCTCTGCGCGGCAGGTGCAAATCAAGGAGATTGAACGTCAGTTGCGCTCTTCGCCTTCGGATTCTGAAAAAAAAGAGCTGGAGCGGGATCTGGCCGAACTGTCAAAAGAGCTGGCCACCCTGAAAGAGAATTTTGTCGAAGTCGCAGCCGGCATAGGCTTCTCGGCGATCAGTGACAAGCAGGAGCAGGGTTTCAATCTTCAGGCGGAGATGCTCTCGTTGATGGAGCCGGTGGTCAGAGAGATGAAGCACATGACCAGCGAGGTGCGGAAGAAATCCGACATCCGGGAAGAGATCACTTTTTACAAGACCAGAATCCCCAAGGCTAAGGTTGCGATAGAGAATGTCTCCGCTCTGATAGCGATCGCCAAAGACAAGTCGCTGAAAGAGTACCTGCAGGATATTCTTAGCGATTGGAAGCGTCATCAGGCAAATATGGAGAGCCAACTGCAGGCGCTCGAGCTGCAGCTGAACCGGATCGAGAGCGCCGAAACCTCCTTTTCCGATGCATCCCAAACCTATCTGAAGTCTTTCTTCCAGAAACGCGGCCTCTATCTCACCCAAGCGCTGCTGGTTGTCGCCCTCATTCTGCTGCTGTCGCGCTACTCGCACAAACTGATCATGCGGCTGGTTCCGGGATATCGCATGGAACACCGCAGTTTTCGTATCCGGCTGCTGGATCTGGTGCACCGGATGATCACTATCTCACTGACCCTTGTCGGACCGATGGTGGTCTTCTATGTCAACGAAGACTGGGTATTGTTCAGTCTCGGCGTCCTGCTGCTGCTGGGTGCCGCGTGGACCCTGAGAACCGCGATCCCGCGTTACTGGCAGCAGATACGCATATATCTCAACATCGGCTCGGTACGTGAAGGAGAACGAATACTCTTCGAGGGATTGCCATGGCGAGTCAAGAAGATAGACATCTTTACCCTGCTGGAAAACCCTGATGCCGGCATCAGTCAGCGCATCGCCATCGAACAGCTGGTGGATCTGAAGTCCAGGCCGATGCGAAACGACGAACCCTGGTTTCCCTGCCGGAAAGAGGATTGGGTTCTATTGAGCGACGGCGTCAGAGGCAAGGTGGTCGGAATTTCGCACGAGTTTGTCGAACTGGTGGAGCGCGGCGGTGCGCACAAAACCTACCTCACGCAGGACTTTCTGGGCCAGTCGCCGCGCAACCTCAGTGTCGATTTCCGCCTCAAAGAGGTTATTGGCGTCAGTTACGACCTGCAGTCTGTCAGCACCACAACCATACTGCAGACGCTGAAGGCCCATCTGCTGAAACGAATCGAAGCCGAAGGCTACCTTCCGGACCTGATTCAACTGAATGTGGAATTTCATTCCGCCAATACATCGTCACTGGATATTATGGTTCTCGCTGACTTTAAGGGAGTACAGGCACCACTGTACAATCGCCTGCGGCGCGCCATCCAGCGCTGGTGTGTGGATGCCTGCACCGAGAACGACTGGGAGATCCCGTTTACCCAGTTGACGCTGCACAATCGCGCCTAGCCCGGATATTTCATGAAGGATTCGGGATTCAGGGCGGATGTGCCTAAGCAGTTTGTTCGATCGCCCGAAAAAGCATAGCCGTCGCTATGGTTTGAGGGAGATCGGGCAAAATGTGACGGCACAGGCGAACTGAAACCGAATAGGACAAACTGTACTTTTATAAAAACGTACACTACTGACGTAACATTTAAAAACTAAACCTTTTTTTCAAAAATGCTGCCCGCCTTCATGAAATATCCGGGCTAAACGGGCATAGGCGCCGTGCGCAGCAGGATAACGGCTATCAACATCAGCAGCAGTCCGGCCCAGAGCAAAAAGTAAAAAGTGGTCGACTGTTTTGCCTGGCTCCGTTCGTACCAGGTGCGGGGCTTGATGCCACGAATCAACAGCACAACCATCGCCGACAGCAGCACGCAGATGACATTGACCGCCAGCATCAGGGCAGCACCGCCGGCAAGGGCGGGCTGACCGCTGCCGAGCAGCAGACCGACAGTTGCTGTCGGCGGCAGCAGCGCTACTGCCACCATTACCCCGACCAGCGTGGAGGAGAGTCCCGTGGTCAGGGAGAGCACGGCCGCCGCGCCGGATGCCAACGCCAGCACCACATCATCCAGTCCTACCGAGGTGCGCGACATGATCTCCTGGCTGTCGAGACCGACCGGCCAGAACAACCCGATCGTCAGGGCCAGCGCAAAAGCCAGGAACACGCCGGCCAGATTTGTCTTTAGTGCACGCAGCATGAACTCACCATCACCCAGCGATGCTGCGAATGCCAGCGCGATGTTTGGACCGAGCAGCGGCGCAATCACCATCGCGCCGATGACGGCGGCAATATTGTCCTCTATCAGGCCGATTGTCGCGACTATGGTGGAAAGAAAAGTCAGCAGCAGGAAAGTGTTGTCCAGCCGGGCCCCTTTTTCGATCTCTGAGTAGAGCTCTTCACGGGTCGCGGCGATGATACTCTGCTCTCTGGCCGCAGCATCCTCCTCATCCTCCTTTTGGCTGACCACGGCATCCACCGGCAGGATCAGAATCCGGGTATTCTCGGTTGCTGCCAGCAGGTGCTGCAGAGCATCGATCACCGACTGTCGTTTGTTGTCTTCAACCAGCATGCGAAAACTGCGCCTGCCGTCGTTCTTTTTTGATCCGACCCAGACATCCTCAACTTCAAAATGTGCCGCAATCCCCTTGAGGGCATCTGAATATTTTGTCTCTGTGATGATTTCTACGATGCGCATGGTGCTTTAAACCCGGCCAGCAACGGGATATCCGGAATGGCCGCGCGAGCTCAATTACGACTCCTGCAGCTTGTGCAGCACATTCAATCCTTTTTTCAACTGAACCCTGACAATATCCAGCTCCATCTTCAACTGCTTGCGTTTACGCTTGTCATGCTGCTGTTCCAGCTGCTTTTTCAGTTTGGCTCTCTTTTTCTTGAGTTTATGCAGCAGCTGCTCCAACTCTGCACGCTGATCGAGCGGCTTTGGCTCATCCCTATTCAGCCAATCGGCAAGAACCGCTAACAATTTTTTCCTTTTCATCAGAAATTGCTTCCGCGACTATTTAACTGTCGCCATTTTACATACCGGCTCCGGGTTGCGCACCTGCGTGGCGCCCGGATTAAACCATTTGACTTAAAGCGAATGGGAATCCGTACAGGCGGAGATCGTACGGCTATAGCGACTGAATTTTGTTACGGAGCGCCCTCTTCCCGTGAAACAATAACGCAATTCTGGCAGAGTATACTTAGAACCTATCTCACAATCCCGCGCAGCCGCGACCGTGGTGATTTTGGTTCATGGCGCGACGCGGCAAGCGTAGTGTGGCCAATGCTACATGAGCGAGCCGCAACAAAGCCAGGAGCCAAAATCGGCCGGTCCCCAAGGGGTTGCGTCCGAAATGCGTCCCTGCGGTGTTGCGCTGCTTGCCAGTACATTGTGTACTGTGCTGCGCAGCGCGCCTTGCAGGTACGCATTTCGGACAGCAACGCGGTTCGCGGGGGATTATGAGATAGGTTCTAATCAACTATTCGCTCGTTCCCATTCAATTCTGCTGCACTCAAGCGATACCCGATATCATAAAGAGACATGTCAACCAGAAACTTAATAAAGCTGTTCAAACCGGAGTCTGTCGCCGTCATCGGCGCGTCCAATCGACCCTATGCGGTAGGCACCGTGGTCATGCGCAATCTGCTCGAGGGGGGATTCCTTGGGCCGGTCATGCCGGTCAATCCGGCGCGTAAAGCGGTTGCAGGCGTGCTCGCCTACGCCGATGTGGAGAGTCTGCCGATTACGCCGGAAATGGCGATCATCTGCACCCCGCCGGCCACCATCCCATCGATCATCGACGATCTGGGGCGCAAAGGCACCCACGCGGTGATCTGCCTGACGGCGGGGTTGAACGGGGTAATCGATAGCGCAAGCGGACGCAAAGTTATCGATCTTGTTTATGAGAAGACGCGTGCTTTGGATATCCGTATTCTTGGCCCCAATTGTGTCGGCGCGCTGGTGCCAGGCATCAATCTCAACGCCAGCTTTGCGCATGTCCCGGCCAAACCTGGAAAGATCGCCTTCGTCTCCCAGTCCGGCGCCCTGTGCACCGCAGTACTCGACTGGGCCCGCGCCCACGATGTCGGTTTTTCCCACTTTCTCTCTCTGGGCGACAAGATCGACGTCGATTTTGCCGACGTCATCGACTATCTGGGCACCGACCCCGGCACCCGGGCGATCCTGCTATATATCGAATCGGTTCGCAACGGGCGCAAGTTTATCTCCGCCGCCCGCTCCGCCTCACGCAACAAGCCTATTATCGTCATCAAATCGGGACGTGCGGCCGAGGGGGCCAAGGCCGCGGCCTCGCATACCGGGGCGCTCGCCGGTCTGGACGAGGTGTACGACACGGTGATCCGCCGCGCCGGGATGCTGCGGGTATGCAACATCGGTGAACTTTTCTCGGCGGTGGAGACGCTTGCCAGGGCCAAACCGCTCACAGGAGAGGCGCTCGCCATCATGACCAACGGCGGCGGTATCGGCGTCATGGCGGTCGACGATCTGATCGCCGCCGGCGGTAAACTCACCCAGCTCCAGGAGCAGACGTTAACTGCGCTGAACGCGGTGCTGCCGGTCAACTGGTCGGGTGCGAATCCGGTGGACATCATCGGCGATGCGCCGGGAGCGCGCTACAAGGCGGCAGCGGATATCCTGACCAAAGCGCCTGGCGTCGACGCGCTGCTTGCCATGCATGCGCCTGTTGCGACCGCCTCTCCCACCGATGCGGCACAGGCGATTATCAATGCTGCAAAGCAGGCTAACTGCAATGTACTGACCAGCTGGGTCGGAGGTGAGGCGGTCGCCCCCGCGCGCAGGATGTTCACCCAGGCCGGCGTTCCGACCTACGAGACGCCGAGTCATGCGGTCGGCGCCTTCATGCATATGGTCAACTACCGGCGCAACCTGGAGATGCTGATGGAGACGCCGCCGTCGGCGCCGGAGGAGTTCGCGCCCGATACTGAGCGCGCCAGAGCGATCGTCAAACGAGTGCTCGCCAGGGAGAACGGCATGATGACCGAGCCGGAAGCCAAAGCGGTTTTGGTTGCCTACGATATTCCCACGGTGGAGACATATGTGGCGGAGGATCCGCAGAGCGCGGCGCGGTACGCAGAGGAGATAGGATTCCCGGTGGTGATCAAGATTCTCTCCGAAGATATCTCGCACAAATCGGACGTCGGCGGTGTCGCACTCAATCTGAAAACCCCCGAAGCAGTCACCCAGGCAGCCGAAAACATGCTCGCCATGATCGCCAAAAAAAGGCCCGACGCGCAGGTACAGGGCTTCAGCGTACAGGCGATGGCGTCGCGTCCCGGCGCACACGAACTGATCATCGGCGTCTTCAGCGATGTCATCTTCGGTCCGGTCATTCTGTTCGGCCAGGGCGGCACCGAAGTCGAAGTGGTCAAGGACAGCGCCATGGCACTGCCGCCGCTGAACATGAATCTGGCACGGGACATGATCAACCGTACCCGCATATCCAGGCTGCTTGCCGGTTACCGCAGCCGGCCGGCGGTGGACATAAACAAGCTCTGTCTCACGCTGATGAAAGTGTCGCAGATGGTGATCGATCTGCCGGAGATTCTGGAGCTGGATATCAATCCGTTGTGGTCGGATGAGAATGGCGTACTGGCGTTGGATGCCCGCATCCGGGTGGCGCCGAACGACGATGGTGCCAGACAACTCGCCATCCGTCCCTATCCGCAGCAGCTGGAGGAGTACTTTGAAACGGCCAGCGGCCACCGGGTGCTGTTGCGGCCGATCCGGCCGGAGGACGAACCCAGGCACCACGAGTTCATCTCCCGCCTGACACCGGAAGATATCCGTTTCCGCTTTTTTGGGCTGGTGAAAAGCCTGCCCCACTCGGAGATGGCGAAGCTGACTCAGATCGATTACGACCGCGAGATGGCGTTTATCGCCACCGGCGTGGATAAACACATCCGGCACGAGACATTGGGCGTGGTGCGCACCGTAACCGACGCCAACAACCAGACTGCAGAGTTTGCCGTGGTGGTCAGATCCGACCTCAAGGGCGAGGGCATGGGCCGAAAACTCCTCTCCAAGATGATCGAATATTGTCAGGCAAGGGGCACCAAGGTGATGAAGGGCGAGGTGCTGTCAATCAATCACAGAATGCTCAACCTGGCAAGCGCGCTTGGTTTCAGCATCACTCCGTTGGAGAACGAGGACGGCATCAAAGGGGTCTCTCTGGATCTCACCGCCCTGCCTGCGGTTAAAGCGTAGCCATCGCTGAAAACGTTATCGCAGCGCGTCGGATGGATTCGTTAGCGCCACCCGCGTGACACCCGCCGGCGGGGAGCGCTATCGGCAACTTCGCGGGTATAATCATGCCCTGTGCATCCCGCACGCCCACCACGCATAATAAATTCCGGTCCGGGAGATTTGAAGTTGAGCAATAACTCCACGATTATCAACTGTGCTTATGGCGTTGTTTTGTGGTTGGCACTGCTTCCGGTGCCAGCCTTAGTCCAGGCAACAGAACTCGGCGAAGCGCTTGCCGAATGCGCCGCCGTCGTCGAAGCTGAGGCACGCCTCCGCTGCTACGATCGCCTGGCAGGCAAACCACAGGCTATCCCATCAGATGATGTGCACGCTCTGCAAATAGATCCGGTGCCGGCTAAGCCGGCAGCGGCATCCAGTCAGGAAACCGCGGTAGCAGGGTCGATTGCCAACGCGATGCAGATAACAAAAATTGGCAAGCGGCTGCTCGGGATCCGGCCCTACAAACGCAACTATAT
This sequence comes from Chromatiaceae bacterium, assembly GCA_024235255.1. GTDB lineage: Bacteria > Pseudomonadota > Gammaproteobacteria > Chromatiales > Chromatiaceae > HKST-UBA178. The sequence continues at coordinate 365,441 of JACKMT010000001.1, forward strand.
CCTGCCGGTGACCTACAATGACCGCGTCAATCACCAGCCTTTTGATGATGCCGGCGATCAGTTCCACCCTGACGAAACCGAAATAAAATTTCAACTGAGCGCTCAGTTACCGGTGTGGGAGAATATTCTCGATCAGCAGCTCGACCTCTATTTCGGGTATACCCAACTCTCTTTCTTTCAGGCATACAATTCAGAGTATTCGGCGCCGTTTCGCGACACCTCCTACGAACCCGAACTTGGGCTGCACTGGCACCCCGATCTGGTTTTCAAGGATTGGCGGCTCGAATCGGCGAGGATCGCGCTCAATCATCAGTCGAATGGGCGCTCGGAACCTTTTTCACGCAGCTGGAACCGGCTGACCGGGGAGATCCAGACCAGCCGGGGTGATTTTGGATTGGGGTTGCGGGTGTGGAAACGGCTGCCGGAAAACTCCGACGAAGACGACAATCCGGACATCACCCATTATATGGGGCACGGCGAACTGTTCACCAACTATGAAACCGGCGACCACCGCTTTGACCTGATGTTGCGCAACCCAAAACACCCCGGCATGCAACTCGACTGGCGCTATAAACTCAACGACAAGGTGGGCCTCTATGTGCAGTATTTCAACGGTTACGGAGAGAGCCTGCTCGACTACGACCACTCGGTCGACCGGATCGGGATCGGCTTTCTGCTGAATGACTGGCCTTGAGGAATTGAGCCGATCAGTCGTGCTCAAGTCGATAGAAGAGGTCAACCGACTGCTCGTTGCCGGAACGGCTCTCGACCTCAACTCTGTCACTCAGTTTCAAGCGCAGCAGCACCGCACCCTCGGGATTGAACAGGCCTTGTGAATAGCCCAGATAGAGGTCCGGATTCAAATATTTCCCAAGGATCAAAGAGCTCTCCTCGATCCCGCCTTCGCTGTTGACGCTCAGCTCGTCCAGTCCCAATCGGTCACCCAACTGCTGCAGCAGCGGTTCGCTTTTCGACACGCCGACCGATAGCGCAGCGCCGGCAATCTCTGAACCTTCGCTTTTGCCGGCCTGCTTCAGGCCGTTGCCGGTCAGCAGGTAGGAAAGCGCCTCGGCATCGGGCAGTAGGGGTTCACTGAGAATATGCGGGCGAGGTTTCGACAAGGGTCCGCTCAGCGCCAGAATGGCCTTTACCTTGCCATCGCGCGATACCCGAACAGCCCGCAGATCCACATCCGGATTAGCCGGCGGTCCGGCGAACAGCAACCGCCCGCGCTCAACTTTCAGTTCCTGTCCATAGGCTTTGTAGCTGCCCTCTTTGAGTTCAATTTTGCCGTCGACACTGGTCGCATTGTTATCGACGCGCGCATCCACCGCGCCGGTCAGCGCTGTTTTCAATCCGAACCCGTTGAACGTCACCAGCTTACCCAGCGCAACACGCACGCGGGCGGTCAGATTCTGGCTGCCGGCAGCACGCTTTTGCGTCGACTCCTGACCAACCACTATCTCATCATCCGACACAGCCACCGATCCGCTTGGCAGCTCCCTGATCTCGATCACGGCCTTGGGGATGAGCAGATTTCCGGAGAGATGAAACGGGCCGTTTCCTTGCAGCCGCAGGTCCGGAGAGATCTCCACCAGCGCCTCCGGCAATCTCGCGGCCTGAAAATTTTCTCCTTTCAATGTTAAGTCGACGCCAGGTCCGCCTGCCGCCGCGATATCCACGCTACCGTCTACCGTCAGTTTGCCCTTGCCGGAACTGACCGCTCCCTGTACACGCAGCGGCGTCTTGCCGTCACCCCGTACCGACAGCTGCAGATCGGCCAGCGTTATCCCTGCGGCCAACACCTCCGCCTGCGCATGCTCAATCTGCAACACGCCGTTCAATTGCGGTTTTGCCAGCGTACCGCCCACTACCGTCTCAAGATGCAGCCGGCCCTGCACCTGCTCGAGCACCGGGATGAACCCTGTCAGCAACGCCAGATCAGGAAAGTCGGCGCTGACCTTTCCCCCGAGTGCCCGCGTTCCGGCTGTTTCGGCAGCTAAAATCAACCGGCCTGTCGCGCGGCCACTGCTCCCCAGCTCAAAATTGAGATCGACACTGCCTTCATCGTTTGCGAACCTGCCCTCAACTTTTGCGTTGCGGTAGGCAAGCTCAAACGGCTGCGCCTCATCCTTGATGCGGATCAGGCCATCGCCGGGCAACAGCATAAACTGCAGGTTTGGCTTCTCCGGTGAGCCGCTGAGCTTAAAATCCCCGCGCAACCCGCCTTCGATCACCGCCTCGCCGGGCATGTGCTCGGCCAGACGAGCCAGGTCAAAACCTTTCAGACCGCCGACAATATCCAGCCCTTTCTGTTTGCTCCAACCGCCTTCGACACAGGCGACGGTGGTGGTTTGCTGCATGCAGACTCGCTCAGAGCGGACTGCGCTCTCACTGAGCTGCAGTTTGACCGGCGCCTGCAGCAGCCATTCACCCAGACTCGGCTCGGCCAGTGCCAGGCGCGCCAACTCCCCGTTCCAGGTCTGTTCGAGCAGACCGCCTTTGGCGCTCATTGCAACGTTGAATGCGTCGGCATCGACCGACAGATTCAGGCGATGCGCCGCCGGTGTTCCGGCAAGATCGGCGCTGATTTCGGACACCTGGAGACCTGCAGCATCCAGACCGGTCAGCAGCAGTTCACCACTGCCGCCGCTCTGCTGCCAGTCCAGGTTCAGCTTAATATTCTGTGTCCGCATCTCCTGGTAACCGACTCCGGTTCCATGCAACTCGGCGGTGACGGCGGGTGCGCTGCGCGTCCCTTTGAGCACTACGGCACCTTCCAACCGCCCGGCCAAACCGGGAAACAGCGAAGCCAGTTCCGGCGCCTTGATATCGAAGCTCAGATTCAGCTGTTCAGCGGCGCGGCCATCCAGATAGACCCGGTTCGGGCCGGAGGCGATCTCCAGCTTGTGCGCCTGCAGCTCACCGGCGGCATAGTCCAGCCCGCCGCTGGCACTGATCGTTTGGCCACGCAACTGCCCCCCCAGTCGGTGAATATGCGATTGCAGCGCAATCTGGCCGTCCGGCTGGGTGCCATAGCTGCCGCTGATCTCAATTCTCCCGTCAATCCGGCCGGGCCACTCCGGCTGATAGAGACCCGGATTGAGATGATCGGCGAGCAGCTCAAGATCCCAGCGGACCAGCTCGTCCCAATCGACTTTTCCTGTTACCTGCAGGCCGCCTTCCAGCACTGTTAATTTGAGTGGCTGCAGATTTATCCCCTTCAGGTTGCCTTCGGCGGCCAATTCGACATCGCCGGCCGGTATGCCCTCGCCGTTCAGGCCGGTTTTTAACTCCAGCTGATAGGCGCTTGTCTCACCTTGCAGCTGCAGCCTGCCGCTCCGTGCCGTGACTGCCGGCACGCCTTGCAGCGGCCAGCTCAAAGCCGGCCATTCGGCCGTGAGATTGAAGCCGGGTTGCAGCCGGTTCAGCTGCAGTGAACCGTGCAGACGCAGCTCCGTCGGTGCAGTGAGCGACAGATCGAACTCCGGCTGCAGCGCCGCTCCCGCCAGCACCGCACTGGCTTTCACCGCTCCGACCTGTTCGCCTGTGAGCGACTGATCGACGATGGCGGAGAGCTCTCCGGCCAGGGTATGGGGGCTGGTTGTCTGCATCTTCAGTATCCCCGCCAGTTGCACTCCACCGCCCGCGTAATGCAGATCGCGGATCTCCAGGCCCTGTGTATTCAGCTGTGCCGCGAGTGCAGCCTGGGTGACGGTCAGGTGGGTTTCGCCCTGCTCAAATTGCAGGCGATCAAGCAGGAACCGGTCCAGCCGCAGCGCGATCGGCAGCACAATGTCGGGGATCTCCGGAGCGCCGGCGTCACGCTCAACCGGCACCGGCAGCATCAGCTGCACAGCGTCCAACTCCAGCGCCTTTATGTGCAAGGTATGCTCAGTAATCGCCCATGGCTGCCAGTGCAGCAGCAGACGGGCAGCTGTAAAGCGGGTCTCACCCGAACGCAGCTGAACATCTTTGAGTTGCAGACGCTCAAACAAGCTTCCGTCACTGCCGCTGAAGCTGAACTCGACTCCCAGCGGACGCAATAGGCCGGGGGTCTGCCGCAACGTCCAGGCGGTGCCGGATTCGGTGATCAACAGCGCGAACACGGCCGATACCAGCAGGATCAACAGCACTCCGAACCAGATGAACCAGCGGAGCAGTAACCGGATCGGCCTCACAGATCGGCGCCCAGACCGAAATGCAGACGCCATTCGTCAGCATCGGTATCGCTGGGGAACGCGAGATCCAGCCGCAGCCGCCCGATCGGTGAATACCAGCGCGCGCCTATCCCGTAGGCATGCTTCAGTTGGATGCTGTTGGTATCGACGGCATTGCCGGCGTCCACGAATGCGGCCAGCCACCAGTCATCAGCGATGATCGGATGTTCATATGCCAGGCTGCCGGCGAAGAGATGGCGCCCGCCGAGCGGATCACCGTTTTCATTCTCCGGACCCAAAGACTTGTACTCGTAGCCGCGCACGCTGTTATCGCCGCCGGCAAAGAAGCGCAACGATCCCGGCAAATTGCCGATGTTGTCGCCCAGCGTCGTACCCGCCTCCGCGCGCGCGACAATCCGTCCACCTTCGCCAAAACGGTAGATACCCTTGGCATTTGCCCGCAATTGAACGAAGCTCGAGGTTGAAATCAGACCTTCGTAAGCGGCACGCGCCTCCATGCTCAGACGGTATCCTTTGCGCGTTCGCAGCGGATTATCCGTCCGGATGCGCTCAAAGCTGATGCCCGGCATCAGCAGCGTTGCATCGACCTTGTCGCTGCCCACCTCGGACTGCTCATACAGCAGCTCGATAAAGCGGGTCTGAGTCCAGTTTTTCGACTTGAGCGTCTGCTTGGCGACCAGCGTCGCACTGTCACTGTAGACACTGTCACTCTCCTCGTGCAGCAGCCTTGCACCCAGACTGTAATTCTCCCGATGCGGATCCTCTCCGGGGATAATGTAGTCGGCGGTCAATCCGGGCTCGATCTGGGAGAGCCGCAATTCGGATTCGAAGCGATGCCCCCTACGATTGACGTACCGATTTTCATAGCCCAGGCTCATACGCGGTCCGGTGTCGGTCGCGAAACCTACACCTGCACGCCAGGCATGCCGCTTCGCGGCTTCCAACAAAAGATCTACCGGAACCTCTCCGTTCTCGGCCTCGTCGCGCCTGGGATTTACCTCCACCTGCTGGAAATAGCCGGCGTCACTCAGATTGCGATTGAGCGCAGTCAGCTCACGCGCATCGTAGGGGTCGCCCTCGCGAATCTTGGCCAGACGGCGAATGAATTCCTCGTTCAGCGGTTGCTCGCTCAGGTGCAGTTCGCCAAACCGGTAGCGCGGCCCGCTCTCACCTTCGATATTGATATCCGCCGCTGCTTCGGCCGGGTCGACGCGCAGCTCCTTGCGGGTAAGTTTGAAATCGAAATAGCCTCGCTCCAGCGCAAAATCGCTCAACCGGCGTTTGATCTCCTCGTAGCGGCCGTGATCGAGCGGATCGCCTTCGGCAAGCGGCAACCCTGACAGCAACGGCTGAAACTGTTTATCGCTCAACGCCTCGCCGCGAACAACCACATTCCGGCTGCGTACAGTGACGCGCTTGCCCAGCTCGATGGTGAACGCTGCCAGCCAGCACTCGCCGCTGCGATCCAGACTTTTCGTTACTTTTGCCTGATAGTAACCAAGCGCCCGCAGCGCTGGGTCAAGCTCTTTCTCCGCGCGCCTGAACAAACGCTCCACACGCCACTCCGGCGCATCGCACGGCTCCGACTGGAGCCCCAGATGCGCGCGCAGATTATTCAGCAGATCGTCTTCGCCGCCGGGCGCTTCAATCGTCACTTCTCCGCCTGCAGGCAGTGCAGACAGCAGCAATGCCATGAGCAACCATTTCGCCTGTTTCATCGTTTAGAAAAGTTGACCATTGAAACTAATTTTGTATGACCATCGACACGGACCAAAAGTGCCGATCCGCTTTGCTGTTTTGGAGCTGAAATGTTACACGAACTGACTGTCCGACGATATTTACGAAGGGGAGTCAAGCGTAATGAGCCAACAAATTAGGCTCTCTGCACGCCTCCCCTCCGCGCTCTCCCGGTACTCTCAGTGATGCGGTTGTTCGCTCATACCTTGTTGCTGCCGACCGGTGCTCGATTTAATCGCCACGGTCTGCGGGCATACCGCTCAGCTGTGCGTCAACCACGGCCACGGCGGTCATATTGATGATCCGGCGCATGGTCGACGAGCGGGTCAGGATATGGGCTGGCCAGCGCGTACCCAGCATGATGGGGCCGACGGCTATACCTTCGGCGGCAAGCACTTTGACCAGCGTCGTAGAGATATTGGCCGCATCCAGATTCGGCATGATCAGCAGATTGGCGCTCCCTGTCAGACGAGAGCCCGGAAACACGCGCTCCCGCAGGTTCTCCAACAGCGCCGAGTCTGCCTTCATCTCACCGTCCACCTCCAGGTCCGGCGCCCGTTTGCGGATACGCCGCAGTGCTTTAGCCATCTTTTGCGAGGCCGAGTCCTCTCTTGCGCCGAAGTTGGTATGGGAGAGCAACGCCACCTTTGGCTCTACGCCCATCTTGCGCAGCGCATCTGCCGCCAACAAAGTAATGTCGGCAATCTGTTCGGCATCGGGATCCAGCGTCACATTGGTATCGGCGATAAATACCGTTCCCTTGGAGGTGATCAGCATATTCATGGCCGCAGCCGTCTTCACCCCCTCGCGCTTGCCGAGGACGTCCATGATCAATTTCAGATGGCGGTCGAAGCGTCCGATAGTGCCGCATACGACAGCGTCGGCATAACCCAGCCGCACCAGCAGTGCACCCAGCACAGTGGGCTCAGTGTTGACCCGGATACGTGCCACCATCGGATCGATGCCGTGCCGCCGGCGCAACCTGTGATAAAACCGCCAGCACTCCTCATAATAGGGGTGCTCGCGCGGGTCGATCAGTTGGAAGCTCTCTTCACCGATCTCCAGGTTCAGTCTGTTGATCGAGGCAAGTATACGGTCCCGGCGTCCGAGCAGAATCGGTTTTGCCAATCCCTCATCGATCACCACCTGCACGGCGCGCAGCACCCGATCAGACTCCCCTTCCGTGTAGATGATCCGGCGGGGATCCGCCTTAGCCCGCTCGAACAGAGGCCGCATGGCGCTGCCGGTACGGTAGACGAGCGTGCTCAGGCTCTCGCGGTAGGCGTTGAAGTCCGTTATCGGACGGGTGGCCACCCCGCTGGCCATGGCTGCCTTCGCCACGGCGACGGGGAGCTCCAGGATCAGACGGGTATCGAAAGGCTTGGGAATCAAATACTCAGGTCCGAAACTCAGCTGGTCGCCGGCATACGCGGTAGCGACATTCTCGGAGGCCTGCTTCATGGTCATATCTGCCAGTGCGTGCACCACGGCCATCTTCATCGCTTCATTGATCGTCGTGGCCCCCACATCCAGCGCACCCCGGAACAGATAGGGAAAGCAGAGTACGTTGTTGACCTGATTGGGGTAGTCCGAACGGCCGGTGGCAATGACGGCATCCGGCCGCACCGACTTGACCAGATCGGGCATGATCTCGGGGACCGGATTGGCCAGTGCCAGGATCAGTGGATTTTTCGCCATGGTCTTGACCATATCCGGCGTCAGCACTCCTGGTGCCGAGAGGCCGAGAAAAATATCCGCTCCGGGGATAACCTCAGCCAGAGTGCGGCTTGGCGTGTCTTGAGCGTAACCGGCCTTGCGTGGGTCCATCTCCTCCAACCGACCCGTATAGACCACCCCCAGTCGGTCGCACACGGTAATATTCTCCCTGCGCACACCCAGGGCCACCAGTTGATCCAGGCAAGATAGTCCGGCTGCCCCGGCTCCGGAACCCACCACTTTGACCTCCTCGACCCGTTTGCCCACCAGCCGCAGGCCATTCAACACCGCAGCAGCGGCAATGATGGCGGTGCCGTGCTGATCGTCGTGGAACACCGGGATCTTCATCCGTTCCCGCAGGCGCCGTTCCACCTCGAAGCATTCAGGCGCTTTGATATCCTCAAGATTGATACCGCCGAAGGTGGGCTCCAGCCTGGCAATCACTTCGACCAGCATGTCGGGATCCTGCTCATCGATCTCGATATCGAACACATCGATGCCGGCAAACTTCTTGAACAGGACCGCCTTACCCTCCATCACCGGTTTGGAGGCCAGCGGTCCGATGGACCCCAACCCCAGTACCGCGGTGCCGTTGCTGATGACCGCCACCAGATTGCCGCGCGCGGTGAGTGACGACGCTTCATTGGGTTCAGCGACGATCGCATCACAGGCGTGGGCAACTCCCGGCGAATATGCCAGCGAGAGATCAAACTGGTTGGCCAGCATTTTGGTGGGGGTAACGGAGATCTTGCCGGCGACGGGCAAGCGGTGATACTGCAGCGACTGTTGTTTGAACTCTTCGGTCATTGGATATCCTCAGCTCAGGCTTCAATAACGAGGAAACCGCTTCAGCTGCGCTTCCACTATCGTTGCAAAGACGCTGCTGTCGTCACCGCTGTAGATCATCGATGAGGCGAGCGTGCTGGCCAGGATGGCATGCTTCACTTTTATCGGAAGCCGCGCGATCCGCTTCCGGTAGCGGCTCTCCCGGCGGATCATACCCGGCATCGCGTGCAGTATCGCATTTTCGTAGTCTGGCTTCAGACAGAGTGCCGGATTGGCTTCGAAGAAGTCGAAGAAGCGGGTGTAGTTGCGGTTGATCTCACGGCTGACAAGATCCGAGATCTCGGTATAGCTCGAGGCGCCTGCAATCTCCCGGTGGCGATTCAGTATCAGCGCCGCTTCCTGTTCCGCCAGCCGGTTCAGAATGGCAATGACATCTGCGACATACTCCGCTTTATGCTCCAGAAACTCCGCATCGCTCAACATCAGGTTGGCCAAGATCTCGTAGGATGATGAGATAACACCGCACTTATTGGCGGAAGCATCCCGCATGATCACTACCCCGCGCTTCTGCAGTTCACTGCGTGCCGGCGGGGTGATAAACGAGTTTGCCCCCTCGACGATAACCCGGGACGATGGTTTTCCCTCTGCGTTGATGAAATTCTGCACGTTGCCGGCTTCGATCGTCTCCGGGCGGCCGCCGGCGGGAATGAAGAGATCGGCATCTACGGTAAATGCCAGGCTGTTATAGGCACGGTAAAAATCGTCGTTGGAGATCCAGCTCTCCTGCAATCCATTTTCGCCGCAGACAATTTTTTTGTACAACTGGCGCATCCCTTCGTTGCGGTGATGCCGGCGATAAAGTATGCATCCGCCGGGATTCAGCGCAGCCGGATCGTAAGCATCCAGATCCGCTTGCAGCAGAATCTTCTGCAGCGCCAAATGGTTCAACCCCAGCGGATCGTAAAGTGCTCCGCTGCCGTCCACCACCAGCTTGATCTGAACTTTGGGACAGCGCGTCAGCATCAGATTCATCGCGTTGCCGGCAACGTCCCCGTTGGGCCCGCCGGTAAATTTCACGCTGAAGGGCTGGCTGTGCATGTCGATGCCCAACTCCTGCATAGTCACTTCCGCGAAGCGCACCACCCCGATCGATGTGACACCGTACTCTTTATGGTTGATGCCGATCTGCTTGCTGGAGATGATTCCCTTGCCAAGCAGATAACCCCGCTTCACCGCCTGCATCGCGATCAACTCTACCATCTCGTCATGCATGTTTTCGTCCGGACCCAGTTCGATGGCCTCCTCCTGGCCGTAATAGTCGATCACGCGCGGATCCGCCGCTTTGCCCTCTCTGGTCACGAAAATATCCAGAAAAGCATGGATGAAGCCGAACTGCAGCTTGTACAGATACTGGCGCAGCGATTCGCCTGACTCATCCTGATCGGCGTTCAGGATAGCCACCAATTTGGAACCGCCTTCGTAAATATCTTTGTTCTTCAGGTGCTGGGTATGCGCCAGCACATAGTTTTCCCGGAACAGGGTGTTGGCACTGGTGATGTAGTCGTCGCGCCCCTGGGTTATCAGCGTACGCCAGCCGCCGCGCGCGATGTCCGAGAAGCCGATATGGTAGCCGGAGCCGTTGCGGCCGAAGAAGTAGGTGATTCGGAACGGCCGGTCGGCGGGCAGGTCGGCGGTAAACTGCTCGCCGAGCTCGTCCAAGTAGTTTGGATCCATGCGGAACGCCAGCGCATGTTTCTCCGGAATGAAGAAGTTGGTTTTCAGGCAGTGGCGAATAAAGGAGACGGCACAGCGGAAGATGGTGCGGCGGAATTTGTCCAGAAAGCGCCGGCCGGTGTCGTAATCCTCGACCAGTTTCATCGTCTGCTGCAGCGTCTGTTCGTACAAGCCGGTGCGCTGCTGCAGCTCCGGATCGAACCGGACCTGAAACAACCGGACCAACTGCAGGCTGATATCCGGGTGATTGTGAAACGCGCGCATGATCCCTTCCAAATCGAAGGTATCGGGCCGGTTGTGGGCAAGATTGGTATGGCAGAATCCGATCATTGCATTGATCAGCGTCGCATCCGGCCCACTCGACAGGCCGCCCTGAACGAAGAGCGCATAACTGTGCGATCTGGCCAGCAGAATCTGGGTGTTATACAGCTCAAGCTTTAACTGCCGGAACAGTTCCGACTCCTTGCTCAGCTGGGTGTCATCCAACAGCCGGATATAGAAAGTCGATAAAAAATAGGGCGCTCTTCCGTCATTGAAGGTCAGCGAGTAGGAGCGATGGACTTCGATATGCAGACGATTGAACACCTCCAGAATCTGCAGCAGAAAGCCTTTCTGCGGGGGACTGCCGATACCGAACATCAGCCGGTACTCCTCCCTGCCCTCACTCCGCTTCAGCGGCTCCACATCCAGATAGACGCCATCGTTTGTTTTGGTTTTCCAGTACAGGTAGAGAATTCTGGCCACCCGTTTCGACGGCGAGACCCGCACATACTCCTCATTGTTGCGCCACAGCTTGGCCAACAACTCAGCTCCCGCCGCTTGATCAAAATCGGGATACAGGCTCGCCATGGTTTGTACAATCTTGTCGGCGTTGGCTGCAGGCAGCGGATTGCCGCCGTTGACGCCATGCTGGCGATCCTCCGCCTGCGCATAGTCGAAGCGCAGTACCTCGAGCTGTTCGCCGGCGCCCGGCAAGGGTGCGGTCGAGGTGGTTATCTCTGCATAGCAGGTGTTCTTCTCGCCCAGATCGCGCAGCGCCCGGTAGAGCGATCCGCTGGTGCTCAACTGCGCGATCATGGAGCGCTCCTCCCGGTTTACCAGATTCAGACGCTTGAAATCGGCCAGACGATGGAGGTTGACGGCAAGCAGCGTCAGCGCCTCCGTATCGTCCTTGTTGAAGCTGAAAAAGTAACGGTGCATCTCGGCTTGCAGCCAGGCCAGATTCTGCTCCAGCTTCTGCTGGTCCAATTTGATTCTGTTGGCAACAGCGTCCAGGACACTCTCTACGTTGGTCATGACTCAACTCCAGCTTTTTTTGAAAACGGGGATAGCCGGGATGCATGCAGGCGGGATTGCCGAATGGCGGACAGCGCCTGAATACGGGTGTGGCAGCAGCAAGGCTTGCAGGTTTGTCGTCCTGGATCTGAGGGAGTTCCGCACTGTACAACCATTTGCGGCGGACAACAGCGCTGCGTCACTTGCGGAGGCTTAACTGATTGAAATATACGCATACGGGCAGCTCCCGGCTGCCGACCGATCAATCCCCCGGAGGAGCGTGCGGCGCCTATCTCCGGGGAACAAGGCCATTCCTGGCCGGTTCATCATTGCGCGGTTAGCGTATCCAGACAACCCTCAATGATATCCAACCCTTCATCGATCAGTGCATCAGCGCCGGTAATCGGCACCAGCACGCGGATGGTATTGCCGTACATGCCACAGGAGAGCAGGATCAATCCGCGCTCGGCAGCCAACGCCACCAGCGCCTTGGTCAGGTCCGGATCCGGCACTTTGCGTGCCGTGTCCTTGAACAGCTCCATGGCTACCATCGCGCCGAGTCCACGTACATCGCCGATACAGTTGAAGCGCTTCGCCATCTGCCGCAGCCGGCCGGAGATATGTTCGCCCAGTGTCAGACTGCGTTCGAATATGCCCTCCTGCTCGAAGACATCCAGCACCGCCAGCGCGGCGGCACAGCCCAGCGGGCTGCCGGCATAGGTGCCGCCCAGTCCACCGGGGCCGACACTGTCCATGATATCGGCACGGCCGACGACCGCGGAGATCGGAAAGCCGCCGGCAATACTCTTCGCCAGCGTGGTCAAATCCGGCACCACACCGCTGTGCTCCATCGCAAACATCTTGCCGGTGCGGCCGGCGCCGGCCTGCACTTCGTCGGCAATCAACAGAATGCCGTGTTGATCGCACAGGGCGCGCAGGCTTTGCAAAAAATCGAAGGGAGCGGTGTAAAAGCCGCCCTCGCCCTGCACCGGTTCGATAATGATCGCCGCCACCCGTTCCGGCTCAACATCGGTCTTGAAGATCGACTGCACGGCGGCCAGCGACTGCTCGACACTGATGCCGTGCAGTTCGATGGGAAAAGGTGCGTGATAGATCTCCGCCGGGAAGGGCCCGAAACCGACCTTGTACGGTGCGACCTTACCGGTAATCGCGAGCGTCATCATGGTGCGCCCATGGTAACCGCCGTTGAAGGCGATGATCGCGGGGCGGCCGGTATAGGCGCGGGCAATCTTGACGGCATTCTCCACCGCCTCGGCACCGGTGGTGAGAAACAGCGACTTCTTGGGCGCATCACCCGGCGCCAGCGCGTTCAGGCGCTCCGCCAACGCCACGTAAGGTTCGTACGGCATCACCTGAAAACAGGTGTGTGTGTAACGCTCCATTTGCGCCTGCACCGCTGCCATCACTTTGGCATGTCTGTGACCGGTATTGAGCACACCGATGCCGCCGGCGAAATCGATGTAACGTTTGCCTTCGACATCCCAGATCTCGGTGTTTTCTGCACGATCCGCATACAAATTGTGCATGTTGGCCACACCGCGGGCCACCGCCTGGTTGCGCCGTGCGAGAAGATCGGAATTCGTTGTCATGATAGCTGCGCCTTGGTTGTTAACTGAGTTGGATTACGGTCGACGGACCCCTGGCATCTGCATTCAGGAGCCGACACCGCCAATGCAGAGGTACTTGATCTCCAGATAATCGTCGACACCATATTTTGACCCTTCACGGCCGATACCCGAAGATTTGACGCCTCCGAACGGTGCAATCTCGGTGGAGATGATGCCGGCGTTGATGCCGACCATGCCGTACTCGAGCGCTTCCGCCACGCGAAACACCCGCGCCAGATCGCGGCTGTAGAAGTAGGAGGCAAGGCCAAACTCGGTATCGTTGGCCATCTGAATCGCCTCCGCCTCGCTGGTGAAACGAAACAGCGGCGCCAGCGGGCCGAAGGTCTCCTCTCTGGCCACCGCCATCTCCGGGGCAACGTCGGTCAACACCGTCGGTTGGAAAAATGTGCCGCCCAGCGTGTGACGCGAGCCGCCGGTTGCCACTTTTGCCCCCTTGCTTAACGCATCGGCGATGTGCGCCTCCACCTTCTCCACCGCCGCTTGATTGATCAGCGGCCCCTGAGCCACGCCATCCTCCAGACCATTGCCCACCTTGAGCTGTCTCTCGACCGCTGCGGAGAGCTTGCGGGCAAACGTATCGTAGACGCTGTCATGCACCAGGAAACGGTTGACGCAAACGCAGGTCTGCCCGCTGTTGCGATACTTCGACGCCAGCGCCCCCTCGACCGCGGCGTCAAGATCGGCATCGTCGAATACGATGAAGGGGGCGTTGCCGCCCAGCTCCAGCGAGACCTTTTTGATCGTACTGGCGCACTGTTCCATCAGCAGTCTGCCGATCTCGGTGGAGCCGGTAAAGCTGAGTTTGCGCACGATGGGACTGGAGGTCATCTCGCCGCCGATGGCCCGGGAGTTGCCGGTGACCACATTCAGCACACCGGCTGGTATACCCGCACGTTCCGCCAGCTCGCACAATGCCAGCGCCGAGTACGGCGTCTCCAATGCGGGCTTGATCACCATGGTGCATCCCGCCGCCAGCGCTGCCCCGGCTTTGCGCGTGATCATCGCCGTCGGGAAATTCCAGGGCGTGATGGCCACGCAGACGCCGATCGGCTGCTTGATCACGATGATGCGTTTATCGGCCTGGTGCTGGGGAATCACATCGCCGTAGACCCGTTTTGCCTCCTCTGAGAACCATTCGATGAAAGAGGCGGCATAGGCGATCTCACCACGCGCCTCGGTCAGCGGCTTGCCTTGCTCCGTGGTCATGATCAACGCCAGGTCTTCCTGGTTCGCCATAATCAGTTCATACCAGGTGCGCAACTTTATCGCCCGCTCCTTGGCAGTCAATGCGCGCCAGCCCACAAGTGCCGTCTGGGCAGCTTCCAACGCCTGACGCGTCTCGCTGGCACCGCAGAAGGGTACACTGCCAATCTCCCGACCGTTTGCCGGGTTGGTCACCGGTGCGGTTGCGCCGCTGTCGGCATCCACCCAGTCACCGTTGATATAGCAATGTTGGCGCAACAACCGATCGTCTTTTAGATTTTGCATGGTCATATACCTGAATTTGAGCGCCCACCCTGTAACAGCAGCACAGAGCCCGGTTTCCAACGGCGGAAACAAACTTGGGCTAGATCCAATTGCCGAGCGCGCACACCGCGCTGAGTTTCAACTTCACGAAAGTTTTCTGCTTTGGCTCAAGCTTAACAAAGCTTAATATACTAAACAAGCCATTTCTATATTGCCATTTGAGACTATCTGAACAGCGCCCCGGTGCATGTTCGAAGAGCATTGACAAATATGGAAAAACAACCAATTTAATAATAAATATATTGGAAATTTCTTATCTAGATGGGGTTTTTCCGGGGACGGAAGTGGCAGATTCAAATTCGATTTTCTTGACAAGAATAGTTTAATATGTCAAACATTAACGATCGCGACAATAAAAAACGCTTTGCATTTTTTCCGGCCAACGGATCTGCCGATTCAGGTGTGAGGTGGTGAGGGTAAGCACAGTATCTGCCGTCCCTGTCTGCAAATTCGCGCACTTTGCCAATTCGAAGTGCGTCCCAGATCACGGGGTATCCAGCTCCGGACGGCCGCATGGATCTTTTGACATCGTTCGATTTCCGTCCGATGGATTGTCACTTAAATAAATTGAGAAGGATTGCCAATGTCTGAAAAGCCTGCCGTGAAAACCAGCGCCGCCGAGTACGCAGCCCTCAACTTTTACCACCGAATCTCATACTTGCGCTCTGACACCTGGATCAAACTGCATCGCCTGACGGTGAGACTGAGTGAAAAGCAGGCTGCGGGTGCAGACACCGCATCCTTGATTGCCGACGCCAAAGCGGCGATGTATACCCTGGAAAATATCGAGGACTACACCGCTTTTCCTTCGAAAGAGGATTTCCGGCTGCTCTGGCGTCTGTTGTCGGAAAAGGATTACGGTCTGTTGTCGCGGGCTGTGAGCCGCATTTCGCGAGCGCTCTCCAGCGATGTCTACCGCAACCGTCAGATTCAGCTGACCCGGGGACAGATCGACGGCGAAGAGAAAGACCAGGAGAAAGAGGTTCTGGAGCTTCATCTCGACACCACGATGACACAAACCCGTCCCTACTTCGAACTGCTGGTGGTGGATGACCTCTCGACCCAGGAGGAGGCGGTGATCCGTAGTTCGTTTCGCAGCGTGCAACGGCCGGAGGACGAGTTTATCTACGATGTGATTGTGGTCCCAAGCTTCCAGGACGCCATCGCCGCAGTATTGGTCAACCCGAATATTCAAGCCTGCATTCTGCGCTCCGGCTTCCGCTACAAATCGAAACGCGAGCTCGGACTGTTCCAACGCTACCTGAGCAATATCGGCAGTGTCGACGTGGAGAACGTCACCTCGACCGATCTCAGCGTGATCCTCGGACGCGTCATTGCGGAGCTGCGTCCGGAGCTGGATCTCTATCTCATTACCAATATGGCGGTGGAGACCTACGCCGCTCAGGACAACGAGAGCTTCCGCCGTATCTTTTATCGCGAAACCGACTACGTGGAGCGCCATCTGAATATCGTGCGCGGTATCAACCGGCGCTTTGAGACACCGTTCTTCTCGGCGTTGAAAAAGTACAGCCGTCAGCCGATGGGCGTGTTTCACGCGATGCCGATCTCGCGCGCCAAGTCGCTGATGTGCTCGCACTGGATCCGCGACATGCTGGAGTTCTACGGGCTCAACATCTTCATGGCCGAGACCTCGGCCACCTCCGGCGGTCTGGATTCGCTGCTGCAGCCGACCGGCCCGCTGAAGAAGGCGCAGGAGCTGGCCGCACGTGCTTTCGGCGCGCGCAACACCTTCTTCGTCACCAACGGTACCTCCACCGCCAACAAGATTGTGGTGCAGGCGCTGGTGAATCCGGGCGACATTGTGTTGGTGGACCGGGACTGCCACAAATCGCACCACTACGGCATGGTGCTGGCAGGCGCCGAAGTCGCCTACTTGGACGCCTACCCGCTGCATCAATATTCGATGTACGGCGGCGTACCGCTGCGTGAAATCAAGAGCCTGCTGTTGAAGTACAAGGCGAGCGGACGTCTGCATAAAGTGAAGATGCTGCTGCTGACCAACTGCACCTTCGACGGCATCGTCTACGATGTCGAGCGGGTCATGGAGGAGTGCCTGGCGATCAAACCGGACCTGGTATTCCTGTGGGACGAGGCCTGGTTCGCGTTCGCTGCGTTCAATCCTGTTTACCGCAGCAGAACCGGTATGAACAGCGCCCGCAAACTGCGCAGAAAATACCGCACACCCGAGTATCGGGCCGAATACCAAGCCTATCTGAAGAAGACCAAGGGGTTGGATCCCAACGACCACGAGGCCTGGCTGAACATGCGCCTGATGCCCGATCCGGATGCAGCGAGGATCCGTGTTTATGCCACCCACTCCACCCACAAAACGCTGACCGCGCTGCGGCAGGGGTCGATGATCCACATCTACGACCAGGATTTCCGCCAGAAAGTCGAAGCCCCGTTCCACGAGGCCTACATGACCCACACCTCCACCTCGCCCAATTATCAGATCCTGGCATCGCTCGATCTGGGGCGGCGTCAGGTGGAGCTGGAGGGCTATGAGCTGGTCAACAAGCAGGTGGAGACGGCGCTGGCGCTGCGCGAGCAGATCAAGAATCAGCCGTTGCTGAGCAAATATTTCGACATTCTGGGCACCGACGCGCTGATTCCGGAAGAGTACCGGCCGTCAGGAATAAAGAGCTATTACGATCCGGAAGGCGGCTGGTGCCGGATGGAGGATGCCTGGCTCTACGAGCGCGACGAGTTCGTGATAGATCCCAGCCGGGTGACCATGTTCCTGGGCAAAACCGGCGTCGACGGCGACACCTTCAAGAACGAATACCTGATGAACAAATACGGTATTCAGATCAACAAGACCTCGCGCAATACAGTGCTGTTCATGACCAACATCGGCACCTCGCGCAGCTCCATCGCTTATCTGATTGAAGGACTGCTCGGCATCGCCCGGGAGCTGGAGTGGCAGCGCGAGGAGAACAGCGCGGCGGAGAACAGAATACTGCAGCGGCGCATCAAGTCGCTCACCCATGATCTGCCGCCGCTGCCCGATTTCAGCAGGTTCCATCCTGCTTTTCACCGCTCCGTATCGGGCGACACGCCCGAGGGCGACATCCGTACCGCCTACTTTATGGGGCAGAACGACAGCATGTGTGAATTCCTGCGAATCGACAACAACGAGATGCAGCGGCAGATGAAGGAGGGGCGCATTATGGTCTCCACCACCTTCGTCATCCCCTACCCGCCCGGTTTTCCGATCATGGTTCCGGGTCAGGTGATCAGTGATGAGATTCTGACCTTTATGCTGGAGCTGGATGTAAAAGAGATTCACGGTTACCGTCCGGCACTGGGCCTGTCGGTGTTCACCGAAGATGCACTGCGTGAAGTCAAGAACGCCGAGTCGGTCAGTGAGATTGCTGAAATCGTAGAGGTTGAGCATGAGCAAAAAAGTAAGAAGCCGGCGGGCAGAAAGCTGAAAAAAAGCGAGACGGAAGCATCCGCGCCTGAATAGCACCTGGACGAGTACGACATTCACAACGGTTGGAATGACACTCGTTTAACAGCCTGCTCTCTCCCCCGAAACAGAGGGAGCAGCTGTTCCGATTCGACTTTCGGCACTGATTTCAGGCAACGTATGACGACATTTAATTTCCGGTGGCTGCTGAAACGCCTCCTGTCAAAACTCGGTTTCCGGCGGCAACCGGAGTCAAAGGACAGCAGCCCAATCCGCCAACAACAAAGCGAGGAGCAATCCAGCATGAAAAGAAAATTGACAGGTGTATCCGACATTCGACGCTTCTTTCACCGCAATGAGCGTCCGATCTTCTTTATCAGCGCCACCAACTTCAACCTGTTGGGTATAGATGAGTGGGTGAAGAACTTTCACTACATCAGCTATGTGGACTGCTACGACGGCGCCCACCCAAACGTGTTCGTGCCGACAGAGATTGCCCATCCTGAATTCCAGAGTATCGAAGATATCAATAACTATCTGCTCGAGCATAAAGAGGTGATCGACCACATCAATAGCTTCGGACCCAATCCGGTGGCGGTGTTCCTGATGTTCGACGAACGCACCGAGGAGCTCTGCAAGCAGCTGGGCATCGAGATCTGGTTCCCGCCGGCGAGTCTGCGCGCACGCTGCGACAACAAGATGGAGACCGTGCGCATCGGCAACAAGGCTGGCGTACCCAGCGCCCCCAATGCGCTCTCCAAGGTGGAGAGTTGGGAGCACTTAAAGCAGATCTGCGAAGAGCACAATTTGAGCAATGATGTGGTGATTCAGACCGCATTCGGCGACTCGGGCCATACCACCTTTTTTATCTCCAGCGAAGAGGACTGGAACAAATACGCGGATCAGATCACGCCCGACCCGGAGGTGAAGATCATGAAGCGGCTGAACTGCCGCGGCTCCACACTGGAAGCTTGCACCACCAGCCAGGGGACCATCGTCGGACCGCTGCTGACCGAGGTGGTCGGCGCCAAGGAGCTGACGCCTTACCGCGGCGGCTGGTGCGGCAACGAGATTTTTCCCGGCGCCTTCACTCAGGAGATCCGCGATAAAGCGCGGGATTACACCTTTCAGTTCGGCGAGCAGCTGCGCAAGGAGGGTTACCGGGGCTATTTTGACCTGGACTATCTGATCGACACCGACACCGGTGAAATCTACCTGGGAGAGCTGAACCCACGCGTTACCGGCGCCAGTTCCATGACCAACCATGCCGCCTTCGCCCACGCCGACGCACCGCTGTTCCTGTTCCATCTGCTCGAATTTTCCGGAGTCGAATTCGAGTTCGACGTAGCAGACCTGAACGCCCGCTGGTCGGATCCTGAATATATCGACAGCTGGTGTCAGCTGGTCATCAAATACACCGAGGACAATGTCGACATCGTCACCGATGCACCCCAAACCGGCATCTGGAAAATGACCGCTGACGGAAAGGTCGAGTACAGCCGGTTCGACTACCACCGGCGCGCTGTCAGCAACGAACAGGAGGCGTTTTTTCTGCGCATTACCGGTGCCGACGACTATCGTTACGAAGGCGCCGATCTCGGCATATTGATTCTGCGCGGACGTTCCATGACGACAGAATTCGTGCTCAACAACCGGGCCCGCGACTGGATTAACGGTATCGTCTCCTACTACCAGGCGAAACCGCTGGCTGCCGCCAATCCTGTTCCGGAAGCCGGCGCGTTCAAGATCCTGTAGCCAGGACCGACCCAAACCAGTGGACTCACTTCCCCTGATTTCACGGGGGAAGCCGCTGGGGCGGGCAACCCTATTAACTCTCGGCGCGCAAAGCAGAGACTATGGAACGAATCATCCAGGCAATCTCGGAACCGCTGCCGGGCGACAAATGGCAAGCACTTTTCCGTCTTCATTGGTCGGCCTACCGGCGCTGGTTTCTCAGCGAAGGGGCTGCCGAACGCCCCCTCTATCTCAGTTCAAGAAATGCGCTGAAGCAACATATGCCGGAACTGCTGCCGACTTATGATCGGCTGGTGGAGTTGGCTGGCGGCAGCGATCTCGCCGCAAGATTTTTAACGCTTTACCGGCCACCCGCCTATATGCGCGGCTGCTCCCAGGTAGTCTGGAGCGGTCCGCCGCCGCTGCTGCTGCGCAACTACGACTATAGTCCGCAGCTGTTCGAGGGCACTGTGTTCCACTCCGCTTGGAACGGCCGCAAGGTCATCGGAACCGGCGACTGTCTTTGGGGCCTGGTCGACGGCATGAACGAGGAGGGCCTGGTGCTATCGCTGAGCTTTGGCGGACGGCGCACGGTCGGCGATGGCTTCGGAGTGCCGCTGCTGCTGCGTTATATCCTGGAGTTCTGCTCCACCACCCAGGAGTCGGTCGAGGTGTTATCGCGTATCCCGACGCATATGTCCTATAACGTTACCGTACTCGATCGAAGCGGCGCATATAAAACGGTATTCATTGCGCCCGATCGCGCGCCTCTGGTAAAGGATATCGCGCTTACCACCAACCATCAGCAACAGGTGGAGTGGCATCAGCACGCACGTGCTACAGGTACCCTGGAACGGGAGCGTGCATTGCAGGTTTACCTCAAGCGGTACAGATCGGACTCCCACCGACTGGTGCGCGCGTTTCTGCGGCCGCCGCTACACTCAAATGCCTACCGACGCGGTTTTGGCACGCTTTACACTGCGGTCTACAATCCTCAGACGTTGGAGATGCACTACCTGTGGCCGCACGACAGCTGGTACTTCTCGCTGCTCAACTTTATCGAGGGCGTCAAAACCGTACCCTTCCCGAACGTACCGGATGCGTTGGAGTTACTCCATTAAAGTGAAGGGGACGGATATATTTTTTGGTTTCAAAAAATATATCCATCCCGAGTGGCACTTAAATCGGAATTTAATTCTCGTCATCCCGGCTAATGCCGGGATCCATAATTGTCAAATGGCGGCCAATTCCCTGGATTCCAGCCTGCGCTGGAATGACGAATTAATTGGTTTTTCTGGAAATTTCAGCTTGAGTAAGTGCCATGCAAATCTGTCCCCTTTTTCCACACCCCTGTTCAACTATCTGACCCCAAATCCAGCCGTCTCGTTCAATGGCAATGCTTCCAGCTCTTCCGGGGTCGGCTGCTGGCCTTTCAGTCCGGCGATCGAGCCGCGGTGGGGCTTGATCAGTGGCCCGAGACTGTGCAGATAGGCTTCCGATTTTTCATTGCGCAGGTAGGCGGGAAACTCGACCGGCCGGTCGCGAAAGCTTTTCAGTGGCTGCCCCAGGCTGCGGATACCCACCGCACGCTCACGCCGCACCCGTCCCAGATTGATCTCCACCGGTATGGTCTCCTCCCCGCCGCCGGCCTGATGGATGATATAGCCGGCGGGGCCCACGATAATCGAGGAGCCCACACCGCCGTCACCCACACCGTTGATGTCGAAGAAGTAACATTGGTTGGTCACCGCGGTGGCCCTGGCGATGGAGAGCTCCACGTCCCGGTCGATGGTGTCGGTCATGGTCGGATGCAGGATCACTTCTGCACCCATGGAGACCAGCGTCCGGGATGTTTCCGGAAACCACATGTCATAACAGATCGAAACACCGAACCGGCCCACCTCCGGCACATCGAATACGGTGAACTCGGTACCGGATGCGACATGGTTCTCGTACGGCTGAAACGGGAACATCTTGCGATAGCGGCTGACCACCCTGCCGCTCGGATCGATAACCGGCGCGGTATTGTAGATGCGGTCCCCGGCGTCTTCAAACATGGATCCGGGCAGCAGCCAGATCTGGTGCTTCGCCGCCATCTCCTGGAACGCCGATTCAGCCGGTCCGGGAAGTGGCTGTGCGTGTCCGGGCAGCGGACCGAATGCAGCCAGCTCACTGAACATCACCATTTGCACCCAGGGGAAGCGGGTCATGGTGATGTCCAGTTTGTGAGCCATTGCAGCGATATTTTCGTGAGAAGCGGAGACGCGCATCTGGATACCGGCAATGGCGAATGGGGTCATCTTTTTACTCCTAATGATCCTGGTTTTTGACTGATTAGTAAGTTTTAAGCTGCCGGTTAATCCAGCACCAACACCGGCGTCGTGGCATGATGGACCACTTTATTGACATTGGACCCCAGCGTAAAGTGGCGACGCGGCCTGCCGCGTCGGCTCATGATGATCAGATCGCACTTGGTTGCATCCGCCGCATCCATGATCTGTTCGGAGATCGCGCCGACTGCCACGATTAGCTGATGTTTCACACCTTTCGGAATCCGTTCAGCGATAAACTTATGCATTTCGCTGTTCACCTTTTGCTGCGCTTTCTGCTCGAAATCGACCGGAAAATAGCTCTCGACAATCGGGTAATCGAAGCTGGGAACGACTGTCATCAAGTGTAGTGTCGCGCCCATTGTCTGAGCCAGTTCGATCCCGGTTTTAAGTGGATTTTTCCAGGTTGCCTCGTCGCCCAGATTGATGGGAATCAGAATATCCTTGAACATTTTTACTCTCCGTCAACTCTTGGTTTCAGCAGCAGCTTCGGCTGCCTCGAAGGCTATACGCCGTTTGCGTTGCATGACATAGATCAACCCCAACAGTAGCAGAGCCGGTATGAACATCAACTCTTTCGGTGGCTGGTTAGACGGCGCACGAACCACCAGTATCTGCTGGTCCCAGTCGAACCCGGCCTGCTGCGAAGGCGAACCGAAATCGACGTTGTCGACCACGACCTTTCCGTCCCGTTCTACGGTGGCCAGCCCGGCACCCTTCAATCGATCGTCGCCGGAAGCGCCTTCAACGATCGGCAGCAACGCAGTAAACTCGCGCGGCTGCCCGACCGAATCCACGCCAAGCACGCGCATGCGCAGCTTGTCGCCGGGTTCCATCTGCCCGACCACCTCAACGAGCCGCGTCGGTTCGACATCATCATACGGCGGTATCAGCTGGTCCATCCAGAAGCCGGGGCGGAACAGCGTGAATGCGATCAACAGCAACAGCAGCGACTCCCAGAGGTAGCTTTTGGCGATGAAAAAGCCCTGGGAAGCGGCGGCAAATATCAGCATCGCGATGGTGGCGATCACAAATATGAACATGCCATGAGCGAAGTCGACGTTGATCAACAGCAGATCGGTGTTGAAGATGAACAGGAACGGCAGCACAGCGGTACGCATGCTGTAGAAAAACGCAACGAAACCGGTCCGGATCGGGTCACCGCCGGAGATCGCCGCCGCCGCAAAGGAGGCCAGGCCCACCGGCGGTGTCACGTCCGCCATGATACCGAAGTAAAACACAAACATATGCACCGCGATCAGCGGCACGATCAGTCCGTTATCGGTACCGAGCTGCACGATCACCGGCGCCAGCAATGAGGAGACGACGATATAGTTGGCGGTGGTGGGCAACCCCATTCCCAGGATCAGGCTGAGTACAGCGGTGAGGATCAGAATCAGCATGATGTTGCCGAACGACAACGCCTCGACCATGTCGGCCAACACCGCACCTACACCGGTCTGGGATACCGCGCCGACGATAATACCGGCGGTCGAAGTGGCAATACCGATGCCGATCATGTTACGGGCGCCGCTGATCAGGCCATCGATAAAATCACGAAATCCCTGACCGAACTCCGCGCCGATGTCACCCCCTCCGCGGAACATCGCCTTGAGCGGGCGCTGGGTGATCAGGATGAAAATCATCAGCACCGAAGCCCAGAACGCGGACAATCCGGGCGAAAGCCGCTCAACCATCAGACACCAGACCAACACCACCACCGGCAGCAGATAGTGCAGACCGCTCTTCACGGTCGGTCCGGGTGCAGGCAGCACGGTTACCGGGGAGTCGGGGTCGTCCAATTCCAGTTCCGGATATCTGGAGCCGAAATAGATGAGGCCCAAGTAGATTACCGCCAGCAACACAGCAATGATCCAAGTCGCCGCATCGCCGAAGGCCGGTTTCATCCAGCTCACCCCGTAATAGACCGCCATCGCGATCACGCCGGTGAGAATGAAACCAAACAGAATACCGAGCAAACGCTGCACCCAGGGCTTGGGTTCCACCGCCCTCGGCAGCCCCTTCATGTTCGCTTTCATCGCCTCAAGGTGGACGATATAGACCAGGGCGATATAGGAGATCGTCGCGGGGAGGATGGCGGTCTTGATGACATCCACGTATGAGATCCCGACATACTCAACCATCAGGAAGGCGGCTGCACCCATGACCGGCGGCATGATCTGGCCGTTAACGCTGGAGCCTACCTCGACCGCACCGGCCTTCTCGGATGAGAAACCGACGCGCTTCATAAGCGGTATAGTGAAAGTGCCGGTGGTGACCACGTTGGCGATACTGGAACCCGAGATCAGACCTGTCATCGCCGAGGAGACTACTGCAGCCTTGGCCGGTCCGCCGCGCATATGCCCCATCAGTGAGAAGGCGACCTTGATGAAGTAGTTGCCGGCACCCGCCCTGTCCAGCAGCGCGCCGAACAGCACGAACAGAAAGACGAAGCTGGTCGACACACCGAGCGCGATGCCGAACACACCTTCGGTGGAGATCCACTGGTGGTTGGCGACCGATGGAAGCGTCGCGCCTTTATGCGCAATGAGACTGGGCATGTAAGGCCCGGCGAAGGTGTAGATCAGGAATACCGACGCGACGATCATCAACGGCGGTCCAAGCGCCCTGCGGGTCGCTTCCAGCAGCAACAGCATACCAACACAGGAGACCGCGATGTCCATGGTCGTGGGAGCTGCCGGACGTGCCGCGAGTTGCTCGTAGAACAGGTACAGATAGCCGGTGCAAAAAGCTGCGACTATTGCCATTATCCAGTCCTGGACCGGGATGTAGTCGCGCGGCGATTTCTTGCCCGGCGGATAGGCGAGGTAGGCAAGAAAAATGGCGAGCGCCAGATGAATCGAACGGGTCTCGGTGTCGTTAAACACGCCGAAACCGACTGTAAACGGCAGCGGTGAAGCGATCCAGAGCTGAAACAAGGACCAGATGGCGGCTGTGGTCAGAATTATTTTTCCGGCGATGCCGGCCGGTGTGCGTGCTCCGGTATCGGCCTGCGCCACCATATCCTGGAGCTCGTCCTGTTTACTGCGCTCCGGCTGGCTGGTTGGATTGTTGTTGGTCATTGATCCCCCTTACATACCAATTCAGAAAAATCTAAAAAGGCAATTTTGCAAAATTATTTGGCAATCAAACCCTGCTCTAGATAGTAACGGCGTGCGCCTTCATGCAGCGGTACGCTGAGGCCCTCTTCGATCATCCTTGCCTTGGTCAACGGAGACAATGCCGGGTGCATTGCCTTGAATGTCTCGAAGTTGTCGAACACGCTCTTTACCACCGCATACACCAGATCGGTGTCCAGCTTGCTCGATGCGACGATGGTCGCGTTAACGCCAAAAGTCTTCACCGGATCGGGATTCGCCGGATAGAGCCCACCAGGTACGATGGCGTGGACATAGAAGGGGTTGTCGTTGACCAGACGATCGATCTCAGGTCCACTCACTTCGACGATTTTTGCGCCACACAGCGAGGTTGCCTTGGACACTGATTGATTGGGATGCCCGACCGTATAGACCATCGCCTGAACCCGGTCATGGCATAGCGCCATCGACTGCTGCCAGGCCGGCAGCTCGTTCGCCAAGGAGAAAACTCTCTTGTCCCAGCCCTTAGCCTCCATCACCACCTCCATCGTGGCGCGCTGGCCGGAACCTGGATTGCCGATATTGACGCGCTTTCCAACCAGATCGTTCAGGTGTGCGATGCGCGCATCCTGCCGAACGACCAGCGTGAAAGGTTCGCTGTGCACCGAAAAAAGTGCGCGCAGCTCCTGATCAGGCGACGGATCGTTGAATTTTTTTGAACCTTTGGCGGCGTAAAACTGCGTATCCGACTGCGCCATACCGAGACTGAGCTCACCGCTGCGAACATCGTTCAGGTTGCTGACCGAACCGTTGGACAGATGCGGCACACAGGTGACACCATGCTGATCTGTGGCGTGATTGACCAGACGGCAGATACCCCGTCCAACCTGGTAATAGACACCGGCCTGACTGCCGGTACCAATGGTGACTTCGGCAGCACCAGCGACCGAAAGCCCGCCGAATAGGGAAACTGCGGCCAGTAATCCTCTGATCTTCATAGGACTCCTCCAACCAATACGCAATAATTTCTATTGGACCAGCAGATGCAGCAACGGGCCGGAACAAAGCCGGCCCGTTGTCGTCAGGCTTACATCCAGCCTTTCTCTTTGTAATACTTCACCGCGCCGTCATGCAGCGGAGCGGTCAGACCGTCCTTGAGCATGTTCTCTTCCTTCAGATTTTCGAAAGCCGGGTGCAGCTTCTTGAAACGGTCGAAATTGTCGAACACGGCCTTGACTACCTGGTAGATGGTCTCCTCGCTGGAAGCCGTGGATGAAGCAAAGGTCGCAACCACGCCAAATGAGTCCACGTCCGCATCGGTGCCCTTGTAGACGCCGCCCTTGACGCTCGACTTCGCGTAGTAGGAGTTGGCGGCAACCAGGTCGTCGATCTCCTTGCCGGTAACCGGTACGATCACCGAATCACAGGAGGAGGAGGCTTCCTGAATCGAGCCGCTGGGGTGACCGACCACGTAGACCATGGCGTCGATCTTGTTGTCGCACAACGCCTGCGCCTGCTCGGCTGCCTTCAGCTCTGAGGCGAGCTGAAAGTCTGCGGTGGTCCAGCCCTTCGCCGCCAACACCACTTCCATGGTGGCACGCTGCCCGGAACCCGGATTGCCGATATTCACCCGCTTGCCCTTCAGATCGTCAAAGCTCTTGATGCCGGCATCGGCACGTGCAACCACGGTGAACACCTCGGGGTGCACACCGAATACGGCACGCAGCTCCGGCCAGGCACCAGCTTCCTTGAAGGCACCCTCGCCCTTATAGGCGTTGTACTGCTGATCGGACTGCACCACGCCCATGTTCTGGTCGCCGGATTTGATCGCGTTGAGATTGGCCACGGAGCCGCCGGTTGAGGGTGCGGTGCACTTGATACCCGTTTTGGCGGTGTCGCGGTTGACCAGCCGGCAGATAGACTGACCGACCACGTAATAGACACCGGTCTGGCCACCGGTGCCGATGGTGACATATTTCTCCTCAGCTGTTACCGACCCGGTCAAACCACAAAGCGTCAAAGCTGCAAAGATAGGAATGATGCGTAATTTCATGAATTCAAGCTCCTCTTTCTCTCATACTCAAATGATTGAAAACGGACGATGGAGAACCGGAAAGTCCTGGTCCGTCTTTTTTTGCTTCTACGGCCAAATAGTCATCATATCGCCCGCTGTAGCTGGGTTTATGAAACTGGCTTTCGCTAATCGTCAAGTTGATCGCTCTCGCAAAATGACAGCTTGACTCTAGCATAGCTTAATATATTGAACAATTATTTTCTAAACACCCATTACTCCGGTGTGCCGCACAGTTCAATATCGGTAGGTAGGTAGTTGGTAAGACAACATTGAGAATGCTATTTGAATAGTAATATATAGGATATTACTAATTAGCCGGAAACTGCTTCGATCTCTTTTGGCAACACTGCTTGATTTGGACTCGGCTGCAAGGATAGTTTAATATGCCAAACATACTAAAACATGTCCACGAAAAACCAAAGGTTTCTTTAGATGGATATAGGCGCTCAACTGAAAGCCGCTCGAAAAAAGAGAAACCTCTCTCAGCGCCAACTCGCGCAGCGAACAGATGTAAGCAACGGCACTATATCGCTTATCGAACAGAATAAGATCAGCCCTTCGGTGGCGCTACTGAAGCGGCTGCTGGAGGGCATTTCCATGTCATTGGGTGAGTTTTTCGATGACGAAAAGCACACCCGCGATAAACGCTTTTTCAGGGCTGATGAATTCACCGAGCATACCTTTGGCAGCATGAGGTTTTTCCAGGTCGGCGGCAATCTGAAGGGTCGGCGTTTACAGATCATGCGAGAGCAGTATCCTCCCGGTGGTGACACCGGTGAGTTGATGCTGGTCCATCAGGGAGAAGAGGGCGGCATCGTCCTGCGTGGTGAGATAGAAGTCACAGTGGGTGATGAGCTTTCCCTGCTGAAAGCCGGCGATGCATACTATTTCGAAAGTAATATACCCCACCGGTTTCGCAATAACGGCGAAGAGGTGTGTGAAGTCATCAGCGTCTGCACGCCGCCCAATTTCTGAACTTACTGTTTCGGTTTCAGTCAGGCCGGGGTACCGGTTATTGCTGGTGACCTATCTGCGCCACGCTTCTGGGAGTCTGCCGGTTCAAGTGTTCGCCGCAGAAAGATCTCAAATCAAGCAGGCTCCGTGGTGTGTTGCAAATTGCAGCATGCTATTTAAGATTCGCAACACCCCCACTGTCATTAATCTGTCATGTGGAAAAGATTACAAACGAAGTTATCTACTGCGCCTCCGGCATCCCCTACTGTTGCCAAATGCAACAATAAACGCGTGATCACATCCATATGCCTTCGCCAACGAGACTCTATCCGGAAACTCATCTTGATCCAACCCTTGTAGCGCTGACGACAGCGGAAGTATTAACACCAGGTTTGGAGTGGATTTTATCCTGGAATCAACAAACTTACTTATTGATTTTATTAAATTTCTATACTTATAGCAGCAGCGTGATTTTATTTAATGAAATGCTTCAAAATAAAAAAAGTTTATCAAACCCAATCTCTGGCACGTTAATTGTATAAAAAGATGCCGGTAGTTTGAATGGTTTACCCATTAACTCCAAATACGTTGCTTTTACAACCACAACACACCACTACAACAAATTTTTCGAGATCCCCGACATAATGGATACCATCCTTATTTTGGCAGTTACTGCCGTTATCATTATTTTGATTTTCGATTACACCAACGGATTCCACGACGCATCCAACATTATCGCCACCGTCATCGCCTCACGCGCCATGACGCCGGTTCAGGCGGTGATTATCGTCGCGACGTTTGAATTTCTTGGGCCGATACTCGGCGGAACCGCGGTCGCCAATACCATCGGTAAGTTCGTTAATATAGGCGATCTCGAGGCGTTGCCATCCATCGCCATTTTGCTATGCGGCATTTTCGGCGCCATCTTCTGGAACCTGGCCACCTGGTGGTTCGGCATCCCCTCCTCCTCTTCGCATGCGCTGGTAGGCGGACTTGCCGGTGCGGTGGTCGTAGCGGCAGGTGCCGACCATGTAGTCTGGGGCTTCCAGGAATTGGGGCAGGGTCATTTCACCGGTGTTACCAAGGTGCTGTTGTCATTGGTCATCTCTCCGGTTATCGGTTTCTGGGCCGGATTCATCATCCACCGGCTGATGAGTTTCTTCCTGCGCGCGGCTAAGCCGATCGCCAACACCTATCTGCGACGGGTGCAATTCATTACCTCCGCCGGTCTCGCGTTCTCCCACGGCGCCAATGATGCGCAGAAGAGTATGGGTATTATCACCCTGGTACTGTTGCTCGGCGGCTTCATCCCCGAGTTTAAGGTGCCGTTCTGGGTGGTACTCTCCTGCGCTTTGGCAATCACGCTAGGCATCCTGTCCGGCGGCTGGCGCATCGTGCGGACAGTGGGCTTCGGTATCTACAAGGTGCGGCCATTGCACGCTTTCGATACCCAGCTGACATCGGCATCGGTGATTTTTGCCGCCTCGATGATCGGCGCCCCGGTGTCCACCACCCATGTGGTCAGCTCTTCGATCATGGGTATAGGCGCCTCGGAGCGGCCCAAAGCGGTGCGCTGGGCCAAAGCCAAGGAGATCATAAGCACCTGGATTATTACCATTCCCGGCTCTGCCACGGTGGCAATTATCACCTATCTTATACTTGATGTAGTGGGCTTGGCGTAAGCGAATTCTATCCAGACAGCGATGCCTGTCAGACACCTGAAGTATTCACATTTCTGAACATATGGAGAAAAAACAATGAGCGGCAGTTCCAATTCAATGATTACCAAGCTGGTTGACCGGGTGTTCCCCGTTATGCCGGACTTCTACGGATTGATGAATGAACAGTGCGATGTCCTGGTAGAGGCGATGGAGGCCCTGGTTCAGTTCATGGAGGACGGCAGCGAAGAGAAAGCACTGGTTGTCCGGCAGATTGAAAAGCGCGGCGACGAACTTAAAGCACGCAACGTTGATGTCCTGAATCGCGCCTTCGCCACACCGATGGACCGCGAGGATATCTATCGGGCCATAGTTACCCTGGATATGGGCATGAACTACGCCAAGACAACCACCCGCGAACTGGAGGCGCTTGGCCTGTCACCCGATAAATTTATGCTGGAGATGGCTGTTGAGTATAAAAACGCCGCTGAAGCGCTGCAGCAGGGATTCAAAAGACTTTCCGAGAATCCGGCACAGGCAGAAGAAAACGCGGCCGCTGCGCGCAAATCGGAGCGCAACATCGAAAAGATCTATCGCCGCGCACTGGCTGATTTGTTCAATGTAGATGAGATGGTTGCAAAGCTTGAAGCTGCAGAGCCGGGTTCGAGAGCCCAGGCATTGATTAAAGTAGTAGAGATGTTTAAACGCCGTGAGGTATATCGTCACCTCTCCAATGGCGCGGACCGGATGGCCCGGGCGGCGGACCGTCTGCACGACATTGTTGTGAAAATCTCATAACAACCAACCAGTCATGTACAGATGGAAAACGTTACCAGGATAATCCCTTTTCGAGCACGTGGCGCCGATACCGGCTCGAACGGCCCGAAGTCGCGTTCTATCCGGCTTGGGAAACACTCGGCCGGATTATACGACCTGATTATCGAACAGAGCGATTTGCTTGTAGACGCCATGCTGGCGCTGGTTGGCTACATGAAGGATCGGGATCCAAGAAGTGCGGCAAACCTCAAGGCAATCTGGAAGCGGTGCGCTGCACTTCGAAAATACCATCTGGACATGCTCGCATGCAGTCCCATTCACCCTGCCGAATTCAATAGAGTATCGAGAATTTCCGTCACTCTGGACCTGGCGATCGATCACGCCAGGTCCATCGCTCTGGAACTATTGGAACTCTCAGTTCCGGCAGATCAATTCATGCTCAAAATGGTGGAAAACACTTTGAAGCTCGTGCGTGCGCTGAATAAGGCGCTCTATAAACTGGCGACAAATCCGGTTCAGATAGAGGAAGATATACGCGCTGCACTTTATGAGAAATATCTTATTGAGAAGACCTACCGACTTGCTCTGGCAACATTAGGCAGAGAACACGAAATATCCGGATATACGAGACCCGACATCAAGCAGGACCAAGACCCGTCCACAATTCACACCCTTGTTGAACGCCGGATGATTTACCATTCTGTATTTAAAAGTTGTAAAAGACTCAGCTGGATTATCAGTCAGATTAGGGAGATAACTGCCCGCCAGCACCCTATGAGGTAGCATCCATGGATAAGCGATACCTTTTGTTTGCCGTCGCAGGCCTGGTAATGACAGTGCTGTCGACAGCCACAGTATCGATCCATGCAGACGTCAATCCAGACAAATCTGACACCGTTCGTGGTGTGTCTGTGGTTCCGCAGAAAAGCATGTCTGAGTCGGCTTCCAAGATTTTACGTCACATCGTTGATGCCCGTGCCCAAATTCACCGTGGAGAATTGAAGCGTGCAGAAAGCGAACTACACGCAGCTTCCACGTTGATTGACTACATAGAATCTGTGGTTCCAAGCACGCAGATAGCAGATCATATCTGGGTGGCCGAGAAACACCTTGACTATCAGGAACCCCACGAAGTTGCGCTGGACCTGATTCCGGTTGAGATCTCTTTAACGGATATTGAAGAGGTTTATCTGATCAGGCAGGCGAAGCGGCATATCGAGAACACCAAATCACACCTGAATAATCGCGACGTCGAAGCGGCCCGTAAAGAGCTGATACAGCTGCGGGAGTCGCTGACGCAGACCGAGGTGGACCTTCCGCTGACATCCACCAAGCAGCACATCAACGAGGCTTTTACACTGCTTGTTAATGCTGACCCGAAAGGCGCCGACAGCGCACTGAAAAATGCAGAGTCGGGTGTACGCTTCGTCTCGCTGGGAGCGAGCACTCCGCTGGCTAAGTCGCGCCGACTGTTATGGCAGGCCGTGGAGGATTATGCAGTTGGACGCCATGACGCGGTAAAAGAGAAGTTGAGCAATGCGTTGAATTTGCTGGAACAGGTCAAGTCCGGTGCCGACAGCAAAACACACGATGAAGCACAACGGCTGGGCGCGGAAATACGCGAACTGCTCGATAACGAACGTCATAAGCTCCCGGAGAGGAGTTCCGAACTGACCGGATTCTGGCACAAAGTGGTAGCGCTGATCGAACGGGAGGCAGAAAATCTCTATAACGCCTGGCGCAGTCAACAATCGGAAAACCATCTCTTCAGACAACTGATTGATGCCAGGTTTCATCTTTTTTATGCGGAGTATGATCTATTCGAAACCGGTAAGGTTGAGGATGCCAAGTGGGAGTTAACGCAAAGCAAAAACTATCTTAAAGCCGCCATGTCGGAGACTTCTGGAATTCGTAAAAAGCGTATTCGGGCAATTAAGCAACAGGTGGAAAATCTTGAA
Organism: Chromatiaceae bacterium; assembly: GCA_024235255.1. GTDB lineage: Bacteria > Pseudomonadota > Gammaproteobacteria > Chromatiales > Chromatiaceae > HKST-UBA178. Next base: position 398,062 of record JACKMT010000001.1, read on the forward strand.
TCACAGTTGGAAAATCCAGATGCAGATGTTCGCCAGCGCTATGACGAAACACTTATGAAGCTACGCCTGATGATTAAAGAGAAGTAAAAAACGATGGGGGGTCTCTCTACTGCGGCTGACACGCTTAAATGCGGATGGTTAGCCCGGATATTTCATGAAGGATTCGGGATTCAGGGCGGTTGTGCCTAAGCAGTTTGTTCGATCGCCCGAAAAAGCAAAGCCGTCGCTATGGTTTGAGGGAGATCGGGCAAAATGTGACGGCACAGGCGACCTGAAACCGAATAGGACAAACCGTACTTTTATAAAAACGTACAATGCTGTACGTAATATTTAAAAACCAAAACGTTTTTTCAAAAATGCTGCCCGCCTTCATGAAATATCCGGGTTAGGCGTACTGATGCAACCCGGCATCTCTGTGTAACGCAGCGGATATGTGGTATGGACGAAAGACGGGTTTCACACCGTCGATGCTTTTAATATCTGTCTCCTCAGCTCTCACGAACTGTGGTGCTGTCCAAAATACATGTCGGCAAGAGCCGCCACGCAGTATTTCAGACACTACCCTCTGAGGATAGAACGGAATGGTGCAATAAGTTCTGTCTAATAAAACAGATTCATCACCACCATCATTACCGACAAAAACAGGATTGTCATAACACTTCCTGCACGCAGAAAATCGGGCACCCGGTAGCCGGCAGGCCCCATAATCAGTGCATTCACCTGGTGAGTAGGTATCAGAAATGAGTTGGAAGTCGCTATGGCCACCGTCAGCGCATAGACTGCCGGGTCAGCCCCCACTCCGATAGCGATATTGACGGCCAACGGGACCAACAGCACCGTGGCGCCAACATTGGACATAACCAGCGTAAAGAAGGTGGCTAATACCGCCACCGAGGTCTGGATCACCCAGGGCGGCGCATGACCGACTACCGCAAGCACCTGCTCCGCTATCCACTTGGCGGTCCCGGTCGATTCGACCGCCAGACCCAGCGGGATCAATGAAGCGAGTAGAAAAACAGTCTTCCAACTCACCGCATCGTAAGCTTCATCGATTTTCAATACACCGGATAGTACCATGCCCATTGCGCCGGTCAGCAGTGCCACAGAGAGACGGATATCGGTGAATAACACCATGAACAGCGCGATAGCGAAAAACAGCGCTGCCGGTACTATCTTGTGCGGCCGCAGCTCCTCCTCACGCGGATATTCTGTTGTTACCACGACAAAGTTACGGTCTTTTTCAATACGTGCCAGATTCTGCCAGGTTGTATGCACCACCAAAGTGTCACCGGCGTGGAACGGCATCGCTCTGATATTCTCACCGCTGCGCAATGTTTCCCCATCCCGGTGCAGTCCGATCATGCTCAGGCCAAAGGTTTTACGCAACCAGATTTCGCGCGCACTCTTGCCAATCAATTTTGACCCCGGCGGGATGACCACTTCGGCGATTCCCGCTTTGTTCGGGGCAAGAGATTCGGAAAAACTTCTTAGTTGCGAGCGCCGCTTCAGTTTGTATTTACTAATCAGGGTTTCGATATGGATGTTAGTCGCCACGACGCCAAGCACCATGCCGCCTTCAATTACGGTATCGTAAGCTGTGGAACCAGGACCCACCATATTGTCCTCGCCGTGGCGCTTTACCCCTATCGCGCGAATGCTGTAAGTGCTCTCTATTTCACCCAGCAACCGCCCGATAAGCTCACTTCCGTCCGGAACGACTATCTCGACCAAAGTCGGCTTTAGGCCATACAGATTCTGAAAATACTCCAATGTATCCGTTCCACTGGTACTGCTCTCGCTTTTTGTCTGTGGCAACACGAACCTTCCCGCCAGAACAAAGTAAGTAATACCGGTTGCAACCAAAGCCAATCCGATCGGGGTTACTGAAAAGAGCCCCCAAGCCTCCATCTTCTGCTCTGCAGGCAGCGCTCTGTTAGAGGTAAGTATCAGGTCATTGAGCAGAATCAGGGGGCTTGAGCCGACCATAGTGATGGTACCGCCCAGAATGGCGGTAAATCCCATCGGCATCAAGAGACGCGACATCGGCAATCCGGAACGGGCCGAAATACGCGATACCACCGGAAGAAACAGTGCCGCGGCACCGACGTTTTGCATGAATGATGAGATGAACCCAACCGTAGCTGAGACGATCGGAATAATCCGTCCTTCCGTGGTACCACCGACCTTAAGAATAAAAGCAGCCACCTTGCTCATGATGCCTGTTTTGTCCAGACCGGCGCCGATGATCATAACAGCGATAATGGAGATGACTGCGTTGGAGGAAAAACCGTCGAACAGGTGTTTATTGTCAACCAATCCATGTTCCAGCCCCATGAATGGCGCCAGCAACGAGGAGAGTCCAAGTAAAATCATAATGCTGGTGGCGGCTACATCCACACCAACAATTTCAAAGGCAAAAAGGTATACGGTTAATAGCAGTAATCCACTGACCCAGGCTATCTCTATTGTCGGAACGATTGTCGCAAGGTAGACCGCAATCACGGAAAAAATCAGCGCCGCAACGAGCTCTTTTGGAATGACTACCGATTTTTCAGTCATCTGTTTTTCCTTCACAACTGTATTCATTCTATTATTCTGTGCAATTCACGCGAGCCGTCGCCAGCAAACTGCATGCCGAGCACAACTGCAAAATTGCAACGGTATAGTTCCGTGATTGTTTCCAGTCTATCCTTAGACAGTAAGGGCTACGCCGCGCGGAAATGCCCTGCTCAACCGGCAATAGGATAGGTGAAAAAAACGCCTCCTCCAGCGGACAGTGGTCAGCTGATCACAGGCACGGGCGCCATTGGATTCCGGATACCGACAATCCCGCCTTCCGTGCAAGTCGCGCAAGGATGCGTTTCAGATCACTACTGGTGAGTTTTTCACATCTCTGCAAAATATTATATTACAATATCCTTAAATTTTATGCACTATCCCAACCAACAATTTATTTATATTACCTATTGATATTTCTAATGTTTTTGAATTAAGATGTCGTTTATGTGTTGCATTTTGTAACACGATAGCGGACGATTATCTGAGAAATGTCAATTAATATAATACCTGCCATGAATCTCTTATCATAGTTGCAATTTGCAACGAATTGTTGTGGATTGTCATGAAGAATCTATTCGATCTGAGCAGTTTACGCGGCAAAATTACCAGTGCCTATATTGCTCTGGTCATAAGCACTTTAACACTTGGCGTAATAGCTTTTTCAGGCTTGCGCTTTCTTGAACGCCAGATAACCGAGGGTGAAGTGGTCTCAGATTTAAGAAATGCCGTTCTGGAGATGCGCCGTGAAGAGAAAAATCTACTGCTTTACGCAGACATTGACGCGCTCGCCAAGGCGGACGAACAAGCCGCTTTGTCGTTTAATATGCTGCAGAGATACAGTCCACTGTTAAAAACAATACTGGATGAAATCGATCCACTGGAGTTGATTCAGATTCTGACACGCTATCGTAGTAGTCTGGGGCGCTGGAATGAAGGCTCGGCAGAAGCGCGGGAGGCTGCTCAAGAGCAGATCAGAATGCTTGGCCATAGAATACATATCTCGGTCGAAACACTCTCTTATCGGGAACGCCGGATGCTGGAAGAGGCGGTGCGAGAATCTCAGTGGTTTCTGTTCTTCTCTCTATTTTTGATTGGGCTTTCAATATACCTCGTTGGACGTCAACTCAAACGCGTGGTGGTTGCTCCATTGAAGCAGTTAGAGTCGCATTTAATGCCGATTGCCAAGGGGGATTTCAATCATTTGAATCCACCGTCCGGGGACCGCGAGTTCATCGCCTTTACCGATGCGTTCAACCGTATGCTGAACGAGTTGAAAATCCGCCAGAAACGCATGCTGCAATCGGAGAAATTGGCATCCTTGGGAATCCTGTCGGCTGGTGTAGCGCATGAACTGAACAACCCATTGTCCAATATCTCATCCTCCTGTCAGTTGCTGATGGAGGAGTTGACGGAAGCTGATACTGCTCAGCTGTTCACCTGGCTCGAACAGATAGACAGCGAAACCGAACGTGGCCGTAAGATTGTCAGAACCCTGTTGGATTTCGGCAGCCAGCACACCTTTCGGAAGAGCCCGCATAGGCTGATTGAACTGATCAGGGAGACGCAGATTATTATTGGCAAGATGGTGCAGAACTTCGCGGCGGATCTCTCGCTGTCTATCCCCGAGGAGCTATGCGTCAACGTCGACAAACAGCGTATCCAGCAGCTGTTCATTAATCTTATCCAAAACGCTCTGAATGCCGGAGGTCATGGGGTTCGGATTGAGATCGATGCGGCGCTGCACAACCCAGGCCCGTTGCTGCTGCCGGACGGTGCAGAGGTGGCGGGAGAGCTAAAATTCATTACCGATTATCAAGGACCGTACGTTGCAATACAGGTGTCCGATAACGGGCCCGGAATACCCGCGGAACAGCTCTCCAAGGTGTTCGATCCCTTCTACACCACCGGAGAACCGGGACAGGGGGTCGGCCTCGGCCTCTACATCGTTCAGGAGATCGTGAAAGAGCATGATGGCTGCCTGATCATCACCTCCCGTCAAGGCTGCGGAACTCAGGTAATTATTCTGCTCCCCTACAAGGAGGCAGGCATTGACTAGCACCCAAACCGACAAAGGCAAAATCCTCATCGTCGATGACGAAGCGACCGCCGTCGAGAATTTAGCCCACGTCTGCCGCAAGGAGGGGCATGAAGTCACTTCCAGAACGACCGGTATTGGTGCGTTGGAAGTGCTGGAGCAGCACCAATTCGATCTGATCATAACCGACCTGCGCATGGAGAAAGTGGACGGCATGGCGATTCTTAAACGCGTCAAGTCGACAGACCCGGAAACCGCTGTCATTCTGATCACCGGCTATGCCACTTTTGATTCGGCTGTCAAGGCGATGAAAGCGGGTGCTTTCCATTACATCGCCAAACCGTTCCGGTTGGACGAAGTACGTGAAGTCGTACGCAATGCGTTGGAGATGGTCCGCTTGAAACGGGAAAACAGACTTTTGAAAGAACGCCTCGCGAACAGCCGCGACGCATCTCACATCATCACGCAGGACGCGGTCATGCTGCGTCTGCTGGAGATGGCGCAGCAGATTGCTCCCACCAACACCAACGTCCTGATCAGCGGAGAGAGTGGAACAGGAAAAGAGCTGCTGGCCCGCTTCATTCACGATCAGAGTAATCGAAGCGACAGAACTTTCCAGGCACTCAACTGCGGCGCGCTGCAGAAGGAACTGCTGGCAAACGAGCTTTTCGGCCACGAAAAAGGCGCCTATACCGGCGCTACCGAGTCGCGTATCGGCCTGATCGAAGCGACCAACGGCGGCACCCTATTCCTGGATGAGATTGCCGAGATGTCACTCTCAATGCAGGTGAAATTATTGCGAGTGATCCAGGAACGGGAGGTGCAGCGGCTTGGTGCCACCAAATCGACACCTGTCGATATCCGCCTTATCGCAGCAACACACCAGGATCTGCGCAATGAAGTTGCCGCCGGTCGTTTTCGCCGCGACCTCTACTATCGGCTCGATGTGGTCGGTCTGCGCCTGCCACCGTTGGCGCAAAGGCGCGGTGATGTCCCGTTGCTGGCATATCACTTCCTGCGCAAGCATGCATCACGCATGGGCCGCACTGTCGATGACATCGATCCGGCGACAATGGTTGCACTGCTCGATTATAACTATCCCGGAAACATCCGCGAGTTGGAGAATATCATCGAGCGCGGCGTGGCGCTGGCGCAGGAGAACCTACTCACAATAAACAACCTGCCAACCACGCTTTCTGATCATGTCATGCAAATTGCGCAGGAGAAAACAGTTCACCGCCTGCCTACCTTGGTTGAGCGGGAAGCCGAGTATATCCGCTATGTACTCGAAAGCTGCGAAGAGAACCGCACGCGGGCGGCGAAAATTCTCGGCATCGACCGCGTCTCACTATGGCGAAAGTTAAAAAAATACGGATTGGAAGAAGAACAGGATAGCGGTCAAGTTCAAACCGGTGAAAAATTCTGATTGGTGCCTGACTCAGCCATTGTTCAGAACCTATCTCATAATCCCGGAACACACACCATACAATTACTCAGACTGATGCAGGTTGTTAATGAAAAGCAGTATTATTTCGGTAGAAAAAACAATTGTTCTCACCGCAGTTTTCTTTACTACAGTCTATAACCTGACTTTTTTCTCCAATGTACTGCGAGACTATCCGCTTTCGCTGGAAAACGCGGCATTCCTGTTCTCTCTGGCGTTGCTGCTTACCGGTGTGTTCATCATGCTTTTGTCGCTGGTCTGCTATCGAAACACCCTGAAGCTGGTGACGACACCGCTGTTTTTGATCACAGCTTTAGCCGCCTATTTCATGGATAGCTATAACGTCATTATCGATGTCGGCATGATCCGGAATATGGTCATGACCGATACAAATGAAGTGATGGATCTGTTAACAGTCAAGATGTTCGGCTATTTTCTGCTGCTCGGTATTGCACCTGCACTGCTTGTCGGACGGCTCTCGTTCGCAAATCTTTCCTTGAAATCGGCAGTGATTGCAAGACTGAAACTTGTGATCCCGGTTCTGGCCATTATCGTAGCGACAATTTTTGCATTTAGCAGCCACTACGCCTCATTTATCCGTGAGCACAAACCGCTGCGCTATTACACCAATCCCACAGGTTATATCTATGCTGTCAGCAAGTATGTTAACGGATTGTTCGAGAGCGAGCGGGAATCAGCAAAACCGATCGCGGAGGATGCACGGATTTCAGCCGCCGACACAGAGCGGGAATTGATAATTTTCGTGCTCGGGGAGACGGCCAGATACGACCGTTTCTCGGTAAACGGATATGGCCGTGAGACCAATCCGCTGTTAAAACGCGAAAATATAGTCAGTTTTAACAACGTATGGTCGTGCGGCACTTCGACAGCAGATTCCGTGCCCTGCATCTTCTCCGTCTACGGGCGTGAGGATTTCAGCGATGCCAAAGCCCAATCGGTCGAAAATGTACTTGATATTCTGCAAAATGCCGGTGTAAGCGTGCTCTGGAGAGACAACAACTCCTCATCCAAGGGAGTTGCGATTAGGGTGCCCTATGAAAGTTTCAAATCTGCCGACACCAATCCGGTATGCGACAGCGAGTGCCGGGATGAGGGGATGCTGGACGGACTGCAGGCGTTTATAGACAAACACGCCGCGGGCGACATCTTTATCGTGCTGCACCAGATGGGGAACCACGGACCTGCCTACTACAAGCGCTACCCCCCCGCATTCGAGAAGTTCAAACCGACCTGCAAAACCAATCAGCTGGAAGATTGCAGCAAAGAGGAGATCGACAATGCATATGACAACGCGATCCTCTATACCGACTTTTTCCTGGCCAAAGTAATTGAACTATTGAAAGCGAACAGTAAGAAATTTGAAACCGCCATGTTCTACATCAGCGATCACGGTGAATCTCTCGGAGAGGGGGGCGTCTATCTGCATGGCCTGCCCTATCTGCTGTCGCCTGAAACCCAGCGCCACGTCCCGGCAATTCTGTGGTTCGGCGAAAACAACAATGATGTGAATATCAGTGCACTGCGGCAGATCATCGGCAACAAATATTCGCACGACAACCTGTTCCACAGCATCCTCGGACTACTGGAGATCGAGACCGGCGTTTACCGGAAAGAGATGGATATTGTGCACGCTGCAGAGTAGCGATGAACCCTAAAGCGCCTCTTCGGCGGTCGGTGCAACAAACTCCGGTGGCTTCACCACAAGCACTGAGCACGTCAGCTGCCGGGTGATCGCGGTAGCGGTGCTGTCGACAATAAAATCGGTAATGCCGGAGTGCGCCGCAGTGCCCACGACAACCAGATCTGCCTGCAGATCTTTGGCGAGCTTGACGATTTCATCCCGATGACTCCCTTTTACCATGTGGCATACCAGATTGAATGCCCGGAGCAACCCGCTCTCCATTGACTCACGCTGCTCGGCAAGTATCGTCTCCAGCGCCTCACGGTTGCGTTTCAGCTCCTGATCCACATAGTTCTCGGCATCAAATTGAAACGGCGAAAAACCGCTTTGCAGATCCTGCTCGCCATAGGCCTCCCAGGCATGAATGACATGCAGTTCGGCAAACTGGGCGCTGGCCAGCCGCGCCGCGTGCTCCAGAATCTTGCGATTGATGCTGTATCTGTCGTCGCGCTGACCACCCGGCCTCTCATCCTGATAGAGGCACGCGCAGATGCGGCGATGACGGTAAGGGCTCGGTGGTGTCGATCTGATCAAAAGCACCGGGCAGGGGCAGTTGTTCAGCAGACGCGTGTCATCGTTGCCAAACAGCCGCTGCTTCAATCCGCTGCCTGATTCCGCCGGCTTCAACACCAGATCCTGGCCGCCGGTGAGCACCTCGCGAATGATCTCCCGATAGGGTCTGCCGAGCAGTATCTTGGTAGGGATCATCAAACCTTCACCATGTCCGACGACCAAAGCTTCGAGTCTGCGCCGGCTGCTCTCCACCATGCGATCCTCCAGTTCGTCAGGTGAAGAGATCCCCTCCTCGGCAGCTTCCACCGATTCGGTGAGCACCTCCACCACCGTCAGCGAGGCATGATTGTCTGTCGCTAAGGCAAAGGCGTAGCTCAGGAGCGAGGCCTCGTCACAGCCCGGCGTCAAAACCAACAGCATCTGCTGGTAGTCCGACCGATTTTCCAGCGCCTTCGGTTTTCTGCTGATTTTGTACTTGCCGCCGTCCTGGTCACGCCTGACCAACCGAACCACCGTATCCGCTGCAACACCTGATGCCTGTAAAACGTCCTGGGTGAGCTGCTGGCTGCTCTCCAGCGTCTCCGGAATCGCGTAGCTAACGCCCATGGAGAGTAGCTTTTCGGCCATCCTGCTATCCCAGGCGCGCGCGAAAATATTCAGCGCCGGAAATGACTCGCGTACCGAAACCACCGCCTGGCCGATACTCTCCATCTGATTCATCGCAAACACCACCAGTAGCGCATTCTCGGCACCGGCAGCCCGCAACACCTCTACTCTACTGGCATCGCCAAAGTAGACCGGGTAGTCGAGTGCCTGTGCTCTGGCCACCCGGACCGGATCGATCTCCAGTACCAGATAGGGTACTCTGGCTTTGGCCAACGTGCGGGCAAGGTAACTGCCGAAGCGGCCGAAACCGGCGACGATGACGTGATTGTGGGATTCGGGGATCGGCTTGCTTATCTTCTCCATGTACTGCACCGGCTTGTCCAGTGCTTTTCCGAGCCATGGGCTCAGCCTAACCAACAGCGGTGTTGCCGCCATACTCAGCGCAATGATCAGCAGCAGCAGCTGATAAAGCTCCCCGTCCATTAAGCCGGCCGTGTTGGCCAGACCGAACATGATGAAGCCGAATTCTCCCGCCTGGGCAAGCAGCAGCGCAGCTTGAACCGACTCGGCGAAGCTGCGCCCGGTCATCCGGCACAACCCCCACACCAGCATCGCCTTGATCAGTAACAGCCCGCCGACCAAGGCCGCCACCAGCAATCCCCGGGTCCCGATCAGACCGAAGTTGATCGACATGCCCACACTCATAAAAAAGAGTCCGAGCAGCAGACCGCGAAACGGTTGAATATCCGCCATCAGTTGGTGGCGATAACGGGAATCCGCCAGCAGCAGACCACCCAGGAAGGCGCCAAGCGCCATGGAGAGACCGGCCCAGCCGGTAAGCCATGCCGCACCCAGCACCAACAGAATGGCAGTGGCGGTGAATATCTCGGGATTTCTGCGACTGCCGGCAACCAGTTGGAGTAGCGGTCGAATAAGCAGGCGGCCCAGTATGAAGACGCCGATTATGATCCCGACCGATTCCAGTGCGGCCAACTCGACATCTTCAGTGAGGCTCAACTCGGGCGTTGCCAGCAGCGGCAGCAGTGCCATCATCGGGACAATGGCAAGATCCTGCAGCAGCAGGATAGCAAACGCGGTGCGGCCGTAACCCGTTCCCAGTTCGCCTTTATCGCTGAGTATCTGCAGACCGAAAGCGGTCGACGATAGCGCCAGTCCGAAACCGATTATCAATGCGGTGCGTAGAGGCAACCCCAGCAGCATGGCGCCAAGGGTGAGCAGGGTACCGGTCACCAGCAGCTGTACCGTGCCGAGTCCGAAGACGCTGCGCCGCATGATCCACAGGCGGGCCGGTTTCAGTTCGATGCCGATAATAAAGAGCAGAAACACGACGCCGAACTCGGCCAGGTGGCGTATCTCCTCCACCGCATCAATGAAGCCAAAGCCCCAGGGACCCACCGCCGCACCTGCGACGAGAAAACCGAGTACCGCACCCAGCCCCAGGCGCTGGAACAGCGGTACCGCCACAACCGCCGCAGCCAGCAGAATCAGAATATCGATGATGTAGTGTGTATCTGTCATGGTTCGCGCAGCATTTGATCCTGCGATTGTACAGCTATCGTGAGTCCGTCGCTCCATTGCACCACAGTTTATCCTACGCCTGCATGCCCGGGCGCGACTGCTTCGTCGGCGAATCCGCGTGAAAACACACAAGCGTTACGTGATATGACATATCTTATTGTTTTAATTAATATTTCTTGATTTTGCTCAATTCTGAACCTAGCGCTCTTTGCGTATGATCCCGGCATCCTCGATTTGAGGGCAGTGCATTGAACAGGGTTCGGCGCGAACCAAACCAGCGGGACTTGGCGCCCGCTCTGCATGCAGCAGCATTAGACAAGGAGCTACCCCATGAATTTCGAGCGTAACAAACAAGAGCCGGCTCGCCGTTTCCGTGTCGGGATACTGATTTTCTTGGCTGGCAATGGTATCGCGGTTGCCGAACAACCAGTGGACAGGATCAGTGTCACTGCCACTCGTATCGAACGGGCGACAAAAGAGGTGCCCAGCGCCATCAGCGTGATCGACAGCGACCAGATCGCCGGTGCCAGAATGATGAATATCAAGGATGCCATCCAGGGCACGCCGGGTGTACTGATCGACTCCAAGAATGGCGGCTACGACGTGCGTCTGATCGTCCGCGGTGCCGGTCAGAAAGCCAACTACGGCGTACGCGAGATCATGGTGCTGCGCGACGGCGTGCCGATGACCGATCCCGACAGCTTCTCCCGTTTCGACTACTTCGACACACAGGATGTGGAGCGCATCGAGATCACCAAGGGTCCGGGTTCGCTGTACGGCGCAGGCTCCGCCGGCGGCACGGTGCAGATCATCTCGAAATCGGTGTTCGATACCGACGACAACCGTGTCAAGCTGGGATTCGGCAACTACGGTGCGCAGAACTTCCATCTCAGGCTGGCGGAAGATATTAACGACGCGAACGCCGTCGCTGTCACCGCGTCGCACCGGGCGCTGGAGAACGACTGGCGGCGCTGGAACGACTTCGACACCAACCAGCTTGGATTGAAACACGGCTTGATGCTGGCGGACGGCGCTACGCTGGAGACCGAACTGAGCTATTCGGAAGCCGACCTGCAGCTGCCCGGAACGATGAGCGAAGCGCAGTTCAGGGAGTTCCTGGATAGCGGCGAACAAACAGAGACGCAGGATGCCTGGCAACACTCCGGGCGCTACTCCAGGATCTGGTTCTTCAATTCCAGGCTGGAGAAAGAGTACGGCAACCTGACCTTCAAGCCACGCCTCTACTACAACCACTGGACTCACTACCACCCGGTTACCGGCGCGATCAACGACAACGAGGCAGGTACCGACGTCTTCGGCACCGACCTCGAGTTCAGCTACCGGCATCGGCTGCTCGGGGAGAGTACACTGGTGGCCGGTATAACGGCCCGCGTGGAAGATAGCGACGATGCCAGAAGGTATCAGTACCGGGACGTCCAGACCATTCCGTTCGGTCCTCAGGCGGGCAGAATCACCGCCACTCTGTCCGATGCCAGGGGTGATCTGATGGAGACGCAAAGCGCCACAAACACCCTCTATGGCATCTACCTGCAGGAGTCAATCCAACCCTCCGACCGCTGGCTGGTAGACTTAAGTCTGCGCTACGACCGTACCAGCTTCGCTATCGACGGCAACGAGATCACCGACTACGACTATGCAAGCGGTACATACGTTGCGGGAACCGGTCAATACAAGATCGACAAGCGCTTCGATCTCTACTCACCCCGTGTCGGTGTCAGTTACGCACTATCCCCGGCACTGAGTCTGTTTGGCAGCATCGCCCGCTCCGACCAGGTGCCTTCCGAGAGCGAGATCAAAGAGAACCAGGCGCTGGATGCGTCCACCGCAACCAATTTCGAAATCGGCCTGAAGGGCCGCACCGGCCTCTGGTCTTTCGATACCTCCGTCTATTACATCAACGTCGAAGACGAGATCGTCCCCACGCTGGTGGATGGCCAGACCAGATTCCAGAATGCAGGCCGAACCGAAAAGAGAGGATTTGAGTTCGGCGGCTACTACCAGTTGGTCGAGGGGCTCAGCCTGGGTGGCAGTTATGCATTCAGCGACTACGAATACGATGAGTTCATCGATGCGGGGAGCGACTATTCAGGCAATCAGATGCCCTATGTACCACGCCATCAGTACGCTCTGTTCGCAGATTACCGCCATCCCGGCGGATTCAAAGCGCGGCTGCAAACCAACTCCTGGGGTTCGTATTACATGGACCCGGCAAATACGGAAAAATATGGCGGCTACGACTTCGTGACCGACCTGTCGATGGGTTATGAAACCGGCCCGCACACCATCTCACTGCACGTCCAGAACCTGTTTGACAAACACTATGCCACTGAAGTGAAGAAGGACACACGCGGCAAGCATTACTACTCCGCCGCTTCCCCGCTTGCCGCCATGCTGAACTACAACTTCGCATTCTGAACGGAGGAAGGATGAACACTTATTGCCAGATCGCACTGGCAACGCTGCTGATGACGCTGCTGCAGTTGCCGCCGGCACAGGCACAAAACAGCAGTCAGGCGCAGGGTGAAGCTGTATCCGGAAAGTCAGGCGCAGCGCCCCAGCAGCACCGCCGCGGTGCGCAAAAATTCGTGTTGGAGAACAGCGAGGGCGCCAGCATACGCCTGTGGAAACCGGACCTTTCCACTGTGCCACTGGTCGCCGAGCACGGCAGCATCACCCTGCCCAACACCGGTATGGACAACTATCACGCGGTGGTTGTCGAGAGGGATTGGGGCGCTCTGAAAGAGGCGTTGATCCGCTACCAGTATATGCACGGCAAGCCCAGCGGCCACAGCACTCGCGAGCTGACTGCAGCGGAAAAAACCAGCTTCGAGATCGTGCCTGACCCGGTTCCCAGAGAACACCAGCACTACCGCTCTGTCAGGAACTGGAACTTTCTGCTGCGCTTCCACGGCGCCCCGGCCGCAAATGTGGCGGTTGTGCTGGAGAGCTCCAACGGGACCTCGTTAAGCAGCATCAGCAACGCCGAGGGGAAGGTTTCACTGCTTATTCCCGATGACTTTTCCCATCGTGAAGCGCGTGGGCAGGACCAGCGCAGCGCCGAGTTCACTGTCAGCGCCGAACTAGCGGATGACAGCGTGACCTATCAAACCCAGCTCAGTGCTGAGTACCGGGTCGACCCAAGCCGCTGGCGGTCGTTGGGACTGGGCGTGTTCGTTACCGCTATCGGTTTGGCGGTTGGAGGTTTGCTCGGACACAAAGCCGTAAGGAGCAGCTGATGAATCCGTTGAAGAATCTCTCCATAATACGCAAGTCGGTGCAGATCAGTGCTTTCATATTTTTTGTCTACGGCGGCACCCTGACCGGTTTCTATCTGGCGGACAAGGTTTCCGGGGCACTGCCTGCACTGAGCTGTGCCTACGACATGCAGGGAGCGGATCTCTGTACGCTGATTCCGTTTCAGCATCAGATGGACCACCGGCTGGGGGAAGCGATCGCCGGCGGCGGCAATCTGATGATGGGCCTGATGCCGACTTTGATCACACTGGGCACCTTCCTGGTCCTGTTCGCTCTGCTCAACAAAGCTTTCTGCGGTTGGATCTGCCCATTGGGCACGTTTCAGGAACTGCTGCACAACCTGGGCCAGAAACTGGGATTGCAGCGTAGCGAGTCGCTCGCTCCGGCACTGGTCAAACGCATACGGCCGGTAAAGTGGTTGATCCTGTTGCTGTTGGTGTTCGGTTTTCCATTGTTGACCGGTATTGGCTGGGTCAACCATGACCTGGGCGATCCCTTCTGCAAGATCTGCCCGAGCCGTATGCTGACCACGCTGGCCACCGGGGAGACCAGCGAGCTCTATCTGGACAGCTCAAGCAGCACCGCTCTGACGCTTTCACTGGTAGCAGACTTCCTGTTCGGCCTGACCATTGCGCTGGCGCTCAGCATACGCCAGCCTTTCTGTCGCATCTGCCCGATGCTGGCACTGCACGCGGTGTTCCGCAAGTTGGGTCTGCTGCGCCTGGTAAAAACCGCCACACCCGGTTGCGACAGATGTGGGTTGTGCGCCAAAGCCTGCCCGATGGATATCAGCGAGATCCACACCGAGATGCATAAAAAGGATGTCACCTTCGAGGATTGCACGCTGTGCGGCCGCTGCGTCGAGTTCTGCCCATACAAAAATGTACTGCAGTTAAAGTATGCCGGTCTCCCGGTTTTCAGAGCCGACCCAGCCTACTTCAAGCCGCGTAAAAAAGCGCAGCGAGAGTGGGAGGGATCCAACCTCCTTGCGCTGCTGAAAGGCAGCCGGAGAGTAGCGCGGGTGAAACAGCCATGACGCCGCTCGATCCGGTCACGCTCAGCTTCGGAGCCGCACTAATGCTCGGGTTAAGCTACGGCTCCGGCCCCTGCAACATCGCCTGCCTGCCCTATCTGGGACCGGTGTTGATGAACAGTAGCGAGGGAATTCGCGGCGCCTGGCGCGCCCTGCTCCCCTTCTCTCTCGGCCGTCTGAGCGGTTACATACTGCTCGGTAGCGGTGCCGGTGCGCTGGGTTTGCTGGTGCAGGATTGGATCGCCCAACCCTGGGTGCACTGGCTGCTCGGCGGCGCGACCCTGCTGGTCGCCCTCTCGCTGCTCTGGCGGCAGCGCCGTGCCGCCGTATGTTGTCGACCTGCGCATAGGGAGGAGCCGGTTAACTTGGCAATAGTCGGCAATGCGGTCGCCCGCAAGGCAACCCTGCCGGGCGGTCTTTTTCTGATGGGAACCGGCATGGCACTGAATCCCTGTGCACCTTTGACCACAGTGGTGCTGGCAGCAGCCACCAGCGCCAACGCCGCGGCGGGATTCTCGCTCGGTCTGGGTTTCGGTCTGGGTGCGGTCATTATTCCCGGTCTGATCTTCGCGCTTGGGGTGGCGCACTTCGGCAACCAGGTCCGACAGCACCTTTGGCAATGGCGGCGTGCGCTGGATAACGCCAGTGTCGGGCTGCTGTTGCTGCTCGGCACGGGCACCGCCTTGGGATGGATAACACCATGAACCTCATTGATCTGTTGCACAAAGGCGGACCCATTGTTTGGGTGCTGGCCGCCTACTCGTCGATCGGCCTGGCCATCGTGATCGAGCGCTACTTCCTGCTCATCCGGCAGCGGCGACTACCACAGGAGTTAGCACACCAACTTAATCAGCTGCTGGAGCAACCCGATGCATGGCATCAGATCGCCAAGCTGAAAGGTCCTGAGGCAAATGTGATACGGGCTATCCTTGCGGCGGACCGGCAGGGGGTGAGAGACCTGAAGAGTGTCGGAGACAGGGTGACTGCACAGGAGCGGCAACGACTCGATTTCGGCCTGCCGACACTCGGAATTCTCGGCAGCACCGCACCTCTGCTCGGCCTGCTCGGCACCATCACCGGCATGATCAAGGCATTCATGGTGATTGAAGCGGCAGGTGGGAAGGTGGACGCTCAGGCGCTGGCGGGCGGTATCTGGGAGGCAATGGTAACCACCGGTGTCGGTCTGGCGGTGGCCATCCCGTTGGTGATACTGCTCCATTTCCTGGAGGGATCGATGGAGCGGCGCGGAGCGTCGATGCAACGCTGTGCCGCACTGCTGCTGGAAAGGCGGACAAGCAGCGATCCACAGGAAAGAGCCGCTCCGGTGCAGATGCAGTGGGAGAGGTTGACCGATGGGCTCTGAACGGCGGCGGCGCGCCGGTGCCCTACTCAACCTGACGCCTTTGATCGACATCGTTTTCCTGCTGTTGGTATTTTTCATGCTGACCTCGCACTTCATCGAGGACCAGACGATCGATATCAACCTGCCAAAAGCCAACAGCGGCAGCGCCGCGCTTGCCGAAGAGTTTGTCGAGGTAATCGTCGATCAACAGGGCAATCTGCTGGTCAACGGAAGAGCAACGGCGCTGGAACATCTGGAACAGACGCTGAGAGGTGCGCTGCATGCTCCCGGCGCACGTTTCATCCGCCTGCGTGGTGATCACCAGGCGCAGCTGGGGCTGGTTGTCTCCGTAATTGATGCAGCTCGTGGCGCAGGTGCCGAAGCACTGGACATACTTACCCGGCAGCCATGAAGTATCGCGGTGTGGGCTGGTGGCTGTCAGCCATCATACTATCGATATTACTGCATGGGCTGTTGTTTACAACATTTGGCAAACTCAATCTGCCGGCGGCTGAAGTGCAGCCGAGTACCGCTGAACCACTCCGTGTCCGACTCACCTTCCTCCAGCCCGAGCCAGTACCACAACCAGTGCCAGAACCGGTGCCGGAACCAGAGTCTGAGCCAGAACCAGAGCCTCTCCCGGAACCCAAACTTCAACCCAGGTCTGAACCCCAACCCAAGCCCAAACTTGAGCCCAAAACCGAGCGAAAACCAAAAGCCAAGGTAACACCCAGGGCTGCACCACCCCAGCCACCCCCACCCTCATCCACGCCTGAACCAAAGTCCGGGCCGGCGAATGCGGTCGAGCTTAAGCAGCGTTATCTGGCCTCTCTGCTGGCGAAAATTGAGGCGCATAAAACCTATTCAGGTGCCGCCAGGCGTCGAGCCATCCAAGGGAATGTTGACGTGTCGTTCCAGGTAGGCTGTGATGGCAGCGTCTCAGAACTCAATATGCCGAACGGGCATAAGCTGCTGAAAAGTTCAGCTGTGCAGGCGTTGAAGTCGGCGCAACCCTTTCCTCGGCCACCGCCTGGGATCGAGTGCCCGGTACCGGTCAGTTATGCAATGGCGTTTGAGTTGCGTTGACTCAGCACGAGGCGGAAACGCTTGCTTCATCGGACAGAGATTGATTTTCAAATACGTTGTGGAACCAATCGCAGCTGGCTTGCAACGTGTCATCGATATGATCGAACGGCAGCATGTGACTACCATTATTAATAACAATTAAATCAAATGGTTGTGCGCTTATTTTTATAATACTTCGAGTATAATTGAGGCTTAGAATCTGATCTTTGTCACCGATGATAATCGCTGAAGAACAGTCGCACAGCCGCTGTTTCAGAATCCTGCTGGGGTAGGAATAGGTGCTATGCAGTGTATATATCGGATAGTCCCAAACCAGCAATGGATCCCGGTCGGCGTACTTACCCATCGGGTTATTTTTCAATAGATTGTCGATATCCACAAAAAGCCGTAAGTTGACCTTGAGGTGGGGGGTAAAGATATTGCTGAAGTAGAGGCTGTTCCAACCCATGAAGTGCCAGATATCCGGAGGCAGCTCTGCCAGAAACAGCGTATGGCACAGCAGAGCTTCAATACGTTTATCCTGCTCTGCAACAGCCAACCCTAATTTCGCGCCAAGAGAGCAGCCAAAGAGTCCGAACGGACCATAAAAACGCTGCTGCAAACGATCCAACAACAGCTGGATATCGGCAACTACCTCGCTTACCCGGTAGCCGCCACGCTGACCTCCCGAGCAACCATGACCGCGAATATCAACGCTGACAAGATTAAATCCCCGATCACTCATACGTGCCAGCAATTCACAGTAGAGCTGGCTATAAGTACCTATTCCTGGGATAAAAATGATTGTGGGTGCTGCAGGATTGTATTGGTAAAGTTCGCAATGCAGCGGTAGTTCACCAAGCTCGATCACTTCGCAGCGTTCAAGATAGGGTATCAAACCCAGCTTGGTTAACACGCGATTGCGGAGCCTGTCCTGTTTTATGGCATGCCAGGAAAAAGACATACAGCTTTCCACTAGTTCTTGTTTTCCGACCAGAACGAAAAAACCTGCTCCTTGTTTCGGCAAACAGGCTATTCCCACACAAAAAATCTACGGCTGAAATCTGTCCGATCAGCAGCGCAATATCTGCATTCTACCCCCAAAATATTTCAATCGTCAGACATTATCGGGCGCTATTCAAGTGCATTTCCCTGGTGACCACTCGAGTTGCTATTGGGCAAACCCTGCCCAATCAATGACCAAGACAAGCCGGATAACCGATGAGGCGTTGCTTTAAACGCCGTGATCCTGATCCAATCAGTGCGGGTTTCTGAGCAGCATCGCGTGCAGGCTTTCACGCCAGTGGGGAATATCGTAATCGAGAAAACCGCGGATTTTCCCCTTACTCAAAACCGAATAGTGGGGCCGAGTGGCAAGCGTAGGGTAGTCGGCTGTGGGAATCGGTTTCACGCGATTTGTCTTGACCGGATATCCGAGCTCACGGGCGGTGTTGATAATCTCAACGGCGAAATCATACCAGGAAGCGACACCCTCGTTGGTAAAATGGAATATCCCGGATGCTTCTGCTGCAAGCAATGCTTGAATGGCACGGGCAATGTCATAGGTCCAGCTCGGGGTGCCGAGCTGATCTTCCACCACACCAAGCTCATCACGTTCGGCAGCCAACCGCAGCATTGTCCTAACGAAATTGTTGCCGTACTCACCATACACCCATGCAGTACGCAAAATTATTGCGCCTGGGATGGCATGCAACACTGCCTTTTCGCCCTCCCACTTGGATTGTCCGTAAACGCTCAGTGGATTAGCGCTATCCGTCTCTCTGAAAGGAGTCGACTGACTGCCGTCAAAGATGAAGTCCGTGGAGACCTGAAGCAGCCGGCCGCCATAGCTTTTCACCCCTTCAGCCACCCCCAGCGCACTGTCTCTATTGACCTTAAACGCCGCTTCCTGCTCCTGTTCAGCCTTATCCACCTGGGTATAGGCTGCACAGTTTATAACCCAATCGGCACGATGCAGAGCGACGCCTTCGGCAACCTGTTCGGGTATGGAGAAATCGAGATCATCGCGATCGATAGCAACGATCTCGTTGACCCCACTTCCTAGTAAAAGAACTATCTCCCGTCCCAGCTGACCAGCCGCACCCGTTACGAGAATTTTCATCGGAGACTCTTATAGACGGGCAGGAGATCACCCATCTGATGCAGTAATTTGTTACGAGTATCCTTTTGTGAAACCTGAAAATCACTGCCTGGCCACTGGATGCCAATATCCGGATCATTCCAGAGAATGCCGTACTCATCTTCCGGTGCATAGTAGTCGGTACATTTATAGGTGAAATCGGCGCTATCGCTTAGCACGCAGAATCCGTGTGCAAAACCCGGGGGCACATAAAGCTGCTTGTGATTGCTATCGCTTAGCTCCTCGCCCACCCAGTGACCGAACCAGGGCGAACCAAGGCGGATATCCACCGCCACATCAAATACCCGGCCACGAGAGACACTGACCAATTTGCCCTGTGGCTGGTTGAGCTGATAGTGAAGTCCGCGCAATACGCCTCGTTGTGAGCGGGAGCGGTTGTCCTGTACGAATTTTATATCGATGCCTACTTCTGCGTAGCGAGCAGAATGCCATGTCTCCAGAAAATAGCCGCGTTCATCGCCATATACATCCGGTGCAATAACAATTACTTCAGGAACTGCAGAGGTGCTGATTTTCAAGCGTGCCCCCTACTCTCTTCCAGAACCTTCAGTAGATAAAGGCCGTACTCATTGTTACCCAATGCACTACCCAGAACTTGGAGTTGGTCCTCATCAATAAAGCCCATCCTAAAGGCGATCTCCTCTAAGCAGGAAATTTTCAAGCCTTGGCGTTGTTCCACGGTCTCAATAAAAGTAGATGCCAACAATAATGATTGATGAGTACCCGTATCCAGCCAGGCGATACCGCGACCCAACTTCTCAACATACAGCTCGCCCCACTCCAGGTAACGGTTGTTGATTTCGGTTATCTCCAATTCACCTCTGGCCGATGGTTTCATATTTGCAGCGATATCCAAAACCCGATTGTCGTAGAAGTAGAGACCGGTGACCGCCAGGTTCGAGCGAGGCTTTGCTGGCTTCTCCTCAATCGAAATCGCTTTTCCTTCACGGTCCAAATCGACCACGCCATAACGATTGGGATCATTTACCGTGTAGGCGAATACACTGGCGCCCGTTTCCCGCTTCACTGCATTGGCTAGACTGGTGCGCAGACCGGTACCGTAGAAAATATTGTCACCCAAAATCAGACAACAGTTTTCACCACCAATAAACTCCCGCCCGATAATGAACGCCTGTGCCAACCCTTCCGGCCGTGGCTGCTCAGCATATTCCAGTTGTAGACCGAACTGACTACCGTCACCCAGCAGTTTTCGGTACTGGGGCAGATCTTCGGGCGTCGAGATAATCAGAATCTCACGTATTCCAGCCAGCATTAGGATGGAGAGCGGATAATAGATCATCGGTTTATCGTAAATTGGCATCAGTTGCTTACTGACCGCCTTGGTGAGCGGATACAACCGCGTACCGGAACCTCCGGCCAAGACAATACCTTTCATTGTTTAACTCTCATCAATAAACCCCTCTTTAAAAAGATATAGCAGCACCTCCTGAACCGCCTGAGCAGGGGATAGACTACTGGTATCAAGTCTCAACTCCGGACAAACAGGTATGTCGTAGGGATCACTGACACCGGTAAAGTCGGGGATTATTCCTTTTCTCGCTTTTGCATAAAGACCTTTACGGTCTCTTGCTTCGCACACTTCCAGTGGTGTGGCAACATGAATCTCGATAAAGGCGCCATGCTCCTCGATAAGTTCACGTACCGCGCGCCTTGTTTCCCTATAGGGCGCGATAGGTGCGCAGATTGCTACGCCACCATTCTTGGTGATTTCACTGGCAACGAATCCAATACGGCGAATGTTGATGTCACGGTGCGCTTTGGAAAAACCGAGTTCACTCGAAAGATGCTGTCTCACCACATCACCATCCAGCAGCGATACCGGCCGGCCACCCGCTTCGATCAGTTTGGCGTAGAGAATCCTGGCTACGGTGGACTTTCCGGAACCGGAGAGTCCGGTAAAAAACAGCGTAAAACCCTGGCGGCTGCGGGGAGGATAGACTTTGCGCAACTCCTCCAGCACCGATGGATAACTGAACCACTCGGGTATCTCTTGTCCCTGGGTTAACGCCCGCTTGAGATCCTGATTATCATAATCAACTCCGCTCAACCCATCTTTCGCAAGCTCCTGCTGAGACAGAAATCGTCCTTTCTCCGGCGCGTACTTCCACTCTCCCACCTCAACGATCTCAATATCCAACTCTGCTGCGTATTGCCTGGCAAGCAGTTGCGCTGCATTTGCGCGGTAATATCCGACATCATCCTGGTTGGATTCTGCACCTTCCGTTGTAGGAGGCTCTGGCGGTGAAGCGTGGTGTGGGCCCAGAATAAAATGGGTGCAACCATAATTCTGGTTGACTAATGCGTGCCATAACGCCTCCCTTGGCCCAGCCATGCGCATCGCTAGCGGCAGCAGCGAGAGCGCCGCCATGTTCAACGGAAAGTGACGACGTATCGCTTCATAACAGTGGACACGGGCATAGTAGCGCAGGTCCCCAGGTTTGCTGACCCCTACAGTTGGGTGCAGTAATATATGCGCTTCATGCGCTTTGGCTACGCTTAGGATCATCTCCCGGTGCAGCCGGTGCATCGGACTGCTGGTTTGAAACGCTATTACCCTGCGCCAGCCCATCTTATCGAATAGGCGGCGCATCTCTTCCGGCGTATTTCTAAGCGTCTCGAAGTCATGATGGCGGAGCAACTGTATACCTCCCAACGCGCCGGAGATGTAGGTGTCGCCAGTTTCATTGAAGAGGTAGTTCACTCCGGGGTGGTCGCTCGAATCGGTGCCGTATACCGCTCTCGCCTCGCGCAGCTTATCCGGCTGCCAGCTTTCGCTGAAGGTCAATACCGCCGGCATGAATCCTTCCGCATCACGCAGTGCGATCTGATCTCCCGGAATCAAAGATTCAGCGAATGCTGCATCCACATCCAGTACGATAGGAATGGGCCACAGCCTGCCATCGGGCAGGCGAAGATCATCCACCACACTATCGTAGGCGGCTTTGTCGAGAAAACTCTGCAGTGGATCGAAACCGCCACACAGCAACAACTCCAGATCACACATCTGACGCTTGTTGAGCGTGATCGATTTAAAACCAAAGGAGCGCCTTTTTAACGCTTCGGCACGCTCTTCATCAACCAACAGCATGCCATCTGGATTATCGGAGTTTCTAGCTTCCATCAGTATGAATATTTCCGCTACAAAAACGACTCTCCTGTTTAGGAGAGAAAACGATTACAAGTGAAAATTCAGGATCGACTGTCGGGCGCTAATACATACTTAGTAGGGCAAATGCCTGGTTTGCCGTGCCTTATTGTAAACTGTGCCTAGCAGATTCGACTTCTCCAGCAGCATCAGACTTTGCTCGATCTCAGGAGGTGTATTCACTCCCTCTTCCAGTACCAGCAGACTCGATTTCACCTGAGGCAGAAAAATCAGGGCATCATCCAGATGCAGCAACGGAGGCAGATCGAATACAATTATGCGAGTAGCATAGCGGTTGGTGATGTCTTCGACCAGATGGGCCATACGCGGCGTAGAGAGAAGTTCCGACGATTGGGGTACCGGATTGCCCGCCGGTAGAATGACCAATCGATCGACGCCAGGATGAATGAGTAGCTCCGGCAGTTCAGTGCCCTCCAGCAGATAGTCCGATACACCCTGCTGGGCATCAAAGCCGAAGTATTTATTAATCGATGGCTTGCGCAGGTCGAGATCGACCAGCATAACCGTTTGATTAGCCTCCATCGCGAGGCTAACCGCAAGGTTGGCGGAGACCAACGATTTTCCCGCACCTTTAGTTGGACTGGTGATGGCCAAGGAGTTGATTTTATCTACCCGCATCCGATGCAGAACCTTAGTTCGCAACACCCGAAAAAGATCCGATTGTGGGTGATCCTTTATTCCTGCAATAACACGATTAGCTTCCAACAGGTCTGTGGAGACCTCGACCCTGCGGGTCTGGGAGTATTCGATATCGCTAGGAACGCGCGATTTAAGATGGGGCACACTCTCTTTTGGCCGTATTTCGAGCGGTTTCGCTTTATCGACTGTTGCATCGTTCTCTCTGATCGATTCCGGAGCACCGGACTGGAACTTATCCTCATGCATCGGCGCTGCAGCAGACTCAACGACGGTCGTAACCTTTTCCGATTGATTCGCGGAGGAGATCTGTGAGGGTACTGCGGTTGCTGTCTGAGGTGGGGTTACTTCAGCAAGTTTCTGTTCAGTTTGAGCCGGTTCGGAGCGTATTACCGACTCCTCCTGCTTCGCTTTCAATGGACTATTTGGTTGTTGCGTTCTCTGTTCTCTGGCCCGCTCCAGTGCCTTCTTGATTCTTTCCATCTTTGCGCTTCCCCTGGATTAGACGTCAAAGCCGAGACGGCGCTGTATAACATACCAGGCCACGTCCAAAGGCATAAAAAAGTTGTGAAACAGAACGACTATTCCGGCAGCAACAATCAGTGAGAACAGTGTAAAACCCGCCAACTGGAAGCGTCTGCGGGTAATATCCGCGGCTATCGTAATGTACGGTATTACAATCATTGGTGGTGTATTGGTGATCGCCATCAACGCTTTGGGACTGCGAATAGCCTCACTCATGCTTTCGGCCACGGCGACAGTTCCAAAACCACCCGCCAAAGAGAAAACAAATCCGAGGAAGAAAATAGCGATGCGATTTGGCTTGTCTGGCTCCTCTGGCAGCTGCGGCGGCTCGATCAGTGAGAAGCGTTCACCCTTACTCTCCCGTTCTAACGACTCGGCAAGCTCTGCCTGGAACTGCTTTGCCTTAACCTCCTGAAACTTTGCCAACGTGTTCTCGTATTCGCGTGTCAGGTCAAGGTACTCACGCTCAACCTGTGGGCTCTTCAGCAGCCTTTCTTCGTAGTCGCTGAGTTTTGCCTCGATTTCCAACGTTGATTCACGCAGGGAGCGCAGCTCCGAATTGGCAGCTTTCAACTGGGTCTGTAACTGGATATACGCCGGATTGTCCGCCTCTCCGCTTCTAACCTGACGTTTCGTCCGCCCCCCCCCTTTCGATGCCTGCAGCAACGCTTCGTAATTATCGATATTCCGCTGCAATTTTTTTACGTCCGGGTGCTCGGGGGAGTATTTGTCCCGTAACACTGCCATTTCCGACTTGAGATCAGTCAACTTACGCCGGATTTCGTTTGCGTTGCCCACCGCACCGCCTGTCTCTTTTTTTAGCGCCGCGATCTCCCTTTCCATTTTGATCAGGTCCGGGTGACTGGAGGAGTAACGTGCGGAAAGGCTGACGTATTCACTCTCCAGTGCCTGCAGGCGATCCTCTGAGCTCAGCACGCGGCTGCCGTCAGAGTCATATAGTTTACTCGTGGGATTCATCTGCGCCAATTCCGACTGCAGATAGATTCTGCGTTCTTCAAGCGTACGGATTTGCTGCTGCTTATCTTTGAGGTCGCGCTCCGCGCGTTCCATCAACTGAATGTTGAGCTGCTGTAGATTGGGCAGCGTGTTGATATTGTTCTGCTTGAACTCGGCCAGTTTAGACTCCAGTCCGTTGATCTTCTCCTGGAGTTTACTCGCCTCCTCAGTTAAAAAACTCGATGTCTCCACTGCATGAGCGGTACGCTGCTTCATATTCTCATCGAGATAAAGCGATACCAGATCGTTGGTAACCCTCTGAGCCAGCCTCGGTCCCTCTCCGCTGAAAGCAACTTTAAAGGCGATAGTGGCGGTGGTGGGCCTGCCGCTGCGGGGATCGACTACATCGGCGCTAATCATCTCCAGGTCGATCTCTTCGCGCATCTCCTCGACAAGCACGCTCATGCTTTTGGATTTGCGCTCGTCTTCGTAAAGACCATACTCTTCGATTATCCGGCTCAGGTTCTTGGTTGTCATCACCCGTTGGCTGATAATCTGAATTCGCTCTCCCGCGAAAGAGGTGACGGTGGAGCGTACCAAATCATCCGGAATCTCTTGCTGTTCGATAAGAATAGTCGCTTCCGACCGGTAGATGGATGGCAATCCGAATGCCAGGCCAACGCTTGCCAGCAAGATCAATAGCGCCGGCACAATGAACTGCTTTTTGCGCCTGTCCAGTATCTCTAGGTAATCGCCCAGTCCTTTTACATCTTCTTCCATTGCCCACCCGACAATCAATCAATTAACACAATATGGGAAGTTGTTTACCGGTATAAAAACCGGTTGCATCTGGTTTGTTCGACTCTACCCGTCGTTGCTTCAGTCAATCTCTCAAAGAAGGAAAAATATCAAATCGAAGTCAACTGCGGGTCTTTTAGAATTAGCGGCGATCAGTTTTATATCTTTACAACTCCATCCAGCGATCATATGAGGGCCGCGGCCAGACGTATTCCACACTCAAATAGACAGCGTTCGAGTCGGCCAAACCACCGTTGGTTTCAGTGTACTCCTGAGAACGATAGCGATAACTTCCGGAAATAGTCCACCAGCGCGAGGCTTGCCAGCTTAGCCTTGGCTCGATGGAAAAGTAGGTGCGGGAATCTCCGGTATTTCTGACGCCACCCGCTGTTTCGTTACGAGTGTAGATGCCGTTGAGCGCAAAGTTTAGGCGCTCGGAAAGCTTGCGCGTAAACTCTAGCGAAGTGCTGTTGCTGTTCAGCAACCTGCCCTCACCACCGGGCGACTGGGAGCTGGCAAACGAACCTCGCAGACTCATTCGCTCCCAAACCTTATTGAAACTGATTGCTATCAGTGGAGCAATATCGCTCGCCTCATCCCGCTCCTGCATCGAATTCAGATAGAACGTATCGATATGATTGACTCCCAACGCCAGCGAGCCACTCAAGGTTTCATTGAAACGGCGGGAGATCCCTACCTGAAGTCCAATGCTCTCCGACTTCGAATATCTTCCAATTGTTTTATAGCGGTTGCCAAAGAGTATAGTCTGCAAGTCGGTTGTTTCAGACAGGTTTTTATTCAGTTCAATGTTGACATTTTCATAACGGTAATCAGTAAGATTGGTTCCGGATGAAAGCAGGGATCCAGATTTGTTTTGATAATCCACATCAGTAAAAGCGTAACTCAACCTGAGCTGGCTTGTTTCCGACAATTCACGACTCCAACTCGGGCTGATGTACGCCTTGATTCTTGGAATACTGGTAGCAACGGAACCTGTTGTGTCCAACTCACTGGTTCTGGAGGAATCCCTCAGTACGCTCGCATCCACACCAAAGGTATCCAGTTCGTGTCGCAGACTGGCGTCGACGCCGAACAGTGCCTCGTTATAGTTCAAATCATCTGCCCCGTCGTATTGATGGGTCTTCAGTGCGGTTTGGAACTTGACGTCACTCACCTCGGTTCTGAAGCCGAAACGGGCATCCGCCGAAAGATGTGAATCAAACAGTCCTTCCGGGTCGTCTACTTCTAACCGGATATTGTCATCGTAGCCTGTTCGTGCGCTGAACACCGGCTCCCAGTACCATTTTTCAGCTGGTGCCGAGGTTGAGAAAAGGCTGCAGAGCAGTATAACTACCAGCTTAATCTGATCAGTTTTCATCATGACCCGCCCGGAGAGCATGGTGATTCTTGTCGACACTCTCGTTTCGACTCTATATTCAGGGTACTAGTATGACATCACCAGGAAGTAATATCCTGTTTTGCTCCAGATCGCCCTTCTCGACTGCGCTGAATGAAAACTGCGTGGATGTCTGTTTCCCGTCCCCGAGGCGCCGCAGCACCTGGATGGCATCTCCATCGGCGAATGGGTTAAGACCACCTGCCATGCTAAGTGCCTGAAGGATATCCACATTTCGATTTATCACGAATTCGCCCGGTTTATTAACCTTGCCAAGGATATAGATGCGGTTGCCCAGCATCTGCTTCAGGCTGACTGTCACCACTGGATCTGGAATATATTTCTCCAGCTTGGAGGCGATCTCGCTAGAGAGCTGTTCCACCGACATCTTGCTGGCGTCTACACCTCCAACCAGGGGAAAAGCGATCGTGCCATCCGGTGTTACCAACACATCCCTCTCCAGATCAGGCTCTTTCCATACAGAAACTTCAAGAATGTCACCAGGTTGCAGTTTATAGCTCTCGGCTGAGACAGCGCTGGCGACAACCAGTAACGAGAGGAACACGATAAAGCCGGCGAATCGGAGTGTGGACTTTTTCATTAAGCAGTATTCCCTTAATTGGTAAAAATGGAGGCGATTATCCCTCCGAAGACAGTTGTGTACCACCGCTAACGGCCAAATAGTTTAATTCTTTAATTCAGCAAAAACAAAAAACCGGCGAACCGATATTAGGTCGGCTCGCCGGTTTACGGTGAATATAGTGCGCCAGAACGCTTTTCAGGAGAGACGGCGGCGGCTAAAAGCTATGAAACCAACTAGTGCAGAACCGAACAGCCAGACTGCAGCAGGCACTGGTACTGCTTGCAGTGTCACTTCCAGAAACGGCTTTTCGGCCTCATTGTCCAGGTTGAAGCCCTTATAGATCTTTGCTTCGCCACCAGGAAATGAAACCGCAGTCAAACTATTGGTAATTGCAACAGAGGCAAAAGTCTGCTGCCCGGAGAGTAAAAGTTCGGTTTGCAAGTAAAAATTTGACGTTCCTGGATCTGGCTGGGCGAAAAACCCAAGCGTAGACCCCTGGCCATTAGCGGAAAGACTGCCATGGGATATCGTAGTGCCCCCGTTTACCGATGTTTTCAACCCCTCCCGGTACTTCAGGCTTTTAATAAAAAAACCATCGGGCGCTTCGATATTAAAAGATAGGGTGTCGAACATTACATCGACGGCGCCGTTGAAAACCTCAAGGAAGAAACTGTC
The DNA here is from genome assembly GCA_024235255.1 of Chromatiaceae bacterium. Taxonomy (GTDB): domain Bacteria; phylum Pseudomonadota; class Gammaproteobacteria; order Chromatiales; family Chromatiaceae; genus HKST-UBA178. The sequence goes on from JACKMT010000001.1 coordinate 426,094, forward strand.
CACATTGATGTTCAGTTTATTTCCGTTCACTGGATCTGGCGCAGTGCCCGCAGTTGAAAAGCCTTGGGGATTTGTATCATTAATATTTAAAAAAGAGACTGTGACTGCTTGCGCCCCGTCCACCAGCATTAAGCCCAAGACGACCGCCACCGCCAAGCGCTTGATATTCGTTAACATTTTAAAAATCCTCTTCCTTATTCAACGGTTTCCGGTCCGTTATTTGTTACTCGCCATCGTCAACTGCAGGGTGCTTCTGGTATCGTTTAATTCTTAACTCACTGATAGTTAAAAACAATCTACCATCAGAGGAATACTTAATCCAGCATCGCTAACGATTTTCTTAGATTCTAGTCCATATCTGTACTAAAAACAGCTTGATTAAGAGAGACTAACGCTATTTTTTCTGTTAAGAACAAAATTTTGGCACCTACAGGATTTAATACCGGAATCTTCCCTCTATCGCACTAACCCTCGTTGGCAACATTCACAGGTTTAAATTGGTGAGACGCATAAATACCGCTTTGCATTTCATAGGGTAAAGTACGCGAGATATAGTAAGATTATTTGCCCGACTCGAAGCCAGGCAAAGATGCGATTCCAATTTGCTCCAGCTTTGCGCTCAACATGCCGTTACTCTGAGTTACAGAACACACCCAGTGCATTACATTAAGGATTCAACGTTGTTAAAGAATCAATCTCAGGGGCGCTCACGCTCGCTATTGCAGCGACGCAACAGCCTTTCCAATACATTTCAGGCACTGCTCGACGGATTTCTGGTAGTTACACTCAGCGTAGTGCTCAGCTTGGTTTATCAAGGTGTTTTAACGACCCAGTACATGATCATGGCAGTTGTTCTGCTCGGCCTTATGGCGGTCGTCTACGACCGTTTTGGTATCTATCGGCTGCACGGTGGAATGACCAAAAAGCTGCTGACTCTCGGTAAGGCTTGGAGCATCGCATTCTCCCTACTCTTCCTTCTGGCATTTCTCACCAAGAGCACTGATCTGTTCTCACGCGTTATTGTCAGTCTGCTCTATGTATTAGGGTACCTGTTTCAGGTAGCCGGGCATATTGGCTTCCGATATTTGCAGCGCATTAATCTGGCTCGGCAGGAACAATTGAAGGCACTGGTGATCGGTACCGGAGAGCTTGCCAGTCATATTTTCGACAAAATCAACAGCAACCCTTGGCTGAATGAAAGTGTAGTTGGTGCCGTCACCTTAAATGGTGAAACTGCCTCTGATATGCACACCGATCAACTCCCTGTTTTGGGGAGTGTGGAACAGATCGGCCAGTTGATCGAGGAAAAAAAGATCCGCACGGTATATATTGCGGTGCCGCTGGATGAATCCCCGTTAATTAAGGATATCTATCACGATCTTCTTGACGCCAATGTCAATATTCACTGGGCTCCGAATATCTTTGCCCTCAACCTGATCAATCACAGCGTGAAAGAGCTGTCAGGAATACCGATTCTCACGCTTTCTGAGACACCGCTAATAGGAACCCACCTGCTGAGCAAGGCAATTGAAGATAAGTTGGTCGCAACCGTTGCCCTGATCCTGCTCAGTCCCATTCTGCTGATCACCGCGGTTGCCATTAAACTCGACTCACCGGGCCCGGTGTTTTTTCGCCAGGCCAGGACCGGTTGGGATGGCCGTGAATTCAAGATTTGGAAATTTCGCAGTATGCGGGCAGACCTGCAGGAGGACGCCAATGTAGTGCAGGCTACCCGCGATGATTCCAGGGTAACCAAGGTGGGAAGGTTTATACGAAAAACCAGCATCGATGAACTACCGCAGCTGCTCAATGTTTTGGCTGGCCAGATGTCGTTGGTAGGTCCGCGGCCCCACGCTGTTCAACACAACATTGAGTATTCGAAACGCATCATCGACTACCTCTCGCGCCACCGAATCAAACCAGGAATAACCGGACTGGCACAGATCCGCGGGTTTCGTGGTGAAACCAAAGAGCTATTGCAGATGGAAAAACGTGTTCAGTGCGATTTGGAATACATCAATAACTGGTCTATCGGGCTCGATCTGAGCATCATGGTGCGCACACTGTTCACACTATTCAGTAAACATGCTTATTGAACAAATCGGATTCCGCCTGAGTCCTAGCGTTGCCGCAATCATCCTTCGGCAAAAAAGGGAATTGCAATAGCTAAAACTAGATATTCCTGACCAAATAGCTAGAGCTCGACAGCTATTTTATCAGGGTAATCAGTACGCCGGCGAAAATGGCCGAGGTAATCACGCCCGATATACTGGCTCCCAGTGCATGCGGCAATACGACAGCATCCGGAGTCATTTCAGCTACCGTTTTTTGTGCAACTTTAGCGCAGGTTGGTACACAGCTGACACCGGCGATACCGATAACCGGGTTAAACTTTTTACCGGTAGCAAAATATAGAATCCATCCTCCGAGCAGTCCTCCGATGCCGGAAAAAGTCAGCGCGGCAATACCTAACAAGAGCAAGGTCAGCACCTCGGGATTCAGAATAGTGCTGGCTTCACACAGGATGCCCAGCAAAAGACCCAGGAAGAAGGTGGCACCGTAAAGCACCGGACCGGAAAAAGTTTCAGCGAATTTCACCATTCCGCTTTCGCGGATAACGACACCAATAAACAACGAGAAAAACAGAGGTGCTGCTACCGGAAACAGCAGACACAGAATCAAGTTGGCTATGACCGCGAAGACCAATTTTTCCGTTGACGAAATATCGCGGATTTTCTCAACCGGCATCTTCATGCCGCGAATATGTCGCGGCACCATCAGCTTGATCAGCCAGGGATACCCACCGTAAGTCAGGCCAAGATAGAGATAAGCGACAACTGTAATTGGAACGAACAACTTCTCAGATAATATCAACGCCGTGAACAGAATCATCGGACCATCGGCTCCACCAATCGTCGCGGTTGCGGCGGCATCGGAAATCGAAAGACCCATCCAGACTGCCAGCGGCAGTGTGATGACTGTCCCGATTTCTGCACAGAGTGCGATAAACATGGAGGTGAAGGGTCTCGCCATGACAAAACCCACGTCCAATAAAACGCCTATGCCCATGAATACCAGACAGGCGATCAATCCGTTGGAAAAGGTAAAAGTGTAAATCGGCTGCAACCAGTCGATCTGTAGCATGGTGATCAACTGTTCGCTATTGTCGATCAACGGGTCGAGAAAAAGGGTGCCTTTTCGTCCGTCGTCCAGAAAAAGGACAGCCGCATTGACCGTTGCCATGCCCATCCCCATTGGCACCATTAAAAGCGCTTCCAAAACACCCTTCTTGCCGAGGTATATCAGTAGTATGCCCAGCAGCATCAGAAAGATGCGCCCGATCATGATCTTCGGCTCTGAGTCGGTCAAAGTTGCCAGACCCTGGAAAATACTCAGGAAATCAATATCCATGGATGTCGCCTTTGGTGACCTATTTAATAACCATCAGAGCTTGGCCTGATTCAACGCCATCACCGACAGCAACGGCTATGGAAGCAATCTTGCCTGACTTGTGTGCGCTTACCATGGTCTTCATTTTCATCGCTTCCACAACGATCACTTTGTCACCTTTGACGACTGTCGCGCCGGGGCTGACCGCAATTTCGACAATTACGCCTGACAGCGGGCTCGGCAATTCATCTGCACCCGTTGCAAGATTTGCCTGCTCAGCAGGTGCCGCGGCCGTGGCTGGGGCAGTGTTAACAATATTTGCCCTGAGCCCGGGTGAAGGATATAAATTGCTGCCTGTTTCCGACACATCCTCGACGATGACTTCATAAAGTTTGCCGTCTACGGTAACTTTAAATTTCTTTTCCATATTATTTTATCTTTACCCCTTGAGACGCTGTAAAACGAAGGCGTTAAGTACGATGCACATTATGCGAAGTCTGTAGCTGCCTTTTTCCTTCAGCAGCCCAGCTGGGTATATTCTTGCCCCTCTCAATATGAACTATGCGGTGGCTGCCCAACACTGCATAAACAGCAGCCGAAATCGCTGCCACATGGCGTGGATCCACTTGACCGCCAAGCACTGGTGCCTGGACGCTGGCTACGCTGCTTTTTGCCCTCTTTCTGCTGTCTTCCGTTTTGGCAATAACCACCACAATCAGTTTAATTAGCAGCGCGGCGAGCATGGAGATGACAATGGTCAGTCCGTACATGCCCAATGATTTAATAATGAGATCTGTCATACCCGGTATATCCCAATCGTGACTCTGAAAACTTTATAGTGGAATATCCCCGTGCTTTTTAGGTGGCCGCAGCTCCCTTTTAGACAAGGTTTTCCGCAATGAAAGCGCAATCGCCGAACGTGTCTCCGCTGGTTCAATCACATCTGTAATATAACCTTTAGATGCAGCCAGATAAGGCGATGCAACCTCATTCCTGTACTGTTTTGTCAGCTCAGCAGCCATAGCTTTCGGATCTTCTGCCCCCTTAATCTCTTTACTATAAAGTATGTTTACCGCTCCTTCCGCACCCATCACCGCAATCTGGGCCGTTGGCCAAGCATAAACAAAATCTGCTCCCATCTCCTGAGAACACATTGCCAGGTAGGAGCCACCGTAAGCCTTGCGCAGGATGATAGTGATCTTGGGAACGGTTGCCGACGCATAAGCAAACAGCATTTTCGCTCCATGACGGATAATGCCGCCCCGCTCCTGATCGATTCCCGGCAGAAATCCAGGCACGTCAACCAATGTCACCAACGGAATATTGAAGACATTACAGACGCGAATAAACTTGGCGCCTTTATCTGCAGCATCGATATCCAGCGCTCCGGCTTTGACCTTGGAATTGTTGCAGATCAAGCCGACAACAATGCCTTCTATCCGGGCAAAACCGACAATGATGTTCTGCGCCCAGGCAGCATGAACTTCCAGGAAATCCCCACCATCGACCAGCCGGTCGATAATCAGGCGAACATCCATCGGATCAGATGCATCCTCTGGTATCAGACTATCCATCTCAGCATCGTTGCTGAGATCCATATCCTCAAAAGGCTGATGAGGCGGATCCTCGGTGTTGTTGGACGGTAGGAAACTTAAAAGCTTACAAGCCAGTTCAATCGCATGTTGATCGTCCTCTGCCACAAAATGAGCATTGCCCGAAACACTGGCATGCACAGCCGCGGAACCCACCTCGTCCATCGTGACATTGCGTCCGGTTACTGCCTTGATCACCTGCGGCCCGGTGATGAACATAAAGGCATTTTCTTTAGTAATAATGGTGAAGTCCATCAATGCCGGGGAGTAAGCTGCGCCGCCGGCACAGGGGCCGGCTATGATGGCGATCTGCGGTACCACGCCGGAAAGCAGGACGTTGTGGTAAAAAACCCGACCGTATCCAGACAGTGCATCAACCCCCTCCTGAATGCGTGCGCCGCCCGAATCCTTGAATGCAACTAGCGGCACACCCATCCTGAGGCAGTACTGCATGACTGCGACCATTTTTTCGGCATGCATCTTACCCAGTGTACCGGCAGAAACGGTAAAATCCTGGCTGAATGTGGCAACCTGGCGCCCGTCAATGTAGCCGGTTCCCACAACGATGCCATCAGATGGGATTACCTTGTCAGCCATACCGAACGCACGTGCCTGATGGGTTATCAGCCGACCTACCTCCTGGAAGGTCCCTTCCTGGAATAGTGCCGTAATGCGTTCACGAGCGGAAAGCTGACCTTTTTTGTGACGCTCATCAATTTTGTCCCTGCCACCGCCTTCGGCTACCAGCTTACGTCGCTCACGCAGATCCTGGAGCAACTCTTTCGATACCGTCATTATCCCCCCTGTATCCTTGATATTTAGTGTGTATCGGGCAGATTGATCCGTATGCAGTAATTCTACATACTGGATTTTTTTAAAGAAATTATATAAACAACTTGATTGTTTTCTCGCTTCTCATATTGTTATAAACAAAACTAAGGGCAGAGAATAACAGACTTATAGTATGAATAGTACGGCTATTATCGACAAGAGTTGTTTAATTTATATTACCGTATTCCAAGCGGATTCAGACCGGCACGTTTCCGATTATTTCCAGACATTGCGCTGTGGACGGCAGCTTCCTCGCCACTCATTGGCGCTCGGATACCTCTTTAACTAGACGCATGCACGATACGAGTTGAGTAGGAATGCCCGGTAAGCGGCAGCCGACTTCCGTCATTTTCAACTTCGAAACTTGGGCGATACTTTTGCGCAATTGGGTCTCTTTTGTATTTTTCCATCTCTTGAAGAGTAAATTGTTTCACTAAAACGGCGATGAAAATCATATGATAAAGAATGTCCCAGTAAGAAAGCCCAAGAAAAGAGGTTCCAACCAAGTAGGCTATCAATGAAGCCCTCAGCATATAACAGTAGTTGGCAACCCATTTCATCTCAGGTATTCCCCGTGCCATTTTTGGCAGCCGGCTAAGGCTTATGAGAGTTCCCAATATCATGGAAAACCATATGCCGAAAGCAACAAAACCGTGTTCTGAAAACATTTCGATTGAAGAATTGTGCCAATCACGGTTAGTTACGACCTGCCAACCTTCAAACCCAGTGCCCGTGAATGGGCGATGGAGAGTGTGATTCCAACCATCAATCCATACTTTAATTCTTCCCATTGCAGATTCATCCTGCTCATAGGTCTCCAGCGTGTACATTCTCCCGAACCACTCGTCCGGAAGATTCTGAATCATAAAATAAGACCCTATAATGAGTATGGGAATGATAAGGTACTTTCGCCTACTGTGCCAAAGTAGAACGATCGTTGTTACACCCATCGTAAGCAGGGCGCCGCGTGACCAGGAAGATAGAGCGCACATGTAACAGAGCGGGATAACAAGCATAATTCCATTTTTTATAAGCTTTTTCTCCGTCTCTCTATACCAGAGGACAAAGAGTGGAATACTTATGAGTACGGCGATGGCGAAAGCATTGTTCTCATAAAATTGCGTATGCGGTGGTCCGTATACCCGGTAAGAAAAACCTGAAAGAATGGCGAAAATCCCCCCCTTGGTCGCAACAATACCTATTGAACAGGCGATAGTGATGATCAGATAAAAGAGTTTTTCACGTGTATTGATTAAAATAAGCGTAAATATAAAGGGAAGATAAATTTTGGATACAAACCAGAATCTATCCCATGCAATATCCTGAAGATATGCTTGCGATGTGGTAAAAAGAAAATATGTCCAGAGTAAGAAAAATGCGGGAATGCGCCAATCTTTCGGTAGTTTCTGTTTATCCGCAGTGATCAGTGTTGTGAAGCATACAACGAGAAACAAAATCTGATAAAGCGGAAGCGTTCGCACAACACCCCAAGCATATGCATGCGGATTCAGGTAACTGAAAACTGCAAGAGAAATAACACCGTACCAGGCTTTTTTTAAAGCAAAGACTATGCAAATAGCGACGAATGCAAGAACAACAAAATCACGGACACCCATTAATTATATCGTCCGTTTTGATTGAACCTAACCAAATTGAGGGCAGTGTTTTCTATTCTTTTGTCCACTAGGTTTTTTTTAAAATAATCCAGAAGCCCAACCAGGAGAGTTCTTCAGTCGATATACTACGGAATTGACTCGTTAGCTTGTCTTTTATTGCGTTGATGCTTTTTGTTTCCAACTTTCCAGTGGCTGTAATAGACACTAATTTCAATTCGGATTTTTCTACAAGTTGTAGATATTTATTAACTCTCCACCTGTTCGGAAAACCTTTGTGGCTATACATTAATTTATAAAGATATTGCGGCCAAGATAAAAAATCAAAATCACGATATCTATCTAAGCCATGACTTTTCAGGTCAACTTGGTGAATCGAAATGCCGCCTTTCTTTAATGCCTGCTCTATATCCAGAATTGTGCCTTCAAGGTTATTAACATGCTCCAAAACTGCTCTTGACAATATGAGATCATATTCCTGTACTGCACCGGATAGACCGTTGCTTTGAACTGAATAGGAAATCAGCTCAGGTTTAAAACCGCTACTGGGATTTCCTTTCTCGATAAATGCGCTGCTTGCTCGTTCTAAATATTTTTTTTCCAACCGATTTATTAGTTCAAGATAGATTTCTGAACTTTTCTTAGAGTCTGTTGAAAGTGGAAATCTGTCGATACATTCAACGGATTCAGCACCATATGCGTACATTAACAGTGCTACTCCGAGTGTATCACCTGGGCCGTATTCCAGTATTTTTTTATCTTTTAAAAAATCTTGGCAATCCTCCTTGTCGATGCCCAATTTACTCAGATAGTCATTAACACAATCGAAAAAGTAGTGAGCGGACTCTATAGCCGATTCTTTTTCATTACCCCTGCCAGTTTGGTGAGTTAGTCGCACATAGCTTGAAGGAGAAAACCTTGCAATTTGATTGGAAGCAAGAGCCTTCAAAAAAAGAACGATATCCTTGATGTAATTTTCACTATACATCACCGGTACTCGGGTAGTCCCAATAAAACAGATATGAAAAGATGTTTATGTACAGATTACCCGGATATCCATTTACGCTCGAGTTCCCAATTGTTTCCACTTCAAGTAACGACCGCAAATCATTCCCAACGCGTGAGTGGCATTCATCCCCTGTCGAACATAATGGTTGTCTCTTTTTAAAAACAACAGCACCGAATTCAAAAGGTGGGAAATAAACTGGACTCCCATAAATGGCGGAATCCCCAAAAACATGGTCTTATAATCGCCTGTTTCGAACTGTCCCTGCTTTTTACCGGCAACGAAGTGTACTCGCCAGAAATATCGTCTATTAATGCGCCACGATTCTACGAAATGCAAAACGCCCATCTCAGGTAGGTATTTCATTAACACACCTACCTTTAACATATCTCTGAACATGATGACATCTTCACCACCACCAATACCTTTGCCTTCACGATTATACCGCGTATTGAACCGCAACTGATTGTTATTCCTAAATATTGTCATATCATAAGCTATGATACTAGTCCATATCGGTGTACTTTCATCGCGGATAATGAATGGAGTTTCTCCATAATTTATCTCAGCATAAAATCCCAGAAGCTCATCAACTAACCACTTGGGTCTTTTGTTATTTCCAAATTCGACTGTGACTTTCCCTCCAACGCACTGAACTTCTCCTTTTTCCAGTTCGTTAACGGCAGTTTCAACCAGATGTTTAGAGTCAGGGGTTTCGTCATCGTCGATAAACAGCAAGTAACTGCTTTCCATACTCTCCACAAGTGCACGGTTTCTTGCATAAGCGATTCCTTGTGAGGATTCATGGACGAAACGCAATTTCATCCCCGGTTGATTGGCGAGTTCCGTTAAAACCTGTTCCGTGTTATCCGTGCAATTATTGATTATAAATAGGATTTCGCATTCAATCGGGCAAATCTGCTTACGCAACTCAGCTACCAATTTTGATAGATTATTTGCTCGATTATAGGTGCATACTGCAATGGTTATTTTTTTCATTTTAGAGTGAATTCTAATCGGACAGGCAGTGACTGCTAATTAGTGGGACCAGAGCAAACTTTCGATAATCGAATACAAACTGGTGTCGTGAAGTCAGTTGAGTAAAGTATTTATCGCCAATTATGAACCAAAATGAAGTCTTTGCCTTATCCTATTCATGTAATAAGCTGATATTTTCCTCAATGGTACTTCGTTGTCCGAAAATATAAGTTTACGAGCCAGGTCACTGACTGAATCATTGCGAAATATTGTAATCCTTGGCACCAGCATCGAGTCGGTTTCTGGACTTAGCGAACCGGAATTTGTAGTACAGGCTATTTTGTAACCCGAATTTCGTACTGCTTCGATGCTTTTTTCGTCAAATTTCCCAAAGGGATAAGCAAAGCTGACCACTTCGTCTCGAATAAGCATTTCCAAATAGTGTTTTGACGCTCGCATCTCTTCTGTCTGTTTCTCATAACTAAGCGAAGTTAGGTCAGGGTGTGAGCAGGTATGGGATGCGATCTCCATACCGTTCTCAGCCATCTTTTTCAATTGCGAGTGGTCGAGCAGACTATTCTCTCCCTGATTTTGTTCCTGCCAATGAGCCTCCCGGCCAACACAGTCGGTAGTGATGAACCAAGTTGCCTTCATTCTGTATTTGAGAATAGGCTTAAATGCCCCTATGTAATTGTTTGCATAGCCATCATCAAATGTCAGCACGATAGTCTTCGGGGAGAATGGAAAGCCTTTTAGAAGATCGCGAAATAGAATTGTGTTCCAGCCGTTCGTTTTAAGAAATTTTAAATGTTCATTGAACATTTCAGCGCTTATAGAGTACTTGCATGATGGCTTTCCGAATGTTGTACCGTGATACATTAATACAATCGGTTTTGCATAGGCGGAGACTCCACCCGACATTGATTGAAGTGTCAATAATCTTGTTATCGGATCGAGCATCTAATTTAAAGACCTACTATGTATACCTGCATTGAGCAGAAAACTTCACATTCCTGATTATCGCTTCATGATAGTTTATGATTCGAGACAGATAAGCCACATAAAAATCAAGGACTTAATTTTAAGCCAGTTCAACTATTTCAGTTTGGCTAAACGTCGCATTAACATTTTTGACTTTGGAGAATGCTTCAATCCTTCTTCAAGAATACTTTTTGCTTCCTCCTCCTGTCCGTACTGTACATAGTAGTCACTTAAAACCGCATAAGGTAGCGTATAGTTTGGCTTAAACTTAATCGCGTTCAGGAACTCCCGAACCGCTTCCCCTCTTTGATTGAGACGCAGTAGAACTTTCCCTTTTTCTACGTTAATTAGGGGAATTAGTGGAAAGTTTTTTGGTGACTGCGTTAATACGTAATCAAACTCTTTGATAACGCCTTGAAGCTCGTACTCTTTTGGAGTTCCTCGATCAAGAATTTTCAACGTATTTAGTGCAGCACAAAAATGATGCACATGTAGAAACCCCCCTCCCAAAATTCGTTCCCATTTCTTAATCTCAACTTCGGAAACCGTGAGTCCAATTTGTTTTCCCTGTCGGGCTAGGCAATATGGAGGAAGGCTAGCAAATTCTGCTCTTGTCTTTGGCCAGGCAGTTGCCAAGCTTTCAGACGATATTAATAAAAGTAAGAAGAGATTGATAAAAAGAACTACGTATTTTTTTACAAACATATATTTTGTGCCTCCCTAAAGTCTCCAATAGCAATATTTCGCTTTTCAAGAAAAGCCAATCTTATTGGTGCAGTTGACATCAAATGATTTTACGTAAAAGCCTGATAAAAGTAAGGGGTAATCTTTGCGATTTATGCAATAACCGAACAATCTGATACAAACAGCCAACAAAGAACTTTATTATAAAGTTGTTGTAGCCGATACGAATTCATCAATCTGGGAGGAAAAATAATCACTGGATTGTGTAATATTTTAGCGGTTTAAAAGGGATAAGATGCCGGAGTGAAATGGCAGCGGCAGTATGCTTGGCAACATGTGAATCCATTGCTTGAATGTACCGCATCCTAAGCGCATAGCTCGCCGGAAAATTTTTCTCGCGGCCGGTAACTCAGATTTCCAATAACAATCAAAGCCGCTATAGAGTAACTGCTGGTCTACCAAGGCTTTTGCATTTACCCTATCCTTTTCCCGAAGAATAATAGGATTTTCGTTCAGGAACGCAATTTGGACTTTATGCTGGCTGATCGCGAGCAGAGCACGATTCGCTGATGTATTACTGTCACCATGATGATGATAATATGCGAGAACTTCGGGCACTCTTACTATTTTTACGCCTACAGCAACTCTTAGCCAAAGATCATAATCCTCTGCAGCAATCAGATTTTCCTTGAAACCGCCTGCTTTCTCTATCAGATTTCTATTTGTCAATACAGCGTGTATAGGCCAGGGACATCCTTGTAACAAGTGAAGGGTCTTGTCCGCTCCCTCATAATCAGGAGGGATATAGGGCTGTCCCCGCTCTTTTGATACACCAAGATTTTGCCAACCACAGTAGGATAGCTCAACGCCAGGTTGCGCTATCAGAGCACGATGCAACTTTTCCAGAAAATCAGGGTGCCAGGTATCATCTGAATCCAGATACGCTATTAATGAGCCTTCAGCTTGCTTTAGAGCATAATTTCTTGCAGCAGAACACCCCGCATTATTCTGTGTGAACACCTTTACTCGCCGATCTCTAGCACTCAGGGTTCTGGCTATTTCGAGGGTTCCGTCAATGGATCCATCGTCAACGATAATAAGCTCAAAATTTCTGTAACTTTGATTTAAAACACTCTGCACGCTCTGGGCAAGAAAGCTTGCTGAATTGTAAGCAGGCATCAAAACGGCAATGAGCTCACTGTTTTCGCGTAGCATGCTTAACTAGCCCGTAACTAACAGAGCTATGTTAGCAACATAATACTGAATCGATTGCCGTCTATCGGAAAATTGACTCTCTATAATCATGCTGTCCGCAACGCCATAAAAGACTCAAGTTCATCCGGTATATTCGTCTTCATCTAAACTGCTCTGGAATTATTAATCTACTTGAATAACTTTGAAACCAACTCCCTGAACATAGCGACATTGGCTATAAGGGCTGTATGATTTGGTAGAAGTTTTGAGAGAGTCAAAATGGTTGCCCCAAACGATATAAAAATTACGGCGGTCATAATGCATAGAAATAGGAAACTGGTAGCTTCAAAATCAGGACTGAGCAGGTTTTGTGCCGCATACGCGAAAAGCGATGCAACGGCACTTGCAACAGCTGCAGGAAAAAGACCGTTGACCAGAATATTCCAACTCAGTTTCATATGCGAACGTGACAACATCAACTGCATCAGAATCATCAGAAGAGTCGACTTAAGCGCAATCCCAACAGCGATGCCAATCAAACCCCAACTGCTGCCTATCCAGACTGCAACCACCGTAAATAGTAAATTAAACACCTGGATCGGTGTCTCCTTTGAAACCAGATTTTGAGCATCTGCCAGCGAACCCATGGTAATCGCGATTACACTGGGCATAGAGCCGATCGCCAATATCTTGAGTGGTAGAGCAGCAGCCAGCCATTTTTCACCATAGAGAACGTTAATAAATCCCTCTGCGGTAAAAACAAAGACAAGCAGAAAAGGAAAAACTGCGGCACTCATGGCACACAATAGTTTGGTGTACATACGAATTGTGTGCTCTAGATCGTCCTGGATCCTTGATAACCCAGAGAAAAGTAATTGATATAAACGACCGATAATCTCTGAAACTGGCATCTGGGCAGAGCTTAAAGCACGGTTATAGATACCCAAATGGCTTATTCCAACTAAACTGCCCACAAGCATATTGTCGACCTTAGTGGAGGAGAGATGCAATGAAGAATTTAGATGCAATCTCCAGCTATAACTCAAGATCGATCCAAGACCATCTGTATTAACGGGCAAACTGGGGTGCCATGGTACTTTGCGTGCAAACATGATCGCCGAAACCGTACCGGAAACAATTCCTGCCATTACCATACTAAAAGGACCGAAACCTAGCAGTGCACAAGCGATACTTACGGCTACTGAAATCAGTCCGATAATAATTGTTATCCGACTGACTGATTTGTAGTCCATATCCCGCCTGAGCCAAGTCCCGAAGATTGTTGATATCGGAGCCAACAGAATAGTAACCGACATTAACCAAATGATCAGTGTAAACCGGTCATCGTCATAGAATCCCTGCAACCATCCGGACACTCCAACGATCAGCATGACACAAATGATTGCAATGCACTGCATAAACCAGAATGCCGAATTCCACTGCGCCGGAGTAACGCTCTTAGCCCTGATTAATGATTCTGGAATTCCGAATTGAGTCTGCAACAATAACAATGACGTGAACGCCACAACAGCATAAAATACGCCAAAGTCACTTGGTTCTAATATTCGGGCAAGGATGATCCCAGTTGCAAATTGGACGATCGAGCTGAGGCCACCCTGGAAATAGATCCAAAGTGCGCCGGTGCGCATTTTTTTCCCTAGATCATACCCGCTTGTCATATAAGCCTTATTCCGTACAACGGAAAGTCGTGTCCGAAGTTGTGGGTAATATTTGTTGAGTTACAAGTATAAATACATGGATAAGCCAGCATTTTGGAATCATTAAGTCATTGGACTTTTTTATGTTAAGAGCAAATAGGAGCAAGAAGGCCTAATGCCGTCAAGAGATTGTTGACAGGGGCAATCGATACGTATGATATCCAAGAATATACCCTCCCACTTGGTCATAGGCTATATTGGAACAGGCTGGGGGTTAGTTGGACGATAAGTATCGTCAACTCTACTTGCAGGGCGGAAGTGAAAGCGTCGACAATCCCATATTGCATACTCTTTCATACTCATTATGACTGTCCCGTATCCAAAATACATTGCAAATATCTCACCCTTTCTGTTTCTCTAAGGTTCGTATTGCGTTCGCTTCCAATTTAGCGCCTGAAGGGTTGTTATCTTTAACTCATGACTTACCATATGTTCATAATCAACGGACTGAACTTGTTCGCTTATTGAGCAGCAACAATCCGGCGTAGCTGCTGCAACCACCCACTACTTCAAGCACCAAATCAGTGCTGCTTGGGATCTTCTGAGGCAAGGCGATTTGTCCCAGCTCGATACCTATAGGTACTGCTATAAGGATTCCGACAGCAACCAGGCCATAGAGCGTACGTGCAACGGACGGCGACATTTTTAGTCTGCCAAAAGCCAGAATCGCGCCAAGAGGAAGGAAAAATAGGGTCTTGTGCAGAAGTTCAGTCACCGCACGGAACTCGGTACCATAATAATAAGAGTAGAAAGGTACACGCTCGAACAGCGACATGCGTTCCCGAAGAAAAGCTCTGTCAAGCTGGAAATCGAAGGGGTACCAAAATATGCCCACCAGTAGCAGAATCCAGAACAAGCCACTGAAAAGCGCCCAAAAGGGTCTGCCTACACCTGAGAATTGATTCGCCGGAACCATTTTTGCCGTGCTGAAGAAACGGGCGACCCAGATACCGAATGCGGCTCCCACCATGGCCATCAGAACATCCGTGACATCGGTTACTCGTGAATAGACGAAGAACTGGCCCAATTCAAGCGCTAACGCGGCCAGAACTGTCCATGACCAGGCCTGCATCCCCTCTTTTTGACAGGAAACGACCCAAAGCAGGCTGACCGGTGTCCAAAGCAGCGCATCGGTAACCAGATCGTAAATCTGACGGGCGGGGTCGGTGACGAAAAAACCAAAGGGAATCAAGTTGACCTTTCCGCTGCGCCACTTGTGGTATATCTCAACAGGGCTGATGGTGAGATCTAGCGGCAGCACGTTATACAGAAAAAGCCCGGCCAGGTAGATCCAGAGCAACTTCACCGCCAGATTCGATTGACCTCTCGTATTTAACGCTTCCAGCAGCCAGCAGTGCAGTAGCTCTCCATATCGCCACCACAGTAAAATACCGATCAGGGCCCCCAGCGCTTCTGCCAAGATATCGTTTTGCGAAACCGTGCGAGGAGGAAAGTATAGCTGGGTAAACTCGATGCCTATGCTTAGCAGCAAAGCGGCTGCAAAAATCAACATGGCTATCGGAAGGCGGGCAAATCTCCGCTGCCTCGGCCAAGCAACACCCAGCCACAGAAAACTGAGGGGTATAAAGAGCAGAACATTTGCCACCCAGTCCGCCCTTGATCCAATCCCCAGATCAAGGAATGGTATTGCCTGAAACCGCCGGAGTGCCTGTTCCAGTGGTATAGGCTTGTAATCCAGCGGCACCAGGCTTCCATAGATCACGAATAGCAGGAAACCCAAGGCAAAAAGAATAAGCACCGTGCGGGATTCTCTGCCTGTTAATTTTTCCTGGTGCATGTTTCCGTTAGATCCCTTTCAGTATTCATTGGCAACTTTAACTGTTGCCGTTGAGGAAAATTGTTCCGGTTTGTCCAAATAATACTATGGAAATCGCTTGCGGATTCCTTAGACTGGTACCGATTGAGCGAAGCCAGGTTAACTTACTCCTTTAAGAAAAATTGGATACCCGAAAAACTCTACTATTGGCGTTTCTCCCAGTGGGCATAACTGCACTGCTCTGGTTGTTTTTATTCACTGCCGGACAGTCGTTGATCGGAGGAGTCCCCGCTTCTCCTCAGCTGGAGACAGAAGCTCTGTTTTATTACCTGATCAAGGGCTCCATCCTCTGGGTACCGGTCGGGTTTCTATTTTCACTGATCGGAAAGGCCGACACTCTGCAACGCTGGCTGCTTGCCGCGGCAGCCACTTTCGTTCCGGTGGCTGCGCTTTCCGGCGCGGCACATGGTGTCAAGGACTACATCGAGCCTGTTTTTGCGCTAATCGGTTGCTGGACCGGCATGTGGATTGGCAGAAAAACCCAATTGAAGTGCTCTTCCGATCCGAAGGCCGAGGCTAGCGAAATACCGGCAGTTTCCCATACTGCTAAGCTTCAATCTATCTGGTTTCGGCTGCCGTTCGTGTTGGTGACGCTGGGTCTGGCCAGCTGGGCTGTGTGGAGTTTTTCCCGTTGGCAGGCTGCAATTGGAATAGGTTTACTTGCCTATTTCATCGTCCTGCTACGTTTCCGGCATGCCTGGCTATTGTTGCTTCCGGCGTTGTTGCCGACATTGAGCTTGGCACCCTGGACCGGGCGCCTGTCGTTGGATGAGTTCGACCTCGTCATGCTGGTCACGTTGTCAGGCGCACTTTACCACGGTGTGCATCCTGGCAGCCGTCCCCTGGTTGCGCGACCGATCTTGGTACTGCTTTCGGGGTACGCGCTTGTCTGTATCATGGCGTTCTTTATCGGACTGTTTCCGATACCAGACCTCGATCTGAACAGCTTCAATAACTATTTCAACCGTTTCAACAGCTGGATGGTGGCAAAAGGATTCCTTTGGGGGTTCCTGTTCCTCGGGCTTGTGCGTTGGACTCTTCCGGCCGAAGGAAAGATGATGGAGCGTCTGTTTATCCCCGGACTACTGTCAGGGTTCGTCGTTGTTTCCCTGGTTGGCTTGCGAGAACGCTGGCAATTTGCAGATCTCGTTGATTTTTCCGTGCCCTACCGAATTACCGCCACCTTCTCCTCCATGCATACCGGAGGAGCGCATCTGGACGCTTACCTGGCACTGCTTGTACCGTGCATAGGGTATTGGGTGGTGCGCAGCAGCCGGCCATGGGTGTGGGCGGCAGGCTTGGGACTTTTTTCTCTGGCCGTCTATCTGGTCATCTCCACCGTAACGCGCACCACCTTCGTCGTATTGGCTATGGAACTGACGCTGCTGATCTTTTTTTGGTTAAAACGGTATTTAAGATCCAGAAGATCCGGCCTGCACAGTCTGCTGGCTGCTATGCTGTTCCTGGCAGTTGCGCTGCCGCTGCTCTATCTCGGTTCGGGTGGTAGTTTTTTCCAACACCGGATGGATTCAGTCGAGCGCGATTCCACCGTCAGGCTGAATCATTGGGCCAAGGCAGTGCGCATGATGGACAGCGGGTTTGTCAGCCGGGCGCTGGGCATGGGTTTTGGCAGTTTCCCAGCGATCTATCTGGAGCGCCATCGGAGTGGTGCAACGCCGGGCAGGTACGACTTTTTGCAGACGGAGGGTAACACCTATCTAACACTTTATCCGGGTGAAACGCTCTATCTCGCTCAGAAAGTCGCCGTCACCGCTAACCAACAGTACCAACTGGCATTGGATGTCAAAAGTCAGGGTACTCACGTTACCATCTCTGCCCCCGTGTGTGAAAAACATCTGTTGAATTCCAAAGCCTGCAAATGGATGTCTCATCGGTTCGATGGCGGCAACGATCAGTGGCATCACTGGACAGTTGAATTTGACAGCGGTGAAATCGGCAACGGCAACTGGTTGAGCCGCGCCCCGGTGGAGCTGTTTTTGTATAACCCGAATGAGGGAGCTGCCGTAGATGTGGATAACGTCAGCCTCAAGGATGAGCTTGGCAATGAGCTGCTGCGCAACGGTAGCTTCAGCATGGGCGGGGATTACTGGTTTCTCAAAACCCACCAGCACCTTCCCTGGCACATAAAGAACTTATGGGTATCCGCACTTTTCGAACAAGGGTGGTTGGGTGTGATCACACTCAGTTTCCTGCTTTGCGGCCTGACGATCTATCTGTTTGGACCGGCCTGGCATGCTGGTCACTCCGCGGCCGCCGCAGTCTTTATCGCAATAGTCGGCTTTGTAGCCACAGGGTTGTTTGCCAGTCCGTTTGATGCACCAAGGATAACCACTCTCTTCTTTGCGGTGCTGGCATTCGGACTCTATAAGACATCGGCCACCGTGGTTATTGCAAAACCAAATTCTATCGGTGATTCAAGCCGGACTTTATTGTGACACCGCGGGGGATGCAGATCAGTCGTTCCACTTTCCAGGTGTCGTAAAATTTCACATCCTGCAGCGAAATTGTTTCGAGTAGATCAAGTGTTGTTATTTGCTGACTCTTCGTCTGCTACGGCTGAATCTCTTTATCGTAGAGACCTTCGCGGTCTCCTTACCGGCGGCTGTATCATGCAGCCTCCGAGTGACTTCATTGATTCATTCGCTTCTTCCAGCCGATGAACCCCAGCAGCCCCAACGCTGATCCAAAAAGCGGAAGCGCAGCGGGTATTGGAACAGCAGATATCTGGAAAGTTCCGGCACCGGCTGGCGCATAGGTGCCAGCGGTATTTTTCTCCAGAATACTGTACACGGAGGGGTTGAAAGATCCTCCGGATTGAAACGTAATAATAAGATCTGCTCCTACGATAACTTCGGGTCTGAGACTATAACTGGTACTGAAAGGACTGTCGGGATTCGAGAGCGACCGAAACAGATAAAATTCATCGTTGTCATAAGGCGGCGGATAGGTGATGGTCAGGATCGTTATATTCAGCGAAGAGCCGAACTGAATGGTTATGTCTGACAGTCTCTCCGCACCGGGAGTATCGTCGTAGGTAAACCTGCCTGCCCCATCCGAACCCTGGGTGGCAGAAAAAAGTATCTCGTATGCAGTTACCGCAGCTTGAGCCTGGCTCCCAAAAAACAGGCTTAGTCCCAACAACATGAAACTGACGATGCGCATACACACTCCTTATTATTTATTTGTTATTCTTTCCAGTTAGACAAACTTTGCCGAGCCGCTGCAAACCCTGGTTTGCCCCACTTTTATGCCGGTACTCCCAGAAACAAAATAGGCCGCTGGAAAGCGGCCTATGTATTTGATTTTACTTGGTAGGCGCGAGTGGACTCGAACCACCGACTTCCACCATGTCAAGGTGACACTCTAACCAACTGAGTTACGCGCCTGAAGCGAGCGGAATAATAACGGTATCTTCAGGCATCTGCAACTTTAACTGCAGATTACTGGACTACCTGAATCGGACTCTCAGGCTGCGGGCCGCGTTTTTGCATGAGCGCATCCCAGACGGGTGTGGCCGATGTCTCCTGCAGTTGGCGCAGCGACTTTAGGCGCATCCGCACCTCTTCGGTCACCCGCTTCGCCTCATGGCGATTGCGCACCAGCTGCGGCGTAATCAACATAACCAGCTCCTTGCGCTCGTCTTTTATTTCTGTGCGACCAAACAGTACACCGACGATCGGCAGTTTGGATAGCACCGGCAGGCCCGACAAGGTATTCGTCTTCTGATCCAGAATCAGGCCGCCCAGCACCACCGTATCGCCCGACTGCACCACCACCGAACTTTTGAATTTTCGCTGGCTGATCGTCGGCGTATTGTTTTCCGACTTCTCTGCAACGGTGCTGACCTCCTGCTCGATCTCCATAATGATGGAGCCGCTGGTATTCACTCTGGGGGTGACGTTCATGATAACGCCCGTATCCCGGTATTCGATGGTATTCACCAGGTTGGCCGTGTCGGTTACCGTACTCTGCTGCTGCCGTGTGACGACCGGCACCTCATCGCCAACCTGCAGCGTTGCGGTCTGGTTATCCAGCACCATCAGGTGCGGCGATGATACGACATTGACCTTCGTTTCCGCTTCCAACGCATCCAGAATCGCCTTGGTGCCGGCGTTCTCATAGACCAGTGAAAAACCGGGGAAAGTGGACAGAATACCTTCCGCCGATCCGCCCGAACTGCTGCTGCTCAGCGTTGCGGCAAACTTTCCGCTCTCGAAGAACCACTGCAGGCCGAAGCGCATGTCATCATTCAATGTGACCTCGGCGATGGTCGCTTCGATCAATACCTGCAAGGGCACAATGTCCAGCTTGTTGATGGCGGCAATGACCATGCGGTAGTCAGGCGGACTGGCAAGGATAAGCAGTGAATTGTTGACTTCGTCGGCAATAATCCGGATGTCTGCCGATTCGGAGAATGCCAGGCCTTCGCTGGTGCGCACCGCGCCGGTGGTTTGTGCGGGAGGCGGCGTCGGCACCGGGGTAGCAGCGGGCTGTTCAGCCGTTGGAACCGGAGCTTTCGATTCCAGTTCGACAGGTTTGAGGCCGGGCGCCAGGCGGCTTGCCTGCTCGTTGATGCGGGCATCCTCCCGGCCGGAAAAAACTTCGGTGAGAATGGCTGCAACGTCTGCCGCCTTGCCGTTCTGCAGATAGTAGACATAAAGATTCTGACCTGCGCTGGAACTTCGATCCAAACGGCTGATCCACTGCTCCACTTTGCTCAGATAGGCGGATTGCGAGCTAATCACCAATAGCGCATTGAGCCGGTTTATCGGCTGAAAACTCACCATGCCGGCAAGCGGACCATCCTGGTCAGTGCCGAATATCGTGTTGAGTTCACTCACCATCTCCTCGGGCGCCACCTGCGCCAGCGGAAACAGGCCGATTGACTTGCCGGCAAGCCAATCCACATCGAACACATCGATCGTCTCCAGTAGACTGCCAAGCTCCCTGCTCGTTCCGGCCAGTACCAGCAGGTTTCGTTCGGAATCGGTCCTGAGAATCGATTGCGGCGTGACGAAAGGTGCCAAAACCTTCTCCATCTGCGCCGCCGCGACAAATTTCAGGGGTGCGATAATCACCTGATAGCCGGGCGGAATCGGCGTGCTGTCATCGCCGAGTTGCGGCACCAGTTTGGCTTTTTGCGCATCTTCGAGGGTTACCACGCGGTAGGGATCACCCACGACCAGCGCGGCACCATTCATCCGCAACAAGGTCTCCAATGTCGCCAGCACCGCGTCAGGCGCAAGGGGTTTGGTCGTCTGCAGACTGACCGTACCCTGCACCTTGGGATCATAGATGTAGCTGGTTTTCAGGAAATCCCCGAGAATGGTTCTTACCACCTCCCTGAGATCGGCGTTTTCGAAATTAAGTACGATGCCGTCGCCATGCAGCAGCATCTGCCGGGCATCCGGTTTCTGTACCTTGACGTAGTTATTGCTGCCGGGAAATCTAATCGGTTGTTCCAGACCGCTGGTCGCACTGTCGAGTCGGCTGTCCGGCTTTGTGTTGCCGGCATCGGCGGTGGCTCTGGCACCGGAGTTGTCAAGTTTGGCACCGGAGAGCACGGAATAACTCGTTAACGGGTCACGACCGTCTCCGTCAGACGAACCGGCTTCCTGCCGCTGCAGCGCCGTGCAGGAAGAGAACACCGGCACAGCCAGAAAAACGAACAATAAGGTAATTATTTTATTCATCATCCGAGACTAAAAGCTTTCTGATTCAGCACCGGTCGCGGTCGACCGTCTCAGGTAAAATTCCGGTGGCTGGCAGGTTAATCCATTTTTGCAGTTAGTTAAAGCAATCTGTTCAGCATAAAAGCAATGTGCCTGTACATCCAAGGAAATCTCAGGGACAATTGGTTGCTTATCGGATAATTTATGGCTTTACTCATTCATTAATTGACATTTTTCGGCAATGAAACATTTAACGCTTAAAAGCGCGCAGCAGCGTAACTCGGGGTTCACCCTTATCGAGCTGCTCGTGGTGCTGGTAATTCTGGGGCTGTTGGCCGGTTTGGTGGGACCCAAAGTGGTCAGTTATCTGGGCCGGGGCAAGTCAGACACCGCCAAACTGCAGATCGAGCAACTGGCGGCGGCGATGGATCTCTATCTATTGGATGTCGGGCGCTACCCGTCAGCGGACGAAGGCATCAGCGCACTGCTGCAAAACAGCTCCGGCGCCAAGAACTGGCGCGGTCCATACCTGCGCAAGGACGAGATCCCATTGGATCCCTGGGGTAACGAATTTCACTATGAGCCACCGGGACAGAACGGCAATATCGAACTCTACTCCCTTGGAGCCGACAATGCGGAAGGCGGTGAAGGGGACAACGCCGACATTACACTGTAATCCGCCGGCGGCGTTTTGCGGCGGTTTCTCGCTGATAGAACTGCTCATTGCGCTGGTACTTCTGGTTGCCGTTCTCACGCTTGCTCCGCCAATTTTCAACAAAGGCCTCTCCTCCGCTGAATTCAAGAGCAGCGTGCGGCTGGTCGCGGCCGGCCTGCGTTCTGCGCAAGCGCAGGCGATAACGCGCAACCAGGAGAGGCTGTTCATACTGGATCTGGAAAAGCGGCAGTTCTCGCTGGGTACAGAACTCCTACCCACGCAGCTGCCCGCCTCGCTGACGCTGAAGATGAAAACCGCGGAGTCGGAACAGATCAGTGAATCCGAGGGGGGAATCAGATTCTTTCCCGACGGTTCATCCACCGGCGGCGCCATCACCGTCACCAGCGGAGACACTGCTTTAAGCCTGTCGGTTGACTGGATTACGGGTAGAGTCACAATCCATGACGCCGAGTAAGCAGACCTGCGTAATCCGAAGATCCTCCTCGCAGCGGGGATTCACGCTGCTGGAGGTCCTGGTTGCGTTTGTACTGCTCAGCCTGACACTGGGCGTAATACTGCAGGTTTTCTCCGGCGGTCTGCGCAATGCAGCCGCAGCCGGACATTACGCTGCGGCAGCGATCATAGCGGACAGCATGCTCGCAAGAGTTGGGAGAGAGCTGCCGCTGGAAGAGGGAGAGAGCAGTGGCGAAGATGGGATATACCGCTGGCGTTTAAAGATTGAGCCTTACCAAAACGACACTGAATTGAATCAGCCGGCAGCCGGCCGCTACCCACTCTATCAAATCACCCTCCGGATCCAGTGGCAATATGGCGCACAGCAACCCGAGTTGCAGTTCAACACCTATCGGCTCGGAGGTTTTGATGCATCCTGACACGGGCTATCGCGATGCCCGCAACAGTAACGGCTTCACCCTGGTGGAAGTGCTCATGTCGATTTCACTGCTTGCGGTTGCGCTCACACTGTTGATGGGAGGATTCAGGTTTACCTCAAAGGCATGGGACGCAGGAGAACGGGCCACTGAGCATACTGCCGAGCTGGAGCGGGTACACCGGGTATTCGGCAATATGCTGGACCGTCTAATGCCACTATCCTTGCAGCCTGCCGAGGAAGAGGGCTACGCATTTTCCGGCAGCAGTAACCGCCTCCGCTTTACCGCCCAACTACCGCCTTACCCCGTATCCGGCGGTATTTTCACATTAGAGTTCGCGGTCACCAGCGACAAGGATCTGGACAGGCTCGAGTTGACAATCGCACCGTTTAATCCGGAAACTTTCCGCAACGGCGAGTTGCGAACCGACGAAAAGAGCCTGCTGCTTGAAACCGCAGGCAGACTCTCATTCTCTTATTTCAGCAGCGACGTCTCCGAAGAGTGGCAATCCGACTGGCCGGAACAGGCGGTGCCGCCGCAACTGGTCAGGATACAGCTACAGGAGAGCGTGCAACCCTGGCCGGAAATCGTCGTCCCCATCAGCATCGACATGGATCACGCCTGCGTTTTTCCCGAGCTTGGGGGGAGTTGCAGGCTGTGAACCCGCACGGGAAACCGGCAGGCATGGCACTGGTAATGGTGCTCTGGTTCATCGTCCTGCTCTCGCTGCTGGCGTTTGGTTTTTCCAGGGCCATGCGGACCGACACATTGGTTACCCGAAATCTGCTGGACAATATCCAGGCAAAACACTTTGCCGCCGCGGCTGTGGAAAAAGGCATTCATGGGCTGATCAATCTGGAGCCGGCAGTTTTTGCTGCGTTGACCAAGGGTGCTTCCATCGAACTGAGCATGGGTGACGCCAAGCTCTCCTTCATGCTGCAGGATGAAAACGGCAAACTGGATATCAATCATGCCTCGCATGAGCAGATCGAACAACTATTGCTCTCCCAAGGTGTGGCAGATGATACGGCGCTGGCGCTTACGGATGCTATTGACGACTGGCGCGACGAGAACGACCTGAAGCAGCTGCATGGTGCAGAACAGCAGGATTACGCCGCGGCCGGTATGCTGTGGATGCCATCCAATGCGCCCTTTCGCAGCATCCGGGAAGTACGTCACGTCATGGGCATGAACACCGAGATATATGCGGCAATCGCGCCCTTGATCACGGTGTATGGCAACAGTGAGAAAATCAATCCTCAGTTCGCCCCGCGTCCAGTGCTGCAGGCCATTCCCGGCATAGACGCTGTTGAACTGGAGAACTATGTCAGCGCGCGGGAGTCTCTTGCAGAGGACGAGGACCCGGCTGCGCTTCCGCTGCTGACCAGTGTAGAATCCCTGGTGTCCGGACAAGTGGGCCCGGTTTTTTCGGTTTTTGGCAGGGCACAGCTCCCATCGGGCACCCTGGCCACTCGTCGGCTGGTCGTTTGGATTCCCGAGGAGAATCTCGGTCGACCTTACTTCGTATTGGACGCTGGGCAGGAGTATCCCCCGCAAAAGAGCGGGGAAGAGGAGTGATGAGAACCAACGGAAACAGTACTATTCAAGCCGGCCGCGACCAGCTGGACGCCTTTTGGTCCTGGTGGAAGAGCGAGCTTGTCGGCATGGCGCCCGCATTCATGCGGCGCAAGCCCCACTCCGCCGAAAATCTGCTGCTGGCACTGTTCAATGACGATGCAGTTACTTTTTTCCAGCGGGTCGCTGATCATTGGCAAGAGCTCGGCCGCGCCCGCATTGACAGTAGCCGGCTGGAGATCGGTGGCTACCTTAGCGGCGCCAGAAACCAGAAACATACCACGATCGCCCGGCTGCCCGGTGCATCGATTTTACGGCGCCAGGTTACGCTGCCGCTTACGGCCGAGAGTCAGCTGCGACAGATTATCTCCTATCAATTAGACTCCCTTTCCCCCTACCCGCCGGAACAGGTCTACTTCGCCACACAAATACTGGAGCGCAAGCACACCGAGAAGAAACTTGTCGTCGAACTGTACCTGGTCCCCAAAGAGGAGGTTGACAGACTGGTGCAGAAGATGCGCTCCTGGGAATTGGTTCCCGATTATGTTGATTTCGTAGACCATGAGGAGTTGGCTGAGCCGGTTGCCAACTTTCTT
Organism: Chromatiaceae bacterium; assembly: GCA_024235255.1. Taxonomy (GTDB): domain Bacteria; phylum Pseudomonadota; class Gammaproteobacteria; order Chromatiales; family Chromatiaceae; genus HKST-UBA178. The sequence continues at coordinate 451,327 of JACKMT010000001.1, forward strand.
CCCAGTCCGCTTGCGCCGGTCAAACAGCAGGGTACATTCTCTTCGCTCAATAAACTGCTGCTGGCAGTCAACACCCTGCTCGCTGTCGTGCTGCTCACAACGATTTTTATCAACAAGGCGAATACGGAAGCAGAGCTGAAAACGCGGGTAGAGACGGCGAAACTGAAAGCGGATGCTGCGATCAGGTTACGGGACAGAGTGGAAAAACTTCAGGCTGAAAGTTCGTATCTTCAGGACATGAAGAAACAGCGTCCGCCAGTGCTCGAGCTAATCGATGAGCTGAGCGGAATTCTCCCGGATAGAACCTGGCTCGAAAGAGCTGTCTATCAAAAAAATGAGATCAGCATGTCGGGCATATCTTCAAAAGCGTCGGTGCTGATCAGTGAAATAGAGCGCTCACCTCTGTTTCATAACGCCGCGTTCGAGGCGTCTGTCGTTCAGGATGATCGCTCGGGCGGAGAGCGCTTTCAGATCAGAGCGGATATATCCGGAGTAGACAAAAGTGCAGAGTAATCTATCCCGGAACAGCCGTCGCCTGCTCGCGCTGCTGATACTCGTCACACTGCTAACTGTGGTCGTCGCCGTCATCGCGCTGCCGATACGCTCGGCATTGATCGGTTATGACGACAGTATCGCCGAGCTCGAGTTTCGTCTAAAAAAATACACTGAGATGGCGCAGTTGGAACTGCCGCTCAAGGCGCGGCTCGAACGCCTCACATCGAGACAGGAGAGTGCCGAAGGACTGCTCAAAGGCGAGAGCCAGGCGATCGCCGGCGCCAACCTGCAGGCACTGTTTAAACAGATCGTGTTGAGCGCCGGAGGAAGGCTGGAAAGTACGCAGGTGCTGCCGGGTTCCGCATCCGGAGTAATGGAGTGGATCGGTATCCGGGCACAGTTCTCCGGGGACATCGAAACACTTCAGCGGGTATTGTACGGAATTGAATTCAACAAACCGACGCTATTTGTCGATAAGCTGGAGATACGCACCAAGCGCATGCGCCGCAGCCGGCGGGCGGGCACTCCGGCAGAACAGGAACTGGAGCTGAGTGTATCGCTTGAAGTTTCAGGATACCGCCGGAATGAGGAGTCGAGTTGATGGCACGACGAAGCAGCCAGCTTTTGTTAACCCTGGCATTGCTGGCGTCTGCCGGCGGGCTGCTGTTTGGCCTGTTGTCGCTGCAAGAGCGAACCGACACCCAATCAGCCGCACAGCAGCCAACAGTGGCAGCGCCGCCCGCTAGCAGCGCGGCGGAAGAATCAGAGATGCCTTCGACAGACATACCGCAAGCTCCGCTGTCGGATTTTGTCGAGATGACCATGCGTCCGTTGTTCTCGCCCACGCGCAGGCCACCGGCGGCTGACGAAAGCAGTGAGGAGCAGGAAATCGTACAGGAAACCAGCGCCGGACCGGTGGAGACTAACCAGTTTATGGTGATGGGTATAGTTATCGCACCCGACGAGAAGGTCGCGCTGTTGAAGCAGCTGAAAAACAGCGCCGAAATCGTCCGCGTCAAAGAGGGCCAGAAAGTTTCAGACTGGACGGTAGCGGAGATTACACCTCAGTCAGTCACCATCGAACAGAGCGGTGTCACCGATGTGGTTAAACTGAGCGACAATGTTCTCACCGCCGCGGAAAAACAGAAGCTTATGCAGCAGGCAAAGCTGGAGCAGGCAACAACAGCAAAGCAGCAGTTGGCCAATAGAAGACCGCAGATCATCAATGACCCGAGAAAAACCCGGCAGTATATCCAACGGCGCATTCCAACCGTGCGGAGCCAAAACAGCAGGATCCCGGCGCGCGCAGTCAGAACGCCAACTCGTTGATGCTCAACAGTGCCAGTAGAATGGAGAAGATGATCGCTGCGATCAGCACACCCAGCGTCAGTATCATCAACGGCTCCAGCAGATTGAGCAGTTTTTTCAGACTCTGACTGACCTCTTTGTCGTAAATATCGGCGACGTCCAGCAACATCTGGTCGAGACTGCCCGTCTCTTCACCCACCCTGACCATATGACAAGCCAGTTTTGGAAACACGCCATCCTCCAGCATCGGACCGGAGAAGGTACCGCCCCCCTTCAAACTGCTGGCAATACGCTCCACCGAGCCGGCCAGCGCAAGATTACCCAGCGTCTCCTTGACAATTGCGAGCGCGGTCAGCAGCACCACGCCGTTGCTCAGCAGCGTCGCCAGCGTGCGGCAGAATCTGGCTACCTCTATTTTACGCACCAGCGGCCCGACACCCGCCAACGACAACACAAACGCGTCCCAGCGCAGTTTTACCCCTGGCCGAGTCAAAAGCTTCGGTATCGTTAACAGCAACAACAGCGCAGCCAGCAACAGCGTCCACCAATAAGCCTGCAGCCAGTCCGCGACGGCAATCACAATCTGGGTGGGAAGCGGCAGTGCCGCGCCCGCCTCGGCAAACATGCGTTGAAACTGGGGCACCACCAGTGTGAGCAGCAGAATCAGTGAGAGCAGTGAAACGACCAGCAGAATAGCCGGATAGATGAGTGCGGCGCCGATATTGGCCCGGAACTCCCGCGACTTTTCCAGGTATTCGGCCAGCCGCTCCAGTACGACCGTCAACGCACCACCCTCTTCGCCTGCCTTCACCATATTGATGTAGAGACGGCCGAAGGGCGCGCCCTGGGCGCGAATGGCATCGGCAAATGTGCCGCCGGAGCGAATATCCTCGATCAGCCGGGTGATAAGATCCCGCTCCACCGCATGGTCCGAAACGGTTGCCAGTATGCTAAGCGACCTGTCCAGCGAAACACCGGCACCGATCAGGCGCGCCAGCTCCCGGGTGAAGATGACCAGCTGCTTATGCGACAGCCGCCGGTAGCGGGAAAAGAGTCCGCCTTGTGCTGCCGCTGCCGCATCTCTGGCCGACTCGACGAAACTGATCGGCAGATGACCACTCTCCCTGAGCTGGGCGACTGCCGCCTGTTCGCTGGCCGCTTCGATCTCCCCCTCCGCCAATTCGCCAGCGGAGTTGAGCGCTTTGTAGCGAAATCTTGTCATAGCAACCCGAGCTTCCAAGGCATGTTCAATTCTCCCGAGTCACCCGCAACACCTCCTCAATGGTTGTCAGACCGGCCAGCGCTTTGACGATGCCATCCTCCGCCATGTTGACCATCCCCTGCTGCCGTGCGGCCCGGTAGATACTGCCGGAGTCGGCGCGCTTCAATACCAGATCCCGAATTCCATCGTTCACTTCGAGGAACTCAAAAATTCCGATCCGGCCGGTATAACCCACCTCTGCACAGAGTTCGCATCCGGTCGGCCGGTATAGGAGCAGCTCCCCAGCCTGCGCCAGGCGGTCAAGCTGCAGCCGCTTTACCAACTCATCCTGGGGCTGGTAGGGTTGCTTGCAACGGTTGCACAGCGAGCGCACCAGGCGCTGGCCGAGTACCCCGTTGACGGTAGAGGTGAGCAGATAGTCCTCGACCCCCATATCCAGCATGCGGGTGATCGCACCGGCCGCGTCGTTGGTATGCAGCGTCGAGAGCACCATATGACCGGTCAGCGCAGACTGGACGGCAATTTCGGCCGTCTCCAGGTCGCGCATCTCGCCGATCATGATGACATCGGGATCCTGCCGCACGATGGAGCGCAGCACGTTGGCAAACGAGAGGCCGATATCGGGATTGACCTGGATCTGTGTCACCCCGTCCAGCTGATACTCGACCGGATCTTCCACGGTGATAATCTTCCGCTCCGGCTGGTTAAGATGGGTCAGGGCGGTGTACAGCGTGGTCGTCTTGCCGCTGCCGGTCGGGCCGGTTACCAGAAAAATACCGTGGCGCTGCGCGAGCGATCTGAGCATACGCTCGCTGGTGTTCTGATCGAAGCCGAGTGCTTTGAAATCGAGCACCAACGTACCCTGTTCAAGCAGACGCAAGACCACACTCTCGCCGTGCAGCGTGGGAACGGTGGAGACGCGCATGTCGATGTTCTGATCCCGCAGCTTAAGCCGGATCCTGCCGTCCTGCGACAGTCTCCTTTCCGCAATATTGAGATGCGCCATGATCTTGATGCGGGATACGATCGCCGCTGCCAGGCGTTTGGGCGCGGAGTCGGCCTCACGCATTACCCCGTCGATGCGAAACCTCACCCGCAGCGCACCATCGGCCGGTTCGATATGGATATCCGATGCGCGCTCCTCGTAGGCACGCAGGAAGAGGCTGTTCACCAGGCGGACGATCGGCGCCTCGCTGGCCAGGTCTTTCAGCCGCTCGATGTCCTCTTCGCTGTCGCCTGAACGCTCCTGACCGGCGTCGTCGATAATCCGGTCAAGCGAACTGCGCCCATCGCCATAGAGCGTTTCCAAGGCGGCTTCGATCTCTTTCTGGGTCCCGACACAGGGCTGAATAGTGAGTCCGGTCAGCATCGCCATCGCTTTGATGGCATAGTCGTCCGCGGGATTGACCATCGCCAGCACAAGTCCATCCTCCTGTTCCCGCAGGGGAATGATTTTCGCGGCCTTGAGAAAATTAACTGAGACCTTACTCAGGAGCAGCGCAGAGGCGGGATAATCTGCTTTTCTGACCAGCGGCAGACCGTGCTGGCGCGCCAGAGCGGCGGCCATATCACCCTCAGAGACAATACCGAGTTTGATCAGAATGTCGTCCAGTTCGTCGCCCAGTTCGCGCTGCGCTTTTAGCGCACGCTCCAAGCCGGCTTTATCCAATAGCCCCTGTTCAATTAGAATCTCACTGAGTTGCATGATCGATCCGGTACGCTTCTCTCGATAAATCCGGGCCGTATTATTGCATCCGGACTCCTGAATGGATAGTTGACTCCGGTGCAGCGCCGCTCGCTACCCGCTCCCGGCGAGGAGCGGCGATAAAAACCGAGGCAATCAACAAGCTGCGAAGTTTGACTCATATTTACTTAAATTGAGGCCAAGGTTGACATGAACGCCAAGATAAGAGGAGACCTCAGAACCTGTCTCATAATCCCTCGCGGTCGTGCGGGATTGTGCGATAGGTTTCAAGCAAACGCATGAGAACTCGGCGCTGCAACAGATTGACCGCAATGCTATGCACAGTGCTTCTCCTGAACTGGATAACGCTGGCAGCCGGGCCTGCGGCGGACCGGCAGATTCAGCTCACGCTTGCCGACGGCACCGAAATCAACGTCCAGGTGAGCGACTCGTCCGGATCGCTGCTGATTATCTGGTTTATCGACCATGTGGAGGTGCGTCCTCAGTTCGAGGCAATGCTCAAAGCGATAAATGCGGCTGGATTTGAACTCTGGCGGGTGGACCTGCTGGCCGATTACTTCCTGCCCCGCAGCAGCGAAAATGTGCGCACGCTGCCGGGAGAGGGTGTGGCAGCCGTCATCGATGCGGCCCACAAGTATAGCGATAAGACCATCGTGCTTGCCGCGTATGACCGCATGCCGCTGCCGCTATTGCGCGGGGTAAGGAGCTGGTCGGCTGATTTTCAGGGCGAATCGCGCCTGGCCGGATCCATCCTCTACTATCCCAACCTTTTCGAAGCCGCTCCGCTGGCGGGTGAGGAGCCGCTGCTCGATCCGGTGGTGGCCGCCAGCAACTATCCATTGGTGATCGTACAGCCGGAAACCGGCAGCCAACGCTGGCGCATGAACGAAGTGATGCAGCTGCTCTGGTCAGCCGGTGCGCCAGCTTACGTCAGTCTGGTGCCTGAAGTCAGAGATTGGTTTTTCATGCACCCGCCGGGTGAGGATCCGCATGAGACCCGCGCCACCGCCGCCGTTCCGCGGCAAATAGTGAATTTCGTTTCGCTGATGCAGGCCGCACCGAAACCGGAAGTATTCAGGGAGATAGACTATACCCCCTCCGCAGCAGCAAGCGTTCGCGGCCTGGTCCCGGTTGCCCGCCACTCTCCTGCGCCTCCACTGACGCTATCGGCCATGCAAGGCGACTTCGACTTTCCCGGCTATCAGCATAGCGTTACATTGGTAAACTTCTGGGCCACCTGGTGCCCACCCTGCGTCGAAGAGCTGCCCTCGCTCAATCGTCTGAAACAACGCTTCACCGGACAGCCTTTCAATCTGGTATCCGTCGATTTTCGCGAGAGCGCAGTGGAGCTGCGCCGATTCACGAAAAAGATACCGGTGGAGTTTCCGATCCTGCTCGATCTGGACGGAAAAGCTTCCTTGGACTGGCGAGTATTCAGCTTCCCCAGCTCATTTATCGTCGACCGCAGCGGACGCATCCGTTACTCGGTCAATCGGGCGATCGACTGGGATGCACCTGACATCTACGCGATCATCGAAGGCCTGCTGGCTGAAACCGAGTAGCCGGCGGCTTGTAAAGTACAGTTGACGTTTGCGTAAAAAACGCAAAGCCGATCGGCTTTGCTGTACGCGCTACCCGGCACCAAATTCGGGCGAGTAGCACGCACCCAGTCTGCTCTGTTGTGCAATCAGTTCCTGACTCGCTTGATGGTGATCTTCGCAGCCGGGTTGCGCCAGTCGTAGCTGGCTGCATCGAGATCCCCGATCCCGTGAATACCGCCATGGATATGGACGTAACCCTCTCCATCCTCAACGGACGGCCCCGAACCGCCACAGACAGGCCCCGGAATATTGGCACAGGCTTCGTCATTCGGTTCCGATCCCGCATCGTAGACCGGCGAAAAATGGGTGACACTGTGGTTGAATTTGGGCGCCTGAACGCTATTCAGCGCGAAAAACCCGTCATTCGTCGGAATCAGCATCGCGGCTACGCTGATGTTGACATGCCGGTGTCTGGGAGCATCGACTGTCACCGTGACCGTTTGTCCTGGCGCCAGCAGTCCGCCCGAACTCGCGGCATCGAACAGCTGGCCGGCGGACTCCAGCTTCAGGCGCAACGGCTCGCTGTCGCCGCCCTCAGCCAACGCAGCCAACGCATCGCCTGCCGGCTGGCCCAGTTCGAACAGTCCGGCGTTTGGTTTGTGGCTGGCAACCAGAATCGGCGTAAACGACTGTGCACGGGTCAGATTGGTAATGCTGACTTCATACTCGGCAGCCAGCGCCGCGGTACTGAAGAGCGAACTGGCAACAATGGCAACTCCAAGTTTTTTCATTTTCGATTCCTCTCTGTCTGCATGGACGAACGCCTGCCGGTATTAGCGCAATGGCAACCTCAGGCCCGAGAGGAATTCTGCAGAGAACGGTTAACACGGGCATCACGAAATAATCACAATTCCATCACAGTCGGATTGGATTCAGGCCGGCTTTATTTCACATTCGAAAGGAGATACTAGTTGTAGTAAGAACCCTATTCCTGCACCCTTGTAAGGTGTTCAGAGTATCTTCAACCATACGTTTGACCATCTCGGATCTCTCCCTCACCGAGCATATGACTAAACATGATGATTAATTGCTCACATCTGGCTCGCTGGCTGATTCGCAATCGTTGCTCAGCTCATACGCCTTGACGCGGCATTCATTTAGCAGCGTAATCACCAGTGGCTTGTCCTTGCGCAGCACTGCCAGCCTGATGCGTTGAGGATAGATCTCCACTGGACCGTCGAATTCGCGCCAAGCCCTCTCCAGAGAGTTGTTTGCCGGAGCTAAACGATTACCGGCAAGCAACAGGTCAACATACTCTCGATAACTATCCAAACTGGTCTTTTTGTTGCGCAGAGCTATTTGCAGATTCTGTTCCGCTTTACCCAATTCCCCCTGCTGGATTCTGAGCCGTGCAAAAATTAGGCGCGGTAGAGTGTGATCACCCAGTCCCGATCCGATACCACTGCGTATCTCCCTTTCAGCCAGATTATGCTCTCCTTGATACAGGTGTAGCTGGGCATTCCAAACCCGTTCATAAGCAGAGATCAAGTGGCTACTGCCACTGCCTTTCTCGGCCTTCCTCCAGGATGTTAAGTTGATATCCCGGTCAAGATCTGGATAGCGGGACTCAATGTACGCCTCGAGATTTCTCTGTCTGGGCTCGGCATCACGATGTACTTGTCGTACCCTGCTTCTTAATCTCCGCGCTTCTCGCTCTATCGCGTTCTCGAAAAGTTCGAAAACGCCAGCAAATGAGAAACTTTTCATCAATTCATTCATCTCTTCCTGCGCTGCAGCCTGTGCCGCCAGACGTTGCTCCTCGCGTCTGACCTCCTCACCGGCCCACAAACCGATCTTGCGGACTACGTTCAGCCCCGCATCCGGTGTATACCCAGCACGCACAATCAGGTCGGTTGCCAGGAGATCTGCTTCGTCCTCCTGAGATCTTTGCCAGGCTGGCAGCGCACCGCCGGTGCTGACGTCAAACAGGATTTTCGTTGTACTGTAGAGCTTCTCCATGCGCTTTGTCGGCATGCGTGCTTTGACCATGCTGACCTGTTCCAGCCCCTGTGCTGCAATTTGCGTGGCATGCAGTGCGTTGCGAGCGGTCCCGGCCAGGCCAGACTGGAAATCCCGGATCCACTCTACGTCGTGATGCTCGAGTAGTACATGCGCCAGTTCGTGGCCGAGCAGCCAGGCGATTTCGTCTTCCGATTCGACATTGGCCAGAAAACCGAGCGGCACCGCCAACACGCCATCGGGCATCGCCTGGGCGTTGCCATAGCCACCGTCTCCGATAATCACCGCCTCATAGTGCGCATCGGTAATCGGTGCATGTATGGCCAGCCGATCCAGGATCCCTTGCAGATACCTTTCCAGCTGCGGTTGCTCAATCGGTCCCTGGAACTGAGTCGCAACCAGCACCTGACCGGAAGGCAGCGGGTAGCGTTGCCCCTCACTTTTCAGTCCGAGCCCGGTCCAGTCGCGCTGTGCAGGAGCAATCCAGGTTTTGGGTTTGACTCGCTGATCGATGAACTGCCCCTCGAAACTTTCATGCAAAGAGCTAAGCGGGTTTCGCAAGAGTGAGTCGTTGCAACCAACCAGTGCCAACATCAGCAGAAGAGGAGCACTTCGGATAGTGGGATTAAAACCGTTCATTGCCGGCACTCCCCAGCGCCTCGCACTGCAGCGCTGCGTTTGGCAGGGACAGTAATGCAGCTGGTACCAGCCAACTCGGATTGAGTACCAGCCGGCACCGCTACTGACTGCTTAATCCACCAGCGCTCTCCATTGATGGCTAACAGCAGCCTGGCATTGGATACATCATGCACCTTGATGCAGCCATCCTTCAGTTCCCGGATGTCCACGACATTGATCTTCTTCGCAACAGCGCCGCTTTTGTCCGGATAGAGACGAATTACGCTTTTGGTGAACTGGTTGACGCATTCGGCCGATTGCCCAGACTGGCTCCCCGGTGGCAGCAGCACGATTAGAGAGACAAGAAACAAGGGTATGGTACGAGCTTGCATGATGGTATCTCCTTTCTATGTCGAATAGTTTGCTCCAGTGGTGTATAGAGTCAGTTCAAATGGAAGTAATGTTGGATCCGGACCAGCATCCTACCGAAAAAAGGCAGGCTTTTAATGCTGAGCAGACCCAGAAGGCCTAAAAAATCGGTGCTTGGCTGCAGTAGCAGATAGGTTGAGAACACAGCACCACCCACCAGCAGCAACAGGATCAGGAACAGATTCCGCAGGGTCAGAGCCAGTAGGTAGCTGACATTCAGCAGCCGACTATTGCCGTGCTCCGCTGTGGGATCAGAAGGCCCTAAGCCACGCCAGATGAATTCGCCGTACTGCACTAGCAATACCAGTAACAACAGCGACACCAGTTCTATCGCCATCGGCTTGGTTAGGCCAATACAATCGAATACAGGCTCTGCCGTACGCCGATATTCGCTACCGAAGGTCAGCAGGTTGTCTAGCGCCATCGCATGATAAAAAGCGCCAGGTATCGGTGTGTGCGTGGGTGGGTCGACCAAATCTTCATTGAAGGCTATGTATGCACCGTAGATGACAAAACTTTGCTGCAGTGAACACTTAAGTTCCCGGACAAACTCCTGTGTCAGGTTGAACAACAACTGTTCAACCGAGATTGTGTCCTGGGGCGGACACACCTGAATCGTGCCAGGCACTTCAACGGATCGATTCTTCGGCGGCACGTCGTCGCTGAAAGTAAGATCCAAGTTTAACCCCTGCCAAAAATTTAACAGTGGGGATCTGCTGATTGGTTTGCATCGGAATGGACCGTTGTTTCCCTCTTTATCGAAAAAGCGCCAAACCAGCTGCATATCGCTGCTGCGTTGATCGTCTAAATAACCTTTACTAGTTAGGAAAGAGCGTTGCATTTGGGAATTGGAAGCGGCACTGTCGTTGAGCGAGCTGCTAGCGTACATGGCCGTAGCTGCACTCAACCTCGTGGAACAGTCGCGGTGCTTTTGCGTTCCCGCATTGATTTCGACTTCCAGCGGGTAGCTGAACGACTGCCGGTCATCACCGGTACCAGGCACGCCAACCAAGAGAGCGCCTGCAGCTGCGAGCTCCGGAATCACTCCATCTGGAAGATTCCCGTCCGTTCTGCCGGCAGCGAAAAACAGAGGAATTTTCTTTTCCCGGTATGATCTTATTGTCTCGCCCAATTCAATGAAGGTGGGGTCGTTGCGATGCTGATCGACGAAAGCAATATCGACAAATACCGCCTTGGGAGAAAATTCCAGAATTCGTTCCAGGACCTCTGCGTGAACGCTATATGGGGGCGGCCAGGAGAGGTGCATCTTTTCCAGCTCAGCGTCGGAAAACAGGACGACGCTGATTTTCCTAGCCACTTCCCGATCGGGGTAGAGATCCGCGGTCCAGCGCTGGAACAGCGTTTGCGAGTGGTGCTGGGATAGGCTGGACAGACCAAATGGATCCAGTTGATAGAGTAGCGCGAGAAATATGCTGGATAAGAAGAAGCGTATCCAGAAGTTGCAGCGGAGTTCCCAGTCTCCCGCAACCCGATATAGAAGAAAGCTACGAAATGACGCCCGACCCTTACCGCAGGGGCGCTGAGTCACTCGATAGATAAAGCTCCGAAATCCGCCTGACTTATCTCCGTTATCTGAATCGAGCCCCATCCATTTGTACTCTTATTATTTCGAGCAACAATTTTCCTTATTAGCCTTCGCAAACCCGCTTCCTGGTTCGGCCGGCTTTTTGGAAATGCTCGTTCTATCGCTGATCCATCACTCACACTGTCAGCGACATGATAAATCTATTGATAGGAAATTGCATCCCTCCCGGGTTTCCAGTTCCTGGAAGTGGCAACTTTGCCGCGGAAGTCTCCACCAGGACCATCTCCCTGAATTGCGATTCACTGCCACCGGTGAGTCAAGCGGGAAATACCAACCCGCAAACGACAATCCATGCTCGGCAACTCTCGCTTAACAGGATCCCCCTGGATCCGACACGGTGCCGGGCGTTCAATATCCCCTTCCCGTCGGCTGCCCAAAATCGGTAGGCTGTCTAGCGAGTGTATGATTTCATGGAAGTTTTCGGGACTTCCGGGTTCCCAAAATCGACCCGGTCTTTGGCAGACTGCGGGATAACTCGATCAGCCTTTGAACTGTTGCACCAGGCCCTGCATGCGCTGGATCGAACCGAGCATCTCCTGAGTAGCGGCCACACTCTGCTTGGCACCCAGTGCGGTCGTTTCGGCGACCTGACTAATAGTGACTGCATTCTGATTGATCTCTTCGGCAACGGTACGCTGCTCTTCCGAAGCGGTGGCGATCTGGTTATTCATATCGGTGATGTCGTCGATCGCATTGGCGATTGCCGTCAATGCGGAGCCCGCCTTGGCGGCGAACTCAACGCCTTGCTGGGCCTCCTTGCGGCTGCGCTGCATCACATCGACCGCCTGCCGGCTGCCGGTTTGCAGCTCTTCGATCATCTTTTCGATCTCTCTGGCCGATTCGGTGGTACGGTTCGCCAGCGTGCGTACTTCATCCGCCACGACCGCAAACCCGCGCCCGTTTTCACCCGCCCGCGCCGCTTCGATGGCGGCATTCAAAGCCAACAGGTTGGTCTGCTCGGCGATCCCTTTGATGACATCGAGCACCTTGACAATATTAGCACTTTGCCGTGACAGCTTTTCAATCACCTCACCCGCGGATTGCACTTCAACGGCCAGGCCATTGATCGCTGAGATGGTATGCTCGACGACAGCCTTACCGGAGCCGGTCTCCTTTTGCCCCACCGCTGCCGCGTCGGCGGCATGGACGGAACTGCGGGCGATCTCCTGCACCGTGGCCACCATCTCGGTCATCGCCGTTGCCAGCTGGACCAGTTCGTGCTGCTGCGCCTCCACTCCCTGATTCGCCTGCTCCGAGGTTTGCGAGGTGACCGTGGCGACCTTGTCCAAAATTCTGGCCGTGTCGGAGAGCCGTCCGATGACCGCATTGAGCTGCGATTTCTGCATACGCAACGCTAGCTGGATCTGCCCGAATTCGTCGTCCCGTCCGGTGTAGATGCGCCGCATTATCGGCTGATCGTAGATCTCACGCGCCACCGAGAGCACCTGACGCATTGGCAGCATCAGCACCACATTCACCCCGACCGTGAGGAGGGCGGTGACGAGCACAGCAAACGGCAATAGCGCGGTGAGTGCCGGCATCAGGGAGAAAACTGCGGCCGGCAGCAACGCCACCATGTTTCCCAGCACCAGTTTTTGCGTCAGGGAGAGTCTGGCGGAGCGCTTTACTCGGAACCCCTTGCCGGCAAGCAGTCGCTGATAGATGGGAATAGCGCGGTTGACCGCGTCGCTATCCGCTTTGTAGCGCACGGACTGGTATTCGACGGTGGTACCCTGCTGCCGAATCGGCATCACGAAGGCATCCACCCAATAGTGATCACCGTTTTTACAGCGATTTTTCACCAAACCCATCCACGGCTTGCCCGCTTTCACCTCATCCCACAGGCTCCCGAAAGCCGCTGGGGGCATATCCGGGTGGCGAACGATATTGTGGTTTTTATGCAGCAACTCTTCCTCGCTGAACCCGCTGACCTCGATAAAGTCTGGATTGATATAGGTAATTGCACCTTTGAGGTCGGTTGTCGACAGGATGTTGTGCGCTGCAGTGACCTCCCTCTCCCTGTTCGTCACCGGTTGGTTGATTTTCATTATCTAGGATCTCGCTGTAGTTTCTGTCCGGCTGTATCAAAACACTGAACAGCCGCTCCTGATTGTTCTGTAAAAGGGTTCAACAATCGCTTGCGCAGTTGTTCGGCAGTCAGGAGGAAAACTTGATTGGTATCAAGCCGGCGCCTGTGACAGATGTAGCTCTCTCCGTTTCGTCACCGCTCCGTTGCCGGAGAAAGTTCGAACCGGCAGCTGGCAGCTGTAGCCACTCTCTAATTCAGGAGCACCTCGCTGGATCAACGGATGTATTGGTAACTGGGATGGTTATTGGATGGGATTGGCGTCAAGCCAAGTCCGATAGCGCAAGCGTATCGCTGCCGCGTGAAAGATTTTGGGGAGATTCATACGGTAAGATTCCCTTTCCTGTCAGCCTGTTAAGGTCTCCCCAGCAGCGCTGTGGTCTCCTATTCTTGTCTCGTATTGACCAATACCCACAATAAAGGGAGGTGAGCCCGCCTTCAGCACAAGCGGATGTTGCTATGACGCCAATCCGACCCGCGCACCGAGCACAATCATCACCGAACCTGCGACTCCATCAAGACAGCGCTTCACCGCTGGAGTGATCAGCCAGCGCTGCAATCTGATCACCATCAGCACCATCGCCAGCTGCCAGAGGTTGGCCAACAGGAAGTGTATCCCGGCCAGAAACAGCGCCTTGGCAATCACCGGATCGCCCGCCTGAATGAACTGGGGAAGAAATGCCATGTAAAAGACGATCGCCTTCGGATTCAGTACATTGGAGAGAAAGCCCTCTCGCAGAGGAACGGACCAAGGCAGCGCTGCAACCTGTCTCACCGATCCGGGTAGAGTTATGCTTCCCCCACTCAGTGCGGAACGCAGACTGACCAGCCCCAACCACATCAGGTAGCCGGCACCGGCCAGTTTCAATACGCCGAACAGCCAGGCCGACTGCATCAGCACCAGTGAGATGCCGGCAGCGGAGATCAAGGCATGGACGAACAGCCCGCAGCAGATGGCGAAGCTGGTCAGGATGCCGTCCCGCCGGCCGCCGCGCAGCGTGTTGCGGATCACCATCAGCGTATCCACGCCGGGCGTTATGGTCAGCAGCGCAACCGCCGGTATGTACACCCAGAGATAGTTGTCGAAATACATCGAGCCTGCGCTATTCGCTGCCGGTGTAAAACTGCGGCCACTCCAGTTTGACAATCGGGCCGTCGCTGGCCAGTGCGTGGCAGGTGTCTATGATCGCCGGCTTGTCGCGTTCAGGTTTGGACTCCGCCCGCTCCTCCAACGCCCAGTGCATAGTCTGATAGGCGGTCGTGGCCAGGGGCCCGAGCAGCTCTACCAGATGAGTACAGCCAGCCGTGCGTCCGACCAGATCGTGCACCCTGCGCCGCCAGCCGGGCCCGATCTGCAGGCCGATCAGCCGTTTCATCCCTGCGGTCGCCTCCTTACAGACACGAAACGGCGACAGATCGGTGACCGCTTCCAGGTCGTGAATAACGAAGTCCAGGTCCAATGTGATGCGCACCCACATCTCATGCACCGGTTCGCCTGCCTGAATACCGCCGCGGTCACGGTTCTCGAATGAAAAGGTCTTGATGTCAGTCATGTGGGCTTCGATATCCCAGAGTCCGTCCTTGCGCTTGTAGCCTTTGCAGGTGATGGCGCGGGTGTGCTGATGCTCACGCGCTGTGGCAGGAGATAACGGCATGATCGATGATCCTCCTTTGGCAGATTTATTCCAACATGGCCCGGGCCACGCGCGATCCGTTCGGGCGCTGCAAAAACGCGGAGATGAAATTTCCGGCCTCCACCAACTTCGGCAGCTCGACTCCGCTCTCTATCCCCATGCCATCGAGCATGTAGAGCACATCCTCGCTGGCGACATTGCCGGTCGCGCCTCTGGCGTAAGGACAGCCGCCGAGACCTGCCACTGAACTGTCGATCACCGCGACCCCCATCTGCAGTGCTGCCAGCAGATTGGCCAGCGCCTGGCCGTAGGTGTCGTGAAAATGGGCAGCCAGAGAGCGGACCGGGACGCGCGCGGCGGTCTCCAGAATCACCTGCTGCGTCTTCAGCGGGGTACCGGTGCCGATCGTGTCGCCGAGCGATATCTCATAGCAGCCCAGCTCAAACAGCCCGGCGGCCACAGCGGCAACCGCGGCCGGATCGATGTCGCCCTCATAGGGGCAGCCCAGCACGCAGGAGACGTAGCCGCGCACCCGCAGCCCCCGATTCAATGCCTCGCCGATCACCTCTCGATAACGCCCGATGCTCTGTCCGATGGAGCAGTTGATGTTCTTCTGGCTGAAGCTCTCTGAGGCGGCGGCAAATACCGCGATCTCCTTCACGCCGGCCTCAAGCGCCGCTTCGAGACCGCGGATGTTCGGCACCAGCATCGGGTAGCTGACGCCGATTTGGTGATCGAGCGCGGCAAACACTTCGGCACTGGCCGCCATCTGCGGCACCCATTTCGGTGAAACGAAGCTGCCCGCCTCGATCACCTTCAGGCCGCTGGCCGCCAGCCGCCTGATCAGCTCGACCCGGATCGCGGAGGGAACCTGCCGGGACTCGTTCTGCAGGCCGTCTCGCGGCCCCACTTCGACTAGTTTAACTTTGTCCGGCAAATTCATGGCATCAAACTATAGGGAGAGATCTGTTTAGCACCTAGTTGTTCAATCGAATACCCCGGTGCCCGCGAGCCGGTCGAAGTAACGGGCGCGGTAGAGGTGACGCTCGTGAACTTCGTCGTCGGCGAAAGCCGAACGGTCGTGCAGTATGTTATTGCCGATCAGCCCCATGCCCGGCTCCAGGCGGCCGCGGTAGATATAAGGCAGATCGCTTTCCAGCAGCTGCTGCAGATAGGCACGTGCTTCTCCAGTGAGCGGGTCATCCGCCCAGATCACATTGCGCTGGCGCATGCTGTAGCGCATGTGCAGATCACCGCTCGGCGTAATCGAAAAAACCGGGCCTGCCTCCACTCTGCGCGCCGTCTCGCCCTTTTCGTCTATACGCGGTGGGATGGTCATCGCGTCAGGCTGCATGAACGCACGGATGTAATCGGGGTTCTTGTCGCGCAGCAGTATATAGGCGACCTCGTGGTCCAGCAGCGCATTCTCGCCGCCGCTGGCGGCACTCTGCACGCAGTGCAGCATCAGCGAATGAATCTGCCGCTCCGCCGGGTTGTAGTAGCCGTCGGTGTGCCACTTGATCGGGTGATTGGTGTAGGGAATGTAGTGCTGGCGCGTGCCGTCGTTCACCACCCGCAACGAAGTCAGGCCGGTGTCATCCGCCAGCCAGTTGTGGTTCAGACCGCAGACCCCGAAACGGCGGCTGACGGTCAGCGGAATCTCGGGATCGGGATCCTGGCCGGTGGTACCGACATAGATCGCCATATTGGCCTTCCGGCAGTGATCGTGCAGCGCCCGGAACTGCGACTCGGTGAGCTGGCGCGGATCGCCGATCTCCACCACCAAGTCGTCAAGACCGGTTGGATAATCCTCAAGCTTCCGGTCGCGCCAGGCCAGATAGCCGTCGCGGTTGTTCAGGTTGAATGGACTGAGTTCGAAGTTATTGCGGGATGGAGAGGGGTTCATCAATGTCACTGCCACTAAAATTCAGTAAATCATTACCTTCTAACACAAATGGCAAGGAGGGTTCCAGTACTCACTCTCGCATCCATTACTCGGCCGGCTCCAACAACAACAATTCACTACCCTCCTCGACTTGATCCCCGACCGCGAAACAGATCTCCCGCACCTCGCCGTCGAACGGGGCGCAGATGCTATGCTCCATCTTCATTGCTTCCACCAGCATCAACGGATCGCCTCGGCGGACATGGTCGCCCGGCGCCACCCGCACTGCCACCACGGTGCCGGGCATGGGTGCGATCAGACCGCCCGCACTCTCCTCCCCCTCCATCGCATCCAGGCGGGGATCGTACAGCGTCAACAGCCAGGCACGACCCCGCTGCAGAATCGTCAACTCCCTGTCATGCTTGATCACCGCGGCCCTGAGCCGCCGGCCGTCGATATCCGCCAGCAGATCCCCATCGCTGGCGATCTCTCCGGAGACATGCCAGTTGCCGCCGGGCAGATCGAGTTGGTAGCCGCTGCTGCGATAGTGCGCGACCACTTCGACCGCGTGCTCTCCATGACGGAAAAAGAGGTTGTGAAAGTTGTCCTGATTCATGCGCCAGCCGTCGCTGATGCCCCAGGGAGAGCCGGGATCGGCCGAAGCCAGCCGCAGACGGTTGGCCAGCCCGGATTCCTGCAGCAGTTCGTACAGCGCCGCCAGCGCCAGTACTTCGTCCGGCAGCGGCCCCCGTTCGGGAAACAGTGCGCTCTGGTGGGTATGGATAAAGCCGGTGTCGATCTGCCCGTCGGCCAGCGCCGGCAGCGCGCAGAGCGTCGCCAGAAACTCCAGGTTGGTGTGCACGCCAACGATGCGGTAGGCGGCCAACGCGCTGCGCATGCGGCGCAGTGCACTGCGCCGGTCGCTGTCCCAAACGATCAGCTTGGCGATCATCGGGTCGTAGTGCACGCTTACCTCGTCGCCCTGCGCCACGCCGGTGTCGACCCGTACATGGGTGCTCTCCGGCGGCGTCTTCAGGTAACGCAGCTTGCCGGTCGCGGGCAGAAAATCGCGCTCCGGCATCTCGGCGTAGACCCGCACTTCGAAGGCGTGGCCGTTAATTTCCAGCTGATCCTGGCGCAGCGGCAGGCGCTCGCCGGCTGCCACGCGCAGCTGCCACTCGACCAGGTCCTGGCCGGATATCATCTCGCTCACCGGGTGCTCCACCTGCAGCCGGGTGTTCATCTCCATGAAGTAGAAGCGGTTCTCCCGGTCGAGCAGAAACTCCACCGTCCCCGCACCCCGGTAGCCGATCGCCAGCGCGGCATCGACCGCTGCAGCCCCCATGCGGGCCCGCAGCTCGGTTGTCATGCCCGGCGCGGGGGCCTCCTCCAGCACCTTCTGGTGACGGCGCTGAATGGAGCAGTCGCGCTCAAAAATGTGCACGCAGTTGCCGTGGGCATCGGCGAAGATCTGCAGCTCGACATGGCGCGGCGCAACCAGATAGCGCTCCAGCAGCACCCGGTCATCGGCGAACGAGGATTTCGCCTCGCGCCTGGCCGACTGCAGCGCCTGTGCGAACTCCGCCGCACTGTTGACGATGCGCATCCCCTTGCCGCCGCCGCCGGCGCTGGCCTTGATCAGCAACGGATAGCCCATCATGTCCGCCTCGCTTTGCAGACGCTCATCCGACTGATCATCGCCATGGTAGCCGGGCACCAGCGGCACACCGGCTGCTGCCATCAGCGCCTTGGCCTGGCTCTTTGAGCCCATTGCAGTGATTGCGGTCGGCGGCGGCCCGATGAAAACCACGCCGGCAGCGTGACAGGCCTGTGCAAACCCGGCATTCTCGGAGAGAAAACCGTAGCCCGGATGCACGGCCTGGGCACCGGACGCCTGCGCCGCCTGCAGAATCTTCTCTGCACGCAGATAGCTGTCACGCGCGGGCGCCGGACCGATCAGCCAGGCCTCGTCGCAGGCTGCCACATGCATGGCACCGGCATCGGCTTCCGAATAGACCGCCACGCTGGCAATGCCCAGCCGGCGGGCAGTGCGCGCCACCCGGCAGGCGATCTCGCCACGATTGGCGATCAGGATCTTCTCGAACATCGGCTACCTCGGCTTCATCCAGGCGGGTGGGCGCTTCTCCAGAAAAGCGCTGACACCCTCCCGTCCCTCATCAGAAGCGCGGATATCGCTGATCCGCTCCGCGGTATCCGCAATTACCGCTGCGCTGGTCGGCCGGCGGGATACGGCAAAGATCAAAGACTTCGCGGCAGTCAACGCCTGCGGGCTCCCTTTGAGCAGACTATCCAGCAAGCCGTCGAGCCTGCTGTCGAGCTGCTCCTCCGGCACCACCTCGTGCAGCAGACCGATGCGCCACGCCTCGGCCGCGTCAAACCGCTCGCCGGTCAGCATATAGCGTCTGGCAGCGCGCTCGCCAATGGCGGCGATCACATACGGGGAGATCACCGCCGGCAGCAGACCCAGCCGCACCTCGGTCAACGCAAATTGCGCCTGCTCCGCGGCGACCGCCAGGTCGCAGCAAGCCACCAGTCCGACGCCGCCGCCGAACGCCGCCCCCTGCACCCGGGCGATGGTCGGTTTGCGCAGTCCATTCAGTCGCGCCATCAGCGCCGCGAGCTGCAGCGCATCCTTATGATTCTCCGCGCGGTCGTAGCCGGCCATGCGCCGCATCCAATTCAGATCGGCGCCGGCAGAGAAACTCTTGCCCTCCGAGCGTAAAACCAGCGCCCTGATGCCGGCGTCGTTTTCCACCGACTCCAATGTGCGCAGCAGCGCGCCGATCAGCGCATCGTCGAAGGCGTTATGAATTTCCGGACGATTCAGGGTGAGCGTGGCCACCCCCCGCTCGTCTGTTTCAAGAAGCACTGTATTGTCACTGTTCATTCGTCACATCCTGAATACGCCAAACCGGGTCTGCTCCGGCGGTGCATTAAGCGCGGCCGAGATGCCGAGGCCCAGCACCCGGCGCGTATCGGCCGGATCGATAATGCCGTCGTCCCACAGCCGGGCGCTGGCGTAGTAGGGGTGGCCCTGGCGCTCGTACTGCTGCCACACCGGCTGTTTGAAGTCGGCTTCCTGCTGTTCAGACCAGCTCTCGCCGCGCGCCGCCATCGCATCGCGCTTGATCTGTGCCAGCACATTGGCCGCCTGTTCGCCGCCCATCACCGAGATGCGCGCGTTCGGCCACATCCACAGGAAACGGCCACTGTAGGCGCGTCCGCACATGGCGTAGTTGCCGGCGCCGAAGCTGCCGCCCACCACGACGGTGAACTTGGGCACTTGCGCGCAGGCGACCGCGGTGACCATTTTCGCGCCGTCTTTGGCAATGCCGCCCTCCTCGTACTTTCTGCCGACCATGAAGCCGGTGATGTTCTGCAGAAAGAGCAGCGGGATGCCGCGCTGCGCGCACAGCTCGACGAAATGGGCCCCTTTCAGCGCCGATTCGGAGAACAGGATGCCGTTGTTGGCAACGATGCCGACCGGGTAGCCGTGGATGTGCGCAAAGCCACAGACCAGCGTGGCGCCGTAGAGCTTCTTGAATTCGTCGAACTCGCTGCCGTCCACCACCCGGGCGATCACTTCGCGGATATCGAACGGGATGCGCCGATCGGCGGGTACGATGCCGTACAGCTCATCGGCAGGAAACAGCGGCTCTCTCGGCTCCGCGAGCGCCAGTCGGGGCTGTTTGCGGCGATTCAGATTGGCCACCGCCCGGCGCGCCAGACCCAACGCGTGCGAATCGTTCATCGCATAATGGTCGGTGACGCCGGAGATACGCGAATGCACCTCGGCACCGCCCAGCTCCTCGGCGGTGACCACCTCGCCGGTCGCTGCCTTGACCAGCGGCGGGCCGCCGAGAAAGATGGTCCCCTGGCGGCGCACGATGATGCTCTCGTCCGACATGGCCGGCACGTAGGCGCCGCCGGCGGTGCAGGAGCCCATCACCACGGCGATCTGCGGGATGCCGGCAGCGGAGAGGTTGGCCTGGTTGTAGAAGATTCTCCCGAAATGGTCGCGGTCCGGAAACACCTCGTCCTGACTGGGCAGATTGGCGCCGCCGGAATCGACCAGGTAGATGCACGGCAGCTGGTTTTCGCGCGCGACATCCTGGGCGCGCAGATGCTTCTTCACCGTCATCGGGTAGTAACTGCCCCCTTTTACCGTGGCGTCGTTGGCAATGATCAGGCACTCCTGGCCGCTCACCCGGCCGATACCGGTGATGATGCCGGCTGCCGGCACCTCGCCGTTGTACATGCCGTAGGCGGCAAACTGGGAGAGTTCGAGAAACGGCGAACCGGCGTCGAGCAGCACCCGGATGCGCTCCCTGGGCAGCAGCTTGCCGCGGCTCAGGTGGCGCTCGCAGGCACGTTCACCACCGCCTTGCGATATCACCGCGACCTGCCGGCGCAGATCCTCCACCAATCCCAGCATCGCCTCCCGGTTTTTTTGAAAACTTTCGGCACGCGGATTGACGCCGGTTCCGATGGTCGCCATTACCAGCCTCCGGTCTGCAGCCAGCGCTCCACCTGTTCCAGGCGGTCGTTGCCCCAGAAAGGTTCGTCCCCGATAAAAACGAAAGGCGAACCGAATACACCGCGCGCCATCGCTGCCTGGGTCTCTTGTTTTAAACGCGCTTTCACCTCCGGCGTGGCGATCGCAGTCAGCAGCTGCTGCCGGTCGACGCCCAGCGGCTCCGCCAGATCCGCCACCAGCTCCGGCTGGGTGCCATCCCTGCCCTGCTCGAATGTGATCCGGTAGACCGCCTTGGCCAGCTGTTTAGCAGTTTCCGGCTGCACGTCGAACAGCCAGTAATAGGCCCGGCTCGGCGCCAGCGCGGCTTTCGGGAACTCCTCCGGCAACCGGAACTTCGCACCTTGCAGACGTGCGCTGCGGGCAAAATCGTGCGCCGCGTAGTCACCCATCAACGGCGTATCCAACAATGGCCGGTGCCCGGTGGCGGCGAACGCCGGACCGAGCAGAAAGGGGTGCCAGACCACGTCGCATCCATGCCGAGCGGCGATCTCATCGATGCGCAGGCTGGCCAGATAACCGTAGGGGGAGTAGAAGTCAAAATAGAAATCGATGGTTGCCGGCATTTGCTGCTCCTCAACGACAGGGCCGAGGGCACAAGGCCCAGGAAAAACAAGTACGTGCCCTACTGTTCTCCTCGGCCCTTGGCCCTGTATTTCCGGCCCTTGCCCCTAAAAATTTTCTTCGCATTGTTTTCTCAAAGCTCCAGATTACGGGAGATCACCATCCGTTGAATATCGCTGGTCCCCTCGTAAATCTGGCTGATGCGCACGTCGCGGAATATGCGTTCGACCGGAAAATCCTGCAGATAGCCATAGCCGCCATGCACCTGGATGGCATCGGAGCAGATCTTCTCGGCGGCCTCCGAGGCGAACAGCTTGGCCATGCAGGCCTCCTTCAGACAGGGCTTGCCGGCGTCCCGCAGTTCGGCAGCCTGCAGCACCAGCAGGCGAGCCGCTTCAAGCTGCGTTGCCATATCCGCCAGCCGGAAAGCCACCGCCTGGTGTTCGCTAATCGGTCGACCGAAGCTCTCGCGCTCCTGTGCGTAGGCCAGCGCCGCCTGATACGCGGCGCGCGCCATCCCCACGCACTGGGCGGCGATGCCGATGCGGCCGGCCTCCAGGTTGCTCAGCGCGATCCGGTAGCCTTCGCCCTCCTCGCCGATCAGGTGGTCGGCGGGGATGCGGCAGTCGTCGAAAAAGATCTGCGCGGTGTCCGATGCGTGCTGACCCATCTTCTCCTCGACCACAGCCACCTGGTAGCCGGGATTGTCGGTCGGCACCGCAAATGCGCTGATCCCCTTTTTCCCCGCAGCCGGGTCGGTAACCGCGAACACGATGGCGAGCTGCCCATGTTTACCGGAGGTGATGAACTGCTTGGTGCCGTTGATGACGTATTCGTCGCCGTCGCGCAGTGCGCGGGTTTTCAATGCGGCCGCGTCCGAACCGGCCTGCGGTTCGGTGAGACAGAAGCAGCCCAGCATCCGGCCGGAAGCGAGCGGGCGCAGGTACTTCTCCTTCAGATAGTCACTGCCGAAGTTGAGCAGCGGCCCGCACACCACCGAGTTGTTGACGCTGAGGATAGTGGAACAGGCGCCATCCCCTGCGGCGATCTCCTCGATGGCCAGCGCGAAGGCGACATAGCCGGTCTCGGACCCGCCCCAGACCTCCGGCACGGTCATGCCGTAGAGGCCGAGCGCCCCCATCTCCGCCAGCTCCTCGGCTGGGAAATGGCTCTCCCGATCCCAGCGGGCGGCATTGGGCAGCAGCCGTTCGCGGGCGAACTCGCGCGCCATGTCGCGGATCATGCACTGCTCTTCGGTCAGGATCATAGGATCTCCACCGCCATCGCCGTGGCTTCGCCGCCGCCGATGCAGAGCGAGGCCATACCGCGCTTCAGCCCGCGCTGCTCCAAAGCCGAAATCAGCGTAACCAGGATGCGCGCGCCGGAGGCACCGATCGGATGGCCCAGCGCGCAGGCGCCGCCATGCACGTTCACCTTGTCGTGCGGCAGCTTCAACGACTCCATCGCCGCCATCGTCACCACCGCGAACGCTTCGTTGATTTCGTACAGATCGACCTCGTCGGCGCGCCATTTCAACCGCTCCAGCAGCTTGCCCATCGCCGCCACCGGCGCGGTAGTGAACCAGCTGGGCTCCTGCGCTTGCGTGCTGTGGCCGAGTATCACCGCGCGCGGCTTCAGGCCGCGTCGTTCCGCCTCGGAACGGCGCATCAATACCAGCGCGGCGGCACCGTCGGAGATGGAGCTGGAGTTGGCGGCGGTCACCGTGCCCCCTTTGCGGAACGCCGGGCGCATGTGCGGTATCTTCTCGATATTGGCGTTGAACGGTTGCTCGTCGCTCTCCACCAGCCTCTCACCGCTGCGGCCGCCGACCGTCACCGGGGCGATTTCGGGCTTGAACAGCCCGGTCTGGATCGCCTGCTTTGCACGCGTCAGCGAGGTGATCGCAAACGCGTCCTGCTGCTCGCGGGTAAAGCCGAACTTGTCGGCGCAATCCTCGGCAAAGGTGCCCATCAGCCGCCCCTTGTCGTAGGCGTCTTCCAGACCATCGAAGAACATATGATCGATCGCCTGGGCGTGCCCAAGCCGCATCCCGGCGCGTGCTTTGGGCAGCAGGTAGGGGGCGTTGCTCATGCTCTCCATGCCGCCCGCAACCATTATCCGATTGGTTCCTGCCAACAGCAGATCGTGCGCCAGCATGGTGGCCTTCATGCCCGAGCCGCACACCTTGCTGATGGTGGTGCAGCCGGTGGCGAGCGGCAGTCCGGCGCCCAGACTGGCCTGGCGCGCCGGCGCCTGCCCCAGCCCGGCGGGCAGCACGTTGCCCATCAGCACCTCCTGTACCTCTTCCGGGGAGAGGCCGGCGGATGCCACCGCCGCTCTGATTGCGACGGCGCCCAGCTCCGGTGCGGTTTGCGCGGCCAGCACGCCTTGAAACCCGCCCATCGGGGTGCGCATGGCGCTGACGATGACGACTGGATCGTTCATGTATTACTCCAACTCTGGTTAACCGTTTCTCACCGGGTCTCGTTGAACAGCTCGCGCCCGATCAGCATGCGGCGGATCTCCGAAGTGCCGGCGCCGATCTCGTAGAGTTTGGCGTCGCGCAGCAGCCGTCCGGTCGGATATTCGTTGATATAGCCGTTGCCGCCCAGCGTCTGGATCGCCTGCAGTGCCATCCAGGTAGCCTTCTCGGCCGCGTAGAGAATCGCACCGGCGGCATCCTTGCGCGTGGTCTCGCCGCGGTCGCACGCCTGGCCCACCGCGTAGACGTAGGCGCGGCAGGCGTTCAGCGTGGTGTACATATCCGCCATCTTGCCCTGCATCAGCTCGAATTCGCCGATTGGCCGACCGAACTGCTCGCGTTCGTGAATGTAGGGAACCACCGCATCCATGCATGCCTGCATGATGCCGAGCGGGCCGGCGGCCAGCACCGCGCGTTCGTAGTCGAGGCCGCTCATCAGCACCCGCACGCCGCCGTTCAGTTGGCCCAGGATGTTCTCCTCCGGCACCTCGCAATCCTGAAACACCAGCTCGCCGGTGTTGGAACCGCGCATGCCCAGCTTGTCCAGTTTCTGCGCCGAGACCACGTTTGAGAACTCGCGCTCGACCAGAAACGCGGTGATCCCCTTGGGACCGGCATTCGGATCGGTGCGGGCGTAGACCACGATCACATCCGCCTCGGGACCGTTGGTGATCCACATTTTGCTGCCGTTGAGCAGGTAACGGTCGCCCTGCTTCTCCGCTTTGAGCCGCAGACTAACCACATCGGATCCGGCGTTCGGCTCCGACATCGCAAGTGCGCCGACATGCTCGCCGCTGATCAGTCTGGGCAGCAGACGCTGCTTCTGCGCTGGCGTGCCGTTGCGCTTGATCTGATTGACGCAGAGATTGGAGTGGGCGCCGTAGCTCAGGCCGACCGACGCCGAGGCACGGCTGATCTCCTCCATCGCCACAATGTGCGCCAGGTAGCCCATGTCGGCGCCGCCATACGCCTCGGGAACGGTGATGCCCAGCAGACCCATATCGCCCAGCTTGCGCCAGAGCGGCGCGGGGAACTCGTTTCTCAGGTCAATTTCGGCGGCCTGCGGCGCGATCTCGCTGGCGGCAAAATCGCGCACCGAATCGCGCAGCATGTCGACGGTGTCACCAAGACCGAAATTGAGCGACGGCAGATGGACCATTCACAGTTCTCCATTCAGGTTGATAACAATGTTGCTGTTTTCATTTGCCCGGACCGCTGGGATCAGCTGCCGCCCGAAACTCATGTCTCACGATCAACAATGGCAAAATAGCTTACGTTTACGTAAACGTCAACCTGATATGCATTTGGCGCGGTTGATCCCGTTTCCCACGACCGGCCAGAGAG
The DNA here is from genome assembly GCA_024235255.1 of Chromatiaceae bacterium. Classification (GTDB taxonomy): domain Bacteria; phylum Pseudomonadota; class Gammaproteobacteria; order Chromatiales; family Chromatiaceae; genus HKST-UBA178. The sequence goes on from JACKMT010000001.1 coordinate 476,820, forward strand.
GTCGTCTTGCTGACATTAACAAAACTTTTACGCCGGCAACGAGAAAGCCCCCAGAGAGGAGATCTTTGTCGAGAATGTGCTATGAACCCAACCTACCAACCTACACTAGGTATCGTGAGGATGGGGGTCGCGAACTGATTATTTGTGCGGAATCCCCTTCAATGCACTTTTCACCCGCTTTTCGACACTTTTCAGATCCTGCAGTATCGCCTTGATATCCTCTTGCTGCTGCTGCAGGTTGAGCCGCTGCTGCTCGATCTTCTCCAGGAAATAGGTCAGCTGGCGTTCGCCGCCCGAATCCAGATCGTAGAGTTCGATGATCTCTTTCGCTTCCGATAGGGAGAAGCCGAGCCGCTTGCCGCGCAGTATTAACCGCAGCCGGACGTAATCGCCCTCGCTAAACACGCGCTGACGTCCCTCGCGGGTGGGGGTCAGCAGTCCCTGATCCTCATAAAACCTGATCGTTCTGGGGGTGACGTCGTACTCCTTCGCGAGATCAGAAATTGTGTATGTCTTCGGCTTCATGGACTCCTCTCCCGGCGATTCAGCATAAGGTCTAACAGGCGCTACTGCGTTTTCCATCTCACCTTAATACCTCGGCTACACTTTAACTGACCCAATGCAGTGTGAACCCTAAGTATAGTTGACGTTTACGTAAACGTCATGTAATTTTCAGCGGAATGAGTTCCACCTTCCAGAGAGTCGGTTAACATGCAAAACGCCAGCAAGGCACAATCTGCCGCCTTCACTCCCAACCATAAAATCCGTTTCGTCACCGCCGCCAGCCTGTTCGACGGACACGACGCCTCGATCAATATCATGCGCCGGATCCTCCAGGCATCCGGCGCCGAGGTGATCCATCTGGGACACAACCGATCGGTGGCGGAGATCGTCGATGCCGCGCTGCAGGAGGATGTCCAGGGCATCGCGGTCAGCTCCTACCAGGGCGGTCATGTCGAATACCTGAAGTACATGGTGGACATGCTCAGGCAGCGCGGCGGCGAACAGATCCGGGTATTCGCCGGCGGCGGCGGCGTCATCATTCCCGAGGAGATGCATGAGCTGCACGGTTACGGCGTCACCCGCATCTACTCGCCGGAGGACGGCCAGGCGATGGGCCTGCAGGGCATGATCCTGGATATGCTAGAAAAGAGCGACTTTGACCCGGGCGAGCTGGCACCGGCGAATCTTGACCCCATCATGAAAGGCGATTTCCGCGCACTGTCGCGGGTGCTGACCGCGCTGGAGAACGGCACCCTGGCCAAGGCACTGCAGACCGGCATCACCCAGGCGGCAGCCGAGATGAAAAGAAGGATACCGGTGCTGGGCATCACCGGCACCGGCGGCTCCGGCAAATCCTCCCTGACCGACGAACTGGTGCGGCGTTTCCGGCTGGGACAGGGCGACCGGCTCAGAATCGCCATCATCGCGGTCGATCCGACCCGCCGTAAGACCGGCGGTGCGCTGCTCGGCGACCGCATCCGCATGAACGCCATCAACCACCCGAATATCTTCATGCGCTCGGTGGCGACCCGCGACGCTAAAGGCGAGGTACCCGGCTACCTCACCGCGATGATCGACGCCTGCCGGCTGGCAGATTTCGACCTGATTATCATCGAGACCCCCGGCATCGGCCAGGGCAGCGCGGCGATCGTGCCGCTGGTCGACACCTCGCTGTATGTGATGACCCCGGAGTTCGGCGCACAGAGCCAGTTGGAGAAGATCGACATGCTCGATTTCGCCGATTTCGTCGCCATCAACAAGTTCGACCGCAAAGGGGCGGAAGATGCCTTCCGCGATGTCAGCAAACAGGTGCAGCGCAACCGGGAGGCATTTTCGACACCGGTGGACGAGATGCCGGTCTACGGCACCATGGCAGCCCGCTTCAACGACGACGGACTCACCGCGCTCTACCAGGGTCTGCTGCAAAGACTCGGCGAACTGGGGCTGGATGTCGTGGCCGATCTGCTGCCTGCCGCCGCCGGCCACAAATCCACCGGCAAGCATGTCATCGTACCGCCCCAACGCGTCCGCTATCTGGCGGAGATCGCCGAGACGGTGCGCGATTACAAAAAGAGCGCCAGGGAACAGGCTGATCTTGCCCGCGAGCGCCAGCAATTGATCGAAAGCAGGCGCATGCTGACCGAGTCGGGTGCAGCGGTGAAGGAGCTCGATCAACTGATCGAGGCGCGCGAGCTGCAGCTCGACCCGCGCGCCAGGAAGCTGCTCGACATCTGGCCCAAGGTGCGTGAAAGCTACGCCGGCGACGAGTACGTGGTGAAGATCCGCGACCGCGAGATCCGCACGCAACTGAAACGCACCACCCTCTCCGGCACCCGGATTCCGAAGGTTGCCCTGCCCCACTACCAGGACCACGGTGAGCTGTTGAAATGGCTGCTGCTGGAGAATCTGCCCGGCACCTTCCCCTACACTGCCGGGGTGTTCGCCTTCAAGCGCGAGGGTGAGGACCCGACCCGGATGTTCGCCGGCGAAGGGGATGCGTTCCGCACCAACCGCCGCTTCAAAAAACTCTCCGAGCACGCCGCAGCGAAACGGCTGTCGACCGCATTCGACTCGGTCACGCTGTACGGCTGCGATCCGGACGAACGGCCCGACATCTACGGCAAAGTGGGCAACTCCGGCGTCTCCATCGCCACACTGGATGACCTGAAGGTACTCTACAGCGGCTTCGATCTATGCAGCCCGACCACCTCGGTATCGATGACCATCAACGGCCCGGCACCGATGATCCTGGCAATGTTCATCAACACCGCGATCGATCAGCAGATCGAGAAGTTCGAACGGGAGAACGGACGCCAACCCACCGACGACGAGATCGACAAGATCCGTGAATGGGCGCAGGAGAACATGCGCGGCACGGTGCAGGCGGATATTCTGAAAGAGGACCAGGGTCAGAACACCTGCATCTTCTCCACCGAGTTCGCGCTCAAGATGATGGGCGATATCCAGGAGTACTTCGTGCAGCACCGGATCCGCAACTTCTATTCGGTCTCGATCTCCGGCTACCACATCGCCGAGGCCGGCGCCAATCCGATCTCGCAGCTCGCCTTCACGCTCGCCAACGGCTTCACCTATGTGGAGACCTACCTGGCCAGAGGCATGCACATCGACGAGTTCGCGCCCAACCTCTCGTTCTTCTTCAGCAACGGCATGGAGCCGGAGTACACGGTGATGGGACGGGCTGCCAGACGCATCTGGGCGACCGCGCTGCGCTTCAAATACGGCGGCAACGAGCGTTCGCAGAAACTCAAGTATCACATCCAGACCTCCGGCCGCTCGCTGCATGCCCAGGAGATGGATTTCAACGACATCCGCACCACGCTGCAGGCGCTAATTGCGATCTACGACAACTGCAACAGCCTGCACACCAACGCCTTCGACGAGGCGATCACCACGCCCAGCGAAGAGTCGGTGCGCCGCGCGCTGGCCATTCAGCTGATCATCAACAACGAGTGGGGGCTGGCGCGCAACGAGAATCCCAACCAGGGGGCATTCATCATCGAGGAGTTGACCGAACTGGTGGAAGAGGCGGTACTGGCGGAATTCGAGCGCATCTCCGAACGCGGCGGCGTGCTGGGCGCAATGGAGACCGGCTACCAGCGCGGCAAGATCCAGGATGAATCGCTGCATTACGAGCACATGAAGCACGACGGCAGCCTGCCGCTGATCGGGGTCAATACCTTCCTGAACCCGAAGGGAACAGAGCCGCTGACCATCGAACTGGCGCGCTCCACCGACGCGGAGAAGCAGAGCCAGATATCCCGGCTCAGGGAGTTTCAACAGCGCCACAGCGGCCGCTCCGGACAGGCGCTGGAGCGGATCCGGCAGGCTGCCATTAACGACGAGAACATATTCACCGAGCTGGTGAGCGCGGTGCGCTACTGCTCGCTGGGGCAGATTTCAGAGACTTTATACGAAGTCGGCGGTCAATACCGGCGCAATATGTGATACAAAGGGGGGTCAGAAATGACAGGTTGGTCTGCATCGGGAAACTCCCTCGTACCGGGAGAATGAAGCGGTGAAGGTGAAGAACGCCCCTGTTCTGATACCCTCCGCTCAACTCTTCCCACACGCAGGAGGAGGGAGCGCTACCGGAGCGGCCAAATTTCTGTAACCAAGAAAAATCCAGAGGTTGATATGCAGGTAAATAGCGTAGGCGTGGTTGGCGCCGGTACTATGGGCAACGGAATTGCGCAGGCGTTCGCCGCATCAGGCATCAAGGTTGTACTTCATGACATCACGGACGAAGCCCTGAAGCGCGGCATTGACACAATTGACAACAGTCTCGACCGGATGCTGAAGAAGGAGAAGATCAGTACCGAGCAGAAAACCGAAATTCTGGCGAATATTCGCGGCGTAACCAACCTGGAAGAGATGGCGGAGGTCGACCTGGTGGTCGAGGCGGCCAGCGAGAATCTCGATATAAAAATAAAGATTTTCAAAGCGCTCGATCGTATTTGCAAGGCTGATGCGATTCTCGCCAGCAACACCTCATCGATCTCGTTGACGCGCATCGCGCGCGAAACCAGCCGCCCCGGAAAGGTGATCGGCATGCACTTTTTCAACCCGGTGCCGATGATGAAGCTGGTGGAGGTGATCCGCGCGCTGCAGACCGACGACGAGGTTTACGCCCTGATCGACGAGACCGCCCGCAGGGTGGGCAAAACGCCGGTCGAGGTGAACGACTCTCCCGGTTTCGTCTCCAACCGGATTCTGGTGCCGATGCTCAACGAGGCGATCTACGCGCTGCATGAGGGCGTGGCTACAGCCGAGGCGATCGACAATGTGATGAAGCTGGGCATGGCCCACCCGATGGGCCCGCTGGCACTGGCGGACATGATCGGACTGGACACCTGCCTCTCCATCATGGAGGTGCTGCATGAGGGTCTGGGCGAATCGAAATACCGCCCTTGCCCGCTGCTGCGCAAGATGGTCGACGCCGGCTACCTCGGCCGTAAATCCGGCAAAGGGTTTTACGCTTACTGACGCATTCGGCGCACGCTGGACTGCATCCGCTTCGGACTGCTCCTGGAGTGGATTGCAGTGACTTTTCACCCTACTTCCGGAATTCGATTATCGCCATGAACTTTGAAAATATTCTGCTCGAAGAGCTTGAACCCGGCATCTTTCTGCTGACCATCAACCGCCCCAAAGTGTTCAACGCCCTCAACCAGGCCACCGTGGCCGAAATCAAACGCGCCAGGGATCTGCTGGACGCCAACCCGCAGGCCCGGGTGCTGCTGTTAACCGGCGCCGGCAGCAAAGCCTTTGCCGCCGGTGCCGATATCAAAGAGATGCACAATATGAGCGGCATCCAGGGACGCGATTTTTCGCAGGAGGGACTGAAAGTTTTCCGCAGCCTGGAGACGCTTCCCATCCCTGTCATCGCCGTGGTTAACGGCTACTGCCTCGGCGGCGGCTGCGAACTCGCTATGAGCTGCGACTGGATCATCGCTTCGGAAAACGCATTTTTCGGCCAGCCGGAGGTCAACCTCGGCGTTACGCCCGGATTCGGCGGCACCCAACGGCTGCCGCGTCTGATTGGCCGGGGAAGAACCATGGAGCTGACCATGACCGGCCGTCAGATCTCGGCCGAGGAAGCCAAGGATTGGGGTCTGGTCAATCATGTCTACCAACAGGGTGAACTGATGGAGAAGGCGCTGGAGACGGCACGGGACATTATCAAGAAGGGCCCGGTCGCGCTTGAGCTGACCAAAGACACCATCCTGCGCGGACAGGATATGGATCTGGACAACGCCTGCGCACTGGAAAGTAAAGCCTTTGGCCTGACCTTCTCAACCGAAGATCAAAAAGAGGGCATGTCGGCTTTTCTGGAGAAGCGCTCCGCCAAGTTTCACGGTAAATAGCCGCCGGCTGTGGGAGGTGAAGGCTCTGAAACTTCACCTCCCGCAAGATTAAGATGTATACCCGACATGTACGCTGCCGGCGACTGCACGGTACTCCTAACGATTGCTGACTTTAAACTGGCTGACAAGTAATTTTAGGTTATCACCGAGTCTGGCCAACATCTCACTCGATGTCGCTGTCTGCTCGGCTCCGGTAGCGGTACTTTGCGCTACCTGGTAGATGTTATCCACATTCTTGCTAATCTCTTCGGTCACCGCCGACTGTTCTTCCGTGGCACTGGCAATCTGCGTACTCATATCCAGCAGTTGCTGCACAGCCTGTTCTATTGCGATGAAGGCTTGATCCGTCTGTTCCGAACGCTGCACTGTCGTAGCGAGGCCGTCGTTGTTCTGCTGCAACATCTGGGCGGTTTGCTGACTCCGGGATTGCAGGGATTCGATGATCTCCCGGATCTCTTCCGTTGACTGTTGGGTGCGTTGTGCAAGAATCCGCACCTCGTCCGCAACCACCGCGAATCCCCTGCCCTGTTCGCCGGCTCGCGCGGCTTCTATTGCCGCATTGAGCGCCAGCAGATTGGTCTGTTCGGCAATGCCGCGGATGACATCCAGCACGGTTCCAACCCGGGTGCTGTCCTGCTGTAATGCGTTCACCACATCCTGAGACTCGATCATGCGGCGTGAGAGCTGTTGGATGGCGGTGGAATTGGCTACCAGAACCTCCTTACCCGTCTTCACCTGCATGCCGGCTGTACGCGCCGCCTCCGCCGTGGCGTTGGTATTTTCGGCCACGTTCTTGACCGTGGAGGTCATCTCTTCAATGGCGGTGGCGACCTGCTGAATCTCATTTTGTTGCTGCTCGACACCTTGCCGGGTATCACGGGTGATCATCGAAAGCTCTTCCGAGGCGGTCGCCAGTTCGTCGGTGGAACTTCCAACCTGGCTCATGATGCCCTCCATTTTGGCGACAAAGGTGTTGAACGCGGCGCCCAACTGACCCAGTTCATCCTTCGCACTCTCATCCAACCGGGCGGTGAGGTCTCCGGATCCAGATGAGATATCCCGCATGGAGTTGACGATTCGCTCCAGGGGCCGGGCTAATCTAAGACTGAAGAACCAGCCCAACGCACCACTGGACAGAACCAGCACGCATCCCACTCCGAGCATAAAGTAGATAATGAAGGAGTTCAGTGAGTACGCCGCTTCGTATGCCTCCGCTTGGTCGATTTCGGCCAGAATGGCCCACTGTAGACCGTCAATTTCGATGGGTTTATAAGCAGACAGTACCGGTACCCCCCGGTAGTCATCGAAGATGTCAAACCCGGTTTGGCCGTTGATCGCGTTTTGTGCGCCCTGAGATTTCACCGCCATCAAACCGATGACCGTCTCTTTGGACTGGATGGCATCCCTGGTTTCGTTCGAGACACCGGCATCGGTGATTGCCTGCATAAAGCCTTTGACATCTTCCAGGAAAAAACGGCTTTGACTGCGCATCTTGAAGTCGGAGCCGATCAGATAGGTCTCCCCACTCTCGCCAAGCCCCGACTCCCGCCACTTGCCGTTCCTCGTCATCACCGTGTTGATTCTTTCGATCGGCAGTTGGAAGGCGAGTACGCCCAGCTTCTTGCCGTGCTCGAAGACCGGTGTGGCGATAAACGCCGCCGGATCGTTATAGGAGGGCAGGTAGGAGGCGAAGTCGGTCAAATAGACCGCGCCTGTATCCTGCAGCTCCATCGCTCCGCGGTAGGCCTTTGCCAGTCCCGAATCGGCGAAGGGGCCGTTTTTAAGCGAAGTGGCGTAATCCAACTCCTTGAACACGGTGTAAACCACATCTCCGGTAGCGGCATCGATCAGGAAGATGTCGTAGTAGCCAAACCGCTGCTGCAGCTCCCGGATGCCCGGATGATAGTGCGCGTGTGCTCGGCTGTAACTGCTGCCGTCGTCGCTGAAATCGAGCTTATCCTTGCTGCCGAGGGGATTGGGATTGTCGATGATGTAGCGCTGCTGAAAAGCGTATGCGTTATCTCCCAATTTGCCGACTACTGCATCGACCGGCGCTGGGTTTCCACTGTTGTGCCGCTTGAATTCGGTTTGAAATTTATTCCGGTAATACTCCTGGACCGCCGAACGCATCTTTTGCGAATCCAGGGAGAGCTCACTGCTCAGATTATGGAAGCTCTGCGAAAATTCCCGCATCGCCTGGAGAATCATGTCATCCTTGGCATAGGCCTGCGCCTGGCTGGTCATTGAGTCGAAGTAGTTTTCGATTTGCGATGCGCGCTCCTCACGCAGTGCGATCAAGCGGGCTTGCGCCTGTTCCTCAATCGCCTGTTCCGCATGATTGGATGAAAAGAGCCCGATGATACCGCCAGCAAGCAGTGCCGGGATCGAAGCCAGCAGAATACTGCCGAATCGTAATTTGGTCTTGATCAGCATTGGTAAAGTCTCATAAATTCATAGTCATGGAGTTCCTTTAGTAATTAACTCTTTCATCCATGCGGTTATTATCGGTTTACGACTATGATGCTTTAATTCAAGCCTGTGAATAAGCTTCCCGTTGGCAGTCGAATGTCAGCGTCATTGGCCGATTGATGGCGTAAAACGTGCAGCTTTCCAGGCAGGTCTATACTATCGTGCGCCATATCGGCCTCATTGATCGGCGCTTTCAATGCGGCGAAAGTTGTGTTCTGAATTCCCAGAGGAAAATTATCCATATGACGATAGTTGCAGACTACAGACGATTGGGGGAGCGTCTCAATGCTATTTTCGAATCTCCAAAGGTTGTCAGCCTATATTTTCCAGCACCTGCACCAGACGAAACTTTTCGCGATGAATTTGGGTTTGTGTTTCTGGAGGACGGCAGCGTCGGTCCGTTTTACGTGAGTATGGAAGGAATTCTTCAGACTTTGTGGGAGCGCTACCCCGCCCCTGGGGAGTATTGCGGCCAAAGTGCACGCCTGTTGAGGGGATTTACCGAAGGTGACTTGGCTGACAGGGCCCTGGCCTTGGGGGTTTACAACGCTTTGAGCGCAAGCCTTTTTCGTGCCACCGGTTTTAAGGCCCCGGATCGTTCCGCGTCCTCGGGACTCGAAGATATTCAGGCAGGTACCACAGTCGGTATGGTCGGCTATTTCTGTCCGCTGGTTGACAAGCTGGTGGAGAGAGGCTGCCAGGTGCTGATTCTTGAAAAAACTCCCGAACGCGTCGACTGGCGAGCACTGGTTTCTGTCACTCAGAACGCATTGGATCTTCGCCAATGTTCCCATGTGCTCTGCACCGCCGCGACCCTGATCAATGATACCCTGGATGAAATTCTGAGTGCGGTAAAGGGTTATGCCGAGCTGGAAATCATCGGTCCAAGCGGCAGCGGATTGCCCGATCTGCTATTGGAAAGGGGCGTGTCAAGCGTGGGTGGAATACTCTTTTCCGATCGCTTTCACTTACTCGAATTGCTCGAACAGGGACAATCCTGGGGAGCGGCCGGTCAAAAATATCAGCTCAATGCTAAAAACTATCCGGGTTTTTCCCGCTTGATCGAGGAGCTCGGCACTCGGTAAACGCTCTGGTGTAATCACCGGCAGATAGATAAGCTGCATGCAGGTTCTCGGTCTTAACCTTTCGTTACACACCCGCACTCTGTCCGAAGCTTATCTCTTCTCGTCCAAAACCAGCCTGACGCGGTGTGCGAGATCCACCTTGCGATAAGGCTTGCCAAGCAAGTTCGCTGAAAACCGGGCGAGACCGTTTTCTGCGATGACTTTGGAAGTAAAACCGGATGTAAGCATAACTTTCAATTCCGGCAATCGAGCCGTTGCCTGTTGCGCCAACTCGTAACCGTTCATTCCTCCCGGCATGACCACGTCGCTGAACAGCAGCTCCACCTGCAAACCACCTTTCAGCATTTCCAGGGCTTGCCGTCCATTCACGGCAGTATACGTGCGATAACCCAAATCGCTAAGGTACTGATTGGCAAGTTCCAATAATTCGGCTTCGTCATCCACAATCAGCACGGATTCGCTACCGCGCGGTAGTTGATCTCCTTTGCTGAAATGATTGTTAACAGAAGGCTCGTTATGCGCCGACCGCGGTAGATAGAGATGTGCGGTCGTACCTTCATTGGGTTCAGAATAGATTTTGATGTAGCCCTCATAGCGTTTCACAAACCCGTAGACCATTGCCAATCCGAGCCCAGTGCCTTTACCCTCGGGTTTCGTGGTAAAGAAGGGTTCGAACACATGATCGAGCGTCTCCTTACTCATTCCCATTCCGGTATCACTAATGCTCAACCGGACAAAATCTCCGGGACCAATTCCAGGATTCAAATCGGCGTAATCGGCGTCTAATTTCACGTTGACGGTTTCTATCAGAAATTTACCGCCACTGGGCATCGCATCGCGGGCATTAATGACCAGATTTAAGATCGCATCCTGGAATTCGCCGGAATCGATCTCGGTAGTCCATAGCTTGTCATCCAAGTGGTATTGCACTTCCACTTCAGGTGTAACCGAACGGGCTATCACGTCTTTTAGACCGTTTAGTAAGGCATTCAGATCCACTACGGCGGTCTCTTTGCTTTGGCGGCGGGAAAAGGCCAATAACTGGCGTGTCAAAGTAATACAACGCTCGGTTGCCTCACTGGCGGCCCGTACCCACTTGCTTGGCTTTTCATCTTTCTCCGCATACTCGCGAAGGAAATCGAGAAAACCGATGATGATACTTAGCTGATTGTTAAAGTCGTGCGCGATGCCACCAGAAAGCTGACCTATCGCCTCCATCTTTTGAGAACGACGCAATGCTTCTTCCATAGTGACACGATCGGTAATGTCCTGAACACTCCCGATAGAGCGGACCGGTTGGCCATCGTCGGCGTAAAAAGTTTCGCAGCGTTCCTGTACGTGCTTGATACGACCGTCCGGCATTCTGAGACGGTGTTCCGTGCGAAAACGCTTTTTGGATTTCAGCGATTCTTGGAAAGTCGTATTCACCCGCTCCCTGTCGTCGGGGTGAACCGCCTCGAGAAAAGCCTCATAAGTAGCGTTGAAGCGCTCTGGGTCAAGTTCAAAGATGCGAAATACTTCATCCGACCACAGCAGCGTGTTGCACTTGAGATCGAGGTCCCAACTTCCGATATGCGCCAAGCGTTGTGCATCTGCCAACCGCTGATGGGCAGCTTCGATGGCCTCTTCTGCGCTTTTTCTCTCTGCGATATTTTCCACACTGGACCAAATCATCTGTTCGCCGTCTTTTTCCAGTATCCTCCCCTGTAGCCGTACCGGAACACGATGCCCGTCTTTGTGGACATACTCTTTTTCATAAGGACCATAGCGACCTATGCGCTGTAATTCTGCCAGCTGCTCCTTTTCCTCGCCGCTATAGCTATCGGGCGTAATATCCCAATGGGACAAGTGCAATGCCTCGGCTACGGTCCGACCGATAATATGGGCATAGGCTTCATTGACATCAACCAACTCGCCGTTCAGTCGGCTGAGCGCAAGACCCACAGGAGACTGTTCGAATAACATCCGGTTATAACGTTCGCTTAGCGTTAATTCGTTGCTCACCGGATTCAGCAAGGCTCGTCGCAACACCCACCAGAGGAAAAACAGCAGTACTGCTATCAACAGCACCGACACCGATACGAGTATTGTGAGCAGTCGATTCAGACCGTGATAAATCGAAGTGGTGTCCCAAACGACCTCCATTTTCACCACACCGCTACTGCCGTAATTGACTCTTTGACTGGTCGAAAAAGTGTGGGCTGCCGGCCGGTTCCGGCGATAGTGCGCCAGAGTAAAATCGTTGGCTGAGACAATCTTCGCTGCTATTACATCTTGATCATCGGCTCCCCATTGGTCAACGAACTGTTCAGCTGCCGCATAATCACTTTTAATGAGGGACTCGGCGATCAATTTAATGATCAACGACACCTCATGTTCAGCATGCTGAAAACTCTGCTGTAATAACGTGTGACGCTGATGGACATAAACTGCACCATTACCAATTACGACTGCGACTGTAAGCACCAACAAAAACAGCGCAATTGTGCGCCGTTCATAGTTAAGCACACGAGTTGTCATGGTTGGATACCCAATTTCTTCAGTTCACCGAGAATTGTTCTGAGGCTTTCGTAATTGCTGTCTTCAACGGGCACCCACCCTGTCATACCAGATTTGATGCCCTGCATAATTTTCTGCCCTTGCGGGTCTTCGCCGAGCGCAAAAAGGGCATTGCGCAACCGATATACGAGATCAACTGACAGTTTATTGCTGCCGACGAGGAGATGCTCCGAAAACGCCGGCGTCATCGCCAGCATCTTCAGGCCGCGAGCCCGGTACCTGGTGAATACTTCTTCCTTTACGGCGCCTGCGTCGTAGTCGCCTGCCAGCACCGCTAGCGCTACATCGTCATGAGAACCGAGAAAGTTGTATCCGGAGAGTCGATCCACCGCTACCCCGGCTTTCATCAGCATATAGCGGGGAACTAAATGGCTCATGGTGGACTGGGGATCGCCAAAGGCGAAGCGTTTCCCGGCCAACTCCCCAAGCGTGGTTAATCCGCTGTCCCTTCTCGTGAAGATAACACCGTGAAATGTGGGACTGCCGTCTATTGCCTGACGCGCCAATAGTGGTTTCGCCCCCATTCGTGCGGTCAGCTCAATATACGAGGCCGGCCCCATATAGGCGATGTCCAACCTGTCATCACCGATCGACTCGATATGTGTGCGGTAGTCCTTGGCGATCTCGACCCTAACCGGACGGCCGATTTGCTGTGTCAAGTAGTCGGCTAGTGGTTTGAAGCGCGACAATAGCTTGGACGCGGACTCATAGGGGTGAATACCCAGTATCAGTGGCGATGCGACTTTTAGCTCGCGCGCTTCCACTGAAAACGCCACCAAGGAGAGTAGCAGGGAACCGCCGAAAACCAGAAAGCTTATCCAGATACTCCTCTGGCAGCTAATCCGGCTGATCGCGCTCAGAACCCAATAGTGCGCGTTCGCATCGGTACGATGCATTGCAGTAGCCGGCTTGGATGAAGCAGATGGGCGTCCCGTAAAAAAATGGCGTAACCAGTTTCGCTTTTCCATACGGACACCCCTTCTCCTTAAGGCAGATGTGAAAATGCCTGAGCAGCTACGCTTGACGATTTGCCGCTCACCTCTCGCGCTGACCTTAGGCTGAGGTGGCATAGCGTAAACCCTACTCCCGTCTGCCAAATAGTCAATATTTGGTATTTTAGTCCACACGGATTCAGGTCAGGCATATTCCCGCATGAAGAGCGTAAGTGTTGTTGATTGGCAACAGCTCGCCGGACTCCATAAGCAGCACTCCGGCCATGTGCTCCTGCATTTATCTCAAGGATCGAAATATCCAGCCGAAAAAATGCCTATAACCGCTAGAATCGTTACTGGTAAAAGATTATTCAATTGAGTCAATTCATCCAGGGGAATTTAAAGCAGGGGGGCAGGTGAAATATACCATTCAGCCGTTGGATAGGGAGCGACAGCTTCCTGACGACTCCTACATCGTATCGAAGACCGATCTGAAAGGACGGATTACCTATGCCAATCGAATCTTTATGGATGTCGCCCGCTATATAGAGCCGGAATTATTGGGTGTCCAGCACAACTTGATCCGCCATCCGGACATGCCGCGGGGGGCGTTCAAATTGGTATGGGACAAGATCGAACAGGGCCAGGAGGTGTTTGCCTACGTGAAAAATCTCGCCAAGGATGGTCAATACTATTGGGTTTTTGCCAATATCACTCCGGACAAGGATGCACAAGGCAACATAACCGGCTATCTCTCTGTACGGCGTAAGCCGCGCCGGGACGCCGTCGCTATTGTCGAACCTATCTATCGGCAGATGCTTAGCATTGAAAAACAGCACCCGGCAAAAAATCAGATGGACCACTCCATCGGATTCCTGGTGGATGCTCTCGACAGCAAAGGGGTAAGTTATGAAGAATTTATCCTTGCAATTTAAATTTCAGTTGCTGATTCACGGTTATAACTTACTGCTTTTCACCCTGTTGGTAACACTCTTCATTCAACATGGATTCAATATCTGGTATCTCGGTTTCTGGGTTTTTGCCATTCCGCTCGGCACCTTTGCCCTGATTTGGATCAGAGCTCCATTCAGGTTGATAAACGAATGGGCAGCAGTCATGGAAGATGCAGCTAATGGCGAATTCAAACGCCGTATTACCCAACCGCCTGCAACGCCGGAGTTAAATGCTCTGGCCTGGCACATCAACGACATGCTGGATCAGATGGAGCCTTTCTTCAGGGAGGTGGACACGACTTTCAGCAACGCAGTGGCCGGAAAGTTTTATCGAAAGACGCAACCGGATGGTCTACATGGGGAGTTCAAGCAGTCCCTCATACGGATTAACGAATCGCTGCACGCGATGGAGGCAAATGCCCTTTGCATAAACCGTAATGAACTACTCTCTCGGTTGAGTAATCTTAATACCGAAAAAATGCTGGCTAATCTAAAACTCAATCAGCAGGATATGATCACGATCACCGAACAAATGAGCAGTGTGGTCGACATAGCTGCGCGCAATAGTGAGATGGCGGCAGCAGCGCAACACTCTTTGGAACGGATCACCAACGTTTTGGATGGCATCCTCAGCCGGGTCGACCAAACGGGAAGGGCCATCCAGAAACTGAATGAGCGCAGCGTTGAAATGACGAGTATGATCTCCTTGATCGCGGGGGTTGCCGATCAAACGAATCTGTTGGCCCTCAATGCCGCTATTGAGGCGGCTCGTGCGGGTGAACATGGGCGTGGTTTTGCAGTCGTTGCCGATGAAGTGAGGAATCTTGCCGCCAATACCAAAAATGCGACCAATGAGATTACCCAGATGATCTCCAATATAAGTGAGGATACAGAGAAAATGATGGCGGACGCAGAGCAGATGCGCGCCATGGCCAATGACTCTCAGGGCGAGATGGTCGATTTCAAAGAGAAATACTCCGGGTTCGCCGAGTCGTCTCGGACGACGTTGCAGAAGATCGATTATGCCCAGTCAATAAATTTTGCTTCACTGGTGAAGCTTGATCATCTGGTGTACAAGCAGAACGCCTATATTGCCGTCAACAAAGGAGTTGACGCAGACGAGGCGTCGGCTGTCTGGGATGACCACCACAGCTGCCGGCTGGGCAAGTGGTACGACGAGGGAGAGGGACGCGAAAAATTCTCCCGCACAAAGTCATTCAAGGCGCTTGAGCAACCTCATGCAGAGGTGCATCGGTCGATACATGAGGCAGTTCACCATATCGCGCAGGATTGGGAGCGGAATCAGGAAATCAAGGAGAAGATATTGACCGCCTTTAAGTCGGCTGAAGAGTCCAGTGACCGGGTGATGGATCTGGTCGATCGCATGGTGAAAGAACAGGATAAGTTTGCGTCTGCCGCCGATTACCAGTAAGGATAGCGACCAAACGATCCGGGATCCGATCGGGTCGCTTTCAGCTGTTTCATCCAACAAGCGTCGGCCTCGGGCTGTAGCATCAGGAAATGTTCGAAGCGGCACGACAATGTAAAATCTTCGTGGTCACCGAAATACGCCGGCGCTAAACACAATAGTTCACTAATAAAACAGGCAAAGCCCGATTAGTTCAATAAATTTCTGCTACTTAGGCTGAAATCGAACAAGGCCTTGCCCAGGACCCTCCTGTCTTCAGTAATCGTGGTTGCTCCGTCTCTGGTGAAGGTGTCGCAACTTCCAGTTGGTAGTGACCCACGGTGGTCGCTCAGCTATCGCGATGATTTACACCACTTCCGGGGACATTATCCGATTGGGGACTACTGGCGATTTCGCCGGCACCAAGCGAGCTACTGTTAATTTGCAGTTGATATTGCCCCCTGATTCCACGCTGGAAACATGTCAACATCCGCTCGAACTAGCTGGAATGCTGTCAAGAATTTTTACAGATGCGTGCCTGGCGATCTATGTGTTGACATAAAACTTATTTATTAATAATTAGTTAAATGTATGGCATTCGGATTGCATACGAATTGCAGTAAAGCTCCGCTCACGGAAGGGAAACGCATGCTCTAGCGGTGTTTCCTGCGCAAAGCGTTGTGAGCCAATGAGGGAGATGGCCAATGACAGATCCGGAACAGAAAGGTCTAACCGCCAACGCGAAGCTCTTGGGCAGCGACTACCGAACTCGGGACGACGGCATGACAGTTACACGGCCTCGGCTCAGGCGATGTCCAATAATCTGTCTCGCCGGCACGCTGATTCTGGCGACCGGCCCGGCGAGCGCCGCCCCCATAGCGTGGATTGGCGGTGCCGGTGACTGGTTCGATGGCTCGAACTGGTCGCTCGGTATTGCACCGGGCAACATCGACGATACCCGGATCGACAATGGCGGCAGCGCCACCGCAGACAGCGGCAGCGGCTTCTATCCGGGTGGCGGCACACTGGCCGAGACCAACAACCTCAATGTCGGTGTCAGGACCAATCCCATTCTTTTGCCGCCGTACGGCAGCGGCACGCTGACTCTGAACGCTGTCGGTCTGTCCGTTGGCGGAAACCTGAACGTCGGTGTCACCAATGCCCCGTCCGCGATCGGCTTCGGCAGCTCCAACGGTAGCCTGACGACGAGCAGCGGCGTCAACAACCCGGGCAACATCGACGTCGGCGGCGACGCAGCCTTTGGCAACTTCATCGACGGCGTGGCCAGCGGCACGGCCACCGGTACCGGCAGCGTCGGCGGCAGTCTCACCGGTATGGCGGCAGGCAGCCTGATCGTCGGACATACCGAAGGCGACGGCAACGCCGACGGCACGCTCACAGTCAGCGGCGATGTCGCCGACTTCACCTCGCTGCAGGTCGGCGTCACCGGCCTGAGCAGCACGGGCAATGCCACAGGCACCATGAACGTCGGCGGAATGCTGTCACGCACGCCCGGCGGCGGTTTCATCTCCGTCGGTACGGTGGCCGGTGCCGGCCAGAGCAGCGGTACCCTATCCGTCGCCAACGGCATCAACGGCTTTCTTTCCCTTGGCGTCGCTAACGGTTCGGCCGACATCAACGCGACCGGCAGCACCACCGGCACGCTCGATGTGCTGGCTGGCGGCGTGCACAGCGGCGCCTCGAATGGCATCTCCTTCGAGGTCGGTAACACCAACGCCGACGGCTCGACCATCGGCACTGCGACCGTCACCGGCGGGATCTCCGGCTACAACGCGATCGAAGTCGGCAACGTGCGCGGCAACAACAGCGCCGGCAACGCCACCGGCAACGCGGGCATCAATGGCAACCTGACCGGCCTGGGTAACGGTGCATTGCGGGTCGGGCGTACCGAGGGCAGCGGCGACGCCGACGGTACGCTCACGGTCAGCGGCGATGTCGCCGACTTCACCTCGCTGCAGATCGGCGTCACCGGCCTGAGCAGCACGGGCAATGCCGCAGGCGGCATGAACGTCGGCGGAACGCTGTCACGCACACCCGGCGGCGGCTTCATTTCGGTCGGCACGGTGGCCGGTGCCGGCCAGAGCAGCGGTACCCTATCCGTCGTCAACGGCATCAACGGCTTCCTTTCCCTTGGCGTCGGTAACGGTTCGGCCGACATCAACGCGACCGGCAGCACCACCGGCACGCTCGACGTGCTTGCCGGCGGCGTACACAGCGGCGCCCCGAATGGCGTCTCCTTCGAGGTCGGTAACACCAACGCCGACGGCTCGACCATCGGCACTGCGACCGTCACCGGCGGGA
The DNA here is from genome assembly GCA_024235255.1 of Chromatiaceae bacterium. GTDB lineage: Bacteria > Pseudomonadota > Gammaproteobacteria > Chromatiales > Chromatiaceae > HKST-UBA178. Next base: position 494,436 of record JACKMT010000001.1, read on the forward strand.
TCTCCGGCTACAACGCGATCGAAGTCGGCAACGTGCGCGGCAACAACAGCGCCGGCAACGCCACCGGCAACGCGGGCATCAATGGCAACCTGACCGGCCTGGGTACCGGTGCATTGCGGGTCGGGCGTACCGAGGGCAGCGGCGATGCCGACGGTACGCTCACTGTCAGCGGCGATGTCGCCGACTTCACCTCGCTGCAGATCGGCGTCACCGGCCTGAGCAGCACGGGCAATGCCGCAGGCGACATGAACGTCGGCGGAACGCTGTCACGCACACCCGGCGGCGGCTTCATTTCGGTCGGCACGGTGGCCGGTGCCGGCCAGAGCAGCGGCACGCTGTCCGTCGCCAACGGCATCAACGGCTTCATTTCCCTTGGCGTCGCTAACGGTTCGGCCGACATCAACGCGACCGGCAGCACCACCGGCACGCTCGACGTGCTTGCCGGCGGCGTGCACAGCGGCACGACAAACGGCGTCTCCTTCGAGGTCGGCAACACCAACGCCCACGGCTCCACCGTCGGCACCGCCAACATCACCGGGGGCATCTCTGGCTTCGGCGCCATCGAGGTCGGCAACGTGCGCGGCAACAACAGCACCGGCAACGCCACCGGTCAGCTCAGTATAAGCGGCGGGCCGGTGACGGCCTCCAACATGCGGGTCGGCGTCAGCGAAGGCGGCATCGGTATCGCGACCGGCATCGTCAGTCTCGACCCCACATTGGTGACATTGGATACAGGTCTGGTGTTGGGTGACGGCAGCACACTGCAGATGGCTATCGACGGTAACAGCCGAGGCGTCGATTACGCGGCCTTTGACGCTGCCAATGCAGCGATCGATGGCATTCTCGAGGTGTTGTTCTCGTTCGATCCGCTCTCCGCGGTCTACGATCTCATCGTCAGCGACAGCATCAACGGCATTTCCGGTGACTTCGATAGCGTGTCGGTATTCGGTTTGGGCATTGGCACGACATACAGCTACGGAATAGAGGTCGCTAACATCGGTGGCATGGACGTCGAGATCTATCGTTTGCGTGTCGGTGAGACGAATGGCTCGACGGTGCCGGAACCGGATGCCCTGCTATTGCTCGTCGCCGGACTAACCGGCGTACTGGTACTGCGCTCGCGGCGTTCGGCAATAGAGTAACCTGTATCGGGTCACCGACTCCTTCATCGGCAAGCCGGCGGACAGCCACACCATCTTCAGTTGCAGTGATTGCGCCATCCGCTTGTTAAGATTCAGGCACTTAGACTGAAATCGAACAAGGCTTTACCCGCTTTACTGAGGAAATATTGGGTTTAACGGCGTCAATGTATTCCTGCAGCACGATCTGCAACCAGGGTTGCAGGTGCTCAGCCAGGAGGGACTCTCCATCTGGTTATTCGACCATCTTGCATAGCCGATCGAAGGTTACCTGCGCGCCAATCCTATCCGCTCGGCAATCACATAAACCGCTTCCAGTTCACTGCAGTTCCGCTCCAGGTGATCGGCATCGACCTGTGTATTGCCGGAAAGCAGCAGCCCCGCACCGCCGTCACTCCAGATCCGTTACAGGCGTTCGAGCTTTTTTGTGGGTACTCGTCGGCAACCCCGCGTTCCTGGCCGCCTTGGCCAGTCGGTTGGGCAGTTCGGCGCCGCGAGGCAGTTTCAGGGATTGGGCCAGGATAATACTCATGGTGGCGTCCTAATTACTGTGGGGCGGAGCTAACGGATTTTCAGGAGACTATCAGCAGGTGCTCGCGGCGCAGCAGCCTGGGCTCCGCCACCCCGCAGGAGTGGGCGATGACCTCCACCTCATGCATCAGGTTGGCAGCGTAGTTCGCCACCCGGTCGGCCTTGTCAACGGGGTTCAGCCCCTGCTGCAGGTCCTTGTCGTGAGTGGCAATGCCAGTCGGGCAGGTGTTTTTGTTGCACTGCAGGGATTGCACACAACCCAAGGCGAACATGAAGCCGCGCGCCGAGTTGACGCAATCGGCCCCCAGGCACAGAGCGGCAGCCACCGCGGCCGGGTTGATCATCTTGCCCGAGCAGATAACCCGTACCCGCTCGCGCAGGCCGTGATCGGTCAGCTTGCCTACCACCAGCGGCAGGCTGCTCTGCAGCGGCAGGCCCATGTTGTCGATCAGGCTCTGCGGGGCCGCCCCTGTGCCGCCATCGCCGCTGTCGACGGTAAAGAAGTCGGGGGCGTACTGCGGGCCGCGCTCGTTGATCCGCTCGCAGAGCTGATCCAGCCACCCGGCCAGGCCTATCACCGCTTTTATTCCCACCGGCTTGCCGCTGATTTCCCGCACCCGGTGGATCATATCCAATAGATCGTCCACGCAGCCGATATCAGGGTGGCGATTGGGGCTGAGCGAGTCCTGCCCCACCGGGATACCGCGCGTGCTGGCGATAACCTCGGTAACCTTCACGCCCGGCAGAATGCCGCCCTTGCCGGGCTTGGCGCCCTGCGACAATTTGATCTCGAACATCTTTACCTGCTCGTGGCCGGCCACCTCCCGCAGCTTCTCCTCGCTCAGGCTGCCGGCCTCGTTCCTCACCCCATACTTGGCCGTGCCGATCTGGAAGATCAGGTCGCAGCCGCCCTCCAGGTGAAAGCTTGACATCGCGCCTTCGCCAGTGTTGAGCCAGATCCCCGCCTGCTTCGCCCCCCGGGAGAGCGCCCGGATGGCGGGCACCGACAGGGCGCCGAAACTCATTGCGGAAATATTGAAAAACGACTTGGTGGTATAGGGCTGGCGGGTATAACCCTCGCCAAAGGTGATGGCGCTGCAGGGCGCGATATCCTCCTCCAGCGGGGGAAAGGGGCCGTTGAGGAGAATAATGTCCCCCGGGCGATTGAGCGGCTGGGTACTGCCGAAGGCCACGGTGGAATCGACATTCTTGGCCGCCCGATATACCCAGGCGCGCTGGGCCCGATTGAACGGCAACTCTTCCCTGTCCTGGGCGAAAAGGTACTGGCGGAAAAACTCCCCCAGATGCTCGAACAGGTAGCGGAAGCGCCCCAGCACCGGGTAATTGCGCCGGATTGTATGCCGGGTCTGCCTGACATCGACGAGGTACATGTAGATAACTGCCAGCACCAGCACGCCGATAGCCAACGTAATGACGACCGCGCTGATTTCGAAAAAAGCCAGGGCGAAGTGCTGCAGGGTGTTCAGATTGATATCCAAGGCGGCATCCCTCGTGGTACGGCCGCCTGATTATACCGATCAGGAGAGGTTTAGGGATAGGCAATGGCTGGGTCAAGATGTTCGCCAACGGGTAGAACGCAAAAGCTGTTCCGGTCTATCTACATCCTGCAACACACCTGGGTCGGCAACCGTCAGCAACTCCAGTTCGCGCCGATTCGAATCAAGCACACATCTGGCTCCCGCATCTCCGCTCAGCGCGGCCAGTTGTTCTCCCCAAATCGCCGAAAAACCGACTGGATGACCGCGCTGCCCTCGATACTCGGGTGCGGCCAAAGAGGCACCCTGCTCCACTCTGTTCGCGACCTTACGAATGCTGGCATGGTCGATCCACGGCATATCGGCAAGTGCAACGACCCAGCCTCGCTCTCTGTAGCGTGTCGCCCGTATCCCCAACGCAAGACTGCCCCCCATGCCCGATTCAGCATCCGCATTTACAATGAGCTGGTAACCCAGTTCAAGCAGCGCGTTCTTCAAGACGGATTCATCACCCGGACGCACGACAGCGATTGAATCGGGAATCACCGCAATCAGATTTTCTGCGGCGGCGATCCCCAACAACCGGCCGTCCGGCAGCGGATGCAGCAATTTGTGCGACCCGAAGCGTTCACCACTTCCGGCTGCCAGTAGCACGCCGATCGGACAAGTCATGCCGCCCGGACTTTCCGGTCAACGGACGAGTGCACCCCGTTGCGCACCGCGGTGATACCGGCCAGTATCGAGAGTGCGATTTCACCCGGTCTTTTGCTGCCGATCGGCATGCCGGCCGGTCCGTGAACACGCGCGATCTGTTCCGCGCGGTAGCCTAACTTGATGAGGCGACGGCATCGGGCCGCCGCCGTACGCACCGATCCCAACGCGCCGATATAGAAAGCCCGCGACTCCAGCGCCGCGGCCATTGCCAGGTCATCCTGCTTCGGATCGTGCGCCAGAGCCACGATGGCGGTGCGTGGCGCATCAATTAATGCCGCGATTTCGTCATCCGGCATGCGCTGGGAGTAGGAGACCCCCGGCAGCGGATTGGGGTCGATGAACGCTTCACGCGGATCGCAGATAGTGATCCGGTAATCGAGTTGCATTGCCATCGATGCGAGATGCCGGGCGATCTGCCCATTCCCGATCAACAACAGGCTCCAGGCAGGACCAAACACCTTGACGACATCGGTAGCAGTGACACTGAATTCAACTTCCCCGTCCGGTGGGTACAGGCTGACCGCTCCCGTGCTGATACAGAGACGACGGGCGATCAATGCATGTTGCTCCAGCTGCGCCATCAATGCCGTTACCGCTAAGGGTGAATCGAGCAGTTCAATCAGCAGCTCCAGCCTGCCGCCGCACGGCAGGCCGAATCGGGCTGCCTCCTCACTATTCACACCAAAATCCACCAGCGTAGGCGTATCCGCTCCCAGTTCACCGGCCCGGTGGCGGGCCATCAATGTCTCTTCGACACAGCCGCCGGAGACGGAGCCCGCCATTTCGCCGTCCGAGCCGATCACCAGCAGCGATCCGGGCGGACGCGGTGACGACCCCCAAGTTTTCAGCACGGTGACCAATGCGACCCGCTTGCCCCGGGTCAGCCACTCGGCGGCTGCCCGCAGTACCTCCGCGTCGTCGGCCAGCAGATGGAGGCTCATGATGCCAGCCTCAGGGGCAGCCTGCGCAACCTCTGCCCGGTCGCCGCGAAGACCGCATTGGCCAGCGCCGGCGCAATGACCGGGGTTGCCGGTTCGCCGACGCCGGTGGGCGGCTCGGCCGAAGGAACGATATAGACCTCAACTTCTGGCATCTGGTCGATGCGCAGGATTTGATAGTCGTGGAAATTGGACTGCATCACCCTGCCCCGATCCAGTACCAGCTCACTGTATAGCGCGGCGGATAAGCCGAAACCCATGCCGCCCTGCATCTGCGCTTCGATGACATCGGGATTGACGGCGATGCCGCAGTCGATCGCGATGACCACGCGGTCCACATGAATAACACCTCTTCTCACTGTCACTTCGGCAACCTGAGCGACATACGAGTTGAATGATTCATGTACAGCCACCCCCCGCCCCTGACCTCGTCCCAACGGGGCTCCCCAGTCTGCCTTCTCCGCCGCGAGATTGAGCACACCGAGGTGGCGCGGATGTTTTGCCAGCAGCCTGCGTCGATACGCCACCGGATCCTGACCGGCTTTGTGCGCCAGCTCGTCGATAAAGGATTCGCCGACGAAGGCGGTATGGGTAGAACCCACCGAACGCCACCAGAGTACCGGCACCGGCAGTTTCGGTGAATGCAGATCGAGATGAAAATGGTCGATCGCATACGGCAGATTGACCGCTCCCTCCACCGAGGTGTGGTCAATGCCGTCCTTGACCATCGCCGACTCAAACGGCGTTCCCGCGAGGATGGACTGACCAACGATGCATTGATCCCAGGCCAGTGGATTGCCTGCCGGGTCGAGCGTGGCACGCAGTCGGTGTAGATACATCGGACGGTAGTAACCGGCGCGCGTATCGTCCTCGCGCGTCCAGATCATTTTCAGCGGTATGCCTTGTTCCAATTGTTTCGCGATATGCACCGCTTCGAGCACATAATCAGCGGCCGGATTGGCACGGCGGCCGAACGAGCCGCCGGCATAAAGCATGTTGATCTTTACCTGCTCCGGTTGCAGCCCCAACAGTGCGGCCACGGCCATTTGGTCACCGGTCTGCATCTGTTCGCCGTTCCATATTTCACAGCCGTTGTCGTCGATCCGGACAATGCAATCCATCGGTTCCATGGCCGAATGCGACAGAAAGGGCACGCTGTACTCCGCTTCCAGCACATCATCCGTTTCCGCCAGTACCTGAACTGCCTTGCCGTCATCGCGCGCAACGGTGCCTGCTGTTTTTGCCAGTTCGCGATACGCCTGCAGCAACTGCTCGGAACTTTCATTGAACGCCTCGGATTCATCCCAACTGACCCGCAGTGCATCCCGCCCCAGTTTGGCGCTCCAGAAATCATCGGCAACCACCGCTACACCGGAAGGGATCTGCACTATCCTGCTCACCCCTGAAATTTGCAGAGCCGCCGAGTCGGCAACGCCGCATACTTTAGCGCCAAACCTGGGTGGATGAAGCACCAGCGCGGTTTTCATGCCCGGAAGTCTGACATCCTGTGTGAATTGCGCGCTGCCGTCGATCTTTTCGGAGCTGTCCTTGCGTGGAATACGTTTACCGATAAGTTCGAACGCTGCTGGATCCTTAAGCAGCACGGTTTCCGGTACCGGCTGACTGGCTGCCGCCTCCGCCAACTCACCGAATCCGGCCTTACGGCCGCTGGCGGCATGCTCCACTACACCTGACACCACGCGGATCTCCGCGATGGGGACCTGCCACCGCTCAGCCGCAGCCGCAACCAGCATCTGCCTGGCGGCAGCGCCAGCCCGGCGCAACTGGTCAAATGAGTTGGCTATGGCGGTGCTGCCGCCCGTCCCCTGCATAGCCCCCCAGAACAGATTGTTATAGCGGGAGGCATCCGCCGGCGCACCCTCGACCCTGACCCTGTCCCAGTCCGCATCAAGCTCTTCAGCGACCAGCGTCGCCAGACCGGTGTAAGTTCCCTGCCCCATCTCCAGATGTTTGGAAATGACCGTCACCGCACCACTCTTGTCGATGCGTAAAAATGCATTGGGAGAGAATTCTCCCGCCTCGGCAGGTGCCGTACCCATGGCCTCCGCAGCGGAGCCGGGCTGCTCAGCCTGAACATCCGGGAGTATGCCCAAGGTCAGTCCGGCAACTGATAAAATACCGCCGGCAACGAATCGGCGACGGCTCAAATTGACGATATCGTTCGTTTTCATGCCTTGCCTCCCGCCAATTTTGTGCCTGCCAGCTTGATTCCCGCCCGGATCCTTGCGTAAGTGGCGCAACGGCACAGATTGCCCTGCATCGCGGCATCTATATCGGCATCCGTCGGTTTCGTGTTCCTGCTGAGCAGTGCCGTTGCCGACATAATTTGACCGGACTGGCAAAATCCGCACTGCACCACCTCCAACTCCTTCCAGGCTTCCTGCACCGCCCTGCCCACCGCTGAGTTGAGACCCTCGATCGTAGTGATCTCCTTGCCCACAGCCACCGAAAGTGGCGTAACACAGGAGCGGACCGGATCGCCATCCAGATATACCGTGCAGCTGCCACACTGCGCCACGCCACAACTGTATTTGGTCCCGGTCAGTCCGATATGGTCGCGTATCGCCCACAGCAGCGGCATTTGCGGATCAAGCTCCAGTTGGTGAGGTTTTCCGTTGATCGTAAGATTCAGCACTTTGTTCTCCCTGGTGAAATTTGTTCATATTATGCACCACAGAGATGAGTGTAGACTGCCTATTGCCGTTCTGCAGTCAGGGTGAAATGCTATTTTGATGACCCAACCATGACCGACCGACGGCGAGGGATAAGAGTTTGCTTTCAGCGAGCACTGCCGATGGCGCCACAGTTGGGGAAAGCTTTTTTGGGTACTTTTTCCGCTAAAAAAGCACCTCCCGCGCCTGCGAGAAAGAAGCCACGGAGTACCACTATTGTTGCGCGCGAAGCCCTCATGCGTCATTCCATGACATAAACCCTTTCGATACATCCTGCAGATAGCGTACTGATTAAAAGTTAGTTCTCTCGCCCACCCGGGTATAGAATTTCCCCTCCCGGGTCCCTGCCCGGGAACCACCCAAATGGAGGAACAAGTACAATGAAACAAACAACAAGAAGTTTGGCAGTACTGTTTTTGCTGTTGAGCCCCGCAGTCTGGGCCCAGGCGCTGCCGGAGGCAGTGACGCTACACAAGGAAATGGTGGTGACCGCCAACCCGCTGGCGACGGCCGCTGGCGCCGAGGTGCTGAAACAAGGCGGCACCGCGGCCGATGCGATGGTCGCGGTGCAGGCGGTGCTCGGGCTGGTGGAACCGCAATCGAGCGGCCTCGGTGGCGGTGCATTCGTCGTCTATCACGATGCCCGCTCCGGCAAGACCACCACCTACGACGCCCGTGAGAAAGCGCCAGCGGCGGCCACCGAGGACCGCTTCCAGGGCCTGGGTTTTACCACCGCCTGGCAGAGCGGCCTGTCGGTCGGCGTGCCCGGTACGCCGCGCATGATGGAGGTGGTGCATGCCAACCACGGCCGCCTGCCCTGGCGCAGGCTGTTGCGTCAGGGTATTGAACTGGCGCGCGACGGTTTCAGCCTGACCGAGCGCACCAGCAACCAGGTCGCCGGCCTGCTGGCGGCTAACCCCTCCTGCAACAATCGGTTGTTCTTCCGCGATCCGGTCGCGTTCGAGTATTTCGCCAACCCTGACTGCACGGCCAAGCCCGCCGGCACCTTGATGACCAATCCGGACTACGCGGCCACGCTGAAGGCGATGTCGCGCCGTGGCGCGGATGCGTTCTACCTCGGCGACATTGCGAACAACATCGCCGCCGCGGTGCAGGGCGACCTTGCCATCGCCGGCGACATGACCGCGGACGACCTGGCCAACTACCAGGTCGTCGAGCGTGTGCCGGTGTGCCTGGAGTATCGCGGTCATAACGTCTGCGGCATGGGACCGCCCTCCTCCGGCGCGCTCGCGGTGGGCCAGATCCTGGGGATACTGGAGAACTTCGATATCGGCGCCGGCACACCGCTGGAGGTCGATACGGTACACCTGTTCACCCAGGCCGGGCGGCTGGCGTTCGCCGACCGCGGGCTCTACGTCGGCGACACGGACTTCGTCACGGTTCCCGTAGCAGGCATGCTGGACAAGGACTACCTCGCCTCGCGTGCGGCGCTGATAACCGACCTGGACATGGGTACCGCCGCGCCGGGGACGCCGCCGGGAGACTTCGATCCCACCGCCCCGGATAACTCAATCGCAGAATCGGGCACCAGCCATGTCTCGATCGTCGATCGCTACGGCAACGCCTTGTCGATGACGACGACGATAGAGAGCTCGTTCGGTAATGGGGTCATGGTCAACGGTTTTCTGCTCAACAATGAGCTGACCGATTTTTCCTTTGCCGCCACCGACTCCACCGGGCTGCCGATCGCCAACCGGGTTCAGCCCAACAAGCGGCCACGCAGCTCGATGTCGCCGACCATCGTGTTCGATGGCGACGGCCGCGTCGAGATCGTGACCGGTTCGCCCGGCGGCTCGCGCATCATCGGCTATACCGCGCAATCGATTGTCAGCATGATCGATTTCGAACTCGATCCCCAACAGGCCATCAACCTGCCGCATTACATGAACCGCAATGGCCGTACCGATCTGGAAACGCCGATCCCCGGAATTATCGTCGACTACGATGCCCAGGCGCTGGCGGATGCGCTGATCGCCAGGGGGCACAGCGTCGGGATCATAGCCCAGGAGAGCGGCCTGTCGATTATCCAGGTGCTGCGCCAGCCCCTGCCCGCGCGAGGTCGTCATGGTGCTCATGACGGTAAGGGACACAAGAGCAGGAATCACCACCAGGCCCATCGCACGCTGCTCGTGGGAGGCGCCGACCAGCGCCGTGACGGCACGGTTGGAGGACGCTGACCGGGCAAGCTCGGGTAAGCTGTTTTCAATAGTGAAAAGGGCGCCGTTCGGCGCCCTTGTTGCTGGCGAGGCGATTTAGAAAATCAAGCGGAACACAACCATGGGACCAGCTTACCTGAAGCGCTGCATCGATACCGGATCCTGTGTACGATTTTTCGGGAAGGACAGAAAAAAAGCGCCGTGAATCGCTTTAACTTTTTGATATATAACGATATTAATATGGAGGCTGAGCCCGGAATCGAACCGAGGTACACGGCTTTGCAGGCCGCTGCATAACCACTCTGCCACTCAGCCCCGGAGTGTTGTGATGCCGGTAAAGTATCCGGCATTATATCGCCAATATCCAGCTTGGAGGTTAAACAAAAAACCCCGAGGATGGCTCGGGGTTTTCCGATGCATTGGAGCGGGAAACGAGACTCGAACTCGCGACCCCAACCTTGGCAAGGTTGTGCTCTACCAACTGAGCTATTCCCGCAACGCTGGTTGAGCGCGCTATTCTAGTTCCCCAGCGTTTGTTGTCAAGCCTGGAGATTAAAAAAGATAACTAATTCTTATGCTCGTCGTATGGGTAGTTAACTGGTCCGGTTAAGGCCGGCCATGCGGCACGCAGATAAACCATCATCGACCAGAGTGTCAGGATCGCAGCCACATACAACAGCACATAGCCGATAAGGTAAACCGGCAATCCCCAGATATCCACTTTGAATATCAACATGAAGATGGCAACCATCTGGACCGCCGTCTTGATTTTACCGATCACAGAGACCGCCACCTGGGCGCGGGCGCCGAGTTCGGCCATCCATTCGCGCAACGCGGATATGGTGATCTCCCGGCCGATAATTATCAACGCCGGCACAGCCAAGGCCGGCGTAGGGTCGGATTGGACCAGCAGGATCAAGGCGGTGGCAACCATCAACTTATCAGCCACCGGATCGAGAAAGGCACCCATCGATGAGACCTGATGGAGACGACGGGCCAGGTAACCGTCAAGCCAATCGGTAACCCCAGCCAGCGCAAATACCACAGCACAAGCCTGTGCTGCATATACCCAAGGCAGGAAAAAAACGACCACAAAGACCGGAATCAGGACGATTCGAAGCAGCGTGAGTAGATTGGGAACATTGAACATCTTCGCCTGCCTTTACTCATCCCCATGGAACGTCTGATAAATCTGCTCTGCCAATACGCGGCTTATGCCCTCGACTCGCGACAGATCCTCGACACCCGCTCTACTGACGCCCTGAAGACCGCCAAGTTGTTTGAGCAGGCGCTGCCGCCGCTTCGGACCTACCCCCTGAATCGACTCCAAGGTAGAGGTTCGATTACGGTTTTCTCTGCGCTGACGATGACCGGTAACGGCAAATCGATGTGCCTCGTCCCTAAGCTGCTGAATCAGGTGCAGTGCCGGTGAACTGGCCGGAAGTATAATCGGGGCATCCTGTCCAAACAAGAACAGCCGCTCCATGCCCGGCCTGCGCTCAACCCCTTTCGCCACGCCAATCAACAGTACACCGCTGACCGCCAGTTCCGTGAGCGTGTCTGCTGCAATTTTCAGCTGCCCCTTGCCACCGTCGATAAAGAGTAAGTCAGGCAGCCGCCCTTCGCCGGACTGAATACGGGTATACCGTCGGCTCAGCGCCTGTTCCATTGCCGCATAGTCGTCTCCGGGTTCTATCCCCGTAATGTTGAATCGACGATAGTCAGATTTTAACGGTCCATCCTGATTGAACACGACGCAGGAGGCGACGGTGAGCTCCCCGGCCGTGTGGCTGATATCAAAACACTCCATACGCTCCGGCATCTCTTCCAGATTAAACACCGTCTGCAGCGCTTCCAGCCGCGACTGCATGCCGAATCTGCTGGCGAGCCGGGACGCCAGCGCCAGCTCGGCATTCTGCCTGGCCATTTCCAACCAGCGGGCACGTTCCCGTCTGACATGATGGTGAATCGTCACGCGATGCCCCCGCTCTGCGGTTAATACCGTTTCCAGCAGTGGGCGGTCGGATGGCTCAACGTTGACCAGTATCTCACTGGGAATCTGCTTGCCGATATAGTATTGGCTGATGAAGGCATCCAGAATTTTGGCATCGCACTCCTCGGCTGGGACTTTCGGGTAGAAGATCTTGTTGCCGAGGCTGCGCCCGTTGCGTACGAAGAAGAGCTGTATACAGGTCACTCCGCCGCCGCTGGCGCATGCGATGATATCCAGATCGCCATGCGCACCGCTGACGTACTGGCGCTCCTGGATGCGGCGCAGCGACGCAATCTGATCGCGACAGTGCGCCGCCTGCTCGAACTCCAGAGCCGTTGCTGCCGTTTCCATTCGCAGCACCAGATCATCGATTAGCTGGCTGGTCTTTCCCTCAAGAAACAGCGTGGCAGCATGTACATCAGACGCATACTCCGATCGCGCCACCAGATCGATACAGGGAGCAGTGCAGCGTTTTATCTGATATTGCAGGCAGGGCCGCGAGCGATTGCGATAAAAACTCTCCTCGCACTGGCGCACCGGAAAAAGCTTCTGCATCAGGCGAAGTGTTTCGCGCACCGCAGCAGCGCTCGGATAAGGGCCAAAGTAACGTCCGCTGCCGCTGCGTGAACCGCGATGAAAAGCCAACCGCGGAAAGTCGTCGTTCGAAAGGTAAATGTAGGGATAGCTCTTATCGTCGCGCAGCAGCACGTTGTAACGCGGTTTGAGCGATTTTATCAGAGTGTTTTCCAGAATCAGCGCTTCCGCTTCGGTGTGGGTAACCGTCACATCGATTCCGCTAACCCGGGATACCATGTTCTGAATCCGTTGATTGAGCGAACGGGAGAAATAACTGCCGACTCGCCGCTTCAGATCACGTGCTTTCCCCACATAGAGCACTTCGCCTGCGGCATCCATCATGCGATAGACACCCGGTCGGCTTGTGAGTGTGTTCAGAAAGGTTTTATGGTCGAACAAGCCTGATCCCATGGGCTGATTATAAACGGCTCGACCCCGGATTCTATCAAGTCAACTGACTATTTTTCCGTTCGCCTGGTTGTCCACTGGATTGCGCTGCCGAATGGAGCGTCGGTCAAATCCCGGCAAGCAATGCGCTCGCCTGTTCGAATACCTGCTGAAACATCTCCGGGGTGAGCCGTTTGGTTTGCGTGTTATAGCGGCTGCAGTGATAAGAGTCGATCATCTGCAGATCACGGTTCAGCAGATGCCGTCGGTTGTGGCCGAATTTGCGGCTCGATTGTTTCAGCCCCAACGCCCGCAGCACTGCATTGTGGGCGATGGTCCCGAGTGCAACGACCACCGCCCCTTGCGGGAGCTCCATCAGTTCACACTGCAGAAAAGCATTGCAGGTATTGATTTCTGAATTGAGCGGTTTGTTCTGTGGCGGCACGCATTTCACGGCATTGGTGATGCGGCAGTTCGTCAGTTTCAGACCATCGTGTCCGGAGACTGATTCGGGCGTGTTGCTGAATCCGAATCGGTGAAGCGTCTGATAGAGCAGTATCCCGGCAAAATCACCGGTAAACGGCCGACCGCTGGCGTTGGCACCATGCAGACCCGGTGCAAGTCCCAGGATCAGCAATCTCGCTTTTGGGTCGCCAAAGGGGGCAACCGGCCGTGCATGATATTCAGGGTATTTTATTCCAATATCGTCGAGAAACCGGGAGAGCCGCGGGCACTGGCGGCAGTCGGGGTCAAATTGCATCAGAACCTATCCGTTATTGCCGATCAGACCGAAGCGCAGCGCCAGGTGGGTCAGATCGACATCCGTTTTTACATCCAGCTTTTCAAACAGCCGGTGCCGGTAAGTACTGACGGTTTTGGGGCTAAGGCAGAGTGAATCCGATATTTCCTGCGTTTTATGGCCCTGCGTAATCATCAGAAACACCTGCATTTCACGCTGCGACAACTTACTGAAAGGGGTTTCCGGACTGCGCCCGTTGATCCTGGCCAAGGTAAGCTTTTTCGAAACCTCATTGGATATGAACGGCTTACCCCCAGCGACAGTCTGAATCGCTTCGAACAGCTCTTCCGCAGGGCAGCCCTTGGTTACATATCCTAACGCGCCGGCGTCGTGCAGCTGTTCGGGAAAGGGAGTATCTGAATGGATGGTGACGGCGATAACCTGAACCGACGGAAAGAGCCGCTTGATCTTGCGGGTCGCTTCAATGCCCCCGATACCTGGCATATTGACGTCCATTAATACCAGATCAGGGTTGGATGACTTGACTTTTACCAGCGCCTCCTCTCCGCTTTTCGCCTCTCCAACCACGTCAACATTGTCGCTGCCGTCGAGAATATGCCGGAACCCGGTACGCACCAGTTCATGGTCATCGACAAGCAGAACCCTGATCATACGCCCCCCACCAAGGTTTTTACGTGAATCCGATATAATTCATATTTCCGATTGCTCGCAGTTCGATACTACTTTGCCAATCGTTAACTAGTCAATCGCCGGTATATGTCCGATACTTTAAGCGGCAATGCCCACACCTCGTCTATCAAGGTGTAGGCGGCCGGTCCGTAAAGATGAGGGAGATAGTCCCGCGCCTCTTCGTCGATGGTAATACAGTACGGATGTATTCCCCGCCGACGCGCTTCAAGCAAGGCTCTGCGTGTATCCTCAATCCCGTATTCACCGCGATAACCGTCGTAGTCGTCCGGCTTGCCGTCGGATAGTGTAATCAACACCCGAGTTCTGGCATCCACCTCCTGCAGCAGCGCGCTCAGATGACGAATAGCGAAGCCCATTCGCGTATAGTCTTGCGGGAGTATGCCACTGATACGTGCTCTTGCCTCGCTATCATATGGCTCGTCGAAATGTTTGACGTGATAGAGCTCACAACGCTTGCGGGAGATGCTGGAGAATCCATAAATCGCATAACGGTCGCCCAGCGTTTCGAGCGCTTCGCACAGCAGCACCAGCGACTCTTTTTCCGCCAGGTTGATCCACCCCTTGGTGGACCCGCTCATATCGACCATGAACACGACGGCAATATTGCGTTCGGCACGATGTTGCCGGCTGAACAGCCGATCAGACATCTCGCGTCCGTCTTTGGCGTCGGCCAGCGCCTCGACCAGCGCATCCAGATCGACATCATCTCCCTGGGTCTGGCGCTTGAGCATGCGATTTTCATCCCGCATCGCCTCGAAGGTCTTGCGCAGGTGCTTGACCAATCCGCTGTATTTCTCCAGTGTCTGCCCGGCAAAATCATCGTATATGGGCTCTATGCGCTTCTCCCGCACCGCACACCAACTCTTACGGTAATGCTGACGCCGGAAATCCCACTCCTGGTAGAGCAGCGCACCCTCCTCGTGGTAGCTGCCGCTCCACACGTCATCGTCCGGCGCATTCTTCTGCTGCAGTATTGCCGGATCGTAGTCGCCCGGACCGGCCGGCTCCAGATACTCGTCGGGAATCTCTCCCAGATCCAGGATGATCGAACTCATCAGTTGGCTGACATCATCCGGCAGCGGCATGGGTTTGTCGTCCAACAGCAGCTCGACCTGCATCAGCTCAGACATCTCCCCCACTCGTTTCTCGCGTTTGCCAAACCTGCCGCTTCGCCCGGTATCCTCCTGGCGCTCGCCGGACGGCCCGCCCAACTCATCCTCCAGCATTTTCAGCTTGACCTTGAAAAGTATCTTCTCCCGCTCCAACCGCGCCGCGATGCAGGCGTCTGCTGTGGCCGGCAGCAGTATCCCCTGATAGGCGAACGGGGCGAACGGCGCTACATCCCGCGGCATACGACAGACTATTGCCAACACGTCCGATGCTGTGCAATCCGCGGCTGATACCTTCGCCTTAAGCCGTTCCCACGCGGATGGCAGCGCGGCTTCGCCAATTGCTCTTCTGATAACGCCCAGCTGGCGGTGAAGGCCGGGCAGCTCTCTTGCGATGACGGCTTCCAGACGCAGGGTTTCCAAGCAGTGGAAGAGTTGCAACGTTCGCTCAGGATCATTTTGCGCTGCCAGAGTCTCGCTCAGACCAACCCGAAAAGTACCAAATCGGGTCTGCGCCCAGAGGCCGGCAATCATCACCTTGTAGAGCAGGAAATTCTGTTCCGGTGTAGAGAGATGAGCCAGCAGCGGCGGTAGAAACAGCGTTTCGGTATCGGTGTAGGCCTGTTCCGCCGCTTCGATTTTTAATTTGCGTCCGGACAGGCCATGCAGGAATACACGCAATACCCTTTCGTTCTCCTGCAATTGACAACCGGTGGCCTTTTCTCGGCTGATGCGAACAAAATCGTCCAGCTGAAGTATCACCTGCAGCGCAGGCCTTAACCCCTCACGGTCATAGGTATCCATGGCGTGCAGCGCCCACGCCTCCACTTGCTCCCGTTCCATGCCGGCGCGCGCTCGCACGACATGACAAGCATACTGGTACCCAAGTTCGACATTGGTGCTGGCCACCCGCCTGACCCAGTTGATCACATAGTTCCGCTCGATTTCTGACAGGCATGCAATCTCGCGTGCCGGCTGAGCCGTGTTGCGGAAGGTGAACTCGACTTCCAGTATCTCGTCCAGGCATGCTTCCAGCGCCGACACATCAGGCATGGCGGCTAGAAGATCGCCGAGGAGAGTTCATTGACCGCGGCGAGCATCTCGTGATCATCGGTCAGTGCCTGAGCGATGGCACTGCGGCAGGCAGAGACCGGGGCGACGCCGGCTGCAATCAGTTTAGCCGCATGCACCAGCAGACGGGTACTGGCACCCTCCTCCAGACCACTTCCTTTTAGATTGCGGGTCATTGCGGCGAAACGGACCAGGAGTTCTGCCCGTTCCCGGTCGAGGCCCGACTCCCTGGCGACAATCGCCGCTTCCAGGTCCGGTTTCGGGTAGTCGAACTCAAGGGCAACAAAGCGCTGCCGGGTGCTTTGCTTCAGGTCTTTCAATACACTTTGGTAGCCGGGATTGTAGGAGATGGCCAGGCAAAACTCCGGCGGTGCCTCGATTAGCATTCCCAGCTTCTCCATCGGTAACACGCGCCGATCATCCGCCAGCGGGTGGATCACAACCATGGTGTCCTTGCGTGCCTCAACGATCTCATCCAGGTAGCAGATGCCGCCGCTGCGCACCGCCTGGGTCAGGGGACCGTCAACCCAGGTGGTCTCCCCCCCTTTGATCAGATAACGCCCCACCAGATCCGAAGCGGTGAGATCGTCGTGGCAGGAGACCGTGATCAAGGGCCGCTGCAGGCGCCACGCCATATACTCCATGAAACGGGTTTTGCCGCAACCGGTGGGGCCCTTGAGCAGCACCGGCAGACCGTTCCGGTAAGAGGACTCGAAGATTTCAACCTCATCGCCGCCGGCCTGGTAGAAAGGTTCATCAACTACCAGGTACTCGTCCAGTTTGACTATTTTTGGCTGCACTGGAACTCCTTTTAGGCGAATTCAACTAACTATCGAACGGATGCCTCAATACCAGCGTTTCGTTTCGGTCGGGACCGGTGGAGATCACATCGACCGGAACATCGCACAGCTCCTCGATCCTGGCGAGATACTTGCGCGCTTTTTTCGGCAGTGCCTTCATGCTTTTCGCCCCCACCGTCGATTTGCTCCACCCGGGCATTTCGATATATACCGGCTCACAGCGTTCAAAGCCTTCGGCGCCGACTGGGGGTATATCGACTATCTCCCCATCCAGCTTGTAGCCGGTGCAGATCTTGATTGCCGCCAGCCCGTCAAGCACATCCAGTTTGGTGATGCACATGCCGGAAACGCTGTTTATTTCCAGAGATCGCCGCAGCGCCACACTGTCGAGCCAGCCGCAACGGCGGCGGCGACCGGTCGTCGCACCAAATTCATGGCCTTTTTCTCCAAGATGCTTGCCCACCTCGTCAAACAGCTCTGTGGGAAACGGGCCAGCGCCAACGCGGGTGGTATAGGCTTTTACGATGCCCAGCACATAATCCATATGCCTCGGGCCGACGCCGCTCCCGCTGCAGGCACCGCCGGCAGTGGTATTGGATGAGGTGACGTACGGATAGGTGCCGTGATCGATATCCAGCAACGCGCCTTGGGCCCCCTCAAACATGATGTTGTCGCCTTGCCGCCGCATCTTGTGGAGCGTCCCAGGTATATCCTCGGCCAAAGGGGCCAGCCGTTCGGCTTGGGCCAGGCTTTCATCCAGTACCTGCTGATAATCCACGATATCGGACTTGAAATAGTGCTCGAGTGTGAAATTGTGATACTCCATCACTTCGCGCAAACGCTCCTTGAAACGCTCGGCATCCAGCAGTTCACCAAACCTTATCCCGCGCCGGGAGACCTTGTCCTCGTAGGCCGGGCCGATGCCCCGCCCGGTGGTCCCGATCGCTTTGTTGCCGCGCGCCCGCTCGCGTGCCTGATCCAGTGCGATGTGATAGGGCAGTATCAACGGACAAGACTCGCTGATGCCAAGGCGCTCAACGGCCGGTACGCCGCTTTTGTGCAGCATATCCAGCTCTTCCAGCAGCGCACCGGGAGAGAGCACTACGCCGTTTCCGATCAGGCAGCGAACGCCCTCGCGCAGCACCCCGGAAGGTATCAGGTGCAAAACCGTCTTCTGGCCGTCGATCACCAGTGTGTGGCCGGCATTATGCCCACCCTGAAAGCGCACCACGGCTTGTGCCCGGTCGGTCAGGAGATCGACAATTTTACCCTTACCCTCATCCCCCCATTGGGTGCCGATTACAACAACATTTTTACCCATTATTCTGTGCTCTCTTGTATTTCTTGCTTAAGATTCCATGAAGCGTGTGCCACCACCACCCAATCCGCCCCCTGCTGTTCCAAAACTTCGCTGCAACCCATCTCCTCGGCATCACCCGGTTGTCCCGGCAGCGCCTGTATCACCTGTCTGCCGGCACTCCTAAGCTGCTGAACTCGGCTCAACAGTACCGGATCATCGACCGCCGGCGCCAGAATGGCCTTTTCAACTTGATGCTTGCCGCCACCCAGCTTGAGCAACAGGTTGAGATCGGCACTGAACCCGCAGGCGGGTCTGGCGCGTCCAAACAGCTTCCCGATATCATCATACCGGCCACCCCGCGCCACCTCCTGCCCCATTCCCGGCACATAGGCGGCAAACATCATGCCGGTGTGGTAGTGGTATCCACGCAGCTCAGCCAGGTCATAGTGTACCGGAAGATCGGGGTAACGCTTATTCAACAATCCTGCGAGCCGTCGCAGCTCGTCCAACGCATGCTGCACCGGCTGACTCGCCCCAGCCAACCGGTCAGCGGCAACCTTCAACGCGTCACCCCCGCTCAATTCTGCCAGCGAGACCAACATGCCGGCCGTCGGCTCGTCAGTCCCATAGTCTGCAAGCAGTCCGCTGATTTCCGGAATGGCCTTGCGCTGCAGCGCAGCAAACAACGCGTGCTCCTGGCGCTGATCGAATCCAGCCTGACTGGAGAGCCCTCTGAATATGCCGACGTGTCCGAGGTCCAGGTAGATATCCTCAATTCCAGCGCGCCGCAGGCTCTCTATCATCAGGCTGAGAATTTCCAGCTCCGCCTCTACTCCGCCGTGGCCGTAGAGTTCAGCGCCGATCTGGCGTGGGGAACGAGACGCGGCCAGGGCGTCACTGCGGCTGTGCAGCACCGTGCCCTGATAGCAGAGTCTGGTCGGGCACTCCCGGCGCAGTTGATGAGCGTCGATTCGAGCGGCCTGGGGTGTGATATCCGCTCTGATGCCCAGTGTTCTGCCGGTCAGTTGATCGGTCAGCTTGAAAGTCTGCAGATTCAGGTCTCCACCGGTGCCGGTGAGCAGGGAATCCAGATATTCAATGAACGGCGGGAATACCAGCTCGTAACCCCAACTGCGGTAGAGATCGAGCAGCTCCCGGCGCAGGCGTTCCAGTGCATAGGCTTGGGGGGGAAGCGTCTCGCTGATACCTTCTGGCAGCAGCCAGTGCTTTTTTTCAATCATTTTTGAAGCGGCCCTGGCGACAGCGTTAATTTACGAGATAAAGTGTAATTACGCCGATCAGCATGGCGATCAGACCGCCCACCCTGAGCGATCGGTCGTCCAGTTCCAGCGATGCCAGCATCACTCGGCGCATGGCGCCGGGGCTGAGAAATGGCAGAATCCCCTCGATTACCATCACCAGCGCCAGGGCGACCAGGAGATCGTGCCACATGCGACTCTCGCAGATCCCAGGCGGGTATCAGCGTCCGCCCTCAGACTTTTTGAAGTAGCGGAAGAACTCCGAGTCCGGCTCCAGCACCATGATATCGCCGCCACTGTTGAACATCCCTCTATACGCATTAAGGCTGCGGTAGAAGGAGTAGAACTCGCGGTTTTTGTTGAAGGCATTGGCATAAATCGCAGCAGACTTTCCGTCCCCGTTACCGCGCAGCTCCTCCGCCTCTTTGAATGCAGCGGCCAGAATGACTGTTTGCTGACGATCGGCATCGGCCCTTATACGCTCCGCCGCTTCCGCGCCCTGCGCCCGCAGATCCCGTGCCACCCGCTCACGTTCAGCGCGCATGCGGTCGTAAACCGATTCGCTCACCTCCGGCGGCAGATCGATCTGCTTGACCCGAACATCGAGAATCTCCACGCCCAGCTCAGAAGCCTTCTCGTCCGAATCTTTGGTCAACATTGCCATGACTTCTGCACGCTCTCCGGAGACAACCTCCTGGATAGTCCGTTTACCGAACTCATCACGCAGACTGGTGTTGATGCGCTCTGCAAGCAGACGTGCGGTCTTAGCTGAATTACCGCCGGTCGAACGGTAAAACTGGGCAACATTGCTGATGCGCCACTTGGCATAGGAGTCGACGATCACGTCTTTTTTCTCGATTGTGAGAAATCGCTGCGGCTGCGAATCCAGGGTCTGAATCCTGCCATCGAACTTCTTTACTTCGTTGATAACCGGTACCATCCAGTGCAGACCCGGCTCGTAGTCAGAATCGATAATCTCGCCGAGGCGCAGTTTTATTGCCACCTCCCACTGGTTCACAACAAAAGCAGCCGAGTAGACAATACCCAATAAAACAACTGCGACTGCGCCGTACAATCCGAATTTTCCGCTATTCATCAGCGCACACTCCTGCCGCGGCTGCTATCCTGCCGGCTATTATCTTCCCGGCGACTCTGCTGCAGCGGAGATTCAATCTGGTCTGCATCTTCCGGCAATAGAGCACGCCTTGGGTTTTGCGTTCCCTCGATCAGTTTATCTATCGGGAGGTACATCAGGCTGTTGCCCTCCTTCACATCCATAATCACTTTATTGGTACGGCCAAGCACCTCTTCCACCGCGTCCAGGTAGAGGCGTTGCCGGGTCACTTCCGGCGCTTTCTCAAATTCGGTCAGCACCGCCAGAAAACGCGAGGTCTCACCCTCGGATTCAGCAATCACCTTATCCCGGTATGCCTTGGCCGCTTCGACTCGACGCGCACCGGCGCCGCGTGCCTTCGGCACCACTTCGTTGGCATAGGCCTGGGCCTGGTTTTCCAATCTGGCCTTATCCTCGCGCGCCTTGATCGCATCGTCGAAGGCGTTTTTAACCGCTTCCGGCGGCTTCGCAGGCTGGGTATTCACACTGGTCACCTCCAGTCCGCTGCGGTAAAGGTTGATCAACTCCTGCGCCCTCGTTTTGATGCTGTCGGCGATCGATCCGCGGCCCTCGGTGAGAATAAAATCCAGCTTGCTCTTACCGATCGTCTCGCGCACTGCCGTCTCGGTTGCGTCGCGCAGGGTTTTTTCCGGATTCTGATCCTGAAACAGATAGTCTGCCGCGTCCTGAATTCTCGATTGAACGGTTAGCTCGATATCGACGATATTCTCATCTTTGGTCAACATCTGTGCCTTATGGCTGAACGAGGTAATCTGATCCACGTTGACTTTCATCACCTGATCGATAAACGGCACCAGCAAGTGGGGGCCCGGTCCGGTGATACTGCTGAAAGCGCCAAAGCGCATCACCACCCCGCGCTCCGCCGGTTCGACGGTATAGAAGCTCTTGATACCCAACAGCAGAATCAGGACAACGCCGACGACAATCGCGATACCCCTCATACCAGCCGGTCCCGGGCTGGGGATTGAGCCGCCGGGGCCGACGCTTCTGGGACCTTTCCTGCCGCCAAACAATCCGCCCAGCTTCTCCTGCATCTTTTTTACAACTTCATCCAGGTCCGGCGGGCCTTGATCACTGCCTTTGCCGCTCCAGGGATCTTTGTTGTCACCACCCGGTTCATTCCAGGCCATCGGCTACTCCAGTCTACTTTGAATTCAAACCGCCCCCAGATACTGCAATTCGACAATATGGTGGGCCGAATGGGCGATTTTATGTGGGTTGAATTAGCGGAGCAAGTGCAAATGCACTCCACTCAGGCAACGAGTCGGTTCTCCAGATCGGGTTCCTGCGTTATCAATCGTTCGAAATTCTTACGCGACAACTCAACCTCGATCTCCCAGCCGCCTTCATCCGTCAACTGTTCGGAATGAACAAATCCCAGTTCAAACAGGCGGGCCCGCAACCTGCCGTCGGCAGGTGCCAGTTGTACGACTTTCTGGACCAGTTCCCGGCTGAAAAATTCCGTCAACACCTCCAGCAACAGATCTATACCCTGGCCACTGGCCGCAGAGAGCCAGATCCGCCGTATCTGGCCATCCTGATCCCGCTCCACGCCGGGAGCGGCACCTTCGATGAGGTCGATCTTGTTATAGACTTCGATCTGCGGCGTCTCATTGGCGCCAATCTGCGCCAATACGTTATTGACTTCACTGACGCACACCGCTCTTTGATGGCTCTCCGCATCGATCACGTGCAGCAGCAAAGATGCCTCGACCGTCTCCTGCAGCGTCGAGCGAAATGCAGCAACCAGCTCATGCGGCAGGTTGGAGATAAAGCCCACCGTATCCACCAGCACCAGCGTCCGGTCGACCGCCAACTCGATCCTTCTGAGGGTAGGATCCAAGGTTGCGAACAGCTTATCGGCGGCATACACCGATGATTCCGTCAGCCGATTGAATAGCGTTGACTTGCCGGCGTTGGTGTATCCAACCAGAGAAACAGTGGGTACTTCGGCCTTTCTTCTGGATTTCCTGCCTTGATTGCGCTGGCTCTCGACTTTTTCAAGTCGCCGGCCTATCTGCGCTATCCGTTTGTTGATCAGCCTGCGGTCGGTTTCCAGCTGGGTTTCGCCGGGACCGCGCAGTCCGATACCTCCCTTCTGCCGCTCCAGGTGGGTCCAGCCTCTCACCAAGCGCGTGGAAAGGTGGCGCAACTGGGCGAGCTCGACCTGCAATTTGCCTTCGAAGGACCTGGCCCGCTGGGCAAAAATATCGAGAATCAGACCAGTCCGGTCGACTACCCGGCACTCCAGCTCCTGTTCCAGATTGCGCTCCTGACTGGGGGAGAGCGCGTGATTGAAGATAACCAGATCAGCTCCTCTCCCGGCAACCATCGCCTTCACTTCCGCCACCTTGCCCTGGCCGAGATAGAACCTGGGATCTGGCGTTTTTCGACTGCCCATTACCGTAGCGACAGGCAGCGCGCCTGCCGATCGGGCGAGATCCTGAAACTCTGACAGTTCGTCGGGGTCCGGTCTGGCATTGACGTCCATATGCACCAGTACCGCTTTTTCGCCGCTTTTTGGGCGTTCAAACATCATGCGTCACGCAGCAGACACCCTATCTTTACTCAATATTACTCAACACGCTAGCACCGCACACTAGAAATTGCCGGGCTCACCCTGCCCCTGCTCCATCGGAGCAATTGCAAGTTTAACATTGCGTGCAGGCACTACCGTCGAGATGGCATGCTTATAGACCATCTGACTAACCGTGTTTTTCAGTAGAACCACAAATTGATCAAAGGATTCAATTTGGCCCTGCAGTTTGATACCGTTTACCAGAAATATCGAAACCGGCACGCGTTCCTTCCGCAACGCATTTAAAAAAGGGTCTTGTAAGCTTTGCCCCTTGGACATGTAGTTCTCCTTATTGTCTAGGTAAATTTGTTCGTGATTATCTGACACTGGCAATGCAGAACCGTTCCTAGTCACCTTGAAATTTAAACAATATTCTAGCACACGCCGGCCGCTTGTCGGGCTAGATGGTGGCGGCGCTTACAATATTCAAGACATGTCTGAAATTATCTGCTGCCGTAATATCCAGCCAGTTGACATCCGATTCTGCCCGCAACCAGGTAAGCTGCCTTTTCGCTAATTGACGAGTCGCGACTATTCCCTTATTTATCATAATATTATAGTCATACTCTCCGTTCAGATGCGCGACCATCTGGCGATATCCTACCGCACGCATAGAAGGCATTTCCGGAACCAGATCACCTCTGGAGAGAAGTGCCCGCACTTCCTTTTCAAAGCCCAGCCCAAGCATCCGATGAAAGCGTTGTTCGATGCGCCGATGCAGCAGCGCTCTGTCGATCGCCAGCGCTAGTTTGACTACCCGGTAGGGCAGCTGCTGCACGCCGTCCCTTTTTTGCAACAACGACAAAGGAGAGCCGGTCAGCAGAAAGACTTCCAGTGCCCGCTGAATGCGCTGTGGATCGTTCGGATGGATACGTTTGGCGGATTCCGGGTCCAGCAGGCGCAGTTTCCGATGCATCCGCTGCCACCCTCTGCGTCCAGCTTCCCGCTCCAGTGCAGCGCGGAGCGAACTATCTGCCTGCGGCAGTTCAGATAACCCATACTGCAATGCTCTGAAGTAGAGCATAGTCCCACCCACCAGTAGGGGGATTCTGCCGCTGGACGTGATATCCGCCATCTCCCGCTGCGCATCCTGCCTGAATCTTGCTGCGGAGTAGGACTCCGCCGGATCGCAGATATCGATCAGCCGGTGGGGTACCCGTGCCAGCTCCTCCTTACTCGGCTTGGCGGTGCCGATATCCATGGTCCGGTAGACCAGCGCTGAATCGACGCTGATGATGTCGCAGGGCAGCCGTTCGGCAAGCCGCATAGCCAGCGCGGTTTTTCCACAGGCGGTGGCGCCCATCAGGAAGATCGCCGGCGGCAGCCTGCGCTCCTTTCGTGGCTGATTGCCCTTGCCGGACACTACTGACCCCGCATAAACAGTTTATCCAGATCATCCAGTGCCAGCTGTCTCCAGGTGGGACGTCCGTGATTGCACTGATCACTGCGCTCGGTTCGCTCCATGTCACGCAGCAGTGCATTCATCTCCTCAAGGGAGAGCCGGCGGTTGGCCCGCACCGACCCATGGCAGGCCATCGTAGCCAGTACTTTATCGATCTCCGACTCCAATCGTCCGCTGCTGCCAAAAACCACCAGATCGGCCAACAGATCACGCAGCAGGCGCTCCGCATTCGTCTCCTGCAGCAGCACCGGCACTGCACGCAGGACAAGGTTTTCATCACCGATTCGGTCAACCGCCATCCCCAGCCGGTTGAACAGGTCGGCGTGCGTCTCGGCCAGATCCGCCTCGCGCCTGCTTACCGCCACCGCCAACGGCACCAGCAGCGGCTGACTGCGCACCTGCGCATCAGCCATCGATTTTTTCAACCTTTCGTAAGTAATCCGTTCATGCGCCGCATGCATATCCACCAGCACCAGTCCGCACTCGTTCTCGGCCAGAATGTAGATGCCTTTTAGCTGGGCAAGTGCGTAGCCGAGCGGAGGAGTGGTTTCACTGTCGCCCCGCTTTGCCGCCGGATAAGCCGCAGGACGCTGCAGATCGAATCCTGCCCGGTAGCCTGAACGCTGCTCGCGGACATGGAACTGAAACGGTGTTTGTTGCGGCGAAGCCAGCGTGTTCGGCGCTGCCGTCGACGTCAATCTCACCCCCGTCGCGAGCGGCTCAGTAGCGGCGACCATCTCACCGGTCGACCGGTTGACGCGGAATCCCGGCGAACTCTCCGCCAGCGCTGCATGCAATGATCTGAATAGAAAATCGTGCACGCTCCGACCATCGCGAAAGCGCACTTCATGTTTGGTCGGGTGTACATTCACATCCACCAACCGGGGATCCAACTCCAGGTACAGAACATAGGCCGGGTGACGGCCGTGAAAAAGTACGTCACGGTAAGCCTGCCGCACCGCATGCGTGACCAGCTTGTCCCGCACCGAACGGCCGTTCACGTAAAAATACTGCATATCGGTCTGGCTGCGGGAGAAGGTCGGATGAGCCACCCAGCCGGTGAGGATCAAACCGGCCGACTCATCCCGCAGATAGAACGACTGCTCAAGAAACGCCGGTCCAAGCAGTTCAGCCAGACGCCGCTCTTTCTCGGGTTGAGACAGCGCACTGGGAAGCGTCACCGTTTCACGCCTGTTACTGCGCAGATGAAACGCGACGTCGAAGCGGCTCAGCGCCAATCGCTTTACCAGCAGATCTATATGCCCGAGTTCGGTCTTGTCGGTGCGCAGAAACTTGCGCCTGGCCGGCGTGTTGAAAAAGAGATCGCGCACCTCGATCGTGGTGCCGACCGGATGCGGCGCAGCGATCGGTGGCGACATCTCGCCGCTCCCTTCGCTGACCACCAGCCAGCCGTTGTCATCCGCTGCACATCTTGAAACGAGCTGCAGGCGTGAGACTGACGCGATACTGGGCAGAGCCTCTCCCCTGAACCCCATGCTGACCACGGTCTCCAGCTCTTCCAGACTGGCGATCTTGCTGGTGGCATGACGAGAGAGAGCCAATATCAGATCTTCCCGGTGGATGCCCCGGCCGTTGTCCCGCACCCGAATCAGTTTGACGCCGCCCTGATCGACATCGACGTCAACCCGGGAAGCGCCCGCGTCCAGGCTGTTTTCCAGCAGCTCCTTGATAACGGACGCAGGGCGTTCAACCACCTCTCCGGCGGCAATCTGATTGACCAACTGGATGGGAAGAGCGTGAATACGCATCGGCAATGTTTGACTGGCTATGACTTGGCACAGTTTACCGCGGGGGGAACCGGGTTGCGAACCTTGACACGGTGCAATCCGCCGCCACGGCTGTGACGGCGTTCAGACTGCCCACCAGCACAGCAGGATTTGCTGCCGGCTCAGGTCTCGGGTATCTGCAGCACCTGCCCGACGCGGATTCGGTCGCTCGACAGATTGTTTGCCGAACGCAGGCTGTTCAGACTGACCTGGTACTGTTGCGCGATCAGGCCCAGGGTCTCTCCGCGTGAAATGACATGACCGCGCGGCTCCGGTGCCAGTTTCGCGAGCAGCGTTCCAGGCGGCGGATTTTGCGTAAAATAATCCTTGATCCCGACCAGAATGGCATCCGCCATTTGATCCTGATGCTGGTGGTTCCTCAGTTTTTTCTCCTCTACGGGGTTGGAGATATACGCCAGCTCAACCAGGACCGAGGGGATATCCGGAGATTTCAGCACCATAAAGCCTGCCTGTTGCACCCGGCCCTTGTGCGTCTTGCCGATTCTTTCCAGCCGCCGGAGCAGATGATGAGCCACCTGATCACTGGCTTCCTGAGTGCCCGTCTGGGAGAGATCCAGCAGCACCGAAGCCAGCAACTCATCCTTATCCTCAAGACTTACCCCGCCCACCAGATCGGCACTGTTCTCACGCTCCGCCAGCCAGCGCGCCGCTTCACTTGAAGCACCCCGCCGGGAGAGTGTATAGACGGATGATCCGCCAACCCGTGGATCGCGAAACGCGTCCGCATGCAGCGAGACAAACAGATCGGCCTGCTGCTCCCGCGCCAGCATCATGCGCTTACGCAACCCGATGTAGTAATCGCCTCTCCTGACCAGTACCGCTTTCATCCCTTTTTCGCGGTCGATACGCCCGGCAAGCTTTTTCGCAATTGCAAGCACCACATCTTTCTCGTAGGTACCGCCCCTTCCCTTGGCGCCCGGATCATCGCCGCCATGACCGGCATCCACCGCCACGATGATCTCCCGGTCGTTGCTCTCCTTAACCGATGCGACCGTTTTCTGCGCTTGCTCGGCTGCCGGCTGCTCTGCATCATCCAGATCGATCACCAGACGGTGCCCATACTCGCTGTTTGGATTGAGCATGAAACTCTTGGGCTTTACCTCCCGAATCAGGTCCAAAACAACCCGCAGGCTGCCATCTTTTTTCTTGGCGCTGCGCAACCCCTTGATTACCTGATTTTTTCCCTTCAATTCCGGCAGTGCCTCCCGCAGTACCGCCTGCTCGACATCAAGCACCAGCCGTGGTGGATTGCTGAGACTGAAAAGGGTGTGTTTAGCCGGCGCGCTGGTATCCAGCACCAGCCGGATGTGCCCAGGAGCCGACCATAGCCTGAGGCTGTTGATCGATACCGGTTGCGCCATCAGCGGCAGCGCGAAGAGTAGCAATATTGACGCGGCGATCCGTTTCATTGTTAGCTTTGACCGTCGTGAGTTTCAAAAACGATAATGTTCTGAAAAATAGCATGTGAAAACGACTTTTTCCAGTCTATTCCTCAAGATAGCTCAATTATATGGAATAGTGCCTTAACTTAATAGAACAAATACAGAACAAACGGTGTATTTCCATTGGCTAAAGCTCAATTTGAGGTCGCCATGTCAGGATTTTGGTGGCACCGCCAGACGCAGGCACTCGGCAACTGGTTTTCCGGCGTCGGATTCGGCGTGTATCGCGATCCCTCTGCCATGCTGCAAATAGCTTATCAGGACAATCAGATCAGCAGCGGGCAAAACGCCCTTGCCCCGCTCCGGCCACTCGATCAACAGGATTGACTCCTCCTGCAACAGGTCCCGCACGCCGAGATACTCAAGCTCTTCGGCGTCGGCCAGCCGGTAGAGATCGAGATGACAGATCGATCTGCCACCGATGCGATAAGGCTCCATGAGCGTGTATGTTGGACTTTTGACTGAACCTGTGTAGCCCAGGCCCCGTAAAAATCCTCTGGCAAACGTTGTCTTGCCGGCGCCCAGATCCCCGTGCAGATAGACAATCAAGGCTGCTGGAGCGCAGCCGGCGAGCTCGGCGCCAAGCCTCTCCTGCTGCTCCTGATTTTGCGGTTCGTAGTTCAACATGACTGGCTAGGGTCGGCTGTCGCCGATGCCGTTGAGCAAGCGCCTGATTTCGGGCAGCAGATCGGAAGCCAGCATGCCACGCTCCCCTTCACCTGCGCATGCGTCACCCGCTGCGGCGTGCACACAGACGCCGACAGCGGCGGCATCCGCCGCTGCAAAGCCCTGTGCCAGCAGGCCGCCGAGGAGACCGGTCAGCACATCGCCCATCCCGCCACTGGCCATGCCGGGGTTGCCGTCGCTGCAGACGGCAAGCGGGCGCTGGGTGGAATCGACGATCAGCGTGCCCGCGCCCTTGAGCACCACAACCCCACCGTATCGCTCGTGCAGACGCGCCGCGGCGGCGAAACGATCCGCCTGAACCGCCCGGCTGGTGATGCCGAGCAGCCGGCCCGCCTCCCCCGGGTGGGGCGTCAATATCCAGTCATCGCGCTGCATTGGGTCGTCTGCCAGCAGATTCAGCGCATCCGCATCCACCACCATGGGCAGACCGCTATCCAACGCCCGTCCCAGCAGTTCGCGCGACCAGGCACGCTGCCCAAGTCCCGGTCCGACGGCAATGACGGTCGCTTTTTTCAGCAGCGCTAAAAGATCGCCACCGTCGCGCACCGCATGGCACATCAGTTCGGGACAGTGCAGATTCATCACCGCTGCATGCTCCGGATGGGTGGCTACGCTGACCAGGCCGGCACCGCTTCTGGCGGCCGCTTCGGCAGCCAGTCGCGCAGCACCGGAGTAGCCCGGTGCGCCACCGATGACCAGCAGGTGGCCGAAGTGGCCCTTATGCGCCGCCCTGGGACGGGGCGCCAGCATGGTCGACTGCTGTTCCCAATCCAACCGCCGGCTGGAGAGCAGCTGGCGGCCGTAGATTGCGGCGGGCACATCCAGCGCATTAAATCGAATTAAACCGCAATGACCCGGCCCCTGGGCCGTAAACATCCCCTGCTTTAGACCGATAAAACTGATGCACGCATCCGCCTCCACCGCGACGCCCAGCACCTCGCCGGTATCCGCATGCAGTCCGGAAGGTATGTCGAGTGCCAGCACCGGCGCGGCGTGCCGATTTACCGCCTCAAGCGCATCCCGCCAACGCCCGGCCACCGTCCGCTCCAAGCCGGTGCCGAACACGCCGTCGACGATGAGGTCCGTCTGCAGCGGCAGTTTTTCATAGCTGAATACCGCGCCCTTGGCTTCGCGGTAAGCCTCCGCGCAGGCCAGCGCGTCGCCTTGCAGACGGCCCGGATCGCCAAGCTGCAGTAGATGTACCATGTAGCCCTGCTGCAGCGCGAGACGCGCCAGCACGTATGCGTCACCGCCGTTGTTGCCGATTCCGCACAACAGGGTGATATCCCGCGCGTCCGGCCACTGCTCGCGCAGCAACTCGAATGCCGCTGCTCCGGCCCGCTCCATCAGGACTCTGCCGGGTATGCCGAACTCCTCAATCGCGATCCTGTCCAGCTCCCGCACCTGCGCTGCAAGATAGAGCGCGTGCGGGAGACGGTCGATGTGCGGTGTGGAACGGTCCATTGTCGGTGCACTCTGTTTGGCGGTCGATGGTATGGTTCATAATATACCGCATGGCTGAACCGCCGTCAGAGAAACGATGCGTCAATACTCAACTTCAATCGACTACGCCGCGCTGGCGCTGGATATCAAAGCCTGGGGCCGCCAGCTCGGCTTTCAGCAGCTGGGCATAGCAGACACCGATCTCACGCAGGCGGAGTCTATGTTCGAAGCCTGGCTCGCAGACGACAATCACGGCACCATGGACTACATGGTAAAACACGGCCGCAAGCGCAGCCGCCCCGCTGAGCTGGTTCCCGGCACGCTGCGTGTGATATCGGTGCGCATGGATTATCTGGCGCCCGACGATAATGCTGCAGCGGTGCTCTCGGACCGGCA
This sequence comes from Chromatiaceae bacterium, assembly GCA_024235255.1. Taxonomy (GTDB): domain Bacteria; phylum Pseudomonadota; class Gammaproteobacteria; order Chromatiales; family Chromatiaceae; genus HKST-UBA178. The sequence continues at coordinate 524,960 of JACKMT010000001.1, forward strand.
CAAGGGCTTTGTTTCACGCTATGCGCTGGGCGGGGATTACCACCGACTGATGCGCAACAGACTGCAGCGCCTGGCTACCCGGATCGAAGCGACCATCGGCAGTTTCGGCTACCGCGCTTTTGTCGACTCGGCACCGGTGCTGGAAAAACCGCTGGCGCAAAAAGCGGGCCTGGGCTGGCAGGGCAAGCACAGCAATCTGGTCAGCCGCGCGGCGGGAAACTGGTTCTTTCTGGGAGAGCTGTACACTGACCTGCCGTTGCCGGCTGATCAAGCGGAGCGCGACCATTGCGGCAGCTGCAGCGACTGCATCGAAGTCTGCCCCACGGGTGCGATAGTCGCGCCTTACCGGGTCGATGCCCGGCGCTGTATCTCCTACCTCACCATAGAACTCGACGGGTCGATCCCGGTTGACCTGCGGCCGCTGCTGGGAAACCGGATCTACGGTTGCGACGACTGCCTGCTTACCTGTCCCTGGAACCGTTTTGCCACAGCGACGCAGGAACCGGCATTTGTGCCGCGCAACGCGCTTGACGCTTCGCGGTTAATCGATCTTTTCAGCTGGAGTGAAGCGCAGTTTCTGCACCGTTTGGAGGGATCCCCGATCCGCCGCATCGGCTACCCGCGCTGGCTCAGAAACATTGCCGTGGCATTGGGCAACGCACCCGCTGACCAGGCGTCCGTGCAGGCGCTTGCCGCACGCCTCAACGACTCATCTGAGCTGGTCGCAGAGCATGTCGGCTGGGCGCTACAGCGCCTGATAGGAGAGGGTTAGCCGGAACTTGCAGGAATAGGAAAGCTACTTTCCCTTGCTTTTGCCCGCTGCCGGTAGACGCAGAAACTGCTTCCGGTAATGGCGCAGCTCCTCGATCGAGTCACGGACATCGTCAAGTGCCAGATGTTTGCCGTTTTTCACCACACCCGAAGCCACTTCCGGCGCCCAGCGATTGGCCAGCTCCTTGAGTGTACTCACATCCAGGTTGCGATAGTGAAAATAAGCTTCCAGCGCCGGCATGCAGCGGGCGAGAAAACGCCGGTCCTGGCAGATGCTGTTGCCGCAGATGGGCGAGGCTCCCGGCGGCACGTGCTGTTCCAGGAAAGCCAGCGTGATGCCTTCCGCCGCGCGCTCATCGCAGACGCTGTTCTGCACCCGCTCGGTCAACCCCGAATCGCGGTGCTGATTGGTGTTCCACTCATCCATGCCGGCCATAATCTCCTCCGGTTGATGAATGGCAATGACTGGTCCCTCCGCCAGGATATTCAGGTCTTGATCGGTCACAATGGTGGCGATCTCGATGATTCGGTCGAACTGGGTGTCCAGTCCGGTCATTTCGAGATCGATCCAGATAAGATTGGTTGGGTCAGCAGCCATGATTACTCCCGGTGGAACGCGCCGTCCGACATTCTAGCAGAGCTTGCAGCAACCCTGTATCCTGTTGCGCATGTACCTCTTCACCCTGTTTTTTCTGACAGCACTCGCTTTGGGCCTGGGAGTGCAACTCTGGCTGCTTCAGCGCCATCGAAAAGCAGTCGAAACGCACCGGGAACAGGTGCCCGATGCGTTCCGGGAGCGGATCACGCTGGCCGAGCATCAGAAGGCGGCAGCCTATACCTTGTCGAAAACCGGGCTCTATCGCATTGAGCTCCCGCTGCAGACGATACCGCTGCTGCTGCTTACGCTGGGCGGCGGGATCGGCATGCTCCAAGCTTTCTGGATCGATCTGCTGGCAAGCCCGCTGGCGGCTGGTATCGCACTCATTCTGTCGGCATTTCTGATCCTGGGTCTGTTTGATCTCCCCTTTTCCGTCTGGCGTACGTTCGTGCTTGAAAAAGAGTTCGGCTTCAACCGCACTACCCCTGCTCGTTTCATCAAGGATCTGGTACTGCAGGTTTTGCTCCTGGTTGCACTCGGTACGCCGCTGTTGTGGGCCATTCTGTGGCTCATGCAGGAGGCCGGCGAGCTTTGGTGGCTGGCCGCCTGGCTGGTCTGGATCGGTTTTACGCTGGCGATCACCTGGCTCTACCCGTCACTGATCGCGCCGCTGTTCAACCGGTTTACGCCGCTGCAGGAGGGCGAACTTAAACAGCGTGTACAGCAGCTGCTGGAACGCTGCGGCTTCACCAGCAGCGGCATCTTCGTCATGGATGGATCCAGGCGTTCCGGACACGGCAACGCCTATTTCACCGGCTTCGGCAAGCAGAAACGCATCGTGTTTTACGACACACTGCTAGCGCATCTGGAGCATGCCGAGACGGAGGCAGTACTGGCACATGAACTGGGTCATTTCAAGCGCCGGCATATAGTCAAGCAACTGGCGCTGTCGGCACTGCTAGGGCTGGCCGGGCTGGCAGTGCTGGGCTGGTTGTCCGGAGAGCTCTGGTTTTACCGGGGACTCGGCGTGAACAGTGACTCCAATGCACTGGCGCTGCTGCTGTTCCTGCTGGTCACGCCGGTATTTACCCAGTTCCTGCATCCGCTGCTTGCCCTGCTGTCGCGACGCTACGAATTCGAGGCAGACGATTTTGCGCGCCTGCAGACCGGCGCTGAACCACTCATCAGCGCGCTGGTCAAACTATACCGGGAGAACGCCAGTACCCTGACGCCGGATCCGCTATACTCGGCTTTTCACGACAGTCATCCACCGGCGCCGGTGCGGGTGGCGCAGCTCAACTCGAAAACCTGAAATGCAAGAGGTTACTCCATGAAACTTGTTCCACCTCTCCTTTTCCTGACCCTTACCGTCATCGGCAGCAGCCAGGTCCTTGCGTTCGATCCGGCAGCAGGGCAGCAGCTGGTCGATGACAACTGCGACAGCTGCCATGGCACCGAGGTGTACACACGCAAAGACCGTATGGTGAAATCGCGCGCCGGCCTGACCACACAGGTGAAACGCTGTGAACTTGCCCTCGGCCTGACCTGGTTCGACGAGGATGTGGAAAACGCGGCTGAATACCTGAACCGGCAGTTTTACCGTTTTGACAAGTAAACACGCCCTTGCAGCCTAGGGATGGCCCGGCGGAGACTCACTCAGCGGCAGCGGCAGCGGATAGAGGCCACCCAGGTAAAACGCAGACGGCAGCTCGAACAGCGCCGTCCGGACAGCCCCGAACCGGTGCCGGGCGACAGCTGCCATGAAGGAAGAGTTATCACCCGCCACGGCCAGAACCTGGCCGTGGCGGACAGAGACGGAAATCTTTACCACTGCCTGTTGCGGCAGAGCATTGGCGAGCCGGTTTGCGGCGACAGAGTCGTGTGGCAGCCCACCGCAGCCGATCACGGCGTCGTCACCGCACTGCTCGATCGCAGCAGCATCCTGACCCGTCCCACCTACGCCGCCTTGGAAAAACCGCTGGCAGCCAATATCGATCTGCTGGTGGTGGTACTGGCGCCGGAGCCGGCGCCAAGTCAGTATCTGCTCGACCAGTATCTGGTGGCCGCTGAAAATCTGGGAGTCGATGTCGTGATCACGCTGAATAAATACGACCTTATCGATGCGCAGGGCGCCGCCGAGTTCGAGCGGGATTTCGGACACTACGCAACGATCGGTTATCCGCTGGTACCGGTCAGCGCCAAACTTGAGCACGGACTGGACCCGCTGATCGACCGGCTGCGGCAACATACCAGCATTCTTGTCGGGCAGTCGGGGGTAGGCAAATCCTCGCTGATCAAAGCGCTGCTGCCCGACATAGATATCCAGATAGGACGGCTGTCCGCAGCATCGGGTATGGGGCGGCACACCACTTCGGCGGCCACGCTGTACCGTATGTCTCAAGGCGGTGAGCTGATTGACTCGCCTGGAGTCCGCAGTTTCCGGCTTGGCCGTATGAATACCCGGCAACTGGAAATCGGTTTCCGGGAGTTTCGCCCCTATATCGGGCGCTGCCGTTTCAGCGACTGCAGCCATGATCACGAACCGGAGTGTGCGCTGATCGCAGCGGTTGCCAAAGGGCTGATCGATCCCCGGCGGCTGCAGAACTTCCGCCATATGGCGGCCAATCTGGTAAGGGAGTATTAGCGTTATCTCACATCCAACAGGGTCGCGGCTGTGCGGGATTATGAGGCCAGGTACGAATCGCCGTTGAAGGTTATGCTTATACTTGCACCACCCAACTCGCTTGCAGCGATCTCCAGGGAACCTTTGTACAGACCGATGATATCCTTCGCCACGCTCAGCCCTATTCCCTGTCCCGGCTGGCGCTGATCGATACGCACGCCGCGATTGAGCACCTCCGCGCGTTTCGCCGCCGCTATTCCCGGACCATCATCCTCGATGATCAATCTCATGCCCTGCCCACTGCCGTGGCGCTCAGCCAATCTCCCGCCGGTTACCCGCACCCGCTTTTTCCCGTACTTGAAGGCGTTATCCAGCAGGTTGCCCATGAATTCCATCAGATCGGACTGTTCACCGTAGAAACTGACCGCCGGATCGATCGCTGTTTGACAATCTATTCCCTTCTCTCGATACACTTTTTCCAGTGTCTCACGCAGCCTCTCCACGACCGGCGCCACCTTGAACGAGGTTCCCGGAACGGTCACAGTAGCAGCTGCAGCGCGCCGCAGCTGGTGCTGCACTATCTCGTCCATGCGTGCCACCTGCTCGTTGACGGTCTGGCGCATTTTATCGGAAGCATCGCTTTCGGCGGATCCACGCAACAGCGTGAGCGGGGTTTTCAGGCTGTGCGCAAGATCCCCCAAACTGTTGCGGTAGCGGTCCCGGCTGGCCCGGCCACTTTGAATCAGCATATTGATGTTGCTTATCAGCCCCTGCAGCTCTTTCGGATGAGCCCCCCCGATTACCTCGATCTCACCCAACTCCACCCGGCGCAGATCCGCGGCAACGCTGCGCAACGGTTTCAGACCCCAGCCGAGCACCAAACCCTGGACAATCAACAGCAACAAAGATACGCCGCCCAGCCAGTAGAACAGCCTGGCCCGGAAGGCGTCCACCTGAGCGGTCATTGCTTCTGTGTTCTCGGCGATTGAGAGCGTGTAGCCAAGCTCTTTGCCTGCATCGTTTATCCAGGCGACGGCAAAATTCAGGATATAGAGATCCTCCGGCCCGTGCTGCTTCCGGTCGAACTGGTGGGCGCCCGGAGCCAGCTGTCGGCTAAAACCGATATCGCGCCCGAGCGAGGATCGCGAACGCCACAGGTATTCGCCTGACTCCCCCACCACGGCGGCATAGAGACCCGAGTCAGGCGAAGCCAGCCTCGGATTGGGCAGATGCTCCGGCAACCGCATCCGCCCCAGTTCATCCTCTGCAGCGGCTCCGAGCAATGCATAAATCTGCTGCTGCAGCCGGTCGCGTATAGCGCTGTCCATACTCTCCCGGAATGCTCGATCGAGCGCCAATGCACCTAATCCGAGAAATGCCACGAGCACCAGGCTGGCAACCAACAGCAGCCGTCCATGGATGGAGTGCATCATGCTGTGTCTGGGTCCGACCTGAAGCGGTATCCGCGTCCTCTGAGTGTTTCAATGGGCTGCAGATCGCCAGTCGGGTCCAGCTTGCGCCGCAGCCGGCCGACAAACACTTCGAGTACGTTGCTGTCGCGGTCGTGGTCCTGCTCATAGACGTGATCTGTCAGCTCAGCTTTGGAAATCACCTCGCCGCGATGGAGCATCATGTACTCCAGCACCCGGTACTCGTATGCGGTGAGCTCAACCGTCTGGCCGTCTCGGGAGACAGACTGGTGTGCAGTATTCAGCGCCAACGGTCCCCAGGCAATCACCGGTGTCGAAACGCCGGCCGACCGGCGGAGAAGCGCGTTCAGCCTGGCCAGCAGCTCCTCGAAATGGAATGGCTTGACCAGATAATCGTCTGCACCAACTTCCAACCCTTCGACCTTGTCCTGCCAGTTGCCGCGCGCCGTCAAAATCAGCACTGGCAGCGTCAAACCCTCAGCGCGGGCCTGTCGGATAACCTCTTTGCCGGTCAACTTGGGCAGACCGACATCCACCACCGCTAGATCCAGCGGGTACTCCCGCAGGTAGTAGAGCCCCTCTTCGCCATCCGCCGCCAGGTCGACCGAAAAGCCGCGCTGCATCAGCTTGCGTTTAAGCTGTTCGGCCAGCAGCGCTTCATCCTCCAGCACCAGAATTCGCATATCGTTTAACCGTTAGCGTCTGCGCTGGGGCGTCACGCTCTCCCCGGTCGCGGCATCGGTGCGCAGGTTTCGGACTTTGCCATCCTTGGTCAGAATTCGTACAAAATAGGTAAGCCGACCGTTCACTTCACGTGTTTCCGCGGAGAGCACCCTGCCCCCGGTGCGTTCCCTTGCGCGCGATACCGCACTGTCGAGCCCCCGGTCCCACCCCGATCTCGAACCGGAATCAGACGACTGCGGCAGTGCCGGCTGGGTATAACCGATCACGGCTGCCAACAATATGCAAAATGTACGGCTGTAGTGACACAAACGACGCAATCTCCATGTGTGACCGAGACGAAAATAGCGCTCAAACGGAACCGCTTCCAACTCCACTGGAGCAAGCCGCTTCCGCCGCAAGCAGATACTGCAGATAGAATCTACCTAACTCAAAGCTATACTACACCATCGCCATTCATTACTGGGCTTAGTCAACGATGCTCAGTAATTTAAATTTTATGGCAAAGATGCCGCTATTCCAGTGGAAGCAAAGATTAATACCCGTACGCTGAACCAAGGCTGAACGATGGCAAGCGGGATGCCGCGGCAACCGCCGCTTCGGTGTGGCAACGGCCGGGCCCGCCCAGCCTGAGCCTGGATCAGCCTGATCTGTTGCCGGCATGAATGTCGTGATATTCTTTTAAGTTGTATTTCAGATAGACCAGCAGGGGAATTGTCATGCCTTATTTTGTCTACCAGATCTCGGAAGACAAACAACTAAAGTGTATTGATAGTATTGAAAATTATAAAGCAGCACGAAACCAGGTACGGCAACTGCGCAGTGAACAGATGAAGGATGACACTTCGCTAATTCGACTGATTCACGCGAGCAGCCAGTTGGAAGCAGAGAGACTGCTGCTGACACCCAGGGCGACACCGGTTGAAGGCGACGATTGAAATGGCAGCAATCTTACTGCTGCTCCTGTTCGAGTGGCAGTACCCGAATTTACGGACTGAGCTATAGCTGATGCGAAAAATAGAAAAGGATGGAGAGAACTGTGTCCAGTAGTGTGAACCGTCTGCAGCCGGCACTTAGAGATTGCCGTGATATGGCGTTGAACAGTTTGACTACCCTGCTGTCCGAAATGTTCGACAAATCCGAACAGGCACTGTTGGATTTTATCGATAAGGCTGACACCAATCAGGGTCAGTTTCAATTCATCGACGCCATCAGCGTCGTCAACTCAAACCGGAAGCTGGTGGAACAACGGTTTCGCGAGGAGATTGCGCGCGGCTTCGCTGAGTATCTCAGCGAAAAACCGATATCCTATGCCATGCCTCTGCTGGAAGTGCAGATTCAGGCGCAAGAGAACCTGGAGCTAGTTGACGACCAAGAGTTGGACAAGCGGCTGTCGCTGCAGAACATGATCTCCCGCACCCAAAGTCAATGTTTCCAGGATCTGTATGCGCTGATGCAGCGGCTGTCGATGGTGCGCGGCGGTGTCAAGCTGGCAGACCAGGATATTCCGGCCGGTCCGGTGCATACGGCCTCAGCTTTTCAGGTTGCCGCGGTCGATTTCGGTTTCGAATCCAATGTATTGCTGATCATGTATGCGCTGTTCGAAAAGTTCGTCATGCGAGAGCTGGGGGATTTTTACAAGCAGTTCAATGAAAAACTAATTGCCGCCGGTGTCTTCCCCAATCTCAAGCTGGAGGTGCCAAAGCACCCGAAGAGTCCGGACAAGCCACCCTTCATGGAAGAGGAGGAGGATGCGGATGAGGCTGAAACCAAGCACGGGAATGTAACACCGCAAATGCGAACGGCGGGCGGGAAACAACAAGCATCCCCGCCCCGGCAAGGTGATGCATCGAGTCCGCAATCCGGTGATCAGGAAGTCGCATTGGGAGAGGAGATTTTCAACTCAATCCGCAACCTGATGGCCGACAGGCGCAGGCAGGATCCGAAATACTCCTCGCATCCGCAATTCAACCCGGATGCAGCACCCAGGGCGATGGTCGACACACCTGTCCTGATATCCGCCATCGATAAAATTCAGCCAATCCACAGCGCTTCATTTCTTCCCGAGATCGGCAGCAAAGGTGAGAAACCCACCACGGCAGACGTGGACGCAAAGATTCTCGATCAGGTAAGAGAACGACTGATCGAAGAGCGCGAACGGCTGTTTCAGGGCGTTGACCGCAACAGCATCCCCAGTGCCGACCTCGATACAATCGAGCTGGTGGGAATGTTATTCGAACACGTGCTCAACGAGGAGGATCTGCCGAACATCGCCAAAGCACTCATCAGCCATCTGCACACACCTTATCTGAAGGTGGCAATTCTCGACCACCACTTTCTGATCGACTCACGGCATATCGCCCGGCAGCTGCTGAACCTGATGGTCGAATCCGGACTGCAGTGGATCGATGAGAACGATCTCCGGCGGGGAATATACTACCCGATGCAGGAGGGGGTTAACCGGATCCTGGCTGAATTCAAGAAAGACGTCGATATATTTATTGATGTTTTCGAAGCGCTGACCAAACAGATCGAGGAGTTAAGCCAGAAAGCCAAAATCGTCGAAACACGCGCCCAGGAGGCTGCCAAAGGCCGCGAACGGCTGGAGAGCGCCCGCCTGCGTGCGCATCGTTTTGTCCAGGAGATGATCGGCGAGCGACGACTTCACCCGATCCTGGAACATTTTCTCAACCACGCATGGCTGGACAAGATGATCCTGATGCTGTTGCGTGATCCGATGATTGAAACCAACACCGAATGGCGTCAGGTGCTCGGCGTGATCGACGACATCATCTGGATGTACGAATCCAGGGAGAAGCCTGAACTCAAAAACAAACAACTGACAAAACTGTCGGGATTGAAGAAACGGATTGAAAGTGGACTGGCTTCGGTGGGCGATTTCCATCAGCCGGACCTGAAAGCACTGTTCGATTACCTGGAGTCGCTGGCTGCCGAACAGCAGGAGATCGAATCCATCACCGTTGAACCGGTGCGGGAATCACCCCCCCGTATGGCAAAAAAACGGCAGCACCCCCTGTCTGGCCCGGTAGGTTCGAAACCGGATTCCGAACCGTTAAGCACCGAGGTGCAGCAGATTATCAATACCTTGAAGAGCGTCAAATTCGGCACCTGGTTCGAACTGGAAGACGACAACCGAAAACTGCACCAGCTCAAACTCTCATGGTTCAGTCCGGTCACCCAGAAATATATGTTCGTTAACAAGTCCGGCATTCAGGCACTGGTGACACCGATCGAGAGATTGGCAACGCAGATGCACGCTGGTCGTGCCAAAATCCTGAAATATCCCAGCGTGCCTTTCGTCGACCGGGCACTGGAATCAGTGCTTGGGATGCTGCAAAAAACCTTTGGCAACCGAGCCAACAACTGAGGACAGGACCGTCGCATGCAGGAAAACAGAATTTCGCCGCGCAAGCGGGTAAATGAAAAGATCCAAGTTAGGGATCTCAATACGGATGCGCTTATCGGCAACCTGGTCAACATCTCGGCCGGCGGCCTGATGTTGCTATCCGAGATTCCGCTTACTCCCAACCGGCTGTTTCAATTCAGCCTGTCGCTGCCGGCGCCCATTGACGGCGCAACCGTTATTGAGTTTGGTGCAGAGTGTTTGTGGGTTCAGGATGATACAGAGACCAGCGGACCTTGCTGGGCGGGCTTTCAGATCATCGATATTTCAGATCTTGGAACCAAATTGATCGAGCAGTTGATCAACGAATGGACAGAGTAGCTGGGCATTAAGCCGGTCAGTCAACTGTCCAGTTGCCGGATACTAACTTCCCGTCTGATAAAAAGTGACCACCTTGCGGACATACTGCACGGTCTCGGGATAGGGTGGAATTTTATTCCCGTACTTCTTTACTGCATTCTCACCCGCGTTGTATGCGGCAACAGCGAGCTTCAGATCCTGGTCGAACATATCCAGCAGGTCACGCAGATACCTCGCTCCGCCGTCTAGATTCTGCTCCGGATCCCAGCTGTCATTGACACCGTAGCGATCTGCGGTGCCCGGCATCAACTGCATCAGGCCGCGCGCGCCCTTTTTGGATAACGCCTTTGGATCGTAAGCCGATTCGGCGCGAATCACCGCATGCAGAAGCTCCGGGTTCAATCTTGTGCGCTTCGCCACTTTCGCAATCATGTTGGAAAAACGCAGCTTGTTCTGGTTCATATCCTTCAGATTGATGCGGGAGTAGGAATCAGCGTAAAAGGGGTCCTCTCTGGAGCGCCAAATCAGTTCGAATCCGGCCGACCTTTTATACGGCAGATTGGTAAAATAGACGTTTCCTTCCCGATCGATATACTTGTAAATTTCAGCCGATGCGGGCACCGCCGTCAGCATCAGTGCAAGCGCCGTCAGTCTGGACCATCCCGGTTTTACTATTCTACGCAGCAAGATTCACCACCTGTCTCTTACTTAGTCGCTTCGACCTAGATTCTCTCTATATCGCCCGCACGTCCGACGACTTTAACCTGCACTATGCACCACAGCACTTCTTGAATTTTTTACCGCTGCCGCACGGACAGGGGTCGTTGCGGCCCACTTTCGGTCCCGCATGCACCTCGGTCTTGGGCTTCACCATTTGTCCGTCTACAAAGAACCACTTCCCCTGCTCCTTTTTAAACCGGCTCTGTTCGTGGTAGCGCCGGATGACTCCCTTCTCTTTGAAGGTTGCGATGAACTCCACCTTACCCTCATCGTCCGCCTCCTGACCGGCCTCGGTTGCCGCGATCTCCAGCCCCAGCCACTCCGAATTCTCCGCCCAGCGTCTGGTTGCATTTCTGTCGTGGTCTTGACGATGCGCCGGATGCAGACTGCTGTGCAGAAAATCGACATCGCACTTTGCATAAGCACTGTACCTGGCCCGCATCAGCGCCTCCGCAGTCTTGGCAGGCTGTCCGCCGGATAGGATGGGACTGCAGCAGAGATCGAATTCCAGCGTGGAACCGCAGGGGCACAGAGACATCACAGATCCTCCAGCTAAATTGGATTATCCTTATAGTGCAAAAAACCGTTCAGGTCCATCCGCTGATATTGGAAATTAGCCTCAAAGTCCCAGCTCCTGCCAGCGCTTTTCGATGCGTTTCAGCGATACCGGATGGGCAGTACCCAGCTCCTGGGCAAACAACGATACCCGCAGCTCCTCGAAACGCCAGCGCAGCTCTTCGATGCGCTCGTCCAGCTTACCCTCCAGACGGTACTTCTCTTCGCGCTGCAACCACTGTTGATACGCTTCAGCCATTTCGCGCAGCAGGTTCTGATCTCGTGCGGCGGCGAGCGGAAGCTTGTCGAGCCGCATTTCGATCGCCTTGAGATAACGGGGAAATTCCCTGAGTTGCTGATAGGGTGTGTAGTGTAAAAACCCCCTGTAGACCAGCCGGTCGAGCTGCTGCCTGACATCCGTTAGAGAAGCCATCCAATGGATCTGGGTGGCGGCGGCGAGTCTCTTCCGCACCCGTTGATAAGCCGTCAGTATCTCCTCCAGCAGCGATCTTGCCTCCTCTGCCTGGGTCATCAGGCCAGGCTTACGCAACTCGATACGCTGCAGAAAGGCTTTTTCCGAGCGTATTTCCGGCAGCTCCCGCAGAAAGGTCAGATCGATGATCAGCGCCAGCAACTCCTCTTCCATGCCCGTCCTGCCCGGCGTTTCCCAGCCGGCGGGCGCTGCCGCGACCTTACTGTATATCAACTCCATCTGCTGCAGTCCGGGCAGATTGCGCCGCAGATAGCGCATCTCCTTGGGTAGAGTCAGCATCAACAGGCGCCTGACACCTGCGCGATGCGAGCGCTGCGCATTCTGCCGGGCATCGAGCACTTTCAGATCGACGCTGTCACCCCGGTCAACCAGCGCCGGGAAACCGGTCAACCTGATCTCCCCAGGATGGCTCTCCACCGATTCGGGCAGCTCGCCGAAATCCCAGCTTTTGATCCCTTCCCGCTCCAGATCCATTGCCGGGAGCGCATGATAGCCGCTCTTGTCCGGATCGCCGTAACGCTGCTTCAGCAGCACCAGATCTCTCCCCGACCCGATCCGGCGGCCCTTATCGTCGAGCAGCTGGAAGTTCATCCGCAGATAGTCGGGCAGCAGCTGCTCCTGCCAGGCGTCCTCGGGGATATAGACGCCGGTCATCGCCTGCAACTGTTCTGCCAGCATCCGGGTCAGCGGCTTGTCGGATGGCGCTAATGCACGCAGACAGGCGTCGGCATAATCCGGCACCGGAACGAAAGCCCTGCGCAGGTTTTTCGGCAGTGCGCGCAGCAGCGCAATGATGCGCTCGCGCAGCAGGCCGGGCACCAGCCATTCACAGCGATCTGCGGAGACCTGGTTGAGAATGGCCACCGGCACTTTCATTGTCACCCCGTCCGCTTCGCCGCCCGGATCGAAGTGGTAAACCAACGGCAGGCGCATGCCGCCGATCTCGAACTCGTCGGGATAGTCGCGCTCGGATGCCGCATCCCCCAGCTCCCGCGTCAGATCCTGCAGCCGCATATGCAGCAGTTTGGGCTGCTTTTTGACCGCCCTGCGCAGCCACTTCTCAAATTGCGGCGTGCTGTAGATGCCCTCCGGAATCCGCTTGTCGTAATAGTCATAGATCACCTGCTCGTCGACCAGCAGATCGCGCCGGCGCGACTTGTGCTCCAGCTCCTCCAGGTATTCGATCAGCTCCCGGTTGTGCCGCCAGAACGGGGCTCGGGTATCGAAATCCCGGTCCACCAGCGCGGAACGGATAAAAATCTCCCGCGAAATTTCCGGCTCTATCGGACCGAAATTGACTTTGCGCCGCGCAATGAGCGTGACGCCGAACAGCACCACCTTTTCGTAAGCGGCGACCTGCCCGCGCCCTTTCTCCCAGTGCGGTTCCGAATAGTTGCGTTGCACCAAGTGGCCGGCCGCCGACTCCGCCCACTCGGGCCGGATTGTGCCCAGCGTGCGGGCATAGAGTTTCGTCGTCTCCACCAGTTCCGCCGCCATGACCCATTTCGGCTGACTCTTGAACAGGCCCGAACCGGGGAAGATCAGAAACCGGCTGTTGCGGCAACCCAGATATTCGCGCTCACTGCCGCTTGCGCGAAAGCCGATGTTGCTGAGCAGTCCGGTCAGCAGCGCGCGGTGAATCTCATCGTATCCGGCCGCGGCGCTGTTCTCCCGGTAACCCATCTCATGCATCTGGACGCGCAGCTGCTGATGTACGTCGTGCCACTCCTGAACCCGGTTCCAGGAGAGAAAATGGTCGCGGCAGAAGCGCTGAAACTTGCGCTTGCTGAGATGGCGCCGCTGCGTCTCCAGATTGCGCCAGAGTTTTAACAGCCCCATGAAGTCGGACTGCTCGTCCCGGTAGGGATGGTGCGCCTCGTCCGCCGCCTGTTGCTTCTCCATGGGCCGGTCGCGCGGATCCTGTATGCTCAACGCGGCAGCGATCACCAACAGCTCTTCCAGACACTGCCCGTGCGCAGCGGCGAGCAGCATGCGGGCGATCCGCGGATCCACCGGCAGCCGGGCCAGCTGGCGTCCCAGGCGGGTGATGTTCCGCTCGCCATCGACCGCACCCACCTCCTCCAGCACCCGGTAGCCATCCCGAATCAGACGCTTGTCCGGCGGATCGAGAAACGGGAATTTCGCTATCTCGCCGAAACCCAGTATCCGCATCTGCAGAATGACCGAAGCGAGATTGGTGCGCAGAATCTCCGGCTCGGTAAACGCCGCGCGCGTGCTGAAATCCTCTTCCGCATAGAGCCGGATGCAGACGCCTGCCGCCAACCGGCCGCAGCGCCCCTTGCGCTGGTCGGCGCTCGCCCTGGAGACTGCCTCCACCGGCAGGCGCTGCACCTTGCTGCGATGGCTATAGCGGCTGATGCGTGCGTAGCCGGTATCGATCACGTAACGGATACCCGGCACCGTCACAGAGGTCTCGGCGACGTTGGTGGCGAGAATGATCCTGCGCTGCCCGCCGGGGTGGAATATCCGGTTCTGCTCCGCCGGGCCCAGCCTGGCGTAGAGCGGCAGCACCTCGGTCAGCTGCAGCCGGTGTTTGCGCAGATGTTCGGCAGTTTCGCGAATCTCCCGTTCGCCGCTGAGAAACACCAGCATGTCGCCGCGGTCGCTGCGCGAGAGCTCATCCACCGCGTCGAGTATCGCCTGCTGCAGCGGCTCGTCGCGCTCGCCGTCCGACTCATCCGACGGCGGCCGGTAGCGTACCTCAACTGGAAAGGTGCGCCCGGAGACATTGATGATCGGCGCACCGCCGAAATGTTTGGAGAAGCGCTCGGGATCGATGGTGGCGGAGGTGATGATCAGCTTCAGATCCGGCCGGCGCGGCAGCAGCTGCTTCAGGTAACCGAGCAGAAAATCGATGTTCAGGCTGCGCTCGTGCGCTTCATCGACGATCAGCGTGTCGTATTCGTTCAGCCAGCGATCCTGTTGAATCTCCGCCAGCAACATGCCGTCGGTCACCAGTTTGATGTGGCTCTCGCTGCTGACCCGGTCGTGAAACCGCACCCTGTAGCCAACCGAACCGCCCAATTCACAGCCCAGCTCTTCAGCGATGCGCGCGGCCAGGCTGCGCGCCGCGATGCGTCTCGGCTGGGTGTGGCCAATCTTGCCAAACACACCCCTTCCCAGTGCGAGACAGATCTTCGGCAGCTGGGTCGATTTGCCGGAACCGGTCTCGCCGCAGAGCACGATCACCTGATGTTTTTCGATCAGCCCGGCGATCTCCTCCCATCTCCCGCTGATCGGCAGTTCTGCGGGAAAATTCGGCAATGGAAGCGTCTCTCGGCGGTGCGCCGCCAACGCCGCGGACGCATCGATCTGTGCTCGCAGACGCGCTATACCCGCTTCCGGCGGCTGATCCGGGCGAAGGCGCCGCCTGAAGCTTCTTAGCCTCTGCCGGAATCCTTGCCGATCGATCAACATGCAGGCGTCGATCTCCTGCGGCGTGGGAAGAGATTCGGATTTCATCGGTTTTGAAATCTGGTCATTCGGATAAAGCAGGACGCCGGAGTCGGGTGACTCCGAAGCTTGTCAATCGAGTGGCTGATTATAACGAAAAGCGGAGGGCGTTTGCTGGATCCCGGCCTGCGCCGGATGACGTGGTTTTAACAAACCAGGCTTACCAGTTTCCGTCCAGAGACTCCCTCTCCCCTACTTAGGGGAGAGGGAACGCCCTTTCAGGAGGCACACTAACTAACTCAAATACCCGCCAGAATCGCCTCCACGCTCGCCTTGGCATCGCCGAACAGCATGCGCGTATTCTCTTTAAAGAAGAGCGGATTCTGTACGCCTGCGTAGCCGGTTGCCATGCTGCGCTTCATCACGATGGCCGTTTCCGCCTTCCAGACCTCGAGCACCGGCATACCCGCAATCGGGCTGACGGGGTTGTCCTGTGCGTCGGGGTTGACGATATCATTCGCGCCGATAACCAGCACCACATCGACATCGGGAAAGTCCTCGTTCACTTCGTCCATCTCGAGCACGATATCGTAAGGCACCTTAGCCTCTGCCAGCAGTACGTTCATGTGGCCGGGCATTCGCCCGGCCACAGGATGTATGGCGAAACGGACGTTGACCTTCTGTTCGCGCAGCTTGCGGGTAATCTCGTAAATCGGATACTGCGCCTGAGCGACCGCCATACCGTAGCCGGGAACTATGACCACCTCTTTTGCGTTTTTCAGCAGCTCCGCCGTCTCTTCTGCTGAGATAGGCACTACCTCACCCTGCTCCTCGCCATCGCCGGCTGCCGCCACCGTACCTTCGGAGGTGCCGAAGCCCCCGGCAATCACCGCAATAAACTTCCGATTCATGGCGCGGCACATGATATAGCTGAGGATGGCGCCGCTGCTGCCCACCAGTGCGCCGGTCACAATCAGCAGATCGTTGGAGAGCATGAAGCCGGTGGCTGCAGCCGCCCAACCGGAGTAACTGTTGAGCATCGAGACCACCACCGGCATGTCTGCGCCGCCGATTGCCATGACCATGTGCACACCGAAAGCGAACGCGATCAGTGTCATCAGTATCAATGACAGCGTGCCGCCGGAAATGGACTCGGCACCGACGAAGGCAGCGCCGAGCCAGATGCAGAGCAGCAGCATGACCAGATTAATTGCGTTGCGCCCTTTCAGCAGTATCGGCTTGCTGGTGACAACGCCCTTAAGCTTACCGAACGCGATGACCGAACCGGTAAAGGTGACGGCGCCGATCAGGACGCCAAGATAGATCTCGATATCGTGAATGGTGCGCTCGACACCGGTAAAGTGCACCGTCTCATCCAAATAGTTGGCGAACCCCACCAGCACTGCAGCCAGACCGACGAAGCTGTGCAGTATCGCAACCAGTTCCGGCATCTGAGTCATCTCCACCTTCTTGGCAACATAAAAACCTATGCTGCCGCCGATGGCCATACAGACGACAATCGTGCCGTAACCGGTCACCCTCGCGCCCAGCACCGTGGCCAGGATGGCGATGAGCATGCCGGTCATGCCGTAGATGTTGCCCTTTCTGGCAGTCTCCTGATTGCTCAGGCCGCCTAGCGCGAGGATGAACAGAATGCTTGCCGCAATATACGCGACCGTAATTGTACCTTCAGTCATTTTTATGCAGCTCCTATTTCTGGAACATCTTCAGCATGCGCTGGGTGACGAGAAAACCGCCCGCAATATTGATTGTGGCGATCAGAATGGCGATTCCCGCCAGCAGTGTAACCATCCCCGAATCCCCGGAGACCTGTAACAGCGCGCCGATGACGATAATCCCGGAGATAGCGTTGGTTACGCTCATCAACGGCGTGTGCAGCGCTGGCGTGACGTTCCAGATCACCATGTAGCCGAGAATGCAGGCCAGTACGAAGACCGTAAAGTGAGCCAGAAATGCCGGCGGTGCGACTGACCCGACGCCGAGCAACAGCAGGCCGGCGACGGCCATCCCCAACGCACCCTTCCAGGCGGCCGGCTTCTTCACAACGGCCTCTTTGACGGCGGGGGCAGGCGCCGGTTTGGCTGCAGGAGCAGCCGAGAGCTTGGGTGCGGGCGGCGGCCAGGTGATCTCCCCCTCCTTGATCACGGTCACCCCGCGGATCACCTCGTCCTCCATATTAACCACAATCTGCCCATCCTTCGCCGGCGTCAGATCGGTCAGCAGATGACGCAGATTGGTGCCGTATAGCTGGCTCGACTGCGTCGGCAGACGGCTGGGCAGATCGGTGTAGCCGATAATGGTGACGCCGTGACGCACCACGGTCTCGCCCGGTACTGTCAGTGCGCAGTTGCCGCCCTGCTCGGCGGCAAGGTCGACGATCACGCTGCCGTCCCGCATCGACTCGATCATCCCTTCGGTAATCAACTTGGGCGCCGGCTTGCCGGGAATCAGCGCGGTGGTAATGATGACATCCACCTCCATCGCCTGATTTGCAAAGAGCTTCATCTCGGCTTCGATGAATGCCTTGCTCATCACCTTGGCGTAGCCGCCTTCCCCGGCGCCGTCTTCCTCCTCCTCGTATTCGAGCTCCAGAAACTCGGCGCCCATACTCTCGACCTGCTCTTTCACCTCCGGCCGGGTGTCGAAGGCGCGGACGATGGCCCCCATGGAGCCGGCTGCGCCCAGTGCGGCAAGCCCCGCGACTCCGGCGCCGATGATCATGATCTTGGCCGGCGGCACCTTACCGGCGGCAGTGATCTGTCCGGTGAAGAAACGGCCGAATTGACCGGCAGCCTCGATCACTGCACGGTAGCCGGCGATGTTGGCCATGGAGCTGAGTGCATCCGCTTTCTGCGCGCGCGAGATACGCGGCACACTATCCATCGCCATCACGGTTGCTTTGCGCGCCTGCAATCGCTGCATCAGTGATTCATTCTGAGCCGGCCAGATAAAGCTGATAAGATGGCCGCCCTCGCGCAGCAGTTCGGCTTCGTGTATCTCAAGCGCCGGATGAATTTCCGGACCCCGGACTTTCATGACGATGTCGGATTCTGCCCAAAGGGCTTTGACGTCGTCGTATATTTCAACGCCGGCCTCGCGATAGGCCTCATCCGAAAAGTGTGCTTTGTCCCCGGCGCCGGCTTCGACGGCGACTGTATAGCCGAGCTTTATTAACTGCTCTGCAGTCTCGGGGGTTGCCGCAACACGGCACTCCGCTGCATGGACTTCTTTGGGTATTCCAATTTTCATGGACATGCTCAATCGCTCCAGATGAATCTATGTGAATCAGTACACAACTAATGTTAATGCGAGACAGTCGGCCGATTTGCCGACCGTTGGCCGAGGAGTAATCCGGCTTATCCTTGTGCCCGCTCAAATCCAGTCACTATTTTTCTGCCAGCACCGGCTTCGGTTGTATACAAGGTAGCTGCGGGATTCGGCTCGGGACACGCCAAATTACCCGTTTAACCCGTAGCAGGTTATCGGTTTTCACTGATAACAATGACAAATTTATTATTACAGATGCAGATTGACCTACAGGCACGGATCGGTGCTTCAAGTCGGATTTCTTCCTCTGTCGTAAATTGCCGGAAATTCATGTTGTTATCAATTTTCTAATTATATTGACAATGGTTTTCAAAGGGCGCCTCAGCTTTTGCTTATGATTCAGGCCCTGCCCGGTACGAATCCCATTCCTCACTCCCCGCACCCTAGGTTGTACGTTTTGGATAAAAAAATCAATAGAACTGAGCGGTGCAGCGATCTGACTGCTGCTGCTTCGTTCAATGCGTCTGCATGAATTGGCAGGAAACCGCTGCAATCGAATTGCCGGCGCTATCAAACATCCGGATGCTTGCTGAGCTGCCTCATCAGAACCGAACTCAAAACTGCCCGCGAACCGCATTGCAATCCGAAAAGTATGCCGGGTCGCTCCGGGAAGCGCAGACACAGCCCCACTGTTTCAGCGGTTATGCCTGTACTTACCGGAGCAGTCAGATGGTACGTTTCAGCACGCTCTCATTTCAACGCCGCTTGGGCAGCTGCAAGACGCGCGATCGGCACTCTGAACGGCGAACAGGAGACATAGTTCAATCCGACCTTCTGACAGAACTCGATTGAAGCCGGATCACCGCCGTGCTCCCCGCAGATGCCCATCTTCATCTCCTCTCTTGTTCTGCGACCCGCAGCTACCGCCATCTCAACCAATTGGCCTACACCCTCTGTGTCGAGCGATTGAAAGGGATCCTTCTCCAGTATCTCCTGCTCAAGATAGTCCGGCAGGAAGCTGTTCACATCGTCCCGGCTGTAGCCAAAAGTCATCTGCGTGAGGTCATTGGTGCCGAAACTGAAGAAATGCGCATGCTCTGCTATTTTTTCCGCCGTCAGTGCGGCACGCGGCACTTCGATCATGGTACCGATCGGAATGTCCAACAGCTCGGTATAGCCCCTCTCTTTGGCTACCAGTGCAATGGTCATTTCAACTCTTTGCCGAAGTATATCCAGCTCCTTGGCCACACCCACCAGAGGGATCATGATCTCAGGTCTGGCATCGATCTGCGCCAACCGGCACTCGATGGTGGCCTGAGTGATAGCGGTGACCTGCATCTCCAGAATCTCCGGATAGGTGACCGACAAACGGCAGCCACGGTGACCGAGCATGGGATTGGCTTCATGCAACTTGGTGACGCGCGCTGCAATTTTTTCCGGTGGCACCCCGAGCCGCTTGGCCAACTCCGCCTGCTGCTGATCGTCGTTCGGTAGGAATTCGTGCAGTGGTGGGTCGAGCAGGCGTATGGTTACCGGCAGACCATGCATGGCGGTCAGGATCCCCTTGAAATCCTCCCGCTGCGTGGGCAGCAGTTTATCCAGTGCGGCACGGCGCTCCGGTTCGGTCTTAGCCAAAATCATTTCGCGCATCCGGGTGATGCGCTCGCCTTCGAAGAACATATGCTCGGTACGGCAGAGACCTATGCCCTCGGCACCGTATTCACGCGCCCGGGCCGCATCCTCCGGCGTGTCGGCATTGGTTCGCACCTGAAGGGTGCGATGCTGATCGGCCCAACCCATCAGCGAAGTAAACTCATCGGAGAGCTTCGGTTGCCGTTTCTGCACCTCCCCTGCCATCACTTCGCCTGTCGATCCATCGATACTGATCACATCCTGCTCGCCGAAGGTTCTGCCACCGACCGTAATGACCCGTTTCGCCTCGTCGATCTGAATCTCGCCGGCACCGGCAACGCAGCATTTACCCCAGCCGCGCGCCACTACTGCCGCGTGACTGGTCATGCCGCCGGTCGAGGTCAATATGCCTGCAGCCACATGCATGCCGCTGACATCCTCCGGACTGGTCTCCTTACGTACCAGCAGCACCGACTCGCCACTTTGCGATCGGTACACTGCATCTTCGGCGCTAAAGGACAACTTACCCGATGCGGCACCCGGAGACGCCGGTAAGCCTCTGGTCAGCGTATCGCGCTCGGCTTTCGGATCGAAGGTGGGCAGCAACAGCTGGGTCAGGTCGCTCGCCGGCACACGCAGCAGCGCCTCCTGCTCCGTGATGCGCCCTTCGGTGACCATCTCGACCGCTATCTTGACCGCGGCCGGTCCGGTCCGCTTGCCGGTACGGGTTTGCAGCAGAAAAAGCGTACCCCGCTCTATGGTGTACTCGATATCCTCCATCTCCCGGTAGTGATTTTCCAGGATCTGTTTGATCTCCAGCAGTTGTTCGTATATTTCGGGCCGCCACTTCACCATCTCCGCCACCGGCTGGGGAGTTCGAATACCGGCAACCACATCTTCACCCTGAGCGTTGATCAGAAATTCACCGTAGAACTCGTTTTTTCCGGTAGATGGATCGCGGGTGAAAGCGACGCCGGTTCCGGAATCCTCGCCCATGTTGCCGAATACCATGGTCTGCACGTTAACCGCGGTGCCTAACAGGCCGGTGATCTCGTTGATCTGACGGTAGCGGACTGCGCGGGGAATATTCCAGCTTTTAAAAACCGCCTCGATCGACTTCTCCAACTGAAGATAGGGATCCTGGGGGAACTCCTCTCCGGTACCCTCTCGGTAGACCGTCTTGTACGCCTCGATCAGTTTTTCCAGACCTGATTCGTTCAGATCCGTATCCAGGGTCACGCCGAATTCGGTTTTAATTCGATCGAACTCCTCTTCGAATTTCTCGTGGGGTACCCCCATAACCACATCGCCGAACATATTGATCAGGCGCCGATAGGCATCCAGTGCAAATCGCCGGTTGTCGGATTTCCGTGCGAGGCCCTCCATAGCCTTATCGGTCAACCCCAGATTCAGCACCGTATCCATCATGCCCGGCATACTGACCGCGGCCCCGCTGCGTACCGATACCAGTAACGGATCCTCTTCCGATCCAAACCGCTTGCCGATCTCCTGTTCGACTATGCCCATATTCTCTTTCACTTCATCCATGAGACCTTCTGGCAGCACGCCTCCCAGTTCGTTGTAGTCGGCGCAGGATTTAGTGTCGATGGTAAACCCAGGCGGAACCGGGAGTCCGATCGAGGTCATCTCAGCGAGATTGGCGCCCTTGCCGCCGAGCAGCTCCTTCATCTCTTTACTGCCTTCGGATTTGGTCTTGCCGAAATAGTGCACGCGTTTTGATATTGTCATGTGAGTATTCTCCTTTCCTGCATCCTAATCGTACAGATGCTCGGCCCAGCGCCCATCCAGATAGATCTCCCTTTTTAAACGCATCCACTCCTGCTCGGAACCGGCAATGTGCGCAAGCGCCGTGTCCAGCTCTTTAGACTGCGCCCTGATTCCGGCGACATATACATGGGTCTTTGGATCCTGCATCAACTCCCACACCTCGGCGGCGTTCTCCTCCAGTTTATTCTCCAGCGCCCCCGGGTCTTCAAATGCAGGCCGTGAACTCAACGCCTCGAATGCCTTGAAAGTCGCTTCGTCATAGTAGTGGCTGAAGTCGTTTTTAATATCGTTCATATAGAGCATATCCAGGCCGCTCTTGGCGCCATAGAAGAGACGTATTTTACCTTTCCACTCCTCCTCTTCTTCATAGACATGCTTAATGAATGCCCGAAACGGCGCAATTCCCGTCCCTGTCCCCACCATCAACATGTTCGCCGAGGTATCCCGTGGCATAATAAAGTGTCTGCCATAGGGTCCGGTAATTCTGATCTCTTCTCCTGCCTTTGCATCACACAGGTAGTTGGAACACTTGCCCGGATACCGTTCTCCGCTTATTTCGTCAATATAAAAACAGCGGCGCACGCAGATGGCAATTTCGGTCCGGTTCCCTTTTTCGCCTTTTCTGGTACTGGCAATGGAATAGAGGCGCATATAATGATCGTTGCCGAATTCGTACGGCGGCGGCGCCAGAACACCGATACTCTGTCCCTCTACGTAGACAAAAGAGTGTGCCGGTATATCCAGAACGATCTCCCGGACTTCCGCTTCAGCCTTCTCGCTCGTTATCCGTTCGCTGCTGACGACCCTTGCCCGATAATGTTTGCTGATGTCGTATGCTTTGGGCTGAATGAAGAATTCGTCTGTCATGATTTCAACCTCACTTCACTGCGATGGTGAAAATAAAAGTATTTAAGAGGCTGATTGTCTTATCAGCCTGCGCGCGATGGCATTTCCTATTTTTCACAATGACTCGCTGCTGAATCCGAGCTGCATTTACCGCTGCAGGCACCGCAACCGCCGCCTTTCTCCCTGTAGGGTCCGAACTCGGGATGCTGGGCGGCAAATCGGCGGGAGAGGTTCTGTACCGCGACCCAGCCCCCAAGCACTGCGAGAATAACGCCGACCGCAAGCAGATAGGTAGCCATCCGCTAATGTCCCCCCAATCCGGCAAACCCCATGAAGGTGAGAGACAGCATGCCGGCCAGCATAAAGCTGATTGCCGATCCCTGACTGATGGAGGGAACGTCGGCCAGATCCAGCTTTACCCGCAACCCCGCCATCAACATCAGTGCCAGCGTAAACCCTGCACCGGCACCGGCACTATAGGCCAGACACTGCAGGAAATTGTACTCCTTGAAGGTCTGAAACAGTGCCAGTCCCAGGATCGCACAGTTGGTTGTGATCAGCGGCAGAAAGATGCCCAGCGCCCGGAACATGACCGGGCTTATCTTCTTGATGGTAATCTCCACCAGCTGAACCGCGGATGCAATCACCGCGATGTAACAGATGAGCCGAAGAAATTCCAGGTCGAACTTCACCAACAGTATGTTTACACCGTAGGCACACAGGGAGCTGACGAGCATCACGAACATGGTGGCCAGCCCCATGTTCCAGGCAGTTTCGATTTTTGCCGAAACGCCTAGAAACGGACACAGACCAAGAAAGAATGCGAGCACAAAGTTGTTGATAATGAACGCATTGAGAAATATAAAACTGAGATCATCCGGGTGCACGGGCGGCCTCCTCCTGTTGTACGACTCTCCGCTGCTTGCGCTCTTTCAACCAGGAAAACAGCAGCAGCCAGGCACCGATAACGAAGAATCCGCCGGGTGGTAAAACCATAACCACCCAGGGCTGAAAAGCATCGCCGAATATCGGATATTCCAGAATGGTTCCGCTTCCCAGTATCTCCCTGACGGTACCCAGACAGAGCAGAGCAAAAGTAAATCCAATCCCTATACCCGCGGCATTGACCACCGATTTTGTGATCCGATTTTTAGAGGCATAGCTCTCCGCGCGGCCGAGAATCACGCAGTTTGCCACGATCAGCTGAATGAATGCACCCAGGGCATTGTAGAGCTCGAGGCTGATAGCGTGGATGGCGTAATCCACAATGGTGACAAAGGTGGCAATGATCACGATATAGGATGCGATGCGCACCTGTTTGGGAATGACATTGCGCAACAGGGAGACCAGCGCGCTTGAGCAGACCAGCACGAACAGCGTTGCCAGCCCCATTCCGAGTGCATTGAACGTGGTATTGGTGACGGCAAGCGCAGGACACAGGCCAAGCACCATGACAAAAACCGGATTCTCTTTCCAGACACCCCGCCAAAAGGTGTCCAGTGTGATGGGTTTGGATCTTTTGGATGACTCGTTCATCGCTCGTTAGCCTGGTGAGAGTTGTGAAGAAGAACGGGCAAGTGATGCGTAACAAGCGGAAGCATCTTCTGCGCACTGGTATTGAGCCCCTTGGCTATCGCCCGCGAGCTGATCGTAGCCCCGGAGATGGCATCCACCTGCCAGGGATCTGTTTTGGTGCCGTGTGTCACCGCCTCGATCGGATGGGCCAGTTTGCTCTGATCCGTTGCCAGTGCGGCAGAGAGCGCAGTAAAGTTCGCCATGAACGCCTTGTTGTTTTCTAACGTATGCTTATCCCCCATGCCGGGGGTATCGGTACTTTTCATGATGGTCATACCGACGATGCACTGGCAATCCGGATTATAGCCAAACAGGGTGCGCACCACATCCTGGTAACCCTGCGCTGCAGCCTGCAGCGCGATGCCGAGCAATTTTCCCGCATCGTCGTACACTGCATACATATTTGCCTCGCCTGCGCCTTCATGTTCGTCCAGGCGCTTCAACCCGTCCTTGTTCAATGCAAAACTGACGCGGGTTGCCGTTTTTGCGTCGACGCTGGGAATAACCTGAAATACAGCCTGCTCCAGTGCAAGCCGCTCTTTCTCTTTGATGATGGGATCGGTGTACTTGACGACCATGACGACGAGCAGGCCGGATATCATCGCAATCAAGCCAAGCGTACGGATCATCGAGAGACTCGATGGCAACGGTGGAATCTGAGGTTGTACTTCGGAGCTCATGGTTTCGTTGCCTTGTTCCGGCCGGTGCCGTAAACCCTGGGTTGGGTGAACGCGCCAATCAGAGGGGCGGCTGCGTTGCCGAACAGAATGGCATACATGACACCCTCCGGAAGTCCGCCAAAAAGTCGGATAATGACGGTCATAAAGCCGATCAGAATGCCGTAGACCCAAACTCCGAGCGGAGTGGTCGGCGATGCCACCATATCCGAAGCCATGAACACAGCACCCAACATCATGCCGCCCGACAGCAGGGTAAACAGCGGTGTGGGATAAGCTTGGTTATCCAGCAGAAAAAAGCTGCCGGATGTGAGGAATGCACCTAGCAGCATCGCTGCGGGGATGCGCCAATCCATCATGCGGCGAACGGCCAGGTAAGCGCCACAAAGCAAAATAAGCAAGGCAGATGTCTCTCCCGAGGAGCCGGCGGTCATACCCAGGAAAAGATCCGCATGGTCAATGTTGATATGCGCATGGGTGGCATCGCCGAATTTTTGCAGTGCCAGCGGTGTGGCGCCGGAAAAACCGTCAACCGCAACGTTCTTGACCCAGGTTGAGACCGATTCCGGCTGGACGAACGGCAAGGTCCAGGTGGTTGGAATGAACTCGGTAAAACGACCGGGCGCGAAAGCCGGCGTCCAGGTGGTAATGGCAACCGGAAACGCTGCCTGAACGAAGGCTCTGCCGACCAGGGCTGGATTGAACACGTTAAACCCAATACCCCCGAACATGACCTTGGCCAACGCGATACCTACGAATCCAGCCACTGCGGCCATCCAGAGCGGGAAACCCGGCGGCAGCGTCAACGCCAGCAGCATACCCGTTATCACAGCACTAAAATCACCGACGGTAGTTGGCTTGTCCGACAAGCGGCAGAACAGCTGTTCGGTGCCGACACAGGCCAGAGTCACCACAAGTATCAGCGCCAAAGCGCTCAGTCCGAACTGAAACACCGCGAACGCGCACACCGGCAACAGGGCGTAAACCACGTTGCGCATAATCTGATCCACGCTTGGTGCTTGGCGCAGATGCGGCGCAGTTCTCAGTTCTACTATTTGCTGTTTCTCGGTCATGGAACTGGCAGAAGCTCGACACTATTCATACGGCAGCGCGCTCCCTATTCTCGCGGTTGATTGCCTTGGCTATGCGAAAATACTGCACCAGCGGAATCCCGGATGGGCAGACGTAAGTGCAACAGCCGCACTCGAAACAATCGTTAAGATGGTACCTCTTCTCCATTGTTTCGTATTGACGCTTGGCAGCCAGCATACCCAGTTCGGAAGGATTGAGGTGAATGGGGCACGCCTGTACGCAGTGCGCGCAGCGAATACAGGGCCATACCTTCTTGGGAATCTGCTTCGACATACTCTCTTCGGTCAGTACCAGTATGCCCGATACACCCTTGGTTACCGGCACATCCAGAGAAGCGACCGAAACACCCATCATTGGACCACCCATGATCAGCTCTCTGGCATCGCCCTGAAATCCAAGCTGCTCCAGCACATGACGCAGCGGCGTACCCAGGGCCACCAGATAGTTCCCGGGCTTCTCGATGCCCGGACCGGATACCGTTATCACACGCTCTATCAAACCGTGGCCCTGCGGCAACAATGCGCCAAGCTGCGACAAAGTGGCCACATTGTACATGCTTACACCGACAGCGGATGGGTAGCCGCCGCTCGGTACTTCACGGCCAAGCAGCGCCTTGATCATCATTTTCTCGGCACCCTGGGGATATTTGGTTTTCATCACGCCCACGGTCACGCTGCCATCCGCCGGACAAGCTTTGCGCAACGCCTCGATGACATCCGGTTTATTATCTTCAATGCCGATAATCGCCCGCCCGGCGCCGGTCGCCTGCATGGCAACCCGGATCCCGGTGAAGAGATCCATCGAGTACTCCATCATCACCCGGTGGTCCGTTGTCAGATAGGGCTCACATTCACAGCCGTTCGCCATAACGACTTCGATCTTCTGGCCATCGGGGACAGTCATCTTGACATGCGTCGGAAAACTAGCGCCGCCCAGTCCGACCATTCCAGTATCCTTCACCGCTTGGATGATTGCTTGTTGCGACATGTCTGCAATATTCTGGTCCGACGAGTAAAGCACTTCCTGGCTTACCCCTGAATAGAGCTTCAACACAATAGCGGGTGCCTTGGGCCCCCGGGCAGTGGGCATCAAACCAATACTCTTGATCTTACCCGTTGCAGGTGCATGCAGAGGCACGGACATGAACCCGTCCGCCCGTGCCACCAGCTCACCCCGTACCACCTCCTGCCCCACATGCACGACGGGAATGGAGGGTGCACCAAAATGTTGGGAGAGCGGCAGTATCATCTCCGGTGCAAACGCGAGACGACGGATCGACTTCTGCTCCGTAACCGCTTTGTACTCCGGCGGATGGATGCCATGGGAAAAAGTTGCTTTCCCGAATCCGAATAGCTGCATCATGCCCATATGCGTCAAGTCTCGTAACCGGTATCTGCCCGGAAATCCCTACTGGTACTTCGCTGCCCGTTCGATCAATTTGTCAATACCCTTCTCACTGCTGTTCCATGGGGTTCCGGGATGTATGCAGTCAGCGGTGCACTTCTCCGCCGCGCGCACGACATCCTTATAGGAACCTGCTTTCGGGTCGATCACAATCGCCTTTTTCTGGTCGTTGTAGGCAAACATCTTGGGGTTGATCTCGACACACTCATCACAGGCAGTGCAGAGCGGTGTTTCGATCCATACCGCTTCGTAGCCTTCGGCAGCCGCCGCTGCCGGCTGCATTCCCCCGTTGCCTTTGGCAGCCGGTGCACCGGCCGGCATGTTGGGCACTGCCGCGGCAAGCGCACTCAGGTCGGCAACGGCCGAGCCGCCTGCCACCATCGAGAAGAGGCCGGTTGCCAGCTTCTGCGCCATATCTGCCCGCACATCCCTGGCAATCTGTTCCGGATCGATCTGCTCGCGCAGTCCTGCCAGTCCTTTTACCGTATGCCAGAAGTCGCGCCGCTCTTCGGTGGATTTGACCAACTCGGAAGAACAGATAACGCGCATCAGATGACGCTTTTTGTCCACTGCCCATATGAATGGATACAAGCCTTCTCTATCCTCCTCCGCAAGCTCGATGAACTCGGCGATGGTTATCATATTATCGTTCCAGGTATCGCGCGGGGCCATGCGGAAATTCTTGCGGAAGCGACCCTCGGTGAGCGCGAAATCAGCAAACGTCATGGGCATTTCCATGGAACGTTTGGTGCCGTCTTCTTCCTCGTACTGTAGCGTGTAGTTGGGCCAATCCTCGTCGATTGCGGGGTTGCCATCCAGCGACAGGCACTCCTCCCAGGTTTCCCCGGCATCCGGATCGAACACCATCAATGGGTAGGCGCGCGACTCGACCGCCATTTTACTCTGCATCTCAGAGGCATCATCAGGTATCGCGTGTTCCGGCTGGCAGGGTGCATAGATATTCCACAATGCCGGGCGGCGCGAGTTGAGTCCATCGATATAGCTCTCGATTAGGTGTGTATAGTTGCTGATAGCGCCATTGACGGTGAAGGTGGTTCGATGTGCCATGCTGATCAGCGCCATCTCCTTGCGCGTCTCCTCCTTGCCGCGCCAAGCCTGTCCGTGCGGCGCCATATCCGAGACCTGACCGATAAAGCCGGAGGTGCAGGCCTGGCCACCGGTATTGGAGTAAACCTGGGTATCGACAACGAACACCTTGATGGGCATGCCCGACGCCAGTGCGCGGGAGAGATTCTGGAAGCCGATATCGTACATCGCTCCATCGCCGCCTACCGCAACGACGGGCGGGCAGAGCCTGAACTCTTCTTCTGTGAATTTGTTCCATTTAAAGTAGCGATGCTCTTTCTCGATTGTTTCGTGATCCAGCTTGCCATCCAGCTCCATTTCGGCCATGCGGATAGATTTGAATCCATCCGCCATCTTTGCCATGTGCCCCTCAAACAGTCCCATGGCTACCGATGGAGCGTCCTGGAACAGATGACTCGTCCAGGGGAAGGGGTAAGGATTGTATGGATAGGTGGAACCGTAGACGGAGGTACAGCCGGTGGCGTTGACAAAGCCGAGGTCGGCGCGCCCGCGCTGGGTGGTGCCTTCGCTATACTTCCACTTCAGCTTTTTCAAGCTGTCCAGCAGTCGGGTAACCCATTTCAGCCAATCGGCGTCCAGCGGATTGCCGGCTGTGCCCTTATCCAATGCACCGGAGAGCGTCGACAAGGTCAGGTTGAGATCCTGATGTTCGGCAATCGCTTTCTCCACCGCGGCCACATTGCCCAGATCCAGGGTGCCGGCCAGCTTCAGGCGAATGTGCTGTTCCAGTTTTTGAATCAGGCTGGAAAGCATTTCAAGGTGCTTTTTGACACGGGGCTGCATCAGCGTGGTGACCGTCGCGGTAAACAGATGCAGCGAGGTCTTCTCGCCGCAGCCGTTGCATGCACCGTCGCCGCAGTCCATCGACCAGTAGGCTTTCTTATCGAGCAGCATAGTCTCGAGCGCGCCGACTTTTTCATCCATATCATCGATGCGGATGTAGTCATTTGCAGTGCTGGGCAGATCCAGCCAGAAACCCCAATCCTTGCGCAGCATCTCGATTGCTACGGGCGTCTGTTTCGCTATCACCAGTGCGTCATCCTGACAGACGGCGACACACTCCATGCAGCCTTTGCAGGTGTAGGGATTGATGGTGATTGAAAACAATCCGCCGCTGCCCTTGGCCTTCTTCTCCTTGTTTTGATAATAGGGTGCCACCAACGAGAACTTGAAATCGCCGACCGCCTCCCTGAACCAGTCGAACTCCTGCTGCAGTTCCGGAAGTTGTGCTTCCGGCAGCCCGGAGTCGGCAATGGTGTCGTTAATGGCCTGTTGCAACAGCGGTCGCGCATCCAGGATGCTGCTCTCGGCAGCATCGGCGATGCTACGCAGTTTCTTGTCGACTGTGCGCACTGCCCGGCGCAGATGTTTCACCTCGCGCCCCTTGCCTTCCACCCGCTTGATGGCAGTCTCGAATACTTCCGTGGCACTGTTGACCAGTCCCGGTATCGCGCTGTCCGGACAGATGGTAAAACAGTCGCTGCAGGCGGTGCATTTATCGGGGACCCACACCGGATACTCGAAGCGGATCATGGTCATATCCCGATACACGCCGGTGCTGGCCGGCATCAGGCTCAGCGCCGCAAAAGGATCGGCGAGATTTTCGTTGCCCAGTCCTTTCTGGTAGAAATTCCCGGTCTGCTCCCAGAAGCGGTGCACATCGGTCTTGGGATCGCTGCCGGCAGGCAGATTCTTCAGCATGATGGGCATGCTGGGCGCTTTGAGGCCCCCCCTACCCGCTTGGTTACTCTGCAACGACTTTTCGGTTATTTCTATAATCTGATCGAAGCCTCTACGCACCACCCGCAGATTGTCTTCGACCACGCGGGCACCCTTGCCGCCGAACTTATCCTGAAGCTGATCCCGGATCGCCCCAAACAGCTTCTCTTCGGTCAGGTGGGCGGTCTCCATCACCGGCGATGCCGCAAAAAAAGCGCCCTGAAATGCGTTCCCCTGCATACGAAACTGCAGTTCGGTATCGCTGGCCTCTTCGCGCGCAATCTGAAATGCGTCCAGAAAGAAGACGCGAATCTCGTTATCGACGATGAACTTGCGGGCATTGTCGGGGAACGAGTTCCAAACCTCCGCAGGAGTGGGAAGTTCGCTCTGTATAATAAAGACCCCGCCCTTCTTCAGACCTGTCAACGGGTTGGAGTGTCCGAACACATTGGGGTCGGGAGAGAGCACCACATCGACGTAGTAATACTCACAGTTCATCCGAATCGGCTCAGGTGCTGCCGACATATAATAAGTGGTCGGCTGCCCCTTCTTCTCCGAACCGTATTTCGGATTGGCCTTGATCTCGAAGCCGAGCAGATCGAACAACGTCATCGCCAGATTCTTTCCGGTTGTGATGGCGCCCCAACCGCCCACCGAATGCATGCGCACAGTGATCGCCCCCTTGGGCATCAGGTTGGGATTCTCGCTGCCGCGCACTGCCAGATTGTGGACACCCGGATAGAGATCGAGGATGTTCTGCTGATGAATCTCCTGTTTTGGCGTAAATGCCTTTGCGTGAATGAAATCGATGGATAGATAGAAGAATTTCTTCTTCTTTCCATCCGGCAGCATATTCTCGATCGCGCCGATCAGCGCCTCCGGCTGAAGATCGCGGCTGCCCAACCCATAGGCGCCCGAAAACAGCGGCGGCAGGTCGCTCTGCGGCTTGGCGTAGACAGGATAGTTTGGATAAGGCATCTCCTCGCGTCTGCCCGCAAGGCCGTTTTCCAGGCATTTTGACAGGGCTGCCCGGGTTTCGCGCATGATGGGCAAATCCTCCGCCAGCGGCTGATCGGTGCGCTCCAGTACAGCGACCCCCTTGCGACCCTGCAGCATGCGGGCAATCAGATCTCCCGGGAAGGGGCGCCACATGACCACGTTGACCACGCCCACTTTGAGCTTACGCGTGTCGCGCAGATAATCGGCCACCGCCTCTGCCTGCACCAGCATGCTGCCCATGCCGACGATCAGGTAATCGGCGTCTTCGACGCGATAACCCATGACCCGTTGATAGCGCCTGCCGGTAAGTTGGTAAAACTCCTCCATACACTGGTCCGCAATCGCCGGGATATGACTGAAAAAGTAAGGACGCTGGGCCGCGACAGCCTGCATGTACGCATCCTGGTTCTGCACGCATCCGGAGAGGGCTGGATTGTCTACGTCCCACACCAGCGGAATACGCCGCCGCTTCTTGCCGAACAGCATCCGCTGCGCCGGGGTCGGGCACTCGATTTGATCATCCGGACGACCCAGATACTCGGCAATCAATTCACGCTCGGGGACCGACACCGACTCGATAACGTGTGTTGTCAGAAAACCATCCTGACCGACTGCCCCGGGAGTAAGACTGAGTTCCGCAATTTTTCGCGAGATAACGTTCAGGTCTGCCGCCTGCTGGGCGCTGTTTCCCAAAACCTGGAAAAAACCCACATCATCGATGGCAAAGTAATCGTCGTGGGCGGCATGGACATTCAGGCTGGTCTTGGTAATGGCACGACAACCGATATTCAAAATATAAGGCAGGCGTTTACCAACCGCGCCGTAGAGGGATTCGTGCATATACACAATTCCCTGACCGGAAGAGAAGTTGGTTGCACGCAGGCCTGTCATGGCCATTCCGGCAGTCACGCTGGCCGCTGCATGCTCCCCTTCCGGTTCGATGAAGATCAGAGGTCGACCGGAGATATTGAGATGTCCTTTAGCCGTCTCTTCGGCCCAGTACTCACCCATCTGCGTCGAAGGCGTAATCGGGTAGGCGCCTGCTGCATCGCTGGCTTCACGCTCACACATAATCACCGCACCGTTGCCATCGGTGGAGATATGTATACCCGGATACTTGAACTTTTTGTCCTGTGGTTTGCTGTTCATAACCGCTATCTCTCGCTGCCAATCCTAGTCATTGCGCACATGAAAACCGTAAAACCTTTCCGTCCCCCGGTGCGTTTAGCTAAAACATAAATAAGAACCCGTTCATCCCCTCGGCAGAGGCTCCATGCGAAGGATCTTCTTTGCACCCAACCCCTTTACTGTTTTCTTGTCCTCGATCCACACGATGGCACCGGTCGGGCATCGTTCAATGGCCACATTGGATGCCAAATCATTTTTTTCATAGTCGACTACCGCCAGGTTGGCCACTATCTGGATCAAACCTTCGGGCGCATCCGCTACACAGCGGGCACAGGCAGTACA
The DNA here is from genome assembly GCA_024235255.1 of Chromatiaceae bacterium. Taxonomy (GTDB): domain Bacteria; phylum Pseudomonadota; class Gammaproteobacteria; order Chromatiales; family Chromatiaceae; genus HKST-UBA178. The sequence continues at coordinate 557,566 of JACKMT010000001.1, forward strand.
GGCAACCTCGCAATCGTGCTCCGCCTCGTCCCCTTCCGACAGGCTTTTGCATGCCACCCAAAGCTTGTGCGTGACCGGCTGAATGGAAAAGAGACTCTTTGGACACACTTCGACGCAGTCGTTGCAGGCCACACAGAGGTCTTCATCAACCACCGGCAGTCCGTATTTGTTCATACGGATGGCGTTGAACTCGCACACTGCTTCGCAGTCGCCCAGCCCCAGACAGCCCCAGGTGCAGCCTTTTCCGCCGCCCGAGACGAGTGCCGCAGCCCGGCAGGACTTCATGCCCGAATACTCGGCCCGAAAATAGGCGACGTGCACTCCCCCAGCGCAGGCCAGTCGCGCCACGCGTTTGGTGTGATCGCCCAGTTCAACGCCCAGAAAATCGGCAATCTCCTCGGTCATCGCCTGCGAGTTGGGGGTGCACAATGCAGGATCGAGCTCGCCTTTAACCAAGGCCTCTGCGAAAGGCCGGCACCCAGGTTTACCGCAGGCGCCACAATTGGCGTGGGGAAGCATCTCCTCGACCTCGTCGATGCGGGGATCTTCATAGACAAAGAGCTTGCGGTTGGCAATCGCCAGAACAGAAGCCAGCAGAATACCCAGACACAGCATAAACACTGCAGCACTAGCTATATCGAGAATGACCATCGTCTCGGAGCCCCCACCTGTCGGAACAGCATCCGATTGAGACTACGTTGTGATTTTTTTATTAATACGTGATTTATCTAAGACCGGTATAAAAAATACCAAGCTCTGATTGATTAATCAATTAGAAATTATATTATTATTCTTTGTTACAGATAGATGACGGTACAACGCACCTGAATTCAGATGTTTTGTCTCGATTCAGACAACCCTCCCAGTGTTCGGCAGAGCCGTAGACCATAATCTTGCTGCTGCCATTGCAGAACAATCCATTGTTTTCACGCCTTTTATTTGAGGCTGCATCTGTTAAGAATTCATCCTTTCTGTCAGCTGAAAAATTTATACAGGCACATCTCTCCTTTTTCGAGAAGGACTCCAAAATTTTCATAACATTAATACTAACTATTAATATAGATAATATTCCACTATATTGCGGTTCAATCTAGACCGCTGGATTGCGATAAGTCAGTGAAATGGGCGCGTGGAAATTTTGTCTCTATTGTTCGGCCGGTTCTCTATTTGCCAGCTGCTTCGATGCCCCTTTGAGTCGCTCATTATGGCATCACCCACGCCTGTATATTACAAGCAGAACCGACTGAAGCAGCTCCGGGCATTCTGCCAGGCAGCCACAACCGGCAGTATCAGCGAGGCTGCGGAACGCCTCTTTCTCAGTCAGCCGACAGTTACACTGCAGATTCAAGCGCTTGAAAAAGAGCTTGAGTCGACGCTGTTCGAGCGCCGCGGTCCGAAGATCCGGCTGACACCCGAGGGGGAGCTACTACTGAAGCTGGCGCTGCCTCTGGTTGAGGGCATGGATAAACTGCACGAGACATTTTCGGCGCAGCAGGGAGTATTGGCATCGGGCGAACTCAGTATTGCCGCGGGTGAATCGACGATTCTATATCTGCTGCCGGAACCTCTGCAGCAGTTCACCAGGAGATATCCCAAGATCCAGGTGAAGCTGCAGAATGTCACTGGCGGCAGGGATGGCCTTTCCAGGCTGCGGGCAGATGAAGCCGATTTCGCGGTGGGTCCCTTGCCGGAGGTACCCGCGGATATCGTCTACGAGCCTTTGGTCACCTACGCGCCTGCACTCATCGTGCCGACCAATCACCCACTGGCGATGAAAAAGCAGGTCAATCTGGCAGAGATCAGCCCTTATCCACTGATCCTGCCGCCACCCAATCTGGCCAGCTGGCGTCTGATCGATACCGTTTTCCGCCAGCATGAACTGACGCTCAAATGCGGTATGGAGGCGGGTGGTTGGGAGGTGATCAAGCGATACGTGGAGATGGGCATGGGCCTCTCCATCGTCACGGACGTCTGCCTCACCGGCAAAGAACATCTGGTCAAATTCTCACTTGAGGCGTACTTTCCAAACCGCACCTACGGCATCGTGCTGAGACGGGGCAAATATCTCTCCCCTCAGGCTTCAATGTTCCTGGAGATGTTGCGCGATCACTACCCAAGCGAAATATAACAACGGCCTGCCTCAACATCCCCACGACCGCGCGGGATAATGCGATCGGCGCTAATCTCCGCCCAGCGCAAACTCGAACTGCAGCAGTTTCTCACCCAACACCAAACGTTTGCGCAACACCTGAAGTTCCACTGCGGCGCCGGGTGACTGATCCAGCATCCCGATCTTGATGTCAGCAGTACTGTTGACCGTTTCTCCGTTCAGACGCTGAATGATATCACCCTCCTCCATTCCGGCCTGCTCAGCCGCACTCCCCGATACCACACTACTTACGCGCACACCTTGTTCCGCTTGGTCCAGCAGCACTCCCATCAGACCCGCCCGGGGCAGTTCGGCTGGTTCGGTAAAAACCACGAAATCGGCGATGCCCGGATGCAGCACGATACTATCTGCCGGCAACAGCAGATGGGCTGCCACCGGCAGCCGGCGCTGCACCCGATCAGGAATACCGGTGCCATACATCAGATGGCCCGATCCGGCCAACACAACCATCGTTCTGTCAGGATGCTCCCGCAGGTAGCGCACGACCCGCTCAGCCATACCCTCGTCCCAAGCAAGCTGAACTTCCAGAAATCGCTCAAAGCCCCCGTTATCGGCGTGCGGATGGGTCCGATAGACCTCCTGAATCCGCAGACGATAGCGCGCATTGCCGGTTTCGATTTCTGGTGGAATTTGTGCGCGCTCCGCCTGCGTCAGGCCATCTATACCGACCTTGGACACGCGATCGGTCAGCTCCCTGGCCACATTCAGAGCGATAACCGGGATCCCGTGCTCCCGTGCATATTGCATGATCGGCCGGTATAAACGGTAGTCGTAGCGCCAGCGATCATACCATTCGCTTCCCAGCAGCATCTCTTTTTCACTAATGCGCCCGCTGATGTAATCATCCAGCACCGACTGAAAGGACTGCTGGAAGAACTCCATGCCGATGGCCATATCCGGCTTGATTCTATGCAGCCGCCGAATCACTTCCAGTTGATTGAGGTGGTGATCATATCTGTCGTGGGTCTCCCCGACGTACACCACGCGATCCCTGGAGAGCCGGGGCAGAATCGTCTCCAAAGCCTGTTTGTTGGTCAGATCGAGCACAGGATAATTGCCGGCACGCTTTTCGCTTTGATTTTCCGCCGGAATACCCGAACCCGTGTTGTGCACTGCGCCGGTGTGTTGCGCCGCCGCGTGGGTTGCTCCGGACATCTCGCGCTGGGTGATATCATGCGCACTGCACGCGGTGAGAGAGAGCGCCGTGGATAGCGCGATAATCGGCAGGATGCTACGTTTTGCTATCATTGATTTCCCCATACTGCTGCAGGCAAGTTTTATCCATAAGCCGATGGGACAACCAACGGTTGGGATAATTCCCTCGGAATGGGTGATAAATGTTCAGGTATTCTATCAGTCTCACACTGCTTCTGCTTTTCCCGACGTTTCTCCAAGCAGCGGAAGTTCTGCCATTGGTGAACCACGATCTGACCGTGAAAATCCAACCCGCTTCCGGCAGCATCGAAGTCCGGGACGAAATCAGACTGCCGGAACCAGCCGGATCCTTCGATTTTCTGCTGCATGCCGGCCTCGCTCCGAAGCTGGTAACGCAGGGAGCGACGCTGCAACGCTTGGGCGCCTACGCCGGCGTCGTCTCCGGCCAAGCCTATCGGGTTGCATTCGAGCAGCCTCAGACAAGGGTGACGCTGGATTACGCCGGGATAATTCGTCATCCCGTCGAGGCCGGCAGAGAGCGCCAATCCGGCAGTCGGGCGGCCGGTTCTCCCGGGCACATCTCAGAGGAAGGCGTCTTCCTGAGTGCTGCAAGCCTGTGGTTTCCGTATCTCGAGGAGCGGATGCTGAGCTTCTCGCTGCGCGTGAATCTGCCGGACGGCTGGAGTTCAGTCAGCCAGGGAATTGGCTCGACCGATGGAAGCAGATGGCAGGAGAGCGCTCCCCAGGACGATATCTATCTGATTGCCGGGCGGTACACACGTTACGAAGATGCCACATCGCCGGTAACAGCCGAGGTATATCTGCGTTCACCGGATCCGCAACTAGCGCAACGGTATCTGCAAACGACCCGTGATTACATAGCGCTCTATCAAAATTTGATCGGGCCTTATCCGTACACAAAGTTCGCCATGGTAGAAAATTTCTGGGAGAGCGGCTACGGCATGCCCTCTTTCACGCTGCTGGGACCGCGGGTGCTGCGATTCCCTTTTATTCTACACTCCTCCTATCCGCATGAAATCCTTCACAATTGGTGGGGCAACGGGGTTTACGTGGATTATCAGCAGGGCAACTGGAGCGAGGGGCTCACAAGCTACCTGGCCGACCATCTGATCAAGGAGCAGCGTGGAGAAGGCGCCGGCTACCGCAGGGAGACGCTGCAACGCTATGCAGATTTCGTCCATGGCGGCGATGATTTCCCGCTGACTGAATTCAGAGGCCGCCATGGAGACATAAGTCAGGCGGTGGGTTATGGGAAAACGTTGATGTTTTTTCATATGCTGAGATTACAGCTGGGAGACCCCGTTTTTATCCAAGGCATCCGACGTTTCTACCGTGACAATCTGCATCGCATTGCCGGATTCGACGATCTGAGAGCGGCGTTTGAGGCTGTCGGCAAGCAAAGTCTCGGATCTTTTTTCGAGCAGTGGATCAGCTCCACCGGCGCACCTGATCTTCAGGTTTCGGAGGTTGAGGTTCACCGGGAAGGCTCGAGTTACGCCGTTCAGGGAACGTTGCAGCAAAAGCAGTCTGGCAAGGTGTTTGAACTCACCGTTCCGGTCGCGATCCAGACTGAAGATGAGCGCGTATCGCTCTTTCACCTGCCCATGAAACAGCGCAGGTTAAGCTTTAATATTCCGCTGCAATCGAATCCGCTGAGACTCACTGTCGATCCACGCTTCGATCTGTTTCGTCGGTTGGCCGTGGGCGAGACGCCCAGTTCGCTCGGTCAGCTGTTCGGCGCCAGGCGCATGACGGTGATTCTGCCTTCGGCTGCCTCCACTGAGGTAAAAATGCGCCTGCAAAGGCTGACTGCAGCCTGGTCCGGCTACTGGAAGGAGTCCACAACTGTCTGGGACGATACACTGGATAAGCTGCCGGAAATGGGCGGAGTCCTGCTGCTAGGCGCAGAGAACAGGTTTGTCCCGTACTTTTTTGCGCAGCTGGCTCAACATAAGGTGCACCTGGCGCAAAACCTGACCCTTGCAGAGAGATCTTTCGCCGCCGACAGCCACAGTTTTGCACTGACCGCTCCGCATCCCGCCGATAACAAAAGCGCAATCGGCCTTTTTTCCGTCGGCCCTGCACCGGCCACCGACGGCTTTGCACGTAAACTGCCCCATTACGGGAAATACAGCTATGCCGTGTTCCACGGGGATGAGCCTGAAAATATCGTCAAAGGCCAGTGGGAGGCGGCCACTACCGCCTTGAGCATCAACCTGACCGGCCGGGAACCGTTCCCGCCGGCGCAGATTCCAACCCATACACCGCTGGCCGACCTGCCGGGATTGTAGCTTCGATTATTCCGGTTGAAGATATCCCGCCCAGGTGCCCGGTTCAGCACTCTTTGTCAGGTACATAGATACCCCGTTGCAGCTACCGGTGCAGGGTCCGCATGAATAGTTCGATTTTCAATCCTGGGTTATATTTACCTCAATCCCATGCAAACAAACGATAGGACAAAGAAAATGTACAAATTGCTCGTAGTTTCCATTCTCGGCCTATGGCTGGTCGCCTGCTCCGATGAAAACATGGAAAAATGGAAAGAGATGAATAAAGACCGTATCCAGGAGGCTCCCAAAGAGGATCCAAACCTGCCGACTGTCAAAGGGGATGTGGATGCGATAAAGCAAAAACTGAAAGACATCAACGAGAAGGTGCAAGACAAAGTCAACAACATGCTTGAAAAGAAAAGTGAATAAACTCATCCAGCAGGGGTAGGTAGCATTCGTCTTCCCTCTGAATCAGGAAGCAACGCTTATCCTGCTCAGGAAAATCCTAAGCTTGAGCATGCCCCAGCATATTCGCAATATCCTCCAACGCCGGAAGCACCCGCTCCATTCGTTCAGGATTACGGCTCTGCTTCCATTTGCCAGTCTTAATCTGTGAATACTCCACCGGCCCAAGCCGGTGGCTTCAGATTACAGCTAAAAGCCCGATCGATCAGCCATTCGGCCGATTAATCTTCCCTGAAGGCACAGCTCATTGACGCATACACTTCCTCGTCATTGTGGTGCAGGCCGCATTCCAGTCCAGTTGCCGTGGCTAGTTCCCTGGATGCCGGCCTGCGCCGGCATGAGATGTGCCGGTTAAAGCCGGGGGATCTACAGACCCCATATTTACGACTTTAAAAAGGCATTGAATAGGTTGGTGATCACTTCACCGCAATGCCCATGTAGATTCATCGAAAGCGAGCCGCTATACCTCAAACACCCGCTACTCAAGTTGAACAGGTGCCAGACGATATCGAGTATGTCGCAACCGGGGCCTGGCTTTATGGCTGAAACAAGCAAATTTTCTCTACTGGTAGAATTTCATCCATATAAATGCCCTAATAGCTGGTTTATTAAGCATTTTATTTTAAAATGGCCCGGCTTACTTTGACTATTCACTGTTAAAGAACACTCTGGGGAGTTGTATGGGACTGATATGTGGCTGGGCCGGTAAATCGAACCCGGCAAATCCGGAGGCTACCATCGCTGCAATGCTCAAGGCACCTGCAGGATTCCTTGGCTACAACTACACCTTCAGTATCAATGAGCAGACGGCACTTGGCGGCGGTGCAACCGACAACACCACTCCTTGTCAAGCAAACGATATATGCTGCGTAATCGAAGGGAGTCCCCGCTGGTCTGACGCAGAACTGCAAAGCATTCAAGACAAGATGGGCGCTTCCCACGCCCTGGCAAAAGGATTCGAGCGGTACGGGAAAGCTGTTCTGGGGAAGCTATTTGGAGCCTTCAGCCTGTGCATCCTCAAACCAAAAGCAAAATATGCGTTGCTGGCAATCGATCGCGTAGGCATACGCCCCTTGGCATATACGGTAACGCATGACACGCTGATTTTTGGAACCTACATCGACTGCATTCTTTCTCATCCCCAGTTTAAAAGTGAAATCGATCCGCAGGGCATATTCAACTATCTCTATTTTCATATGATTCCAAGCCCGCAAAGTGCTTATCGGGGCGTAGTCAAACTTGAACCGGGCGAATATGTCGAGTGCAGCGAGAAAGCAGCTGTGCATAATTTTTACTCGATAACCGATTTCACAGACACGGAAAAAAGCGAAGCCGCGCTTGCCGCTCAACTGCGCAATGAACTGGATCTATCGGTACGCTCCTGTTTGTCAGGTGCAATGACGGGCACATTCCTCAGTGGCGGCCTGGACAGCAGCACGGTGACAGGCGTATTCGGCAAGATTTCCACCGACCAGGTCAATGCGTTCAGCATCGGCTTCGATGCCGAAGGGTACGACGAAATGGCATTTGCACGCGCCAGTGCCCGCTATTTCGGCGCAACGCTTCATGAATACTACGTGACTCCCGCAGATGTGCTCGATGCAATTCCAAAGATGGCCGCTGCCTATGACGAACCCTTTGGCAACGCGTCAGCGATTCCTGCCTACTACTGCGCCAAATTTGCACGCGAAAGTGGATTTGACACACTGCTTGCCGGAGATGGCGGCGATGAGATATTCGCCGGCAACACACGCTATGTAAAACAGTTGGTTTTCGATCTCTATCGCCATATTCCTGCGTTATTGAAAAAGAGCGTTATTGAGCCGGCGGCATTCAATATCCGGCCGTTGCGTAAATTGAAAAGTTATATCGAACAGGCCACTATTCCAATGCCTGCCCGGATGGAAACATATAATTTTCTCCACCGCACACCGCTTAGCGATATTTTCGAAAGTGATTTTCTAAGTCGCATCGACAGGAACTTTCCGGCAGCTCATTTGGAGGCCATCTATAACAGACCTGACCAGGGTGACTTATTGAAAAGAATGTTGTTTCTTGATCAAAAGCTAACACTCGCCGACAATGATATCCGTAAGGTGAACCGGATGTGTGAATTAGCGGGAACGCAAGTGCACTACCCGCTTCTGCAGGACAGGATGATTGAATTTGCCGCCCATATCCCGTCTGCAATCTTAGTGAATAAATATAAGCTCAGATCATTTTTCCGCAAAGCGTTGAAGGATTCACTCCCCCCGGAAACGCTGAGTAAGAGCAAACATGGATTTGGCCTGCCATTCGGGATTTGGATAAATGAAGATAAGCAGCTCAAAGAGTTTGTCGATGTTAATTTAAAGGATATCAGCCAACGCGGCATTATCAACGAAGAGTACATCAGCAGAATAATACTCGCGCATGAGAGCGGTCACGCTTCGTACTACGGGGTAATGATCTGGTTACTGGTGATTTTGGAGCAGTGGTTTGTTGCTCATAATCAGTAAGTTAAATCTTATAACAGGTCAGCTCTTCAGAATGGGTGTTGCAGTCATTTTATCCATGAGCCGCTACTGATCAGGTGCCGCAAGGTAAGGCATAAAACCTCATTGACGACCAAAGGGGAGAGCTACACCTCTCCCCTTTGGAAACCCATTATGTTCCCGCCACAAGCGACGGGCTAATTCTGAATCAAGCGATCAAAAGCTCAGGTTATGATGGCGTCCCGTAGGGGAGTCGAACCCCTGTACCAGCCGTGAAAGGGCCGTATCCTAGGCCACTAGATGAACGGGACGTATTTGAAATGTAAAGAAAAAAGCCGGCGCTATACGTATCCGGCTTCCCCTTGCCAATTTGGTGGAGCCAAGCGGGATCGAACCGCTGACCTCAACACTGCCAGTGTTGCGCTCTCCCAGCTGAGCTATGGCCCCGCTAAAACAAGAGGCGCATATTAGTTTAACAGGCATCTATTGTCTACTGGTTTTTCTGATCCATCCTTGCCCATGAATCACGTAACGTGACAGTTCGGTTGAACACCGGGACCCCTTCCTCAGATGCTGCAGCGTCCAGGCAGAAATAGCCTTCTCGCTCAAACTGAAAGCGGCTTCCGGGAGCGGCATTGGCCAGACTCGGCTCGAGCACCGCAGTTTCCAGAGTCTGCAGCGACTGAGGATTCAAATGTTCAAGGAATGACGCAACCGACTTATCCGCATCCGGTGCCGGATGATTAAACAGCCTGTCATAGAGACGAACCTTGGCGGTAAAACCGTGCGACGCCGAGACCCAGTGGATCACTCCCCGCACTTTGCGGCCTTCCGGATTGGCGCCCAATGTGGTTGGGTCATAGCTGCAGCGCAACTCCGTAATCTCGCCGTTTTCACTCTTAATCACCCGATCACATCTGATGACATAAGCGTTGCGCAACCGCACTTCGCCTCCCGTTACCAAGCGCTTGTACTTGTTGGGTGCCTGTTCCAGAAAATCGTCACGATCAATGAAAATTTCCCGGGTAAATTTGATGATGCGGCTCCCCATCATCTCGTCTTTTGGGTGATTAGGGGCGTTGAGCTCCTCCACTCTTTCTTCCGGATAGTTTTCGATAACGATTTTTAATGGATTAAGTACTGCCATCGCGCGCGGTGCATGTTGATCCAGGTCCTCACGGATGCAGGATTCCAGCATCTCCATCTCCACCGAATTGTCCGCTTTCGTGATACCGATCCGATCGCAGAACATGCGGATGGACTCCGGGGTATAGCCGCGCCGCCGTAAGCCGGCAACGGTGGGCATGCGCGGATCGTCCCAGCCGTCCACATACTTTTCATCCACCAGCTGAGTCAGCTTGCGCTTGCTCATTACCGTGTATTGCAGATTGAGGCGGGAAAACTCGATCTGCTGCGGATGGCAGTCGATACTGATGTTTTCCAGCACCCAGTCATATAGAGGCCGGTGATCCTCGAACTCCAACGTGCAAAGCGAGTGGGTGATGCCTTCGAGCGCATCCGAGATCGGATGAGTGTAATCGTACATCGGATAGATGCACCAGGCTTCGCCGGTCTGATGATGGATGACGCCGTGACGAATCCGGTACAGCGTCGGGTCACGCATGTTGAGATTGGGCGATGCCATATCGATTTTGGCGCGCAGCACCCTCGAGCCGTCCTCGAATTCACCGGCGCGCATGCGCCTGAAGAGATCAAGATTCTCCGCCACACTGCGGTTGCGGTAAGGACTCTCCCGGCCCGGTTCGGTCAGCGTGCCCCGGTACTCGCGCATTTGCCCTGCATCCAGGTCGCAGACGAATGCCTTACCGGAGGTGATCAACTCAACCGCAAACTCATAGAGCTGTTCAAAATAGTTGGAGGCATAGAATAGCCGATCGTCCCAGTCGAATCCCAGCCAGCTCACGTCCTGCATAATCGAATTGACGTATTCGACATTCTCTTTGTGCGGGTTGGTATCATCGAAACGAAGATTGCACAATCCGCCCGGATAGTCCTGTGCGATACCGAAATTGAGGCAGATCGATTTGGCGTGACCGACATGCAGATAACCGTTGGGCTCAGGCGGAAAGCGGGTATGCACCCGGCCTTCATGCCTGCCCTCCTTCAGATCCGCATCGATGATCTGGCGGATGAAATTACTCGGTGCGTTTTTGTCCTGTTCGCTCATCGTGTATTTTGTCTTCTCGAAAGAATGCAGGGGTTGGAAAGGCTGTCAGGCCGAAGCCTCGCGTTCGGTAATGTACTGCAGCGCCCTATCGATTCGGCGCAGACTGGCCTCTCTTCCCACCAGATAGAGAGTCTCGTCAATCCCGGGTGATGCTGCTCTGCCCACTATCGCAACCCGCAATGGCTGGGCGACCTTACCCATGTTCAACTCCAGTTGATCGGCAATCTGCTGCACCGCCTGGTGCAGTGCCTCCCTGGTCCAATCCGGCAGATTCGCCAGCGCTGCTTTCATCTCCTGCAGCGGCTGACGCGCCACCGGACGCAGATGTTTCTTTGCCGCAGCTTCCTCGAACGCTTCGAAGTCGCGATAGAAAAATGCGCTGATCTCGGCCATCTCCACCAGTGTCTTGGCACGCTCCTGCTGGGCCTTGACAACTTCCACCAAATCCGGTCCTGCGCTTGGGTCTATACCGAGTCGGCCCAGGTGCGGACTCAACAGGTGCGCGATGTGCAGCGGGTTGCTCTCTTTAATATAGTGCTGATTCAACCATAGCAGTTTTTCGTAATTGAAAGTGGACGGTGCCCGGTTGACGTCCTCAATATCAAACAGCTGAATCATCTCTTCCAGTGAAAAGACCTCCTGGTCTCCGTGCGACCACCCCAGACGTATCAGATAATTGAGCAGCGCTTCGGGAAGAAAACCGTCCTCCATGTACTGCATCACCCCCACCGCGCCGTGCCGTTTTGAGAGGCGTGCACCGTCACTGCCCAGAATCATCGGGACATGTGCATAACGCGGCAACTCTCTTCCCAGGGCTTGCAGAATATTAATCTGGCGCGGGGTGTTGTTCACATGATCGTCGCCGCGGATGACATGGGTGATATCCATGTCCATGTCATCCACCACAACCGACAGATTATAGGTGGGAGATCCGTCGCTGCGGCGGATAATCAGATCGTCCAGCTCCTCGTTGCTGACCGAGATCTTCCCTTTTACCAAGTCATCGATCACCACCACACCGGACTCCGGATTGCGGAAACGCACCACGTGTGGCTGGCCGGGGTCGACTGCCAGGCTACGGCAGTGTCCGTCGTAGCGGGGTTTCTCCTTGCGCTTCATTGCCTCGTCGCGCAAAGCATCCAAGCGCTCCCGTGAACAGTTGCAGCGATAGGCGTGACCCGTCTCCAATAACTCATCGATCACCTGGTTGTAACGATCGAATCGCTTGGTCTGATAGAACGGACCCTCGTCGTATTCCAGCCCCAACCAGGTCATACCCTCGAGAATCGCATTGACCGACGCGGCGGTGGAGCGCTCCAGATCCGTATCCTCGATGCGCAGCACGAAAACTCCGCCATGACGGCGCGCGAAGAGCCAGGAAAACAGGGCCGTGCGGACACCCCCGACATGCAGATAGCCTGTCGGACTGGGTGCAAAACGGGTGCGAATGGTCATATTTCTCCAGTTGAATGAATTGCCACAATAGAATTGACGCGCATTTTAGCAGAGGCTGCCACACCCCGCAGAAAGAATTGACCCGTCGAATTCTACCATCTAGAATTCCCGCTCTCTTAACCGCAACCGCCTGAATATTGCACCTCAGGTTGAGTTCAGGTTTTGCATGGAAAGCTGCGCGGGCGATTAACTCAGTGGGAGAGTGCCACCTTCACACGGTGGAAGTCGCTGGTTCGAACCCAGCATCGCCCACCAATAATAACCCTAAGATGTATCAGGTCCACCCATCTGTATGCCCTAACTCGGCACTTCTTAAGCTATTCTTAAGATAAGTAAAAATAATTGCAGGGCAATCAAAATAGTGTTGAATCAATAAAAATTAGTCTGTATAAAACAGATCGATAATTAAAACAGCAACCGGCTGGTACTTTTTTGCGGTGGATAAATAGGGATTGTTGACAACAACTTCAGGAGATATATCGTCCGGAAAAACCAAGCTACTTGTGATCAAGATCAGCAGCTGGTTTTTAAATGCCGATAAACATAAAAATAACAGCCGGGTTTGATTTTCAGTTTTTTTGGGAGGAGACCCTGTATGACCTATCGTAGATCAGTAACCGCTGTAACTTGCGCAGCGTTGTTTTCCGTTTCATTGAGTTTATCCGCCGGTGTACCCAAGAACCTACCCTACCCCAGCGGCACCCCTTCGGCCGATGAGATCGCCCAGCAGGTCTATTTTGTAAACCATTTCTACGCAGTAAAAAATTACGGCATTACCAAGCAAGACCGCGCAATAACGGTGTTGGTCAACAAGGCGGAGGGTGAGACACCGACGACCATCACGCTCGAACGCTTCCTCAATAACGACTACAGCGACGGCGCAATCAACGCCATGGACCTGGCCATCTTCCGCTCCGGAAAACTGCGTGGCACGGGTATGTTGATCACCGATTTCACGGACGATAGCAAGAGCCAATCCTACGCTATCTGGCTGCCTGCGCTGCGCAAGATCCGCCGCTTTGCCGAACCCGCGCACGACGATGCCTGGGGTGGCACCGACTTTACTTTTGGCGACGTCACTTTGCGGAAACCCACGGACGAAACTCACGAACTGCTTGGCACCGAAACCTTTAACGACTGTCTCGGCGCGATCGCCGGCGTGGAGGTTAAATATCTGCCGACACCTCCCGAGCCATCCTGTGCTCACAAGGGCAAATCCGTGTACAAGCTGAAGAGCACCACCAAGCGGCAAAACTGGTGGTACGACGACCGCATCTCTTACATTGATACCAAAACCTTCGCCGACCTGCGCACCGAATACTTCAAAAACGGAGAGAAGGTCAAGGTCATCGACCGTGACTGGGGATCCTTGGGGATTGCCGATCCACGCGCGCAGACCTGGAGGTATTGGTATGGTAAAACCTTCGCCACCGGCCACGAGACTTGGGCGGTGATACCGGCAGAAGTCGTCGAATTCAATCAGGATTGGGAGAGTTCGATGTGGTCGGAGCAGACGCTGCGCAAGATCAAGCGCTGACCGGAAAACCGCATACCCGGGTCATTTGGAAACACTCAGTCCCGCCAGGGCAAAAGCTGGGGTGTTGGTGGTGAACGCCTACCACTGCACCCCGCTTCTGCTGCATGCGGGGGCAAGCGTTCAAATTCCGGATAGCGCATCAACTATATATTAAGGCGGGGGGATCTCCCCATTGCCGACAGAAACCTGCACCAATTGAGCGGGAGGGGATAGCAAAATGTTTAAACGTTCCTTAATCAATCGAGCCATTTTCAGTGCACTGCTGCTGCCGGGGGCCGTATTGGCGGAAGTGGAAGTCAGCGGCTACATCAAAAATGAGACATCGGTCTTTTCCAGGTCGGGCCAAGTGACCGGCGAGGGAAAAACGATGCTGGACGACTCCGGACACGATTCCGGCGACGTGCTGAAGTTCGAAAACTCGGCCCGAGTGTTCGTCAATGGAGATCTGGGCGAGCAGAGTTCCTGGCACGCCGAGATCAACGCCATCTACGATACCGAAGGCGTAAACAGCGACTACAAGGGGCATGTCAACTACTCCCAGCATGACTGGCTGCGTGAACTCTATGCCGATACCAGATTCGGTGACTGGGATTTCCGCCTGGGCAAGCAGCAGGTGGTTTGGGGCACGGCCGACGGCATCAAGCTGCTCGACATCATCAACCCAACCGACTATCGCGAATTGGTGCAGAACACCATGGAGGACTCACGCATCCCGATCTGGATGTTGAAGGCTGAAAGAAATATAGGGGATTCCAGCAATATTCAGTTTATTGTTTCCCAGGTGGAGGAGAACAAGATCCCTGGTTTGAATAGAGATGGAGATTCGGGTCATCCATTTATAATGAAGGGAGTGGACTCCATTACCGGCAGAGTCAATGGTTTTTTCAACATTGCGCCTAGGCTGGCCGGAGTGGCAGACACCTTCGATAATGGCGCCCAAGGAGGTGCTTTTGATACTGACGATAACGGTGCAGGCGATATAGTCGCCCAAGGCCTGACCGGTTTTAGCGGCCTCACGGTTGATGGCTTTGCCGCCAACACTCAGCAACTGAATGCTGACGGGTCTATCCGTGCAGCCGGTAGCCCGGGTGCTGCATCAGCCTCAGGCGCTGTCATTCTGAACAACTTGGCTCAAAACGGAATTGCCGGCCCAGGAGACCCCAACGCCAACAACAATGTCACGAATCTTGTCGATTCCATTTATGTCGTGGGTTCCGCCTCGAACAATACCTTCGAATATATGGCAAATGCGACTTTTGCGACATTTAACACCTTTGCCGCCAACGCGAGCCACGCTGCTACCACGACCCGGTATACGCGGGATTACCCTAAAGATACTAATCTTAATAGCGGTTTCCGGTTCAAGTCCTCTCTGGACAACGGATTGAATTTTTCCGTCAATTATTTCTACCATTACGATCCTAATCCGGTTATCAATACGAGCTGGCATGATGCCAAAACTGGAGAAAAGTTGCAGACTGTTCTCGCCACATCTGGTGACTTCAACTCAGATACTGCACCAGATTTTGCGGACCCGACCGGAGTAGCTGGAGGCAAGACCATATCCCGCTCGGAAGTCCCAGAGAGCACCACCATTAACGCATTTGGTCAAGCTACTAATGCCACCACGGTATTACTGCGCAACTCGGCTGGAGAGTACTATGGCTCTATTGCACCAAATCCCACACTTGCGCTTAGCAGCAATGGGACGGAGCTGAGATTTACTGAAAGTCTTAACAGAGTACACAGTATAGGAACCTCTTTCGACTACGCAATTGATACCGCATTTGCACCTATCGTATTGCGCGGTGAATTTCTCTATGACAAGGACTCAACCCAGGTTGTTGTTGATCGGAGACTCCTGGGAATTGGTGACATGGAGGGCGGCCTGACAACAGAGGATGCCGACTACTTTAAATACGTACTCGGATTGGACGTGACCGTAATGAAGAACCTGTTGGTCAGCGGCCAGTTCATTCAGTTCCGCAACCTGGATTACGTTAACAAGTCCCGCACGTGCACAACGCAGTCAAACGCACAAACCACTACTTCCAATTCATATGACTGCTCGCGCTACACCGGAGATCTGGCCACACTGCATTTGTCCAATGGCTTGAACCAAGCCTACGAAAACAAAGAGTTCTACTCTCTGTTCTTGTCCAAGCCGTTCGGCCCTTCGGACGAGCACCGCTGGAACAACATCGTGATGTATGAGGAGGGCGGCGGCTACTGGAACCGTTTCGATATGGAGTACTCGTTTACCGACAACCTGATCGGAACCGCCGAATGGAACCAGTATTGGGGCGACGAGGATACCCAGTTCGGTCAGTTCAAAGACTCTTCCAACGTTCAGGTCGGCATCCGGTATCTGTTTGATTAGCGGTTAAAAAAATTTGTAGTTCCGGCCGGAAACACTGTTCCCTG
Organism: Chromatiaceae bacterium; assembly: GCA_024235255.1. GTDB lineage: Bacteria > Pseudomonadota > Gammaproteobacteria > Chromatiales > Chromatiaceae > HKST-UBA178. The sequence goes on from JACKMT010000001.1 coordinate 573,725, forward strand.
CTATCCGGCGGAGGCCTGAATCCAGTAAGTGGTCGCGTGCTCTGGATCCCGACCTTCGCCGGTATGACAAGTGCAAAAAATTGACGCTGTTTCCAAACCATTTATTCTCTAGGAAACGTACGAGTCTCCACCATGTCTGAAAATTTTCAAGATTCCCTGCAGGGGGAAGATCGTATCGCCGCACGTTACGCCCGGTTCGTGCTTCAGTATAGATGGCCCATCATGCTGTTTCTGTTGGTGGCTACCCTATTAGGCGCCTCCCAGATACAGTATATGGATATACGCAACGATCCGGATACGCTGCTGCCCCCCAGCAACCGCTATGTTGCGACCAACCTGTATGCCGAGCACAACTTCGGTATGGGCAACCTGATGGTCTTCGCCCTGCGCGTCAAAGAGGGGGATATCTTTCAGCCATGGTTCATCAATAAGATACAGGAACTGCACCGCAAGCTGGTGGCACTGCCAAACTCGCGCGAAGCCAACTTCATCGACATCGCGGCGCAGAAAATCAAGTTCATGGGAGCCGATGAGAACGGTCTGGTTTTCAAACGGCTCATCCCAACGGCGGGCATCAGTACCGACGACCCGGAGTTGGCCAGGGAGCAGTTGGCGTTCCTCAAAGAAGGCATTAAAAGCAACCCTGTCATGGGCCCGATGCTGGTCTCGATGGAGGGGCCGGATGGCAAGCTTTGCGCCTACGAGGACTACGATAAAGAGGCGTGCGTTGCCACCGCAGCGTACATCATTGGCGACTATGACGATGGCGTAAAGGAGATCTACCTGCCCTGGGTTAACCAGGTGCGCGCACTGATGGATGAGTATGGGGAGGACGAGCGGATCGAACTGCTGGTTGCAGGTGAACCCTATTTTCTAGCCTGGATGCTGGCTGATCTGGTCAACAAGTGGTGGCTCTTCGTCCTCTCCATCGCCGTCGTGGTGGTGGTGCTGTGGCTCGAGTTCAGGAATTGGCGGGGCGCCGCCTTCCCATTGCTTGGTGTCGGCGCAACCATTGCGTTGACCCTCGGAATGATGGGGTTTACCGAATTCAAACTCACGACGATGATGGTACTGACGCCGATGCTGCTGCTGGCGATCGGTATCGGCCACTCGATCCAGGTCACCCGCCGTTTCATGCTGGAGCATGCCGGACACGGCGACTGCGAAAAATCTGCGTTTATCGCCATCTGTCACACTATCGTCCCCGCTACCCTGTCGATCATTACCGATATGGTCGGCTTTGCAACTCTGGCCACGGTCGATATCTCGTTCTACAAAGACTACGCCTATTTTGGCATGTTCGGCATGCTGACACTGCTGTTCACCACCACCACGCTGATCCCGCTGCTGCTGACCATCTTCCCTCCCCCGCAGGCGCTATGTGAAACCAAGGAGGGCCACTCCTGGGAAACTTCGGTGGGCGGCATGCTGACCAGACTCATCTCCGGTCCCGGCAAATGGCTGCCGATCGGCGTTGTAGCGGTGATTATGCTGCTGTCGGTGAATTACACCCAGATCCTGCAAGGCACTTCCGATGATTTGATGCCGGGTGTCGAGAAAGGCATAAACTATCCGCGCGCCGCGTTCAAAGAGTCCTCAATCACCATTGAGCACCTGATGCGGCTCAACGAGATCATGCCGGGTGTTATTTCCGTGAACATCCCGATTCGCGGCAAAGAACCCGTCACCCCGTTGTGCAAAACCGAATACTATCCGGATGCGATTTACGACATCGAAGATAAGCAAGAACGTGCCCAGCAGTGCCAGATAGAGAAACAGAAACTCGGCTGTTGGGACCCGGACGCTTGCGGCGCGCAGGGTATTTTCAACAATGCCGACGTGCTGGCCGATCTGGAGAAGATGGAGAACTGGATGCGCTCGCACCAATTCATCGGCTATACCGGTTCCTACGCCCAGTACGTGAGGCTGGTGAATATGCTGCTGACCGCAGAACCAGGTGAAAAGCCCGTTATCCGTGATCTGGCCATCCCTACTAGAGCGTATCTGACATCGATAGACCCGGATGACGACCGTGATCCGCAAGGGATCGTGCAGCTCTATAACGGCCTGCTGGAGACCATGACATCCGAGGGCGACATGGACTCCTTCGTCGCTGCCGATTGGAACGAAGGTGTGGTGCTGGGATTCATCAACACCATGGATCCGCGCGAGACGCATCAGGTCACCATGGATATCCAGCAATACATTGAGGAACACAAAAACGACAAGGGTTTCAGCAAGGTCAATTTCGGCCTGCGCTCGGGACCGGTCGACGATCTCTCCGGCGATACCAACGAACTGTCGGTGGACGGAGCCAACTATGTTCGCCCGGCAGTAGGCGGCTTCCTTGGCGCAACCGAGGCGACGCGGGAAGTGGCGATTGAAAACTGGCTGAAAAGCCCGCTGCAGACGGCGCTGGCCATCTTTATCATCAGCGCGCTGATCTTCCGCTCGCTGATGGTTGCTGGCATCCTGTTATTTACGCTGCTGATCACGCTTTTCGCCCAATATGGGCTTGGCGGTTATTTCACTTCGGTCGGCAACTGGTCCGGGAATCTGGCGTTCCATCTGCTGGTTACCCTCAGCATTGCTATGGGGCTGGGGGTGGATTACGGCATCTACATGATCTCCAGGCTGCGCGAGGAGATGCAAGCCACCGGCGGAAACTGGATGGAGTCGCTGCGCAATACGCAAAACACGACCGGTTCGGCCGTTATCATCTCCGTGGTGGTGCTGCTCGGGAGCTTCATTCCGCTGGTCGGCACCGATCTTGCCAACACCTGGGGACTGGGCATCTATATCGGCGAGGCGCTGATCATCGACGTATTCACAGCACTGATGCTGCTCCCCCTGCTCGTTTACTGGCTGAAGCCGAAATACGTGTTTGGTGATAATCGGTAACTGACAGGAAATTTCAGGTTAAGGCGGATGGCGGATCCCCTATCGGGATCCGCCCAACCCCAGGTGCAATATTTTTCCTTAATCCCTCAGCCGTTCCTCTCGGTGTGCTTTTTCAGGCTGATCGCGGCATGCACTGCCAAAGTCAATACCAGCAGGGTGCCGCCGATCAGTGTCCTCTCCGGCGGTTCCTCGCCGATCACCAGCCATACGAGGAAAGGTCCCAACACCGTCTCCAGCAGGAACACAAGTCCGACCTCCGGTGCCGGAAGATATTTAGGTGCGCTGAGGGTAAAGGCGAACGAGACGGGGATCACGAAGAGTCCCAGAATACTCATATAGCGCCAGTCGCCGCCACTCAGGGAGAGCGGTTCTGAGAACGGCAGCATCACCACTGCCAGCAGCAAGCCACTGCACGCAACAATGGGCACCGCATCACTGGATCGGCGGGCGCGCAGCAAGGTCAGGATGGCGGCCATTGTCAGTGCCAGACCGAGTGCTGCGCTGTCGCCGATCAGACTGGCCGAACCAAGCCCCTCCTGCATGATGTAGCCAATCGAAAGAATACCAAGCACCGTCGCAATCCAGGTACGCGGCGGTGCATGCTCGGCCAGAAACAGGCTGGAAAATATCGCTGCGAAGAGCGGGGCAACGCTGACCAGTACCAGCGTATTGGCGACTGATGTATGACGGATCGAGACTACAAACAGGGAGGTGTTCAGCGCAAACAGCGCGGCGACAACCAGGCCAACAAAGCCGCATGCCTGGAATCGTTTCAGGATCCCGCATCCGTGAAGCATGAACAGATACAGGGACAAGGTTAGGCTGGTCATCAAACCGCGCCAGAACAGCAGCGACCATTGATCAGCCCCAATCAGCCGGACCAACAGGCTATCGGGTGAAAGCACCAAGACGCCGACTATCGCCAGAACCAGACCACGGGCATGGTCGTTGGCAAGCCTGCTGTTCAGTTGCGGCATGGGGTCTACTGGAGATGCTCGGGCAGTAGGCGGTTATAAGCGACGGATATCGAGCAGTTTGTTGTTCTCATCCAGCGTCAACTCGAACTCGCCATTAATTCCATCGCTGAGTAAAAAAGGTCTTAGATTGGCAGCCGGCAGTCGAATCCGGCGGCCGTCATCGGCACGCACAATCACCGAGCGCGCATTGCCCCGATAGTAATGGAGAAACCTATCAGCGGACAACGCAATGCTGAATTTGATGCTACTGGTCTTCCTCCAGATCATACATACCGTCCAGCACAAGGGAGTTCGGGCTGATGGTGCCCAATACCTGCCTGTTCTCCACCACCAAAGCACGCACCAGACCGAACCGAGCAAACAGGCGCGAACAGTAGCGGATATCCATATTCGGATGCACACAAACAGCAGGTTTGATCATCACCTCATAGACATTTACACGCTTGCTGGATCGGTCTTTTGCTAATACCTGACGGGCGATGTCCCCCACCAGCAGAATCCCAAATTCGTCATTTTCGTCGCGTTTTTCCACCACCAGTACCGATGTCCGGTACTTTTTGATCTTCAGCAACGCTTCGTAAATCGTTGCCTGCCGATCGATCGTCGTGAACTCCGTCTTCATCACGTCACGCACGCTGACTCGTTTAACTTGGGCACCCATTTGCTCACCTCTTGATACAGTACTGCGCTTTTTCGAGAACGCTTCAGCTACTTTTTAGCACGAAACTGCTACCCGGTCGAACCAACAGTATAAATCATGCAGTTTATCAGGCGGCGGAGCGTTGCTGCACTCCTCCCCCCCGAGGGTGGCGGCTTCAGTTGCTTTTCAAGTGTGCTGTATCAGCACCATCAGAGATCTCCCTGATCTGGATAGCCGGCGGGTTTTGTCATAGAGTGGCGGGGTCTAATACCAACAGGTACAACACTATGTTTGTCTATGCCGGGGAATCGCTGGCGAAATATGGCTTTGGCGACGGACACCCCTTCGGACCGGACCGGTTCCATGCATTCTGGAATGCCTTTCGGAAGCAGGGGTTCGAACAGCGCTGTAGGGTAATGCCGCCGGTCGACGGAACGCGTGAGGACGTCCTGCTGTTCCATACACCGAAATATGTTGAACAGGTCGAACGGATGTCTGACCAAGGGTATGGCATGCTGGATCCCGACACACCGGTTTTTAACGGCGCCTACGAAGCGGCCCTCACGGTCGTCGGCAGCGTGCTCGATGCGGTAGACAGAATTGTGCAGGGAGAGGATCAGGCAGCCTTTATTCCCATTGCGGGTCTTCACCATGCCCGCAGAAACGCTTCTGCCGGCTTTTGTATCTTCAACGATTGTGGCATTGCGGTGGAAGCGCTGCGCCAACGGCATGGGCTGCATCGCATTGCTTACGTCGATATAGATGCTCACCACGGCGATGGTCTTTTCTATGCATACGAAGCGGATCCTGACTTGGTTTTTGCCGATCTGCACGAGGACGGCCGTTATCTCTACCCCGGCACGGGACACGCGCATGAAACCGGGAAGGGAGAAGCGGTCGGACATAAATTGAACCTCCCGCTGCCGCCGGGAGCAGACGACAGTATCTTCTTTAAACTCTGGCCGGCAGTCGCCGCGTTCATCGAACAAAGCGAACCAGAGTTCATTATTCTCCAGTGCGGCGCCGACAGCCTCAAGGGCGATCCGATCACCACCCTTGCGTTCACAGATGCAGCCCACCATCACGCCGCACAGACGTTGTACGGAATTGCACGCCGCTGTGGCTCCAAAGGCCTGCTGGCGCTGGGTGGCGGCGGGTATAATCGCGACAATATCGCCAAAGCCTGGACTGCAGTCGTCCGGGGGATTAACGAGGCTGAGGCGGAGGCGCAATGACACCGGAACGGGCAGGCGAGCTAATCAAACAGCAGATAGCGTTCGGCAGCGGCTACAACCGCCATGCGGTGCGCCTTATCCTGGGTGAAGTTCAGCGGGAACACGGACAGCCGGCAGTCGACGCACTGATCCGTCAGTTGGCGCTGGATGAGATTTTCGGGTTAACGGCGGGCAGCGACTTCAGCAGGGTTGGACGCTAAGCGTGCTCTGCAATCTGGGCAACCGACAGGAGCATTTTTGACTGGCCAAGGCTTGCATCTTGCGGATCAGACCAGACGCTTCACGCTGTCGCTGCTGGAATCGGCCGGCGAGCATTTCGGCGTATCTCCGCGCCCAGTGGATATCCGCTTCGATCTGCGTGGCAAAGCCGCCGGCATGGTGCGGTTTGTCGCATCGGGTATGCCGGTTATCCGCTACAACCGCAGGTTGCTGGAAAAATACGGTGACAGTTTCATCCGCCAGACAGTACCGCATGAGGTGGCTCACGTTGTTGTCTCAGCGCTCTTCCCCTACCGCACGGCGCCACACGGTCAGGAGTGGCGTTCGGTGATGGCGTTCTTTGACGCCGAACCCAAACGGTGCCACAGCTATCAGATCGATGGAGCAGACGGACGGCAGCTGGCCCGTTTCAGCTACCGATGCGGTTGCCGCGTACACCAGCTCACCGCCATCCGCCGCAATCGCATTGCCCGCGGACAACGCTACTACTGCCGCCACTGCGGAGCGTTGCTGATACCCGAGAAAACGATGGATTGACCAGTGTTGGCGTCACCACCAAACTGGCCGAAGCAGATTAATTCGCTCAAAGCACCAGCTCGGACAATCGTTGGAAGAGCTTCTCACTCGCATCGATGACAGACTGCTCCGGGTCCGCCTCAGCTGCATTACCCTGCTTCATCTCAGCCATCCGGTGAGCCAGGCGATCGGCTGCGGCAACCAGATTCTCTGGTGTGAGATAGAGTGTTTTTTGATGGTGTGTGCGCACTCGATGCACCAAGTGGTGCGGCAACTTCCAGCGATCCAGCAGATCGCCGCCGGCATCGGCATGGGTAAAGCCGAGCTCTGCACGCTCCAGTTCGATGAGTGACTCTCCCTGCGCGGCACGCTCCAGTAACGCGCCGTATTCGATCGGTAGACGATGTAAAACAAGCAGTTTGCCGATATCGTGAAGCAGGCCGGCAACAAACTGCTCCCTAGGTTCGCCACAGCGGTGCTGTTCGGCCAAGCTTCGGCTGACACAGGCCACCAGCAGACTGTGCCGCCAGAACCGCTCCATATCCATCAATTGCTGGTCGATGCCGTAAAACAGGCTCTTCACCTCGGTGGTGAACAGCAGCCACCAGAGATCGAAAGGTCCAATGCGGGTCAAAGCGTGCGGGATGGTGCCTATATTGCGGGCAGACCCGTAGTATGCAGAATTTGCCAGTTTAAGTGTGCGGGCAGAGAGCGCAGCGTCTGTCTGCAGCAGCTGCGCGATCTGGTCGACACCCGCGGTATCTGATGAAAGCAGGTCATAAATTTCAAGCAGCACATGGGAAAAAGAGGGCAGGCTGGCATTCTGAATCAGCTGTTCCAGGCTCGGGCGGCCGCCCGGTTTCCCTGCTCCGCTTGCAGCCGGGTGAAGGCGCACATCGCGATGCCCGCGATCCCAGGCGTCCAGCCACTCGGGACAGGCGTTGCAGACCCCCAAACCCAGATTGACATCCTTGCGCAACCAACTGAACGATCCAGCGTCGCCACGGTTTGCCCGCGGCTCAGCGCGGCCACAGCAGGCGCATCTGATCGAATCATCCCCGTTATTGCCGCCTTGCGTCACTCTCCTGCTCCCACCCTCTCCCAGACCGACCAATTCTCACTGTTACTGCCGCCTGCTTCAAGTTCCGATAGAATGATCTGCCGGATCAAGATGCCGAGACTTTACCATATGAATGTAGTGCAACTGTGAGATTCTTCTATCTAATCGCATGCTGTGCAATTGCCGCTGCGGTTCACGCAGAGACGCCTCCCGCAAGGGTGGTTTCCATCAACCTGTGCAGCGATCAGCTGCTGCTGCTGCTGGCGAAACCGGAACAGATCGTTTCGGTAAGCCGGTTGGCATTGGAGCCCAACAGCTCATATATGGCCGAACGAGCGGCGCACTATCCGGTCAATGACGCCAAGATCGAGCAGCTGCTGGGTTTCAATCCCGACTTGGTGCTCGGCAGCGAGTTCTCCCCTCACCCCTCGATCCGGATTATGCGCCACCTCGGTTACCGGGTGGAAACAATTCCCCTCAGTTCAAACTTGGAGGATATCCGCAGCAACATACGTTACACTGCCGCACTGCTGGACGCCGCCGACAAAGGCGAACAACTGATTGCCGAGATGGATCGCAGATTGCGGCAGGTCGCATCCGCGACTACGGCAGCAGCACCGCCATCGGCACTCTTTTACCAGCCGCGGGGTTACACCAGCGGTCGGGAAACGCTGCAGCATGAAGCACTGGTGCTGGCGGGCTGGCGCAATCTAAGCGCCGACCACGGCATCCGCGGCTATGGCGAAATCGATTTGGAGACGCTGCTGCTGGCGCAGCCGCAGCAGCTCTTCTCGTCAGCCTATGCGCCTGGGACCGATTCTCTGGCGCAACGGCAGATGCACCATCCTGCGTTGAATTGGATACTGCGGGGCAGACCGATTATCAACATCCCTTACAAGTACTGGATCTGCGGCGGGCCAATGATTGCCGACGCGGTTGAAGCCCTGGCACAGGCACGTCTGGATCTACTGCACGATTCCGGCGGTAAAAAACACAAGTGACAACTTCCATCCGCAGCAGCGAGAGCATCCACCGGGGGCCTCTGCTCATGCTGATGAGCGGGGTACTGGCCTGCCTTTTTCTCCTTTCCCTGTTTATCGGCGCCAATCCGATACCGGTGCTCGCAGCGGTGATGGATGCAGCCGGCGACACCCAGTCGGTCATCGCCTTGATCCTCACCGAGGTACGCCTGCCGCGCGCGCTGATCGCGTTGCTTGCCGGTGCGACGCTGGGGTTATGCGGCGCCGCCATGCAGGGTCTGCTGCGCAATCCGCTGGCCAGCCCGGGTCTGGTCGGCAGCGCCGGCGGCGCGGCGCTTGGCGCATCCCTGACGCTCTATTCGGGTCTTGCCGCCGGCTTCTGGCTGGCGTTGCCTGCAGGCGGAATAGTGGGTTCCCTGCTGGCCACACTGCTGGTCTACTCGCTGGCGGGGAGAGCCGCCGGCACGGCGACACTGATCCTTGCCGGCGTAGCGGTCAACTCGATCGCAATGGCACTGATCTCCCTGCTGATCAATTTGGCCCCCAGCCCTTACGCAGTCCGCGAAATCGTCCTCTGGATGCTCGGTTCCATTGCCAACCACAGTATGGATGACTTCTGGATCATGCTGCCTGGCACTCTGCTCGGCTGGGCTCTGCTGGCAGGCACCGGACGCTCACTGGATGCGCTGACACTGGGAGAGGAGACCGCGCACACACTCGGCGTCAATCTCGACCGCCTGCGCTGGCGCATCTTCATCGCCATCGCGCTGGCGGTGGGTTCTGCGGTCTCGACCACGGGCGCCATCGGTTTCGTCGGCCTGGTAACCCCGCACCTGCTGCGGCCGCTGGTCGGATTTCAGCCGGGACGGTTGCTGCCTGCCAGCGCTCTAGGCGGCGCGATCATGCTGCTCTGCGCCGATATTGGCGTTCGCCTCTTTCCGGCTGGCACCGAAATCAAAGTCGGCGTCCTCACTGCGTTGGTCGGAGCACCGTTTTTCCTCTTTTTGATCGTCAGGAGCCGGCGTTGGCAGACGTGAAACTGATAGCTGCAGACGGGATATCGCTCACCCTGGGCGGCCGGCCTATCCTCAGGCAGATATCGCTGCAGCTGAAAGCCGGCGAGATGCTTGGATTGATTGGGCCCAACGGTGCCGGCAAAAGCAGCCTGCTCAAGATCATCGCCGGCATCGTCGAACCCTCTGCCGGAGAGTTGCTGGTCAATGGCCATGCATTGCGGAGACTGCCCGGACTGGAGCGGGCACGCAGCATCGCATACCTGGCGCAAGCCGGTACTGCTCACTGGCCCATCACGGTCGCGCGTGTTGTGGCTCTCGGCCGCCTGCCGCATTTGGGAAGCTGGCGGAATGCCAGCGCCGAAGACCTGCGTGTTATTGAAGCGGCACTTCGCCGCACCGACCTGCTCGAGCTGTCAGAGCGACCCTTCCCGACCCTGTCCGGCGGTGAAAAGGCACGCGTGCTGCTCGCTCGAGCACTGGCGGTGGAGCCGAACACCCTGTTGGCGGATGAACCTGTCGCGGCGCTGGACCTATCCCATCAGCTCGAAGTAATGGACTTACTGCGGCAGCACTGCAACGAAGGTGGCGCAGTGCTGGTCGTATTACACGATCTGCGGTTGGCCGCTCACTATTGCGACCGGCTGCATCTGCTGTATCAGGGCCGGACGCTTGCCACAGGCACGCCGGCATCGGTTATCAACGACGCGAACCTGGCGCAGGCTTATGGCGTAAGCATTCGTAGAGCCGGTGGTTCCCTGGCCGATGCCTTTGCGCTTACCTGGTCGAAGATCGGCCACAGCGCGCCGTAGCATCACGGCCGCTACTGAAATTCAGAGCCTGCTGCAGTGAAATCTGAGCCGTGGTATGCCTTGCTCCACCGCGATCCTGCTGACCGCTGCGTAGGGAACATCCATACGGAAAATATTACCGGCAGGCATGCCCAATACCCGGGCGATAATCATGCGGATTACGCCGCCATGGGCAACCACCAGCAGATGCTCACTCGGATAGTTTTGTAAAATCGAATCCAGCGCAGCGCCGACGCGCTGCTGGAATCGGATAAATGACTCACCGCCCGGCGGCGGATAGGCTCCCGGATCTACCCAGAAGTTGTCAATCGCCTCCGGACAATCCCGATACAGGATGGCCGGATCCATCCCCTCCCATTCGCCGAAACCGATTTCGCCGAGACGCGATTCCAGCGTTACCGGCACATTCAATTCCCGTCCCAGTTCGTGGGCAAAGTTGGCGCAACGCAACAGCGGTGAAGTGATGATACGCTGCCAGGATCGCTTGCCGTCAACGGCAGCCCACATCTGTTTCCAACCGGTTTCACTCAGTGGGTCATCCCGCTGTCCGCGAATCAATACTCCGCCGACCGGCTCGCCATGACGAATCAGATCGATAATCGTAGCTTTACTCTGCATAATCTCTCTCTGTAGCAAACAGCATAAAAACAAGCGGGCATGCTGTTAATTTGTATCAGAGAATGGCGGGCCCTGTCCGATTGCTGAGTATCATAAACTGCCGTTGCCCGCCGACGACAGATTATTTTTGCATCCACCGGCCACCTGTACTATAAAAGCACTAAACTGCCAAAACAGATCCCAGAAGTAAAACACCATTGGCAGAACCGGCACGGGGACGCGGACGGAACAACTCATGGGTTTGGTATGGTATCGATTCGATGATAATCCTGATTCCTGATCTGGACCAAAATACGGACCCAGAACAACTGTATCAATTCGTTTCGTCGTGCATGAAAAACGTGTGGCTACTGCCGGTTTTCAGCAGAAAAGGCCACCTGGAAAAGTGTGAAGTTTTGCGCATTAAAGCGAGCGACAGTAACCAAGTTCAGTACCAGGGATTGGCATATGTGGACGACGATAAGACCGGTCAGGCGTTGATCAAACAACTCGGCAACTGTCATCTCAGAGGTGCCACGTTAAAGCCACGCGTCTACCACAGCCGGTCCGCTGCAAAAGAACGGCGAGTGAATCTTGCAGACTCGGAAAACATCGCCATTGTTAATCGACGCCGGCGAGATCGGCGTAGAAGCAATCTGCTGATCGAAAAAATCGTTGCTCCTGCACAGTTGTCGGCCCCACTCGTCTGAATCGGCTGCCATAACCTTAGTCAAGGTTGCCTAACTGTAGTGCCAGCCATACTTTATTCATGGTTTAAATTGTCGACTGAATCACATTTAGACTCACTATTGTTCTCTCCATGCAACTATAATCCATTTGGTGAATTTCTTCTGTCGGTTTGTTCTGTCATAGGTGGGAAGTATGGATGTATTCATTCGCAGGCTTCCGGAATCGGTAACCCGTCTCGATCTCATCCACTTTATCTCCAGCGCGCTAAAGCCCCACTGGACGCTGTTTGGCATGACGTTAAAACCTGAAAATATCGACTGCCAGATCCTGCGGGTCACGGACATTGATAAGCAAACGGTGGAGTACCACGGAATCGCACATTTTGCCAAACCAAATGAAGCGGTAGCGGTGATCGCCCGGCTCAACGGCGAGTTTTTCAAAGAGAAGCAAATGGAGGTGCGTAAATATTTTCATCGCTCACCACTGCGCGACCGCAGACAACAGACCACATCCCCGCTTACTGCTCCCGAGGAGGAGCAAAGACGTGAGGAGCGGAGGCGTGCCGGGTTGTTGATCGAGGAGTTCCATGCCGGAGCGACCCGTGCACACGGATACAGCCCGCAGTTGCACGCCTGATCTCCCGATCAATTACTCAAGCAGTGCGCTGATCAGCGTTAATAACCCCCCGCGCTGTTCGGTTAGACATTTTCAAGTTATCGCGTATCCGGTCGAAATAGCCTGAAAGGCCTTACTATCCGGTTCCAACAGCGAGACTCCAGACAATGCATGCCGTCAATCATGGCTACAATTCTGCGGCGCATGAACAGCACGAACAGGTATCAACGAAACAGGCGCTCATCGTAGATGATGAGTTATCCAACCGAATTATTCTGAAATCTTTTCTAAAGAAAATCGGGTATTCCGTTATTCAGGCGGAGAACGGCGCCCAGGCACTGGATCTTTTTTGCAGCGAGCAGCCGGACATGATTTTCATGGATGTCATGATGCCGGTAATGGATGGCCATGAAGCGGTCAGACGTATCCGCGGCATTGAGACGACCAAGTTTGTTCCCATCATTTTTCTGACCGCCAGAACCGATGAATCAGTGCTGTCGCACTGCATCGAAGTGGGCGGAGACGACTTTTTGACCAAGCCGTTCAGCCACACGGTGCTCAAGGCAAAAGTTCTCTCCATGGAGCGAATCAGCCGACTGCACGAAAAACTCGGCTCTCTCTATGCGCAGATGAAGAAAGATGAAGAGATGGCGGAGGGGGTATTCAGCGGCGCGGTGATCGCGGGCAATGTTGCGATGGAACATGTACGAACCCTGCTGCAACCCGCAGCACTCTTCAGCGGGGATGTGCTCTTGAGTGCCTACGGCCCCTCCGGCGACCTGAATATTATGCTGGGCGATTTCACCGGACACGGGTTGGCCGCTGCGATCGGTGCGCTGCCGGTATCTGAGGCTTTCCGCGCAATGACCCACAAGGGTTTCTCCCCCCAGCAGATTCTCTCTGGAATTAACCGGAAGCTGCATGGTCTGCTGCCCACCGGAATGTTCTTCGCTGTGCAGTTCGTCTCGTTGAGTCACACGCTGGATCATGTCACCGTCTGCAACTGCGGTATGCCGGACGTGCTTCTGATCGACGGTGAGAACGGCGAGATCAAGCACCGTTTTGTCTCCAACAATCTGCCACTGAGCATAGTCTCCGATACCAGCTACGAAGAGACGATACAACCCTATCCAGTGAAGCAGGGAGACCGGGTGCTACTGGTTAGTGACGGTGTATTGGAGGCACGAAATCCGGCTAAAGAGTATTTCGGTCAGGCCCGTTTGGATGCCACAATTCAAAACTCTACCTCCCCATTTCGTTTGATTGAAGAGATTACCGATTCACTTCGGAATTTTTGTGGGGACGCCCCCCAGGATGATGATATCAGCCTGGCTGAAATGCCCTGCGAACAGATCGTTCTGGCGGATTGGGCGTGTCTTCCGCCGACTCAATCAAAGCATACCAGACACCATTTCGAGGAGCAGAACCGCCCCGACCAGGCGATTGAATTCTCCATCAGACTGGCGGGTGCACACTTACGGAAAAGCGATCCTATTCCTCCGATAATCAACCAGTTACAGGAGATGCTCGGCCTCCAGAATCAACGCAGGTTGTTATACACAATACTCACTGAACTCTATGTCAATGCGTTGGATCACGGTGTACTCGGACTGAGTTCCAGTCTGAAACAGTCGCCGGAGGGTTTCACACGATACTTCTCGGAAAGAGAAGCCAGGCTCGGAAATCTGGACGAGGGCGCTATCAAGATAATAATCAACGCTCAGCCGACAGCCAGTGGCGGCAGTATGATTATTGAGATGGAAGACAGCGGTCCCGGCTTTGACTATAACAGCCGCCTTCCTGGCGAGTTACCGCCGGACACACAGTTTTCCGGCAGAGGGATCAAGCTGGTGTCAGAGTTATGCGATTCAATCGAGTATGAAGCTACCGGGAACCGGGTTAAAGCTGCGTTTTCGTGGACTAATGACTAGTCGAGTGTGGACCAATCCGTGGCTGGCATGACGGAGTTCAGACAGCCGGTGGCGGGCGGGCAGCCGGATGACCTGCTGAATCAGGTGGAATCGCTGGCCAAGATCGGCCACTGGAACTGGAATTCACACTCAGATTCGCTGTACTGGTCTGATGAGGTGTATCGGATCATCGGGACCGATCTCGGCACACTGAAGGCTTCCTTCAAACAGTATCTCAACGCGACTCATCCTGACGACCGGGATTTATTGAACCGAGCGATGGTCGAGTCGATAAAAAGCGGTGACCGGCTCAATGTGATTCACCGTCTTATCCGAAAGGATCAATCGATTGGTTTTATCCATATCCTCGGCCAACCGCGGCAGAACAAAGAGGGTTCAACGCTCTATGTGATAGGGACGGTGCAGGATATTACCGACCGGATTCGCAGCCAGGAAGAGCAGGCCCGGCTTGCCAGTATTATTCAAAGCAGTCCCGAGCTGATTGCCACCTTCGATCTGGAAGGCAATATCCTATTCGCCAACAGTGCACTGCTCAAGTTGCTGGGCAGGGATCCCAGCCTTGGTTGCAGTGGCCTGACTGTGCGTCAAGTCTTTCCCGAATCCAAGTTGGATCAGCTGCTGAATAACGCGGTGCCGACCGCATTCTTAAGAGGAGTATGGCAGGGGACCAACTCGGTACGCCACACATCACGGCAGGAACTGCCGGTGTCGCAGACGGTTGTGAGACACGATGCGTTACACGACGGCAACCAGTACTTCTCGACCTTTATGCATGACATATCGGAACAACTGGCAGCAGAACGGTTGCGCCAGGATGCCAAGGAGAAAGCCGAACAGAAAGCTGCCGAAGCGCATCTATTGGCCACCCTGCTAAGACTGACGCTTGATCCAACCGGGGTCGATGAGTTCCTCACTACATCGCTGAGGACTATCACCACTTTTTATCCCAGGCCCGACGACCTGGTCCACGCAGCATTTGTGCTGCGAACTTCAAGTGATTCGCAATCGGCCTTCGACAGCATTCTCTCGGTGGAGTCTATCCGGGGCGAGGCAGCGGAAGCTTTTCCGACTCCCCGGTTGCAACAGTATTGCAACGATGCCGCTCACTCCAAAGAGATCCTGTTTGTCGCCGATACAAACTACCGCGGTCCGGACAACAACCTCTATATACTGCCCGTTCCCGAGGGCAAGGAAGTGGCTGTCGTTCTTATCCTCTTCCTCTCCGAGCAACATATCGAACACAGTTTTGAACGGCAGTATCTATTGCAGCTATCCAGCACACTGAGCATGGGCATACTGCGCCGTCAGTATCAGGCGGATCTGATAAAAGCGAAGGAGGAAGCGGAGGCCGCGAACCGGGCAAAGAGTGATTTTCTCGCCGTCATGAGCCATGAAATACGAACTCCGATGAATGGCATACTCGGCATGGCCCAACTGCTGGAGGGTACCGATCTAGACGATGAGCAGCGGGAGTTTCTCGACACGATCTATCAATCGGGCAAACTCCTGTTATCGCTTATCGACGACATCCTCGATTTCTCGAAGATAGGTGCAGGCAAGATGTCGCTGGAACTGCTGCCCTGCGATGTCCGGCAAATCTGCCGCGACGTTGTGCGCCTGCTATCGGCTAAAGCCTCGCAGAAAGAGCTGGAACTGTTGTTGGATTATCCGGCTGAGTGTCCCCGCTACGTACTTGCCGATGCAGGGAGGATCAGACAGGTATTGCTTAATCTGGTATCCAATGCAATCAAGTTCACTACAACAGGATATATCCAGCTGAGCGTATGCCTAATTAAACAGGATGCGTATAGCGCCGACCTTCGATTTACCGTGCAAGACACCGGTATCGGTATTCCCGAAGATGTCCAGAGTCGCCTGTTTCAGTCGTTTTTCCAGGCGGATGCATCCACCACTCGAAAGTATGGAGGAACCGGCCTGGGACTCGCCATCTGCAAGCAGCTTGTTGAGCTGATGAAAGGGGAAATCGGTGTAACGAGCGCTCAGGGTGCAGGCGCTCTATTCTGGTTCCGACTGCGACTGCCGATCAGTAACAATTACGATCCAAACCCCGCAGCAGAAGCGTCGAAAATCCGGCATCGATTCAGCGGCACTGTCCTGCTGGTCGAAGATGTTCCGGCTAACCAGAAAATCTCCACAGCTCAGTTAACCGGCCTCGGACTGGTTGTCGATATCGCGCAAAACGGGCAAGAGGCGATCGAGTATTACCGGAAAAGTCACTATGACCTTATCTTCATGGATTGCAACATGCCAGTCATGGATGGATACGATGCAGCTGCATCGATCCGCAGCCCGCAGCAGAATCGCCCTTATGTGCCGATCATAGCTTTGACTGCGAACAGCCTAGACATGCTGGATCGTGCGCGCTTTAAGGAAGCGGGAATGGACGGGTATTTGAGCAAGCCCTTCAACCGTGACCAACTGATCGAAGTGCTCGATAAGTGGCTGAATCCCTGCTGCCTTGAACCCGGGATTCTCAACGCAGACCTCCTCTCCTCTAATCCGGCGACGCCGTTAACCATTACCGCTGCTTCGGCTCCCGCCGTCGACCGGCAGCGGCTCAATCAGCTGCGTTGCGATATGGGGGAAGACTTTAACGATCTCATCGAAGCCTTCAACGAAAGTGCCGATGCCATCCTGCATCTGCTTGCCAAGGCAATCACCGATCAACGGCGAGAAGAGATTGAACGGCATGCACATAGTATGAAATCCGCCGCTGCGAATGTAGGAGCCGGCCGACTTTCCAGCCTTTCCAGTGAGTTGGAACAGATAGCCAGGCAATCCGACCTTCGCCTGGCCGGTAACCTTCTAACATCACTGCAGCAGGAGCATACACGAGTGCGGCAGGTGCTTTCAGAGTTGGTCTGAAACGGTTTGGCAGATCCGCACTGTAATGGAAAAGCTGGATTGCTAGGCTGCCCAGTGGAAACCCTGGCCGAAGACACGGAGGCATTAGCACTACCTCCCCCTTGCTTCAGGATTTTATTTAGAATGGAATCTGACCTCTGTCAACGCGCTTTTCAGGGCAAAAAATATGTCTAATTCCCCGGCTTGGCTATAATTGTGGTTAATGTACTAAAAACCGGATTAATTCCTTTAACTATGCCGGGAATTGGCAGACCTGCCGGGTTATTGTCCTCTCCGAAATGAAAATTCTACTCGTTGACGACACGCAAACCATGCGCATGCTGTTGACCGCAATCCTGGAGGATTTCGGGCACAACGTGATCTGCTGTGATAATGGCAAGGAAGCGGTTAACTGTTACCTGCGCGAGCATCCTGATCTGATCTTGATGGATGTGGTTATGCCGGTCATGGATGGCTATCAGGCCGCGACAAAAATCAGGGCAATCGACAACGACTGGGTCCCGATCATATTTCTCAGCACACGCGCTGAACCCAGTGATGTTGCTGCCGGTATCGACGCCGGGGGGGATGACTATCTCACCAAGCCGGTAGACGAAACCATCCTCAGAGCCAAATTGGTTGCCATGCAGCGTATCGCAACCATGCGCCACAAATTGATTGCCGTCTCCAACGATCTGGAACAGGCTAACAGCGAGCTGCAGCGCCAGGCTGAAGTAGACGGTTTGACCGGTATGGCAAACCGCAGGCTGCTTGACCGGCATCTGACGATGGAGATTGCACGGTGCACCCGAACACTCTCCCCGCTTTCGGTCATCATGGCCGACCTCGACCATTTCAAGGCGTACAACGACTATTATGGGCATGTTGCCGGAGACAATTGCCTGAAGCGAGCCGCCGAAGCATTAAGCAAAGTGATCAGCCGAAGTAATGACTTGGCCTGCCGCTATGGGGGAGAAGAGTTCTGCGTCGTGCTGCCGGATACCGATAAAGAAGGTGTCGCGCATGTCGCCGAGCAGTTGCGCATCGCGGTCGAAAAACTGGCGATTCCACATATTAAGAATGGTGGATTCGTCTCCTTGAGTCTGGGCACTTCGACTACCGTGCCGGACAAAAATTGCTCCGCAGAGCAGCTGCTCGAAGGCGCCGACCAGGCTTTGTATCAGGCCAAGCAGTCCGGCAGAAACCGGGTTGTCGCCTACGACGGACCCTGCGATCACTGATTTCGCGCAACGGGGTGTCGACGCCCCCTTTCATATTCAAATTTCACACCCTATAATAGAACACAAGTAGAACCAATAGGGATCCGCCGTGAATAGATCACTCACCCGCCGGCAGCAGGAGATTTACGATTTCCTCAGTCGGCATAATGACGAATTCGAACACCCGCCCACTCTGGACGAACTCTGCAGCGCACTGGGGCTCAGTTCGAAAGGCTCACTGCACAAGCAGATTCAGGCCTTGGTCGATGCCGGCCTGGTGGAGCCGATGAACAACCAACGGCGTGGCGTACGCCTGGTTCGGGAAGAGGATGACAGTACACTTCCGGTGCTGGGCTACATTGCCGCTGGCAAGCCGATTGAAGCTATCGAGCAGCGCGAGACAATCCAGGTGCCGAGCCTGCTGCGGACCAACAAACCCTGCTTTGTACTGCAGGTTCGCGGGGATTCAATGATCGAAGAGGGGATACTCGACGGTGACCACATCATTGTCGAGCAGCGGGATCAGGCGCGCAACGGCGAGATCGTTGTCGCCCTGATCGACGGATCCGATGCAACCCTGAAGCGCATTGAACAAACGCCGGGAGAGGTCATTCTGCATCCTGCCAACAGCGCAATGTCGCCGCTGCATTTTTCACCCGACCAGGTAAGCATTCAAGGCGTGCTGGTGGGTCAGATGCGAAGTTACCACTAGAAACTTCTGCCAACGCCTGCCAACATCAATCCCACACTTCCAGACTGCAAGGAACTCACGCCTCGACTCTCTGTCGTACAGAGGCGATAATCGTGCTGCAGATGAAGCAATTAACAGCCACTCAACAGTTGCACAGGCATACCGGGCGGTAGCGGATTGCTCAGCCCTGACAATGAAGTTGGAATAAGATGTCACCGCAGGAACAGCTAAAAAATCTCGAACAACATCTCGGCCGGCAGATAATCGGCCAAAAGCGGCTGATCAACCGTCTCCTCATCGCACTGCTGGCAGATGGCCACCTGTTGGTGGAAGGCGCACCCGGACTGGCCAAAACCCGAGCGATCAAGGTGCTTGGCGACGGCATTGCCGGTGACTTTCACAGAATCCAGTTCACGCCTGACCTGCTGCCCGCGGATCTTACCGGTACCGAGATATTCCGCCCCCAGGACGGCAGCTTCGTGTTCCAGCGCGGGCCCTTGTTCCACAATCTGATACTGGCCGACGAAATCAACCGGGCGCCGGCAAAGGTTCAATCCGCGCTGCTGGAAGCGATGGCGGAGCGGCAGATTACCATCGGTTCAGTAACCTACTCACTGCCACCGCTGTTTCTGGTCATGGCAACCCAGAATCCAATCGAACAGGAGGGAACCTACCCGCTGCCCGAGGCGCAGCTCGACCGGTTTCTGATGCACGTCAGGATAGACTACCCGGCAGTCGATGAGGAGCGCGCAATCCTGCAGTTGGCCAGAGGCGAGGCGCGTCAAAATGCCCCCTCAGTGCTGCCGGAATCGCAGATGGATCAGCAGGCGCTGTTCGCTGCGCGCGATCAGGTTTTAGCGATGCACATGGCCGAGTCGCTGGAAACCTATCTACTGCAGATAGTACTGGCTACCCGCACGCCGGAAATTTACAGCGACACCCTGGCATCGTGGATCGAATACGGCGCCAGCCCCCGTGCCACCATCGCGCTCGACCGCTGCGCGCGTGCCCACGCCTGGCTGGCAGGCCGGGACTTTGTCACGCCCGAAGATATCCAGTCGCTCGCCTGCGACGTGCTGCGGCACCGGGTACTGCTCAGTTACGAGGCCGAAGCGGAAGGCGTAACCCCGGATCAGTTTGTCGAGGAGATACTTGCGCTGGTAGCGGTACCCTGATGTCCAACTCCCGATTGTCGTATACCGATGGCTCCCCACTGCCCGGCGACGGCCTGGTACAGATCAGCCGGGCCTCGCTGATCCGGCTCAAGCGGTGGGGTGGTGATCTGCCGCTGCGCGCGATCCGCGTGCGCAGCCGCTCCAGCGGCGCCTATCTCACCCGTCTGAAAGGACGCGGCATGGAGTTCGATGAAGCGCGCCCCTACCAGGCCGGAGATGAGATACGCAACATCGACTGGCGCATCACTGCGCGCACCGGGCAGCCGTACAGCAAGCTGTTCCGGGAGGAGAAAGAGCGGGTGGTGACGCTCTGGGTCGACTATCGCGCACCGATGTACTTTGCCACGCAGGGCCGCTTTAAATCGGTGCTGGCAAGCGAGGCGGCAGCGATGATCGCCTGGAGCGCGCACAAACTGGGCGACCGGCTGGGCGGGCTCCTCTTCTCCGAGCAGGGGCACCTGGAGCTGCGTCCGCGCAATGATGTTCGGACCACACTGCGCCTGATCGCCCTGCTGGCGGAGTATTCGCAGAAAACGCCGCCGGCAAGTCTGCCGGAACAGCGGCGTGAAGCTGCCGGCAGTGCACTGTTGCGTATCAACCGGGTTACCCGCCCCGGCTCGCTGGTTTGCCTGATCAGCGATTTCCGCGATCTTGACACGCGCACCGAAAATCATCTTACCTCCCTGGCGCGCCACAACGACCTGATTCTGGTGCGGCTGTTCGATCCGCTGGAAGCAGAGCTGCCGCGGGCCGGCTGGTATACGGTAAGCGACGGCAGGCGATTTGTCGCCATCGACAGCGCCGACCGCGCACGTCGGCTGGCCCACCGCGAGCACTATCTGGCGCAGCAGGCTCGTCTTGAGCAGATCTGCCGCCGCCACGGCATTCACCTTTTCCAGTGCGCCACCAACGACGATCTGCCGGGGATACTCAAGAACAGCCTGGGGAGGCAGGTGCATTGACTCCTGCACCAGAGCACCTGCCGTTGCGGGATATCCACCTGCCGGCGCCGGTGGTATGGTGGCCGCCGGCGCCCGGCTGGTGGGGATTGCTGCTTTGCTGCCTGCTGCTGGTTTTTAGCGTTTGGGCGTTTATTCGCATCCGGCGCAGAGGCCGCCTGAAAACGCAGAGCCTGCTGGCGTTGCGGCAGCTTGCCGAGCAGTTCGAGCGCGATGGCGATGCGCAGCGGCTGACAACGCATCTCTCGACGCTGCTCAGGCGGGTGGCGCTCTCGCTCTACCCGCGCCGGCAGGTTGCGGCGCTGACGGGAATCGAGTGGCTGCGGTTTCTGGATAGCAGCCTGACGCCGGGCGGTAATGAAAAAGCTTTCAGCGAAGGGGTTGGACGGGTACTAACCGAGGCACCCTACAACCCAAACTGCCGTGTGGATGGCGTCGCGCTGATCAACCTGATTCGGCGCTGGATAACCGGCAATGCCGGCGGCTGGCGGGGTTGAGTTGTGCTCTCATTTGCCTGGCCATGGCTTTTTCTGCTGCTGCCGCTGCCGCTGCTCTGCCGCAAGTTCATGTCAGCGGCAAAGAGCGATCGGGAAGCGGCGCTAAGAGTCCCCTTTCTGGAGGATTTTACCGCAGCGGATAACACCGGGCGAACGCTGCGCAGACCTCGCTGGCGCCTCTGGCTGGCGCTGCTCGCCTGGCTGCTGCTGGTTGTCGCAGGCGCTCGTCCCCAATGGCTGGGCGAAGCACTGCAACTGCCGCTAAGCGGCCGCGATCTGATGCTGGCAGTGGATCTCTCCGGCAGTATGCAGGAGCGCGATTTTATCATCGATGGAGAGCGGGTTGACCGGCTGACCGCGACCAAATGGGTTGCCGGGGATTTTATCCAGCGCCGCGCCGGCGACCGCATCGGCCTGATTCTGTTCGGCGACAGAGCCTATCTGCAGACGCCGCTCACTTTCGACCGCAGAACGGTGAAAACGCTGCTGGATGAGGCCGCGATCGGGTTGGCCGGCAAACAGACCGCCATCGGCGACGCCATCGGGCTCGCTGTCAAACGCCTGACGGAGAGAAACAGCCAGAGCCGGGTGCTCATCCTGCTGACCGACGGCGCCAACACAGCCGGTGAAGTTGAGCCGGAGAAGGCGGCCGAGCTGGCAGCGCGCTCCGGATTGAAGATCTATACCATCGGTATCGGCGCCGATCGAATGACCGTCAGATCGCTGTTTGGCACACAGGTGATCAATCCGTCAAAAGAGCTGAACGAGCAGCTGCTCAAAACCGTTGCCGACACCACCGGCGGGCGCTATTTCCGAGCAAAAAACAGTGCGGAGCTGGTACAGATCTATCAACTGCTGGATCAACTCGAACCGGTGGAGCAGGAGACGCGGCTGTTCCGCCCCGTCAAAGCGCTCTACCCCTGGCCGCTGGCAACGGCACTGCTGCTGGCGGCACTGCTGCTCACCGCCCCGTTGATCAGGGAGCGCTGGTCATGAACCAGTTCCATCTGCTGCGGCCGGAGTGGCTGCTCGCACTGCCGTCCTTGCTGCTGTTGCTATGGAAACTGCAATCGAGAAACAATCACGCGGGAAATCTGGCCGCGGTGTGCGACCCGCAACTACTGCCCTACCTGCTGATCGGTGCGCGAGATAAACCGGCTTACAAGCTTCACCTGCTCATTGGCGTCGGCGGACTGCTGGCGATATTGGCGCTGGCCGGACCCAGCTGGAAAAAAATTGAACAACCGGTCTACCGCCAGCAGTCGTCGTTGGTGATTCTGTTGGATCTCTCCCGTTCAATGGACAGCAGCGACGTCGAGCCAAGCCGGCTGACCAAAGCGAGATTCAAGCTGCTGGATATTCTCAAGCGACGCAACGAGGGCCAGACCGCGCTGGTGGTCTATGCGGCACAGCCCTTTGTCGTCACGCCGCTCACCGACGACAGCGCCACCATCCAGGCGCTGGTGGGCACGCTTACGACCGAGATCATGCCCAGTCAGGGCAGCCGGCCGGATCTGGCGCTGCGGCGTGGTATTGAACTGCTGCAACAGTCGGGCGAACCCACCGGCGATCTGCTGTTCCTTACCGACGGTATCAGTGACGAGGCACTGCGACGGCTGCTGGAATCGCACCGGAGCGAGTATCCAGTCAGCGTACTGGGAATCGGCACCGCAGAAGGGAGCCCGATTCCGCTCGCGGAGGGCGGCTTCGTGCAGGATAACAACGGCAATATCGTGGTCGATAAACTGGACGAGCAGCGGCTGATCAAGCTGGCTGCATCGGCCGGGGGGGTTTACCACCGGCTGACCCACGATGACCGGGATATCGACTATCTGCTCGCCGCGATGAAAACCGGCGGTTCGACAGAGAGCGCCGCGGAGACCTTGCTCACCAGCGACATTTGGCGCGAGGAGGGACCCTGGCTGATACTGCCGCTGCTGCCGCTGGCCGCTTTCGCCTTTCGCCGGGGCTACCTGCTGGTGCTCATGTCGCTGCTACTGCCGATGCCCGAAACGGCCCAGGCGCTGGAGTGGCGTGATCTTTGGCTCACACCCGACCAGCAGGCGGCACGCATACTGGCGGAAGGCAGCCCTGAGCAGGCAGCACGCCGGTTTGAGGACGCCGGTTGGCGATCGGCCGCGCACTATCGGGCCGGCCAGTACCAGCAGAGCCTGGATGCACTGAATGCAATCGACAGCGCGGACAGCAATTATAACAAGGGTAACGCACTCGCCCGGCTGGGGCAGCTGCAGGAGGCAGCAGAGGCATATCGCAAATCGCTCTCCCAAAGACCAGGAGACGAAGACGCGGAGTACAACCTGGCGCTGGTTAAAAAACTTTTGCAGCAACAACAGCAAAATCAATCGAACCAGGATGACGGGCAAGTGCAAAACGAGGAATCGGATGCAGCGCAGCCGCAGCACGCACAGCAGCGCGAGCCGGATCAGGGAGCGGAGCGGGAGCAGCAAGCGTCGAACGGGGACGCTGCCAACCAGCCGCAGCAGAATCCGGAACGATCGCAGCAGGCGGACTTTGCGGGAAGGGATCAGCAGCAGCCGGAGCAGCATAGCGCAGACGATCAAGCCGAGCATGCACAGTCTGCAACGGATGCCGGAAAAACTGAGGCAGCGGGTCAGGCCATGGCCGGAAACAACGCCGAAGCGCAGGCAAAGGAGCGGGAGGATGAGTCAGCCCGCCAGTGGCTGCGGCGGATTCCCGACGATCCGGGTGGGCTGCTGAAACGCAAGTTCTATTATCAATATCAGCAACAGTTTCAGGGCAGGTCTGAGCGTGAGCCCTGGTAACGGAGTAGCCATGCCAAACCTAAAGGTGGACAGGACAACCCTTCTGCAACCAAAGCGTGCTGTATGGTTGTCATGCTTGCTGGCGTTACTGCTTTTTTCCGGCCCTGCAGTATCCGCCGAAATCAGCGCCACTCTGTCGCGTAATCCAATCTCCATCGACGAATCTTTCCAATTGATTCTGGAGAGCGACAGCGCAACCGACGGCGATCCGGACTTCAGTGTGCTGGAGCGGGACTTCCGGATTGTCAGCCAGAGCCAGAGCCAGAACATCCGCATGATCAACGGCAAGGTAAGCCGCAGCACCACCTGGAATCTTACGCTGTTGGCGCAACAGACCGGCCGTCTCACGATCCCGGCGGTGGCTTTCGGCAGCGACAGCAGCAAACCTTTGACCATTATGGTTAAGCGTGCCGCGCCCCCGCAGCAGGGTTTGAGCGGCGATGACATCTTCCTGAAGGTTGAGGCCGAACCGATGCAGGCATATCCGGCAGCACAGATCCTGCTCAACGTTCAGCTCTACCGGGCAGTCTCCACCGACAACGCCAGCCTCTCCCCACCGGAGAGCGATGATCCGGATCTACTGGTCAAAAAGCTGGGCGAGGACGAACAGTACGAAACCAACATCGGCGGCCGCAGGTATCTGGTAGTGGAGCGCCGCTATGCCCTGTTCACCCAAAAAAACGGCACCCTCAACCTGGCGCCGTTGGTATTCCAGGGTGAGGTGTTAAAACCTGGCAGCCGCCGCGACAATCTGTTCGGCAGCCCTTTCGGCAGATTCGGCGCACCGGGAGAGATTCGCAGAATTCAGTCCAATCCAATCAGCATTACCATCGATCCGGCGCCCTCCCCGGCAGCCGGCGAACCCTGGCTGCCGAGCAGCAATCTGCAGCTGGTGGAGAATTGGGGCGGAGAGAACAGGCAATTCACCGTCGGCGAACCGGTCACCCGTACACTGATGCTGTTTGCCGACGGTCTGACATCCGCCCAGCTTCCGGAGTTAAAAATCACGCTTCCGGAGGGACTCAAGCAGTACCCTGATCAACCGGTGCTGCATGACCGTGAAAGCAAGGAGGGAATCACCGGCATACGCCAGGTGAAAATCGCCATCGTTCCCAGTCGCAGCGGCAGTTTTACCTTGCCGGCGATCAAACTCGACTGGTGGAATACAACCGAACGGAGGATGGAAACCGCCAGCATCGCGGAACAACAGATCGAGGTACTCCCTGCCCCGGCCGGTGAAACGCACTCAGCAGAGCCTAAAGCACCAGTTGCATTACAGCCGCAACAATTGACGGCGCCGAATCTCTCTACAGCGGGTAATACCGCAACTGCCTGGCCGGAATCACTCACCATCTTCCTTGGTCTGGGCTGGCTTGTCACGGCGATTACCTGGTGGTACAGCGCGCATCGAGGTCGACGCACTCAATCTGAAACAGCGCCGACAGCCGACAGAACAGGAAAAACCGGGTTGCGCGCACTGCGTGCAGCCTGTCTTGCCAACGATCCTGAGGCTGGGGGCAAAGCGCTGCTGGAATGGGGCAGGTTGCGCTGGCCGGACGCGCCGCCACGGACGCTCGGTTCCATCGCGGAAAGAGCGATAAATATCGAATTGAAAAAGCAGATTGCAGAGTTGGAAAGGGCTCTCTACGCTGCGGCACCCCTCCCCTGGCAAGGCGCGGCACTGTTAACACAGCTGGAGACGGAGCGTCGGACCGAATCGACCGATAGGCAGCCGGAGGAGGCTATCGCCCCGCTGCACCCGGGTTGAGCTACATCAACCGCAAGGGTGTGCTGTCCGCATCGGTAATCTGCCGATCCATCTCGCGTATCAGTTCCAGCAAACGATACCCTGGGCTGGCGATATTCTGCTCTTCAACCCAGATTTCAGCCATCGGCGCAATATCCGACTTCTCCGGAAGCGGCGCCTCCCCCTCCGCCACTGCCCTGATCCGCGGTAGAAAGATCCACTGCAGCCACTGATTGAACATCAGTGTGTCGCAGCAGAACGGCAACTCGCTGGAGAGTGCCTCCGATCCGGGCACGCCACCCTCCCACTGACGCAGCGAGCGCATCTCCTTTTCAATATCGATGCTGAGCAGGTAGATCTGATCGTATGGGTTCGGCATTGGCTATCCGACCCCGGAGGCATCAAGAACAGATCTGCAGCGCCGCCCGACAGGTTGGCTGCATGGCATCCAAACCAGGGTAAAGTATCGTTTTGCGCTGAAAATCGACTGTTCGACCGGCATATATCGATAATCCTGATTTTGCTAACATTCGGCTACGCTGCCATTCCCATGCCAGAATAGAGTCGTTGCGCATTTAAGTAAAATCTACGGAGAGCCAAATTATGACCACAGAAATCATCGACGTCCAATTTCCCGGCGGAAAGCGGGTCGATACCCGGGTCGGGGAGTTCCTGATCCAGACCGACCAGTCGCAGAAGCACGGCGGCGACGCCTCGGCGCCTGAGCCGTTTGCACTGTTTCTCGCCTCCATTGCCAGCTGCGCGGGAATATTCGCACTCGGTTTCTGCCAGAAACGGGAGCTGTCCACCGACGGCCTGGATCTCAGGATGGTCTGCGAACGGGATGAAAAAGGTATTATGATCACCAAAATGACGCTGCAGTTAACCCTGCCGGAAGGATTTCCGGAGAAATATCAAGAGGGTATAGTTCGGGCCATGCAGCTTTGCACGGTCAAAAAACACATCATGAGCGCGCCGCAGTTTGTTATCGAACTGGCGTGATATTGGGAATCCACTTCAGTTTTGTTTTCTGGTGACGTTAACCAGTGACATACGTTTTCTTACTGGAGTCAACCGGATGAATCTGCCAAATTCGGGGCCGATATTACTGACACTGCTGCTCGCTCAGACTGCTCCGCTGCTGGCGGAGGAGCTGTTCCGGCAACCGGCATCCCCCACCCCCTTCCCCGATGAGATGGAGAAAAGCTGTCTCGAGCTGGAACGGGAGATGGCACAACTCACCCCACTCACCTACAGCTATAAACCCGGATTTTACGAAAATTCCTATCAAGGTGCCGCGGTGCTGGCGGGCACCTTGTCCACACCGGTGTTTTACCTCTACCCTGCGTTCGATTACTTCCTGGACTATCGCGAAAACAGCCGTATCCTGCCGGTCCAGGATAAGCTTGAGCGTCTGCGCCACCTGAAAGCGGAAAAACACTGTTTCGAAAGTTGAAGACCGCTCCGGATACCAGGCAAACAGATGCCGCTCTGGATATCAATAATGCCCGGTAAAAGTTAACTATTCGCGGCCAGGCTCTCCGTTAGATTCAGACACGCCAATCCGCAGCTGATAGCCGACGCAGGGATCGATCGCATTGATGAGCAGTTCCGCGCGCTGTTGCAGATCGGCTGTGTTCCCGGCCGCCAAACCCAGCAGGCTGCCGGCCAGCACACCCTTTGGGTGAAAATTCCACTCGGTCGGCGCCAGGATCTGATAGTTCGCCACCCGGCCGGCCGCCAGTTCGGCCCGGTGAACCAGCCTACCCCGGGCCGCCTCAACCTGGGAGATGCCGATGCCGGGGCCTACGCATGGGCCGCTTTCGAGCGAATCGGATGTACCTGGATCAACGATTCCGTTACGCAGCTCATCGGTCAGCAGCGCCAGTTCAACCAGCCGTGCAGCAGCCCTTGTCAACAGACCGTTGCCCCACTCCTTCGCCAGCGAGAGCAGCAGCGGATGGTCGCAATGACGAGTGAAGGCAGAGGTTTCCGCCGGCGCATCCTGCCAGTCGGGCTGGGCAATGAACCGATCGGCGCCTGCACCGGCCAGCCGCCGGTTTAGATACTTCACATCGAGCGCTCCCAGTGCCGCAATCCGGGTCCGGCCCAATCCGGCCTGGCCGCGGTTTTCGACCTGAAACAGCATCTGCTGCGCTACTGTGGCGCATCTCCGGCTCCATTTGCTCAAGCTTTGCCAGTCGCAGATCTCCAGCCAACTTTGCCGCGGCTGGGAGAAGATGCGCGAATCCAGGTAGCGCTCAAGGTCGTCCAGTCGATCTGCAAACTGCACTGGTGTTGCCTGCACATTCGAATCTTCAGCGGCAAACAGCCGGCCTGCAGGGAAATGCGCCGCGCGGAAATCTTGCATCAGCGAGAACAGCTGAGTGATCCCCCTCCGGTCCGGCGCCCGGTCGAGAAACCTGGTCCATTTCAGCTCAATCTGCCAGAGGTGCTCTTTGAGCGTCTCAAACGCGATCAGCAAACGCCGCCTGTGCCGGACTGCCGGCGAGACCGGCATCCCCAAAGCCTGTTCCAGTGCTTCGGCGGCCGCACAGCCCTGCGCCACACCGCAGACGCTGTAGATCAACGGCAGCGCCACGGTGACCTCGGCAGGTTTTTTACCGCAGAACATGCGGGGCATATTGAGCGGCCGCGTGGAATGGACACTAACCCCGGTGACCCGGCCCCGACGCCAGCCGAGGTCGATCAGTAGTCGTCCCTCAACCCCCGCTTCCGCCAACGCGCGCTACCCGCCCGTTCTTTTCGGGTCAAAACCGCCCGGCGGCCGGGAAGGGTCCAGCAGATCGGCAAAGGCGGCATCGATATCCAGATCTGACCGGCCGTCGTGCAAAGCCGCCACCAGTGCCAGCGCATCTGCGATCCTTTTCGCCTCCACGGGTGCCAGCACCTCCCGGGCGGAACCGAGAAAATTGAGGATCCAGGTCCCTGCAGGCTGCGGTCCGATCAGCGTAGTATCCACCACTTTTTCGCCATCCCGTCCCCGGCACAGCGCAGTAAACGCCCGCTGTTCGATAACTTCCATTGGGATCCCGATGCACACTGGCTAAACCTCGAAATTCTTTCACGCAAAGTGTTAAAGTATTGTCCGGATCCCCAACTGAATCAATGACCTTGAGCATTGTTGAAGGGTTAATTTGCGGGTGCAATGGGCTGGCAATCCAGATCAGTACCAGTCAAAACAGACGAAAAGCCAGATGAATAATATTACCGAAAACGGCACGCGCAAGCGTTGCAACGGCAAAGAGTGCATCTACTATGACGGCTATTGGATCCGCTTCTATCCGATACCGGAAGATACGCTGGCAAACCGAAAACTGTTGATTGACCATCTGACGAAGCGCACCTTTCACCATACCGAGTCAGGCATCAATACACCGGGAGAGCGACTGGAAGAGGCGCGCCGGGCATACGAGGAGCAGACGGATCCGATCCGCAAACGGGTCAACGGTGCTATGCTGGCAGGCGCACTGTTCAATCGTGCCACCGATATATTCACCGCGATCGTCGAGCTGGAATCCAAAGGGGTCAAGGTCAGCCGCAGCAACGAACTGATGAAGGAGTGCGCCGACTGTTTCAGGCAGGCTTTGGAACTCGGCAAGCAGGTGAAGCACTATAGTGGGCAGGAGGGCATCGACGAACTTTGGGGGGAGCCGTTCAAAGCGTTCACGCAATCGACCACACAGGTGTTTGAGTCCCGCTACCGTAAAATCGCCCAGACTATGCGCGACATCGATAAGATCGGCACCCACCTGGCGAAGGCGCTGGCAAAGAGCCGGCTTTTTCTGGATGCCATCCCGCTGCTTGATGACATGGTTGTCTCCGCCAAACTGCAGTTGGAGACCATGAAGTTGGACGAGGATTTTTTCCTGGTTTGGCCGAAATTTATCGCCAGCCGTGAGACCGTGGATGCGTTCACCCCTCCCATCAATCAGACGAGCGTACGGCTGCGGCATCAGATCGACAAAGGAGTGAATCTGATCAGAGAGGGAACTGCACTTATCACCTATCTTTCGGAAGCGCGGGTGCCCATGCCCAAAAGCATGCAGATGTATCTCGAACAGTGCAGTCAATTCGAATTAGAGATTTAACAATGAATGGGATATCCCGCCGAACCAGGTTCTGGCATCAGCGGTATAGCTACAGCATATGGGAAATATATGATTGAAAATCCGAAAACACGGAACATGGCGCTCTACTGCGATTTCGAAAATGTTGCGCTCGGCGTAAGGGACGCCAGATACGCCGCCTTCGACATCCGCAAGGTGCTCGAACGACTGCTGCTGAAGGGCAACATCGTGGTGAAGAAAGCCTACTGCGACTGGGACAGGTACAAAGAGTTTAAGAACGCGATGCATGAGGCTGCCTTCGAGCTGATCGACATTCCGCATATTCGCCTGAGCGGCAAGAACTCTGCCGATATCCGCATGGTGGTCGATGCACTTGACCTCTGTTACACCAAAGCCCATGTGGACACCTTCGTCATTATCAGCGGCGACTCGGACTTCTCCGCACTGGTCAGCAAATTGCGCGAAAACAATAAGCTGGTGGTCGGCGTCGGCGTCAAGAACTCCACTTCCGACCTGTTGACGGCCAATTGTGACGAGTTCATCTACTACGACGATCTGGTGCGGGAGGCCGCCAAGCCGCGCCGGACCGCGAAAAAAAAGGTGGTCAAGAAAACCGTGCAGAAGAGCGGCGATCAGATCGAAGAGGAGAAACAGCAGACCGCGTTGGATCTGGTGCTGGAGACAGTGGAAGATCTGTTCGAGGAGCGCGGCGAGGAGGAGAAGGTGTGGGGGTCGATGGTCAAGCAGGCGTTGAAGCGCCGCCAGCCCGGATTCAGCGAGACCTACCACGGCTTCCGCACCTTCAGCAAACTGCTTGAGGAGGCGCAGGCGCGTCATCTGCTGGAGTTGGAGCACGACGAAAAATCCGGCGGCTACATCATCAAATCGTTCGCGCACGAAGAGTGATTGTCACCCGCTGATCCGGAGCCAGGATGACCGACGCTATCGACCCCTACGATCAATTCAGCTACGAGAGCATCGCCTTTCAGGATACCCATCCCCGGCATCTCGCCGCTCTGGGCCGACTGTTCGAACTGCCCGCCGCTGCTCCCGGCAACTGCCGGGTGTTGGAGCTGGGCTGCGCCACCGGCGGCAATCTGATCCCCATGGCCTGGTACCAGCCGCAGGCGAGCTTCCTAGGCATCGACCTATCGGCCAACCAGATCCGGGAAGGGCAATCGATGATCGACCGCCTGGGGTTGACCAACGTCGAGCTGCGCCAGGGGGACATCCTGGCGCTGGGCGAGGAGCTGGGGAGCTTCGACTACATCGTCGCGCACGGCGTCTACTCCTGGGTGCCGGCGACAGTCAGGGAGCGGCTGCTCGGGCTCTCCAGGGCGCTGTTGAAGCCGGCCGGTCTGCTCTATCTCAGCTTTAACGCACTGCCCGGCTGGCGCATGCGTGGCATGCTGCGCGACATCTTGCGCTTTGCCTGCCGGGATGCCGGAGATGCCAGAACGAAACTCGACGCGGCGTACACGGCGCTGGCCCGGCTGGAGCAGTCGCTGGGCGAATTGCAGGCGCTTAGCGCCCGCTACCTGCGCGAAGAGATCAAGTATCTGCGCAGTGCGCACCCCAGCTATCTGTTGTTCGAATATCTGGCGGAGGAGAACCACCCCTTCCTGTTCAGCGATTTTCTGGCGGATACAGCGCGCCACCGCTTGCGCTATCTGTGCGATACCCAACTCTCGTTTCTCTTCCCCTCCACGTTCGGCAGCGCCACCGAAGCGGCACTGGGCGATATCGCGGACGATATGGAGCTGGAGCAGTGGCTGGACTTCGTCTCAGCGCGCAATTTCCGGCGCTGCGTGCTCTGCCGAGACGATGCGGTTCCTGCCGATGAGCTGTCGCTGGACGCCTTTGCCGAATTTGCCTTCGGCTGCGATCTGACGCCGCCGCCGCGGCTGGATCTGCGCAGCGATAAAGCTGCGCCTTTCAGGCAGCCCGACGGCACCACCGTCGACGTCAGCCACCCGTTGAGCAAGGTGCTGCTGCTGGAGATGATCGAGCGCCAGCCGGATCTGCTGCACCTTCAGCAGCTGCTGCCCGGGGCCGAGCAGCGGCTGCTGCGGGCCGGCGGCAAGCCGGCCGAACAGACGTACGATCTCTGCCTGATGGAGCTGTTCACGCTGTTCTCTCACCGCGCCCTCAGCGCAGCGCCCGATCCGGCGTATTTCAAACAGGAGCAGCTTTCCCATCCCCGGGCCACGGCGTTGGCGCGGGCGCAGGTAGCAGCCGGACACAGCCAAGTTGCAACGGCCCGCCACTCCAGTCTCGATCTGGACAGTTTCGCGGCGCGCATGATCCACCACATGACCGGCAGCCATGATCTGGTTGCGCTTACCGACCGCCTCATCGAAGAGCTGGAGCGCGGCCTCTTGGTACCACCCGATGATCTGAAGTTGCAACGCTGGTCAGACGAAAAGCTGCGGAAGCGCTTTACTGCGAACTGCCAGGAGATGCTCACGCTGTTCGCTCGGCAGGGAATCCTCGCGGCTGACGCCAACGCACCCGACCGTTAACGAAAATTGCGCAGCCGGTCGGCCAGCGCCTGGGGAGTGATACCGTGGGCAATTTTGGTTAGGAAACGGCCGTCGGGTCCGATCAGAAACAGGCTCGCGGTGTGGTCCATGGTGTAGCGCATCGGATCGCCCGCTGCATCGACCACCTTTTCATATCTCACCCGGTACTGCTTCACCACCGTATCTATCATACTGCCGCTGCCGGTCAGTCCAACCATGTTTTCGTTGAAATAAGCCACATATTCACGCAGCCTCTCCACCGTATCGCGTTCCGGATCGACGGTTATAAACCAGGGCACAAACCGATTCGCATCGTCGCCCAGCAGTGTCAGCGCCCGCGCCAAAACCTGGAGTGAATTCGGACAGACATCGGGACACTGGGTATAGCCAAAAAAGAGTATGTGATAGCTGCCCAACAGATCCGCTTCGGTGACCTCCCGGCCGTTATGGTCGGTCAGAATAAAGCGTCCGCCAAGGGTCTCACCGGACGCCGCTTCACTGCCGAAATAAGCGCTCTTCGCAGCGCCCTCCGTGCCAAGGCAATCCTGTATCACAGCGGTGTTGTACTCCATTATTTGTGCATACAGCTCTGGCCCGGGCTGAAAACGGCGCCCGAAGCTGTCCAGCTCGCCGGTTCTAACCGGTAAACCCTCGGTCAACAGAGCGAGATGCTCGTTCGGCATGCCGGTCTCGCTGAGTACGCAGACGTAGTCGCCGTTGCTGATGCCGTTGCGCGCCTTCAGCAGCGTCTCGGTTGCCACCGGTTGTGCCGGCAGCGGCGAGAGCACCTCACCCAAGCGCAGCGCGTAGGCCTGGGAGAAGTACTGCAGCGTGTCGTAGAGCAGCAGCGCAACTCCCTGGCTCAAGCCGCGGTAGCCGAATTCGTAACGACGATCCAACTCGGCCAGTTTGCGATGCAGTTCCCTGCGATTACGTAGATAGAGATGGGACCTGACCGGATCGGCGGCCATCAGCGTACGCGCAAGCTCATCCGTCAGGATCAGGATATTGCGGCTGTCCATCCAGAAAAACGGGTCGCGCAGGTCGCTATTCAGTCGCTGCGGAAGAATTTTCAGGGCGGGAAGATTGAGCAGTTCGACAACCCGCTTGTCGCCGGTCACCCCGGCGACTGCGGCCGTCATGAATGGTTCGAGTTCGGGACCGGTCCAGACGAGCAGATCAGCAGCGGCGATCTGCGCTTCCTGCAGTCCGGTCAATCGATACTCAAAGGGCGAGGCTGTTCCGGAAACCAGCAGCAGCGGCTCATCCCCACCCTGCATCAGCGCAGCCAGAATCGCATGCACCGGCTTGATACTCGCCACGACGCTGAACGTCTGCTGCTGTGCATGCCCGCCGGCCGGAATCAGCAGCGCAAGAAGCAGTAACAAAACCATCGGATAACGTCTGATCACTGAAATTGAATCTCCGGGAAATTGAAAAAAGCGCTGATCGTCTAGCAAATGCACGGCAGGATACGGCTTGAAAAGCGGTTTTCCGAACGCTGAAGGCGCTGTCAGAACGCCTTTTTCAACGCCTCTATCGCCGAGTCAACCTGGTCCGTGAACTTCGCACTGTCAGGGCAGGTCAGCCCCTCTTCAATAAATTTGATGAAGGATTCATTGGTCATTTCGTCGAAGGCGAGTCCCAGCTCCCTGCGCTTGGGGAGCGTCTCGACCAGCGCCGCCTTCATGCGCCGCGTCTCATCCAGATACTGGCAGTGCAGCGCCACACCGTTCAGCACGCCAAGACTCCTGATGGTCTCGAACTGCGCCTCGCTGACAGCGGCGACCGGCGTCGATGGCAGAGCTGCCAGCGCGGTTACCAGAACGGTGATGTATGAAATTCGCATGGCCTTTGGCTTCGGTTGGACGTGCCAACCAGTCTGTTTACACGATTTAGGGAATTCTAGACAAACCTGAGTCTGGCGCAATTGCCCCAGGTCAAAACGAGTCCGACCGGCGGCATCCCGGTGACGTTGTGCAAAACGCTGGAAAAGAGGGATGTTTGGCTGGAATAAATGGCCGAGGGCTGAGCTTTCGGGCATGAAAAAGTATCTTTCAATTTTCCCGTTGTCCTCTACCCTCCCTTGGCCCTTTGCCCATTTTATCATCGGTAATCGAGATCCGACTGCCGGTTTAACTTCTCCAGTTTGCGCCGCAGCCGGGCGCAGCGCCGTTGTTTTTCGTCGCTGTCAGAGATCGCTTCGGCGTAGCTCAACGCACTTCTGTAGTCCTGTAAGTCATGCTCGAAGTGGATAGCCAGCCGCTCCCGCGCCGTTTGATCACCCCGTGCGGAGAGGGCCAGCCAGATCGATCGCGCCGCCTGCCGCCCGCCGCGGCGCTGCAGCAGCCCGGCCAGCGCTGTCAGTCCCGCTTGGTCCAGTGCCGGTTTTTGCTGGAGCAGCAGCACCAGTGCAGTATCCTCCCGGCCGGCGCTGCGGTGGGCCTTGGCAACCGCCAGCGGATCGGCGCCATGCAAGCAGGGGTTGCGGTAGACCTCTGCGAGCAGCGGCAACAGCACTGCCAGAGAGAGCAGATCCCAGCGATTATGGCGGCAGACTTGCGTCAGACAGCTGCCGTCGCCCCGCCTTATCCAGTCGAACCAGGCAGCGGGCGCTGCCGCTCCGGGCAGGTCGTCGCGGCGTTGAAATCCGAGTAGCTGCCGCTCGACGCTGGCCAGCCGGCAATCCTGCCATTTTCCGGCAAAGGCGCGCCGCACCGGGTAGAGCAGATCGAGATGCGGCAGGGATGCCAGTGGATCGGCCAGACCGGCGATGCGGCTGCGCGCCGCGAGCAGCGGCAGGTCGAATGTTTTACCGTTGTAGGTGACCAGCAGATCGCCCGCTCTGACCCATGCCGCCACGGCGTTCAGCAACGCCTGTTCGCCGGCATAGCGGGTGAGCAGGTACTGGCGCAGGATCAGACCGCCCTGCTCGATACGCGCCAGGCCGACCATGAATGCCAGCGTGCCGCTGCCGCCGCAAAGACCGGTCGTTTCGGTGTCCAGAAACAGCAGGTCTTCCGGCTCCAGTCCAGCGGCTTCCGGAAAACTCTCCGCGCACCGGGCAAACTGGCCGAGTTTTTCCCTGCCATGCCGGGTACCTGAGGCTATGCGTTGCTCCACCAGCAGCACGCCGTCGGCAATTTCAACGCCTTGCAGCGCCCTGCGTAGAGCCGACGGGTCGCCGCTCCCATGGCTTTCATCGCTGCGCCGGGCCGCGCGTAATCGCCCAATCCGCGCGGCCAACCCGGCAGCTGCACCCGGTGTGCACTGCGGGGTCTGACGCAGATGGCTCAGGCGCCGCTTAATCGACATTCAGCATTTCCAGAATTTTCAGCGCAGCTGCCTTCGCCGAGTGGCCGCGCTGTTCCTCGGAGGCGAGAATCGGACCGATGCAGGCCGGGCAGCCGTGGCGGCAGTCGCACCCGGCAATCAGACCGGCTGCCGCCGCGAGCAGCCGCCGGCGTCCGTCAAACAGCGGCTGGGAGAGGCCGACGCCGCCGGGGTAGTCGTCGTACAGGAACAGTGTCGGATTGAATCTCTGCTGCGCATCCGGCGCGAGCGGCTCCCCCGCGCTGTTGTGCATCACGCCGCGGCCATTGACTCCAACGGTGGCAAACCAGCCGCTGCCGCCGTCGCCGACGGCGCGCCCCAGGTCACCCGGTTCGGCCATGGTCTGTAGCGCCGCCACATGGTGCATCGCGTAGGCGGCGCCGAGAAACCCGTCCAGCGCCTGCTGTCGGCCGGGGAATGACTGCGCCAGGAACCCCGCATCGACCCGCCACCAGACGGCGCTGGTGTGCATCTCCTGGTCGGGCAGATTGATCTTGCCGAAACCGACATTCTCATGGGTGTAGTAGCGTATTTTTTTATACCCGGCCACGCGCCGCACCAGGTGGACCTCCCCCAGCGCGGCTGCGGCAGCATGCTTCCCGGCAGTCTCAAATTCCTCCAGGATCTTGAGCCGGGTGTAATCGATTGCATCCGTATAGTAGTCGGCGCGGGTTCTGGTCACGAACGCCTTGCGCCCCTCCCAGTCGAGCCGCTCCACCTGATAGGGCGTCGACTGGATCATGTAGATCGCACCCTGGTAGAGGGTCATCGGTGCACCCGTGTAGTCGACCTCGGCGATGATCTTCTGCCCCCCCGCCGTGGTATCTATCACCACGAAATTACCCTCCGCCACCGAGCGCAGCGAGACCGCGTTCGCCGGATAGCTGTCGGCCATCCAGTGCCAGCTCTCGCCCTCCCGGTGCACTACACCCTCCTCTGCCAGATAGGCGAGAAACTCCTCGAGCGGTTCGCCGCCGAAGCGCTCCCCCAGCCGGAACGGCAGCTCAAACGCGGCGCAGCGGATATGGTCCAGTAGGATTAGCAGCTGATCGGGCGCGATGCGGGCCTGCTCGGGGGAGGCGCCGAGAAAAAAGTCCGGATTGCGCACGATGTATTGATCCAGCGGCTGGCTGCTCGCCACCAGCACGCCGAGCGTCGGTCGGCTGCGGCGCCCGGCCCGGCCCAGCCGCTGCCAGGTGCCGGCAATGGTTCCGGGATAGCCGTTCAGCAGACAGAGATCCAGCGCGCCTATATCGACGCCCAGCTCCAGCGCCGAGGTACTGATGACGCAGTCGATCGCCCCCTGCCGCAGACGTTGTTCGGTCGCGCGCCGCTCCGTCGGCAGGTAGCCGCCGCGGTAGGCGGTCACGCGCGCCGGCTTGCCCGGCTCCCGGTCGAACTTATCCTTCAGATACTTGGTCAGCACTTCGACCATCAACCGGCTGTGCGCAAATATGATGCATTTCAGTCCCCTGCGCAGCGCCTGCCGTGCGACCGCCAGCGTCTGCGAGCGGGCGGAAGCGCGGATGCCGAGATCGGCGTTCACCACCGGCGGATTCCACAACAGCAGCCGTTTCTCCCCCTGCGGCGCGCCGCTCTCCGCTATTGTCGTCACCTTATCACCGATCAGCTGCGACGCCAGTTCACCGGGATTGGCGATGGTCGCGGAGCAGAGAATGAACTGGGGTGCAACGCCATAGAAGCGGCAAATCCGTCGTAGCCGGCGCAGTAGGTTTGCCATGTGCGAGCCGAACACGCCGCGATAGCTGTGCAGCTCATCGATCACGATAAAGCGCAGATTTTCGAACAACTGCGCCCATTTAGTGTGATGCGGCAGTATGCCCTGGTGCAGCATGTCGGGATTGGAGACCACGATGTCGCCGCGGGTGCGGACCGCTTTGCGGGCATCGCCGGGGGTGTCTCCGTCGAAGGTGTAGGCGCGCACCCCCAGTTCGCCCAGCCGGTTGAGGTCGCTGATCTCCGCCACCTGATCCTGGGAGAGCGCCTTGGTCGGGAACAGATAGAGCGCCTTGGACCGCTGTTGCAGCACGGCGTCCAGCACCGGCAGATTGTAGCAGAGCGTTTTGCCCGACGCGGTGGGCGTCACCATGACCAGATGCTCACCCCGGCGCGCGCAGCTCCAGGCCTCGGCTTGGTGCGAGTAGAGCCGGGTGATCCCCTTGCGCGCCAGCGCCTGCCGCAGACGCGGCTCGATTTCCGCCGGCAGCGCCCGGTAGCGGCCCGGCTGCGCCGGGATATGAAGCTCGCCGGTGATGCGTCCGGCAAACTGTGCTCGCAACTGACGCGCCAGCGTATTGACGTCGCCGTGTTCGGGTGGCGGTAGCATCTCCTGGGTTGGCGCGCTCATGCTCTCATCCGGGCTGCGGGGAACCTATCGAACACCGAGCGTAACAGCGGCACGGGCTCATTACGTGAGTCCGCCGCAATTCCGCTTCAATCAACAACGCAGCTGCTGACGCAACGGATGGCTTGCATTAGGATAGCGGTGTTATTGCATTTCAACCGAGCAGGGACCCATCAAATGAGCAGAACTGTCTATGTAAACGGAGCGTACGCTGCCGAGGAGGAGGCAAAGATTTCTGTGTTCGACCGGGGCTTTCTGTTCGCGGACGGCGTGTACGAAGTCTCCTCCGTGATCCGCGGTAGACTGGTGGATAACCGGTCCCATTTGCGGCGGCTACACCGGTCGCTCAGTGAACTGGAGATGAACGCCCCGGCGAGCGACAGCGAAATCGAGTCGATTCAGTATGAGCTGATAGCGCGCAATGAACTTGACGAGGGCATCGTCTATCTGCAAGTGACGCGCGGTGCCGCCGATCGCGATTTCAACTATCCAGAGGATGCCCGGCCAACGCTGGTCATGTTCACGCAGAAAAAACAGATTATCGACAATCCGCTGGCACAAACCGGTATCACGGTAGTCACCACGCCCGATATACGCTGGGCACGGCGGGATATAAAAACCGTGGGTTTGTTGGCGCCGAGTATGGCAAAGATGATCGCCAAACGGGCGGGCGCCGACGATGCCTGGATGGTGGAGCAAGGTTTTATCACCGAGGGCAGCTCCAACAACGCCTACATTGTGACCGACGGGGGTGTCATCGTCACCCGCCAGTTGGGGCATGAAATATTGCATGGAATCACCCGGCAGGCGGTTTTGAAATTAGCGGATGAAACGCAGCTGCATATCGAGGAGCGGCCATTCACGGTGGCTGAGGCGCACAGCGCGAAGGAGGCTTTTATCACATCGGCTTCGGCCTTTGTCCTGCCGGTGAGGTCCATTGACAGCATACCAGTCGGTGATGGCAGGCCCGGTCCGATTGCACAGCAGTTACGGGCGCTCTACATCACCGCAGTGCTAGCGGAATCCTAACCCGCTCCGCCTAACCGACAGACACCGAATATTAAGAATAGTACAGTTAATTCAATGAGTTTACTGTAAGATCAGCATGCTCCGCCGGGTGCAGCATAAAAAAGCCGGCCCGCAGGCCGGCTGTTCAGTTAACTGCTCAATAGGGATCAGCTGGCAATTTTCCAGACTGTGGGTGCCGCTTTCGCGCGCTCCTCGAATGTCCTGCGCTGCTGCTCCAATTCGGCCGGTAGGTGCTTGCCGTAACCCTCGAAGTACTTTTTGATCGCCTCGGCTTCCGATAATGCCCCTTCCTTGGCAATATCCATGATGCCGTGGTACTTAGCTTCGGTGAAATTCAGCCCGGCCCAGGTGATATCCTCGTAGCGGGGCATTTTTCCGAAGGGGCTTTCCACCGCTCCGGCACGACCGCGAACGCGATCGACGACCCACTTCAGCACGCGCATATTCTCGCCAAATCCGGGCCAGATAAACTTGCCGTTGTCGTCCTTGCGGAACCAGTTGACGCGGAAGAACCCCGGCTTTTTCTTTATGGCATCGTTTCTGCCCATCTTGATCCAGTGGCCCCAGTAGTCACCCATGTGGTAGCCAATGAAGGGCAGCATAGCGAACGGGTCACGTCGTATGGCTTCCTGACCGATCGCGGCAGCGGTGGCTTCCGAACCCATTGTCGCAGCCATAAACACGCCGTGATTCCAGTCGAACGACTCGTAGACCAGCGGAAAGGTCTTGGAGAGACGCCCACCGAACAGGAACGCTTCGATCGGCACGCCCGCTGGATCTTCCCAGGCCGGGTCAATCGTCGGGCATTGTCCTGCAGGCGCGGTAAAGCGTGAGTTGGGATGTGCAGCAGGAGCGTCGCTGGCCGGTGTCCAGTCATTGCCCTTCCAGTCGATTGCGTGAGCAGGTGGATCGCCGTCCATTCCCTCCCACCAGACATCGCCGTCATCAGTGAGCGCGACATTGGTGTAGATGCAATTGCCGGCCTCCATGGTCTTCATTGCCATGGGGTTGGAGTTATAAGCGGTTCCTGGAGCGACACCGAAAAACCCGTATTCAGGGTTGATGGCGCGCAAGGTGCCGTCCGGTGCTGGCTTGATCCAGGCGATATCGTCGCCGACGGTGTACGCCTTCCAGCCCTCAAAGCCTTCGGGGGGCAAAATCATGGCCAGGTTGGTCTTACCGCAAGCACTGGGGAAAGCCGCTGCGATGTAAGTCTTTTCCCCCTGTGGGGATTCCAGCCCAAGAATCAGCATGTGCTCGGCCAACCAACCTTCGTCGCGAGCCATTGTCGAAGCAATGCGCAGTGCCAGGCACTTCTTGCCCAGCAGGGCGTTGCCGCCATATCCGCTGCCGTATGACCAGATCTCACGGGTCTCGGGGAAATGCGAGATGAATTTGTTCTCAATGTTCGGCTCGCAGGGCCAAACGACATCTTTCTGGCCAGGCTCCAATGGGGCACCGACCGAATGCAAGGTTGGGATAAAGTCGCCGTCAGCACCCAGTACATCCAGCACCGCCTGGCCCATGCGGGTCATGATCTTCATATTCGTGACCACGTAGGCTGAGTCTGTGATCTCGATGCCGATTTGCGCTATCGGCGAGCCGAGCGGTCCCATGCTGAACGGAATCACGTACATCGTACGTCCACGCATACACCCGTCGAACTGCTTTTTGAGTATGGCCTTCATCTCATCCGGATCCATCCAGTTATTGGTATGACCGGCGTCTTCCTGCTTTTTGGAGCAGATGAAAGTGCGATTTTCGACCCGGGCGACATCGCTGGGATGGGAGCGCGCCAGATAGGAGTTAGGCCGCTTTTCAGAATTCAGCTTGGTATAAACACCGGCATCAACCAGTTCGCCACAAAGTCGGTCGTACTCCTCTTCCGAACCGTCCACCCAGACGACTTGATCGGGTTTGCACATAGCGGCAATCTCATCGACCCATGCAAGAAGTTTGGCGTTATTCGTCCGGTCTTTACCGGTTCCGGTAATGTTCATTTATTCAACTCCCTCGACTTTTGGTGGTTAGATACTGGATATTCCTATCGGAGTGATATCTGCAAATACAGGCTGATAGCACTCATCCGCGACCATCTATGCTTAAAATACAGCAGGTATTGTTACCAGATAGTTACAAAGACCGGTTATCAACGATTGGCTGACAATATGGTCCTGGCTGATGCTATCGACCACCCAACCGCTCTGTAATCGCCCGGTTCCCATATCTCACACAATATCCGATGACCGGATTTGCGGCAAGGATATATCTTCGATCTTAACCTCTCAATTCACAATTCGCTTGGAAAACACCATACGCGCAGGAGTGTAGCGAATGGAGTGCTCTGGTTTAGCGCCGGTAACCCTGCAGCAAGACATGAAGGATGCAACGAATCCGCTAGGGCATCAGAATCGTCGATCCCATCGTCCTCCTTCCCTCCAGATCCCGATGCGCCTGCGCCGCTTCGGCAAGCGGATAGCTTTGACCGATGCTGATAACCACCTGACCGCTCCCCACTACATCGAACAGATCCCCGGCGGTGGTCTCCAGCAGCTCGCGGTTCCTGATGTAGGTGCCAAGCGTAGGTCGCTGGATATAGAGCGATCCCTTTTGCGCCAGCAAACCAATATTTAAATCGGTTATCGCACCTGAGGCGCTGCCATAGCTGATCAGGGTACCGGTCGGGCGGAGCGAATCGAGCGAGGCGACTAATGTCGCCTTGCCAACAGAATCATACGCTACCGCTACACCTTCGCCACCGGTGATCTCACGCACCCTGGAGGCCACATCACCTTCCTGGTAGTTGATGGTGTAATCACAACCGTTTTTCGCGGCCATCTTCTCTTTAGCTGCCGAGCCGACGCAGCCGATGACGTTGGCACCAAGCATTTTCGCCCACTGCACCAGAATCGAACCGACACCACCGGCTGCCGCCATCACTAAAATGAACTCCCCGGGCTGCACTGCGTAGGACTCCTTAAGCAGGTAGCGTGCGGTCATTCCCTGCAGCATCATGGCAGCGGCAGTATGGTCATCGATTTGCTCGGGCAGTTTAACCACTCGCGCAGCGTCGATCAGCCGCTGCTGAGCATAAGCGCCCAGATTCATTGCATAGGCAACGCGATCCCCCGGCGTTAGTGTTTGAACCCCCTCGCCCACCGCCTCCACTCTGCCAGCAGCTTCCATTCCCAGCGTCTGGGGTAGCTCGCCGATCGGATAAAGACCGGTGCGTTGATAAACATCGATGAAGTTCAAGCCGATGGCACTATGGGTTAGCAGCACCTCTCCCGGTCCTGGATCACCCACCGATACATCTTCCCAGGAAAGCACTTCCGGCCCGCCGATAGCGTGAATTCGAATAGCTTTAGTCATACTCTCTCCTATTTAGTAACGCCTTTTCACGGACATTATAGGATAGAGCGTACTCGGAAATACGACAGCATATGCAGGCAGCGGCAGCTTGTCGTGGCTTCATCCTTTTGGCCGCTTAATGTGAGGCTGATCTGCGGGTAAAAAACTGGGTTTATCCGGCGATGCACCCTCCCTCTGTGCTCGGGATGGAGAGATGAATCTGTGAAGCGTCAATAAATTCAGCCGAAGTCAATCCTACTCAGGCTTCAGGGGAGCAAACGCAGTACTTCGGCTCTGGATATTTCCGAAATACGCACATGCGCTGTCATCGTACCTCCATGGATACTCTGTTCAACGCTGTAGATATCACCCTTGTGACTGACCAGGAATCCAGTTTTCGGTTTAGTTGATTCCACTGTATACAGTTTTACCCGACTACCCACATAGAGGTGCAGATCTGAAACTGCAGTTTCAAGATAACGCAACCTGCGGCGCTCTGTTCGAATTTCGGTTGCTTCGGCTGGGGAACCTGCCGGTATTGATTCATCCATTGAATCCTCGGCACTTATCTCTTCACCCTCCTGCGGAAATAGCCCGGAGGGGGCGAATGCAAAACTCAGATCCTCCACTGGCTTGCCATCCATAGATACCGCGACATTCAATAGGCGCAGTATATCTTCCGGCTTATATGCGGATAGCGTTCCGGGATCCATATCACCTGCCGGGTTGGCCGTCAGATGCACTGTCCCTCCGCTTGCAATGAGCTTTCTCAACAAACTCTTGATGCCCGGTCCGGGAACAAAACCGAGATCTCTGGCGATTTGGTTGTCGGACTGCGTAAAAACCGCATCGAGATACTGCTCGGTAGTCTGCTTTGCCTCCTGCGAACAATGACTGACCAAACGTCTGCTGTGCCCAGCCTGGAGGGAGTAAGTAAGGTCTATATCCGCAAATAACGGCATTACCCCCCTTACGACAGCGCCCGTCTCGGGAATCCCGTGCAATGACATAGCCAGCGACATTGACTCGATGCCCGTCAAATCGTATTCGAGAAAAACCTGTGCCTCACCGTGTGGCTTACTAAAGTTGTATCCTAAAACGGCATTCGCAACCAGATAATCGATCCCTAGCTGCTCCAGACCGGCATGTTTGAGCAGCCCGCCAAGCGTACAGGGTTGTGTCTGAACCGGGATTGCACGCGTTCCATCCAGATTTATCGGGCCAAGGCTGCTACTGATGCTCTGATCCACCGGAATAGATACACCGGAGAGT
The DNA here is from genome assembly GCA_024235255.1 of Chromatiaceae bacterium. Classification (GTDB taxonomy): domain Bacteria; phylum Pseudomonadota; class Gammaproteobacteria; order Chromatiales; family Chromatiaceae; genus HKST-UBA178. The sequence goes on from JACKMT010000001.1 coordinate 617,832, forward strand.
TTCAACACCACTCTTTCTGGAGGCTCGCTGTTTTTGAATCCATCCAGCAGATCCCACAAGAAGCCAGGACCTGGTCCCTCCATTGCAATACCGCCGATCTGCACGGCAGCGCCTTCGGAAGATCTTAAACTGATACTCTCGACCTGCAGCTTACCCCGCAGATCGGACGTGATCTTGCCATAGCTGATCTGTGCGAAGGGAGACGCCAGACGCACCAACTCGTCCAATTTACTTTTTACCTTGGCATGAACGTAGTATTTGGCACCGCCATAACCGGCCAGTGAGAGAACCAGCAGTGCTAATAACCCAGCTCTCAGCTTCATGCTATCTTCCACCCCGTGGAATTCATTCCAAACCGGGACATCAATATAGCCTCAGTTGGAACAAAACTCTGTTTGATCGGGACACCTCATCTCTCCAATGCATGTTTAGCCCCGGCTAGCGGTTGTTTAAGAACTTCGACGGTACTTTGCGCATCCATAGGTTTGTAATAATAGTACCCCTGTGCCCGTTCACACCCCTCTCGCTTCAACCATGCAACCTGCTCAATCGATTCAACCCCCTCGGCAACCACAGTCAATCCGAGACTCCGGCTCATCTGGATGATTGCCCTGACAATAGCAGCATCTTCGGATTCATGGATGAGGTCCGTAATAAAAGATCGATCGATCTTTAAGCCTGATAGATTGAATTTTTTAAGGTAACTGAGGGACGAGTAGCCGGTTCCAAAATCGTCCATGATCAGATTGACGCCAAGCGACTTAAGGCCCATGACCGTCTTCAGCACTTGGCTTGTATCCTGCAGCAGCATGGACTCGGTCAGTTCCAGATCAAGCTGTTGCGCAGGCAATTTACTTTGCTCCAGCGCAGCCAGTACCGACTCGGTAAAATCACTCTGCCTTATCTGTAACGCTGACAGATTTATCGCTATCGGAACGGAGCATCCCAATATCCGATTCCATTCGCTGACCTGCCGGCAAGCTTGGTGCAGCACCCAGTTTCCGATTGGAACAATCAGACCGCTCTCTTCCGCCAATGAAATAAACTGGCCTGGCCGCAGTCTTCCAAGTTTGTGCGTATTCCAGCTCACCAGCGCCTCAAGACCGACGATGCGACCGCTTTCCATCTCCACCTGAGGCTGATAGAAAAGCGTAAACTCCTCGTTATCCAGCGCCTGCTTCATAAGACTCAGCGTTTGCAGGCGTGATGAATTGACCTGGTTCATCTCTTTCGAATAGAAGCGATAAGTATTGCGTCCGGCTTGTTTGGCTGAATACATCGCCGTATCAGCACACTTAAGCAGGTCGTCGAATTCTTCTCCATCGGCTGGATAAACGCTTATACCGATACTTGCGGACAGCCTTAAATTGTGCCCATCAATGTGAAAAGTCTCGCTCAGCGCCTCAAGTATATGACCTGCGATCTGTTCGGAGGTGCCCTGAACGCCTGCCTGTGGAACCACAACCACAAACTCATCTCCACCCAGTCGGCTTACAGTATCGCTGCTGCGGACTTTGGATGCGAGACGCACAACCACCTCCTGCAGCAGCCGGTCACCCACTTTGTGTCCCAAACTGTCATTGACATCCTTGAAATGGTCCAGGTCAAGAAACAGCACTGCAACACTATGGCCGGCGCGTTCTGCGTAGTTCGCAGCCTGAATAAAACGATCGCGCAGCAGGATCCGGTTGGGCAAGCCTGTCAAGGCATCGTGATGTGCCAGAAATCTGATTCGATCTTCTGCCTTAAGCTTTTCGGTGATATCCCGCGAGACCTGCACGATACCAAGAATCCTGCCCTCGCTATCGGTGAATGGATTGGCTGTCAACTCAAAAGTACGCTCCCCGTCTACCGTTTTGTGAAGGTGCAGTGCAGTGGCGGCCTTGCCGGTCTGAAGAACCTGGTGTAGCGGACACGGATGGCTGGAATCTTTACAGGGTGCATCCTCTCCGTGCGTGACCTTGTAGCAAAATCCGTTCAAATCGGAGGGATTGATCTCACTATCTCTGCCAAAACTCTTGAGTGCTGCGCTATTGGACATTTTTATCCGGTAATCCCTGCCGATCACCAGGATGGGATCAGCGACGGCATCGATAACGGTATGCAGAAAACTGCGCTGCCTGTCGAGTTCCAGTTCCGCCTGCTTGCGATCGGTTACATCGCGCCCAACACCGATGATTGCGCTCACCTGTCCACGCTCGTCGAGCAGCGCCCGGTGGTTCCATGAAAACCAACGCCATCCTTTGGTCGTCAGTGAACGCTGCTCGAGAAGACACTCGTAAGGTGGGCGATAAAGGTCCATCATTGTACGCCCCTGTTCACCCTGACCTTTTGCCAGTAACGTAATCGGTGAAACCGATCCGAGCAGTTCCGGTTGAGACTTGCCGAAAGTATCGCAATAGGTTGGACTCACGAATTGAAAGTGCCCTTCGGAGTCCAATTTGACAATCATATCTCCCTGGTTTTCCACCAGTAGCTTATACCTGGCTTCACTGTTTCGAATAGCGGCAAGCTGACTGGAAAGCTCGCTCTGCATACTCTTCAACGCATAACTGATAATGGCCCATTCGTCGCCCTCTATCTTATGCGTTGACGAATCGACCATTGCCCCAATACCATCGACCTCAGCGATACTTTTGATAATCTGTCTGAGCGGTTTTCTCACGTGACGACGGAAAAAGTAGGCCGTGAAGAGTATATTTCCCAGGATGACAATCAGGACGACTGAAATGATCGATACTTTGGTTGTGCCGAGAATCGTATCCGCCTCTTCAATCGTCTGTGCAGAGATATCCGGCGCGCTCTGGAGGTGCTGGGCAGTGCGTTTCAGCGCCATGCCGTTTTGCATTTGAAGATTATTCAAACGGATCGAGAGCTCGGCTACTGCGTCCCGCAATTTCAGGATTGAACCGCGGTAATGCATTATCGAACGCTGAATATCCACCCCCTGTTCAGCTAATGCCGATGCCGCTTCATCAGGCAAGTTCAGACGTGAATTGAGTTCATCCACCGCTGTAAGGATAGTGCCGTCATTGCCGCGAAATTCTACGCCGTGTGTCAGATAGCCGGCATGCTGTTCCAGCTGCAACCTCTCAATATTCAGCCATCCAACCCGAAATTCACCGATCCATGTCAGCAGGCGCCTTAAAAGACGGGGTTCACCCTGCTGGCGCCGAAGATCGGTCAATCGGTCGTTAATCCATCGATCAATCGCACTGATCTCCCAACGGACTTTAGCGCTATTCGCTTGGATCTCCGTCAGCAGATTGCTTACGGCCTCTCTGCTTTTAGCCAAACGGGATAGAGCGCTCTTGACAGCGCTGATCGAATGCTGCGTCTCTCTATCCTCGACCTGTTCCACATACGCCGTGAGTTCGTCCTCGAGTTTTTGCCTATTGCGCTGCCAACTATCATCCCGTGCCAAAATCATCGTTGCAAGCGTATCAACACGCTGCAACAACTCTGCCGCTCGTTGCATCTCCACCGCATCTTTAAACGCATTATTTAGATGCTTGGTTGTCGTTTGCCCGATATGGTGCCCAATTTGCTCAAACGAGAGCAGAAGAGAGGCAGCGATCAATAAAAACACGATCACATTTGCTGTCATCAACAGCAGCAATCTACTGCTCAGCCGGGAACTGATGAGATCTTTGAAACGAGACATCGTTAACCGTCTATTTCTTTCTATCCAAACCTGTAGCGCACGATATTAGAGTAAAGCGTCACTTATGGGCTCTTCCAACCGATTAAAACTAAGGTTGATCGTCAGCGAGATATAAAACATCGCTGACGGCCAAAGGGGATAAGTGTCGTTCACCCCTTTGGAAACCCCATGGTCTATTGCCCGCCGCAAGCGGCTGGGTATTTCTGAATGAACAGTCATTAGAACCGAAGTATCAGGCAATGTGTTTGGCTTGGATCGAAAATATCAACCCATGGAAATTTACCAATCCGCTCTCAGTTGCCCCAATCTGATCTTCTGCTTTTTACGCTTAGCGGCCAACAAAGTCGAAACCTGATGTATCGATTTTTCTTTAGATAGAACAAAAAAGGGTTAGCAACCAGTTAGCCGCTAACCCTTTATTTTATTGGTCCGGGCGAGATGATTCGAACATCCGACCCCTACAACCCCATTGTAGTGCGCTACCAGACTGCGCCACGCCCGGAAATCTGCTGACTGGTGATAACGGTAGCAGACCGTAAACAACCAGTATCGGATTCAGTCCCGCTGACTGAAGGTGATCTGGACCCGGTGAAGGCCGCGAATACTAGGCCTTAAGCGGGCGGTTGTCAATCTCAAACGGCCAGCCTTGGCTGCGTGCATCTGCTAAGGGTGGCTAAAAAATCTCAGCGTTTGAGTAGATGTAAAATCTCCTCCAGTTCAGTACGCAGCTGGCGAACGATCTGCTGACTTTGTGTGCTGTCTTCTTTGGCACTCTCTCCCGACAACTGTTGCCGGGCACCGCCAATGGTGAATCCATGCTCATATAAAAGACTGCGTATCTGCCTTATCATCAATACATCATGCCGCTGATAGTAGCGCCGGTTACCCCGCCGTTTTACCGGTTTCAACTGGGGAAACTCCTGCTCCCAGTAGCGCAGCACATGCGGCTTGACCCCGCACAGCTCGCTCACCTCGCCAATAGTAAAGTAGCGCTTGCTCGGTATCGGCGGCAGGTCTGTCGTACTACTGCTCGCTTCCAGCATATGCTTCCACCCGTGCCTTTAATTTTTGTCCAGGGCGAAACGTCACCACTCTGCGGGCGCAAATCGGTATCTCTTCCCCCGTTTTGGGGTTTCGACCCGGCCGTTGCTTTTTTTCACGCAAATCGAAATTACCGAATCCGGAGAGCTTGACCTGCCCTCCATCTTCCAAAGCCAGCCTGATCTTTTCAAAGAACATTTCGACCATCTCCTTGGCTTCCCGCTTATTCAGCCCCAACTCGTCAAAAAGTTTTTCGGCTATCTCTGCCTTTGTTAATGACATCGTTATACTCTCAATTGTGCGTTGAGTTCCTGTTTCAGTGTCAGGAGAATCCGATCCATGACACCCTCGACTTCTGTATCTGTAAGAGTGTGCGAAGTTTCCTGTAAAATCAAGCCTAAAGCGAGACTTTTTAGACCGGAATCTATCCTTTCACCCATATAAACGTCAAAAAGTGTCAAATCCTTTAGAATCCCCGGCGCGGCTTTCCGAATCGTGTCGCGCAGCTCGCTGAACCGGACCTTCTCATCCACCACCACCGCTATATCCCGGCGAATGGATGGAAACCTGGACAATTCACGAAAAGACGGCAGACTACCGTCCAGCTCCGACCCCAAGCGGATTTCAAACAGAAAGACTTTTCCTGTAAGTCCGAGTCTCTTCTCAATCTCCGGATGCAGCATGCCGATCCAACCAATCGGCGCATCGCCTATGGTTATGCTGGCAGACTGACCGGGGTGTAGAGAGGGGTGTGTCTCCGCGGTAAAGCTGAGCGCATCCCCTCTGGCAGTCAGCGACAGTACCGCCTGCAGATCGGCTTTCAGATCGAAAAAGTCGATCATTCGGGTTGGGCCTCCCCACTGTTCCGCTTCTTGGGTGCCTGTTATTAAACCGGAGAGCATTAAATCCTGTTTAATTTCACCATCTTGCTTTATGAATCTCAAACCTGACTCGAATATACGAATACGGTTGTACTGACGCGCCTGGTTATACAGCGCAGTCTGTAGCAGTCCGGGCCACAAGCTGGTCCGCATGATCGACATATCCGTCGATATGGGATTCGCCAACTTCACGGTACCATGCTCCGGATCCATCAGATCGTGCATCTCCGGGCTTATGAAACTGTAGGTGATCGCTTCCTGATAATCACGGTCCACCAGAATCTGCTTCGCCCGCTCCAGACTGAATGCCACCTCCGGTGTCCCCTGCATCAGCGTTGCCGCAGCACTGCGATGCATCGGAATCTTGGTGTAACCATAGATGCGTCCAATCTCCTCGATCAGATCCGCCTCGATACTGATATCGAAGCGACAACTGGGCGCGATGACCTTCCAACCGCCGGAGGCCGCTTCCACGCGCATCTCCAGACGCTTGAGTATATCGACAATGATTTCATCATCGATCAGCATCCCCAGCAGCCGCTTAACCTGACTGCGGCGTAACAGAATCTCCGGGCGCTGCTCGATATACTGAGGGAAGGCTACTTCATTGATCGGACCCGGCTCGCCACCGGTGATATCCAACAGCAGTCGGGTTGCCCGTTCCATCGCCGTTACCTGCAGCATCGGATCGACGCCCCGCTCGTAGCGGTGGGACGAGTCGGTGTGCAAGCCGTAGCTGCGCGCCTTGCCGATAATTGAGGTGGGGGAGAAAAAAGCACACTCCAACAGGACATCGCAGGTATCCCCGGCTACGCCTGAGTATTCGCCGCCCATGATTCCGGCCAACGCAACCACCTTTTCATGATCGGCGATAACCAGCGTATCATCTCGCAGTTCCAGATCGCTCCCATCCAGCATACGCAGCTTTTCGCCGGCTGCCGCCATACGCACGCGGATGCCGCCTGACAGTTGCCGGAGGTCGAATCCGTGCATCGGCTGCCCCAGCTCAAGCATGACATAGTTGGTTACGTCGACAACCGGATGAATACTGCGTAGATCCCCACGGCGCAACCGTTCCTTCATCCACAGCGGTGTCTTTGCAGCAGGATCGATGTTGCGGATGATCCGGCAGGTGTAGCGTGGGCAGCTTTCCGGTGCAATCAGATCTACAGCAAATTGCTCTGTATGCATCGGATCTACCGGATGCATCGCCGGCGCTGTTACCGGTACCCGGTTGATGACACCCACTTCGCGGGCAATGCCTGCCAATCCCAGACAGTCGCCCCGGTCCGGCGTCAAGTCTACATCTATCGCATGATCGTCAAGACCCAAATAGCTGCGAAAATCCAAACCCAATGGCGCATCAGACGGCAACGGCATGATACCGCTGGAGGAGTCAGCCAGTCCCAATTCAGCGGCAGAACAGATCATGCCCTGCGACTCCACGCCACGCAGCTTCGCCCGCTTTATCTTTAAATCCCCCGGTAGGACGGCACCAATCTTTGCCACTGGCACTTTCATCCCGGTCGCAACATTGGCGGCGCCACAAATAATCTGCAGCGGCTCATCCTCACCCGTCGCGACGCTGCACAGACTCAGCTTGTCCGCATTGGGATGCTGCTCGCGGGTGAGAACTTGGCCAACCACCACACCGTTGAATTCACCCGCGACCGGCGTTACCGAATCGACCTCGAGACCGGCCATGCTCAACTGGTCCGCCAACTCATCGGTGCCAACAGCAGGATCGACCCATGTACGCAACCAGGCTTCACTGAATTTCATACTATAAATCCTTACAATCGGCGTTATGCAAACTGCCGTAAAAATCTCAAATCATTCTCAAAAAACAGTCGTAAGTCATTGACTCCATAGCGTAACATTGTCAATCTCTCTACACCCATCCCGAACGCATAACCGGTATATTTCTCACTGTCGATACCCACATGCCGAAACACTTCGGGGTGCACCATGCCGCACCCCAAAACCTCCAGCCAACCGCTTTTTCCACACACCCGGCAACCCTGTCCGCTGCACATCACGCACTCAATGTCCACTTCGGCCGAAGGTTCGGTAAAGGGAAAATAAGAGGGCCTAAACCGCAGCTTCAGGTCACGTTCGAAAAAGCGCTGCAGGAAATCGTACAAGACCCCCTTCAGATCGGCGAACGAGACATCTTCATCCACCAGAAAGCCTTCCACCTGGTGGAACATGGGCGTATGCGTCAGATCCGAATCACAGCGGTAGACACGTCCGGGTGCAATGATTTTAAGCGGTGGTTGCGCGTTTTCCATCACCCGGATCTGCACCGGCGAAGTATGCGTCCGCAACAACAAATGTTCGTCAAAATAGAAGGTGTCGTGCATCGCACGTGCCGGATGATGCGCCGGAATATTCAGCGCCTCGAAGTTATGATAGTCGTCTTCGATTTCGGGACCTTCCTCTATCCGGAAACCGGCGTTTGCGAAAAGCCGTTCAATACGCGCCAGGGTGCGGGTTACCGGATGCAGACCACCCCGGCCCAGTCCCCTGCCAGGCAGTGTAACGTCCACCCATTCCGAATTCAGGCGCTGCGACAGCACTTGCTGCTCCAATGCTGACCGGCGTCGGTCAATGTTGGTCTGCAATGTCTGCTTAGCCTTGTTGATCTCCTGTCCGGCCTGGGGCCGTTGCTCCTTTGGCAGTTGCCCTAGCCGCTTAAGTTGCGCTGTCAGCAGACCGCTTTTACCCAGGTATCGCACCCGCACATCGTCCAGGCCCGCCAATGTATCGGCATTCTCGATAAGCGTTGTCCCCTCAGTAACAAGCCGGATCAGCTCAGAGTCGGATTCAGCATCCATGGGTTTGTTCCTCAAGATAAAAAAAGGGGGAAGCCTGGAAGGCCTTCCCCCTTGGATGTTTTCAACAGCCGGAACCCGGTCCGACAATATTGAAAGCTTAGCTGGAGAGATTGGCCCTGGCTTGCTCTGCCAAGGCGCTAAACGCCGGCTTATCGAATATTGCCAGATCGGCCAGCATCTTGCGATCAAGCTCGACACCGGCGCGTTTCAGGCCGTTGATCATACGACTGTACGAAAGGCCGTTCTGACGGGCACCAGCATTGATTCTGGCAATCCACAGCGCCCGGAAGTGACGCTTTCTCTGGCGGCGGTCGCGATAGGCGTACTGGCCCGCCTTGATTACCGCCTGCTTGGCAACTCTATAAACAGTACCCCGGGCTCCGTAGTAGCCCTTCGCTTCCTGCAGCACCTTTTTGTGTCTGGCGTGTGCTTGAACGCCGCGTTTTACGCGAGGCATAACTCAGTCTCCAATCTATAAAATCAGGCGTAAGGAATCATCCGGCGGGCGGCTGCCACATCGGATCTGTGCATCTGGGCAGGTGACCGCAATTGACGCTTACGCTTGGTGCTTTTTTTCGTCAGGATGTGACGACGGTGGGACTGATTACGTTTAATGGCGCCGGAACCGTTTGTCTTGAACCGTTTGGCCGCGCCACGATTGGTTTTAATCTTTGGCATCTGTTTGAACTCCGCATTCAATAGTTACAGTCAGTGTTTTAAGGGGCGCAACACCATGATCATCTGCCGGCCTTCCATTTGAGGCTGCTGCTCCACTTCGCCGTACGGAGCCAGATCGGCCTCGACACGTTGCAGCAACTCAAGCCCCAGCTCCCTGTGTGCGTGCTCACGACCACGGAACCGCATGGTTACCTTGGTCTTATCCCCATCATTCAGGAAACGTATCAGGTTGCGTAGTTTTACCTGATAATCCCCTATATCCGTCCCTGGACGAAATTTTATCTCTTTGATTTGAATCTGTTTCTGCTTCTTCTTCGCCGCCTGTTTCTGCTTCTTGGCCTCGAAGACGAATTTGCCGTAATCCATGATCCGGCATACCGGCGGTTCAGCGTTCGGTACGATCTCCACCAAGTCAAGTTTTGCCGCTTCAGCGGCCCTCAACGCCTCTTCGATCGATACTATCCCAACCTGTTCGCCTTCCGCGTCGATCAATCTGACCTGCGGCGTCGCAATATCTTCATTCAGGCGGTTTCTTTTTGGTGCAGCGATTTCAGTTTCCCCCAAAGAATAAAGCCTGTTCTGAGCGCAGGCGCACGGTGTTCCGGCGCTTTACCTCAGAACAAGCTCTTAATTCGAGCGACGAGCGACCCCAGCTGTCAGCGTCTGCGAGAATTCATCGATACTCATGCTACCGAAATCTTCACCGCTGCGCGTGCGTACGGCCACCGTCCCATTTTCCACTTCCCGGTCACCCAAAACCAACAGGTAAGGTACACGGGAAAGCGTATGCTCGCGAATTTTAAAGCCGATCTTCTCGTTTCTCAAGTCCAAATCCACTCTAAAATGCAGCTCCTGCAGTTTTTGGGCCACTTTTTTTGCAAATTCGGCCTGCCTGTCGGTAATATTCATCACCACAACCTGGACCGGCGCCAGCCAGAGCGGCAGCGCTCCGGCGGTCTCTTCAATCAGAATTCCGATGAAACGCTCCAGCGAACCGAGGATAGCCCGGTGCAGCATGACCGGCACCTTGCGGCTGTTGTCATCTGCAATATAGCCGGCATCCAGACGGCCCGGCATGGAGAAGTCGACCTGCATAGTGCCGCACTGCCAGACCCGGTCCAGACAGTCGCGCAGCGAAAAATCGATCTTGGGACCATAAAAAGCGCCGTCGCCGGGCTGCAGTTTCCATGCAAGCCCTTTGGCATCGAGCGCCTCTTCCAGCGCCTTCTCCGCCTTGTCCCAGACTGCATCGCTGCCGACCCGCTGCTCGGGCCGGGTGGACAACGCGATCTGGATATCGGTGAAGCCGAAATCGGCATATATCTCGAACAGCAGATCGACGAATTGCGACACCTCATCCTGAATCTGATCTTCGGTGCAGAATATATGCGCGTCGTCCTGGACGAAGTTGCGCACCCGCATCAGACCATGCAGCGTACCGCTCGCTTCATTGCGATGACAGGAACCGAATTCGGCCAGCCGCAGCGGCAAATCGCGGTAACTCTTGATGCCCTGATTGAACACCTGGACATGGCAGGGGCAGTTCATCGGCTTGATCGCAAAATCCCGGTTTTCTGATTGGGTGGTGAACATTCCCTCGCGGTACTTTCCCCAATGCCCCGACTTCTCCCACAGGCTGCGGTCGACGATCTGGGGTGTGCGAATCTCCTGATAGCCGGCGCCGCTGATTTTATCGCGAATATACTGTTCGACGATCCGGTAGACGGCCCAGCCTTTCGGATGCCAGAACACCATGCCGGGGGCCTCCTCCTGGGTATGGAAGAGGTCCAGCGCCTTACCCAATTTCCGGTGGTCGCGTTTTTCCGCCTCCTCCAGCCGGTACAGGTAGCTCTTGAGCTCCTTTTTATTGCGCCAGGCGGTGCCGTAAATCCGTTGCAGCATTTCGTTGTTGGAGTCGCCGCGCCAGTAGGCGCCCGCCAGCTTCATCAGTTTGAAAGCCCCTAGCTTGCCGGTGGAGGGTACGTGCGGACCACGGCAAAGGTCGGTAAAACTGCCCTGACTGTAGAGCGACAGCTCTTCGTTGGCCGGTATCGACTCGATGATCTCGGCTTTGTATGCCTCTCCCTGGCCACGGAAGAATCCGACCGCGTCGTCCCGCGACATCACTATCCGGGTGACCGTATAGTCGGCCTTCGCCAGCGCCTGCATGCGCGCTTCGATACTCTTCAGATCGTCCTGGGTAAACGGCCGCCCGAACGAAAAATCGTAATAGAAGCCGTCCTGTATGGTAGGTCCGATCGTTACCTGGGCCGTAGGAAAAAGCTCCTTTACCGCTTGTGCCAGCAGATGGGCGGTCGAATGGCGGATGATCTCCAGTGCATCGTCGTCGCGGTCGGTGACAATCGCAAGCTCCACGTCCCGAAGCAGTGGGAATGAAAGGTCGACCAGTTTGCCGTTTACGCGACCGGCAAGCGCCGCCTGCGCCAGCCCGGGACCGATGGACGCTGCGACGTCACGTACGGTTACCGGGTGGTCGAAGGATTTTGAGGTTCCATCGGGTAGGGTAATCAAAGGCATGAAACTATGTCTCTCAGTGGTGGCCGATACGAGGGGCCACATGAATAAAAAACCGGACCTCAAAGTCCGGTCGTAGAAACTCACGCTGATCGATAGCTGATGATATCAATCGAAGCTGCGGTGACAGCGACCATTCTAAAAGATCGTCAGATAAAGGCAAACTTATCGCCGACTCCGGGGTTTTAGTTCGCACTACCTTTGTCGGCGGTCAGCATGACAACTGAAGTTATCTGCTCGGATCCTGGTGTCCGGCAGCTGGCTTCTGTTACGCCTCATTTGTCGAGTGATTGCACCCAAACAGCGGTATCGTGGAAACCGGCGCCACCGGCAGGTGCGATCGGGTCCGCGCTGATCAGTGTATTGATGCCTTGCCCACCGGCAAACGCCGATCCCGGCCAGATCCCCTCCACCGCAACCACGCCGCGGGTGATACCGGAAAAGAGAGCGGCTTCGAGGCGAACCTCGCCCGACCTGCTGCCGACAGCCACCTTGCCGCCATTTGCAATACCTAACGGCTGCGCATCTTCGGGGTGCATGCGCAGGCGCGGCTTTTGTTCTTTGGCGAGCGAGCCAGGCGTCTCGCTAAAACTGCTATTCAGAAAGTTGCGCGCCGGCGGCGTGATCAGCCTGAACGGATACTCCGGACTCGCATTGTCGATCACTTCCCAGTGGTCAGGCAGCTGCGGCATACTCCCGCCCAAGGGGCCGAGGGCATGCCAATCCGGCGCAAAACGGAAACGCCCGTCAGGCCAGTTGAAGCCGTTCAGAAAATTCATCTCTGCGAAGGTTTTACTGCAGTCTAGCCAACGTGCCTCGGTCATTGCCGCCAGATCCGGATAGCCGGATGCCTTTAACGTTGCATCGATGAGTGCCTCTTCACTCATGCCAAAGCCGGGATGTTCTGCACCCAGCCGGTTGGCGAGATCGCAAATAACCCGGTGGTTGCTGCGGCACTCACCGGGCGGTGATATCACGGGACGCGACACCTGCAGATGCACTTGGCCATAGGTTTGGTAGAGATCGTTGTGTTCCGGAAAACAGGTGGCGGGAAGCAGGATATCTGCCATCCGCGCAGTCTCGGTCATAAACTGCTCATGGACGCAGATGAAAAGATCCTCTCTGGCAAAACCACGCTGCACCAAGTTGAGATCAGGTGCCACCGCCATCGGATTGGTATTCTGGATAAACAGCGCCCTTACCTCCGGTCCGCCGCGCAGATCTGCTGGATTGCCGCACAGAATAGCCCCGATCCGCGACATATCCAGCATGCGGGTTCCGGCACGCTGCGCATCCAGACCTTCGATCAACCCTTTGTTCAGCTTGAACAGATCGCTGCTACCGAGCAGTGCGCCGCCTCCCGGAAACTGCCAAGCGCCGGTGACTGCCGGCAGACAACTCACGGCGTGGACGTTGAACGCGCCGTTGCGGCTGCGCGAAAAACCCAGTCCGAGCCGAATAAAGCTGCGCCGGGTCTGGCCATACAACTCGGCGAACTGTTCGATCTTTGCTGCGGGGACACCGGTTATCGCTGCTGCCCAGGAGGGTGTGCGGGTGGCCAGGTGTGACTCAAACTCCCCTGGTCTATCAGTGTATTTTTCGAGGTAGGTTCGATCGGCATAACCTTTTATAAATAGCTGCTGCATCACCGCACAAGCGAGCGCCCCATCGGTGCCCGGACGCGGCTGCAGATGCAGATCCGCTTGCTGCGCCGTAGGCGTCAAATCGGGATCCACCACCACCAGTTTGGCGGCGCGCTGCTTTTTTGCCTGACTGGCCAACGTCATCACGTTGACCTGAGTCGCGGCAGCATTGCAGCCCCAGATCACAATCAGGTCGCTGTGGCGCATTTCCCGGGGATCGGCGCCCCAGCCCGCACCGGTTCCCGCGCGCCAACCGGCATATGCCGGCGTGGTACAGATGGTTTTCTCCTGTCCTGAATACCCCATGACATGGCGCAGCCGATTGATGCCGTCGCGCTGCAACTGCCCCATTGTTCCGGCGTAGTAGTAAGGCCAGACCGCCTCCGGGCCGTATTCGACTGCAATGCGTGCAAGTTGCGCCGCGACTTCATCCAGCGCCTGGTCCCAGCCGATGGGAATAAAATTTCCGCCACCCCGCTTGCCGATGCGCTTCAGCGGTCGCATCAAACGATCCGGGTGGTGGACCCGCTCTGCGTAACGCGCAACCTTGGCGCAGATGACCCCCTGGGTGTAGCTATTCTCTTTGGCACCATGTATCCGGCCAATGGTTCGATCATCGATTCGTTCCACTTCCAGCGCACAGGCGGACGGACAGTCGTGCGGACAGACACTCGGGAGGAGATCTGAAGTCATCTCTTATGTTCTCGTTGCTGCTTAGAGGTGAAAGACGGAACCACCGATCAGGCTATTTCGGGTAACCCGGGATGACTACTTGACGTCAACCATAAAATACTTGGGTTCCGACTGAATATTCAATCCGATACGACCGGTATAGGAGCGGGTCTCATTGGGTTGCAATGAACTGAATTCAACTTTCGATGTCGCATCGATTTTTGACAACACCGTCGTTCCCACCTGAATTCCCCGGTCATCGAACAGAAACACGGTTACCGCCGGCGCTATCACATTCAGACTGTCATTATGCAGCACGATGCGATACTCGTAATTCTTCGTGTGATTGGTACCGGTCAAAGTAAAACCGATGTTTCTGACGTACTGGTCTTCGATGGTGATGGTTGAGTCGAACTCCAACAACCTGAGCCCGGGTATGACACCCTTGACCAGAATCTCCTTTTCCGATTTCAGGCGTTCGACTTCGGCGGTCAGATGTTGACTTTCGGAAATTTCCTGTCGGCTGCTTAATTGGTATTGCAGGAACCGCTCCTCGGTGGCGGCCAGCTTCGCGCTTGCCGCAATCCATCCAAACGTGTTCACCAGGAGCGCTACAGAGAGCACCGCGATGATAACTCTCAATCTGAATATTTTTTCGATCGATCTGCTATGCCGGCTCCGGCCGGAATACCGCCTGGATTCCCGGTCAGTCGGTACTGCTGCCTGAGCAGTATCTGTCTGATTGTGCCCTTCTGCGCTCCGGCTCTCTGTCATTTTTTGCTTTAACTGCCAGTTTGATCCTGTTTTTTTACAATACTAACCGCAACCCGGCAGATATCCAATACAAAGCACTGTCTGGCGGTTCCGGCGGCAGCGCTATTTCGCAAGTGATCGCTCACGCAAGCAGTGTAGACGCCGTTGCCCCACCATTAAAAAAACCGGTAGAACAACAGGCAATTCTCCCAACAAATGCTATTTTTTATTGACCGGTACATAAAAATTCTTTAGTGTTGCCCAAGTTATTTACGTTTACGTAAACGTAAATAAAAAACCGAGTTTCCTGCAGCGGTAAGCCAAAACAACACGCAGGATACCTTGCCGAGACGGCGGCTGCAGGAGAGAACAAATATGGCATTGAGAGATATCCTGGTGCACATCGACCATACCGCCCCCTGTGAAAAGCGGGTCCGTATCGCCGTCGAGCTGGCTGCCAGCCAGGGTGCCGAGTTGACCGGGCTCTATTCAAAAGCCAACGCCTTCATGGAGTACCGCACCAGCGGTCTGGAAAAAAGGCGTGAAAAGCATGCCAAAGATAGTGAAAAATTGCGCGAGCGGTTCGCTCCGATGGCGGAAAAAGCCGACGTCAAGCTGAACTGGATCACCGCTCCCTTCGACCGCAAAGAGGACTTCGTCACCGACCAGGTCATCTTCTACACCCAGCACTTCGATCTGGTGGTCGTCGGCCAGTACGACGTCGATATTCACGACGGCAGTGTGCCGCTGGACCTTGCTGAACGACTGGTGATGGAATCGGGGCGTCCGGTACTGGTCATCCCCTATGCCGGTAAATTCGATTCGCTGGGGAAACGCGTGGTTGTCGCCTGGAACACAGCACGCGAGTCGGTGCGCGCACTGAATGATGCCATGCCGATCATGCGCGATGCCAAGAAGGTGAAAGTGGTTGCCATCAACCCACGACAGAAGGGAAAACGCCATGGCCAGATTCCATCGGCCGACATCGTGCAGCACCTGATCCGACATGGCGTCAACGCGGTAGGCGACTATTTCGATACCAAGGGAGTCGACGAAGGTAATTTGCTGCTTAATACGGCCGCGGAGGAACGTGCCGACCTGCTGGTGATGGGCGCTTACGGCACCCACCGCTTCCGTGAGCTGATTCTGGGCGGAGCTACCAGCACCGTGCTAAAGCAAATGACAACCCCGGTGTTGATGTCGCACTGACCGGCCCGCTAGCGCGGACCACAGTGTGGCCGGCCAGAAACACGGCCGATCAGAGTAACGCATTAAACCGGACGCAGTAAGCCGGTAAAAGACGCCATAAACGTCATAAGCACATCAGAGAGGAGTTGTGGGAATGTCCTTGTCCCCCGATCGGAAAGCGACAGTCAACGCTGAGCAGCTCAATACTTTTCCGAAGCTGCTGCTGAATCACGCCAACGTACGCGGCAGAAAAATCGCAATGCGCGAGAAGGATCTCGGCATCTGGCAGGCGTGGACCTGGCAACAGATCCTGGACGAAGTTCGGGCGCTGGCCTGTGGACTTGCCGCATTGGGTTTTAAAGCGGGAGATAAGCTGGCTATCATCGGCGACAACCGACCCTGCCTCTACATGAGCATGGCGGCAGCGCAATGCTTGGGCGGCGTTCCGGTTCCGCTCTATCAGGATTCGGTCGCTAAGGAGATGGCGTTCGTACTCGACAATGCCGACGTCCATTTCGCCATCGTGGAAGATCAGGAGCAGGTGGACAAGCTGCTCGAGATTCGGGACGGAAACGACGCCATCGGACATATCCTGTACGACGATCCGCGCGGCATGCGCCATTACGACTTCCCTTTCCTGGACAGCATTGAGCAGGCTCAGAAGCTGGGCCGTGAATTTGACCAAGCCAATCCCGGTTTTTTCGAACAACAGGCAAAGGCGGTAGACGGCGATGACATCGCCATTATGTTGTATACCTCTGGAACCACCGGCAATCCCAAGGGCGTGGTGCTGACCTATGACAACGTCATTATTACCGCTCGTAACGGCATCGTCCGTGAAGGACTTACGGAAAACGAGGAGGTGCTCGCCTACCTGCCGATGGCCTGGGTCGGCGACAACCTCTTCTCCTACGCCCAATCCTTTGTCGCCGGATTCACCGTCAACTGTCCGGAGAGCGGCGCAACGATCCTGACCGATCTGCGCGAGATCGGGCCGACCTACTACTTTGCGCCGCCGCGTGTTTACGAAAACATGCTGACCCAGGTGATGATCCGGATGGAGGACGCCAGCAGGATCAAACAGCGCATGTTCCACTATTTCATGGCATTGGCAAAAAGAGTCGGTACGCGGATACTCGACGGCAAAGCGGTCACCTTTGCCGAAAAGCTGCTTTACAAACTTGGCAACTTCCTGGTTTACGGCCCCCTGCGCGACGTGCTCGGGCTCAATCGCATCCGCCTCGCCTACACCGCCGGTGAGGCGATCGGACCGGAGATCTTCGACTTCTATCGTTCGCTCGGGATCAATATCAAGCAGCTGTACGGCCAGACCGAGGGCATGGTGTTCATCTGCGTGCAACCCGACGGTGAAGTATATGCGGATACCGTCGGTACGCCGGCCATCGATGTCGAGGTGAAAATAGACGACAACGGCGAAGTGCTCTACCGCAGTCCCGGTGTTTTCCACTCTTATTACAAGAGTCCGGAAGCGACCGCCAAGACCAAAACCGAAGACGGCTGGGTCTATACCGGGGACGCCGGTTATTTCGCCGAAAACGGGCATCTCAAGATCATCGACCGCGCCAAGGATGTGGGCAAGCTGCTGGACGGCACCATGTTCGCGCCTAAATATATCGAGAACAAACTGAAGTTCTTCTCCTTCATCAAAGAGGCAGTGGCATTCGGCGACAGGCGCGAGAACACCTGCATCTTCGTCAACATCGACCTGGAAGCCGTTGGCAACTGGGCGGAACGGCGCAATCTCGGCTACTCCGGCTATGTCGATCTGGCCGCCCAGCCTGAAGTTTATGACCTGATCCAGGAGTGTGTGGACAAAGTAAACGAGGACCTCTCCCGCGATCCACTGCTGGCAAAATCCCAGATCAAGCGTTTTCTGGTGCTGCACAAAGAGCTGGATGCGGATGACGGGGAGTTAACGCGTACCCGCAAGGTGCGGCGCAGCTTCATCGAGGAGCGCTATGCACCACTGGTGGAGGCACTCTATTCCGATGTGGCCGAGTGTCACATCGAGACCGAAGTCAAGTTCGAGGACGGCCGCACCGGTAAGCTGGCGGCTGACGTTAAGATCCGCGAAGCCCGGCAGTTTACCCCAGTGGCGAAAGCCAGCTGAAACCAAAAACACAGGATCGAACATGTACGAACGCAAATTAGGCGATGTGGTCCTGCAGGTAGACGGCATCTCACTCTCGTTCGGTGCCATGCGGGTGCTGAACAACATCAGTTTCAATGTCAGGCAGGGTGAGATCCGCTCCATCATCGGCCCCAACGGCGCCGGCAAGAGCTCCATGCTGAACGTGATCAACGGCGTCTACCACCCGCAGCAGGGCGCCATTACTTATCGCGGTAAAACCCGTGACCTGATGAAGGTGCATGAAGCTGCGCAGCAGGGTATCGCCCGCACTTTTCAGAATATCGCGCTGTTCAAGGGCATGAGTACGCTGGACAACATCATGACCGGGCGCAATCTAAAGATTAAGTCAAACATGCTGCAGCAGGCGATCTACTGGGGCAAAGCGCAGCGGGAAGAGATCGAACACCGCAGGAAGGTGGAAGAGATCATCGATTTTCTGGAGATCCAGGCAATTCGCAAGATTCCGGTCGGTAAACTGCCATATGGCATGCAAAAGCGGGTCGAACTGGGCCGCGCACTGGCAGCCGAACCCGACCTGCTGCTGCTGGACGAACCCATGGCCGGCATGAATGTCGAGGAGAAAGAGGACATGTGCCGCTTCGTGCTCGACATCAACGATGAGTTCGGCACCACCATCGTGCTGATCGAGCATGACATGGGGGTGGTGATGGATCTCTCCGACCGGGTGGTGGTGCTTGACTACGGCCTCCAGCTTGCGGACGGCCCACCTGACGAGGTGCGTAGAAATCAAGCAGTGATCGACGCCTATCTCGGCGTATCCAATTAGCGCTTGGCAGAGGGCCTGTTAAGACTATGCGTATAGAAAAAAGCGTCATCTTTATTTTCATCTGGACCCTGTTGTTGATGGTGGCAATTCCCTGGACGATCGGCAAAGTCTCGAGCAACATCTTCTTCGAGTGGCCATTCTTCTTCGAGGTCGCCATCGGCGGACTGTTGGCAGGCGTCATGTACTCGCTGGTCGCACTGGGCTTTGTGCTGATCTTCAAGGCCTCGGGGGTGTTTAATTTCGCCCAGGGGGCCATGGTGCTCTTCTCCGCGCTGACCTTGGTGGGTCTCAACGAGTTGGGCCTGCCTATGTGGCTGGCAATTATCGCCACCCTCGCGGTTATGCTGCTGCTGGCGGTCGCCATCGAACGGGTGGTGCTTAGATCGCTGGTCAACCAGGAGCATATCATTCTGTTTATGGCCACCATCGGTATCACCTACTTCCTCGACGGCTTCGGCCAGACGCTATGGGGCTCAGAGGTCAAAATCCTTGATCTGGGCATACCCAACAATCCGGGGCTCTATTTCGACGGCAAGATCCTGATCAACGATTTCGACCTGGTGGCAGCATTGATCGCCGGGCTTCTGGTGATCGGCCTGGCGCTGTTCTTTCAGTACACCCGCATCGGTCGCGCGCTGCGGGCAGTGGCTGACGATCATCAGGCAGCCTTGAGCGTGGGAATTCCGCTGAAGCATATCTGGGTCATCGTCTGGGCGGTGGCAGGCATTGTCGCGCTGGTGGCCGGCATCATGTGGGGCAGCAAGCTCGGCGTTCAGTTTTCACTGGCACTGATTGCACTCAAGGCCCTGCCGGTGCTGATCCTGGGCGGATTCACCTCGGTGCCCGGCGCCATCATCGGCGGCCTGATTATCGGCGCAGGTGAAAAGCTGGCGGAGGTGTTCGTCGCACCGCTGATCGGCGGCGGCATCGAAGACTGGTTCGCCTATATGCTGGCACTGGCCTTCCTGGTATTCCGCCCGCAAGGGCTGTTCGGCGAAAAGATCATCGAGAGGGTTTAAGTCAATGCTCTACCGCGAAGCAGGCGAATTCAAATCGACCTACCAGGCCGATCAGGCGATTCTGACTATCCGCCAGGACCGCTGGTTCATGTGGGCACTGCTGGCGGTCGCCTTCGTGCTGATCCCGCTGGTCTCCAGCGAATACTGGCTTGGCACCATTATGCTGCCCTTCTTGATTCTGGCGCTGGCCGCGCTCGGACTGAATGTGCTGACCGGGTACGCCGGCCAGCTGAGCCTCGGCACCGGCGGCTTTATGGCGACCGGCGCGTTTGCCGCCTATAAGCTGGCTACCGCTTTCCCGGAGTTGAACATCCTGATTGTGATACTGATGTCGGGCGCCATCACCGCCGGGGTCGGCCTGCTGTTCGGTTTACCGTCGTTGCGGATCAAGGGCTTCTACCTGGCGGTGGCCACCCTCGCCTCGCAGTTCTTTCTGATCTGGATGTTCAATAAATTTGGCTGGTTCACCAACTACAGTGCATCCGGCGTGATCTCGGCGCCGCCAATGGCGGTATTCGGTGACAACTTCGTCACCGGTCCCTACGCGACCGCGGAAGCCAAGTATCTGTTCACGCTGACGCTGGTGGTGCTATTCGCGCTGATGACCAAAAACCTGGTACGCTCAAACATCGGGCGCGAGTGGATGGCGGTACGCGACATGGATATTGCCGCCGAGATCATCGGCATCAAAATGCTGCCGACCAAGCTGAAGGCCTTCGCCTACAGTTCGTTTCTATGTGGTATCGCCGGCGCGCTTTGGGCCTTCGTCTACACCGGTTCGGTGGAGCCGCTGGCGTTTGATGTCAACCGCTCTTTCCAGATTCTGTTCATGATTATCATCGGCGGCCTGGGTTCCATCATGGGTGCGTTTCTGGGCTCGGCCTTCATCGTGCTGTTGCCTATTTTTCTCTCCAATGCACCGCACTGGGTCGGGCTCAACATCCCGGTGGACCTGATCTCGCACATCGAGTTCATGGTGTTCGGCGCATTGATCATCTTTTTCCTGATCGTCGAGCCGCACGGGCTTGCGCGACTGTGGCAGCTATTGAAGGAGAAGCTGCGGCTGTGGCCGTTCCCTTATTAAGCGCCGTCAGCTGCCTATACTTGAAGGGCAGCTGTACAGGCAACTATGTTCGTTCAACTGGAGGATAATTAGCGTGACTATAAAACGTATAAAAACCAGCATCATTGCCGCCGCCGTGATCAGCGGCAGCCTGGTCGGCAGTTCAGCAACATTGGCAATGGAGAGCCAGTTCATCGGCTCATTGGTATACAGAACCGGTCCCTACGCACCGGGCGGCATACCCTGGGCCGATGGATTCGCCGATTACATCGAACTGCTCAACGCCAGAGACGGCGGTATCAACGGTGTCAAACTGGAGCTGGAGGAGTGCGATACCGCGTACAACACGGATAAAGGCGTGGAGTGCTACGAGCGCCTGAAGAATAAAGGCAGCACCGGCATGCCGGCGGTAATGCCGTTGTCTACCGGCATCACCTATGCACTGCTGGACCGCGTGGTGGCGGATAAGATCCCGCTGATCACCTCCGGTTACGGCCGCGCCGATGCGGCGGATGGACGTGTCTTTCCCTACGGTTTTGTACCACCGGCAACCTATTGGGGCGGCGCCGACATCGCAATCAACTACATTGCCAGCCAGGAGGGTGGCTACGGCAATCTGAAGGGCAAGAAGATCGCCCTGGTCTACCACGACTCCGCCTATGGCAAGGAGCCGATCAATACGCTGAAAGCACTGGCAGCCCAGCACGGCTATGAATTCTCCGAGTTCCCGGTGCCACACCCGGGTCTGGAGCAGAAAGCCACCTGGTTGAAGATCGGCCGCCAGCTGCGTCCCGACTATGTGCTGATGTGGGGCTGGGGCGTGATGAACGCCACCGCCATCAAAGAGGCAGCCGCAGTCGGTTTTCCGCGCGAGAAATTCATCGGTGTCTGGTGGTCCGGCAACGATGCCGACATGGTGCCCGCCGGTGATGCAGCCAAGGGTTATAAATCGCTGCAGTTCAACGGCGTGGGCTCCGACTTTGGTGTTCACAAGCAGATCAAGAGCGAACTCTACGCCAAGGGCAAGGGATCGGCGAAATCTGCGGAAAACACCGGCGAGGTGGCCTACAACCGGGGTCTGCAGAGTGCATTTATCCTAACCGAAGCACTGCGCACCGCGATGGCTGAGTTTGGCAATAAGCCGGTAACCGGCGAGCAGGTTGCCTGGGCGATGGATCGGCTGGACATCACCGATGCACGGCTGAAAGAGGTGGGCGCCGACGGCCTGTTCGATCCGATCAAGTTGAGCTGCGCCGACCATCTGGGTAAGGGCCGCGCCAAGGTGACCCAGTGGGACGGTAGTCAGTGGGTGGCGATCAGCGACTGGATCGAACCCAACTCGGAGATGCTCCGCAGCATGTACGAGGAGTCAGCTGCGGCTTACGCCAAAGAGAAGGGCATCACCCCGCGTGACTGCAAGTAAGCAGTTGAGCTGATGCAAAAACAGCTTCCGGGGTCGAGCGACCCCGGGGGCCTTCGCAAGTTGACAGATTGACGACGAGCCCGGCATGGCAGACAACGACAACGCCTTCCTGACGATCAACAATATCGAAGTGATCTATGACCACGTTATCCTGGTACTCAAGGGTGTCTCCCTCGAAGTGCCGAAAGGGGGCATAGTTGCACTGCTTGGCGCCAACGGTGCAGGTAAATCCACCACGCTGAAAGCGATCTCCAATCTGCTCGGCGCCGAGCGCGGAGACGTCACCAAAGGCAGCATCGTCTACAAAGGAGAGAAGGTGCACGACCTCAACCCCGCCGACCTGGTAAAGCGGGGCATTGTACAGGTGATGGAGGGCCGTCACTGTTTCGAGCATCTCTCCATCGAAGAGAACCTGCTAACCGGCGCCTATACCCGCAAAGGCGGGCGCAAGGCGATCGCCGACGACATGAAGCTGGTTTACGACTATTTTCCCCGCCTCTACGAACGCCGCTCCAGCCAGGCGGGCTACACCTCCGGCGGCGAGCAGCAGATGTGCGCCATCGGCCGTGCGCTGATGGCCAGACCGGATATGATTCTGCTGGATGAACCCTCGATGGGGCTGGCGCCGCAGCTGGTCGAGGAGATTTTTGAAATCGTCAGGAAACTTAATCAGAACGAAGGGGTCAGCATACTTCTGGCAGAGCAGAACACCAACATCGCACTCAAGTACTCTGATTATGGCTACATCATGGAGAACGGCCGGGTGGTGATGGAGGGCAATGCCAAGGAGTTGGGTGATAATGAGGATGTAAAGGAGTTCTACCTTGGCATCTCCACCGAAGGTCGCAAAAGTTTTCGCGATGTAAAACACTACCGCCGCCGCAAGCGCTGGCTGACTTGAAAAAGGAAAAAAAGGGGTCAGACCCCATTTATTTCAAATGGGGTCTGACCCCTGACTTATTCAAATAGCCGAGCATCGTTAATAATCAGGAAACAATATGACCGACTACTACGACCAGCTCGAAACCCGCGATCCGGCCGCACGCGAACGGGAGCTGATTGCTAAAGTTGCCGCGCAGGTCGCGCACGCCCAATCCGCCGCTCCGGCTTATTCCAGGCTGCTGGCCAATGTTGATGCAACAGCAATAGACTCTGCCGCGGCTATTTCGAAGCTGCCGGTAACGCGCAAATCCGAACTGCTCGCACTACAGAGTGAGGCACCCCCATTCGGCGGTTTCTCGGCAGTATCGGGCAGTGCTATCTCCTACATTTTCGCCTCTCCCGGACCGATCTACGAACCGGGTACCAGACGATCCGATTTCTGGCGTTTCGCCCGTACGCTGTTCGCTGCCGGTTTCCGCCAGGGAGACATGATCCAGAACTGTTTCTCCTATCACCTCACACCCGCCGGCGCGATGGTCGACAGCGGCGCACATGCGCTCGGTTGCACGGTGATTCCGGCCGGCGTCGGTCAGGCTGAGCTGCAGGTGCAAACCATTGGCGACCTGAAGCCGACCGGCTACGTGGGTACGCCGTCGTTTCTGAAAATCATTCTGGAGAAAGCCGACGAAATGGGTGTGGATGTCACCTGCATGCGTAAAGCGCTGGTCAGTGGCGAAGCGCTGCCGGGCCCGTTACGCAGCGATTTTGCTGCACGCGGCATCGATGTTTTTCAATGCTATGCAACCGCGGATCTCGGTGTCATTGCGTATGAGACCGAAGCACGCGAAGGGCTGGTGGTCGACGAAGGCATCTACCTGGAGATCGTGCGACCGGGCAGTGGCGAAACCGTTGCCGACGGCGAGGTGGGAGAGGTGGTCGTCACCAGTCTCAATCCGGACTACCCGCTGATCCGATTCGCCACTGGCGACCTCTCCGCAATTCTTCCCGGCGCCAGTCCCTGCGGCCGCAGCAATCGCCGCATCAGAGGGTGGCTGGGGCGCGCCGACCAGACCGCCAAAATTCGCGGCATGTTCGTTCACCCGGAGCAGGTGAACAGGGTGATCAAGCGCCATCCGGAGATAGTCCGGGCCAGGCTGGTGGTGGATTGGATCGATCGGAGCGACAGTATGAAGCTGCAGTGTGAGACAGCGCGGGATGGGACACAACTGGCTGCGGCGATCAGCGAGAGTATCCGCGACATCTGCAAACTACGTGGCGAGGTCGAATTCGTTGCAGTCGGTTCTCTACCGAACGACGGCAAGGTCATCGACGACATACGCAGGTACGACTAATCGATGCCTGCAAACAAACTGCTGAGCGGCTACCGCGTCCTCGATCTCTCGCAGTACATCCCCGGCCCATTCGCAACGCGAATGCTGGCAGACTTGGGTGCAGAGGTGATTAAAATCGAACCACCGGCCGGCGACCCGATGCGTAGCTTTATGTTCAGCGGTTCGGCAGATGAAGTTTCTCCGATTTACCGGCACCTCAACCGGGGCAAAACCGTCGCCCTGCTGAACCTGAAGGAGAAGCAGGATAAACAGCATCTCACCCGGCTGCTGCGCGGTGCCGACGTGCTGCTGGAATCCTATCGTCCCGGGGTATTGGCGCGGCTGGGTTTTGATCTCGAACGGTTACAGGCAATCAATCCGAGACTGGTGCATTGTGCGCTCTCCGGATTCGGTCAGACCGGCCCTTTCCGCGACCGCGCCGGACATGATTTGACCTACTGCGCGGTATCCGGTGCGCTAAGCGCCTCCGGCACAGTCAAGCAGCCGGTGATGACCTACCCGCCCATTGCGGACCACGCAGGCGCGATGCAGGCGGTAAACGCCGTGCTGGCTGCGCTGTTGAGCAGGGAACGCAGCGGCAAAGGCATCTATCTGGATATCAGCCTCACCGAATCAATACTCTCCTGGCAGTATATTGGACTTGCCGAGTCGCAAAACAGAGATGAGCAACTCCGCGAGCAATTGCTGCTAAACGGCGGTGCCGCCTGTTACAACATCTATTCTACGGCTGATGAAAGATTTGTTGTTTTGGCAGCGCTGGAAAGCAAGTTCTGGAAGGCATTCTGCCGCCAGATGGATCGGCCGGACTGGCTCGCACGGCAGCATGAAGCGCTGCCCCAAACCGGGCTCATCGCCGAATTGCAGGCGCTCTTCACCAGCCGGCCGCTTACGGCATGGCAGGCGCTGTTGGCGGAGGCGGACTGCTGCTTCGAGCCGGTTGCGGCGTTCGCTGAATCCGCAATTCATCCGCAATTTGCGGCGCGCGCTGCCGTCACAGGTCTGCAACCGGGCTACCCGGGTTGGATCGATGGAGCAGCTGTTGCGACAGCGTCTGACTATGTGGAACTGGAAGCCGGTCAGGCGCCACTCTGGGACTGAATTGTGCCCTGTATAGCGCAATAGATCGGATTCTGAGAACGAATAAACCGTAATCAAAAAAGGGGACGGATCGTCCCCTTTTTTGTTCGCGAAAAACCTGGCGTTAACCGACGGTAACTTTCGGCAGATCCGGTGCCGTAACTTCTCCGCTTTTAGCCGGCGCCATCACTGTGGCGTCACCCTTCACCACCAGCTTGTCGTCCTGATTGAACACCTCGGTGTCGATGGTGACCCACTTCTTCTCGTCCTGCTTGCCGGAGACCGTCAGCTTGACCGTTAATGCATCGCCCAGCAGCACCGGCCGGCGGAAGCTCAGATTCTGACCCAGATAGATGGTGCCGGGGCCCGGCAATACCGTGGCAAGTGCCGCGGAGATCAGACCGGCGGACCACATGCCGTGCGCAATTCGGGTTTTAAACGGGGTTCCTTTAGCAAACTCTTCGTCCAGGTGCACCGGGTTGACATCGCCCGAGGTGCGGGCAAAGAGCACCAGGTCCTCTTCGGTCAGGGTTTTGGAAAAGGTTGCCGTCCGGCCTATTTCCAGTTCGTCGTAGGGAATGCTCTTTAGTATTTTCAAGGTATTTACTCCGTGTAGAATCCTAGTTTGCGCAGATGCTGGCGAACATTCTGTCGTGCCAGCGGCAGCAGTTTTTTATCAAGTCCGCCGTAGATGGACGCAACCATCTCGTCGATATCTTTTCCCATTCGGTGGAGGGATTCGACTTGCCGTTCACGCTCCATCCGGTGCGCGTACACCTGCTCAAGCAGCCAGGTTTCCCCTGCCGGAAGGCCGTGAGCTGGAATTATAACCTTCGGTTTCAATGAAATCACCCGTTGCAGGCTGTTCAGATAGGCCCGCATCTCCCCTTCCGGTTCCGGTATCACGACGCTGCCCTGGGTCTGCACAAGATCACTCACCATAAACCAGGCGTTGTTTTCCGGTGCCAGTCCCATTAATCCGTCATCATGCCCTGGCAGATAGTGCGCCCGCACCGGAACACCCTGCCAGCGTGTTATCACATCCCCCTCCTGTATCAGCGCGGCGGCCACCCCCTGCAGATAATCGGCACCATAGGACGCCTCCAGGCGCTGCCGGGTACGCGCCGAGCAGAGCAGCGGAATACTCAGTTGCCGGGCAATATCAGGCGCCTGCTGATGATGGTCCCGGTGGTGGTGCGTAATGAGAATCTGGTTTATTGGGTATTTATTCAATGTTTTCAATAATTTTTCGTAACTTTCTCTATCTTTGGGTGAAGGGTCGACAAGCGTAACCGGATAGCCGCTGTCACCCATACGCAGTGCGTTGGTGGAGGTTGCGGGAGGCAGCGTCATCGAGGGCACGGGAATCAATCCTACGCCTTTTATCAGTTCCAGATAGGGCAACTCGGTTTCGTGGTCGTAGACGATGTTGATCGGATCCACGCGCTGCGCCGAGCGGTCCGATGCCAGCGTGCGCACGATGCACTGCGTTGGCGCCACCATCAACGCCTTGCCTGCCTTGAACTGCTGCCAAAGCGCGCTGCCGGAGACCCAATCGGCCCAGGCTATCTCCTCCCCGTCCGGCCTGATTTCCGGTTTCCGCTGCAGCTCGATCTTATAGTGGGGAACGCTGAAGCGCACTGCGGCGAAACGCGGTGTGATCGCTGTACCCAGCAGCGATATGGAACGGACCTCCCCCCGCGCCAGCGCCAGCTCAAGATCAAAGCCGAGCTCCTCAAACAACTCCCGGCAGAGGGCGCGCACTTGGTAGCCGGGAAATTCCCGCAACAGCGGATGATCGAACGCATATTCGGCATCCTCCGCGTCGACTTTTCCTCCGGGAAAAGCAATATATCCGGGAAAAGCGAGCAGGTGCGGCTGACGCCTCACGACGAACAACTCGTCAGCGTGGACCAGCACCGCGGATACCGCCTCACGCATAGTGCACTCCCGCCCTGCAATTGGCGCGGCCAACCGACTGCCCAGCCTCTGGATGCGGCAGTGAAAAAATCGCGGAACAATTCAGCCGTTCGGAACTCTTCATGGTCACTCTTTCAGCGCCGCAACGGCCGATGCGGAGTTCGCCGGCTTGTAGGTCAGTTCAACCCGGGTGCCCTCTCCGGGCTCGCTTTCGATCCGGAAGCTTCCGCCCAGGCGCTTGGCCCGCTCGCCCATAATGGACAAACCGATATGTTCACCCGGGCTGCCCACCGGTTTGGTATCGACGAAACCCACGCCGTCATCCTCCACCAGCAGCAGGTATTCGCCCTCCAGATTGCAGTTCAGCAGAATTCGCACCGTCTGCGCGTGCGCATGCTTGCGAATATTGGCGAGGCTCTCCTGGACGATGCGCAGCATCTGCATCTCCTCACTGGCACCAAGATGCACGCTGCGGCAATTGCACTGCAGGAATATCGAAACACCGGTCTCCTGACGGAAGCGTTTGGCCAGTTTCTCGAGCGCGGGCAGCAAACCCCGCTGGTCCAGCGGCGCCCGGAAGCTGTTGAGCAGTTCGCGCAGCTCGGTGTGCGCTTCATCCAACCCACTGCGTATTCTGTGAATCTCGCGGCGCGCCCGTCCATCCACCGAAACCTCCTGCTCCAGTGTCTCTTCCAGCATCCGCACTTGGTAGCGCAAGCTTGCCAGCGTCTGCGCGAGCGAGTCGTGCAGCTCGTTTGCCAGCGCTGTTCTCTCCTCGATAATGGAGAGGCGGTGCGTCTCCTCATCTGAACGCTGTTTTGCGATGGCAATGCCGAGATGGTTGCCGATAGTTGCGCACAGCTCCATCAAGTCATCGCGGCCTTTCATGGTGGCGTGGGATACGAAAATACTGAACATACCCAGCGTATCGCCATGAAAATTGAGCGGGACGGTCACCTCCTGCAGCTCATTCGGACTGAACATGCGGCGTCCGTTGCGAAGCGAGCAGGCTTCGGCATCGTGCTCGCACAATATATCTCCGCTGGAGAGTGTCTTGCCGCATTGACAGAGCCTGACCGGAAGCTGCTCCTTCTCGGTAAGCAGCTTGTCATCCGGATCGATGCTGCCCACCAGCTGCATGTCTCCGGAAGTGCTGACCAGCTGCACGATCGCGGAGCGTCCGTGCAGCATCTTTTTGACCACCCGCAGCAGACGCATCAGCAACTCTTCCAGGTCGTCCACCTGATTGATTTTCGCGGCGACGTCATAGAGTATCTTGAGCGATGCGGTCTGCTGGCTGAGCTGCCGCGTCTGGCGGGCCACCCGGTTGTCCATATCTTCGTAGAGATCGATCAGCTCGCCGCTCAAACTGTCCAGATCACGCGTCACCGGACCCAGCACGCCCACCTCCTGCAACGGCAGGTTGGACCAGGAGCCGCCTTCGCAGACATCCGCGACCGCGTTCTCCAACTCTGCCAGCGGCTTCAGCAGCTGGCTGTGCAGGCGGCTGCTGCCGATCAGAATGGCGCCCATGGCCAGTATGCCGCAGATCAGCAGCGGTTCGGCCAGGTGCTCTCCCTTGATGGCCGTGAAAACCAACAGGAGCCCCATCGCGACGACGGCGATGGTTACCGCAAGCAATGTCCCGAGCGGCCCCAGCAGGTGGCCTACCACCAGCATGCGCAGTACCGGTGAGCCGCTCAGCAGCCTTGCCACCGCGCCTTTCAGCGAATTTTGCATAACAGTTTACCGCCGTTCACTCTCTTGCCCGCGCGGAAATTGAACTCTCACTCACCCGGACTGGGAGAGGATATTTCCGGCTGGGTACTATTCATTGGCATCGCTGCTCACCCAGTTCCTGCTTTTTCCGCCAGGGCCGCCACCACTTTGAGCCGTTCTTGCCGAAGCATCCGTCCAAGCTCGGCGCCTCGCACTCCTGGGTGTTGCAGCGCATTCGGCGTCACCGCCGTGACCGATTCGAGCGCCTGCAACAGGAAACCGCGTGTCTGATTCAATGCCGGCCAGAGCGCGTCGGCAGCGGCGAGAAACTGCGTCAGTCTCGACGCACTGTGCAGCGCCCTGGTGCCATCGAACAGATCGAGTACCCGCTGCGGATTCTGCGCAGCAGCATCCCGGTACACCGGCGCCAGTCGCAGCAGCAGATGCAACAATTCAAGATACTCCTTTTCCGCCCTGAGATCCCCCACCGCTTTACCGGAATCTCCTGCCTGCTCCGCGGCGGCAAAAAAGGCCGCAACAAAACGGACTTTTGTATCTTCATCCTGCTGCACCGCACGCTTCAGCGCCGCCACCGTTGGGCAATCCTTGGCATCGGCATGCTTGTTCGGATTTTCCATCACCCGGTCAAGTGCAGGAAGCAGCTTTGCCAGCGCCCCGCAGCGCTGCAGCACCTGAAAAAAACACCACGGTTGATCTTCCGCCAATGCCTGTTTCATCTCCTGCCAGAGGCGCTCTCCGTGCAATGTTGTCAACTCCTCGGATGCAGCCATTCGCTGCATCAACCCGTGGGTGGTATGACTTAACCGGAAACCCCAGCGTCCGAGCCTTGCGGCAAGGCGGGCCACCCGCAGCAGCCGCAGCGGATCCTCAACGAAAGCCGGGGAGACGTGCCGCAGCACGCCCGCATCGAGATCCTGCTGTCCGGCAAACGGATCGATCAGGTTGCCCGCCTCATCTTCGGCAATCGCGTTAATGGTAAGGTCCCTTCTGATCAGATCCTGCTCCAGGGTAATCTCCGGACCGGCCTCTATGCTGAAGCCTTTGTAGCCGGGCCCGGTTTTCGTCTCGCGCCGGGCCAGCGCATACTCCTCCCCGGATTGGGGATGCAGAAACACCGGGAAATCACTGTCGGCGCGCCGAAAGCCTTGTTGCAGCATCTCGGCTTCCGTGGCACCCACCACCACCCAGTCGCGGTCGCGCACCGGCAGTCCGAGCAGGCGGTCGCGCACAGCACCGCCGACTAGGTAAATCCTCATGCATCCGTCTCCATTCGCCGTCTGCTCTCCTGCTGCTGGAGCAGCCACATCTCACTGTAGAGTCCGCCTTTTTCCAGCAGCTGCTGATGGCTCCCCTGCTCGACCATACGCCCCTCCTCCATCACCAGGATGCGGTCGGCGTCGACCACAGTGGAGAGGCGGTGGGCAATCACCAGCGTGGTGTGATTCATCGCCACCTGGCGCAATGTCTCCAATATTGCCTGTTCGGTCTTGCTGTCGAGCGAGGAGGTCGCTTCGTCAAACACCAGGATTCTCGGCTTTTTCAGGATCGCTCTGGCGATGGCGATGCGCTGTTTCTCGCCGCCGGAGAGCTTCAATCCACGCTCGCCCACCAGTGTCTCGTACTGTTTTGGCAGGCGCTCGATAAACTCCCTGATACAAGCGACATCGGCGGCGGCTTCGATCTCTTCGCGTTGGGCATCGTAGCGGCCGTAAACGATATTGTAATAGATGGTGTTATTGAACAGCACCGTATCCTGCGGCACGATTGCGATCCCCCGGCGCAGGCTCTGTTGAGTTACATCCCGGATATCCTGGCCATCGATAGTCACTCTGCCTCCGCTCACATCGTAGAAACGGAACAGTAGCCGCGCCAGTGTCGATTTGCCCGCACCGCTGTGCCCAACTATCGCCACCTTCTCGCCCGGCCGGACGACAAAATCGACCTGGCGCAGTATCTCGCGATCACTCTGGTAAGCGAACGCCACATTTTCGAACCTGATCTCGCCCCTTTCCAGCTGCAGTTCGCAAGCATCCGGCCTATCCCGAATCTCCGCCCTTCGCTCCAGTAGTTTAAAGATCAGATCCATATCGGCCATCGAATACTTAATCTGCCGGTAGACCATGCCGAGGAAATTGAGCGGGATGAAGAGCTGCAGCAGGAAGGCATTCACCAGCACCAGATCGCCGATCGTCATCGCTCCATCGACCACGCTGGCGGTCGCGTAAAACATGATCAGGGTGACACCCAGCGCGATGATCGCACCCTGTCCGAAGTTGAGCAGGGACATGGATGTCTGGCTTTTAACCGCGACACCCTCCCAGCTCTCCAATGTCGCGTCGAAGCGATCGAGCTCCAACTGCTCGTTGCCGAAATATTTGACCGTTTCGTAGTTGATCAAACCATCCACCGCCTGCCCGCTCGACTCTGACTCCAGCCGGTTCATCTGCAGACGGAAATCCATTCTCCATTCGGTGACGGCCAGCGTGAATGCGATATAAACCGCCACCGTGGAGAAGGTGATTAGGGTGAAAACGGGTGCGTACTGAGTGAACAGAATGATAGCGACCAGTGTAAACTCCACCAGCATCGGCAGGATACTGAACACCATATAGTTGAGAATGGAGCTTACGCTGCGCGTACCCCGCTCCAAGTCGCGGCTGATAGCCCCGGTCTGGCGCTCCAGATGGAAACGCAGCGAAAGACCGTGCAGATGCGCCAGCACCCGGGTCGACAGACGCCGCATCGCATGGTAGCGAACCCTGGCGAAGACCACATCGCGCAGCTCATTGAACAGCGAACTGCTGAGACGCAGCACGCCGTAAGCCAGCAACAGGACAACCGGCACGACCAACAACTCCTGTGCCCGGTCCAGATTGTCCACGATCTGCTTGAGCAGAACCGGAATCCCCACATTGGCGACCTTGGCCAGCACCAGGCAAACCAGTGCGAACAGCGCCCGACCGCGGTACTCCCATAAAAATGGGAGCATCGCTCGCAGATTGTGCCAATCCCTTCTGTCCTGGTGGGGCTTAGACTGATTCGGAATATGGTGAGCCATGGCGGAGCCTGTTAACAGCAGCCGCAATCACGGCTAGAATCGGAAAAGGTAATCAAGGTATGGATTCTATAGGAATCGGGCAAAATCTACAGGAGACCCTGATGACTCAGGACTGCAGTTACAACGAGTTGCACCCCTTGCAGGTATTGGACGACAGCATGGAACCAGAGTTTCCACGCGATTGCATCATCGTCATCGAACCGTCCAAAGTCTGCGCTCCCGGCGCCTACGTGATTGTAAATCAAGGTGGTGAACGCTGGTTTCGACAGTATGTGAAGGATAGCGAGGGCCGGCAGAAGCTGATCGCCGTTAATCCTGACTATCCGGAGATTCCGCTGGAAAACGGTAAATTCAAAATCGAAGGGGTGATAGTGCAACGCAATGTCAGGCGCAAGATCAAACATTACAATCCCTATCAACCGGATAACAGCATCGAAGTTAACTAAGGCCTGCTTCCTGTCTTTGGACTGACTCCTATACGGCGGTTGATCACAATGAGAACAAAGCGATTAGATATCACACCGGAAGAGGCAGCAACACTTCCCGGACTATTCCGGCAGCGTATTCTCAAAACGCCGGACCACATCGCCTATCGCCACTTCGATGCCGTGAGTGGCAGCTGGCGGGATACCACCTGGAAGGAGATGGGTGAGGCTACCGCCCGCTGGCAGGCGGCTTTCATTAAAGAGGGTCTGCTGCCGGGAGACAGGGTCGGCATCATGATGCCGAACTGCCGCGAATGGGTGATGTTCGATCAGGCGACGCTCGGACTCGGGCTGATCAACGTCCCACTCTTCTACAATGATCGCGGCGGAAACCTAGCCTATATCGCGGAAGATGCGAACTTGCGTCTGCTGGTGATCGAGGGTGAGGAGCAGTGGAAGAGCATTGAACCGGTGCGCAACAAACTTACCGGCGTCGAGAAACTGATCTCCCTGCAGCCTATCGAGAACAGCGGCGCTGATGACCGGCTCTGTCTCGCTGATGACTGGCTGCCCGAGTCTGGCAGAGCGTTTCAGGTTGACGCGGCGTTAGACCCGGATGGACTTGCCACGATTGTTTATACTTCCGGCACCACCGGCCAGCCCAAGGGGGTAATGCTCAGCCACAGCAATATCCTGTGCAATACCTACGACGCCCTGATGACCACCAATGCCGGCAGCGGCGATATCATGCTCTCCTTTCTGCCTTTATCGCATATGCTCGAACGAACCGCCGGTTACTACCTGGCCATGCTGGGTGACATGACGGTGGCTTACGCGCGTTCCGTGGCGCTGCTTGCGGAAGACCTGGTGAGCATTCGGCCGACCGTACTGATCAGCGTTCCGCGTATCTACGAGCGGGTATATGCCAGGATTCGGGAGGGGCTCGCGGAGAAGCCGGAAATCGTGCGCGAGCTGTTCACTCTGGCGGTCGACGTCGGTTGGAAAAGGTTTCTGCGGCAACAGAATAGGGGCAAGTGGTCCGCCGCATTGCTGCTCTGGCCACTGTTGAATAAACTGGTGGCCGGCAAAGTCGTGGCAAAGCTGGGCGGTCGGCTGCATACCGCGATCAGCGGCGGTGCTCCGCTGCAGCCCGAGATCGCACGTGTTTTTCTCGCCTTGGGCGTGCCGCTGATCCAGGGATACGGACTCACCGAGACCAGTCCGGTGCTTGCCGTCAACCAGGTCGAGGAAAATATTCCGGAGAGCGTCGGCAAAGCGCTGGCCCGGGTCGAACTCTCTGTCGGGGCGGAAAACGAACTGCTGGCGCGCGGCTGCCCGGTCATGCTGGGCTTCTGGAACAGGCCCGAAGAGACCGCTCGGGTCATCGACCGGGATGGTTGGCTGCACACCGGCGATATCGGAAAAATCGATGCCCGGGGCTACGTCTATATCACCGGCCGGTTGAAAGATATTATTGTGCTGGCGAACGGTGAAAAAGTTTCACCGGCGGACATGGAGCTGGCTATCGCAATGGACTCGCTGGTCGAACAGGTGATGGTGCTCGGTGAAGGAAGGCCTTTCCTCTCCGCCCTCATAGTTCCGGAACAGAATCAGTGGAACAAACTCATTACCGATTTGGGATTGGCGCCGGAATCGGCCCGCAACTACCAGGATCACGGGGTGGTTGGCATCGTACTGCAGCGGATTTGCGATCAGTTGCGCGACTTCCCCGGTTACGCCCAGATACGGGCGGCAGCACTGCTCAATGAACCCTGGAGCGTGGAGAACGGACTGCTCACGCCGACACTAAAGATCAAACGCAGCGAGGTATTGGCGCGCTATGACAACGAAGTGCATCGACTCTATCTTGGGCACTGATCGGATTGCGGGGATAAAACGTTTGCACTTATCTGTTCCAGACAAGCAGAAAATCGTTTGTTCAACCTTACCTTAAACTGCAACGACATTGCTGGACTTCGCGTCTGATTTCTCCTGCGTTTGCTGATGCCTGTGGGCTGATATTCCACTCACGTCGGTAATAAGCTTGAAAAAATCCTGCCTGGTGTGCGCAATATTATCAAGCAAATCATCAACTCTGGCGATCATGGGCTGACGCTCTCCATGATAGTTCATAATGGGTCCGATTGGGGTAAAGTCGATGCCTAGCCTCGTTAACAATCGGCTCAATGAAGGCTCCATAGCAGCGTACAGATAATCAATCCCGTGCTCGTCGCTTAGAGCAAACAGCATCGCGATCAAACCAAGCGAGATATGGGGCAAGAGCAGTGTTGGATCCTTCCCATTCAGGTCAAAGTTTCTATCCTCAGCTGCTCCTGCGAGCTGTTTCTGTATCTGTAGCAGAGTCTGCTTGGAGACCGCGAACCTGGAGACTTCCGCGATATTATTGCGTGAGTAACCGAAGTTGTTCAGCACGGCAGCGTTGAACTGAGACCCAAAGTACCTCTCAATCGGAAACAGCCGGTCAGGATTGCTCCGGTTGGGAAGTACGAGTCTGACAACACCGACCGTGCTTTTTGACTTCCGGTGACGAACCACTGCATGTACAGATTCGTTGTCAAATTCGTCCCGCTCCATCCGATCGGGGAATTTGGTTTGATCTTCGTAACCCCGTTCCACACAATAAACGTTATAGCGAACTTTAAATGCGGCGTTTTTCTGTGTTTCGCTTATCGCTATGCTCGCTTCAAGATGCGTATGGAAACTATCCGTAATATTTGGCATCTCCCCACTACCTCCTCGATTTGACACTGCCAGCTCTTCTCATCCATCCAGGAATCTACTTCAGACTTATTGAGCCAAATTGAGAAGTTGGATCTTAAAGTAAAGTTATTATGCGCTCGACACCATTCAAGCAGACTCAATCGAAGGAATATTCATGCAGCGATCGCGCCAGCTTACAAATCCTCTTATAAATTATATTGTTAGAAAAAATACATGAGTTAATGACAGCGGAAGTGTAAAAAATTCTAACGCTTGCCCGCGATGATCAAGTTCAATTACGGGATTTAAATTCAAGCCCGAAAGCTATTGATTTAAGCGAGCCATTAACCTCGCATATGGTCTCATGCCAGCTGCCGGACTTTTGGTGGGTATGAGAGAGGTGGACAGTGCCCGAGTCCGGCGTGTTTACCTGGGCCACAACGGCCTTGTCGGTCCAGCATATCAGGGTTCCTTGTTCACAGCCTTGACCGCCGCCAAACGAGCGCATTCGACTAATTGAATTCAGGCGGCCGCTTCTCGACAAAGGCGTCCAGTCCCTCCTTGAAATCGGCTGCCAGTGCGCAGCGGACGAAACTGGCCTGCTCCAGCTGCAGCTGCTGTTCCAACGAATGCTGCAGCGAAGCGTTCAGCAGCGCTTTGACGCCGGCCAGCGCCTGCGCCGATCCCCGGGTGATACGCTGCGCCATGCTCGCCGTCTCGGCCTCCAGCCGATCGTTGGCAACCACTTTGTTGACCAGACCCCAGTCCAGCGCGGCAGCCGCATCCAGCGGCTGGTTGAGCAGCGAGAGCTCCGCTGCCCGTTTCAATCCGATCACTCTGGGCAGGAAGAAGGTGTTGGCACCGTCCGGCGTGGTGGCAATCTGCGCATAGGCCTGTGTGAAGCGGGCATTGTCGGCTGCGATGGCAAGATCACAGGCAGCAACCAGGCTCATACCGAACCCGGCAACATTGCCGCGAATCGAAGCGATCACCGGCTGCGGCAGTCGGCGCAGTGTGGCGGCGGCATCGTTGACCATCTTGATGACACGGTTGATCTCGGCTTCCCGTTCTGACGCTGGCAGCGCCAGACACTGCTGAAAGTAGCGAATATCGCCGCCCGCCATGAAGTGGTCGCCGGCGCCTCTGATAACCAGGCAGCGGAGCGAACTGTTCCGTTCCAGTTCAGCAAAGATCCGGTTGAGCCCCTCAGCCATCTCCCGGTTGAGCGCATTCAGCGCTTTGGGGCGATTCAGCGTAACGGTTGCGACTGAATCGGCGATCTGCAGCCTAATCACATCGGTCATCGATAGGTACTCTAAAAAGCTTCGTCGTTGAACTGCATCATGGTGCTCGAACCGGACATGATCGATGCGAACAGCGCGCCGGTCTGCGGCAGAATCCGCTCGAAGTAAAAGCGTGCGGTGTCCACCTTGGCCCGGTAGAAAACCGCTTCGTCGCCATCCTGGTTGCGGATGCCGAGATCCGCCATGCGCAGCCACAGATAGCCGAGCGCAACCAGCGCGAACAGCCGCAGATATTCGGTCGCAGCAGCGCCCATCTCCTCAGGATTCTCCATCCCTTTCTGCGCCAGCCAGGCGGTTGCCTGCTGCAGCCGCCCGAACGCCTTGGCCAACGGCAGCACAAACACAAGCAGGCCGGCGTCGTTCTCCTTCTCCTCCAGATAGGCCTTGACCGGGTGGAAGAAGTGGCGCAGATAGCGACCCGTATGCACCGGCAGTTTGCGCCCGATCAGATCCAGCGCCTGAATACCGTTGGTGCCTTCGTAGATCTGCGCGATACGCGCATCGCGTACGTACTGCTCCATCCCGTTTTCGCGGATATAGCCGTGCCCGCCGAACACCTGCATACCCAGATTGGCCAGTTCGAAGCCGCAGTCGGTGATGAACGCCTTGACGATCGGTGTCATCAACGCAACGCAATCGGCGGCATCCCGCCGGCTGCGCGGATCGGGGTGGCGCAGTGAGCGGTCGAGTTCGCGCGCCACCCAGCCGACCAGCGCCCGGTTGCCTTCGCCGTAGGCGCGCATGGTCAATAGCATGCGGCGCACATCCGGATGCACCAGAATCGGATCGGCCGGCTTGTCAGGGTGCTTTGTGCCGCTCAGCGACCGTCCCTGCAGGCGCTCCCGAGCGTACGCCACTGCGCTCTGGTACGCCACCTCGCCGATGCCAAGCCCCTGGATGCCCACCGCCAGCCGCTCGTTGTTCATCATCACGAACATCGCCTCCATGCCCTGGTTGAGTTCGCCGAGCAGATACCCCTGCGCCGCATCGAAGTTGATCACGCAGGTGGACGAGGCGTGGATCCCCATCTTCTGCTCGATCGAGCCGCAGCTGACGCCGTTCGGCGCTGCCAGCTTGCCGTCATCCCGCACGCTGATCTTGGGCACCAGAAACAGGCTGATTCCTTTTATTCCCTTCGGTGCGCCGGGGGTTCGCGCCAACACCAGATGGATGATATTTTCGGTCAGGTCGTGCTCGCCGGCGGTGATGAACATCTTGCTGCCGCTCAGCAGATAGCTGCCATCCTGCTGTGGCTCGGCTTTGGTGCGCAG
The DNA here is from genome assembly GCA_024235255.1 of Chromatiaceae bacterium. Taxonomy (GTDB): domain Bacteria; phylum Pseudomonadota; class Gammaproteobacteria; order Chromatiales; family Chromatiaceae; genus HKST-UBA178. The sequence goes on from JACKMT010000001.1 coordinate 655,918, forward strand.
CAGACCGAGGTCGGTGCCGCATTGGGGTTCGGTCAGGCACATCGCCCCGCTCCACTCGCCCGCCACCATCTTTGGCAGGAAGCGCCGTTTCAACTCTTCGCTGGCATAGCCGTTGATGGCGCTGCAGGCACCGCCGGTCAGGCCCGGATAGAGACCGAACGAGAAGTTGGCCGACGAGATGATCTCCTCCAGCATGATATTGATATATTTCGGCAGCCCTTGGCCGCCGTACTCCGGGTGCCCCTGCAACGTGGTCCAGCCGGCCTCGGTAAACGCTGCGTATGCCGCCTTGAAACCCTCAGGCGTGAATACCCTGCCCTGCTCGAAACGGCACCCCTCCTCGTCGCCGCTCCGGTTCAGCGGAAACAGCTGCTCTTCGCAGAACTTGCCTGCCTCGGCGAGGATGCTCTCCACCAGTTCCGGCGTCACCTCCTCGTAGCCGGGCAACGCCTGGATCACTGCCGGATTCAGCAACTCACTGTAAACGAAAAGCAGATCGCGCAGCGGGGTCGTGTAGCTGGTCATCGCCTCAGTTCCTCAGCGGCTTGCCGGTTTCGAGCATATGTTCCAGCCGGTCCAGGGTTTGCGTCGTTTTTACCAACGGCAAGAATGCATCGCGTTCCAGCGCCAACATCTCCTCTTCCGAGAGTGCCTCGGTGATATCGGTATCGCCACCGCTTAATACCCCGGCCAGCGCCAACGCCACCACCTCATCGTGCGCGGTCGCCTTGCCGGCAAGACGGAAGCTCTTGATCGCCATATCCATCGCCACCCTGGCTGTGGCGCCGGGCAGCCGCATCGCTTCAAATTCGGGCGGTCGGTAGTGCTCGGCCAACGCGAGTGCACGCGCCTTGGCGTCCGTCAACAGCCGGTCGCGGTTCATCGTGATGCCGTCCTCCGGCCGCAAAAACAGATACTCTCTGGCCTCGGCGGCCGACCTGGAGACGGTCGCGGTGCTGATGGTCTCAAAGCATTTGATGATCGGCGGCATCGGACCGCCGGGACGCCGCCGGTTGACCATCCAACGTTGCAGCAGCTCCTTGCAGCCGCCCCAAGCGGGAATTACACCGACAGCCGCCTCGACCAGCCCCATATAAGTCTCGCTATGCGCCTGGATCGCATCGCAATGGAGCAGACATTCGCAGGAGCCGCCCAGTGCCATGCCGGCCGGCGCGCCCACCACCGGAAACGGTGCGTATTTCAACGCGCGGTAGGTCTGCTGACCCTCCTCCACCTTCTCCCCGATCAGATCCCAGGCGGCAATATTGGCCATGAACAGCAGCAGACCGAGATTAGCCCCCACCGAGAAGTTGCTCCCCTCGTTGTAGATCACCAGCGCCTTATGCTGTCGCGGTACGATCTCGATCGCCTGGCGGATCATCGCCAGCACCTCCGGATCGAGCGCGTTCATCTTGGTGTGAAACTCCAGACAAAGCACGCCGTCGCCGATATCCCACAGGCTGGCTGAGCCATTGTAGGCCACGGCTTCGCCGCTGCGCTTGATATCGGCAAGCAACAGCACACCCTCCGGCCGCACCTGATCGCGGTAATGCCCGTCGCTTGCCAGATACTGCAGCCGGCCGGCCGTCACACGGTAGAAAGTTCCACCCCCGACCCGTTCCAATAACTCCGGAACCGCAACGGATGCGGCGCGCAGCTGACCGGTCAGCCAGTCGCTGCCCACTTGGCCGATCAGTTCGAACGGTCCGAACTGCCAGCCGTAGCCGAGCCGCATCGCCTCGTCCACCGCCGGGATATCGTCGGCGATCTCCGGCACCAGGCTGGCTGTATAACCCAACACCTGCGTCAGCACGCGCCTGGCGTATTCGCCGCCCTTGTCGGGGTGCCTCAGCAGCGCCTGCAAGCCGCCGCTGCGCGCCGCGGACAGGCTCTCCAGCCGAGCCTCTTCGGATCTCCGGTACTCACCGCTGACGAGATCGATCGACTCCTTGACCTTACCGCCCCCGGCGCGGTTGAGCCGGTAGAACCCCCCCTTGCCCTTGCGCCCGATATAACCGTCGGCGATCATCTTTCCGATCAACGCCGGGATTGCCGCCCGGTCGCGCAGCGGATCGCTCTCCGGCAGCCTCATCAGCATGCTCTCCATCAGATGCGGCAACAGATCCAAGCCGACCAGGTCGGACAGTCCGAACACGCCGGTCTTGGGTATCCCCATCGGCTTGCCCACGACTGCGTCCGCCTCCTCCACGGTCAGCCCCAGCGCCATCGCTTCGGCAACCGCCACCTGAATCCAGTAGATGCCGATGCGGTTGGCGATGAAGCCCGGTGTGTCCTTGCACTTGACCACCCCTTTACCCAGCGAACGGTCGGCGAAATCGCGCACCGCGGCTTGGGCTTCAGCGCGGGTGTGCTCGCCGCCGACCAGTTCCAGCAGCCGCATATAGCGCGGCGGGTTGAAGAAGTGGGTGATCAGAAAATCTTCCGCGAAATGCTCCGGCAGCCCGGCGACCAGATCGCGCAGCGGTATGCTGGAGGTATTCGAGGAGACGATGCTGCCGGGCTTGCGCACCCGGTCGATATGCCGGTAGAGCGACTGCTTGATCTCCAGGCGCTCGATGACCGCTTCTATGATCCAGTCGCAATCGGCCACCAGCTGCAGATCATCTTCGATATTGCCGGTGGTGATAAGACCTGCGTTGCGTGGGTGCATCAATGGCGCCGGCTGCTGTTTGAGCAGTTTCACCACCGCAGCCGCGGCGATAGCACTGCGGTTTTCGGCACCCTCGGCGACGATATCGAGCAGCACCACCGGTATGCCTGCATTGGCGATATGGGCGGCGATGCCGGCACCCATCACGCCGGCGCCGATCACCGCGACGCTGCTAATCGCCATCAGACCGCCTCCAGCACCGTGGCGATGCCCTGGCCGCCACCGATGCACTGGGTGGCAAGCGCAAACTGCTTGCCCTCGCGTCTGAGCAGCGCGGCTGCCTTGCCCGTGATGCGCGCACCGCTGGCACCCAGCGGGTGTCCGAACGCGATGGCGCCGCCGTCTATGTTGACCCTGTCGATAGCAAGTTCCAGCTCGCGCATGCAGGCGATCGACTGCGCGGCGAACGCCTCGTTGAGCTCGATGATGTCGATATCCCGCATCTGCAACCCAGCGCGCTGCAGCGCCTTGCGGCTGGAGATCACCGGACCTATGCCCATGATCTCCGGCGCGCAGCCGGAGATGGCGATGCTGCGGATTCTGGCCAGCATCTCCAGTCCGCTGCTTTGCGCGAACGCCTCGCTGCAGACCAGTACCGCCGCAGCGCCGTCGGTTAACGGCGACGCGGTGCCCGCGGTGACGCTGCCGTGTTCATCGAAGGCCGGCTGCAACTGCGCCAACGCCGCCAATGTGGTCTCCGGACGGATACAGCCGTCGCTGCCGACGCCCGCCACTTCGGTTATCTCGTCGGCAAGCTTTCCTGCAGCTTGTGCACCGGTCGCACGCTGCTGACTGGTCAATGCAAACTGTTCCTGCTCGCTTCTTGGAATCTGATACTGCCTTGCCAGATTCTCGGCGGTCTCGCCCATGCTCATGTACGCGCTCGGCAGTTGCCTGGCCAGCCGGGGGTTGGGCATCGGGTTGAAGCCGGTCATCGGAATGCGTGTCATCGACTCTACGCCGGCGCAGATGAACGCCTCGCCGGCGCCCAGCAGAATGGCGCCTGCGGCCTGATGTATGGCCTGCATTGAGGAGCCGCAGAAGCGGTTGACGGTGACGCCGCCGACGCTCTGCGGCAGTCCCGCCAGCAGCGCCACCAGCCGCGCCATGTTAAAGCCCTGTTCGCCTTCGGGAAACGCACATCCCAGTACCAGATCCTCTACTGCCTCACCCGCGATACCAGTCTGCTTCAGCAATGCCTGCACCGCGGCAACCGCAAGATCATCAGGCCGAACCTTGGCCAGACCGCCCTTTTTTGCCAACGTGAATGGGGTTCTCTTGTATCCTGCTATTACTATATTTTTCATATAGTTAAATTCCTTTTTAAAAAATTATTTCAATTGATGCTGCTGGTACTCGAATAGTGACGGTCAGTAATGAACCGGCACCGCGGAGATCAACCGACCGATGCTGATTCAGCGGTCGCCTGGCGCTCAATTTCGTACAGCTCATCAAGGGTGGTAGTCAGGTCGATCTTCTGCTGCTCCAGCACCGCGATACGCGCTCTTACTTTGGCAATCAACAGTTGCCGTTGTTCCAGCTGCTGCGGGTCCGAACGGTAGAGATCCAGATATTCGGCTATGTCACTGAGCGAAAAACCGAGCCGCTTGGCGCGCACGATCAGTTTCAATCGTGCCCGGTCACGATAGTTATAGACACGATTGCTGCCGACCCTCCCCGGACTGAGCAACCCTTTGCTTTCGTAAAAACGGATAGCCCTGGGGGTAAGCCCAAGCTCGTCCCCCAGTTCGGTGATCGTCATCAGCTTTTCCATCATCGCTCCTTGGACGAAAATATAAGCCTACTTTACGCATACGTCAATTGTTTTGCTTATGCGTTAATAAAATCATATCGATATTAAGATAACTATTATAAGTTATTGTTTTAATTATGATTACTTAATAGATCTCACATGTATGCATTGCGCTATCCGGATAGGTCCTACTATTATTGCCGATAAAAATGCACAACACGCTTATCTGATTGCCAACAGGCGGATTATGCCAAATATTCAGCTGGATCCGAGATTAAAACAAGACAGCCACCATTTAGGTTGGTTGGGTGCCACGGAATTGCTGCTGATGCGCAATTCGCTGTTCCCCTGGTTTGTGCTGGTGCCGAACACGAACGAAATCGAATTCTACAAATTGGATTCAGCACTCCAGCTGCAGATCCTGGGACAGCTCAATCTGGTGTCTGAATTTGTCGAACATCGTTATCAAATCGATAAGATGAACATCGGTTTAATTGGGAATATTGTATCGCAACTGCACATTCACGTTATCGGCCGGAGCCGAAAAGATCTCTGCTGGCCGGGCGTTGTTTGGGGCGTAAAAGCTTTTGCGCCATATGAACCTGGGCAGGTTGAAGAGATAGTGGAAAAGCTAGTTACTTTCTCGCAGGGTGTATTACGCATTAATCCGGAAAGCGGCCATTGTACTGGATCCGGATAGAAGAGCACGGCTTAGGAAAGTGAGTGCGACATCGATCCCGTGCTCTCTAAGCTATGCCAGATCCACGACGATACCCGCATTCGTGCACAGTTCTGCGCGTTGTGCGGCGGCGCGCGCAAATTCCGGAATCCCGGCGGCCTCCAAAGGAGCGCTGAAGTAATAGCCCTGCAGGCAATCGCAATTGAGCGACTGAAGTTTCTCTTTGTGGGCCAACTCCTCGACACCTTCCGCCACCACGCTGCAGCCCAGCACGTGCGCCATCTCTATGATATTGCCGAGCAGCGCCATGTCCCGTTCGCTGGCGAGCATGTCGGTGACAAACACCCGATCGGTCTTCACACGATCGATAGGCAGATCCTTGAGTGAAGCAAGCGAGGAGTACCCGGTACCAAAATCATCGATCGCGATGCGTACTCCCAATTCGTGCAGCTGGGCCAGTGTCTCGCGTGCCTGGACGTGGGTTTGCACGGTGCTTTCGGTGATTTCCAGTTCAAGCAGGTGCGGCGAGAGCCCCGTGCTTTTGAGTACCCCGCGTACGGTGTCGACAAAACTGCGTTCCAGCAGTTGCAGCGGCGAGATGTTCACCGCCACCGAAAAGATGTTTTCACCAGATTCCAGCCATTGTGCCGCTTGAGTACAGGCCGTGACCAGCACCCATTGTCCGAGTTCATCGATCAGGCCGGTATTTTCGGCCACGGTAATAAAGTCGTTCGGTGGGATCAGGCCGCGCTCCGGGTGCTGCCAGCGCACCAGTGCTTCCACACCGCATATCTCACCGCTCGCTGCTTCCACCTGAGGCTGATAGTGCAACCGGAACTGACCGGTGGAAAGCGCAAGCCGCATCTCCTGCTCGATCGTCAGCCGTTGCTGCGCGGCAACTGTCATCTCCGGAGAGTAGCGCGCATACTGCAGTTTGGGATTGCTTTTTACTGAATTCATGGCACTCTCAGCCGCCTTAAGCAGGCTGAAGGTGTTGTCGCCATCGACGGGATACAGGGCGATGCCGATACTGACGCGTGGACAGATCAGTTTCCCGCACAGATTGGTCGGTACCTGCACCTCTTTCATATAGTGTTGCACGATAGCTAAAGCATCGCGGTTATGTGTCACACCATTGATCAGCAGCGCCAGCTCATCACTGCCCAGACGAGCGGCAAAGTCGGTGGTTCGCAGTAGGGCACGGACCCGGTAGGCAATGGTCTTCAGCAGATCGTCACCCGCCTCGTGACCCAATGTGTCATTGATATCCTTGAATCCATCAACATCCAGATAGAGCACCGCAAACTGGTTGCCGCTGATGCGGCTGGCGGCAATGTTGGTTTCCAGCCGCTCGTAAAAATGGCTGCGACTGCCGATACCGGTGAGTTGGTCATAGTAGGAGAGGTTGTGGGTCTGCGCCAGCAGCTCATCAAGCCGGGTCTTGTGCAGTTGCAGCTCGTCCCGCTGATTGGCGATGGTTGAGACAGCTCGTTCCAGATCGATGCGAGAGAGAATACCGGCGACATAATCCTTGACCACATATTGCCCCTGCACTATTACGAAGACGACGAACATCAGCTCCAACGTCACCAGCAACCAACCATACGCCAAACCCTGCATCGCAGCGGCTGCACTTAAGATGACCAATGGCAACCACATAGCCAATACAAAACGCCGCCAGAGCGAAACTTCCAGCGTGAGGCAAGTGAATGCAGCGGCGGTAATCGCAACCGATGCAACCAAAGCAAGCTCCGTGACCTGATCAACACCACGAACAAGCAGAATAAGCCCGGTCAGACTGCCCCAGATAAAGCTAACGAGATCAACCGTCAACTGATAGCGGCGAGCCAGAGGTAGAATTGCTTCCGCCGTGGCCTTGGCAAGTTTCTGCGCGAGTCCGATACGCATCGTAGCGACCACCGCCATGAAGAGGTACAAAGTGGCGATCGGGAGCCAATGTGTGTAGAGCTGTGGGCTGGCAACGAGAAATGCCAGCATACACAATGGTGCCGCCAGAGGAATAAAGCCGGTACGTCGCCCAAGATCCTGAGCGGCTCTCGCGCTGACCGCGTGTAGCGCCATATCGTCGGACGTAGAGCCCGCAGCGAGCCAACGCTCGGCTGCCCAGTTTATGAGCTCTTTTTGTTTGCCTGCAGCCACTCCTTTGTTCACGATGAACTCCGTTTGACCTGTTGGTCTGCTCAATGGGTTTGACAGTTGTTGTTGCAACCTTGATTTCGTAGCTGAATTATCGGACGGCGCGCTACGCTTCCCCATCAGGGGAAGGGGAGACCTGAATTTAATCTTCGAAATCCCTGAAGTGGCAGGGTTGAAGCAAGCGGGTGTTCGTTACCGGATTACACGTGGAGGAAAAAACTTAATTCACTGATTTCATTAATTTAACTGATATAAAGCAGGTCCGTTACTTATACACAGAGGTGATGCCCTCACGGATCGCGTATTTGGTCAGTTCCGCGACACTGCGCAGATCAAGCTTGTCCATGATCTTCTTGCGGTGAGTCTCCACCGTCTTCACGCTGACGAAGAGGCGCTCGGCGATCTCCGCAGTGGAATGTCCCTCGGCAATCATTTGCAGGGTCTCCTTCTCCCGTGCGGTCAGCGGTGATGCCTCCTCGCCCTCCTGCAGCTGCCCGAGCGCGATATCCTGCAGAATGGAACCGGATGCCTGAGGGCTGACATACAACCGTCCTGCCAGCACGGCGCACAAGGCCGCGGCGATCTCCTCAAATGCATTCTCCTTGACCAGATAGCCCATGGCGCCGGCCTCCAGCATCTGTTTCACATAGCGGCTATCGGAGTGCATCGACAATACCAGCACCCGCACTTCGGGCATGGTCTTGGCAAGCTGCCGGGTCGCATCGATGCCGTTCATCTCATTCATGGCCACGTCCATGATAACGAGGTCGGGGTTCAACTGACGCGCCAGTTTGAGCGCCTCACGACCGTTGGAGGCCTCGCCGACAACCTCATAGCTGCCGTCATCCTCGATCAGGCTGCGCAATCCTTCACGCACAATTTTGTGGTCATCGACTACCAGAATCCTTTTTTTCATGCACCGATCTCCTCAGTACTTTTCGGCACACTCATTGTGACGCAGGTGCCGCCATTGCTCTCAAAGGAGAGCTTCCCGCCCAGCATATCGATGCGATCGCGCAGCACGAACAGACCGAAACCGCCGTTCACTCCCGGCTTGGAAGCGGCCATATCGGCCATGCCGACGCCATCGTCGCGCACCTCGATCAACATCTCACCTTCACTTGTATTGATGGAGATTGCCGCCCGGCCGGCACGCGCGTGTTTGACGATATTCAACATCAGTTCGCGAATTGCCCGGAACAGGAACACCCTTGTCTCCTCATTGAGGCGATCATAACTCTCGGCGCTATCCACCCGGAAGCGGATGCCATGCCCGCCGAGGACGCTTTCCGCCAGCCACTCCACGGCGGGACCCAGGCCCAGTTCGTAGAGAACCGGCGGACTCACCTGGACCATCAACGTACGCAGCTCCTTCAAGGTCGTATCAATGGTCTCGGAGATGTTGTCGATATCACCGCATTGTTCGGCCTTAAGACCGCTTTTCAGTCGACCAAGATTGATTTTGGCGAGTACCAGTCTCTGAATCGGTCCATCGTGCAACTCGCGGGCAATGCGCCGCCGCTCCCGCTCTTCCGCCAAAACCAGCTCGGCGCCGACCTGCCGCAAGCTCCGGGTGCGCTCCTTCACCCGCAGTTCGAGCACTTCGTTGTGCCGCTCCAGCTCGCGCCGTGCGCGGCGCAAGGCGAGGTGCGTCTGGATGCGCGCCTTTACCGTCGGCGGGCTTATCGGTTTGGTAATATAGTCCACCGCGCCGAGCCCCAGGCCGAAGGTCTCGCCTTCGACATCGTCGCGGGAGGTGAGAAAAATCAATGGAATATCATGGGTGGTGGGATCCTCTTTGATGCGCCTGCAGGTTTCGTATCCGTCGATGCCCGGCATAAACAGATCAAGCAGAATGAGATCCGGCCGATTGCCATCCCGCAGCCGCCGCAGCGCCTCTTCACCGCTTCTGGCAAGCAGAATACGATATTCCAACTGCAGAATGCCGATGAGCACATCCAGATAGATCTTCTCGTCGTCAACAATCAGGATGGTTGCTTTTTTCACGCCCCGCTCTCCCATCACTCCGTGCCCCGAATGATCTCATCCGAGAGCAAGCTCAATGTCTGCTGCGCCGTTTCGAAATCGTGGTGATTGAGTTGCTCAACCAGTCGCTCCAACAGGCTACGGCTGCGGCTGCCGAGAGAGAACCCGTTCAGCCGGTCAACCAGGCTTAAAGCCTCTGCATCGCCGTTGTCGAGCAACCATGCGAGCCTGGACAGCAGATCTTCCATCCGTTCGTCGCCTGACGCTGGTTCGGACCCGGATGTCGACGGTGCATCCTCCGCTGCTTGTGCCAGATGCTCCCGTAACGCGCCCAGCGTTTGATTAAAAACCAGCTTCAACCGGGGCAGACGAAAAGCGACCGCGTCCAGATCGCTGCGCTGAGCGTAGGGTTCGAGTGTGGCAGCCGCCTCCTGAACGCCGGCCGCGCCGATGCTGCCTGCCACACCTTTGAGCGTATGCAGCAGGTGCTCAACTTTCCGCTGTTCACCGGCGCTGCAATATTGCTCCAGCTGCTCCATGGAATCACTGTAACGCTCGACAAACTCACGCAGCAGATTGTCATATATCCGCCGGTTGCCGCCGACTCGCAGCAGGCCATCGGCGAAATCGACGGCCGCATCCGGCTGACGGCGGCCGGCTGTGGGCGGGCTATCCTGCAATTTCATTCCGGCCGTAAACTGCTTCCCGTCGCTTGCGACTGCTGGATCACTCCGCAACGGCTTCCGTCTCAACCAGGTAGTGAGGGTTGCATGGAGCATAGCAGGATCCACCGGTTTAGGGATGTGCCCATTCATACCGGCTTCCAGCGAACGTTCCGCATCCCCCACCATTGCGTTTGCCGTCATGGCCAATATCGGCAAAGAATCCATGCCGGGCATTTGGCGCATACGCGCCGTGGCTTGGTAGCCATCCAGGTCGGGCATCTGAATATCCATCAGCACAACGTCCGGGCGTCTCTGTTGCACCTGATCCAAAGCTTGCCTAGCGCTGCCGCAGACAGTAACCGAAAGCCCCATCTGTTCGAGCAGCTCTTTTGCCACCTGCTGATTGATTGGATTGTCCTCCACCAGCAGCACCTCTCCGTGCAGATCCGCAAGTCCCTGTTCTCCAGGCAATTCTCTCTCGTCACAGACCGCATTCAGATTCGGATCGAAGGCCTGTGCGACAGCGTCCAGCAGATGCGAGGGCGTGATGGGTTTGACCAGAAAGCCGTCGATACCATCCAGATCCAGCGCCTGCTCCATCACCTCACGGCCGTACGCCGTCATCATAATGATACGAGGCTGGGTCCGCAGACCGGACTGACGAATCATGCGGGCGACCGCGAAGCCATCCGGATCAGGCATGCGCCAGTCGAGCAGCAGCAGATCAAAAGGTCGTTCGGTGGCATGCAGTTTTTCCAGCGCCTCTTTCCCGCCCGCAACCACCTCTACGCGATACGCGAGGGAGAGCAACAGATCGGCCAGGACCTGCCGTGCAATGGGATTATCATCCACCAACAACAACCTGAGTCCTTCGGTATGCAGGCGGCTGCGTGTACCTTTCTGCTCGGCGACTCCGAATGGCAGCTTCAGCTCGAAACAGCTCCCTTTACCAGGTGTGCTGTGCGCACTCAGGGTTCCACCCATCAGATCGGTCAGCTGTTTGCAAATGGAAAGCCCGAGACCGGTGCCGCCGTACTCACGGGTGGTCGAACCGTCCGCCTGAATAAAAGGCGAAAAAAGCTTATCGATCTTGTCCGCCGCGATGCCGATGCCGGTGTCCTCCACGGTAAACTGCAGCTCCAGCGGCGCGGCTCCCGCAATCTTTTTGATACCGACAATAATGCCGCCCTCATTGGTGAACTTGGTGGCGTTACCCACCAGGTTGGTGAGAATTTGTGTGAGACGGTGCGGATCGCCATGCAGACGCGTTGGCACGTCAGGATCAATGTCATAGATAAACTCCACCGGCTTTTCGGCCAGACGCGTTCCGGCAAGCGTCGTGATGTTGTCCAGCACCTCGTCGATATCGAAGTCGATCCGCTCGATGCGCAGCTGGCCCGCCTCGATTTTGGAAAAGTCCAGGATATCGTCAATGATGGTCAACAGCGCGTGCGCCGAGATCTGAATCTTCCCCAGATAATCCTGCTGCCTGGGGGTCAGTGATGTGCGGTTCAACAGATGTCCGAGTCCGACAATGGCATTCATCGGCGTGCGGATCTCGTGGCTCATATTGGCCAGAAACTGACCCTTGAAGCGGCTGGCCTCTTCGGCCTGCTCCTTCGCTCTCGCCAGCTCCCGCTCCATGTTGCGGCGTTCCGTGATATTAACCACGACGCCGAGCACTGCCGGCTCGTCGTTGTAGGTGATGGGCAGGGCAGAGAGTATTCCTTCGATGATCTCTCCCCGGCTGCCGCGATATGGCACCTCGTGCATCACGACTTTTCCCTGCCGTTGCAGGATGGCGATAATCTCCTCGCGTTGTTGCTCTTTGGCGTAGAAGACATCAGTGTGGTTACCAACCACAGGCGTATCGCCGCCAATCTCTTTCTGCGCCTGGGGATTTGCCAGCAAAATTTTTCCTTCGACATCCGAGATGACAACAGCAACAGGCAATGCATTCAGCACTTTGCTGAACTGCTCCTCCGCTGCCTTCCGCTGCGTGATATCCCAGTTAACGCCGATCAGCTGATCAGGTCCATCATCGCCCGCCGGAATTGCGGTCACCGCGCCATAGATGTAACGCGTCGATCCATCTGGCCGGAGAATGCGGAAGTCGACCTGCATGTCGCCGCCGTCACGCATCGCCTTGCGCAAAGCATCGGTGACCGATCTGCGATCTTCCGGATAGACCTGCTGCAACCACTCACGCACAGTGAGATAGTCTTTCGAGCCGAAGCCATAGATTTCCAGCAAACGGTCATCAAACACCAGTCGATTGGTGCCGTCGGTCAAACGCTCCCAGACACCCAACGCGATCGCCTGAGTCGCCATGGCGAAACGCCGGTTCGCCGCCAGTAGATGCTGATTCAGCCGATGGACATCCAGTTCAGCCTGTTTGCGCCGCGTGATATCGGTATGCGTACCGAGCGCGCGCAGCGCGTTGCCCTGCGCGTCGCGGGAGAAGACATGACCACGGGAGAGTATCCAGCGATATCCGCCCTCCTTTGTGCGCAGTCGAAACTCCTGCTCATACTTCGCCTCCGGGTCATTGAGCATACGCTCGTTATTGGTTAGCGTCCGCTCGCGGTCCTCTGGGTGCAGCAGATCGCAAAAGGTAGCGAAAGTAGAAGCCAGCTCGCCTGCATCGTAACCCAGCATAGACATCCACAACGGGCTGTAGAAAACCTCGCCGGTGCGCGCATTCCAATCCCACAGGCCCACGGAAGCCGCATCCATGGCCAGCTGAAAACGCTCCTCGCTGATGCGCAGACGCTCTTTTTGCCGACGCATCCAGTAAGCCCATGCCAGCGCCAACAGCAGCACTACGGTTGCAATCAGCACGACCTGGGTAATGTGCTCATAGTTGGTTCGCGCAGCAAACTTCTCGCGGCCCCAGCGGTCGAGTATCTGCTGTGTCTGACCTTTGGTAATGGCATCGAGCGCCCGGTTTAGCAGGGGCACCAGGGGTTCGAGCTCCGGCTGCACTCCCAGGGCCAGGCGGGTATCAAATTCGGTCCTGCCGACGATACGGACATTGTTGATCCCCAGCTCACCGATGTGGTAGCTCGCCTGCGCCAGCGTGGCAAAAAGTGCGTCGACCTCGCCGGTAGACACGGCCGTCAGTCCGTCCTGAATCGTGTCGACTAGCTGATAGTCAAGCTGCGGGTATTTCGCGCGTATCTCCGGCAGGTAACCGTAATCCCTGATCACTGCAATGCGGCGGTCCGCGATCTGGTCGATATTGTCAACGAATCGCTGGGACTCTTGCATCACGATAACCACCGGACTGAAGAGATAGGACTTGGTGAAGCGCAGTATGCTGGTCAGTTCGGAGTTTTCGGTTTCCGACAGCACATCGATCTTGCCTTCGCGCGCCTTCGCCACGGACTCGGACCAGGTATCCGTCGGTACATACTCAAACCGCACGCCCAGGATACTCTCTATCAACCGCAGGTGATCGGCGACTATACCTATATACTCCCCGTTGTCATCGACCGCTTCGTAAGGTAACCAGTTTGGATCGCCGGCAAACCGCAGCAGTTGATGTTGCTGCAGCCACTCGCTTTCCGACGCACTGAGCTCCACTGTTGCCGGCTCCGCACCTGCACCGAGCCAGCGACTGTAGATTGTCTGCTTCTCCTCATTGGTTATTGCGGCCAGTCCTTTGCGCAGAATGGAGGTAAGCACCGGCTGATCTTCACGCGTGACCAGATGCAGAAAACTGCTTCCCAGATGGCGCGCGGACTTGAACGGAACGATGCTGCCAATGCCCTGCTTGCGCAGCAGATGGTGAAGCACTGCATAGGCGTCGTAGAGAATATCAGCCCGTCCCTCCAGCACGGCTTCGAGCGCCTCCGGCGTGGAATCGACCGGGACGACTTCGAGCTGCGGAAAAAATTTTTCCAGCTTGTCCGCAAGCGCATAATTGCGCGGCATTGCCACCCGCAATCCCTGCAGATCGCTGAGATTGCGTACATCGAGATCGTCGCGCACAAAAAAATAGTCCAGGACTTCGAAGTAGGGTTGCGTATAGCTCAGGAACCGGTCCCGGTCGACGGTGTAGTAGACCGACCCGAGCAGGTTATATTCATCTTTTCCGATGCCATCAAGCAGTCTGCTCCAGGCGTCTGTTTTAAAGACGAATTGCAGACCGGTCTTCTGCGTGATCAGGTCGATAAAATCCCGCGTCACGCCGATGTACTCGCCCTTGTCATCGACCATGTCGAACGGCGCCCAATCCGGCACCGCCCCCATGCGAACGAAGGGATGCTCCCTGATCCAATTGCGCTCTTCCGGCGTCAGTCCGACAGCCGATTTCATCTGCCCGGTGTTCTGGTTGAGGTCAAACCGGACCTGCTCCAGCATGCGCTCCGCCGAGCGTCCTGCGGCATAAACTTTCAGATCAAGGCCGACAGCCTGAGCTGCCGCCTGGGCAAACTCGGAAAACTCTCCCCAGAAATTTCCGTTATGGGGTACGAATAGTCCGACGCGGGAAGCTGCCTGAACGGGCATGATCGACGTGCACCAGACCACCAGCAGGATAATTATCTGACGAATGTTTGGCTTCACCCTTCACGGTTCCGTGTAACGCAACAGCGGACTCCCGCCGCTCCACTGGGATCGAGTATACGCCATGCTGAGAGGTTCTGACCCACAGCCCAAGGAATGAAGTGGAAATAGAGCTTAAACAATCTGGGAAGGCGAATCCGATATTAGCGATTAAATACCATAAGCGGTTCCACCCGAATGACGAAAACGCTTAAAGATACGTTGGTACAGCCGATAAAAACAGTACCCCAACCTCGATGTGGCGCAATCTAAACAACTAGAAAATAATGGGATTATGTTCAATCGGTTGCCGAAATTTCCGGATACATGCCTGTATAGAGAGACGCTAAATTAAATGAACTTTCTGAGTAGATTTACGATTAAATCCCGTCTGATTGTTTTGGTCCTTTTTTCCACGCTATTGATGTTGATCATCGGTATGCTGGGGCTTCATGCCATGCATGAGGGAGAGCAATCGCTGAAAGATGTCTATGAACAGCGGCTGATTTCGACCGGAAAACTGAGCCGGATCATCGAGATAATGCGTGAGAACCGCAATCAGTTGCTGTTTGCACTGCAGCATGAGCCGGGCTCCAAGACCGTGCAATGGCATACTCACGATGTCACGATGCATACCGAGAACGTCGCAAAGAATATTCTCACGATCACCGAGATATGGAAGCAGTACATGGCTGCCGATCTGGCGCCGGAAGAGAAGGCGCTGGCGGAAGCATTCGCAAAAAGCCGCGCTGTCTTTGTCAAGGAAGGACTCAGGCCGGTAGCGGCTGCCGTGGGTAAAGGAGAGTACCTGGAAGCCATCCGCATTCTGCTGGAGCGGACAAACCCCACCTTCCAGGCAGCACACGATGATGTTGAAAAACTCTGGCAATATCAGCTGGATAAGGCCAAATCCGCCTTTGAAGAGGAGGTGGCGCGCAACAATCTGGTTCAGAGAGTATCCATAGCACTGATCCTGCTGAGTATGTGTCTGCTGGGATTGCTGGCATTGTTCACTATCCGTGGCATAAGCGCGGCGGTTTACAAACTGCGAACCGCAGCGGCACAAATGGCGGCCGGCGATCTAAGGGTACGCTGCAACCATCATTCCAATGACGAACTTGGTCAGATTGCGACGGCCTTCGATCAGATGGGCGAAAAATTTCAGGCTGTTATCAGAGAGCTGACTGACTCGACAACACAGTTGGCAGCAGCAGCCGAGGAGACATCGGTAATCTCAAAAGATTCCAACGCTCGTATCCGTCAGCAATTGGTCGAGGCTGAACAGGTGGCAACAGCCATGAATGAAATGACGGCCACCGTACAGGATGTGGCGAAAACAGCATCGGCCGCGGACGCAGCTGCCAGCGAGGCGGATAGTAGAGCAACCGAAGGACGTGGTGTGGCTGCTCAGGCCCTGGCTGCCACCGAGGATCTGGTCAAAGAGGTACATCAGGCAGCTGAGGTGATTCGAAATCTAGAGGCGGAAAGCGAAAGCATCGGCGCCGTGCTGGATGTGATTCGGGGCATTGCCGAGCAGACCAATCTATTGGCGTTAAATGCAGCGATAGAGGCAGCACGAGCAGGTGAGCAGGGGCGTGGCTTTGCCGTGGTGGCCGATGAAGTGCGAACTCTGGCAGGACGAACCCAGACATCCACGCTGGATATCCAACGAATGATCGAGCATTTGCAGCAGGGATCAAAAGGCGCAGCGCAGGCAATGGAGAAAGGACGGAGCAAAGCTGAGCACAGCCTGGAGCAGGTCGGGCAAGCAGATCGTGCTTTGAGCCTGATCAGCCAGGCAGTTGCGCAGATCCAGGCTATGAACTCGCAGATAGCCACGGCGGCCGAAGAGCAGGGTGCGGTCGCCGAGGAGATCAATCAAAGTGTCGTCTCGATACGGGATCTGTCGTCCTTGTCAGCCGATGGTGCGGAGCAGACAGCGGTGGCCAGCGAGCAGCAGGCGCGCCTTGCCGCCAATCTGCAGGGGACGGCATCCAGGTTCAAGATCTGACCAGGAGATAATTAAAGCGCGTCAGGCAACAGCAGTGGCGGGCAGCATCAAGCGCAACATGAATTGATCTCTTTTAGATAAAAAAGACGATCGGGCAATATCTTATCCAGGTATCACAAGCTATGCTTGTCGCCAGTTTTCCACCATATTGGGATGCCGGCCTGCACCGGCAAGATGGCCCCTTGTATATACAGATCCCGAGATTGGGTTGTTGAACATGCGCGCTCAACAAGCGAGGAATGATTATCGGGAAAACCCAGAGCAGCTGGTAAAGTCACAGTTTGACGACTGCCCGTTGCAGTGAATAAATGCGCCATTAGTCAGCGCATGGACGCTTGAAGTTCGTGCGTGCGTGCTCCACTTCAGCTCTGATAATGCAACCCTCCGTATGATCGTTGATCAGTCCCATGGCCTGCATAAAAGCATATGCCGTGGTCGGGCCGACAAATTTCCAACCGCGCTTTTTCAGCTCTCTCGACAATTCAGTCGACGCCGCTGAAGTCGAAACGGACTGCGGCTTGGCGAGTTGTTTCGGGTCCGGTTCGTATTGCCAGATAAAAACTGCCAGCGAGCCGACCTCTTTAACGAGTTCACGTGCACGTGCGGCATTATTGATGACCGCCTCGATTTTGCCGCGGTGGCGTACGATCCCTTCATCTTTGAGCAGCCGATCAACGTCGCGTTGAGTGAAGCGCGCTACGCTGTCGAAATCAAAATTGCAGAATGCGGCACGGAAATTATCGCGTTTGGCAAGAATAGTTCGCCAGCTCAGTCCGGACTGGAAGCTCTCCAGGCTCAGTTTCTCGAACAGGCGGCGATCATCGTCCACCGGGAAACCCCATTCGGAATCGTGGTACGGGAGAAACTCCGGCGCTGCGTTGCACCAGCTGCAGCGTGGTTTGCCATCCGGACCCACTATCGTTGAATTCATTCAGCTATTGTCCTTGGGTTGAAGAAGTATCTCACTGCCAACAATTCCGATGAAAAAGCAAAGCTCCGTTTTTCGCCTCACCCTGACTAACAGTGGCACAGATTCCGATACCCAACTGTCACCCCACAGTGGTGCAAAGTACCGGCCTGACAAAGCGTGGGCTCGGCCAGTGGCAAAACGGATGAAGTTTTTCAATATGCCACACTCGGCAGCCAGGTGACGATCGGCGGCCAGAACATGATGATCAACAATCCCAGCAGCTGCAGCATGATGAAGGGTGCCACACCTTTGTAGATGTGTTTAACCGATATCTCGGGCGGGCAGACGCCCTTGATGTAAAACAGCGCAAAACCAACCGGCGGCGTCAGGAACGAGGTCTGCAGGCAGACCGCGAACATAATGGTAAACCAGACCAGGTCAAAACCCAGACCCTGCATCACCGGCGCCACCAAAGGTAATACGATCAGGGTTATCTCAACCCAATCGAGGAAGAAACCAAGCAGAAAGGTCACCAGCAGCACCACGATCAGAACACCGTTGGCGCCTATATCCAAACCCAGCAGGGTCTCTTCGATCACCTGGTCGCCGCCGAGACCGCGCAGCACCACCGAGAATGCGGTGGCACCGAGAAATATCGCAAAGATAAAAGCGGACGTCTTGGTGGTCTGCTCCAGTGAATCCCTGAGCACCGCCCAACTGAGCCGCCGGTTTATCAGCGCCAACAGCATGGCACCTGCAGCCCCTACTCCCGACGCTTCGGTCGGTGTGGCAATACCGAAAAAGATCGATCCCAGTACAGCGAGAATCAGAAAAACCGTCGGCAATATCGCCTTGAATACCGCGTAGAGAACAGCCGGCGTGATCGGTTCGACGCTTTTCGGCACCGGGGCGGCTGTCGGCTTTATCCAGGCGTAACCCAGAATGTACACAATATACAGCACAGCCAGCAGAAACCCTGGGAAGAACGCGCCCATGAATAGATCTCCAACCGAGGCGTTTGGGTTGGCCAGCCGGTCAGCCATCAGCACCAGCATGATGGAGGGCGGGATCAGGATGCCCAGCGTGCCTACCGAACAGGCGGTACCCACCGCCAGCGATTTGTCGTACTTACTCTCCAGCATCACCGGCAGCGAGAGCATTCCCAGCAGCACCACGGAAGCGCCGATGATGCCGGTGCTTGCCGCCAGCAGCACCCCGATAATCACTACCGTGATGGCATAACCGCCGCGCACGCCGCCAAATAGCTTCACCATATTTTTCATCAGCCGCTCGGCCACGCCGGAGCGGTCCAGCATGATCCCCATGAAGATAAACATGGGCAGTGCAACCAGGGTTTCCCGCGCCACGATGTCCCACACGCGTTCCGGAAAGAGCGAAACGCTACTGTGCCAGGTGAACCAGATGTCGGCACCGAAATACTCCACCGCAACGACACCGATAAGACCCCAGATTATCGCCGTACCGCCCAATACCCAGGCTACCGGATAGCCTGTGAACAGTAATCCGACAAAGGTCAGGAACATGCCGATGACCATCATTTCTTCGAGTGACATGGGGCTTCTCCGGTGGTTATTTTTGTTGTGGAGGAGTGAATTCGATGTCTTTGACAAACGGATCGACGTGCAGCGGTGCAGGACGGCCGAACAGCTGCGCCGCGGATTTCAGCAGTCTGGCAAAGGCAGCGCCGATCAGCAGCAACAGTGACAGCGGAAGAAAAAATTTCAATGCCCAGCGCGCGGGAAGCCCGTCGGGCGCCTGAGAACGCTCACCCAATTCGAACGCCTGCCAGAAGTACGCTATCGAGTCCCACAAAAAGACGCAAAGAAACGGCAGCAGCAGCAGCAGAATGCCGAAAAACTCGACCCATGCCTTGGTCCTGGGGCTGAACATCTCATGTAAAACATCGACCCGCACATGGTCATCGTGCACCAAAGCGTAGGAGAGGCCAACCAGCCAGGCAGCGCCATAGATGTGCCAGGTAATCTCCTCCAGCATAATGGAGCCCTGACCGAAGGCATAGCGCATAATCACGCTAAGTAGGATGACCGCCATCACCGCCAGCCACAACCACGAGGCCCAGCTGCCGATGCGATCGAGCAGACGGTCGAGAAACAGCGATGTCCGCGTGGTCGGCAGGTGCAGATGGTGAGATAAATCGGGCATGTGGCTCATGCTCTGTTCGGATTCTGATTCGGCCATGGCGTCCTCCATTGGGTCTGATACCGATGCTGAAACCCTGCCCGGCGGCAGGCGCAGGGTCCGGCCGCCGGGTGAGGATACCTAATGTTACATGTCTGACGGAAGGTAACCCAGGTCTTCCCACAGGCGGTACTGACTCTGAAACGCCTGCTGGCTCTCGTAGACGCGTTTGAAGTCGGCATCGTTCGCTGACTCTTCGGCCAGCACCTCCTCGGTGATACCCTTCAATTTGGCCAGAATCTCGCGCGGCAACTTCTGTGCGCTCACTCCCTTCTCGGCAAAACCGGCGATCACCGCGCCCTGCTGGTATTCGCTTTCCGCCAGACCCTTGACCACTGCGGCCATGCAGACGTTGCGCACCAAAGCCTTGCTGTCCTCACCCAGTCCATCCCAGATACCCTGGTTGATCAACATGTACTGCGCGGTAAAAGGCTGGTGCCAGCCGGGGAACAGGTTGAATTTCACCACTTTGTCGAAACCAAGCGTTTGGTCAATAACCGGCAGCGAGAATTCGGTGGCATCGATGGTTCCCTTCTCCAATGCCTGGAACAGTTCGCCGCCCGGCATCATCGTAACCGAGGCGCCAAGCTTCTGGATCACCTTACCGCCGAGACCGGCAAAACGAATCTTCAGCCCCTCATAGTCTTTCAGACTTTCCAATGGCTTTTTGTACCAGCCGGCGGTTTCCGGTCCGATGATGCCACACAGCTCGCCATGCACCTTAAAGCCTTTGTTGGCATAGACCTCCTGCAGCATGCCATGCCCGCCGCCTTCATAGTACCAGGCCATGAAGGCCCAAGGCTTGAGGCCGAACGGCACCGCTGCGAACAGCGGCACAGCCGCGACCTTGCCCTGGTCGTAGCCGATCCAGGTGTAGCCGGCCTCGGTCTTGCCATCGCTTACCGCTGCCAGAATGTCAAACGCCGGTACCAGTTTACCGGGCTCATACACGCGCACCTCCATGGCACCGCCGCTGGCCAGCTTCAGCTGCTCAGCAGCGTACTGCGCAGGTGCACCCAATGCCGGCAGGGTGGATGGGAAGGCAATCGGCATGCGCCAGCGTACTTTGTCGGCGGCCAGCGCCGAAACGGGGCTCAACACAGCTCCCGCTATCGCGGCGGTTGCCGCCACAGTGACCAGCTTTTTCATCTGTTTTTTCAAGTTCATACTCTGCTCCTCTTTATGGTGGTTAAACACTTACACGGCCGGCAAATACCGGCTCTCATTCTTGACTGCACTGTTTCAGATACAAACTACGCCGACTCACAACACTCGTCCACCAGGTAGACGATTGACTGATAGGGAATACCGCTGTGCTGGGATAACCCGATCTCGCAGGTTCGGCTGTTGGAGACACCGAAGCTGCAGCCTTCGGGTATCTGGGATGCAAGCTTGCGCAGCGCCGATGCATTCAGTTCCGGTCGGGTGAACCCCTTGTCTCCGGCAAAGCCGCAGCAACCTCGCTCTTCCGGCACGAAAACCTGTTTTGCACACGTTTTGGCCAGATTCAGCATACTTTTATCGAGACCCATCTTGTGGCTGCTGCAGGTGACGTGCAACGCTACCGCATCCCGCTGCCGCACCACCTTGAGATGCGGCAGCACAAACTCGCTGATAAAACCCACTGGTTCAAAAAATCGCAATGGCTTTTGCATGCCTTCGATCATGCGATAGGTGCAGGGGCTGGTATCGCAGAGCACCGGGTAGTGGCCCTGCCTGCTGGCGCTCCACAATCTCTCTTCGAGCTGTTGCAGGCTATCGTTGGCCTGCTCCGGCAGACCCTTGCTGGCCAACGGCATACCGCAACACAGCCCGTCCACCGGAGCAGGAATAATCACTTCAAACCCGCCTTTGTCGAGCAGCGACTGCATCCGCCGGTGCAGCGCATCCTGGTGCGGGGCAGTTTTATCGGGCGCCATGGTGCGGCTGACGCAGCTTGGAAAATAAACCACTTTCCTGCTTTCACCCCGCTTTCCGGAAGGTATGACCTGCACCTTGGCAGCGGCTCGAGGCATGGCCGGGGTCCAGAGCGGCAGACGTTCACCGCTGATTTTTCTGAGAGATCTGCTGATCCGGCTCAGATTGCGATCCCCTAGCAGATGCTGCGCGGCGCCGGCCAGACGCAGACCGGTCCGCGTCAGCTTTTCCACCGTGGAAAAGTTCCGATTGACCCAGGTAGCCACGCGTTGCGCGCGTTTGCCCTGTTGCTGTTGGCGGAGCTTTTTGACCAGCCGGCCGGTATCTATCCCGACCGGACAGCGCAGTGCGCAGAGCCCGTCCGCCGCACAGGTTTCCAGTCCCTGATATTCGAAGCTATCCCGAAAAGCCTGCCATCGACGGCTATCGGATCCATCCGCCTGAAGGCGGCAGATCTCCCGCCAGGAGATGATTCGCTGCCGTGGGGTGAGGGTCAGGTCGCGCGAAGGACAGACCGCTTCGCAGAAGCCGCATTCGATGCACTTGTCTACCAGCTCATCGGCAGCCGGCAACGGCTTCAGGTTCTTCAGATGGATATCTGCGTCTGTATTTAGCAGAACTCCGGGATTGAGTAGATTCTCCGGATCGAGCAGCCGCTTCAGCTGCCACATCAAAGCATACGCCTCGCTGCCCCACTCCATCTCCACGAACGGCGCCATATTGCGGCCGGTGCCGTGCTCGGCTTTCAGCGATCCGGCGAACTCATCCACCACCATATGGCAGATTTCGTCCATCAGTCCTTCATAGCGCATGATCTCCTTGTGGCTACTGAAGTCCTGGGTGAACACGAAGTGCAGATTCCCCTCCAGCGCGTGACCGAAGATCAGCGCCTCGTGGTAGTTGTACTTTTTAAACAGCAACTGCAGTTCGCGCACCGCCGCTGCCAGCTCGGGCACCGGAAAAGCGACATCTTCGATGATCACGGTAGTGCCGGTCGCTCTGACCGCGCCCACTGCCGGAAACAATCCCTTGCGAATATTCCATAAAGATTGGTACTCGGCCGGATCAAACGTGAATTTGGCAGGTTCCACCAGTTCGATGCCATCCAACGTCCGTAGAATCTCTGCCACCTGCTGCTGCAATTGTGCCCGGTCTGCAGCGCGGGCATCCACCAGCAGCGCGGCAACCTCCGCACCCAGCCGGCTCAGATACGCCGGCATGCCCGCCGCTCCCTCGACCGAATGCAGTGCCGCCCGGTCCATCAGCTCCACCGCGGTTACCGGTGCCGGTTTCAGTGCCGCTACCGCGCGGCAGGCGGTCTCAATATCAGGAAACAGGATAAGTGCTGTTGCTTTGCAGGGGTGATCCGGCACCGTGCGGTAGCTGATCTCAGAGATGAAGCCTAAGGTTCCCTCGGAGCCGATCATCAGGTGCTGCAGGATATCCAGCGGATCCTCGAAGTCCACCAGCGCGTTAAGACTGTAGCCAGTGGTATTCTTTAGCCGGTACTTATGCCTGATGCGCGCAGCCAGCTCGCTGTTGGCGCGGGTACGCTCGCCAAGTTCCGCCAGCTGTTTCAGCAGCCCACCGTGGCTGACGCTGAACGCCTTCACGCTCTCGCTCTGACGGGTATCCACCAGGCTCCCGTCAGCCAGGATCAGACGCATCCCAGCCAGGGTGTGGTAGCTGTTCTGTGCGGTTCCACAGCACATACCGCTGGCATTGTTGGCGGCTATACCGCCGATCTTTGCCGCATTGATCGATGCAGGATCCGGACCGATCTTACGCCCGTGTGATGCCAGATATTCGTTTGCCTGTGCGCCGATCACACCGGGCTGCAAGCTGATTACACCGGCATCTTCATCGATTGTATGCCCGCACCAACCCTCTCCCGACAACATCAGCAGTACCGAGTCGGTGATCGCTTGGCCGGAGAGGCTGGTGCCCGCGGCTCTGAAGGTGACCGGCACCTGACGTTTCCCTGCCTGCAGGATAATGCGCTGCATCTCCCGCTCATCATTCACCTTGACCACCAATTGCGGGATCAGGCGATAGAAACTGGCGTCCGACCCGTAAGCCAGCGTGTGTAATGGATCGTCGATCAGGCGACCCGCGGGGATAAAAGCGGTTAGGTCTTGCTTCAGGATTTGGCAGGCGTCCTGCATAACTTTGAGCAACCTTGGTCAGCAAGGATATCCAGCTAAGATCAGGGCGGGATATCAGGAAAAAGTGCCCTTTGACGCAATCGTGCGGGACTCAGACACGCCGGATTAAGCCATGGCGACCGCATCAAAGTTACCGAGTGTGCATCTACAAACTTGTTGCCCGCCAAAGTAGAAAATTGGTCAGGCCAGAATATTTTTAGACCAATTCGATGTCCCTGTCAAGTACCGTAATACCCCGAAAAAGAGGCGTTTTATTATCGAATAAACGCACATATATCCTATACATTGCTAATTCTTAGTGCTTTAATCAGATAAATCTTCCATTTTTATTTTTTTCGGTCTAGACTTTACGAAAATTGGTAATACCAAAAAAGGATTATGGTAAATCAGAAGCGAATTTCAGATCAGATTGCAGAAACGCTGGCGGCCATGATCGCCGCAGGAGAGCTCAAACCGGGGGAGCGCCTGCCTGCCGAACGGGTGCTGGCAGGTCGTCTGGCGGTCTCCCGCCCCTCACTGCGCGAAGCCATTCAGAAACTCAACAGCAAGGGTTTGCTGGACTCCCGCCGCGGTGGCGGAACCTACGTTCGCGAACAGATAGAGCCTTCGTTCGTCGATCCTTTACTGGCGATGCTGAAGGAGCTGCCGGGGTCGCGCTTCGACGTACTGGAGATAAGGCACGCGTTGGAAGGCACTGCCGCCTATTACGCTGCGTTGCGCAGCACGGAGAGCGACAAGCAGAACGTCAGAGAGAAGTTCGAGGCGATGCTTGGCAAGCACGGTGTCGGCGACCCGATGGACGAGGCCCGTGCCGATGCCGAGTTTCATCTCTCGATCGTGGAGGCGTCGCATAATCTGGTGCTGCTGCACGTGATGCGTGGACTCTTCACACTGCTGATGAACAGTATCAGCCACAACCTGGAGAATCTCTACACGCTGCCCAGGGTGTTTCAGCCCCTCAGCAATCAGCACCGGCGCCTGATGGAGGCGGTGTTGGAAGGCGACCCGGAAAGAGCCAAACAGGCGGCTCAGTCGCATCTGGTTTTCGTGGAAGAGTCGCTGCAGCAGATCGATCGCCAGGAAATAAGCAACCGGGGACATTTACGAGGCGTCAAATGATCCCTTCCCCAACGCCAGCGGAGCGCAGATGAATCTACGAAAATCTTACCCCGAGCAACCCGAGCGGATCTATTTTTTTGGCACCTGCCTGATCGATATCCTTTATCCGGAGGCGGGGCTGGCGGGTATGCAGTTGATCCGGCGGGAAGGTGTCGATGTGATCTATCCCCTGAACCAGACCTGCTGCGGCCAGCCGGCCTGGAACTCGGGTTACCGCGACGAGGCGAGAGAGGTGGCTGCCGCGCAGATGGCCTGTTTCCCCGAGGATTATCCGATAGTGGTACCTTCCGGCTCCTGCGCCGGCATGCTGCGGCAGCACTATCCCGCACTGTTTGCAGGCACCCCGCAACAGGATGCCGCGCAGGCGTTCTCGGAGCGGGTATTCGAGCTGACCGAGTTTCTGTCGCGGGTACTGAAGATCAAGCTCAATGATCTGGGAAAACCGGTCAAGGTCGCACTGCACGTCTCCTGCTCCGCGCGGCGTGAGATGGGTGTCGCCAACGAGCATCAATCACTGCTGCAGCAGTTGAGCAACGTCGAGCTGGTCGAGCAGGAGCGCAAAGAGGAGTGCTGTGGTTTCGGCGGCACTTTCGCGGTCAAGCATGCGCAGATCTCGGCGGCCATGGTGGAGGAGAAAGCAACAGCGCTGGTTGCCAGCGGCGCCGACGCGCTGGTCAGCGGCGACTGCGGCTGTCTGCTCAACATCGCCGGTCATCTGGAGTATCGCAAAGCACAATTGCCGGGAAGTCATATCGCCAGCTTTCTCTGGGAGCGCACCAATGCAGCAGAAGGTTGAGTTTCACGACCGGGCGGGCAAGGCGCTGCACAACCCGCAGATCCGCAGCAACTTCAGATACGCCATGGATGGCCTGATGCTCAAACGCCTGCGCTCTTTTCCGGACCTCGATGAGTTGAACCGTCTGCGCCTGCGCTCAGCCGAGATTCGTGCCAATGCACTTGCCAGGCTGCCTGAACTGCTCGAGCAGCTGGAAGCGCGCTGCCGGGAGAACGGCATCCAGGTGCATTGGGCGGAAACTGCGGAACAGGCAAACGAGATAGTGCTCGGCATCATGAACCGGCACGGCGCCAAATTGCTGATCAAGGGAAAATCGATGGTCTCCGAGGAGATGGAGCTGAACCATTACCTGGAACAGCACGGCATCGAGTGCCTGGAGTCGGACCTCGGCGAGTACATCCTGCAGCTGGCCGGCGAGCCGCCCTCGCACATCGTCGCCCCGGCCATTCACAAGAGCCGGCAGCAGGTTGCCCAGCTGTTCAAGGAGAAGTTTCCCGATATCCCCTATTCCGACGATGTCGACACGCTGACGCGCAATGCACGCGATATTCTGCGGCGTAAATTCTACGAGGCGCCGGTGGGACTCTCGGGGGTCAACTTCGCGGTGGCTGAGACCGGTACCATCTGTCTGGTCGAGAACGAAGGCAACGGCCGCATGTGCACCACGATCCCACCGGTGCACATCGCCGTCACCGGCATCGAGAAGGTGGTGGAGAAGCTCTCCGACGTTCCGCCCCTGCTCAGCATCCTGCCGCGCTCGGCGACCGGACAGCACATCACCACCTATTTCAATATGATCAGTTCGCCGCGCAAACCTGATGAGAAAGACGGTCCCGACGAGGTGCATCTGCTGCTGCTCGACAATGGCCGCTCGCACATCTACAAAGACGCGGAGCTGATCGCCACGCTGCGCTGTATCCGCTGCGGTGCCTGCATGAATCACTGCCCGGTCTACGCCCGCATCGGCGGCCACGCCTACGGCACCACCATACCAGGCCCGATCGGCTCCATCCTGGAGCCGCAGAAGGCCGGTCTGGACCAGCTCGGCGAGCTGGCCACCGCATCGACGCTGTGCGGCGCCTGCGGCGAAGTCTGCCCGGTACGCATTCCGATTCCGGAGCTGTTGAACAGGCTGCGCTTCGAACGGGTCCGCCAGGATCATACCGGTGCGACCAGAGGCCAGGGGGGCCAGCGCGACCCCTGGGAGGCGCGCATCTGGAAAGCCTGGAGCTGGGTGCATGCAAACCCCATGCTCTACCGTCTCAGTATGCGCATGGCGACCGGACTGCGCTGGCTGCTGCCGAATCGTCTCGGACCCTGGACCAGCGTGCGCACCGCTCCCCGGCCGGCGGCGAAATCACTGCACACGCTGGCCCGCGAAAAAGGATTCGATCATGAGTGAAGCACGCACCAACATTCTGCGCCGGTTGAGCGCTGGAAAACCCCATTTTGCCGCACCTGCCGCAGCAACTCGGGTGCCTTTGGCCAGATGGGATGTGCCGGGCAGAATCGATCAGTTTCGCAACAAGATGGAATCGGTCCGCGCCGAGGTCCATGTGACGGTGAGAGATCGCTGGCCGGATCTGCTGAAAAGCCTGGTCACCGAGAAACAGCTCTCCAATCTGCTCTATGCGCCCAACGGGCCTTTGGGCGAAACGCTCTCGCAGGCGTGGCGAAAAGAGGATCCGTCTCCGCTTATTTGTAGGAACGAAGCGGTTGACGAGTGGAAAGAGGAGCTCTTTTTCAACATCGGCGGCGCTATCACCGCCGCCCGCTGGGGCATCGCCGAAACCGGTTCACTGGTATTGTGGCCGACCACCGAGGAACCCAGATCTTTTTCGCTGGTGCCGCCGGTGCATATTGCAGTATTGGAAGCGAAAGATATCTATGACACCTTCGCCGACCTGGTCGAACAGCAGAATTGGCACCTGTGTATGCCCACCAATGCGCTGCTGATCTCAGGCCCTTCAAAAACTGCCGACATCGAGCAGACCCTGGCCTATGGCGTACACGGTCCGATCGAGCTGATTATTATCGTGATTACCTAAATAGAGCCCCTCCTCTCTTCGAGGAAGGAGCGGCAAGGCCTTCTGCGTCGAATCCTAATCCAGCGGCTCGCCCAGCGCGAACGCATCCATACACTTCACCTGGCTCAGCATTCCCGCCTTGCCGGTGGCATAGTGGGTGTCCAGTGCGGCCGCCGCTACAGGCGTGACTATCGCTCAAGCCACTTGCCGGGGTGCCATCCCGTAACTTCGCACCAGATGCACAAAATCCTGCAGCGCTTTGATACCGCTCTCCTCCGCCTGAGTACACCACTGCCGCAGCGCGGCCAGACGCATCTCGTGGCTATTGGCCTGCTGCTCCCAAACCGCCTGTAAACGAAGTTTGAACTGGTACACCGTTTGCAACACAAGATGCTGTTCCAGCACCTGATTCAGTCGCAGCAGATCCGCTTCACTCAACAGGCCTTTGTCGCGCCGTGCCAGCCGCTGTACTGCGCGATAGAGGCGTTTCTGACTTTTTCCCAGCTCCTGACGAAACACCGGACGCAATACTTCCCGTCCGTAATCGGACAACAACTGCAGCCGGTTTACCGTGAGTGCCTTGATTGCATCCATATCCAACTGGGGGCGTTCGCTGACCAGGTTTCTTTTGGGTGCGAGCTTCTGCACTCGGGTCAGCCGCAGCAGTGAAAAGAGGCGTATATAGAGCCAACCAAGATCGAACTCCCAGGGTCTAAAGGAGAGTTTCGCGGATCCGCTGAACGCATGGTGGTTGTTATGCAGTTCCTCGCCGCCAATCAGGATGCCCCAGGGTAGGATATTGGTCGCTGCACTGGGAATCTCGAAATTGCGGTAGCCCCAGTAGTGACCGATGCCGTTGATAACGCCCGCTGCCCAGAACGGGATCCAGATCATCTGTACCGCCCAGATCGCCAGACCCGCAGCACCGAACAGCGCCATCATGAGCAACGCCTGCAGGGTGACTCCGAGCCAACTTCTGCGTTGGTAAAGATGCCGCTCCAGCCAGTCGTCCGGTGTACCACGGCCGTACTGCGCCAGTGTCGCCTGGTTCTCCGACTCGCTGCGGTAGAGTTCGGCACCGCGCCACAGCACTTCGGCCAGACCCTTTACCTGGGGACTGTGCGGATCCTCCTCGGTTTCGCATTTGGCGTGATGTTTACGGTGTATTGCGACCCACTCTCTGGTCACCATGCCGGTGGTCAGCCACAGCCAGAAACGGAAAAAGTGGCTCAGTGCGGGATGCATACTGAGTGCCCGGTGCGCCTGATGGCGGTGCAGAAAAACTGTTACTGAAATAATGGTGATATGGGTCAAAGCCAGTGCCAGAACCATATAACCCCACACCGGCAGGCTAAAAAAACCGTTGAAAATCATAAAAATAATACCTGCAGAGTTGATCGGTCCCGTACCAGAATCCGATGGTACATGTAAACTGTGTCGTCCGCGTGAAAGCAAGGATCCAGCTGATTCAACATGTCGCTGGAATACTGCATTCCCCGGACAACCTAAGTAGGTATTTCTGGACCAAGGCAAATTGCCACATTATCCATCTCTCTCCCAAGAGAGATGGATTGGCTGCATATACTCTACACCAAATGTGGTTATATTTAAGAATATTTGACGGCAGGCTGCGGAATCCTTGCCCTCAGATAACCCTGGAAAAACCCTTCTGCTGTTCAATCGGCGGCAGATAATTATCGAACACCATACAGATGTTGCGGATCAACAGACGGCCTCTGGGCAGAACCCGCACCTCGTCACTGTCCCGGACCAGCAGCCCGTCGGCCTCCATCTCGTCGAGCTGTGCCAGATCACCGGAGAAATAGTCGCCGAAATCTATTCCCCAGGCTCTCTCCACCGCGGAGAAATTGAGCGTGAAATTGCAGATCAGGCGTGTGATCACATCGCGCCGGATCAGATCGTCGGTATTCAATTCAATTCCTCTGAATACGGGCAGCCGATTTTGATCTATACGCTGATAATACTCCTCCAAACCGCGCATATTCTGGCTGTAGGTATTGGATACCATACTGATTGAAGTGACACCCATAGCTACCAGATCGCAGTCAGAATGCGTAGAGTAACCCTGAAAATTGCGGTACAGCGTGCCTTCGCGCTGAGCGACGGCCAACTCGTCGTCCGGTCGGGCAAAGTGATCCATGCCGATATAGATGTAGCCAGCCCGTTCGAGGTGGTCGATGGCCGATTTCAGGATATCGAGCTTGGTCTGAGCGGAAGGGAGCTCCGCCTCGTTGATCCGCCGTTGCGGTTTGAACATCTTCGGCAGATGGGCATAGTTGAATACCGAGAGCCGGTCCGGTCCCACTTCGATGATCCGGTCAAGCGTACGCAGGAAGCTGTCTGGGGTTTGAAATGGCAGGCCGTAAATAAGATCGATACTGACCGAGCGGAAGCCATTCTCTCTGGCCGCATCCAGCACTGCCATCGTCTCCGCCTCGGACTGGATGCGGTTAACCGCCTGCTGCACCTTCGGGTCCAGGTCCTGCACCCCCATGCTGAGCCGGTTGAAGCCGATTTGGCGCAGCATTTTTATCGTTTCCGCGGTCGCTTCACGCGGGTCGATCTCGATTGAGAACTCACCGGAGTTGTCATCCGCCAGATCGAAATGGCTGCGTGTAACAGCCATCAACTCGCGCATCTGGTCATGGCTGATAAATGTCGGCGTGCCACCTCCCCAATGCAGCTGCTCGACCTTGCGTCCGGCATCGAAAAGTTCGCCCTGCATGGCAATTTCCCGATACACCCGTTGCAGATACCCAACCGCCATCTGTCGGTCTTTGGTGGCAATTTTATTGCATGCGCAGTAGAAACAGATGGTGTCGCAGAACGGGATATGAAAATAGAGCGACAGCGGCCGGCCGGTTCGATTGCTTGCGCTAGCGGCGGCCCGGTACGCTTGCTCGCCGAAGCCGTCGTGAAATTGCGGCGCAGTAGGATAAGAGGTATACCGGGGCCCGGCGTGATCGTATTTGTGGATCAGTTCAAGATCGAAAACCAGCGATTGGTCCATTCAACTCTCCCCGCCCACATCCAGTCCCTTGCGGTGGGTTTCATTGATTTGCCGCAGCAGAATAACAAAGGGAATCTGATCTGCGTTCGCTTCGGCGACTTCAAGAAACGGCAGATCCTCCCGCCCGAATGAATACTCAGCGTTGCACATGGCATCGTAAACTTGGTTGATGCCTTGTTCCAGTGGATCCAGGAAAGCCGGAAACACGCCACGCTCACCAATATCCTCCATGTCGTAGAGCAGGCAGTTGCGCAAATCCTGCACCTCAAATCTGGCTTGTTTGACCCAATCCGCATACTCTTCCGCGGATCTCGCCCGCTGCAGTGCAATCATCCGATACTCCTCATAAATATAGCTACCGGCACTCAGCTGAAAACGTCCGGCGCAAAAAATCAGGGTTGGATCGCCAACGTGGTATAAAACCTTGCTGACGACCAACGGGGAGAGCCGCACTTCTCCCTTTGGGACACCCCATAATTTGGCTCCCGCCGCAAACGGCGGAGTATCTCCGAATCATCAGAAATAGTGCCGATACTCGTTTAACTCTTCGGCCGTCAGCAGAAATACGCCATCTCCGCCGTGCGCAAAATCGAACCACATAAACGGAACATCCGGATAGCGGTCGATCAACGCCTCAGCACTACTGCCCACCTCCACTATGAGCACTCCGCCGGGCTCAAGGTACTCACTGCTCTGCGCGAGAATACGCGACACCAGGTCCAGGCCATCCTCCCCAGCTTCGAGACCGAGAATAGGCTCCCGGTGATACTCCACCGGCAGATCCGAATACTCCTCCAAGCTGACGTACGGCGGATTACTGACGATCAGATCGTATCGGCGCCCTTTCAGGCCGTTGAACAGGTCCGACAGGATAGGTTCGACCCGCTCCGTCAACCCGTGCCGCTCAATATTTGTGCGCGCCACATCCAACGCGTTCTGCGAAATATCGACCGCATCCACGCTCGCATCAGGGAATCGATAAGCGCAGGCGATGGCGATGCAACCGCTGCCGGTACAAAGATCCAGCAATCTGCCGACCGAATCTTCGGAAACCCAAGGTGAGAAACCGCTCTCTATCAGTTCTGCGATCGGCGATCTGGGAACCAGAACGCGTTCGTCCACGAAAAACTTGAGCCCGGCGAAACTCGCTTCATTTGTCAGGTATGCCGCCGGCACCCGTTCATCAATCCGCTGGCTTAGAATTGCCAGAATCTTCCCGCGTTCCGTTGCAGTCACACGGCAATCAAAATAAACACCCGGCAGATCGGAAGGAAGAGAGAGCGCGCTCAGTACCAGAACCGCCGCCTCATCGAGCGCGTTGTCCGTGCCATGGCCGTAAAACAAGCCAGCTTCGTTGAACCGGCTGGCACCCCAGCGCACGAAGTCACGAATTGTCAGCAGAGATTCGATATCCTGTTGCATAGCCAAGTGCTCAAAAAACGCATAATAGCGCATTTTGCTCCGGCAGGGCGAAGGCAGAGTGTACCCTTTTACCGCTAACTGCAGAGAATCGGCAGTAGACCGGAGCAGCCACTTGTTTTGAACATATCAGGCGCGAAGCGATCTGAACGACAGTAGGGAGTGATTCCAAGTTACCCAATGAACTTTGTCAAAAGCCTCAAATTCCAGATTACGACCGCCTTGCTGTTAATTTTGGCGCTATTTGGCGGAGTTTTCGCGATCACCATGCCCGCGCTGGAAGAGCAGCGCACCTTCAACTCGCTGCAGAATACCACTGCTAGGCTCCAGCATACCGCCAAAGGAATGGTGGAACTGGCAAGTAACTACGCTGTGAATACACCGCTGGACGATTTCGCCTATCAGCGAGACGTCAAGCTCTACTACGCTGAGATCCGCAAGCAGATAAATCTGTTCGACGATATTATCCAAGCTTTGATGACAGGTGTTTTCAGCCCCGCCCACACCAATAGAAACAGCGAGTTCGCCCCCACACTGAATCCGGCGGTACAGATGGCCATCAGCGCCGTGGAAGAGACATGGAGCGACTTTCGCAACGGGGTTGACCAAGCCCTGGGAATGGCGTCGAAAGGCCCCAATCTACGTGAAGCTGCCGACTTCATAACGGTCAGCCATCTGCCGTTGGTCGAATCCATTGATGTGCTCCGCGCTCAGATTCAACACCTGGCCACCAGCCGTCTCGATCGGGTTAATCAGCTCTATTGGATTGTTTTGCTGACGGTCGTTGCAGTAACGCTTGGGATATTGGCCTGGTTCGTCGTTTCCATTCTGCGCCCGCTTGGCCGCGCGGTTGCCGGATTCAATACCGTCGCCCAAGGAGATTTCGGCTTTCAGGTGCCGCTTGCCGCGACTAACGAGCTGTCCTCGCTGACCTCATCCTTTAACCAGCTGTCTAGTCGACTCCATGCGATTGTCAAACTGATCGACCGCATTCAGCAAGGCTCTGACCTGGATGACACGCTTGGTTTCGTCGCAGCGCAGTTTCCGCCTCTGCTTCCACTGGACTGGGTCGGCGCACTTTTTGTTGCCGGAGATGGCAATACGATTACCTTAGAGAAAAGTTATAGCGGCGGCAAACCCGAAATGATGCCGCGAAGACGCTTCCGATTGAAAAGGACACTGCTGTTGAAGACTCTGGAGAGCGACGAACCCATGCATATTCCGGATATGAAGAGAACAGCCAAGACCAATCCCGAATACCAGTTCCTCAATCACCTGGTCGACAAAGGGCTTCGCGACGCGATATTTCTGCCCGTCAGTGAACAGAGTCCGGTGCCCGGGGTGCTTGCATTTGCCACTCGTAAACCCGACTCCTATACCAGCGAGCATCTGGCGCTTCTGTCCAATATCGCCAAACTTGTGACGCACAGTTTCGGCCGCACGGTCAAACTTGCCGAGCACAGCCGACTGGCGGCTATCGGCGGTTTTGCGTCAGGTATCGCGCATGAGATCCGTAGCCCGCTCTCCACCATCGGCATGGCATTGGAATACCTGCAGAAATCAGAATTGCCGCCGGCCGCCGAAAAGCGTGCTGCACTGGCGCATCAGGAGACCAGGCGGCTCGCCCGCCTGCTTGAGGAGATGCTCCTCTACGCCAAGCCGCTCAAACTGGAATTGAAAACATTCGATCTAGGCGCGTTTCTGCAGCAGTTTCTGCAATCCCAAATGACACTTGTGAAACTGCGCAACCAATCCCATGAATGCGAAATCGCAACGGATAACAGTGTGATTCTGGGTGATACAGACCGACTGCAGCAGGTCTTTCTGAATTTGGCCAATAACGCCTGTGAAGCATCGCCGGATGGAAGTGCGATACGCTGGAAGCTCAGTAAAGACAGTCCGGATCAGGTGCTGATCTTGCGCATTCTAAATCCCGGTGATGCCATTTCCGAGCAGAATTTGGCGCGTGTTTTTGAACCTTTTTTTACGACAAAATCCAATGGCACTGGACTTGGACTGGGAATCGTGAAGCGAATCATCAATGCGCACGGCGGTGAGATACGCATAATTTCGGCAGCGGGAGCAGGTACCGAGGTGTTGCTGCAGATACCGCTCGCCTGAACAACATCTGTCCGCTCTACATTGACAGTAGAAAACCAGAGAAGCCGCTTGACAGCGGCTTCTCCCCCGCATTCCGTTCGGCTCGATTAAGGTCAGGCAGCTCTGGTCTTTCCGCTTTCTGAAACCAACAGCTCGCTGTTCTCTTTTTCCCTGATGCAACCCTCTTCCTTCAGACCGCCCCGTTCAACCAGTTCGGCCAGATTGATGCTGCTGAGGAAGTTAAAGATCTCGCTGCTGAGCTCGTCCCAGAGATTATGGGTTAGACAACGTTTGCCATCCTTACAATCCCTTTTGCCGCCGCACCGGGTAAACTCGACCCATTCGTCAACTGCACAGATGATGTCCGCAATGGATATCTCCTCGGCCGGACGCCCCAGATAATAACCACCGCCGGGGCCACGAACACCCCGTACCAACTGCTTGCCGCGCAAGCAGGCGAACAGCTGTTCCAGATAGGAGAGTGATATCCCCTGAGTTTCAGATATCTCAGCCAGCGTGACCGGGCCCTCACCTCCCTGAAGAGTCAGATCCAGCATTGCGGTTACTGCATAACGTCCTTTGGTCGAAAGTCTCATGGTATATAATCCTGGGTTGACACGCTGACAGTAGGCACAAATACCGACTGTAATACTTGGTTATAAAATTAGCATTAACCCTATAAATTTGTCAAATATAATTCGCATGGAAATTAATAGCAAACGTGACGGAGTTAACAAGAGCCAACTACTTTTAGTTTCGACTGTAACGCGCTCGGCTGCAGGGAGTTCTGGTCAAATCCGTGCCCCTGCTCCACACAGTAATTCAGCCATTTTGACAGAAACAGATTGACGCGCCATTTCTGCACCAGGGTCGCAGGCTCTTTTCCACCGTTCAACGGCAGCACACGCTGTTTCAGTGTCATGACCTCCACTTGTCTGGAGTCGTGATAAACCCTTAACAGTGCATCCGGGTCCGAGCGTTGTTCTTTCCGGTACGGAAAAAAATAGGTGAGATGAACCAAGGTCGTGTAGGGAGTCTGCTCCTTAATCTCCAGATGAAGATCCATGCAACCCTCAATCCGGGAGATATGATATCCACACAGCATCCGCAGCGCCGGTGCAATGCGCATCAACTGCCGGTAGTTTTCATCGCATAAATCCATCAACCAGCCTACTGTTGGCTTTCCGGTAAGCAGCGAATGAAGTTCCCAGGGATAGAACGGAAATCTCATGGTTTCAGCGACATGCTGGCGTTTCGGTCCATCATAAAACCGAGGCTATCGTTTTCATCTCTACTCATTTTTTTGTCAGCACCTGCTATCAAACCTGACATCTGAGGAAAATTGGCGCAGCTGCCGATGGTAGCGAGATCGTCTGTTGATACCACAAATATGCGCCCGGTCATCGATCACTGGAACTTCGGCGGACAACCATGACCAAACAATACTTGACGTTTACTCAATCAGAAAACTACCAAAATGCAGTACGGCCTAGTATAACCGACTCGTATGATTATCCGAATTGGACTGATTGGGCGAATTTATATCGGATCTCGTCCTGTCCGGCGGTCTGTTTAAAATCGACAGGGATCGAAAAAAGTTTAGTTTGCACTCTTGATCACCTGATCGCCAGGTGAAATAAGCGGGTTAGTCCCCTTTCCCAGATCTTGTTATTGAAGCGCTTACTCCTATTCCACCGCCTCCGGGTTTAACTGCAGAAGAACGAAAAAAGCCGGCTTTGCCGGCTTTTTTTACAGCAATCGCCATTGAGGCAAGCCGCTTCAGGTGCTGTTGTTCTCTTCCTTTATCTGTTTGTGAACTTCCACCATATCTAACTCACCTGCCTTCTGCACTAGTTCCCGGAAACTGCCCTCCGGCAGTGCGCCCGGCTGGTTGAATATAATCACGTTCTCACGAAATATCATCAATGTCGGTATTGATCTTATCTGAAAATACTGGGCGATTTCCCGCTCCTCTTCCGTGTTCACTTTGGCAAATATGATATTCGGATGATCATCCGATACCTTTTCGTAAGTCGGTGCAAAGGAGCGGCAGGGTCCACACCAAGGCGCCCAGAAATCGACGATGACAAAATCGCTGCCTGTTACCGTCTTCTGGAAACTCTCTTTATTCAGTTCGACTACGGCCACTTTGCCCCCCAGTGTTTTTTATCACAGTGTATTCGGTGGAAGTCCATCAAAATTTTCTAATGGATTTATATAGTCCATAATAATCCTGAAGTTAGGCTACCGCAAGCAGCACCAAACAAGCAAAAAACCGGGCTATGCCCGGTTTTTTGCTACCTGGAGTTCGTACCACGAAACAGGATTCCCGCTTCCCTGCACTATCCTGCTCGGAGGGACGCAATCTCCCGGAATATGGCCGTAATCATCCAAGCGCTTTGAATATCGCATCGCGAATGTCGTCAACCCCGCCTACACCGGCAATTTTGTAATATTTTGGTGCCTTAGAATCGCCCGAGGCCGCCCAGTTTGAGTAAAAACTCACCAGCGGCTCAGTCTGATCGTGATACACCTTCAGGCGTGCCTTTACCGTCTCCTCTTTATCATCGTCACGCTGCACCAGAGGTTCGCCGGTCACGTCATCCTTACCCTCCACTTTAGGCGGGTTGAAGGTAATGTGATAGGTCCGGCCTGAGGCCAGATGTGCACGGCGGCCAGCCATGCGGGTGACGATCTCCTGGTCGGGAACGTCTATTTCGACCACAGCATCCACCTGAACGCCGGCAGCAGCCAATGCCTCCGCCTGTGGGATGGTGCGCGGAAAGCCGTCAAACAGAAAGCCGTTTCTGCAGTCGTCTTCTTTGATGCGCTCTTTCACCATACCCATGATAATGTCGTCGGAGACCAAGCCACCCTGATCCATGATCTGCTTGGCGGCAACACCCAGTTCGCTGCCCGCTTTCACATGGGCACGCAGCATGTCACCCGTTGATATCTGGGGGATGCTGTACTTCTGTTTGATGTAAGTGGCTTGAGTACCTTTGCCGGCACCTGGGCCGCCCAACAAAATAACGCGCATCTTTATCACTCCTAGGTCTATTGCGGATTAAAGTTCGTGGAGTCTGCCACAGCCGCACCCGAACTGCCATTCGACTGTCCCAATACATGAATACAGGAGACTTATAGGTGGGGTGCAGATGCTGGTCAAGGTACCTTCAGCAAATTCGTCGCAACGCTTCAAAACAAGGTACGAATGATGCTTATGCCCCGC
This sequence comes from Chromatiaceae bacterium, assembly GCA_024235255.1. Taxonomy (GTDB): domain Bacteria; phylum Pseudomonadota; class Gammaproteobacteria; order Chromatiales; family Chromatiaceae; genus HKST-UBA178. Next base: position 693,324 of record JACKMT010000001.1, read on the forward strand.
TATCCTCCGGTCCACTATCGATACCATAAAATTAAAGGATAGCGGGAGCGCTCGACTATCCGGTGGACAGATTCAATATGAGTTTGTTCAACCGCTGTACGAAAGCTGAAGGATCATCCAACTGGCCGCCTTCCGATAACGTGGCTTGATCGAACAGAATCTTTGCCAGATCTGCAAAAACATCCTCATCCGCCTCCTGGTCCATCTTCTCCACCAACGGATGCGTGGGATTGACCTCCAGAATCGGTTTGGTTGCCGGGGCATCCTGGCCCATCTGCTTAAGCACACGCTGCAGGTTGGCGCTCATGTCATAGTCGCCCACCACGAGACAAGCGGGAGATTCGGTCAAACGCTTGCTGATGCGGACCTCCTTGACCGTCTCGCCCAGCGCCTTGGTGACGCGTTCCAGCAGACTCTGGTGCTCTTCCGCGAACTTCTGCTGCTCCTCCTTACTCTCCGGCTCCTCCAGCTCGCCGAGATCGAGCTGTCCCTTGGCGACCGACTGCAGCGGCTTGCCTTTGAACTCATGCAGGTGCGAGACCAGCCACTCATCCACCCGGTCGGTCAACAGCAGGACATTCACCTCCTTTTTCCTGAACACCTCCAGATGCGGGCTGTGCAGCGCCGCGGCATAGCTGTCAGCCGTGATGTAGTAGATTTTCTCCTGCTTCTCCGGCATCTTTTCGACATACTCATCGAGCGAAATCAACTCCTCTTTGTTCGCCCCCTTGGTACTGGCAAAACGCAGCAGTTCGGCGATCTTCTCCTTGTTGGCGAAGTCCTCCGCCGGACCCTCTTTCAAAACGTTGCCGAACTCCTGCCAGAACTTTTGGTATTTCTCCGGCTCGTTCTTGGCTATCTTTTCGAGCAGACCCAACACTCGCTTGATGTTGGCGGAGCGGATGCTGTCGATCTTTTTGTTATGCTGCAGCAACTCACGCGAGACATTGAGCGGCAGGTCGTCGGAGTCAACCACACCCTTTACGAATCGCAGGTAGCGGGGCATCAACTTGTCCGCCTCATCCATGATAAATACGCGGCGAACATAGAGCTTTACGCCATGCTTCTGCTCTCTGTCCCAGAGGTCGAACGGCGCCCGCCCAGGGATATAGAGCAGTGAGCTGTATTCGTTTTTGCCTTCGACCCGGTTGTGCACATGGGCCAGCGGATCTTCAAAATCATGCCCGATATGTTTGTAGAACTCGTTGTACTCCTCGTCGCTGATGTCGGACTTATTGCGCATCCAGAGCGCGGTACCCTTATTTACCTGCTCCCACTCGGGCGCTTTCTTGGCGTCATCCTTTTCGTCGCCGAAATCCTCCTCGAGCATCTCCACCGGAATGGCCACGTGGTCAGAGAATTTGCTGATAATGGAGCGCAGCCGGTAGCTCTGGGTGAACTCCGACTCATCTTCCCGCAGATGCAGCGTGACATCGGTGCCGCGGCCCGGCTTATCGACGGTTTCAATCGTATAACTACCCTCTCCGCTGGACTCCCAGCGCACCCCGTGCTCGCTGCCCACACCAGCCCGCCGAGTCACCAGCGTCACCTTATCGGCGACGATAAACGCCGAGTAGAAGCCGACACCGAACTGCCCGATGAGCTGGCTGTCCTGCGCCTTGTCGCCACTCATTGATTCAAGAAACTTGCGCGTACCGGAATTGGCGATGGTGCCGATGGTATCGGACACCTCCTGCCGGTTCATGCCGATGCCGTTGTCGGAGATGGTAACGGTGCGCCGCTCTTCGTCGACCGAGATTCTGATCCGCAAATTGGGATCGTCCTCATATAGTGCATCGTCGGTCAGCGCCTCGAAGCGCAGCTTCTCCGCAGCATCCGAGGCGTTGGATATCAATTCACGCAGGAAGATCTCCTTGTTACTGTAAAGAGAACGAATCACCAGGTTCAGCACCTGACTAACCTCTGCCTGGAACTCCATCGTCTCTTTGTGCGCTTCAACTGTCATGGCCGGGTTGACTCCCATCTATTGGTAAATTATTACGCTCACCATCGATCCCCCGATCTGCCGGGGGATTTAACTTCAGCAACGCATAGTGGGGACGGAATAGCCGAATTCAAGACCGGCTCCGCACCCAGCAGCCGATCAAAAGCCTGCTCGAAGCGCTCGATTTAGCCCCCCTGCCTGTGATTGAATAGCCAGCAGGAATAACGCTGCAGCAGGAAAATCACACATGGACATAGAACAGATTCAGTCTCACCCGTTTACCGACCAACGCCCAGGCACATCCGGGCTGCGCAAAAAAGTTAAGGTGTTTCAGCAGACGGGATATCTGGAAAATTTCGTTCAGTCGATATTCGACACGCAACCCGATCTGGCCGGGGGCACGCTGGCGTTGGGCGGCGATGGCCGTTACTACAACCGCACCGCGATTCAGATCATCCTGCGCATGGCAGCTGCCAACGGCGTTGCCAAAGTGCTGGTCGGACGGGGCGGCATTCTCTCCACCCCCGCTGCCTCCCATGTGATCCGGCGATATAAGACCCAGGGCGGCATCATTCTCTCCGCCAGTCACAATCCGGGCGGCCCGGACGAAGATTTTGGCATCAAATTCAACACCGCCAACGGCGGTCCCGCACCGGAGAAAGTCACCGAGGCGATCTACCACCGCACCCTGGAAATTTCCAGCTACAAGACGCTACCGGCAGCGGATATCGACCTCGACCGGCTTGGCAGCCAGACGCTTGGCGGCATGACCGTCGAAGTGATCGACTCAGTGCGGGATTACGTCGATCTGATGCGTGAACTGTTCAGTTTCGAAGCCATTCACCAACTCTTCAACTCCGGGCTCTTCCGCATGCGCTTCGACGCCATGCACGCGGTAACCGGACCCTACGCAAGCGAGATACTGGAGACGATCCTTGGCGCCGAACCCGGCACCGTCATCAACGGTTCGCCGCTCGAGGATTTCGGCGGCGGGCATCCCGATCCCAACCTCAGCCATGCCCACGAGCTGCTCGAATTGACCCAAGGATTCGACCCGGTGGATTTCGGCGCCGCTTCCGACGGTGACGGCGACCGCAATATGATCCTGGGCAAGAATTTCTTTGTCACCCCGAGCGACAGCCTTGCGGTAATGGCCGCTAATGCCCACCTGATCCCAGGCTATCGAAACGGGATCACCGGTATCGCCCGCTCCATGCCGACCAGCCAGGCTGCGGACCGGGTAGCGGATGAATTGGGCATCGAATGTTATGAAACCCCGACCGGGTGGAAATTTTTCGGCAATCTGCTTGACGCCGGAAAAATCTCCATCTGCGGTGAAGAGAGTTTCGGCACGGGCTCGGATCATGTCAGGGAGAAAGACGGGCTCTGGGCGGTGCTGTTCTGGCTCAACCTGTTGGCGGTCAAACAGCAGCCGGTGGAGCGGATTGTGCGCGACCACTGGCGATGTTTCGGCCGAAACTACTATACCCGGTATGACTATGAGGGGGTGGATGCTGCGGCAGCCAAGGAGCTCATCAGCGACCTCAGGTACCGGTTGACCGACCTGATTGGGGAGCGCCTGGGAAGATTCACAGTGGACTACGCCGATGACTTCGCATACAAAGATCCGGTCGACGGCAGCGTTTCCGAGAACCAGGGCATACGCATCGGATTCACCGATGGGTCGAGAATCATCTACCGCCTCTCCGGCACCGGAACCGTGGGCGCCACGCTGCGCGTCTATCTCGAGGCCTACGAACCGGATCCCGACAAGCAGGCTAGGGAGACCGCCGAAGTAATGGATCCATTGGTGCAACTGGCCAAAGATATCGCCCAAATTGAGCAGCGCACCGGTCGCAGTAAGCCGGATGTGGTGACCTGAGCGCGGCAGTGATAGTGCGCACGGCCAGCGGTTGATCATGATCTGCGAACTGCCCTGCAATGCGGTGCCGGCGGATGCGTTGCCGAAAGGTTGCGACGGCCCCTACGCCGGTGCCAAAGTGCCGGCGCAATTGACACCGGGCATGAATGGCGGCGCCAAATGGGTCGCGCACAGATTCGGGAGAGTGCCAGCGACACCTGGTTGTTCATGGCTAACGGATAGCCGCTTCTTGTATACTGCCAAAAGTGGCCAAACGTACGCCAATCTGATGTTCCGAGGTTGAATTTAATGACTTATTGTGTCGCAGTATCGGTTAAAGCCGGCATTGTCTTCTGCTCTGATTCGCGTACCAACGCAGGCGTCGATCAGATCAGTACCTATCGCAAAATGCACCGTTTCGGTCGGGATGGCGAACGGCAGTTCGTGATTCTTTCCGCCGGTAATCTGGCCACTACCCAGGCGGTGATAAATCAGCTGAAAAACGACATTCGGGAGAACGCCGTCACCAACCTGTTCAACGTTTCCAGCATGGACGGCGCGGCAGAATACGTCGGTCAGGTAAGTCTGACGCAACAGTCCAAGTACCATCAGGGCAACACCATTCACGAGGCCAACTTTATCATCGGCGGCCAGATCTACGGCAAGCCGCACCGCGTGATGATGGTCTACCCCCAGGGCAACTACATCACCACCTCGAAGGACACGCCTTATCTGCAGATAGGCGAAAGCAAATACGGCAAACCCATTCTGGATCGTATCATCGAACCCACTACCCCGCTGGATACCGCAGCGCTCTGCGCGTTGGTGTCGATGGACTCCACCATGCGCAGCAATCTGACGGTCGGACCGCCCATCGATCTGTGCATCCTTGAAGCGGACAATCTGATTCAAGGACGCAACTACCGGCTGCAGCAGGACAGCGACTATCTGCGCGACTTGAAGCGCGCCTGGGATGAGCGCCTTAAGGATGCATTTCGTTCGCTGCCGCCGATTCAGTGGGCGACGATGTGGGATCACAACAACGAGCAGAGCAGTGCCGACAGCAACTTCAGTTGAGATCACGACATCCCAGCGCTCGCTGGCGCGATGCTGCCGGAATCGAGCCCTGTAATTTGGAATACAGATGTGTATCGCAACCGCATATGCGGTGGATCTGCACCTGCCAGCAATTAACTATTGATATATTTTCCAATTAGTTAGATGTAAGAGCATGGCGGCGTGTCCGGCCCTCTGCACCACCCCAGGCAGCCTCCATCAGCGTTTGCTGCAGATTCGTGCCAACCCCGGATGTTTCATTACCAACACTTCGATCGATCGACGCTCCGGTTGGTTGAATACCCATCGAACCGAGACGGACTAGGTTTCGGTCTGGTCCGCCAGCGTTTACAATCCCGGACTATTCTCACCTCGGCTAAAGTCGTCAGGAGTCTTTAAGTGAACGAAAAGCATGTTGATGTCGCCATTATCGGTTCGGGCAGCGCCGGGCTTTACGCCCTCGGCAAGGTGCGGCCCTCAGGGAAACGCTTCGTGTTGATCAACGGCGGCGAACTGGGCACAACCTGCGCCCGCGTCGGCTGCATGCCCTCCAAGGCGATGATTCAGGCGGCGGAAGACTACCATCGACGCGGCATTCTCGGACGTTATGGCGTGGCGGGGCACGAGGAGTTGGAACTGGACACCGAAGAGGCGATGGAACACTTGCGCGATCTGCGCGACACCTTCGTCGACCGGGTACTTTCGAACAGCACCGACAAAATGAGCGAGCAGATGTTCGTACAAGGATACGCGCGTTTCGTCGATCCGCACACACTGGAAGTCGATGGCCTGCGCATCCATGCCGAAAAGATCATCATCGCGACCGGCACCCGGCCGCTGGTGCCCAAGCCCTGGCAGGCATTCGGTGACCGCATCCTGACCACCGACCAGATATTTGAGCAGGAACAACTGCCTGCCTCCATGGCGGTCATCGGGCTCGGCGTCATCGGGCTGGAAATTGGCCAGTCGCTGGCCCGGCTGGGAGTTGAGGTGACCGGATTCGACATGCTCGAGACCATCGGCGGCCTGGACGACTTGGATGTGGCCAAAGCGGCGCTCGAGGCGATCGGCAAGGATTTTCCGATGCATCTGGGTGCAGCCGCGGAGATCGGCGAAGAGAACGGCAAGCTGCGGGTCTCCGCCGGCGGCCACACGGTGCTGGTCGACAAGGTGCTCGCCAGTCTGGGACGCATACCGAATCTGGACAACATGGCGATCGAAAACGCCGGGATCGAACTTGGCAGGCATGGCGTTCCCGCCTTCAATCCCAACACCATGCAGGTGGGCGACAGCCATATTTTTCTGGCCGGAGACATTACCGGCGACCGCGCCCTGCTGCACGAAGCCGGCGACGAAGGCCGCATCGCCGGACACAACGCCACCAGCGACGAGATCTCCGCGTTCAGGCGCAAGGTGCCCCTCTCGATCAACTTCTGCGATCCCAACATCTGTCACGTCGGCGCGCGCTGGTCGGAGCTCGATCCGGACGCGACGGCAGTCGGCACGGTCAACTTCGCGCCGGTGGGACGGGCGCTGATCATGGGCAAGAACCGGGGCATTCTGAAGGTGTACGCGGACAAGCGGAGCGGCCGGCTGCTCGGCTCGGAGATGGCCTGCCCCAAGGGCGAGCATCTGGCCCATCTGCTGGCTTGGAGTATAGAGCAGGAGCTGACCGTGGGAAGGCTGCTGCAGATGCCGTTTTATCATCCGGTGATAGAAGAGGCGCTGCAGGCGGCGCTGTACGACTGCTACAGCAAGGTGGAGAATAAAAACAGCGGCGAGATAGCCGAATTGGTGCCTCTGGCGTAAGCCACTCAGCGCGCAACGCGGTCGGCTCCCTTTTGGAGTGCAGGCGCAGAGGGTACTGACCTGAATGAGCCTTATTTAGTTGGCGTCCGGAAAATGCGATTTCCCGGTTTCTTCATTTTCAACGACTTATCGTCATGGAAAATATCGGCACATCTTAAACCGATACAGGTTGTTTCTGGAGGAAACGTCAGTGGCAGGGATGCCACTGTCGAGCCTACATGGACGTATTTACGGCGTTTTCCGGAAGAAATGACCTTTGTCGGCAAGTTGAATGCTCGACGATTGTCGTTAAGTAAGTGCCATTCGGTACTGACCCCATTTCATCAATTATGACAGAATAAGCGACTGTTTCGGCGGTCCGGCCGTGCAGACATTGTCTGGCACAGCTGGCTGCCGCCTCTTTTGTTTAAATATCGGAATCCAGAAATCCATGGCCCAGTACATCTATACCATGAGCCGCGTCGGCAAAGTCGTTCCGCCCAAGCGCGTCATCCTAAGAGACATCTCCCTCTCGTTCTTTCCCGGCGCCAAGATCGGCGTACTTGGTCTAAACGGATCCGGCAAATCGACGCTGCTGCGCATCATGGCCGGTCTGGACACCGAGATCGAGGGCGAGGCACGTCCGCAGACCGGCATCAAGGTCGGCTACCTGCCGCAGGAGCCGCGGCTGGACGCGGCCAAGGATGTGCGCGGTAACGTGGAAGAGGCGGTGGCGGATATCAAACAAGCGTTGGCGGAGCTGGACCAGGTGTACGCCGCCTACGCCGAACCGGACGCCGACTTCGACGCGCTGGCGGCGAAGCAGGCAAAGCTGGAAGACATCATCACCGCCAAGGACGGCCACAACCTGGAACGGACCCTGGAGATCGCCGCCGATGCGCTGCGCCTGCCGCCGTGGGAGGCGGATGTCGCCAAACTCTCCGGCGGCGAGAAGCGCCGGGTCGCGCTATGCAGACTGCTGCTGTCGCATCCGGACATGCTGCTGCTGGACGAACCGACCAACCATCTGGACGCCGAATCGGTGGCCTGGCTGGAGCGTTTTCTGCACGATTACAAAGGGACCGTGGTGGCGGTAACCCACGACCGCTACTTTCTCGACAACGTGGCCGGCTGGATTCTGGAACTCGACCGCGGTTACGGCATCCCCTGGGAGGGCAACTACTCCTCCTGGCTGGAGCAGAAGGAGCAGCGCCTGGAGCTGGAGCAGAAGCAGGAGGCCGCCCGGATGAAGAGTATGCAGCACGAACTGGAGTGGGTGCGCAGCAACCCCAAGGGGCGCCACGCCAAGAGCAAAGCGCGCATGCAGCGCTTCGAGGAGCTGCAGAGCCAGGAGTTTCAGAAGCGCAACGAAACCAACGAGATCTATATCCCGCCGGGCGAGCGTCTGGGCGAACTGGTAATTCATGCACAAGGGTTGAAGAAGAGCTACGGCGACAACCTGCTCTACGACGACCTCAGCTTCAACCTGCCGCAGGGCGGCATCGTCGGCATCATCGGCCCCAACGGCGCGGGCAAAACCACGCTGTTCCGCATGATCACCGGCGAGGAGCAGCCGGACGGCGGCAGCATGCGCATCGGCGAGACGGTCCGGGTCGCCTACGTCGACCAGTCGCGCGACGCGCTGGATGACAATAAAACCGCCTGGGACGAGATCTCGGGCGGTCAGGATATCCTCACCATCGGCAAATACGAGGTCAACTCGCGTGCCTGGCTGAGCCGCTTCAATTTCAAGGGCACCGACCAGCAGAAGCGGGTCGGAGATCTGTCGGGCGGCGAGCGCAACCGGCTGCATTTGGCAAAGCTGCTGCAGAGCGGCGGCAACCTGCTGCTGCTCGATGAACCCACCAACGATCTGGATGTCGAAACATTGCGCGCGCTGGAAGAGGCACTGCTGGTATTTCCGGGCTGCGTGGTTGTGATATCCCATGACCGCTGGTTTCTGGACCGCATTGCCACCCATATACTGGCGTTCGAAGGCGACTCGAAAACCGTCTGGTTCGAAGGCAACTACGCCGACTATGAAGCGGATCGCCGCCGCCGGCTAGGCGCGGAAGCGGATCAACCGCACCGCATTCACTACAAGCGGATTAAAAGATAGGACCGAGCTGCCAGGTTCAAGGCACTAGGAGCTAGAACCTAAAACCCGGCACCTGAATTCTGGCAACCCGACGAAGTAAAAATGAAAGCATGGCAAACGCTGAAAAATTGTTAAAAAGAGCCGGGTTGCTGCTGACTCGAATGGAGCGATTGCTGGCACCCGCGGCAGCGGCGACAGACTGGAACCACATCGCCTTCCGCTGGCGGCGCGGACAAGGGCTGCAGCCTGTTGCTCATCCGCATCTGATCCCGTTGGAGAGTCTGCTCTGCATGGAGCCGCAGAAGCAGGAGATCGTCCGCAACACCCGCCAGTTCGTGGTGGGAAGAAGCGCCAACAATGTACTGCTGTGGGGCTCCCGCGGTACCGGCAAGTCGTCGCTGATCAAAGCGGTACTGCACGGATTTGCAGATCGCGGGCTGCGTCTGGTGGAGGTGGAGAAAGCGGATCTGATCGATCTGCCGGATATCGTGGACCGGTTCTACGGCCGTCCCGAACGTTTCATCCTGTTCTGCGACGACCTCTCATTCGAAGCCGACGATGCCAGCTACAAATCGCTGAAGGCGGTGCTCGACGGTTCGATTGCCGCGCCGCCTGAAAATGTGCTGATCTACGCCACTTCTAACCGCCGCCACCTGTTGCCCGAGTCGATGCGGGAGAATCAGGAGACGCGGATGGTGGAGGGTGAAATTCACCCCAGTGAAGGGGTCGAGGAGAAGATTTCCCTTTCAGAGCGGTTCGGCCTCTGGCTCTCCTTCTACCCGTTCAACCAGGAGGAGTACCTGCGTATCGTAGACCACTGGCTGGCAACGCTGGGCGCGCGCACAACAACGGACGAGGCGACCCGTGCAGCGGCGCTGCAGTGGGCACTGAAACGCGGCTCGCGCAGCGGCCGGGTGGCGCTGCAGTTCGCCCGCGACTGGGCCGGACGCTGATCGTGGAAAAAGATAAGCTCCCGCGCAAATCCAGCCGCGCCGAGGTCGACGCTTTTCTAAGCAAGGTCGCCGCCACGCCGTCGGCAACAAAGTCAGGGGAACGCGGCCGGTTGATATTCGCAATGGACGCCACCGCAAGCCGGGAGCCGACCTGGGATCACGCCTGCCACCTGCAGGCGCAGATGTTTGAAGCCACCGAAAAACTGGGCGGAGTGGCGATCCAGCTCTGTTACTATCGCGGTTACCAGGAGTTTCATGCCGGCGACTGGCTTACCAATGCTGCGGACCTGAAGCGCCGCATGACCGCGGTGCACTGTCTGGGCGGGCATACGCAGATCGAAAAAGTGCTCCGGCATGCGCTCGGTGAGAGCGGGAGAGAACGGGTCAATGCGCTGGTATTCGTGGGCGACTGCATGGAGGAGGAGGTCGACCGGCTTTGCCAGGTTGCGGGAGAGCTGGGGCTGCACGGGGTACCGGCCTTCATGTTTCACGAAGGCGGCGAAGCGCGGGCAAAGTCCGCTTTTCAACAGATCGCCCGGCTGACCAAAGGCGCCTACTGCCCGTTTGACGCCGGCAGCGCACAGCAGCTGCGCGACCTGCTCTCCGCCGTCGCTGTCTACGCCGCCGGCGGGCGCCGCGCGCTGGAGGATTTTGGTAAAAACCGCGGCGAAGCAATCAAACTGCTCACCCGCCAGATCACCAATCGGTAGCGATTCGGTATACTTAGGCAGGATACCGAGAGATCCACTTTTGCCCTTTGTCCGGACAACCCACACATCGTGCGCACTCTGATCATCCTCGCGGCCGCTATCCTGCTCTATCTGCTGCTGTTTCGCTGGTTCGCACGGCAGCCGAAGAAAACCCGCATCCAGGCAGTGATGGTAATCGCTGCTGTCATCCTGGTCGGGCTGGCCGCGGCCGGCCGCCTGAATTGGGTATTCGCGCTGTTTGGCGCCATGCTGCCGTTTGTGCAGCGCCTGCTTTCGCTGCTCAGTTACGTGCCCCTGCTGCAGCGGCTCTATCGCCAGATCAGCACCGCTTCCTCGATGCATGGCGGCAAACCCTCAGCCGGTCAGCAGTCAAAAGTCGAAACCCGTTTCCTCAGATTGATTCTGGATCACGACAGCGGCGAGATGAGCGGTCAGGTGCTTGACGGTCAATTCAGCGGCAGCACGCTTGAGCAGCTTGCGCTGGAGCAGCTGTTGATCCTGCTGCAGGAGTGCCGGCAAGACCGGGAATCGGTACAACTGCTGGAGGCCTATCTCGACCGGGTGCACGGCGAGGCGTGGCGTGCGCAGACACAGGCCGGTGCGGAGAGTGGCAGCGCCGGGTTTTCCGATCAGATGACCCAAAGCGAAGCCTACGAGATCCTGGGACTTACAGCGGGTGCCAGCCGGGAGCAGATCAAAAGCGCGCACCGCAGATTGATACAAAAACTGCATCCGGATCGCGGCGGCTCGACCTATCTCGCCTGGAAAATCAATCAGGCGAAAGCCCTGCTGCTGGAAGAAGAGTAGCGGCTATCCGGGGCCGGAATCCTGTCAGCGGGCAATTCCCTCGATGGCGACGATTCTTGATGTGGTATGGCGCTGCCGGAGCTCCTTGAACGGTTTGTACTCGGCTGAATTGTAGAATGCCAGCAGATCCCCCATACTCGGAAATTCGATGATCACCAACCGCTTGGGACGCCAGTCGCCCTCCAGCACCTCGGTCGAACCACCCCTTGCCCGATAGGTGCCTCCGTAGTGAGAAGCGATATCAGGAATCACATCCAAATAGTTGCTGGACTGGTATTTTTCCATATCTGATGCCAATATATCAGCAATAAAGAAAGCCGGCACGTTAACTCCTCCCAAAAGTCTGTCAACAGATTGCGGATGCGCTAATCATACAGTGAGATCGACAAACTCAAAGCGCCTGCCATCGAACAGCCCGCGGTCGCTGAGCTTCAGTTCGGGTATCACCAGCAGCGCCATAAATGATAGCGTCATATAGGGCGCGCTCAAACCTGAACCGAGCCTCTTCGCGCTTTCATCAAGCCGCGCATATTGGCGCCCCACGCTGTCACCATCTTCATCGCTCATGATACCCGCAATCGGAAGCGGCAGAATCTCCGTTGCGCTTCCGGCGCTGAGCGCAATGCCCCCTTGGTGGTCAATGACACTGTTGACCACCCGGCAGATCGATTCGGGATCGGCACCGACTGCGACGATATTGTGGGAGTCATGTGCCACGCTGGAGGCGATGGCACCCTGTTTCAGACCAAAACCCTGGATAAATGCCACAGCCGGCTTGCAATGCCGGTAACGATTGACCACACAGAGCTGCAGAATATCCCGTTCCAGGTCGGCCGTCACCACGCCCTCCGAACTTTTCGGCGCCAGGACCTTCTCACTGGTGACCAGCGAACCATCTTTTACACAAATCACCCGGATCTGTTTGCCTGTCGACGGCACCCTCAGATCGGCAGGGGCAATGGTGCGGGCCCGGAAAACGTTGATCGGCGTAACCGGCACCCGCGGCAACAGCACCTCTCCCTCTCTCGCCACCAACTCACCGTTGAGCCATACACGAGTCGCTTTGAAACCGACGAGATCGGCGACCTCCACCGCATCCATCGGGTCACCGGCCTGCAACCGCCCGACGGGGAGCCGATAGTGCTCGATCGGGTTGGTGCAGGCACAGCGCAGCACATCGAACAGCGAATGGCCCCTGGCCACAGCGCGCACCACTAACTCATTGATGTGCCCCCTGAGCAGATCGTCCGGGTGCTTGTCGTCACTGCACAGCATCACCTGTCCGGGGCACTCAGTTATCAGCGGATGCAGCGTATCGAAGTTCCGTGCGGCCGACCCTTCGCGGATCAGCACCCACATGCCGGCCCGGATCTTATCCCTGGCTTCCCGCAGGGAGAAGCACTCATGATCGGTCGATATTCCGGCGTTCACGTAGGCTGCGGCCTGGTCACCGACCAGCCCCGGCGCATGCCCATCCACTGGAAAACCCAGGCGTTGCGCCAGTTTTATCTTAGATATAACTTCAGGATCATGCGCTAACACACCGGGATAGTTCATCATTTCTGACAAACAACAAACTTCGGGTTGGTACAGCAACTGTTCGATCTCGGCACAGCCCAGTGCACCGTTTGCAGTTTCAAAAGGCGTCGCGGGCACGCAGGACGGTGCGCCGAAAAACGCCTTGAAAGGTGTTTGTCGGGCATTTTCGAGCATAAACCGAACACCGTCGACACCCATGACGTTGGCGATCTCGTGCGGATCGGAGACCACTGCCAGGGTGCCGTGGCGCAGTGCGATGCGCCCGAACTCCGCCGGCATCAGCATGGCGCTCTCAATGTGGACATGGGCGTCAATGAATCCGGGAATCAGGTATCCCAGCCCTGCCTGCAGATCTCCCAAATGTCGGACTTCGGTTATTCTGCCATCCTGCCAGACCACCTCTGCCCGGTATATCGAGCACTGTTCGAGTGAAACATAGTTGACCTCCCGCATTCCGCTTCCGCTCTTCATCATTTACCGTTCTCTGATTCAATCGTGTCTATTTCTAACGGAAAGCCTGCGTCGTTTTGGATCCCGGCTTGATTCTTCCGGATACGAAGATTATAACAACCCGCTTCCCTGCCGGTGGTGTGATTTGAATTTTTGCAGTCAATCTTTCAAGTAAATAGTGAGGAAATTATGAGATTTCGTGTACGAGCCTTTCTCGGATGGGCCACGTTGGCAGCGATCTGCCTGCTTAACGTTCCTGCCGTTTTCGGCAGTGACAAAGCTGAGCTGACTTTCGGTATGCTGCTGGTCGGTCCCTACAACGATCACGGCTGGAGCCAGGCGCATTACGAAGGCGGCCGCTATGTCGAGGCGAAGCTTCCCGGCAGCAAAATGATCTATATCGACAAAGTGAACCCCGCTGACCGGCCCGGACTGACGATTCCGGCAGTCGTCGATGAGCTGGTGGATAAAGGCGCGCAGCTGATCATCGGCAATTCGGATGATATGAAAGACGGCATGCGGGAAGCTGCCAGTCAGCATCCTGAAATCCACTTCCTCCACATCTCCGGCGACGACGTACTGACCGGCAATGCCCCGCCGAACCTGAGCAACCTGATGGGACGGATGGAGTACGGCAAGATGATTGCCGGTTTCGCCGCCGGCCTGACAACAAAAGATGGCCGGGTCGCCTACCTGGGCCCGCTGATCAATGAAGAGACGCGCCGCCTGGCGGCATCTGCCTACCTGGGCGCGCGCCATGCATGGACTGTGGTTCGCGGCATGCCGGCCGAAACGTTTAAATTCAGAGTCTCCTGGATCGGCTTCTGGTTCAATATTCCCGGCGTTACCGCCGATCCCAGCCAGGTGGCGCGCAATTTCTTCGACACCGGGTATGACGTCATACTGTCCGGCATCGACACCAATGAAGCGTTGATCGTAGCCAACCAGCAGCGCAAAGAGGGTAAAGCGGTCTATGCCCTGCCCTACGACTTCATCGGCAGCTGTAACAGCGCGCCCGAGGCCTGCCTCGGCGTGCCCTACTACAACTGGGGCCCCGACTACACCAGAATCGCCAAATCGGTGATCAACGGCAGCTGGAATCAGGCGTGGACCTGGAGCGGTCCGAACTGGGAGGCGATCAACGACGCGGACAGCAGTGCCATCGGATTTATCATCGGGGATGCGCTGAGCCAAGCCAACCGGGAGCAGCTGAAGGCCTTCATCGCCGATCTCGGCAGCGGCAAGCTCAATCTGTTCACCGGCCCGCTCAGCTACCAGGACGGTTCGGACTATCTGAAAGCCGGTGAAATCGCGACCGACAGACAGGTCTGGTACCTGAAACAGCTGCTGCAGGGGATGGAGGGAGCCAGTAAATAGACCTCATTCATGCAAATCGAACTGCAGCAGATCCAGAAAAGTTTTGGTCGGGTCGATGTTCTGAAAGGTGTAGACCTGAAGGTCGAAGCCGGCACCATTCATGGTCTGGTGGGTGAAAACGGGGCCGGGAAAAGCACGCTGATGAAAATTCTGACCGGCTACCTCAGCCGGTCGGGCGGTAGCATATTGATCGACGGCCAGGAAGCAAATTACAACGATCCGGCTGCGGCTGCCAAGTTGGGCATCGGCATGCTCTATCAGGAGCCGCAGGATTTTCCGCCGCTGACGGTGCTGGACAACTTCATCGTCGGACGCGACAACCACCCGGACAACCGCCGGGAGTGGCAACAGAGGCGGCTGGATGAACTCAGCGATCAGGTTCGCTTTCAGCTGCGCGGCGATGACCTACTGGAGCGACTAACGGTCGGTGAGCGGCAACAGCTTGAGTTCCTGCGGTTGTTGGGGCGCGATGCCAAGCTGCTGATTCTGGACGAACCTACCACCGGCATCTCCGACCGGCAGAAAGAGCGGCTGTTCGCCGCGTTGCAGCAGATCCGGGACCAGGGACGAACGATTCTGCTGGTATCGCACAAGCTGGAGGAGATCGCGGCACTCTGCAGCCGCGTTACCGTATTACGCCACGGAATGGTGACCGGTGAGGAGTGCGCGCCTTTCCATATTCCCCGCCTACTCGAACTGATGTTCGACAAAGCACCCGTCAACAGTGTGCAAAACCGCCCGCAGGCGACCGGCAAGGCGTTGCTGACATTTGAAAATATCTCTGCCAACGGTGAACGCACCGGGCTCAACGCCTGCAGCTGCACGATTCATCGGGGGGAGATTGTCGGACTTGCCGGCCTGTCCGGCAGCGGACAAGGGCTTTTTCTAAGACTTGCCGCGGCGCTGAAGCGGCCGCTCGAGGGCCAAATCAGGTTTCACGGTACCACCCTCAATGGCCGGGACCACCGCACGGTGAAGCGGCTAGGCGGCTGTTTCCTACCCGCCAACCGGCTTGAAGAGGGGCTGATAGCGGGATTCACGCTGGTCGATCACTTCACTTTGGCGATGAGTTGCAGTGAAAGCACCGCACGTGTAGCGGCATCGGCGGCTATTAAGAAGTTCAATATTCGCGGCACACCGGACACCTTGGTCGAATCGCTCTCCGGCGGCAACCAGCAACGCCTGCTGCTGGCGCTGATTCCCGAAGATGCCAACCTGGTGCTGTTGGAGAATCCAACCCGCGGCCTGGACCTAGCCTCTGCCGAGTGGGTTTGGAGCTATCTGCGCAGCCAATACAGTAGCCGGGGTACGGTGGTATTCAGCTCGGCCGAGCTGGAGGAGATGCTGGAGGTTGCCGACCGCATTCTGGTCTTCTTTGACGGCCGTGTGGTGCGTGATCTACCGATCGGGCAGGTGGTCTACCGGGATGTGGCAGCGGCGATGACCGGATACTGAACCGCATGCAGAATCTGAAGCAACACCTGATCGACACCCTGCTCATCCTCGCTATCGCGGGGCCGTTCACCAGCCTGCTGCTGGCTCTGGTGGGGGCCTCCCCGGCAGATGCCTTTGGCCACCTGTTCAGTGGATCTTTTGGCTCCTGGTCTAAATTTTCACGCGTACTGAACGTCTGGATCCCGCTTACACTCTGCAGCCTCGGCCTGCTCTACGCCTTCAGGAGCGGATTATGGAATATCGGCGTTGAGGGACAGTTGGTGCTTGGCGCAGTCGGCACGGCAGGGGTGCTGCGGCTGGGCGTGGATGCGGCATCGCCGCTGCTTGTTCTTATGCTTGCGTTGCTTGCCGGCGCCCTGCTGGGTTCACTCTGGGCGCTGCTCGCAGGCTGGCTGAAAATCAAGGGCGGTGTGCATGAGATATTCGCCGGCCTAGGCCTCAATTTCGTCGCCATGGGCATCATTCTATGGCTGATTTTCGGACCCTGGAAAAGGCCCGGAATCGCCTCCATGAGCGGCACCGAACCCTTTCCGAGAGAACTCTGGTTCCCCATGCTGGAGGGGTGGCGGGTATCGCCTTTTGCGCTGGCACTGGCGCTGGCCGCAATAGTAATCACCGCCTGGGTGCTCAATCACAGCCGCTTCGGCCTCAATCTCAAAGCGGTCGGTCACAACCCACGCGCCGTCTTGCTTTACGGACTCTCTCCGCAAACTTATCTGTTGACCGCCATCATTATCTCCGGTGCGCTGGCCGGTCTGGCCGGGGGAGTACAGGTCAGCGCCATCTATCACCGCCTGATCCCTGCCATATCCAGCGGCTATGGCTACCTCAGCCTGCTGGTGGTCATGCTGGCAAATTTCAGACTGCTGCCGATTCCGTTGATCGCACTCTTTTTTGCGGCGCTGAATGTGGGCAGCATTCAACTGCCGATGATGATGCAGCTCGACTCATCGCTCGCCGGTGTGATCCAGGGGGCCTGTGTATTGAGTGCGCTGCTGGTATTCGGTCTGCGGCGGCTGAAAAAGGGAGCGGATGGATGAACAATCTGTCGCTCACGCTGTTGCTGGCGGGCGTTTTGGCGACTGCAGCGCCGCTGATTATCGCTGCACTTGGCGAGACGCTGACCGAAAAAGCCGGGGTGATCAACCTCTCTTTGGATGGCTCGCTGCTGCTCTCCGCAATGGTTGGCTTCATGGCCGCATACGAGAGCGGCAGCTTTACGTTGGGGTTCGCTGCGGCCGCGGTTACCGGTGCGGTGATCGCTGCACTGGTCGGCATATTCGGCATCTACCTGGGCCAACTGCAGGTGGCGGTGGGATTCGCCCTCACCCTGATGTGCAAGGATCTGGCCTACTTTCTGGGCAACCCCTACGCGCGCCTGCAGGGTCCGCAACTGCTCTCGCTCGAGCTGCCCTGGCTTTCCGACATCCCGCTACTCGGTCCCGTGCTGTTCCGTCAGCCCCTGGTGGTCTATCTGAGTCTGCTGCTGATAGCGCTGGTATGGTGGTATCTCTACCGTACCGGCCGTGGTCTGGAGCTGCGCGCGGTCGGAGAGAATCCGGAAGCAGCCTATACCCGGGGCATAGATCCACGCCGCAAGCAGCTGCTCTATACGCTCGTCGGCGGTGCGCTGGTAGGTGCTGCCGGCGCTGCTTTCTCGCTGGGCATCAAACCGGGCTGGGGCCGGCCCCAGGGCATTGAGGGCATCGGCTGGATCGCGCTGGCAATTGTGATTTTCGGCGGTTGGCATCCGGTCAAGGTGGCGCTGGGTGCCTTGCTGTTCGCTTTTCTCCAGGTCATCGGCATCTCCCTACAGGGCGTCTGGCCGAGCATACCCGCGCAGGTGTTCCAGGTCGCCCCCTTTCCAATGATGATCCTCGCGCTGCTATTACTGAACCTGGCGCAACGCGAAACATTTCGGCACGCGCTGCAGCGACGGCCTGGGTTGGCTCTATTGGTGCGGCGACTGCAGGGTGCTCCGCCGCGCGCGTTGGGACAGAACTTCAAACCGGATCGATAAAATCGGACCGCTTGATCTATATTTCGCTTAGTCGGCCTACTCAACCGGCACTCCGCCCGCTTATTCTCGTGTCGAAGAGAGAGTTAATGGGCCAACAGTGACAGGAGGGATCGAATATGGGTGAATTCGTCGGATTTCCCAAGCGGTGTATGCCTTTTCTCTCCGAGCTGAAGGCGAACAACACCCGCGAGTGGTTCAATCAACACAAGGCCGAATATGAAACCTCGGTGCGGGAGCCAGCCTTGGCTTTTATCGCCGATGCCGCACCGCAGCTGGTCAAGATCTCGCCCCACTTCCGCGCGATTCCAAAAAAGAGCGGCGGTTCGCTGATGCGCGTCTACCGCGATACCCGTTTCTCATCGGAAAAGTCGCCGTATAAAACAAACATCGGCATTCAGTTTCGGCATGCGCTTGGCAAGGATGTTCACGCGCCGGGATTCTATCTGCACATCGAACCCGGAGCCTGCTTTATCGGTGTTGGCATCTGGCGGCCGGAATCGGCTGTATTGACAAAAATAAGGGATTTTCTGATCGACAACCCGGCGGCCTGGAAAAAGGCAAAGGCATACCGTCCCTTTAACAGCAATTTCGTTCTCGAAGGCGACTCACTGCAGCGCCCGCCGCGCGGTTACCCCAAAGAGCACGAACTGATGGAAGATCTGAAGCGGAAGGATTTCATCGCCTGCCGCCCGTTTGGCGATGCCGAAATCGGCCGAAAAGGTTTTCTGCAGATGGCGATCGGCGGCTTCCAGCAGAGCAACCCGTTTATGCGCTACCTCTGTGCTGCGCTGGAGGTTCCGTATTAGCTGCTGTAGCGCAGCTGGCGCGTATTGCGGCTGATACGACCGGCAGCGCCGGCGCGTTCCCGGGCTCCCTCCGCCTGCAGAAAACCAGGCAACCCTTTGCTGCCGGTCCTGCGGTAATCCTGGCCCAGCAGCGAGGCAGCAGTGTCGGGTTCGATGCCAAGCTGTGTGACCAATCCCTGATAAACCAGCTCGAACAACCGCTTGAGTGCGATGCGGTGAACCTGGCCAGTCGCCGCATAGAGCCACTCGCTGAGCTGCATAAAACGTTCGAATGGCGCCTCTCCCAGCAACGCTGGAAGCGTTTCGCGGAACCGCCCGGAGTTGCCGATCAGATCCCAGTACCGGGTAAACCGGTTCAGCCGCTGCATCGATGCGAAGTCGATCCTATCATTGCTGAGAATATCGTACGGCGGATTGGGGTTGAAACGCATGCTGAATTGGTCACTATGGCGCACTATAGGCGTTCCGCGCAGCCGCTTCAGGATACCGACCTGAATTTCTTGCGGCGCCAGTGCGATCAGCTGATCGAATCCCGCGGCAAAGCTGGCTATGCCCTCCCCCGGCAGTCCGACAATCAGGTCCGCGTGTAGATGTGCGTGGGTCTCCCTGCGCAGCCAGTCGAGATTTTGCCGTGTTTTCCGGTAGTCCTGTTTTCGGCTGATCCGTTCAGCCACCGCCGGATTGAAAGTCTGGATGCCGATCTCCAACTGCAGCGAACCTGGGGGAAATTTTCGCAGCCTTGATTGCAACTGTTCCGGCAGCCGATCCGGTATTACTTCAAAATGGAGAAACAGATCGGGCTCCATGCGTGCAAGAAAAAAGTCGAGGATGGTAAGGCTCTGCTCCAGCTTCAGGTTGAATGTCCGGTCGACAAACTTGAAGTGGCGCGCGCCGCGCTGCAACAAGCGATCCATCTCCGCCAGAAACTGCTCCAGTCCAAACAACCAGGCGCTCCTGTCCAGCGCTGAAAGGCAAAATTCGCAGCGGAACGGACAACCCCTGGATGCTTCCACGTAGATCAAACGGTGCGCGATATCTGCATCGCCGTAGAGCGGATAGGGAGAAGCAAGACGCTGCAACAGCGGTGGTTCGGAGTGAATTACCCGGCTCTCCGGCACCGCACCCGCCAACAGCGACCGGCACAGCGCCGCAAAACTGAGATCCGCGGAGCCGGTAACTAGATAGTCGGCCTCCTGAACGATGCGTTGCGTTTCCCATTCATGACTCACCTCGGGGCCGCCAATAACCAGCATCGTCTCGGGACTTACCGCTTTGACCAGCGAGACCAGCCGGGTGCTCTGCTCGCAGTTCCAGATGTAGATTCCCAGGCCGATAATGGCGGGTCGGCCGGCCAGCAGTTGTTCGGCGATATCGACCGGCCGGCTCTCCAGCGTGAATTCACGGATCTCCGTCTGCGACTGCAGGTCCCCCATGTTGGCCAGCAGACAGCGCAGACCGAGACTGGCGTGGATGTGACGCGCATTGATCGTGGCAAGAACGATTTTCGGCATATCGGCTCGAAGCAAAAGCACTGATTGCCGCAAAGCCTAAGCGATACCGGCGTTATACACCAGCTATCAGAGGCTATCTTATACAGCTCACAAGCCGCATCGCGGGTCGCTTGTGAAGCCTCAACTACACCACTGCCACAGCTGTGGAATAGACCATTGCGATTGACTCATCGTTGCTGAAACGCCGGTGCAACCGACCGGGTCTAAAGAAAGCTCAATCCGATAAACAGCGTACCAATGACGGAGAGAATGACGAAACCTATTATTGTGGCAGAAGAATCGCCTCGACCGGAATAACCGAGAAAACCCTCAAAACGATTGCGCGTGGCCAGTGCCAATATGGCCAGGAATATCAGAAAACCGCCTGCATACAGACTTATATCTTTAAGTAAATCAATCTTTTCATGGTCCATACCGCTTACGCCGCCGCTGATGGTTTCAAATTTGTTGGCGTAGAGCGGATCGGCACCCGCGAAATACAGCACGAAAATCAGTAGCAGGTAGACAGAGTATCTTTGCATTGGGATGCGTCGGACAGGCCGGGATCGAAAGCGTCAATCCTAATATCGTGCGGATTCCCGAGGACTTGAGCGGAAAGTCATTTTATCGGTGACACTCCTTAGCAGAGACAGCTAATATCCAAGATTTTCAGCCGTCTCAGACGAGGCACTATCAAACAAAGAGATGCCTGCTGATCGAGTCGCCGCGCACACTGAGATACCCGCCGCTCCGCTCATGCCACTCGGGCAGCACCATTCTGCAGGCGGGTGCACCGTTAAGCTCGAACCGATGATTGGCCGGCCGGTGGGTATGGCCATGGATCAGCAGCAGCGCCACTGCCGCCCGTAAATAGCTTTCCACCGTATCCTGGTTTGCATCCACGATATCGGCTGCTTTCAATGAGACAGCCTCACCGCTGCGCTGGCGGTACTCGGCTGCGATGGCGCTGCGTTGTTCGATCGATTTTGATAGAAAATCACTGATAAAAACGGGATTGCGCAGCCGCTTACGCCACTCCTGGTAGTCCCGGTCGTCGCTGCACAACAGATCGCCGTGCATCAACAGCGCCCGAGAACCCGCCAGCGTCAGCACCTGCGTGTCCGGCAACAGACGACATCCGCTGGCTTTCGCGAATGCCTCGCCGACCAGAAAATCGCGATTTCCCGAGATAAAAAAAAGCTGGGTCCCTCGATCGGCGAGCTGTCGCAACGCTGCAACGATTTCCGGGATCGGCGGCCGACTGTCGTCGTCGCCGATCCAGGCATCGAACAGATCCCCGAGAATGTAGAGGCTGGCGCCCTGCACCGCCCGCTCCCGCAGAAAGCGCAGGAACAGGCTGACGGTACCCGGCCGCTGCGGCGAGAGGTGCAAATCAGAAATGAACAAGTGCTCCACCAGTGCTCCAGCAAAATGCCGATGACGGAGGACTAGTCGTCGAGCGTGGCCTTCTCAATCACCAGTTCTTCCACCGGCACATCCTGATGGCCCATGCACGAAGTGGTGGCGACCGACTTCATTTTATCCACTACATCCATGCCGGCGGTGACCTTGCCAAACACGCAATAACCCCAGCCGTCCTGTCCCGGATAATCGAGAAACTTATTGTCGGCCACGTTGATAAAGAACTGGGCGCTGGCGGAGTGCGGGTCCGAGGTCCGTGCCATGGCAATGGTGCCGGTCAAATTGCTGAGACCGTTCTTCGCCTCGTTCTCGATCGGAGCACGGGTGCGCTTCTCTTTCATGCCGGCCGCAAATCCGCCGCCCTGAATCATGAAGTTGCCGATTACCCGGTGGAAGATAGTGCCGTCGAAATGCCCATCTTTCACGTACTGAATAAAATTTTCGGTTGTCTTGGGCGCTCTCTCGGCATCCAGTTCCAGAACGATGTCCCCGCGATTGGTCTTGAGTGTGATCATGGTATTGACTTTTCCTATTTGCTGGTGGAAATCCGGTTGACGGATTCTATCGTGACTGCCTCCTCGGGCACATTGGCCATGCCGTTGCGTGTGGCAGTGAACACATCGGCGATCTTGTCGACCGTCTCCATGCCCACAGTGACCCGACCAAAAACCGCGTAACCCCAACCATCGAGGCCCGGGTAGTCCAGGTTGTTGTTATCCGCATGGTTGATGAAGAACTGGGAGGTGGCCGAATGCGGTGCGCTGGTGCGCGCCATGGCAATAGTGCCGCGGACGTTTTTGAGTCCGTTTCTGGCCTCATTTCTGATCGCGTCATGGGTTGTCTTTCTCTCCAGATCCGCGGTAAAGCCTCCGCCCTGAATCATAAATCCATTGATCACACGGTGAAATACAGTGCCATTGTAAAAACCTTCGTCGACGTAGCGCAGAAAGTTTTTCACGCTCTCCGGCGCCTGCTCCGGGTAGAGTTCCAACTGCATCTCACCCAGCGTGGTTTTCATTGATACGGCAACGGGTTCGGCCGCCGCGTCGACGGTCAGCCCCAATGCGAGCAACACCACTATCAGCAGGCGGATAAGCATCTGTTTCATATCATGAGTATCCTATCAATAAGTGGAACGCTGTCCCGGCGAGGTGCAGTTTCACATCTCTATCCAAGGGGCCTATCATACATGGGTTGTATTTGTCTGAAAAACCAGACGCAAACCGGTTTGTCCGGGCTGCGGATTGGTTTACCATGCGTCGCCGGGTTGACACCGATCCGCCACCAGACATTTCCGGAGCAGTCATGCTGAAGGTCTATAACGATCTCACCAACGAAAAAGAGAACTTCATCCCCCTCGAACCGGGAAAGGTTAAGATGTATGTCTGCGGCATGACCGTATACGACCTCTGCCATCTGGGACATGCCCGGGTGCTGGTGGTGTTCGACGTCATCTATCGCTATCTGCAGGCATCCGGATTCAACGTCACCTACATCCGTAACATTACCGACATCGACGACAAGATCATCAACCGCGCAAACGAGAACGGTGAGCCTTTCGCTGCGTTGACCGAACGTTTCATTGAGGCGATGCACGAAGATGCGGCCGCACTCGGTGTGCTGACTCCTGACGCAGAGCCCCGCGCCACTGCGCATATCGGCGAGATTATCGCTATGGTTGAGCGACTGATCGAGAACGGACACGCCTATGCGCTCGACAACGGCGACGTCTATTTTTCGGTAGCGAGCTTCAATGCTTACGGCAGGCTTTCCGGCAAATCGATCGAGGATCTGCGCGCCGGCGCCCGCGTCGAAGTGAACGAAGCCAAGCGTGAGCCGCTGGATTTCGTACTGTGGAAAGCCGCCAAACCGGGAGAACCCTCCTGGGCTTCCCCCTGGGGCGAGGGGCGTCCCGGCTGGCACATCGAGTGCTCGGCAATGTCCACCTGCTGCCTGGGCGATACGTTCGATATTCATGGCGGCGGCGCCGACCTCACCTTTCCGCACCACGAAAACGAGATAGCCCAGTCCGAGGGCGCGACCGGCAAACCCTTTGTTCGCTACTGGCTGCACAACGGCTTTGTCCGCATCAACGATGAGAAAATGTCCAAATCCCTGGGCAATTTTTTTACCGTGCGGGAGATCCTGAAGCACTATCAAGCCGAGGAGATCCGCTACTTCATCCTGAACAGCCACTACCGCAGCCCGCTCAATTACGACGATGAGCACCTGCAGAACGCGCGCGCCGCGCTGACCCGTTTCTATACCGCGCTGCGCGGCCTGAAGAGATCAGTAGGGCCTGGCGCGGAAGCGTACCGGGAGCGGTTCAATCTTGCGATGGACGACGATTTCAACACGCCTGAGGCGTTGGCGGTGCTGTTCGATCTGACCAGAGAGATCAACCGCGCGCGCCAGCAGGACCAAGCTCAAGCGGCTGTTCTGGCCGATGAATTGATTCACCTGGGTGCGGCTCTCGGCCTCCTGCAGGATGACCCCGAACGCTATCTGCGCAGTTGCACGGGTAACCAGGAGAGTCTTAGTGATCAGGCGATCGAAGCCCTCATTCAGCAGCGCCTGGCGGCCCGGACCAGCAAGAACTGGGCGGAGGCTGACCGCATACGCGACCTACTGAAAGCGGGCAACGTGCTGCTGGAAGACGGTCCTCAGGGCACCAACTGGCGGCGGGTTTAATCACGGCCAGTCGGTTGTACCGCAACCGACCATCAGAGACTATCAACTGGATCCACTGTGCACTGACTGACAGGCTGAATCTAAAGCACGCCCGCCGGGCGCTGATCGGTCAGCCAGTAGAAGCGGAACGGCGGCACGATCAATTGATTGTTGAACATTGCCGGCGTCTCGCCGCTGGCCAGATCCTGCAGCTGGCCGTGCCGGAACTGTCCCCTGTTGCCCAGATTGGAGAGATCCAGATGCTGCGACCGGGCGTCGAAATTACCGACAACGAGCACCGTTTCCGCCTGCTTCTCCGGATGGCTGCGGAGAAAAACGAACAGGTGTTCGTTGTCTACGGTCAACAGCTCTCGGTTGTTGAAATCAGCGAACGCCTGGATGGTCTTGCGCACCGCAATCAGCTTCTTCAGTCCTTCGTATATGCGAAATTCAACAGAGCCGTGTTCGTGGCGCAGCTCCGCCTTCTCCCAATCGATGCGCGGCCGATGCATCCAGCGGTTATCGCCGGCTTTGTTTTCATCCTGCAGAAAGCTGCAGTCGTTTAAAGTCCCGATCTCGTCGCCATAGTAGATCAGCGGTATACCGCCGAAGGAGAGAATCATGCTGTGCAGCAGCAGAATCATTTTGATTGAGCGATCGATCGCCGCTTCGTCCTGGGATTCAAGCGCTGCCTCCAGTCCCACCAGTGATGCCAATGAGCCGGAGATGCGCGCATCGCCGGTTTTCAGATTGCTGCCAAACGGCTGCCCCCTTGCGTCTGAGTCCTTAAACTTGCCGATAAAGTAATCGAGCAGAAATCTGCGGTGTGCCGTCGGTTCGTAGTTGACATACTGGATATCCGCGTTGTCGAAGCCAAGCCCGATGTCGTCATGGCAGCGGACATAGTTGAGCCAGGTGGCACGGTCCAGTTTGTTCGGCAGGCTGCGTACGCCCTGGCTCAGGAGTTTGGCGTTCTTGGTGGCAACCGCATCCCACAACAGCGCCATGAAAGTGGCGTTATAGGCAATCTCGCACTCCTTCGCGATCACCGCGTCCTCGCCGAAATACTTGGTGATCTCGACCGGCGCGACAATCGCCTCGGCAATAAACAGTACCCCCGGTGCGGTGACCTGGCAGCAGTCCTTCATCAGCTGTAGGATCAGGTGCGCCTCCTGCAGATTCTGACAGCTCGTCCCGATTTTTTTCCAGAGGAAGGCGACCGCATCCAGCCGCACGATATCCGCGCCGCGGTTGGCCCAGAACAGAATCACGTCCACCATCTCGATAAAAACAGCGGGATTATTGTAATTGAGGTCCCACTGGTAGTTGTTGAAAACGGTCATCACCCATTTTTCCATCTCCTGGTCCCAGGTGAAATTGCCGGGTGAGGTCTCCGGGAAAATCTCGGGCATCGACTCCTCGAACATATCCGGTACGTCACGGTTGGGAAAAATGTAGTAATAGTCCTGATACTTCTGTTCGCCCGCACGCGCTCTGCGCGCCCATTCGTGTTCGTTCGAGGTGTGGTTGACCACCACGTCCAGCGTCAGCAGCATCTCCCGTTTGCGCATGGAGTCGCTCATCGAGTCGAGCTCTTCCAGCGTGCCGACCCGGGGATCGATATCGCGGAAATTACTGACCGCGTAGCCGCCGTCGCTGGCGCCATCCGGGCAGTCCATCATCGGCATGATATGCACCAGGTTGACGCCCAGCTCCTGCAGATAGGGAAGCCGCTTCTTCACTCCCTCCAGGTTGCCGGCAAAACCGTCGGCATAGAGCGCCATGCCGACCCACTCCTGACTGAGAAACCAGTTGTGGTTGCGTTCCCGCGACTTGTCGATCTCCTCCAGTTCCGCTGAGCGCTTGATGTAGCGGCTAGCCATCACTTCGACCAGCGTCACTATCTGCTCCTGGAAGTCCTCACGCTGCCCGTAAAGAAAATGAAACAGCGAATGAATCGCGTAGAAGTTGGCGCCGAGCCGGGTATAGAAGTAGCGCAGATCGCTGCGCTGTATTTCCGGCTTCAACCGATCCAGAATCTCATTCAAGAGGGAGTGGGATACCTGTTCGTACATAGTTCAGTCTACTGTCAATGAAGCTGTTGTTCAGAACTTACCGCCACTCTGCGAGCAATGCGGCATAAGGATTCGGATCGTTCAGTGTCGCGCCTCGCGTTCCCACCAGCACAGCGGCGAATTGTTGCGCACGCTCAAGAATTAGTCCATGCGGCCAATCTTTTTGCAGTCCCAGGATGCAGACCGAGGCAAATGCATCGCCGGCACCGACGGTATCGACCACCGGGGTGTCGGCGGCGGGTTTTGCTTCCAGCAGATTGCCCGCATTGTCGAGCGAGATCGCCCCCTGCTTTCCCCGGGTTACCACGAGCCAGCTCAGACCGTGCCGCTCCATCAGCAGCTCTGCTTTGCGCGTTTGTGTGGCTGAGCCTTCAACCAGGATATCCAGTTCCGCATCGTTGACCTTGACCCACTTGGCACGCCCCAACAGTTTCACCGTCTGCTCGAAATTCCACCAGGGCGGCCGCAGATTGACATCCATAAATACCGGTGTCTGGCTGCTCTGCAATAGATGGTTCAGGGCTGCCGCCGATTCGGGATTTCTCAGCGCCAGCGTGCCGTGGTAGATGAGCGACGCGTCAAGCGGCGGAACGGCAGCTGCATTGATATGATCGTAAGCGCGATCCTCGACAATATTGAAACTGGGCTGCCCCGACTTCAGCGTCACCTCGACTTCACCGCTGGCATAGCTAGAGTCGATCTGCAGACCGGCCGCACTCATCCCCCACTGCAGCATGGTCTCACGGATCAGCTTTCCCATCGGATCGTCGCCCACCCGACTGATCAACAGGGGCCTGCAACCAAACGCCTGCAGATGCCAGGCGACATTGAACGGGGCACCGCCGAGAACCCGGCTGCCATCTTCGAAGCAGTCGAACAGCACTTCGCCAAATATCGCGGGGGATTGGGTCATTGTTCTGGTCACCTTTTTAACATTTGCAGCCAGTCTACACGCCTGAAAATAGAGGGATGTGAAATGACTGCCTGCTCAAATTCCGGGATTTTAAAAAAAGGGGAAAGCGCCTACTCGCCCCTGTTGAACCTGTCAACACTGTGCAAATACCCGGCTTTGCATATCCGCATTGTGTTGACAGGCGCTAGTGCTCTGATGCTGCCGGCATCCGGCACTGCTGGAAGAAATCATAGTGCGCCAGTGCTTCCAGTATTCCGGCCGCCCCTTCTGCTTCGGCAAAATAGATGCGCTCAATATCTTCAAGCTGTGACAGCTCCTCATGATGCCGGTTGCCGACAACCACCGCCAGCGTGTTGCCGCGCATCATATCCAGATCAGCGCCTGATCCGCCGGCCACCAGTATGTGATCCAGCGGGATGCCCCAGGTAGCGGCCATGTAGCGCAGCGCCAGCCCTTTTGAGGCCCGGATCGGCAGTACATCGAGAAACTGCCCGAAGGAGAAAATGACATTGACCGACTGCTCCTCCTTGAAAAGCAGTTGATTGATCTCCTCCTGGCTGGGCGCTTTCTCCGGATCGATGTAATAGCTGATCTTGAAACGGCTCTGCTCGCTCTTCTCCTGCCGTACCAGACCCGGCAATGCATCCAGCACACGCCGCACCACCCGCGGGGTCCACTGCTTCTCGATATGACGCGTCCACGCGGTATCCTGAGTCAACTCGGGTGCATAGTAAATCTCGGTGCCGCCGGAGGTGATCAACACATCGGGCTCGGGTATGCCGTGGCGTTTCATCACTTTCAAGGCCGAATCGAGACGGCGTCCGGTGGCAAGGCCGAACGACGCGCATTTGCGGTTTTCCCGGATGACGCGGATAAGCTCCGGCAGGGATTCCGGATTGCCCAGCAGGTTCTGGTCCAGATCGGTGAAAATCGCGCGATCATGATAGAGCATCGCCTGACGCACAATCGGCTCTCTGATCAACGGTTCGGTGCGCTTTTCGACAATGGGCGTCACCATCTCCATATAGTGCGCCGCATGCGCCTCCCAGGAGTAATGCTCCCGTACACCCCGCAGCCCCTGGGTCGATCTGGTCTGCCACTGCTCCCAATCGAGCAGGATATCCTTCAGGCCGCGCGCGATATCTTCGGTCTCCAGCGGATTGATCAACACGCCGTTGGCACAGTTGGCGATGATGTCACGCGGACCGCCATCCTCGGTCGCGACGATGGGCAGACCGCTGGCCGCCGCCTCGATCAAGGTAAGCCCGAACGGCTCGGTCAGCGCAGGATTGACGAAGACACCGCCGGAGAAAGCGGTCAGGCGATAGATCAGCGGCACATCGTCGGCCTTATGATGCTTGGGGTAGGCCACGAGACCGTACAGGTCGTAAAGGTCTATCAGCCGCAGCAGATCCGACAACACCTCCTGGGCACCGCTGTCGAGATCGCGTATATCGTCGCGATTTCCGGCCACCACCACCAAGTTTGCCCGCTCCTGCAATGTCTTGTCCTGGCCATAGGCGACGATGAGGGAGGCGATGTTCTTGCGTGCATCCGGTCTTGACAGGGCCAGAATGATCGGTTTCTCGGGCTCTTTCAGGAAGCGGCCTATCTCGCCGGCGATATCCGTCTGCCACTCTTTCCCCACCGGCGGATGAAAACGGGTGAGATCGGTCCCCGGGGGAATCACCACCATCTGTTTCGGCTGATAAAAATCGTACAACTCGTACTGCTCTTCGATCTCCTGACTGGTGCTGGTAATCACGCGTTCTGCCGAAGCCAGTGTCGTCTCTTCGGCTTCGACGCGGCGCGACATGTTGTAGCGCGACTCCACCTCGTCCGCGGTGACACCGGACGCCAGCAGCCGGCGGCGTTTGACCCGCCCCAGCGAATGGCCGGTATGGATCAGCGGTATCCCCAACACATGCGCGATGCGGCTGCCCACGTAACCGCCGTCGGCATAGTGGCTGTGCAGAATGTCCGGATGCCGATTCTTCGCTTGCAGATAGTCGATTGCGTTGTCGACGAAAGAGTCCAGATGATCCCAGAGCTGCTCTTTGGGGATATATCCGGCAGGACCCGCCTTGATCCGGACGATGGCACAGTTGTCGCCGAGGCGCTCGACGGGTTTGGCGTAGTCGCCACTGACATCCGGCGAATCCACCAGGCGGGTGAACAGATCAACCTGTGCTACATCCGGTCTGGCCGCCAGCGCACGCGCCAGCTCCACCACATATTTGGTCTGACCGCCGGTATCGGCATCACGGCCCAGTTCGAGCTCCTCGCCCCGTATCAGTCCATGGATACTGAACAGGCAGAGGTACAGACCCTTGTTTGCTTCATTTTCTATGTTTGCTTGTTCTGACTGCGACAACATTATCCTCCCTTCAAATTCTGCGTCGGTACCGAACCATGCGCTTGCGTCATTCCGGCAGAATCCGGCGCGTTGATCAGCTGCCGGTGACCCTGGTCCGCCCGCTGAGAGATAACAAGGCGTTCAATCGCCTTAATTCCAAACCACCATTAATCCGGCATTGATATCACTGATGAATTCAACCCATCGCCGGTATTGCCGGCAGATAACCGGCTGCTGCACTACCGTTATTCTAATACATTCGTCCGATTTTTTCAGGGCGCGGGTGTTGTGCATAGGAACGTCGAAACGGCGGCAATGTAGTTTTCGCCCGAAAAATCCCCGATCCAGGCTTAAAATGTATCTTTGCGCAGCAGGCTGCGTCAGGTCAGTTTCAGCCGTTTCAGCGTCTCATCGGTCGGGGCGCCGCGCTGATCCCAACCCCGCTCCCGGTAGTACGCAGGCAGCATCTCATCCAGCCGGGAGACCCAGCCTTCAGCCTTGCCGGTATTGGCCGGTTCGGTCATGCATCTGGATGGGAGCCGGTCATCCCCGGCGGTAAATCCTGCAAGATTATTGAAGCGGCGCTCCAGGTTGTAGATTCGCTCGCCGGTCTCCTTGAGCCGCTCGCCGCTCCAACCGCCGCCGCAGGCGGCGTCGATCTGATCGGCGTAATCGTCCATGCTCCAGACACTTCTGGTAAACATGCAGAGGCCCGATGAGTCGATTGCCGCTGCGCTGTCCTGGGTTGACTTGACCACTTGCGCCCGCCGTTCGGTGCCGACGCCGGAGAAATCCACCGCATAGGGGGAGGCGCGCATATGGCAGGCGCCGCGGTTGCTGGTGGCGTATGCCAGTCCCATACCCTGCATCGCCCGGGGATCGTAGCCCGGAATCTCCTGGCCCTTGACCGTGATGGAGAACTCGCTGTGGCCATATTTCCGACAAAGCCGCTCTGCGCCGAGGCCGAGATCGATCCCAAAGCCCTCCCCGAGCGCGGTCCACTCGGCAGCTTTCACCAGCGCATCAATCGAGCCGAAGCTGAAATCGACGCCGCCGGTAATCGCTCTATCGATCGCGCCGGTTTCGAACAGCTCCATCGCGGCCGCCAGCGTGCCGCCGAATGAGATGGGATCCATGCCCTGTTCGTTGCAGATGAAATTGACGTAAGTGGCTGCCTCAATGTCATCGCAGCCGACCATCGGCCCGAACGCGAAGCCGTTTTCATACTCCAACCCGCCGCCGGCCTGGCGGTAGCGCTCGCCCTTGTCTTGAATTACAGGGTGGGCCGGATCTATTCTGGAGACCCGGCCGCAGCCGATGGTGCAGCCGAAACAGGCCTTGTTGCGCAGCAGATTGGATTTGCCGTCGGAGGCGCGCTTAGCCAGCATCGCGTCCGAGTTGATTTTCGGGACCCCGGCAAAACTGACCTCGCGCGCGTTGCGCGTCGGCAGGGCGCCAAAACTGTTGGTAGTGTCCATCATCGGCAGAGTGCCGCGCTGCATCAGCTGGGCTCTGACCGGGCTCGGGTCCAACTTAGCCCGTGCCTGCGCCACCGCGTGCCGAAAGCGCGCCGGATCCTGTAGCGCAACGCCCCGAGTGCCCCTTACCGCCACCGCCTTAATATTCTTGGATCCCATCACCGCACCGACGCCGGAGCGCCCAGCCGCCCGGTCGCGGTCGCAGACAATGCAGGCGTAGCGCACCAGGTTCTCACCGGCGCGGCCGATCGAGGCGATGCGTATCTGCGCATCCTGATGGCGGGCTCTGATGCGCGCCTCGGTGGTCCAGACCGACTCTCCCCAGATGAAATCCCCGGCGTCGATCAGTTCGGCCTCATCGTCGCGAATCCAGAGATAGACCGGCTTCGGCGCCCGCCCTTCCAGGATAATCATGTCCAGCCCGGCGAATTTCATTTCGGCGCCGAAAAAGCCGCCGGCATTGGAAGCGGCGATGGCGCCGGTCAGCGCGCCTTTGGTGACCGCGGACCAGCGCCCGCCGGTCGAAGCCATGGTCCCCGTCAGCGGACCGGTGGCGAGGATCAGCTTGTTCTCCGGAGAGAGCGGATCCGCGGCCGGATCCACCTCTTCGCACAGATACTTGCTTGCCAGGCCGCGTTGACCGAGATACTCCTCCGCCCATTGGCGGTTGAGCGGTTCGCGGGAGACCTTCGATCGATTGAGATCCACCCGCAATATCCAACCTTGCCAGGACATTTAAACCTCCGTTTGCCTGCACGGAAACAGTAAAAATATTCAATATATTAGTATGCCGGAAACATTAGGGCCGAAGGCCAAGGAAAAGCCTTTGGTGCTCCGTTTGTTGCCGAGTCCGCCACGCTCAGCCCGCAGCCCTGCTAAGCAGCTAACCAGGAGACTCCCCGACGCACCAGCCATTTACGCAGTTCCTCGATAGCAAAGATTATCCAGGGCGCCAGCAGAATGCCACCCCATATCCAAGGCGGCAGTGCGGCGGTGGAAAAGAAACCGTGGAACAGCGGTACGTAGAGGATCATCAGAATGAATAGTACCTCCACCACCAATCCAGACCAGATCCAGGGATTGAAACGCAGCAAATAAGCGATGGCGCTCTGCCGGTTGCTGCGGCAAGCCATCACGTTGCCGATTTGACAGAAGATGATCGTCGTCAGAAATGCGCCCGTGGCCTGACCGTATAAAAGCGTATTGCCAGCCAGCGGCTGGGCCCACTGCCAGCCCCCGGCATCCAGCACCCAGAAGAAGACCAGGAACGACAGCAGCGCCTCGACCGGACCCACCAGTCCATAGCTGCGAATAAAGGTGTGGTAGCTCACCAGCCGTTCATCCCGCTGGCGCGGCGGGCGCCGCATGATATCCGACTCCGGGGGCTCATTCCCGAGGCCGATGGCAGGCAGGATATCTGTGATCAGGTCGATGGCTAAAATTTGCACCACGGTGATTGGCAGCGGAATCGGCAGCAGCACATAGGCGATGAACGGCAGTATTTCCGGAATATTGCTGGTCAGGATGTAGGTGATGAATTTCTTGATGTTGTCGTAGACCCCACGCCCCTCTTCCACCGCCTTGACGATGGTGGCGAAGTTGTCGTCCAGCAGAATGATATCGGAAGCCTCCTTAGCCACGTCCGTGCCGCGCTGTCCCATGGCGATACCGATGTCGGCCCGTTTCAACGCCGGCGCATCGTTGACGCCGTCGCCGGTCACCGCCACCACCTCACCCTGCTCTTTGAAACACTCGACTATGGTGAGTTTCTGCTCCGGGGCGATGCGTGCAAACACCACCTGATCATCTTCCAGCACCTCCGCTAACTCGGCGCGGCTCATCGCCGCCACCTGCTCACCCTCAATCACTCTGGGATGCTGCACGATATCGAGCTTGCGGGCGACGTAGGCGACCGTCTCCGCCTTGTCGCCGCTCATCACCACAATGCGAATGCCGGCGCTGTGGCAGGCAGCCACCGCGGCGGGCACCTCGGGTCTGGGCGGATCCACCATTGCCACGAGCCCGATGAAAACCAGATCCTGCGGCTCTGCCTCCGGCATTTCCACCTCGCTGCAGGCCAGCGCCAGCACGCGCAAACCCTGGCTCGCGTAGTGGTTGGCTTGCTGTTCGATCCGCTCCCGCCCGTCACGCTGTAGCGCACGAACCGACGCTTCGCCATGCACCCGACTGCAGCGCTCTATGACCACATCGGGGGCACCCTTTACCGTCAGATACAAGGTTCCAGCCGGGGAACGGTAGGTGGCGCTCATATATTTCAGGTCGGCATCGAAGGGGCGGCTGTGCAACTGTTCGAACCGATCGCGGATAGCAGCATAGCCACCGTGAGCCTCAACAAAATCAGCCAGCGCCACCTCGGTAGGGTCGCCGTGAAAACCGTTCCCCCCTTGGGTGGTGCCGTCGGTCGCAATCACATCGTTGCACAGCGCCATGATCTCGCTGGCCGGGCGCGCCGCCGGCAGTGAATTCAGGGCTGTCGGGTCGTGCAGATCAATCTCGCTGAAATCCAGATAGAGCCGCTCCACATGCAGCTTGTTGCGCGTCAGCGTGCCGGTCTTGTCGGTGCAGATCACCGTGGTGGAACCGAGCGTTTCGACAGAAAGAATATGCTTCACCAGCGCGTTGCGCCTGCTCATACGCACCGAAGACTGCGTCAACGCCAGCGTCACTGTTGGCAGCAGCCCCTCGGGGACGTTGGCGACAATGATGCCGATGGCGAAAATCAGATTGGTCCAGAACGGATTGCCGATAACAAAGCCAATGATGAAAAAGAGCAGGCCGATGCCCAGCGCCAGCCAGGTTATACGCCGCACAAAGTAGCGCAACTCCCGCTGCATCGGCGTCAGATCCTGGCTGACACCGCGCGACAGCTCGGAGATGGAGCCGATTTTTGTGGCGCGGCCGGTTTGCGTGGTCAGCACCCGGGCGCTGCCTTTGAGCACCGTGGCGCCTGAACTGACCAGATGAACCGCCTCAGCAGATCCTTGCTCAAGCGCGGTCTTGTTCAGCGGCTCCGACTCGCCGCTGAGAATGGACTCATCCACCAGCAGTTGATTCGCCTGCAGCAGCACCCCGTCCACCGGGATCTTGTCCCCCTCCTGCAGCGACAGAATATCCCCCGGCACCACCTCTTTTGCATCTGCCAAATGCTGTTTGCCATCGCGCAGCAGCGCCACCTCTTTGGGAATGTAATCGAGAAACGAAAGCATCAGTTTCTCGACCTTGTAGTTCTGCAGAAATGAGACCGCCGCATTCAGCACAACCACGCCAAGCAGCGCGCTGCCGATCAGGTTGTAGCCTTCGCCCGGACTCAGGTGATCGGCCAGCAACGACAACCCCGCGGCACCCAGCAGCAGCAACGGAAACAGCGCAATGAACTCCTGCAACAGCATCCGCCAGGGGGAGTGGGCGCGATGAAAACTGATCTGGTTCAGGCCATATTGCCGCTGCCTGGCGGGTATGTCGGTCTGACTCAGGCCGTGCTCACCGGTGTTCAGCGCCTGAAACAGCTGTTCCCTGGTTTGCCCCAGCGGACTGGCGGCCGCCGCTGCGGTCTGTCGGTAATGGCGGGGTGACATCCTGATCTTCGCTTCAGATCCATTTCCGCCGGCGGAAAAAGAACAGCATCAAACCCGCGATTGTGCTCATCGCCAGCCAAACCAGCAGGTAGCCGTAGGGCCAGCCCAGCTCCGGCATATTCCAGGGACCGGCATTACGGTCGAAGTTCATGCCGTAGACACCGACGATAAAAGTGAGCGGAATGAAGATGGTCGCGATCACGGTCAATAACCGCATGATCTGGTTCATGTGGTTGTTGACGCTGGAGAGATAGATATCCAGCATGCCCGCGCTCATGTCGCGGTAGGTTTCCAATAGATCCATCACCTGGATCGTATGATCGTAACAGTCGCGCAGGTAAATTAGCGTATCCTCCTGCACCAGCGCCTGATCGCCGCGCAGCAGCTCGTTGATCACCTCGCGCTGCGGCCACAGCATGCGCCGCAGCAGAATCAACTCCCGCTTGACTGTGTGAATCTTCCCCAGGGTATCACGGGTGGCGGATTCGAGTATCTGCTCCTCCAGCACCTCCATCTGTATGCCAAAGCTCTCCAGCACCGGAAAGCCACGATCGATCACCATGTCCAGCAGGCTGTAGAGCAGAAAATCCGCGCCGCGCGAACGCAGCCGGCTGCCCTGCTCGTTCAGCCGTTTGACTATCTCCTGGAAGGCGGCAAAGCCGCCTTCGCAAAAACTGACGAGAAAGTTGCTGCCGAGAAAAAAACTGACCTGCTCGACCCTGACCAGACCCGAAACCACCTCCGGCATGCTCATCACGATAAACAGCTGGTCGTCGAACGGCTCGACCTTCGGCCGCTGGCCGATGTTGAGCACATCCTCCAACGCCAGTGAATGCAAACGGAAAGCTGCCCCGAGTTCGCGCAGCGTGGCTTCGGTGGGCCGACCCCGCACATGCATCCAGGTCACCGAATCATGCTGCAGGAAAGGAGCGCACTCGGAGACTGCCACATCGTCCCGAATCATGATCCGCTTCGCATCAAAGTCAATCAACTGAATCCGCAGCGGTGCGGTTTCGGATGCAGGCGCCTCGACCAGGGTACCTGGCGGTGTGCCCGGCGGATGATAACGTTTGGTGAAAAAAGCCATCTATTCAAACCCCTCCCCCGAAGTTTTGTCGCTGGACCGCATAGGCATGCACAGCCGTAACATACATCGGTGCCGGCGCTGCGGCAGCCGACGATCAGATCATCGGGGAAGCGCGAGCATCGTGCATACCGAAAGCACAGGCACAGATACTCTGGCCCGATACCGCAGCAACGCAGCCGCCGCACACAGATAAACCTCTGTGCTGCCGACAGCGATGGATGCTGCCAATTAAAACTGACTCAGGAGATCGCAAATCGTATACTGTTGCCGATATAGATTATCCCGGATCGGCATACCCGAAATGTTCCCTCTCAACGCCATCAGGAAATGGCTCCTGCAGCTGGAGCTGCGCTATCTGCGCAACGCATCGATATTCGATCAAATGCCCCGGCTGCGCTGGCTGAATCGCAAGATCACCGCCGACATTGCAATTATATACGCGGACAGCAATCGAGGCATTCGCTTCAGGAGCGACTTTCGCACACCCTATCTCCGGCTGCCTGTAGCCGTCGAGAAGTCTCAGATCGGCCGGGGAACTGGCAACGGCTTGCTGCAGACTGCCTCCTTCCGTTTCTTTGACTGGCAATCCTGGGGCCATATCGACGGTGAGATCGAGTGGCACGGAGAGATGGTTGCGACCATTCGCGGCAAGCACGAAGCGTTCATCAGTGGATTCAGCTATGCGGTGAGAGAGATCCCGTCCGAGGCGGATAATCTCGGTATCCGACTGGCCGAAGGGGTGGAGGGAAGGGTACGAGTATTGGTTGGCGGGGAGTTGGCCTCATTCAGGTTCGAGCCCGGTTACTGGATGCTGGAATCAAACCAGTACGGTTACAAGATTGTGGCTATACACGATGCAGAATTGATGATTTTGATCGTTTCGTTGTCAGAAATCGGCAGCGGCAAGCAGCGCCTCTATCTCTCTGCAATGCATCATCTGCAGCAATGGATACTCTTCAAGCTTGCCGGCAAAAGCAAAGAGCAGATGTTGCTCGGGCTGCTTAAATATGTCAGGGATTGGGGGCCGTTGGCGATGGAACCGCTTTTCCGCGGACTTGCTGAGATGCTGCAACGACTGGGGCTGGAGCATCAAGAGCATGTCATTTTTGAGTTTTATGCGGATAACTGGGGGGTGTACAACAACTGGCACGGCCGCCTGCTGGCATTGAAAATCCTGGAGGTTCTGGCAACAGATAAGGCGCAGTCGGCACTGCACGCCATATTCGACTACGTAAAAAACCGAAGCACGGAACCGGAAGAGTTCGACCTGATCTGCCGGATAATCGACAAGCTGTCAGCAAAGACTGAGAAGCGTGCATAAGCGAAAATGGGCCTCGCCGCCATTCGGGAGCGGGCGGAGCAGCGCCGACACGAATGCGCCGATCTCACATCCTGAAGTATTTTGGAGTAGATGAATCATGAATAAACCGCCTGAACAGACGACACGCGGCTACACGCTCAAAGAAGGCCCCGTGATCTACCAGCAGGAGGAGAGCCTTGAAGATGATGAAAGGCTGAAAAAAGACCTGACTCTGGCCGAGCTTAACCATGTGTTCAAGCTCTATCTGGGTAAATTGGGCATCCGGACGAGCGATATTTCGATCCTTGGCCAGTTTTCGGTGATCTTCAACGATAGCCGTTTTTCGCATTGGCACAGCATGAGCCTGGCAGAGCAGGATCTGGCGCTGACTAAGCTGGTGCTGCTGCCGCCGATTTACGGTGAACTAATTGAAAAAATCGGCGAACTGGCAGGTGACAAACAGGTGATCAAGTGGGTCACAAAAGATGCCTACCAAAATGCGATAGACAGCTTCTCCCATTCCGCCTTCGTTCAGCAGAAGTACAAAAATAGATTCCCCGGTTTTAAAGTCATTCTTTTTCTGACTCAAGTCCCGCAGGGATTAAATCTGGCGGTGGTTGACAACGGTTTTGGCGAATTGGTCGTAAAACCGAAAAAATCCTTTACCGGTCAGACATACGACGACGACATCATGATGAAGATCACCGATTGGATTATCCGGCTGTTTACCAAACAAGAGCGCCGGGCAAAACAGCAGATCGCCTACACCGGCGGGCAAGGGATGGCGCTGAAGAAGATCAAGATAGAGCTCGGGCTCGACTATGCGCTGCACTTCTTCACAACCGGCGCGGTTTTC
Source organism: Chromatiaceae bacterium (assembly GCA_024235255.1). GTDB lineage: Bacteria > Pseudomonadota > Gammaproteobacteria > Chromatiales > Chromatiaceae > HKST-UBA178. The sequence goes on from JACKMT010000001.1 coordinate 731,432, forward strand.
GAACTAAAACTGAAAAATTATTTTTAGCGGAGGATAGCGGGGATGCCGCTCCCTCATCCAGTCGCCTTTACTCCCGGATGGATGTCAAATAGTCAACGTGCGGTTGCAACTTTAATGCATTGGGACGCAACGCCTGCACCATGGAAACAACCCGTTCGAATGGGATGCCACGCCCAAGCAAAATGATCGCCGCCATCAGTCCCGTGCGGCCGGAGCCGCCCCTGCAGTGAATAGCCAGGGTGCGCTTTTCATCCAGAATGCGATTGATGCTGCCCTGCTGCTTCTCCCACCGCTGTTGAAATTCAGCCGTTGGCGCCATGTCATCCTCGACCGGCAGGTGAAACCACTGCAGACCATGCTGAGCGCAAACCGAGGGCAAAGCCGCCACCTCGAAGCGGGCCATCTCCGTTTCCGGCATCAGCGTGACTATGGCTGATGCACCGGCCTGTTCAAGCTGAGCAACCGACGTCTGCAGATCGACGCCTTTGGTTCCCGGACAGGGGGTGAATATCAGACCACCGCCCTGCTCCAGCGGCAGGATATCAAACGGGTGTGAGTTCACTGATTACTCCTCAATGCAAGCATCGCCAAGTCGCCGACGGCGGGTAGTATACCCCGGCTTGCCGTCTGATCGGACCGGATTTGCACTGAATGCCGCCGACGTCAACTTTGTTTCAGTCGCAGCGAAACGCTTAAGTCAAACTCCGGCCAATCCTATTTTCCCCAAAAAGCCGCTCTTGATCCCATTGGCGGAGAAAGGTCTACTGATTTCAGACTTTCTCTCAGCGCTGCCAATGTCAAAGAGGTTCAGATGCACGTTCCCACCAAACCCATCAGTGACTATCCCTGGTTTATCCGCCTCTTCTTCCGGAATCAGAAACGCCGTTATGGAAAGGTGCTGGAACCTGGCCTGCTTTGGGGCCGCTCGCCCTGGGTGTTCGCGACGCTGGCACTGCTGTACGGCGCGCTAGACCGCAAAGGCTCGCCGCTTTCACCGGTGCTGAGATCGCTGATCACCGTCCGCGTCTCGCAGATCAACCACTGCGAGTTCTGTGTCGATATCAACTCGGCGACGCTGGAGAAACGGGGTGTGCCGGATGAGAAGATCGAAGCGCTGTGGGAGTGGCAGCAGAGCCCGCTGTTCGATCCAGTCGAGCGCATCGCGCTGGAGTACACCGAAGCGGTGACGCATTCGGAGCTGGTGGTGGATAACGACCTGATGGCCAGGGTAAAACAGCACTTCGACGATGACGGCGTGGTTGAGCTGACCGGCCTGATCGCGTTCCAGAATCTCTCCAGCAAGTTCAACGCCTCGCTGGATGTGGCGCCGCAGGGGTTCTGCCGCCTGCCGCCGACACCGCCCAGCCATGATGCCTGAATGCGATCTTTATGCCTCCTTCGGTTTTACGGCAAACTGCAGCATTCAATATTTGGGGGCAGTTGACTTGAACGAATCAGACCCGGCTGAACAGACTGTCCGTGCATTTTACGCACAACAGGCGGGCTGTGAGGACAATCCCTGAGCTTCATAACGACCGGAGTTGTCACGGGTTTTGCTCACGTTTGTTTCGCTGAACTGAACCGAAACCTGCCCTCACCCGTGCCTGATTTCGTTATCATATGCCCTCATCGTTACTCTTTCAGGCCCGTGGTCAACTGAAAATTGAAAAGCTAACATTCTATGAATCAAGCAGTTAAACACACCCCGATGATGCAGCAGTATCTGCGCATCAAATCCGAGCATCCGCAGATGCTGCTGTTCTACCGCATGGGGGATTTCTACGAGCTGTTCTACCAGGACGCGGAACGGGCAGCGCAGCTGCTGGATATCACGCTCACCAAACGCGGCCAGTCGGCGGGTCAACCCATACCCATGGCGGGTGTGCCCTATCATGCCGCGGAGAGCTACCTGGCCAAGCTGGTGCGCCAGGGCGAATCGGTTGCGATCTGCGAACAGATAGGCGATCCAGGGACGAGCAAGGGCCCGGTGGAGCGCCGGGTGGTGCGGGTGGTGACACCCGGCACGGTAACCGACGAAGCCTTACTGGAAGAGCGGCGGGACAACCTGCTGGCAGCACTATACGAACACGAGGGCCAATTCGGACTGGCCACGTTGGATCTGGGCAGCGGGCGCTTTATCCTGCAGCAAATGGATAGGGGCGAGGTGCTGGCGGGCGAGCTGGAGCGGCTACGCCCGGCGGAGCTGCTGATTTCAGAGGCACAGCAACTGCCCGCCGGACTGCCCGAACTGCGCGGCGTCTGCCGCCTGCCCGCCTGGCACTTCGATCCGGAGACGGCGCAGCGACTGCTCAGCAGCCAGTTCGGCACCCGCGACCTCTCCGGCTTCGGCTGCAGCGACCACCCGGTCGCGGTGGCCGCCGCCGGCTGCCTGTTGCAGTATGTGCAGCACACCCAGCGCTGCCTGCTGCCGCATCTGCGCGGCATCAGCGTGGAGCGCCGCAGCGAGGCGATCATCATCGACGCCGCCACCCGCCGCAACCTGGAGCTGGAGCACAGTCTCAGCGGCCGCAGCCAGCACACCCTGACCGGCATCATGGACCGCACGCGCACAGCCATGGGTTCGCGCCTGCTGCGGCGCTGGGTCAACCGGCCGCTGCGCGACGTCCGGCGACTCAGCGAACGCTACGACGCCATCCGGCAACTGCTCGAACAGGGCGCATGGCAGGGTATCCGGGAAGAGCTGCAGGGTGTCGGCGACGTGGAGCGCATCCTAGCGCGGGTGGCGCTGAGAAGCGCACGCCCGCGCGATCTGACCACGCTGCGCGACTCGCTCGGACGGCTGCCCGCGCTGCAGAACCGGCTCGAACCGCTCGATGCACCGCTGCTCCGGCAGCTGGCCGCCGAGGCCGGCATCCACCCAGAAATCCATGTGCTGCTGCAGCGTGCGCTGATCGAAAATCCGCCGGTGCTGCTGCGCGACGGCGGCGTGCTCGCGCAGGGCTACGACCGGGAGCTGGATGAGCTGCGCGATCTTTCGCGCAACGCGGACGGATTCCTGCTGCGGCTTGAAGCGAGGGAGCGGGAGCAGACCGGCATCGCCAATCTCAAGGTCGGCTACAACCGGGTGCACGGCTACTACATCGAGATCAGTCGCAGCCGCTCGGATGAGGTCCCGGCAGCGTATGTCAGACGCCAGACACTGAAGGGCGCCGAACGCTTCATTACCCCGGAATTGAAAAAGTTCGAAAATCAGGTGCTGTCGGCAAAGGAGCGATCGCTGGCACTGGAGAAAAAACTCTACAACGAGCTGCTGGAGCAGCTTGCATCGGCGATCGCAGCGCTGCAAACCTGCGCAGATGCACTTTCCGCACTGGACGTCATCGCCAATTTAGCCGAGCGGGCGGAACGCCTCGATCTGGTCGCACCGGAGCTGACGGATGCCGCAGGCGTGCATATCCGCGCCGGCCGCCACCCGGTGGTGGAACAGGTGAACGACACCCCATTCGTGGCCAACGACGTCGACTTCGACGAGCGGCGCCGCATCCTGGTGATCACCGGCCCCAACATGGGGGGCAAATCGACCTATATGCGCCAGACTGCGCTGATCGTACTGCTCGCCTACGCCGGCAGTTTCGTGCCCGCGGATGCGGCCCGGATCGGTCCGATCGACCGGATATTCTCGCGTATCGGCGCCTCCGACGATCTGGCCGGCGGCCGCTCCACCTTTATGGTCGAGATGGAGGAGACCGCCAACATCCTGCACAACGCCAGCGATCAGAGCCTGGTGCTAATGGACGAGATCGGACGCGGCACCAGCACCTTCGACGGACTCTCGCTGGCCTGGTCGTGCGCGGTGGAACTGGCCACCCGCATCCGTGCGCTCACGCTGTTCGCCACCCACTATTTCGAGCTGACGACACTACCGGATGAGCACCCGGGCATCGTCAACGTGCATCTGGATGCGGTGGAACACGGCGACAGCATCGTCTTTCTGCACGCAGTCAGGGAGGGACCCGCCAATCAGAGCTACGGACTGCAGGTGGCAGCGCTGGCCGGGGTGCCGCAGACGATTATCCGGCGCGCGCGCATTCGGCTGGGGCATTTGGAGCGTGCGGCGCAGCGCCACCGCGAGCTGGACGCCAGCCAGCTGTCGCTGTTCGGAGAGATCGAGGAGAGGGAGGCCACAGAGCCCGATTGCAGCGGCACCCCGCTCAATCAAGCGCTGCAGGCACTGGATCCAGATCATTTGACGCCGCGCCAGGCACTGGATGAACTTTATCGGTTGAAATCGCTGGCGGCGGAAGAGTGAACACCTAGCTAAAGGTGATCTCCGCCAGGTTCTCCCCCACTTCCACCACATCCGCCTCGTTGAGTTTGACGCCGGCGACCGAGTTCACTTCACTGTTGTTGATCCGGGGATAGCGCGCTCCGCCGATGTGCAGCAGGAAAAAGCCTTGCGGACGACGGGCGATGGCCGCCACCTCGCCGCCAGGCTTGCCGATGGTAAAGAGCCCGCGGCCGAGAATCTCAGTCCGGCCCGCATTGGGTCCGCGGAAAAAGCGCAGCCGGGCGGTTTTGGGCAGCTGCACCTTGTGTTCGTTATTCAATGACTCCGTCCGGGTGGTCGCTGCAGGCGTGACCAGCTGCTTATCGGGCGCCTCCGGCGGTGCTGCCGGTTCCTGCCGAACCGCAGGCTCTTCCACGACGAAGTAGAGCGTAAATCCGCCGATCCGGATCTCATCCGAGTGTTTCAGGATATGCTTGGTGATCGAACGCTGGTTGCGCTGGGTGCCGTTGGTGCTATCCAGGTCTTCCAGGTAGTAGCTGTCCAGAACCCGAACCAGCTGGGCGTGGTGACGGCTGACCGAAGCGTCCTCCAGTATAATATCAGAGGCCTGGTCGCGTCCGATGGAGATACGCTTTGAATCCAGCACGGCTTCACCGATCTCGACACCGCCCCGCATGATGACAAGCTTATACATCCGCACCCTGTGCTTGCTCCCCATAGCCCGGTTCAACCAACGCAAGGGTGATATTATCGTATCCCCCCCGCTTCAGCGCCAGCCCCAGCAAGCCGTCAACGGCAGCTTCGCAATCATTGGAGCATTTGACCAGGATCCGCTCGATCGTTTTGTCTGACAGCATGTTGCTGAGGCCATCCGAACAGAATAGAAACAGGTCTCCGGGGCAGAGCGTCAGACAACCGCTATCTACTGCCAGACTCTCCCCAATGCCGACCCCACGCGTGAGCAGGTTGTTCCTGACGCCCTCTTTACGCGCCTCCTCCAAAGAGGAGTAGACCCCTTCGTCCACCAACTCCTGGATCATGGAATGGTCGCGCGTCAGCTGCTGCAATCTGGAGTCGCGCAAGAGATAGAGCCTTGAATCGCCGACGTGGGCATACTCAATCTGTCCCTCGTGGAAGCGACCGACCACAGCTGTGGTCGCCATGCCTTCGAGCAAGATGTCGTTCCGAATCTTCGTGCGAATGGTGTGGTTGGCGAAACTGATGGCCGCAGCGGCGGAGGTAGTCGGATACCGGGAAATCAGGCGAGTGATAGCCGCCACCGCCAGCCTGCTCGCCACTTCGCCGGCGCTATGACCACCCATACCGTCTGCCAGCACCACCAGGCACTCGTCAGGCAGTACAGCAACCGCATCTTCGTTGGTTTTCCGTACCAAGCCTCTGTCTGAACGGACAACACTCCGGATTGTCATTGGTTTCATAATCGGCCCGGGGGCACCCTGCGCAGTCAGCATTCCGCTTTTATGCATGTTGTCGGCCTGGAGCCGCTGTAATGCGATGAGACTTCTTGCCCAACAGCAAGACAGCATCGCACCCTGATGAAAAAAATCCGCATAAAACGCTAGTCCCACTGAGTTCGGCCAAACAGTGCCGAACTTGAACGCGGCGGCAATCCAATAATAATGCACCAAAGTACCGCAGCAAACGGTCCCGGTGAAGCATGGAAAGATGAGCTGTGTGACTAACCCGGATATTTCATGAAGGCGGGCAGCATGTTTGAAAAAACGTTTTAGTTTTTAACTGTTACGTGAGTATCGTACGTTTTTTATAACAGTACAGTTTGTCCTATTCGGTTTCAGGTCGCCTGTGCCGTCACATTTTGCCCGATATCCCTCAAACCATAGCGACGGCTATGCTTATTCGGGCGATCGAACAAACTGCTTAGGCATATCCGCCCTGAATCCCGAATCCTTCATGAGATATCCGGGTTAACGCGGGAATTTAAAGCTTGAAACCTCTTTGATCATCCGCCACGGCCGCGACCGTGGCGCTAATGGAAGCGGTTCCAGTCAGTGCCATGCGTCTCTGGCAGGAACCTGCTCTCTAAGCACTTGGAGCAGTATCAATTGTTGCTGGATTCGTTCTCCAGAATCGCCAGCAGGCGATCCGCCGGAACATAACCCGGTATCATTTTTCCGTTGTCCAGCACCAGAGCGGGTGTTCCGCTTACACCCATCTGGCCACCGAGCGCCATGTCAGTTTGCACCGGATTCTCACACTCCCTCTGCTCAATGGGTTGGCCCGATTTAGCCAATGTCATCGCGGCCTTGCGGTCATCCGCGCACCACACGGAGACCGCCTTTTGGTAGGAGCCGCTGCCGACGCCGGCGCGTGGATAGAACAGGTAGCGTATGCGTATTCCCCGCTCCATATATTGGTCGATCTCGCTGTGCAGCTTGCGGCAGTAGCCGCAATCGATATCAGTGAAGACGGTAACATTGTGTTTCGCTTTCTCCGGTCCGAAAATCACCATCATCGCTTCATCCAGACCAGTGATTGTTTTGGCTTTGATTGCATTGACACGCGGCTCCGTCAGATCCTTCTGCATCTCCACATCGATCAGCGTGCCCTGCATCAGATAGCGGCCGTTTTCGGTGACATAAGCCAGCCTGTGCCCAACCACCACTTCGTACAGTCCAGGTATCGGTGAGGGTGTAATCTCGCCGAACTTCAGTCCCGGCAGCAGCATGTTCAAACTCTGCCTCACCTTGGCGGCACCTTCGTCATCGGCCGCCGGCAACGGTCCCGCGAAAACCAGCGCTGCAAACAGTGCGCCCAGAAACAGAAATTTGTTGTTTACCCTGTACATAGGTTTCAATCCCGAAAATTTATAAACTGCAGAGGCAGACCGTAATCCTCCCTCTTCAACAATGCGATGACCTGCTGCAGATCGTCGCGGTTCTTGCCGGTCACCCTGACCTGTTCACCCTGAATCTGGGCCTGTACTTTAATCTTGGCCGATTTGATCGACTTGACCAGAGTCTTGGCCAGCGCCGTCTCTATACCCTGTTTGATCAACACCTGCTGGCGCGCTGCATTCAGGCTTTTTTCCGGCTTCTTTTCATCCATGCTGCCCACATCCACCTGACGTTTGACAAGTTTCTGCCGTAAAATATCCATCATCTGCTGCAGCTGAAATACCTCATTGGCACGCAGCAGGATCTCGCTGCCGGTCTGTTCAAAGCGGGCATCGACCCCTTTGAAGTCGAAGCGCGTGCCGACCTCCCGGTTGGCCTGGTCCACCGCGTTGCGCACCTCCTGCAGATCCACCTCAGAGACAATATCGAACGAAGGCATAGCAAACTCCAATAGAAAACAGTCGCGCAAGCCTATCACAGTTGCGGACTGAGGGCCGAGGACTGAGGGCCAAGGAAGCAATAGAAACTGTCCGCTTTTATCCTTAAACCTCAGCCCGTATTTCTAACCCCTCGGATGATGCTTGGCGTGCAGGTTGCGCAGCCGTTCCCGGGCGACATGGGTGTAGATCTGGGTGGTCGACAGGTCAGTGTGCCCGAGCAGCATCTGCACCACCCGCAGATCGGCGCCGTGATCCAGCAGATGGGTCGCGAACGCGTGCCGCAAGGTGTGCGGCGACAACGGCTTGACGATGCCGGCAATCAGCGCATGCTTCTTTATCCGGTACCAGAAAGCCTGGCGCGTCATGCCCGCCCCCCGCCGGGTGGGGAACACCTCGCCGCTGATCTGTCCGCCAAGCAGCGCCTGGCGACCCCCGGCAAGAAACCGCTGCAGCCAATCGAGCGCCTCCTCGCCCAGCGGGACAAGGCGCTCCTTGTCCCCCTTGCCAACGATCCGGACCAGGCCCTGATTCATGCTAATCTGCCCGAGCTGCAGTTTCACCAGTTCCGATACGCGCAAACCGGTGGCGTACAGCAGCTCCAGCATGACTCGGTCGCGAAACCCCTCGGGGTCGTCAACCAGCGGGGCATCCAGCAGCGCAACGACTTCGGATTCGGTGAGGGAGTGCGGCAGCGGACGACCCAGTTTAGGCGCGTCTACGCGGCTGCTTGGATCTTTCTGCAGCAAGCTTTCGCGCACGCAGTATTGGAAGAACTGGCGAAAACAGGAGAGCAGCCGAGCGCTGGAGCGGGGTTTCAAGCCGTTTTTAGACTGGTCGGCCAGGAACGCCAGCAGATCGGCCCGCTTAGCGCCCAGCAGGCCGGGCCGACCGCTCGCTTCCAGCCAGAGCCCGAGTTTCCGCAGATCCGACTGATAAGCCTGCAGCGTGTTTCGGCTCAGCCCCCGCTCCATCCAGAGCGCGTCGGCAAAACGCTCGATCAGACTGCCGTCCTCCCCGTTCGCCAGCGTGCTCATGGGGAGAGATCTGCGTTCGATAAAGCGAATGGATTCCGGGTTGACATGGCGGGTATGATGATACACAAAAGCGAATCGGGCGTTCACTGCAGTATACTGGCCAGGTTTTCCACAATCCCTGTGGATAACATTGTGAGCAAGTCGTGAAAACAGCCTACCAGACCTTGTGACAGCAGCACCCGCTATAGATTGTCTAAAATTTACACGAAATTTTAAATTATTGTTAATTCAATATGTTAAGCTTTAATCCTAACGTATGTGATTATAAAAAAAAGCGATCCTACGAAATTAGTTTCTAAAGTTATAGCCATTGTGAATGGTAAGGCCTGATAAAGCTGGGGTTGTATGCCGGATTGTGACAATGAATTCTGGAAAACAGTGCCGCTGCAAGCGATGAATAAAACGCAGTGGGAGGCGCTGTGCGACCGCTGTGCCAAATGCTGTCTGCACCGTTTTGAGGAGCGAAAAACCCGGCAGATTCAGTTCACCAATGTCTGCTGCCGCTACCTCGACCGGGAGAGCGGCGACTGCCGGGACTATCCCAACCGATCCCGCAACGTGCCCGACTGCGTGCGAGTGACGCTGGCGGTGCTGGAGGACCCCTACTGGCTGCCGGAGAGCTGCGCCTACCGCCTGCTGGCTGAGCGCAAAGCGCTCCCGCAGTGGCATCCGCTGGTATCGGGAGACCCGCACACGGTGGTCAGCTCGGGCAACTTCGTCGGCGGGTGGGCGGTCTGTGAGCTGGAAACGGACAATCTCGAACACCACCTGATCGATTGGGTCAGATAACCGGATATGAAAAGCCCCGAACCGATCACTACCCTGGTGGAGTTCCTGACCAGCAGCGGCGCCCGCCTACGGCTGTTCGACATGGGCCGGCGGGTGGTCAGGATCCCGTACGACCGGTTTTTGCGCTGCGAAAAGAACCAGCTTCCCTACCCTGCCCCGCTGGGACAACAAGCCTGGCTGGCGCTGCTGTTTCAAGAACCGGAGAGCAGCAGGGAGCCGTTTGTCTGGTTCCTAAGATTTCCGTTGGATGAACAAGCCAAACTCAGCCTGGCCGCGCGCGACGACTTCATGCACCGGCTGGCGGAACGCATCGGCAGCAGACTGGACACGGCGAACAAGGGCGGATGGATCGAAACGGCACTGGCTGACAACCCTTACAGCTTCAAGCCGCGGGAGGATCGCTTGGCGATCTTTCACGCACGCATATCGCGCCGGCTGAAAAAACCCGCCTCCAGATTCTACGACCATGCGCTCGCCTATTTCCGGGGAGAGCTGGGGTGGGAACAGTGGTCCTTCGTCGGTTATCAGGGCATCGCGGACATTGCCGCGCGGCTGGATCAGGACGACAACGAACGCATGCTGATCGATGCGCTGCCGATGCTGCCCAGCAACCCTTTCGGCGCCATTTGCCACTGTATTGAGAATGAAAAAATATCCTCGCAACTGGCAACCGCGCTGCTCGGCGTCACCCATACCCAGCTGCGCCTGGAGGCACCATCGGCCGCTGCTGTGGCCGCTTCGGTCAGGGGTGTTTCGAGATCCCGATCGGCAACGCTGCGGCGGCAGTTGATCCGGGATGTACTGGCATCGCCGGTGGCGGAACAGGTCGAGGTGCTGGCCGCCATCGGTGGCCGCGCCTGGGAGTCACTGGCGGAAGGATCACTGGCCGGCGCATTCCTGGAGCGGCTGGCGCACAACCGCGAGGGCCAGGTTTTTTTCGACCGCTGCCTGTCAGATCTGCTGTTCATTCCGGGCATGCGTGAACCGCTGCTCAACGCGCTGCGCTCTGACCACCGCTCTCCGGCGTTGTCGGCTGCAGTCGGCGGTTTTTTCCAACGCCTGGGCGCCAATAACCAGTAGACTGCAGATTATTAAAGATATTTTGCGATCAATCCCATACGCGGATCCGCCACCGGCGAAGAAATCCGCACCCGGTAACCGCCTCCCGGCGCTTCTGCCATCGGCGCACCCTGCAGGTCCTCCATCGCCGCCAGGCGGAAGGATACACTGCCGTCGGGCGTCAGTAGTTCCAGTTCGTCGCCCACCCGGATTTTATTCTTTACCTCCAGCAGCAACTGGCCCGATGCGCTGTCGTAGCCCGACACTTCGGCGACAAACTGCTGACGCGTGCTGCGCGACGCGCTCTCCCGGTAGTTCTGCAGCTCGTGGGTTTCATGGCGCTGCAAGAAACCGTCGGTGTAACCGCGGCTGGCCAGACTCTCCAGCTCACTCATCAGCTCCACCCGGAACGGCCTGGCGGCCAGCGCATCTTCGATCGCCCCACGGTAGACGCGGGTGGTGCGCGCCGTATAGTAGAAGGATTTGGTCCGCCCCTCTATCTTCAGGCAGTCGATGCCGATCTCGACCAGCCGCTGCACATGTTCCACCGCGCGCAGATCCTTGGAGTTCATGATGTAGGTGCCCATCTCATCCTCGAACACCGGCATAAACTCTCCCGGCCGCTCCTGCTCCTCCAGCAGATAGACTGCGTCCGCTTGCGGGTGGCGCCGGTGGCCCGACTGGGAGACGCCCGTACTCTCCTCACCGCCGCAGCCGGCGCCGACCTGGTAATCCCAACGGCAGGAGTTGGTGCAGCTGCCCTGATTGGCGTCGCGGTGATTGAAGTAGCCGGAGAGCAGACAGCGCCCGGAGTAGGCGATGCAGAGCGCACCGTGGACGAACACTTCGAGTTCGGTATCGGGACAAGCCTGGCGGATCTCCTGAACCTCGTCCAGCGACAACTCGCGCGACAGGATGACCCGTGTAACACCGACCTGCTGCCAGAAGCGGACCGCCGCGGCGTTGACGGTGTTGGCCTGCACCGATAGATGGACCGGCAGCTCCGGCCAGCGCTCACGCACCAGCATGATCAGGCCGGGGTCGGACATGATCAGCGCATCGGGACGCATCCCGATCACCGGTGCGATATCGGCCACAAAGGTTTTCAGCTTGGCGCCGTGCGGCATCAGATTGCAGGCCAGGTAGAAACACTTGCCAAGCGCATGCGCCTCGGCGATACCGGTGGCTAAATTCTGTTCCAGAAAGTCGTTGTTGCGCACGCGCAAACTGTAGCGCGGCAGGCCTGCGTATACCGCATCGGCACCGAACGCCAAGGCGTAGCGCATGTTCTTGAGCGTACCGGCAGGCGAGAGCAGTTCGGGGCGTTTCATGATCGAGTAGGCTAAAAGTTTTATTTTAACGCAATCGGTAGCGCGGCTTAACCATGCATCCGCTGTTGTTGTCGGTATCGATTACGCTGCGAAACGGCGGCATTGAACGGGCCGGTGGCCGATGTCAGTATAGGAGCTGTTCGCTATCCGATGTCAGGAGTCTGCATGCCCGAAGGACCCGAAATACGCCGCGCCGCGGATGCGGTGAGCGTTGCGATACTGGGAAAGGTTGCCCGACAGGTTCAATTCGGCCTTGAGCCGCTAAAGCGTTTTGAAGCGGATTTGAGCGGACAGACGGTAAGCAGCGTCTCCACCCGGGGCAAGGCGATGCTGATCGGGTTCGATAACGGGCTGACGCTGTTCAGCCACAATCAGTTGTACGGCCGCTGGTATACACTCCCCGCTTTCCAGTACCCGGATAGCGAACGCCAACTGCGCATCGCCATTCACACCAGCGACATGTCTGCGCTGTTGTACAGCGTGTCGGATATCCAGGTGCTCGACCCCGGAGCGCTGCAGCAACACCCGTTTCTTGCAAAACTAGGCCCGGACGTGCTGGCGGCATCCACTTCGGCCGATGAGGTGTGGCAACGGCTCACGGCCAAGCCTTTTGTCAACCGGAGACTTGGGGCGGTGTTGACCGATCAGGCTTTCGTTGCCGGCCTGGGAAATTACCTGCGCAGCGAGGTGCTGTTTCTGGCCGGGCTCGATCCCGAACTGAAACCCAAGGAGTGTTCGCGGGAGGAGCTCGCCCGGCTGGCGGAGGCGATCATCGCACTGCCGCGGCAATCCTACGCAACGGGAGGGATCACCGCCGATTTGCCGCGGGCTGAGTTTCTGATGAAAAACGGCGCCAGCTTCGAGCGGGCAAGATTCAACCTTTTCCGCCGCGAGGGACTGCCCTGTTACCGCTGCGCGGCGCGCATCCAACAGCGCAAGATCGGCGGTCAACAAATCTACGTCTGTCCCCAATGCCAGCGGTCCGCGGATACCTGACCAACGACAAATAGCGAAACCCCGCAGCGTTTTTTAATTTATACTGCGCCGCCATGTCCAGAGAAAACGACCGTATTTCGACCAATGTCGACTGCATCGACATCGTTAAACTGCCGGCGACGCTGATCTCCGTCCGCGGAGCGCATTGCAAAGTATTTCAGACTGCGGGCATCAGAAGAAGGAAATCTGCGCCGATCAGGAATTTTGTGTTGAAAATGCACGTGCTCGCCTGCAGTAAGCGAGAGGCGGAGATCTACCACCGCGACTACCGGAAAATGCGAAAACAGCTGAAGGAGATCATCCCTTACGCCATGTTCGTCCGCACCCGGATCAATGGAGAACCCAACCTGCTCGTTATCGCCTACGCTTACACACCCTGGTTCAATATCGCCAATCCTGCCAATGAGGCAGAGGCGCTGCCCTTGCTGGGAAAGCATCCTAGGGCCTGTTTACAGCTGGAGTATTTCGTCGCCGCCGCCAAACAGTGGCGTGAACAAGAGGGCAAGGTGATCGATCTGTGGGGCATCGACAATCTGGTGCTGGATAAAGACCGCCAGATACGCTACCTCGACAGCTTCGAAGTTTTTTTCTACGAGGATATGCTTCACATAATGGAAAATGCGGGCCGCGAACTGGAGGAGAAAATCACCATCTCACTGCAACGGCTGGATTACCTCGACTATCTTGTTCAGCAGAATAAAAAATCCTGATATTGCGGGTGCATCTGCGTCCGGTCCTGAGGAAATTTTCTAGCTGGATGCGGGCAGACGCTCAGCAATTCACCGCTCGGTTGGGGCGGTAAATGTGCCTGAATCAATGCTGCGTGGATCGCCCTTCATCCAGCTTTACTATCCAGTCACGAAAGACTTTCATGCCGTAGCTGAGCTGCCGATCCGCCGGATAAACCAGATAGAAGCCGTTCTCGGTCTCCAGCCTGAGATCAAAAGGCACCCTCAGCTGGCCGTATGCCAGCTCGCGTTCCACCAGTTTGTAGTCGGTAAGCGCAACACCCGCCCCCTCCATTGCTGCAGCCAGCGCCAGCGAGGTACTGGAAAATGTCATGATTTTATTCATCGTCGCACGGGCGATGCCGGCCTTGTCCAGAATCTGTTTCCATTCATCGGGACGGTTGGCCACCCGCAGCAGCGTGTAATTGCGCAGATCCTCCGGGCATTTCAGAGGTTTACCGGTCACCTCCAGCCGGGGACTGCAGACCGGCACCAGCGACATGCCCTGCAAAAAATGGACCCTTAACTCCCGCCACTCCCCACGCCCGAAATAGATCGCCATATCGGTATCCGAATGCAGAAAATCCACCTCGTCATTCAACGCGCTCAGGCGCAGTTCGACATCGGGGAAATGCTCCTGGAACTCCCGGATTCTCGGTACCAGGCGGCGGGTCAGATAGGCAGGAACCACGCTGATATTGATCGATCGGGTGTTGGGTGAGGCAATCAGGCGGCGCGTGGCAATATCGATTTCGTCCAACGCATGCTCGACCACCGCAAGGTACCGCTCACCCGCTGAGGTTACGAAGACCCTGCGCCGTTCCCGCTGAAACAGCACTACGCCGAGAAATGTCTCCAGCGACTTGATCTGGTGGCTGACAGCAGATGGCGTGACCGACAGTTCGACTGCGGCCTGCTGGAAGCTACCGAGCCGAGCTGCCGCTTCGAAACTGCGCAGCGCGTTTAATGGCGGTAATTTTCTTATTTGGGTGCTCCGGTCTGTTCAGTGAGAGATTAATAGATGAGTTATTTTCAATAATCAGATGAGTAATGATCGTTTGTCAAGCGCTTGAAGGATTACTAACATACAACCCATAGATTGTTTAACCTTCGGCTAATAAAGGAATTATTCACCTAAAATCTGAAAATCAAACGGCAGATTTAGGACACCAAGTGAATACTTTATAGCTGATAATTTTTAAGGCAGTAGGTAGTATCATGAAAACGCAGTACACAGAAAACCTGAAACTCAACCAGTTCGGTGACGTTGACGTCAAATATTACATCGCCAAAGGGAAGCAGCTCCGCTCCCAGGCCATCGCAGAGATGGTGCAAAGTCTCTTTGCCAGAGTGCGCCGCGTGTGTACCAAAAGAGCGCCCCATCTGCCATTGAAAGTGAATTTCAGGCACTGAGCCGGCAAACCGCAGCACCGGCTAGATTAAGGCTTCTCTACAAGCTCCTCCACTCCAAGAACCACTCCATTAGGTTCCGGCAGGTGCACTACCTGCCGTTTTTTTTGCCCGTGTATATCGTTCGGATTGCCTGGGAAGGCATGTGGCGCATGTCGCTGTGCTCCGGTTATTGCAGCGCTTCCAGCGCAGCGGTGTAACGCGCCGCCAGCTCCTCCGGCCCGCTGACGGTCAGTCTGAGATCGTTCATCAGACCATCCTTCAGGCCGTAGACCCAGCCATGCAAGGTAAGCACCTGTCCGCGTTTCCAGGCGTCCTGCACGACAATGGTATGCGCCAGATTGACTACCTGCTCCAGCACATTCAGCTCGCAAAGCCGCGCATGGCGCCGGTCGGCCGGCAGACTCTCCATCATGGCGCTGTGCTTGCCTTGAACATCCTGCACATGGCGCAGCCACAGATCCACCAGCCCGACACGCTGCCGCTGCAACGCCGCCGCGACCCCACCGCAGCCATAGTGCCCGACCACGATAATATGCTTTACCTTGAGCACATCGACTGCGTACTGCACCACGGAGAGACAGTTCAGATCAGTATGCACCACGATGTTGGCCACATTGCGGTGCACGAACACCTCGCCCGGGAGCAGACCGACGATCTGGTTGGCCGGGACACGCGAGTCGGAGCAGCCGATCCACAGATATTCGGGTGTCTGTAGGTTCGCCAGCTTGCTGAAAAAGCTGGGATCCACCTCCCGCATCTGCCGCGCCCAGGCGCGGTTGTAGTCGAACAGGTGGAGCAGCTTTTGGCTGATTGGTTTTGCCGCGGACCAGTTCTCCAGCTCCAACGACAGAAAAATGGTGCTCTCGATCGGCGTGAGATAGTAAGCCGGCACCTCCTGGAAACCCAGTTCGCGATAGAGCTTTAGCGCGACCCGCATAGCCGGCAGGGTGTCGAGAAGAATCCGTTTGTAGTTCAGATCATGGGCGGCTTCGATTACTGCAAGCGCCAGCTTTCTGCCTATGCCGTGGCGGCGCAGCGAGGGTTCGACATAGAGCCGTTTCATTTCGCAGACACCGTCCGAGAACTCACGCAGTCCGACGCAGCCGGCAGGCTTTCCATCCAGCTCGGCGAAAAACAGGCGTCCGCCCGGTGCCGAATAGGCGCCAGGCAACGAGCTCATCTCTGCATCGAAATTCTGAAAACAGAGATCCACACCCAGCCAGTCTGCATATTCGCGAAACAACTGGCGAACCAGCTCCAGTTCTTCAGTATTGCGGGAATCGAGAACGCGGATGGAAATCGTCATATACAGGCTTACCCACTATCGAGAAAGCCCAACTATACCTGACTAAGAAATTTCCCGTATACCCCGATAAAGAGAGCGGCCTGCCTGAGTGACCCTCACTCAATCTGCGCCAATATCCCGATCAGCGCGATTCCGAGCTGCGGATTAAGCGAGTGTCCACCGGCAACCGTCACCACTTTGGAGCGACCCTGCAGCGCCGGTACGTTGTTCATATCCTGGCCGAAAACCGGCACCAACTCATCGCCCAGTCCCGCCGGACCCGGCGTGACAATCGAATAATAGGCGATCTCCGGATGCGGCAGCTGGTTGAGCCAGTAAAGCAGACTGCCCGGATAGGCCGGCGTCAGGTCTAACAGTGCGCCACGGGAACGCTTGACCGCCCGATAACTGCCGCCGCTGAAAAAGTCCTCGACCAGACAGAACGGCCAGGGTGTATCGGTCGCATCCAGCGCCTGCGACGCCCTGGCGGTTCCCAGATGGGGAGAGGCCAGCGTGATCAGCGCCTTCACATCCGCCACGACCGCACGTGTCAGTACCAGTCTGGCCACCACACCCCCCGCCGAATGCGCGGCAATTATCAACGGCTCTCCCGGGTGCATGGCATTTATCCGCTGCAGCATTGCTTGCAGAAGATCAGCCTGGAGCAGCATCGGCGCCAGTGACGGAAGTTCCACTGCATAGCGCTTGTTTTCCGACCCATTGCCGGCTTGGGGAATCAACTGCGGTCCAGCCAGAATTCCGCTTCTGCGCCACCCTTCGGCATCCAGCAACGCACTGATCCCGCTTGCCTCCCAGGATATTGCGCTGCCCATGTAGCCATGTATCAGCACCAGCACATCGGCACGTGCCGAAAATGCCATACCCGCTAGTAACAGCAACAAAATTAACTGGTTAACAGACCTCATGATCCACCCCTTAACAGGTAAATACGCCACCGGTTGAAGCCGCTGGCTTCGGGTTACAGCCGGACAATAGCTGATTCGGCTGAAAGCCGCCGCTCCCTTCTCCCATGGGTGGGAAGGGGCTAGGGTGAAGGCTGAATGGCCTCACCGCTACCCCTCACCTCAACCCTCTCCCCCGAAGTGGAGAGGGGGTTCCCTCTCTCGGCTTATGCCGGGGAATTTGAAAATCCCGAATTTGGGACTTTCAAAGAGCGCTTGATATGAATAGTTTATTAGAAATTCATTAATTTAACTATTTCTAGATTTTTCAATACCACCGATTTCCGCTTCGACAGATGATGCGTTCCAATCGGTTTTCTTGCCTATCGACGAGCTGAAAGCTATTGTGGAGCCGACTGGATAAAGCCCAAGGCCGGATTGCCTGATAGATTTTGTTTCCTTGAGTGCGGATGGCTTCCCACTCCAAATATGGCCTATTTCGGAGATCAGGCGGCTTGGCTGAGAAAAACGGGGGGTATCTGAAAAATTCTTATCTGCTCTCCGCAGTAGGCATTATCGCTCTCACCATCGGCTCGATCGTCTATCTGGCTATCCAGGACTATTTATATTTCGTCGAGGAGAATGAGCACAGCATCATCGATCAAAGCCAGCGGATCACACTGGTAACCGATAAATATTTCGAAAAATACCGAGACATCTTCACTGCGATTGCGCATAGCGATTGCGTCGTAAAACGGGACGGCGCTGCTTGCAGCCGCTTCTTCGCGCGCCTGAACGGGCTGTACCCGATGGTGGAGAACTTTGCGGCAATCGACCGGGACGGCCGATTTTTCGCGTCGGG
Source organism: Chromatiaceae bacterium (assembly GCA_024235255.1). GTDB lineage: Bacteria > Pseudomonadota > Gammaproteobacteria > Chromatiales > Chromatiaceae > HKST-UBA178. Next base: position 749,396 of record JACKMT010000001.1, read on the forward strand.
ACAACCGTTCGATCGGAATAATCCGCCCAATGTGCGGGATCTCCCCTTTTTCCGGGCACTCGAATCCGGCGCCTCAAGTTACGTCATGAACCCCCACACCGGTCCGATCAGTGGCGCGCGCGTCACCGGCATCGTGATCCCACTGCTGGACGGTGCGGGAAAATTTGACGGACTGATCGGCGTATCGCTAAAAATGGAGGAGATAGAGACGCTCTGGGAGGGAATGCTGAATCAACCGAACGCCATTTATCTGATCATCGACCGGAACCAGCGTTTGATCGCCGCATCGGATCATGCCGAGCAGCTGCTTGGCCAGCGCAAAATCAGCCTCGATCTTCTGACCAAAAAGATGCAACAGAACGGCAGTGACAGAAAGTTTGAGATAAGCAGAGAGTTCACACTACATGCAATCTCATCCGAACCAAGCGAATGGATGATCATCAGCTTGATTCCCACCCGGTTACCCATCGCTGATTACCTGAAGGACCGGACTTTCAACAAAGTCGCCGGCACGTTTTTGATACTGCTGTTGGGTTTGACGATATTCGGACTGTTCCGGGATGCGCTCTCCCGCACCCGCCTGAAGCAGACGGAGAAAAAGTTGCAGGCCTCTTACCGGGAACTGGAGGCACTGGCTGCGCTTGACCGGAGCGAACAGCGCTATCAGGAGCTGTTTCAGAATGCACCGGTCGGACTCTGGGAGGAGGATTTTACCGCAGCGATCGGTCACATCGAACAGCTTCGGCAAACCGGCGTCAAGGATCTCAATGACTATTTCAACCGCCACCCGGATGAGCTGCGGGAAATCGCGGCCAAAGTGGTCATTCTGGACATCAACAAAACGTCGCTGATGATGCTTAAGGCGGAGTCCAAAGCGCAGCTTCTCGGCAGCCTGGACAAAATATTTAAGGAAAGTTCTTACGCCATTTTCCAGCAAGAGATCATTGCCCTCGCCGACGGCAAAGCGTACATCGAACTGCAGAGCGAAGTGGTCACCCTCAAAGATGAGACGCGCACGATGATTATACGAGCCTTTCGCTTGGGGAAGCGCGATGAGTACGACCGCATTCTGATCGCCATCAGCGATATCACCCAGCTCAAGCTGACCGAGGAGGCGCTTCGCCGCAGCCAGAAGATGGACGCGATCGGACAGATTACCGGCGGCATAGCGCACGATTTCAACAATATACTCGGCATCATTATCGGCAATCTGGATCTGCTGAAATTGCAGTTCAACGGTGACGAAAAATCGCTCAAGCGGGTGACAACGGCACTACAAGCGGCGCTGCGGGCAGCCGACCTGACGCGGCAACTGCTCGGCTTCTCCAGGCAGCAGGCGCAGGAGAGCGAGCCGACCGATCTCAACGAAACCATCCGCGAGATGCAGAACCTCATCACCCGTTCGGTGACGCCTGCGATCGAAGTAAGCTACCGCCAGTCCGAAGCGCTCTGGCCGGTCCGCATCAGTCCGGGCGATTTCAAGGACGCGCTGCTCAATCTGATACTGAACGCAAAGGACGCCATGCCCAATGGCGGCCAACTTACCATTCAGACCGTCAATCGCTCCCACAACGACGCGGCTGCCGACAACACACCTGAACCTTTTCCCGGCGACTACGTGGTGCTGAGAGTCAGGGACACCGGCTGCGGTATCCCCGCCGATGTCATCGACCACATCTTCGAACCCTTCTACACCACCAAGCCGCAGGGCAAGGGCACCGGTCTCGGTTTGAGCATGGTTTTCGGTTTCGTCAAGCGCTCGAACGGCGAAGTCAACGTCGCCTCCAAACCCGGCCAGGGCACCACCGTCAGTCTGTTCCTGCCCCGCGCCGACGCCTTGGCAAAAAAGGCACAGCCTGCGGCAATAGCAGAGGATAGGCCGCTGCAAGCGCACGCAACAATTCTGGTAGTCGATGATGAACAAGCGCTGCTCGAACTGGCAACCAGTTATCTGGAGGGGTGGGGTTACTCGGTGATCAGCGCCGGTTCCGGGCAGGAGGCGCTGCAGCGGCTGGGCGAGAATCCGGCGGTGGATCTGCTGTTTACCGATATCCTGATGCCCGGCGGCATGAGCGGCTATGAGCTGGCGGAAGCTGCGACCAGAATAAATCCCCGGCTCAAGGTGCTGTTTACCTCCGGGTTTGCGAAAGAGGCCGACCAGAAACAGGCAAGGTTCCCGGGATCCCAAACCCTCAGCAAACCCTACACTACCGCCGAGCTTTCGCACAAACTGCGACAGCTGCTGAACGATTGAAATAGCGCTCTCATCCGCGGAAGGGATGGTGGAAACCGGATTTAATTGAAATGTGCACACTGATCATCCTGCGCCGTCCCGGACACCCCTGGCCGCTGCTGCTGGCCGGCAACCGGGATGAGATGCCTGACCGGCCTTGGGCAGCGCCCGGCCGCCACTGGCCGGACCGGCCGGACCTGGTCGCGGGACTCGACCGGTTGGCCGAAGGCAGCTGGATGGGCGTCAACGATCATGGCGCCGTCAGTATCATTATGAACCGGGCCAAGACGCTCGGTCCCGATCCGGAAAAACGCAGCCGCGGCGAACTGGTGCTGGAGGCGCTGGACCACGCCGAGGCTGCTGCTGCGGTGCAGGCGTTGGCCCAGCTCAATCCGGCAGCGTACCGGCCGTTCAACCTCTTTGTGGGCGACCCGCGGCAGGCTTTTTGGATCCGCAATGACGGCACAGCGATCGCAACCGAGGAGATTCAGGCGGGGCTGCATATGCTCACCTCGCTCGAACTCAACGACGAAGACGATCCCCGTATCCGCCATTATCTGCCGCTGTTCCGGGCCGCGGAGCAGCCGGAGCCGGACAGCGCCGATTGGGAGGAGTGGCGGGCACTGCTGGCCAGCCACGACCATCCCGTCGGCGAGGGCCGTGCTGCAGCGATGTGTTTCCGGCTGCAGACCGGCTTGAGCACCCTCTCCAGCTCGCTTATCGCCCTGCCCCTCTACCCCGGCGCCGACAACCGGCCGATCTGGCTCTTCTCTCCCGGTCCGCCGGACAGCGCCGAATTTGCACCGGTCGACCTGGAGCTCCGGGAGTATCAGCACCCTTGACGCTCGAAATCAGGCAGCTGCACCACAGTTACCGAGAAGGCTCGCGGAAACGTCCCGTCCTTGTCGGGTTGAATCTGCAGGTTGCAGCGGGCGAGTGCGTGGCGCTGCTCGGCCGCAGCGGTTCGGGCAAATCGACGCTGCTCAATCTGATGGCCGGAATCGATCTTCCGGAGCGCGGCGAGATTCTGATTCAGGGACAGAATCTTACCCGGCTGGCCGAACGCGAGCGCACCCTGTTCCGGCGCCGCCACATCGGTTTCGTCTACCAGTTCTTCAACCTGATCGCGACGCTGACCGCAGCGGAGAACATCGCGCTGCCGCTGGAGCTGAACAAGCTCCCGGAGGCGCAGATCGAAAAAAGGGTTGGCGAGTTGCTGCAGCAGGTCGGACTGGCAGATCGCGCCGCTGCCTTTCCCGATCAGCTGTCGGGCGGCGAACAGCAGCGCATCGCAATCGCCCGGGCGCTGGCGCACCGTCCCGCATTGATCCTGGCGGACGAACCTACCGGCAACTTAGACGCAGTAACCGGCGACACTGTTTTGCAGCTGCTGACCGGACTGTCGCGCAGCGCCGATCAGACGCTGATCATGGTCACCCACAACCGGGAAGTGGCAAATACGGCGGACCGGGTGGCAATCCTCGAGCAGGGTGTCATCCAAAATCTGGCATGCTGAGCCGGCTGCGCCTCAGCGGTTGGCGACACCTGCTCCGGCACCGCTGGCAGAGCGCGCTCTCGGTGTTCGGGATCACGCTCGGCGTCGCTGTCGTGGTGGCGGTGGATCTCTCCAATCAGAGTGCAAATCTTTCGTTCAAACTCTCGATGGAGGAGATCACCGGCCGCTCGACGCACCATATCGTTGCCGCCGTGGGCCACCTGGACGAGACGCTTTACCCTGACTTGAGAGTGCGGCAGGGCATCCGCAACAGCGCGCCGGTCATCGAAGGCAGGATCACGATTGCAGGCGAACAATTCACCCTGCTCGGCCTAGATCCGATCGCGGAGCAGCCGTTTAGGCCGCTGCTGCCAGGTATCGGAGAAGGTGCGGTGCGCCAACTCCTGCTCCGCCCGGACACGCTGATACTGCCGCAGTCAAGCGCCCACAGATTGGGTATACAGCCTGGCCAATGGATCGAACTGCAGGTGGCCGGCCGGCCGGTCAGCATGGAGGTCGTCGGTACTGCCGGCGACGCAGACAACAGCGCGTTGGACGGCGTGGCGCTGGCCGATATCGCAACCGTGCAGACGCTGCTGCAGCGCCGGGGGCAGCTCGACCGCATCGACCTGGTGCTGAAACCCGCCGCTGCCGCGGCGCTGGCCAAGCGGCTGCCCGCCGGCACCCGGCTGGAGAGCGCGGACCGGCGCAGCGAGGCGGTCGCGCAGATGAGCGCCGCGTTTCAGACCAACCTCTCGGCAATGAGCCTGCTGGCGCTGCTGGTCGGTGGGTTTCTGATCTACAACGCGATGACTTTCTCGGTGCTGCAGCGGCGCCGGCTGCTCGGCGTGCTGCGCCTGCTTGGGGTGAGCCGGCGAGAGATTTTTGTTCAGGTGATCTCTGAGGCATTGCTGATCGGCGCAGCCGGTACACTGTTGGGCATCCTCGCCGGCTATCTGCTCGGGCAGGGTCTGGTCACGCTGGTGGCCCGCACCATCAACGATCTCTACTTCACGCTCCGGGTGACCGAACTTTCCGTCACTGCAGCTTCGCTCCTGAAAGGTGTTGCGCTCGGTATGCTTGCCACGCTGGCGGCCGCGTTGCTGCCGGCGCTGGAAGCGACGCGGGTCACCCCGATCGCCGCCAGCCACCGTTCGGTGATCGAGCGTCAGACTAAGCGGGCGCTGCCCTGGCTGCTCGCCGCGGGTGCGCTGCTGATGGCGTCCGGCGCGCTGCTGCTGCTCATCCCGAGCCGCAGTCTGACCGTCGGCTTCAGCGCGTTGTTTCTGCTGATCACCGGCTACAGCCTGCTGGTACCCGGCGCCGTGGTGACGATGGCCCGCCTGCTGCGCCGGCCGCTGGTGCTGCTGGCAGGCTTTACCGGCCGCCTGGCGGTGCGCGGCATTGCCGCCTCGCTCAGCCGTACCGGCCTGGCAGTCGCAGCGTTGACGCTGGCCATCGCCACCACGGTCGGCATGGGCAGCATGACCGCCAGTTTCCGCGCCAGCGTCAGCAGCTGGCTGCAGCAGACGCTGCAGGGGGATATCTACGTCTCAGCCAGCGAACACTCATCCATCCGCGCGTCAACCCCGCTCCCTTCCGCACTGATCACGGCACTGCCGAAATTGCCGGGTATCAGGGAGGTAAGCCTGGGGCGCAGCATCCGCTTCGAGGAGCGGCCGGGTCCGGTTCGGCTGCTGGCAATCCGGATGGCAACTGCCAGCTACCGCGGCTTCGCTTTCAAAGGGGCGACCGTCGCGGCATTGTGGGAACGGTTTCACCGCGGCGAGGTGCTGCTGGTCTCTGAGCCCTACGCCTATCGGCGCAACCTGAAAACCGGCGACAGCATCGAGATTCCGGTCGCCGGCGGCAGCCGCAGTTTCACCGTGGGCGCCATCTTTTTCGACTACGGCACCGACCCCGGTCTGCTGGTGGTGCCGATGGATGTCTACCAAAAGTACTGGCAGGATGACGCAGTCTCCACGATCGGCGTCTTCCTGCAGCCGGGCTACCCGACCGATCAGGCGCTGACCGCAATACGGCAACTGCTGGGCAATGCGGATACCCGGCTGCAGGCGACACCGAACCGGAAGATACTGGAGCACTCGCTTGAAGTGTTCGACCGCACCTTCACCATCACCCGGGTGCTGCGGCTGCTGGTAATCGCGGTTGCCTTTGTCGGCATCCTCAGCGCCTTCCTGGCGCTGCAGCTGGAACGTTCCCTCGAATACGCGATTCTGCGGGCCACCGGCCTGACCCCGGCCGAGCTACTCAAGCTGGTGACGCTGCAGACCGGCATCCTCGGCTGTATGGCCGGAGTCCTCGCGCTGCCGCTGGGTTGGCTGATGGGTCGGGTACTGATCGAGGTGATCAATCTGCGCTCGTTCGGCTGGAGCCTGCAGAGTCTGTTTCCGCCCGAGCTGTTTTTCGAAGCGATGCTGTTGTCGCTGGGCGCGGCGCTGCTCGCCGGGCTCTATCCCGGCTTGCGCCTGTCCAGGTCGGCCCCCGCTGCTGCGATGCGGGCGGAGTAGCTGCCGATGCGCCGCCTTTTAATCCTCCTGCCGCTGCTGTTCGCCGGCTGCTCACCACAACCGCAGACGTCGCAGCCGGGTACGGCACCCGGCGTTCCCGCGAGCTGGGAGCAGACGGGTTTTCTCCGGGCTGACCGGCCGCGTCGTTTCAACTTTCCCGAAGATCACGGCCCACACCAGGGCTACCGCACCGAGTGGTGGTATGTCACCGGAAATCTGCATGCGCCGGATCTGCGCCGGTTCGGCTACCAGCTCACCCTCTTCCGCATCGCACTTACCCCCGAGGCGCCGGACAGAAGCGCCTCTGCCTGGTGTGCCGAACACGTCTGGATGGCGCATCTGGCACTGACCGACGTCGCCGCAGGCACCCACCATGCCGAAGAGCGGTTCTCGCGCGAAGCGCTCGGGCTGGCAGGCGCGCAGCGCGACCCGCTGACTATCTGGCTGGAGGATTGGCGGCTATACCGGGACGATCCCCGCAAGCCCTGGCGGCTCAGCGCAGGAACCGATCAATTTAGCCTGGATTTGACGCTGGAACCCGTGCGGGAGCCGGTATTGCAAGGCGACAACGGCCTCAGCCAAAAGGGCAGCGAGCCGGGCAACGCCTCCTATTACTATTCGATCACCCGGCTCGACACCCGCGGTACGCTGCAACGGGCGGGCAGGACGGTCAGCCTGCAGGGGCTCTCCTGGATGGACCGGGAGTGGAGCACCAGCGCGCTGGCGGACAACCAGGCAGGCTGGGACTGGTTTTCTTTGCAGTTGGATGATGGGAGCGATCTGATGTTCTACCGCTTGCGCGAAAAATCGGGAATATCCGCACCACAGAGTGCAGGCAGCCTGCTGCAGGCCGACGGCAGGTTACTGAAACTACACTCGGACGATGTCACACTCTCCGCCCGGCGCTGGTGGAAAAACAGTAAAGGCGTCGCGTATCCGGTAGCATGGGAGATGGTGATAAAATCGCTGCAGCGGCGGTTTATAATCGAGGCGCTGGTGGACGACCAGGAGATGGATCTGAGTGTCCGTTACTGGGAAGGCGCAGTGAGCGTCAAAGATGCGGGCAGACCGGTGGGTTCAGGTTTTCTGGAGATGACCGGGTATTGATTTTCCTCAGCGACAAAAATAAACGGGGTTGAAGTCTAGTGGCGCTTACTTAAGCTGAAAAACACCGTCATCCCGGCGAAGGCCGGGATCCATAGTTACCAATGGTGGCCGCATCTCTGGATTCCGGCTTTCGCCGGAATGACCAAGTTGTTTGAACTGGAAAAACATTTCGACTCCGACCCCTTTTTATAAAACTAGAGAATGAAACATATCCGACTGCTGACATTTGACCTGGATGATACGTTGTGGGACAACCACCCGGTGCTGCTGGCGGCGGAACAGTCGTTGTACGACTGGCTGTCACGCAACTATCCGCGCATCGGCGAACATTACACCGTTGAGAGCATGCGCGAGCAGCGTCTGGCGCTTGCCCGGCGGGAACCCGAGTTGCGCTACCATATGACCGCGCTGCGCAAGCGCTCGCTGCAGCTTGCCGCCGAGACGGTGGGCTACGATGCCACGCTGGTGGAGCCCGCCTTCGAGTGGTTCCTGGAAGCGCGCCACCGGATCACCCCCTACCGGGATGTAGTCCCTACGTTGCGGAAGCTGCGTGCTGCCGGCTATCTGCTGGGGAGCCTGACCAATGGCAATGCCGACGTCAACCGCCTTGGCCTCGGAGCGCTTTTCCACCTCTCCGTCTCTGCCGAATCCGTCGGCAGCGCCAAGCCCGATCCGGCCATTTTCTCTCAGGCCTGCCGGTTGGCCGGCGTGGATGTAACGGAGATGGCGCATATCGGTGACGAGCCGGAGACCGACATCGCCGGCGTCCTCGCCGCCGGCGGCACCGCAATCTGGATGAACCGTTTAAACAGGGATACGGATCCCGATTATTCCGCCCACGCTACCGTACACAACATGGCAGAGTTGCTTGTGCTGTTTGAACTGGTTTGATCGGACAAGGAGTCAAGCCCGATTGGCTAAACCCAACCTCACCCCGCTGCCGTTTCCCGAATTCGTTGCACTGACGGCGTCGATGATCTCTCTGGTGGCGCTATCGATCGATGCCATGCTGCCCGCGCTGTCGTCTATCGGCGAATCGCTCGGTGTGTTGCATGAGAATGACAGCCAGTTGATCATCGCCACGGTGTTTCTGGGGATGGCGTTTGGGCAGCTGCTTTACGGACCGATGTCGGACGCCACCGGCCGCAAACCGGCGATCTATATTGGCTACGGATTTTTCGCCGCCGGCAGTTTGCTTTGCCTCTTCTCCACCAACTTCAATACGATGATCGCCGGGCGGCTGCTGCAGGGATTCGGGCTGGCCGCTCCCAGGATCGTCACCATCGCCATGGTGCGCGATCAGTATGAGGGCGCTGCGATGGCACGGGTCATGTCCTTCATCATGATGGTCTTTATCCTTGTACCTATGGTCGCGCCAGCGATCGGCCAGGTCATTCTGATGCTATTCAACTGGCGCGCCATCTTTGCCTTCATCCTGCTGGCCGGGCTCATCACTGCGCTCTGGTTCATGTTCAGGCAGCCCGAGTCGCTGCCGGAACAACAAAGAGTGCCGTTCAGGCTGGCGCGCCTACGCTCGGCAAGTGTCGAAGTGTGTACCAATCCGGTCGCCATCGGATACACTCTGATCACCGGCATCATTTTCAGCGCATTTCTTGGCTATTTGAGCTCGTCCCAGCAGCTGTTTCAGCAGCAGTATGGCTTAGGAAACCAATTTCCGCTCTATTTTGCACTGCTCGCTTCAGCCATCGGACTCTCCTCTTTCATCAACGGCCGCATCGTCATGCGAACCGGCATGCATCAACCTACTCTGATAGCGCTAATTGCGCTTACACTATTGTCGATACTGTTTTTCTGCGTCTCAGTTGCGAGTCACGGACATCCCCCGCTGTGGCTGTTAACCGCCTATTTCATCGTGGCATTTGCCTGTATAGGGATACTTTTCGGCAACCTCAACGCATTGGCAATGCAGCCGCTGGGACATATCGCCGGCATCGGCGCTTCCGTCATCGGTTCGCTCTCCACCCTGATATCCGTCCCCTGCGGGATATTCATTGCACGCAGCTACAACGGAACCGTGCTGCCACTGGTCGGCGGATTTGCCGTTTGCGCCGGTTTGGCGCTGATGCTCATGCTGTCGATCGAGCGAATAGCGCGGGTTAATGTCAACTGATTCGTTGCCTGGCCGCATGCCCGCTTTCAGTTAACCGTTTGCCAGCGGCAAGTGCATGGTTAACTTGGTGCCAACCCTTCTTTCTGTGCTTGCACATTTGAGAACGCCGGTGTGCTTATCAGCAGTTGCCAATGTGGCTATGGCAAGGCCTCAAGCAAGTGTGACTACTCCACCCGCTCAAGCCGGGGGATTTTATAGATGCCATATTTACGACTTTAAATGCCGGTCTTGCTGCTGAGCATCGGTTTCCATGGTGAATCCTCTTGTACGTTCATCCCTCGGCCATGCTGCGGATACTCTGACAACAAACGCTCAAATGCTGAGCTATTCAGCGGTCTGCTGTAGTGAAACCCCTGCACTCGATTACACTGCATCTCCCGCAGTGCGCGTTCCTGCTCCGCCGCCTCCACCCCTTCGGCAACCACCGTTATCTGCAGGCCTTTTCCCATCCCCAGAATCGCTCGGACGATCGCCTCGCTGCCGGCATTTATGCCACCTGCAAGATCGGCAATGAAGGAGCGGTCGATCTTGAGCTTGCTCACCGGCAGCCGCCGGAGATATCCAAGCGAAGAGTGCCCGGTGCCGAAGTCATCGATGGCAAGCGTAACGCCTAGATCGCGCAAAGTTTCCAATTCCTGCAGATCACGTTCGGCATGGCGCATGACATAGGTTTCCGTGATCTCCATCTCCAGGCAGTGCGCCGGCAGTCCGGTCTCTTCAAGCACGCGTGCCACGGTGCCGGGCAGATCACCGCGCTGTATCTGAATGCCGGAGATGTTTACCGCCACTGCCTGCAGTGGCATACCGCGATCCCGCCAGCGTTTGGCCTGGCGGCACGCCTGCTGCAGCACCCATATGCCGATGGGTATGATCAGTCCGGTCTCCTCTGCAATGGGAATGAAAAGCTCCGGTTTGATGGCGCCCCTCTCCGGGTGATGCCAACGCAACAGCGCTTCAGCGCCAATCAGTTGGCCATCGGCAAGATCGTACTGCGGCTGATACTCCAGAGTGAGCTCGCTGCGCTCCAGTGCCAGGCGGAGATCGGCTTCCAGTTGCATCCGTTCGGTGGCCCGCTCGGTCAGGCGCGCCTCGAAAATTCGGTAGCAGCCGCGTCCCTGCTCTTTCGCCTGGTAGAGCGCCAGATCTGCATGCTTGATCAAAGTGGTCACGTCTTCGCCGTGATCCGGATATAGGCTGACTCCGATGGTAGTTCCTATGTTCAGGGTATAGGTACGCACCGTGAAGGGTTGGGAGAGGGTTTCCACCAGCTTTCCGGCAACCGCCGCCACATCATGTGTATCGTCATCCATATCTTCTATCAGGACGACGAACTCGTCACCGCCCAGGCGTGCGACCGTGTCCTGTTCACGCAGCGTTTCGCGCAGACGCTGTGCGACGCCGCGCAACAGGTCGTCTCCGACCGGATGTCCCAGGCTGTCGTTGATATGTTTGAAACGGTCGAGATCCAAAAACAGCACGGCGAACGGATTTAATGTGCGCTTGGCCCGCGCCAGTGCACGCTCGCATCGATCCAGCAGCAGGACGCGGTTGGGCAGATCGGTGAGCAAGTCGTAGTGTGCCAACCGGTAGATGTGCGCTGCGGCAGTCTTCTGTTCCGATATGTCGAAAAACATCCCGATATAGTGGGTCAGATTGCCGTGCGCATCGTACACCGAAGAGATGCTCTGCCACAGCGGAACAAGCTCGCCATCCTTTCGCCGGTTCCATATCTCCCCTTCCCACTTCCCCTCTTCCCGCAGCGTCTTCCACAGATCTTTGAAAAAGAGCGCGTCATGCTGGCCCGAGTCGAGCAGACTCGGTTTTCTGCCCTCGACCTCCGCGGAAGTGTAACCGGTAATCTCTGAGAACGATCGGTTGACTTTGAGGATGGTGCCGTCGGGTGTCGTGATCAAGACACCGTTCAGGCTGTTTTCAAACACGCTGGCAGCCAGCTCCAGCGCCGCATCCGCCCGATGTCTTTCAGTGACGTCCTGCACCGTGCCCAGCGAAACCAGTGGTTGGCCGTCCTCATCGTACTCTGTCATGCAGCGCTCATTGACCCACTTCACTCTGCCATCCGGAAACAGCAGCCGATGCTGGATTTCACAGGGTTCCTGTGTGTGCAGTGCGCGGGTATGGGCCTGATCCACCTTGCCGCGGTCATCGGGATGGACAGCGGTCAGAAAAGTTTCGTAACTGCCGCCGAATTGCGCCGGATCGATCTCGAAGATACGGAACACTTCAGGCGACCAGAGCAGGGTGTCACTGGTCAAATTCAGCTCCCAGCTGCCCATCTGGGCGACCTGCTGCGCTTCGTTGAGCCTTGCCTCGCTGGCGCGCAGCGCCTGCTCCTGCGTCTTGAGATCGCTGATGTCCGCGGCGTTGACCACCACGCCCTCCTCCTTTCCCTGAAAGCTGTACAAAGTCCCGGCCCTGACCAGGTAGTAGCGGAATTTTCCGTCAGCTCCCACCAAGCGGTGTTCCGCACAATACTCACCGTTACGGCGCACCGTCTCAAACAGCGGTGAATGCACGGTCCAGGGCAGCGGCGGCAGTTTCGCCGCCAGTGCGTTGCGCTCTTCTGCCGGCAACAGCTCATCCAGCACCCGCCCGAGTAAAGCGTTCTCAGGCCCCTCCAGCGCTTGCCGACAACACCGATTGGTCTGCTGCACCCGGCCCTCCGGGTCGAGCACAATAACCAGGCTGCCGACGGTGTCCATCACCCGCTCCGCGAAGGCGGAGAGATCGCGGGCCTGTTGCTGGGTATCGCGTAGTTCGTTGCGCTGCTGCTCTACCTGCCGCAGCATCCTGTCGGTCTGCTCCCCATCGGCCAGCAGCCGTGCTTCCAACGCCGCATTCGCCAGACGCAGCGCGGCGATCTCCTCGCGCAGGATCTGCAGCTCTTGGTCGACACTCATATGGTCGACTCCAACCGGGTTATGCAGTGCGCTGTCGGCATGTCACTTTCGGTGCCGTGTGCTATCCATTGGCAAAGTAGTGGGATCGCTGCATCGACAGCGGCTTCGACCGGTGCCGACAATCCGATTTGGAAGGTGGTCAACGCCGACATCTCGACCGCCAGGATGCGCGGATTCTGCCGCAGGCCAATGGCCGGAAGAGCGCGCAACAGGTAGCCGATGCCGGCACCATGCCCGTCGATGGCCAACTCCTGACTGACTTCGGCGGCACTCGGCAGAGTGAGTCGGCCGGGGTGTCCGGCGGGTGCAGCTGCATCGACAATGATCGTCTGCAGGCAATGTTCGAACAGACCCAGCGCGTCGAGTCCGCGGCTGCCTGTTGCAAAAAGGCGCCAACCCGGTGGCACACCGAGTGCCATCAGCCGCCGGTATACGGCCGGACCGAAGCCGTCGTCGCCATGCAGTTCGTTGCCGAAACAGATCAGGTGATTCATCACTCAGGGCCCGAAACTCTGCCGCCGGCCATGTTCCAGAAAATGGACCGTACACACCAGGCAGGGGTCATGGGAGCGGATCAGATGCCCGACCTCTATCGGATCCTCCGGGTCCTGCACGCGCAGGCCGATCAGGCTGCGTTCCCAGTGGCCCATCTCGCCGGCGCTGTCGCGCGGGGACGCGTTCCAGGCCGTGGGAGTTACAATCTGGTACTTCTCGATGACGCCGTTCCTGATCCTGACCCAGTGACCCAGTGCGCCGCGCGCCGCCATCACCAAGCCGTAGCCTTGCCCGTCGACCTCGGCCTCCGGCGGGGGATGCAGATAGTGCGGCCCATCGAGATTGGCTGCCAGTTCGTCCAGCATCTGCCGCGCCTGCACCATCTCTAATGCGGCGCGGCGCACCCGAGCAAACTGGCGCAGCCAAGCGCTGCCGCCCTCATTTTTGTAAAGATCGCGAATCAGTGCGTCGCCGGCAATGAACAGCTCTGCCAGCGGGCCGGTCTGCACCACCTTGCCGTCATAGCGCGGTGCCTTAGCCCAGGTGTAGCGGTCAGTACCGGGTTGATAGTCCGGCACAGTCTCCCCTTCGAAGGGGTGGAGACCGCCGGGGTAGCGGCGAAACCAGGAGTGGCGCACATGCTCAGCGATCCGGTTCTGATCAAGGGGCCGAATCTCACCGCTGTCACCGTCGTAAAAACCGCCAGGCGCGAGATACGCTTCGTAGGACGGCCCCCACCGTTCCGGATCGCACCAGGCACCGTACGAGAGCAGATGCGGCGTGCCCGCACCCTGCCGATGCAGCTGAAGGGAGCGGGCAAAGCGGGTCATCAGACCAAGTGCAGCGGCAGCCGGGCCGGGTCGCTCAAGCCAGGCGAATAGTTCGTCGGCCGATGCCAGATCCAACCACTCATCCAGCGGCGCACCGAGCATGTACTGTTCAAACCAGGTGACCACCTCGTCGAGCACCGCCCGACAGGCCAGCACCCGGCGCACATCCTGCGGTGTCACCACACCGCCGGGCAGCATGTAAGAGGAGTGCGGCCACTGGCCGCCAAACAGTGCCACTATCTCCAGCACGCGGCGCGTGATGCTGAGGGTCTGCCGGTGGATCGCGCCTTTAAAAGGCTCAAAATTTGCCATCAGATCGTCGAACAGCGGGTTGTCTGCATACCGTGAGTGGCAGAAATCGGGAGCAAAAAAAAGGAAGGTCTGGCGCAGATCGTTCTGAATGCCCTCTGCCATTAGGCACAGGTTGCGAATGCGGGTGGCATTCGGCGGCACCGGAAGACGCCATGCCTGCTCCAGCGCCAGCGCCGCGGCGTAGAGATGCGCGGTGCCGCAGATGCCGCAAACCCGCGGAGTGATCACCATTGCGTCGCGCGGCGAACGCCCCACCAGTATCTGCTCAAACCCGCGGTAGAGCGTACCCACGGTTTTGGCGTCCACGATCACACCGTGCTCGATCGACACGTTGATCGTGAGGTCGCCCTCGACCCGGTTTAGCTCCATGTTGAGTTCGACCCGGGCCATCTCAGGGCTCCATCTTTTTTTCGCGCACCCGCGCCGGTGCCGCTGCGCGTGCCAGATTTTTGTAAGCCATGTAACGGGGACGCTCCACGCCAAGCGGCAACCGCAGCGGCACTTCACCGATCTTTTCGGTGCGGAACAGGTCGTTGTCGTGCGGAAAATCGGGTGAGGTGCAGCCGAAGCAGGGCACACCGGCGCGGGTCTTGCTGCCGACACCGTTCCACAGATCACTGTTACACACCGCTTGGGTCAGGGGTCCCTGGCAGCCGAGATTGAAAAACAGGCAGGCGCGGCCGCCCGGCTGGTGCTCCTCGATATCATACTCGTGGTATTCGTTGCGGGTGCAACCCTGGTGAACCACGGTGCTGAAATGCATCACCGGCCGGTTCAGCTCATCCAACTGCAACGGCAGGCCGGCAGCGAGGCAAGCCAGGGTCTGCGTCATCGCATGTGGATGAGCCGGGCAACCGGCGACATTGACCACCGGTAGATCGCGCTGCGAGCGCCACTCCGCATCAAGTAGTCCACCCGGTTGCGTACGGTCGAATTGCAGTCCGGTACAGTCGCTGGGATTGGGTGGAGCCGCATGAACACCGCCGAACGCAGCGCAGGTGCCCATCGCCACCACGACCCCGGCCCGGGCTGCCAGATTGCGCACCAAAGCCATTTTCGCCCGGCCCCGGTAACTGTCGTAGAGGCCTGTGCCACGCGGCGCGGTGACGATGCTGCCCTCGATGCAGAGGATGTCAAGCCGCTGCTCACCGTTCTCGATTCGTTCCAAAAGTTCGTCGTGGTGGCGCATGGGGCGATGCGAGAGCGATGGATGCCATAGCAGTTCGATGCCATTGTTTGCCAAGAGCTGCTCGAAGCTGGGAGATTGCGCACTCAGAATCGCCAGCGAATCGCCGCCGCAGGCGCCAGTTTGAATCCAGCATAGTGTCGTCATGAACTGCTCCGTTAACTGTGTGTCGGATCAGGTCCGAGCTACGATTCGGACGGTACCAAGCCTGTACCTTCAAGGGTGGCGGACAAGACTCGAACAGGCCTTGCGGCGGTACTCAGACGCACAACCGTGCGCGAGCATCGACCAGAGACCGCTGGAAACGAAAAAATACCAGCTGCTGCAAAGATATAGTATCGATATCGGATCGAAGATCAAATTACTTGAACTCCTTGCGCCGAGGGAAAATAGTGCCGCACATGCAAAAGTAAGGTTTTTCTCTGGAAACCGCTTCGCCCCTGATCATATACCGGGAAATAATTGTGCTTTATCGTTATACTTCAGCTAGTTCTATTTTGATCTTCAACCTCGGTTTCATTAAGTTTCTCAGTGAGGAGATCCGTCATGATGAATGAGAAAGGCGCCGATTCACCTGCACCGGACCAGGCGGCACGGGATCTGGTATCCCAAGCGGACACCGGGGCGCGGGAGCCAATCGGTGCCGGGGGTAAGGTGCTGCTGGGCACTGCGTTGGCCTGGTCCCTGTTTCAGATCTGGTACGCTTCACCGCTGCCGTTCTCCCTTGAATTCGGCGTGTTCAACACCAGCGAAGCCCGCTCCGTCCATCTCGCCTTTGCCGTCTTCCTGGCTTTTACCGCGTTTCCGGCACTGCAGCGCTCGCCGCGTGATCACATCCCCGTTCAGGACTGGATCCTGGCGCTGACCGCCGCGTTCTGCTCCGCTTATCTCTATCTGTTTTACACTGAACTGGCGCAGCGTCCCGGCGCGCCGTTAACGCAGGATATCATCGTCGCCTGTATCGGCATTGTCTGTCTGCTGGAGGCGACCCGGCGGGCGCTCGGTCCGCCATTGGCAATCATCGCCATCGTGCTGCTCTGCTACACCTACTTCGGTCCCTACATGCCCGCTGTGATCGCCCACAAAGGGGCCTCTCTGCCCCAATTGAGCGATCATCAGTGGCTATCCACGGAAGGGGTATACGGTGTCGCGCTGGGCGTCTCCACCGATTTCGTGTTTCTGTTCGTGCTGTTCGCCGCGCTGCTGGAGCGCGCCGGTGCCGGCAACTATTTCATCCAGGTCGCCTTCTCCCTGCTCGGACATATGCGCGGCGGGCCGGCCAAGGCGGCGGTGGTCGCCTCCGGCATGACCGGTCTGGTCTCCGGCTCCTCCATCGCCAACGTCGTGACCACCGGAACCTTCACCATCCCGTTGATGAAACGGGTCGGTTTCAGCGCGGAGAAAGCCGGTGCCATCGAGGTGGCCTCTTCCACCAACGGTCAGCTTACCCCGCCGATCATGGGGGCTGCCGCCTTTCTGATGGTCGAGTATGTCGGCGTCCCCTATATCGATATCATCAAGCACGCCTTTCTGCCGGCGATCATCTCCTACATCGCGCTGATCTATATCGTCCACCTGGAAGCGGTAAAGGCCGATATGCAGGGTCTGCCAAGGGCGGTCAACACCACCATTGCGCAGAAGCTGTTCACTTTCTTCTCGGTGATTGTAGGGTTGATCGTACTCTCCGCCGGCGTCTATTACGGTATCGGCTGGACCAAGCAGCTGTTCGGCGCTGCCGCCACCTGGCTGGTGGCGGGCGCGATGCTGTTGATCTATATCGGGCTGCTCTGGTACGCGACCCGCTATCCGGAACTGGCACCGGACGATCCCGAGTCGCCCGATGTGCATCTTCCCGAACCCGGTCCCACCATCAAATCGGGGCTCCATTTTCTGCTTCCGGTCGTGGTGCTGGTCTGGTGTCTCACCGTCGAGCGCTTCTCTCCCGGCCTCTCCGCCTTCTGGGCGACGTTGTTCATGATGTTTATCGTAGTCACGCAACGTCCGGTGCTCGCCTTATTCCGCGGCCGGGAGCAGCTTGCGAAGGCGACACTTCAGGGGTTCGACGATCTGTTGCAGGGCTTGATATCCGGCGGCCGCAACATGGTGGGCATAGGCGTTGCCACCGCTGCAGCCGGTATTGTGGTGGGTACGGTCACGCTGACCGGTATCGGGCTGGTGATGACCGAATTCGTCGACCTCGTCTCCGGCGGCCTGCTGGTGCCGGCGCTGCTGTTTACCGCGGTGATCTGCCTGATCCTGGGTATGGGTCTGCCAACCACCGCCAACTATATTGTGGTTTCCACGCTGATGGCGCCGGTACTGGTATCGATTGGGGCGGAGAGCGGACTGGCGCTGCCGCTGATCGCGGTACACCTGTTTGTCTTCTATTTCGGCATTCTCGCCGATGACACGCCGCCGGTGGGTCTGGCCGCCTATGCCGCTGCCGCCATCTCGCGAGGGGACCCAATCCGCACCGGTATACAGGGTTTCACCTACGATATCCGTACCGCCATTCTGCCCTTCATGTTCATCTTCAATACTCAGCTGCTGATGATGGATATTGCACACTGGTGGGAGCTGCTCTTCACGGTGGTGAGCGCGGTGGCCGCCATCCTGCTGTTTGCCGCAGCGACGCAGGGCCACTTTCTGGTGCGCAACCGCATCTGGGAGACGCTGCTGCTGCTGTTGATTTCGTTCTCGCTGTTCCGCCCAGGCTTCTGGATGGATCAGCTCTATCCGCCATTGAAACTGGCGGAAGCGGCGGCAGTGATGGAGATCGCCGAAGGCCTGCCCGAGAGTGGTGCCATCCGTCTGATGATCGAAGGGGAAACCCTGGAAGGGACCCACACCTCGATGACCGTTGAACTGCCGCTGGGTCCGAAGGCTCCGGGCAGTGAGCGGCTGGCGTTTGCCGGTCTCGAACTGCGCGAGCAGGAGGGCAGGATGCTGGTGGACAATGTGATCTGGAACAGCCCCGCCCAGCTTGCGAAGATCGATTTTGACTGGGAGATCAAGGCCATCGAACTGCCGCTGGAGCAGCCGGCGAAATACTGGATGTACCTGCCCACGCTGCTGTTGCTTGGCGGCATCGTCAGCGTACAGCAACGACGCAGATCTTTAGCGTCGTAAAGCCGGCATCTGCAGACACCCGCCTGTGGGCGGCAATTCGTCCTGCCGGCGTAGGCCGGGATCCGCCGCTGCGGATGCGTTAGCGCCCGAGCCGGCCACACTGCTGGGGTTTTGCCAAATGAAACGGCGAGGCAATACATCATGACCGACTTGTTGAATCTCAGAAAATTCGTAACGCCGGAGATTGTTTTCGGGGCAGGCGCCAGAAAGCTGGCCGGAAATTACGCCCGGCAGTTCATGGCGCGCAAAGTGCTGATCGTAACCGACCCCGGAGTGATCGCAGCCGGCTGGCTGGAAGAGGTTAAACACAGCCTGGAGGCGGTGCAACTGCCGTATCATGTGTTCAGCGAAATCACCCCCAATCCACGCGCCGGAGAGGTCATGGAGGGCGCTGCGGTCTATCGCAGGGAGGCGTGTAACCTCATCGTCGGTGTCGGCGGCGGAAGCCCGATGGACTGCGCCAAGGGCATCGGGATTGTCAGTACACACGATAAAAACATCCTCGACTTCGAAGGGGTGGACAAAATTGGGCTGCCGGTACCACCGCTCATATTTATTCCGACAACTGCCGGAACATCTGCCGATGTCTCTCAGTTCTGCATTATTTCCAACCTGGAGGAGCTGGTTAAAATCGCCATCGTGAGTAAGGCGATCGTGCCGGATGTCGCGCTGATCGATCCGGAAACCACGATGACCATGGACCCCTATCTCACCGCCTGCACCGGTATCGATGCTTTGGTCCATGCCATCGAGGCATTCGTTTCCACCGGCAGCGGTCCGATGACGGACGACTATGCCCTTGATGCAATAAGGCTCATCCGACAGAACCTCCCCGCACTGTTGCAGAATCAACACAACATCTGGCTAAGGGAGAAGATCATGCTGGCCAGCATGAAGGCAGGACTCGCCTTCTCCAATGCGATACTGGGCGCCGTACACGCCATGGGCCACAGCCTGGGCGGTTTTCTCGATCTACCCCATGGCGAGTGCAATGCGCTGCTGGTAGAGCATGTGGTCAGTTACAATTTCAACCACGCCGCAGATCGCTACAAGGCAATAGCGCAAGCCTTGGGCCTGGATCTCCGGGGATTACGCAGCCACGAGATCAGGCAGGCACTCATCAACGATCTGATCACCCTAAAAAACGACGTGGGCATTGCCGGTCAACTTGCGCACAGAGGTGTGAAAAGTGCAGATATTCCTGTACTCTCCGGCAAAGCAGTCAAGGATGCATGCATGCTGACAAACCCGCGTAAAGCCTCTGCGGCGGATGTTGCGGTAATCTATGCTGAGGCGATGTAACCGGTTTGACTGCATGCGTGAGGAGATCGTCCGGAATCGACGTAACGGCTCTTTGGCAAGCGGCAATCCGGCGCACTGCATGCAAATAGAATGAAGGTTAGATCGTCAACAAAGTACAAAACCTCGCTGACGACCAATGGGGAGAGCGATTCCTTTTGGCAACCGCATGGTTTTGTTCCCGCCGCGGGCGGCGAACCATTTCCGGGTTATCCCTGACCGTTTACGAGAACCGGCCTTGACCACAAACAGTGACGAAAAACCCGGCACAGCACCGGCGCATTCCGACCAACACCAACAACTCCTGGAGATTATTGGTCTGGGAGAATTTTCGGCGCGCAAAAGTTACTATCCTGAACTGCAGCAGAAGATCAAAGAGTTGCGCGAGAGCGAGGCCCGTTTCCGTGATTTTGCGGATGCAGCCGCCGACTGGTTCTGGGAGATGGGACCGGACCTCTGTTTCAGCTACATCAGCGGCCGCAATGAGGAGATCATGGGTGTGGCGCCCGAATCGGTTATCGGTCTCGACCGGCGGCAGCTCTACCAAAATGATCACGATCTTGAGTCACCCCACTGGAAGCAACACCTGCAGACCCTGGAGGCACATCAACCCTTCACCGACTTCGAAATTCACTGGCTGCGGCCCGACGGCGAGGAGCGCTACATTAGCGTCAGCGGCAAACCGCGTTTCGACGATGCGGGCAACTTCCTCGGCTACCGGGGGGTCGGCAGGGATATCACCGACCGTTACCGGACCGAACAGGCGCTGCGCCTGGCGCGCAAGAGCGATGCGATGTTCAGAAATCTGGTCGAGAATATCAGCGGCGCCGCCTACCGCTGTCTGCTCGATGACTGCCGGACCATGCACTACATCAGTCAGGGTATCCAGGAGATCACCGGCTATTCCACGGATGATTTTGTCGGCAACCGGATACGCTCATACGCCAGTATCATTCATCCTGACGATGTCGAGAGAGTCGACTACGAAGTACGCACGGCGATATCGTTCAACCGACCCTATCTGCTCGAGTACCGCATCGTCCACGCCGAAGGCGGCGTTCGCTGGATTTGGGAACGGGGACGTGCCTGCGATGAGGACCAGAGCCAGCCGCGTCATCTGGAGGGTGTGCTGGCCGATATCACCGAACAGAAACAGACCGAACAGGCGCTGCGCCGGGCGCAAAAGATGGATGCGGTCGGTCAACTGACCGGTGGTATCGCGCACGACTTCAACAACATCCTGGGTATCATCATCGGTAATCTGGATCTGCTCGAACGCTCTGTTGATGGTGATGAAAAAGTACAGCGGCGGGTGGAGACCATCAGGAAGTCCGCGCAGCGGGCGACGGACCTCACCCGCAAACTGCTCGGTTTCTCGCGCCAACAGTCCGGTGAGGCTGTTGCCACCAACATTAACCAGCTCATGCACGGGATGCATAGCCTGATTGCCCGTACGGTAACCCCACAGGTTGAGGTTGAGTGTCAGTTTGCGGAGGATCTGTGGCCGACCAAGGTCGACCCTGGCGATTTTGAAGACGCCCTGCTCAACCTGGTCATTAACGCGCACGATGCGATGCCATACGGCGGTCATTTATTCTTAAATACCCACAACTGCACGTTGGACAGCGATATCTGCAGCCGGAATCCAGACATCCCCTCCGGAGAATATATCCGGCTGACGGTACGCGACAACGGCCGAGGCATCCCGGCGGAGCAGCATGAACGCATCTTCGAGCCCTTCTTCACCACCAAAGCGCAGGGCAAGGGAACCGGACTCGGGTTGGCTATGGTCTTTGGTTTCATCAAGCGCTCTTCCGGTTACATCAAGCTGGAGTCTGAACCAGACCGGGGAACTACGTTTCATATCTACCTGCCGCGTGCCAACGCAACCGAAGGGAGCCATACACCGGCAGGTGCTAAGATCGACGACTCGCAGCGGGGTCATGAAACCATTCTGCTGGTTGACGACGAACAAGATCTGCTGGAATTGGCGCGGGAGTCGTTGTTGTCGCTGGGCTACCGGGTGCTCACAGCGCAAGACGGCCACGAGGCGCTGAAGCTCATCAACGCAGAGCCGGGAATCGATCTGATGTGCAGTGACGTGGTTATGCCGGGTGGCATCAATGGATATCAACTGGCTGACCGTGCCTCGGCAATGCGACCCAACCTCAAACTGCTGCTGGTATCGGGCTATACGGAAAAAATCATCACCCAGCGCAGCCACGCAACACCGGCCATCCAGCTGCTGAGTAAACCCTATACCCAGACAGAACTGGCTTGCCAGGTGCGGATGCTGCTGGATTGATCGGGAGCGCAATTTCCGGCTGCTCAGCGTTTGTTCCCTCTATCCCTGCCAGTAATCCGCCCCTCACCGGGAGCGCTCAGGCAGCTCAGAACCTATCTCACCATTCCCCATTTCCTCATGTGCACTTAACGTTCATTTAAGCTTTCAGCAGCAGAATACGCCTCGATTCAACATAATGAGGTTAAAGTGGTGATAAAGAAGATAGGCGGAGTCGGCGGCAGTGAGGTACCGACACGGGTACAACTGAACGGACCAAAGTCGGTTGAGCGGGTTGAGGCGGAAAACTTTGTGCGCAACAGTTTCAAGGTCCATTACGGCGCACACATAGAACTTTTTCTGCCGACTCTGATGACGCTACGCAATGACGATGGGAGGCTGTTGGCGGTGCTCGGTCTGCGCCATCCGGAACAGGAAGCGCTGTATCTGGAGCGCTACCTTGGCAGCCCGGTACAACAGGTTTTGAGCGGTGCGATCAATACCGAGGTGACAAGAACGGAACTGATTGAAGTGGGCAACTTCGCGGTCGGTGCAGCAGGCGGCGGCCGTTGGTTGATTACCGCATTGACTGCACTGCTGCATGGTGCCGGGCGGCACTGGGCGGTTTTCACCTGTGGACCGATACTGAGAAATGCTTTCGACCGGCTCGGTGTTGAGTTGATCGATTTGGCGGCTGCCAACCCGGATTGTCTGACACCGGCAGAGTCGGCGCTCTGGGGCAGCTACTACGCCAGCAAGCCTCGTGTCATGGCAGCCAATGTTGCACAGAGCCATGCTGTGTTGTCGGCACTGTTCGAAAAGGAGTGCGCGCTCAGCCTGTTGTGGATAGGTGCGCTGCAGGCCGGTCGGCTAGTCGCATGAAATTGACCGATAGACTGGCGCTGCATGCAGCAAAACGTCCTGACCTGGTCGCACTCTCCTGGCCTGATGGGCAGTTAAACTATGCAGATCTGTTACGGCAGATAGAAGTAAACGCACGGGCGCTGAGCGCAAAGGGATGCAAATCTCTGGCGCTGGATGTCGCAAACGGCCCTGCCTGGATTGTGCTCGATCTGGCGGCACTGGAGCTGGGGATCTGCCTGATCCCGCTACCGCCATTTTTCTCCGCAGCTCAATTGCACCACATTCTGCGTCACTCGGGCGCCGAAGCAGTGATAACCGACAATCCGGACCGGCTCCGCATGCTTGCGGGGGAGCTGTTGAGCGACGCTCAGGCCAACCACACGATGCTGCAACAGCGTCTGACATGGATAACCACCGCACCGGAAATTGCTGGGAGAGCCGCTTCGCTGCCAGCAGGAGTGGCCAAGATCACCTACACATCAGGCACCACCGGCGAGCCGAAAGGGGTCATGCTCTCCTGGCCGCAGATGCATCAGGTGGCCGCGTCACTTGCCGCCGTAGTGGAACTGGGGCCGCATGACCGGCACCTGACGCTGATGCCGCTGGCGGTACTGCTGGAGAACATTGGCGGCGTCTATGCGCCACTCTGGGCCGGTGCAACGATCGTGTTGTTGCCCGGCAAAGAGACCGGTCTCTCCGGATCTTCTGAGATCGACGGCAACAGGTTGGTACAGGCGCTGCGCCTGAGTTGCGCGACCACGCTGATACTCACCCCGCAGCTCCTGCTGGCTGTCACCGAAGTGCTCGAAGACAACCCTGAAATCCGGCTGAACCTGCGCTTTGCCGCGGTCGGCGGCGCCCCCCTCTCCGCTCGGCTGCTGCAGCGTTCCCTTGCCGCGGGAGTGCCGGTGTTCGAAGGTTATGGACTCTCCGAGTGCGCCTCGGTGGTGTGCCTGAATACACCACAGCAACAGCGGCCCGGCAGCGTCGGCAAACCGCTGCCGCACGTGCGACTGGCGATCTCCGGTGGCGGTGAAGTGCTGATCGGCGGACAGCCCTTTTCCGGTTATCTTGGCGAGCGAGCGCCGGCGAGTGATCACTGGGCGACCGGTGATCTCGGAGAACTCGACAGCGACGGTTTTCTCTACTTGCGTGGACGCCGCAGCAACATGTTCGTAACCGCATTCGGACGCAACATCGCCCCGGAGTGGGTCGAACGTGAACTGACACTGGAACCGGAGATACTGCAGGCCGCGGTATTCGGTGAAGCGCGTCCCTACAATGTGGCGATCATCGTAGCAAAAGCCGGGAGCTCGGCAGCGGATATAGAGCGTGCGCTGCAGCGCGCCAACAGCTCACTCCCCGATTATGCCCGGATCGCGCGCTGGATAACCGCGCACGCTCCCTTCTCAACCGGCAACAGGCAGTTGACCGGCACCGGCCGTATCAGACGGACATCACTGCTGCAACATTACCAACGAACCCTTGATGCAATCTATTTCGAGAATCAGACACCATGAACGACTATTATGACCAGCTCCTGGCGGAAACCAAAAGTGAGCGCGACACGCTGCTCTCCATTCCTTTCATCCAACACGGGTGGCGTGGTGAGCTCTCGCTGCAGAGTTATCTCGCTTTTCTGGAACAGGCATACCACCATGTCAAGCATACCACGCCACTGCTGATGGCCTGCGGTTCCCGTGTACCATCCGACAAAGAGTGGCTGCGCAACGCGATGGCCGACTACATCAAGGAGGAGGTCGGACACCAGGAGTGGATCCTGAATGACATCCGCACTTGTGGCGGTGAGCCGGAGAAGGTGCTCCACGACGCTCCCGGAGCGGCTGCCGAGCTGATGATTGCCTACGCTTATCACACCGTTGAGCGCGCTAATCCGGTGGGTTTCCTGGGCATGGTGCTGGTGCTGGAGGGCACCAGCGTGCATATCGCTTCGCAGGCTGCGCACAATCTGCGTCGCAACCTCGGGCTGCCAGCTGCCGCGTTCAGCTATCTGACCAGCCATGGCGCACTCGATGTTTCGCATATGGATTTCTATAAACGCTTGGTCAATCGCCTCCAGGACCCTGCTGATCAGTCATGGGTCATCCACTGCGCCAAGCTTTTCTACCGACTGTACGGTGATATTTTCCGCAACCTGCCGCTGTCGTTGAACAGTGCTGCCGCCGCCTGATTGGTCGACGTTAGTCGGCCATCCGAGACATCTACCGGAGAAAATGTATGAAACTGCAAAATGCAAGGGTGCTGTTGACCGGCGGCGCCGGCGGCATAGGTTCGGCGATCGCTGAACAGCTGTCACAGCGCGGCGCCACGCTCGCTTTGATTGGCAGAAATGAGTTGGTATTGCGTTCACTGGCTGCACGGCTCGGTGATAAAGGCGGAAGCGCGCACGTGGTTTATGCCAACCTGCTCGATCCGGAAGCGCGCACCCAGGCGGTTTCCCAGGCAACCGAACTGTTGGGCGGGGTCGATCTGCTGATCAACTGCGCGGGCATGTCCAGCTTCCAACCATTCCCGGAGCAATCGCCGGAATTGTTGGAAAATATTATCCAGCTTAACCTGATTACACCGATGCTACTGACCAGGCAGGTGCTGCCGCAGATGCTGCAGCGTGGCGGCGGGCAGATCGTCAACATCGGATCCACCTTCGGCAGTATCGGTTTCGCCTGGTTTACCGCATACTCAGCGAGCAAATTCGGCTTGCGTGGATTTTCCGAAGCGTTGCGGCGTGAACTGGAGGGGAGCGGTGTTAAGGTTACCTACATCGCGCCGCGCGCGGTGAAAACGGCGCTTAACAGCGGCGCCGTCTATCGCATGGCGGAGGCTACCCGCATGAACCTGGATGAGCCGGACTGGGTGGCACGAAAGATCGTGACAGCCATCGAGGCGGACGCGAAGGATCTGCATCTCGGCGCACCGGAGAAGTATTTTTCCCGCCTCAACGGCTTTCTCCCCCGCCTGATCGACGCCGGGCTGCGCCGGCAAAACAAATTGATGGGGCAATTTACCGGAAGTTGACGCTATAAACGAGCACTATAAAAGGAGTTTCGGCGGCTGTATCTCTGTCTGCGCATGCAGGAGTTGAAAACATAACTTCCACCGATGGAAATCCGTATAGTGTTAACGGTTACCGGCATATACAGGATGGCGTTGATTGAGAGTATTACTGGTTGAAGATGACGAATTGCTGGGATCCGCAATCCAGACCGGGCTGGAACAGTTTGGTTATACCGTGGATTGGCTAACCCACGGCGGACAGGCAGCCGCTGCACTCGAGCGGGAGCAGCCCGATTTGCTGGTGCTCGACCTCGGACTACCGGGCAAGGATGGATTGACATTGCTGCGAGAACTGCGCGCGCGTGACTGTCACATCCCGGTGCTGATACTGACTGCCCGCGACACCATCGACGATCGAATTCTCGGGTTGGATATGGGGGCGGATGACTATCTGGTCAAACCGTTCGATCTCGGCGAGTTGAACGCGCGTCTGCGGGCGATTTTCCGCCGTCAGTCCGGCCGCACCACACCGCTGATCTATTATCGAGACATGGTGTTCAATCCAGCCGCGCACACAATCGATATCAACGGCACCGAGGTGCAGTTGCATGCCAAGGCTAATGCAATCCTGGAGGCGTTGCTGCAGCGTCCCGGCATACCGCTGTCGCGTGAACGGCTGGAGCAGATTCTCTATGGCTGGGGAGAGGGTGTCGAAAGCAACACCGTGGAAGTGCATATCCATCACTTGCGCAAGAAACTGGGTAAAGAGACCATCCTGACAATCCGCGGTGTCGGCTACATGGTGCCTAAGCCTTGAACTCCGGACACTCCATCAGGGTGCGTCTGATCACCCTGCTGATAACCTCCATTCTACTGGTATGGCTTGCGGTCGCGGCACTTGTATTCTTCGTGGCAAGACATGAGGTGGAAGAGGTTTACGATGCCAATCTGGCGCAAAACGCGCGTATTGTTCAGGCCCTGCTGCTGCATGAGGCAGAAGAGGAGAAGAAGATCCAACAGCAGATTCGCGAAGTGATGGAGGAGCTAAAGACAAAGCAACTGGATACTTTTCCTCGCCTGGCCGCGCTGCTGGACAAATACACCACCGACCCGGGCAAGGAGCGGATTGAACTTGTCGAAGCGGTACAGGAAGCAGCGCATGATTATGATTCGCGGCAGTTCTTTGTTGCCCGCTACGCCGACGGCAGCATATTGATGAACAGTCGCTCGGCGCCCACCGCCGCCGTTGCCGGCGACGGACTTGCCGACAGCCATGACGGAGAGCGCCGCTGGCGCACATACAGCCTGAGCGACGAACCGAGCGGTTTTGTTGTTCAGGTTGGTGAAGCGTTGGATCTACGCCGGGAACTGGTCAGTCACATCACCGGTAATACCTTGATGCCGTTATTGGCGGCGCTGCCGCTGATCGGCTTGCTTGTCTGGTTTTCCGTGGGAGGATCATTGGCTTCCCTGCAGCACGTGGCGAAGAGTGTCGCACTGCGGGCACCGGGTGCAACCGAACCCATAGACATAGGCAACAGCCCGAAGGAGATCGAAAGCCTGTTGCACGCATTGAACGCACTGTTCGGCCGGGTTGCCGCAGCGATCAACCGGGAGCGCCAATTCACAGCCGACGCCGCGCATGAACTGCGCACCCCTTTAGCCGCATTGAAAACGCACCTGCAAGTAGCACGGGCGCAATCGGCAGAGCCGAAAACAATCCGTTCACTCGATCAGGCTTTGGAGGGCGTGGATCGGGCAACCCACTCGGTAGAGCAGTTGCTGCTACTGGCCAGAGCTGATGCAACGCAGGTGAAATCCATGTTGACCAAAGTGGTCGATCTGCGCGAACTATCCGTCACGGTTGTTTCCACTTTCAGCCAGCAGGCGGTTGACCGCGGCATAGATCTCGGCGTGCAGGCGCCTCAGCGCGTTATGGTGGCCGGTGACATGACCGCACTGGAGATCATGTTGAGAAATCTGGTCGATAATGCGCTGCGCTATACCCCGGCCGGCGGCGAGGTGACGGTCAGTGCCGGTATGGGAGAGATGGGTGCCTGGATAGAGGTGGCGGATGACGGCGTCGGTGTTACCGCTGAAGAGCGTGACAAGATTCTGCAGCGCTTTCATCGCGGTTCGAAAGAGCAGACACTCGGTGCCAAGGGCAGCGGACTCGGCCTTTCAATCGTGCAGCGCATCGTCGATCTGCATGCTGCAAGAATTAAGATTGCTGACGGTTTGAACGGCAAGGGGTTGAGTGTCAGGATCCAGTTTTCGGATGCATCAGACGCGCCGCGGTATCCGGGTTAGCCCATGCCTTACAGCAATATTCTTTGGCTATGACCTACCTGGTTGCAGCGCATTCGTCAGGCCAGCCGAAACCGATCCTTAGGTCGGTAAGACGCGGCCGGGTGGCACAACCCCGGGCCGCGTTTTCGGTTTGCTATTTCGCTTCCGGCGCCGGTGCGGCTGCTCCATCCTTGGCGTCGGGGGCTGCCGCTGTAGTAGCCTTGTCCGCTGCTGTTGCCTGTGCTGCCTGCTCCGTCGGAGCAAGCTGGGGGAACCATTGCGCCAGATGACCCGTTTTCCACAGCGCACCCAGCGCCACCAGCAGCAGGATGAGGAACAGATAGAAGCGCCAGGGCCGGCGCTTCTCGGCATAAGGATCGCGCAGCGACCGCTCGGCGCCGCGGGGCAGCTCTGCTACCGCGGTTAGGGTGGAGCCGAATGGGATATTGATGCGGGCCAATGTGTTCACTGCCCATCCATTTGCATCCAGAATCGGCCCGAGATTGCGTTGCCGCAGCTTCATATAGGCCATCAGCATCGAGGGACCGGAGATGATCAATACCAATCCGACCAGCGCCAGCGGCATCTGCCACCAGCTCAGTCCCATAAATCCTGTGACCACCGATGCCAGTGCGGTGCCCAATGCACCCAGAGCCAAACCGATGGCCGCAAAGATACCGGCGAATTTCGCGATATCGAAAGGGGCAGGCGCGGCTTTGCCGGTCTCGACCTTGGCCGATGTGTCGGCAATGCCCTTGGCGGCACTCGCCTCCACCGCCTTCTCGCGGGCGCCGGCAAACTTCTCGATCTGCTCGCCAATCATGCGCGCAATGCGTTTGTAGGGTGACCAGAAAGCCTGGCTGACACTGATCGGATGCTCGATAATCTTGGTGATGGTGGCATCCCAGTCGTTGCCTTTGCGGTCGTAAAAGAGACCATTGCGGCCGACCATCAGATTGTCCGCATCTCCGGCGGTGAAAGCTGCCACGATGGTCATGGCTTCGCTGCCGCCACGGCGCTTGCAGTTGCAGTAAGCCAGATAGGTGCGGCTCAGACCGGATAGCGCGCTGTGGGCGCCAACATCGTCGACCCGCACGCACAGATCACAACTGCGGCCATCGAGGAAAAGGGTGCCAGCCTGGAAGATGGCGGATTTCTCCGGCGTATAGAAATCGTGCAGCGACACGAAGTTGTTCAGCAGCGTCGCCAGATGCTGGTGGTAGTGCACCAGCCGATCCACCGATTCGATGGAGTCGGCGACATCGGCCAGCTCCTTGTCCTCCGAGATCAGCGCAGCAATCTTCTCCCGGCTGCCGTCGCTGAGCAGTTCGCGTACCCGGATGATGCCGAGAGGTGCCACGGCAGCTCCGCGCAGCCCATTCTGCCAGGCGGCGTAAGCTGCGAAACGGGCGCTCAAATCGACCCACTTCTCCCGGGTGAGTTCATCTGCGTCACCGAACAGAGGTAGGATCACCTGCGAGTGAAAGCTGGCGAGAGCGCCGGCCCATGCCGGGTTGATCCCGGCCGCGAGCGGCAGACTGCGTTCCGACTCGATGCGCGCCAGCGGGAAGCTTGCGACCTGCGCCGTTGCGGCGGAGAGCTCCTGCGCTGACAGGGCGGTGTAATCGGCTTCGGCCGGATTGAGCGGATTGGCTGCATTTGTATCATAGGCGGCAAGTGCGGTACGGGTGAAGAAGTCGTCGATCTTGCCCTTCACCGCCGCGAAGGATTTGGCAGCCGTCTCGGTGGCTTCACCAAGCGGCAGGATATTCGATGCATCCGCCTCAGCTTCAACCCACCATTGGTCATAGGCGACCGCCTCTTCGAAGAACCGATCGGCAAGCTCCTGGGAGATGCCTTCGGCACCGCTGCGGTCCGGCGCCGAACCGACGCAGCCGATGACGTCCGCTATGGCCTTTGCCAATGTTTCGTCTTCGGCAGAGGTGGCTGGCACCACGCCATCTCCGTTGAAACGAGTGGTGGCGAAAATTTTATTGGTATCTGCCGTGTCCTCGGCAGTGATGGTGTCGGCCGATTGTTTATCCAGGTTGTCCAGAATGCGGCGGGCGGCCTTCAGCAGCTTTTTGCCATCTTCGCTCTCGTCGTTGATTGCAGCCAGCGGTAAAGCGGCGCTCCCTGCCAACAGTCCGTCGGGGGTTTTCAGCGCCGTGCAGGTCCAGCTCACGGCTGCCAACAGCTCGGGTGCACGGATGCGCCCATCCCCATCGGTGTCGAGCAGCTGCAAGGTGCGGCTGTCGAACTCGACTCCCGATGTGGGACAGCTGAGAGCTGCCCACAGCTTCTGATCGAGCTCGGGCAGATGACAGATGTCGGCACCGGACTCTATGCGAACCTGATCGAAGCCGCCGAGCCGGTGAAACCGCCAGCGATGAGCTTTGATGGGGGGGGAATCAGCCATGACACAATCTCCTGAAGCCTTGATGAATTGTTGGTGCTAAATCTTTGAGCCTGCGCCAGGGCGCGGATCAGGCGGC
The DNA here is from genome assembly GCA_024235255.1 of Chromatiaceae bacterium. Classification (GTDB taxonomy): domain Bacteria; phylum Pseudomonadota; class Gammaproteobacteria; order Chromatiales; family Chromatiaceae; genus HKST-UBA178. Next base: position 780,006 of record JACKMT010000001.1, read on the forward strand.
AGTATCGCAGAACCTTGGGTAATTAAAAACCGCAATCTGTTCGATCACTTCGACCTAGCTGCTTTTTGCTCGGGGATATTCCGGAGAACCGATTCGAAAATCTCCAACCCCTCCGCACTTCTCAGGCAAGCTTGAGAAGGGTGCAGGCGAAGCGAACGGGAGAAGTGTATCTAATTGCGCCATTTTCGAAATTAGGGGCAGGCAGGAAGTAACAAAAATTAACAGAGTTATCACCTTCCTTTATTTCAAACAGAGCAAACAGCCTGTGTGAATCAGCACCCTTTGTCACCGATGCGCCACTTTTTTTATTTTTTCTGAGTCCTTGTATTTACAGCACCTTGATCCAGACTGTTGTCACGTGGAATCTTCCATGCTCCCACTTCAGATTTAGGAGATCCTGTATGAAAAGTATTGCAACAATATCAGTCATTCTAGCCCTTGCCGCCCCGATGTTATCCTCTGCCAGCGAAAATCCCTGGCCCAAGGGCGCCATCGAGAAAGATGACCCGCGGGTGCTTGCCTTTTATGAGCGGGTCTGCAACCAGTGGGCAGACAAAAATGGGATGGCTGACGAGCTGCGGAAAGCCTATCTTGAGAAGTGCAAGTCGGAAGCACCATCCATCTTTCCAGTCGGGTATGCTGAGGATGCTGCCGGAGACGGCTGAGTATGCCGATGCTAGGTCATAAAGATCGTGACGCAGACCAACGCCTCTGGAGTCGGCAGCCCCATCATCTACCACACACCCAATTCATGCGGAGCAGTCGGTACAACACTGTCCGGTTCACTATCCCAATCCACTTTTTGAGGATTCCCGGAAAATAAACAAAAGATCCGGCCTCGTCGACCGAAGCCGGATCCCCTTCAGTGCCGCAGCTGACTTTTCATCACTCACAAAAAGCAGCGGGAGATAATTCGCATAACTTGTCGAGTAGTTCGTCGGGGTTGTTAAGCCCACATTTTGCATCGCTTAGCACAGCCAGAGAGTCGCCGGTGCAGATCACTTCATCACGCTCACCGGTCGGTATACCGTCTTCAAGCGCAACACCGAGCACGAAACCGGTTCCCGGTAAAAAATACTTGAACTCACCAACGCCGGGTTCCGGCGGAATAAATTCCTCGGTTTTCACACAGGCCCCAGCACAGGGAAAATCGGGGTTTTCACCGCCTTCACCTTGTCCCACCGAGGTGGGGTTGTCCACTCCCGCAACATATTGAATGACATCCTCAGCCTCACCGAGCAGGTACTCTTGCCGGTGCGCATCGCCGGAGGCTGGCTGCGCTTTGATCAGGATCCCCGACTTGGCCAAACCGCGACCTGCTTCGAACGATCCGTCCAGGTTGTTCAACACACCATCCTCGAAGTTGCGGGCGACTTCGCCACAGTAGTGCACATCGCCGTTCAGCGCCTGCGCATAGTAGTCATCGGTAACCTCCACCGGGACCAGATCACCGCCTTCCTCGATGAGGACGACATCCACCACCTTGCGGCAATTGACACCGAGCACTTCGCGCACTTGGTCCGTGACTGTAACCACGATTGTCTCCTCGAAATTCTCGCCAGCAACCGCTACATAAGTATGTCCCGGTCGCAGTGAGAAGTATGGATTTGAATCGTCCGGTTCAGCAACGAAATTGCCGGTGTCCAGCAAATCTTCCGGACCATAGCGATCTTCGCCCAGCAGCTCGCAGATATCCTCTCTGGCTTCTCTCTGATCCCGGCACCCCTTTCTCTCCTCCTGGTAGGTCTCACGGGCTATCTTCTGGCACTTCTTTTGGGACGGTTCGTCGGAATCGACCTGATTGAGGCATTTGGCGATGGTTGCAAAATACTCTTCGTTGATTTCAAAGCGGCACGATCGGAACATCTTATTTGCGCTTTTCTCGCAGACGGTCGAATGGCGGTAGCCAAAATTATGGCCGTCATCATCATCGTTGCCTGCAGTTGCCCAGGTTGCCGTGGCCAACAGCACTGTGGCCACCGCCATACACAGGTGATTTCTCGGGGTCGCACTCATTTCATATCCTCCATTCCAGCAATAGAAAACCGACAGCAAGTGATTGATCAAGCCGATACTTTTGTACCGTTTCGAATATATGCCACTGACCTGAAGGAATACTTGCCGTACGATTACTGTTTGGTAATGTGGAATCGATGACCTTTACCGAGAAAATGCTGACCGGGGTCTGTGCCCTGGTTCTGTATCCGGCCGAGCAAGCGGAAAGCGGATTACCACGGCAAGCCCCGGAGCCGCATCCGCTAGATTGATTTCAGCGCCGTGCAGTCGGCAGGTGGCCTGCACGAGACTCAGCCCCAGTCCGTTTCCCGGCAGGCTGCGGGATGTTTCGAGCCGGGTAAACCTTTCAAATACCCGTTTCCGGTCAACCTCGGGTATACCTGGACCAGTGTCGGATAGCCGCACCTCCACACATCCCCCGACATGCCGCATTGCCAGATCTATGCGTCCATTCTCCGGCGTGTATTTCACTGCATTATCGAGCAGATTGCTGATGGTCTGAGCGATCAGGTCAGAGTTGCCGAATACCCGGTAAACCTCCAGGCCGCTGTCGTTCAGCTGCAGCCCCTTCTCCTCGGCAAGCGGCCGGTAGATATTGGCAAGGTCGACGACCAGCGCCCCCAGATCGAATACCTGCCACTGCTCCCGATGATTGCCCGACTCGACCTGGGCTATCCGCAACAGTGAATTGAAGGTATTGATCAGCGACTCGGTATCCTCTACCGCCCGTTCAATGGCATCCCGGTACTCCTGTTCGCTGCGGCTTTCCAACAGCGTGATCTCCAGGTGGTTGCGCAATCGGGTCAGCGGGCTTCGCAGGTCGTGCGCCACGTTATCGGTAACGTCGCGGATCCCGGCAATGAGCGTCTGTATTCTGTCCAGCATGACATTGAGGCGTCCGGCCAGCGTATCGAACTCATCGTTGCGGGTGCTGATCGCGATGCGGGTGGAGAGATCGCCTGCCATGATTTCGGCCGCCGTATCGCTGACCGTCTCAATCCTGCGCAGTATGGCACGTCCAATGCTGATACTCATCGCAATCGAGAGCAGAATGGCAGCGCCGAGCACCTCCACCAGCAGTTCCACCAGTTCGTTCAGCTCCTCTACCTGTTCCACGCTCTGGGTTACCAGCAGGCGTTCACCCCCAGGAAGCTGCCTGGCGACAACCGGCCAGTACACTTCATCGTCGTCCACTTCGATCGGCAGCACATTATCCTCCAGCCAGGCGCTCTCGATTACGCCTGCCAGTGATATCTCCGACTCTTTAGGCCAGGCGAGCAGAGTGCCGGCAATCTTCTCCCCCGTTTTAGAGGTCAACAGAAAAAAGCGGCCCGGCGACTGCTCACTCGCGGTCAGGCGCTGAATCTCCGCGCTCGCCCCAGCGACGCCGGTTTTTCCGTACGCGGCGATCACCGATGTCAGATCGGCCGCCAGCCCGGCTTCGATGCCGGCACTGACATAGCGGCCGGTTATCCAGGCGAAAGCGCCCAGTGCAATACCGAGTACGACGGCATAAATCAGCAGATAGCGGACCGCCAGACGGAGCGCGGTGGTGTTAAAAATATCAGGGAGTTTCACTGAGCTTGTACCCTGTCCCTCTCACTGTGTGCAGCAGAGGCGGATCGAAACCGTTGTCGATTTTACGCCGCAGTCGACTGACATGGACGTCAATGACGTTGGTTTGCGGATTGAAATGGTATCCCCAGACCTGCTCCAGCAGCATGGTCCGGGTGAAAACCTGGTTCGGTTTGCGCAGCAGAAATTCAAGCAGGCGGAACTCCATCGGTTGCAGATGAATCTTCTGACCGTCGCGTCTCACCTCATGCGTACGCGTGTCCATGCTCAGATCGGCCATCGATAATCTGAATTCATCCATCTGCGGCAGCATCCTGCGGGTAAGCGCCTCCAGCCTGGCCAGCAACTCGCTGAAAGCGTAAGGCTTTACCAGATAATCGTCGCCACCCGCCCGCAGTCCCGCCACCCTGTCATCCACTTCGCCCAGCGCAGAGAGCACAAGCACCGGCGTTTGGACACCGCCGGCGCGCAGCATGGCGATCACCGAAAGACCGTCGCGACCGGGCAGCATGCGGTCTATCACCAGCACATCGTAGACCACCGATAAAGCCAGATGGAGACCCTCATTCCCGTCCCCTGCGTGATCGACAGAATGACCGCTCTCGGTCAATCCTTTGCAGAGGTATGCGGCCGCCTCGCTATCGTCTTCAATCACTAGTATGTGCATTACGGTTTAAGAAAAGTCTGATCAATCCGTCATTCCAGCGAAGGCCGGAATCCATCTGCTTGACTTTCCTGGGTCCTGGCATACACCGGGGTGACGAAATGAGAATTCACCAGAGGTACCTTCATAATAACCCCCCTGTTGCCGGACACCATTACCATTTGGTAATCAGAACCTGTCGCCGGTACTCTCTGCGTGCAGCAGCTGCACCCCACAGACAAAGGGTGCAGGGCATGGCAGAATTTAATTTGCCTATACAGCTGACAGAGTGGGTATTTGACCGTTGATCGATTACCAAATGGAGTCACAGCACAGACTGCTTGCATTACCAGCGCCCTCTGGCTGGTGTTGTCCCTGCCTCATCCACTTATTTATAGCAGCGATGTTCCCCTTGCTGGTGCTGGCAGACACAGCAGAGCGGCAAACCGAGGACTCAGGACTGGAATCGACGCTTACCGACTTCTCGCATGCGAGCGAGGAGGATGAGGAGCGCGGCATAGCCATTTCACCCTGGCTTTCCCTGTTTGGCCAGATTGAGCTGGAGTGGACCAAGCAGCGCCTGGAACCTGCTAACGGGAATAGTAGTGAGCAGACAAGCGAAAGCCCAGAGACCTATCAACTGGGATTCATGGCCCGGCCGTGGAGCAACAGCGAGCTGTTGCTGGTGTTGGAGTACACCAGCGATAGTGACCAATTGAAAGCCGATGAGGCGAGTGTCAAGCTCACCTCCGAGCCTTGGGCAATAAGGGCAGGCAAATTTTATACGCCATTTGGCACTTATCTAGGGAATTTCATAAATGGTCCGATGCTGGAATTCGGAGAGACCCGCGCCAGCGGAGTAGACCTCTCCTACTCGTTTGGAGAGATGTCGGAGCTCTCCTTCATGCTCTACCGCGGTGCGGCGGACGACCAGGGCCGCCATGCAGAGGCGCTGGATTGGGCACTCTCGCTGGAGAGCCATGCAAGCGAACGAATCTCCGTCGGGCTCAGCTACCAATCGGATCTCGCGGATTCAGACGAGCGCCTGCTGGCCGATAGCGGCGACCGGTTCGCCCGCAAGGTAGGCGCTTTAGGCGGCTCCCTCCTTTGGAGCGGCGAAGCGTTCGAACTCTCATTCGAAGCGCTGGGCGCGCTGCACTCTTTTGCCGAGCTGGAGGAGGACCGGAACAGACCGCTGGCCTGGAACCTGGAGCTGAAACACCCCCTGCCCACCGATCTGCACCTGGCGTGGCGGTTGGAGGGCAGCCGGGAGCTGGCAGATCAACCCGAGATTCAGGCCGGCGTGGCGCTGATCTGGGAGCCGGACAAACACATTACGATCACGCTCGAATACCTGCACGGCAAGTTCAAAAAAGGGCTTGCCGAAGACGAACACGACGAGCCCTACCGCCATGTAGACAGGATCAGCACAATGCTTAGGGTCGGGTTCTGACCCAGATCTGTTTCAGCAGCACCGAATGCGTCGCGCATATACAGCCAGCGGATGCCCGGTCTATAATTGCGTAACCCATAATTAACTGATTATTAAAATGATTTAATTTGGTCTCGATGGAATTGCAATGTTTTATTGCAGCTGACAGAGATTAACTTTTCGCTTTTTACGAAATTGAACCGGACGGAGTGACAGATGGGCAATCAATTTGCATCCAGCGCCGACCTGGAGGAGAAACAGGTCACCTTCAGCCAACTCTCCGAGCACTGCTGGGCTTTCACCGCGGAAGGCGATCCCAACACCGGCGTCATTATCGGCGACGACGCGGTGATGATCATCGATGCCACGGCCACACCGATCATGGCCCAGCAGGTGATCAGACGGGTGCGTGAACTGACCGACAAGCCGATCAAATATGTGGTGCTCTCTCACTACCATGCGGTGCGGGTGCTCGGTGCTTCCGGCTACAGAGCCGAAGGTCTCGAACAGATCATAGCCAGCAAGGATACCTACGACCTGATCGTCGAGCGCGGAGCGCAGGACATGGCGTCGGAGATCGGTCGCTTCCCGCGGCTGTTCCGCGGCGTCGAGAGTGTACCCGGCCTGACCTGGCCCACGCTTGCATTCCAGGGCGAAATGCGACTCTGGCTGGGCAGTCTCGAACTCCACATCATGCAGCTGGGGCGCGGCCACACCAAAGGCGACACGGTGGTCTGGGTGCCTGCTGAAGCGGTGCTCTATTCCGGCGATCTGGTGGAGTATGACGCAGCCTGCTACACCGGCGATGCCTACCTTGCCGACTGGCCCCGGACGCTGGACAGACTGGCTGAGCTGAACGCCAAAAAACTGATCCCCGGCCGCGGCCCCGCGCTGGAGTCGCCGGAAAAGATCAATGAGGGGATCGCTTACACCAGGGATTTCGTCAGCACGCTGTTCAACAGCGCGCGTGAAGCCGTCGCCCAGGGGATGAATCTGAAGCAGACCATGGCGCATGCACGCAAGGCGATGGACCCGAAATTCGACCAGGTGTTCATCTACGAACACTGCTTGCCGTTCGACGTCACCCGCGCCCACGACGAAGCATCCGGCATCCGCGATCCGCGCATTTGGACCGCCGAGCGCGATCAGCAGATGTGGCACGGTCTGCAGGCCGATTGAGCGTGCTGAGATGAAACTCGCCACACTGAAAAGCGGCGGCCGCGACGGCACCCTGGTGGTGGTCAACTGCGACCTCTCCCTTTACCAGCGGGTGCCCGGCATCGCCACCACGCTGCAGCAGGCGCTGGAGAACTGGGACCGATGCGAAGCCGATCTACGGCAGGTGTACGATGCGCTGAATGAGGGCAGCAGCAACCATGCGCTGCCGTTCGATCCGACCGCCTGCCATGCGCCTCTGCCGCGCGCTTACCAGTGGGCGGACGGCTCCGCCTACCTCAACCATGTCGAACTGGTGAGAAAAGCGCGCGGCGCCGAACTGCCGGCCGAATTCTACAGCGATCCGTTGATCTATCAGGGAGGCTCCGACAGCTTCATCGGGCCGCGCGACCCGATCCTGGCCGGATCAGAAGCCTGGGGAATCGATTTCGAAGCGGAGGTTGCCGTGGTCACCGGCGACGTGGCGATGAGCGCCGCTGCAGACGAGTGCACGCGCAGTATCCGTCTGCTCATGCTGGTCAACGACGTCTCCCTGCGCGGGCTGATTCCCACCGAGCTGGCAAAAGGGTTCGGATTTTTCCAGTCCAAACCGGCCAGCGCCTTCTCGCCGGTGGCAGTCACACCGGATGAACTTGGTGAGGCTTGGCACGACAACAAGCTGTACCTGCCGCTGCGTGTCGCACTGAACGGCAAACCCTTCGGCCGGCCCAATGCCGGCGTTGACATGACCTTTGATTTCGCGCAGCTGATCGCGCACGCCGCCAGAACCCGTGAACTGGAGGCCGGTTCCATCATCGGTTCGGGCACCGTCTCCAACAAACAGGGCGATCTCTGGGGATCGAGCATCGACCACGGCGGCGTCGGCTACTGCTGCCTGGCGGAGCTGCGCATGTACGAAACCATCGAACAGGGCAAACCCGTCACACCCTTCATGGCCTACGGCGACAGAGTGCGGATCGAGATGCTGGATGCGTCGGGCGCCACGATATTCGGTGCGATCGAGAATGAGGTTGCGCAGGCCAATCAATTATCTGTCGTAGGTGCTAAATGAACTGTCAAATAAACGCAAGTGTCTGCCGAACCCAATGATTGCAAGTTAAAAGGGGTCAGTGACAACTAAGAAGCATCCTCACTATTGGAATGGTCTGATATACCGTGACGACAGCCCCGGTTGGGCCTAGAGGACGCTTTGGCTGGACACATCGGACATTCGAAACTGGAATTCCTTTCATTCAATCACTATTTCAAGACAACATGGATGCGAATAGGAATCGATAGTCACCGACCCCTTTACCCTTTACTTTACCCTTTATCCACCTTTATCCACGAGGGCCGGGGGAGGCGATAGCGCCGCAGATTCACTTTTGCAGCACGGTGAAGCCCGCGTGCTCGCTCGGTGGTTTGGCACGCCCATCCTGATACTGCTGGCGCCGCTTCTTGTTCCAATAATTTTGCTGTTCGATACTCATGTCCTCAATGCGATCGACCAGGGCCTGGACATTGTGCGGCCGTACCTCAACATCGGGGAAGCTGAAGTCGACGACGAATTCGACGCCGCCCTCCTGCGTGGTTCCTTGTTGATCGGTCTGAATATGCCGTTTCGGCATGAGACTCGAGTCCGGCTGCAGGTTCTCCGCCATGATGCCCCTGTCGTGATGGATCATGCCGATGTTGTGGCCGATCTCGTGCGCAATCACCGAAGCCATGTACTGTTCCAGGTCCACCCCGGTGGTCGGTGTGACTATGTCCTCCCGTGGCTTAATTCCCCGTGCACGATCAGACTCCCACTCATAGTAGCGCAGCAGGTACTTCTCGTCCCTGATCGCCTTGGTGTCGATGGCGATCCCGGCAAAGCTGGCCTCACCCACGTTGTCCGGTTTGGAGACGATATTGGTCTTCGCCTTGCCATCTGTTGCACCCGGAGCAGCATAGTCGATCGTCCCATGCTGGGTCACCGTGTGCGGCTTGACCCGCATCGGGATATCGCCCGGGGTCTTACCGTCTATCTGGCTCAGGCTGGCGGCGTTCTTATGCTGCTTGAACCCGATATCGAAGCGTACACCGATCTTCTCCCCGTCCTTCCATTCCATGTCCTGCCAAGTGCTCCCGACCTTGAACTTGCGCATGACCTCGTCCAGGACCGATTGCGAGAACTCCACCTGTTGCCCACCCACACGGCTGACCGGGACATAGTGATATGTCGCGCTGATCACCAAGACACGCTGCATGCGCGGGAAACCGCCTGCACCTACCAGGGTTTTATCCAGTTTCCTGTGGGCATTGCGCCGCCGCTTTTCCAGCCCCTTCTCCCTGCGCAGGCGCTTTTTCGGACGATCGGCGAACTTCTCTCCGACCTCATCAAGGCGCGCCTGGTGTTTTTCAGGATCGATCCGTGACAGTTGCCGCTCAAATCTCCGACGCTTGCGCCTGTTATTCACCTTAACGAAAAAATTGGCCGTTTTAGAGGGGTAGAAAGCCTCGTTTCTCAGCGTGTCTTCAAACAGCTCGCGCCCCAACTCCGCCTGTTCTTCGAAACCGACGTCTTCAAAATAAGCCTTGGCGCTGCGCTGAATGGCCGGTGTCGCATCGGAACTGGCCTGCTGTTTCACATGTGCCAGCTCATGCGCCAGCAAGTGACGACCGGATTCCGTGCCGGGGTCGAACCGGGATGCCGCGAAATAGATGTCCGGGCCATGGGTGAAGGCATGTGCATTCAGGCGACGATTAAGCGCATCCGAGTGTGCGTCTGCATGGATCCGCACCTTGTCGAAATCGTGTCCGAGATGATGTTCCATCTGCGAGCGGATCGTCGGCGGCAATGCAGCCCCACCGGGACGCCTGAACGTGCTCGCCACGAGAGGTGCCGCCTCAGCACCCACTGGCGACCGGTCGGTGGTAGCCGCTGGTACGGCATGCGGAGTCCGTGTTTGCGCGGCTACCGTGCGCACCACCCGGTCGGCGATCCGTTCAGCCTGTTGTTCGTAGTGATCATTCGGCCTGTCGAGCATCAGGGGAGCCGGCGAGGCTCCTGTCATAGGTGGCGCACTATTGTGCGCCCTGACGGCAACGGCTTGCGCCTGGCGGACAATACTGGATGCAGCCTGATCGCCGCTGGCGCGGACCAGGACCTGGCTGAAATCATGGTGCAGTCGCCCGGACTCACCCGCCGCTGCCGGCGCGGACGCAAACCGGTCGGCGCTTGACGGTTGAAAGTGCAAACCGAGGTTACAGATCCGCCCTTGCAGTTGGAGAGGCTTCACCTCCGACCCGGACCTGTCCACCGGTTCCATCTTGGGAGCCCGGGTCTCTGCCACGTGAGTTCGCATAACCATCCTCCCTGGCGACCACCGACGCCCGATAGATTCCTACAGTAGCACCGGGGTGCATCCAACCGGGAATTTGCATTCCCCGTGCCGCACAAGCTGCAACACCTGCTCAGCGAGTTAAACAGTATCCGACTGCTGCGGCAAGCGCTCCCGGTCATTTTCCGTTGCCGTACTACAATAGTTGAATACGAAGTATAGAGGATATAGACGCCCCCTCCTGCCCCGAGAGCTATCATTGCTGATGGATATCTCAGGGGTTGAAAGACCATCAGAGCGAATCGGAGGCGTCTATGAAACAGAACATAGTTTATATCGGGATCGATGTCGATGACGTGGGCTATCATGGTTGCGCGTTGAATCAACACACGGGTGAGATCCTGGATTACCACTGTCATCCAACACTGAAGGGATTGATCGGACAACTTGAAAGTTGCTGGAATTTTTTGGCGCTGTGCAGCTGAACCAGTCAAAGCGCTGACCTGTTGCAAGGGTATCAAGCACCTGTTCGCCTTGACCATGATCACCGAGATCGGTGACGTGAAACGATTCGCACACCCGGGGCAATTGGTGTCCTGGGTTGGCATTGGAAAAAGGTGACGCATTTATTTTGCAGGGCGTTATTTTTCTAAATCAGCACCCCCCCTGCCGGTCAAGCTCCAGCGGATCGATAGCGAGTAGCCCGGATGAAGTGAAAAGTAATCCGGGCTACTCGCTAAAAAATCAGATAGCAAGCGGGACGATACGATGCTACGGAAAGTTGCACGACTATAACCAGCCCTTTTAATCTGGTACGCGGCGCTTACACGTTGGACTTTACACGCTTCAATGGCAATTCTTCAGGTACTGCCAGCGCAAAACCCTGTGCATAATCTACCCCGATCTCACGTAGTACCTGCATGCATTCAGTTGTTTCCACATATTCGGCCACCGTTTGCATCCCCAAGCGGTGAGCAAGTTGATTGACTGCCTCAACCATTGCACGATCTTCGCTCTCTTCAGCGATACGTCTTACCAGATTACCGTCGATCTTCAGGTAGTTGACCGGCAGTGTTTTAAGATAAGCAAAGGATGAAAGACCACTACCGAAATCGTCCAAAGCGAACTTGCCGCCCATCTCTCGGATCGCTCGGATTAGTTGCATGGCTGCGCTGATGTTGCGAATCGCAGCAGTCTCGGTGACCTCGAAGCATACCCTCTCAGGGTCGATCTCGTGGGTAGCAAACTGTTCGCGTAAAAAGGGTAACAGACTATCATCCCCAAGCAGATTACCTGATAGATTGATCGCAATATTCGGGGGATCCTCAATTGGAAACAGTTTTTTGTAGTCGCGAAAAATTGTTCGCACCACCCAGCGGTCAATCTGACCCATGAGGTCAAAGCGCTCTGCAATCGGTACAAAACTGCCCGGCAGCACCAGGCGATTGTCTTGATCGACCATCCGCAATAGCAATTCATACCATTGAACCTGAGGTATCTCCTCGCCGAGGGAACAGATCGGCTGACCGTACAAACGAAATCGGTTCTGATCGATGGCGCTGCGCATATCAGCTATGCGCAGTATCTCGCGGTGGTGTGGATCTGCACCGCTAAAATCCGGTTGGTAAACATGTACGCGATTCCGTCCCTGGTTTTTGGCTGCATAACAGGCTACGTCGGCATGGCTCAGCAGCATCTCCGCCGTTTCCACCTGCCCGACGATGGTGACCAGTCCTATGCTGACACCGATGTCAAAGGGTTGTTCGTCCCATACGAAGCGATAATCCCGCACATTGCTCACCAGTGTCTCGGCAATCTCAAATGCCTTCTCTATCGGACAGTTGTCCAGCAGCAAGCCAAACTCATCGCCACCCAACCGCGCCAGGGTGTCACGTTCGCGTACTTCATTGGCAAGAAGGTTTGCAATGTGTTTCAGTAACTCGTCTCCGGCACGGTGACCACAGGTGTCATTGACGATCTTGAACTGATCCAGATCCAGGTAGCAAAGGGCATGGCGGGTGCCATAGTGTTTGCTGCTAGCCAGTGACTGCTCGAGCCTTCGGTCAAATTCTCGCCGATTTACCAGGCCTGTCAGGGTGTCGTGAGTGGCATAGTGGGCGGCTTCCCGTGCCATGCGACGGGTTTCGCTGACGTCATTGAACACTAAGACGACACCCATGATCCGGCTCTCATAGTCACGGATGGGTGCAGCCGAATCCTGAATGGCGTACTCGCGGCCGGAGCGGCTGATCAACACTGTATGATTTGCCAAGCCGATCACCCGCCCCTCATTGCGGCAGCGATATACCGGATCCACGGCTGTCTCACGTGTCTCTTCGTTAATGATTCGAAATACCGCGGTAAGCGGCTTGCCTCGCGCTTCCTCGGCGGTCCACTCCGTGAGCCTCTCGGCAACCGGATTCAAATATTCGATGTCACCGCTAGCGTCAGTAGTGATAACCGCATCGCCAATGGAATGCAGGGTCACTTCGGCCTTCTCTTTCTCTGTATGCAGGGCCTGTTCGGTGCGAATGCGTTGATTAACCTGGTCACTGAGGCTGGCGTTGGATTCTGCCAACGCTTCGGCTCGGCGTTCGTCAAGAAACCATCGTCCAGTCAACGAAAGCAGAAACAAGCCCAACACACCGGCAAATAAAAGTCCGCCTGCCAGAACCCACCATCCCGCCCATGAGCGATTCGCCACCAGATAATTTGCATCAGGAATAATCGTGAGCCGCCAAGTGCGGCCTGCGACTTCGTATCTCCTGGTGTAATTGAGGGTGCCTTCCTGTGATTGAGGATCTAACGCAAAGGCCATTTTTACCTCGCCTCGATCGTCGCGGTGTGAAAAAGCGAGTGGCGTCGGCTCCTCAGCGGCCGAATCATCGTAGAGTCTTACCCACACGTCCGTTACGTTAGTTCCTTCCAGTGCTGCAGCCAGTACATCTCCCAGCCGAAAAACGCCGACTGCGTAGCCGTGCAGTCTGGCTCGACGTTCCGCTGGACTGTCAGGCGCTTGTTCCGAATTGTAAATGGGCACGAATACCAGCACACCGGCTTGAGTGCCGCTCTCCTGAATGAGGGTAATGCGCTCGGTGGCCACAGCCCTACCGATATCCCTTGCCAGATCCATCGCCACCTGTCGTTGCGGCTGGGAATAAACATCATAACCAAGGGCATCTTCATTGCCTTTGTATGGCTCGATATAGTAGACGGCTACATATACCGGCCTTTCCGTCGCAGTGATGAGTTCTCCATCCACATTTCGCTCCATGAGGTGGAAACCAGGAAAACCATCTTGGCGGGCCGCTGCTTCATAGGTGTTGCGCTCCGCGGCCGTGATCCTGGGATTCCAGGACAAAGCCTGTATACCGGGAGCCCGATCTAAGGTTCGAGCGACGAAAGTCCGGAATTCCTGCCGCGTCACATGGTTGGAACTGGCGAAATAGCTCTGTATGGCATGTACGGCTTCCAGATAATGCACAATGTGCTTATCCAACGCGTCGCCGATCACATCACCGCGTTGTATAAATGTGTGCATGACCTCCTTCTTTTCTTGGTGACTCGCAAAGAGGAACCCAATGACCACCAAACTGAAAAACAGTGCCAGCGGCAATGCGACTGTGAACCGGCGCTTCACCCAGCACTCACGTGGCTTACCCAGCCAGATGAATGCCAGGGGTAAGAAGATCAACACACCGATGCTGTCACCCACCCACCAGGTCATCCAGCTGTATCCATACTCCGACCAATCGATCACTCCGGCGACCAGAAGTATGGTGACGCTCCAGGTGGAATTGAGCAGACAGCTGACGGGACCGCCCAACGCGAGCAACCCGATGATGTTGCGCAATTCGAGTAGCCCGGGGTCAAGCCTGAAGAACCGTTGTACGAGTTTGGCCCCTAACAACGCCTGTGCGCCGGCGCCGAAGGCGATAACCATTGCAATGAAAGCTGTTTTCAGGGCGGCTATTGAGAGTACTGAGCCCAAATCGAGGCTAAGATTCGTCAGAAAGGAGCCGAGGATCACGCCGGGAAGATAGCGTCGTCCGTATAGCAGCAGCCCAGCGAGGGCAATCCCAGCCCCCGGCCACACCGCAGTCGCGTAGCCGGGCGGAATCGCCAACAACAGACTCAAATGTCCTGACACAAAATACAGGAGTGCCAGCAGGACATTCCCACCCACCAGGCTTGTGCTTCGACTGTGGATAATGTTCAAAAATTTCCCTCTTTAATGTTGCTTCCGTCGCACTAAGGTTAACGCAACTGGAGCAATATCAGAACGGAAATAAGAAGCCCAAGCGCTCTTTTTTGCCTGGTTTCCACAGCACTCTACCGTCAACGGCTCGCCGCTTCACCGTCCGATCATTCTGAGTGCACCCTGAATACAGTGCATTGCCCCGGGTTTTTCGGAGGTGCAATTTCTTGCGCAGGCTGGGCAGTGAAGACAACAAAAGATCTTCCCCGGAAGTCCGGGAACGGGCGGTGTAGATGGTTTCCGGGCATCAATATGAGCCTGAATCCCAGTGGCCAACAACTGAATCCAACCCCATTCAGTGCGCCAGTTCCGGCAGATTCCTGTACAGATCCAACGCCTCCGGGTTGGCCAGGCTTTCGGTATTCCTGACCGGCTCGCCATGCACCGCCTGGCGCACCGCCAATTCCACGATCTTGCCGCTGCGGGTGCGCGGAATATCGCTCACCTGCAGCACCTTGGCGGGCACATGCCTGGGGCTGGTCTTGCTGCGGATCTGCGTTTTGATGCGCTGGATCAGCGCATCGTCCAGCGTCACGCCTTCGCGCAGCCGCACGAACAGCACCACGCGCACATCCTGCTCCCAGTTCTGGCCGATCACCAGCGACTCGAGCACCTCACCGATCTTCTCCACCTGGCGGTAGATCTCGGCGGTGCCGATGCGCACGCCGCCCGGATTGAGCGTCGCATCTGAGCGCCCGTGAATAATCATCCCCTGGTGCTCGGTCAGCTCGACGAAATCGCCGTGACACCAGACGCCGGGAAAACGGGCGAAATAGGCCGCGTGGTAGCGGCTGCCGTCCGGGTCGTTCCAGAATCCGACCGGCATCGAGGGAAACGGTCGGGTGCAGACCAACTCCCCTTTTTTACCCCTGATCGGTCTGCCGGCATCGTCATAGACATCCACCGCCATGCCCAGACCCCGGCACTGCAGCTCTCCCGGCCATACCGGCAGCACCGGGCAGCCAAGAGCAAAACAGGAGATGATATCGGTACCGCCCGAGATGGAGGCCAGCAACAGATCGGCTTTCACTTTGCCGTAGACATAGCGAAACCCCTCCGGCGCCAATGGGCTGCCGGTGGAGAAGATTGCGCGCAGTGAACTGAGATCGTGGGATTTGGCGGGCTCCAGTCCGAACTTTCCGCAAGCTTCGATGAACTTGGCCGAGGTTCCGAATTGCGTCATCCGTTCCGTTTCGGCGAAATCGAACAGAATGCCGTTTCCCGCGGCGAAAGGACTGCCGTCGTAGAGCAGCAGCGTGGCGCCGCTGGCGAGTCCGGAGACCAGCCAGTTCCACATCATCCAGCCGCAGGTGGTGAAATAGAAGAGCCGGTCGTTCGGCTTGATGTCCCCGTGCAGCATATGCTCCTTCAGGTGCTGCAGTAGCGTGCCGCCGGCCGAGTGGATGATGCACTTGGGCACCCCGGTGGTACCGGAAGAGAACATGATGAACAGCGGATGGTCGAATGGCAGCTGTACGAATTCGATTTCGTCCACATCGAACGGTGCCAGAAACTCATCCCAGGGGACGCCGTGGGAGAGCTGATAGGGGTCAGCCCCGCTCTCGATGTACGGGACCAGAACGGTGCGGCGCAGCTCCGGCAGCCGCGCGGCCAGCTCCCGATTCTTCTCCCGGCAGTCGATCACCTTACCGTTGTAATAGTAACCGTCGACGCAGAACAGCACTTTCGGTGCAATCTGCCCGAATCGGTCCATCACCCCTTCCACCCCGAAATCGGGTGACGCGGAGGACCAGACCGCGCCGAGGGATGCCGTCGCCAGCATCACGATGACCGCCTCCGGCATATTGGGCAGATAGCCGGCGACCCGGTCGCCCTGTGCGACACCGGCGTCGGTCAGCGCCTGACGGCAGCGCGAAACCGCGTCGTACAACGCCGCGTGGCTGACCCGGCGCCGCACCCGCTCCTCGCCCCAGAACACCAGCGCATCCAGCTCGTCGCGCCGCCGCAGCAGATTCTGCGCATAGTTCAGCCGCGCCTTTGGAAACCAGCTGGCGCCAGGCATTTTGTCGGCGCCGTCAACCACGTCGGCACTCCTGTCGCCGAGCACGCTGCCGTAGCTCCACAGCAGCGACCAGAAGCCTTCGATATCGTCGACCGACCAGTTCCACAGATCTTCGTATGTATCGATGGCCCGGCCGGTGAAGCGTGTCGCGCGCTGCATAAACCCGGTGATATTGGCATCGGCAATCTGCTGTTCGTTTGGCCGCCAAAGGGGCTGCTGATCCATTATGCGATCTCTCCTCTGCTAGACAGGCGCTGCGGAAACACTTTTGCCGCCACTCCTGGTAAGCCGGAATGGTGCAGTGTTTAAACCTGCGCTGCTTCTCCGAGACTGATTATTACTTCCGGTTATGACTTCCGGAATTGCATTCTGATTCTACTCCGCATCCGGTTGCTTTTCAGGTGCTGCGCGAGTAAATGCAGGCAGGATCTCGCAATGACCGACAATGCTGCAAATTAACGGAAACGGCTCCAGCGGGCAATCGAAGCGGCGCGCGTTGTAAACTTGCGGCACCAGACAGCAGTCGGCAAAAGTAGGGGCATCTCCGTGACAGAAGTTGCCCGTTGCCGGGCTGCCGGAGAGCAGTTTTTCGATACCGCTCAATCCATCATGAATCCAGTGACGATACCATGCAAGCTTGGCCGCCTCATCCGCGCCCACCTGCCTGACCAGGTAGTCGAGTACCCGCAGATTGTTGAGCGGATGAATCTCCGAGGCGACCGTTTGGGCGATCGCCCGGACCCGCGCGCGTCCCAGCGGATCCTGCGGCAGCAGCGCCGGTGCCGGGCAGACCTCTTCCAGATACTCAAGAATTGCCAGCGATTGAATCAGCAAACCCTCATTCGTCTCCAGCGTCGGCACCAGCGCCAGTGGATTTTTTGCCAGATATTCCGGTCGATTGTTCTCTCCGCCGCCACGCACCAGGTGGATCGGTATGGTTTCGTAATCAAGACCCTTCAGATTGAGTGCAATACGCACCCGGTAGGCTGCCGAGGACCTGAAATAGCTGTAAAGTTTCATACACTCTCTTTCCCTAAGAACCGATCTCCCCCAATTTTTCAAAGAAATCCAGCTCTCGCAGAGACGCAAAGCTCGCCAAGCATCACTTTGAACCCTTTGCGTTCACTGCGGCTTGGCGAGATGAAACTTTGTGCAACTGTAAGCTGGGCGGGTGTGCCAGGGGAAACCCGATAAAAGGCTCGATTATTATTGGCCATCGCCACCCGGTAAAGGAACCCGTTCCGGAAATGGAACTAATCTTGGGAAGCGAACTCCGCCTGATGCATCCAGGCCGCGTGTTTTGGCGCTTTTTTGGTTCTGGACCACTCTTCCAGCATCGCCCATTTCACCGCATCCAGCCGCTTCAGCTTCTCCTCCTCGGCAGGATCGGGGCAAGCCAGCTCAACACGGTGACCATTGGGATCGAAGAAGTAGATCGAGTGAAAGATTGAGTGGTTGGTCACGCCCAATACCGCTACGCCGTTGGCTTCGAGCTGGGCCTTAAACTGCAGCAACGTCTCGCGGTCCCTGACCTTGAAGGCGATATGCTGGACCCATTCCGGCGTGTTGGGATCACGCCCCATCTCCGGCTTGGTCGGCAGTTCGAAGAAGGCCAGCACATTCCCCCCGCCGGCATCCAGGAAAACGTGCATGTACGGGTCGGGCTCATGCGTCGACGGCACTCTGTCCTCTGCAATGGCCAGTATGAAATCCATATTCAGGTTCCTGCTGTACCACTCCACCGTCTCTTTAGCATTTTTGCAGCGGTAGGCGACGTGGTGGATTTTTTCGATTTTCATCAGTTTCTCCTCATCACTATCGGGGTCGGCCTCGCATGCCGCAGGTATCAACCGGTATCACCCTCGGGCAGCACCCCGTCGCGCGCCAGTGCCAGCGCCTCGCGCAGCAAATTCAGGTCGCCGATATGATTGCTCAGCAGCAGTATCAACCGCGCGTTCACCTGCGCGCTCTGCGCCTCGCTCAGATCGCGATGGGTCTCGATCAGCGCCTCGTAGAAATCGTCGCCCGGCCGGTAGGGGCGAAAAAAGCGCTTTCCGGGCTGGTGGAAATTATTCTCTCGTTTCAGCAACTTGCCGCTCTCCTCTGAGATTGCAGGTGGCGCGGGCCAGCGCCGCAGAAACCCTGGAAAGATCGAAAGCGCGCCAGCGGGCGCAGACATGCTGATCGGGCCGGATCAGATAACAGGTACCGGGCAGTGCGTCGTAACGATCGGCAAACAGCCCCTGCGCGTCGTGCAGCGTGGGCAGTTCGGCCGGGGCAGCGCCCTGTCTGGAGACCACAACACTCGCCACCGGTATCTGCCCCGATGCCAGTAACTGCAACTGCTCCGCCACCGTCCGATCCAGGCCGGCGGCATCTTGCAGGTACAGGTAAAGCACAAAACTGTTGCCTGCAGTATCCAGAAGCCAGCGCTCTCCCCGCAACCCCGCCACCGTTGCATCTGCCATCACCGCGCCCGGCACCATATCCCCCTGAAAGCTGTCGTCATCCACGCTGTTCAGCGCCGACTCGACCAGAAACGCGGTATCGGAGAGCCGTCCCGAATTAACCAGCGCGCGGGCAAACGGTAGGTTGCGCGACAGCTCCAGCACCGCATCGCGGAAGCTGCGGGAGACTGTCGACTTGGGTGTAATGAAATCGGTGGAACGGGTTGAATTCATGATATTTTCATCCGCGGCAAAAACCCGCTCGTCGGAGTAGGTATCGAGCAGCCGCGCCGGTGCCAAGCCATCCATCACCAGCTTCAGCTTCCATATCAGATTGTCGCTGTCCTGGATGCCGGAGTTGGCGCCGCGGGCACCGAACGGGGAGACCTGATGCGCGGCGTCACCGACAAACAGCGTGCGTCCGTAACGGAATCGCTCCATCCGCCGGCAGCGAAATGTGTAGACACTGCACCACTCGAGCTCGAATTCGGTATCCTCCCCCAGCATCGCCCTGACCCTGGGTATCACATTTTCAGGCTGCTTCTCCTCTTCCGGATCGGCATCCCAGCCGAGTTGAAAGTCAAGCCGCCAGATGTCGTCCGGCTGGCGATGCAGCAGAGTGGAGTAGCCGCGATGATACGAGGGATCGAAAGAGAACCAGCGCACCGGCGGAAACTCCGCCTTCATCACGACGTCAGCGATCAGGAATCGGTCTTGAAACCACTGCCCCTTCGACTCAAGCCCCAGCTGTTCCCGGATCGGGCTGTTGGCGCCGTCCGCAACGATCAGCCAATCGCAGCTGAGACGGTAGGGACCGTCCGGCGTCTGCACCTCCAGCGTCACCTTCTCCGCACCGTTGACCACCTCGGTAACCCGGTTTTTCCAGCGCACCTCCAGGTTATCCAGCTCCGCCATGCGCCGGACCATGATCTCTTCCATATGATATTGCTGCAGGTTGATAAAGGCAGGTATTTTCTCTCCCTTGGCGGGCTGCAGATCGAACTGATTGACCAGCTCGTCCCGGAAGAAGATCTTGCCCAGTTTCCAGGTGACCCCTTTGGCGATCATCGGCTGCGCGCAGCCCAGCCGGTCCAGGATCTCCAGCGCGCGTTTCGAGTAGCAGACCGCACGCGATCCCACGCTGACCGTGTTGTCCTCATCCAGCACCAGCACACCGATCCCACGCACTGCTGCATCGATCGCAGCAGCCATGCCGACCGGACCGGCGCCGACGATGACCAGCGGATGGTGAACCGGTGCGGACACCGCCTGGTCTGGCGATTTCACGTAGGGATAGACTGGATTCTGGTAGGTTAGAAACATCACATCCTGCTCATGTGCCTGTTCGGGTCCGTCGGTTTTATCTGCGTACCGGTTGCCGCCACATGCAAAATACTCACTTAGATTACGTAATCCGTAATAGTATTTTTTACTCTCAATTTTACGAGTACAGCAAATTAAGCGTTTACCGACAACCCGCCATGCGCTTACCCGTCAATTTTTTACATTATGCATAATTAAGCGAGAAATCCGCACCAGGCCGGAAAGTTCCGCATGCAGCACTCTGGCAAATGACTCGCAGAATGGCATTTGTTAACATCCGCTTTTTACCTGACCAACCTGCACACCAGTGCCCAACCATTCGTTCAAAACGCGCTGCAGCACGCTTATTCGTGATCTGAACAACGAACCGCCGAGCAAAACGCCGTCGCTGATCGCCACGGTGTTCGGTGATATCGTTGAAGCCCATGGCGGGGAGATATGGCTGGGCAGCCTGACCCGGTTACTGGCACCGCTCGGTGTCAGCGAGCGGCTGGTGCGCACGGCGGTCTACCGGCTCTCGCAAGACGGATCGCTCGAGAGCATTAAAGCCGGCCGGCGCAGCTACTACCGACTGACTACATCAGCACGTATCAGGGTCGACCGATTCGACCGCCGCATCTACTATTTCGGCGAGCCCGAATGGGACGGTGATTGGCGCCTGGTGTTCACCGGTACCAAGGGCATCAGCGCAGCGCAACGGGCCGAGGTGCGCAGGCGCATGACCTGGCTTGGATTCGGCATTATCGCACCCAACGTTTACGGCCACCCAACCGCTCCGGTAGCACCGGTCTGGCAGCTGATGGAAACGCTCGGCATCGCCGGCAAGGTGACCATCATGCGCGCCAGAAACGACGACCAGACGGTTGGACTGGGAACCAGGGATATGGTTCGTCAATGTTTCGATATCGATCGTCTGGAGAAGGAGTACGCTGCGTTTATCAGGCGTTATCAACCGCTGGCGCAGGCGCTGCAGGACGGCAGCGATTCCAACGACAGAAATCCGGAACACTGTTTGGTCATCAGGATCATGCTGATACACCAGTACCGGCGAATTCTGCTGCATGATCCTGAACTGCCCACCGCTCTGTTGCCGCCCGACTGGAAGGGTTCGGCAGCGCATCGCCTGTGCGCTCTGATCTACAAAGCGGTGGAGCAAGCTGCCAACGCACAGATTCGCGCCGTCGCTGAAGACCGAAACGGCGCCTTCCCTGCCGTGGTGGCTCAGCATCGCCAGCGGTTTGCCGCCAGCGGGATCGCGCCTTCCGGAATAAGCTAAAAAACCGGTTAAAGTTTCCCAGCGCAAGGCCGACATTCTATAGCGAGCGATGGCTGTGGTATGGATCCACTCATGCGCCGAACCTAATCGAAAAATAAAGAGGGATTGATCACCAACGTTGTTGTGCTGTTCCAGCAGTCAGGAAACGCCTGATACGTTCATCGGTCCCCATGCTTATCTTTCAGGTTCTGCCCCAGGGTTCAAACCGCAGCCACGCCTTTTCATTCGGCATGCGCCGACTCAATCGGCATCCCTCTCCCCATCTTCTTTCCCTGTTCAAGCCGGGGGATTTACAGTTTCCGGATTTGTTACTTTAAACGGTAACCTTAGTAACTTAGAATCAATGGACTATGCTGTTAGCAACAGGAAAATTCCTGAAACGAGTTTTCCGGGGAGGCAGACCACTTCCCCTCCGCATTAGCCAGGCTTCCCACATCTCTTCTCATTGACAGTTACCGCTAAGGAGATTCTTTTTGTGAAAGGCGACCCCCAGGTTTTAGAGTTGTTGAACTCCTGCCTACGTGACCAACTCACCGCCATTAATCAACTGTTTCTGCACGCCCGCATCGCCAAGGATTGGGGACTCGGTGAGTTCAACGAGTACGAGTACAAGCGCTCGATCCAAGCCATGAAGGCGGCTGACGAGCTGATCGAACGCATTCTCTTTCTGGAGGGACTGCCAAAACTGGAGAATGCCGGCAAGCTGATGATCGGCAAGGACATGCCAAAAATGCTGGATGGCGATCTGAAAATGCTCAGCGCAATACGCGCCAATCTGATGACCGCTGTCGCCGCCTGCGAGGATGTGCGCGATTTCATCAGCCGCGACGAGCTCACGGAAATTCTCGAACAGACGGAGGAGCAAATCGACTGGGTGGAGACACAACAGTGGCTGATCGAGCATACCGGACTTGAGAACTACCTGCAGTCGCAGATGGGAGAGTGACATGAAAGGCAGCAAAAGAGTGCTTGACCATTTACAGTCACTGTTAAATGGCGAGTTGGCGGCGCGTGACCAGTACATGGCGCACTCCCGCATGTACCGCGACTGGGGACTGCTCCGGTTGTACGAACGTCTGAACCATGAGATGGAAGAGGAGATCGAGCACGCAGATGCTTTGATCGAGCGTATGCAGTTCCTCGAACGGCAGCCCGATTTCAGCCAGCAGGAGAAAGTACACGTCGGTAAAAACGTAAAGGAGATGCTGAAAAACGACCTGGCGGTCGAGTACGAGGTCAGCGCGGCACTCAAAGATGCGATAAAAGTGTGCGAGGAGGAGCAGGATTACGACACCCGGAAGATGCTGTTGAAACTACTGGACGACACCGAGATGGACCACGCCTACTGGCTGGAAAAACAGCTGCAGCTGATCGATATGATCGGCCTGCCCAACTATCTGCAAGCGCAAATGGATGGCGGCGGTACCGCCTGATTCTTGATGATGCACTCGGTGGCGCCATACAGCAAGGCGGTGGCCTATCTGATCAGGTAGCCGGTAGGGTGGAACAAGCGCAGCGATTCCACCCGACGTTGTTCGATGCGGTTCGATGATCCAGAATCCGCTGATTCAATAACTGAGTCTCGTTACATAATCAGGTAGATTTTGTTCATCTGATTCCAGGTTCGGCAAGAATCGGGTGGTACACAGCGTCAATAAGGCGGAACCTGAACCTACCGGATTGTTTGTCAGGCAGGTGAACAAAATTGACTGAGTCCTCCTTTGAAACACAGAGTCGCCACTACACCGTCGTCGCGCGGGCAATTGAATTCATCCGTACCAATGCACGCAGCCAGCCCAGCCTCGCCGAGATTGCCGGCGAGGTGCATCTGAGCGAGCAGCGGCTGCAGCGGCTGTTTAGCGCTTGGGCTGGGATATCACCCAAACGTTTTCTGCAATACCTTACCAAGGAGTATGCCAAGCAGGCACTTAGGGAATCCTCCGACATACTCGGCGCCGCGCTGCAGAGTGGACTCTCGGGACCCGGCCGGCTGCACGATCTGATGGTCAGCTGCGAAGCGATGACGCCCGGAGAGATCAAAACCCTCGGTGAGGGAGTCAGCGTCCGCCACGGCATCGCCGCCACTCCTTTCGGTAACGCACTGCTCGGGTGGACCTCACGCGGCCTCTGCTATCTGGCGTTTTGTGACGGCGACGGTACAGCGCAGCAACAGGAGCTCTGCTCGCAGTGGTCCAAAGCGGAACTGATCCCTGACGAGGCGGAGGCCATCTCCCTGGTGCGCCGTATTTTTCCGCCGCAACCCAAGCCCGGAAACCTCCACCTGCTGCTGCGCGGCACCAATTTCCAGATCAAGGTGTGGGAGGCGCTGATTAATATCGGCTCATCGCGACTGATCTCATATAGCCAGCTCGCTTCGATGATCGACTCTCCGCGTGCCCAGCGCGCGGTGGCCAGCGCGGTTGCCGCTAATACCATCGGCTATCTGATTCCCTGCCACCGCGTCATTCGTGAAAGCGGCGAATCGGGAAATTACCGCTGGGGAAGCGACCGGAAAATGGCGATTCAGGTATGGGAGTCCGGGCAATGCAAAAATGCCGGATAATCCGATTGTATCCAGATCTAAACCGCCAGTGGTCCGTCTACGATTTTTTTATGATTTTCGTACCGAAGACAGCTGCAGATTAGGGTTGAATCGTGATCGAAGTATAAAACCTCGCTGGGAACCAAAGGGGAGCGCCACACCTCTCCCCTTTGGAAGCCTCACGGTTTTATCCCCACCGCAAGCAGCGGAGAATTTCTGAATTACTCAGTGACCGCCTGTGGCGGAAACGGCTAATGCCCTTATCTACTGTTTATTCTGTCACTCCCTTTGGCGGCGCCTCAACCTCGGTTTCAAACGCAGGGTCTGACTGACTGTTTCTGTCTGCCAGATCGAGTTTTCCTTCTTCGTTCAAGGCCAGATCCTGAAATTTAATTTTGGTAATACGGTGACCCTCCATCTCCACTACCTCCAGGCGTCCGCCGTCCAGATCCACTTGATCGCCGTTTTTTGGGATATGCCCTAAAAACTTGTAAACAAGTCCAGCCAACGTGACATAGTCCTCTCCATCCGGGAAAGGAAAATGGACGACCGGCTCCAGTTCCGAGACGCGGATCGATCCATTGATAATGTACTCACTGCCCGCCAGCTTTTTGATCTGGCGATGGCCGCGAGTGAATTCGTCATCGTAGTCACCCACGATCTCCTCCAGAATATCCTCCAGCGTGATCACCCCGGCGGTGCCGCCAAATTCATCGATGACGATTGCCATATGCTGGCGATTGGTTTTGAAGGTTTTGAGCAGTTCGGAAAGCGCCTTGGTTTCCGGCACCAGAAAGGGCGGAAGCATGATCTCGGAGACAGGTTGATCCAGGGACACCTCCCCCCCCTCCTGCTCGGCAACCGATGTGAGCAGCTCCTTCATCGCCACGACTCCCACCATATTGTCCAGGCTTCCATCATAGACCGGGTAGCGCGCGTGGTGGGTCTGTTTGAACATTTTCAAAACGTCGGAAACGGTGGCGTCGGAGGATATCGCCAGCAGATCGGTACGGGGTATCATCGCTTCGCGTACATTGTGCTCATCAAGATCGAAGACGCCGCGAATCATCATGGTTTCGTCGGCGTTGAGCACACCGTCCTGTTCACTTGCCGAAAGAATAGTCCGGATCTCCTCTTCCGACATCGCGAAATGTCCTTCGCCATGGCCGCTCAGGTTACGCTGCCCGAATACCCAGAGCAAACCATTGGACGACTTGTTCATAATCCAGATCAGCCATTTGAACATCTTATAGAGGCCATTGATGATCCCTCCCACAGCAAGACTCAGCGACTCCGCTTTGTGAAAAGCAAGCACT
This sequence comes from Chromatiaceae bacterium, assembly GCA_024235255.1. GTDB lineage: Bacteria > Pseudomonadota > Gammaproteobacteria > Chromatiales > Chromatiaceae > HKST-UBA178. The sequence continues at coordinate 805,335 of JACKMT010000001.1, forward strand.
TTTGGAGCCAGCTCACCGGCAACGACATGCAGGAACGAGATAATGACAAATGCCACCGCGTAGGAGGCCGTGTGCGCCATTGCGATCAGCCCCTTGTGCAGGGTGCGATCGCCAAACAGATCAAACAGTTTTTCGAACATGGGATCCAACATCTGACTGATGGTAACCATGCCGATGGCGCCCAGCGCAAGCGATACCAGGGTGATGCCGATCTGGGTAACGGAGTAGAAGCGCTCCGGCTCCTTGTGCAGCAGCTGAACTGTCCTGGCTGCCTTGTTGCCGGTGTCGGCCAGCTGTTTGATGCGACTGCGCCGTGCTGAAGTGAGCGCGATCTCCGATCCGACGAAGAACGCATTTCCCATAACCAATAAAAGAATCAGTCCCAACTGAAGAATTAGTTCTGTGTCCACTAGATACCCCTTATGAAATGTTATTTTTTTGGAAGATCACCACCTGCAGAGCAACTACAGCGGTCACGGAATAGAGCGGGATTATCCGGTTTAGATTACGAAAATAAACCCGCCTAAATCCATATCTGTATCCACAGCGATCGCGGCGACATGGGAGTATAGTGCTTTCACTGCTTAGCGGCTACAAAGGCGCCCTCGCCCCAAACCATCGATGCAAACAGTAGGGATGGGTGGTGCAGGTGGGAAATGTTTGAATTTATGCCGGCAGCCTAGTGTCAACCCCGATCAGCGTTGATCGAAATCGACCACCACCTGGTCGGTGAGCGGGTGCGCCTGACAAGTGAGAATATATCCCCGTTCCACCTCCTCGGGCTCGAGCCCGTGAGTGATATCCATATCCACCCTGCCCGCTATCAGCTTCGCCTTGCAGGTCGAGCAGACGCCCGCTTTGCAGGCGTAGGGAAGCTCCAATCCGTTGTGCAATCCCGCGTCCAGGATATTCTCGCCCACCGTAGCCAGTTCGAAGTCGCTGCTGCGGCCGTCCGCGATCAGGGTCACTCTGCTGCGCTTCTCCTCGCCGTATGCGGCGATACGCTGCTGCGCCTTCTCCAGCATGGTGCGGGAGTCGTCCGAGGAGCTGGCGAAGAGTTCATAGTGGATCTGCGAGTCCTTCAGCCCCTCGATCCTGAAACCGCGGGAGACTTCGGCCATCATCGCCTCCGGTCCGCAGATAAACGCTTCGTCGGTGGCGCGGATGTCGAGCAGCTTACGTTTGGCAAGCTGGTATCCTTTCCTGTTGTCGATGATGCCGTTGAGCAGATCCGCCCCCTGGTCCTCTTCGTTCATGATGTTGATCCACTGGAAGCGATTCAAATAACGATTCTTGATAAAGCTGAGTTCGTCCCGGAACATCACCGAGCTGGAGCGGCGGTTGCCGTATATTAATGTGACCTGGCTGGCTTGCTCCACGGAGAGGATCGATTTGATGATGGAGAGAATCGGCGTGATGCCACTGCCCGCCGCCAGGCACATGTAACGCTTCTCGTTGGCTGGATTCAGTTCCGTGTAAAACCCTCCCTGCGGCGGCATCACCTCCACACTGTCGCCGGCTTTGAAGTTGTCGTTGGCGTAGTTGGAGAACCTGCCCCCCTTGACCCGTTTGATCCCCACCCGCATATGGCCGTCGTTGATACCGGAGCAGATAGAGTAAGAGCGCCGCACCGCTTCGCCATCGATATTAGCCCGCAAGGTCAGAAACTGACCCTGGATAAACTTGAACTTATGCTGCAGATTGACGGGCACTTCGAAGGTGACGCGGATCGCGGTATCGGTTTCCGGTTTAACCTCGGCGATGGTCAATGCATAAAAGTCGGTATCGGACATATCCTGGGCCTATATTTTTTTAAAATAATCGAAGGGTTCGCTGCAGTCGTTGCACTGAAACAGCGCCTTGCATGCGGTGGAACCGAACTCGCTGACACACCGCGTATCGACCGAGCCGCAACGGGGACAGGCGACCCCCACGGCGGGGGTCAGACCCTCGGCATCCGCCTCACCGTCTGCCGGCGGCGCAACTCCGTACCCGCGCAGTTTGTCGTTGCCTTCGGGCGAGATCCAGGCCGAACTCCAGGCGGGTGCCAGCCGGGTTTGAATTTTGACGGGGCCGATGCCGGCCTCGCTGAGCACGCGCTCGATATCGCTGCGGATCGTTTCCATCGCGGGGCAACCCGAGTAGGTGGGTGTGATGGTGACCGCGACCTTGCCGTTCTCTCTTGTCACATCGCACAACACACCGAGATCCCAGATGCTCAGAACAGGCAGCTCCGGGTCCCTGACTTGGTCAAGCAACTCCCAGAGCTCCGCCGCATCGGACACCTCACGCCGCCGGAGCCGATCGCAGTACTCCCGGGTCATGACCGGCAGCTGATCCACAACGGCTACCAACCGCAGCCGGGATAGGCGCGATGAATGGACTGCAACTCTGTCAACAGATGCCCGAGGTATTCGGTGTGGTAGCCGGTACGACCGCCGCGCACTGCCCACTCCTCCTGCGGCAGAATCAGCGTCGCCTCCTCCAGCGTTGCCGCCACCGCCTGCTGCCACTGTGACTTGAGCGCTGCCGTATCCACGCCTATGCCGGCGTCCGCCAGGCGCTGTTCCACTGCATCCGGCTCGAACAGCTCATGCGTGTAACCCCAGAGATCGTCCACCGCTTTCTGCGCGCGTCTATGGCTCTCATCGGTGCCGTCGCCCAGGCGCAGCACCCACTCCCGGCTGCGGCGCAGATGGTAGCGCGTCTCCTTGATCGACTTGGCTGCAATCGCTGCCAGCGTTGCATCCCTGGATCCCGCAAGCTTGGCCAGAAAAGCTGTGTTGAACTGATCGACCAGCAGCTGGCGCACTTGGGAGAAGGCAAAATCGCCGCGCGGCAGTTCATTGATCAGAAAGTTGCGAAACTCCCGCTCATTGCGCAGATAGGCGAAATCGTCTTCGCTGCGGCCATCCGCCGCCAGTTCGGCGGCATAACCGTAAAACATGCGGGCGCGGCCGATATAGTCCAGCGCCACGTTGCCGTAGGCGATATCCTCTTCCAGAAACGGGCCGTTGCTGACCCACTCCGAAATGCGCTGACCCAAAACCAGGGCGTCATCCCCAAGCCGCAGCGTGTAGTCGAATGTCGCCTGCTTTAGATCGTCGTCATTCATGCTCATCACGCCGCCGCTCACATGTTGTCCACGGGATCGGGCAGCTTGTAGTAGCTGGCAAGGCGGTAGGGTTTGTCGTCCGCAGGATCGAAGAAGCTCTCGCTGTCCGCCTCCTGGGAGGCGCAAATATCGCTCGATTTCACCACCCAGATGCTGACGCCCTCACTGCGCCGGGTGTAGCAATCGCGCGCGTACTCCAATGCCTGCTCGTGATCCTGCGCATGCAGGCTGCCGACATGTTTGTGGTCCAGTCCCCGCTTCGACCGGATAAAAACCTCGAACAGCTCCAGCTTCTCTTGCGTCATTGTTCTTCCCTCCTAAGCAACCTGCGCTTCACGCTTGAGCTGCTTCTCTCTGTGCGCGGTGATCGCCTCGCGCACCCATGCCCCCTCTTCGTGGGCCCGAACATGATGTTCCATGCGCTGGCGGCTGCAGTGTCCGTTGCCGTTGATCACCGTGTAGAACTCATCCCAGTCGATTTCGCCGTGGTCGTAGTGCTGCCGTTGCTCGTTCCATCTAATCTCTTTGTCGGGATGCTCCAGCCTGAGAAATTCGATCTGCGGCACCGTCTGGTCGATGAACTTCTGGCGCAGATCGTCGTTGGTTTCGCGCTTGATCTTCCAACGCATCGACTTGGCTGAATGAGCCGACTCGCTGTCGTGGGGACCGAACATCATCAACGCCGGCCAGTAGAAACGGTTCAGCGAATCCTGCGCCATCTGTTTTTGCGCTTCGCTGCCCTGGGCCAGGGCAATCATGATCTCGTAACCCTGACGCTGGTGGAAACTCTCCTCCTTGCAGATGCGCACCATGCCTCTGGCATAGGGACCGTAGGAGGTGCGCTGCAAAGAGATCTGGTTGACGATGGCGGCGCCATCCACCAGCCAGCCGATGGCGCCGACATCCCCCCAGGTCTGGGTCGGATAGTTGAATATGGAGGCGTACTTGGCCTCGCCGGACTGCAGCGCTGCGATCAGTTCGGCGCGCGGCGTCCCGAGCGTCTCGGCGGCGCTGTAGAGATAGAGCCCGTGGCCGGCCTCGTCCTGAATCTTGGAGAGCAGCACCGCTTTGCGGCGCAGCGACGGCGCGCGTGTCAGAAAGTTGCGCTCCGGTTGCATGCCGATCACTTCCGAATGAGCGTGCTGGGAGATCTGCCGCAGCAGGTTCTTACGGTACGCCTCCGGCATCCAGTCCTTGGGTTCGATCTTCTGTTCATTGTCGATGCGCTGCTGGAATATGCGTTCCAGCTCCTGTTCGTCAAGCGTTGTCTTCATCTATTTGCCTTGGGTTGCTCTTTTTTCATCTCTCTGGCAGGAAATGAATATGTTGGCCGCTGCGCGGCTGTTTTTTTGATGTGGGTTCCCGCACCCACGGGCGGGTCCATTTCTTTTGTTCGCCCAAAAGAAATGTTGGTGACTTTTGCCGTAACAAAAGTCACCCGGCTTGCGGGCCGGGACCCGCAATCAATATAAACACCGCGCAGCGGCACAAAACCAAAAATATCCCAAATCAACACTCACCCTTTCGCCACCAGCGTCAGCACATCATAAGCCGCCACCAACTCACCATGTTGATTCATCACCTGGGTATCCCAGCGCACCTCACCATAGTCTTCCGTTTCGCGCGGAGTGATCTGCTTACAAGTGAATTGGACCTGTATCTCATCGCCGGGGTTCAACGGAGTGAGGAAGCGCAGGTTCTCCAGACCGTAGTTGGCAAGCACCGGACCGGGTGCAGGATCGACGAACAGACCCGCTGCCGCGGAGACGATGAAATAGCCGTGCGCCACCCGGCCCTCGAAAAATGGGTTGGCTTTGGCCGCTGCTTCGTCCATATGCGCGTAGAACCGGTCGCCGCTGAATTCGGCAAAATGCTCTATATCCTCCAGCGAAACCTTGCGTCTGCCGGTGACGATGCTGTCGCCGATCTCCAGTTCATCGATGGTTTTGCGAAACGGGTGGACCTCTCGCTCCAGCCGCTGCGCGCCGCGCATCCATTTGCCGGTCACATTGGACAGCGTGGTGGGGGAGCCCTGCAGCGCAGTGCACTGCATGTAGTGCAGCACGCCGCGTACCCCACCCATCTCCTGACCGCCGCCGGCACGTCCCGGACCGCCATGGATCAGTGCCGGCAGCGGCGAACCGTGTCCGGTGGATTCACTGGCGCAATCCCGGTTGCCGATCAGCAGGCGGCCATGCCAGGCGCCTATACCCAGCACCATCGCGCGGGCGAAAGCGTCGTCATAGGTAAACACTGAGCTGACCAGGCTGCCCTGCCCCAGCTTGGCGATGGCAATCGCCTGGGCGGTGTCGTCATAAGGGGCAACGGTGCAGACCGGACCGAAGGCTTCCACATCGTGCACATCGCGGCTCTTCAGCGGACGGTCGCAATAGAGCAGGACCGGCGCCATGAACGCTCCCTGATCAGAGAGATCCTGCGGCAATCCGGGATCGTCCGCGCCGTCGTAGACAATCTCACTGCTGCGGGCGATCTCGGCGATGCGTTGCCGCACCTCATCGCATTGATCTTTGCTGGCGAGCGCACCCATGGTCACCCCCTCCCTGCCTGGGTCCCCGATAATCACTTTGCCCAGCCGCCGCCTGAGCGCCTCTATCACATCACCCGCAATGGCGCGCGGCACAATGGCACGCCGGATAGCGGTACACTTCTGACCGCACTTGACCGTCATCTCCCGCGTCACTTCCTCTATGTAAAGGTCGAACTCGGGCGTTCCCGGCAGCGCGTCCGGACCCAGAATAGAGGCGTTGAGCGAATCGGCTTCCATGGTGAAGCGCACCGAGTTACGCATCATTACCGGGTGCCGGCGCAGTCTGAGACCGGTTGTTGCCGAGCCGGTAAAGGTGACCGCATCCTGACAGGTCATATGGTCGAGCAGATCGCCGACGCTGCCGCAGATCAGCTGCAACGACCCTTCGGGCAGAATGCCAGATTCGATGATGCGGCGCACCATCAACTCGGTCAGGTAGGCGGTCTGACTCGCCGGCTTGACGATACTGGGGACCCCTGCGATGAAAGTTGGCGCCAGTTTTTCCAGCATGCCCCAGCAGGGAAAATTGAAGGCGTTGATATGCACCGCCACGCCCTGCAGCGGCGTATACACATGCTGTCCCATGAATGTGCCGTTGCGGGAGAGCAGCTCCGGTTCGCCGTCGATATAGAGATGACCGTTGGGCATCTCCCGGCGGCACTTGCTGGAGTAGGCGAAGAGCGTACCTATACCCCCTTCGATGTCGATCCAGGAGTCGTTGCGGGTGGCGCCGGTTGCACGCGACAGGCGGTAGAACTCCTCCTTGTGCTGCATCAGAACCAACGCCAGCTCCTTTAGCGTCATCGCACGCTGATGAAAAGTGAGCAGCCGCAGCGCGGGTCCGCCGACGCTGCGCGCGTATTCCACCATTGCCCTGAAATCCAGACCTTTGCTGGAAATCTCAGCTACCGCACTGCCGTCAATCGCACTGCAAAGGGTTAGCCCGCCGCCCTCGCCTGCAACCCACTCGCCGCATGAATAGCTTTTCAACTGCTGCATTCAACCCTCCTCGTATTGATACACTATATATATTATTTTATCCATTTTGTAGTATTAATAGCTCATATTTGCCATACTTCGTGCATCGAGACAGACCCCCGATTCAGACGCAAACAGACAGAGCCATGGACTACCGCAACATCTTGTTTGAAACCCGGTCGGGCGTTGCTATTGTGACGCTCAACCGTCCTGAGAGTCTCAACAGCTTCACCGCCGACATGCACGCCGAAATGCGCGATGCGATGCAGCAGGTGGCAGCGGACAAAACCATCCGTTGCCTGCTGCTGACAGGTGCCGGTCGGGGTTTTTGTGCCGGCCAGGATCTCAACGACCGGGCGGTGGCGCCTGGCGGCAAGATGCCCAATCTCGGCGAATCGATCGAACAGAATTACAACCCGCTGGTCCGTGCGATCATCCATCTGGAGAAACCCGTCGTCTGCGCGGTAAACGGTATCGCCGCCGGCGCAGGCGCCAATATCGCGCTGGCCTGCGACATCGTGCTCGCCGGGCGCAGCGCGGGATTCATCCAGGGCTTCTCCAGGATCGGTCTGGTGCCGGATTCGGGGGGCACCTGGACCCTGCAGCGTCTGGTCGGAAGAGCGCGAGCCATGGGTCTGGCCATGCTCAGCAACCGGATTTCAGCGGAACAGGCGGAACAGTGGGGTATGATCTGGCAGGCGGTGGATGACGATAAACTGATGGATGAAGCCATGGCCATCGCCAGCCATCTCGCCACCCAGCCGACCAGTGGACTCGGCCTTACCAAGCGGGCGATCAATGCCGCCGGCGGCAGCAGCCTCGAAGCGCAGTTGGAGCTGGAGCGGGAGTTGCAGAGCATTGCCGGCCGCAGTGCCGACTACCGGGAGGGCGTCGCCGCTTTCCTGGAGAAACGGACACCGAATTTCAAGGGTGAGTAGAAAAGTATGGCTGCTCTGAACAGAAGAGCAATAGTTGCGGTTGTCGGTGCCGGCAGCATGGGCGCAGGCATAGCCCAGGTCGCGGCGGCTGCAGGCCATACCACGCTGCTGTTCGACATGAGCCCCGCTGCCGTCGACCGTGCTATCCAGGGCATCCGCAAGGGGCTGGATCGGTTAGTCAGTCGCGCCGTAATGACGCCGCAGGCACGCGACGAGCTGCTGCAGAGAATCAAGCCGGTCGCCAGCCTCGAAGAACTCGCCGACGCCCGCCTGGTGGTTGAGGCAATCGTTGAAGAGCTCAGCGTAAAACAGAGTCTATTTACCGGACTGGAGAAGATCTGCTCCCCGGATACCATTCTCGCCAGCAACACCTCATCACTGTCGATTACCGCCCTTGCTGCGGCGCTGGCACGTCCCGGCAATCTGGTGGGAATGCACTTTTTCAATCCGGCGCCGGTCATGCAGCTGGTCGAGGTGGTCTCCGGCATAACCACCGATGCCACTGCTGCGCAGACTGTATTCGATACCGCAGCAGCCTGGAACAAGTACCCGGTTCATGCGAGGTCCACGCCCGGTTTTATCGTCAACCGCGTGGCCAGGCCATTCTACGCCGAGGCACTGAGACTGCTGGAGGAAGGTGCTGCCGACTGCGCGACGATCGATGCGCTGCTGCGCGAAGCGGGCGGCTTCCGCATGGGGCCTTTCGAGCTGATGGATCTGATCGGCCAGGATGTCAACTATGCGGTCACCTGCTCTGTGTTCGACGCGTTCCATCAGGACAAACGCTTTCTCCCTTCGCTGATCCAGAGGGAGTTGGTGGATGGCGGCCTGCTTGGCCGCAAGAGCGGCCGTGGATTCTACGACTACAGCCTGTCAGCAGAGCAACCCCTACCCTGCGCCACGGATGCGAAAAAGGCGCCGTCCGCCATCCGCATAGTCGGCTCCCTTGGCGTGGCGGAGCCCCTGGTGTCGCTGTGGCGGCAGGCCGGCATCGCAGTAACCAGAACCTGGGGCGACGCAAATATCCTGCGCGCCGGGGAGGCACTGATTGCACTGAGCGACGGACGCAGCGCCACCCAACGGTCAGCCGATACGGGAGAGGCCAATACGGTGCTGTTCGACCTCGCATTCGATTACACCGCTGCGAGCCGCATAGCTTTGGCCTCCTCTGACCGGGCGTCTGTAAAAGCCGTGGATGACGCTGTCGGACTCTTCCAGGCGGCCGGTAAAACGGTCTCTCTGATCGATGATGCACCCGGCCTGGTGGTGATGCGCACCGTCTGCATGCTGGCCAACGAGGGGTCGGATGCGGTGCTGCAGCAGGTGTGCGATGCTGCCGCCGTGGACACCGCCATGCAGCGCGGTGTCAACTACCCGCTGGGACCGCTGGCCTGGGCAGACCGGATCAACCCTGCACTGGTGCTGAAAGTATTGAGCAACCTGCAGCAGGCCTACGGTATCGACCGGTACCGGCCGTCGCAACTGCTGCGGCGAAAAGTGGCCGCAGGGGTGAATTTTCACTGAGTTAAAGAGTTAAAGGGGTCGGATCCCTTTTTACTTGAATGAATCGAAAAAGGTAAGTACAAGTCATTGTGTAAAAAGGGATCCGACCCCTTTAACTCTAGAAAATGAACATGAACGAAGCCTATATTTACGACGCCATTCGCACGCCGATAGGCCGCTATGGCGGCGCGCTGTCGCCGCTGCGCACGGACGACCTGGGCGCGATCCCGCTGCGTGTATTGATGGAACGCAATCCCAGCGTCGACTGGGAGCAGGTTGATGACCTCATCTACGGCTGCGCCAATCAAGCGGGCGAAGACAATCGCAACGTGGCGCGCATGGCGGCGCTGCTGGCGGGGCTGCCGGTGACGGTGGCCGGCACCACGGTCAACCGGCTGTGCGGATCGGGCATGGATGCGGTGGGACTGGCCGCACGCAGTATCAAGGCGGGAGAGGCCTCATTGATGATTGCCGGTGGCGTGGAATCGATGTCGCGGGCACCCTTCGTGATGCCCAAGGCGGAGAGCGCTTTCGCGCGCAACGCGGAAATTTACGACACCACCATCGGCTGGCGCTTCGTCAATAAGCTGATGCAGGCGCAGTACGGCATCGATTCGATGCCGGAAACCGCCGAGAACCTGGCCGAGCAGTTCAACATATCGCGCGAGGATCAGGACCTGTTCGCGCTGCGCAGCCAGCAGAAATGTGCCGCTGCCAGGAAATCCGGCCGCTTCGATGATGAAATTGTTCCGGTCGAAATACCACAACCTAAGGGGGATCCGCTGATCGTCGACCGGGACGAGCATCCACGCGCCGCCACTACGCTGGAGTCGCTCGCCGCACTACGCGCGCCCTTTCGCCAGGGCGGCTCGGTGACCGCCGGCAACGCCTCCGGCGTCAACGACGGCGCCTGCGCGCTGCTGCTCGGTTCGGAAGCTGCGGGAAAAGCCAACGGACTCCTCCCGAAAGCCCGTGTCGTCGCCACCGCAGCGGTCGGCGTGGAGCCGCGCATCATGGGTATAGGCCCGGCGCCGGCCAGCATCAAGCTGCTGCAGATGACCGGATTGAAGATTGAACAGATGGATCTGATCGAACTGAACGAAGCCTTCGCGGCGCAAGCCCTGGCCGTGTTGCGCGAACTGGGCTTGGCCGACGATGCGCCTCAGCTGAACCCCTACGGCGGCGCCATCGCGCTAGGCCACCCGCTGGGCATGAGCGGTGCCAGGCTGATCACCACCGCCATGCACCAGCTGCGGCGCAGCGGCGGCCGCTACGCGCTCTGCACTATGTGCGTCGGCGTCGGACAGGGTATTGCGACCATCATCGAGCGTGTTTGAATCAAATCAACTCCAATTAAAAGGGGTCGGATCCCTTTTTACTTGAGTGAATCGAAAAAGTTAAATACAAGCATTGTGTAAAAAGGGATCCGACCCCTTTTAATTCCAGGATACAGGCCCATGCCACTGAAACCCGCAGCGAAACGCAAACATCTGCACACCCGTAACATCACCTGCGAAGGGTTTATCCGCGACGACGGACTTTGGGATATCGAAGCCCGACTGGTCGATACCAAACCCTTTCGCTTCGAAAACCGCTTGGGCGGGCGCACTGCCGAAGCAGACGAACCCATTCACGGCATGCTGCTGCGGGTGACGCTGGATCTGGGCCTGGTCATACGGGATATCGACGCCGCTGCGGACTTCCACCCCTTTCGCGCCTGCGCCGCAGGGCCGGCACCGATGCAGAATCTGATCGGCCTGCAGATCGGCGGCGGGTTCATGCGCGAAGTGAGAGAACGGGTCGGGGTCAGCAGCGGCTGCACCCATCTGATCGAAATGATGTCCTACGTCGCCACCACCGCATTCCAGACCATGAACCCCACCTGGGAGGAGGTGGCACTGGCAAAACCGGTGAAGGAGAAGCCCCACTACCTGGATACCTGCGTTGCGCTGCGCGGCGACGGCGAGGTGATACGGCACAGCTGGCCGGAGTTTTACGTCAAGAATTAAATGGGGTCAGAGTCGAATTAGATCATCGATGGCCACGAAGATTTTGCGGCGATTCAACTAATTCGACTCTGACCCCATTTAGTTCGTGCATGTCTTGCGATACGGCTGCGGACCCAGGTGGCGGTGCCACTCCTCCGGCGTCAGATTGCGTTTCAGTCCGCGGCAGGCTTCAGTTGCGGGATCATCGTAAGCAATCGGCCATATTCCCGCCTCCCCGCTCCTGGCGACCGCAGTCAGTCTATTGCCATCACGACTGAAACGAAGAGCGAGCACCTGATCCTTATAGGCGAACCGGCTCACCTCCCTGTCGGCCTCGATATCCCAGACGCGCACCATACCGTCCTGACCGGCTGACGCGACCAAACGGCCATCTTCGCTGAAACGGATATCCTTGACGTTGTCGGCATGGCCATATCGGACAATCGGTTTATCCGGCGCTGCAAGCAAGGCAACCTGCACCTGGCCTCCGGATGCGAAGGCAACCCGGCCGGCAGTGGCAGAGAAGCGGATAAGATCAGCCCCCCGCTGCAACGAAAAATCAATAGCGTCGCCATAGGTGGGATTGATTATTCGAGCGTTGCCATCGGTAGCAAAAGCCAGCAGATGTTTTCCCGCTGGATCGAAACTCAGGCTGGACATACGGCGACCAACGGCGATCCGAAAACGCTCCTCCCGCTGCTCCAGATCCCATATCACCACCTCGTCTTTTGGCGCGATCGCCAGCAAGGTCCCGTCCGGGCTCAGATCCAGACTTTGGTAGGCACTGAGATTTACAAATCTGTCGGTTTCGATCTCCGCTATCCGGCGGCCTCCCGGCAGTTCGAACACGGTTACCAGCCCGGCCTGCCGCACCGCAACCCTTGATCCGCCGGACGCCACGGCAAAGCCGATCAAATTCCCGCCGCTGCCCTCGACCGCCGACAGCTGATTGCCGGTGGCGAGGTTCCATACCTTCAGTGCACCGCCACCACCGATGGCAAGCAGGTACTCGCCGTCCGCCAGAAAAGCGAGGCCGGCCACCCGGCCGTCAAATGCGAGATCTCTGCTCTTCGCCGCATCCTCGGTATCCAGAAATTTGATGCCCTTGCCGTCGGACCAGGCGAGGCGGGCGCCGCCCGGAGCAATCTCAACGCTGCCGGTCGTGTTGACGTAGCCGAACTCCTGCAGCGGCCGCTGCAGCAGCACCAGACTCTGACGCAGCACTTCGATCGCCTCGGCAGTGGCATCTGCCTTTACCGCTTCCAGCGCCAGCAGGACGCTCTTCTCGACCAGCGCCTCGCCTCCCGCATCGGTAAGATAAAAACGCCAGTAGCGGCGCGATGCCTTATAACCGGCTTCGACTTCATCCAGTGCGGCACGCGCTGCCGCGGTCAATTCGAGCGACAGCCGGCTGCGATTCTCGGCGCCTTGCCAAAACCAGACTGCACCCGCAACGGCTGCGGCGAGCAGCACTCCGGCAATCACCATCAATTTGCGGCGCGCTGCTGTCCCGCTGTACGAAACCGCCATTGTCTGTTTCCCCGTCTCAGATTTTGGGTTGCCCGGAGGCGACTGCACCAGATTTCTCAGCTCGCTTACCAGACCCCGAAAAGCAGGATATTCCGACTCAAACTGCCAGCTCGCCAGATCGATGGTCTGAACGGTTCTGAAGCGCAGCGGCGGTGCGGTTTTATCCTTTCGCACCGGCATCAGAATACCACGTGCCAATCCTTCGGTCGCTTCGGCTCTGACCCAGTCGGACTCGACCGAGTAGTGCGACCAGACCACCACCACCGCCCTGGAGTTTGCGATCGCGTCCTCGATTACCCGCCCGTACGATTTACCCGTCGGAATCGACGAATCCTTCCAGGCGACCAGCCCTTCGCTTTTCAGCATCTCGCTGAACCGCTCTATCCAGTCTGCGTCTTCCCGGGCGTAACTGATGAAAAGGTCGTGCATTCCGCTGTCTCTCCGTCCCTTACCACATAAACAGAAGTGTTGAAATCCGTGCCAGGCAGGACCATTATAATACCTGACTATATTACTCGGATATTTAGATCTCTTCCTACATGAACGCAACAGAAAACAGGGTAACAAAGCTTGTTCAAAAAGAGTACGAGCACGGTTTTACCACTGAACTCGAGACCGACACCCTGCCGCCGGGTCTGAGCGAAGAGACGATCCGTCAGATCTCCGCCAGGAAAAACGAGCCGGAGTGGCTGCTGGAAGCAAGATTAAAAGCCTACCGTCACTGGTTGAATATGAGCGATCCCGAGTGGGCGCACGTCAAACACCCGCCGATCGACTATCAGGCGATCTCCTACTACTCAGCGCCGAAAAAGCGGGGCAAGGGACCGAAAAGTCTGGATGAAGTGGACCCCGCGCTGATCGCCGCCTACCACAAGCTGGGTATCCCGTTGCAGGAGCAGAAGGCGCTGGCCGGTGTGGCAGTGGACGCGGTTTTCGACAGCGTATCGATCGCCACCACATTCCGCGAGCCGCTGGCCAAAGCCGGCGTGATCTTCTGTTCGTTCTCCGAGGCGGTGCAGGATCACCCCGATCTCGTACGCAGCTATTTCGGTTCGGTGGTGCCCTATACCGACAACTATTATGCCTGTCTCAACGCCGCGGTATTTTCCGACGGCACCTTCGTCTACATACCCAAAGGTGTGCGCTGCCCGATGGAGCTCTCCACCTACTTCCGCATCAACGAAGCCAACACCGGACAGTTCGAGCGCACCCTGATCGTAGCTGAAGCGGGCAGCTACGTCAGCTACCTCGAGGGCTGCACCGCACCCAAGCGCGACGACAACCAACTGCACGCCGCGGTGGTGGAACTGGTTGCGCTGGCGGATGCCAGAATCAAATACTCGACCGTGCAGAACTGGTATCCCGGCGACGCCGAGGGGCGCGGCGGTATCTATAATTTCGTCACCAAACGCGGCGACTGCCGCGGCGACCGCTCGCATATCTCCTGGACCCAGGTCGAGACCGGCTCTGCCATCACCTGGAAGTATCCCAGCTGCATCCTGCGCGGCGACGGCGCGCGCGGCGAATTCTACTCGGTGGCGGTGACCCGGGGCAGCCAGCAGGCGGATACCGGCACCAAAATGATCCACATGGGCCGCAACACCAAAAGCACCATCGTGTCGAAAGGCATCTCGGCCGGGCTGGGACAGAACACCTACCGGGGGCTGGTGCGGATGACGCCGAAGGCGGAGAACGCGCGCAACCACACCCAGTGCGACTCGCTGCTGATCGGCGACAAGTGCGGCGCCCACACCTTCCCCTACATCGAGGTAAAAAACCCCAGCGCCAAAGTCGAACACGAGGCGACCACCTCCAGAATCGGCGATGATCAGCTCTTCTACTGCCGCCAGCGCGGGCTCTCCGAAGAGAACGCGGTATCGATGATCGTCAACGGATTCTGCAAGGAGGTGTTCAGGGAGCTGCCGATGGAGTTCGCGGTGGAAGCGCAGAAACTGCTCGATCTGACGCTGGAAGGCGCAGTCGGGTAAGCAACGAAACAGAGGCTGCAACAGATGCTGTCAATTAAAGAGCTGCGGGTTTCAATCGAACAGAAAAGTATACTCAACGGGCTCAATCTTGAGATTGGCAGCGGCGAGGTGCACGCCATCATGGGACCGAACGGCTCGGGGAAAAGCACCCTCTCCCAGGTGCTGGCGGGACGCGAGGACTACCTGGTGAGCGGCGGCGAAGTGCTGTTCGACGGCCTCGACCTGCTCGCGCTGGAGACCGAGGAGCGCGCGCATGCCGGACTCTTTCTCGGTATGCAGTACCCGGTTGAGCTACCGGGTGTCAATAACATGACCTTTATCCGCGAATCGCTCAATGCGCTGAGGCGTGCGCGGGGCGAACCCGAGCTCGATGCAGCAGATTTCCTGCGGCGGGTGCGTGAGCAGGCACAGCTGGTCGGGCTGGATCAGGCGCTGCTGAAGCGCGGCGTCAACGAAGGCTTTTCCGGCGGCGAGAAGAAGCGCAACGAGATTCTGCAGATGGCGATGCTGCAACCGAAGCTGGCAATCCTGGACGAGACCGATTCGGGTCTGGACATCGACGCGCTGCGGGTCATTGCCGGCGGTGTCAACGGACTGCGCGCAGCGGACCGGTCGATCATCGTCATCACCCACTATCAGCGGTTGCTGGACTACATCGAACCGGACCGGGTGCACGTGCTGGTCGGCGGCAGAATCGTCCGATCCGGCGACAAGCAACTGGCGCTGGAGTTGGAGCAGCGCGGCTACGGCTGGCTCGACGAGGCCGCCGCATGATCACTGCAGCGCAGCAGAGCGACTGGCTTCTGCATCATCTGTCGCAGTCCGCCGGCAACCTGCCTGGGCGCGGTTTGGCCTGGCTTGAGAATCTCCGCAGAGAAGCTGCACGTTCGGTAGCGCAACTCCCGGTACTAAACAGGAAACAGGAGTCCTGGCGCTACACCAGCATCGACAGCCTGCTGCAGCAGCGCTTCATCACTGCCGGTGCCGATATAGGTGGGTTGGAAAACCTGGATATTTCACGCTGGATGCTGCCGGGACTGGATGCCTATCGCCTGGTCCTCGTCAATGGTCGATGCCTGCCTTCTCCGGCCAGCAGCGCAGATCTTCCCGAGGGTGTGGTATTGGGCAGTCTGCGCACCGCGCTTGCCACCGATCCCGACCGGCTCTCCGCCTGGTTCGTTCGCAATAGCGGAAGATCTGACAACCTTTTTACCGCCCTCAACAGCGCACTGATCAACGACGGCGCACTGCTGCATGTCGGAACAGATGTGGTGTTGGACAAACCGATCGAAATACTCCATCTGCACCTGGGGCATGAGCGCCCGCTGCTGGTACAGCCGCGCAATCTGCTGGTGCTCGAACCCGGTTCCGGCGTGACCCTTGTAGAGCGTGCCATCGGCGCTGATTCATCCGCCGCTTTCCACAACCACCTGACCGAGATATATCTCTCCGCCGGCGCTTCGCTGGATCACTACCGGCTGCAGGATGAGAACCAACGGAGCCACCATCTCTGCACCCTGTTCCTGTCGCAGCAGGAACAGAGCCGCTACCGCGGAACCCATCTCTCCTTCGGCGGCGTCTGGGCCAGGACCGACTGCCACGCACTATTGCAGCAGCCGGGCGGCGAGTGCGAAATCAACGGTCTCTATACCGTCGGCGACGAGCAGTTGAAAGATATCCACCTGCGTGTACATCATGCTGCGCCCCGCTGCACCAGCCGTGAGCGGTTCAAAGGTATTCTGCACGGCGAGGGCCGCGCCGTATTCGACGGGCATATCATCGTCGACCGGGGTGCCCAGGGCAGCGACGCGCAGCTGCGTAACGACAACCTGATGCTGACCCGCAGCGCCGAAGTGGATACCAAGCCGCAGCTTGAAATATACGCCGACGACGTCAAGTGCAGCCACGGCACCACGGTTGGAGAGGTCGACCCGGCACAGCTCTTCTACCTGCGCTCGCGGGGCATAGATAAGGCGCAGGCACTGAGTATGCTCAGCCTCGGGTTTGCTGCCGAGATCAGCAATGGCATCCGGCTGAACGCGCTGCGGAGTTACCTGGCGCAGCGGCTTGCCCGGAAGCTCGGCGGCCAGACTGATGCCAGCGGAATGGATAGCGGCAATGTTTGATGCCTTGAAAGCGAAATTCGGCCGCCACTCGCGCGCAAAGATGCACTCCTCCGGTGCCACCGATGTGATGACAGAGAGCGACCTGCAAACGGTGCGGCAGGAGATCATCGCTGCGATTAAGCGTGTCTACGATCCGGAAATCCCGGTAAACGTCTACGATCTGGGACTGATCTACGACATCGCGATAGATGCCGACCGGCAGGTCTCAATTCAGATGACACTGACCGCGCCATCCTGCCCGGTGGCCGGCACGCTGCCGGGACAGGTCAAGACGGCGGTAGAGAGCGTTCCCGGAGTCAGCGAAGCTTCGGTCGAACTGGTATGGGACCCTCCCTGGAGCCAGCAGTGCATCAGCGAAGCGGCCCAACTGACGCTGGGGCTGTTGTGAATCGGCTTGACGATATGGTGGATATCTTCGACCTGCTGGGTGACTGGGAGCAGCGCTACACCTACCTGGTCGAGTTGGGCGAAGGGCTGCCGCAACTGCCTGAAATCCACCGCACAGAAGAGAACCGAGTCAAAGGCTGCATGAGCCAGGTATGGGTCAAAGCCTATCGGGATCCGACCGATCCGGCCCTGATCCGTTTCCACGGCGACTGCGACACCAGCATCATCAAGGGTGTACTGGCACTGCTGATCCAACTTGTCTCAGACCGGACCAGCGCGGCAGTAGAATCCCTGGATGTAGATGAGTTCTTTGGCAAATTGGGACTCGACGAAAATCTCTCACCCAACCGCCACTTCGGAGTTTACGCAATTGTTGAACTGATGAAGCAGCAGGTCAGAACGCTCGATGCCGCAGCGCTGAACGCCGGCTGACACCGTGCGTCGGGCACACGCGCCGGCGCACTTCACTCCAGTATGGCCGTTGCTTGCAAACGGCGATCACCCCGAATTCACTCCCGTCGACTGGAACACGGCCGGCCTGATGCAGGGCCAGCCGCTGCTACTGCAGCGTATCTTGCCCGTCGTCATACGTTCGCGCTGAAACGCTTGCTCATTCAGAGGCCTGATTCTAATCTGGAATTCATAACTACTGTAGTCATTAAGGGAGAGCGTTTCCCACCAACACTTAACCGGGCTTCAGCGATTACGATGACAAGCGAAGGTCTGAACGAACCGAGCAAACCCTGGCACTTGCTTAGCGCCGACGAAACCATGCAGCACTTTTCCGTCGAGCGGCACGGGCTGGAACAGGACGAAGCGGCGTCCAGACTCGAACGCTACGGTCCCAACCGGCTGCCCCCGCCCAAGCGGCGCGGGCCGCTGCAACGACTCCTCTCCCAGTTCAACAATGTGCTCATCTACGTGCTGCTGGCGGCAGCAGCGGTTACTGCAGTGCTGGCGCACTGGGTAGATACCGGCGTGATACTGGCGGTGGTGTTGATCAATGCGCTGGTGGGGTACATACAAGAGGGTAAAGCGGAAAAGGCACTGGATGCGATCCGCAACCTCCTTTCGCCACAGGCAACGGTGTTGCGCAGCCGCCACCAAATGGTAATTCCCGCCGCATCGCTGGTCCCAGGCGATGTGGTGCTGCTGCAGTCAGGGGACAAGGTGCCCGCGGATCTGCGTCTGTTTCGCAGCAAAAACCTGCGCATCGAAGAGGCGGCATTGACCGGAGAGTCGGTACCGGTGGAGAAATCGACCGCACCCGCGGCGGAAAACGCCGATTTGGGCGATCGCAGCTGTATGGCCTACGCCAGTACGCTGGTCACCTACGGCACCGGCGCGGGTATTGTCGTGGCCACCGGCGTTCGGACAGAGATCGGCCACATCAGCGCGCTGCTGGGAGAGGTCAGCCAACTCACTACCCCGCTGCTGCGGCAGATCGCGCGTTTCGGCCGGCGCCTTACCAGTGTCATTCTGCTGCTGGCGCTGTGCACCTCTCTCTACGGCATCCTGGTCTGGAACAACACCGCTGACGAGATGTTTCTGGCCGCGGTGGGCCTGGCCGTCGCCGCGATACCCGAGGGGCTGCCGGCCATCATCACCATCACCCTTGCCATCGGTGTACAGCGCATGGCCGGACGCAGCGGCATTATTCGCCTGTTGCCCGCGGTGGAGACGCTGGGTACGGTATCGGTGATCTGCTCGGATAAAACCGGTACGCTCACCCGCAATGAGATGACCGCCCAGACCATTGCCACCAGCGGACATCTGCTCGATGTGACCGGCGTCGGCTACAACCCGCACGGCAGCGTGCTGCTGAACGGTATCGCTATGGAACCGGAAGAGATTCCCGAATTGACCGAGCTGGCCCGTGCGGGTCTGCTCTGCAACGACTCGGAAGTAACGCTCGCCGGAGATGAATGGAGACTGACCGGCGATCCGACCGAAGGCTCATTGACCACGCTGGCGATGAAATGCGGGCTGGATCCGGTTTTTCAGGGAGAGGAGCTGCCGCGTACCGACACCATTCCGTTCGAATCGGAACACCGCTTTATGGCGACGCTGCACCACGACCACGCCGGGCATGGCTTCATCTACGTCAAAGGGGCACCCGAACGCATACTGGAGATGTGCAACCGACAGCGCGCGCAGGGCGATGACGCACCGCTCGACATTGCCTACTGGGAAAAGCGGATCGATGAGATCGCCCGGCGCGGTCAACGCATTCTGGCGCTTGCCTTCAAAATCGCGGAGACCAGCCAACACGATTTGCGCTTCGACCATATCGAGGGCAACCTGACGCTGCTCGGCCTGGTTGGCATCATGGACCCACCGCGCAGCGAGGCGCTGGAGGCGGTACGTCTCTGCCAGTCAGCCGGCATCCGGGTGAAAATGATCACCGGAGACCATGCGGCTACCGCCCAGGCAATTGCCGCACAGATGGGCATTGGCAGCGGCGGACGCGTGCTGACCGGTCACCAACTGGAAAAGCTGAGCGAAGCGGAACTGCGCGATCAGGTGATGCAGATCGACGTCTTTGCTCGTTCCAGCCCCGAGCACAAGCTGCAGCTGGTGGAGGCGCTGCAGTCGCGGGGGGTTGTGCTGGCCATGACCGGCGACGGTGTCAACGACGCGCCGGCGCTGAAACGGGCCGACGTCGGCGTCGCCATGGGCATCAAGGGGACCGAGGTAGCCAAAGAGGCCGCGGAGATGGTGCTGGCGGACGATAACTTCGCCTCCATCATCAACGCCGTGGAAGAGGGGCGCACGGTCTACGACAACATCAAGAAATCGATCCTGTTCATTCTCCCCACCAACGGCGCCGAGGCATTCACGCTGGTGGCCGCCATTGTGCTGGGTTATCAACTGCCCATCACGCCGGTGCAGATACTCTGGGTCAACATGATCACCGCGGTGACGCTGGCACTCTCGCTGGCGTTCGAGCCTGCCGAACGGGATATCATGCGGCGCCCGCCGCGCGATCCGAACGAGGCGATCCTTTCCGGCTTCCTGATTTGGCGCACACTCTATGTCTCGCTATTGATGGTGAGCGGCATCTTCGGTCTGTTTCTGTGGCTGCGGAGCAACGGCAGCGACATCGAGACCGCACGCACGGTGGCGGTCAATACGCTGGTGCTGTTCGAGGCGTTCTATCTACTCAATACGCGCTACGTCCGCCAGTCGGCCTTCTCCCACAGCGGAATTTTCGGCAGCCGCAAAGTCCTGCTCGCAATCGCACTGGTGATCGGCTTTCAATTGTTTTATACCTACCTGCCCTGGATGCAGCTGCTGTTCGGCACCACCAACCTGGATGCCGCGACCTGGGGGGTTATGCTGCTGGTCTCCTGCACTGTCTTTTTTGTGGTGGAGGCGGAGAAGTATCTGCTGCGGAGGGTTGCACGTAATTGATTTTTTGGGTTATGTGCCGCTGCGCGGTGATTTAATTTGATTGCGGGTCCCGGCCCGCAAGCCGGGTAGCTTTTGTTACGGCAAAAGCTACCAAAACCATGGCTCCGATACGCCACCCTGCGGGTGCCCTGCGCTACTCGCACAACAGGGGAAGCGCGGAACTCGCTTCGCTCAGACACCCGCGCTTCTGATCCCTGTTCTGCTGCGTTGCTCGGTGGCGTATAAGTCGCGCAGCGGCAGATTCGAACAAAGGAGGTTGATGCAGCGGTTTACCCCGTCTGTCACGCCGAGAAGCACAGCCCGGTCCGGATCAAGGGAGCGGGTGTCTGAGCGACAGCGAGTTCCGCTCCCGCCGGACCGGGCGAGCATCGCAGGGAACCCGTAGGGCGTGACAGTCGGGCGCCTTTTTCTTTCGTTCATTTCTTTTGGGCGAACAAAAGAAATGGACCCGCCTGTGGGTGCGGGAACCCACATCAAAACAGACCGCCGCGCAGCGGCACATAAACCAACAGAATCACCCCCTCACAACAGATGCTTCCCATCAAACACATCCGCATCCAGCGAAAAAACATCCACCCCGTCCAGACAACCCAGGTTAACCCGGTAGTGGCCCGGTTTCCTGACGGTCTGATGGAAGGTGTAGATGCCACAGTTCTTGCAGAAGAAGTGTTTGGCGGTCTTGTCGCCGAATTGGTACAGCCCCAGCGCCCCCTCCTCCGCCTCGATCTGCAGCGCCTCAGGAGCGATGATCTCGCCGCTCATCATGGCGCCTTTTCGCGCGCAGATGGAGCAGTTGCAGCGCACCCCCCTGGTTATCTCTTCGCCGGTGTAAGAGAACTTGACAGCACCGCAATGGCAGCTCCCCCGGTAGTGTTGGCTCATGGTTCTATCCCCCGTTAAGCAGTCGTGTTAATCAGACCAAATCAACCTATTTGTCAGCTCCCGCCGCAACCGCCAACGCCCGGCAGCGGCGCTGCTGTTCATAGCGCTCCTCCTCCGTCAATGCCGGTGCCCAGCCCGAGACGTGCCGGAGCACAAGTCCTTTCAGCACAGCGATGTGCGCGGGACCGCTGTTAAGGCAGGGGATATAGGCGTAATGCTTGCCGCCGGCTGACAGGAAGTGATCCCGGTTCTCAATCGCGATCTCTTCCAGCGTCTCCAGGCAGTCCGCGCTGAAGCCAGGGCATATGACGTGGACGCTCTCGGTGCCGGCTTTGGCCAGCGCCGACAAGGTTTTATCGGTGTAGGGCTGCAGCCACTTTCTGGGCCCGAGGCGGGACTGAAAGCTGATCCGCCAGCGCGCCTGCGGCAGATTGAGCGCCTCAGCAAGCAGCCGACCGGTTTTTTGGCACTCGCAGAAATAGGGATCTCCGGCAACAAAATAGTCCTGCGGAATACCGTGAAACGACATTAGCAGTACTCCCGGCTCACCGTGCTCCTGCCAGAATTCGCGCACGCTCTGTGCCAGCGCAGCGATATACCCCGGGTCGTCGTGGTAATGGTTGATGAAACGCAGCTCCGGCAGCCAGCGCCAACCTCGCAGCTCCTTGCTGACCGCATCAAAGGTCGATGCGGTCGTGGTGGCCGAATATTGCGGATAGAGCGGCAGTACCAGTATTCGGCGCGCCCCGGCCTGGCGCAGGCGCTCCAGGCTGGCAGCGATGGAGGGATTGCCGTAGCGCATCGCCAGTGCAACGGTGACCGGCTGTCCCGACGCTTCATCCAGCGCCGACTGCAACGCCTCGGCCTGCTGCTTCGAAACAGCCAGCAGCGGCGAGCCGGTATCGCGCCAGATCTTTTCGTACGCCGCAGCCGAACGGCGCGGCCGCGTATTCAGGATGACCAGGTTGAGCAGCAGCCACCAGAGCGGTCTGGACAACTCCACCACACGCGGATCCCACAGGAACTCTTTGAGATAGCGCCGCACATCGGCTGGCCGACAGGAATCGGGCGTGCCCAGATTGGTCAGCAGAACACCCAGCGATTCGCTGCTGTCATGGGCAAAATCAGATTGATCTTTGAATTTCAATATCGGGGTTTCCTGAAAGGTCTATTCTGCCGGCTTAGTTGCTGAACTTTTCCCTTATCGATTCCAGGCGGCGCCGGTTTGCCCCGAAATCCCAGTACCCGATTCGGGATGCCGACTTCAGATGAATTCGTTTCTCGCCATGGTCAAATTCAAACTCGACATCGTCCTCAAAGCGAAACACCAGAGATGTGAACACCACATGCAGGTAAGCCTGCTCCTCCCTTACTACGCGTGCACGGGAGAAATCCGCGATTATCTCCAACAGCCGCAGCCTGGCATGCTCCAGCGTGCCGTCGTAATCGATAGGCTCGATATAGTGTCTGCCCGGAGCGGCCCTGGAAGAGACGCAATTGGGTGTGTCGGGACAGGTGGTAATTCTGCCTTGCATATCTCGATCACTCCCGTCCGCCCCACACCCCTGACTCAGCTGCAATAAAAATACGGCGATCATAAGCCGAAGCAACATCTCCGGTTCCCATTCGACCAAGACAGAACGACGTGCCAACCGCAGAGCCAGCCGCTTATCTCGGCAAGCGCCCCAGTAGATAGAACTCATCGTTCGGCCGCATATCGGTCACATTCGCCATACGGTTGGAGAGTCCGAAAAAAGCCGAGATCGCGGCGATATCCCAGATGTCTTCGTCGGAAAAGCCGTGTTGATGCAGCAACTGTATATCGCTGTCACCCACTTCATACGCCCGCTGCGACACTTTGGCTGCAAAATCGAGCATGATTTTCTGGCGCGGTGTGATATCGGCTTTCCGGTAATTGCTGGCAATTTGCTCGGCCAGCAGCGGATTTTTTTCCCGGATGCGCAGGATCGCGCCGTGTGCGACCACACAGTAAGTGCACTGATTGAGTCCTGATGTCGCCACCACGATCATCTCCCGTTCGCCTTTAGTCAGTCCTCCCTCCTTCTCCATCAGTGCGTCATGGTAAGCGAAGAAGGCACGGAATTCATCGGGACGGCGGGAGAGCGCAAGAAAAACGTTGGGAACGAATCCGGTTTTCTGCTGCACCTGCAGGATTCTCTCCCGGACATCCTCTGGCAGCTGATCCAGTTCGGGAACGGGGAACCGGCTGATGGGTATATCTGGCATCTCTGCTCTCCTTAACGCTTCGCCGGCGGGCGACTGATGAGTCGATATAATGCCCGCCTTGTACTCCGGGTTCAAATGCAGGCTGCTATTGTCGTGTTGACTGGGTATTAGTTGCTGGCCTCAGTTAACGTTTCGGCACCCTACACCCGAACAAACGGAAAAGTGCGGCGAACAGACGACAATATCGAAGCAAGATGCAGCGTTATGAAAAAAGGCCGGCAACTCTTGTTGCCGGCCCACGCGCATGCGATGCCGGAGCTTCAGATTTCTGAGCTATTGTCAGGGTTGGTATCTGAGGGTCAGGAACGCACTGGTCCCCGGCTGATTGTAGAACGAAGCGGTCTCGTAATTTTCATCGAACAGATTTTCGATGCGCAGCTGCAGACGCCAGTCTGGCGCAAAACTGTACTCGGCGCGCAGGTCCAGCGTCGTATAACCCCCTATTTCGCGTGTATTGCCAAGGTCATCGAATCGCTTCCCTTCCGCGTGCAGCGTAGCACCTAAAGCAAACTGCCCGAAGCGGCGATCCGCATCGAGGCGAAATCCCCTTTTGGCGCGGCGCGGCAACTGATTGCCGTCATTGGCTCCAACAGAACGGTTTTCGGGATCAAGCAGCGTCAGGCTGGCATTTAGATCCCAATCGCTGACGCTGGTGGTCAACGTCGCTTCGAGCCCACGGATGCGCGCTTTATCGATGTTCGCGGCAAGGCCGGAATTGGCATCATAAGCGATCATGTCTTCGATGGTAGTCTCATAAATATTGACTGACCAACCGCCCAAGAATGACTGGCCATACAGGCCCAGTTCAACGCTCTCCGACTCTTCAGGTTGTAAATCCAGATTGCCGAAAAACGGAAAGTAGAGCTCATTGAAGGTCGGTGCCTTGAACGCAGTACCGTAAGAGAGGCTCAGCCGCAATCCGTCACTCAGTCGATATCCCCAAGCTGCCGAACCGGTTGTGCGATCGCCGAATTGCTCGTTGTCATCATTGCGCAGCGACAGCTGCAGATCGTGTTCGGCAAGCGTGCCCTGGTACTGGGCGAACAGACCCGTATTGTCCCGCGAGTCGGCTCTATAAGCGGTGGTATCCACCTGGTCCTCCTGGTAGTCACCACCCAGCGTGATCATATGGTCGTCGGAAATGGTGAGATCATTCTGGAGAGTCAATGTATCGCGCTTTGTATCGAAACGGCTCACGAAAGCACCGTCTTTGTAGTAATCCGACTCATCACGGCTCTGACCCGCTGTCAGGTTTATCCGCCAGAGATCAATGGGTGAAAAACTCAGGCTGGCGCCCAGTACCTGTTGCGCTGTTTCGGATTCATTTTGAAAGCCACCGTCGAAATCACTGTCGGCGCTGCTGCGCAACGCATGGGCATCGAATTCAACGCCGTTTTCGAAGCGATAGCCGGCACGCAGCGAGCCCGACTCATTACGATATCCATCCCGATCCGGTTCGGTGGTAAAACAACCGGCCACACCCGGTTCACCGTTGCAGGAGTTGAAACCGTCCGTGTCCAAACCACTAAAATTGATATTGAACCAGCCGCGCTCCCCGCCGCCGGAAATTCCTGCGGTAGCCTCAATAGTGTCATGCGATCCGCCGCCAATACTGAAGTTCGGTTTAATCTCACCCCCGCCTTTGCGGGTAAAAATCTGAATGACGCCGCCGATCGCTTCTGAGCCGTACAGGCTTGAACGCGGTCCGCGGACGATCTCGATACGCTCGATCTGATGGACCGGAAGATCATGAAATGCAGTGGCGCCAATACTTGCCGAACCAACTTTAATACCGTCGATCAGCACCAGCACCTGATCGGATTCCGAACCGCGTAAAAAAATCGTCGCAACCTTGCCCAGTCCGCCGTTTCTGGTGACGCTGACCCCGGGCAGGCCGCGCAAAAGCTCCTCAACGGATTGTGCCTGTTGGCGCTCAATATCATCTCTTGTGATAACGCTCACCGACGCAAGCGTGTCATCGGCAGTTACCGCAGTACGCGTCGCTGTGACAACGACAGGATTGAGTTCGACCGCGCAAACTCCCGAAGCGCCCAGCATGAGCCATGGCACGGCTGATAGTAATCGATATTTCATGGTTGTTTTTCCTCGAACGGCGCTCACCCGCGCGCAAATTTGTGGCGATAAGGCGGGCGGAGGAATAAGGTGTGGAACGGAAACAGGCGTGAGTATCTGTCAGCCGCAGCACTGCCCTCCGCAATGCCCAACAACAGCTTCCGACCGGTTTCCGGACTCGCGAGTGGCCTTGCCGGCCGGGTGGATCGCCTTCCCACGTCGAAACGCAGTGGCACAATGATCCGCCTACACTCGCTTACCGTTGCGGGGGCAGCGCCGGGATTGCGCTTGGTCCAACAGCGCGCACCGGCTTCCCGTTTCATCCTCCGGGTGGATACCCAGCGGATACCAGAAGCAGCGGAGAGGGAAGCTAAAGCATTATTTTCAAGCTGTCAAGGCAAGAAGCCAGGGTTAAACAGGCCAGTCTCGGGCCGATTGGCTGCAATCGCGTCTGGTAGATATTGTTGCTAAGAACATCCGAATCTGTCCGGTTGTCCGGTGAACGCCGGTTTCTGCCGCCGAAGCGATTCGGATCGTTACAACACGGCTCACCATGCTAGACTGCCAACTGTGCCAGTGGCTTGTTAAACGACTGAAAAGAAGATCCTGTCAAGGACAATACGTATGCATATCGAATTCTACGGCGCTACCGGCGGAGTCACCGGCTCCTGCCACATCCTGCGTGCCAACGGGCAGACCCTGCTGCTCGATTGCGGTCTGATCCAGGGACGCCGCGAGGAGATGGAAAGAAACCGCAACCCTTTTCCGTTCTCACCTGCAGAGATCAGTGCGGTGGTGCTGAGCCATGGTCACATTGACCATTCCGGCCGCATTCCGCTGCTGGTCAAACAGGGCTTCACCGGCCCTATCTATACCCAGAACGCGACCGCCGATCTGTGCGAAATCCTGCTGCAGGATGCAGCCTTTCTGCAGGAGAAAGACGCTCAGTTCGAGAACAAGCGGCGCAAGCGCAACAAGGCGCCGCCGGTGGAGCCGCTCTACACGGTCGATGACGCCGCTGCCGCGCTGCAGAATATCGTCCGCCTGCGCTACCGGGAGCAGCGCGAGATCCTGCCCGGCATCCAGCTGCGCTATCAGGATGCCGGGCACATCCTCGGATCCTGCAGCGTCGAGCTCTGGCTGAACGAGAACGGTACGGAGCGGAAAGTGGTATTCAGCGGCGACCTCGGCCAGTACGACACTCCCATTCTGAACGACCCGGCGGTCATCGAGCAGGCCGACCAGGTGATCATCGAAAGCACCTACGGCAACCGGCGCCACCGCGACCGGCAGGGCACCATCGATGAGATCGGCCAGATCATCAGCGATGCCGCACACCAAAAAGGCAATCTGCTGATACCCGCCTTCGCCATCGGCCGCAGCCAGGAGATCCTCTACTATCTGGGGAAGTATTACGACGAATGGCATCTGGAGCGCTGGCAGATATTTCTCGACAGCCCGATGGCGATCAGGGCAAGCAAAGTCTACTGGGAGTACCCGCATCTCTATGATGAAGAAGCCACCCGGCTGCGCAAACAGGTCAACGAGATGCCCTTTTTGCAAAACCTGCACCTTACCCCGCTGCCCAAGGAGTCAATGGCGATCAACCGGATCAAAAGCGGTGCCATCATTATCTCAGCCAGCGGCATGCTGACCGGTGGCCGTATCATGCACCATCTGAAGCACAATGTTTCGCGCAGCGGCGCACACGTCATGATCGTAGGATACCAGGCTAACGGAACGCTGGGACGCAGGCTTGTCGACGGGGACTCCACGATCAAAATTTATGGCGACGAATACCGGGTGAAAGCAAAAATTCACACCGTCGGCGGTCTCTCCGCCCACGCCGACATGGACGATTTGATGCGTTGGTTGGGCAACTTCAAATCCAATCCTCAAGTCCACGTAGTGCACGGCGAGCCGGAAGTGAAGCAGGATTTCCGCAACACAATCGAATCTCAACTGAAGCTACAGGCCTCCGTTCCGGCGCCGGGCGAAATTTTCGAACTAGGGCCTGTTAACACTAATCCGATGGATTCTGTTGCACCTGAATAAGCGTCAATCAAGGCGCGAGGAGAGAGGTTTAGTGACGCTAAATAAACGACGAGCAACGCAGAGTGACGCTTATTCAGGCGCAACCCGCAGGGCTGGGGCTCTTTTCCCGCCCAGCGGCGTTATCATTCGCTCATGTAGCGCCACTACACTTCTCTCATTCTGCCTTGCTGGACGAAAAAAGAGCCCCAGCAGAGCCTATCGGATTAGTGTTAACAGGCCTTAGGATAACAGCCATGCCCAACCCCATCCCGACACCATTGCAGAACTGGCTCGACGCGTTCAACGCGCTCAAACAGAAATTACTGGAGAGCGGTTTCAAGATCACACCGAGCAACGCCAGGGAAGCGCTGGAGACGCTGACCAGGCGCTATGTCACCTCGGCTCCGGAAATACCGCTGGTACAGGACGATATGGTACCGGGCAACCGGTATTCCGTTCCGGTGCGCATCTATCATCCTCAGCCGGAAGAGGCGCTGCCGCTGCTGCTGCTTGCCCACGGCGGCGGACATATGGCGGGCAGCCTCAGCCTTTACGACCCGATCGCCCGCAGGCTTGCCAAGGCTGCATCGCATGTCGTGGTATCGGTCGATTACCGGTTGGCGCCCGAGTGTCCTTATCCGCTTGGGGTAACTGACCTGGGCAGCGTGATAAAAGGCATTCAACCGGTGCTGAGAAATCTCGGGCTGCGTTTCGAAAAGCGCATCTCCCTGGCCGGAGACAGCGCCGGCGGCGCGCTCTGCGCCACCAGCAGCCATCGTTTCCAGTTCGAACCGGGCGTCAGCATCCATCGTCAGGTGCTTATCTACCCCAGTCTGGACTACACGCTGAGTCAGCCGTCGGCTGGCGAATACGCTAAAGGCTACCTGTTGGATCGCGACCGGATTTTCTGGTATTTCGACAACTATTTTCAGGGGATAGAGAATAGAAAGGATGCATCACCGCTGTTCATGCCCTGCTCAAACAGGCTGCCGGAGACGCTGGTCATCACCGCCGAGTACTGCCCACTGCGCGATGAAGGCAAAGCCTATGCCGACCGGCTGCGCGATGCCGGTATCCGTGCAGAGTATCTTCAATTCGACGGCATGATCCATGCGTTTCTGAATCTGGAGGAGCTGGTGAAGGAGCAGTGCGCGGAGGCATACCTCAAGATTGGCCAATTTCTCAATTCATGAGCTGCCCGGCGCCCGATCGTCCATATCAGCGTTTAGTCAAATGACTCAATACATCGTCCATCATCCGGTTGATCGATCGGTATGCTGCCGCGTCAGCCGAGCGCATTTCATCTTCCGTTTGTATGTACCTGGCGGGCACAATTTCATCCCTGCAATTGGCAACGATGCGCTGCAGCGACTCCGGCGTGGTCTCCAGATGGAATTGCAAGCCAATAACTGAGGTGCCGATCTGGAACGCCTGGTTTGTGCAGCCGTCGCTGCTTGCCAGATGCACCGCCCCTGCCGGCAGATCAAAGGTTTCACCATGCCAGTGAAAGACTTGTACGGTCTGCGGAAAGTTGAAAGCCGAATGATTGGATACAGCAATGCCGTTAATCGGGAACCAACCGATCTCCTTTGCACTGTTCGGATATACACCGGATCCCATTGCGCTGGCGATAAGCTGCGCTCCCAGACAGATGCCGAGCACCGGCTTACCTGACACCACGGCTTCGCGCAGGTATGCTTTCTCCGCGGCTAGCCAGCGAAACTGCGCCTCTTCATTGACGCTCATCGGGCCGCCCAACACCACCAGCAGATCAATCTGATGCAGCGCCGGGATTTCAGCCGATTCAAAGAATTTAGTCGCGGTTATCGCAAAACCATGTGCTGTGAGCCAGGCTTCGATACTGCCCAGCCCTTCGAATGGAACATGCTGAAAGTAATGTGCACGCATCTCTCTTCCCTGCATTAAAGCTTCAACCCGGGTTTCCGTGCGCAGCGGTACTCCTGCGGTATTCGAGCGTACAACCGCGGAGAATTTCCGCTGCGCTGAAACTACCGCCCATTA
Source organism: Chromatiaceae bacterium (assembly GCA_024235255.1). Lineage (GTDB taxonomy): Bacteria > Pseudomonadota > Gammaproteobacteria > Chromatiales > Chromatiaceae > HKST-UBA178. The sequence continues at coordinate 835,108 of JACKMT010000001.1, forward strand.
TCGGGCGTATCAAAAATATTCAACTTGGCAAAGAAGGTGCGATGGTCGATATAGTGCGTACCGTCGCAGGAAAATGCCATGTTGATCATGCCGTTGATCACATTAATCGCCGCATTGCGCAGATAGATATTTTCGTCGGTCAGCCGGAGCCGCCTAAATTCGCCCAGCACACGTGCTATTTCATGGGCGCCCAAGACGGCGGTACGCCCGGCATAATCTGAGTCCGGGAAGCGATCGATAAATCCGCTATCGAACACCTCTTCACGTACGAATTTTTCATAGCAGAATGGATCGCGGGCAAACCAGCAGGTGATTTGGCTCGAAGAGTAGTGAATCTTGACATGAAACACTCCTTTCCGCTCAATCAATGCGCTCACAACGTCGTGAACACGGTCGATCGATGCATCAAACAGACTTTCGACTCGATGCTGTTCGAACAAAAAGGCGCGTACCGATGGATCGCCCTTAATCTGTAACCATCTGTGAGGCATGCGGCAGCTCCAAGCCCGAGTTTTGCAATAACCGAATATACTATACCTTCAAACAGCACGGCAGCGGATTACTCTCTGGCCGGCTACGGCCCGGAACCATCTGATGCTCCTCCACAGTGCCAAACAACGGAAAACCGACGTCTGACACAGCTTGGCTTGCATTTGCCCCGGTCCCTTCGGTCAGGCCAGCCGCAGCTGTTCCAAGGATGCGTATGCATTCCCATCGCCTATATCCGGAACAATAGTCAACTCAAGCACAGTGACCGCCGCCAGTTCGACGTGCAGATCCTCCGTTTCACTGGTCGCTCCTTTGGGGCTGAAATTCCACTGCTGGCGCAGGATCTCCCGGAACGACTGGCCACCATCCGGCGACCAACGCAAGACAAACTCTTGGGTACGCTCCACATCGCTCTCAATGAAACTCAACCAGATGCGTCGAAGCGGCTGTGGATTGCTGAAGAGAATCCGTATCGTCTGCTCTCCGGGGGCCACCGCGCGCCAACCTGTCGCCACACCCAGCAGCAGTGCGGACTCAATTGGATGAGCGGCATCCTCGGAGGTTAGCTCAACCTCCGCGAGTTCTTCCAGATTCAACCACTCCAGATCGGTTGGCCCGGTTCGTTTCATATTCGTCGTGATAATTCTTTTACGCATGGTATTGTCACCTGAATTCTAGCCTGAGATATTCCCCGCCGGTTGTGGTTGCAAATGACTGCATGCCTGCCGTATCCCAGTCGCTCCAGTTACAGACCTATTTGCAACCTTACGCTTTGACAGGCACGCTCACAATCTCCCAGGGAGTCATGCTATCTTCTGAGTTGAGATGATTTTATTACACACCGCAATGAACCTCGCGCCACCACATCATAGTTACATCATTTCCCAGCGTTGCCTACTGGTGGCAACATCGGAGGGGGGAGCGAAGTGGATGGTAAGCGAAACAACAAAATCCGCCTGCCCGCCTTTCAGATGGCGTTTATCAACCCCCCGACGACGTAGATCTGCAAGTAAAGTTTCGTTATTGATAACCCGTTAGCGAAATAAAAATCTGCCCACCGGAAAGAGCTTGCGCACCCGAACTCTTTATACTAATTTCTTGGCCACGGCGAACAACTTTCAGCACTGCCCAAGTGATTTAATTGCACTTTAAAATTAAACAGTTTAAATGAGGTTTACTTTTGAGCATCACATGGATTTTGCCAAGGTATTTAATAGTCGAAAGAGCCAGTCCCTTAGTTTTAACAGTTTCAAAGCCATAGTTTTTGTAACCCATATCGCAGCATCTTTTCAGCATACTCAGGTAGTCTGAAAACACCTGAATAGTTGCGTTTCGGTTTCATTTAAAAAAGGATTTCGGGGAGTAAGCGGTGGCTTCGTACAAGGGGGTACAGGGCGCTCTGGTGGCGCTGGAGGAGTTCTTCAAGCAGCGCCTGCCGGCGGATCTGAGCGACGAACCGGTAAGCGCATCCGTAACGCTGCTGGGCAGCGCCGATATTGCCGAAGCGCTGAGCGGAAATCTGCTCGGCATCTACCTGCACCGCATCACCATCGATCCCCACGGCCGCACCCGCACTTTCAGTCAACAGGGCACGCAACAGAACGGCCGTCAGGGCGAACTGCCGGTCAACCTCCATTTCCTGCTGATCGCCAACGCCAGCAGCCCTACCGTGGAGGCGGATCTGATGGCTTGGGCCATGCTGGTGTTAGCCAACGAAAACCAGATCGACATCTCCCATGTACAGGGCATCGACAGCGAGTGGGCCGAGCGAGAGGTGCTCAACATTGCGCCGGAAGAGATGTCCACCGAGGATCTGATGCGGATCTGGGACGTATTTGAATCGCCCTACACCAGCACCGTGCCTTACGTTGCCCGGACCGTGCGCCTGCGCCTGACGCCGCAGCGCAGCGAAGGATCACCCGTGATCACCCGCGTGTTTCCCGGAGGCACGCTGTGAACCGGGTCAATGTACTGGAAACGAACATCCTGCACGCCAGTGACGTGATCTACTGGCTCGACGGCAGCAGCGCACCGGATCCCAACGCCATGCTGCGCCTGCCGGCTGCGCTGGAACTTCAGCTCACCACCCGGCCCGGCGATCTGCTGGTCGTCAACAGCGTGGGCAAGACAGCTTTTCTGCGCCGCCCCCAGAATCCGATCGTTGCAGGCAGCGCCAGCGAGGCTGACCTGCAACCGTCAATATCGCCCACTTTCACCATCGCGGGTATCGTCAGCGACAGCAGCGGGCGCTACATCGCCCGCCGCTTCTCCATCGCTGCCGGCAATGGTGCCGGGCACGGGCTGGTGCTCTATCCCTCGCCGCTGGGCAGCCGCTTCGGTCCGGCCGGAGGCGTGTTGGGCACGCTACGCTTCGGCACATCCGGTGCGCCGGTGCCCTGGGCCATGCTTACGTTGACCGTCACCACCACACTCGGCGCCACGCTGATCTTTCGTGCGCAAGCCAACGGCCAGGGCGATTTCATGCTGCCGCTGACCCGGCTGCCGCCGCTGCCGGAAGGCATTGCCGACTATGCCGCGACACTCGCCGTTTCCGCTTTGGCATCCGCCGTTGCAGCCAGCCCGGTCGATCCGGCGGAACTGGTGGCAATGGCGCTCGGGGATCTGACCGCTGACGCTGTTTTTGCCGACCCCATCAGTTTGACCCTGGTACCTGGTGAGATCCGACTGCTGCGATCCTCCAGCCAGAATCACCTAACAGTGCAACCCAGTTGACCGTCATGCAAAGGAGAAGACCATGTCTGAATATCTTGCGCCCGGTGTGTTTGTGGAGGAAGTCAGTTTTCGCGCCAAATCCATCGAGGGCGTGGGCACCAGCGTTGCCGCCATCGTCGGCCCTACCCGCTTCGGCCCGCTGCGCGGCAAGCCGGAGGTAGTCACCAGCTTCGGCGAGTTCAGCCGCATCTACGGCGACATCCAGAATCTCAGCCTGGGCGGCAGCTCCGTACTGAATCATACCGCGATCGCCGCCAAGGCGTTCTTCGACGGCGGCGGCAAGCAGCTGTTCGTGGCTCGGGCGGGCAACTTTGCCACCCCCACCACCGGATTCGCCGCGGCGGCGGACGCGGCCGGCGCGGTCACCTTCAGCAGCCGCTTTCCGGGCAGCATGGGCAACTTCACGTTGGAGCTGGAGTGGCGCGACAGTGAAAACCTACTGCGCCGGGATGCGCTGTCGGCACCGGCCGAGGGCGAGGTGGTGTTGCTGGAAGCCAGCGGCCTCAGCAACGCAATCCGGGCCGCAGGCGCCAACGTCGTCGCGCGGGTGCCGGATGCGGCTTTTCCGCTGGCGATCCGTGCCGTGGTGCGGCGCGAAGGCGATCACTTCGTCATCGTCAACAACCTGTGCGATATCACACCGGCTGCCGGCAGCCTCGGCGGCACCGATCTTCGTCCGGATGCCGGCAATCCGGGAGATGAAGGGTTTCTGATTAGCGCGGGTCTGGTCAGCGGTGGCGGGGTCAGCGTCAACTTTACCCGCATCACGCTCAAATCACCCGCCAGCGGCAGCCTCGCCAACGGCGCGGCGGCGGTGCTCACGCTGAACGCAGCCACCGATCTGAGCGACTTTACCGGCGGTAGCTGGGGCACCAACAGTACCATCTACGGTACCCTGGACATGGACAACGCTGAATTCGATGTCAGCGCCGATCCGATCAACCCAGGTGTTGCCGCGTTCTCCTTTCCACTGGCGGCGCTGGCGGCGGCGCCCAACAGCGTGCGCGCGATCATGGTACAGCGCAGCTTCGACCTCAGCGTGCGCTCCGGCGGTGCCAACGGTCCGGTCATCTACAGCTACGGCAACATCTCCACTGCCCCGACCGGCCCCGACAGCCTGGCCGCCAAACTGGCGCAGACGCCGGAAAAACGGCAGGACCAGCTGAGCAGTCCGGTGAGTTGCACACTGGACGACGGCATCAGCGGCACCGACGTGATGGATGCGCTGATGGAGCTGTTCGACCCCAGTGCAATGAATCCGACCGGCATCTCCGTCAGCGGACCCCGCTACCTGATCACGTTGAGTGGCGGCAACGACGGCGACGCACCGGCGGCGGTCCACTACGGCGGCGTCAGTGACGAGGTGAACGGCAGCACCGGCTTCGTCTCGCTGGAAGATATCGAGGATGTCTCGATCGTGATGACCCCGGCTGCAGCAGCCGACGCCGTCAATCATCAGGCGATCGTCGCGGAGATGCAGAAACACTGCCTGCGGATGCGCTACCGGGTCGGCATTGTCGACAGCCGGGCCGACATGTCGCTGGCCGAGATCCGCGAGTTCCGCTCCAATTTCGACGACTCCCGCCTGGCGCTCTACTACCCCTGGGTGGTGATCGCCGATCCGCGCGGCATCGCCACCACCATTACCGCACCGCCGGCAGGCTTCATCGCCGGGGTCTATGCCAATACCGACGTACAGCGGGGCGTACACAAGCCGCCGGCCAACGAGATCGTCATCGGTGCGCTGCGCTTTGCGCAGGATATCAACCGCTTCCAGCAGGAGCTGCTCAATCCCAACGGCATCAACTGCCTGCGATCCTTCCCGGGCCGGGGGCATCGGGTCTGGGGTGGACGCACGCTCTCCAGCGATCCGGAGTGGAAATACGTCAACGTGCGGCGCTACTTTCTCTACCTGGAGCGCTCGATCGATAAATCCACCCAGTGGGTGGTGTTCGAACCCAACGGCGAAGCGCTGTGGGACAACGTACGCGCCACGGTGGAAAGCTTTCTCTACAACGAGTGGCGCAACGGGCGTCTGCTGGGCAGCGAAAAAAGCGCCTATTTCGTCCGCTGCGATCGCAGCACCATGACCCAGAACGACATCGACAACGGCCGCCTGGTGTGCGAGATCGGCGTCGCCGCGCTGAAGCCTGCGGAGTTCGTGATTTTCCGCATCGGTCAGAAAACCGCAGATGCATGATCGACGCTGAACATTAAGGAACGAGGATTCGAAACATGGCTCAATTTCGTGAAACACCCTATGGCGTATTCAACTACCTGGTCAACCTGGGCGATGGCAGCGAGGGGGAGATTCAGGGCGGCTTCTCCGAAGTCTCCGGGCTGAATGCCGAAGTGACGGTGGCGGAGTACCGCGCCGGCAACGCCAAGGTCAACTACGTGCAGAAGGTCCCGGCGATCCATAAGGCCGGTGACGTGACGTTGAAGCGGGGCGTGGTCGGCGCCGACAACATTTACAGCTGGCTGGACCAGATCCGCGCCGGCGATGTCACCGCCAAACGGGACGTAGTGATCAAGCTGCGCAACGAAGACCCCACCAGCACCAGCGCCGTGGTCACCTGGAAGCTGGTGAACGCAATGCCTACCAAGTGGACCGGCCCCACCCTCACCGCCAAGGGCGGCAGCGACGTGGCGATCGAGGAGCTGGTACTGTCGATCGAGCACATCGTGCAGAGCTGAAGGCAGGCTGAGCGATGGAATGGCTGGCTGGAGCGCGCATCGCACTGACCCCCCGCCCGGTGCAGCGGCGGGTGGCGGCGCTAGAAGTTGCCATGCTGGGCCATTGTCCCGGGCGGGTGCGGCGGGAGCGGCTGCTTGCACTGACCGCGGCGCTGGAGGATATGCGCGACGCCGGATTCGGCTTTGCGGTGGAGGCGCTGGTCAGCGGAAACATGCCGGGCGGCGCACCCTTGAGCGCCCGTCTGACGGGACTGTTCCACCTGCCCATCCCGCTCCGTTCCAGCGCCGAATTCCACGATATCTTTCCCGATGCCGCCAACGGCACGGCAGCCTATGTCAGCCTGTTGGCGGGCGACCGCGCCTGGCTGGCGCAGGCGGTCGACGACTTTTTCAGCAACGGCGGCGAAAAGCTGTGGCTGGTGCGGATTCCGGAGGATGAGGGCCAGCGCGGTTTCCTGCCGACAGATGATACCCGCTTGCACGACACCGAAACGCTGCGCGGCCTGGCCACACTGCTGGTGATTCCGACTCTGGCCGTGGTCGCGCTGCCGGACCTGGAGCGGCTGCAGATCCCGCCACAGCTGCCCGACATACCGCGGGTCAGGCTGGAGAACCCCGATCCCCGCTTTCTGCCCTGCGACACCGATACCGACGACGACCACCGGGAGCGGCGTTACAGCAGCGAACTGCCCGAAATGCCGGAACCGACCCCGCTGGAGCAGGTACTGCGCGGTATCCTGCCGCTGATCTCCCGCCACCGGCCGGATCTGCAGTGCCTGTTCACGCTGCCGCTGGCCTATTCCAGTGAGATCGGCAGCCCGGTCGCGGACCAGGCTGCGCTGGATCTGCTGACAGCCATCTGCGACGGTGAGAGCGGCCACCTGCTGCGCCATCTGCAGTGTCTGTTCCCCTATCTGCGCGGCGCCGGAACCAGGCTGCAATCGCCGGTCGGAGTGATTGCCGGCAAACAGGCTGCGGTGGCAGCCGCCAAAGGTCCCTGGCACTCGATGGCAGCACTTCCGCTGCGCAGCGCGAGTCTGCCCTACCCGCGCCTCTCGGCGGCGCAGACGCTGGCGCTGCGTGACCAGCCGGGCATCGGCGTGCTGACCACGCGCACCGGTTTCGACGGCCGCGCCCAGCTGAGCCTGGACGACGAACGCCTGATCGTGCCGGCGCTGCCCCCGGCCGACTACACCGGCGCCGAGGAGCGCCGCCGCCTGGACGGTTTTCGCGCCGCCGAAATCATGCGCTTCCTCGGCTTTCTGCGGCGTCAATTACAGGCGCTGGGCGAGCAGCTGGTGTTCAACGCAGATGTCAACGATCCGCGCCCGCGCCTGCTGCTGGAACAGTTTTTCCGCCGCCTCTACAACCAAGGCGCGCTGCGTGGCCGCGTGCCCGAGGAGGGCTACCGGATCACACAGTCACAACCCCAGGAAGGCGCCATCCAGTTCGACATCCAGATCGCCCCGGCCTTTCCTATCGACCGGCTGTTTCTGACCTTCGTCAATTTGGATGGCGAATGGCGGGCGGAGCTGAACGATGGCTGACAGCGGCGAATTCGTCCCCTTCCGCTTTAAGGTGAGCCTGTACCACAGCGACAGCAACGAATTGCTCTGTGCCGGTTATTTCAGCGAGGTGACCGGCTTCGAGATCACCATGGAACCCAAGACCATCAGAGAGGGGGGCCGCAACTGGGGCGACCATCAGCGCGCCGGACCGACCAAGTTCGCACCGATGACGCTGAAGCGGGGCGTCACCAGTGTGAACGACCTGTGGTCCTGGTTCGACATCACAACCCGGCAGAACTTCTACGGCTACCGGCTGCACGGCGAGATCAGCGTGCTGGGCAACCCCACCGCCAAACCCCTGGGCGGCAGCGGCAAGGGTGCGCACGGCGGCCAGAGCGTGACGGAAAACCCGGTGATGGTATGGAAGCTGAACGGGGTGATGCCGACCAAGTTCAAGGGACCCGATCTGAACGCCACCGCCAATCAGGTCGCCATCGAGGAGCTGCAGCTGGTGCACGAGGGCATAGAGCTGCAACGGCCGGCGCCGGCAGGCGCATGAGGGGGCGAGGATGAGTGATCTGGAACGCGCCAAACTGATTCCCGTTTCCGGCAACAGCGACACGCCGGATATGAACAATGCCGTCGACGTGCAGTTCAACCCGATGACGCTTAAAGTGAGTCTCGCGAATACGCTCAAGGCCAATCAGAACAACAGCAGCAGCCGCGCCACCCAGTTCGTTGACAAGAGCTCCTCCACGCTGACGGTAGAGCTGGTATTTGACACGACTTATATCGAGTCTCCAGCTGCCGGTGGAGCGAGCGGTGACGGCAGTCAGCAAAGCGGCAGCGGAGAGCAGATCGAGCAGGGCTCGGACGTCCGCCTGCAAACCCGCAAGATCGCCGATAAATTTATCAAGCCGGTGGAATCCGGCGGCAAGATGCAGGCGCCCAGCCGGGTGCTCTTCCAGTGGGGGTCGTTCGAATTCATCGGCATGGTGCAGAGCTACGACGAGACGCTCGATTTCTTCTCCCCCAAGGGCCGGCCGCTGCGCGCCACGGTCGCGCTCAAGCTGAGCGAGGACCGCTACCAGTTCCGCAGCAACGACAGTGACGCGCTGGCCGCGGAGCAGACCCCGGAACTGGCCTTCAACGGCAGCGGCACGCCCAGCCAGGAGACCGCTCCGGTGCCCGGCGGCAGCGACGGACCGGGCAGCTGGCGCGACAATGCGATGTTCAACGGCATCGAATCGCCGCGCCTGCCGTTGACCGCATCGCTGGCACTGCCCAGTGTCAGCCTGGGGGCCGGCGCCGGCTTCGGCATCAGCGGCGGCGTGGGCATCGGCCTGAGCGCCGGCGCCAGTATCGGCGGCGGCATCAGTGCCGGCCTCTCGGCCAGCCTGAATTCGTCTGTGGCCGGCGCCGCCGGCAGCAGTACAACAACCGGCGGTGGGGTCAAGTCAGCTGCAACGCAAGTAGCGCCGGCATTTAAGTATGGCAACTCGACCGCGTTGGGAACCGGCGTTCCCGGCGCCTTTCATGCGCATCCGCAAACCAGCCTGAAAGCGTCCGGCCTGCAGGCGGGCAGCGTGCAGCTGCGCACACCTGCAACCACCGTCAGCGCCAGCGGCAGCAATGTCCCAGCCACCGGTCAGACAGCGGTGCGGTCGGCCGGAAGCGCCGCAACAACCGGCAGCGACCGCAGCCGCCACGGCGTTTCAGTGGCAGCCCTGCTGAAGCGCGGCAGCGACAGCGGCGTTGGCTTTGATTGAGGATATCACCATGCCTATTTTGATCGACGAAGTATCCCTGGAAGTGAGTGACACCGCTGCGCCGGGCGTGGGAGAGCCGCTGCCGCAGCAGCTGCCCGCTGCCGCGGCGGAGCAGGAGCTGCTGCAGACCCTGGCACTGATTCAGCAGCGCCAGGAGCGGCTCCGGGTCGATTGAGGATGCCCATCTGATGCTGCACAAAACGCTCCCGACAGCGACCAGGTATCCGCATGAGTGACAATGCCTTCGTCAGCACCCGGCCGCGTTTCAGCTTGAATGGCGAACCCCGCCGCGAGCTGGAGCCTGCGCTGACCGCCATGCTGATCAGCCAGCCGCTGCACGGCTGCAGCCACGGCGAGCTGCACTTCACCAACTGGGGCACGCCTGAAGGCGGGCGTGAACCCGATTTCGTGCTGGATGGGATCAGTCTCGGATCGGTGCTGGAGATCAGGCTAGGGGATGACGACAGAGTTACTCTGTTTGAAGGCGAGATTACCGCGCTGGAGGAGCGCTATGGCGAAGGGGCGCCCACGCTGGTGCTGCTGGTGCAGGACCGGCTGCACCGTCTCGCACGCAGCCGGCACAGCCGCAGCTTCGAGGATCAAAGCCCGGACGATCTGGTGCAGAGCATCGCCGCCGAGGCAGGCCTGCGCAGCGATGTACAGCTCTCCGCCATCAGCGCCGATTGGCACCAGTTGAACGAAAGCGATCTGGCGTTTCTGCTGCGCATTGCGGCCCGCTTCGATATCAGCCTGCGCCTGGTGGATAACAGTCTGCGGGCCAAACCGGAAGAGCCCGATCCCGACCCGTTGTCACTGAGTGCACAGGATTCGGTGCTGAAGGCGCGCCTGATCGCCGATCTCAATCATCAGGCCACCGAGTCGATGGTCAACGGCTACAACCTGGCGGATGACACCGCCACGGATTACAGCGCAGACCGGCTGGATCCCGCTCCCGGCGGCGCTACCGCTGCGGCCGCGCTGCGTGACCTCGGCTGGGAGAGCACGGAGCGGGTACCGCAGCCGTTCGCCCGCAGCAACGCAGAAGCCGAAGCCTATGCCAGGGCGCACTTCCGCCGCCAGGGCAGGCGCTTCATCTCCGGCGACCTGGTCTGCCGCGGCGAGCCGAGCCTTTCCAGCGGACGGGAGATCGACCTCTCCGGCGTCTCGCCGCGGCTGCGGGGCATCTACCAGGTGGTGCACTGCGCCCACCGTTTCGACAATGCGACAGGGTACGAAACCCACCTGAAAGTGAATAAAGGGGGATGGCGGCCATGAATCAGCATGCACCCGGAAATCTCAACAGCCTGCAGTTGGGGCAGGTGACCGACAACGCAGATCCGCAGCAGCGGGGCCGGGTCAGGGTGCGCCTGCTCACGACGCCGATGGAGCTCTGGGCCAGCGTGGTGGCACCCTCCGCCGGAGCCGGTTACGGCGCCAGCTTCGTCCCCCGGCTGGATGAGATCGTGGTGTTGGCTTTCGTCAGTCCGGAGCTGCCGTTGGTGCTCGGCAGTCTCTGGTCCGGCAGCGACAGCCGCCCGCAGGAAGCCGACCCCCAGGAAGCACACTACGTACTCCGTACGCCGGAGGCCAGTGTGCTGGATTTCGACGATGACAGCGGCGGCAGCCCGAAGGTGCAACTCACCACCCGCAGCGGCTACCGGATCACCATCGATGAGGGCAGCGGCGGCGAGATCACCGTCGAGCGCGGGGAGCAGAGCGTGACGCTGGGTCCGGCCGGCATCGACGTGCGCAGCAGCGGCAGCGTCAATATCGACGCCAGTTCGGTCACCGTCAACAGCGCCAGCGTCACCGTCAACGCCAGCATCTCCCGCTTCAGCGGCGTGGTGCAGGCGGATACGCTGATCGCCACCTCGGTGGTGGGCACCAGCTACACTCCGGGTGCGGGCAACATCTGGTAACAGGAGCACATTATGATCATTGCCCAGCAACTGCATGCCGTCCGACTCAAGCCGCCGTTCTACCAGGGCAGCGACTGCGGCCTGCACCGTTATCTGGATGCCGATTTCGTCAACCGCTTCAGGCAGGACATACAACGCCGTCAGTTCGGCCAGACTCAGTTTACCGACTGGCAGAACGACGAGCGCCACAGCCGTTTCGGGCAGCAGCCGGTGTTGCGGCTGCCGCTGCACCGGGCGTTTCATTTGGTCTGCTGCGAGGTGGTTTGCGAACAGCTGGGTCTTCCGGCGCTGGACCCGCAGAAGATCACCTCCGCCGGCTTCGTGATCCGCAAATTGAACAACGGGAAAGAGTTGAGCTGGATGCTGGAGGACGGTGAAGCGCTGGGTTGGCAGCCGGCATCCGTGGAGCTGCGCGATCCGGACATCCACCGCCGCCTCTGCGCCAATGGCGTGTTGAGCAGGCGCGCCGATCAGCCGGCCTATTCCGGCGAGGAGGTGCACCCGCTGCATACGCTGAAAACCAGGGACGCCGCCGGCAAGTGCCACACGCTGCTGTTCGGTTATCTGCCGCTGGGCGGCTTTCACTACCACCGCAATGCCGCTGCCGCGATCGATCCCCAGTCGCAGCAGGAGCTGCTCGCGGCCGACACAGAGTCGCTGCCCTGGCCGTTCGGATTCCGCAAACCGCTGGAGCAGACCTGGCGCAGCGAACACGGCCAGCCGGTCGATCAGGGCCGCCCCGGCAAGCCGATGTTCGAACTGCTGCGCCTGCTGGTGAACCGTTACCATCTCGGCGAAGCGCAGGTCGACGGCAACGCCGCGCTGGAGAAATACTGCGCCGGGTTGTGTTTTTACGATGTTCCCCGGCTGCCTGTGCAGCTGCGCAGCCAAGGTTACAGCGAAGCCAATCAGGACCGGTTCACGCCCTATCGCAAGCTCAATCTGTTCGGTTACCTGCAGGCCTGCTTCGCGCAGGGCGAAGACAACCCGCTGGTGAAGTGGATTATCCGCCAGGAGCAGCGCGCCGATGCGGCCGGCGGCTTGGACCGGCTGAGCCAACTGGAACCGCTGCCCGACAGCGCCGGCCGCGGCACGCTGTCGCTGTCGCTGCTGCTGCTGGCTGCGGATGCGCAGGAGCTGCGCACGCTGCTCAACCAGCGTCTGCGCGATCAGACCCTGGCCCAGGCGAAGGAGATACCGATACCGAAATTCACCCAGGGTGCCGATGATCTCTATCAAGTCGTACCCTTTGTGCGTTCGCTGAACGACCAGGGCAGCGAACAGATCCAGTGGGCGGCGGCCGCTGCCCGCAGCATCGTCTTCCGGGTGGCCGCGCCGTTCGATCCGGAGGCGAGCCGTCCTGCGCTGATTCAGATGCCGTCGCTCGCCGATCTGAAACGCGGCCTGGCCAAGGGCGCCAGCATGATCACCCCACCCGACACCTTCAACCTGATGAACAGCCTGAAGCTGAACAAGGGCGCCGGCCCGGACGCGCTGCCCGACAGCGAACCCGGTCCGGGTCTGGGCATTCAATGGATCTGCTCCTTCAGCCTGCCGGTGATCACGCTGGTGGCGATGATACTGCTGATGATCATGATTTCGCTGCTGAACATCGTCTTCTTCTGGCTGCCCTGGGTGCGGATCTGCCTGCCGTTCCCGAAGCTGAAATGAGGCACTGCATGATGCGCACACCCCTACCCTATACACTGAGCTGGCCGCTGGACGGCGTCGATCAGGACGGGCGTCTGGGCTGGTCTGTCGACGATCAGAGCGTGCGCGAGGTGATGCTGAACATTCTGCTGACGCGGCCGGGCGAGCGCCTGCAGCGGCCCGATTTCGGCGCCGGGCTGCTCAATTTTGTGCATCAACCCAACAATGAAACCACCCGCAACCTGATCGCCGGCGTGGTGCGTAAATCACTGGAACGTTGGGAAACCCGGATCATCGTGGAAGCGGTGGAGGTGGCACCAAGCCCCACCAGCGTGGCGGATGTGCACATCAACATCCGCTACCGCATGCGCTTCTCGCCGCTGCCGGCGGAGCTGGGTTTCACCTTCGGCCTGGGTCTGCCCGCGTGACGGCCCGCTGACGAGGAGGATTGCATGCCATTACCGGTACCGAATCTGGATGATCGCCGCTTCGACGATCTGGTGGCCGAAGCCAAGGCCCGCCTCGCGGTGCATCTGCCGGAACTGACCCAGATCGCCCCCGGCGATCCGGTGCACAGCTTCATCGACCTGTTCGCCTGGCTCACCGAGACCATCCTCTACCGCGCCAATCTGATTCCCGAGCGTCAACGCCGGGTGTTTCTGAACCTGCTGCAGATTCCGCTGCGCCCGGCGCGGGCGGCCCGCGGCCTGGTATGCGTGGACGCCAGCCCCACCAGCGTGCTGCTGCCGCAGTTGCTGCCCGACGGCAGCCAGCTCAAGGCCGGCAAACACGCGCTGACCACGGTGGGAGTGCTGCAGCCGACCTGTCTGAGCCTGCAGGTGCTGGTAAAGCAGAAGCTGGCGAGCAGCGATCTCACCGCGCTAGGCATCTCGCTGCAGGACCTGGCCGACCAGTTCGGACTGCGTAAAGGAGAGACCCCCACCCCGTTCCAGCCGCGCCGCCTGGTGCCGGGCAGCGAGCTGCTGGATCTGGAAGACAGCCTGGACAGCGCCTTCTATCTTGCCTGCATCGCGCCTAAACAGCTGGAGAAGCAGCTCATGCTGGTGCGTCAAAATCTGGCCGGCGTGATCCTGAATGTCGCCATCGCCCCGGCCGACAATCTGACAGGAGAGGCGGTCAACGAGCTCAACCCGCGCAAACTGGTATGGGAGCTGGCCTCCACCGGGGAGGCGGGTGAGGCTATCTATCTGCCGCTTGACGTGCTGGCGGACTCTTCCGGTGGCGGCCGCCAGAGCGGTGTGGTGCGGCTGCGCCTGCCCAAAAATCACGGCCTGTTCCACAGTTTCGCCCAGACTGATCCGATGTTCAGCGGCGTCGGCGAGCAGCCACCCGAGTTGGCGGACCGAGTCGAAGCCAGCCGCGTGGCGCTGTGGCTGCGGCTGCGCTGCCCGGAACACCCAAAGCTGCGGCTGGGCTACCTTGGCCTGAACGGCGTGGACGTATTGGCCCAGGGGCTCAAACAGGATCTGATCGTGGGCCTGGGCAACGGGCAGCCCGATCAGGTGATTGCGCTGCCCGACCGCCAGATCGAGGCCGCCACGCTGCAGCTGGATGTGGAGGAGAACGGCGCCTGGGTGCGCTGGCAGCGGGTCGATTTTCTGGCCGGGCAGGCAGCGGATGCCAACGTCTATACGCTGGATGCCCAGAGCGGATACGTCTACTTCGGCGACGGGGTCTCCGCCGGCCGCCGGCCGCCTTCTGGCGCACGGGTGCGCATTGCCGCCTACCTGTTCGGCGGCGGCCGCGACGGCAACCTAGCCGCCGGCCTGATCAAGGAGATCGTCAACGGCTCCCCGCGCCACAAGCTGCGGCATGAGTGGCCGCTGACCGGCGGCCTCGACGCGGAGAGCGTCGAGCAGGCGGAGAAGCGCATTCCCCAGTTTCTCACCCACCGCAACCGCGCGGTGACCCAGACCGATTTCAAACGCATCGCCGAAGCCAACCCGGTCAATCCGGTGGCGCGCGCCGAGGTAAAAGTGGGCTTTCTCCCCGGCGCCAATATCGCCGCCGCGCGCGAAGGCGTACCGGGGGTGGTGAGCCTGTTCGTGCTGCCTCCCGGTGCGCCGGCGCTGGGCCACACGCCCAAGCCGACCCAGGGCCTGTTGAAGGATCTGTTCGGCTATCTACTGAACCGCGTATTGATCGGCACCGAACTTTACGTGCTCAGCCCCGAATTCATACCGGTAGCGATCGGCGTAACAGTGCAGCTGCGCGACGCCGAGACCGAACAGCAGACGCTGCAGGATGTGCAGTACGCGCTGGTCGATTACCTGTGGCCATTGGCCCCCGGCGGCGCGCGCGCGACTGGCTGGCCGCTGGGCACCCCGGTGCGCGCCAACGAACTGATCACTCAGGTGGCACGGGTGGACGGCGTGCTGGCGGTAAACCGGCTCGCGCTGTTCGTCAAGGGCGCCAAAGGCTGGCGCCGGCTGGGAGAGTCCGAGGAGGTGAGCCTGAAATCCTACCAGCTGCCCGAATTGTTCGGCGTACGGGTGGAGAGCGGCAGCGGTAATCCGGGACTGCCGGGCGGAATCGGCGCGCAGGAGGGCCAGCCCAGTGCCGAGAGCCGCGCCGTGCCGGTGCCTGTCATTCCGGATCTCTGCTGACGGCGATGGACGTCAATAACACACCCTACTGCCTGCTGCGCACTGCCGACGAGTTCGAGCAGGGCTCTACCAGGCTGCACTGGAACAGCGCCTTGCAGGCGCTCACGCTGGTGCAGAACCAGACGCTGCGCCTGCCCGCATCCGATCCGGCTGCCGCTCTCTCTGCCTGGCAGAGCAGCACTCCGCTGGCGCTCGACAGTTTCAATCAGGTGGGGAGACTGAGCGGGGATCGACGCAGTGTGGAGTTCAACAGCGGCCGCGGATTTCTGACCCTGCAGGATGGCGAACTTGCCGCTGTCATCGCCCCGGTCGGCAGCTTCTCCGACGCTGTGCTGGGCGGCGATGGCCGCCTCGCCCTGCCCTACAGCGACAATACCGGCCAGCATGGAGTGGTGCTGTTTCATCTGCGCCGGCGCTGGCAGACCCGCTGCGATCTGAGCCGAGACCGCGCTGGCGCCGCGCTGCCGCCGCCGCGCCGCGCCTGGGTGGATGGCGACAACCGGATATGGCTGATTACCGGCTCGTATTTACTGCTGTGCGAAGGCGAACCCTTGCCGCTGCCGTATAACCCACAGCCGGTCCGCTTCGAACCGGAGACGCTCAATCCCGGTGAACTGCAGCTGCACTGGGTGCAGCCACTGCCCGCCGGTTGGGAAGCGCTGGCGCTGTGCGGCGACCACGCCACACTCTATCTGTTGGCCCACGACGGCGCCGGCAGCCAGGCGATCCTGACCCGGCCGCGCAGCCGTCTACCCGATACCGGCTTCCGTATACATCGTTGTAGCAGCGCGGTGCCCTTCGTCATCGATCTGGCCATGGCCGCGGATGCCGGCTACCCAATTCCCGGCCGTCTCGCCGCGCTGGCGCCGCGCCAGCCGGGCGACAGCAATTTCACACAGCGCGATGCCGTTATCCTGGAGCTGCGCTGGGATGCAGATAACGGCAGCGGCTCGGCGGAACTGGTGCTCGAACGCTACCCGATGCTCTCGCTGGCCGTGCCGCGTTTCGTCAGCAGCGCCGACGGTCAGCTGCGCTACCAGGCGGAAGCGGACCCGGATTATCCCGGCTTCGTGCCGCGCCCGCGGGAGCTGCACGCGCTGCGCCGTCCCAGCTACCCGTTGGAAGCCGGTGCACTGCTGCACACAGTGCTGGATTCAGGGCAACCTGACACCCACTGGCACCGGCTCTACCTGGACGCCAGCATTCCCCTCGGCTGCGGCATCGAGATCGGCGTCCGCGTCTTTGCCAGCGACGCCCAGCGCGGCAGCGCGGCGATCATTCCGCAGCTGCCGCCGCTGTGGACGCCGCTGACCTCGGAACTGGGTTTCGCCGACGCCATCGCCCGGCAGCAGCAAGGCACCGGCGGGTTGTTCGAAATCCTGCTGCAGCGGCGCGAAGGCCCGGTGCGGCGGCTCTCCGGCCGCTACCTGCAGCTGCAGGTAACGCTGCGCAGCAACGGCCACCAGACCCCCTGTCTGCACGCGATCCGCGCCTACTACCCGCGCTTCTCCTATCAGGAGGCCTACCTGCCGGAGCTGTACCGGCAGGAGCAGAGTTACGATCCGGCCAACGGCAGCGGCCCGGCCAACGGTGCGGATGTACGCGAACGGCTGCTGGCCGCGTTCGAAGGGGTGCTGACTCCGCTGGAGCAGCGCATTGCCGCCAGCGATCAGCTGGTGCACCCGGATGCCGCGCCCGCACGGCACCTGCCCTGGCTGGCCGAGGCACTGGGCACGCCGCTGCCGGCGCATTGGCCTGTGCCCCGCCAACGCCGGCTGGTCGGTCAGGCAACGCTGGTGCAGCAGTACAAGGGCACGCTCTACGGCGTCAATCTCGCGCTGGATATCGCCAGCGACGGCGGTGTGCAGCGGGGGGAGATCGTGCTGGTGGAGAATTTTCGGCTGCGCCGCACCATGGCGACCATACTGGGGGTCAGCATGGACGATGCGGATCACCCGCTCACACTGGGCACCGGCATGAGCGGCAACAGCATCGTCGGCGACAGCCTGATCCTGTCGGAGAGCGACGCGAGGGAGTTTCTGGCGCTCTTCTCGCCCGATCTCGCCAGCCAGGAGGAGAGCGCCGTAGTCAAGTTGTTTTTCGAGCAGTACGCGCATCAGGTCAGCGTGCTGCTGCATGGCCGCGGGACGCGGCTGCGCACCCTGGTCGAGGAGCTGCTGACGGAAAACATGCCGGCCCACCTGCAGTGGCGGATCTTTGAAACGGAGCACCCGTTTGTGCTGGGGATCGCGCCGCTGTTGGCGGTGGACACCTTTATCGAAACCGAACCGGCGTTCCGGCCGGTTGCGCTGAACGACACCTGGCTGGGTCGGGAGGGCGTGCTCAACAATCCGGCGGCGTTCTCCCCGGCCGACATCAACACACAGACACTCTGACGACCAAGGAGAGTGCATGGACAAGAGCGACGATTTCATCACCCTGGAACAGGACGCCACGCTGGAGGAGCCGCTGCGGCGGGTGGCATACGAAGCCGGCATGATGCTGGGACTGGAAGCGACCCGGGACGAGCAGGCTTACCACCGCCGCCGCCTCAACCGCCATCAGTACTGGCTGAACGGCTACGGCACGCTGGCGGGCATGCGGGTCAGCCACTCCCCTGACAGCCACCCGAACGACAGCGACAATATTACCGTGCGCCTGCTGGTGAGTCCCGGTATCGGCATCGACGGACTTGGCCGGGAGGTGCTGGTCCATGAGACCTACTGCATCAATCTGGGCGAGTGGCTGGCGGCGCAGAGCGAGTCCCATCTGCGCGAGGGCTACAGCGACCCCGACAATCTGCTCTGGCTGAAAGTCTGTGTGCGTCAGCAGGATTGTCCGGTGGCGCAGCAGCCGGTATTGGCGCGCAAGCTCAACCTGAGCACCGACGCGGTGCAGCCGAGCCGCACCGCCGACAGCGTCATGCTGGAGCTGATTCCCGAACTACCGGCGGCAGACGATCCCCGCTTCGCGCCCTGGGCCAGCCATCTGCCGGTGGCCGACGCACTGCCCGCGCTCGGCGCGGCGGAACAGGCAACCCTGAATGCAGTCACCGCCGCCAGTGCCGCCGCCGGCGCCCAGCTGGCGCTGCACGCCCGGCTGCTGCACGCCCTCGACAACAGCGGCGTAAACACCAGGGAACTCAACGATCAGTTCGAGCTCGGTGCCCGGCTGCTGCTGGCGCATGTCGCCATCAGCGTGGCTGACATTAACGCGATCCTGGTCAATCCGAACCTGGTTTCGATCAACAATCTGGTGCGGCCGTTCATGGTCAGCGCCAGCCAGCTGGCCTGGCTCGCCCGCCAGCCCTGAGCACGGAGATCCAACATGAGCGAGATCCTGTTTCAACCCCTGGGCAACCCCACCGCCGCCGGCGAGGGGTTGAGCACTATTGCCGATATCGATCCGCGCCTCACCCGCACTCACTATTTCGACGGCCGCCTGCTCACCGCGGAAGATCTGACTCGCGATCAGATCTATCTCGACCAGCGCCTGCGCGAGCTGGGCCGGGTGCTGGGCAGCGGCATCATGAGCGGACTGGAACTGAGCTTCGACCGCTTCACCGGCCTGCTGACGCTGCAGCCGGGACAGGCGCTGACGCCGGCCGGCCGGGTGCTGGAACTGGGCAGCCAGCTGATCGTAAATCTGGGCGACCGGGCGTTGATCTCACAGCTCAACGACGGCAACTACCGCCGCTTCAACCGGGCGCTCTATGCCGTCGTGCTGCGCTACGCCGACGTCGCCACCGACATCGCCGAGGTGTTCCCGAAGGATCTGGGGGCCAGACGGGGTTCGGAGTACGCGTTGATCACCGAATCGGTGCAGCTGGGGCTGGTGCCGCTGCCGATCCCGCTGCCGCAGCAGAGTGCACTGCAGATTCGCGCCCGGCTGATGCGGGAACTGCTCGGCAACGAGCAGCTGCTCGGCCTGCTGCCGGAGGATGCCGTGGGTCTGGGGGTATTGGCGATCCAGAACGATACGCCGCAGTGGCTGGATGCGGAGCTGCTGCGCCAACCCATGCGTGCAGAGCCGGCACTGGGCGATCTACAGTCCGATCTTGCGCGTCAGTATGAGCTGCTGCTCGCGGATATTCTGAGCGCCCGCCGCAGCGGCGGGCTCAACGGCGACTTCCATGCCGCCGACTACTTCTCGCTGTTGCCCCCGGTCGGCACCCTGCCCAAAGAGGCGCTCGACCCGGTCAACGGCCGCCAGGGCTACTTTCCGGAGAACTACAAGGTCGCCATCGCGCCGATCCGCCAATCCGACGTGGCGCTGATCCAGACCGAATCGCTCAAGCTGCCGCCGATCGATCTGACTAGCGGGGAACCCTTGGATCTGGTGGTGCTGGTGCCGCTCTCCAATCTCGATTATGGCCATTATGCCGCTCAACTGGAGCGCAACATCGACCCGCTGAACCGGCGCCTGCCGCAAATTGACCTGCTGAAGCTGAAACTCTATCCGGTCCGGCCGGTGCATGCGTTGGACACCGATGCCGCCGCCTGGAGCGGCATCTGGGACCGCCTCGGCGATACGCCGCCGTTTTACCTACGCCGGCCCACCCGCGCCGCCGAAACTGCGGTCAGCGGGATCGTGCTGGCGCTGGGAAGTACAGTGCCGGCACCGGCGGTCGGTGAGACCGGGCCGGCCGACAGCGGCGGCATGATCCAGGATGCCGACAGCCAATTCCTAAGCCGGCTCAACCTGACGACGCTGTCCGGTCTGCGGCCGCCGGTAAATGCCGAAGGCGACACTGCGCTGGCTGCGCTCACCGCCGCACACGGCGGCAGCGCAAACCGGGTGCAGCTGATCGCCGGCATCCTGCTGCGTATCGAGCGTGAGTACGACGCGCTCAGCTGGCCGACACTGCTGGCGCTGGCCAACGCCGACCAGCTGACGCCTTTTCTGCAGGGATTAGTGGATGCCGCACCCGCCACGAACACACCCGCCACGGTGGTAGCGGTCGGCACGGAACTGAACCTGGATGCCAACCTGCTCAACCAGTGGAGCAGTCTGGTCGCCTGAGGAGCCTGATGCGATGAACCCGATACTTCTGCACAACCCGGTTCCGATGACGGCCGGTGGTCGCCGCCGCCGGTTCGAGCGGGTGCACATGTTTCCCGGCCGTCATCTGGGAGAGGAGGAGTTCGACCGTGAGCAGGCTTACGCGGATCTGCGGCTGGCATCGCTGCTGCGCGGTCATCGTGCGGGCATCCTGCAGGGGCTGGAGATCAATCTGGGGCCCAACGGTGTCGGCGCCGGAGCTTTCAGCGTCAACGCCGGGCTCGCGCTGGACGGTCAGGGTCAGGGCCTCGGCCTCTACTACCCACTGCGCGCCGAGTGGTCCGAGTTGATCGCCGCCCACCTGGCGGAGAGCGGCGAGAACGATCCCAGCGGGGTCTACTACCTGCTGCTGCAACGCAACAGCCATCAGATCGACAGCCCGGATGTGGATCCCTGCCAGCGCAGCGAGCTGGACCCGACGCGCGACACCCGGCTGGTGGTGAGCGGCACGCTGGCGCTGCGACGGCTCAACTTCGCACCCGCCAGCGTCACCGCCATACCGCGCGAACGGATCGAGAACTGGAGCGCCGCCGACCGGGTGGACGCGCGCTTTCTGGCCGGTTTGCCAGCAGCCGTGCCGCTTGCCCTGGTTGCCATCGGCCCGGACGGCGGCGGCGGTCACGCACCGCTGTGGCTGTCGCAAGAGGCTGGCCGTTACGAGGCGGTGCCGGATGGCGGCTATCGCGTGCTGTTAAACCAGACGAGTGCTGCGCTGCGCCGGATAATGCAGCGGGCTGCGCTGGAGGTGAGCGAGACCAACCCGCTGCCGCAGTTCCTGCGCGACAACCTGCACCTGGACTTCCTGCCCGCCGCCGGCCAGCTGCCGCTGGAGTGGCTGCGCAATCCCGCTGCCCCCGCTCCCAGTCTGCTCTGGTTGCCGCTGCACGTCGGCATAGACATGGTGCCGGTGCCCGAGGAGGCGGTGCTGGAGCTGGTCAGCCGCCACATCGCCCGACGTGTGATCGACCTGCGCCAGCCGGCCGGCGACAGGATCCGCCTGCTGCTGGCAGTGAACGAGCCGGATTACCGCCACGACCTGCTGGACATCCCGCCCACCGAAGCCCGGCTTGAAGCCGATATCTACCGCTTCTACATGCGCGCCTACGAAGCCTGGCGCAAGTGGCATCAGCAGTTCGACCTGCTCTATCATCTGGAGCCGTCGGATACGCCTCCGTTGGCGGACCCGCAACTTGCCGGGTTGGAACAGGCGGTGCTCGATCCGGCCCAGTTCAGGCATCTCGATCTGCCCAAGCCCGAGCCTGCGCCGCTGCCGCCGCTCGATTTCTTCAACGCAACGATCACCCGCGCCGACACCGACCTGGACCCGGAGAACCCGGCCGTTCCCTACCCCTTCAACCGAGGGGTGCCCGCGCTGCCGGCCTTCTTCTCCCAGTGGCTGGTGGCGGGTGCCCCGCCGGCCGTTCCCACCCCGACCGAAGACGGGTTGGTGGTCCGGTATGCGGTTGCGCTGGTCGAGCTGGAAGCGATCGAAAACCAGATCCGCGCCAGCCGCAGCCGGGTGGAGAAGAGCCGCGACCTGCTGCTGCTGATGCGCCAGCAGCTCGATACCCAGACCGTTGCGCTGGCTGCACTGGCGGGCGGCGTGGCCGGCGACGGCAGCGGGCTGCAGGTAGCGCGCTGGCTGCCTTATGCCGGTCTGGACGCTCTGGCGGAACCTAGCGGCGAATCGGGCGGCAGCACCACCGCGACCAGGAGCGTTCAGGCTGCCCCGCTCAGCGGCGCCGCCCCTGCAGCTGTGTCCGGCATCGGCTTGAACCTGACCAAATCGGCGACTGGCAGCGGACTCAGCAGCGCGCTGCTGACCAACGCGCTGGCTTCCACCTCGACCGTCGCCAAGTCCAATCTGCTGCTGGCGAGCAAACCGCAGAGCTTCTCCGCGTTTGAATTGGGCATCAACAAATCGCGTTTAAGCCTGTTGGCACAAGTCAGCAAGCAGGCAGTGGCCAAGCCCGCCTTCGAGGCCAAGGAGTACCGCTTCGGAGTCATCGACCACATCAGCCCCGAGGTCAACGAATACGCCAAGGCCTATTACGGCATGAAGGAGCTGCTGGCGACGCTGAAGGATCTGTTCGACCCGACCGACGCCAAGAGCCTGCGCAGCGATCTGCGCAAAGTCGGGCAGACCGAAGAGGCGGGAGAGACCCCGGCCAACGCCAATCCGTTCGAACGCAACAGCAGCCTGGAATCCCCCGCCATATTGGACAATCTGGCCACCAAGAACGCCGGCAATGACGCCAAGAAGCGCAACCTGCTGCTCACCCAGTACCGTTACCATGCACTGTTCAAGGCGGGCCGCATCCTGACCCAGTGGATCGCCATCTGCGAAGCGCGCTACAACAATCTGGAGCGCAAACTGCAGGCCAAGCTGCGTGAGCAGGCAGCCAAGATCGCACAGATCGACAAACTGGCGGGACTGATCCGGGTCGCCAGAGAGACGCTGGAGAACATTGACCGCTTCCGGGTGGAGCAGCTTGGCGACTATGGCGTGGCGCAGCGCCTGTTGGATGAGGATTGGCGGCGGGTTTATGCGCTCGATCAGGAACGCACACGCATTCTGACCAGCGCGCTGCGGGGTCTCTACTATGTGCGGGAGCGCAGCACCCCGGTGAGTGCGGCGCTGGCCGATCCCCTGCTGCTGCGGCATGGCAGCAGCCGCGATATCGTGCCCGGATGCGACTGGGAGGATGAGGTGGAGCTGCCGGAGGCGATCGCGCCTTTTTTCCATACCGTCAGTGAAATACCGATAGCAGACTGGACCCGGCTCAACCCGCTGCTGCCGAAATTGCCGCCGTTCCAGCAGTTCACATTTTTGGCGCAGATGCGCCAAACGCGCTTTAAAGCCAGGCCGTTGACGCTCCCCGGCGGCGGCGCCGGCGATACCCTGCAGACGCGCCTGCAGACAGTACACCTGCAGAACCGCAGCCTGCTGCAGCAGTGGGCCGGGTTGACCCTGCCGGCGTTTACCTCAAGTAGTCTGCAGACCCAGTCCGCAGCGGCAAAAGTGTTGTCGCTGGAGGATCTGGCACTCGCCAGCGGTCCGCTGCGCAGCGAGGCGCAGGCGCTGCGGGATCAACTGGAACACGCCGCACACTGCCTGCTGGAAAAACTCTATCTGCTGCCCGGTTCGGTGCGTCTGCAGTGGGGCCAGCTGGCGGAAGACGACCGCATCCGGGTGGAAGAGGTCTCCTGGTGGCCGGGGCTGGAGCAGGCCGAGGCGGATGACTTTAATGCCACCCGCACACTGGCCGAGCTGATCGACTGGTGGTTCCGGCAACTGGCACCCGAGAGCTCCGCCGGCAGCCGCAGCGCGATGCGCAATCTGGTGCGTGCGCTGCTGATTCACGCCTCCCTCGGCGACCCCAACGAGATCCTCCGCGGGAGTGTGCATGTACCCCCCAGACTGGCCCGGGTGGGCGAGCGCCTGCATGTAAAGCTGAACCGGACACCGGCACCGGGCACCCGCCTGCAGCTGCTGGATCCCCAGCAGCGGGTGGTGGCGATGCTGGCGGTTGAGGATCACACACCGGACAATACCCGGGTCAGTATCCTTGACCTGGTGCAAACTGGAGTCAGTATCAACACCCGCTTCACCGTAGTGGCTACCAAGCTCACCCGGCAGAAACTCTGAAGGTCGGTTAAATGAACGGCCTGCAACCGGATAGCATCGCCATTCACCGCCTGCGTATCCACGGCGGGGGTGTCTCCGGCGCGGTCGGCCTGGAGCGCATAAGCCATGAGCTGCGGCGGGAACTGGATTTCGTCTCCTGGCCGAAAGTGCCGGGAGAGAGCTGGGTACTGATACGCCAGGTGAGAGCCCGCAGTCCGGCCGGCCGGCTGGCGGATGAGTTGACGCGCGCGACCGCAGCCGAGCTGCAGTCGGGCGACGCAGACAATGTGGTGCGCTTCGCCAGCCTGGCCGAGCTGCTTGCTGCGCTGTTGACCGACCTGGTGCGGGGCCAGGCGATTAGGCGCTGGTACTGGCGGCGCTGGGCGCACCTGTTCCGGCTGCCGGCCTCGGCCGCTGTGGAGCAGCTGCTGACGGAACATCTCAGCCGGTTGCCGTCGCTCTGTGCCAGGCTGGCAAAACTGCGCAGGCTGTCCGAGGTCTGGCTGACACTGGATCAGGCCGCGGCCGAGCGGCTGCTGCAGGCGTTCGCGCGGCGCAGCGGGTTCGTACTGCCCGCCGCCCGGAGTGTGGAGCGGGAACACCTGAAGCCGACGCAGAAAACACCTCCCCTGCTGCTCCAGTCCACTGCTCCGTTGTACCAGCAGTGGCAGGATGCAGTGCGCTCACTGCCGCTATCGGATGCCCGGCTGCAATTAGCGCTGGTACTGATCGGCCAGCAGATCGCCCCGCTGATGCTGTTGCAGGCACCCGCCACGCTGTTGGCACGTTTGGCTGAAGCATTCGGCGTTATGCATACCCCGGCGGCACAACGCCCAACACTCCCATCGGTTGCAGCCCGCGGCACGCCAACAGCGGCCCCGGCAGCCGCTCGGGCAGCCGTGTCTGCAACACCGGCAGCATCCGGTCCGGACGCAAACGACCATGCTGCGGCGGCGCTGCATACCGCAGTGGAGGGCGTTGCTCACCCTTATACGCCCCACCCCAAGGATTACGCTCCGGCTGCCTCCCCTATCGCGGCGGATGTCAGCCCAGCAGCGCTTGCGGAAAGTATAGAAACCGGCGCCGGAGAGGCACAGGCCGGCGCCGAACCGGCCTCGCTACGGGGCCCACACGACAGTGCTCCCGAATTAGCAGCCGCCGGCGCCGCACAGCCGGACGACAGCCATCCGCTACTGCGTGCTGCCTCGCCGGATCCGGATTTCACCCGGTTCGTCACCGCCCAGGGCGGACTCCTCTATCTGCTCAACTTTCTCAACCGGCCCGAAGCCCAGTCGCTGCTGGAGCTGCACTGGGCGCTGCTGCCGAGCGGCTGGGGCTGGCTCTACCGCCTGGGTCAGACTTTGCGGCTGGACGAGCGCGATCCGATCGTCCCCTTCATCGCCGCCCAGCTGGGGCTTGAGCAGCCGGCGGAGCTGCAGCGCCTTCCGCCGTTGCCGGCACGGCAGGAGCTGCTCAATCTGGCGCGCCGCTGGTATGGCGGCGCCGGCCTGTGGCAGCCGGATCTGCTGCGCCTGAACGCCCGCATTCACGCCACCCCGAGTCATTTGGACCTGTACGCACCGCTGGCCGAAGTGCGGCTGCCGGTGCGTTTGGCAGGGCTGGACATAGATCCCGGCTGGCTGCCCTGGCTGGGGCGGGTCGTCACCATTCACTACGATTGAGGGGCAACGATGTTTGAACCGGTAGCCAGACTTGTGCCCCTCACCCAGCGCCAGCCGCTGGCGCCGTTGGTGCGGGTGGGTCTGGCCCACTTCTGGCGCCAAACCATCGCCGATGACCCGGAGCTGCCGGATCAGCTGCTGCTGCAGGCCGCCCGCCAAATGGGAGTGGAATGCGCCCCGCCCTGGCCGCAGCTGCGCGATGCCACCGCACGCCAGCTGGCGGCGCTGCCGGGTCCGTTTGGCCGCTGGATTCGGGAGCAGCAGATCGATTTGCCGCAGGCATTTCTGCTGGCGCTGGTGGGCAGCGCCGAGACCGAATACCTGATCACGCTTACCCTGAGTGAACTGCAGGCGCCCAATCCGGGCAACCGTTTGGCGGTGCATCTGGCGTTGAGTATGCTGGAGGAGCTGTTCGGTCCGGAAACGCTGGACGCGCTGGATCTGAACGCCAGCGCGCTGGTGCAGCAGCAGCTGTTGATTCCCGAGGGCAGCGGCCCGCTCGCGCTGCGGCAGCTGCGGCTGGAACCGGCGCTCTGGTCGGTGCTGTGCGGTCGCCCGGCGATCTGGCCTGCCTGCCATGCGCTAGTGCCGCAGCAGAGAGATCTGCTGCCCCGGCACATTCGCCGGCAGCTGCCGCATTTGGCCACGCTGCTGGCCAAGGGCGAGGTGCGCGGACTGGTCATCCGCGGCCACAGCGGCAGCGGCCGTGCTGGCCTGGCTGCGGAGCTGGCAGAGTTGTTGGGCTTCACCGCGATCGAAGTGAGCCCAGAGCTGTGGCAGAGCCAGCCCGCGTTGCCGCTGGCTTGTCAGTTGGCCGGCTGGCTGCCGGTCATCAAGGTGCAGATCGGTGCCGGCGAGAGCTGGCAGCTGCCGGCTGTCCACCCCGATATCCCGCATGTCGTCGTGCTGGGTGTGAACGACGCCGTGGCCGGCAGGGAGATGCTGGAACTGGAGATGGGCGTGCCCGACGAAGGCGAACGCCGCGCACTATGGAACCGCTTTCTGGGGCATCCCGAACTTGCCGAACGCGCTGCCACCGCGCTGCTCAGCGGTCCGGTGATCCAGCGCATTGCGTGCAATGCGCGGCTGCGGGCGGAACAGAGCAATGAGCAACTGCACGCCGGCCACATCGCCCGCGCCCGCCGCGATCTGGGAGCGGAACGCCTGCGCCTGCTGGCGCACCCGGTCACCCGTCAGATCAGTCCGGAGGCGATCGTCTTTCCACCGCTGGTGGAACAGAATCTCAGCGACTTCATCTCCCGGGCGCACCATCGCGAGTCGCTCTGGCAGGATCTCGGCGTCACGCTGCAGGCGAGCCGCAATCCCGGGCTGCGGGCACTGTTCGTCGGCGACAGCGGCACCGGCAAGACGCTGGCCGCGAGCTATGTGGCTACCGCGCTGGGGGCGCCGCTCTACCGGGTCGATCTGGCCGCGATCATGAACAAGTACGTAGGGGAATCGGAGAAGAATCTGGGCAGCCTGCTGGATCTGGCCGCGGCAGCCGACGCGCTGCTGCTGTTCGACGAGGCCGACTCGCTGTTCGGCCGCCGCACCGACGCCAAGCAGAGCGGTGAACGCTACGCCAACATGCTCACCAACTTCCTGCTGACAAGAGTCGAAAACCATCCCGGCATCGTCATACTTACCACCAACAGCCGGGAACGCATCGACAGCGCCTTCACCCGCCGGCTGGACACGATCATCGATTTCCCGCTGCCCGGTTTTCAGGAACGCCTCAGCCTCTGGCAGAGTCACCTGGGCAGACGCAGCCCCGGCGAGAATATTTGCAAAACCCTGGCCAGCTACTGCGATCTTTCCGGCGGCCAGATCCGCAATGTGGTGCTGACCGCCGCCGGCTGCGGCAGCCCGGATCTGCCGATCAATATTCAGCAGCTGATGTTCGCACTGCAGCGCGAATATCAGAAGCTTGGCCGCAGCCTGCCGGCCCAGCTCGAAACCTTGTCGAGGTAACCCCATGACCCGCCCGTCGCCCACGCTAAGCAGGAACAAGGCACGCCGCGCAACTGAACCGGCCAAACCCGACGAGCAGAAAAAGGCACGCAAGCCCGCCTATCTGAAACGCAAGATGGCGATGAGCCAGCCGCAGGACAAAGAGGAGCAGGAGGCGGATCAGGTGGCGCAGGAGGTAAGCCGCGCACCCAGGGAGCGCGAACCCGGTCCACAGGAGGACAAAAAGATGATCTCCAGCAAGCCGGTGCCCAGCGCACAGCGGCTGTTGCGGCGCATCAACCGGATGGTCGCCAGGCAGGTCGAGGGGGAAGAGGAGGAAGAGGCGCTCCAGACCAGGCTGCGGCGGGCCAAAAAGCCCGATGAGGATCAGCAGGCAGCCACCTTACGTCGGTCGGTTGAAACCGAGGAGGAGGAAGAAGAAGTGCAGACACGGCTGCGGCGTAAGGCGGAAACGGCCGACGATGAGCAGCAGCCGGTTGCCGCCAGGCTGTTCCGTAAAGGCAGGGAGGAGGAGCAGCCCACACTGAACCGAATATTGCTGCGGACAGCAGCGGGACGGCCGCAGGAAAAAGTCTGCAGCCGACTGTGGCGCGCCGCTGAATCCGAACAGCAGCAGGAAAACGAAGCGGCCCCGGGCAGTGCGGGAGAAGCCAGTGACACCAGCGTGCAACCCTCGGTGGAGGAGCGCATCGAGCAGAGCCGTGGCATGGGCAGTCCACTCCCGCCCCAGGTGCTGCAGGAGATGGAGAGCAAATTCGGCCAGGAACTTGCCGCCGTCACCATTCATAATGATGCGGAAGCCGCGGAGCTGTGCAAGGAGTTGAACGCGCGCGCATTTACCGTCGGCAACGATATCTACTTCGCCCCCGCTGAGTTTGCGCCTGAAACCGAGGCTGGCAAGGAGCTGCTGGCACACGAACTGACGCATGTGGTGCAGCAGCAAGACAGCGTCAAGCGCAAGCTGTATCGCAGCGTGGACCCGGCCGACAACGGGCAGCCGCACACCGGAGATCCGGCCGCTGCGGCGGCCTATCAGAACCTGGTAACCATAGATATACCTGCACCCAAGGCGCAGCACGCCGCGATGTACCAGGCGTGGGCTTCGGCGAATCGCCTGAAGCGACCGCGGGGGAGGCGGGTGGCGCGCAATACCGCGCAAATCTCCAACTGGAACAGTTCGATTCAGGTCACTGAAACCGCTGTACGCGCCAAACTGACAGAAAAAAATATCGGCGTACCGAACGATCCAAACGGCAAGGTCGCGCTCTCGATAAACGGCCGCGAGCGCATGGAAAAAACCATACCCGAACTGACCACAGCGCTGAAGATTCCCACCTGGGATCGCCTGGGCAGTCCGCGCCGCTTCCAGGTGGACCACAAAGTCGAGTACCAGGCCGCGTCGCAGGACCCGCAGGTGGACACTATCGCCAACTATGAGCTGTTTGATCCATTCCTCAACCGCTCAAGCGGCGGCAGCCTGATGGTTTCGATCCGGCGTAACGTGCAGAACTATCTGTCGACCGTTGACCCGTACAAAACGCGCACCAGCAATCCCAAGGCCAGTTGGGCAGACGCTGGCAGTTGGCTGGGCGGGCATGAGATCACGTTTGAACATGTGCGCGGCGGCGGTGGCGGCGTCGCCAGCATCAACGTGGGCAGCTGGTCGCAGGAGGATATCGAAACCATCAAGCCGCTGGATCGCGCGCAGGAGGCACCCGATCCCGCCAAGGGGAGCGCCTCCACGTTTGTGCTGACTTCGAGCGGGGGTGGATTCCAGCTGGCGCGTATTCCGCATCCGGCCGCGCAAGCCACTTTTGCCACGCCGGCAGCCGCCGCCACTGCGATTGCGGGGCTGCGGCTGGGACAGATCACGCTTAACGGCACAGAGGGCAGTGCGGCGGCGGGCGCAGTGATCGGCTCGCTGCAGGCAAGCTACGATTTGCCGCCGCAATGGACACCCGCCACCCCTGACCTCACGCTCAATCTGAAATCCGCCGGTGAATACATGGGCGCACCGGACCAGGTGCCCGCGCTGGATCTGGATTTCCGCGGTCTGTCGCCGGTGCATTTCGACAGCGTGCAGATGGAGGCCGGGCGACTGATGGCGCAGGGGGCTTTGACCCCCTCGGTGCCGCTGTTCAACGCACCCGTCATGGTGACCTTGACCGGCAACGACCTGATCTTCAGCCTGACCTACAACAGCGGCCAGCTCAACCTGCCGATCCCCGGCGTCACCATCGACGATGCTTCGGTGATGCTGTTCTACTCCGCCAACGACGGCTTCGGCGCATCCGGCACTCTGTTCTTTAGCGTGCCCAATCTCGGTGACGGCAGCATGACCGTCGGTGTCTCGCGGGGCGCCGGCCTGAATATCGGTGGATCGTTCGATTTTGACAGCAGCCTGTTCGATCGTGCGCGTATTGAGATCTGGTACCGCAACAATCAGTTCGGCGGCAGCGGCACCATCGGCATCGACAGTCCGGACAAGATCAAGGGCATCCGCTCAGCCAACATCACTGCCAGCTATACAGCAGGCGCGTTCGCCGCTACAGGCGAGGTGCAGCCCGACATCCCCGGCGTCCAGCAGGCCGCCCTCAGCGTGGCCTACTCCGAAGCTGCGGGTCTGACTATCGGCGGCAATCTGCAATTGACCGCCAACCCCGCCATCCGCTCCGGCTCCATCGACGTCAGCGTGAATAAGCTTGAAGAAGCGTGGAAGGTGCGTGCCACCGGCACGGCCCAGCCGGCCATTCCCGGTGTCGACTCCCAGCTCACGGTCAGCTACGACGACGGTGCCTTCACTGCAGAGTTCAGCGGCAGCTACCGCCGTGGCATGCTCTCCGGCACCGTTACCGTCGGTGCCAGCAACCGAGCCGTGGGTGCGGACGGCCGACCCAGTGGCGATCCACTGCCGGGTGGCGCGCTCAATATCTACGGCAGCGGCTCCGCCACCATCCAGATCGCTCCCTGGCTGCAAGGCACCGCCGGCATCCGCTTCGATCCGAGCGGCGAAGTCACGGTCTCCGGCGAGATCGGTATTCCCAACAACGTGGAGATCTTCGCCCGCCGCGAGATCAACAAATCGCTGTTCAGCGTCGCGGTGCAGGTACCCATCGTACCGGGCATAGTGGCGGAAGTGGGCGGCGGCCTGACCGCGGTGGCCGGCATTGGCCCCGGCGTGATCGACCGTCTCAGTCTGGGCATCACCTACAACCCGGCGCACGAAGAGAATACCCATGTCACCGGCGACGCCCACCTGCGGGTACCGGCGGACGCGGGCCTGCGATTGTCGGTGCGCGCCGGCATCGGCCTGGGCATCACCGGCGCCAGCGCTACCGGCGGGCTGGAGATCGGCGGCACACTGGGCATCGACGGTGCTGCCGAAGCCGGCGTGCATATCGACTGGACGCCAACCAGCGGCCTAGACCTGACCGCCAACCTGTCGGTACACGCGCAGCCCAGTTTTACCTTCGACATCTCCGGCTACGTGGCGGTCACCGCGCTCGGTTTCAGTGTCTACGACAAGCGCTGGCAGCTCGCCTCCTACCAGTTCGGTTCCGATTACCGCTTCGGCATCTCTCTGCCCGTTCACTATCATGAAGGTGAACCGTTCAATATCTCGCTGGACGACGTGCAGTTCGAGGTGCCGGAGATCTCACCCGGCGATATATTGAGCGGCTTGATCAGCAGGATTGCCTGATGGAAACCGTCAACGATCTGATCAGACAAGGTGTCGACGCCCACAGCACCGGCGATCTGGCGGAAGCCGCCCGGCTCTATCAGGCCGCGCTTGACCTGGATGCCGACAATGCCAGCGCGCACAACAACCTGGGCTTCGTGCTGGGCCAGCAGCAGCAGTGGTCCGAAGCCCAGGCGCATCTGCGCACGGCACTGCGAATCAAACCGCAAATGGCCATGGCGCATAGCAATCTGGGGCAGGTGCTGGTTGCCACCGGCAAAACACTGGAAGGTCTGGAACATCTGGAACAGGCGGTCGCCTGCGAACCCGAAAACGCCATCGCGTGGGACAGTCTGGCGCGCATCCGCATCCTGCTGGAGCAGTTTCAAGCTGGGGAGTATGCGGCTACCCGGGCAGTGAAACTGCGACCTACCGATCCGCATCTGCTGACCCGGCTGGGCATCTCCGTTGCGGCGCAGAAGCGCTTCAGCGAAGCGGTGCAGCATTACCAGCAGGCCATAGGTTTGGATCCCGGCCACCAGGAGGCCTGGGCTCAGTTGGGCATTGTCCGGTTTCTGCGCAACGATTTCGGCAGCGCCCACGAAGCGCTGGAGAATGCCCTCGCGCTAAATCCCGGCGATACGAACGCCTTGCGCCACCTGGCGCTGGTGAACCTGAGCCTGGGTAAGCAGGCCGACGCGATTGCCCAGTTCGAACGGCTGCTGAGTTTACGGCCGGAAGACGCGGCATCCCGGCTCGATCTGGCGGTAGTACTCTTGTCGGCGCAGCAGGCTGACAAGGCACTGCAGCAGCTTGACCGGATCGAGGGCGCCGGACGTGAGATCTCCAAATTCCACTTCTACCGGGGAGTGGCGCTGCAGCAGAGCGGGCAGCAGGAAGCGGGCCTTAAACTGCTGCGCCAACTGGCGCAGAATCCAGCCGATGCCTATGGCGAAAAGGCACGCCAGATGCTGCTGATGAATTGATGTGAACCGCTTCTGATTTGAACCTATCGCATAATCCCCAGCGGCCGCGCGGGATTATGCGATAGGTTCATAACAATTTTTGACGTTGAGCCGGGAAGCAAAGCGGTCTAGTATTAACGCTCAAGAGCACTACTGCGGTGTTAAAGCCTTCGGGTCCGATGGCGGCGGGATGATAACGCGATGACGCTTGTCCCTGTCTGAAAGGGTGTTTTGGAAGAGGCATTTACCCAAGCACGTTAAGCTGGAAAGTATCGAGTACAGGTCGTGGTTCCGAGGTCCCAGAGAGTCTGGCTCGTTCTTATCATGTAAGTTCTGTCAGTGATCAAAGTACGGTGTGTGCGGCCTCCAGGTATAGTCCAGGCATTCTCAGGTCTAAGGCTTCGAGCCAACCCGTCAACGGCACCTGCGGTAGGCTGGTGGGAATGTGAAATCATCTGCATGGATGTGAGTAGCACCCACCGGCACGCTCGTATAAACCCTCGCTAACCCTGCCTCTGCACCGCTCTCCTTTCATCCCTAACCGGTATTTAACAGCTCGGCATAGTGCAACTGCAATGGTGATTTCAACCCCTGCAATCGGTTAAAACGCTCGCTCCGGGCGACCA
The DNA here is from genome assembly GCA_024235255.1 of Chromatiaceae bacterium. GTDB lineage: Bacteria > Pseudomonadota > Gammaproteobacteria > Chromatiales > Chromatiaceae > HKST-UBA178. The sequence goes on from JACKMT010000001.1 coordinate 868,112, forward strand.
GTGAAAGCAGGAAACATGACAAAAATCATATGTTATTTGATTTGAGTCAATGCTCTGATCGCAATTATCTTTATCGTGTCGTATGGCTGATAGAAAGAGTCTCAATATCTTTACCATAACGTCTAAAACAGTGCAGCCAGTGGTTCCAAGAGAAAATGTCGTGAGGGGTGAGTCATGGTTTGCCCCGGTTTAGATAAGACTCAGCAACGGGCACGTGAAGCTAGTGTCCGCTTTGCATCGATCGATAAATAATAAAATTTTTGTTCAAGGAGAGGCGAAGTGAAACTCCAACGTTTATTAGTATCCGCAACTGCCGGTATCTTGTTGGCGATTGGTCAAGCCGGTCTTGCCAACGCAACCGATGCCGCACCGACTAAGACGCTAAGCGAAGACCAGATGGCGCACAAGGATTGCCTTGGGTGTCATGTCAATGTGACACCGGGCATAGTAACGCAACACCTGGGTAGTCCCCACGCCAACACAAAAATCAAACAGGATGAAGTGCGTTGCCACGACTGCCACGGTACCGACCACAATACCATGGATGACTGGGCCAAAGCGGCAATGCCCACCGCCGAGACCTGCGGCGAATGCCACAAGAAACAGATGAAGCAGCATAAGGCAGGCAAACACAATCTCGGCTGGCTGGTCATGAAATCCCAGATCGCCTGGCACGGACAACCCGGTGCGATTACCGAGCAGGGCTATCGCGGCTGTTCCGGCTGCCACAAAATCGGCGAGAAGGGCCTGATGGGCGTTACCGACGGTAATCTGGGCGAGATCAAACACGATGGCGGTAAAGAAGCCGCCACCTACCGCTACGGCAACGTGCAGTGTGATGCCTGCCATACCCGTCACAGCTTCAAGAAATCCGAGGCAAAAGATCCAAGAGCGTGTTCGAACTGTCACATGGGATTCGACCATCCCCAATGGGAGATGTACAGCTCATCCAAGCACGGCATCATCTGGGGAATCGAAGGACATGAAGAGGATGCACGCGCACCCACCTGCCAGGCATGCCATGTCATGGAGGGGGATCACGAGGTAAAGACGCCCTGGGGTTTCCTCGCCTTGCGTATTCCCACCAAAGCTAACGTGTTGGCATTGATCGATGTTGCCCCGTCGCTTGAAGAACCGCTAAGAAAACTGGCAGCCGCACTGCCTGAAGGCAACTATATAGATGTTGACGACGATCCGCAGTGGGTTTTCGACCGTGCACTGATACTGCAGGCAGCCGGTGTGCTGGACGCTTCGCTGCAACCGACCGAACGGTTCGTAGAAATCGTGGTCCAGGCACAGGCAGCCCGCGGGCCGGATGAGTTCAATCAAATCCGCACCAAGATGAAGGCCAACTGCAACAAGTGCCACGCACAGGGTTTCGTGAACGAGCACTTCAAGGCTTCAGACGAAATTGTCAAAGCCGCAGACCATGAGTTCGCCAAAGCCATTCAGGCGGTTCAGGGTCTTTACCGAGACGGCATCTTGAAAGCGCCCGAAGGCTGGAAATATGCACCTGATCTGCTCCAGTACTACGACGCCAAGACCAAGATCGAGCAGGAGCTATATCTGATCATGCTCGAGTATCGGCAGCGCACCTTCCAAGGCGCATTCCACGTCAGCAACGATTACATGCACTGGTACGGATGGGCCCCGCTGAAAACGGCAGTCAATACCATTCTCGAGGAAGAGAAGCGGATGCGTGCCGAGCATGAAAGCAAAATGGCGGCCAAACACTGACCGATGCATTAAAGGCAGGGACGCCTGAAACTACAACGGGTGCAACCTTCGGGTTGCGCCCTTTTTTTTGGCGTCGCTTCTATACGAATCCTCCTTTGAACTCAAGCGGGAGACAAACGAGCGCTATATTCGTTAACCCAACTCATTTGGGGTAAAAATCAGTTCGCCGTTTAGTCCGATGAACTTGCGCCTGAGCACAGTGAATGCAACCGCCAGCTCACTGCCTTCCACTCCGCCCGGGAAGTCGCTGGAGGCTGCATTCACGCGCCAACGCTTCGGGCTCGGCAACACCACCGCGAGCGGCGCCGCCCGAAGGCCGTTGCGCAGCGTGAATCCATCCTCGAAGTAAAGATGTTGGTAGCTGACGACATGCGATTGATGACCCCTGTCGGTGAAGCCTGGGATCAATGGTCCGACAGCGCCGGCGTATCGGGTGATTTCATACCAGACCCGGCACAACCGAACTATTTACACAGGGAAGCGCGTTTTAGCCCTTACTACTTAACGCCCAAGCCGGGGGCGTGGTACTGGTCACCAGTAACGAGATGGAATTTAAACGGGTTCCGAAATTGCAGGTTGAGAACCAGGTTTGAATGTGGATCCAGAAAGCGGGGGGCATTACGAGACACAAAAGTTATCGATCGAATCTGATCGACAAGATAGATTGGATCTCAGTAAAAAATAAAGGCTAGATCTTTCTGCTCCTCTTCTGCTCCTTTTATATTCCCGGAAGTTTATTGCCATGTCTTGTAAAGATACATCTTATTTTGGCGATATTCTCTCAGACAGAACTAAATTATTGGCGGAGGCGAACTATGATCGGTAGTTACAGAAATGTCATTGCCGCTCGAAAAGAGGGGATCGAAAAAAAGCGCGCTTATCTTGTCGGCGGCGGCATTGCATCACTGGCAGCAGCAGCCTACCTGATAAGAGATGGCCATATGGCCGGCGAGCAGATCACCATACTGGAGCAGCTTGATATCAATGGTGGCTGCCTGGATGGCAGTGGTAATGCCATCGATGGTTACCTCATGCGCGGCGGGCGCGAGATGGAGGCTCACTATGAGTGCACCTGGGATCTTTTTTCTTTCATCCCGGATTTAATGTGCAAAGATCCTGGCGAGGCGCTCACAAACCCGAGACCTGAACTCGTCTCCGATCCTGAGCGAACCGTTCTGAAGCGGATTCGCGATGTCAACCAATGGGACCCCAACTCCTCAAAATGCCGGTTGATGAGTCACTGCGGCGAACCGGACCGTGATCCCTCGCTGGGATTGTCGATTGCGCATGTGATGGAACTGACCAAATTGACCCTAGAAACGGAACAGGAATTAGGCGCAATGACCGTGCAGGAGTTTTTTCCCGACTCTTTCTTCAAGACCAACATGTGGTATTTCTGGACCTCGATGTTCGCCATGGAGACTTGGCACTCGGTGGTGGAGATGCGGCGTTACATGCAACGTTTCATGCACCTGATGCCCACGATGAGCACACTGGAACATATTTTATTCACGACCTACAACCAATATGAGTCTATGGTCTTGCCGCTCCAGACCTGGCTCGGGGACAAGGGCGTTAACTTCGATCTGAACACCCAGGTTACCGATCTGGATATTGACATCGTTAACGGTGAAAAGACCGTTACGGCTATTCATTTGTTTCGCAGCTCAACCGATAATCGCGAAACGATCACCACGACAGTTGATGACCTGGTATTCGTCACCAATGGTTCAATGACGGAGAATTCCACGGCAGGCAATACGCATGAGCCCGCTGTTCTAAACCGGGAAGAAGGCGCTTGTTGGGCCCTGTGGAAAAAGATTGCCGCCAAAGATCCAGCGTTTGGCAAGCCCGAGGTGTTTTGTTCCGATATCGATAAAAGCAAGTTCGTTTCCTTTACTATTACCGCGACCGATTCGCCGATAGCGGATCTGTTAACGGAGTTCACCGGTGTGGATCCCTATTCTCACAAGGCAGTGACCGGTGGCATCATGACGATCAAGGATTCCAGCTGGCTCATGAGTGCAACCTGTAATCGACAGCCGCAGTACCGAAGTCAACCCGTCGGTGACTACCAGCCGAAACGGAACAAGGATGAGCCGGACAAAAACGTGCTGGCGATCTGGGCCTACGGTCTGTTTCCGGACAGTATGGGTGACTACGTGAAGAAGAAGATGAGTGATTGCACCGGTGAAGAGTTGCTGACCGAACTGCTCTACCATTGGGGAGCCAAAGATCGGATACCTGAAATCATGAAGACGGTAAAAGTCATCCCCTGCATGATGCCTTACATCACCAGCCAGTTTTTACCCCGCGTCAAAGGCGACCGGCCAGAGGTGGTTCCAGAAGGATGCAGGAATCTCGCGTTTTTAGGACAGTTCACCGAGATCCCCGATGATTGTGTGTTCACCGTCGAGTATTCGGTCCGTTCGGCAATCATGGCCGTTTACAAGCTGCTTGGTATCACAGACAAAGCGCCACCGGATGTTTTCCCCTCCAAGGACGATGTGCGTGTGATCCTCAAAGCGAGCGAAACCATGTATGGCGGTGAGATGCCGGGCGAGTACTTGCTGAAGCACCTGCTGAAAAATACGAGCCTTCATGGTTTGCTGGATTAGCGGCGCAAGTACATTACAAGTCTTGATGATGAAAACCGGAAAAGCCCGGGCCGTTCTTCTCTCGGTTATTGCCTTAAGCATTTCCAGTGCAACGGGGCTGACCAATGAGGTCAGCACAAAACCTCCTACGGCTAAAACCATCATTCTGGCCATTGATGGCGGCGGCATTAAAGGCGTTATACCCGCGACTTTTATTCGACATATTGAATCATCGCTGGGGAAACCGTCGTACCAGCTATTCGATATCATCGGCGGAACGTCTACCGGCGGCATTATCGCCGCCGCCCTGACCACCCCCAGAGAAAACACAGGCAAACCCTATGCTGCGAGTGAGTTAGTCGATATCTACCTCAAGGATGGTAATCAAATCTTCCTGGCTCAGCGTTGTGAGATTGCACAATGCGCGACCTACTATGCCGACAACGGTAGTGGAAGCGGAATTGAACCTTATATGCGCAAGATGTATGGCTACGATGTCTCGCTCGTTAACAGCCGCAATTCAATGCAATCTTTACCGGGAAACCGCGTCAAGCACATGTTCACGACGTCGTACATCGTGAACAACAGCCAGAATAAAGTATCTCCACCCGTCCGTGGCAGAAACTTCGGTCCCTATCTTTTTAACTGGTTCGATGCGGTTAATCGGCCTGCTACAGATAACTATGCTGTGTGGGAAGCCGCCAGGGGAACGAGTGCCGCACCCACCTATTTCCCGATTGCCCATGTCGGGGGTGGAGTCTTACCCAGGTCATCAGCGGCCAACAAATGGGTCGTGGATGGTGGCACCATGTCGAATAATCCGGCTGTCTGGGGTGTAACGGAAGCCTTGAGAACCGGTATGGCCTTGCGTCTGGAAGACATCATTGTGATTTCCCTGGGAACCGGAATCTATGAAGGTGGCGCAGGTGTCGGCATTAATAGTAATGCAGTAAAGGATATCGTTCCTGAAGATGGTAACTGGAGCACGCTGCCCTGGATGGTCGAGAAACTGGACGACCTTGAAGGCGCCGATCACAGAAGAGGGGCATTGATGAGCAATATTCTGGAAGCCGTTCAGTCGGCCACTAACAGCCAGTTGACAGCATTGAAACAGGTAGGGCTCAAGTATTTTCGCCTGGAACCCAAACTCACCTACAGTCAAAGCCAGATGGATAATATCGATCCGAACAATATCCAGTCTTTAATGACAGCTACCAATGTCTACCTAAAGGGTGAAGGTGCCGCAATTTTTGAGGCGGTTATTCATGAATTGCGGGAATGAGTTTCAACTTGAACTGATGACAAGGAAATTCAATACCCATTGACGTAACTGATTCTTACACTATTGATATATCTATTCACCTGACTTTCCGGCATATCGGGTCATTTCCGAAATCAGCATCATCGGTACCCGCTCCCCCGCCGGAGAACGGGAAACTGGCATTTTAGGTTGAAACAGGGTATGAGACTGTACAAGCAGAAGACAAGCCGTCGGTGAATATAAATCGAAATCATGGATACAACCACTTCGCTGCAAGAAACAGAGTTCCATCTTAAATCCACCTTCTGGCTTTCCGTCACTGCCGGCACCCTGGTATTGCCTTTTGCTTATTATCACCTGACCTATCAACACCAGGGGATCGGTATCGGCGCGGTGATTACCTCGGTGAGTCTTTACCTGGTCGCCTGGCTCTGTTACCGGAAGAGCTATAAAACCATTTATACGTTCATTTGGCTGACCCCTTTTACCACTTTTTTTGTCGCTTATCTTATGAATAAGATCGGCATAAGCGGCACCTACTGGTGTTATTGTACGGTACTGCTGTATTACTTCATGATGTCGGAGCGGCAGGCATGGATGTCCAATATCTTGTTTGTACTGGTCAATCTACCCATTGTATGGCAGCTTCTGGAGACAGCCGAAGCCATTCGGTTCACGGTCACCTTCCTGTTGGTCTGTGCTTATTCGGCCATTTTTCTGCATGTCATTAGCTGGCAATACAGCGAACTGACCCATCAGGCGATTACAGACAAGCTCACCGGTCTGCACAACAGAATGCTGCTTCAGGACTCCTTGACACAGGCGATCCATCAAACCAATCGGACCGATACGTCGTTCACGCTCATCATCATAGACATCGATCATTTCAAGCAGATCAACGACGAACTGGGCCATGATACGGGCGATCAGGTCTTGATACAGCTGGGCGTGTTTTTAAAGCGCTTCTTCCGAGAAAGTGACAAGGTATTCAGAATCGGCGGGGAGGAGTTTTTGATACTGGCCTACAATACCGACGAAAATGATTGTGTCAACATGGCGGAACAACTGCGAGCTAAGATTGAAAATCTTTCGTTAATACCCGACCGAAAGGTAACCGTCAGTATCGGTGTGGCCGGCCGGGGTACCGCAAAAGACTGGAAGCAATGGATGAAGGCCTGCGACCAGAATCTGTATGAAGCCAAGAATAATGGTCGGAACCAGGTAGCTGCTGGTTCAGGTATTCAATCTGAACAAAATGATTTCGCACTGTTTAAAAGATAGACCTGACTCTGTTTTTCCTTAATTATCGAATGCCAATTTTCAGGGTCAGAGTAAAAACTTAAATACCTCAACGCAAGTCAAGGACCAGTTAACAATATCTGGGCGAAATCAACTCCTCGCGGGAGCGTTCGCAGCGTAAGTCGAGCGAACGCTTCGATGAGCGCACCGAACAAATGATTCCGCCAAAAAGTTTTTCCAGCATAGCAGCCAACTACCTGTCGCCGCGACTTCTCCCTGCTGCTGGGGACTAATTGAAACAACACTCAAAGCGGTGCTACTTGCTGAGATAGGGTCCGTATTTCTTGTCGGTTCCATTGATATGATCGAGCAGCCAGTCGCTAAGGAAATTGGCTACCCCATCAAGCGCTTCGTGGCCTTTCTGTCGGTACTGTTCCTGAAACACACGTACCTTAGCGATCATCATCTGATGAATATTTTTATGTTCCTCCAGATCGGGATAGCCAGCCTCCTCCATCATCTTCTCTTCCCGCTCAAAATGGTATTTCGTGTAATCCACCAATTCGTTAAGTGCCTGACGTTCGAACTCTTCGCCAGTGTGGTATTTATAGGCCGTCTGAAATCGATTGAGCAGTTCGATGAGGCGCTTGTGGTCATCGTCAAGTTCATCTACACCTACAGTGTAAGACTCCTTCCATTCAACACGATCCCGGGATGCTACCCACCGATAAACATATACGATGGCAATCAATATACCGATTAAAATCCAGGGAACCGGATTAGCGGCTCCAAAAAGAAAACCCAGACCGACAGCCACGATAAGAAGACCGATGATTGCAGCCAGAACCAATGCGTTAATATTTTTTTTCATAACTCTTTTCCGATAGAAAAATCGTGGCTGTAACTCATTCTTGATAAGGAAACATTAGTGCTGCCTCTGTCCCTCGCGCTTAATTGAATCCAACCCTCCCGCTTAAATTATAATTAACCAAATAAACGGGATTTGCTGATCTGGATCAATATATAAACCGAACCTCAATCAGATCCGTTCGTTCAGCCAAACCTGATATGCAAACTAATGTAAACGAATTTCAGCTTGATATTATATATAATAATATTATTATTTTTATAAATTTAGTTTAAGGAAAACATTGAAACACTATCCAGCCCCCTCTCCCAGCGCCCACCTACTCGCTAAGCGCCAATCCACAGCAAAAAGGTAATAATTACAGCTTCCAGTCCCCTTTCTTTGATGTAAGTCAAAGACGTTTTTGTCGTGCTATTAGATGTTATCGGCTCCGGTGAATGAGCTTTGGAAATGTCGTTTGCCCTCGTTCTTTTCTTTGCAACAGAAATTGATTGGGGATTGCCTTGATGAAAAAAATGAAATTCGGTCTGTCCGCTCTGGGAGTCGCCGTAAGCGTCGCATTGACGGGTCTCTCCGTAAACGTATCCGCCGCCGAACCTACCCTCTCTAAAGAGGATTTTGAAAAAGCTAAAACTATCTACTTCCAGCGTTGTGCCGGCTGCCACGGTACCTTGCGCAAAGGTGCCACGGGTAAGAGCCTGGAACCGGAAAACACAATGAAGCTCGGCCAGGAACGTCTGGAAAAAATTATCTCCTTCGGCACCGAAGGGGGCATGAACAATTTCGATGACATCATGCCGGCGGAAGATATCAAGTTGATGGCCACCTATGTTCAGATGGAGCCGCCGATTCCACCGGAGATGGACATCGCACTGATGAAGGAGCGTCGTCAGGTTTTCGTGGAACCAAAAGACTATCCAACCAAGCCGCTTCATGGCCGCAACTGGGAGAACTTCTTCCTGGTTATCGAGCGTGACGTCGGTAAGATCGCGGTTATCGATGGCGATACCAAAGAGGTGGTCGCCCACGTGCCGACCGGCTATGCGGTGCACGTACTCAAAGCCGCCGAACATCACAACAAGCTGCACTCCGAGAATCCCGGTCGCTTCTGGTACACAATGGGCCGCGATGGCAAACTGACCAAGATCGATCTATGGCAGATGCCGGACAAGATGAAAGTCGCCGAAGTGCAGATCGCTTATGATGCACGTGACGTTGCTGTATCTGGCGACGGCAAATATGTCGTCGGCGGTGGCTACTGGCCACCACACTTCGTGATCGTCGATGCCGTTAGCATGGAACCGCTGAAAGTGGTCTCCTCACGCGGCGTCAATGTGGATGGCAAATATGTCAACGAGTCCCGCGTTGCGGCCGTCTACGACACGCCCAACCAATCGAGTTGGTTGGTTTCGATGAAGGAGCTGGGTCAGATGTGGCAGGTCGACTACACCGACCTGAACAATCTGAAGATCGTCAAGATGGATACCGCCAAGTTTCTGCATGACGGTTTCTACGACCCAACCGGCCGCTACTTCCAGATAGCCGCCAACGCCTCCAACAAGATGGTCGTGGTGGATACCGAAACCCAGAAACTGGAAGCGCTGATCGACGTCGACAAACTGCCTCATCCAGGCCCCGGCGCCAACTGGATGGACGAGAAGTGCGGTCCGGTCGGCGGCACCACTCACTTGGGCGTCGGCAAGGTTACCGTCTGGGGCAACGACCCGGCTGGTCATAAAGATCAGGCGTGGAAGATCTGCTACGAAGTGGAGACCGACGGTCCCGGCCTGTTCATTCGCACCCATCCGAACAGCGACTATGTCTGGGCTGACCAGACAAAACATCCTGAACCCGAAGTTCAACAGTCCATTCAGGTCATCGACAAGAAGACCCGTGAAATCGTCAAGACCATTCGTCTGACCGACAAGCCCGGTTACGCCACAGTGCATTCCGAGTTCAACAACGATGGATCAGAGGTCTGGGTATCGGTTTGGAACCGCAAGGACAGTAAAGAGCCGAACGGTGAGATTATCATCTTCGACGCCAAGACCCTGGAAGAGAAGGCCCGCGTTAAAGGTCTGTATGCACCGACCGGTAAGTTCAACGTCCACAATCGCGTCAATCACGTAACCTGATTGATCAGTACGGACTAGGAAGTTAGTACTAAGCGGGCATGGAAACCCTCCATGCCCGCTTTTTTTAATCTATTTTAAAAGCTCTTCGTTATTGGGGAGGAAAAAATGTCGGACCTCCAGTTTAAAAAGCCGGGCATGATGTCGCGTCGCATTGTTTTAGGAACGACTATCGGCGGAGCCGTCGCATTCTTCATTTTTGGCATCATTTTCTGGGGTGGTTTCAACACCGCCATGGAGGCGACCAATAATCTGGAGTTCTGTATCAGCTGTCACGAGATGGAGGAGAACGTATATAAGGAGTACAAACCGACCATCCACTACTCTAACCGCACGGGCGTTCGAGCGACCTGCCCGGACTGCCACGTTCCGGATCCCTGGATCCATAAGATGGTGCGAAAAATTCAGGCCAGTAATGAGGTGTTCCACAAAATCATGGGGACGGTGGATACCCCGGAGAAGTTTGACAAGCATCGTCTGACCATGGCCAAGCGTGTATGGCAAGCCATGAAAACCACCGATTCCCGCGAATGCCGCAACTGCCACAATTTCGAATCGATGAACCCCGAATTCCAGCGTCCGCGTGCGCGCAAGCAGCACCTCAATGCCTTCGAAACCGGCCAGACATGTATCGATTGCCACAAGGGTATTGCGCACAAACACGTACGTGATCAGTTGAGCGACGAAGAATTAGAGACGATTGAGGCCCCCAACCCAGAATTCGTGCGCAAAGTCCCGCAACTGTATCTTGATGGCCTGGCAAGAATTGAAGCCAAGGAAAAGGAACTGGCCGAAGCGGAGCAGGCGGCGAAACAGCAGGCGCGGGAACAGAAAATTGCCGCTCAAAAAGCGGAAAAGGAGCGTATTGCCGCCGCCGTTGCCAGCGCACTAGCGGAATACAAGGCTGGAGCCGCGAGCTCCTCCGATGGCGCTGCAGCTACCACTGGAGCAGCACCCAGCGCTGGTTTTGGTATCGACTGGAGTGATGTGCCGGATCGCAAGATCACTCTCTTCTACCCCGGAGAAACCTCGATGGAGTGGGTGATGACCGGCAAGGACCATGGCGGTGCCCGCCCGCTTATGATCGGCGGTGACCGTTGCATCACATGCCACGACAAAGAGACTGCCGACATGGGCAAGAAAATGGTGACCGGTCTGAAAGCCGAGAGCCACCCCCAGCCAGACAAGCGCGCCAGCATCGCGGTCAACGTACAGGCCGCACACGATGGCGACAATCTCTATCTGCGATTCGCCTGGGATGACACGGATCACGTGCCGGTGCCCTTTGTCGACGGCGGCAAGATGGATCCGGAGAACCCAATGAAACTGGCAGTCATGCTCGCTACCGATGATGTGGAATACGCCGACCGCTCCGGTTGCTGGCAGACCTGCCACCACGACGTTCGTACCATGCCTGACACTCCGGCAGCAGATGCAGCTTCCGGCAGTGAAGCCGCAAAACGTCTGGATCTCGCCCGAGGCATCACCAAATATCTCAAAGAGAGCCGCACAGCTATCGAGGTTCAGGGCCGTCGTGGCAAGGTACGGGGCGGCTGGGACAAACTGAAGTCGGAAGAGGAAGTGAAAACGGCGCTTGCGGCGAACCAGTTTATGGATCTGCTGCGTTATAAATCCGGCAAGGGCGAAACGGAAGATGGCTATATCCTGGACCAGCGCTACATGACCGGCGGCCAGGGCTTCGAAGTGGATGCCCGCAACGAAGGTGGAAATTGGATCGTGGTGATGAAGCGGAGACTGGTATCCGACAAAGCCGGAGACCTCAGCCTGGCGATGGACAAAGTCTACAACTTCGGCTTCGCGATTCACGACGATTACAGCAATGCCCGTTTTCATCATGTCTCGCTGGGATACAAACTGGCATTCGATTCAGCTGCGGATGGCATCGAAATCAATGCAGTTAAACGGGAGGCTGCAGCACCTGTTGCAGCCACCACCGCCGCACCGGCTGCCGCGACACCTTCGGCAGCTGCTGCGGGCAGCAGCATCAATGTCGACTGGAGCAAAGCAGGAAACCGGACAGTTACCCTGCTCTACCCCGGTGAAACCTCGATGGAGTGGGTCATGACCGGCAAGGATCACGGCGGTGCACGCCCGTTCATGATCGGCGGCGACCGCTGTACCACCTGCCACGATAAGGAAACGGCCGACATGGGGCAAAAGATGGTGACCGGTGCCAAGGCGGAATCGAAGCCTATTCCGGGAAAGCGGGGCAGCATTCCGGTCAGTGTCGATTCAACCCACGATGGCGAATATCTCTATCTGCGTTTCAGCTGGCCTGCAGGTGAACATGCACCGGCGCCATTTGTCGACGGCGGTAAAATGGACCCCGACAACCCGATGAAACTGGCAGTCATGTTCTCCACGGACGCGGTGGAGTATGCAGACCGTGCCGGCTGCTGGGGTACCTGCCACCACGATAACCGCACCATGCCGGATACGCCTGACGCCGAGACAGTTGCCGGCAGTCCGGCTGCACAGCAACTGGACGTCAGCCATGGATTGACCAAATATATTAAAGAGAGCCGCAGCGATATTGAAGTCCAGGGCCGGCGCGGCAAAAAACGCGGTGGCTGGGACAAGCTGAAATCAGCCGATGAGCTCAAGACAGCGGCCGACGCCGGGCTTTTCATGGATATAGTTCGCTATAAATCAGGCAAACAGGAGATTGAAGACGGGCACATTCTGGAACAACGTCAGATGAACGGAGGCCAAGGAGCGGAGTTTGCCGCTGAACTGAACAACGGCACCTGGAGCCTGATCATGAAACGCAAGTTGAAATCGGATAATCCCGGCGATATCAGCTTGGAAACAGACAAGGTCTACAATTTTGGTTTTGCGATTCATGATGATTTCAGCGCAGCCCGTTTTCACCATGTCTCCCTCGGATACAAACTTGGGTTTGACAACGATGACAAAGGCGTTGAAATAAATGCGATAGCACAGTGAGTGAAAGCTGCGGTTAGCACCAGTTGAACAAGACAATGCTTCAAGTGGGGCTTCGGCCCCACTTATTGCAGGCGACCCGGCCGCAATTGGGCCAATAACCGGCCTCTTTTTGCTATATTCTGGCTTTGCTCTCCCCAATACACCCAATTTCGGAGCAGACAATAATGCAAATTAATAAAGTCGGTATACCCTCTATTCTACTGGCATTGATGCTGGCCAGCCCAGTTGTGTTTGGCGGAGATCCGGCAGAGCCTGCGATAGAGGTGGAGATATTCAAGTTTCAATTTGTTCCCCAGGAAATCACGGTAAATATCGGGGATACCGTCCGCTGGACCAACAAGGAGAAGCGTCAATATCACAGCGTCTGGTTCGAGCAGTCGGGAGATCCCGAGCCGGAATATTTCTTTCCCGGAGAATCGTATGTGCGCTTGTTCGATAAGGCGGGCAGCTTTCCCTACCATTGCGGCCCTCACCCGAAAATGACCGGTACCGTTCACGTCAAATAGCGTCTCGGCATCGGCATTACATTGATCTATATATGGTTTTTCTGTTCAAGCGCAAGAATTCCGCAGCTGCGGGAGACAACCTTTGATTGAGGTCAATGCCCTGATATTTATCAAACTGGTAAATTTTCACACTGACACTGTCAACTTCTTCCCGAGAGGTTAATTTGCCGCACAATTCGCTTTTAGCCGCTTTGAGCCTGGCAGCAATGGTCGCATCCGGCACGCTACCGGCTGATATTGCGCCTGCACGTCAGGCGGAAATCATCTACCTACTTAAGCATGACTGCGGCTCCTGTCATGGCATGCGACTTGAGGGGGGACTTGGTCCTGCTCTGGTAGCCGATCGCTTCGCTGATTGGGAGACGAACATGCTGGCCATGACAATTCTTTACGGACGCCCGGGCACCCCAATGCCACCCTGGCGTCCATTCCTGAGCGACGGTGAAGCCCACTGGCTGGCCACGCAGCTCAAGCAGGGTGTACGTCCATGAAACCTGCCCTCAGCCTGGCCGCCAGCCTGCTGTTGTTCTGCGGGCACGCCATTGCTGACTGTCTCACCCGCGGTACCGGCGATCTGGGTATAGTGATCGAGCGTGCCGCCGGCAGCCTCCAAATAGTTGACACCACCGCGCACCAGTCACTTTTTCGGGTTGAGGGGCTGGGCGACCTCTCACATGCTTCGGCGGTCTACTCCCGCGATGAGCGTTACGCTTTCATTTTCGGGCGGGACGGCGGACTGACGAAAGTCGATATCCTGTGCGGAAAAATTGTCAATCGGGTGATTCAGGGCGGTAACAGCATCGGCGGCGCCATTTCTCAGAATGGCAGCCTGATTGCTGTGTCCAACTACGAACCGGGTGGCGTCAAGATATTCTCGACGCAAGACCTTTCATTAGTTGCAGATATTCCTGCCACCGAGGTCACAGACCGGGAGGGAAAGCGGAAAGGATCGAAGACCGTCGGGCTGGTCGATGCTCCCGGCCAGCGCTTTGCAGTCACCCTCTACGACAGCAGTGAAGCCTGGATTATCGATATGAAAAATCCTGCAGAACCGAAAATTCAACGCCACACTAAGATCGGTGCCCTGCCCTATGACGCCTTGGTCACACCGGATGGCCGCTACTATATCAGTGGGTTGTTCGGGCAGGATGGCCTCTCGCTGTTGGACCTCTGGCACCCGGAAAAACCGCCGCGCCTGATACTGGAGGGTTACGGTCGCGGCGAGCAGAAGCTGCCGGTCTACAAGATGCCGCATCTTGAAGGTTGGGCAGTAGCCGGCAACAGTGCCTTTCTGCCGGCGGTTGGCCATCATGAAGTGCTGGTCGTGAGACAGGGAGACTGGGTCGAAACCGATCGCATCAAGGTGCACGGACAGCCGGTATTTGTGATGGCGCGGCCTGACGGAAGGCAGGTATGGGTCAATTTTGCCTTTCCCGACAACGATACGATTCAGGTGATAGACACCGAAACCCTGACCATCATCAAGACTTTGAAGACCGGCAAGGGGGCATTGCATATGGAGTTCTCCCCGCGTGGGGAAGAGGTGTGGATTTCGGTACGCGACAAAGACGAGGTGCAGGTTTATGACACTGACCGTCTGGAGTTGACGCACCGGCTGCAGGTGGATAAGCCAAGTGGCATCTTTTTCACCGCTCGGGCGCATAAGACGGGGTTATAATCGTATGTCATCAACCGCCAAACAGGTTCGTCGGTCGGTACAGAAGATCCCATCCGGCCAGAGAGTTCAGTTGAACGACCTCGAAAAAAGACTGCTCGACGCTTTCCAGAAAGGACTTCCGCTCTCCCCCACCCCGTACCGGGATATGGCGGAAAATCTGGGCACCAGCGAAGCGCTGGTGCTGCAGATTCTGCAGCGTCTGCAGGAAGCCGGCGTGATCAGCAGAATCGGCCCGGTGTTCAAGCCGAAACGGATCGGTGCAAGCACGTTGGCTGCGATGTCGATCCCCGCGGAGAAGCTGGATCAGGTGGCAGCGGTGATCAACAGTTACCATGAAGTCAACCACAATTATGAGCGAGAGCATGAATACAACCTCTGGTTTGTGGTCACTGCCTGCAGCAGTGCGCGCTTGGAAGAGGTGCTGAAAGAGATGGAGCATGCCACCGGTTATCCGATTCTCAACCTGCCGTTGATCAAGCAGCACCATATAGATCTCGGGTTCCCGCTGTGGTGTTGAATGAACAGGACTACCGTCTGATCGCCGAGATTCAGGACGGCCTGCCCCTCTCCCGCCGCCCCTATGCAGAGATCGGCCAGCGCCTCGGCTTGAGCGAACAGCAGGTCATCGAGCGCATCGACACACTACAGCAGAGTGGCATCATCAAACGCATGGGAATAGTCGTCAGGCACCATGAGCTGGGTTACACCGCCAATGCCATGGTGGTTTGGGACGTTCCCGACGACCAGGTCGATGCGGTTGGTGAGCAACTCGGCTCCCAACCTTGCGTCACCCTTTGCTATCAACGACCACGCAAGCTCCCGCACTGGCCCTACAATCTTTTTTGCATGATTCACGGCCAGCAGCGGGAACGCGTGCTCGATCACATCAACCGGATAGTTGCATCCCAAGGACTGGAACAGATACCTCGAAAAATCCTGTTCAGCGGCAAACGCTTCAAGCAGCGCGGCGCCAAATACCAGTAATGGATGACACCGATCGTGCCATCATCAACCGGCTGCAGGATGGCTTTCCCATCGCCGACCGACCGTATCGCTTGGCAGCCGAGGCGTTGGGCATTCAGGAGCAGGAGCTGATCCGACGGCTTCATGCCATGCTGGAGAACAGACAGCTCTCCCGTTTCGGCCCACTGTATCATGCCGAGCGTCTGGGCGGCGGTCTCAGCCTGTGCGCGATCCGTGTGCCGGTGGATGATTTTGAGCGGGTTAACGAACAGGTAAATGCGTTCCCGGAAGTGGCCCATAACTATGCCCGTGATCACGAATTCAGCATGTGGTTCGTGCTGGCAACGGAGACTCCGCAACGCATCGAGAGTGTCATCCGAGAGATTGAGCAAGCAACCGGCTACCGGGTTTACAATATGCCGAAGGAAGAGGAGTTTTTTGTCGGTCTTAAATTTGAGGTGTGACACCGGTTTCTCTACCGCCCAAAGTTTGAGCTCAGGTATTGACCACTTATGAAAAACGGAGAAGCAAGCAGACTCGACGACCTGGACCGCAAAATAGTGCAATCAACCCAGGCTGGTTTACCGTTGGTCTCCCGCCCCTATCATCAGATTGCCGATGAGCTGGGCACATCGGCGGAGATTGTCATGACACGTGTGCAGCGAATGCTCGCAAACGGCATTATCCGCAGGATTGGCGCGGTACCCAACCACTATACTTTGGGGTTTCGCGGAAACGGCATGAGTGTGTGGGATGTGGATGACGAACTGGCGATGGAGTATGGCCGTCGTATCGGCGAACTGGATTTCGTCAGTCACGCCTATCGGCGCCCCAGATACCTGCCGGAGTGGCGCTACAATCTGTTCGCCATGGTGCATGGCAAAGACCGCGCGGAGGTCATGGAGAAAGTGGCGCAGATCGCTGCTATGCTGGGCAGTGACAATCGCGCTCACGAAGTTCTGTTCAGTACCAGAATACTGAAGAAAACGGGGCTCAGAATCGGTCAATCTTAGGCGATGATGCCCGGCCCTCTATTTCTAACCCTATCGGCTGCACAGTGCAATGTTTCGAATATCCCAGTTCATGCATGAAGTTCTCTCCCCCACTCCGCTGGGACCGAAGCGAACTCCGCCCGGTCCGGTGGTGATCTGGAATCTGGTGCGCCGCTGTAATCTGACCTGCAAGCACTGCTATTCGATCTCCGCCGACAAGGAGTTTCCGAATGAGTTGAGCACCGACCAGGTATTCGAAGTGATGCAGGATCTCAAGCAGTTCAAAGTGCCTGTATTGATTCTCTCCGGCGGTGAACCGCTGCTGCGTCCGGATATCTACGACATCGCCAACCATGCCAAAGCGATGGGTTTCTACACTGCATTGTCCACCAACGGCACGCTAATCGATGAATCCAACATCGACAGGATAGCTGCGGTTGGCTTCGACTATCTAGGCATCAGCATCGATGGCATCGAGCAGACCCACGACAGATTCAGGCGCAAGGAAGGAGCATTTGCCGCGTCGATCCGCGGACTGCGGCTGTGCCGGGAACGGGCTATCAAAGTTGGCCTGCGCTTCACCATGACCCAGGACAATGCCGAGGAGCTGCCCCAGTTGCTGCAGCTGATGGATACAGAGAGAGTAGACAAGTTTTATTTCTCTCATCTCAACTATGCCGGAAGAGGCAACAAAAACCGCAACGACGATGTGTTTCTGCAAACTACGCGCTGGGCCATGGATTTGTTGTTCGAGCGCGCGCTGACGGATGCCCAGGCCGGGCGCAACACCGAGTTCGTAACCGGCAACAACGACGCAGACGGCGTCTATATGCTGCATTGGGTCGCAAAGCGCTTCCCGGAGCGAACCGACCATATACGAGCCAAGTTGGTACAGTGGGGAGGCAACAGTTCGGGCGTGAACATCTCGAATATCGACAACCAGGGCTATGTTCATCCTGACACCATGTGGTGGAACTACAATCTCGGTAATGTAAAAGAGCGGCCATTTTCAGAAATCTGGCAGGACAGATCCGATCCCATCATGGCCGGTCTGAAGGCACACCCGCGCAGCGTCAGCGGCAGATGCGGCGAGTGCCGCCATTTTGATATCTGCGGCGGCAATACCAGAGTGCGTGCCATGCAACTCACCGGCGACGCCTGGTCCGAAGACCCGGCCTGTTACCTCAGCGACAAGGAGATAGGTATCGTCCAGCCCGCCAAGCACAGCTCCGAGGGCACTCCCCTTAGATCAACTTTCCCGGTTTAATATGACCCGCGCCAATCGCTTTTCCGCCCGCATAACTCTGCTGCTCCTTTTGCTGCCGCCATGCGCGCTCTCCGCTTCGAGCGATGCGCCCGCACTCTATGCGCAGCACTGTGCTGAGTGCCACAGCGCAAACCGTCTCGGTGCCGTCGGTCCCGCGCTGCTGCCGGAGAATCTGCAGCGCCTGCGTAAAAATTCGGCGATTTCAGTGATCGAGAACAGCCGGCCTGCAAGTCAGATGCCGCCGTTCAAAGATATCCTGACTAGACAGCAGATCGAATCTCTGGTCGAGCTGATCTACACCCCGCTGGCATCCATGCCGCCCTGGGGAATGGAGGAGATCAAGGCCAGCCAGCTGGTCTACCACAAACCGGGAACACTGCCGGACAAACCGCTGTTTACAGCCGATATCGAAAACCTCTTTGTCGTAGTCGAGCTGGGGGATCACCACGCCACCCTACTCAACGGGGATACTTTCGAGCCCATTCACCGGTTCGCGACCCGCTTTGCACTGCATGGCGGCCCCAAATGGGCCGACAACGGGCGCTACATCTACTTTGCGTCGCGCGACGGCTGGATCAGTAAATTCGATGTATTCAATTTGACCTATACCGCCGAAGTGCGGGCCGGCATCAATACGCGCAATCTCGCAGTCTCGCACGATGGCCGCTACGTCATCGTCGCCAACTATCTTCCCCACACCCTCACCCTGCTGGATGCGAAGGACCTTAGTCCCATCAAAGTCATTGCGGCAAAGGATAGAGAGGGAGGCAGCAGTTCGCGGGTAAGTGCCGTGTACACCGCGGATTCACGCGAGAGCTTTGTGGTGGCACTGAAGGACATCCCTGAAGTGTGGGAGATCAACTACGCAGACGATCCGCCAGCCGGCTTTGACCATTGGGTGCACGACTATCGCAAGGATTCGGGGGATGCCGTCGATAACGAGCGGTTCCCGATGCTACGCATTGGTGTGATCGGTTACCTGGACGATTTTTTTCTTACCCAGGAGTACGATCGCGTAATCGGCACCTCGCGCGCTGAAACTTCCGAACAGGATGCAACGGGACAGGTGGTGGATCTGGACCTAAAAAGATCCGTCGCTAAGATTAGCCTGCCGGGAATGCCCCATCTCAGCTCTGCGATCACCTGGGAGTACCAGGGACGCACGGTACTCGCCACGCCCAACATTGAAAAACCGGAAGTTACTGTCGTCGACATGCGGAGCTGGGAGGTGATCAAGCGCATTCCGACCAAAGGTCCGGGGTTTTTCATGCGCAGCCACGAACAGAGCCGCTACGCCTGGGTAGACGTCTTTTTTGGACCGGATAAGGATCTGATGCATGTCATTGATAAACAGACGCTGGAGATCGTCAAAACTCTGAAACCGGCGCCCGGCAAAACTTCGGCCCATGTGGAGTTCACCAAAGATGGACGCTTCGCATTGGTTAGCATCTGGGAAGATGATGGTGCACTGGTCGTGTACGATGCCGACACGCTGCAGGAAGTTAAGCGACTACCCATGAAAAAACCGTCCGGAAAATATAACGTACACAACAAGTTAACCCGCTCGAGCGGTACCAGCCATTGACCAAGCCTGGCCGGCCAAAGCACACTATTGACCCACTATGAACGCATATCTTTTCATTCCCATCCTGCTGCTTCATGGCAGCGCTCTGTTGGCGGAACCCGTCTCCTACCCCCTGCTGCAAGTGGAGGACGGGGATACTCTGGTTATCCAAGTCAATGACCGCCCAGCCCGCGTCCAGCTGCTCGGGATGGATGCTCCGGAGGATATCGCCAACCCCAAGCTGATAAGAGACGTTGAACGAACCGGAATAAGCGAGGAGCTGCTGCTCAATCTGGGACGACAGTCCACGCTTCACCTGCAACAACTGACAGGGTCAGCCACGAATATCGTTGTCACCGGGAATCTCGAGCACAAGGACAAGTATGGCCGCATACCTGTGGTCGCCTCGCTCCCCGGAGCGGAAACCTCACTCAACGCCATTATGGTGCAGCAGGGTTATGCAGTAACCCTGCCCGGCAGCCAGACTGAGCCAAGAATGGATCAACTTGAAGCGCAGGCCAGGAAGTCGGGAGCCGGACTGTGGGGATCGAGCCCGGAACTTATGCAATCCTGGAGTGGCCGGAGCAAGGCCGCGCACTAGCGGCTTCCGTTGCTTCCGGATTGGAGCAAAAATGTTTTAAGTCAATTACCCACCGGGTTAAACCGGTGAATAATTGGTTTTGATTCATCGAGACGCTACATGCGGGCAACTATCGGCTTGCGGCCGCAGCCTGACGCGGCATGCAGCGACTCTTCACCGTATAGCATCTTCGTAAACGGCAAACCATGCAAAAAAGAGATTCAAAGTCCGCCGGCTACACGCGGCTCGAAATTGCCTTCATGCTTGTTCTGGTAATCCTGGTTGGACTCCTTGCGGTCACTAAGTATCTGGAATTATCCGAGGACGCGGAACAAGCGATGGAACCGGGATTGATCGAAGGGGTTCGTAAGGGCATTGCATCCTATGCGGAGGAGGCACGCGACCGTGGCAGCAGCCAGCTATATCCGAATGTCCTGGACGATGCCGAATCCGGACCGGTCACCGCTCGGGATCCCTATTTCGGCCGAGTGCTGGACAGGGGGGTCGCTGTGGCGGGCTGGTCAAAGCTGGCGAAGAACCGCTACCGTACGCCAAGCGGTAAGAGTGTCGAATATAATCCTGATACAGGTGAGTTACTCATTTCAGCAGTGGAGATGGCCCCACTGCCGAATAAACCATAATTCCGTGAACAGTCGATAACCGCCAGTCATCTATGAAAGGGGCGATGGTGATGAGGAGCTTATCCGCAATCGTTATGCTGCTGCTGACAATCACGCTCGGGTGCAGTCCGCAAGAGACTCCATCCACGCTCGAAGTGAGCTCTTTTATTGAAGAGCTGAAGAGTAATGGTGTCGATGGATCGCTGGAGATCCAGGTGCCCAACAACCCCGACATCGAATATATTGCCACCTATGTTATTGCTGCCTACACCAGCACCCGCATCATCTCCTTCTTCAAATTTACCAATGAAGAACGGGCGGAGTTCAATCTTGCCGAGGCGATGAAAAATCCAAAGTTTGCCGGACAATCCAGAAATGGAACGCTGTTGATGGCAGCGACCTTCTACCCCCCGGACGAAGAAGCGGTGAACAAGATCAAAGTGCTGTTTCTGGCACATACATTTCACAGACCGGATAATCAGTAGCGTGATTTGATTTTCCTGAACTGCTCGGCAATGGTAGCCGCATCATGCGGCGGTGAAAAATGGGCAAGCAAACGCTGTTGCGGATCCACCAGAAATATCGAGCTAGTATGTGAAACCAGGTAGTCACCCGGCCCGCGCTCCGGCTCAATGACATAGCCGGCACCAAACAGGCGCGCAAAACTATCCAACTGCTCTTTGTCTCCGGTGACTCCGATAAAGCGCTTGTTGAAATAGCTCATGTAGCCGCGCAGCACTTCCGGTTTGTCGCGCTGAGGGTCGACCGAGATAAAAAAAGTGTTGAAGCTGTTCACCGGTTCGCCCTGCTGTTCGAGTTGTTTGAATACAGAAACCAGCGTCGCCATTGTCGTCGGACAGATATCCGGGCAATAGGTATAGCCGAAAAACACAAAACTCCAGGCTCCGTCAAATCGCCCCAGATCAAACTTCTGGTTATTCTGATCCATCAACAAAAAAGGCGCCAGCTTTCTCGCCTCCGGCCGCAGCACCCCCTGCAAATCATCCGCTCCGGGCTGCTGCAAGGTCGTCGAGTTGAAGAGATAGAACAGAATGCCCGCCAAAAACGAAAAGAGCAGTATCAGAACCGGGCCTTTTGAGAACGACTTTTTTGCGAGCACGCTTTTCCACCCCTGCTATGATTGAACCATACCCCTCGGCTCCTTCCCTTTGATGCAGCCTCGACTGCCCATTGGCAACAAAGACTTGAAAGCCACGCTCCGGTACTATCCATACCTGAAGCCGACTTGAATGGTACAGAGTGGAAGGTACAATAAGGTACTATCGATTGGACCAGCGTTAGTATATCAGCACTGTCAGCCGCTGTTGACTCGGAAGAATAATTATAGACCTCACATCCAGCCACAAGCTGCTGCGTAGTTCTCTTCAATATGATCAAAACAAACGAAATTGTGCTGGTCGATACAAGCGGAAATCAGACAGGCACCATGGAAAAAATGGAGGCGCACCGTAGCGGCAGGCTGCATCGCGCTTTTTCCGTATTTATCATCAACAGCCAGGGGGACCTACTGCTGCAACAGAGATCCGGCACCAAATACCACTCTTGCGGACTCTGGTCAAATACTTGCTGCAGCCATCCCGCTCCGGGGGAGACACTATTTCAGGCAGCCCACCGGCGCTTGCGGGAAGAGCTGGATTTCGATTGCGAGCTGCGAGAGATCTTCAGCTTCACCTACCGTGCGGAAGTCGGCAACGGATTGATAGAGCATGAGCTCGACCATGTACTACTCGGAGTATACGATGGCGCATTTCAACCAAGCCCCGATGAAATTCAAGCCTGTAAATGGACTTCAATTACAGAATTGATCCACGAAATATCCGTTAACGGCGAGGCCTATACCGAATGGCTGAAACTGGTGATTGAACTCAAACTTCCCGAACTGCTCCGGGGAGTCGAGCGCCTGCAAAACTCATCTGTGCAGGACGCCCTCGCCGCCCAATAAGCGGCTCAATTAGTCGCTTGCTGAAACAGTCACTACTGCTTTCTCAAGCGGTGGCTCAAAAACAGCACCACGGTAAACAGCGCAAGTGCGACCCCTTGATGGGTGGCGGCAAGTCCAACGGGTACGTAGAGCAGAAGAGTTGATACACCGAGTGTCACCTGCACCATGAGAAGAATCAGGAGCAGATGGAATGCCGCACGAATGCCGGCACTAAGACGCCTTTTCAGCGCGCTAAACAAATAGATGGGAATGAGTACAATCAAACTGTAAGCGAGTAGCCGGTGATCGAACTGTACTGTGGTGACATTTTCAAACAAGTTTCTCCACCAGGGATCGAGAGAAGCCAATCCATCAGGTATGAACTGGCCGTTCATCAGCGGAAAGGTGTTGTAGGCGCGGCCTGCTTTCAATCCCGCGACGAAGCCGCCGGAGAGTGCGGTGATAAAAACAGTTCCTGTAATAAAAAATGAGAACCGCCTGAGTCCCCGATTGTCGCTACTGCCCGCTTGTGTTTCCTGTGGAAAGAGCAGATCGAGCGCAGTCCAAAAAATGTAGGCGTAAATGATAAAGGCGAAGCCAAGATGAGCTGTCAGACGATACTGACTCACGTGGGGATCCTGTGACAATCCGCTTTTCACCATGTACCAGCCAAGCAATCCCTGTAATCCGCCCAGGACAAACATGAACAACAGTTTCCGAATAAAAGGTTTTTCGATCTTCTTTGTGGCCCAGAAGTAGATTAACGGCAATATAAAAATCACCCCGATCAACCGTCCCAACAGGCGATGTAGATACTCCAGCCAGAAAATACTTTTGAACTCCTCCAGATTCATTTGCGAGTTCTTCAGTTTAAACTCGGGATACTGTTGATAGAGGAGAAACACCTCTTCCCAGTCTGACTGACTGGTGGGGGGGAGCACCCCAATAACCGGTTCCCACTTGACCATCGACAGTCCGGAGCCTGTTAACCTGGTAACACCGCCAAGAACAACCATTGCATAGATGGCCGCACAACAGACCAAAAGCCAGATCGCAATGGAGCTACGGGATTTCATCTCCAACATATTTTTTCCTGCAGTTTTTTTCGAAACTCAATTAACGTTTTGCAACAGACTATATTGCTGAATAAAGCCGGGCAACTCAATCGGTGCGCAATCATTTAAACAGGGGGCCAATTGAATTCAAGCGCAAACATCCGGCAGGTGTCAATGCGCGCATCTATCCGGTTCAGCCCGTTTAGAAAGAACAAACGGCAGCACGGGAAAGTGACTAATTTCTGTCCGTCAATGGACGTAGAGCCAGCTACCGATCGTCTCGGTGTTTCCGCCATATAACTGTTGCGGATAACTCTCGCTGGGCCAGTAGATCAAAATATCCCGCTCGGTCAGGTTCCGGGGACAGTTGATCCTCAATTCCCAGGGGACATCGCGCAGTATCCGTACGCCATTGGGAGGCCCAAGCACCTGTTCCAGAACACTTCTCGGCATCCTGCTGATAGCGTACTTGTCCGGCAGGTCGGGCGCCATCTGGATTCGGTCGTTGCCGGCCCGCCACTGTTCAGAGTCGAACTCGGTCGTCTGGTTCTCCTTTGGCATCCGATCGAACTTGGCGTCGATCACATAATCACCCTCGCCAACGGTAAAAGTGAGTATTGCGTGGCTCGGATCACCATCAGGAAACCGGCTCTCTTTCGCAACCGGCTGTCCATGACGGCTGCCCAGATCATACCAGAGGATCACTACTCGACTGGTGCCGTAGTTGACGTACTTGAACCGGTCACAGCCTTCCAATCCTGTATCCGGTATCTCTTTGATATACAGCGGCAGCAGATCAGCCAGCTGATTCGGGGCGTTTTTTTTTGCTGCAGAATATTTTTTGATTGCTTCGATAAGCGGTTCAGCCTGCAACGATGCCTGAAAAAAATCCCCTTTACGGCTATTCGGCGAATATTCATTCGAGGAGCCGAAAATCAGCCAGTAGGCAACTCCCGCAAAGCCGAGTAGCAATAGGATAATTTTATTGATCGAGGACATTTTTTCCACAATTGATCGCGTTTCAGAAACTCAGCTGACGGTAAACTGACGGCATCCAACCATCCAGCTGCATTACCCGACGAGCATACACTGGAAAATATCGCCGCCATAGCCGAAAGATCAACGGAATGCCTGCCGGTAAAGCATCCAAACGGCACCTAAACCGACCGGAATCTCGGCTTAATTGACAAATATCACAAGCTGTTTCGCCTGCTTCCGAACCTGTGTGATATGACCCACATATTGTCACCAGCTTGATGTAGATCAATGCTGGTGAAAAAACATTGAATATAGTCTTGAAAGCCGAACAGGTAGGAAATTGCTGGGTTTTTTCCTGAGAAGCATTGCCGGTAAGTTGTCGGCGACATACCCGGTAGCAGAATAGTTTGGTCACAAGACCTGCGACACCTATCGTGGGGGTGGGTCAAGTTAAACCGAGTCCTTGTTAAAAAAATATTTTTAGGGGTATTCCTCATGACGGAAACAAGCAAGAAACCAGGCGAAGATCAGGAAGAGCGGATTCCTG
Organism: Chromatiaceae bacterium; assembly: GCA_024235255.1. Classification (GTDB taxonomy): domain Bacteria; phylum Pseudomonadota; class Gammaproteobacteria; order Chromatiales; family Chromatiaceae; genus HKST-UBA178. The sequence continues at coordinate 893,605 of JACKMT010000001.1, forward strand.
CAATGCAATCACTACTCGACAATCCTTTTTTGCTGCTATTTATCGGTGTCGCGATGCCCACAGTGTTTTATATCGTCTGGGGCATCATGGAGATTGTAACCATCCCTGTTGCACCTTGAATCAACCGGAACCGTGTGATCACGGCGCATTCGCATCCGTGCGCTTACAATCATTCATAACATAAACCCTAAGGGGGAATTAACTCATGACTTCATTTATGCCGCCGGCCGACCGGATCTGGTGGAAAGTACCCGTAGGCCGTGAAGAGATCGTCTGGATACTGATTGCGCTGACTTGGTGCCTGATTATGTTTTTCATGATGCCCTACTGGCATATTTACGGAAAACAGAACCTCTCCAACGAGGCTTATCAAACGACCCCGGCAAAGTTTGGCGCGAAAGTTCAGGAAGGCATCGACCAGTACAAAACGGGAGAGGAGGCCGGAGTGCCGATTATCCATCCACCGGCAGGCAGCGATGTCTATATGTTGGGGCGCCTCTGGCAGTGGTGGCCAATTCTGGAACTGGAGAAAGACAAGACCTACCGGCTGCACCTCTCCTCAATGGACTGGCAGCACGGATTCTCCGTTCAGCCAATCAACATTAATATGCAGGTTGTTCCCGGCTACGAGATGGTTTTGACGGTTACTCCCGACCAGTCGGGTGAATACGGGGTGGTCTGCAACGAGTATTGCGGTATCGGCCACCACACCATGGTCGGCAAGATCTACGTGAAGGAGTAAAAAAATGGCACAGTTTAGAACTTGCCCAGATACCGGGCTCTATTTTCATAAATCGGCGGAGAGTCTGATCAAGGCAAATGCGGTAGCCGCTGCAGTCGCGCTTCTCGTCGCCGGTCTTCTCGGACTCCTAGTCGTTCTCACCCGCTGGCAGGCGGTCCACCTGTTGCCGGCAGACCAGTTCTACATGGCGTTGACAGCACACGGCATCGATGCGCTGATCTTCTGGATCATCTTCTTCGAAATGGCTGTTCTGTATGTCGCCTCGTCGGTACTGTTGCGCTGCAGGTTGGCAACACCCGCCTGGGGATGGGTGCAGTTTCTTCTTATGCTGGTCGGCGCGGTGATGACCAATGTGGCGATTTTCCAAGGCAGCTCCAGCGTCATGATGACCTCCTATGTGCCGATGCAGGCCGCCCCACACTTCTACCTCGGACTCATCCTGTTCGCGGTCGGTGCGCTGATCGGCTGCTTCATCTTCTTCGGCACCCTGGTGGTCGCCAAGCAAGAGAAGAGCTATGAAGGTTCGATTCCGCTGGTAACCTTCGGCGCCGTGACTGCAGCCATCATCGCAGTGTTCACCATCGCCTCGGGTGCGATCATTCTGATACCCACCTTTCTGTGGTCGATTGGCTATATCGCCCATATCGACGCCGAGATGTACCGGGTTGTCTGGTGGGGTATGGGACACTCCTCGCAGCAGATCAACGTTGCCGCTCATGTGGCTATCTGGTATCTGATCGCGGGGCTGGTGTTCGGCGCCCGACCGATGTCGGAAAAGGTCAGCCGTGGCGCATACCTGCTCTACATTCTTTTCCTGCAGCTGGCCTGCGCCCACCACATCCTGGTGGATCCGGGTATCAGCGCCGAATGGAAGGTGTTCAACACCAGTTATGCGATGTATCTGGCGGTGCTGGCCAGCATGATCCACGGTCTCACCGTCCCCGGTTCGATCGAAGTTGCACAGCGCGGCAAAGGCTTCAACAACGGCTTATTCGAATGGCTGCGAAAAGCGCCCTGGGAAAACCCGGTCTTCTCCTCGATGTTCATCTCCCTGGTTACCTTCGGCTTTCTAGGCGGTATCACGGGTGTAGTCATGGGCACCGAGCAGATCAACCTGATCATTCATAACACCATCTATGTTCCCGCGCACTTCCATGCAACCGTGGTGACGGGTACTACGATGGCCTTCATGGCTGTGACCTACTTTTTGATTCCGGTGCTGTTCCGGCGCCAGATGATCCTGCCCGGACTGGCTAAACTTCAGCCTTATATCTTCGGTGGCGGTATGACCATCCTGGTGCTGTTCATGCTCGGCGCGGGCACCTTGGGCGTATCCCGGCGCCATTGGGACATGGACTTTACGGGCGCAGCCCTCGGCTTCGACTATCCCGGAATGGCCTACACACTAATGGGTATAGGCGCTTTTGGTGGTGTCATTGGGGTCATCGGCGGCGGTATTTTCCTGCTGATTACCGTGGGTTCACTGGTGTTTGGCAAGAAACTCGAGCCTTCTGCTGGTCTGCTGCAGAGTTTTGGTTTTCCTCTGGCGGCCTCCTGCTACACCGACAAGCGGCCGGAAACCCTGCCGAGAGCGGCTCCGTTGCCCGCGGGCCACCACACCAGCAGCTTCGAAGCACCGGGCACCTTCGTTCTCGCCCTGGTACTGCTGGTTACCTTTGTCGTGTACTACTTCATCAACTGGAAGTACCTGGCATCGGTATGGCAGCTTAGCTGATGCAGTCCCGTCAGAGTGGTTGATCGTAAAATCAACCACTCTGACATTGTAAAAACGGACACCATAGATACAATAACCTACCGCCCAGCGCTTTTACGATGAATGCACCGGGCCTTAACAGAAGCGACGTAACAGTCAATATGGTTAAGCTGCTGATCAACCTCTTTAAACTGCGAATTGGCGTCATTATGTCGATTACCGCACTGGTGGCGCTGGTGGTTACACCCGGCCAGCCGGTTCAGCCATGGGAGGCACTGTTATTGACGATCGCAGTATTGCTGGCTGCCAGCAGTGCAGGCGCCTTCAATCAGTATTATGAACGCGATCTTGATGCAACCATGCCGCGCACCAAGAACCGTCCCTTCGTTACCGGCGATCTGCCCTATAACCGCTGGTGGCTGCTGGTGATATCCTCGCTCCTGCTGGTTGGCGTGGGTATCGCAGGATTCGCTCTCAATGGAATGGCCGCGCTCCACATTTTCCTCGGTGCATTCTTTTATGCCATTGTTTATACGGTCTGGCTCAAAAGGCGCACTTGGCTCAACATCGTCATCGGCGGAGCGTCCGGCAGTTTTGCGGTACTGGCCGGTGCAGCGGTAGTAGATCCTCAACTAAGCGCGGTCCCGGTTCTGTTGGCTATCGTCCTGTTCCTGTGGACACCCTCCCACTTCTGGAGTCTGGCGATTGCCCAGAAGAGCGCTTATGCCTCTGCTGGCGTGCCCATGCTGCCGGTAGTAGTGGGCAATCAGGCTGCCGCAAAGGCGGTCCTCGCAAATACCGCCCTGCTGGTGACAATTTCAGTTCTCCCATTCTTCTTCGGCCTCGGCTGGATCTATCTGCTGGGGGCAGTTGCGGGAGGAGGATATTTTCTGTTGCGTAATATTCAGCTGGTTAGAGATCCGTCTTCCAAGATGGCGATGAGCAGCTTTTTCGCTTCATTGATTCAGTTGATCGTGTTACTGGTTTTTGCAGTTTTAGATTCTCAACTGGTCGGCTGACACTTTTTAGCCGGCTGCATGCTGAGACGGTCTCTGCTTACCCATGCGCCATTTACTAGCGCTTCTTTTAGTAGTTTTTTCGGCTGCCCCCCCCCATTTCGTCTCTGCTAACGAAGGGGGAACGAGTGGGCCGGATTCCGTTAAAAATTTTCAGTATAAAACTGCGTTGCAATCCAGCCAGGCCGCCATAGGCCGTAAGCTGGACGACTATCTATTTACCGATCAGAACGGTCGATCGATAAGAGTTTCGGATTTCCATGGGAAACCGCTGGTACTCAGTCTTATCTATACCAGCTGTTACCACATTTGCCCAATGACGACCAGGCACTTGAGCAAGGTGGTCGAAAAAGCACGGGAAGCGCTGGGACACGACAGCTTTTCAGTGGCAGTTCTGGGTTTTGATGCTCAGCATGACACACCTCAGGCAATGATCTCCTACGCCAAGAAACAGGGAATCGCGAATGCAGAGTGGTTTTTATTGAGTGCTGACAGTGACACTGTCAATGCGCTAAGCAAACAGCTCGGCTTTCTGTTTTTTACTTCGCCCAATGGATTCGACCATATCGTTCAGGCCAGCGTAATAGATGCCAATCGTATCGTCTATACGCAAGTATATGGGGAGGTTTTTGAAACTCCGCTGCTGGTCGAACCATTAAAAGACCTGGTGCTGGGACGCCCTAAACCAGGCCAATCTTTTTTCGAAGAACTGGTCGACAAGGTCCGTTTTTTTTGCACCGCTTATGACCCCAGCCGGGACGGTTATCAGTTCGATTACTCGCTTTTTATTGGGCTCGTTATCGGTGCAATGATTATTCTTTCTGGGCTGTTGTTTGTCTTTTTCGAATTACTCAAGAAAAGACGGCTCGACTGAAGTTGACCAGCCGGATGATTAAATCCAGTAGTGATGGCGTTACTTCATTGTTCCGTTAAACCACGCTCTGTTCATCAGCCTGTACATGACCCAAGTATGCAGCATTCTGCCTATCATGAAGCAAAAAAACGCTATTGATCAATGTCATTTCCAACCGGCAGCAGATAAAAATATCATACTGTTCACCTTTTCTGGTGACTTCTCACCCAAGTAAAAATCAAGAGGCGATCAGAGATTGAAATCGGTCAATCCAATAAAGCGAGGCTATTTAGCGCTCGAAGAGTGGTTCAACATCTCCTTTGGACCGGAATGGAATCCCCTCTATCATCTGGGTACGCTCACTTTCTTCTTTTTCTGGGTGGTGCTGGTCAGTGGCATCTACCTGTTCATATATTTCGACACCAGTGTTTCCGGAGCCTATAACTCGGTTGAATACCTGACCCACGAGCAGTGGTATCTGGGTGGCGTCATGCGCAGCCTGCATCGTTATGCATCCGATGCTGCGGTCGCTACGATCATTCTACATATGTTCCGGGAGTTCGCACTGGACCGCTACCGAGGATTTCGCTGGTTTTCCTGGATGACAGGGGTGCCGACACTCTGGTTCGTTATTACTCTGGGCATCACCGGCTACTGGCTGGTGTGGGATGAGTTGGGCCTCTATGTGGCGGTATTGTCGTCCCAACTCATGGACGCTCTGCCCATTGTTGCCGGATCCATGGCAAGTAACTTTCTGGAAGGACAACTTACCGACCGTTTCTTCACGCTGATGGGTTTTCTGCATCTGCTGGGACAGCCGGTGATACTCATCTTTGCACTTTGGATCCACGTCAAGCGGCTTTCTCATGTCGAAGTCAGCGCGCCTCGAGGCTTGGCCATCGGCAGCTTTATCGCACTGCTGGCTCTCTCCTTTATTTGGCCGGCGGTCAGTCACGAACCCGCCAATCTGCACAAAGTCCCGGCTGTTCTGAATCTTGACTGGTTTTATCTTAATATCTACCCTGCGCTCGATTATCTAACCGCGGGACAGACTTGGATATTGACCCTGGGCGTCACAACTTTACTGATGATCATGCCCTGGTTACCCCCGAAAAAAACCGGTGCGGCGGCAGAAGTACATCTGGACGAATGCAACGGCTGCGGACAATGCGCTGTCGACTGCCCGTTCGATGCAATAAGCGTACGAACCAGAACCGACGGTGCCCGCTGGGAGTATGAAGTGGTGGTGGACGATAATCTCTGCGCTGCCTGTGGTATCTGTGTGGGCTCCTGCCACTCTTCCAATCCATTCCGTTCGAGTAAGAAGGCACTCGAAACCGGCATCGACATGCCGCAGTTCCCTATCGATCAAGTGCGCAGCCAAACCAAAGCCGCGCTGGATGCATTACAGGGGGAGAGCAAAATTATCGTATTCGGCTGTGATCACTCCTTCGATGTTTCAGAGTTGAAGGAGGCTAATGTCGCAACATTGAGTTTTCTGTGCACCGGTATGATGCCGCCGACACTGGTTGAGTATGCGCTTAAAAACGGCGCGGATGGTGTCTTTTTAACCGGCTGCAGAAACGGCGACTGCTATTTTCGATACGGCAACGTGTGGTTGGATAAACGTTTCTATGAAGGCCGCAAACCGGTGCTCAGAGAACGGGTGGATAGGTCTCGCATCACCATCTTCCGGGCAGCTGTTACCGATAGCAAAAAGATCCGCCGGGAACTGGCAGCTTTTACCGATCGAATTTCTGAGTTGAAGCGGGTGGCAGACGATGCCGGTATGAAGGAGGCCGAGAATGCTTAGCCCAAAACGCTTGATCCTGCAGGTGTTGAACTATACCGTGTTTATGGTGCTCGTTTGGTATTTCTCTTTCAGTCCGCCTTATGTTCGCTTGACGCCGGAACAGTCGATGATCACACTGGCGGTCTCTCATGCCGGTAAACCGGTGCAGGAGTGCCGTAGAAAAAGTCCCGAAGAGCTGGCCAAGCTGCCACCGAATATGCGTGTGCTCGAAGAGTGTCCGCGGGAAAGATCTCCAGTAAAAATAGAGGTGCTGCTGGATGACGAGGCCGTTATAGACCAGCACGTGAATCCCCCGGGTCTATATAAAGATCAAGGGGTCGACATTTACCACAGCGTCAAGGTACCAATCGGAGAACACAGGCTGGAAGTACGCATGAACGACAATGTTCGCGAAGATGGACCGACCCACCACTATCTGCAATCGGTATCGCTTGATCCAGCGGAACTGCTGGTCATCCAGTTCAACAGCGCTGCGAATCAATTTGTAATCAGATAACTTTGAAGAATCTCAATCTCACGGGCTCAACCCAACCCCGGAGTTAAATAACCGGATATGAACAGCGACCAATTAATCAACAATCGGATTATCGACGGCTTCGATCTGGATATTCCGGATGCCAAATCACAGCGGCTTACCTCTGCCTGGTTGATGCTGGCACTTGGATCACTGGTTGTTGCGGGACTTTTAACCATTCTGATCGTGATGTCACGTACTCCCGGGGTGCAGGAGATCTTCCCCTGGATAGATTTCTTTCACACTGCACTGGTGGTTCACGTCGATCTTACGGTACTAGTGTGGTTTCTCTCCTGCGCCGGGATTTTCTGGACATTAAACAGCACTGGAAAATGTTCTCGCTGCGGTTGGGGAGCGCTGTGGCTGGCAGTCATAGGAACCGCGGTTATCAGTCTGTCGCCATTTTTGGGAGCAGGCAGTCCGTTGATGAACAACTACGTTCCAGTATTGCAGGATCCGATCTTTTTTGTCGGGCTGGGAGTATTTGGTCTGGGTTTTACGCTGCTGGTGCTGCGCGGACTGCTCTATTCCAAACCAATGGGGCGTGCGGTAAGCGGGGCGGGCGCACTTCGCTTCGGTCTGATGACCGGACTGGTGATCGCGCTGATTTCAGTTGCCGCTGCGGTCGCCTCCTATCTCGGCATCCCGGAGATTATCGAAGGACAGCACTATTATGAACTGCTGTTCTGGGGTGGCGGCCATACCATACAGTTCACACATATCCAGTTGATGTTAGTCGCCTGGTTATGGCTTGCCACCATGTCCGGTCTGAACGTCAAGCTCAGTCCCAGAATTGCAGTGTTGTTGTTTGCGCTGGGCGCCATACCGGCACTGATGACAATCTATGTCTACGTCGCTTTTGATATCGGATCAGGTGAGCACATGCTCTGGCTCACCTGGTTGATGCAATACGGCGGAGGAATTGCAGCTCTACCCATGGCACTGGCGTTGATTCCCGCATTCTTCGGTGCTCGAAAAAATGCTGACGATTTAATTCGTGCGCAGCGATCTGCGCTGTTTTTTTCAATCCTGCTATTTGGTATCGGCGGCATCATCGGCTTCATGATAAGCGGCAGTAACGTTACCATTCCTGCCCACTATCACGGATCCATCGTTGCGGTTACCTTGGCCTTTATGGGCGTCATTTACCATGCTCTTCCGCGTATCGGGTTCCGTAAGCCATCAGGCGCTATGGCGCGTTTCCAGCCATCGATTTATGCCGCTGGACAGATGATGCACGTAATCGGCTTAGCTTGGTCAGGCGGGTATGGTGTTCAGCGGAAAACCGCCGGAGCCGCCCAAGGACTGGAGAGTATCGAGAAAATAGTCAGTATGGGAATGATGGGACTCGGCGGCCTGATCGCCATCATCGGTGGCACTCTCTTTTTGATTGTGGTGTTCAAAGCCATGTGGCCGGAAAAACGACTGTGAACGGCGCCTTTTTGTGTGTTGATAAGCACCCGATTGAATTGCACTTAAATGTTAAAATTGCTTGATCAGCTCAAATAATCCCAATGCAAGCACCATTATAATCGCAAAAAACACCAGCGAACGATTTTCAAATCGCGCACCCCGTCTGATTTCTATCTGATTTAAAATCCAGTCGGAGACAAAATAAAGTACCAGCCCGGCAACCGTAAAAGCAACGATATCCAACACAATCGGATACTCCCTCTCAGCTTTTCATCTGTGACAACATTCCGCGGCACCACGGATTCACAGCGTTATATTTGCGGTGGATACAGATGGAATCCAAACAGGTAAATCAGCACACCAGTCACTGAGACATAGAGCCAAAGAGGCAATGTCCACCGGGTTATTCGCTGATGAAGTGCAATCCTGTCACGGAGCGCAAACGTCACTGTTAGAACTATCATTGGCAGTATAACCACCGCCAATATTATGTGTGAAAACAAAATCAGGAAATAAATCGGGCGAATAAATCCCTGTCCGGAAAAAGGCATGTAACCAACTTGACTATGGTAGTAGAGATAGGACACAAGAAATAACGTAGAAACTACCAGTGCAGATACCATGCAGATCTTATGGGCACGCTTGTCACCTTTGCGTATGAAAACGTATGCCGCCACTATCAAACACGCAGAAATAGCATTAAGTGTCGCTTGCAAGGGGGGCAAATAAGAGGTGATATCCATTTAACTACATCGGGTATAAGTACATACATTGATAAACACCATCATCGCCACCGTTCAGTCACCTCCTTTCTTACGCCACTCTTTTAAAGCCCACCATAAAAACCATCCAAGCACAGAAAGATTTATAAGAATACCGATAACCCAGAACCCAATGCGGCCATCACCGAACCTTGCATGTGGCGTACTTTCTCCAGACAGATTGAAAACCGCACTGTTTTCGGCATCACCAGACTTTATGCCAGAACCTGTTTCTGGCGATTGCCGTATCTCTGAAGCGACCGAATAGGCCTGAGCCGGCATCCAATCCGTCGTGCCAACCTCTCCCCATGCCATCGGTTTCAACAGAGCAATAATCAGAATGCCAGATAGCGTTAGAGTGCTATTTCTGTTAACTAACATCGCAGCTATCAGTACGAAACATTATTCCGAAAGAGTTCCAATCTCTTCAGAACATTTGGTTTAAACATTTAACTCTCACGGTTCTGCTCCCATCAGCATAGTGTGCAGGCAGCATGCAATAAACCGCTTTATCGAATTAAGCAGCGGTTACCCTGAACTTCCTAAACTAACCCAATAGTCTATAACTGTACAGAGCTTCTACTTGCTCCAAAATTGCATCAGCGCTAACGCGAAAACAACGTTTTTGAGCCATCTTTCATAACGTGCCTCCACTTCACGAGGTACCGGCGGCATCCCGCACAAGTCCAATTTCGGGTTTTTAGAATTTCCTTATAAGGGGTACAATTAACATCTATTTCACTCCCAGGAGAAAGGATCCATGTTCGGACTCAAGAGTTCTGCCGCACAGGACAGCAGTCCCTGTCTTTTGAAAAATGTTGGTGTTGCCGAATTCAACAAACAGCATCTGAAGTTGGCCAGCTACGCGGTAGAGTTTAATCAACTGGCAGAAGAACTGGCACAGCGGGAACCGGATGCAAATGACTGGAAGCGCGTAGATGCGTTGTTCAGCCGGGTTACGCTTTTTGTAGCCACGCATTTTCGTGAGGAAGAAGAGACTATGCGTAAGTTCGAATATCCTGGGTACCCTGGTCACAAAGTTCAACATGATAAATTTGTTGAGGACCTGACAAAAATTCAATCTCAGATAAACGACCGGAATGTAAAATTCAAAGGAAAGATGAGTACACTCCTATGGGATTGGCTGTACCACCACATCAACGAGATTGACGTGGAGTATCGGGATTTCTTTGCTGACAAGAATTTAACTTAGAGTTGCATGGATGCGCCTGCAGAAAGCTCTCCCCTGGGATGGCTGGGCATTGCTTGTTGGTGCGCAGTTTTCGAAAAAAAAAAGTAAGACCTCGACAAGTAGTTGAATCCGCTCGCGCCGAACTGCCATATCAAGTCGGGTCCACACCCCCGTGGGGTAACAGTATTTTTAAAATAGACCTGTTTCCGGACCATCGCATTTTAGCTGAAATGCAAAGGAATTGATCTGGGTCAGATAGTGGTTAGTTTGTGATCTGCTTATACACAAATAAATTCACCCAATTTTTTGCAAAGGCTCCTCATTTCACTTAGTATCCGCGCTAGAATAAGGTGGAATAGACTCTGTGTTTGAACTGAAAGAGCGGTTTTTCTACTTTAAAATAAAGCACATATGTTTTTTTGGGCCGTTGAGCTCGCTCATAACTAATTCAAAAATCACGTTCTAACACGAACGTGGGGCGGGTTTTTCGATAACAATGGGGGTTTGGGAGAGGAAAATTAATGGCTCGTGACCAAAAAAGTGCCGGCATTTCCCGGACAAAGCTTTTTTTAATTTTCATAATTATTTTCGGCGCCGGTATCGTATTCGCCGGCCTGTTCAATGTTGGTCTCTCGGCAACCAACACTATGGAATTCTGCACCGACTGCCACTCCATGAAAATCAATCTGGAGGAGTTGCAGGAGACAGTTCACTATAAAAACAATTCCGGCGTTTCAGCCACCTGTGCAGATTGCCATGTTCCCAAAGATTTCGGTCCCAAGATGGTAGCTAAAATTCTAGCTTATAAGGACGTTCTGCACGAATTTCTCGGCACCATAGATACCAAAGAGAAATTCGAGCAACACCGCTGGGATATGGCCAATCGGGTTTGGGATAAGATGCGAGCCAACGACTCACGTGAGTGCCGCTCCTGTCACGCCTGGGAGAACATGGACCTGAGCGGACAGAGCCGAAGTGCACGTAACCGGCACAGTAGCGCTAGAGACGAAGGTAAAACTTGTATCGATTGCCATAAGGGCATTGCTCACGAAGAGCCGGACGAGCCAGACGAGGAAGATGTCGCGGAGAAGCAAGAATAGGCCGGTTTTGATGCCGACTTATCGTTTCCTTTGTAAGGACAGGCCCATGAAGTTTAACAATATCATCGCCCTGCTGATGGGTATACTTTTGGTCTCAACAGCCACCGCCGGAGACTCGGAAAAAGAGAAGGAGTTTCGCGTTGCGGCCGGAATCGGCGACGTAGAAACACTGGAAAGACTGCTTGATGAAGGGGTGCCGGTCGATTCTGCCAACCAATTTGGCGTAACCGCACTGATGTTGGCGATTCAGAACGACAATCTAGAAGCCACGGCACTGCTTCTGGCACGGGGAGCGAATGTAAATGCCGAGGCCAAAGAGGGTTGTACCGCTCTGACCTTCGCCGCAGAAAACGGCCATGACGCGTTGACTGCTCTATTACTTGAACGTGGCGCCGATCTCAACGCCAAGACCCGTGCAGGATGGGACGCGATGATGATCGCCGCACGCTATGGTCTCACCGACATGGTCGAGCAATTACTCTATAAAGGGGCAAATACTGCCACCACAGATAACAACGGGCGTACAGCGCTAATGCATGCCGCCGAAAAGGGGCATCCGGACACGATATCCATGCTGCTCAAGGGCGGATCAGACATCGAGGCACGAGACAAAAATGGAGCCACGGCGCTGCTTATCGCCGCGGATAAGGGGAATGCAAATTCAATTGATGCACTACTGGATGCGGGTGCCGATATCAACGCGGTAGACCAGGATGGAGCAACCGCGTTGATCTGGGCCGTGGGACAGGACCATCTGCTTTCAGCCGAACGTTTGATTTATCGTGGAGCAAAAGTCAATCATCAGGATGCCGATGGCGTTACGGCACTGATGGAAGCGGCCTCTGTGCGATCTGAGGATCTGGTATATCTGTTGCTGCGAAACGGAGCAGACCCGACCCTAACCGATGGCAGTGGCCGGGACGCCCTTGCCATTGCTCAGAAAAGAAGAAATAAGCGGGTTGTTACTTTGTTGGAAGAAGCCATCAACCATTAAAATTTTTCATGCTTGCACTACGCTTAGGCTGCATGCGAGATAGAATATTTGTAAGTCTGAACTGATTTGTAACACTTTACACAACGGATTAACGATAAAGTTCCGGTCTGGAAGCAGCAGTTGAATAAAAACCGTCTCTAACTTACCAAGAGCAATAGAGTCATAAATCCAACAGGAGGTATCATGGTGTATAAAACTTTAACCAAGGTATCCCTGGTCGCTGGTCTGGCGATCGGGGCATCATCCGGGGCATTTGCGGCAGATGAGCCCAAAACGATGATGGGAGCCAGCGATACAATGCTGGCCAACACATGCGCAGGCTGTCACGGCACTGACGGAGTCAGCACTGGTCCCGCTATACCCACCATCGCAGGTCTGTCCAACGACTACTTTGTCGAAATCATGAAAGGGTACGCAGCAGGTACGATACCTTCCACCATCATGGGCAGAATGGCCCAGGGGTATACCGAGGACGAAATCAAACAACTGGCAAAATTCTACATTGCCAAGCCGTTCGTCAAAGCCAAGCAGGATTTCGATCCAAACCTGGTAAAAGAGGGCGGGAAGCTGCATGACAAGTACTGCGAAAAGTGCCATGCAGAAGGCGGCCAGTCTGCCGAAGATGATGCCGGTGTGATGGCAGGTCAGTGGACACCCTACCTGAAGTATCAGTTGGCAGACTTCAACGCTGGTCATCGTGAGGCGCCCAAAAAGATGGCGAAAAAGTTGAAAGATATGATGTCGAAAGAGGGACAAGCCGGAATCGACGCGCTCATCAGTTTTTACGCCAGCCAGCAGAAATAAGGTAGGAGAGGAATCATAATGAAAATTACCAGAAGAGGATTTATCCAGGCGGCAGGAGCGGCGACTGCCATCAGCGTAGCCGGTGTGCCCTATATCGCCCTGGGTGCGGGTAAGAAGGTGGTTATAGTCGGTGGTGGCACAGGCGGCGGCACCGCAGCCAAATATCTGCGCATGGCCGATCCCAGCATCGAGGTCACGCTGATCGAGCCGAACAAGCACTACTACACCTGCTATCTGAGCAACGAAGTGCTCGGCGGTAGCCGCACGCTTGACTCCATCAAGTTCGGTTACGACGGACTGGCAAAGCACGGCGTCAAGGTGGTGCACGACACAGCCACCGGCATCGATGCCGCTGCCAAGACGGTCACAACCGCAGGCGGACAGAGTTTCAGCTACGACCGCTGCGTGGTGGCACCGGGTATCGACCTGCTCTACGATAAGATCGAAGGCTACTCCGCGGCGGCCGCGGAAACTATCCCTCACGCCTGGAAGGCCGGCCCCCAGACCGCAACGCTGCACTCGCAGCTGGAAGCGATGAAGGACGGCGGCACAGTGGTGATCGCCGCACCGCCGAATCCGTTCCGCTGCCCACCCGGCCCCTACGAGCGCGCCAGCCAGATCGCCATGTATCTGCAGCAGGCCAAGCCCAAGTCGAAGGTGATCATCCTCGATCCCAAGCCAAAATTCTCCAAGCAGGGTCTGTTCATCGGCGCCTGGAAGAAGCTGTACGGTTACGGCACCGAAAACGCCATGATCGAATGGCATGGCCAGCAGGAAGAGGCCGGCGTGGTCAAGGTGGATGCCGCATCCAAGACCGTTACCACCGCTTTTGGCGACGACATCAAGGCGGACGTACTGAACGTGATACCGCCCCAGATGGCGGGTACAATCGCTGTTGCCGCCGGCCTGATCGACGACAAGGGCTGGTGCCCGATCGACCTGGCCACCTTCGAGTCCAAGATACACGCCGGTATCCACGTTTTGGGTGACGCCAGCAACGCAATCGGCATGCCCAAATCTGGCTATGCTGCCAACTCTCAGGCCAAGGTTTGTGCCGCGGCTATCGCCGCGCTGCTCAACGGCCAGGAGCCGGGCACGCCCTCCTACGTCAACACCTGCTATTCCATCGCAGGCAAGGACTACGCGTTCTCGGTGGCGAATGTCTACCGGCTGGCGGAGGATGGCTCCAAGATTGTCGCCGTTTCCGGTGGCGTGACACCGAGCGATGCCAGTCCCGAGCAGTTGAAGCGCGACGTGGGATACGCGCACAGTTGGTTCAATAACATCACCAACGATATCTTTGGGTGAGGCAATTTCCCTTTGTCCACCGGATAAAGGGATTTGCCGAATGCCCGGCTGCAAGGCCGGGCTGCAACACACTACACGTCTGTAACAAAAAGGGACCTCAGGGTCCCTTTTTTGTACCTTTTCAATAGCGCCATTCGGTAACAGAAATACCACATTATTTGATATATATATGATTCTAGACCACAATCATGCTGCCGGCAGTTGCATAATAGTGCCGGATAAATAACAGCCCCTGTCAAATCTAATAATCTTTAATTTGTAGCGGCTGTGCACACAAATGAAATCCAAGTAAAACAAACCATCAAGGGGGACAAAATGCGTATTAGAAACATCGCTGTCTCGACCCTTGCTGCAGCGTTTGCCTTTGGCTGCGCAACCCAGCAAATGGAAGAAAAATCAATGACCTCCGCCGAAAAATCGCAGCCTGCAACTGCATCCGCGGAGCCGGCAACCATGACCGGAGCAGCTATCGAGATGCTCGCCAATACCTGCGCCGGCTGCCATGGTACTGGTGGGGTCAGCACTGGACCCGCGATTCCTTCCATCGCAGGTCTTGAAGAGGAGTATTTCGTTGAGGTAATGAATGGTTACAAGAGCGGCGAGCGTGCCGCCACTATCATGGACCGAATGGCCAAAGGATACAGCGACAGCGAAATCGAAGCGATGGCGGCATTTTACAGCGCCAAGAAATTTCAGCCAGTACGGCAGACTTCCGCAGGACCGAAAGCCATGCGCGGCTCCAAGCTACACCATGAGTATTGTGAAAAATGCCATGAGAACGAGGGACGAAACCCTGAGGACATCGTGCTCGCCGGTCAGTGGATGCCCTATCTGCTCTGGACCATGGAAGATTTCGCTGTTGGCAGAAGCAAGATAGAAGAGAAGAAGATGGCAAAAGCAATGGAAAATATGCTGGCTGAACACGGCAGTGGAAGTCTCATGGATTTGACCCATTTTTATGGCAGCCGCAAATAATCGGGGGAGGAGATAAGATAATGAAAATTACCAGAAGAGGATTTATCCAGGCGGCAGGAGCGGCGACTGCCATCAGCGTAGCCGGTGTGCCCTATATCGCCCTGGGTGCGGGTAAGAAGGTGGTTATAGTCGGTGGTGGCACAGGCGGCGGCACCGCAGCCAAATATCTGCGCATGGCCGATCCCAGCATCGAGGTCACGCTGATCGAGCCGAACAAGCACTACTACACCTGCTATCTGAGCAACGAAGTGCTCGGCGGTAGCCGCACGCTTGACTCCATCAAGTTCGGTTACGACGGACTGGCAAAGCACGGCGTCAAGGTGGTGCACGACACAGCCACCGGCATCGATGCCGCTGCCAAGACGGTCACAACCGCAGGCGGACAGAGTTTCAGCTACGACCGCTGCGTGGTGGCACCGGGTATCGACCTGCTCTACGATAAGATCGAAGGCTACTCCGCGGCGGCCGCGGAAACTATCCCTCACGCCTGGAAGGCCGGCCCCCAGACCGCAACGCTGCACTCGCAGCTGGAAGCGATGAAGGACGGCGGCACAGTGGTGATCGCCGCACCGCCGAATCCGTTCCGCTGCCCACCCGGCCCCTACGAGCGCGCCAGCCAGATCGCCATGTATCTGCAGCAGGCCAAGCCCAAGTCGAAGGTGATCATCCTCGATCCCAAGCCAAAATTCTCCAAGCAGGGTCTGTTCATCGGCGCCTGGAAGAAGCTGTACGGTTACGGCACCGAAAACGCCATGATCGAATGGCATGGCCAGCAGGAAGAGGCCGGCGTGGTCAAGGTGGATGCCGCATCCAAGACCGTTACCACCGCTTTTGGCGACGACATCAAGGCGGACGTACTGAACGTGATACCGCCCCAGATGGCGGGTACAATCGCTGTTGCCGCCGGCCTGATCGACGACAAGGGCTGGTGCCCGATCGACCTGGCCACCTTCGAGTCCAAGATACACGCCGGTATCCACGTTTTGGGTGACGCCAGCAACGCAATCGGCATGCCCAAATCTGGCTATGCTGCCAACTCTCAGGCCAAGGTTTGTGCCGCGGCTATCGCCGCGCTGCTCAACGGCCAGGAGCCGGGCACGCCCTCCTACGTCAACACCTGCTATTCCATCGCAGGCAAGGACTACGCGTTCTCGGTGGCGAATGTCTACCGGCTGGCGGAGGATGGCTCCAAGATTGTCGCCGTTTCCGGTGGCGTGACACCGAGCGATGCCAGTCCCGAGCAGTTGAAGCGCGACGTGGGATACGCGCACAGTTGGTTCAATAACATCACCAACGATATCTTTGGGTGAGGCAATTTCCCTTTGTCCACCGGATAAAGGGATTTGCCGAATGCCCGGCTGCAAGGCCGGGCTGCAACACACTACACGTCTGTAACAAAAAGGGACCTCAGGGTCCCTTTTTTATCCATCCAGGGATAAACCGCCTCACAGGGTAATTTAAAATCTCTAATATCCCGATCCGCGATAATATTTCGGGAAATCGGGATTCTGCCAACCCGGTGCAGCCAGATGTTCAGCGGGTGGCTTTAGCCGGGAGACATAGTCCAGAACTGCGTTCTCTTCCCTGGGAGTAAACCGATGAATCTGCTTGACCATTTTTTGATCGGCATTGCGCCTTTTACCGATCCGTATCCAATGAAACTGGCGTTTGAGATAGCTGACGTGCTGCCCCTGGATCCTTGGTGTATGCTCAGCCTGGTTGCCCTCTCCATTTTTGCCGTGACAATCCTCGCAGTTCTCTTTATATACTTTTGCACCAAACTCAAGGTCAAGCCCCGGACCAACGCTGTTGTTGGGATTCATCGGTAACTGTGCAATATAGGCCGCGACATCGGCTATCTCCTTTGCTCCCCCAAGCAGTTGCGGAGAGGTGAATGGACGCATAGTTGGATTATCGCGGTTTCGGGCTCTGATATCAGCCAGCTGCTTGATCGTCACGTTGGGCAACTGCCCCGCAATCTGAGGATAACGGCCATCTGGTCTGCCCCACCCCTCAGGGCTGTGACACACGGTACACACCATATAAACTTTGCGGCCGTTGTCGACATCTGGTGTCAGATTCAGTGCCGCTTCGACTTCCATTCTTGCGCTTTCTACCGGATCCAGCGGTTGCGATACTGCCACATTGTTGATTGTCAGTAGCACTGCAACAGACAAGCATAGAATAGATAGCCGATGCATTTTCCACCTCATTACAGAAAATTATAGATTTGCGTCAAAACCATAGACTACCAGGTGATAACTCCATCTATTTTGTCAATTATTCAATCCGGTTATCCTGCCAAAATTACCCGCTGCTGTCATCTGGCGGATGCCGGAGCAGTACCCCATGAATCTCGCTGAAGAAAATCCCCTTGAAGCACACCATGCACGAAATCAAGGATACTTCCAATAAGCTGTTGACTGCCCTTTGTCCCGCTAAAAACGGGGAAGGAGCGGTTAACAAAATATTTGTATACAAACTAGTACTCCTTCAAGGCGATCACTGCATCCGCAATGATCGCCTTGAAGGAGTACTAGAGATTGAAGTAATTTTTATCCGGTTGATGTGACTATCTCAGTTTGTTAATCATCAAGCATTGAACGCCATCAATTTGACAGCAGAGAAATCTATAATTAAAACAAACAATCGATCCAAGACCTGAAACTATCGAAGCAAGCAAGAACCCACCGGTGCGACTTGGGATGAATAAAGATTCCGTCAGTTTCAGTTGTTACAGTATTCGCAGATTGAATCCATTCCTCGGTGTGCTGCAAATTGTTGCAACTGAAGGCAGCCGCGCCATCAGTCCCGATGGCATCGATTGGGAGATTCAAATACTTGCAGAACGCCCGCATGACACCTGGGGAGCGCCCTCGCCGGTTAAACGAAAGCACCAATTTCTCCGATTTGGAAGCTGGAACAGAGCTGACGGGCTGTCGCGGGTTCCAGCCAATCCACTGCTCGATCTGACCAGGATGCTTAATGAGGCGAATCGAATAGTTGAAATACTATGCCTGGAATCCACGCGCACTCCCTTCCTGCTAAAAGATAGATTCGAGCTTTGGTTGCTGGATGACCACGATCAAACGCCGCTGGCGCTGCTCGCAAGCACAACCGACATGCGTAATATTCCCTCATTGATCGAAACAGAGTGGGTTTGCTCAAAAAATGAATTCCCGTCAGTTCACATGGAACGGCGAAAAGAGATACGATCAGAGCCAACTAATCCGCTTGCGAACAAGCGTTACCTGGAAAAAATCGTCAAACTGCGGTCGAGGCGGGGTCTTCAGCGATGGTACAAGCGGAGTGTTGATGGATGTGGCGAAGCCTTACCATTGGAAGCAGAAATGAAGTCCGCTTCACGGACCGGGCAGCTCCCAGCGGATGCATTTCCCTTACTGTTACTGAACCCCTGCTGGGATGGTTCATTGCCTGCTGCGGTTGTTGCAGACTACCTTGCTTGGTTATCACCCTACCTTCTTGCTCTGCAGAATCTGCCGGATGAGCTGCGGAGCACCCTGGAGCAACAGGCATCTAAACAGTCGCTAGTGGTTGATACTTATTGGCGCCTCTATCCAAAAATCATCAATAAACAAATAATCGACGCTGCAAGAGTGGAAGCACTTCTGCGGCAAAGCCATAAGGAGATAAAACGGTAATCGTCTAATGCCGGTCAGTGCCGCTCGGGAACGGACTATCCTGATCTCTCACCGTTTCGCTTTACGAGCTCGATATTCGACCGCTCATCCACATCCACCTTGATCTCCCTTTTTTTCAAAGCAGGTTTACTCTGGCCGGCTTCGGCCCGAAGCTTCAGCGCAGCAATAAGCTCTCGATCTCTTCTGGCAAAGTAGATATCCTCTTCTGCCATCCCTTTCAGACGCAATTTTTCACAAAAACCGTACAACTACCACCTCTCTTCCCTCAAGTGGAGGGAATACCTCTTGTGGAATCCATCAGCTGCCTCTATTGATAGTTTAGCGCAGGATAGGTTCAGCGGTTGGACGGAGTGAGCAGTTTACTTTGCAGTATCCGGTAAAAAACGATCAGACAAATAACCTACGTCGCTCGGCACCGGATGCTAATCCGGTACACGGGATTGTGACTCGTTAGCCATCATCAACTGTTAACCTTCCGGTTCCAGCCTGACCAACCGGCCATTGGACGCATCGGTCAGCAGGTAGAGCAGACCGTCGGGACCGGTGCGCACGTCGCGAATACGCCCGAGTCTTCCGCGCAGCAACCGCTCCTCCTTCACCACTTCGCCGTCGTGCAGCACCAAGCGGGTCAACAGCCCGAACTTCAGCGAGCCGATAAAAATATTGCCGCGCCATTGGGGAAAGCGCTCCCCGTCATAAAAGCTCATTCCGGACGGGGCAATCGATGGAACCCAGTAATAAATCGGCTGGACCATACCGGCTTTGTGGGTGCCCTCGCCTATCTGGGTTCCGATGCCGTACTCGACGCCGTAGGTAATAACCGGCCAGCCATAGTTTTGGCCACTCCTCACAATATTGAGCTCGTCTCCCCCCTGAGGGCCGTGCTCATGCAGCCAAACCTCGCCGGTCTGCGGGTGCAAAGCGATGCCTTGAGGATTTCTATGTCCGTAACTGAAGATCTCCGGTGCGGCATCCGCTCGACTCAGAAACGGATTGTCCTGTGGGATTCGTCCGTCGTCATGCAGCCGGATGACCGATCCCGCATGGTCGTTCAGGCGCTGAGCGCGCCGTTGGTCGCCCCTTTCGCCTACCGTGATATACAGAAACCCCTCCCGATCGAACAACAGCCTGGAACCGAAATGACGGCCGCTCATGGAACCGATATTCTGCTGAAACAGTAGTTCGAGGTCGTGGAGCTGCATGCCATCGAGACGCGCGCGCGCCACCCGCGTTCCCATTCCACCGGTGCCGAAGGCAACGTAAGAAAAATAGAGCCAGCCGTTTTGCTGATAATCCGGATGCAGGACGATATCCAGCAGACCGCCTTGTCCGCTCGCGGTTATCTCGGGCAGGCCGGCGACCGGTCTGGGATCGAGCTTGCCGTCTTTGATCACCCGCAACCTTCCCGGCCGCTCGGTAACCAGCATGCGGCCATCGGGAAGAAATGCAACGCTCCAAGGATGCTCCAGCCCCTCGCTGATTGTGACCGCCCGAAACCCACTCTCGTCGCCGTCGACCGGCTCCAGCCGCTGTGCACCAACAGCGGGCAGCACTATTTGCAGCAACAGCAGGCATACAACTATCCGGAACAACAATGATTTACCAAGCAGAAACATAAGCTTTTTCGATTACTCTTCAAGCAATCATCGGCGGCCGCCAAACAGGGAACCGAGCACGCCGCGTATCAGCTGACGTCCAACCTGACTGCCCACCGCGCGCGCGGCGCTTTTGAAAAAGGATTCGGAAACAGTCTGACGTTGTCTTCCGGCAGGCCGGCGCTGCGCTCTGGCCAATGCCTCTTCCTGCATCTTCGCAACTTCCGCCGCCTGCTGCTCCTGCGCCAGCAGTTCAGCTTTCGCACTAAGGATCTCATAAGCGGATTCACGGTCTATCGGTGTGTCGTAGACTCCCGCTACCAATGAGCCCGCCATCAGTTGCCGGCGCATCGTTGCTGTGATCGGACCCATGCTGCTGCGCGGCGGCCTGACCAGCGTGCGCTCAACCATGCTCGGCCTGCCCTTGGCATCCAGGGTCGAAACCAGCGCCTCACCGACGCCAAGTTCTGAAATAACCTGGCGCGTATCGAGCTGCGGATTTGGCCTGAATGTCTCTGCAGCCGCCTTGACTGCCTTTTGATCGCGCGGGGTAAATGCACGCAATGCATGCTGGACCCGGTTGCCGAGCTGTCCCAGCACCGTATCGGGGACGTCCAGCGGGTTCTGGGTAACAAAGTAAACGCCCACCCCTTTTGAGCGAATCAAGCGCACCACCTGCTCCACTTTGTCGATCAGAATATCCGGTGCATCGTCGAACAGCAGGTGGGCTTCGTCGAAAAAGAGCACCAGCTTGGGTTTCTCCGGATCGCCGACTTCGGGCAGCGTTTCAAACAGTTCGGACATCAGCCACAACAGAAAGGTGCCGTACAGCAAGGGTGCGTTCATCAGCTGTTCTGAAGCCAGCACATTGATCACCCCCAGCCCCGCTGCATCGGTCTGCATCATATCCTGCAGATTGAGCGCGGGTTCGCCGAACAGATCGTTGCCGCCCTGATCCTCCAGCGTCAGCAGTCGGCGTTGAATGGCGCCCACACTGGCAGCGGATATGTTGCCGTAGAGAGTCTGGAAATCCCCGGCATTCTCGGCCACGAACTGCAGCATCGAGCGAAGATCTTTAAGGTCGAGCAGCAGCCAGCCGTTGTCATCGGCAACACGGAATACCAGTGTGAGCACGCCTTGCTGAGTTTCGTTGAGATTGAGCAGGCGGGAGAGCAGCAAGGGTCCCATATCGGTGATGGTCGCGCGCACCGGATGACCCTGCTTACCGAAGACGTCCCAGAAAGTGACCGGGAAACCCTGAAATTGAAAATCCTCCAATCCGATGAGATCGACCCGTTCCTGAATCTTCGGATGCGCTGAGCCCGGCTGGCTGATACCCGAAAGGTCTCCCTTCACATCTGACAGAAAAACCGGCACACCCATACGGCTGAACTCTTCGGCCAGTCCCTGCAGGGTAATCGTCTTACCGGTGCCTGTTGCGCCGGCTATCAAGCCGTGGCGGTTGGCCATTTTTGGCAGCAGCGGCACAGGCTGATCGCCCTTACCGATGATAATGGGATCTGGCATATTCGCTCCTCTTTATATTTCACCTCGGGACATGAACCGACATGATAATCAGTGCGGCTGCCAGTGGCTAGCGCCGATCTAATCCTTTGCCAACCCCATCGGATCACTGCTGAAGATTCTTGCATCCATCTCGCATAGCTCGGCGCTGATCGCAGGCGTGAAGGACATCTGCTCCAGCACCGACTTCTGCAAATCGACGCCGGGCGCTATTTCGATCAATTCCAGTCCATTTGAAGTCAGACGGAATACTGCGCGTTCGGTAATAAACATCACCTGCTGCCCGCGGCCGAGGCAATAGCGGCCATTGTAGGTGAGATGCTGAACCTGCTCCACGAATGTGCGGCTGTGGCCTTCGCTGCGAATCTCCAGCTTTGCATCATTGATCCGGACCTCCTGGCCGCCGGAGGTAAAAGTGCCCAGAAAATAGACCTTCTTCGCGGTCTGACTGATATTGATAAAACCGCCGGCACCCGGCATGCGGGTTCCAAACCGGCTGACGTTGACGTTGCCCTTTACGTCAGCCTCTGCCAGTCCGAGGAACGCCTGATCCAGGCCGCCGCCGTCGTAGAAGTCGAACTGCGACGGCTGATCCACGATTGCTTCGGGATTGGCAACCGCACCGAAACTGAGCCCGCCCGCGGGCACGCCGCCGATCCCCCCGGGTTCCACGGTCAGGGTTACCCGGTCCAGTATCGACTCCTCGTGGGCGACCGACGCCACCGCCTCCGGCATGCCGATACCGAGATTCACGACGGCGCCTGTATCCAGCTCCATTGCCGCACGGCGGCCGATTATCTTACGTGCCGTCAGCGGCAGCAGCGGTATGCTGTCAGCGGTACTGATGATCTCACCGGTGTAGGCAGGATTGTAAGCCTCGCCAAAGGTTTGCTGATGGTGGTCGGGCTCCGCTACCACGACATAGTCCACCAGGATGCCTGGCAGGCGCACCAGCTGGGGCGACAGATGGTGCCGCTCTGTGATCCGTTCCACCTGCACCAGCACTTTGCCGCCGCTGTTCTTGACCGCCTGGGCGATAGAGAGCACCTCCAGCGTCAGCGCCTCCCGCTCCATCGTTACATTGCCGCGCGGATCCGCCGTCGTCCCGCGCAGTAATGCGATATTGATTGGAAAGGCTTTGTACAGAAGATACTCGGTGTTATCGATGGTGATCAGCTCAACCAGATCCTCCACGGCGGATGCGTTTATCTTGCCCCCCTCGTATCTCGGGTCGACGAAGGTATGCAGTCCGATGTGCGTGACGGTGCCTGGTTTGCCTGCGGCAATATCGCGGTACAGGTGGGTGATCACACCCTGCGGCAGGTTGTAGGCTTCAAGTCTGTTCTCATGGGCCAGCCTGCCCAGCTTCGGCGCCAGACCCCAGTGCCCGCCGACCACCCGTTTGATCATACCGTCGTGGCCAAAATGATTGACACCCCGCTCCCCGCCGTCACCCTGACCGGCACCATAAACCAGTGTCAGCCGACCCGGTTTACCGCTCTCCAGATAACGTTTTTCAAGCGCAATGGCGAGCGCTTCCGGAAATCCGGTTCCGACGAAACCGCTGGTGGCGACGGTATCCCCGTCTCTTATACAGGCAACCGCCTGATCTGCGGTAACGATTTTTTTCATGGCAGCGATCCCCGTTAGGCAATGACGATTCCATAACTTAAAGCGACTGACAGATACTTACAGGCGGTGCTGATTATCCCGGCTTTGTGGCATCTTACATTGACCGTCCAGCCGTTTCACATACTCTCACTCGCGCTTACTGTAAACCACTCTGCTTATAGCAGAGTCCAGTTACTCCGGTTCGGGCCGAAGCTGAAATCAATCGTTACAAAACGTAGATAAAATGCTGGAATCCAGCACAGATGCAAATAAAAAAACCCAGCAAAAACTGGGTCTTATGAATGTTACAACAGGTTTATTGTTATTTCGGTTCTCGAGTGCCAACTCCTTGCCAACCTTCCCAAGAATCCAGATGCGTTTCAGGTCTAACTGGCAGTTCGGTAAGTCCCACACCTGGGAGCCAAACCACCCCCTGCTAAACGGCTCAGCGTGTTGCCGATTTTCCGTGTGACCTTGCTGTTAAAATCTATGGCAGCAATTTAGGTGCCAATAACTGTATTTATATTGATTTCAATCGGTTAATGTGATGAGCATCAAATAAGGCGCCCGGAGTGTAAATATAATTGACACAATCGACGAAGTGACCGACAGAGGAAAACGGTTGGCTCTCTCCTTCAATCACTGTAGCGCGATTCAACTTTTAACGCCTACCCCGTGATTCAACAGATAGAGACTGAAAGCGGTAAGTCCGGAAATAAAAACAATAATAATGACAAGCGCGCTTGCAATCGGAATATCGGTCACACCAAGCAGCCCGTAGCGAAACGCGTTGACCATATATAGCACCGGGTTTGCGAGGGAGATCTTCTGCCAGATCCCAGGCAGCATGGTAATCGAGTAAAAAACGCCGCCCAGGTAGGTCAAGGGGGTCAACACAAACGTGGGTATAATCGATATATCGTCAAAGCTCTTGGCGTAGACCGCGTTGATGAAACCGCCGAGCGAGAACAGAATCGACGTCAGCACGAATACCGTCAGCGTCCAGCCGTAGCTGCGGATATCCAGATCACTGAAAAGCAACGAGACACCGGTCACGACTATCCCTACCAGCACACCCCGCGCCACACCGCCACCGACGTAGCCGCTCAGAATGACCCAGCTCGGCACGGGTGAAATCAGCAACTCCTCGACGTGCCGCTGATACTTGCTGCTGAAAAAAGAGGAGACGACATTGGAGTAGGAGTTGGTGATGACCGCCATCAGGATCAACCCGGGCACGATGAAGTCGATATAGCGGACACCATCCATTTCACCGATACGCTGTCCGATCAGATTACCGAAGATGATGAAATAGAGCGTAGTGGTGATGGCCGGCGGCACCAGCGTCTGAATCCAGATACGGCTGAAGCGCAGAATCTCCTTGGTCAGGATGGTTTGAAAAGCGATGCGGTAGCGGTTGAAACGGGTCATTTTGCAGCACCTCCGCGGCTGGCATTCAACATCCCGATAAACAGCTGCTCCAGACGGTTCTGCTTGTTGCGCATACTGATCACCTCCAGACCGCGCTGCGCGAGCGCCTGGAAGAGGCCGTTGATGCTTTGGCCCCGGTTCACCTCCACTTCCAGTGTGTGCTCATCCAGCCGTTGCCAGCGGTAGCCGCCCAACTCCTCCAGTCGAGTCAGCTCCTGGGCTATGTTTAGCACGAACACCTCGTTGTGCAGCTGGTTGAGCAGACGTTTCATGCTGCTATGCTCGGCGATCCGGCCTTGATTGATAATTGCGATGTTGCGGCACAGGCTCTCCGCCTCTTCCAGGTAGTGGGTGGTCAAAATGATGGTCGTTCCCTGACGATTGATCTCGGTAAGGAACGACCACATGGAACGGCGTATCTCAATATCCACGCCGGCTGTTGGCTCGTCCAGAATCAGCAGCCTCGGTTGGTGCACCAGTGCCCGGGCGATCATAAGCCGGCGCTTCATACCGCCCGAGAGCGATATCGCCTGATCCTTGCGCCTATCCCAGAGCTCCAACTGCCGCAAACTCTGTTCGGCGCGTTCCCAGGCTAGTTTACGGGGTATGCCGTAAAAGCCTGCCTGATTGACCACGATCTCTGCCACCGGCTCCCACTGATTGAAGTTGAACTCCTGGGGAACCAGTCCGATGGCGCTCTTCACACCTTCCGGATTCCGGTCAAGATCCTGCCCGAATACCTCCACCCGGCCCGAGCTTTTTGTCACCAGCGAGCTGACGATGCCGATGGCAGTGGATTTCCCCGCACCGTTCGGCCCAAGCAGCGCAAAGAAGTCTCCCGGCGCAACCTCAAGATCTATACCCTTGAGCGCCTCAAAACCATTGCGGTAGGTCTTGCGAAGATCCTGTAGTAAAAGCGCGCTCATGAGTGATGGACCTGAGGGGAATACGAAGCGCAAATGATAGCCACAGGACTCTAACAATTGAAGCTACCAGGCGGTTAAAAAGCTGAATTACACCACCAATACCGAAAAATCGAACTGGATGCCGGGAACTGGATTTTATATCGACAGCAGTGATCACGGATATCGCCAAACGGACCACCCGGGGAGGTCGTCCGTCTGCCCAGGCAAGCATACTGCTTCAGCCCTGGGTGCACACAACAGAGCGCTCCTCAAGCTTTAGCCTGTCTGAACGGCAGCCGGAGGCTTGTTTTCCGGCTGTCTATCCCCGCCATTTCCGAGTTGCGTTCATGCTCAGCCAATATTATGGTTAAGCCCATTATTCTTTAAATTTCTGCCTACCCGGTCAAAGGTGGCGCATTGTTGAGGGGATCCGATGAAGCGAGTCACCATCGTTGGCGCTGGTTTCGCCGCACTTACAGCAGTCAGGAAGCTTCGTGCTATCAACCCACGCATGGAAATCACGCTGATTGCCCCCAGTCCGGAGTTCACCTATTTCCCAGGCACCATCTGGATCCCATCAGGTCTGCGCCAGCCTGAGGATCTGGTGATACCGCTGGAAAACTTTTTCCAGCGGACTCGGGTCAAATACCACAAAGGTTCCGTCACCGGCCTGAAGGATGGGGGCCGTACCGTCGTCACCGACCGAGGGGAAGTCAAAAATGAAGGGCTCATCATCTGTTCCGGCGGTCGGTTCATCAAAACGCTTCCCGGCATCGAGCATGTCATCACACCCTGCGAAGGTATCTCTGCCGCAGTTAAGATTCGTGACCGACTGCGGCAACTGAAAAGCGGCACTATCGCCGTCGGTTTCTCCGGGAATCCCAAGGAACCATCGGCCATGCGGGGCGGCCCGATGTTTGAGTTCCTGTTCGGGATCGACCAGTCACTCAGATTGGACGGCCGCCGTGAACAGATAAAGCTGGTCTTTTTCACACCGGCACCGACACCCGGCCAACGCCTCGGCCCGAAGGCCGCCGAAGGACTGTTCAAGGAGATGCAAAAACGCGATATCGAAACGCATCTCGGCTTCAAACTAAAGGGTTTTACTGAAAAGTCCGTGATTACCGAAGGGGGAGAGTTCGACGCACACCTGATCCTGTTCATGCCGGGTATGACCGGCAACACCTGGTTTGACGCTACCGACCTACCGCGCTCCGAAGGCGGCTTGATTCGGGCTGATGGATTGTGCCGAGTAGAGGGCATGGATAAGGTGTATGTGGCCGGCGACTCAGGCAGCTACCCGGGACCGGAGTGGATGCCGAAGCAGGCGCACATGGCAGACTTGCAAGCTGCGGCTGCAGCAGAAAACCTGAATGCAGAGTTGAACGGCCAGGAACCATCCAAACGCTTCCATGTGGAGTTGATCTGCATCGTCGACAGCCAGACCACCGGCAGTCTGGTGGCGCGTACCCAGAAGTACAACATCGTCCTTCCGCAGATGCGGGTGCTTCACTGGCTTAAACGGATTTTTGAGTGGTGGTATCTGCGCCAGTACCGCTAAGCGCCGCCTACCTGTGGGTATCTTTTTGTCCGGGAATCGAAACGGGGAGATACATTACGGATACCTGTCTCACTATCCCGCCGACTCCCTTGGGCACAGGTTCTGCTCCACCGCGATAACCGCTGCCTCCACCCGTGAATGCACCTGGAGTTTGCGCAGTATGGATTTAACGTGAAGTTTTACGGTACCGTCGGAGATACCCAGATTACGCGCGATCACCTTGTTGCTCTGACCGGCTGCCAGATGGCAGAGTATCTCCCGCTCCCTGGGTGTAAGATCGGAGAATCTGTTGCCGGCCGAAGTTGGCTCAGTATCCCCTTGCACCGCTTTGGCGAGAATGCCGGTCAGCTCCTTGGCCACTACCGTATTGCCGGCGACGATATCGCGCAGCGCGGTGATCAGTTCGTCCGGCTCCATGTCCTTTAGCAGATATCCCTGAGCACCGCTCTGCAGGGAATCGATGACATCGCCCTCCTCTCTGCTGGTAGTGAGCATGGCGATTGGCATGTTGAGTTTACGCGAACGCAGATCTTCGAGAACCTCAATGCCGCTCATACCAGGCATTCTCATATCCAGCAGCACCACATCCGGGCGCGTAAGCGCAGCCTGCCGGATCCCTTCGTGACAATCACCCAGCGCACCGATAACGTCTATACCGCGCCGCTCCAGCAGCTCCTGCAGCCCGATCCTGAACAGTGCATGATCATCGATCAGCAATACCCGCATCATGCTCGATACCTGAACTCAGCTGACACCATCATCTGCCGGGCAGGATATCACAGGTTCACCCTGCCCGCTGTTTCCCGGCCCCGTCACGCTACAGACGGCCGCCGCTGCTCTGGCAAGACCTTATTGGCAAGATAGGCGTCGCCCTCTTCTATCGTGACGGGTAGATAGGACTGGTCCACCAGCGGCAGCTCATAGTCGTTCCAACCGCGCAACCCGGTCTTCAGATTTACCACCTTCTTAAACCCCATCATCATAAGTGTAACGGCAGCCAGAACACTTCTGTTGCCCGATCGGCAGACAACCACAACATAGCGCTCTCGTGCGGTAACCAGATCCGGTTCGGTCTCTTCGTAATCCCATTCAGCTGCGGATTCAAGCACCCCGCGCGGCACATTGATCGAATCCTCGATACGCATTACATCGAACTCATACGGCTCGCGCACATCCAGGATCAACATATCCTGGCCGGCAGCCATCTGCTCCTCAAGATCCCAGGGGAATATCTGTTCGATCTGGCTTTCGCACTCCCTGATCAAGTCGGCAAATGTTTTCATCTTAATCGTTTTCCTTAGCCCTATTCCGGAACTGTTGATCGCCCAATCGCACGGAAACAGTCACCTCTAATGCCTTATCCGGCGCTGAGCAATGGGTAGCAAAAGGAGGTTCTGCCTTCGGCTGCTCCTGCACAGCAACAGCATCTTGTCGTAGCTGCACCCAATTAGCCGGAAACATCAGCAGTAACAAGGCCGCCAAGTTCTTTACGACAAACTCCGGTTGCAACACCACTCCCGGATCTACCGGTGAAAGAGAAATACCCGATCGTGCCCCTGGGATAGTGTGCTACTCAACCAGCCTGAGCATCTTCAATACACTGAAAAACAACTTCTGGATTGCGTGATAAACGACGCTAGTCGGTTTCTCTGACCTGCGATGGCTTATTGAGCAGGACCGGTCTGCTTCTCCGACGCACCCGGATATTGATCATCTCGACGGTGACGGAAAACGCCATAGCAAAATAGATATAGCCCTTTGGAATATGCATATCCAGACCTTCACCTATCAGCGCGACGCCAACCAGCGTGAGGAAGCTCAGTGCCAGCATCTTGATGCTTGGATGGCGCTCCACAAACTCACCAATCGCCTTAGCGGCAAACATCATCACACCAACTGCGATAATAATGGCTATCACCATGACCTCAACATCCTTAGCCATGCCGACAGCGGTGATGACCGAATCGAGAGAAAAAATAATGTCCAACAGGGCAATCTGTCCCAGCACCGCCAGGTAGCTGACAGATAGCTTCGAAGCGCCCTCCTCCTCTTGTTTCGGCCCTTCAAGATTCTCCCAGATCTCCTGACTGCTCTTGTACAGCAGAAATAGCCCGCCAAGCAGGAGAATCAGGTCACGGCCGGAAATTTCCTGGGCCAGCAGGGTAAACAGCGGAGTCGTCAACCGCATTACCCAGGCAAGCGACAACAGCAGCGCTATACGGGTGATCATCGCCAGAGCGAGACCCTGCAATCTCGCCCGCTGACGCTGCTCCTCCGGCAGGCGGCCGACCAGTATCGATATAAAAATAATATTGTCGATGCCCAGCACAATCTCTAACGCTGTCAACGTTACAAGCGCCAACCATGCCTCGGGGCTGTAGATCCATTCGATTCCCATGAAGCGGGATTGTAATTTAAATAGTTACACTGTTGAACTGTTGTAATAAGGGAGACAGGCGGTTAACTCTCTGCCATAAATGAAAAAGGCCCCAAAAGGGGTTTGCCTCTTGTGGCATCAAAAAATCGGTTGGGGTTTCAGCAAGGGATTGATTCGCCTGTTACACAGGCTCACCCCTTCGGGGCGCCGGCAGAGCCGGCGTCTGCACCGGTACTGATGCACCGGCTGTCGAACGAAGGCTTCAAATCCAATCTTCTCTCTCCGCCATAAATGCAAAAGGCCCCAGAAGGGGCCCTTTGCATTTATGGCGGAGAGAGAGGGATTCGAACCCTCGATGGAGTTATTAGCCCCATACTCCCTTAGCAGGGGAGCGCCTTCAGCCTGCTCGGCCATCTCTCCGAAAAAATTTTCCGGACCGGTCGATCCGTTGAAAACGGCGTTATTCTAACGCACTTTCTGTCGCCACCTCAATGGATTTGGGGCGACGGTTTTGTGAGCTGATGTGGGTTGTTTTTGCGGTTTGGACCAAATCGTACAGCTGCAAAAGAGAGGGATATCCGGGGCAACAAATACCCCGGATTGAGTCCGGCGTCAGTTGTCCGATTCCTGATTAGACAGCTGTTCCTGCTTGATGCGTTCGTAGATCTCTTCACGGTGAACCGTTACATCACGCGGTGCATTCACACCGATACGTACTTGGTTACCCTTTACACCAAGCACAGTTACCGTGACCTCATCGCCGATCATCAATGTCTCGCCTACCCGACGGGTCAGTATTAACATCGTCCTAATCTCCATGTATCCAAATTTTGTGGTTTATGAGTTTCCCCGGCACGAAACCTTTCCCGGAAACCCATGCGCCACGCCAACCAAGCTCTTACACCACGATTACCTACAGTGGAGCAGGGCACTTTCAGTTTAGCAGCCAGGAGGATTCAGCTAAAGGGAATTGAACACCTATTCAATAACTCCGGCAAGCTAACCAACCCGCAGTCAGGCTTGCAGTTCCCCAGCCAAACCGAACGCTTCATGCAACGAACGAACGCCTAACTCAAGATATTTTTCGTCCACTACTACCGAAATCTTTATCTCCGAGGTCGAGATCATCTGAATATTGATCCCTTCAGTGGCCAGCGTTTCGAACATGGTGCTGGCGATTCCGGCGTGGGAACGCATGCCGACCCCTACCAGCGAGAGTTTAACGATATTTTTAGTGCCGATCACCTCACGCGCGCCCAAAACCTGCGCGGTTTCATGCAACAGTTCGAGTGCCTTGTGATAGTCATTGCGGTGCACGGTAAACGTGAAGTCGGTGGTGCCATCTTTGGCGATATTCTGCACGATCATGTCCACTTCGATGTTGGCCCCGGCCACCGGTCCCAGGATACTGAAGGCGACACCGGGTTCATCGGGAACACCGAGTATTGTCAGCTTTGCTTCGTCCCGGCTGAATGCTATTCCGGAAATTTTTGCCTGTTCCATAATCTCTTCCTCAGAGGTGATGAGGGTGCCCTCGCCTTCTTCGAAACTGGATAAAACGCGCAGGGGCATATTGTACTTCCCGGCGAATTCCACCGATCTGATCTGCAGCACCTTCGAGCCCAGACTGGCCATCTCCAGCATCTCCTCGAAAGTGATCTTGTCTAATTTGCGTGCTTTCGGCTCCACCCTCGGATCGGTCGTATAGACACCGTCCACGTCGGTGTAGATCTGGCATTCGTCCGCTTTCAGCGCCACTGCCATCGCCACTGCCGTGGTATCGGAACCGCCCCGGCCGAGGGTGGTGATATTGCCCGCTTCATCCACACCCTGGAACCCAGCTACCACCACCACTTTGCCAGCGTCCAGATCTTCATTCACCGAGCCGCCGTCGATCTCCAGAATACGCGCCTTACCGTGCGCATTGTCGGTCAGTATGCGA
This sequence comes from Chromatiaceae bacterium, assembly GCA_024235255.1. Taxonomy (GTDB): domain Bacteria; phylum Pseudomonadota; class Gammaproteobacteria; order Chromatiales; family Chromatiaceae; genus HKST-UBA178. Next base: position 925,412 of record JACKMT010000001.1, read on the forward strand.
ACCTGGGCGCCGGTATAGGAACAGGCCGGGCAGCCGCGCTTGTGCAGCGCTATGCTGAGCAGTGCGATGGTCACCTGTTCGCCGGTGGACAACAGCACATCCATCTCCCGGGGATCGGGAAATTCACTGATTCCGTTGGCCAACGCTATCAGCCGGTTGGTCTCGCCGGACATGGCTGAAACCACAACCACCATCCGGTCACCGCGATTGTGCGCAGCGGCGACCTTTGCAGCGACTGCCTCTATTCGCTCGACTGTGCCGACCGAGGTACCGCCATACTTTTGTACAATAAGAGCCATTATCCTAGTGCCATTTTTCAGCTGTCTGCTTCAAAACGCCGCTGCCCTGACAGGGCTGCAGCTGGGAAAAGCAAAAAATGGCGCACATTAGACACCAATTTTTTGCACTTATAAACAATTGTTAAATCTGTATGAAAAAAACAGTATCAATCGAATCAGCTGGCACCTAGTTTCTGCTCCACCCAAGCTTCCACACCTGCCAGTGCCGCCGGCAGTGCGGCCGGATTGTTGCCGCCTGCCTGAGCCATGTCGGGACGTCCCCCACCGCGGCCTCCCACCTGTTCAGCAACGAACTGTATCAGATCCCCCGCCTTCACCACTTTTATCTGATCTTTGGTGACACCGGCCACCAGGCTCACCTTCTGCCCCTGCACGGTTCCCAGCACAATGACCGCACTACCCAACTTATCCTTCAGCTTGTCCATAGTCTCGCGCAGTGATTTTGGATCGACTCCTTCCAGCACCGCTGCCAGCACCTTGATGCTGCCGACCTGGACCGCACTGTCCGCCAGATCGCTGCCGGCTGCGCTAGCCAGCTTCTCCTTGATTCTCTCCAGCTCCTTTTCCAGCTGTCGGTTCCGTTCCACCAGCTGCGCCACCTTGACCTGGAGATCCTCGCGGCCCGACTTAACCAGCTGCGCCACCTGATGCAGCCGCTCTTCGTCCGCTTCCATCCAGTTGATCGCTGCTTCTCCGGTAACGGCTTCGATACGGCGCACGCCGGAGGCAATGCCCGATTCTGCGGTGATGCGGATCAGACCAATATCGCCAAGCGCCTTGACGTGGGTGCCGCCGCACAGCTCGGTGGAGAAATCCCCCATGCGCAGCACTCTGACCTCATCGCCGTACTTCTCGCCGAACAGCGCCATGGCACCCGCTTTTTTAGCATCCTCCAGCGACATAATGCGGGTCTCCACCATGTGGTTGTATCTGATCTGCTGATTCACCATGCGTTCAATGGCTTGCAACTGCTCCCGGCTGACCGGTTCGAAGTGGACGAAGTCAAAACGCAGCCGCTCTGCGTCCACCAGCGAACCCTTCTGCTGGACGTGCTCTCCCAGCACCCGCCGCAATGCTGCATGCAGCAGGTGGGTTGCCGAGTGATTGAGCGCAGTCCTGCCGCGTGTCTTGGCGTAAACCTCCGGCTCGACACTGTCACCGACACGCAGCGCCGACCCGCTGAGTTGGCCGTAATGCAGGTGGAGATTACCGCCATGCTTTCGTGTATCGGAGACGCTGAACCTGGCACCGCCGGCCGAACGGATCTCGCCGCGGTCACCCACCTGACCGCCAGACTCTGCGTAGAAGGGGGTGTGGTCGAGTATCACTATGCCGGATTCGCCATCTTCGAGGATATCTACCGGCTTGCCGTCACAGACTATCGCAAGCACCGTGGAACGTCCGGAGAGGCGCTCGTAACCGGTAAATTTGGTGGCGCCTTCAAGGTCGACGGGCAACTCGGCTTCCGCACCGAAGTGACTGGCGGCGCGCGCACGGCTGCGCTGCGCCTCCATCTCCCGCTCGAAACCCGCCATGTCCAGGCTGAGTTCACGCTCGCGGGCGATGTCGGCCACCAGATCGGTAGGGAAGCCATAGGTGTCGTACAGCTTAAACACCATGGCTCCGGGAATCTGCTTTCCGTCCAGCGATGAAATCGTCTCCTCCAGGATTTTCATGCCCTGTTCCAGTGTCTCAGCAAAGCGCTCTTCCTCCACCTTTAGCACACGCTCCACTTGCATCTGCGCCTTAGCCAGCTCGGGATAGGCGGGCCCCATCTCCACGGTGAGTGGCTTGACCAACCGGTGGAAAAAAGCCTCTTTGACACCCAACATGTAGCCGTGGCGAATGGCGCGGCGGATAATCCGGCGCAGCACATAACCCCGCCCCTCGTTGGAGGGGAGCACCCCGTCCACCACCAGAAACGCACAGGAACGGATGTGATCGGCGATGACGCGCAGCGATTTGTTCTCCATATCGGCACAGCCGGTGGCTTCGGCGGCAGCCGTGATCAGACTCTGGAACAGATCCGTCTCGTAGTTGCTGTGCACTCCTTGCAGCACCGCTGCAAGCCGCTCCAGCCCCATGCCGGTATCCACCGATGGGCGCGGCAGTGGTGTCAGATTACCTGCGGCATCGCGGTTGTACTGCATGAAAACCAGGTTCCAGATCTCGATGTAGCGATCGCCCTCCTCGTCGGGTGAACCGGGGGGACCGCCCCAGACAGCGGGGCCGTGGTCATAAAATATCTCGGAGCAGGGTCCGCAGGGACCCACGTCGCCCATCGACCAGAAGTTGTCCTTGACGCCGCAGCGGGAGAAGCGCGCCGGATCGACACCGATCTCTTGAAGCCAGATATCGGCGGCTTCGTCATCCTCCTCGAACACGGTCACCCAAAGCCTTTCCGGCGCCAGACCCATGTTCCGGGTGAGAAACTCCCAAGCGTACTGAATCGCCTCGCGCTTGAAATAATCACCGAAGCTGAAGTTACCCAACATCTCGAAAAAAGTGTGGTGCCGCGCGGTGTAGCCAACATTTTCCAGATCGTTGTGTTTACCGCCGGCGCGCACGCAGCGCTGTGAACTGACCGCCCGCCGGTAGTCGCGCTTCTCCCGGCCGAGAAACAGATCCTTGAACTGAACCATGCCCGCATTGGTGAACAGCAGGGTCTGGTCGTTGTGCGGCACCAGCGAGCTGCTGGCCACCTCCTGGTGTCCATGTGCAACGAAATAGTCGATGAACGCGCGTCTGAGTTGTGCGCTTGTCTTCATGTCATTCAGCCAGCCAATTGCTCAAAAGACTGAATGTTAAAGAGAAACCCGAGGGTTGTCACCACTGGGCGGAATTTTTCGTCACCGCCCTCCAGCATGCTCCGCGGGAAAAGAAGCGATCGGATTGTGATCCGTCTGAGTTGGAAGCGCCTGTCGATAAGACCGCACTACTCAGGCAGCAACCGGCGGATGTGCGCATGGGCAAAACCCCGGTACTCGAGAAAGCGTGCCCGTTTTGCCCACTCACGGAACCCTTGCGACGGCTGCTCGCCGAATTTGCATTTTGCTGCCGCGAGCAACACCTGGTCCCACTGCTCCTCATCCGGGTCGAGACACTCCTCGATTAACGACGCATCTATGCCCCTTTCCGTCAACTCCATGCGGATGCGTACCGGCCCGTATCCACGGTTGGAGCGGAACCTAATGTACTCCCGGGTAAAACGCCGATCACTCTGGGCACCCCGCTCTTCAAGGCTGTCCAGCAGTCGCTCAAGCTGACCGGCGTCGGTGATGCGGGGTCGAAGTTTGCGGCGCAGCTCCTGACGGGAGTGCTCGCGCATACCAAGCAGCCGCAGCGCCGCGTTTTCCAGGCTGTGAATATCCGTATCAGGCAATCTCCTGCCCTGCCGCAAACTGCCGTTAGAAAGATTGTCCGTAAGGGATGGCAACCACGACATAGTGGCAGCCCTGGTATTCAATTGTCCGCCAGGACTGGTCGTCCCTTAGTGCGACCTTCATGCAGTCGATGGCCGATTTCTGTTTCCGGTCGCAGACCTCGCCGTCGGGACCCACCCGATAGGCCTCAAAATGCATCGGGCAGCCGTTGATTATCACTTTGGCGTGCAGCTGTGAGGGAATCTTTGGATCGCTCTCCAGATAATTCACCGGCTCCCAGTACGCATCTATCGGCTCAATCTCAACTCGCTCACCGGCGACCGAACCCGTGGTCGAAACCGTCTGCGAGGCGCGACCTTTTCGTTTCTGACCGAAAGGCATGGTAGCTCTGATTGACGCACCCATCTTTATCCCTCCTGGTGGTTTAGTTATTTGCCGCAGACTTTCACTTTCAGGTCCGGTGACGCGAAGCCGCCGGCGCTGTTTACAGTGATACCACCGCCTGCATCGGTTATTATCCCGTTAACCATACTAGAGCATCATTTCTACAGAATCTGTCAGTCTGGCGACAATTCAGAAAATGGACCCGGTAGCCACACTTTTTTTCCAAAGCCCCTGGATCGAATGCCTGAACCAGGCTCAGCGCCAGCGCACGCTGGAGTCGCTCTTTGCCAGGAGCTACACGGCAGGCGAAGTGATCTGCCGCAAAGGAGACATCAGCAACGTGTGGATCGGGATCGCCGAGGGACTGATCCGTCTTGGGATCGAATCCAAGTCGGGCAAGCAGCTGTCGCTGGCTACCGGCATTCCCCCCGGCAGTTGGTTCGGGGAGGGCTCTCTGCTGAAAAAAGAGCAGCGCAAATACAATGTTGTGGCGCTGCGCAAATCCACCATCGTATTCATGCCGGAAACGATCTTTTTCGAGCTGTTGAACGAAAGCTTTGCCTTCAACCGGTTTCTGCTGATCCAGATCAACGAGCGGCTGGGACAGTTTATCGGCAATATGGAACATGACCGGTTGTTGTCGCCGGAGGAGAAGGTGGCGCAATCGTTGGCAACCATGTTCAATAAGCTGCTCTACCCAAATGTGGAGAACAAACTGAAAATCACCCAGGAGGAGCTGGGCAATCTGGCGGGCGTCTCCCGCCAACGGGTCAACCAGGCGCTGCAACGGCTGCAGGAAGAGGGGATATTAGCGGTTAATTACGGCGAAATATCCATTCTTGACATGGATGCTTTGCGCGCATTCGAGCAGTGATTGTCCCCTTTTTGCCGGATTAACCAGCTGGGGTGCGCGCAGGGTGCCCGGCAACAGACGACTGCCGGATGCAGTTGCCGTCTCAAATCGGCCATTGCCGGGCTTCGCACATCGCTGCAACCCATCGGGTATCAGACGACGCGTAAAACCTCCGAATCCTTCTCTCCGTTCTCCTCGGGTGTTGTTATTTCCGGCTGCGGAAAAACCTGTTCCCGTATCCTGGCCTCGATAGCCTCGGCAATGTCGCCGTTCTCCTTCAGAAAAATGCGGACGTTCTCCTTGCCCTGGCCGATGCGGTCGCCCTGATAGCTGTACCAGGCGCCGGACTTGTCGATGATGCCGAGCGTGACGCCCAACTCTATCAACTCGCCTTCGTGCGAAACCCCTTCGCCGTAGAGAATCTCGAAACTGGCCATTTTGAATGGCGGCGCCACCTTGTTTTTTACCACCTTCACCTTGGTCTCGTTGCCGACCACTTCATCGCCCCGCTTAATCGCGCCGGTGCGGCGGATATCCAGACGCACCGAGGCGTAGAATTTAAGCGCGTTGCCCCCGGTGGTGGTCTCCGGGCTGCCGAACATGACACCGATCTTCATGCGGATCTGGTTGATGAAAATCACCACACAGTTGGAGCGCTTGATATTAGCGGTCAGCTTGCGCAGCGCCTGGGACATCAGGCGGGCCTGCAGACCCACATGGGTGTCCCCCATCTCGCCCTCGATCTCCGCTTTCGGCGTCAACGCGGCCACAGAGTCAACCACCACCACGTCCACCGCGCCCGAGCGCACCAGCATGTCGGTAATCTCCAGCGCCTGCTCGCCGGTATCCGGCTGGGAGACCAGCAGCTCATCCACGTTGACCCCCAGCTTACCGGCATACTGCGGGTCCAGCGCGTGCTCGGCGTCGACAAACGCCGCCGTGCCGCCCTGCTTCTGCGATTGCGCGACGACATGCAGGGCCATTGTGGTTTTGCCCGAGGATTCCGGACCGTAGATCTCGACAATACGGCCTTTCGGCACACCGCCGACACCGAGCGCAATATCCAGGCCAAGGGAGCCGGTGGAGATGACCTCGACATCGGGGATGGCGCCGGCATCGCCGAGGCGCATCACCGAGCCCTTGCCAAACTGTTTTTCGATCTGACTGAGCGCAGCGCTCAGCGCTTTCTTGCGATTCTCGTCCATTATGCCTCCAGGGGTCTGCTCTCATGGGCAGCATCCCGCCGCCCGACTGTTCTCTAATTGTTCTCCATTATGGCACAGGCAAAAGCTCAAGTCATGAGTCCGCGCGCCACTTTTTTAGGATCCGGTATCTTGGCCCCGGGCCCTGGCCGCCGGAACCGGCCAGCACAAAGCCCTCGACCTGCCAGCTAAACGGCTGCGCAAGTTGGCCGCCCGCCTCCGCCTGTACCTTGCGCGCCAACGTGACGTGGGGTGTGTAACGCCGCTTTTCGGGTTCGAATCCGCAGCCGGAGAGCGCCTTTTCAAGCTCCGTCACCAACTGCGTCAAAGGCGGCGGCGTAGTGGCGGGAGTGCAGCAGAGAATGCGCGGTTTTTTCCAGGTTTCACAGCGATCCAACAGCAGCGAAAAAGGGTGCGGCGAGACCCGCTCCGCCGCGGCGATGACGCACTCCATGCGCTCCGCTTCCACTGGCCCGAGAAACACCAGCGTGGTATGCAGATCGTGCGGATGATTGAAGCGGCCGGGCTGACCGGAGAATGTATGCTGCAGCGCAGTCAGCCGCTTGCGGGTGGCCGGGTCCGGCCAGAGCGCAAAAAACAGCCGGGTTGTGTTGTCACTGCTCAATGAGGTCCAGCGCCCCCTGTAGCGCGGTCAAAACCGCCTGACGGCGTATCTGATCGCGGTCCCCGGTAAAATGCACCCGCCGGGCAAGCGGCGCGCTGCCGCTGCGGCCCCAGGCAAACCAGACCGTACCGACCGGTTTTTCCTCGCTTCCACCGCCGGGGCCGGCGACGCCGCTCACCGCAAGCGCCAGATCGGCGCCGCTGCGGGCGATGGCGCCTCGTACCATCTCCTGTACTACGCCTTCGCTGACCGCGCCCTGTGCCTCGATCAGCGCCGGCGCTACTCCGAGCATCTCCTGTTTGGCTGCGTTGCTGTAGGTGACGAAACCGCGCTCGAACCAGGCGCTGCTGCCGGCGATATCGGTCAGCACCTTCGCCACCCAACCGCCGGTGCATGACTCCGCTGTCGTGATGACCAGACCCTTATTGAGCAGCCGTTTACTGAGCTGCTGCGCCAAATGTTCCAGTTGCTTATCCATATCCGGTGAAGTATCCGCATTTGAGCCGCGGCTGGCAACGCCGTGCGCTGACGGGCGGCATGAATTTAGGCTAGACTGTAGCCCCCCAGACGAAGGAAGCTGACTAGTGATGAACATACTGTGCGAACACCGGGCCTCTCACGCCAAGCTGGATATCCTCGGCGTCTACGACTGGCCGATCTGGCAAAAAGAGGCGTCGGAATTTCCCTGGAAATACGATCGCGAGGAGACCTGCTACATCCTGCGGGGAAAGTTCACCGTAACACCGGCGGACGGCGGCGAACCCATGGAATTCGGCCGCGGCGACCTGATCACCTTTCCCGCCGGCCTCTCCTGCACCTGGAAAATCACCAAAGCGGTTGAGAAACACTACGCATTTGGGTGACATTCACCTGCCAAAAATCTCTGTTTTTTTGATCTATCGGGACGCTGTCGGCGTATAGACTGCATGCAACGAAGCACCTGGATTGCCATTTTGACGCTGCTGACCCTCGCTGTGCCGGTGGCTTGGCTGGTGTTCCAGCGTCTGGCGGATACTGCGCAGGATTCTGTGCAACAGCGTGGATTGGTCCAGCCGGTACCGGTGGAAGTGGCGGCGGTTGAGCAGGGGCGCATCGAGCGCCAGCGTTTCTTCTCCGGTACGCTGCAGGCGCACACCGAAATCGTCCTTTCGCCGAAGATCAGCGGCCGCATCGAACAGCTGGATGCGGATCTGGGGGATACCGTCTCCCGCGGCCAGGTTGTGGCGCGACTGGACAGCGACGAGTATGTGCAGAGCGTCAAACAGGCCGAAGCGGAACTGGCCGTGGCCAGAGCCAATCTGGCGGAGGCCGATAGCCTGCTGAAAATCGCTGAGCGCGAATTGGAGCGCATCGCGAATCTGCGCCAGCGGGGCGTCAGCTCCGAATCCGAGCTCGATGCCGCCAGGGCCGATCAACTGGCCAGGCAGGCGCACGTTACCGTGACCAGCGCTCAGGTGACCCAGGCCCAGGCGGCGCTGGAGAGCGCCCGTATCCGACTCAGTTATACCCAGGTCACCGCCAACTGGCGCGGCGGCAGCGACCAGCGTGTGGTAGCAGAGCGCTTCGCCGACGAAGGCGAAACCGTCGGCGCCAATACACCGCTGCTGCGCATTGCTGAGCTCGATCCGATCAGAGTGGTTATCTTTGTCGTCGAGCGGGATTACGCACTGCTGCAGCAGGGGCAGCACGCCAGCCTGACCACCGACGCCTATCCCGGCGACGCTTTTTTCGGACGGATCACCCGCATCGCTCCGGTATTTCGCGAAAGCACCCGGCAGGCCAGGGTCGAACTGCGGGTAGACAACCCGCATCTGAAGCTGAAGCCGGGCATGTTCGTCCGCGTCTTGGTGACACTGGAACAGGCGGATTCGGCCACGATCATCCCGGAGCAGTCGCTGGCTGTCCGCGCCGAGCAGCGCGGCGTGTTCCTGGTCAACTCAGAGGACGACGCGGTAATCTGGCGGCCGGTCACGCCCGGCATACAGCAGGGGGGACGGATCCAGGTTGTGAACGAGACGTTCACCGGCAGGGTCGTGGTATTGGGGCAGCAGCTGCTGGATGACGGTTCGGCCATCACTGTCGCCGGGGAGAGGCCGGTCACCGGCCAATGAACCTGGCCCGCGCAAGCGTTCGTCGCCCGGTCTTTACCAGTATGCTGGCGCTGATCGTCGTGGTGCTGGGTTCGGTTGCGCTGAGCCGTCTGCAGATCGACCTGCTGCCAAGCATCGAGCTGCCGACGCTGACCGTGCGCACCCAGTACGAGGGCGCCGACCCGATCGTGATGGAGCGGCTGGTGACGCAGATCGTCGAGGAGATCGTCGCCACCGTGCCGGGTGTCGAGGAGATCACCTCCAGCTCCTACGAAGGCAACAGCCAGGTGCGGGTCAGCTTTGGCTGGGGCACCGATATCGATGCCGCGGCGATCGACGTGCAGGCTACGCTGGCGGACGAGATCAGCGAGCTGCCGGACGATATCGTCGGCCCGCGGGTCAGCAAGTTCGATGTGGACAGTTACCCGGTAGTAATCCTCGGCATCTCCAGCAAGCTTGATCCGGTCGAGTTGACCCAGATCATCGAACGGCAGATCCGCGATCGCTTCTCGCGCCTCCCGGGCGTAGCGCAGGTCGATCCCTGGGGTGGCTTCAACCGCGAGGTGCGGGTCGAGCTGGACTCGGCCAAGCTCAATTCGTTGGGGCTGCCGTTGAACGACATCCTGGAGGCGATTCGGGATGCCAACCTCGATCTGCCGGCCGGCAGAATCGAGCAGGGCCGCTACCAGGTGAACCTGCGCGCTCCGGCCGAGTTCGCCGATCTGGATCAGATCCGCAGCACGGTGGTGGCGCAGCGCGACGGTGCCCTGGTGACGCTTGGCCAGATCGCAAAAGTCAGAGATACCTACGAGAAATTGACGCGCATCATCCGCGTCAACGGCGAACAGGGCGTCCGCGTCGCTATCCGCAAGCAGTCCGGCGCCAATACGGTGGAGGTGGCGCAGCGGGTGCTGGCCGAGGTGAACGCAGTCAACCTGGCTTCCCCCCAGATCCAGATCATTCCGGTAGTCAATCAGGGCAATTTCATCGAGCGAGCCATCGCCAATGTCTCCCGCTCGGTGCTCTATGGCGGCTCGCTGGCGGTGCTGGTGCTGCTCTTCTTTCTGCGCAGCCTGCGCACTACCCTGGTCATCTCGCTGGCCATTCCGATCTCGATGCTCGCCACCTTCGGCCTGCTCTACTTTGGCGGTTTCACGCTCAATCTGATGACCCTCGGCGGTCTGGCGCTGGGTGCGGGCATGATGGTGGACAGTTCGGTGGTGGTGCTCGAAAATATCTTCCGCCGCCATAACGAACAGGGTGAAGCAGCCGCCGCAGCAGCGATCAAAGGCACCGGGGAGGTGGCCTCGGCCGTGATCGCCGGCACGCTCACGACGCTGGTGATCTTTCTGCCGCTGATCTTCGTGCGCGGCGTCTCCGGCGTGCTGTTTAAAGAGCTCGCGTACGTCATCATGTTCTCGCTCTTCTGCGCCCTGCTGGTCTCGCTCACACTGGTGCCGATGCTGGGTTCGCGTCTGATCGGCGGCAACCGAGCGGCCGTCGAAAGCTGGGGGTCACGCCTGGCGGCCCGCGCCGGTGCCGGCTTTTCGGCAATGGAAAACGGCTATCGCGACCTATTGACACAGGTGCTGCGCCGGCGCCTGTTGATCATCATCGGTACCCTGACTGTGTTTGCTGCCACACTGTTGCTGGCGCCGTTGATCGGCACCGAGTTCATGCCGCCGAGCGATGAAGGGGAGGTGCGCATCAGCGGCGAGATGGAGGTCGGAACGCGGCTGGAGCTGATCGACCGGCAGACCCGGCTGCTGGAGCAGCTGGTCTACTCCGCGGTACCGGAAAGCCTCTCCTCGGTAGTCAGCGTGACCACCTCCGGCACGCGCGGAAGCGCCAAGGCCACCGGCGAGATCACGCTCTCGCTGCTGCCGGCCACCGAGCGGACGCGCTCCAACCAGGCAATCGCCAACGATCTGCGCAGCCGCCTGGAGCACCGCATCCCGGGCATGAAGATCCGGGTGCGCGCGCCGCAGGGGCAGTTTCTGCTGGATCGGCTGCTGGCGACCGTGGAGGGCGTCACCGTAGAAGTGCGCGGATTTGACCCGGAGACCATCGCCCTGCTGGCACAGCAGGTCTCCTCGGCGATTTCCGGCGTGCCCGGCGTGACCGACTTGGAATTGAGCCGGGAAGCGGGTATTCCGCAGCAGGAGATCCGTGTCAAGCGGGACAAGATCGGCGATCTGGGGCTCAGCGTGCGCGATGTGTCCAAGGTGATCGAGACTGCCGTGGCCGGCTCCAAGGCGGGTGAATACCGGGTCGCGGGCGATGCCTATCGCATTCTGGTACAGCTGGAAGCGGCGGAAAAACTTTCTCTGGAGGAGATTCTCGATCTGAACATACGCACACCTGGAGGAGAGCTGGTGGCGCTGCGCAATCTGGTCGAGACCAAACAGAGCGAGGGACCGGCCACCATCGAGCGCAAGGACCAGCAGCGCCTGATCCGGGTGACCGCCAACGTGACCGACCGCGACCTCGGCTCGGTGGCAGCCGATATCCAGGCCCGGCTCGACCAGATCCCGCGCCGCGCGGGATACGATCTGCTGATTTCGGGTAATTTCGCAGAGCAGCAGAAGGCGTTTGACGAACTGCTGGTCTCGCTGCTGCTGGCGCTGCTGTTGGTCTACATGGTGCTCGCATCCCAGTATGAGTCGCTTGGCGACCCGCTGGTGGTGATGCTCTCCGTGCCATTGGCGGCGATCGGGGTACTGCTGACACTGTTTATCACCGAAACCACGCTCAATCTGCAGTCGGCTATCGGCTGCATCATGCTCGGCGGCATTGTGGTCAACAACGCCATCCTGCTGGTGGACCAGACGGCAAAACTGCGCAGGTCCGGCATGGATACCGACAGCGCGCTGGCCGAGGCGGGCCGCCGCCGGCTGCGGCCGGTACTGATGACCACGCTGACCACACTCCTGGCACTGCTGCCGCTGGCGCTGGGCATCGGCGAGGGGGCCGACGCACAGGCGCCATTGGCGCGCGCTGTGATCGGCGGGCTCAGCGTGTCCACGCTGATCACGCTGGTGCTGATTCCGGCGGTTTACTCACTCTTCCACCGTCATCCGGCATGACTAAGGGTTGCCTATCCAATAGCGCCGTATCTGCTGTTCTCTGCGATGCTGGTGGGTCCGCCCTGCCTGACCCATCCCGAAGCTGTAAATTCAACCCGGTCAATCACCCGAATTCAACTGAATGCCATGCTGGTTCAACCAGTTTCTGTCGAGTTCCCAGCGCAGGCTTTTAACCTTGCCCAAGGTCAATACGATGGCCTTCACCTGTTTTTGCGTCTCCGCCAGTACCTGCTGGGCCTGCATGACGTCCGGATTATCCTCTGCCCGGTTTGCCAAATTCGGATAGAGTAGTCCCAGTGCCCGGTAGACGGGAAAAGCGCTGGAACGTGGCGTACTCACTATCGCAACGCTGTTTTCTACACGCAGCACCCGGAACCTGTACGGATAGCCGGCCACCGTTGCATCCTGATCCAGCAGATCGTTCAGCGCGGACACCTGCGGGTCTTCGTACAATGCCCAGACGAGCACGACCAGAGCAATGGTGCCCAGAATGATGCTGTAGTTTCTGGTAAATCTATCCACTTTCGGTTCCGGCGATCAGTTCGAATCTGACGATCCTGACCGCTGCTAATGCCGGTGCGGTTCTGCTTCCGGCAGCGGCAATCCAGCCAACACAGCCGTGACCGCTGTTGCCGGATCTGTTTCACTGGTCGTTACCACCCGGATACCGCGGCGGGCCATGCGCTGAATAAATCCGTCACCGCAGCCGGCGGTGATCAGAACGTCGCATGCATCCAGCGGATGCTCGGTCCCGCGAAACTCATGCATTGACAACGCTTTCGGCAAATCAAGCCTGTCTATTGCAACTGCCCTCCCCGCTGCGTCCCCGGAAAAGACGAGAAATCGCCTGGTCTTGCCAGCGTGACCGGTAATCGTTTTAAAGTTCTGACTGGTTACACCTATCTTCATACCTCTCTCCCAGCACAACTCCGCTGCGCTGTTGCGCATAGACTGACTTCCACCCCGAATACCCTGCCCGATCGGCAACGGTAACTGTCTATCATTGATTTTCAAATTATCGTGTACCGCTAAAGCAAAGGTCATTGCGAATACACAATAACCATAGTTTTTGGACTGGTACTGAAAAAGAAAACCCCACAACAGAGGTGCGTGGGGTTTTCAGGCTGGGTGGCGTAAATTTTTTGCCGACAGTCCGGAAGATGCTTACCCAAATGGTTTAGGCGGCGGTGTGCGATCAGTCGACGGCGGCAGAATCGGCAACAGAAAACTGGGTTGATCTCCGGTCAGTGTTTTCAGGAAGGCGACAATCTGCGCGTTTTCCTGCTCGCTGAATTGCTTACCCAGCTGCAATCGCCCCATGATGTCCACCGCCTCGGTCAGCGTCTCCGCCTCACCATCGTGGAAATATGGGTAGGTCATTGCCACGTTACGCAGCGTCGGCACTTTAAACTTGAAGCGGTCCGCATCTTTTCCGGTAACAGCACTAAGGCCCTCTGCAGGACTCTTGGCCTGGTAGGGCTCCATTACACCCATTTTTTGAAAGGAGTTGCCGCCAACGGCTTCGCCGTTGTGGCAGGCGATGCAACCGCTGTTCTTGAACAGATCGTATCCGGCCAGTTCATTCGGTGTCAGTGCATCTTTGTCACCCAGCAGCCACCGGTCGAAGCGTGAGTTGGGGGTTACCAGTGTCTTCTCGAATTCGGCTATTGCGACAGTCACTTTGTCAATATCGATACTGTCATCGCCAAACACCTGCTTGAATTCGACCACATACTCGGGAATAGATGCCAACACGCTAACCGCCAGTTGATGGGTAAATCCCATCTCGCCCGGATTTGCGATAGGGCCGCCGGCCTGCGCCTTCAGATCTGCCGCTCGCCCGTCCCAGAACTGCGCCACATTAAGGCTGGAGTTGAGTACGGTAGGCGCATTGATCGGACCTTGCTGCCAATGGTCGCCGATGGAAGTCTTAAGGTTGTCCGTACCTCCCATGCTCAGATTGTGACAGGAGTTACATGAGATGAATCCCGATTTAGACAAGCGAGGATCGAAATAGAGTTTCTTGCCCAGCTCAACTTGGGCTAAGTTGATGCTCTGCACCGGCTTGATCGGCTGTATCGGTTCAGCGGCCCGCGCCGCGGTTGCGACAGCCGCCGTACCGATTAAGAGTAATGTGATAGTTTTCAGCTTGAAAAACATGCTACTTCCCTCCCGGTAATCACCACATCCATAAATTTCGGCAAACAGCGGTTGATCCAGTTTAATCCGGCTGACACTTCCTATTACCTTCCCTTTCGGCTGCTTCTGAGCACCGGAAAAATGGACCGCTGTTTTGGTACAAAATCATTCAAATGATATTGAATATTATTACCGCACAAAGTATGAGGCCAATGAGAATTATCAATTATGTGAGAGGCTGGATGTGGCCGTTTACACTGCCTTCGGATAATTGAGGCGAGTGCTGTATCACCGACCAGAGTCTTCCAGGATGACGTTGGCGCAGATATATATGTACGCGCTTATAGGTCGAGCCTGCACTATTGCAGCATGTGCGATTCTGGCAAAAAGTTAACCTAATGCATTACGCACGCCCGACCCCAGACCGTAAAGGAGCTTAAGGCTTATTTAAGGACATTCTGATTTAATCGTAATGATTCCAAGTCTCCCTCATAACGAATACTGGAGAAAACCTTATGCCCTACGATCGATTGACCCGCTGGTTGCATGTTGGACTGGTATTGGGGATTCCGCTGCAACTACTCAGCGAAGCGTTCATGAAGCACAAAGCAACAATAATAGAGCACGGCGTCCCCCGGGCACGCACCGCAATGGAGACGAACTTCTTTGCAATGCATGAGGCTATCGGAATTGCGCTCTTTTTTCTGATCGTGCTGCATATCCTGTGGTCGATCACCCGAGCGGGCGGAGGTTTGGGACGGTTGTTTCCCTACTTCAGCACTGGCGGTTCTACCGCGCTGATCGAGGAGTTGAAACAAGTACCTGGCTGGCTCAGTGGCAAGCTGCACGAAACAGCAGAGGAGAGCATGCTGGCTGGTGCCGTTCACGGTCTGGGGTTATTGCTGGTACTGGGCATGGGCCTGACCGGTATCACAATTTTCTTTGGCATGGATGAGGCCAGCGGCAACATAACCGGCGTCACCCATGATATCGCCGAGGTGCATGAGGCGCTGGGCAGCCTGATCTGGGTCTATCTGATCGGCCACGTAAGTATGGTAGTCCTGCACAGGATCAAGGGCCACGACCTTTTGTCACGTATATCGCCGCTGGCGAAATGATTGTGTCAAGCAAAGCGGCAGATGCTCTCGACAATACCGGTAATAGACCTGTAAGCGCCTGCCCTGCCACCTGAGCCGCGGGTTATGACCCGTTTCTCCCCAGCACAAATTTCAGCGCTTTTTGCAATGCATCGATAAGCGAGTCGTAGGCACTTTTTTTGGTGATTCCGTCAAACTGTTGCATCAGATCGTGCTGGGCCTGCAACGCTGCCTGGAGCGGAATGGCAAGCCCGTCGCAGGCCAGCATATGACGCGCCTCGTTGAGGGACTGAAAGGCATTGCCCTCGATGTCGCCCTGCATAATTTGTTTGGCGCGTCCTATCAGATCGTCCGCAGCGGCTACGGACGCATCGCGCGGCAGCGTCATCAGGGAACGATGCAACAAGGGAAACCAGGTGAGCATCTGCGCATAGTCTTCACCTGCCCGTGACTGTACTATGGCGTCGACCAAAAGCATGGTGCGCGCCGCCCCGCCCCGGCTGGCGGCCAGACGCAATACGGTACCCACAGAACTCAGTTCGCTCATCGCCATTATCCGATCCCCACCGATCAGCGACGCCCGGGAACGCATGGCCAGATCCAGACCGGCAGAAATCTCTTCCGCGGTTATCAGCATCACATCGACACCGGGGCAGTAGCTTCCGGGTTTGGGTTGCTCAGCGGCAGCTTCGACTGCGGCAGCGGTCGGCAGGTGGAGTGACAATAGCAGTGTCATGCAGGTCCCTAACTTGCGACAAACGGTTCGTACAGCGCTTTGATTCATAGGTTCTCCTCCTCAGGCAATCTGCCCATCCGGATCGAGCGGCGCATCTGGCAGCGACAGAAGCAATACACTTGCGGACACACCAAGCGCTGCCGGGACATGACCGCAATCTATCTAGACTGGGGTCGAATGCTGAGACGATTGCCTGAAGTGCTGCGCCAGCTTATCCAGTTTTCCGTAGATAACCAAGTGGTCGTCAGCCATCAGTTTTTCGATCAACTTCGGTGTCGGCAACCACTCCCTGCCCCGTTCGACTCCGAGCACGAATGAATGGTCCAAGTTTGCGTTGATCTCCGCCACACTCCGTCCAATCCACGCAGAATCCTCCGCAACCGATATACGTAGGACGCTGAACCCCTCCGATAGATGCAACAGCTCATCGACTGTCGTGTCTGCTTCGAAAAATTTCAACCGCTCGATGCGTTTCTGAATCATGAGTTCCAGCTGCCGCATAGTCGATGTCTTACGGAAGATGATGAATATGACACCGAGGGCCGCGCTAAGAATCACAAAGTGCAGCAATGACTCCTGACCTTTCACGCGGGAGAACGACGAGGTGGCAGATACGATCACTGTGACAATCCCAGCGTTGCCCAAGACCATCAGCAGCGAGACTATCTTGCGGCGCCGTGGATTGTTCATCACCCGTTCCGCCTCCCGCGTGGTAAATCCTGTGCCGGTAAAAGCGGAAAGCGCCTGAAACTTTGCCTTGTCCGGGGTCATGCCGGTCATCATCAACGCCACAGCGCCGACCCTCACTATCAGCAGGGAAACAATGACGGTAGCCAGTGTCGGTATCAGATAATAGAGGTTGTTCATCTCCCCTCCGTCTGGGTGATCAGCTTGCCGGTGCACGCGAAACCATAAACCGCAACGTGAGGCGGGTGCCGGGGGCATTGTCCGTCACTTCGATCGTCATGTTGTGCAGCCGGGCCACGGCTGCAACCAGGCTCAGGCCCAGGCCGCTGCCGGCTGTCGTACGACTCGATTCAAGCCGAAAAAAGCGTTGGAACACATGTCCCCGTTCAGCATCCGGTATCCCCGGCCCATCGTCCGCCACCGAGAGTTCGGCGGTTGCATTGTCGACCGACGCAAGCGTGACGGCGATGTGGCCGTTTTCCGGCGTGTACTTGATCGCATTGTCGAGCAGGTTGGCAAGCGCCTGGAACAGCAGGTCGCGGTCGCCACTCAGTCGCATACCCGGCACCGCGGAAAAGTTCAACATCTGCCGGCGTGCCTCCGCCAGCGGTTCGTAGAAGTCGACCACATCGCTGACCAATGCTGCAAGATCGATCGGTGCAAAGCCTTCGGTGCGTGCGCGTGACTCGATACGGGCAATGCGCAGCAATGCGTTGAAGGTCGCCAGCAGACCCTGGCTCTCAGCCAGCGCCTGGTCGACTGCACCGGTGCTCATTCCCTTGTGCAGAAGATCGCCTCGCAGACTGTCGAGCTGGTTATGCAGACGCCCCAGCGGCGTACGCAGATCGTGCGCGATGTTATCGGATACGCGGCGTACATCTTCCATCAATGTCTGGATGCGATCGAGCATCTGATTGAGGCTGCCGGCGAGACGGTCCAGTTCGTCGCCGGTGCCCTGCAGCGGCATGCGGCGGGAAAGGTCCCCGTCGATGATTTCACGGCTGGTGCGGTTGATGGTCTCGATACGTTGCGCCATGCGTCTGCTGATCCACCAGCCACCGAGTCCGCCCAAAGCGAGCGTCAGCACCAGCCCCCATGCAAGCGTGGTCGCGATACGCTCCTTGGCGGCGATCAACGGCGAGATGTCGCGCCCCACGAGCAGATGAAACCCACCGACGAGCGCGAAGCGACGGGCACGGGCCAGATGAACCTGAGCTTCCGCGCTCTGGTCGGTATAGAGCTGGAAATCGATCCACCCCGCGGGATCTTCAGGTGCTTCCGGCCAGCGATTCAGATTGCCCGCCAGGCGGCTATGAGCCTGCGTGGTCAACAGGTAGATCGACAGCCCGGTCGGCTGCCGCGAGAGGCGTTCCTCGATCAGCGACATCAGGCCGGCAAGGCCGAGCAGATCGTAGCGTTCGGCAAGCCCATTGATCTCGGCATCGATCAGGGCATCGGACTGACGCGCCATATAAGCGGCCGTCGACCAGTAGATGAACGACATCAACAGCAGTACCGACACCCCGAAAACGGACATATAGGTAACGGCCAGACGAAATGTAAAGGTTCGAGGCAGCTGCAGTGTCACGGCGGATCCAGGGATTCTCCGGTATCACGCAGGGAGTAGCCGGCACCCCTGACCGTATGCAGCAACAGCCGTTCCTCCCCCTTGTCGATCTTTGCGCGCAGCCGGCTGATGTGCACGTCGATGACATTGGTCTGAGGATCGAAATGGTAATCCCATACCCCTTCCAGCAGCATCATCCGCGTGACCACCTGCCCCGCATGCAGCATCAGGTATTCCAGCAGTTGATATTCGCGCGGTTGCAGTTCGATCTGCCGTCCGCCACGGCGTGCCTGCCGCATCAGGCGGTCGAGCTCGAGATCCGCCACACGCAACACCATATCGGCGACTTTCACATCGCCGCGCCGCAACAACGCCTCTAGCCGCGCCTGCAGTTCGGCCAGCACAAAGGGTTTGACCAGGTAATCGTCACCGCCGGCACGCAGACCCTCGACGCGGTCATCGACTTCGCCGAGCGCGCTCAGCAGAAGCACTGGCGTAGTGTTGCCGGCGCTGCGCAGCGTGCGCAACAGCGTCAGGCCGTCGAGCCCCGGCAGCATGCGGTCGAGCACGATGGCATCGAAAGGTTGTTCGAGGGCGAGAAACAGACCGTCTTTGCCGTTCGCGGCAAGATCGAGCGTATAACCGGCCTGGCGCAGACCTTTGACCACAAAATCAGCGGTGTTGGCGTCGTCCTCTACCAGTAAAACGTGCATCCGGGTCTCAGCGCACGGCGCGGCAGGTTTGCCGGAGAGGCAAACGCAGTGGTGATGCATCATGCATGATGTGGATACAACGGCGGCAGATCGGCATGATCGGTGCTCCTGTGGTCGGTCTCAACAGTCGGTAAACCAGTGCGCATAGCTTCCCAAAGCTGGTCGGCAGGCCACCCGTTGTCGCCAAGGCCGTACAGATTGCGCTCGAGCGCACGTACCGCAGCGTCTCCGGTGCGCAGGCGATCAGCCAGGTCGGCCAGGTTGTGCGGCGGGTGCTGCGGCCAGCGGACCTTGCCCATAGACAGCAATGTGCGTCCGGCGAGCGCTGCATTGCGTTCGGCACACGCCGTCTCAAGCTGCCGCAGCAAGGTGGATTCGTCCGTGGCCGGTACCGGTGGCGTCGCTGCAACTGCCGGATGGGTAGTGCCCGGCAGCTCCGATGACTGCAGCCCGGCTTGCGGCCGTCGCTGTCGGCGAGCGAAGAACCGCCACCCGAGAAGACCTAATGCGAACACCAGTGCGACTGCACCGCCGGCAAGGATGCGCGCGTCGGAGAGCAACCTGCGCCAACCCGCTCCGACCTGCACATCCGCCGCTTCAGTAACCGGAGTCTTGGCCTGCGGATTTGCCGACACCACAGCCGACGCCGGCGCTACAACAGGCGGGTTGGCCGTTGCACCCTTGCCTCCCGCCACGCTTAGGTTCCATGCCGGCAGGCTTGCCTCGGCGGCAGTATCCCTGGTCAGATCCCACCAGTCAATCCGCACCGGCGGTAGCGTGAGCGAGCCACCGGCATCCGGAATGTAGGTCAGCGTCTGCCGGCTTATCCCCACCAGGTGCTGACCGTCGTCGTGCGTTGCCTGGTCCACCGGATCAGGATACAGGCGCATTCCGGCGGGGGCCGGCAGATCGAGCGACGGGATCTGCGGCCCGGTCAGACCCTCCGCCTCGACGGTGAGCGTTCGTGTCACCGGTTCGCCGGCCTTCAGCTGCGGCGGCGCATCGCGCCAGCTGTCATGCAGGCGCAGCGCGGTGGCTGGCAGCCAGGCCGTCCGGGCAGCGGCAGGCGGCCGTACGTTCAACTTCAGCGATGGACTGAATATGCGCACCGACTGACCGGCAGCACCGAACATGCTGCTAAAAGCATCGTTGCCAAACACACCTCCCCTGAACAGCGGATCGTTGGCCAACGGAGTGCCCTGCAGCAACCGCTGCATCGGGCTGTCGGAGCGGGAGCGCAGCCGACCCGGACCCGTGCGCTCCATGACAGTGCCTTCAAAACGCACCGGCGGAATCTCCAGTACACCGCTCTGCTGCGGGAAGATGGCATAGTGGCGTTCGATCACATGGTACTGTCGGTTATTGCGCACTGCGGTAGAGCGTTGTTCCTCCCCATGCTGCTCGACGACCGCATTGTCGATCTGCGGATCGCTCAGGGCACCGTCGCCCACGGCATCGTCATAGTAGAGACGCACTCGCAATCCCACCTGCTGCTGCACATAGGGATGTTCGCTGCCAGGGTCGATCTGAGTCTCGACGAACACATGCCCGCCGGCCGCAGCGGCTTTGGGATCGTCTGCGGGCGGGGCGTCGGTGACCTTGACCGCAAGCGCCTGGCTGCGCTCGCCGCCAACCTGCAGCGCCGGGATCGTCAACTCCCCGCTGTGGCGTGGCTGCAGCTCGATCTGCCACTGCATCTGCGACGCGGTGCGGCCGTTGCTGATACTCAGCTGCGAGCTGCTGCCGGAGCCTACGATTTCGAAATCCTGCTGCAGCGGCGACAGATCCGGCCGGCTGCTGCTGCCATTGTCCGTGCTGATCGTCAGCGTCAGCGTGTCGCCCAGATACACCGGATTCTGGCTCAGGTGTGCCTGCACGGCGGCGTCTACAACGCCAACCTGCGCCAACACGCCCAAAACCAGCGCCGCCATGTAGCGACCGGATCCTGCACCATTTGCGCTCATCGTCCTCTTCCTCCTGCTCACCAGCCCTGCCGGCTGCCGCTGTCGACGCCGCCGTGCCGTTGCTGGTATTGATATTGAAACTTGCGCCGCAGCAAGCCGCCCGGATCATCGGGTATGCGGCGCAGCCACTGCTCGGCGGCCAGCCGCTCCTCGCTGTTCAGTGCTTCGGCCGCGCCACTGCCGCCAGCGGACGGCTGAGTGTCGGCTTGCGGTGTCTGTGCCGCGGCAGCGCCGCTAGCTTCTTCTCTATCCCCGCGCCGGGTCAGCTCCTCCAACGCATCGGCGAAAGCGTTGCGATCCTGGTCATCGGATCGCTCCTGCTGAATATCCGGTGGACGTTGTTCCTCTGCCTGCGTCTGCGCACCGGTCGATCCATCGTTTTCAGCCTGCGGCGACACACCATGCGCCGCTTTTCCGTTGTCTGCCGTCTGCGATTCACCGGGCAGTTCGCGCGCTGCGTTACGCTCACCGCTGGATGCCTGGCGCGCTGCATCATCGCCCTGAGTGGCAGCTGCCTGATCGGGTTTTTCGCCACCCTCGTCCGCGCCTGCCGCACTCTGCTGTGCCGACCGTTCACCGCCGGCGCCAGCCTGGTCGTGTTGCTCAGGTGCACCTTGCTGGTCAGGCTGTGTCTGCTTGCCAGATCCGCCCTGTTGCTGCGGCGGCTGCTCACTACCCTGGTTGGACTGTTGATTCCGCTCCTGCTGGGCGTTCTGCTGCTCCTGCTGCTGTTGCGCCGGCCGTTGTTGCGCCAGCAGCGCCTCGACCGCAGCCTTGTTGGCAGCGGCGTCGTCCATGCCGGGATGTGCCTGCAACGCCTCGTCATAGGCCGACAACGCATCCTGGTAGCGACCCAGCTTCGCCAGCGCATTGCCCCGGTTGTAACTGGCTTCCGCGCCTTGTGCCTGGCCGAAATCGGCCAGCGCGGCGGCGTAATCGCCCCGTTTGTAGTGTGCCGAACCACGTCGCATCGGGTCGTTGGCCAGCGCCGATGCGCGCGCGAAGTCGCCATCACTGAGCGCTTTCGCAGCCTGCTGTTCCGGCGTTTGCCACAAGTTTTGCCAGGCCTGTGCAGCGGTTCCGGTGGCAGCGACCGACGGCGGCGCAGGCGCGATGCAGACGGCCAGCAGCGCCACGCTGAACAGCCAGCCACGGCGAAACACCAGCACGGCCAGCGGCAGCAGCAACAGCACCAGCCAGGGGCCCCGCTCCTGCCAACGCGGTGCCGCCGCGCCATCGCCAGACTGCTCGATGCGGCGGCCGGTGGCAGCGGCAGCCAGCAGCGTGCGCACATCCTTGTCGTCGTGTGCGATGGGGATGTACGGGCCGCCGCCGGCCACGGCAACAGCACGCAGCGCCTCCTGTTCAAGTGCCGGAACAATCACCTTGCCGCCAGCGTCGTGCAGCGTACGCCCACTGTGATCGCTCAAAGGCGCCCCTGCCAAGGTACCGACACCGAGCACTGCAACCCGGTAACCGGCTTTTTTCAATCGCCCTGCCGCCGCTGCAGTGCTTTGTCCTTCCACGCCGTCGGCGATCAGCAGCACCTGGCCTTCCATCAGGCCGGCCTGCTGCAACAGTTCGCCGGCCTGACGCAGGCCGAGGTCGGCACGACTGCCCTGGAGCGGCATGATGCCCGGTTCGAGCGCATGCAGCTGCGAACGCAGCGTCTCCGCATCCCGGGTAAGCGGCGTGACGGTGAACGCATCACCGGCGAACACGACCAGGCCGACCTGGCCCTCCCCGGCGAGACGCACAATATCTTCCACCTTGAAGCGCGCGCGTGTCAGGCGGTCGGGTGAGAGATCCCGCGTCAGCATGGAGCGCGACAGGTCGAGCACGATCACGCGTGCCGTTTGCGACTGGTACACCGGGCTCGGCGCCCGATCCCACACCGGATCGGCCAGCGCCAGCACCGTCAGCAGCCAGCCCATCGCCAGCAGCGTGAGCCAGTTCCGGCGCTGCCGGCCACCGTCCCGGTCCGCACCGCCAAGCAGCAACGCCTGCAGGTTGGGCGCAACGATCTGCCGCCATGGATTGTCGCCATCCGACCGGCGCCACAGCTGCCAAAGCAACGCCGTCAGCGGCAACAGCGCCCACAACCACTCTGCATGCAGGAAATGGAACGAATCAGCCATCTCTCGCCTCCCCGTGCGTCAGCACCGCCGGGCGCCACCTCCAAACGGCCGGCAATGCCGACAGCACACTCAACAACAGCGCCAGTGCCAGCGGCCAAACATAGATCTCGTCGGCGGGACGGAAGATGAGTTTGTCCTCCGAGGCCGGTTCGATCGCGTCGAGCGTCTCGTAGACCTGAGCCAACTCCGCGGTGTCGCGGGCCCGGAAGTAGCGCCCGTTGGTCTTCTCCGCAATGTTGCGCAGCACCCCCTCGTCCAGGTCGCCACCCGGCAGGCGCCGGACCCCGAACGGTGTCTGCAGCAGCCTACTCTCCCCACCGATGCCGATGGTGTAGATGCGAACCCGCTCCTGCGCGGCCAGATCGGCGGCCTTCAGCGGATCGACCGCGCCGGCGGTGTTGGCGCCGTCGGTCAACAACAGCAACACCCGGTTCTGCTCAGGCTGGTCGCGCAGACGTTTCACTGCGAGGCCGATCGCATCGCCGATCGCGGTCTCCTTTCCGGCCAGTCCGACCTGTGCCTCGCCCAACAGTGTCGCCACGGTCTGCCGGTCGAGCGTCAACGGCGCCTGCAGGTAAGCCTCACGACCGAACAGAATCAGACCGACCCGGTCACCGCTGCGGCGCCGCAGAAAATCGCTGGCAAGCGCCTTGACCGCAGTCACGCGGGCGACCTGCCGATCCTGCAGGCGCATGTCCTCGTTGATCATCGAACCGGAGATATCGACAGCCAGCATCAGGCTGCGCCCCGTGACCGGCAGTTGCAGCGCATCCCCGAGCAGCTGCGGACGCGCCGCCGCAACCACCAATGCGGTCCACGCGATCAGCGCAAGCACACGGCGCCAACGTGCCGGGCGCGCTGCGCCGTACAACAGACCCGAAGCACCGAGCAATGGCAGGAATGGCACCCGCAGCGCGGCGGCCGGTTCTGCTGCGACACGCGGCAACAGTTGCAGGCTGAGCAGCGGCAGCGGCAGCGCAAGCAACAGCCAGGGCCAGGCAAACTGGAAACTCATCGCCACCTCCTCCCATTGTGCTTTACCCAGCGCCGCACCGTGTGCATCAGGCCGGCAACGTCGAACGACTCCAGGGTCGCGTGGTAAGCACCCTCTGCCAACACCCGCCCCGGTCCGGTGGTGAATGCACCGTTACCGCCGGTACGATCGAGAAACGACAGCCACTGCGCGCCGTTCAACGCGGCGACCTCCGCACGCGGATGACGGCTGAGGGCGATACGCTTCAGCAGCGCGGACAATTTAGCCACCGGTTGCGGTGCGGGTCCCGCTGTCAGGTCACGCTCGATGGCGTCGAGCGCAGCCTGCAGAGCGCGCCAGCGCCGCCGGCGCTGCCAGGCGCGCCACGACCACCAGACGATCAACAGCAGAGAGAACAGCAACAGCGCCGCGACTACCCACCAACCCGGTGCCGGCGGCCACCAAGGCGGTGCCGGCGGCAGATGGATGTCGCGCAACTGCAGTGCCTGTTGCACACTCCCGGCCGCCATCACACCGCTCTCCTGTATTGCCCCGGCGCTGTGTTGAGCTGCGACGTGATCGCCTGGCCCACGGTATCCTCCGTGGTCAGCTGCAGCAGCGCGATGCCACAGCGTTGCAGGCGCTGTTGGACCGCCGCATGGTGGGCGGCAAGCGCCTCCTGGTAGCGCGCACGGTCGCGCGGCGTCACTGTCTCGATGTCGTGGCGCGCACGGCCGTCGGTGACGCCGTAGCGGCCGCTGGGTGGTGCATGCAGCTCCAGTGCGTCCAGCACCCGCAGAGCAATCACCTCGCTGTGCCGGCGCAGGTAGAGGAGGTGCGGCATGCTGAGCTCATCGAGTCCGTAGAAATCACTGATCAGGATCACCAGGCTGCCGGGCCGCACCAACCGGCGCAGCCGCAGCAGCGCGCGGTTGAACCCCTCGGGATCCGGCGCCAGTTGCAGTGCGCTGCGCGCATCGGTGTGTGTCACCAGCTCACGGATCACACTCAGGATACCGCTGCGACCGCTCCGCGGTGGCACCTCATGGTGGTCATGATCGAACAACAGCGCACCGATTCGATCGCCCTGCGTCACCGCGGCCCAACCGAACAGCGCCGCTGCGCGCGCTGCCTGCACCGCCTTCAATGCACCGCGACTGGCGAAGAACATGCCGGGATTGAGATCGATGGCAGCCACCACGGGCCGCTCCCGCTCCTCGCGGAACAGCTTGATGTGCGGCTCAACGGCACGCGCGGTGACCCGCCAGTCCATCACCCGGATATCGTCGCCGGACTGATAGGCACGCGACTCTGCGTAGTCCATGCCCCGCCCGCGCGTACGCGACAGGTGCCCGCCGGCACGCCGGGCACGCGCGGTCAACGACTGCAGCGGCTGCAGCGCACCTGCGCTCGCTGCCATGTCAATCAGGTCGCGTGCAGTGACTGCGAGCGCCGCATCAGGCGCCACGACGTCATCCCGCGCCCGGAATGGCGGGAAGGATTGCAGCGATGCATGCTGGAACCTGTTCATCCTCAAACCACCGGCACCTGGGTCAGCAGTGTCGCAATGATCCGGTCGGAGGTAATGCCCTCGGCCTCGGCCTCGTATGACACCAGTACACGATGTCGCAACACATCCGCGGCGACCGCCTGCACGTCGGCCGGCGACACATAGTCATTGCCGCGCAACCAGGCATGGGCACGCGCGCAGCGCTCCAACGCGATGGTCGCGCGCGGACTGGCGCCGAAAGTCACCCAACGCTCCAGCCCGGCTTGGTAAGCACCCGGGGCACGCGTCGCCAGCACCAGCTGCACCAGATACTCCTCGACCGCCGGCGCCAGGTGCACCCGGCGAATCTCGGCGCGTGCCGCAAACAGCTGCGCACGCGTGACGACAACCGCCGGCGGCAGACCGACGCCTGCTTCGCTGCGGCGTGCCAGTTCCAGGATCGCACGCTCGGTGTGCGCCGCCGGATAACCGATGCGTACATACATCAGGAAACGATCGAGCTGCGCCTCGGGCAGCGGATAGGTACCCTCCTGCTCGATTGGATTCTGTGTCGCCATAACCAGGAACGGGTCGGCCAACGGGTAGGTCCTGCTGCCGACCGTGATCTGGCGCTCGCCCATCGCTTCGAGCAAAGCCGATTGCACCTTGGCCGGTGCGCGGTTGATCTCATCGGCGAGGATCAGGTTGTGGAACAAAGGACCGCGTTGGAAATGGAACTCGCCGGTCTGCGGCCGAAACACCTCGGTGCCGGTCAGGTCACCGGGCAGCAGATCCGGGGTGAACTGCAGACGCTGAAAGTCTGCCTCAAGCCCGGCTGCGAGTTCCTTGATCGCGCTGGTCTTGGCCAAACCCGGCGCGCCTTCGACCAACAGGTGTCCGTCGGCAAGCAGTGCAATCAGCAGGCGATCGATCAGTTCAGTCTGGCCGAGAATCCGCGTCTGCAGGTGTGCCTGCAAGGCGCGGACGGCATTGCTGTCGAGGCTGGGGCTGTCCGCTATTGTCTTGAGCATGGCTGTTTCGTTCATCACGGTATTCCTGTGTCACTGGAGTAGCATCTGCCGGGACCTTACGCCCAAGCAACTTACCGGCAGATGGAGGAATGATTAAAGATCGTTAATCCGGTGTTGTGCCGTCCTTCGCCGCCGCAGCAGAGCCGGCACCCTGTCCCGGCTCCGCCCGGCATGCCGGCAAATACGACTGGATGCCGGCGCCGATCCCTCATGAGCCTGCCTTGGTCTTGGGTATGGCATCCACCGCGAATGTCTCGATCACCACCGCGTCCTCGAGCGCTTTGAGCGCGAGGTTCGCTTCGTAGTATTTGCCGTCACCGATCAAGCGGACAGCTTCGTCAATATGCGACTTGGCAGATTTCAGCGGAACCAGCTCCGTGCTCAACGCGACATCGATCGCACCGAGCTTCAACACCTCGACGGCCTTCTTGGTCTCACCCTTGTGCAGGTGTTCATTCGCTTTGGCGATATGTTTCATCTTGGTTTCGTCGGGCACAAAACCCTCGACGATGCCTAGGCTCGCATGCATCGGCACGTACTCCTCGCCTTCCTGCACCGGCTTTTTGATATCGAGTGCGTATTTATCGACATCCTTCAACGCGGCCACCACCCGCGTGGCGGCGGCATCGGTATAGACCTGCGCCTTGTCGGGGATCCCGTTGAAGATGGCAAGGCGGGCGCCGCGCACGTTCTGCATGGTCAATGTGGCATCTTCCGAGACTTTGATCAGATCCTGGTCGGCCACTTTCTGCTCGTCACTCTGCTGCGTGGTCTGCGCCTCCTGTTTGTCGGTGGCAAATGCCTGTGACATCGAGGCCCCGATCATGCCTGCGGAAATGGCTGCAACGACCGCTGCTGCGAGTATCGTCTTCTTTCTCATCACAAACTCCTTGTCAGTCATAGAATGGCAGTTGCTTACTGCCGAAACACGGTAGGATTCACCGTGACACCTATGATGCGTGACGGCGCATTAACAGCGGGTGGAGCGAAGATTAATCTTCTTTCATGTGAGCGCGCGGCGGTGGCTGGCACCACTATCGCGCTGCGCCGCGCCAATAGGAGAGAAAAGGTTGATTCCCGGACAGCTCGGTTTACCGGGCACTACGAAACTGTTGCGTCCACTTTTTTACGATAGGCGTGCAGCACATCCTCCAGCGTATCGTAGTAGGCGTGTTTGCCGAAAACCTTGCGCAGTGCATGACGCCGCTCCTCCTTGACGTCCTCCAGCATCTGGGCAACCACCAGGTGTACGCCTTGCTGCTGCAGCAACCCGTGCAGCGCGCGCAGGGTCTTCCCGGCGGAGTAGTCGATATCGTCCACTGCGGAGGCGTCGATGCACAACCAGCGCAATGGTGGCCGAGCGTGGTTGACGAGGTGCGTGATCTCCTCGGAAAGCTGCTGGGTGTTGGCGTAGTACATGCTGTGGGTGAAGCGGTAGATAAGCAGCCCGGGCAGCGCCTGCTCACGGGTCGCCACCGGCTTGGCGTGCAGCACGCCCGAATGACCCGGCACCAGCAGCATGTTCTTTGGGTGATAGCCGCGCCGGGTGTGGTCGATCAGCGACAGCACCATGGCGAGCACTATGCCCTGTTCCACGCCGACGAAGACCACCATCAGCGCAGTGATCAGGGCCACCCAGAACTCAGACCGGCGCTGGACGAAGATACTATGCATGCCCTTGAAATCGATCAGGTCGATGCCGATCAGAAACACCACTGCCGACAGCACCGCCTCGGGCATATAGGCCAGCGGTCCGGTCAGGAACAGCAGCACCAGCAGCACAATCAGCGCGGTGAAGAGCAGCGACAGCTGGGAACGTCCGCCGGCGCTGTCGACCATCTGGGTCTTGGTCGGACTACCGTTTACCACGAAGGCACCGGAGAGGCCGGCGCCGATGTTGGCCAGCCCCAGACCGATGAGGTCGGTGTTCTCGCTGAATGCCTCGTTATAGCGTGCCGCATAGGCGCGGGAGGTCGCTGCACTCTGCGCCAGGATGACGACGAACATGGCAAAGGCGGTGGGCGCCAGTTTGCCGACGAGTTCCCAGCTCCAGTGAACATCCGGCAGTCCGATGTGCGGTAACCCCCCGGGGACGCTCCCAAGCACGGGCATATAGGCGCCGAGGTCGAACACCCAGCTGACGACGACGGCGCCGATCACCGCGATCAGCGCACCGGGAATCTTTTTCGAGATCCGCTCCGAGCCGACGATGACGATCAGCACACTGACGGCAATGGCCAAGGCGGGGAAATTGACCTGTTCGATCTGCTGCAGATCGTTCCAGATCTTCTCCAGGGTACCGTGGCCGCCGCCCTTCAGGCCGAGCATGCCGGAGATCTCTCCCAGCGCGACCTGTATGCCCACCCCGGTCAGGAATCCGATCAGCACCGTGCGCGACAGGAAATCGGCCAGAAAACCCAAACCGATGATGCGTGCCAGCAAGAGAAAACCCGCCGCCATCAAGGCGAGCACCGCGGCCAGCGCGACATATTCATTCGAGCCAGTGGATGCGAGTCCCACCAGACCGGCGGAGAGAATGGCCGCCGTCGCCGAATCGGCGCCGACCACAAGATGGCGCGAGGAACCGAAAATGGCGAACAGGACCATCGGAATGAGCATGGTATACAGCCCGGTGATCACCGGTGTGCCGGAAATCTTGGTATAACCCATCACCTCCGGAATCGCCAGCGCCGCCAGGGTGATGCCGGCAACCAGCTCCGCCGGCAGCCGGGCACGGTCGATCGGCAATACACCTTGCAGGATGGGCAGGCGGAAGCCTTTTGGTTTGTGATTATCGCTGCGCATTGGATATTCCTCATCTGAATGGGTGCACTGAAGCCCGCAAGCCCGCGCGCCACTGTACTGGCCATCTGGCACAGCCGGGTGCAAATCACTACAAGTTTCCAGGCCCCGCAACGGTGCCGGTGCCTGTTAGCTTGTCCAATCTGCCTGCCAATGGTGTCACTGGTACTCCTTCAGGGTGAGAACTGCGGATACAGTGAGCTTGGCGCAGGTTGTGCTGGGGTATCGCTGCCTCCTCCGACCAAATGGAAGATGATTGGTAATCGTGCATTACCGGCAGGTGGATAGTGCATTAACAATGTTTAACGCGGCAACCTGGCCTGTCTATCGCATCAGGTGAGTTTAACGATCGCTCCAATTTGGTTCCAATTGGATAGGCAGGTAGCATGGGTCAATTCCGAACCGCTGCTTGCGCCGGAATTGGATCGCTACCCGACGCAAATCAACAACCGGCATTCATTCGAGGTCTGTCGCGTATTTGTCAACAATCGAAAACGCAGGCGGTTCATCCTATACTGCGGTTCAATCGCTGTTTGCGGGGGGTCAAGTGACCCAACTAGGCGGTGCTACAGCAGGTGACATTTTCATTACGGAGGATGCAGCGTGAAAGAGATCGATATCGATAAGAGAATCTATGACCTGTACGACGAGTATTGCCACGGCTTTCTAAGCAGACGCGATTTCCTCGGCCGCGCCAGTGCCATCACTGTCGCCGGCGTGTCCGGCCTGGTAATGGCCCAGGCACTGTTGCCGCGTTATGCCGAGGCACAGACCATCTCGTTTACCGATGCCCGCATCAAGGCAAACTATGTCGAGTACCCGTCGCCGGGCGGTACCTCCGGCAAGATGCGCGGTTATCTGGTGCGGCCGACTGCAGAGGGGCCTTTTCCTGCGGTGCTCGTGATTCACGAAAACCGCGGTTTGAACCCCTATATCGAAGACGTTGCCCGCCGGTTTGCAGCGGAAGGGTTTCTTGCGCTGGCACCGGACGGGTTGTACCCGGTTGGCGGTTATCCAGGCAACGACGACGACGGCCGCGAGCTGCAAAAGAGCCTGAATCAGACGCAGCTGAAAACGGACATGCTGAACAGTGCGAAGTTCTTGGGGTCACACCCGCTCAGCAGCGGCAAACTCGGCTCGATCGGTTTTTGTTGGGGCGGCGGGACGACAAATTATCTCGCCGTTGAGATGGGCGCTGAGCTTGCTGCCGCCATCCCCTTCTACGGTGCCGCCCCTGCGAGCGAGGAGGTGGCGCGCATTCAGGCGCCCTTATTGATCCAGTCGGCCGAGGACGATCCCAGAATCAATGCAATGTGGCCCGAATTCGAAACTGCGCTGAAGGCAAACGGAAAATCGTATGTGCGCTATCTCTATCCCGGCACCCGCCACGGTTTTCACAACAACTCGACA
Organism: Chromatiaceae bacterium; assembly: GCA_024235255.1. Lineage (GTDB taxonomy): Bacteria > Pseudomonadota > Gammaproteobacteria > Chromatiales > Chromatiaceae > HKST-UBA178. The sequence continues at coordinate 956,080 of JACKMT010000001.1, forward strand.
CCAAGGTACGACGAAGCGGCGGCACAGCTGGCCTGGCAGCGCAGCGTGGAATTTTTTCGAGAAAAGCTGGTGTAGCCTGCGGCACTTTTTACATAGTGGTGCACAAGCCCGCGCCGCGCACGAACCCGCCGCGCGGTTTCAAACCATCGACGGGAAGTGCAAAATCTGCAGGACATGAGACCAATGATGCAGGCAAACGATGGCCAAGCCTGATTTCGAGTACGGGGGATTCGAAGAGCAGCGCCGCATCAAGCGCCGGCGGCGCAACCGTATTGCACTGCCTATCGTCATGCTGTTGTGCATGCTGGCGGCACTGGTCAGCATCGCCATCTACGACTATCACACGATGCGCAGTGACGCGCTCGTTCTCTCCAAAGGCGTGGTCATCAACCTGCAGAGCCGTATCGAAACCGAGATGGATGCATTTCTGGGACGCGTTCCAGCTATTGTGCAGCTCTCACGAGACCTGTTGGCAGCCGAGCAGGACCGGCAATTGCAACGCCAGCTTGCCGAATCGCTCGGTATCAGCACACTCAACAACACCGCTCAACTGACCGCATTTTTCATCGGCACCGCGGACGGGCATTTCCTGATGGTGCGCCGTTACAGCGCGGCAGGAACCTCGGGGCTCGAGACCAAGCTGATCAGGCCATCTGCGACCGACTCTTCCGAGCTGGAAATCGAGCTGACCCGCCGCGGCGAGGATGGAGGGATCGCCGCCAGGGAGATCAAACCCTGGGATCAGTACGACCCGCGCAAGCGCCCTTGGTATCAAGGTGCGATTGACCGCCAAGGTATCTTCTGGACCGATGTGTATCCTTTCTTCACCGGACAGACCGCCGGCGTGACGGCATCGATGCCACTGCTGGATGAGACCGGCACCCCGCAAGGTGTCATAGGTGTGGATGTAGCGCTCGACAGCATCAGTCACTTTCTGGCATCGCTGTCGATCGGCAAGACCGGTTTCGCATTGATCGTCGATGGTGAAGGACGATTGATTGCGCACCCGCACGCAGAACCCACCCAGAAAGATAGCGCAGGCAAGCTGCGCCTTACCCTGGTCGACGATCTCGACGACCCGCTGATCACACGCGCCTTCGACCGAAATCGGATTGAGGGCCATGGACGGCGCGATTTTGCACTCGATGGACGCCGTTACATCTCCTCAAGCTCTTCCCTCAGCCATCTTCTCAACCGCGACTGGTCTGTGCTGGTGGTAGTGCCGGAAGATGATTTCGTCGGTTTCGTTGTCGACAATGTCGGCAAAACCCTGCTGCTGGGGATGGCGGTCATCGCGCTGGCGGCGCTGCTTGTAGCCTTTCTCATCCGGGAAGGGCTGCGCGCCGACCGTGCCGCGCTCGACATCCTTGAGCGCGTAGCGGAACTCGATGCGCAGGGGGAAGCATTCGGCCGGCTGGCCGCCAGCACAGCCGAGTCCGGCAACTGGACCGATGTTCAATCACTGGCGCAAGTCACCGAGGCGGTGGCCCAGGCTACCGGGGTCAACCGGGTCAGCATCTGGCATCTGCAGGAGGATGAGAGCGCGCTGTTGTGTATCGACTGCTTCGACCGGGATGCCGCCGGGCATACCCAGGGAAGCCGCCTGGACGGCACAGAACACCGGCTGCTTATCGACGCGCTGAAGTATGGCGATGCCGTCGCTGCCGTCGATGCCGCCGGCGACCCACGCAGCGCCCCGGTCTTCCATCACTACCTCGGACCGGTGGGATGCCGCGCCCTGCTCGCCGCCCCCATCAGGGTAGGCGACATTGTCACCGGGATGATATGGCTCGAGGACGCCGCAACCCGGTCGGCCTGGACAGCGCAGACCAGCCACTTCCTGCACGCCATCGCCAACCTGCTGGCACTGCACCGTTGGGCACCCGAGATGAGTGCGGCCACGCCGACGCTTGGAGAGCCGCCGGCACCGGCAGCCACCGGTCAGCGCGCCTCCCCGCTTGGCCTGAGCAAGGCGCTGGATACCAGTCTCGACCGTCAGCGCGCTGCGGCTTTCACAGCGCGACTGGTGGAACGTACCGGTAGCGCCATTCCGCAGACGCCGGTTTTCGACCGCCTCGCCGTGATGGTGATCCGCTTTACCGATCCCACCGTGCTGGCCGGACCTGCCGGCAGTGACCGACAGGAAACCATGGTGGCGCATCTGCTGCGCGAACTGCAATCGGCCGCCACCCGCATTGGCATTGCCTATCTGAAGTTTCTCAGCGACCGTGCGATCGCCTCGGTCGATCCGGACACCCCGCCGGAACAAGGGCTCGCACAGATCACGGAGTTCGCCATTGCAGCAAGAACGCTGTGCGAAACTGCGCTGGGCGGCGACCGCAGCCGGCTGCCGTTTCGCATCGGGATCGATTTCGGGCCCGCCATCGGCGGGCTGGTGGGTCACGAACATCCGCTGTTCGAACTGTGGGGTGAGGCGGTGCAGACCGCCACGACGATGGCCAATACCGGCCTGCCCGGTGGCATACAAACAACCGAAACGGTCTATCTTGCCCTACGCGATCGGTTTCTTTTTCAATTGCGCGGGCATCACTACGCCGAACGCGTCGGTGAGTTTTCCACCTACCTGCTGGAGGGGCGGCTCTGAATATGGCTGGGCCGGAGGCGATAAGATCGGATGCACCCACAGCAACGGCGAGCGCAGCGCAGACGCGGCGCGGCGTCCGTTATCGGCGCATCGACGGCCTGCTTTACACACTCGCGGTGATCGGAGAATTTTTCGTGACATTCGCCCACGGCCTGGTTCCCGGGCGCTGGCGCCGCACCATGCGCGCGGAGTTTACCCGGTTTCTCTTTCAGGTGGGCGTGCGTGCGGTACCTGCCGTCAGCGTGACTGCGGTATTGGTCGGGGTTGGTCTGGTACTGCAGATCACCTACTGGTCCAGTGTCGCCGGAATCACCGAGAAAATCGGCGAATTCCTGGTGTTGGTGCTGGTGCGGCAGGCCGCACCGATCATCACGGCCTTGGTGCTGATCGGCCGTAGCGGTTCAGTCCTGGTCGATGAGATCGGTCATCTTGCGACCAGCGGACAGCTGCGTACCCTGCGCTCCCATGGTATCGATCCGATGGACCTGATCACGACACCGCGCGCCTGGGCAATGGGTATTGCGGCGCTGCTGTTGACGGTTCTGTTTACTCACATCGCACTGTGGACGGGTTTTCTCAGCGCTTCGCTCTCCGGCATGGTCAGACAACCGGCGCTGGAGCTGCTGCATGCGGTGTTTGCCAGCATGTCGCTGCGCGACCATCTGCTGCTTGTCTTCAAACCGCTGTTGATCGGCTATGTCATCGCCTATGTGTCGATCTGGCTCGGCATGCGGGTCAGGCCGGGCGTAGGCGGCGTAAGACGCGTGCTGCCGACGGCGTTCGTGAGCGCCTTGCTGGCAACCTTCATTATCGGCACTGGGGTTTCGGCTATTCTGTAAACCATGAGCGATTCCAGGCAGACAAGCGACAGGCCGGTACCGATTCTGAGTATGGATCAGGCGCAGATTCCCGCGTCGGCAGACACGCCCGAGCTGGAGGTCAAGCTGCAGGTGTACCCGGGCGAGCTGCATCTGATCTATTCGCGCGACAGGCAGCGCATCGGCATCCTCGCGGATGCCATGCTGGGGCTGGCCCCGGTCGCGCGCGGCGGGATACGTTTTCTTGGCGAAGACTGGGCCGAACTGAGCGGGGATGCGGCGTTCAGACTACGGCGCGGCGTCGGCCGCGTGCAGCGCGAGGGCAACTGGATGGAGACCCGCTCGGTCATGGACAATCTGCTGCTGCCGTTGCGCCACCATACGCTGATACCGGAACAGCAGCTGCGCACCAGTGCCAGCGACCTTGCCCAGCGTTTCGGTCTGCCCGGCCTCCCGCTGCAGTTGCCTGGGGCCTGCGCCACCGCCGACCTGCAGAGAGCTGCCTGCATTCGAGCGTTCCTCGGTCGTCCACAGCTGGTAGTATTGGAGCATCCAGCCCTGTCCGGCGACAGGGATCTGATCAGACCGCTGATGGAAAGCATCCAGCAGGTGCGCCGGCGGCAGGGTGCGGTCATTTGGTTTACCGAGCATCTGTCGTTGATGAGTGATCGCGGCATCCCTGCGGATCGGCGCTATCGCATCGACAGCAACCAGCTGCACGAATGGGAAACAGATCAGTGAGAAACCCGGCTCGTCCTGGTGTGCCGCTCAACGGCATAAAGCGCCTGCTTTCGACCACTGGCGCCAGCTTGTTCCGATGGAGAGAGATCTGAGTCATGTACACGCAACGCGATCGCTTCCGCCTGACCCTGATCGGTTCGTTGGTCACGATTGCAGTGGTACTGTTTGTCTTCATGCTGTCGCAGGCCGACACCGTGCGCGAGTGGTTGGATCCGAGCAAGCAGCTGCGTCTCCTGTTGCCCGACCAAGGGCTGTTTGGGCTCGCCCAGGGTGCGAAAATCGAGATTCTCGGCACCCCCGCCGGCAAGGTGGAGCGAATCGTGATCGATCCGAATCAGAAGATCCACGCCCAAGCCCGTATCGATTCCGCGATGGCGCCGTTCGTCAGACGCGATTCGAAGGCGATCATCCGCAAGACATTCGGCGTCGCCGGTGAAGCCTATCTGGAGATCACACGCGGTCAGGGCGAATCGATGGACTGGGAGTATGCGGTGCTCGATGCGGCTCCGGACCGGGCGCCCACCGACAGCATTGGCGAAATCATGGAAGACATACGCAGCCGCGTGATGCCGATCCTGGCGCAGGCAGAGCGCGCAATCACCGCGCTCGCCGATCTCACGGAGAGCCTCGCCAATCCGGAGGGCAACCTGCAGGTGATGCTCGGTGATGTCAGCGCGCTGACCACCCGCATCGAACAGGGCGAAGGATCGCTCGGCCGCCTGCTGTCGAACGACAAAACCGCCAGGGAGTTCGAAGCGCTGCTCGGCAATGCGAACAACACCGTTGCGGCGCTTGGCCCGATCATCGACAAGCTTCAGGAGACCGCCGGAGAGATCGCCTCACTGTCGCGTTCGATCAACGCGCAGAGCAAGGATCTGCCCGCGATCAGCAGGAATGTAAACTCGATCCTCGCCTCATTGAACGATGTCCTGCGTGACTTGCGTGCCACCTCACCGCAACTGCCGCAGATCACGCGCGATATCAGTGCCTCCACGGCAAGTATCCCGGTGCTGATGGGCATGACCCAGCAGGCCATTGCCGAGTTGGAAACACTGCTGCGCCAGTTGCGCAGCAGTTGGTTGTTCGGCGGCGGCGATGGCCAGGCGGAGAGCACCGGCCGACTCTCTCCAACGGAGCTGAAACCATGATCCGCGCGGCGCTGCTGCTGCTCCTCGGCATGCTCCTGGCTGCCTGTGGCAGTACCCCACCAACCGAATCGCAACCCGAAACGGAGCGGCAGTCGCTCAACCGCTCGGCCCGTTTGGCCTTCGTGCAGGCACAGTACGCTCAGGCGGTAACGCTCTATGCGGCGGCACTCAACGAAGCCCTGGCCGAAGATCTGCCCGCGGCCATCATCGATGCCCGTTTCAACCTGGCCCTGTCGCAGACCTATCTCGGACAGTACGATGCAGCATTGGAGCAGATCGAGCAGGCGGACGCCGAACGCATCCGGCGCGACCTCGGTAGCGATGCGGAACTGCAGCTGCTGCGGGCGATCGTGCACTACCGCGCCGGCAGACCAGACGCTGCCCTGCAGGCGATCAACCCGCTGCTCGCTCTGCCCGACATTGCACCGGCAACCGCCGACCGCGCACATTTCATGGCAGGTCTGATCGCCGCCGACGGTAACAACACCCAAGCAGCTGATTTCCATTTGCGCGCCATGAGCGGCACTCCTGCGGCGGATACCCAAACGGACCGGGTGGAGCTGGCCGGACGCCTGGCCGGCATCCGGGGCAACACGGCTGAGGCACTGCAGCTGCTGGACCTGGCCATACAGGCACGCAGCATCGCCAGGGACTATCGCGGCATGGTGCGCGCACTCGCGGCAGCCGGGACGCTTGCGGCCGATGCGGGACGCCTCCCGCTGGCTGCCGACTATTTCCTGCGCGCCGGGCGCAGCGCTGCCCAACGCCAGGAACCGGATGCACGGGCCTGGCTGCAACGCGCCCTCGAACTCGGCAAGCGCAGCGGTGACGACGCACTCATCCTGGAGGCAGGCTCCCTACTGGAGCGCATGGGTCGACAAGACTGAAAGGCGCATCTACCCGGGATACACGCTGCCGATACTCGGGGAGTTATACTTACTTTGACTCCGATCCCTGAAGCTAAGTGATAGTCAGGCGGAATCGGCATCGGGGAGCAGCTTCACTTTGATGGCCGGACAACAAACAGACTGAGGGAGTACGATCATGATAAACGCCCGCATTCTCGTGCAGACTTGGTTCGGCCTGCTTCTGCTCATCCATCCATCCTGGGCTGCAACGCCCCAGGGCAAGGTGACAGGCGGCATGCGTTATACCATCCCTTCATGGTTCAAACAGAGCCTGCTCGATTTTCGGGAGGACGTAGCCGAGGCGCGCGACAATGGCCGCCACTTGATGGTATTCATGCACCTGGACGAATGCCCCTACTGCGCCAAGGTGATCCAGGAAAATTTCCTCGGCGGAGAGAATACCGAATACTTTCAGCAGCGATTCGATGTGGTGGCGCTCAACATTCGCGGCAGTCTGGAGGTCACCTGGATAGACGGCAACGCCTATCTCGAAAGCGATCTGCGCAAAAAGATGGGCGTCTTCGCCACCCCCACCATCGTCTTTCTCAACCAACAGGGCGACCAGGTGCTGACGCTGCCAGGCTACCGCAACCCGCAAGCCCTGCGCATGGCCGCCGACTACATCCACGAGCAGCAGTATCAAATGGGCAACTTCGCCACTTACCTGGCCGGCCGGAAAAGACCGGAGGTCTACCGGTTCAAGGATCACCCGCAGTTAGAATTCGCGACTTATCTGCAGGGGGTCGGCAAACCGCTGATGGTCCTGATCGAAGACAAATACTGCAGCGAGTGTGCCCAGTTTCACGCCACCACACTCAACCACCCGGAGATCCTCGAAGCACTGAAACCCTTCCTGGCGGTGCGCCTGGATGCGGAATCCAACAGCGTGCTGGTCACCCCCGATGGCAGGCGCACCACGCCGGCCGATTGGGTGCGGGAAATGGGATTAACCTACCGCCCCGCCCTGGTGCTTTTCGATGGCGAACGGCAGCTCTACCGGGCCGATGGACGGCTCTACCATCAACACCTGCTGGAAGCACTCACCTATGTCAGCGGGAGACACGACAAGGACTACCCCAGCCTGTCCGCCTACAAACGGGATTTCCGCCAAAAGCGTCTCCAGCAAGGCAAAGATGTGGACTTCGGCGAATAGACAGCTAGAGTTGCGCTGATTTCAAATACGGAAGGGAGGCCCAACGCATAGCGCTTTGGGAAACGGCAATGCACGACATTAAAGTCAGGAAAGCGCTCGACCTCTGGGAACAGGCGGGGCTTATCGACCGTATCAAGGCGGATCAGCTGGCTCAATATCTTGACGAGCACGCCCCCAGCCAAAACAGCGGCCGGATGGTGAAGATCGTGTCGGTATTCGGCGCGGTACTGGTCGGTCTGGGAATGATCCTGTTTGTCGCCAGCCACTGGGCCGGAATGAGTCCGAGCCTACGTATTGCCACACTGTTCTTCGCCTATGCCGGCGTCGTGGGTGCGGCGCTGCTCAGCGGACAGCGTGGCTATGACCGGGTTTCACGCTCGCTTTGGTTCCTTGCCACACTGACCGTTGGCGCTTTCATCTTCCTGGTCGGTCAGATCTTTAACTTCTCCCTGACCTTCTGGCAGGGGCCGTTTATCTGGCTGTTGGCAGCCCTGGCTATGGGGTATGCTCTCAGGTGTCGCCTTCACGCTTGGCTGGCCATTCCGCTCGCGCTGCTTGCAATCGGTTGGTTTGGGGGTGGGAAAGCCTGGTTCAGCGACGATCAATTGAAAGCCCTGATCGGCGACTATGGACTCAAACCGCTGCTGCCTTTGCTGGGATTGGGTTTGGCGGCCTTGTCACTGCTGGTGGAAAGGTTGCCAGACTGGCGCTTCGCTGCACGGACCTGGCTTGTCTGGGGAGCCTTGCTGATCTCCGCCCCCTTGGTGCTGGGGACAATCGATGACCAGGTACTGAAGTTTCTGACCAAAATCGACTTTACCTCCAAGCAGTGGTCAATTATCGCTCTCTGCGTCGGCCTGGTGGGGCTGGCAGTTTGGTTGGGCCGTTTTACCTCACTGCGCAGCCGGCTGCTGATGGTGTTGGTAGCCGGGCTGTTGATCGGCATGCTATTTATCGGTGGCGTTGAGAAAACCAACCTGGTGCCCGTGTATGCACTGTTCGTGCTGCTGGCGTTCCTGCTCGCCCTGGGATTGATATGGACCGGTGTGCAGGCCGGACACCCCGCGCTGGTGAACATTGGCGTGGGCAGTGCAGCATCGATCATGCTGATCCAGTATTTCTCCTGGTCGATGCGTTTACTGGATCGATCATTGGCGTTCATCATCGGCGGCGTCGTTCTGATCACCCTGTCGATCTGGATTGAAAAGCAACGCCGTCGTCTGCTGGCGAGGATCACCCGATGAACAAAAAGCTGATGCTAGCCGTAGGGATTCAGGTGTTGGTGATGGGTCTGGTGCTGGTGGAACCCCTGCTGGTGCGCGCCACCGGAACGATCGTCTACATGGAAACTGAAAAGATGGATCCACGTTCGCTGTTTCGGGGAGATTACGTGATCCTCGGCTACACCCTGGCGCAGAATATCCTGCCTGCGGACCGGGCCAGGGAGGCAGCCCGAAAATTCACACCTGTCTATGTCACCGTGAGTACCGAGCGTCCCGCGCGCTTTGTCGCAGTCGGATTCGAACCTCCGCAGCTGAAGCCCGATCAAGCCTGTATCTTAGGCCGTTCCAGAGGGCAGGGTTCGGTGGATTTTCCGCAGGTCGCTCAGTATTTCGTCCCCGAGGGCAGCGGCCGTGCGATCGAGAGCGCCCGCGGCAAGGATCTCCTCGCCAAGGTGGCAACATCGGATAACTGCAGAGCTTTGTTGTTGGGGCTCGAAGCCAGGTGAGCGGGAATACTGTCGGTTCTGAAATTGCGTAGCGCAAGGCGCGGAGCTGTCCGCCATTCTTCAACGTACCGAGATCGTACGAAAGCCCATCCCAGGAGAGATAGATTCGGTTTTCGTCAAGGAACTTCTTTTCGAATTCGCCATGCGCGACGGCGCGGAGTAACCAACGCCCGGCAGGGCCGGGGGACCTCCCGCGGTAGGCTAGGCGCATGCGAATTTACGGCATTGACTTTACGAGCAGACCCAAACGCAGCAAGCCGATCATTTGCCTGGCGGCCAGGCTGGAAGGTGCGCGTCTAATCACAGAAGACATGACCGAATGGCCGAGCTTTGAAGGGTTTGAAGCGTTTTTAAATAGTGCAGGACCGTGGATCGCCGGGATTGATTTTCCGTTCGGACAATCGCGGAAATTCATCGAAGAAATTGGCTGGCCGCCGACCTGGCAGGGCTATGTGAAATACGTCAAGTCTCTCGGACGGGCGCAGTTCCGGCAAACGCTTGATACCTACCGCGCCAGCCACAAAGCCGGGGATAAGGAGCACAAAAGGCAAACCGATATCGCCGCAGGCGCAATCAGCCCGCAGAAACTCTACGGCACACCGGTCGGATTGATGTTTTTCGAAGGCGCGCCAAGACTGCTGGAGGCAAACGTAACCATCCCGCACCTGCACCAAGGCGATCCTGAACGAATAGTCATCGAGGCCTATCCGGGAATCATGGCAAGAACGCTGATCGGGCGGCGCAGCTACAAGCAGGATACGAAGAAAAAGCAGACCAGCGACCAGCACGCGGCCAGAAAAGAGCTGCTGGAAAAAATCACGGGGCCAGCCACAACGAAGCTCTACGGGTTATCCGTCAGCGCCCCAAACAACTTAGCCGACGATCCAACCGGCGATCAACTCGATGCGCTGCTCTGCGCCATACAGGCGGCATGGGCATGGACTCAGCGCCGCAATGGCTACGGCGCACCGGAGGGAACAGATACATTAGAGGGGTGGATCGCCGACCCGACACTCGCCCTACGATAAAAGCGGCTAATAAAGCGGTCATTATTAGGCATATTAAATACTTAGTAATTTTATATCTATATGATATATTTCATATTATGGACGATAAAGAAGCGGACATTAAAGCGGTCATAAATACGGACAAAACAACCTCTCCTGATCGCCGGGAGTTGGTCTCACTTATGGAGCCGATGAAGATCAGTGAAGGCTCACGCTATCGCGCTGAGCTCACTGATTTAGCCGTCGAACTGGCATCACACGCCGCAGGATTCCGGCGCAGTCTTCCGGCAGGCATTTTGACAGCCCTGGCCGATCTCGTACGCTCCATGAACTGCTATTACAGCAATCTGATCGAGGGCCACGACACACATCCCATTGATATCGAGCGGGCGCTCAAGGACGACTACAGCACAAATACAGATAAGCGTAATCTCCAGCTTGAAGCCAAGGCGCATATCGCCGTTCAGCGATGGATTGATGAGGGCGGGTTACATGGACGAACATTTAGCCCGGAAGGACTATGCGAAGTCCATAAGCGTTTCGGAGAGCTCTTGCCCGATGAACTTCTCTGGATTGAAAATCCGGACACAGGCGAAAAGATGCAGGTGATCCCCGGCGCTTTTCGCCAGTTTGACGTAAAAGTAGGACGGCATATACCGATTAGCCCTGGCGCCCTGCCCCGTTTTCTGGAGCAGTTTGAACGCACCTACAGCGGTCTTGGCAAAGCAGAGAAGATCATCGCGGCAGCGGCGGCGCATCATCGGCTGCTATGGATACACCCCTTCCTGGATGGGAATGGCCGCGTTGCGCGCCTGATGTCTCACGCCATGCTGTTGGAGCTCTTGGATACAGGCAGCATCTGGTCCATTGCGCGTGGCCTTGCCAGAAATGAGCGCTTATATAAAAGCCACTTGGCCGCTTGCGACCACCCCCGCCGAGGCGACCTGGATGGGAGAGGAAATCTGAGCGAAGAAGGTTTGGCGGAATTTACCCGTTTCTTCCTTGAAACCTGTCTTGATCAGGTGAAATTCATGGAAGAGCTGGTACAGCCCCACCGGCTGAAAGATCGAATCTTACTCTGGACCGAGGAAGAAATCCGCGCCGATACCCTGCCGCAAAAAGCCGGACGTATCCTTGAAGCAATACTTTACCGGGGTGAGTTACCACGCGGTGAGGTTCCAGAACTGCTTGGTGTCAGTGAACGTCATGCCCGCAGGATCGTGGCGGCTCTAAGCAAGCATGGCGTTATTGTCTCAGAAAGTACACGCGCTCCACTTCGTCTTGCGTTTCCTGCCAAACTCGCTTCCCGCTGGATGCCGGGGCTGTTTCCGGAGAAGTAAAGACAGATGTACATTTTTGCAGGCAATGGATTGGACAAAAGGAATTTACTTGAATTGATAGGATTAGAACTGAAAGTTTCTGTCACGAATCTTCGTTAACAATTTTCGAAACCTCTCCTCCCCTTGTCTAAGCTATATAACTTTCTAGAGAAGCGGCATTTACAAGATTATTTAAAATTTGGTCCATCCAAGAGCTGCATGTATCCCTCAAACTTGAGGCATCTTCTTTGTCGATAACCAGCCAAGATCCATGAGCAATTTCATTTCGTCGATCCGACAAAATCTTATCTAAATAAGCCTCATCAACAAATGAATGCAAATCGACACATACCACATTTGAAAGGTTTACCAACACGCAGAATCTAAGATTACTCGCTGCATTAACTTCAATATGTTTTTTTGAACCCTGGCGCAGAATATCCTGCCTGCGGACCGGGCTAGGGAGGCAGCTCGAAAATTCACACCTGTCTATGTCACCGTGAGTACCGAGCGTCCAGCGCGCTTTGCCGCAGTCGGATTCGAACCTCCGCAACTGAAGCCCGATCAAGCCTGTATCTTAGGCCGTTCCAGGGGCCAGGGTTCGGTGGATTTTCCGCAGGTCGCTCAGTATTTCGTTCCCGAGGGCACCGGCCGTGCTATCGAGAGCGCCCGCGGCAAGGATCTCCTCGCCAAGGTGGCAACATCGGATAACTGCAGAGCTTTGTTGTTGGGGCTCGAAGCCAGGTGAGTAGGAATGCTGTCGGTTCTGAAATTGCGTAAAGCAAGGCGTTCAGCATCTCTTCAGCCGTAGCTCTGACCATTTAATCCAGACAGAGAAAGGATTTTCGGAAGACGTAGATTTTCTCCAACCGCTAATTTTTGGATATATGCGGATATATTTACGGGTATCAGAAAGTATATATTGCTTATATGGATATTTTTGGATATATATTTGGATATGAGCCTGAACACCGACACTCTGGAAATCACGCGCGAAATCCTCTCGCTGATCGCCGAACTGGATGAGTTCAAGGGCGCATGGCGGGCGCTTGGTACGCTGGCCCCTGAGCGTCTGTCTGCGCTGCGCCGGGTCGCGACGATTGAAAGTATCGGCTCATCGACACGCATAGAAGGCAGCAAGTTATCCGACCAGGAAGTCGCCCGGTTTCTTGGCAACATCAAAATCCGGAAATTTGATACCCGTGATGAGCAGGAGGTAGCGGGATACGCTTCCGTGATGGAGACGGTTTTCGCGAATTCTGACGCAATCAACTTGACGGAGAACCATATCAAGCAACTGCATCGCGACCTCCTCGTCTACAGCACCAAAGACGAGCGCCATCGTGGAGACTACAAGACAAACCCCAATAACGTCAGTGCGTTTGATGAAGATGGCCAGGAAATCGGCATTGTATTTGAGACAGCGACGCCGTTCGGCACACCGCGTCTGATGAGCGAACTGGTGACATGGGCCTGTGCCGCACTTGAAGATAAACAGCTCCATCCGCTGCTGGTCATTGCGATTTTCACCGTCGTGTTCCTGGAGATTCATCCTTTTCAGGATGGCAACGGCAGGCTCTCCCGCATCCTGACAACACTGCTGCTCCAGAGAAGCGGATATGCCTATGTGCCTTACAGTTCACTTGAAAGCGTGATCGAACAAACCAAGGAAAGCTATTATCTGGCGCTGCGCAACACACAAGGCACAATCCAGACGGACTCTCCGGACTGGCAGCCTTGGGTGCTTTATTTCCTGCGGGCCCTGCAAAAGCAAAAACAGCGGCTGGAAGCGAAGATTGAGCGCGAACAGATTCTTGTCGCCAAGTTGCCGGAACTGTCTGTCCGTATCCTGGAACTGGCAACAGAGCACGGACGATTGACCGTTCGCCAGATTGTCAAATTGACCGGCAACAACCGAAACACCGTGAAAAGGCACCTGCAAAACCTCGTAGCCGCTCAACACCTCGCGCAACACGGCAAGGGTAAGGGAACCTGGTACGGCCGCACCTAGTACTCCGTCCCGGAACAGGAAGCGCTTTTTTAACGCGGTAAACAGAGTCTGTAAAGAGCAGTCCGGCACTGGTTGTGTTAAAAAAAAGCGGCTCCGAGAGCATCGGCAACCGCTTTATTTCTTAGTCTTTTATGGCGCGCCCGGAAGGATTACTCGCAAACTCCGTCTGCTCACCCTTCGGGCCGCCGGCAAAGCCGGCGTTACCTCGGCCGGCTACGCCAGCCTCGAGTTGACGGCCTGCGGCCGCTCTGCACGCCTTCGGCGCTTTTCGCACCAGCTGTTTGAAGTCGGAGGCTCGAATCCACCAACCCATACCGCACAAACAAATAGACCCGCCGTTGGCGGGTCTATTGATTTGCATGGCGCGCCCGGAAGGATTCGAACCTCCGACCCCCTGGTTCGTAGCCAGGTACTCTATCCAACTGAGCTACGGGCGCTGAAAGAAGCGGGGATTCTGCTGATTTCCGCCTGCTTTGTCAACTCATTGTTGGCGGCTCAACACTGTCTGACAACACCGCTATTCCCTTCCCACTGTTTTGCCAATCAAGGCTATTGCACCAGTGATCAAATGACGGCCGGTAGTTGGAGGACGCTGTCAGTGGCGTTTCGCGGCCATCCATCGATCCAGTTCTTCAGCCGCCTGCCTGGAGACGAACAGCCCCTTCTTGGAGCGCCGCCAGAGCACATCATCCGCGGTTTGGGCAAATTCGTGCTCCATCAGGTAGCTCACTTCGCGTTCGTAGAGCGGACCGTCGAAATGTCTGCCCAATGCCTGCAAATCGCGGCAGCCGCTCAGCAGCGTGGAGATTCGACTGCCATAGTTGCGCGCATAATCGTAGCGGAGATCATCCGGCAGCCAGCCGTATCGCTCTCCGCAATCCGCAAGAAATGCGTCGAAATCGGCATTTTCGATCTCGCCGCCAGGCAGACGGGTGGCGGCAGTCCAGTCGGGCTGCCGGATCTCCAATACCGCTTTGAGCAGATGCATCACCTGCTCGGCCAGCACCCGATAGGTGGTTATTTTACCGCCGAATACCGAGAGTATCGGTGCCCCCTCGGTATCCAGATCGAGCTTGTAGTCCCGGGTCACTTTCGAGGCGCTGATCGCAGCGTCATCATAGAGCGGCCGCACGCCGCTGTAACTCCACACAACATCCGCCGGTGCGACCGGTCGGTTCAGGTATTCGTTGATCGCGCTGCAGATGTAGGCAATCTCCTGCTCGGTGATCCGCGCCTGGTTCGGCACCTCACCCACCTCCTGATCGGTGGTGCCAAGCAAAGTGAAATCGCGCTCGAACGGGATGGCAAACAGCACGCGGCCGTCGGCATTCTGGAAGATATAAGGATACGGATGGTCGAACAGTCTGGGCACTACGATATGGCTTCCCTTGACCAGCCGGACTCTTTGCGCTGATCGGCGATCGGCATCCAGATGCAGCACCTGTTCGACCCAGGGGCCCGCTGCGTTGACCAGCGCATGCGCCTGCACCCGGTAAGTTTGTCCGCTGGTCTCATCGCGCAGATCTGCGAGCCAGTGAGATGCATGACGCGCTAATCCGACGCACCTGGTGCGCGTTCTGATCTGCGCACCGCGCGCTTTCGCATCCATCGCGTTGAGCACCACCAGCCGTGCATCCTGCACCCAGCAGTCGGAGTACTCGAAGCCGGTTTTAAACACCGGCTTGAGCAGTGCACCTGCCGGGTGTTTGCGCAGGTCGATACGGTGCGATGCAGGCAGCAGTTTTCTGCCGCCGATGTGATCGTACAGAAAGAGGCCTGTACGGATCAGCCATTGCGGCCGCAGCGCCTTGTGGTGCGGCAGCACAAAGCGCATCGGCCAGATGATGTGGGGGGCTGCGCGCAGCAGCACTTCGCGTTCGCGCAGGGCGTGACGAACGAGGCTGAAGTCGTAGTACTCCAGGTAGCGCAAACCACCGTGGATTAGTTTGGTGCTGGCTGACGAGGTGTGCTGCGCCAGATCATCCTGCTCACACAGCAACACGCGGAGGCCGCGCCCGGCTGCGTCTCTGGCGATACCCACGCCATTGATGCCGCCCCCGATAACCAGCAGATCCGTCGTGATCATAGCGGCCGGCAGATCAAACCCAGCGGAATACGGCGAGCAGAAAAGCGATGGAGATGGCGAGCGCCCCCCACAACGGCGTGCCCATGAGTGCGAGCCACCCCAGGTGGATGAAGGCGCTGCCGATGATCGAGATAAAGAGCCGGTCGCCGCGCGTGGTATCCAGTCCGAGCGCGCCTCTGCGCGGCCCGCCGCCAGGACTGAAATGCTCCCACACCCCCATGGTGGCGATGGCGAGCAGGATAAAAATGAAGAACGCAGCGGTGGGCCAGGTCCATGCCATCCAGGAAAGAGACATCAGCAACCCCCTTGGGTCCGTTAAACCCGGCCAAGGGCGAAACCCTTGGCGATGTGGTGGCGGACAAAGTAGATCACGAAAGCACCCGGAATGATCGTCAACGTACCCGCCGCAGCCAGCAGGCCCAATTCATAGCCCGAGGTGCTCGCCGTGCGCGTCATCGTGGCTGCTATCGGCTTGGCGTCCACCGAGGTAAGGGTTTTGGCCAACAGCAGCTCCACCCAGGAGAACATGAAGGTGAAAAACATCACCACACCGATACCGGCCGCAATGGTCGGGAGAAAAATTCTGACAAAAAAGTGCCAGAAAGCGTAACCGTCCACGTAGGCAGTCTCATCCAGCTCCTTGGGTACAGCCGACATGAACCCTTCCAGAATCCAGACCGCCAGCGGGATGTTGAACAGACAGTGTGCCAGTGCCACCGCCAGCGGCGTGTCGAACATCCCGACCGCGGAATAGAGCTGGAAAAACGGCAGTGCGAACACCGCAGGCGGCGCCATGCGGTTGGTCAGCAGCCAAAAGAAGAGGTGCTTGTCACCGAGAAAGCGGTAGCGCGAAAAAGCGTACGCGGCCGGCAGCGCCACACTGACCGACAACAGCGTGTTCATCAACACGTAGGTCAGCGAATTGAAGTATCCGTTGTACCAGGTCGGATCGGTGAAAATGGTGATGTAGTTGGCCAGCGTGAACTCCTGCGGCCAGAGCGAGAACGCGCCCAGGATTTCGTTGGTGGTCTTGAACGACATACTGACCAGCCAGTAGATCGGCAGCATCAGGAACAGGATATAAAGGGTCGGAACCAACCATTTGATACGCATGATCACTGCTCCTCGTTACGCATCATCAAGGTATAGAAAATCCAGCTCAGCACCAGAATGATCAGGAAATAGATCAGCGACATCGCCGCGGCCGGACCCAGATCGAACTGGCCCAGCGCGATCTTCACCAGATCGATCGACAGGAATGTGGTGGCATTGCCCGGCCCGCCGCCGGTGAGTACGAAAGGTTCGGTGTAGATCATGAAGCTGTCCATGAAACGCAGCAGCACGGCGATGGTCAGCACCCGCTTCATCTTCGGCAGCTGGATATAACGGAACACCGACCAGCTGCTGGCGCCGTCGATGCGCGCCGCCTGGTAGTAAGCATCCGGAATCGAACAGAGTCCGGCGTAGGCCAGCAGCACCACCAGCGAGGTCCAGTGCCAGACATCCATCAGGATCGTCGTGAACCAGGCGGCCAGCGGCTGCTGAGTGAAGTTGTAGTCAAAGCCCATGCCGTTGATCATCCGGCCCAGCAGGCCGATATCCGGCAGTGCGAAGATGTTCCACATGGCGCCAACCACGTTCCACGGTATCAGCAGCGGCAGCGCCATCAGCACCAGGCAGACTGAAACCCAGGGCCCTTTCTTCGGCATCGCCAGCGCGATCGCGACGCCCAGCGGTATTTCGATCAGCAGGATGATGCCGGTGAAGGCGAGCTGGCGCAGCAGCGACGCATGAAAGCGCTCCGAATGCAGAATCTGTTCGAACCACTTGACCCCTTCGAAAAAGAAGACGTTGTTGCCGAAGGTCTCCTGCACCGAATAGTTGACCACCGTCATCAGCGGTATCAGCGCATTGAACGCCACCAGCACCACCACCGGCAGCACCAGGAACCAGGCTCTCTGATTGGTTGTTTTTTCGATCATTTAATCTGTCCAACTGTGCTTGCCAGGTTCAAGTATCCAACCGTCCGCGTAGACATTGGTCTTGTCGCGTTCAAACGCGAGATAGCCCTTGCCCTCGGGAATAGGCTTATCCTCCGGCGACAACAGCTTGATGGTGTGCGAGTTATGCATCACCTCGACGATCCGGTGGCGTCCGACATCATCGGTCCTGACGATATCCACCGGCAGCCCTGCATCGGCAAAACTGATGAACTCCGGGCGCACCCCGATCTCCAATCGGCCGGCGCCGGTCGGAGGTTGCACCACTTCGGTTGTCCCCAGCCGGTGGCCTAAAAAAGTGGGGCATCCATCCACTATCTCGCACGGCAGCAGGTTCATGCCCGGCGATCCGATAAAGTGCCCGACGAAGGTGTGTTTTGGCTTATCGAACAGCTCGACCGGTGTACCGATCTGAACCACCTGTCCGTCGTGCATCACCACGACGTGATCGGCGAAGGTGAGCGCCTCGGTCTGGTCGTGGGTCACGTAGATCATGGTGGCGCGCACCTGCTGATGCAGCTCCTTCAGTTTGGAGCGCAGCTGCCACTTGAGGTGCGGATCGATTACCGTCAACGGCTCATCGAACATGATCACATTGACATCGGAACGAACCAGTCCACGCCCCAGCGAGATCTTCTGCTTGCCGTCGGCAGTGAGGCCGGAAGCACGATTACCCAGCACATCCCGCAGTTCGAGCATATTGGCAATCTCCTGCACCCGTTGTTTCACCTGCGGCTCGGGTACGCCCCGGTTGCGCAGCGGGAAAGCAAGATTGTCGTACACGCTCATGGTGTCGTAGACCACGGGAAACTGAAAAACCTGGGCTATGTCGCGCCGGTCTGACGGTACCGCAGTGACATCCCTGTCATCGAAAAGCACCCGCCCCTCAGAAGGGTGCAGCAGTCCGGAGATCACATTCAACAGCGTCGTCTTGCCGCAGCCGGACGGGCCGAGCAGCGCGTAGGCACCGCCGTCCGACCAGACCAGGTCCAGCTGTTTCAGTGCCCAGTCACTGGACGACTCTGGCCGATCGGTATAACTGTGCCGAACTTGGTCCAGCGTTATCTTTGCCATGGGGTTAGCGCTCTATTGAGGTTCGGTAGATCACTGAACAAGCCTTTCGTTTTGATCGAAGTAAAAACAGCGGTCGGTCTGCACAAAGAGCTCCACCCCCTGACCCCGCCTGAATGGATGAATGCCATGTGAGAGCGACACCCAGGTATCGCCGCCGACACGCATATGAATCACGCTTTCGGAACCGCTGATCTCGGTGATCACCACCTTGCCGGCCACCCTGACCGATGCAGCGCTGCCCGGTGCCAGCGTCAGGTGATGCGGCCGGAAACCGATCGTATATGCGCCGTCTGCCAGCGAGGCGTACTTCCCTTTCGCCTCCCAGCTGACCGCTTCGCTGTAATGAAATCTGCCATCGCGCTTGACGACCGCGGCGGTGTTGATGGGCGGATCGGAAAAGACCCGTGCACTCAACAGATCCCGAGGCATCCGATAGACCGACGAAGTGGGCCCGTACTGGGTAATCCGGCCTTGGTGCAAAGTCGCGGTGCAGCCGCCGAGCAGCAGCGCTTCAGCCGGCTCGGTGGTTGCATAGACCACGGTCGCGCCGCTGTCCCGGAAAAGTTTTGGCAGCTCCTCCCGCAGCTCCTCCCGCAGTTTGTAATCGAGATTGGCCAGCGGTTCGTCCAGCAGCACCAGATCGGACTCCTTGACCAGCGCCCGCGCCAGCGCAGTGCGTTGCTGCTGGCCTCCCGACAGCTCGCCCGGCATGCGTTTGAGCAGCGGCTCGATCTGCAGCAGCTCGGCCACCTTGCGCACCCGCAGCGCTATCTCCTGCGCCGGCATGCGCACCACTTTCAGCGGCGAGGCGATATTGTCATAGACGTTGAAATTGGGGTAGTTGATAAACTGCTGGTAAACCATCGCAACATTGCGCTTCTGCACCGGCACACCGGTCACACGCCTCCCCTTGAACCAGATCTCCCCTTTGCTGGGGCGCTCCAGACCGGCCATCAGCCGCAGCAGCGTGGTCTTCCCGGAGAGCGTCGTTCCGAGCAGTGTATTAAACCGTCCCTCCTCCAGCTTGATGCTGGTGGCGTGAATATGGGTGTCAATGCCGACCACCTTGGTGACACCTTTCAGTTCAATTGCCATTCAAATAGGTCCAGCGTGATTCAATATTCTCCACCTCGTACAACCGCTGCATAGACTCAGTTATCCAATCAACTTAAGGCAAGTCTGATTAATTCGTCATTCCGGCGCAGGCCGGAATCCATGTGCCTGATTTTCCTGGATCCCGGCATCCGCCGGGATGACAAAATGAGAATTAATCAGAGGCACCTTAAACCGGTAAAACCATCTTCCGTCATTCTGGAGAACGCCGGAATCCATAAGACCTGCCGCCATTGGTGACTCGACCTGCGCCGGGATGACCGTGGCTTTAACTAAAGGATGTGCCACTTGTCTCTGCCGATGGGTTGTTGACGTCCTGGCGATGATCAACCGCCGCATGGCACTTAAATCCCTCGGCGGCAATCACCAGTGTTACGCCGCGTTCCCGGCAGATGTCGGCGAATGCCGGTGGCGGCATCCGATCGGTGACGAAGTAGTCGACGCGCGAAATATCGGTAATGCGCATCGGCGCATTGCGTTCGAATTTGGTCGAGTCGGCAACCAGTATGATCGAGCGTGCGTTGGCGATAATGGCCTGAGCCACGCGCACTTCGCGCGGATCGTAGTCGAGCACCGTGCCGTCCACTTCAATCGCTGAAGCGCCCACCACCGCGAAATCCACCTTGAACTGGGCGATAAAATCCACCGTGGCATCGCCAACGATGCCGCCATCTTCGCGCCGCACGATACCGCCGGCGGTCATCACCTGGATCGTCTCGCATTCGCGCAGCGTATTGACGACGTTGATATTGTTGGTGATAACCAACAGACCGACCCGGTTCACCAGATGCCGGGCAACCTGCTCCGTGGTGGTACCGATGTTGATGAACAGCGAGGTGTCGTCGGGAATCAGCTGCGCGGCGCAATGGGCGATCGCCTCCTTTTCGCCGGATGAGAGCCGCCGTCTCGCTTCGTAACCCAGGTTGGAGACGCCGTCGTGGACGATAGCCCCGCCATGCACCCGGTGCAGCAGACCCAGTTCACGCAGCTGATTGAGATCCCTCCGGATCGTCTGCGGCGTCACGTTGAACGTTTCCGCAAGCTGCTCCACCTGCACCTCTCCGCGAATACGGGCATGATTGAGTATCTCCTTCTGGCGCGGATTCAGATTGGCGGCTTTGACTTGGGTGCTCATGGGATAGTACTGGTTCGGTCATATTCAGCCGGCGCCCGAAGGCTCTTTTGCACTGCCCGGTGAACGGTCGGAGGTGCGGCGGTCGATTGCGGAGAGTGCCACCGGCACTCTCCGCTTCCGCACCATCATCCGGCGTTGGACGATCAACTCGCCTGTTGCCAGCGCTTGACCAGTGCGTCATAGTCGACGGTCTCGCCTTTGGGTTTTTCGTTGTCCAGTTTGGCTTTCGGGGAGCCCGGTTGATTGAGCCAGAAGGCGGGATCCTTCGGTTCGTTCAAACGTGGACCGCAGCCACCGTAGACATTCGCTTTCTCATCGGCCACCTGCATACGCGCCATGGTAATGTCCATCTCCTCAGCCAGACGGTCCATCGCCTGCTGTGGGGTAAATGCGCCTGAGTTCACATCGCCGATCTGCTGCCACCAGATCTGAGCCAGTTTCGGGTAGTCGGGCACATTGATGCCGGTAGGCGTCCAGCGCACCCGGTCAGGGGAGCGGTAGAACTCGACCAACCCACCCAGTTTGGGGGCGCGCTCGGTGAACGACGCATGGCGAATATCGCTGTCGCGGATCGGCGTCAGTCCAACGTGGGTCTTCTTCAATGAGACCGTCTTGGAGACCGCAAACTGCGCGAACAACCAGGCCGCCTTGCGCCGCTCAACCGGGGTCGACTTAAACAGCGTCCACGAACCGGCATCTTGATAACCAAGCTTCATGCCCTCTTCCCAGTATGGCCCGTGGGGTGACGGGGCCATGCGCCATAACGGCATGCCGTTGTCGTCAACCGTATTGTTGCCTTCGCTCTTGGGCGCAACCATCGCCGAGGTGAACGCGGTGTACCAGAAGATCTGTTGGGCGACGTTGCCTTGGGAGAGCGCCGGCAGCGACTGGTAAAAGTCGTAGCTGGCCGCCCCGGGGGGTGCGTACTTGCGCAGCCATTCGTCCCATTTGCGGATGGCGTAAACGGCGGCCGGGCCGTTGGCGGCACCGCCGCGGGAGACCGATGCGCCAACCGGGTTGCAGGAGCCCTCCTCCATGCGGATGCCCCACTCGTCCACCGGACGGCCGTTCGGCAGGCCTTTGCTGCCCTCGCCGGCCATAGAGAGCCAGGCGTCAGTCATACGCCAACCCAGATCGGGCGCGCGCTTGCCGTAGTCCATATGTCCGTAAATGCGCACGCCGTCTATCTCTTTGACGTGCACCGAGAAAAATTCCGCTATGTCTTCATAAGCCGACCAGTTGACCGGTACGCCAAGTTCATAGCCATAGAGCTCCTTGAATTTTTTCTTCAGCTCGTCGCGTTGGAACCAGTCATAGCGGAACCAGTAGAGGTTGGCGAACTGCTGATCCGGAATCTGGTACACCTTGCCGTCCGGACCGGTGGTAAAAGAGATGCCCATGAAGTCGTCGAGATCGAGCATCGGGTTGGTGACATCCTTGCCTTCGCCCGCCATCCAGTCGGTCAGGTTGACCGCCAGCTGCAGACGCGAATGGGTGCCGATCAGATCCGAGTCGTTGATATAGGCGTCGTACAAATTGCGGCCGGTCTGCATCTGTGTCTGCACCGCCTGCACCACTTCGCCCTCGCCAAGCAGTTGATGGTTAACCTTGATACCGGTTATCTCCTCGAACGCTTTGGTCAGGGTTTTGGATTCATACTCGTGGGTAGGAATGGTCTCGGATAAGACGTTTATCTCCATCCCCTGGAAAGGTTCAGCCGCTTTGATAAACCAGGCCATCTCCTCCATTTGTTGCTCTTTTGACAGGGTCGACGGCTGGAACTCGTTGTTTATCCATTTTTCCGCCTCGGCTGTTCCTGCCATGATCCCGGGAGCGGCAGAGATCAGAGCGGCTGCCAGCGCAACTGCAATTCTCGTTTTCATCAAAATTATCCTCCGACACTTTGGTACCAAACTGCACCTGAGGATTCGATATTAGCACAACATAGTTTCGTTTCAATGCGTTTTTAGTGAAAATACGATCATCTATTTCAAGAAAACGAACATGAACGCTATTCCCGATCTGCTCAGTATCGGGGCAAACTGCTGGCAGGCAGCCAGGAGGGTTGAAAGCCGCTCTAAACATCCATGACAATGCCTGACTGGACCAGCCCGATATTGTATAAATCAGCTAGCAAGCTGTTGCCGGCCAGGAGAAGAAGATCAACTATGGAAGAGAGACCACTGATTCTCAGCATCGATCAGGGAACCACCAGTTCCCGTGCCATTCTATTCGAAACGAATGCGCAACCCGCATACACGGCGCAGCGGGAGTTCCGGCAGATTTTTCCGGATTCCGGCTGGGTTGAACATGATCCCGAAGAGATCTGGTCGACCACGCTGGCAGTCTGTCGCGAAGCGATCGACTGGAGCCGTGCAGAAGCCCGAACCATCGCCGCCATTGGCATCACCAATCAGCGCGAAACCACGGTGCTATGGGACCGGGAGAGCGGCAAGCCGGTCTACAACGCCATTGTCTGGCAGGACCGGCGTACCGCGGATTTCTGCACCGAACTGAAACAGGCGGGACAAGAGCCGCTGGTAAGAGGTAGCACCGGGCTGTTGATTGACCCCTATTTTTCCGGCACCAAGATCCGCTGGATCCTGCAGAACGTAGCAGGCGCGCAGGCGCTGGCCGACCAAGGACGCCTCGCCTTCGGCACCACCGACAGCTTCCTGATCTGGCGCCTGACCGGCGGTAAGACGCACGCAACCGACGCTACCAACGCATCCCGCACCATGCTGTTCGATATTCATCGGCAGTGCTGGGATCCGCAACTGCTGGCGTTGCTGAAGATTCCCGAATCGCTGCTGCCCGAAGTAAAGGACAGCGCTGCCGACTACGGCGCTACCGACCCTGCTGTTATCGGGCTCTCCCTGCCGATCTGCGGCGTTGCCGGAGATCAGCAGGCAGCCACCATCGGCCAGGCCTGCTTCGCGCCCGGCATGATCAAGTCCACCTACGGCACCGGCTGTTTTGCCGTGCTCAACACCGGCAACAAAGCCGTCGTTTCGAATCACCAGCTGCTCACGACCGTCGCCTACCGCATCGGCGGCGAGACCTGCTACGCATTGGAGGGTTCGATTTTTGTCGCCGGCGCGGCAGTGCAATGGCTGCGCGACGGCATCGGCATCATTCAGTCTGCCAAACAGACCGAAGCCCTTGCGGCAGTGCTCGACGGCAACCGAGGCGTCTATCTGGTGCCCGCCTTCACCGGTCTCGGTGCGCCATACTGGGATCCGCATGCGCGCGGTGCAATCTTCGGCTTAACCCGCGACAGCGGTGTGGCCGAACTGGTCCGCGCGACCCTGGAGTCGGTGGCCTACCAAACCCGCGATCTGCTGCAGGCAATGGCAGCCGACGGCGTCATGCTGGAGTCTCTACGGGTGGACGGCGGCATGGTGGCCAATGATTGGCTGCTGCAATTTCTGGCGGATGTTATCGACGTACCTGTGGAACGGCCGGAGGTGACCGAAACCACCGCTCTCGGCGCCGCCTATCTGGCGGGGCTGCAACAAGGGATCTACGGTTCGCTGGAAGAGATCGCCAGCCACTGGCGGCGGCAGGCGCTGTTCAGACCGATGATGGACAGCGGGCAGAGGCAACGCTTGCTGAACGGCTGGGACAAGGCAATCGAGCGCGTCAGGAGCAAATGAATATCCGCACCAAACTGGTCCTGGTATTGGGACTGGGACTGGCTGTCAACCTGTGGATTGGCTTGCATGCGGTAAATGTGCTGAAACAGGCGAACAAAGAGTCTGCCCAAGTACATCTTGAATCATCGAATATCGTCACCACCAGCCTGAACGCCCAGGTTCATTTCAAGAAGCAGGTGCAGGAGTGGAAAGACATCCTGCTGCGCGCCCAGGAACCGGCGCTCTACGGAAAACATCTGCGGCAGTTCATCTCCGAGGAGCAGTTGACGCGTGACAACATCAATCTGTTGCTGCCGATGCTGGCACAGAACTCGGAAGCCGGAGACTACGCGCGCCGCTTTCTCTCTGCGCATGAACGACTTGGCGTCCAGTACCGCGATGCACTCAAGACCTTTGTCCCGGGTAGCCAGTCCACCACCGTTCAGGTGGACCGTGCGGTGCTTGGCATCGACCGCCAGCCGACCGATCTACTGGATCATGTGGTGGATTCGGTGCAACGTTACAAAGAGGCGCAGCTAACCGCAATCGAGGTCCGGGTTGCGTTGATTGAACAGGAAAACCTGATCCTGACCATTATCAGTATGAGCAGTGCCGTGCTGCTGCTGCTTTGGCTGATTGACCATGCCGTGGCCCAGCCCATCGCCACCGCCACCAATATTGCCCAGCGTATTTCCGAGGGGAAACTCGATAATCCGATCAACGCCAAAGGCCGCGATGAAGCCGCTACGCTGCTCTACGCGCTGGAAAATATGCAGCGCAGCCTGCGCGACTATCAGCAGAGCCTGCGGCACAGCGAGGAGCGCACCCGCCTGCTGCTCGACTCCTCGGGCGAGGGCATCTACGGCATCGATCTGGCCGGAAACTGCTCTTTCTGCAACCCGTCTGCACTGCGCATGCTCGGCTATTCCC
The DNA here is from genome assembly GCA_024235255.1 of Chromatiaceae bacterium. GTDB lineage: Bacteria > Pseudomonadota > Gammaproteobacteria > Chromatiales > Chromatiaceae > HKST-UBA178. Next base: position 981,492 of record JACKMT010000001.1, read on the forward strand.
GTCGCTCAGACCTCATCGGAAAAGGCATTCACAGCTTGATTCACCACACCAAAGCAGACGGCACGCCAATGTCGGAAGAGGAGTGCCGTGCGCTCGCCACCTATCGCACCGGCGAGGCTGCGCACGTGGAGAACGAACTGTTCTGGCGCGCAGACGGCAGCAGTTTTCCGGTCGAATACCGGTCGCATCCAATCCTCAACGACGGCAAGTTGATCGGCGCGGTAGTCACTTTCTCTGACATCACCCAGCGGCGCCAGAGTGAGCAGGCGCTGCACCGGGCACACGCGGATCTGGCGCAGGAGCGTGCCAGACTGGCTGAGCGTGTCGAGGAGCGCACCCGCGAGCTGCATCAGGTCAACCTGGAGCTGGCCCGCACCGCGCGCGCCAAAGATGAGTTTCTGGCCACCATGAGCCATGAACTGCGCACACCGCTCACTTCCATTCTCGGCATATCCGAGATGCTGGTGGACCAGCTGTACGGACCGCTGCAGGAGCAGCAGATCAAGGTCATCGAAACCATTCATGAGAGCGGCAGTCATTTGCTGACGCTGATCAACGATATCCTCGACATCGTCAAGGTTGAGGCGGGCAAGATGGAACTGGCCTGGGATCTGGTTCCGGTCGCGCAGTTGTGCGAAGCAAGCCTGCGCCTGATCGGCCCGTCGGCCCGGCGCAAACGGCAGCAGGTCAGCTTCAAGATATCCTCGGAGGCCGGTCTGCTCCGTTGCGACGCAAGACGGTTAAAACAGCTGCTGGTCAATCTGTTGGGAAATGCGGTGAAATTCACCCCCGAAGAGGGCTCCATCGGTCTGAAGGTGAAAATAGACAAGCGGCGGCGGCAGATCTGTTTCCAGGTATCGGACACCGGCATAGGCATACCAAAGGAGCTGCAGAGTAAGTTGTTCCAGCCCTTTGTCCAGCTCGACAGCCAGCTGACCCGCCGCTACAGCGGCACCGGTCTCGGACTGGCGCTGGTATACCGCATGACGGAGCTGCACGACGGCCGGGTGAGCGTGGAAAGCACACCTGGGAAAGGATCGGTTTTCAGCGTCCATCTGCCGTGGAAGCCCAAACAGGAGCTGGAGGCGTCTCCGGCCGACACCAAGGGGGAGAAACCCGCCACCCCGGTCAGTGGGCTGCCGAGACTGCTGCTGGCGGATGACAACAAAGCCAATGCCGCGATGCTTTCCGGTTACCTGGAGAGCCTGGGCTATCACGTCACCAACGTACCTGACGGCGTTGAATTGGTTGCCGCCGCGCTGCACCAGCCGCCGGATGTCATTCTGATGGATATCCAGCTGCCGAGTATGGATGGCTTGGAAGCAACCCAACGGCTGCGCAGCCATGCAACGATGCAGGATGTTCCGATCATCGCGCTGACTGCGCTCGCCATGCCGGGCGACCGGGAGCGTTGCCTGGAAGCGGGCGTCAGCGACTATCTGAGCAAGCCGGTCGGACTGAAAGAGCTGCACCAGGTCATTCAATCCTGGTTGCAGCGCAACTGACTACCCCCGATTCCCAAACAGCGACGGCCGCTCTCTGCGCCGACTGGGGGTGGCTTTGCGCTGCGTCGCGACACGCTGCTGTTGCGCCGGTCTGCCATGCACCGGGATGGTCTCCGGAGGTGCTTTTTGATTGCCGTTTTGAACAGCCGCAGGACGCCTGCCAGGCGCGGCACCTATGCGTCTGCCGGAACCACCGGCCGGGGCGCTTTCGGTCATGCTGCCGCGTGCTCCCAAGCGTCCGCTTCCAGCACGGCGTGCTCCGCCCATAGCGTTGCGTCTGTGTTGAATCGGTTCAGCAGCGATGGCCGGATCCGGCTCGAAACCCGCGACACTGCCTTTGGCAATCTCACGTTGTAACACCCGTTCGATATCCCGCAGCAGCGCGTGCTCATCGATACAGACCAGTGACACCGCCTCTCCCTCCCGGCCCGCGCGCCCGGTTCGACCGATACGATGCACATAATCCTCGGGTACGTTCGGCAACTCAAAATTGACCACATGGGGAAGCTGATCGATGTCCAGCCCGCGCGCCGCGATATCCGTTGCCACCAACACTCGCACCGCGCCTTGCTTGAAATCAGCCAGCGCTCTGGTGCGCGCCGCCTGGCTCTTGTTGCCGTGGATGGCGGCGGCGCCGATTCCATCTCGCTCCAGTTGTTGCGCCAGCCGGTTGGCACCATGCTTGGTGCGGGTGAAAACCAGCACCTGCTGCCAGCTGCCTGAAATAACCAGATGGGAGAGCAGTTCGCGCTTGCGCTCCCGATCGACCAAATACACCTGCTGTGCCACCCGCTCTGCCGCGGTATTCCTGGCGGCCACTTCGATTTGCTCGGGGTTGTTTAACAGTTTAGCTGCCAACAGCCTGATCTCACTGTTATATGTTGCCGAGAACAACAGATTCTGGCGGCCTGCGGGCAGCAGTGCAAGAATCCTGCGGATGTCGTGAATGAATCCCATATCGAGCATCCGGTCCGCTTCATCCAGCACCAGAATCTCAACCTTTAACAGCTCCAGCGTTGCCTGCCCGACATGGTCGAGCAGACGGCCTGGCGTTGCCACCAGTATGTCCACCCCCTGACGCAAACGCTCGATCTGCGGGTTGATCTTGACACCGCCGAAGATTGCCGCGGAGCGGAGGGGAAGATGCTTGCCGTAGACGCGGACGCTCTCCTCCACCTGGGCTGCCAGCTCCCGGGTAGGCGTCAGCACCAGCGCCCGCACCGGGCGGTGTCCCTTGCCTTGTGCGCGCTCGTTGAGCCGCTGCAACAGCGGCAGTGTGAAACCGGCCGTTTTTCCGGTTCCGGTCTGGGCGCCGGCAAGGATGTCCCGACCCTGAAGAATGGCCGGAATGGCTTTCTGCTGAACCGGAGTGGGGGTTGTATACCCCTGGTCAGCAACAGCGCGAAGAAGTTCGGCCGACAGGCCGATATTAGCAAACGACATAGATTGGATTACTCCGGGATCCACCTATCCCAGCCCTCAGGGCACAGGAACGGTCCGAGGCGGATGCCCAAGATTGAATGAGTACGAGGCAGGCCGGAAATGGGTTACCGCGAGATACCGGCGCAGACCGAAGCACGCCGGAGCTGCTGCACTATACCAGATTTTTTTGTGAATATCCCACCAATGCAGCAAGGCGGTTTCACTCGGCCGGACAAAAATTGCGCTCAGCACCCGATTCACTCTTCCGTAAACAGATCGTCCAACGGAGATCTCTGACTCGGCCGGTAGACGCCCGCTTTGATCAGCGGCCAGGCTTTGCTGTAGGTCATCACCGACTCGTGTTTTGCCCGCCAGTGGGCGTCGATTCCATCCCAGCCGTTGCCGCGAAACCGATAGCCGCACTCCGGGCATATGCACTGCGCATCCCGTCCCAACAGCTTCGTTGCCGAACGTTCGATCTGCAGCGCTGCACGACCCGCCTCGGTTGCCGTGCCCGAACTTTTGAGGATCTTACGCGCGCAAGAGAGAATGCGTTCCAGTTCGTGCTTCAATTCATTGATCATCGATCTATCCTGGCTGACAGCTGCCGATAACATAACCTAACAAGCGCAGGCAGTTCAAAAGCACCCCGTATTTGCCGTTCGCCTGCCTGCTGTTAATATTCCCGGATGACCGGCACCAGACACCGACTGAATGAATACAGCGACTGGCTTGCACTCCTCTGGAGCGCCGTCATAGGCTATCTGTCGCTCTCACCACTGCCGCAGCTGCCGGAGATTGCTGTCAGCGATAAGCTGGAACACTTTGCTGCTTACGCCGTGCTTGGTTTTCTCGGAGGAGTTTCACGCCGGTCAATACGCGGCATGCTCTGGATATCGTTGGCCATTGTTGCCTATGGCGGTGCCATCGAACTAATCCAACCCTATGTCAACCGCTACATGGAGCTGGGAGATTTTATCGCCAACGCCTGTGGCACGCTGTTCGGCGCAACGATCAGCTTCGTCGCAAGCCGACGCAACGTAAGGAATCGATGACCCCGCCCCGCCAGATCAGATTCGTGGTTGCCATGCCTTCCGAGGCAAAACCGATCAACCGCCACTTCGGCCTGCTACGGGACAATAAGGCGACACCCTACTCGGTCTACCGCCACCAGGGGGTGGCGCTCATTATCACCGGAATAGGAAGTGAAGCTTCGGAGCAGGCTACGCAATGGCTGCATCAAATGCTGCCCGGACCGGCCATCTGGATAAATGCAGGCATTGCCGGACATGCCCACCTGCCGGTCGGCGAGGCGCTGCTTGCTTCGGAAATAGTGCATCAAACCAGTGGCAGACGATGGCAGACTGTACTGCCTGCATCGCCACCCTGCGGGAGCGCACCGCTGATCACCTGCGCCGCGCCGGAAACCGAGTACGCCGCTAATGCGCTCTACGATATGGAAGCCGCGGGCTTTTACAGCGCTGCCTGTGCGGTTGCGCTGCCGGAACAGATCCACTGTTTTAAGATTGTGTCCGACAATCCGCAAAGCCCGGTGCACGGCATCAATCGAGAGATAATCACCCGGTTGATGAATGACCAACTCCATCGCCTGGAACATTTATCCAACAGCGCATGGCAGGGCTGGAAATAGCGTTACCGGCGGAGGCCAGTGTCCATGAGTGCAGACCAATTCTATAAAACCTATCTGGTATCCGGCGCCAGCCGGGGTATCGGACGCGCTATCAGCGAACGCCTGCTGGCGGCGGATTGCCGGGTGGTGGGGATTGGGCGCCATTTCGATGCGACGCTTGGCGAACATCCCGGCTTCGATCCGGTGGCGCTCGATCTCTCGCAGCTGGATGAGTTACCCGATCAGTTCAAACTGCTGCGCAAAAGGTTTCCGGTCATCGACGGCGTTATCTGTGTTGCGGGTTATGGCCGTTTCGGTTCGCTTGAGCAGTTTTCGCACCAGCAGATTCGCGCCTTGATCGACCTCAATCTCACCAGCCAGATACTGCTTGCTGCTGCGTTTCTGCCAGCCCTAAAAAGGCAGGGGCACGGCAACCTGCTCTTTATCGGATCCGAAGCGGCGCTCTCCGGCGGCAGAAACGGGGCGGTTTATTGCGCCAGCAAGTTTGCACTGCGCGGCTTTGCCCAGTCATTGCGCGAAGAGTGCAGCGCGAGCGGCGTGCGGGTCGGCATCGTCAACCCGGGTATGGTGGCCACAGATTTCTTTCGGGATCTAGAGTTCCGGCCCGGCAGCTCCTCGGAGCAGCATCTTACACCGCAAGATGTGGCAGATGCGGTCTGGCTGATGCTGAACGCTCGCCAAGGCGCCGTGGTGGATGAGATCAATCTCTCTCCGCAGAAGCGGGTGATCGAGTTTGGCAGGCCGGACTCAGGACCAGCGGACGAGGAACGAGGGCCGAGGAAAAGAAACTGAGCTTCTTTAGACCTATACTTAGCCCTTGAACCACTGCCCTCTGCCCTATTTTTGCTGCAAGATCGAGCCGATAAACTCCGCTATTGCCTCCGGATCATTAATATCCAGCAGCGGAAGCCTGGTATCGTAAGCGGTGGGATCGTCGCTGGCGATGGCAATAACACTCTGATCTTCTGAAAAAATAGGCGGCCTGCCCAGCTCGGGACGGTGCAGTTCAATCTTGGGAAAAGCCTCGTGCTTGAATCCTTCGACAATAATCAGATCCAGCACCGACTGATCCATCCGGTTCACCATGTCCTGCAATACCGGATCGCCATCGTCGCCGGTCTCCACCATCAAGGCCCACCGTCTGCCTGAAGCAACCAGCATTTCAGCTGCGCCGGCCTTGCGCAGTTCGTAACTGTCTTTACCCGGTCTGTCCAGTTCGAACCGGTGATGGGTATGCTTGATCACACCCACGCGCACGCCCCGTGACTTCAATATCGGCAATAGTTTTATCAACAGCGTGGTCTTTCCGGTTCCGCTGTACGCACAGAACCCAATGACCGGCACCGTTGACTTCAGTCCCGATTGCATTTGTTTAATACCTCATTGCACAACAGCTGCGCATTCGAAGACCCCGGATTCGGCATTGTAGCGGCATATCGATCCATCCAATGGAGAGTAAGAAAGTGCCCAGCGTTAATCTACGCAGCGCCTTTCGGACGCAACCGCATCAAAGCCCGTGCAGGGTCTCCTTGATCAGCATGTCCACCACCGCATGCAGCGCCTCTTCGTTGCTTGCACCTGCCGCTTTGGCTTGCCTGAAAGTGCCGACCTGCCAGTGGGCGCTGGTTCCCCGCGCCAGAATTTCCCGCGCGTGGTGCAGCTCATCGACGCACTCGAAATACTCTGCATCCTCGGCCACCAGCTCAAATATCTCTTCCAGCAGATCCGGAAACGGAACCAGGGTGCCGCGGCCAAAGTCAACCAAACCCTTATCAGTTCCGTAGCGCTGCGCCAGCCAGCGATTCTCGTCGAGCAGAAAGCGGGAGTAGGTTCGCCAGCGCTGATTCTTGACCTTGATGCGATAGAGCATTCTCAGCCAGCAGAGATAGATGGCGGCAATACAGATCGCATCGTCCAGCCTGGTGCAGAGGTCGGAGATGCGCATCTCCAACGTGGGAAAGCGATGGCTCGGCCGGATATCCCACCATATCTTGGTGCTGTCTTCGATCAGACCGGCGTTGATCATCACATCCACATAACGCAGATACTCCCCATAACTGGCAAACTGCTCCGCCAGTCCGGTTCTCGGCATCTCGTTCCAGACCGCAATCCGGTAAGACTTCAGACCGGTATCCTCGCCGCGCCAGAACGGCGAGGAGGTGCTCAATGCCAACAGATGGGGCAGCAGATAGTTGGCCTGGCTCATCAGATCAATGCGCAGATCGTCGTCATCGATGCCGACGTGTACGTGCATGCCGCTGATCATCAAGCGGCGCACCACCCCCTGCAGATCGTGCTCCAGCACTTTGTAGCGGTCCTTGCGGGTGCGCTGCAGAGAGTCCCAGTCGGCAAACGGATGGGTAGACGCGGCGATCAGTGCCATGCCGTGCTTCTGCGCCTGGCCGGCGACGATTTTACGCAGCCGGGCGAGATCTGCCCTGGCTTCGCTGATGGTGCCGGCAACTCTGGTACCAACTTCGATCTGCGATTGAAAAAACTCAGGGGTTACCTGTCCCTGCAACAGCCGTTCACAGTCGGGCAACATACTCTCCGGGACCTCGCCGATCAGGTTGCGGCTGTTGCGGTCAACCAGCAGATACTCCTCCTCGATGCCAATGGTAAAGCTGGGTTCTTTATTCATCCGGTCCGAGACTCCAATCTACCCCCCTTGACTCGACTGCATGCATGCAAAAGGTATCGATCGTTTCAGTTAGCGGGCGCCGAACACCTTTTTCAGCAAATCCGTGCTGCGCGCCAACGGATTATTCCGGATCTGCTTCTCCTCCGCTGCCAGTTTCAGGAACAGCCCATCGAGTGTCTTCTCCGTGACATATTCATCCAGGTCGAGTGAACTGCTCCCAGCCATACCGCCAAGTATGCCCGCCTTACCAACCATGTTTTTATACGCTGAGGTGACGCCCGCCTTTTCAGTCGCCTGTTTTACAATCGGCAATATCGCCTTAGCCAGCTTTTTTCCGCTATTTTTACGGAAATACTGGGTGGCGGAATCATCCGCACCCTGAAGGATCCCCTGGGCGTCCTTCAGCGTCATTTTCCTGATCGTCTCACCAAATATCGAAGCGGTCTCAGGCACTGCACGCTCAGCAGCATGATTCATCGTCGCAATGAACTCATCTGCCAGCTCTCCCTGTCCCACCGCCCTTAATCCACCCTCGAGCTTTTGCAGCACTCCCGGCAACGGAATCTTCACCAGGCTGTCATTGAGAAAGCCGCCGTTTCGTCCGAGTAGGTTTATCGAGCGCTCCACGCCGACACTCAACGCCTCCTTGAGTCCGCCAGACATCTCCTGCTGCGAGAGGGAAGTACCGGCAGACCCACCGCGTGTGTTTGCACCCTTATTGAGAACCTCGCCGATCGGCTTTGCGTAATCCTGCCATCCCGCATGTAAACCCTGGGAGAGAAAAAGGACAAACGCTATCCCAGTCACAAAAGTCCCACCCCGGTTAAGCATCGGTATCCCCCTCAGGTTGTCTTCAAAATTGGAAAATTATATATCGATTATAGTCTAGGGAGTGGTTAAAACATCTGTAAACAAACGTCAACTGATTACTGCCTGACTTTGGCTAAACCGCAATGCTTGCGCTTCAACTTGATATGCGGCGCGTTGTTGCTGCCGCAGGCTGTGATGCTTGACTTGTGATTAATGTTGCCAGTTGCTAACTTGATACCCAACTGCAAATTCAGTTGCAGGTCTTGGCATCGCCATGGCTGACAACACTCCATCCCCATCTACAGGAGACGGTGGCATGAACGAAACCCTATTTCGGGCCTTGGTTGTGGAAGAGGCAGAGCCCAAGCGGTTTGTCAGCAGTATAAAAAACCGCTCACTGGACGAACTGCCGGCCGGCGAGGTGCTGGTGCGGGTGCACTACTCGGCACTCAACTACAAAGACGCGCTCTCTTCGGTCGGAAACAGGGGTGTGACCCGCAGCTATCCGCATACACCCGGCGTCGATGCCTCCGGCGTCGTCGCAGCGAGCGATGATCCAAGATTCGCAGCGGGGGACAAAGTATTGGTTACCAGTTACGACCTGGGCATGAATACTGACGGCGGTCTTGGTGAGTACATTCGGGTGCCCGCCGGTTGGGTGGTGCAGCTGCCCCCGGGATTGAGCCTCAAGGAGGCGATGATGTTCGGCACCGCCGGACTGACCGCCGGCCTGATGATAGCAGTACTGGTGCGCAACGGCGTCAAACCGGAGCGCGGCCCGGTGCTGGTGACCGGCGCTACCGGTGGCGTAGGCAGTCTTGCCGTGGCTATTCTTGCCAAACTGGGTTATGAGGTTGCCGCGGTAACCGGCAAGGCGGATGCAGCCGATTTTCTCAAGTCGCTCGGAGCCGCTCAGGTGGTCAGCCGCGAGAGTGTGATCGAGACAAAACGCCCGCTGCTGAAAGAGCAGTGGGCCGGCGTGGTGGACGTCGTCGGCGGGGATATGCTGGCCAGTGCGCTAAAAGCGACCCGCTACGGCGCCACTGTCACCTGCGCAGGCCTGGTGGGTTCCCCGGAGCTCAATACCAGCGTGTTTCCATTTATTCTGCGCGGCATCTCTCTGGTCGGCATCGACTCCGCGGAGTGTCCGATGGCGCCGCGTGTCGAGGTATGGAACAAGCTGGCGAGCGAATGGAAGCCGGACTGCCTGGAAACATTGACCACCGAGATCACGCTGGATGAGGTCGAGGCTCATTTGCGAGCGTTGCTGCAGGGTAAGGCACACGGCCATTATGTAGTGAAGATGGCATAGTCCTGGACTGGACAGCGTTCACCGGCTGGTGAGTATGGAGCGGCCGTTGGTTGCCTGCACCGGGCGGTTGTTATGCCCCATTATCTGGCGTATCCGGTCGATCAGATGTACGGATACCTCCACGGGTTTCTGCATGACAAACCAGGTAATACGCTCTGTGCAGGGAGGTTCGGTAAGCGACCCGGTATAGCGAAAATAGCTGCGATCGGCAGGCAGAAAAAATACCGGGTTGACACCGATGTACCGGTAATAGCGACCCGTTCCGCGGCCGGTCGGAAGGTAGTCCCAAATTCGCTGCAGCATGGCATTGCGACGAACACCGGCGCTAACGGGAATGGCCAGAATCGCTGTGACACCGGCGCTGCTCCGGTGCAGCAACTGCACCTCCATATCCATCTGCCGGCCTTCGATTGTGTGCTCGCCCGGCGTGCGAAAGACCAGCTCTTTCAGTTCGAATTGCCTGTTTTCAACCTGGAGATAGCTTCCGGGAGCATAGGCCATCCGGATGCTTAGCCCATCGTTGCCGATATTCAGTGAATCGGTGCGATAGTGAAATCTGAGTGGCGCCAATCTGCTGGCGTGTTCGGGCATCAGGTCGACAGGAGACTGCGAACTGCCGCTCTGACAAAGTGCATACGCCGGAGACAGGTTGCCCCAATTTTGCGGCCCCCGCTCACCCTGGTAACTCCAGTCCGCCGTTGTGACTTTTGCGCCGGGCACTCCCGGCAGGCCGATGGGCTTAGCATAAGTATTCAGCGGCAGCGCCAGCCAGAAGATCCACCAGGCAATAAGTCTGTTGCGTTGCATAGCATTCTCACCGTTTGGAATTCAACGGGACCGACAGGAAAGATGAATTTACGGCTGCTACGGAAAAACCAAGCTTATTGAGAAACCGGAGCGACAACAATCCCAAATATAGTGCCGTCGATCGGGTTATGACAAGAAATTGACTGTCGAGGTGGCAAAAAACCGTATGCCGGGGTGGTGTGGTAGCGAAAAAAAACGGCGCTGAAACTTCCAACCATGGTGCTTCCGAGCGGAACTTGACCTTACGAAGATTGCCGCCCGCACGCGCTTGAAACCAGCTGCGGAGCAATCTCTCCCGACCGGGAAGCTGCCGCTTTAACCCGCTTTGCGGACGCCGTGCAGCATCACCATCAGCTCCGCTTCACTACGGCTCAATCCCAGCTTGTCGACCAGGCTTGCGGCCGTTGCGCCTTGGTGAATCATCTGTATCGCTTCACCGTAGGGTCGTTCATCCTGTTTCTGATTCTCCAGCGTCTCCTGGCGCTGGTCCAGCCGGCGACCCTGGTGCTCCAGCATGGTGATACGCCGGTCCACCCCGACCGCACCGGAACAGAGCGCATTCAGATCACAGCAAACCGATTCAAGCCGCGCCTTCAGCGCCCTCGATTCGAGCTGTACGGTGTGTACTCTCAACGCCAGCCAAGCCATACCCGCCAACAGCAACAGAGCGGTTATTGACACCACAACCCATAGTAATGACATAGTCGTTTACTCTTCAGACATACTCATCGATAGCGGATTTTTCACCGTCCGTCTGTTGCGGTTCTTGCCGCCGTTTCCGTTCATCCTCGTCTGACCGATCTGGATAGCGCTTCAACGGATGCTGCTTCCGCCGGGACGGCCAGACCGGCTTGACCGGTGCCGGTTGATTTATCTCTGCCATGCTAACCTCCGTTTAACAAGGCATGCCTTCGCTGGCGACACTCAACAATCTCGCAGAAGCGGGGTTCACCCGCGAATTCAGTGCTGAAACAATTCAGATCATGCCGACTTCATTCCACTCCTCTTCAGAGAGCAGTCTGTTCAGATCGACTACGATCAACAACTCTTTATCACGCGTGGCTACACCCTGAATATAGCGGGAGTTCTCTTCGTTACCTACGTTAGGAGCCGAATCGATCTCCGAGGCGCGCAGATCAACCACTTCAGCCACACTGTCCACCAGCATGCCGATAACCTGTTTCTCCGATTCAATGATGACCACCCGCGTGGAGTCGTCGATCTCTCCCGGGGACAAACCAAACCTGCCACGCGTGTCCATTACGGTCACCACGTTGCCGCGCAGATTGATGATCCCGAGCACATAGGGGGGTGCACCCGGCACCGGTGCAATTTCGGTGACCCGCAACACCTCCTGCACCTGCATGACGTTGATACCATAGGTCTCGTCCTTCAGACGAAAGGTCACCAATTGGATCACCGGATCGTTGGCCATACCCTCTGCTACCGTAGCTCTCATATCTCCACCTCTTTGGAGTTCGGATAATATCCGTCAATTTTCAGACGCCCTTGCGGGCATATTTAGTTTTATGCATCATTCGTGCCCATTAGCTCCAACAGGGCATTAATGTTAAGCAGCACGCAGAGTTCTCCAATAATGATGCCGTGAGACCAGGGTCTGAATTGCCGGCTCCGGCACCAGCGCACATCTGCCGCCCGCAGCAGCCTGGGCCGCTGAATAGCATCGCAAATCAATCCCCAGCGTGAATGACCAACCAACAACAAGTAGCCGGACGACGCAGCGCCGGAAACCAGGTCGCGCTCCGGCATGATCAGACGAGCCAGATTGACCAGCGCCACGCTCTGCGCTTTGTGCAGATAGAGGCCAGGCTGCCAGCCGGGCTGACCGGGAATCGATGTTGCCTGCCCGTTCCAGCGGACGATACTGTCGAGATAGTGCAGCGGCACCCCAAGATTAACGCCACGAACGCGAATCATCAGAACCTGAAATGGAGCTTCTGCCCACTCCGGGATTTCGGGTGAAACCGCAACTGCCTCCCGCCGCTCCGTTGCTGTGAACCTGCCCTCGGCGCACTCTCCGGTGAGCGGATCGCCGGCATCCTGTCCCGCACCCGGAATGGCTGGAGAGTCCTGCAATTCACCTGCAACGGCAGCGGTCGTGGCGGCAGGTTCCATGGTATCCCTGTTTCCTGCCGGCTCCCCGGCGGGCATCTTCCCGCCGCCGGGCTCTTCCATGAGATCGACCAGATATTGGTACAAGAGATTTCTTGGCTGCATGCTGAAGAATCACCGTGCATCGGATGCATTCATCCGGCCGCCTGCATTATTGCCGGCCTTCCCTGCAGCTGCTCCAGCAAAGTTGTATAGGCTGCCACGCCGCGGGCATGCGGATCGAAAAGTGAAGGCGGAATACCCGCACGGCTTGCATCGCGAAATTTTGTATCGATGGGAATGGCGCCTCTCCAGACGGCGGCTGCATGGTCGCTGCGCAGTATCTTCAGACTGTCGATGGAAGCGCGGGTCCGGCGGTCGAACATCGTTGGTACGATCAGGTGTGGCAGGAATTCGGTGCGTGCACGCAGCACCATCTGCAGTGTGTGCAGCATGCGTTCAAGCCCCTTCAACGCGAGATATTCGGTTTGCACCGGTATCAGCAGCCGTTCGCATGCGGCAAGTGCATTAATCAGCAGTACGCCAAGCATTGGCGGGCAGTCTATGATGACATGATCGTAGTGCGGCGCCAGCGCACTCATTGCATTCTTCAGCACCAGCCCCATACCCTCTTGACGGCCCGCCTGCCGGTCGAGCGTGGCCAGTGCAACCGACGCCGGCAACAGATCCAGACCCTCGGTGTCGGTTGCCCGCACCAACGCATATGGATCGACCGACTGCTTTTTCATCGCTGCCTCGAACAGCGAGAAAGCGCCGCTCTCCAGCGTTTCCGGATCGTAGCGGAAGTAGCTGGTAAGAGAGCCATGCGGATCTATGTCCATTACCAGGGTGCGAAATCCCCAGCATGCCAGCAGCCCCCCCAGACTCACTGCACTGGTAGTTTTACCTACGCCTCCTTTCTGATTTGCCAGCGTCCAGACCTTCATTGAGCTTCTCCGGGAGCCTTGCCGATCCTGCCCGATTTGCGCTCATATTCCCCTGCCATGATGACCAGCGCGACACGCCGATTGGACTGGCGCCCTGCTTCGCTGTCATTCTCCCCTATCGGCTGGTGCTCACCGTAACCGGTTGCGGCCATGCGTGGCGGCTCGACGCCCAGTTTGGCCAGTACGTGGACGACGCTCGCAGCCCGGGCGGCGGAGAGCTCCCAGTTGGAGGGAAAGGTAATGGTGCTGATCGGCACATTGTCGGTATGGCCTTCCACGTTGATTTTATTGGGAACGGACCTGACCAGCGCCGCCACGTCTTTCAGCACTGTGAATGCGCTGCGGGAGAGGCTGGCGCTGCCGCTCTTGAACAACATCTCGCTCTTCATTTCAACTTCGATGCCGCGATCGGTCCGCGTCACCTTGACCAGCTCCTGATCGACAAAAGGCTCAAGAGCCAGATTCAAATTGGCCTGGATCCTGTCCAGGGCAAGCTCATCGCTCTCGTCCGGCGGCCGCTCTGTGGGTTCTTCGGTAACCGGTTCGGGTGTTGCAAAGTCGCCGGGCTGGGGAATCAACGAACGCACCTGCTCGCCGACCTGCACCGGGTCAAGGCTCTGCGCGGGTGTGACAAAAGCGTTGGTCAGGGTATCGGAGAGTACCCGGTATTTCCCTTCGTTGATCGACGAGATCGAGTACATGACTACGAAAAACGCAAACAGCAGCGTGATAAAATCGGCATAGGAGACGAGCCAGCGGTCGTGATTGCTCTGCTCCTCCGGTCGCTTTCTGCGTGCCATGGATCAACCGCTCGCCTGGTCACGGGCTGTCATTACAGCGGCGCCGATGGCAGCTGCAGCTGCCATCAGTTAAGGTACCCCTGCAGCTTGGATTCAATATTGCGCGGATTCTCCCCTTCGGCGATCGCCACAATCCCTTCGATCACCATTTCCTGGTATTGCGACTTGCGTAGTGCCAGGGTTTTAATTTTGTTGCCGAACGGGAGCAGCAACAAATTGGCCAGACCGACCCCGTAGATGGTGGCAACAAATGCGGTGGCGATGCCGCTGCCCAACCGGCCGGGATCGGCAAGGTTCTGCATGACGTGGATCAACCCCATCACAGCGCCCAGGATGCCGATGGTCGGTGCATAACCGCCCATCGCTTCGAACACCTTTGCCGCCAGCAGATCGTATTGCTCGCGGCTGTCAACCTCAACCTCCATGATGCTGCGAATCACTTCCGGTTCACTGCCGTCCACCAGCAATTGCATCCCTTTGCGTATGAATAGATCCGGCTCGCTCTCCGCTATCGCCTCCAGACCCAGTAGCCCCTCCTTGCGCGCCACATTGCTCCAGTTGACCAGTTTTTTGATCGCCGGATTGATCTGATGGCTGGGAGGACGAAACACCCCTCCTGCCAGTCGCAGCGAGTGGAGAAATACAGCTAACGGTGACTGCAGCAGGATGGCGCCCAAAGTGCCGCCGAACACAATCACCAGCGCCGGCCCATTCAGCAGTGCACTGACGTGGCCGCCCTCCAACGCGTTTCCGCCGACGATTGCAGCGACTGCCACCAGGATGCCGGCAATGCTGAGCAAATCCATTTCACACCACCTTCACCAACGCAGGAGCGATCTCATGCAGCGGCAAAACCTTGTCCGACAGACCCGCCTTCTCTACCGCTTGCGGCATGCCATAAACAATGCAGCTGGCTTGGTCCTGAGACCAGACCGTGGAGCCACCTGCCTTTAACTGTTGCGCCGCGATCTTTCCGTCCGCGCCCATGCCGGTCAAAATCACCGCCAGAATGCCATCCGGATAGACCGATCCCGCTGAACTCATGGTGACGTCTACGCAGGGCCGGTAGGTCTGTTGCGGCAAACCCTCGCTTATACGCAGCGCTGTTTTGGCACCCACATGCTGCAGTGTCATCTGTTTGCCTCCGGGCGCCAGATAAGCCTGCCCGGGCTGCGGGATGTCACCGTCCTGTGCCTCCTTCACCTTGATCTTGCATTGTGCATTCAGACGCTCCGCAAATGCGGGGGTAAAACTTTCCGGCATGTGCACGACGAGCAGGAGCGGCAGTGGGAAATCTTCCGGCAACTTCGACAGCAGCTGCTGAATCGCCACCGGTCCGCCGGTCGATGCACCGATCACAACCAGCTTGTAGTGACCGCGGCGTTGATGATCTGCCATCGGCTGCCGCTGCTGCCGGGACATCGCCGGACCCTGATGTTGACGCCTCCAACCCAGTGCAAGCACGCGTTGTGGCAGGTGTTTTTCGATTAAATCGGGTGAATCGCTGCCATTCTGCTGTTTCGACAGAAAATCGGCAGCGCCGGCATCCAAAGCATTCAGGGTTGCGCGTGCTCCCTGCTGAGTGAAATTGGAAAGCATGATAATCGGCGTCGGGAGTTCAGCCATGATCCGCTTTACCGCGTTGATTCCATCCAACACCGGCATCTCGACATCCATGGTGATAACATCCGGTTTTAGTTTGTGCGCGGCCGCCACTGCCTGCAGCCCGTCAGTCGCGTGTCCGATTACCTCGATAGCGGGTTCCCGCTGCAGAATGTCGGTGATGCGCCGCTGAAAAAAGAGCGAATCATCGACCACCAATACACGAACCCGGGGAGTCATTGCTGCCTCCCTTTGCTGAGCATAGTGTGTAGCTCAGCTGCTACCGGCAAGCGGTGAGCCGCATCACGCCTGGAGTAGCTCTCTGCGCAATCAATAGCGGCTGGCATACTTTCTCATCAGCCCCGGTATATCCAGAATCAGCGCGATCTTGCCGTCGCCGGTGATAGTGGCACCCGCCATACCCTCCAGCCCCTGCAGCATGCTGCCCAATGGCTTGATCACCACCTCTTCCTGACCGATCAGATAATCGACCACCAGACAGACCTGTTTGCCGCCCACATTCACCACGACGACATGGCCGTGATTCTGCGGGTCCGAACCGGACTGGCTGCTGATCAGCCAGTTGCGCAGGTAGAACAGCGGCAACGCCCGTTCCCGAACCATGATGGTCAGCTGACCGTCAACCATGTGCGTACGCTGCAGGTCGAGGTTGAAGATCTCCACCACACTGGAGAGTGGCAAAGCAAAGGACTGAACGCCCAGCACCACCATCAGCGTCGGCAGAATCGCCAGCGTCAACGGCAATTTGATCGTGATGACGCTGCCCTTGCCCAGCTCCGAGTCGATATCCACCGATCCGTTCATCTGGCTGATGCGCGTCTTTACCACGTCCATGCCAACGCCGCGGCCGGAGACGTCGGAGATCTCCGATTTGGTGGAGAATCCCGGTTGAAATATCAGGTGAAAGCACTCCTTTTCGTCCAGGCGGGCAGCCGCCTCCTGGTCCATCATGCCCCTTTCCACTGCTTTGCGCCGCAGCGCATCCGCATCCATGCCTTTGCCGTCGTCGCTGATGGAGAGCAGTATATGGTCGCCCTCCTGGGCAGCCGACAGCAGCACTGTTCCCTGACGCGGTTTACCTGCCTTCTCACGCTCGTCCGGCGTTTCGATGCCATGATCGACGGCATTGCGCACCAGATGCACCATCGGATCGGAGAGCGCTTCGACCAGATTTTTATCCAGATCCGTCTCTTCCCCCGTCATCTCCAGATTGATCTCTTTATTCAAACTGCGCGCAAGATCCCGCACCACACGGGGAAAGCGCCCGAATACCTTCTTGATCGGCTGCATGCGGGTCTTCATGACCGAGTTCTGCAGATCGGCTGTCACCACATCGAGATTGGCTACTGCGTTGGCAACCTCTTCATCGCCTAACCTGGATTTCAGCGTTGCCAGCCGGTTTCGAACCAGTACCAGTTCGCCAACCATATTCATGATGTCATCCAGCCGGGCGGTATCGACCCGTACCGTAGTTTCCGGCTGCGGAGAGATTTTGGCATTTGCCTTGAGTGCCGCCTGAGCCGGTTCCGCAGCAGGCTTGATTTCCACCGGTTTCGACTCGCCGGCTTGTTTCTGTTGTGCTACTTCTGTTACCGCGGCTTGTTGTTTGGGTTGGGGCTTTGCTTTGGGTGCCGCCTTACGCTTCGGCCGGGGTTTCTTGACTTCGTTTGCGCCTGCTGCTGCACCGTTCTGCAGCACCTTTGCACTCGGTACGCCGCTGTGTTTTCCAACGCCGTGCAGCTCATCGAGCAGTGCCTCGAATTCGGCTTCGGTGATTTCGTCCGGCGACGGAGTTGCAGCGCTGTTTTGCTCTGACTCGGCAGATGCAGGTTGTCCCGGAATACCGCCGTGCTTGCCTTTCCCGTGAAGTTCGTCGAGCAATGCTTCGAACTCCGCTTCGCTGATCTCTTCAGAGTCTCCTTCACCGCTGCTGTTTTCAGCTGTGCCGGCTGGCGCTTGCGATCGGTCCGCTTCGACTTCAATCGCTGCACTGATTCCCTGCTCTGGCACCATTTGCTCGGGAGCTTCGGCGGCTGCTTCGGTGGCGGGCACTGCAAACCGGTTCAGGGTCTGGATCAATTTGGAATCGGCGTGTTCCGGCTCCTGCCCTTCGCGGACCAGCCCGAACATGCCGTTCACCACATCCAGCACTGTGAGCATCACATCCATCAACTCTGCATCCACCTGCCGCTGACCCTGGCG
The DNA here is from genome assembly GCA_024235255.1 of Chromatiaceae bacterium. Taxonomy (GTDB): domain Bacteria; phylum Pseudomonadota; class Gammaproteobacteria; order Chromatiales; family Chromatiaceae; genus HKST-UBA178. Next base: position 999,324 of record JACKMT010000001.1, read on the forward strand.
CAGAATATTGAACACGTCTTCGGAGCGATGGCAGACCTCAACCAGCGCCTCGATGGAGAGAAATCCGGCACCGCCTTTTATGGTGTGAAAACCGCGAAAAACCGCGTTCAGCAGATCATAGTCATCTGGGGTTTGCTCGAGTTCGAGCAGCTGCTCATTCAATTGTTCCAGTATCTCACCGGCTTCCACCAGAAAATCCTGGAGAATCTCGTCGCCCATATCAATGGCCATAGCGTGCCGCCTTTAACCGAATAGAGTTAATTTCTTCAATCGTCTGTTGCACCGGACGTCTCACGTCCGCTGTTAAAACCCCAGACTGGAGAGCAGATCATCCACATCGTCCTGACCGCTCACCTGATCATCCCGGATTATGCCCGGAACTGCCGGACCCTCCAGCTTAGTCGCCAGCCGGGTATTGGCCGTAGCATCAACTCCCCCGGAAATGCGCACCAAACTCACCAGTTTGCCCTCCACGTCCTGTATTAGGGTGATAACCTGACGAATGATCTGCCCGGTCAGATCCTGGAAGTCCTGAGCCATCAGTACCTCCGAGAGCTTGCTGTGAAGCACGCCCGAATGCCCCTCTGTGGTCTTGAGAAAGCCGGCAAGTTTCTGCGCCAGAACACGGAACTCCTCGACCGAAAGTTCGCGTTCCTGAAACCGTTTCCAGTCGGTCGCCAGCACTTTTGCGCTGCTGCCAAGTTCATCGGTCAGGGGCAAACCCGCTTCCACCGCTCCCAGGCTGGTGTTGGCGGCATTCTCCGTCATGGTGATGACGTAGTTGAGCCGCTCGCTGGCATCGGGAATCTCACGCTTTGCAATCTCCGCGATCCTGGAATCGAGCAAAAAATTGTTAATTGCACTGTGTAACTCGCGCGTCAGCCGGCCGACCTCCTGAAACAGGTTGTTCTCGCTGAAACCGGTCAGCTGATCGATCGTACGTTCCGCATCAACCGAGTGACCAGCTTCCAGCTGATCCACAAGCTGCCTTGCCAGTTCCAATCGCTTGTCACTTTCCATCACACTGGCCATCATTACTTCCCTTCGATCAAGCTTCGACCCGTTCAAAGATCTTGCTAATTTTTTCCTCTAATGTGGTTGCCGTAAAAGGCTTGACCACATAGCCGTTGACGCCTGCCTGGGCGGCTTCGATAATCTGTTCCCGTTTCGATTCGGCCGTCACCATCAGTACCGGCAGTTTGGCAAGCCGCGCATCCGCGCGCACCGCCTTCAGCAGATCGATGCCGGTCATGCCGGGCATATTCCAGTCGGTAATGAGAAAATCGAAATTTCCTGACTGAAGCATCGGCAGTCCCGTGTTACCGTCGTCCGCTTCCTGGGTATTGGTGAAGCCCAGATCCCGCAGCAGATTTTTAATAATTCTCCTCATCGTGGAAAAATCATCCACAACAAGAATCTTCATATTCTTATCCAAGGCAACCTCCAGAAACGATGCCATTCCACATGTTCAAAAAAATTCTTACTCATCACCATGATCGGATAACCAGTCCGAGAGCCTTGAGCGCAGCCGCAGGGTTGCCTGACTGTGAATCTGACAAACCCTGGATTCGCTTACACCAAGGACCTGGCCGATTTCGCGCAGGTTAAGCTCCTCATCGTAGTAGAGCGCGATCACCAGGCGCTCTCTCTCCGGCAGACCTGATATCGCTTCAGCCAGCGCGCGTTTAAACGCATCCCGCTGCATCCCTTCGAACGGGCCGCTGATCGCGCCGTCGGTGCGGTCCTGGGGCAGTTCTCCCACCGCCTGCAAGTCTTCCAGACTGAATATGCGGCAGCCCGATGCGTCCTTTAATATCTTGTGGTACTCGGGCAGAGACATGCCGAGCACTTCGGCAACTTCGACATCGCGCGCATCCCTTCCCTGCTCGTTTTCGATCTCCCGCATCGCGCTGGCAACCATACGTGCCTTGCGGTGAACCGAGCGCGGCGTCCAGTCGCTGCGCCGGATCTCGTCAAGCATCGCTCCGCGAATGCGGATGCCTGAGTAGGTCTCAAAACTTGCGCCCTGACTTGGGTCGTAGTTTCGGCTCGCCTCAAGCAGCCCTATCATGCCCGCCTGAATAAGGTCATCAGCCTGCACGTTCGGCGGCAGTCTGTTCATCAGGTGATAGGCGATGCGCTTTACCAGTGGCGCATGCTTGGTCACCAGCGCATCCGCATCGATCTCCTGCTCCTGCACCGCCGTATAGGTCGCTAGTCCGTTCACCTCAAACCCCCCCACTCTGACTCGAATATTGGATAAGTCGTTCGACGAAGAACTGGAGATGTCCGCTGACGCCTTCAGGTACTGGCCAGTTATCGGCCTTCTTCGCGAGATTCTTGAATGATTGTGCTGAACGGCTGCGCGGAAATGCCTGCACAACCGGCTTTTGGGTGCGCACCGCTTTGCGCAGATTGTCATCGTACGGAACACTTCCCATGAAACTGAGCATGGCGTCCAGATAGCGGTCGGTAACGCGGCAGATCTTGTTGTAAAGGGTGTGTCCTTCCTGCGCGGTCTGAACCATGTTTGCCAGGATATGGAAGCGGTCAATGCCGTATTCCCGGTTCAACAGTTTGATCAGCGCATAGGCATCGGTGATGGACGCCGGCTCGTCGCATACCACCACCACCACCTCCTGGACCGCCCGGCTGAAGCTGACCACGATGTCGGAGATACCGGCGGCGGTGTCGACAATCATCACATCGAGATCCGCACCGACATCACTGAACGCACGTATCAACCCGGCATGTTCAGCTTTACTCAGCTCAGCCATCTGCTGCACACCGGAAGCGGCAGGCGCCACCAGGATGCCGGAAGGTCCTGCGATCAGCACATCTTCCAGGCTGCATTCGCCGCGCACCACGTGTGAAAGATCGCGCTCCGGATGCAGTCCTAGCACCACATCGATATTGGCCAGCCCCAGGTCCGCATCCAGCAGCATCACGCGCCTGCCGAGATCCGCCATCGCCACCGCCAGGTTGACCGATACATTGGTTTTTCCGACGCCGCCCTTGCCGCCGGTAACTGCGATGACACGCACTGGATTCGGCTTGATCATCTGCCTCAAGCCGGCGGCTTGGTCCACGTTTGCATCAACCATGAGCATCTGTACCCACCCCTCCAAGCGCCAACGATAAAAATGCATCGTTGTATTCGGCTCCCCCTTCCTGCCCGAGCGAGACCGCACGGCTGATCAAGGTATTGGCGCGCGCCAGGTGAATGTCCTCCGGAACCCGCTGCCCATCGGTAAAAAAGGCCAGTGGAATGCGGTTGTGAACGGCGGCGGAGATCGCACCGCCCAGGGAGGCGACCTCGTCCACTTTAGTCAGAATGCAGCCACTTATGTCCGTCGCACCAAAAGCGCTGGCTGCCTGTTCCAAGGCCGACTGCTGGGTGGTTGCGGAGAGCGTCAGATAGCGCTTGACCATGCGACTGCTGGAGTCAATCAACGAAAGCTGTTCGCTCAACCGCACGTCACGTTGGCTCATGCCGGCCGTGTCCACCAATACCAGACGCTTGTCGGAGAGTGCATTGAGGGTAACGTTCAACTCTTCCGGAGTAGCGGCGGATCTAACCGTGACATCCAGAATGCGCGCGTAGGTGGTGAGCTGCTCCTGGGCACCGATGCGGTAACTGTCGGTGGAGACCAGCGCGAGCGAGCGGTGGCCATGGCGTAATACATACCGCGCCGCAAGTTTGGCGATCGTGGTGGTTTTACCGACGCCGGTCGGGCCGACCAGCGCGATTATACCCCCCTCATCGATCATGCTGTCGGCGGCTATCGGAATCTCTCCGGCCAGCAAATTGAGGGCCCGGCGCCAGGCCTGGTCCAGGTTAGCAAAATCCTGCACCCGCTCGACCAACTGGGCACTGATATCGGGGCTGATATCCAGCGTCATCAACCGGCGCAGCAGCTCCCGCCGGACCGGCTGGCGGCTGCCCATTTCGTTCCAGGTGAGTTGCGACAACTGGTTTTCCATCATGCGCCGCATCGCCCGCATTTCCCGCCGCATCTCGACCAGCGTGGGATCCTGGCTCCACTCGATCTGAGCGGCAGCAGCTTGCGGCCTGACGCGGCTTGCAGCACCATCGGCCGGCCGGTGCCGCGGCTCGCTGCGAGTCGGCGACTCTGTTGCGACCGGTTGTTTGCCCTGCTGACCGGCGAAAGCTGCCTCGTCGTAATCTTTGGCAGCCACCAGTTCAACGCCGCCCTCCACCGGCTTGTTCGACAGAATCACGGCGTCAGGGCCGAGACTATCCCGCACCTGCCGCAGCGCCTGTCGTATATCGCTCGCAAAAAAACGTTTTATTTTCATACTCTGCCTATCCTGGATTACCGGTCAGCCACGGTCTGCGTGGCCATCGTGCTGCCTGTGTCGGCCGGGTTGCTTCAGCTGGCAGGTTTACCAACAGTGGCGATAACCTTGATCTGACGGTTATCCGGGACCTCGTTGTAGGAGAGGACCCGCATGCCCGGCACGCTGTGCCTGGCAAATTTCGCCATCCAGGCCCTTATCGAAGCCGCCACCAGCAGAATGCTTTGTTGATTGGCCCGCTCCTGTTGGTTGAAGGTCTCCAGCAGCGCTTTCTGCAACTGTTCCGCCAACCCGGGCTCGAAACCGACACTCCCCTCATCCGAGGGTTGCAACGTCTGCTGCAATATCTGTTCCAATTTCGGATCTAACACAATGACGGGAATTTCTTCAACAGGACCAATGAGTTGCTGAACTATGTTGCGTGACATGGCGACTCGGGCATGGGTAGTAAGAACGCCGATGTCTTGACTCTGCACCCCATGCTCCGCCAATGTTTCGGCGATCGAGCGGATATCCCGGATGGAAACATGCTCATGCAGCAGGTTCTTCAGGATCTTCAGCACCTGGCCCAGCGACAGCGTCTTGGGGACCAGGTCCTCCACCAGTTTGGGGGTGGATCTGGCCAGCTGATCCATGAGTTGCTGCACCTCTTCGTGGCCAAGCAGTTCGTGCGCGTTATTCTCCAGTATCTCTTTCAGATGCGTAGCCACGACGGTGCTCGCATCAACCACGGTGTATCCAAGTGTCTGGGCGTGGTCACGCTGACTGGGATCGATCCAAACCGCTTCCAGGCCAAATGCAGGATCCTTGGTCTCGACCCCCTGGAGTTTGCCGAACACCCGCCCGGAGTTGATCGCCAGGTCGCGGTCCGGATAGATCTCCGATTCACCCATGATCGCGCCGTGCAGCGAGATACGGTAGCCGGTCGGGCTCAGATCCAGATTATCCTGGATATGCACCGGTTGTATCAGAAAGCCGAGCTCTTTGGAGAGTTTCTTGCGAACCCCTTTTATCCGGTTCATCAGTTCGCCGCCCTGGTTTCTGTCAACCAGCGGAATCAACCGATATCCCACTTCGAGGCCGATTATGTCAACCGGCTGGACATCGTCCCAAGTCAACTCGCGCTGTTCTGCCGGCACCTCCGGCACTGCCAGCGGTACTTCACGCTGGCTGGTCGACTTCTTGGCGTGAGAGATCCACCAGGCGCCACCTCCGGCGAGAGCGGCAAGGCTGAGAAACGCAAAGTTCGGCATACCCGGAATAATGCCCATCAAACCGAGCACGCCGGCGGTCACCGCCAGCGACTTCGGCGTATTCAGCAGCTGGGAAAGAATCTGCCCGCCCATATCCTGAGTCGATGCAACGCGGGTGACGATAATCGCGGCAGAGGTCGATAACAGCAGCGACGGGATCTGCGCCACCAAGCCGTCGCCGATGGTCAGCAGCGCATAGAAGCGCAGCGCGGTGGAGAAGTCCAAGTCGTGCTGCAGCATGCCGATGGCTAGACCGCCGACGATGTTGATCACCAGAATCAGAATACCGGCCACCGCATCGCCGCGGACAAATTTGCTGGCACCATCCATCGAGCCATAGAAGTCAGCCTCCAACGCGATCTCCTCGCGTCGGGTCTTGGCCTCATCCTGGCCGATAATGCCCGCATTGAGATCCGCGTCGATCGCCATCTGCTTGCCGGGCATCGCGTCCAGCGTGAACCTGGCGCTGACTTCCGAAACACGACCGGCGCCTTTGGTAACCACGACAAAATTGATGATCACCAGAATCGCGAACACCACCAGGCCGACGGCATAGTTGCCGCCGATAACAAATGCACCGAACGCCTCGATAACCTTACCGGCCGCGTCGCCGCCCTCATGCCCCTCCAGTAAGACCACCCGGGTGGAGGCGACATTCAGCGCGAGGCGCAACAGGGTGGCCACCAGCAGCAGGCTGGGAAAAACGCTGAACTCAAGCGGTTTGAGTGTGTAGACCACCACCAGCAGAACCACCAGGGAGAGTGCGATATTGAAAGTGAAGAAGACGTCCAGCGCCAATGCCGGCATCGGCACCACCACCATTCCCAGCATCATCAGCAGGATCAACGGTGCGCCGAGCCCCTGAGCGCCGGCACTTTTCACGTTATTCAATATCGCTGTTGCATTCATGGTGGCCACTCAATGGTTAACTGGTAGTTTCGCGCCTGCCTGGCGCGGCCGGATGCTGCTCCTCGGCAGGCACCTGCAACTCTTCGGGAACCGTCAGATCCTGCGGAAACCGAGGTTTCATGCCCTGGCCTGTCTGGTAGGCTTTCAGCTGAAATACGTAGGCCAGCAGTTTTGCCACTGCCAGATAAAGGCCCGCGGGAATGTAATCCCCTAATTCGGCGTGGGCATGAATGGCACGCGCCAGCATGGGTGATTCGACGATCGGTACATCATGCTCGCGCGCCACCCGGCGGATATTGGAGGCCACCAGGTCAACACCCTTGGCAACCACTTTCGGCGCGGTCATGGTGAACTGGTTGTAACTGAGGGCGACTGCGTAGTGGGTCGGGTTGGTGACGATCACGTCAGCCTTGGGCACCTCCTCCATCATGCGCCGTTGCGCCATTTCATGCTGCAAATTGCGAATTCTGCTCTTTACTTCGGGCCGGCCCTCGGTCTCTTTCATCTCGTCGCGAACCTCCTGCCGGGTCATTTTTAATTGCCGCTTGTGATCCCACAGCTGGAACGGGACATCGACCAGTGCAATTACGATCAATGTGCTGGAGATGAGCACGAAGGAGCCGCCGACCAAACTGCCCAATTCGCTTACCGCCGGGCCCAGCTCTAAACGACTAAGCCCGATGAATTGATCCAGCAGCAGCCACAGCGTGAGGGCGGTGGCACCTCCCACCAGAAAAAACTTTGCCATCGCCTTGAGCAGTTCCACCAAACCTTTGACGGAGAAGAGGCGCTTAAGCCCGCTGATTGGATTCAACTTGCTCAGTTTTGGCGCCAGCGACTGCCCGCTGAAAGCAACCCCTCCGAGCGCGACGGAACTGGCGACGGCAACCGCGACCACCACCAGAAAAAACGGCGCAAGCATGATCAGCGAGTCGATGATCGCATCCGCCAGCCGGCGCAGCAGCGCACCGGGGTCGAACAGTTCAGCGCGCGCTATGGTGAAGCCGCCCGCCATGATTTGCGTCAGGTCCTGCCCGAGGCGGCTGCTCATACCCACCAGCGCCAATCCGCCGATCAGGGTAATGGCCATCGTATTGAGCTCCTTGGAGCGGGCGATCTGCCCCTTTTTCTTGGAGTCCTGAAGCCGTTTCGATGTGGGTTCTTCTGTTTTCTCCTGGCCGTCCTGATTCTCAGCCATGTTTCACCCCGTTATCAGCAGCAGGCCCTTGATCAGGGCAAAACCTTGGTCGAGAAACGCCTCAAAATTCTCCATCACGTTGGGCAGACTGGCCCAGATCAGCACGAACCCGATCAACATGGTGACCGGAAAACCGACCGCGAAAATGTTGAGCTGCGGCGCTGCTCTGGTCACTATGCCCATGCCCAGATTGACCAGCAGCAGCGCCGCCACCACCGGCAGCGCCATCAGCAGTCCGGCGCTGAACAGCCGGCTGCCCCAGCCCACGACGTCGGACAGATTGCTGCGGGTGATGCCGTCCACCGCCACCGGAAAGGTATGGAAACTCTGGAATAGCGTATCGATCAGTATCAGGTGGCCGTTCAGCAACAAAAACAACAGCGTGGCCAGAATCAGGTAGAACTGGGAGATCACCGGCACCTGAACCCCGTTTTGCGGATCCATCATCGAGGCAAACCCCAACCCCATGCTGTAGGCGATCACCTGCCCACCGAAGATCAGTCCGCCGAAAACCATCTGCAGTATGAACCCCATGATCAGCCCCACTGCCAGCTGCTGCAGCAACAGCATGAATGCCTGATGGCTGAAAACATCCACCACCGGCGGCGGTGGCAACAGCGGTGCGGTCAACCAGGAGAGCACGAGCACCAGACCGATGCGGTAGACCACCGGCGTCTGGCGGGAGTTGAAAATAGGCGCGGCAGTCACCATCGCGGCGATACGGATGAAAGGCCAGATGAATCCTGCCAGCCAGAGATTGAGTTGCGCTTCGCTGAAGGACATGGTCAGCCTATCAGTTCCGGAATGCTCTCAATAAGATCGATACTGAAGGTCATGATCACCCGCAGCATCCAGGGCCCCGCCAGCATGAAAACCAAGGCTACAATCAGCAGTTTCGGTATGAAACTGAGGGTCATCTCGTTGATCTGGGTGGCTGCCTGAAACATCGCCACCAGCAAGCCGACCAACAGTGCCGGAACAAGTACCACGCCCCCCAGCACGGTTGTCACTTCCAGTGCACGCTGGCCGATATCGAGTACCGAATCGGGCGTCATGGCTACACCAGAAAGCTGGAAGCCAGCGTGCCGAACACCAGCGCCCAACCGTCAATCAGCACGAACAGCATGATCTTGAATGGCAGTGAAATAATCAGCGGGGAGAGCATCATCATACCCATCGACATGAGTACGCTTGCCACCACCAGATCGATGATCAGAAAGGGGATGAAAATAAGGAAGCCGATCTGAAATCCGGTCTTCAGCTCAGATGTGGCAAAAGCCGGCAGCAGCAACGAGAATGGGACATCGGCCTTCGCATTCATATCCTCGAAGCGGCCGATGCGGGCAAACAGCGTGAGGTCGCTCTCCCGGGTCTGGGCAAACATGAAATCGCGCACCGGCACCGAAGCGTTGTCCAGCGCCTCTGTCAGCTCGATTTTCTCTTCGATATAAGGCTTCATGCCTACCTCATAGGACTCTTGAAACACCGGCATCATCACGAATGCGGTCAGGAACAGCGCCAGTCCGACCAGAATCTGATTGGAGGGTGTATTCTGGGTTCCCAGCGCCTGGCGCAGAATCGCCAGGACAATCACGATCCGGGTGAAAGAGGTCATCAGCAGCAGCGCGGCCGGCAGCAGGCTCAACGCCGTCATGAACAGCAGCACCTGTATGCTCAGTGTGTAGGTCTGCCCGCCATCCGGGTTGGTCGTGGTGGTAATCGCATCGAAGCCGGGGGCTGCCTGCGCGAACAGCGGCAGAAAAAGCGACAGCAGTAGAGCCAGAATACGCAGGCGCGGCATCAGCTCGATCCTCCCATCTCCCGCTGCAGCGCGCCGTTGAATTCGCCTGAGGACAGCACTTGTCCGGACTCCCGGTCAAGCACGTGGAGCATCCGCACCTGTCCCGGAGCAACGCCGACCAGCAGGCGGGAATCGCCCACCTGCAGCAGTACCGCCCGCTCCCTGGGACCGAGCGAAACGCCGCCTATCACGCTTACCATCCCCTTGCCCGTGAAAGCCTGCTTGCCGAACCGTCGGAAAAACCAGCTCAAAACAAATATCAGCGCGATAATGACGATCAATCCAAACGCCGTTTCGGTCAGCGCGCTGCCGGACAGTGGCGCCACCTGCTGGAGCGTACTCTCCTTGTCCGCCGCGAAAGCACCGGAGAGACTTGGCAACAGAGCTGCCGGCAACAGCCAGGCGCGTTGCAAACACATGCTCATCTCAGTCTCTTGATCCGGTCGGTCGGACTGATCACGTCGGTCAACCTGATGCCGAATTTTTCATTGACCACCACCACCTCGCCCTGAGCAATCAGCGTGCCGTTTACCAGTACGTCCATCGGTTCGCCGGCGAGCCGGTCGAGCTCCACCACGGATCCCTGATTCAGTTGCAGCAGGTTGCGGATGGGTATGTGGGTGCGGCCGATCTCCATGGAGATAATCACCGGCACATCGAGTATCGAGTCCAGGCTCACCTCACCATCCGATTCCGCCACATCTTCCTGCTGCAACTCCTGGAACTTGGCTGAAGCGGCGCCTGACGCCTGCTTCTTCGGGATCACCTCCTCCTTTTCCTGCTGCTCCAAAGCTGCAGCCCACTCGTTGGCCAGCAATTCGTTGGGATCCACATCGGTTTCACTCATTCTCTTATCCTGTCGACGTTCAAATTGTTCACTCTGGGGATTGGCTCAGAAGTTCCTGCAGGCGGTTGGACTGCTTGATGCCGAGCCATCTATCGAGCTGGATCGCATAGTTGCCATCGGACACGCCGAGCCGACCTCTGAATATGGGAATGCCGGAAGCCATCACCTCCACCATCTCGGGCAGCTCAAGCGGAATAATGTCCCCTTTGGAGAGCTTGGCCAGCTCGCGCATGCTGAGCTCGGTTTCGGTCAGGATGCTGTTGATTTCGACTTTTGCCGACATCAACTCGTCCATCAGCGCCTGTGCCCAGCGTTCGTCCTTTTCACCACGGTCGCTCTGAATACCCGCATCGAGCAGCTCGCGAATCGGCTCTACCATTGAATAGGGGAGACAGATGTGCATATCGCCGCCACCGGCTTCCAGGTCGATATGAAAGGTGGTAACCACCACGACTTCAGAGGGACTGACAATATTGGCAAACTGCGGATTGACCTCAGAACCAACGTATTCGAAATGCAGCGCAAGAATGGGTTTCCACGCCTCAGCCAAGTCCTGGAATGCCAGATTCAGCAACATGCGGATCACGCGCAGCTCCGTGGGGGTAAAGTCCCTGCCCTCGATCTTGGTGTGGAAGCGGCCGTTGCCGCCGAAGAAGTTATCCACCACGCTGAAAACCAGTTTGGGATCAAGCACGCAAAGCCCTTTACCGCGCAGCGGCGGCACCCGCACCAGATTGAGGCTGGTCGGGACGAACAGGCTGTGGACAAACTCTGAAAACTTCAGCATCTGCACGCCGGAAACCGCGATATCCGCGGATCGCCGCAGCATATTGAAAAGACTGGTCCGGTAGTAGCGCGCGAAGCGTTCGTTGATCATCTCCAGCGTCGGTAACCGCCCGCGGACGATGCGGTCCTGACTGGCAAAATCGTAGGGGCGCGCCACACCATCGAAGTCGTCGCCTTCGGTTTCGACATCGCCACTGTCAACCCCGTGCAACAGCGCGTCGATTTCGTCCTGGGAAAGGAGATCGTTGACAGACATCGGACTACTGCATCACGAAAGCGGTAAAGAAGACGGCTTCCACTTCTCCGCTGCCGCCCTGCTCCTTGATGATCTGGTTCAGCTGCTGTATGACCTCCGCCTGCAGCTTCTCTTTGCCACTGCGCGAACTCAGCTCCTCATCGCTGTGCGACCCGAATAGATTGAGCATATTGTGACGAATCATGGGATCGTTGTTCTGCACAAAATCGATCGCTTCCTGTGTCCTGGCCATAACCTGAACGCTGGCCTGCAGCAGTTTGGCCTTGCTGCCCGCCGGCAGATTGACGACGAATACCGGATCCATTTGATGATAGATGGCCGGCAGCTGCTCCTTAGGCACCTCAGATTCGTTATCCGCCGCGGCTGTGTCGTCGTCACCCAGCAGAAACCATCCGGCCGCCAACCCGCCACCGACCAACAGCAGCAAGGCGATGGCAGCAATGATAATGAGCTTCTTCTTCGACCCTTTCTCTTGCTCGACGCCGAGATCGAGGTCTTCCTCGGGTTTCTTCTTTGCCATGGCTATTCCTGTAATCCAATACTTGTGCTTCCTAATAAGCAATAGTCATGCCATTTATTATATTTATAAAATTTCATTAAGAATCAATTAGATATATTTTCTTGCCAAGCGAATGACAAACAATTGACGGACCGGGCATCGGGCAGTTGGCAATTTCCCGGCAGCGCAGATAGGCAGGCACCGCTCAGGACGGCTCTCCCCTTCCTGACTCAGACGGCCGAGGGTCCGGCCGGTCTGCTTTTGCAGTGAGCAACCATGCTGCACCCTGGGGAAGAGTCGGTTTGTCAGCCGGAAGGGAGGGAAGTTTATGCCGCTGGCGCGGCGCACCCGGAGAACCGCCCGGGAGTTTGAACCGGTGGGGTTGGACGAGAGATAATTAGTTACTGCTTGGACAGGGTCAGGGCTATACTCCGACCGCGTCCTACAATCTGAGCGGGCAATTCTTCCCCGCGTTTGCGGCCTCTGAAACAGACATCGAAGCAGCCGTCGTGCCGACCCACGACCTCAGCCAGTGTCCGGTGCAGTTCCCGCAGCGTTGACGAGCCGGTTCCGGCGCGATCGCTCCACTTTTTGATGGCAGGCGAGCGCTACCGCGATCAGATTTCGTTGACCGGCGCTGGCCGCCGCTTGCTGTCTGTCACCGAATCATCGCCGTCCCCGGTTAACGCTTTGGCTTTTTCCACCGCGTCTCTGGTGATCTCTTTGGTATCCTCCCAGACTTCACCCGACTTCTCTTTGGTCGCGTCCCAGATTTCGGATGATGTCTCTTTGGTGGCATCCCAGGCGCTGGCACCCGCCTTTTTCGTGCTCTCCCAGGCTTCGCCGCTGTAGGTCTTGGTCTGCTCCCAGGCGCTGGGACCATTCTGCTCGGACTGGGCAATCGGCGCGCACAAGAGTGACAGAACGACAATCGCGGACGTTATGGAAAGGTGTTTCATTGGCCTTCTCTGCTTGGTTGTGGTGCTTGACTTTGCCGTAACTACGACCAGCTTGACCAGGCAAAGTTCACTTCGCCTAATGTAAATGTGACCTGCCTTCCGGTGCAGACTCAACCTTGAGGTAAGCTTTGATTGTCTGCGTTAGATAGCGCAACGCGGCAATGAGATTCTGCTTCGCTGCCGCGGAGATCGATTCGGAGAAGGGTTCAAACTGGTAACCCCGAATCGCCAGCATACTGACTTCGCTGCTGGCGCCAAACAGTGTGCGGGCAAGATAGACCAGCGCCTCAGGAGCGATATTGTGAGTATCCAGTGTGGCCGGCATGACCGATTCCGGCAGCGTATAGTGCCGGTAAGGCGGTGCAACATCGAGCGATGCATCCACGAATATCACCCGCTTGAAATCGCCTAACTCCAGCGCGTATTCGACGCAAAGCTGGTAATCGACCCTGGTTTCCACCCCTGCCAACGCCAGCGCCGCAAGTTGCTCGATCAGCGCGGGACCCAGCCCATCGTCCCCGCGTGCCGGGTTGCCGTAGCCAAGCACCAGGATGCGTTGTGCTCTAGTAGCCATCCTTTACCTTGCGCTGCAACAGCTGCCCGGCGGCATCGTAGAGCGCCACGTCGAGCGGCATCTGCCCCAGCGCATGGGTGGCGCAGGAGAGGCAGGGGTCGTAGGCGCGCACAGCCACCTCGATCTGATTCAGCATCCCTTCGGTGATCGTCGTCTGATTGGAGAGGTGCGCCTTGGCCACCTGGGTTACCGCGCGGTTCATCGCCTCATTGTTGTTGGTGGTGGAGACAATGAGGTTGCAGAAAACAACCTGATCGTTCTGATCGACACGATAGTGGTGAAACAGCGTGCCGCGCGGAGCTTCGATGACGCCTATTCCCTCCTCCCTGCGTTCACCCCGCTGCACCAGGTCGCTTCCCTGCAGGTCGGGATCGTGCAGCAGTTCGCGAATCTTCTCGACGCAGTGCAGCACCTCGATCATGCGTGCCCAGTGGTAGGCCAGCGACATCTGATTGGGCCGGCCGTTGGAGAACGCCCGGAACGCCCGATGGGCATTGTCCGCCAGCGGCGTATCGATAAAACCCGCAGTATTCATCCGCGACAGCGGGCCGACGCGATACCAGCCATCCAGATTTCCGCGCCGTTTAATAAACGGGAACTTCATGTACGACCAGGAGCGCACCTCTTCCATCAGGTAGTCGTTGAAATCCCGGTAGTCGACTTGGTCGAAGATGGTGTTGCCGGATGCGTCTATCGCCCTGAGCACGCCGTGATACAGATCCAGTGCACCATCTTCGCGAACCAGCGACATATGACTCGAATTGAAGGTTGCAAACGCCTGCACCAGCGCCAGGTGATCGACGCAGTACCCTGCGGCAATCGCAACCGCCTCCTGCGCCCACTCGATCATCTGCTCCATATTTTCGAGCAGATGATCTCGCTCGGCCAGGCTCAGATTCTTATTGACTCCGCCCGGAATGGCGCCGGTGCCGTGGATTTTTTTGCCGGCAGTCGCCCGGATCACCTCCTGTCCGAACTTGCGCAGCTTGATGCCTTTTACGGCCAGATCCGGGTAGGCCTCAATGATGCCGAAGATATTCCGTTTGCCGACTTCGCTCTCGAAACCGAACAGCAGATCAGGTGAACTGAGGTGAAAAAAGTGCAGCACGTTGCTCTGCATGATCTGCCCGTAGTGCATCAGGCGCCGCATCTTTTCGGCGGTCGGCGTCAGGCGGTCCACGCCGACGATGCTGTCCATCGCTTTGGAGGCGGCCAGGTGGTGGCTGACCGGACAGATGCCGCACAACCGCTGCACGATAACCGGCACCTCCCAATAGAGCCGGCCGAGAATAAAGCGTTCGAAACCACGGAATTCCACGATATGCAGCCGGGCCTCGTCCACATTGTTGCGTTCATCCAGATGAATGGTGACCTTGCCGTGGCCCTCCACCCGGGTCAGGGGATCGATCTCGATTACGCGTGTTTTAGCCATGATTTTGGCGACCTTGGTTTCGCTCTATCCGTATATCAATCATACCTAAGCTGCTCATAGGCAAGCTCTACCGGCTTGCCTGCCAGCAGCGCCTCCAACGTATTCCACAGGGTGTCTCCGGAAGGGGGACAACCGGGGATCTGATAATCCACCTTGACCACATCCGCCAGTGTATAAACCTTGTCCAGCAGCAGCGGGAGCGCTGCATCGTTGGGGATCTGATTGCTCGGATTGTAGACCTTGTCGCTGTCAAGGTAAGCGGTCTCCAGGCATTCGCGCAGTGGATCGTCCGAGTGCATGATGGCGTTGCGCATCACCGGTAGGCCGCCCATCACCGCGCACTGGCCCACCGCGATCAACACATCGCAGTTGCGGCGGAACTCCTGCAGCGTATGCACGTTCTCCTCATTGCAGCACCCCCCTTCAACCAGCCCGATATCGCAGCGCCGGGTAAAACGCTTCAGATCGTTCAACGGGGAGCGGTCGAACTCAACCTGCTGTAACAGCTCGAGCAGGCGCTCGTCTATATCCAGCAGCGACATATGGCAGCCGAAGCATCCGGCCAGGGATACCGTGGCAATACGTTTTTTCATGACTTGCCTCTGTTTTTTCCCGGTCCGACGCCCAGCGTGATCGGCTTTTTGTCGAACTGCCGCTCGCCGATCGGGGCAAAGAACCCCCGCCCCTTCTGGATGATGCAGCCGACCGGGCAGGTCGCGAGGTCGATGGCCCGGTCATTCAGTTTGACATCGGTTTCCGCCAGTTTGTTGCCGTTCACGCCGACCCGCTTGTTGATGCCGCGTCCGACATATTCGAAAACATGTTTTTTATCGATATCCCGCGAAGCGCGTATGCAGCGGCCGCAGAGTATGCAGCGGTTGGTATCCAGCACTATATCCGGATGCGAGGCATCGACCGGTCGCGCCGGCTGCAGATAGGGATACTTGGTGGCCTGGGTGATACCGAGGCGGTAGCCCATGGCCTGCAGCTCGCAGCGCCCGCTCGCCTCGCAGATGGGACAGAGATGGTTGCCCTCGTGATAGAGCATGCGTACCAGATCGCGCCGGTAGCCGAGAATCTCCTCGGTCTCGTTCTCCACCTTGGCGCCCTCGATCGCCGGCTGGGTGCAGGCGGAAACCGCTCTGCCGTTCTGTTTCACCACGCAGACGCGGCAGCTTCCCTGGGGTTCGAGCCCCTCGGTGTCGCACAGACGCGGAATATAGACGCCCGCCTCATCCGCTGCCTGCATGATGCTCTGCCCGCGCTGCGCTTCGATTTCGATGCCGTCGATTTCAAACTTGAAGGGTTTATTCATACTTGCCCACCTGGTCAGGCCTCGTCGTAGTTCGGGTCATAGATCATCGAGCGCCGCTTGGCAAGGCGCCGCGACTCCTCCAGTGCGGCTTGAATATCGAACGATGCCTGCACACCGTCGCCATGCTCTTTCAGTAGGACGGCGTAAACCAGCGGGAAATTACGGATCGTTGAAAGCACCGGGTTGGGCGAGGTGTGCCCCAGGCCGCAGCGGCTGGTCACGGCAATCGTCTTGCCGAGCTCTTTCAGATACGCCAGGTCCTCCAGTTCACACAGCCCTTTTCTGACCTTTTCGATGCGTTTCTTGAGGAACACGTTGCCTACTCTGCACGGTGTGCAGTAACCGCAGCTCTCCTCGACAAAAAATTCGAGGAAATGGTCGACGATCTCGAGAATATTGCGGCGCTGGGAGAAGACCATCACCGAACCGCCGGTCGGCAGATCCTCCAGACAGAGCCGGCGTTCAAACTGGCTCATATTAATCATCTCACCGCTGGGTCCGCCCACCTGCACTGCCGCCGCATCCGGCGCATCGACTCGGTCGAGCAGATCACGCACGGTGATGCCGAACGGCAGTTCGTAAACGCCCGGCCGGGCGCAGTCACCGCTGACGCTGAACAGTTTGGTGCCGCTGCTTCTGTCGGTGCCGAAGCTGCCGAACCAGGCGCCGCCCTGTTCCATAATGCGGGCCGCGCAGCAGTATGTCTCGACATTGTCGACCACGGTGGGAAAACCCAGATAACCCGATTCCACCGGAAACGGCGGCCGGTTTTTCGGCTCGCCACGCAGCCCCTCACAGGAGCTGATCAAAGCACTCTCCTCACCGCAGATGTACGCACCTGCGCCCAGTTGGATGCGGATATCGAAATCGAAGCCCTGCTTACCGCCGATGTTCTTGCCCAGCACGCCATGCTCCCGCCGCGCCTGCAGCACCGACTCGAGATAGGGCCGCAGATAGCTGTACTCGCCGCGTAGATAGATGATTCCCGCATCGCTGCCGACGGTGTAGGCTGCAATGGTCATACCTTCGATCATCAGATCGGCGCGCTCGGTCAACAGCACCCGGTCCTTGAACGTCCCCGGCTCCCCCTCGTCGGCATTGCATATGATGAAACGCCGCGTGGCGGCGGTATCTGCGGCAGCGCGCCACTTTTTGCCGGTGGGAAATCCCGCACCCCCGCGGCCGGTGAGACCGGACTCCTCCAGTTCGGCAAGCAGCTCCTGCGGCCGGCGCTGCAGCGCACTGCGCAACCCTGCATTAGCGGGCACCGGGCATAACAGCACCTCTCCGGCAAGCCGGATATTGTTGTTCACTTCCGCCCTGATCAACGGATGACTGTTGTTGCCGTCGCCGGTATGCACCACCAGGTCTCTGGGTTCCGTGCCTTCCCTCAGGCGTGCACAGACGAGGCGGACTTTTTGCACGGTGAGGCGAGTCAGGATGGTTTCATTGACCATCGCAGAAGGGGCCTGGTCGCTCATACCGAGAAACGGTGTGATCTCCAGAGAGAAGCGACCGTCCGCGGAGGTAGTCCCTATTGCCAGCCCCAGCTCTTCCACGAATACCTTCGCGATTTCGCGTCCTCCGGCGTGGCGGTCGATGATATCGTCGCATACACGGATGATGATCTCGCCTTTGGTCCGGCGGGAGAAAAAAGCATAAAAACTGACCACACCCTCGACTTCGACCCGGGTAATGCCCAGTTGACGGGCGATCAGCTCCATCGCGGCCGGTTCGATGCCTCGCAATTCGCGTTGAACTTCCAGCAGGATATCCATTAACCGGGTGCGGTCGTCGGCGTAGCGTCGACAAATCGAAACTATTCTGCTCTCCATGATGCTCCTGTCAGCGCCTGTTAACACTGATCGGTGACTGTTGCGGGTGCAAACCGACCGCTTGTGTGACAATGTCACAGACAGTCCGCGAACCAGCCGTTAATCTTTGGGTCATACTCAACATCCGGACAGTGGATAATCTGCTGCCGAGGACGTTGGTCGTCAATAGAATAGTCGGGAGAAAGTGATGCAAAGCAATATGGGTGGAATTGATCGCGCACTGCGCGCGGTGGTCGGTCTGGGTCTAATTGGGTGGGGTATCAAATCGGGCAATCCCTGGTTTTACATCGGTGCGATCCCGTTGTTGACGGCGTTGATCGCCTGGTGCCCGGCATACCTGCCGTTTGGTCTCAATACCAAGAAACAGTAACGCGACGGGAAGGCGCCGGCTTTCCCGGCGCCGTCCCATTTTGTTCAACTTTCAAGCTCATTTTCCAAAGCTTCAACGGTCGGCCAGGCACTGATGATCGCCTGCACCAGTGTCGCCAGCGGAATCGCAAAAAAGACGCCCCACAATCCCCAGAGCCCCCCGAACACCAGGATTGCCACGATAATGGCAACCGGGTGCAGATTGACCGCTTCGGAAAACAGCAACGGAACGAGCACGTTGCCATCCAGAATCTGGATGACGAAATAAGCCACGGTCAACCAGATAAAATCCGGTCCCCAGCCCCATTGGAACCAGGCGATAACAATAACCGGAAAGGTCACCACGGCGGCGCCGATGTAAGGAATGATGACCGAAAGGCCAACCAACACTCCCAGCAACACCGCGTACTGCAGCCCCATCAGGCTTAGCGTGAATGAGGTGACGCCCCAGACGATAACGATCTCCCAGAATTTGCCGCGCACATAGTTGGCAATCTGCCGGTCCATGTCACGCCAGACGGTATTGGCCAGACGGCGGTCGCGGGGGAAAAAGCCGAGCAGATAACCGAGGATCAGACTCTTATCCTTGAGAAAAAAGAACACCAGCAGCGGCATCAGAATCAGGTAAACCAGTACCGTAATAACCCCGACAACCGAGGAGAACGAAACCGAAACCACAGTCTGCCCAAACTCGGCTATCTCCTGGCGCATAACACCGATAATCTTCTGCACCTCGTCCTGTGAGATGAACTCGGGATAGTGCTGCGGCAGCTGCATCAGCAGTTTTTGTCCCTCCGTGATCATCGAGGGAATCTGTTGTAAAAGCTCGGTCAGCTGGCGGGAGAGCTGCGGCATCACGACAAACAGAAGCAGCGTGACAAACAGCAGGAAACCGATATAGACAACCAATACCGCGACCAGTCTGGGAACCCTTTTGCGCTCGATCATGCCCACCAGTCCTTCCAGCAGATAGGCGATGACCAGGCTGGCCAAAACCGGGGCGAGCATGTCCCCCATGGTCAGCACCACAGCAAAAAATATCAGCAGGAAGATTGTCAGGAAAATGACTTCCGGATCAGAAAAGTAACGCTTGAACCACTGGGTGAGATACCGCATAAATGGCGCTGTCCAGAGCTAGGACGAGGCTCAATCCCCGTCAAACTTATGTTGTTTATACTGGGTCAAGAAAAGCGCTTCGAGGTCATCGATCACTTCAGACGCTGCGCGTCCCTGCATGATATGCGCCGACATCAATGACGATGTTTCTGTCAACAGATCCTTCCGATCGAGCATATAGTAAGTTTCTGAGAGCCGCTTGATCGCTCCGATGACCGTCTCCTGCTTCGGTCTGGGCACGGATTTCGGCGCTACCGGTTCGCTCCGAACGGCCTCGCGCGGATCCTCTTTTTTACTCCTATCGACGAGAAACTCGGCAAATGCCCGCAGACTGGCCCGATCAGACTGATCGAGCTTCGCATAGTTTTCCAACAACGACTTTTTATCCGGGGAGAGTTTTTTTCCGGTCGTCAGCACCTTTAGATTTCACCTGGATGCTCTTTACAGTAGTCCTGAGCAAACGCGAGGAGTTCGTCCATCACCCGCATACGAAATTTCTGCTTCTGATGCACGAAAGAGAATGGGCGCTCGAGCGGCGGCTTAAGATTGATCGCCACCAGCGTGCCCAGTTTAAGCTCTTTCTGTACAGTGGCAGCTGATACCACGGAGATCCCCATGCCGGCCTCGACTGCACCCTTGACCGCCTCTGGACTGCCCAGCTCCATGGAGACATTGAGCAGATCACTGCTGCTGCCTGCGAACTCCATGTACTCATTAATAACCTCACGCGTACCCGATCCCTCCTCCCGGCAGATAAAGGGGTACTTTAAAAGATCCTCGTAAGTGAAGAACTCCCGGCCTACTTCGGGGTGATCCGGGGGCAATATGGCCGTCAGATGATCGGCACGGCACCGCTCCAGCACCAGATTCTTATTGGCTACCGGCGCCTCAACCACACCCAGATCGATAGTGTTGTTTTCAACCATCGAAACTATACCTTCGGTGTTGGAGACCTTGAGGTGAATGTTAATATCGGGATAGCGTTTTTTGAAATCCCCCAACAGCGCCGGGAGCATATATTCGGCAATGGTGGTACTGGCGCCTATCGTAAGCGATCCGGTAACCTCGCCGGTCATCTCCCGGACACCATTCTCCATCTCATTGTAGAGTACGAAGATCTTTTCAGCGTAGCCGTAGACGCGATGCCCCGCTTCGGTGAGGCTGATCCGGTTGTGTGTTCGGTCGAATAACCGGGTGTTAAAGTACTCTTCCAACTGACGAACCTGGAACGTGACCGCGGGCTGCGTCATGTGCAGTGACTCTGCAGCTTTGGTAAAGCTTAATAAACGTGCAACCGTAAAAAACACCTGCAGTCTACGATCAGCCATTTAGAACCCCTATACTCTCAGAGTTGAATTCGGGCAGTGATAAATAATGCTTATATCATAGTTTCCTAATTAAAGCCATAAGCTTTCCATTCAGATTGAGAAATCCTAACTTGATTGATCATTGTGGAATGTATTGCAAGGTGTTAGATTCCCAACGGAAAATCCTACAAACTAGGATTTTTTATTCGGATCACACACGAAAACCTGACCAGCACATAGTACAACCGGTGCATTGATGCTTACCTGGATTTTAGAGAGGGGATAAATGAAGAAATTTCTGTTATTGACTACCACTGCCATTTTCTCATCCCAGGCGATGGCCGCTGCTTATAAAATTCCGGAACAGTCGGTCAACTCAACCGCGCTCTCCGGTGCCTATATCGCCAACGCCCAGGGTGCAGACGCGAACTACTACAATCCGGCGGCAATGGTGTTCAACGAGGATGGCGCTTCCATTGAGGGTGACCTGACGGTTATCCATCTTTCAAGTATCGGGAGCGAAAACAGCACACCCGGTTTCGCCGGAAGCGACGATACCGAGCGCGAGACCTTCCTGGCCCCCACCTTCCACTATGTCAGTCCCATCGTAAATAATGCGCGGTTTGGCCTTTCGGTCATTACTCCGGCGGGTCTCAGCAAACGCTGGAAGGGGATCAATCGCGCGTTTGCGGAGGAGTTCACGCTCAAGACCATCGAGTTCAACCCGTCTATGGGTTACAAGCTCAACGACCAGCTGTCGGTTGGATTCGGTTTTAGAGCGGTATATTCGGAAGGGGTGGTGAAGAGCTCCAATACCGCAAACCCCTTTGTCACCGTGGGGCGTGATTTGGAGGGTGACTCCTGGGATATGGGGCTCAACTTTGCGTTGCACTACCGCCCAGTGGAAAACCTCAATCTGGCGGCCACTTATCGGACGAAGGTCGATCTAACCGTGGAAGGCAATGCGGAGTTATTCGGTGCAATTCCACCAGGCAATCCGGGAGCGGGAACACCCCTTCCCAGCTACGACGATGGCGCTACGGTGAGCGTTCCGATACCGGCGGCACTCAATTTGGCGGCGGCGTACACATTCAATGATCGCACCACGGTCGAGCTGGTTTACGAGCGTACCTACTGGTCCGCGTACAAAGCGTTGGATTTTAATTACGACACGCCGCTGAATGCCGTCTTCACCGCCGCATTCGACAGCCCAAAAATCAAGGATTGGGATGACACTAACACCTACCGCATCGGTATCACTCACAAACTCAACGACAGATGGACCCTGATGGGCGGCTTCGCCTACGATGAAACCCCGACTCCGGAAAAATATGCCGGTTACGAACTGCCGGATACGGATGCACGTATCTACTCTCTGGGTGCACGCTATCAGTACTCCGACCGTTTGAACATCGGGTTTGGCCTGCTCTACGATGACAAAGAGACGCTTGACCTAAAAGCCGGTGAAAACGGGGCAAACAGCGGTAGTCTTCTGGGTGGTGCAAAATTTACGGATGCTGCCGCTTATCTTTTCACTGCAGGCCTGAACTACAAGTTCTAAGTCACCCTTTTAACGTATAAAAAAAGCCGCCGCCCAAAGCTTGGACGGCGGCTTTTTACTATATTTACTACCGTTGCTAAACGTCAGATATAGAGACAGATATCCGATTCGCCGGCAAACTCGAAAAAGCGGGCGGCACCGGCAAACTCTATTCCATCGATAAAATCCGACGGATTCATGTCGAATAGATCCACAGTCATCTGACAGGCAATCAACCGGACCTCGGCTTCCTGACAGAGTTCGCGCAGCTCTTCAAGCCCGGCTACGCCCTTATCCGCCATCTTCTTCTTCATCATATAAGTCATCATGGACTGCATACCGGGCAGCGCGGTCAATGCCACCGGGAACCACTTGTCCATACCCATAGGCATCGGCATACCCGGATTGCCCAGCGGGGTGACCTGCAGATTGAGATTTTTCTTCAGCAGCTGCAACCCATAAAAAGTGAAGAAAATCTCGGTCTCATATCCCAGCGCTGATGCGGTCGAAGCCAGGATGAACGGGGGATAAGCCCAATCCAGCGAACCCTTGGTGGCGATAATGGCTAACTTTTTCTGTTCCATCCAGATCTCCTCCCAACGAAAATGCTAAAAATTTTTTAGGATCGATGACAGCAGTGCTGTCATCAGGCCTTTTTGATCAGGAAGTGGAATTTACCGCCCTCTTCCTTGGATTCCATAAGCTCATTGCCGGTCTGCTTGGCGAATGCCTCGAAATCTTTTACAGAGCCGGGATCCGTGGCGATGATGTGCAGCACCTGACCGGCCTCCAGGCCAGACAGGCTTTTCTTTGCACGCAGAATCGGCAGCGGACAGTTCAAACCGCTGGCATCCAGTTCCAGATCAAAATCAGCCATTTTGTAAAACCTCCAGAGTTCTTGTTTAAGAAAATCAGATAGACCTTATATTCTAACTATCAATGAAACGCAAGTCACACGCCCGGCCTCGTACCGACATCTGATCGGGTGTCAACATTTAATCTTTGAATTCTCTGTCAACCGTATGCAACGATCTCAAAGCGGTTTCTTGCCCAGTCTATAATCCCACCCTTAAGATTGATTACGTTATTAAATCCTTGCTGCATAAGGTACATACAGGCGTGGTAGGAGCGTGCACCGCTGCGGCAGTAAAGGACTATCTCCCTGTCTTTAGGAAATTCGTTCATGCGTAACGGAATCAGATGCATCGGCAGGTGGGCCGAGTTCGGCAGCATGCCGTGCACCACCTCCGCTTCACTGCGAATATCCAGAAGGTAAAGCCCCTCCTCTACAGCAAGCCGCTTTTCCAGCTCAACTGACTCGATCTCTTTGACCACTGTTTCTCCGCATACCGCAAATATATAAATTAAGGTTAGATCGTCAACGAGGTATAAACCTCGCTGACGACCAAAGGGGAGAGCAACACTTCTCCCCTTTGGCAACCCCATGGTTTTGTTCCCGCCGCAAGCGGCGGGGTATTTCTGAATAACTCGCTAGTGTATTATAGTTTTGCTAATATAAGCAAGCATCAATATACTGGTTACCTGTAGTTTGGTTCCAACCCACACCCCATGCTAGAGTTCGCGCTTTCCCGGAGAATCCCAGCTCTTACGCTCTCTAACTTAGGGTGAACAGCTGTTTCAAACTAAGCATCTCAAGACTGAACCATGGATTTTTTGCCGCTATTCCTCAACATAAAGAACAGACCCTGCCTGGTTGTCGGCGGCGGGGAAGTTGCTGCCCGCAAGGTAACTCTGCTGCGTAAAGCCGGTGCCTGTGTGACGGTGGTTGCGCCAGACCTCTGCCCCGGACTGGCGACATTAGCTGCCGCTGCCGAAATTTCGCACCAAGCCCGTGCCTACGAACAGCACGACCTGGACGGCGTCCGGCTGGTGATTGCCGCCACCGACAGCGCCGATATCAACCACAGGGTATCGGAGCAGGCGGAACGTCTAAATATTCCGGTCAACGTTGTGGACCAGCCGGAGCTCTGTTCGTTTATCGTACCCTCCATCATCGACCGCTCGCCGGTAGTCGCTGCGGTCTCCACCGGCGGTGCATCACCGGTGCTGGCAAGAATTATCAGGACCCGTCTCGAAACGCTGATACCAGCCAGTTACGGGCGCCTGGCAGAACTTGCCAACCGTTTCCGTTCTCGGGTAAAAGCGCGTTTCTCGAATACTTCCGAACGGCGGCAATTCTGGGAAAAAGTACTGAACAGCGGCGTAGCGGAGAGAGTTTTCTCCGGCCACATGGAAGAGGCGGAATCTGCGATGTTACAGGCACTGGAAAAAGGTGCCGCAGCCACCGCGATGGGAGAGGTCTATCTGGTGGGAGGCGGTCCCGGAGATCCGGATCTGATATCGTTTCGTGCACTGAGACTGATGCAACAGGCCGATGTAGTGGTATACGACCGCCTGGTGGCACAAGCAATCCTGGAGATGACCCGGCGCGATGCTGAGCGCATCTACGTCGGCAAGGAGCGCGACCATCACGCCATGCGTCAGGAGGAGATTAACAGTCTGCTGGTTAAGCTGGCCAAAGAGGGGAAACGGGTGGTGCGCCTGAAAGGCGGCGACCCCTTCATCTTTGGGCGCGGCGGCGAAGAGATCGACACCCTTTCCGAACAGGGCGTACCGTTCCAGGTCGTCCCTGCCGTAACCGCCGCGTCAGGCTGCGCCGCCTATGCCGGCATTCCGTTGACGCACCGCGACCATGCCCAGTCGGTGACCTTCGTCACCGGCCACCTCAAGGACGGCTCGATGAATCTGAACTGGAGCCAGCTGGCCCAACCCAACCAGACCGTCGTCTTCTATATGGGTCTGCTCGGGCTGCCGGTAATCACCAAACAGCTGACCGCACATGGCGTTTCGCCAGATATGCCGGTGGCACTGGTGCAGCAGGGAACGACCGAACATCAGCGCGTTTTTACCGGCACGCTGGAAAATATCCAAGCCATTGTGGAGCATGAAAAACCCAAGCCGCCGACCTTGATCATCGTCGGCAACGTCGTCCGGCTGCAAGAGAAGTTGAGCTGGTATAAAGCACCAAAGCAACCGCGTAAAGGCGCCACCTCTCCTATCAGCAGTCCTGCTGAGGAGTCACGCTGAAATAGCGCACCCTTAAATCCGGCGTGAATCGAGCAACCCCGTCAACTATATCGATGGGACATTGAAAGATTAGAGATCAGGTTATCAACCGATGAACAGCATCATGCGACAAGTAACTCGACAACCCAAATTTCCCACCCCGCTGGCATTGCCCTTGGGGCTGATCCCGACTCGTCTAAACAGTACCCTGCTGGCAATGCTGCTAAACCGTTTGTTCAAACCGGAACTGGATGATGGCGAACTCGACTTTCTGGCCGGAAAACAGATGCTGATAAGCGTCGCGGACGCCCAGCTGAGTTACCGCATCACGCTGGAAAACGGCGCTCTGGCGGCTGTTGGCGATGAACGAAGCGAAGATCTGAGCATCGCAGGAAACGTCTATGACTTTCTGCTGCTGGCCACGCGCCGCGAAGACGCCGACACGCTCTTTTTCAACCGCAGGCTGAAGCTCGGCGGCGACACGGAACTGGGACTCTACGTCAAAAACTTCCTGGACGGCATGGAGATCGAAAAACGCATGGGACCGCTGCTAAAACTGCTCAATGGCGCCGCCTCGATGATGGGGCGATTCTCCTGATATTTCCACGGTCCGGGTTCATTCGGCCGACAATTCCCTGACCTGGGCCTGCGTCACCTGCATGCCCGCCTCTCCATGCCAATAGCCATTGCAACTGCCCACCGGCATCAGACGCTCCAAATGCCGGCCGCCCTCCTCCGGCTCCATCCCTCCTGTACTGCAGCGGTGGAAAATATCGATTATCCGATCGCTATGGCGCGACTGCGGGCTGATGCGAACCACGTCAACACCTAGTTCGCGCATGCGTTCAAGTTCCGCAATCAGGTTGCAGGTCTGTGCCGACTGCGTCTGGATGCCGTTCAGGGCGAGAAAGCGCGTATCGTCCTGGGCTGACAATGTCAGGCCGTCCGGGTAGTCCAGGCAGCGGTATTGGCAGTCGTCCTTCGGCAAATTGTGAGCCCGCGCGGTAAAACAGCGCGCCGAGTAGGCCAGCGGCAGACGGCCGTAGACCAGCACTTCTGTCTCGATTCCGGCGGGACGGGCTGACTGCATGTCCGCCAGCGTTCCAACAGCGAGCTCCAGCGGGAACACCCAGCGTTTCAAACCCTCTTCGGCGAGCAGCCTGAGCGTGCGTTCGTTGTAGATGTTGACACTGTGACCGGCGACGAAGGGACGCCCACGCAGCAGTTGAACGGCGCCCATGTCGTTGGCCTCGACCAGGTACGCCTCATTAGCGCAGATCCGGCGCAGCCGCTTCAACTCCGATTCAGCCTCGAGCAGCGCAAGCGTGGACAGCACCACCTCTTTTCCCGCCGCGGTCAAACGCTCCGCCAGATCAAACCAGTCATCGGTGCGCATCAGCATGCGCTTGGAGCAGACCGTCTCGCCCAGGTAGACGATATCGACCGGCGAGTCGGCAATCCGCCGGTAAAACTCGAATACATCGTCCCTTGACCAGTAGTAGAGGATCGGACCGAGTGAGAGTCTGGGATTGTTGCTCATAGCTAGTACTCTTTCAAGGTGATAATTACGGGTTCAGCATCCCCATGTGGCTTTCCAGCAAGGCGCAGTACGCAGGCAAGGGTGGGTCTCCTTGGCAAGTACTGCAACACCGCTGGGGAGCCACATGGGGACGCCCTTTGGGTGAGCTTGTCTGCATTCATGGCGGTGTTACGCCTCTTGGCAAGGGAAACTGCCATTCCCTGCGAGGCGCGCCTTGCCCTGAAAGCAGACAAGCTCACTGCATCCGCAATTATCACCTTGAAAGAGTACTAGTGTCGGCTTACTGCCAGGGTCTGGAGTAGGCGCCGAGCGTGGTCTGGGTCCCTTCCGAAACCTTTCCCAGCTCGGCCATCCACTCAGCCTGGGGCCGGTAACTTTCAGGGTCCCTGCGGCAGGCGTCCAGTGCCGCCCGCCAGACTCTGGTCACCTGGGCAACGTAGACCGGACTGCGCTGGCGACCTTCTATTTTGATCGCGCGGATGCCGGCTTGCTGCAGCGCCGGCAGCAGCGCCAGTGTATTGAGACTGGTCGGCTCTTCGATGGCATGGTAAGTATTGCCGGCAACGCAGAAACTGCCTTTGCACAGGGTGGGATAACCGGCATTCTCGCCGTCGCGGTAGGTCTCTATCAATACGCCGCCGAGACGCGTCTGCAGCCCATCCTGCGTCTCCCGCCACTCCACATGGCTGGCGGGGGAGCAGGCGCCGTAGGTGTTCGGCGAGAGGCCGGTGGCATAGGAGGAGAGAATACAACGCCCTTCGACCATCACGCAGAGACTGCCGAAGCCGAACACTTCGATCTCCACCTCGGTGTTGTTCACCACATGCTCCACCTGCGGCAGCGAGAGCACCCGGGGCAGGACCGCGCGGCGGATACCGAACCGCTCGCGGTAAAAGCGCAGCGCTTCGTAGTTGGTCGCGGACCCCTGCACCGACAGATGCAGATTCAGTTCCGGATAGCTGTTCGCGGCATAGTCGAGCACACCGATATCCGCGGCAATCATCGCATCCACACCGAGATCGGCGGCCTGATCCACAGCACGCTGCCAGCGGCTCCAGCCACGCGGCTGTGGATAGGTATTCAGCGCCAGAAAAACCTTGACGCCGCGCTGCTGCGCGTAGCGGATGCCGTCGGCGATCTTGGCCGGTCCGAAATTCAAACCGGCAAAATGGCGCGCATTGGTATCGTCTCGGAAACCAAAGTAGACGGCGTTGGCGCCACTGTCCACCGCCGCCTTCAGCGAGGGCAGATTACCCGCAGGAGAGACCAGGTCCATTGTGCTTACCCATTACTGTTTAGTTTTAACGCGTCAACCGAAACCATCCACTTCAAAAGCTGTCGGCCAAACCTGGTCCGGCAGCATCCCACAGGCTGTTGCAGGGGTAATTGATACGCGTCAACCGGTTACGGCATTGCGCAGTTAACGCTATAGTATCGGGCAGAGCGGAGACACCGAGAGAACACGATGACAAATCGCGCTGGAGCCAGCATCAACAAGCAGCAGCTGGTGGCTGAGCTGCAGACCATTCTCCCACCGCAGGCGGTCATTCACGAGACCGAGGCGCTGCGGCCCTATGAGTGCGATGGTCTGTCGGCCTACCGGCGGGTGCCGCTGGTAACGGTGCTGCCGGAGAGCCGGGAGCAAGTGGTGCAGATCATGCAGCTGTGCCATCGGCGCAAAATTCCGGTCGTTGCGCGCGGTGCGGCAACCGGCCTCTCCGGCGGCGCGCTGCCGCTTGCCGACGGCGTGCTGCTCAGTCTGGCTAAATTCAACCGCATCCTGGAAATTGATCCGGCAGGCCGCACCGCCCGGGTGCAGCCGGGTGTGCGCAACCTGGCGATCTCGGAAGCAGTAGCCGGCCTGGGTCTCTACTATGCCCCCGACCCTTCCTCTCAAATCGCCTGTACCATCGGTGGCAATGTGGCGGAAAACTCCGGCGGAGTGCACTGCCTAAAATACGGACTGACGGTGCACAATATCCTGCAGTTGCAGGTCGTCACCATGGCGGGCGACTTGATCACCATCGGCAGCGGGAGCCTGGACGCTCCGGGTTACGATCTGCTGGCGTTGATGACCGGCTCGGAGGGCATGCTCGGCATCGTCATCGAAGTGACTGTCAAACTGCTGCCGGTGCCGCAGCGCGCCCAGGTGATGCTGGCCGCATTCGACGACGTGGAAAAAGCGGCCACGGCTGTCGGCGAGATCATCGCCGCCGGCGTCATCCCGGCCGGACTCGAGATGATGGACGGGATGGCGCTGCGCGCGGCGGAGGATTTCGTGCACGCCGGCTATCCCACCGACGCAGCGGCAATCCTGCTGTGCGAAGTCGACGGCACCAACGAGGAGGTGTCGGCCACCGCCATGCGCGTGCGCGATCTGCTGCGGGCGCAGGGCGCGGTTGAGGTGCGTACCGCGCGCAACGATGCCGAGCGCATCAGCTTCTGGAAAGGCAGAAAGAACGCTTTTCCGGCGGTCGGGCGCATCTCCCCCGACTACTACTGCATGGATGGCACGGTACCGCGCAAACGGCTGGCAGAGGTGTTGACCGCGATCGGCAGACTCTCAGCCGAGTACGGCCTGCCGGTCGCCAACGTCTTCCATGCCGGCGACGGCAATCTGCATCCGCTGATCCTGTACGACGCAAACCGCCCGGGTGAACTCAAGTGTGCGGAAGATCTAGGCGCCGAGATACTCGAACTTTGCGTGCGCGTCGGCGGCACCATCACCGGCGAACACGGCGTCGGCCATGAGAAGCTGCATCAGATGTGCGTTCAGTTCAGCGAGGGCGAGCTGGAGCAGTTTCGCGCGCTGAAAAGGGCGTTCGACCCGGATGGCTTGCTCAATCCCGGCAAGGCAATTCCGCAGCCGCGGCACTGCTCGGAGTACAAGACGCTGGGCAAAGAGGTGTTGACCGCGCCCGGCTTGCGCGCAGGAGACCGCGCGTGAGCCGGGAATTGGACAACTCGGTCGAGCTGCAGGAGGCAGTGCGCGCCGCTGCCGCAGAGAATCGTCCGCTAAATCTGACCGGGGGCAACAGCAAGGCATTCTATGGCGGTGAAATCCGGGGCACGCCGCTGGCGGTCGACAGCCACTGTGGGGTGATCAACTACGAACCCAAGGAGCTGGTGCTGACAGCCCGGGCGGGCACCAGGTTGGATGAGATCGAAGCGGTGCTGCTGGCACAGCGACAGATGCTGGCATTCGAACCGCCCCACTTCGGCAACAATGCGACCCTCGGGGGAAGCATCGCCTGCGGATTTTCCGGACCTCGGCGCCCCTACGCCGGGTCGGCGCGCGATTTCGTGCTGGGTGTACGCATCATCAACGGCAGCGGCGAGCTGCTGCGTTTCGGCGGCGAGGTGATGAAAAACGTCGCCGGCTACGACATATCGCGCCTGATGTGCGGCGCTCTGGGTACCCTCGGGGTGCTGCTGGATGTCAGCTTGAAGGTGCTGCCGGTGCCGGAGTGTGAAATCACGCTGGTACAGGAGCGCAGCCAGGCAGAAGCGATCAAAGTGGTCAATCAATGGGCAAGCCTGCCCCTGCCCATCACCGCTGCCTGCTACGACGGTTTGCAGCTTTACCTGCGGCTCTCGGGCGAGCCGGAAGCGGTCGCCGCCGGAAAAAATCTGGTCGGCGGTTCGGAGACCCCGGAACGCAACCGCATCTGGTCCGATATCCGCGAGCATCGGCACGCATTTTTCGACAGTGAACGGCCGCTGTGGCGTCTGTCGCTCCCGCTGCAGAGCGCGCCGGTGGAGCTGCCGGGCAAGCAGCTGATCGATTGGGGCGGAGCCCAGCGCTGGCTGCTGAGCGATGCAGCGGCCGCGGAGATTCGCAAGACGGCGGAGGCGCATGGAGGACACGCCACGCTGTTCCGCGGCAGCGTGAATAGAAACGACGTCTTTCATCCGCTGACCGGGCCGCTGCAGGCGCTGCACCTGCAGCTGAAGCGGGCGTTTGATCCACAAGCTATATTTAATCGCGGCAGACTCTACCCGGATTTCTGATGCAGACAAACCTCCCAGCGCAGTTCCTCGCCACAGCCGACGGAGCAGAAGCCGATCGGATCCTCCGCAGCTGCGTGCACTGCGGTTTTTGCACTGCCACCTGTCCCACTTATCAACTGCTCGGAGATGAACTGGACGGCCCGCGCGGACGCATCTATCTGATCAAGCAGCTGCTGGAAGGTGGGTCAGTCAGCCGCATCACGCAGCGCCATCTGGATCGCTGTCTGGGCTGCCGCGCCTGCGAATCGACCTGCCCGTCCGGGGTCAACTATCACCGGCTGCTGGATATCGGGCGCGTACACCTCGATCGGCGCGTCGATCGCTCGTTGTTACAGAGCCTGATCTTCCGCGGCCTGCGCCTGGTTCTTCCCTATACATTACGGTTTGGTCTGCTGCTGCGGTTAGGACGAGCGGTGCGCCTGCTGCTTCCAGCCGCGATAAAATCCAAGCTACCGCAGCGGCGTGCAGCCGGGTCGCGGCCGACGCAGAGACACAGCCGACGGATGATTCTGCTAGAGGGCTGCGCCCAGCCTGCCAGCGCCCCGAACACTAACGCAGCGGCGGCCAGAGTGCTGGACCGACTCGGCATCAGCACAGTCACCCCCCCCGGCCAGGGTTGCTGCGGCGCCGTCAGCCAGCATCTGGCGGCGGAAGGTGAGGCACTGGCGTTCATGCGGCGCAACATCGATGCCTGGTGGCCGGAGATCGAGGCCGGTGCGGAGGCGGTGCTGATCACCGCCAGCGGCTGCGGCAGCATGGTCAAAGAGTACGGCTATCTGCTGCGCACCGATCCCGCTTACGCGGAAAAGGCCGGACGCGTATCGGCAATCACCTTCGACCTTGCCGAGATTCTGGCCAAGGAGAAGCTGGAGAACCTGCAGTTGTCGATTGACAAAGCGCCGGTCGGCTACCACTCCCCCTGTTCGCTGCAGCACGGTCAGCGGCTGGCCGGAGCGGTTGAGGAAGTTTTGCGGCGCCTCGGATTCGAACTGACGCCCGTTGCCGACAGCCATCTCTGCTGCGGTTCGGCAGGCACTTACTCCATTTTGCAGCCGGAGATCTCCAAACGCCTGTTGAGCAACAAATTGCAGGCGCTTCAGGCAGGCGCACCTGCGGTCATTGCTACCGCCAATATCGGCTGCCAGCTACACCTGGAGACTCAGGCCGACGTTCCGGTCAGACACTGGATCGAACTGGTGGACGAGGCGCTGCGTGTTTAGCCGGTTTTCGTCCTGCAGCCAGGAGCAGCGCCGCTGCGATCCCAGGCTGTCAACCGACACACTTTACTATTCCGCACGTTTATTGTTGAATACACTATTGGCTGCATATACTTTTTTTATATTCAATACATGGACTTAACGTGCACTCGCTAATATCCAACCGACTCGACAGGGAGGGCTTCAGGACGCTTTTTGAATTGCACTCACAGAGCGTGAAAGCCAAATTGATCGAGTTGTTCGAAGAAGTTCAAAAACAGGGAAAGCGAGCAGATTCCACTGCGGACATTGATTCCATCGTTGCAGAGGCGAAAAAAATAATCCACAAAGCACGAGCCAAGCTGGACATTTTTTATGTCG
Organism: Chromatiaceae bacterium; assembly: GCA_024235255.1. Classification (GTDB taxonomy): domain Bacteria; phylum Pseudomonadota; class Gammaproteobacteria; order Chromatiales; family Chromatiaceae; genus HKST-UBA178. Next base: position 1,031,855 of record JACKMT010000001.1, read on the forward strand.
AAGGCATACCCGATATCAATGAGTTTCTGGAGAGCAACCTGCCGGCGGAAAAACTCGACACACTTATCCGCGAGGCGGTCAGGATCGTTCTCTCTTCCGGCGATTCGGAAGAACTGAGAAGAAGAACCATCCAATACATCAAACAGACGCAGATCGGCCTGCTGAAAGAGATCAATACGAGAATCATCGAGGTTATCTAGGGCCCGTCAACACTGATCGGACTGATGCTGTCTCGTTGCCGGCCGATCAAGCGGGCAGAGATCAGATCGCCGTCGGACCTATACCCGCGGCCGCCTTGGCGCCATGCCACCCACCTACCCGCAACCAATCTGCCTGACCGAACGGACAATGCGATATAACCAAACAGTGATACCGATCGCCGGCTTGATTCTGGCCATGTTCTTCTGGGGCAGCTCCTTCATTGCGATGAAGATCGCCTTCCGCGATTTTACACCGCTGCATGTGATCTTCTGGCGCCTGGCAATCGCCAGCTGCTGTTTTCTGCTGCTGCTGCCGCGCCTGCGCAGGCAGCGGATACGGCCCGGCGACTGGCGGTATCTGGGGTTGATGGCGCTGTTCGAGCCTTGCCTCTACTTCATCTTCGAAGCCCTTGCACTGGAATACACCAGCGCTTCTCAGGCGGGCATGGTGACTGCAATTCTGCCGCTGATGGTGGCGGTAATCGCCGCACTGTGGCTCAAGGAGCAGGTCTCGCGCGCCAATATTAGCGGTTTCCTGCTGGCCATCGCCGGGGTCTGGTGGTTGAGTCTTGGCGGGGAGCCGAACGCGGACGCGCCCAACCCGCTGCTCGGCAACTTTCTGGAGTTCGTCGCCATGGTCTGCGCGACCGGATACATCATTACGCTGAAAAGGTTGACCAAACACTACTCGCCGTTGTTCCTGACGGCTGCGCAGGCAGCCATCGGCGCCCTCTTCTTTCTGCCGACGCTGTTCATCTTTCCGGCACCGGAATCCCTGCCCAGGCTAAGCGACAGTTCGACCTTGGCTCTGCTCTACCTCGGAACCTTTGTCACCGTTATCGCTTACGGGCTCTACAACTTCGGTGTCAGCCGCATCCCAGTCTCCCAGGCAAGCGCGTACATCAATCTGATTCCGGTTTTTGCGGTGGTTCTCGGTTTTACGATGCTTGGGGAGAGATTCACCAACCAGCAGTTCCTGGCGACGCTCGTGGTCTTCACCGGCGTAGTGATCAGCCAATGGGGAAGCCGAACAAGGGTACTCTAACCTGCATCCATTACCGGTCTTACCCTGAATTCAGCAGTCGTATCATTCAATCGACGACTTGTAGTCAGGAAAATAAGGTGACGGGGGGAATAATAATTATCACTCTAGCCCTTACTGCACCGCCGGACCGAACACCGCCTCGACATCCACATCGAACTCTGGCTCGATGGCTTCGATGATGGTGCGGGCGGCACTTTGTACCACGCTTTCGCGGTCGTTGTTGCTGACGATCGGCACGCCTAACTCATCCGCCTCCGCGAGCAGCAGCGATTGCAGATGCCATATGCCGTCAAAGTGGCGCAGGTAGCGCTCGGCACGGCGCTGCGGTACCAGACCGTCACGGCGCTGGATGCGTTGGCGCAGATCCTCCGGATTGGGCACCGCTAGGATCATCGGAACCATGATCGCGGTGTCGTTCTGCGGCAGTTTTTCCAGCAGTTTCGGTTGGATATGCACCCCCTCCAGGATCAGCGAAATATTTTCCCGCAGCGCCCGACGCACCACCGCCTCACAGGGAACCGAGAGCAGTTCGGCCTGGGCATAGTAGCCATTGGCGACTGCCCGGTAATGGTCCGCAGCGTTGCTGTCGCTCTCGGGCAGCGCCGTCCAGGCGTTGAATGAGGAGGTGTGCAGCACCGGCGACAGGCGTTCCGGCATCATCATCCGCATCACTTCGCGCAGCATGTCGGTGGACTGAGTGCGGATGATCTGCATGCGGCTGGCCAGCTCCACCGAAACAGTGCTCTTGCCGCAGCCCGGCACACCGCCGATCAGCACAATCAGCGGACGCTCGCTGAAGCGGAATGCAGACCAGATCAGATAGAACTGCGCCAGCCTGCTGTCCGCACTCTCCAGTATCGCCTGGTAGGTCAGGTGGCCCAGCTTCCGGTAATCGATCTCAATCACGCATGCGCTCTGAAACTGCTGGTGCAGACGGGCAGTGATGGACCTGGCCTTCTGGTCGGGTATACCCAGAGATTCCAGCAACTGGTGGTGCAGACCGCGGGAAAAGGGCAGCGTATTCCCGTCGATACCGCGCACCATGACCGTATGCTCCCCGTTCGCCTTTGCCAGGTAGCGCTTGTGAACCGAGCTGTTGCATTGCAACGCCAGCATCTGCGCCATCCGGTTTCTCAGCTCTTCAGTGCTGATCTCCTCCAGATGGCTGATCTGGTCGCGCAGGTTCGAAGCCATCAAATAGGCTTGCTGAAACTCCAACCCGGTATTTTGCAACGAACGCGTCAGGATGCCGCGCAGGTAAGGCATGCGGGTCTTGTGCTCGCGATCGACGACGACTGTGCGGGCCATTATTGTCCGAAGTTCCGAATCCTTCGTTGATCGAAGCCGGCGGAGGGAGTACAGCGCCTAAAGCCCGTTGCATTGGGGTTCACAACGGTGCCTGATCGGGCGTATCCGGGTTGGTCATGCAGTCCGGGGTTCACCGGTTGCCACCTGAACCAAACGGCTCTTTCGGCATGTCGATTGGAGTCATTCTTTCCTTAACTCGGTTGTTGGCCGAGCCTTTATACCCTGTTAGAGCGTGATTTCAAGCATAACTTCTTGAGGAAAGGGGGCGCCTTTCAGGCTCACCCCGGCCGCAACCGGAGGTATTTGAGGCATCGCGAAGTCAGCCATCCCAACCCACTACTAGGCAGTAATCGCCTATTCTGCTGCACACCTCGACTGCACCCCACAGGATGCGGTATTGTCACACCCTTTACCCGATTGGATAGTCTCAATCGCCCATGCGATCCGTTGCGTTGGATCTGGGTTTAAACATGCGATTGACGGCACTTTGATAACCCGTCGATAATCAATAAAATTTATGGGCGTGCAATCGCGCTTTATCAGCGCGTCGATCAGAGGAATGCAGAATCCTCAGTACATCCTTCAGCCTAATAACCGAACTCTGCGGACTCGGAACAATTTGTAAGAATATATGGTCAAGAAAAGAGCACAATCCGGGTTGAAGAACAGGCAGAAACGATCCACCGAGGTTGCTCCAGACCTTACGGAGGAGAAGCCAAAAGCCGAACACGAAGCCGCTTCCCGCAAGGATGACCGGCTGATCATCGTCGGGATCGGAGCGTCCGCGGGCGGACTTGAAGCAATTGAAGCCTTTTTCCAGCAGATGGACCCGCAGAGCGGCATGGCTTTCGTGCTGGTGCAGCATCTAGATCCGAATCACAAGAGTATCCTTAGCGAACTTGTAGGGCGCTTCTCGAAAATGCCGGTGCAGGAGGTAACCCAGTCTCTACGGGTCGAGGCCAACCACGTTTACGTCATTCCACCCAACCGGGATCTGGCGATTCTGAACAACCGGCTGCAGCTGCTCGATCCTTCGGGCCCGCGCCACCTAAGATTGTCAATCGACTACTTTTTCCGTTCACTCGCGCAGGAAGCACGCGACTCGGCCGTGGGCATAGTCCTCTCCGGTACCGGCACCGACGGTACGCTGGGCGTGCGCGCAATCAAGGGCGAGGGGGGACTGGTACTGGTGCAGGACCCCGCCACGGCGGCGTACGACGGCATGCCTCGCAGCGCGATCGCCACCGGACTCGCCGATGCGGTATTGCAGCCGGCAGAGATGGCACGCCAGCTGCTTGCCTACGCGCGTAATGCGACTTTTCCCTATACTCTTCCAGCCGGCGGCGCGCCTGAGTCGCTGGATGAAAGAGAACGGTTGTTCGTACTGCTGCGCTCCCAGACCGGGCACGATTTCTCGCTTTACAAAGATGCCACCATCACCCGCCGCATACAGCGGCGGATGACGATCAACGGCATCGATACGGAGTCGGATTTCATCCGATTGCTGCAGAAATCCCCGTCCGAGGTGGATGCGCTGTGGAAGGAGTTTCTCATCCGCGTGACCCAGTTCTTCCGCGATCAGGAGGTGTTCGACGCACTGGGGACAGACGTCATTCCGGAACTGCTGAAGCGCAAAAGCCCGGATGAAGAGATCCGTATCTGGGTTCCTGCCTGCTCAACCGGCGAGGAGGTTTACTCCATCGCCATGCTGATTCATGAACACCTGGAGGATCTCGGAGAGACGCGCGATGTGCAGATCTTCGCCACCGACATCGACCAAGCAGCGCTTGAGGTCGCGCGTGCGGGGATCTATCCGGAGAGCATCATCAGCGATGTCTCCAAGGAGCGGCTAGCCCGGTTCTTCAACAAAAACAAGAGTGCTTACATCGTCGGCAAGGAGTTGCGCCGGATGCTGGTCTTCTCCAGTCACGACGTGATCAAAGATCCGCCATTCTCGCGCATGGATCTGGTTTCATGCCGCAACCTGTTGATTTACATGAAGACGGAGTTGCAGTCGAGAGTGCTCGGACTGTTCCACTACGCACTGAATGAGAACAGCTATCTGCTGCTCGGCAGCTCCGAGACGACCAGCGCCGCGCAGGATCTGTTTACCGAATTCAACCGCAAACTGCACCTGTATCAGCGGCGGCCGCGATCCGAGGCGAGATATCCCCGCCTGCCCTATTCCGGATTCTTTCAGTCGATGGGTCTGAGCGGTGTCGTCAAGGGGACGAAGATTCGCCGCAACAACGAACCAACGCTGCGCGAGGTGACAGAAGGGGCTTTACTGGAGCTGTACGCACCGACCTGCGTAGTGGTCGACGATGCCGGAAACATGCTCTATGTGCACGGTCAGACCGGGCGGTTTCTGGAAGCGACCACCGGCGAGGCCAATCTGAATATCGCGCGGCTGGCACGCAAAGATCTCAGTATCCATCTGAGCGCGGCTATTCGGGAGGCGAGCGCGACGAAGAAGGAGGTCTGTTACCGCAGTCTGCGTCTGGAAGGGAACAGTGGAGTGCTGACGATCGACCTCCGCGTGCGCCCATTGCCGGGCAAAGCGCCGCAGCGAAGCGGGCTGCTGGTGCTGTTCGAGGAGGTAACGCCCCGGGGACAGCCAGGGGATGCAGAGACAACCCAGGTGGCGGACACCGCGCTGCTGGAACGTACGACCATGCTCGAACAGGAGCTGGCATCAACCCGTGAGGTGCTGCAGACCGCCAACGAGGAGCTGCAGACCAGCAACGAAGAGCTCAGTTCGACCGTGGAGGAGCTGCAATCCACCAACGAGGAGCTGCTCACCTCGCAGGAGGAGCTGCGCTCGGTCAACGAAGAGCTGCTTACCGTGAACGCGGAGCTGGAGGGGAAGCTTGAACAGCTCGCGGAAGCCAACGCGGACAAGGAAAATCTACTCACCAGCACCGAGGTCGGCACCATCTTTCTCGATCTCGAGAAGCGCATCAAGTGGTTCTCTCCAATCGTCACCAAGATAGTCTATCTGATCGAAGGGGATATCGGACGTCCCGTCGAACACATCTCCCATCGGTTGAAGGATGTGGATCTGCCGGCTGTGGTGGAGCAGGTGCTGGACACCCTCGCACCGGTGGACCGGGAGGTCTGCGACGAGGACGGCAGCTGGTACAACCTCAGAGTGACGCTCTACCGCACGGAAAATCATGCCATCGGCGGGGTGGTGGTCACTCTTTCCGACATCAGCGAGGTGCGGCGCGCAAAACAGTTCGCGCTGTTCCATAAGCTGCTGGAATCCTCACCGGACGCGACCGTGATCGCCGATGCTGGCGGTCAGATTTTCATGATCAACAAACGTGCAGAAGCGCTGTTCGGCTGGAGTGCAAAAGAGCTGAAGGGCCGGCCTGTAGAAATACTGGTGCCGACGCGTTTCCAGCTGCAACACCGGCAGCATCGCGAGCGCTTTCTAGAGGCGCCGCGAGTCCGCACCATGGGGCTGGGAAATACACTCAAGTGCCGGCGCAAGGATGGCAGCGAGTTTTTCGGTCAGATCTCATTGAGCCCGATTGAGACCGAAATGGGCATGTTGGTCTACAGCGCGGTCCGCGACGTCTCCGAACAGCAGCAGGCGGAGCAGGTTCTGCAACGCACCAATCGGATATACCAATGCATGGAGCAGCTCGACATCGCCGCCTGCACCGGCCCGGAGCAGAACGGTAAGCTGCTGCGACGGCTGTGCCGCGAAATGGTGAAAAGGGCCGGTTACACGCAGTGCTGGATCAGCCTCAAAAACGGTAAAGGGAGCAGTGCGCTGCCACCTGCCGCGCAGGCCGGTCTGCCGAAAAAGAGCCGTTCGTCGCTGGACCCTGCGTTATCTGCGCTGATAGGCAGTAACGGAGTTACCGTCGTACGCGACATTCCGACCCGAACGGATCACAGCGACCTGCGCCCGCTGGCCCAGTCGTGGGGATTCGGCGCGGTGGCGCTGCTGCCGCTCATGAAGGGCAAGCTTACTTTGGGTACACTCGGCCTGCATGCTGAGGAGTCCTGGGCATTCGGTGACAACGAGCTGGATCCGCTGCGTGTTCTGAGCAGAAGGTTGACCGACTGTTTCAATGAAAAAAAAACAATGAAAACATCTGAGATCAAATTGTCATGAGCAAGAGCAAGCTAGAGGAGAGGACACTACAGATTCTGCGGCGGCGTGCAGAGGCCGCGATCGACGGGCAGGAAGAGACCGGCAGGGAGTTGGACAACCTGTCGCAGGATGAGATCCGCCGGCTGGTCCATGAATTGGATGTGCACCGGGTCGAGTTGGAGATGCAGAACGAGGAGCTGCGCCGGACCCAGGACGAACTGGAAGAGGCACTCGACCGCTACACCGACCTGTACGACTATGCCCCGGTCGGTTATCTGATCGTCCAGAGCTACGGCATCATCACCAGCGCCAATGTCACGGCCGGCACCCTGTTGGGCGAGAACCGAAACGATCTGGCGGGCGCCTCGATCCAGAGTTATATCGTCAAGGAGTGCCAGGATGATTTCTACAAGCTGCGGCGCAATGCGGAGAAAAAAGCGGGTGTGCAGAGCTGCGAGATCATGATGAAAAGGAACCGAAGCGCTCCGTTCAAATGCCGCGTGGATTGTATCGCGATCCCCGGTGAGGATGGAGCCACCGCTTTCCGCATCTCCTTCTGTGAAATTCTCTACGCCCAAGGCGAGAATTCTCAATAGAGATATAACATGCATCCTGCGTTTGCAGGCACCGGGACAACGGGCGACGCAGCGTGAAACTCCAGCCAGCCGAGCATACCCCCGCGATTCCGGCTAACCCAGCCGCAATCCTGTCGCATGCACTCGCCAGCGCAGTTCGAAGCGGCAGTCAATCGTACTCTACGTATTTGTAACCGACGCCGCCGGGTATACCCTCAAGCGCACCGTTTTCACTTCCGGGCCGCCATAAAATCAACGCTTCGATCTTTTTCGCCAACTCGAAATCCTTGTCGGTTACACCGTCTGCCGAGTGGGTTCTCAGTTTCACCTTAAGCACTGCATAGGAGAGTTCGATATCCGGATGGTGGAACGCCGCTTCCGCCAGATGACCCACTGCGTTGACCAGCATCAGCGTGGCTCTCCAGCCGCCGGTGTTGTACGAGCGGCAAATCCATCCGTCGTTCAGCTGCCAATGCGAAAGTTCTCGGTTAAGACGGCGTCGTATCTCCTCCTCCGGGTAGACTTTCTCATTGGTTTGGATCCTGGTTGCCATAATGTTCTCTCAAGCATTGGTGCGCCGTTTGCCGATGCAGTTGTTATCCGGAATAGCCAAACCCCGGCACGGTGAAGGTATCAGCTGACGGACCCGCGCATCGTCTCCGCACCGGCCACCACCATCGACAACATGGCAAAGTCAAGCGATGATCTTGCTCTGAACTCCGCAACGATTTCGGCATGCCGCTCGACCGCATACAGATTTGCCTCTTGCCACTGATCTATCATTTTTTTCGCGCTTTTTGTCGGCTTGGTGCATCTGAGAATGTGCGCGGTTATTTCACGCTGGTGGTTATTGAGCATGTCACCCAGACGGGTTCTGGCCAGATCGTGCCAGTGGGTGTGAATCTTGAGCAACCCTATCTGCTCCCTCAGCCAGTGAAACTGGAGCGTTTTGCCGAGATTGAAATAGAGTGCGGCCACCAGCAGAATCTCCCGGTCATGTTGCCGGGCCACCCTGACGATGTCCAACGAAGAGGCCATCGGCACCAGAATGCCCACGCGCTGCGCCAACTCCCGAGGTACGCCGGCGTTGCTCAGATACTTCACTTTTTGATTGAGTGAAAGCCGGTCGGTAGAGGTCAACGGCTTGGGCATACCGGCCGCCAGCTCTCGGACTCCGTCCCGGAAATAGTCGGCCAAAGTCTGAATCCCGGTACCCTGTTCATGATGCCGTAGCAGCCAGATCACGGTATGCCGCAGCAGATCGGTCACCATCAACATCAGCTCCATCTGCACAGCAGCCGCCACCTGATTGTCGAGGGCCTCTATCTCCTGCCACAACTCATCGATACCGAAAATCTCGCTGATGGAAACATAAGCCCTGGTCAGCCCGGCGATATCCGCACCCACCTCCTCACGCACTCTGAAACCGAATCCGGGCCCCACATGGTCGACGATTCTGTTGGTAAGGTGGGTGGCGGTAATCTCCCGTTTCAGGCGGTGGCTGCCGATCTCGGCGGCAAACCGCTCCGTCAGCACTGTTGGAAAATAGCCGGTCAGTTCCGATTGTAGATAGGCATTGTCCGGAATATCGGATGCAAGCAGCGCTTCGTAGTAGTTCATTTTGCTGTAGGCGTGAAGCACTGAAAGCTCGGGCTTGGTCAAACCCCGGCCTTTTGCCTGGCGCTCGGCAATTGCCTTGGCACCCGGCAGAAACTCCAACTCCCGGTTCAGACGCCCGCGCTGTTCGAGACTGTCGATGAATCTGGCGTGTTCATAGAGCTTTTCCGGCGCTTTCCATGCCACCAGGCTGATTGCCTGAGTCTGTGCATAGTTGTGCGCCAGTACCAGTTTGGCAACTTCGTCCGTCATCTCGACCAGCAGTCTGTTTCGCTGCTTTTGCGTCATCTCGCCGTTGGCGACGATCTGATCCAGCAGGATCTTGATGTTAACCTCATGGTCGGAACAGTCGACACCGGCTGAGTTATCGATTGCATCGGTATACAGCAGACCCCCTTTCGCAGCAAACTCCACCCTTCCAAGCTGGGTAAAACCGAGGTTGCCCCCCTCCCCCACTACTTTGCAGCGCAACTCATTGCCGTTTATCCGAACGCCTTCATTGGCTTTGTCGCCGACACTCTCATGGGTCTCGGTTTCGGCTTTGACGTAAGTACCGATGCCGCCGTTCCAGAGCAGATCGACTGGCGCCTTTAACAAGAGAGTGATCAGCTCATTCGGCGGCAGACGGTCTGCCTTGACGCAGAGCAGACGCTTTACTTCGTCGCTCAATGGAATCGATTTCAAACTGCGGGCATAAACGCCGCCGCCCCTGGAGATGACTCTCCTGTCGTAGTCGGTCCAGCTTGAACGCGGCAGTGCGAACAGCCGCTCCCGTTCGGTGTAGGAAATTTCCGGATCCGGATCCGGATCCAGAAAGATATGCATATGATTGAATGCACCGACCAGCTTGATATGGCGCGATAACAGCATGCCGTTGCCGAACACGTCGCCGGACATATCGCCGATGCCGACGACTCTGAAATCTTCATGCAGGATATCGATGTTCAGCTCGCGGAAATTTCTCTTCACCGACTCCCAGGCGCCTCGTGCCGTGATGCCCATCTTCTTGTGGTCGTAGCCAGCCGAGCCGCCGGAGGCAAAGGCGTCACCGAGCCAGAAGCGGTACTCCTGCGCCACGCCGTTGGCGATATCGGAGAAGGTGGCGGTCCCTTTATCCGCCGCTATCACCAGGTAGGGATCGTCGCCGTCGTACTTCACCAGACTGTCAGGTGACACCACGCCGCCGCCGATCAGGTTGTCGGTCAGATCGAGCATGCCGCGCAGAAAGGTTTTATAGCATTCGACTGCCACGGCCATACTCTTCTCTCGGCTCTCATCGGCCGGCAGCCGCTTGACGACAAATCCGCCTTTCGACCCGACCGGCACGATCACGGTATTCTTCACCGTCTGCGCCTTCATCAATCCCAATACTTCGGTGCGAAAATCCTCCATTCGGTCAGACCAGCGCAGACCGCCGCGCGCTACCTTGCCGCCACGCAGATGCACGCCCTCCATCTGTAGGGAAAAGACAAATATCTCGAACATCGGCCGGGGCAAGGGCATGTTGCTGACCTGACTCGGATCTATTTTAAACGACAGGTAGGGTTTGGGCGTTCCGTCAGCGGCGGTCTGATAAAAGTTGGTGCGCAGCGTCGACATCACCAGGTTAACGAAGCTGCGCAGTATCCTGTCTTCATCGAGACTTGAAACCGACTCAAGCAGCGTCTCGATCCGTGCCAGTAGTTTTGTCAGCCGGGTCTCGTCGCGCCGGGCGTCGGGATTGAACCTGAGCGCAAACAGATCTACCAGGAGCTTTACGATTTCGGGATGCATGACCAGGCTCCTGATCACGTAGGAGCGGCTGTAAGGCGTCTTGATCTGCTGCAGATACTGGCTGTAGGCGCGCAGTATGGTGACTTGCCGCCAGGAGAGTCCGGCCTCCAGCACAAGTTGATTGTAGCCGTCGTTATCCGCCAACCCTTCCCAGATCTTTTGAAAAGCCTCCTGGAATCGTTCTCCGATCTGATCGCTGAAATCCACCGGGCGTTTGGTATAGCGCATGGAGAAATCGTGGATCCAGACTTCCCCCTCGGTGTCGCGTATATGGTAGGGCCGCTCGCCGAATACACTCAGGCCCATATTCTCGAGAATAGGGATGGCCTCGGACAAAGGCACCGGATGGTTAAGGGAGTAGAGCCGGAAATGAACACGGTTCGCAGATTCAATTATCGGACGGTAAAAATGCATTCCCAGCGTGTTGGTTTTGCGCGACTGTTCGATGCGTGCAATATCAACGGCCGCGGTGCGGGGATAGAAATCCTCGCGGTACCCGCCCGGAAAAGCAGATCCGTACTGTTTAAGAAAGCGGGCAGCGGTCGCTTCTCCATACTTCTCCAGCAGTGCTTCGGCAAGGTCATCCTGCCAGGTTTTGCCCGCCGCCTCCACGCTTTGCTCGAGTTCAGCCTGGTCGAACTCAACCGGCGAAGCCGGCGAAGTATGGATAATGAAATGCAGTCGCGCCAACGTCGATTCTGAGAAAAAGGTGCTGAATTCCACCTCCGTTCCCTTGAGCTGATCGACCAACACCTGCTGCACCCGCAGCCGCAGCTCCCGGTTGTACTGCTCCTTGGGCAGATAAACCAGTATCGAGAAGAAACGGTTGAAGGGATCTCTGAACATAAACAACCGCGTTCGATGCCGCTCCTGCAGTCCCAGTATACCGAAGGATATTTCCGCCAGCTGCTCCACCGGAATCTGGAACAGGTCGTCCCGCGGAAAAGTCACCAGAATCATCTGCAGCACCTTGCCGGAGAAACTGACCGGTGCGATTCTCGACATCCCGACAACCTCGGCCACTTTCGTTCTCAGCAAAGGTATATCCCTCGGCGGACTGCTGTAGGCGGCTATGGTAAACAGCCCGACTATGCAGTAGAGGCCGGTAACCACGCCGTTCCGGTCATATCTTTTGATACCGATATAGTCCATGTAGGCCGGACGGTGCACGGTTGATTTGGCGTTCGCCTTGGTGACGACCAGATGACACGGAAAGCTGGTATAACTGTCGCTCAAAACCGGCACTACCAAACTTGGATCGTACCCCGCGCTGCCGGCTTCCCGGAAAAGCCCGAGATTGGTTCGGTTGTCTATCACCAGACACTGTTTGCCGTTCTCAGTGATCAGATCGAATTCGCAGTAAGCGAGAAAGGTAAAGTGATCGCGCACCGCCCAGTCAAGAAAAGCGCTGGTTTCCAACAGCTCATCCCGCTCGACAGGCAGTGATATTCCCGCCATCTCCTCCGTAATCGCGAGGACCCGCTGTCTCATCAACTGCCAGTCCCGATTCGCCAGCGCCACATCCAGCAGCACCGAACGCACCATTTTCTCAAGCGTCTGCATCATTTTCGGCGAGAGCTGTTTCTCTATCTGAAAGCAGATCATCGACTCCAGTTCGCCGAGGCCGGTTGAGATATCGTGCACCGCCTGCAAGCTTCCGTTTTTATCCCTTACGGTTGCCACCACCGGATGAATCGTGAGATGAATTGTGACGCCTGCGCGGTTCAATCCCATTGCGATCGAATCCACCAGAAACGACATATCATCGGTAACAATTTCAACAATGGTATGCGGACTCTGCCAGCCGTGCGCTTCAAAGCTGGGGTTATACACCCGAACTTTTGGATCGTTGTCGGTACGCTCCCGCAACAACTGCCAGTGCGCAATGACCGCACCGATCAGATCCGTGCTGTTGCTATTCTCCAGGTCTGCCGACGAAACCTGCCGATAGTAGATCTCCAACAGCGTCTTCAGCTGGCTGTTTTCCAAATCACAGAAATTGGGGCTGAGGCAGCGCAGGTACTCTTCACTGAGTTGCTGCTTCAACTGCAAGCCTTTATCGCTTCTCATTCTTGTCACCCGGTAGTGTCAGGCAGGTTAAACTTTAAGTGCATTCGGTACCCGTCCGGCAGCACTATCATGCATCACCCCCACAACTGCCGCCATCCAGAGACCGTGCGGCGCCGCACGGTTCGGAGATCCGTCGAAAAGCCCTGGATTAAGAATAAGCGCTGTTTAGCCCGAGGCACTACTAAAAAAATAGTCGCTAAGTGGGTAATACGCCACCGGAATAAAAATGCTTTAGCGGGGTTATGCCAGTGTCAGGCGCTGATAACAGAAAAGCCGCTTGAACTACCACAGAATGCGATGCAGACGAGTGTGGCGGCCGATTGCGATAACCGGAAAAGAACTCAGGCGTATTCGTTCAGGCCCAGAAGATCGCTTACCCGAGTACGTTCATCGATCTCTGTTACTGAACTGTATGACCGGATAGCCCGCTGGCCGCGCAGCGATAGCTGGTCGCCGGGGAAATGGAATCTTGCCTGCTTTGCGTGGTATTCGAAATCTTCCGGCAACCGAGCAGCGGGTGATACCGTCGGGACCCGCTGCTGCGCCGCACCATCGGGTCTGGATGCGGTACTGGTTTGCACGGCTTTTCGTGCAACCTGCCGAGCCAGGTAACGGGAATTGTCGATGGTCAGGGTCATGACTGTTTGCTTGCCGGAAACCAAGTGCAGGGAGGATTGTCTCCCATATTTTAGTTCCTGTCACTAGCGGCGGCTCAATACTCCCTGCGACCGGCAAACGCATGCAACAGCGTGCCGCCATCGACATATTCCAGTTCGCCTCCGAGCGGCACCCCGTGCGCGATCCGGGTAACCTTGATCCCTTTGACCCTGGCGATTTCGCCGATGTAGTGGGCTGTCGCTTCACCCTCGACTGTCGGATTGGTGGCGAGAATCAGCTCTTCGACCGCACCCTCCAGCAACAGCTTCTCCAGCCGATCCAGGCCGATCTCCCGGGGACCTATGCCATCCAGCGGAGAGAGCCGGCCGCCCAGCACGAAATAGCGGCCTTCGTAATTGGTTGCCTGCTCCAACGCCGTCACCTCAGCCGGCGTTTCTACCACACAGATCTGGTTCGAGTTTCTGCGCGGGCTGGCGCAGAGCGTGCACAACTCGGTCTCGCTTAATGTCCGGCAGCGTTCGCAGCGGCCTATGCGTTGCATTGCATCCGCCAGCACCCGGGAGAGATGCAGGCCGCCCTCCCGATTGCGTTCGAGCAGATAAAAAGCCATCCTCTGAGCGGATCTCGGACCCACTCCCGGCAGACAGCGGAGCGCCTCCATCAATTGATCCAGCAGGGATTTGGCAGCCATGCCGGTTAAAACGGCAGTTTCATGCCCGGCGGAAGCCCCATGCCGGCGGTCAGTCCCGACATGCTCTCCTGCGCCTTTTCCGCGATTCTGTGCACGACATCGTTCACCGCTGCCGCCACCAGATCTTCCAGCATCTCTTTGTCGTCACCCATCAGACTCTGATCAATCTCGATCCGGCGCACCTCGTGCTTGCCGTTCATGGTTACTTTAACCAGGCCTCCGCCCGACTCGCCGGTCGTCTCCTCCCTGGCAAGCTGTTCCTGGGCTTTCTGCAGATCAGCCTGCATCTTCTGGGCCTGCTTCATCAGATTGCCAATTGCACCTTTCATCTCTTGATCCTCTATTTGTTCAATAACGGTGGTAATTCGGTACCGCTGCGGGGTATCGTCGGGTAGCGGCAAAATATAGCGCTATTCATCGACCAGCTGCACCGAGCCGGGGATGATTTTCGCCGCGAATCGATCCTGCATCGCCAACACCAGCGGATCCTGCTCCATACTCTGTTCAGCGATTCGCTGTCGTTCTGCTCGCTCTTTTGCCTGGGTTTGTGCCGGCGTCGACTGGGTGGTATCGCTCAGATCGGAAACCTGAATCCGTATACGGATCGGTTCTCCCCTTAGGTTCTCCAGCGCCTTGCATAATCGTTGCTCGCTACTCGCAACATGCAGCTGCCGGTGACTGGCGTCCAGCCGGAGTGTCAACAGCTTACCGTCCCAGGCATCGAAAACACAATTATTTGCCAGCTGGCGTGCGATACCGCCAAGTTTGAGTGCGTCGACAACTGTATGCCACTGGCTCAAATCAACACGCTTTGGTGTCGAAGTTTGCTCAGTTGCAGCCGACTGAGGTGATGTTGAAACCCTGGCCGGAGGTGCGCTGGCACTTGCTTGCGCTGCTACCGCCCGCGGCACATGCCCCTGATTGGGAGGCTCAGATCCGCTTGCACATTCGGGTCGAAACGCCAGCATGCGCAGCAGCACCATTTCGAAGCCTGCTCTCGGTGTCGGCGCCAGCGGGAGGTCCCGCTGTCCAATCAGACCAATCTGATAAAAAAGCTGACTATCGGCAGGCGCCACTAGAGCCGCCAACTGCGACACCCGCTTCCGGTCGCCGGCACTGTCGTCCAACGCTTCGGGAACCGCCTGGACCAGCGCAACGCGATGCAGCAGCGCCAGCAGCTCCTGCAGCACACCGCTGAAATCCGGCGCCAGTTCGGCCATCTCGGCCACCTGGCGCATCACTCCCTTCGCATCCGCTTCCGCCAACAGCTGCAGCAGGTCGTGAATCCGCTCCTGAGCGATCGTGCCGAGCATGGCACGCACATCAACCTCCAGTACCTTGCCGCCGCCAAAAGCAATCGCCTGATCCATCAGGCTCAGCGCATCGCGCATGCTGCCGTCAGCCCCCCTCGACAGTAAGCTGAGCGCCGCAAGCTCGTACTCCAGCGCCTCCTGCGTGAGTATGGTTGCGAGATAACTCCGTATCTGTTCAAACGGCAGACGTTTCAGATTGAACTGCAGACAGCGGGAGAGCACCGTTACCGGTACTTTTTGCGGATCGGTGGTGGCCAGAATGAACTTCACGTGCGGCGGCGGCTCTTCCAGCGTCTTCAGCAGGGCATTGAAACTGCCGCCGGAAAACATATGCACTTCGTCGATCAGATAGACTTTATAACGGCCGCGTACCGGCGCGTAGGGGACATTCTCCAGCAGTTCCCGGGTCTGGTCGACTTTGGTCCGGGACGCGGCATCCACCTCCAGCAGATCGATGAAACGACCTTCATCCACTTCCCGGCAGATCGAGCACTTGCCGCAGGGGGTGGAACTGACCCCCGCTTCACAATTCAGTGATTTGGCAAATATCCGTGCGAGCGTCGTCTTGCCGACGCCCCGGGTGCCGGTGAACAGATAGGCGTGGTGCAGACGCTCGTTGTCCAACGCGTTGCTGAGCGCACGCACCACGTGTTCCTGGCCGACCAATTCACTGAAGATACGGGGACGCCACTTGCGCGCCAGAACCTGGTAACTCATGGGAGCAGGGGATTCCAAGGATCAGAGGTGGGTATTCTAACCTTCCTGAAGACAGGTGCCTAGTAACCACCAAAAGCTGACAGATGACTAATAATGGCGACGATTTTTATAATGTAATTTATTATTTTTATTTCCTATCTTATTGTTTTAAATGATTTATCCTTGAATTCGACTACCACCCGCATAGCGGGCGATAGAATGAAAGCCCCCAGATGGGACTATTGTTAAAGCACTGTCGGTCTCGTCTACGCCTGGCGCTACCCTGCCCGTTCCTGCGCACTTATGTCCTCACGAATTAAGCAGAAGCATGGTAATCAAGCAGGGGATTCCTAAATGCAATAGTCAGTCTCCCGCGACTCGTTAGAGAGAGTATTTTGGACTGGGGTGCGATTACAGAGGGGCGGCGGCCCAAACCAGCCACACCCCGGCACACGAGTTCGCTGCTGCGGCTGCTCCCTTCCGGGCCTGACCGGGTTCACAGTTTTTCGTTGCGAGGGGACCGATTCAGGCCACCATAACGCGGTTATCCAGCAGTGCATGGAGTGCCGTCTGCTGCAGACGCTTATGCTACTACAGAGTGGCAATGTATTTGTTGATACCGCTGAATTTCGGGTGGGATTATGGGGGCCGGCTGTCAGCGGGTCAACCGGAAGCGGCACACCGGGTTAGAAAACGATCCAACTCATTCGCGAAAGCCATTCTATCCCGCTGATTCAACCGGGCCGGACCGCCAATCTGCTCACCGCTACTTCTCAACTCTTCCATCAGGTTGCGCATAGCCAAACGCTGTCCAATATTTTCGTTGCTATAAAATTCTCCCCGCGGATTAAGCGCGTACCCCCTCCTTTCGATTACCGCCGCTGCAAGGGGAATGTCGGCGGTCACCGCCAGGTCACCGGCCTGAACGTGTTTGACGATATGGTTATCGGCAACATCAAAACCAGCCGTCACTCTGACACTGCTGATGAACTGCGAAGGCGGTGTATGCATAGGTTGATTCGCGACCAGTACCAGGGGAATCCGCCTGCGCTCCGCCGCACGAAACAGAATCTCCTTGATAACATTTGGACAGGCGTCCGCATCGACCCATATCTGCATAAATATTTCTCACGATGATCCAAAAAAACATATAACCCGGGTGTTTCATGAATTTGTGACGATATCGTGCAGTATATTGGTTTCACAAGGAAATTTCCGAAGGAGCGGCGTATCGGTGATTACGGCCGACTGAGGAAATATTCCTCGTGGAATCAAGAGACAAGCGAGATCGGTGGAAATTCATGAAATATCCGGGATAATAGGCGCACTGCATTTCCGTTATCCACTGCCAATCTGTGGAATACGGACCGAACTCTCGCTTATTTCAGGTACCCCCCAATGCCCGTTGACGACCCCTCCCCCCCCAGGTTTAAAGACCTGGGCCTCACCGATCCATTGTTAAAAGCACTGGATGACGTTGGCTACGAAATACCCTCTCCGATTCAGGCATTGACCATCCCGGTGCTGCTGGAGGGCCATGACCTGGTGGGCCAGGCCCAGACCGGTACCGGCAAAACGGCGGCTTTCGCTCTGCCGCTGCTGGCGAAAATCGATATCGACAAACTGGTTCCGCAGCTGCTGGTGCTTGCCCCAACCCGGGAGCTTGCCATTCAGGTGGCGGAAGCTTTCCAGCGCTATGCGAAACATATCAAAGGGTTCCATGTTCTTCCCATCTATGGCGGCCAGGACTACGGCGGCCAGTTTCGGCAGCTCAAGCGTGGCGTACATGTCGTGGTCGGGACCCCGGGGCGGGTGATGGACCACATGCGGCGGGGGACGCTGAATCTCGCGGGCTTAAAGGGCCTGGTGCTCGACGAAGCGGACGAAATGCTGCGCATGGGATTCATCGACGACGTGCAGTGGATTCTGGAGCAGACACCGTCAGATCGCCAGATTGCGCTTTTTTCAGCCACCATGCCGGAAATCATCCGCCGGATAGCCAGACAGCATCTGCGCGACCCCAAAGAGATCAGCATCGAGGTTCGCACTGCAACGGCAGAGACTATCCGGCAGCAATTCTGGATGGTCAGCGGCCTGCACAAACTGGACGCATTGACCCGCATACTCGAAGCGGAAACGTTCGACGGTATGCTTGTCTTCGTTCGAACCAAAATTGCCACCCAGGAGCTGGCCGAAAAACTGCAGGCCCGGGGATTCTCCTCGGCCGCGCTCAACGGAGATATATCGCAGCAGCAGCGGGAGCGGACATTGGCGCGGTTGAAGCAAGGCGCGCTGGATATCCTGGTTGCGACCGATGTGGCAGCGCGGGGATTGGATGTGGATCGCATCAGCCACGTCATCAATTACGATATCCCCACCGACACCGAGTCCTACATTCACCGCATCGGCCGCACCGGCAGGATGGGGCGGGAGGGAACCGCCATCCTGTTCGTTTCACCGCGCGAGAAGCATCTGCTGAGAAACATTGAACGCGCCGTCGGCCGGAAAATATTGCCGATGGAGCTGCCATCCACCGAAACAATCAACGACCGCCGGATTGCTGCGTTCAAACAGCGCATCACCGATGCACTGGCGACCGAAGAGCTGGAACTGTTTCGCGAGATGATCGAGCAATACCAGCGGGAGCATAACGTTCCGGCGCTCGAAATAGCCGCCGGACTGGCGAAAATGGCGCAGGGCGATACACCGTTGCTGCTCTATCCTCCGGCTCCCAGCGCTGGAAAAAGCAGCGCCCGCTCGCCACAGCCGAAACCGGCACCTGCAGCCGGAGAATCGGCTGCGTCACGCCCCGGCCGCACAAAGCAGCCGCCGAAGTCCGCAGCCGCTGTGCCCGACGGAAAGCGCCCCGCCGCTTCGGATCAGCGCCCGAAAACCGAGATCAGTGATCGGCCGGCCGAAGGCATGGAGCGATACCGGCTCGAGGTGGGCAGCTCGCACGGCGTGAAAGCAGCAAATATCGTCGGCGCTATCGCCAACGAAGCGGGACTGGAAGGACGCTACATCAGCGAACTGAGAATCCACGCCGATTACAGCACCGTCGATCTTCCCGAGGGTATGCCGAGGGAGATTTTCAGAGCGTTGAAAAAGAGCTGGGTAGCGGGCCGTCGTCTCAACATCAGCCGACTGAGTGAACCCGCCGTACCGGAAGCTCGGAAGCAGCCGCGTAAACGGAGGATCAGGCAGGGTGAGCTCGAATCCCGGCAGTTTAAAGATTGAACTGACACCGCACCATGGTGTAATGGGGATCAGGAGGTTATGAGGCAGCGGCGCAGGCCCCACTCGGCAACGTCAAAGTTACTGCTCTTTATAGCGGGAATAGCTGCCTTTTATGGCAGTTATTATCTGGGCAACCGGTATGCATCGACAGCACCCGTGCTGCTCAATTTGTCGAAATTGGAGCGACCGCAAGCCATAACTGACCTCTCCCTGCAGGACCAGTACGGCAATCCATTCAGCGAAAAAGGGCTGCAAGGCCACTGGAGTCTCATCATCTTCGGTTACATAAAAGACGCGATATCTGCGCATGACGGACTCTCCCTGATCACCCAGGTTAAAAACCGGCTGGCCGTACACCCTGAGCTTCAACAAAAAACCCGCGGCATCCTTGTCACTGCCGATCCGGAGATTGACAGACCCGAAGTGTTGCTCAAGTTCATGGCCCGATACAGCCCGGATTTCCTCGCGCTGACCGGCTCAACCAAAGAGATTCGGTCTACCGCCCGGCAACTCGGCGTCACAATCAAACACTCGCCTGAAGCGGAGAGTTACCGGATCGACCATAGCAGCAGCATGGCGCTGATCGACCCCGAAGCAAAACTTATCGGTCTGTTTACCGGTGTCGTGGATGCGGCTAGTATCGCGTCAGATATTCAACTATTGGCACTAGAAAAAGCGGAATGAGCAATCAGCGTCACGATAATCCCGAGCATGTCAGCCTTGCCGACCGGCTGTTCGCCCTGATGCTTCAGCTGCTGCCCCACCATTTTCTTTCGTCGCTGATGTATCGACTGACCCGCAGCGAATGGCCTGCATTGAAACGCCTGCTGATCCGCACCGCAATTCGCGCCTACCGAGTGGATATGCAGGTTGCTCAGGAGTCGGATGCCGAAAAATATCCTAGTTTCAATGCGTTCTTTACCCGGGCGTTGAAACCGGAAGCACGCCTCTTGACCCCCGAGAGCGGGGCGATCGCCTCTCCGGTCGACGGCACCGTCAGTCAGGCGCAGTCGATCAGGGACGGCGTGCTGTTTCAGGCCAAGGGGCAATACTACTCGTTGGAGGAGCTGCTGGGCGGAGACAGGCAGTGGGCGCGGCGGTTTACGGACGGCAGTTTCGCCACCATCTATCTCTCTCCGCGTGACTATCACCGCATTCACATGCCGCTGAGCGGCAGGCTGCTTAAGATGATTCACGTGCCGGGGAGACTGTTCAGCGTAAACAACGCCTGCGCCCGCACCATTCCCCGTCTTTTCAGCCGCAACGAGAGGGTCGTTAATCTGTTCGAGACAGATGCCGGTCCGATGGCCGTGATCATGGTCGGCGCGATATTCGTCGCCAGCATGGACACGGTGTGGTCCGGGTGCGTTGCGCCGAGATCGCGCAGTAGCACTCACTGGAACTACTCCGGTGAACCCTCTGAGTCCATTGAGCTTGCAAAAGGCGAGGAGATGGGCCGGTTCAATATGGGTTCCACTGTCATTCTGCTGTTCGGGAAAGATGCGGTCAGGTGGAGCGAGTCCCTGCAGGCTGGCGCGCAGGTCCGCATGGGCGAGGAGATCGGCAGGCTGAAGGACGTTGCACCGGATTGAACCGAAAAAGCGGGTTGCCGCAACAACAATTTGCCGGATTTCAGGCCCGATCGATGGGAAACGAGAGCACCTGGTCGATATGGTCGGCTTCGACGATGCACATCAACAGCCGGTCAATACCTAAAGCAACACCCGAACAGTCCGGCAGCCCGGCCGCCAAGGCGGCAAGGAAACGCTCATCCAAGGGCACTACCGGCAGATTCTCCCGGCCTCTTTTTGCCAGATCCTGCTGAAAGCGCTGCCGCTGCTCCCCGGCATCGGCCAGTTCGTGAAATCCGTTCGCCAGCTCCACTCCGTTCAAATAGAGTTCGAATCTTTCAGCTAACGGAATCTTGCCAGGTTTTATTTGCGCCAGAGATGCCTGACTGGCGGGATAGTCGTATACCAGCAGCATGTCTGGTCCCAGCTGCGGTTCTATACAGTGGGTAAGCAGCAGGTCCAACCAGCTGTCCGAGTCCGCCATTTGCAGCGCTTCAGCACTCGCGACACCGCGCTCGATTGCGCATTGCCGCAGCGCGCCAGGTGTTGCAGTGTGCGGGTCGATCCCCAGGTGCTTGGCGAATAACGCTTGGTAACTTAAGCGGTGCTCGGTAAGCGGCTTGGCCACCACGCAGCGCACCAGTGCAGATAGCTCATCCATCAATCGATGAACATCGTATCCAGGACGATACCACTCCAGCAGGGTGAACTCCGGATTGTGATAGCGACCTGCCTCGCCATCCCTGAAAACCTTGCAGATCTGGTAGATCGGTCCGCTGCCTGCGGCCAGCAGGCGCTTCATCGCAAATTCGGGGGATGTGTGCAGATAGAGCGGTTTGCCGCGGTGAGCGCCTGGACCTGTGAACAGCGTTGCCAGACTAGCCAGCGCCGGATCTGTCACCGCGGCGGAGCAGCAAGCCGGGGTCTCCACCTCTGCCACGCCCCGCTGCTCCATGAAAGTCCGGATTTTGGCAAGCACACGTGCCCGCAAGCGCAGATTATCGAGCGAAGCGGTTGGACGCCAATCCGAAGCCAGAGGGCTACCCCTCCTTGGCCCGGGAGACGTACTCACCCTTTCGGGTATCGATCTTGATCATCTCCCCGGACTGAACAAACAGAGGCACACGCACAACCGCACCGGTCTCAAGCGTGGCCGGCTTGCCGCCTCCTCCCGAAGTATCACCCTTCAGTCCCGGGTCGGTTTCGGTTATCGTCAGCACGACAAAATTAGGTGCATCAACGCTCAATGGAGTCCCGTTCCAGAGCGTAACCATGCAAACATCCTGATCTTTCAGCCACTTTTGACTTTCGCCCACCGCATTTACGTCGGCGCTGAACTGCTCGAAGCTCTGCTGGTCCATAAAATGCCAAAACTCACCATCGTTATAGAGGTATTGAAGCGCCACCTCCATCACATCAGCAGCTTCCACCGTCTCGCCGGACCGGAATGTCCGCTCAATGACACGGCCGGTTTTGAGATTACGGATCTTCACCCGGCTAAAGGCCTGCCCCTTTCCCGGTTTCACAAATTCATTTTCGATTATCGAACAGGGATCTCCGTCCAGCATAATCTTGAGACCGCCTTTAAACTCATTGGTACTGTAACTCGCCATATCTCTCTCACCGCAAAAACGCTCAGGAAACGCTAATGATACATCGAACCGACCCAGCATGGCAGGTGCTCTCCTGGCAGCAACAGCTGGCAGATGCCTTTACCGATCCGGAATCGCTTATTCGTTACCTGGAGCTAGAAATAGCTCTGCTGCCCGCAGCAAGGTCGGCACACCGGAAATTCAACATGCTGGTTCCCCGCTGGTTCGCCGGCCGGATGGAAAAGGGTAATCCGGATGATCCGCTGCTGCGCCAGGTGCTTCCGCTGGGAGATGAGCTGGAACTCAAGGATGATTTTCTGCTTGATCCGGTATGCGACCTGGAGCAGGCCCCGGTTCCCGGTTTGCTGCATAAATATCATGGACGGGTCCTGCTGATCACAACAGGTGGTTGCGCAATCAATTGCCGCTACTGTTTTCGTCGGCACTATCCGTACACCGACTCGACGATCGGCGGAGAGCGATTGTCTGCTGTGCTAGCCTACCTGAAGCAGAACCCGGATATCAGCGAAGTGATTCTGAGCGGGGGTGATCCACTCATGCTGCCGGACCACCGGCTGGCGGAATTGGGAGCGAGCTTGGAGACCATCCCGCATATACGTCGACTTCGTCTCCATACCAGGCTGCCGGTGGTTCTGCCAAACCGGGTAACGCCGCAGTTGGTGCACTGGCTGGCGACAACTAAATTGCAGACAGTCGTGGTGCTGCACGCCAATCATGCCAGAGAGCTTTCTCACCGGCACCGCCTTGCATTGGCTCCGTTAATCGCATCCGGGGTCACACTGCTCAATCAGTCGGTTCTGCTTAAGGGTGTAAATGACAACCTACAACGCCTCTGCGATCTGAGCGAACAACTGATTTCAGTGGGTGTACTTCCCTACTATATCCATCAGCTCGACAAGGTCGCAGGTGCATCCCACTTCGAAGTGGCGGACGCGGCCGCTCTGAACTTACACCGGCAGATGAGTGCAAGATTACCCGGTTATCTGGTTCCCAGGTTGGTGCGGGAACAAGTCGGTGCACCGTCTAAAATCCCGCTGTAGCAACGCCAATAACCGGCCAGCCCGATATTTCCTACAGATTACCAAAGCTGATTGAAACTACCTTATAATCAATCACATGCTATAGTAGCAAGTGAAATTACCTTAGATTGACGGGCGGACTGTTATTGCAGACCTGAAGAAGTATGCATCTTGCGCCGATACACATTCATACAGCCGGATTTAACCAATAGGATTACACATCGCTCCTATGGAGAAACAGGATATATTTCGACTCGACACACCCGAGCGTACACCGCCGCCGCCCGATTCTTTTCTCAGAGATCCGAAGGAGGTTGAGCGCTGGATTTCCGGTCTGCCGATGGCAAATATCGGGGAGACTTCGCGTCAGATTTTCAAGACCCTGGTGGAGTTAAACCGGGTTGAAATTCCAAGCCTTCCGCGTATCAAAACCACAGAGCTGTTTCGGGTTCCGATCGGCTACATCACCCGGAACCTCAAGAAATACTACTATGACAACGCGTTTCCCCTGACTGCGAAGAACCGGAAGATCGCGGTGCTGAACAGGGAGTTGTTTATCGAGCTTGCTACAGCATACAAGATAGTTATCCAGGAGATGGTCACCGGAGACGCAAAAAAGCTGGATAGAAAACTCCTGGTTATAGCGATGCAGAGAACCATGAGTTGTCTGCTGCAGGTGCTTTATCAATCAGTAATCGTCTATGATCCGTTCCCCAGCAATACCTGGAGGGAGCTGTATAAAATTTACGCTTACGCTGAATTCAATCAACTGCAGGATCTC
This sequence comes from Chromatiaceae bacterium, assembly GCA_024235255.1. Classification (GTDB taxonomy): domain Bacteria; phylum Pseudomonadota; class Gammaproteobacteria; order Chromatiales; family Chromatiaceae; genus HKST-UBA178. The sequence continues at coordinate 1,056,090 of JACKMT010000001.1, forward strand.
CCGGTAAAAGACGATCAGCAAAAGCGAGCACAGAGCAGCATCAAGGAGATCTTCATTCAGGCATTGTTGTTCGCGATAATCTCCCCCTACCGTTTCCGGCAACGGGAGATTGAGCAGTGTTACGGCCTACTTCCCGACTGGGCCAGCCACATCAGATTGGGCATTCCCGATCAGATGTCCTCTTCGCCGACACTTTTTATCTCCAGATTGAATTCGAATGTTGCACCCATACATATCGAGTTGCAGAACACACCGATCGATAAACACTGCCGACAACTCAATACGGGAGGCCTGGTCTCTTTGCTGCAGGATATGATAAACGATTCGACTGAAGGTGTGAGCCGTGAAAGCCCGCTAGAATCGGAAGATCGACTACCGTCACAACTGTTGGATAAACTGATACAGGTTCTGAGTTCAGCGCAGAAGCGGAAATATGTCCGCACAAACTTGAATTTTGAACTTAAACTGGCAGTGGGGCTCTCCGATATCCACACACTGCTGAAGCAGATCCCTGCCGAAACCGAATCCTCCCTGACCCCGATACCGAATGATGAGGATATAGATTGGTTCAAACCAAGAGAAAAACGACCGCTGATCAACTCGCCGACTTACATGATTCAGAGTATCTCCGAGCTGCATTTGGACACGCTGGACGATCCCGTAGTAGGAGAAACGATCTATGCGACCGGCGTCAAAGGGAATCAGGACGATCCGGGTGCTGTGCCACCTTGGGTCAAACTGTCGGATAGCGGACCGACTGAACCTTTTTCCTGCACAACGGATAACGAAAGCGCCTGGGGCTACTGCATTCTGTGGCCAGGGCCGAACACACCAAAAATCCGGGTGGGAGAGGTGCTGGGCATACACCTTTCCGCAACTGAAGGAAATCAATTTCGCATTGGTGTCAGCCGTTGGCTCAGAAACATTCCAGGCCAGTCATTACAGGTTGGCCTGGAGATCATCGGGCTTACTTCAGAAGCGGCTACTGCCAAGAAGGCAACTGCCTCTTCAAAGACAGCCGAATCCGTCGCAAAATGTATCCTGTTACCTGACAATCAATCCACAGGAAAACCACCCACCTTGCTTACACCTGCCCTTCCATTTAGCGTCGGCGACAAGGTAGTGCTGGGCAATAGCAATGGTGAAAGCGAAATCCAGCTGACCAGGTTGTTGGAATCCACCGGAGCCTTTTCCCAGTTTCAGTTTAAATCCACTAAAGAGACACCAAAGGAAGACAGCAAAGCAAATGTGGCACAAGAGTCTGATTTTGACAGTATATGGACATCAATCTAGCGGTTTCTGATGTTTGTACAAAACAGACTGCCACTGCGAATGATCAATCGAAAGTGCCACGCCGCACTCCTTCCGATGCTTTGGAATAAGATATGAGTAACCCGGACCGCGCGATTGAGCTATTGATTATCGACAGTTCGCTGGATTCAGCAGAGAGCCAGATCAGCACATTGCGGAATGCAGGTATGGCGATTCACCCGAAACGTGTCAATACCGAGGCAGATATTCTCGATGCGCTCAGCTCGGGGCAGCACGATGTAATTCTCTGTTCCGCAGATGTGGAGAAATCTCAATTTGAGAGGAATGTGGAGCTCTGCATCCACTCCTCCTCTGACGCCTCACTGATCATTATGTACAAAGATCAGGAACCAGACCCGCTGCTGAACGCATTGCGGCTTGGTGCCAGAGATGTGGTATCCATCAATGATCCGGAACATTTACAACTGGTAGTTAAAAGGGAGTTCAGCGATCTGCTGATCAGACGCGATCTGCAGGACACTCAGCGGAGACTGCGTGAAGCGGAAACCAGATGCAGCACGCTGGTGGAAAGCTCCCGTGATGCAATTGCCTATATTCACGAGGGGATGCATGTCCTGGCTAACCCCGTCTATCTGCAGATGTTCGGATATATCGATCTGGAAGAGCTGGAAGGGCTTCCTATCCTCGACATGATTGCGCGGGAGGATCTGCCTAAATTTAAAAAGTTTCTGCGCACAGCTGAATCATCGCAGGGTGATCTTGAAATCAACTGCCAAAAAAGTGAAGGCGAACCTTTCAAGGCGAGGCTGGAATTTTCTCCCGCATCTATCGAAGGTGAACCGTGCACCCAGATAATAATTAGGAACAGTGATTCGAGTAGGCAGCTGGAGCAAAAAATTGAGCAGATCAGCAGCCATGATCCACAGACTGGCCTCTACAACCGGCAGTTTCTCACCAGCCAGCTGGACCGGATCATTGCGAAAGGAGAGTCTGCCGGCAAGACGCTTGCACTTTTCTACATCACAATCGATGAATTTCAGAAGATCAGATCTGAAGCCGGCATAGCTGCAAGCGATTCTCTATTGCAGGAGTTCGCGAATCTTCTGATCAGCCATTTTGAAGAAAAGGGCATCCTGGCCCGATTCGGAGATCACAGCTTCACCAATTTACTGGAGGTAACCCACGAACAGGCGTCAAACCTGGCAAACCAACTGCATAAAGCCGTCGCAGCGCATCTCTTTCGTACTGATAAAGACTTACTGGAACCACGCTGCAATATCGGCATTTCCTACTTGACAAGCAGCACACCAAGCAGCCAGGAGTTCATTAATAACGCATATAGCGCCTGCGGAGCAGCTCGAACCGGAAACAACAACGGCACCGCATTCTATGACGAAGAGGAGATGCGACCCGAATTTGGCAACGAAGCCAATGAAACCCGGTTGAATGAACTGATTCAGAACGCACTCGATAACAATGGCTTCAAACTGGTATACCAACCGGTTGTTAGCTTGCAGGGAGAGAGCAGAGAGTTCTATGCCGTGTTAACCCGCCTACTGGATACCAATGGCGATGAGATCCTGCCCAACCATTTCATGGGTGCCGCATCCCAAGCCAACCAGATGGCGCTAGTCGACCGTTGGGTGATAAAACACGCCATCCAGGAGCTGGTATCGCAGCGCGAGAAAGGCCAGAAAGTGCAGTTTTTCATTACACTCTCGCTTGAATCACTGGAGGACAAAGAGACGCTGCTTTGGATTTGTGACTGCCTCAGGGATCAGCGTGCCAAAGGCGCCTGGCTCATCTTTCAGGTCAGGGAAGCAGATCTACGCAGCCACTTGACTGAAGCCAGGGCACTCCTGGACGGATTGAAAAAAATCAAATGTCAGATCGCCATTGACCGCTACGGCGTACTTTCCAAGTCAGATACGTTGCTGAAACACTTGCCGATTGATTACGTCAAGTTTGACCCTACCTTAGTTGAGGGTATCGCCGGAAATCAGTCGCTGCAGGATAGCCTGGTGAAACTCAACACAGAAACCCAGAGTCACGGGGTAAAAACAATTGTCATGGGAGTGGAGGATGCCAATAGTCTGGCGGTGCTTTGGACTATCGGTGTAAATTACATTCAAGGCTATTTTCTGCAGGAACCCTCGGAAAGCATCTCCTACGAATTCACCGGTACCTGATAGTACGACACGCTTATCCCTGATAAGCGATAATCGCAAAACTGATTTATTTGCCGGCTACCAAGGCATAAACGTGTTAAGAAATGACATCGGCCGAGATACATTCTGGTTAATATTGGCCATGTCGTTGCGCATATTGTAGGTAGTGTGGGTTATCGAATTAATCGCACGGTCCAGTGAATCCATCGTCTGGTCCATCGAATCGATACTGGTCAACATCGGCTCGAGTGTGCTGATTTTATCGTTTATCTCTCCCATGTTGGACGCAATGACCCTGATATTTGCGCTCAGGTGATTCATATTGTCCGAGACAGCCTGAAAATTGCTCGCCATTACCGTCATATTCGAATCAACACTTATCGCAAGATAATGGATGTCCCGGGTAAGACTATAAATCAGGAAAAAGCCATAACCTGCCAACAAAATAAAGCCAAAAAGCGATGGATAGACGATTAATTCCCAGCGCCGGGCACTCGTTTCGAAGGCTTCTGAAAGACGCTCAAAAGACCTGTCCACCCTTTCATCGTCAGGATCTTTTTTTTGAGCCCGTTGACGATCTGTCGTGTTATCGATCATATCGAGTCAACCTCTGGTGCATATACCAGCCGAATCTATCATAGACTATCCCTAAATTGACTTAAGTTATGTCTACAATATACCTGATAAGACACAACTCTTGCAGTATTTCATTGGGCATGCGATCTATTTAATTTCTTACCAGGTTCGGATATAGCTTTTCACAAAGCGCTTCGAATTCACTTGCTCCCTTCGAACTGGCACTTAGTTCGAATACCGCCAGACCTTCGCTGAACGATCGCCTGAATATAGTCCGCTGTGAAAGCCGTGGCTTTAAAAATTTTATGCCGGGAAGCGACACCAACGCAGCTGCAGCCTCATCTGTTTCTCTCACAGCATGATGCGTATCACCCCGATTGATAAATCCGAGTATTTCCACATTTCTGGTGGAGTTGAGAGAATTGGCAAACTGAATAAAGCGCTGTGTCGACCAGATATCTGCTTGTGACGGTGGCACGGGTACCACTATCCGATCAGCCATAGTTAAAGCCTTCTTCATCGTTTCCAGATCTGCAGTACCAATATCGATGAGTACTTCTTCGGCTTTTTTCAGTTTCTCATGTTCCAGGTTCTGCTTTCCCAAAACCGGGACCGAGGGCTTAAAACCCTCCTCGTCGCGTACCTCAGCAACATCCCTCAGGGTCGCCTGGGGATCGAGATCGATTACCTGGACATCGCAGTCGGCAAGAATTAACCACACTGCAAGGTTAAATGTAACCGTGCTCTTGCCCGAGCCCCCTTTTAAACTTCCAACGACCGTTATCATGCAGCCACCTCTGTCAACCGGCTGTGTTGTCTGCCATCGAGCGAAACCTATAGCTGTCAATCGACCTCATCGGATCAAGTACCGATGTTTCAGGTGTGTCGGCTGAATCTGCGGTGTCTTTAAACTCTGTGCGAAACGACCACATTCCATTCGCGGACAAGCGCTGCAAGTCATCAGTTAAGTAGTGCAATGCTTCATGATCAGGGGATGCCGCGAATACTGGTTGTCCCCGCCTCGGTATGGTGGGGAGACTGCCAAACCTACTATCCGGGCGAAACTTGAAACTGGCAGATGGATATCTCTCCCCGTAATCCAAGGAGTCATCGAAAAACCCTCGTCTACCCACCATTACGCTGCCTGCATCCTGTACCGCAATCCGGCTATCCGGTCTGAATCTGTACTGCCGGTAAGCAGGCATAAAATAACCGGGATACGGGGTTGAAAGTGAATACTCGTAATGCCGAAAAGCGGAGGCAACAGCGTTTGTGATCTCACTACTACTGGAAAAACGGATCGGATTCCGACTGTTAGCTATCTGATAGTTGATCGGCGCACTCCCAATAATTGGGAAACCTGGAAAGCGCCTGCTACCTGCCATTTTTTGAGATGCAGTATTAACGGATGCGAAATAGGCCAGGCTAGCGGGAGATTGATGAGGCCAGGGAGGAAAAAATTGAGCGACAGGAAGCCATCTTACTGGCATCTGACTGGTGGGCAACCGGTGACCCCAATTGTATGCGACCAATCTAGGAGGAGCATACCGGTTAATTGGAAGCGGTCTGAAACGCCCCGAGTAGCGCCATTGTTCACCTGATTGCAAATGTGCAAACGCTGGCGTTCCCGGCTGATAAAAACCATGCTCAATTATTGGCGATCTGATAACTGGCATGGACGGAGTTCTCCACTCCCATTGGGGAGAATTCGCAGGATTACTGAAATAGCGTGGCCGAAAATAGCCTGTTTGCGGAAAAGCGAACGACGTACTTTCCGATGGATTTCGGTCACTAAAGCCGGAGTGGTAAAATCGGGCTGGCCGGAAACCCGGCGGGTAGGCATAAGGTTGCGGAATGACCGCACCATAATAGCCCCCGAAATAGCGCACTGGCGGCGATCGAAAGTGATGATTTGCCCCGTATCCCGCGATTGGCCGAAACCGGTAGCGATGGTTAAAATCGACGCGATTACCGGTCGCTGACGCTGGCGCAAGATTTGGCTGAAAATAGTGGGTGGCTTTCGATGGTGAAGCGTATGCAGGAAGCACGAAAGCGCCGCCAATAAAAGTGGCGATCAGCAGCATCAGGGGATTACGAATGTACTCGTTCATAAGCTTAATGTCTCATTTCCAAGCGCTAAGGTATTGGCCTGAATAGCGGACCAACTGAAGTATAAGGTAATTCGGCGCCAAAACTCGATAGTCCGTGAGGCACAGTTGCAGTTAGCGGCGCAGGCGCAAGGCCCCTTGTTATTGCATGCTTATTTTTCTCCGACTCAGCGCTATTCAGCGGTCTGAATACAGGAGCCGGTTCTATGGAACCATAATCCGAGTTCCACTGGTACTCAGCCTGTCCGCGCAGCCGCTGCGGTCGGAACTGGAAGGAGCGATCGGACTGATCTGACTCTTCGGGAATATCGCGAAACTTAAAACCTTTACTCAGTAAATATTGTTTAGAATTCTGGCCTTGAGGCGTCGCATAGTATTCCGTGCCGCCAAATTCGGTTTTGTAACTCGGTGCAACCTGGTTTGGATATCGCTCTGCCTGGACAGACCGAGTGGGATTGAAACGGGATAAGTCATTATGGAAGAGTAAAAAATTCCCCTCTCCGTACTGAACGAAAACCTCGCCGTTCGCAGGAATTCGGGCCAACGCTATTACTAATAATAGATTGGGAATCGATACAAAAAATAGTTTTCTGATGCTGATATCAGATCCTCCCCAAGATTCTGATTAACAAACCACGCCAAGTTTGATCAACACAAGCTTCGTTTCGTATACCTGCATCTCCGAACACAACTGCTGAGTACGCTGTTAATCGCCGTATTACAGCCCGCCCTATTCTGGTACTTTAAGTTCTCCTTAAGGTTCGAATCCGTCGCTATCGCTGACTCTCAACCTAATTCCTCTGCGACCCTCCTTCTTGGTACCGCTGCTAGTACTTGACTTGTCCGGCTTCACTCTTACCAATGGTGCTTTTTGTATTGACCTGGCACCTGCCGCAGAAGGACGTTTTGCTGTGATGACGCCTGGTTTGTTGTTTTCAACCTTTGCTGAACTCTGAACCGATGGACTGCCGGGTACTGGTACTGCTCCACCATCCAAACTTGGGGATCTCGTCTTCGGCTTTAACTGCTCTTTTGCTAATCGCCGCACTCCGATCTTTCCGGCACTGCCTATGTCACGCTTAACCGTTGGTTTTACGGTAGCCTTTTCAACAACATGTGCCGTTTTTCCCTGCCTAGTCTCCGCCCTTTTCCGGATAATCTTGTTAATCGAGGGCTTTTCGACTGTTATACCTGCTCTCACTTCTTCCTCAGCAGGCACGGGCTTTTCAACTTCAGGAGTGAGCTCTTTAATCTCTTCGGCATCCACTAAAACGCCCGCGGTTGCTATCTCCTCTGCTGGTTTTGTGTCAATCGGTGCTGCCGGTGGGTTTCCAGAACTTTGGCCACCGCCTGAATCCGGCTTCGTTGTAGACGGTGATGGCGATGGCGCCTTAGGTGCAGGCTTGCGCTTGAACAGCTGTCCCAGTAGCAGAAATATGCCTCGAACAGCATAAAACAGCATCAACAGAGCAGAAATGAAACTACTCCAGATCCTTATCAGAATCGGTGTTTTCTGCATCTTCGGTGCGCTATGCTGCGCTTTTTCAAGCGCCGGAGGTGTACCGATAGGTGCGCTGACAGCAGCGACTTCCATCAGAGCTTTGCTCGACTTGATACATCCCAACGGGATCACAATGAGCGTCAAAATCGTTGACACCATCACACCAGAAGCCAGTGAAATGGCCATTCCCTGAAAAATCGGATCGGTAAATATCACACTTGAACCACAGACCAGCGCCAGCGCCGTAATCATGATCGGCCGGGTACGCGTCTTACACGCACGGATGACAGCCTCCGTCACGGAAACTCCACGCTGCACCTCATGTACGGAAAAGTCAACCAGCAGAATCGAATTGCGCACAATAATGCCGGCAAGCGCAATCCAACCAATCATGGAGGTCGCGGTAAACTCGGCGCCCATGACCGCATGCATGGGGATAATACCAAGCAGTGTCAACGGGATCGGCGCCATAATCAGCGCCGGTATTTTAAAATTGCCGAATTCCCATACCACCAGCATATAAATGAGAACGAGCGCCACCATGAAAGCGGCCCCCATATCACGAAATGTTTCAAAGGTGACTGTCCACTCGCCGGTCCATTCAATACTGGAAACCCGGTCATCTGCGGGCGGCCCGAACCAGAATGCATCCAGTTTGACACCATCCGGCGCCGTATAACTCTCCGCCAGAATATCCTGCACCTGAAACATGCCGTAAACCGGCGCGGCCAGATCGCCACCTACATCCGCCACCACATACTCGATGGCACGCAAGTCCTTATGGTAGATGATGCCCTCTTCAGGCACCTGTTCAAAGCGACCCAATTCGCGCAGCGGAATACTGCCTCCACTCTGGGAAAGTATTGGCAAATCACCCAACCTGGTTACCTGCGATCGTTCAGCCAGTGGAACCTGGATAATAATATTAACCGGCTCATGCCCAGCACGCTGTTTGACATCGCCAAGCACCATACCGCCAAGCGCCATCGACAGGTTGCGATTGATCGAATCGACCGAGATTCCCCGTCGCACCGCTTTCTCGGTGTCAACGTTGAATCGCCAATATTGATATGGTTCGCGCATGTAGTTGTCGATATCGCGCAGGCTCTCAGTCTGTGCGAATACAGCCGTGAGATCGTCCGCCACCTGACGACGAATCCTATCGTTCGGTCCGTGCACCTCCGCCACCACCGACTGTAAAACCGGCGGACCTGGAGGCATCTCAACAATCGAGAATCGGGCGTCGCTGCCTTTTAACAACTCGCGAATATCCTTCCGCGCCTGCACCGCCAGTTGATGACTGGACCTATCTCTCTTCGACTTATGCAGGAGTTGCACTTGCACCTCTCCCTGCCACGGTTCCTGGCGCAGATAGTAGTGGCGCACCATACCGTTAAAATCGAACGGCCTGGCGGTGCCCGCATAGACCTGAACCGCAGTTACTTCCGGCATTTTGCGAACCGTCTCGGCAATGCTGTGCGCGACGTTGGCAGTCACTGGCAGCGCTGTCCCTTCGGGCATGTCCAGTACTACGGAAAATTCCGGTTTGTTGTCTAGCGGCAGCATCTTCACTGCAACCCACTTGGTGTAAAACATGGAACAGGCGAAGAAAAAGCTGCCCCAGAGTACAACCCTAAAAAGGTATCGCTTGCGCGGATGCTCGATTAATGGTGTCAATAATCGTCGATAAAAACCCTCGAGCCGCTCTGCCTCGTTATGTTCACGCCGCCCGGCCACCTGCAGATAAGACATGCTCGGTCGCAGCCACCTGGATATCGTGAGCCAGGGGGTAAATACGAATGCCGCAAACAGGGAGATCAGCATCGCAGCCGATCCCAATGCAGGTATGGGCTCCATATAAGGCCCCATCATACCGCTGACAAAACCCATAGGCAGCAGTGCGGCAATAACCGTGAAAGTTGCCAGAATCGTAGGATTACCGACCTCTGCAACTGCTTCTATGGCAGTCTCCACATCGGTCTTACCCTCCTCCAGCCAACGCCTGTAGATGTTTTCCACCACCACTATGGCGTCATCAACCAGTATGCCGATGGAAAAAATGAGCGCGAACAGACTGACCCGGTCAATGGTATAACCGGTGATGAAAGCGAAAAAGATGGTCATTAGCAGTACGACCGGTATGACCAGCACAACAACTATCGCGGGCCGCAGCGCACGGAAAGCGATCAGTACCAGCAGAAAAACGAAGCCGGTGGCTACGAACAGCTTGAAGATCAGCTCGTTGACCTTGTCATTTGCCGTCTCCCCGTAATCCCGCGTTATGCTGACCTCAACGTTGGACGGAATCCGCGTTCCCTTTAGATCATGTACGCGATTGATGATGTTGTTGGCTACGGTGACACCATTCACGCCCTCTTTTTTGGCCACCGCAATAGTCACCGCGGGAGAGCTGCTGACCGGGCGTTCGTGATCCCCGGCGGGTCCGGAGTAATAGGTGACCATCTGGGTGGCGTCGCCCGGACCCTGGGTAACCCGTGCCACATCATGAACGTAAACAGGTACGTTGTTGTGCGTACCAACAATCAGACTGCTGACATCGTCGATGGTCTTGAGAAAAGAGCCGGTGGTCACGGTAAAACGGGTGTTGCCGGACTCGACACCGCCTGCCTGCTTCTCACTGTTTGCGGTTCGTACGGCTTCCGCCACCTGATCCAGGCTAATACCGTAGCCACCCAGCCGCTCCGGGAACACCTCTATCGTAACTTGTTCGGAACGCCCCCCCACGACGAAGCCGTTGCCGGTATCCGGAATCTCTTTGATGCTTTGTAGTACATCCTGAGCCAGCATCCGCAACTGACCGTCGTCGACATCGTTAATGCCGTCCTTGTCCAGATCTTTAGACCAGAGCGTAATATTAACGACTGGGACATCGTCGATGCTCTTCGACTTCACCAGCGGCGGGGAAACTCCGGGTGGCATCAGATCCATATTGGTAGCGATCTTATCGTTGACTTTGACCAGCGAGGGGCCCATCGCTTCGCCGACATCAAACTCAATGGTCACCATACCGGAGCCGCGTTGGATAGCCGAGTAGACGTGCTTTACGCCGGGGATCTCGCTCATGATCCGCTCCAGCGGCTCAATCGCAAGATTGGCCACCTGGCCTGCGGACGCGCCAGGGTATTGGACGAAGATATCCACCATTGGCACGGATATCTGAGGGTCTTCCTGTCTGGGCGTTAATACCAGCCCAAGGAGCCCCATCAGCATCATAGCGATAAACAGCAACGGCGAGAGCGGAGAGTTGATAAAGAAACGTGCGGAGCGGCCGGCTAAACCCAGCTCCTCATCCGTCAACGAAACGGCTGTTTCCTGTTTACTGTTTTTCGGATCTTCCTGGTTCATTTTAATACAATTACACTTTTTTAATTATGTAACGGGCACCGATGCTTCAAGTTGCAACGGCTGCTGTGACCCTAGGTCGAAGCAAAACAAACAGTTAATTTTAATTTCTGGCCGGCGCCGCCCAACCCGACGAGATGCCGCTCCCTGGATTGCGCAATACCCTCTCGCCTTCACTCAGGCCCGAAAGTACGCTGGTATAGCCACCATCCAGGTTCTCACCTACACGGATAAGTCGTAATTCAGCTTTGCCGTCGCTGCCAGCAACATAAACACCCGGCAGACTCCCGTTATAGCGGATCGCGCTGGTAGGGATCACAGGGTAGCTACGTGCCGGTGCGGTAAAATCGGGCACCAGTACTTTGGCGTACATACCGGGCGCGGAAACGCCCTGAGGAAGATCGAACTTCACTTTTACCGTGTGCCGCTGCGCATCTGCCATTGGAAAGATCTGGGCCACCCTAACGGGAACCACCTGATCACCAACGTCCAATTGTGCCTGCAGCATCATGCCCTCGTTCAAGCCGGGTCTCAATCTGGCCGGCACATCGACCATGACCTGCAGATATTCGACATCTGCGAATACGAGCAGCGGCTGTCCCGGCTGCATCGTATCGCCCTCTTCGATGAACTTCCGCATTATCACTCCATCGAATGGGGCAAGGCTCTTGGCATCCCTGAGCTTTGCGTCAATCGCCTCAATCGCGGAGTGAGCCGCCATAATCGCATTTCTCGCCTGGTTGATCTGGATACCCGAAGAGTACAGATCTGCTCTCCGTTCAACACCACGCTGCCGGTTGCCGGAAAAACTCTCCATCGGTTGGGTGAACATCTGGTCAAACAAGTTGGGAATTCCCATACCACCCGGAGCCGACTCTGACTGGGGCGACCAAAGTTCGCGATCGTATTTGATGCCGGCGGAACGAAACTGAGACTCGGCAGTCGCAAGCTGCGCTAGGGCTGAATTCCGTTTCGCGATGAGTTCCGAGTCATCGAGCGCGACCAGCAGGGTCCCTTTCTCAAAGGAATCGCCTTCAATGCCAGCCAGAAATTTGACCCGTCCCGGCACTTGAGCCGCCAGAGTGACTTCTTTGTATGGGATGACTGTTCCGCCCAAAGAGACTGTTGGGGCACCACGCGCCTGCTGTACAGTGAAAAAATCCCCACCGCCGGATTGAGACCAAACTTGCACCGGCAAAGCTGCAACAACGGATAAACCCGCTACCATTGCGAGCGCTTGAACTTTATGACCCATCTCGAATTTAACCTGACTGATATTTGAACAGCTGTAATGGTAATCGAAGTTGCCGCACCTCTGATTCAAGGAGTCAGAAGAAAACGGCAAATTACTACACTCTGCCCATTACAGAGAATGTTTTTATAAACGGTCCGGCCATACGGGGATCCTTCAACATGGCACCATAGTCGCCGACTTTAAATTTCATTTTTCCTGATGTGAATGCCACACCGAGGCCCATCATGCCCGGCGGCTTGCTGATCCATTTATTCCATTGTGACTCAGCGCAGCGAATATCCCAGTTCAACGTCTCACCATTGTATGCGCCTGCTTTGACTGCTTTACCGTTCTCGACGCTGATGACTCCCCTCGGCTGATCCTCTCCCTCAAAACCGTAACCAATGACGCTACCGAAACCAATCTGCTCCAATGATCCTGTCAGCTCCGGATCCGAGTTCCACTGCTCCATGAAGCCTTTCATCCACGCATCGGAAAAAAGATCAGCCATATTTAACCTCCAAAATTCCAATTTATTGTCACTGTATATGGATCGTAAACTGCTCATCCGAACGGGTCGATTGCCCCGGATTACAACCCGGCCAGTATCCCTTAACCCCCTTTTTATTGCAACAAAAGCCAGACGCCGAAAGGGATAAAAAAATAGATAATTAGAATATATAAATATTATGGTATATTTAGTCACCCTCTGTCCAGAAATTTCATCTATATCCGTATAAAATACGGGTTATTTGTACGTATTTCCTGGCATCCACACCCACACTGTTCCCAAGCATGGAAGAAGGGTTATTATTACAACAATTGCTCGATAAAGTTACTTAAGCTCGACCCCTAACCATACCCTGGTCGATTCACTTAGAGCATCCATCCAAATGCTGAGTCAAAGAATAAACGGCATATTTACAGTGTATCTAACAAGAACTCGGAGCAAACATGAGCAGCGCAGGAAAACTGATTGAAGGCCGACTCAAACACCTCGAAAGCCATCTTGAACGGGAGAACCCGGTTCTTTTAAAAACTGTTCAGAGCTTCAGAAAGCTGGATCGTGTAGCACGTAGCATGGGGCTGCTGGACCCGGAGGACTCGTATGCCACCCAGATTCCCTGGTGGCCTCTCATCTCGGTGCTTGGAACATTTTCGGCCGGTAAGTCAACCTTTATCAACCACTATCTGGGCTTCAAGCTGCAGCGTACTGGAAATCAGGCAGTGGACGACCGGTTCAGTGTCATCTGCTACAGCCGGGAGAACAATGCCCACTCTTTGCCGGGCGTGGCGCTGGACTCAGATCCCAGGTTCCCTTTTTATCAGATGAGTGACGAAATCGAACACGTTGCCAAAGGTGAGGGTCGCCGCATTGATGCCTATCTGCAGTTGAAAACCTGTCCCAGTGAACAGTTGCGGGGAAAAATTCTGATCGACTCTCCCGGATTTGACGCGGACGCTCAGCGCACCTCCACCCTGCGTATAACCGACCATATTATCGGTCTCTCTGATCTGGTGCTGGTTCTTTTCGATGCCAGACACCCGGAACCCGGCGCGATGAAAGATACGCTTGACCATCTGGTGAGCAATACCATCAACCGACCGGATTCAGGGAAATTTCTCTATATCCTGAATCAGATCGATGCCACAGCCCGCGAGGACAATCCGGAAGAGGTGGTGGCAGCCTGGCAACGCGCTATGGGAGACCGTGGCCTTACTGCTGGTCGTTTCTTCACCATCTACAGTCCGGATCAAGCTTTGCCAATAAACGATGAAGCGCTCAAGGAGCGATTCGAAAGAAAACGCGATGCCGATTTGGAAGAGATACACAGCCGCATGAAAGAGGTTGAGGTGGAGCGCGCTTACCGCATCGTTGGCGCACTGGAAAAAACCGCTCGTGACATAGAGGAGAAAGCGGTTCCGGAACTGTCTACTTCGCTGCAACTGTGGAAGAAGCGGGTTATCTGGGGAGACGGGATCGTCTTCGGGCTGGTTTTCCTGCTGCTGCTTTACTTCAGCAGCGAACTGGGATATTGGCAAGGGTTCAGTTTTGCACCACCCTGGCTTGAATCCTTCACTTCATCGGCGTGGCTGCTGTATGGGACACTTGCTGTTGTCGTGTTGGTTGCCTACGCTTTGCACCACCTGGTGCGCTCCATAACAGCCAAGGGAATTATCAGAAAACTTAGCGGCCGGGCCGGAGCATTGGGCATTAAAGGCGACCTGGCGAGGGCATTTAAACGCAACACGCGTCCCTGGCGCACGATTTTCAACAAAAAACCGGCTGGTTGGGGGCACTTTGCCCGCAAGCGGCTTTATCAGGTGACTCAAGATGCGGACGGCTACATCCAGATCCTGAACGACCGTTTCACTAATCCTTCCGGAGATCCGGAAACAACCGAACAACAGGCAAAGGCGATTGACGTAACCAAGTCCTGAGGTACTTAATGCGAGCGCCTCACGACAGATAATCAGATCCAAAATCTGAATTTGAAGTTGCCCGGGGAATGCAACACAATCCCTGGGCAACTTTACAATTCAGCATGGAATCAGCGTTGGTTGGCGCTCTGATACATACCCGGCATGTAGAATAGCCGACAATTCCTACCTTGCGCCTTGCAGGCATACATGGCGCAATCGGCCTGTCGGTAAATCTCCTGGAGCTTTTCTGAAAGATCCCCTTGGAAATCGCTGTGCAGGGAGGTTATTCCTATGCTGGCGGTCAATGTCAAATCTACCATGCTGCCGCCAAGATCAAGCGCTGCCATCTTCTCCTGAACTCTTTTCGCCATCAGATCGGCCCCCACCGGCCCGGTATTCGGCAGTAGCAACACGAATTCCTCTCCACCAAGTCGTGCGACCATATCCCCGGCACGGGCCTGCGCCCTGAGTGCGTCCGCAATCAAGCGCAGCACTCTGTCACCGATGGCATGACCCCAGGTGTCGTTGATGTGTTTGAAGTGGTCGATATCGACCAGAAGCATGCTCATTGCGGTCTTGTCACGCAATGCCCGCGCCAGCATGGCCTCACCCTCAATGAAGAAATGCCGCCGATTGTGCAAGCCTGTCAAGTCATCAGTGGTGGATAACCGCTGATACCGCTGGCGCAGATCCTCCGATTCGGTCAATGCATGTTCCAGCTCAACGGTACGCTGAGTAATCATCTCCTCAAGGTTATGCAGCAGCCTGTGATTGTGCAAGAAGCGTCCCATGCAATTACCGTACAGCGTAAGGAAATGTTGATGCCAGTATTCAAAAAAACCTGGGCTCAAGTGAACGACATTTAGCACGCCCAATACCGACTCACCTGATTTAACCGGAATCGAAATAAATGAACCAGCCTCAGGAAACAATCCCTTCTCCCGGAATAACTGAAACCGCTCATCGCCGATACAGTCGTTGCAATGCTGGATAGTTCCGGTGGTGAACGCAGCGCCCATGATGCCCTCTCCCACTGGAAGGCTTACGCCTTCAAGATCCTCCTGCCTGACCATCCTCGGTTGCGCCTGCAAAACACTCAGCTTCTGCGTTGCAGCCATGCACACCAGACGTTCCGCACGCAACAGAAACAACGAGCAATTCTCTAGATCCTGGTGTTTCACCAGCGCAGCGAGTGATTGCTGCAACAATACGCTTTCGGAGATACCCTCCAGATCCAGCTCGGACAATTGGTGGATTGCAGAGAGCGCATCCACCAGAGAAAGATAGCTGTCAGCCAGGCTGGTATTATTCATCTAAATCGCGGCCAGAGATTCAATCGAGTAATCTGGAAACTGTTTGCAGCTCATCCCGTTGACTGAAAAACTTCTCCTCGAGCGCCGAACATGCAGCCTCATCCAACCCGAGTACCTTGAACATTGCCGGATCGGCTGACAGCGGAACTTGTCTACCCGAGATTTCCGCCGAAACCCAATGGCTGGCAGTCCTGATTGGCGTCAAATGAAATCGATACAAACCATTATACTCGCTAATGCCGAAGAAACCGACGACTTGAGTAACAGCCTCTGGCAGATGCCAGCGGTTTAGCAACCACTCTCCCGCCTCCATGTGGTCGACACCAATCGTATTTCGTTCCAGAGAACAAAGGTCTGCATCAGGCTTTTGCCGGTGCTCGGTAAGCACCGCCGATACCTCTTCCGGGAATAGATTAGCCAACAATAACTGGCCCAGTTTGTGGACCAGTCCGCACAGGTAAACACTGTCTGCAATGGAGGTGTCACTCAGGGAGGCACGCTGCGCTATCATGCGGGCCAGCGTAGCGGTTCCCAACGAGGTGTACCAATAGTTTTCCACGCTGAATTCGCGGCAGGCACTGGTATCGAATGTGCCGGCCATTGCGATGCTCAGTGAGAGGCTTTTCACCAAATTCATTCCCAGCACTCTGATAATTGCTTCCCGAACGGTGTTGATCTCCCGCTGCTGTCCAAAGTATGCAGAGTTCGCAAGTCCCAGAATTCTTGCGGTAAGTGGCGGATCCTGCTCGATTATTTTTGCCACTTGATCGATGGTGACATCAGGATCACCCATCGTACTCAGCAATTTGGTCGCGGTCTTGGGGAGTGGCGGAAGTGTCGTTATTCGGTTAAATTTATAGTTAACCTGTTCAATCTGAGCTTCTGGCATTATTCCAGACACCTCCCTGTTAAGTAGAATAGCCTGCCCCTATGTCTCCGATAACCGAGTAAAATAGTAAGCAGCGGGATATGCTGAATATAGCGTCGGATACTTTTAGTTCTTTAATCAGTCAGTTATTTATACAGTATGAACAATTCAGTCTCCCTGGAAGTTTTAACAAGGCCCCCGGTTCAGGTACCCCCCCACCCGCAATGGCCCGTTCTGACTGAAGCAGAGTTGAACGCAGCAAAAGCGCGCATCAAACAGCTGCTCGAATCCAGAGATGCGGTTCTGGTGGCGCACTATTACACCAATCCGGATCTCCAGGAACTGGCGGAGGAGAGCGGCGGCTGCGTCGCCGATTCGCTTGAAATGGCTCGCTTCGGCACCATTCAGAAGGCCAAAACGCTGGTGGTCTGTGGGGTCCGATTCATGGGTGAGACGGCAAAAATACTGAATCCGGAGAAACAGGTGCTGATGCCGGACCTGAACGCGACCTGCTCACTGGACGAAGGGTGCCCGGCAAAGGAGTTCACCGAATTCTGTGATCTGCATCCAGACTATACCGTCGTGGTTTACGCCAATACCAGCGCCGAGGTCAAGGCGAGGTCGGATTGGGTGGTGACATCCGGTATAGCGCTGCCCATTGTCAAGTATCTGGCGCAGCGGGGTGAGAAGATTTTATGGGCGCCAGACAAACATTTGGGCCGCTACGTACAGAAGCTCACTGGGGTTGAAATGCTGCTTTGGCAGGGTTCCTGTGTCGTGCACGAAGAGTTCAAGGCGGTGGCGCTGGAGCGAATTCGTAAGCTCCATCCGGAGGCGGCTGTTTTGGTTCATCCCGAGTCCCCCGAGGCAGTCATCGGGCAGGCAGACGTCGTCGGTTCGACTACCGCACTGATCAAGGCTGTGCAAAACATGGAGAACAAGTCGTTCATAGTTGCCACAGATGGCGGTATTTTCCACAAAATGAAACAGTTGGCGCCGGATAAGCTGCTGATTGAAGCACCCACCGCTGGCGAGGGAGCAACTTGCCAGAGCTGCGCTCATTGCCCCTGGATGGGCATGAACGCAGTGCAGAACCTGGAGCAGGTGCTCCGAAGCGGGGAGAACGAGATAATAATCGACCCTGAAATCAGGGAAAAAGCAGTGATCCCGATACAGCGTATGCTGGATTTTGCCCGCACCCACCAAAGTGATAAAAGTAACCCCGGATGACCTAAAGCGGCTGTTGTCCCCGGAAAATCACGCTGAATTCAGGCATCCTCTTTGGCCGGACCCATGCTCTGGCCACAGATGCCAGCCGACTGCGCCTGGCTTCGCAGGCCATCTGGATTTAGAATCTCGATACGTCCACCCTTCACGTTCACCAGGCCCTGGGTGGTGAAATTATTGAGAATGCGGGAAAAGGTTTCCGGTTTGACCGATAAACGGGATGCGAGCACCCCTTTTGGCGTCTCCAGATCGAATTTCACCCGCGCCCGTCCCCCGGCAATATATTTTCCGCAGAGATAGCCGGCAACCCGACCGCTGGCGCTCTGCAGCGTAAGGTCATCAATCTCCTTGATGAGATTGCGCAGGCGCATGCTCATATCGCCCATAACCCGAAAGCAGGTGTCGACCGATTCTCTCAGCAGCGCCAAAAAAGCTTTATTATCAATCGCGATCAATAGGGTGTCTCCGATAGCCGCAGCACGTACCGGATAGCTGGGATTATCTGAAAACATCAACGCTTCGGCAAAGGTATGGCCAGCCGAAACCACTTCGATAACCTTTTCGTTACCGTTCAGCGAGAGCCGGGAAAGCTTTATCTGGCCATCGATCACCACAAAAAAACGGCGCGCCTCATCCCCTGCTTCAAACAGGGCAGCCCCATCCGGCAGACGAATCTTTTGACTGAAGGATCTGACTCTGTCCAACTGTAGATCACTCAGTTGCGAAAACAGGTAAGTATCTTTTAGATCAAATGCCATTTCTCACAAATTCCAGTCAAATTGGATTTGTAGGGAAGCAATGACGGCGCATCCCGAGGTGAAATTGTCGACCGAATGGTACAGCAACCAATACCCTTCGCAAACCATTTGCAACGAAGGCAATGCACTAATCTATAGTTCGGATTGACCCCAAATGCAACTAGCCCGGATAGTTCATGAAGGCGGGCAGCATGTTTGAAAAAACGTTTTATTTTTGAAAGTTACGTCAGTATTGTGCGTTTTTATTAAAGTACAGTTTGTCGAGCGGGTGGCCATGCAATAGCGCTGGACGCCATGGCAACGGCAAAGCAGCACTCTGAATGAGATGGTTGCTACGCAGTGGTGCTGCTGCCGGAAACAGTTCCAGGCATGGTGGGCAGCAGCAGTTTTAACGTGCTGCGATATTTTCGGACCGCGACGAGGAGATTAAACAGCAGCATCGAATTGCTGACAATGAAGAGAGCTGCTGCAGGCCGTGAAAACCAATTAGGTATAACAGCCGCAACCGCAGCAAAAACCAATCCGGTCAGATGCAGGTGGAACTGGCGCTGCGCCGACTTGTCGCTCACGAACTCCTTCATATGGGGCATTCTGACGGTCATGCACATCAACGCCAGCTGACGGTTTTGCAGATGAAACCAGCAGAGAAAAGGGACAATCTTGTAGAGCATCCCGTTGACAATCGACAGCGCCACCCCCTGCAGCAGCCCGATGCCGAGCAGGATCGAGAAGTATCGGGAATTACCGATCGGTGGAAAAAGTTTCCCACTCACCCACAACAGTGCACAGCATCCCAGCATGGCCATACCCAGCCGCCAGAACAGCAGTGTTACGTCCGGAACCCGCCGCTTACGTTGATATTGCAGTCGTAAGGTATTCAACGAGAACAGAAGATATCCACTGACCACTAAACCTAACACCAGCGTCGCGGACAGGTCGACCCACTCCGATTGAATGAAGCCCAGCTGAAACAGCAGCCAGACGACTATACCGATAAAGAGTGAATTCGGGAGGTAGCGCCTTATCCAAAGCGGATATTCGGGAGTAACCTGAAACATGGGTACAAGCTGAAACGAAACACTAAGAATGAGCAGCCCTATCCAACCAAGCACTCCCCAACCCAAGTGGAAATCGGTCAGCAAAGCGAGCTGTTCGATGCGTCCGGCACCGCTGTACCCCAGTGCGGCAGCAATACCCATCAACACAGTTGCAGCCAGCGCGATAACCGCAAGTTTCATCCCATTAATAGTGGTGCTGGGAGCGGCTGTCCGCCACAGTGCGACTCCTGTCGCGGCAATAAAGACAGCAAACCCCACACCTAAGGAGATCACTGCAGCCAGTGTAGCTGGAGCACTGCCGGTCACTAAGGCAGTTTCCAGCAGAACCGTACCCAGCAGCAACAGAACATGGGTAAGCGTACCTACCAACACGACGCGGGGAACCGGAGAACCGGCAATGACCGGCAACATTTGCAGCATGGCTCCGCACATCACCATTCCTAGCACACCGAGCGTCATCAGATGCGTCAGCCCGAGGGTCAGCGGCAACCAGCGTGAGACAAACAGTTCGCCGCCAAACATCAGCAGCTGGAGCCCGGCGGCAATGGCGAACAGCGGCGCCGTCAGAAAAAAGCGAAACGGAATGGATATAGGCGGCGCCTGATCCAGGGATAGGCTGGTGGTATTCAGCATATTTGGGATTCAGCTGCCAAGTGCGGCCGACTCTGCGCTTTGATCGTCCTGACGCCAGATCAATATTTCGAACTGACCCGTCCTGCCAACTCTGGTCGACCATACAAACCCGCCTTTTTCCAGCAACGGATAGAGCAGGTGGGGTTCCCGGCGGTGCAGTACCCGCAGATAGTCGCCGGTCTCAAGCAGCGTTATCGCCGCCAGTGTACGCTCCAACGGTTCGCAAGGCTCGAGCTCGCTGACATCCAGGCGATGTTCCATAATGAGCTGAAGCCCCGCTTAGTGCGCCTCGATCTGCCGTGCCATTTCACCGCCCTTCTGGCCCAGAGTCTGATCCATCATCGGATACAGCATCTGCTCTTCCTTCATATTGTGCTGCTGCATGATCATCATCAATGTTTCAGACAAACCCAGATACTGCGCGTCATCCCTGGCCTTCACCGCCTGCTGCATCTCGGAAAACAGCTGCTTCATTTGATTGTGCTCCATCCGCATTACCTGGGTAGGGCCCATCGTGTGTCCCAAATGCTGTTCAAACGCGGGAAACAACTTCTCCTCCTCCATGGAAAAATGGTTGAGCATGGCATCGCGAAACGCAATAAATCTGTCCCCACCCGCGCTCCAATCTCCGGCTGAAACCAACGCCTCAGCAGCGCTGAAAATCTCATCGCAGCGCCTGTGATCCGCTGACATTGTTGTTGAGATAGCTGGCATAATGCTTTCCGTTAAGCTTGTGAGACCATCGGCAAAAACTATCATTCGCCACAAAGGTCAACATTGACATTTGTCAAGCATGTGGATTTCTATACATTAATCTGGGAAATGGATTCGGTTTCTCATCAACGCATTGATGAGAGAGGCTGTGCGGCAGCTCTCTGCTTCCTGCCCTCTGTAATACCTCAAGTAAACAGCGGATATGTCAGTGAGTGCGCAGCTTCTGAAGCTCAGCCATGATCGAGCTTTTCAGTTCGGCGTACGCTTCATCTGTCAGATGATGTGCTGCCTGCGCAAGGGCCTCATTGGCAAGGCCGGCATGCATTTTAGCGAGGTCTGGATTCTCTTCACGCAGATATCTCATCGAAGTATGGATGTGATCCCAAGCCGAGGTTTTAAGTCTTGCCCCCAGACTGTCAGAATCTGCGGCCTTGTGTAAATGGTTGGAAAGATCCTTGTACACCATCTCTGGTGCTGCACTGTGCTGCTGGATATCAGAACCGGTTTTCCGCACGCCGGCGGTCAACCCATTCGTCTCGGCTGCAGGCTTTGCATCGTTGACAGCACTGCCGGACGCTTTACGCGCAGGTGTTTGTTCGACCATTTCGAGCAGCTTTGCCAGGATATCCTTGTCCACAACAACCGTGCTCTCTTTTCGGTATGAGTGTATGCGCCGGTCGATAATCACAAACGACAGTTTGGAATAGAGCGACTGCAGCGAATCCAGAAGAGACTTAATCCATGTGTCGCCGGTATTAGATGTCATCGGCAGAATCTCCGTTTGGAGTTAATAAAAGGTAAACAGCACCTGAACCAGGATCAGGCATCAAGCGCAACAACGCTGGCTGCCAACAGGGTCTGGTCTGAATGCCCTGCATCCGATCTATTATCGCCTTCGGTAGACAGCTGTCCAGCAGAAGGGTGGATTTGTCCGGTAACAGCTGTTTTCGTTTCAGGTTTGCGCACTCCGGTTATTTAGACTAGTTTTACTAATGGAATTACAAAAACGTCACAAACAGAGTTAAAAGGAGGAAGTCATGGGGCTATTGAGCGGTCTTTTTGCTGCAAAAATCGATTATCCACCAATTGACCCAACTACTGACGCTGCGCGCCGGATTGCTGAAGTGGAGAGTCAGCTCGGGGAGCTGGCAGGCAAAGTATCCGATAAGCTAGAAGTCATACCATCCAGGCACGCAGCCTATGTGTTTATCGGAAAACCGCCGAAAAAGTTCGGCCTGGCGTGGATACATGACGGAGAGGTCAGCGGTCTTAACAGCCTGGTTCAGGATCACGGCATGAAACCGTCGGAAGTTGAAAAAGTCGTGGACGAACTGCGCTCCGTCTACGAAAAAGCCGGCGATGCAAAACGTTTCAGCACCAAGGTCAATGACCGCCTTGTAGTTGTGACCCCTTCCAGTCAGCTGGAAGAGGGTGTGCACAAAATTATCGACCGTATTACGCATTGATATCGAAGAGAGCAGGTTTTATTGATCCCGACCTGACCCCTCCGATTCATAGCGCCGCGCCCAACATATGCACCCTCACTCGGCCTGGCAGCTGCCTGGCTTGTGCAACTGCCTGCGAGTGATGGGTAAACAGTATCACCTGCGTCTTCTCCGCCAATACTGACAACGTCTTTAACGCCGCCAGCGAGCGTTCGTCATCAAAATGCACCAGCACATCATCTACAATAAAAGGCATGGGCTCTGAGCTCTCCATGTATTTTTCGAGCGATGCAAGGCGCAGCGCCAAATAGAGCTGGTCGCGCGTCCCGGTACTCATTCCGGTTACATACACCTTTTCACCGCTGGCGCGGATACCCGCCAGGAGAGGTTCATCCTGTTCGTTGAAGTCAGTTGTGAGATCGTTAAATGAACCGAGTGTGAGCATTGCAAAATACTGTCCTGCCCGCCGCACCAGCGGTCCCTGATTCTGCTTGCGATATTGCTCGATCTGATCGCGCAGTATCCTGCCGGCGAGTTTTACCCGCACATAGCGTTCGGCGTCTGCACGAATGACTGCCAGCATAGCCTGCGCCTGGTCGGCGAACATCGCGGCACGGTCGCTGCCGTCCATCAATGCCAGCTCCTTCTCCTGCCACCCCTTCCGCTCAGCCAGTACGGTACGCTTCGGCTCGAGTTCATTGTCGATTCTGCTGCTCAGCTCGCGGATACGCACCGGCAGCGTGTCCGGATCAATGCCACTGGATTCAGCTTCCAACACTGCCATGGATGCGCCTTCTCCCGCCTCCAGAATCTGCTCCTCAAGCGCAGCAACCGACGCTCTGATGCCGAGGTAAAGATCCGACCTGCGCTGTGCAGCTCCCAGCTGCCCCCTGCTATCACACTTCGCCTCTGCACATAAGGAGTCCAGCTTTTCAGACATGCTCCGGATGGATAGCTTCGCCTCCCTGATCTCCTGTCCAACCTTCTCAATCTGCGCTTCGATCTGCTGTCGCTTGGTTTCGCTTGATCGGTTTTCAGACAACAGCGAGTTCAGACGCACCACCGCATCCTCCGCAGAAAGCGCGGTAAGCTCCGGGGCGACAGCGGCGGTTATACCCGCCACCTGGTTTTGCAGGGAAGCCGCCTGATCGTCAATCGCTGCAATGGATATACTGAGTTTTTCCGCCTCGTTCTGGGCTGCAAACAGCGCCTTGACCTGCTCGATGTAGTCGCCTGCCGCAGAGGGCGATGTGCTGGCCGGCAGGCCGATGCGCTGCATCAACCCATCCCATCGCGTTTTCCATGCTGCCAACGCCTCTGTTGCCAGACGGAGCGTCGCGGAAAAAGCGTGCACTTCGGCCTCCCGCTCGATGATTTTTTTGTCCAGCACCAGACGTTTCTGGCCAACCTCAACAAGCCGCTGCGTAAGCGCTTCGCACTCCAGCAGTTCGGTTTCGAGCCGTGCAGAAGCTTCGCGCTCCACTCCCAGTGCCAGCAGCTGTCGATTGAGCTGCTGGATATGCCTGTCGCGTGCCTGCTCAAGCTGCCCCGCTTTTTGGCGGAGCGCGCGCATTTCGCTGTTCCGGCTGCGAAGTTTTTCGAAATCATCAAGCCAGACCAGCATTTCACGCGGGCTGCGCGGCTCGATCCCGGCGTTAGCCCACAACTCCCGCCATTCGGCGTCGAGTCCGGCCTGTTCAGCAGCTGCCACTGCAAGCTGCTCGGCAACTCCCTCCAATGCCCGCTGCCCGGCATCCTGTTTTGCCTGCAGCGCTGCGCTCTCTGCGACCCGGTCCGCCTCGCGACGCAGCCTGTCCGCTAACTCATCCGCATCTGCAATACGCCGCTCGTACACATCCGGCAAGCGCTCTTCACCCAGATACCGGCCTGCCTCAGCCGACACGTCTTCGCCGCCAAGCCAATGCCGGCGCAACAATTGCCAGACCGTATCACGTTCGGACCTTGCAACGGCAAGATCGGCTTCCGTCGGCACCATACCCGCACGTTGAATCTGATCGAGTCTCAGGGCGGCTTCATGTAAACCCTCAGCAGCCGTCTCCCGCTTCTCTGCCAACCGCTGCAGACGATACCCGAGTCCGTCATACGCTGCTGCTAATCTATTGATGCTTTCCCGGTTTGGCACCTGCACCCCCGCCAGATCCTCCAATCCGCCATGCCAGAGCTCGAGCCGTGAAAGATCGGCTGCACAATCCTCCTGCAGGGCTGCCAGTGCGCACCGGAGAGATTCAATCGAGCCGTCCAGGTCCCCCTCTTTTCTGGCAGCGGCAACCGTTTTTTGTAATATATCCGGGGAGCCCGACTGGGGAAGTCCCGCCCGCTCTCTGTGTATGATTTTGATCAGCGTTTCCGTTTTCTGCAGATTTGACGTCGCCAGCTCCAGCCGGGTAGTCAGCACTGCGTGCTCTTTGCCGGAATCGAAAATAATCTGACCTGCTGCCAGCAGGGGCTGCAACGCTGCGATCTCCTGCAGTGCCAATTCGGGGCGAATCTCCCTGAGTCTCGATTCAGCATCGGCCGAACGCTGCCGGCGCTCCGCCTCCAGCTGTGGCCGCTCCCGCAGTGCGCTGCGGTGACTGCCCAGTCGCGCGTGCAGATCCTCGATGGCCTCCGCCTGTTCCAGCAGCGCCCGGTTAACCGCTAATCCATTCAGCCCGTGCTGCAACTCATTCAGATAAGAGGCCGCTCTGGCAACCGCTCCCTGCGCCAACTCCAGTCCGTTCACAGCCTGCTGCCGGCGCTCCGCAAAATCGGCGGAAAGGGTGACAACCTCGCCCATCGAATCCAACTCCTGCAGCAGCTCCCGGCGCCTGGCCAGTTTCGGCAACACACGTTGAATTCGCCGCAGGCGGTTAAGCGCTATCCTGTCGCCGGCGAGTTCGGACTGGAGCTCCGCCAGCGCCTGGGAGGTTCGTTCCAAAGCACGCTGCTGCTCTTCCCACTTTGCGGATGGGAGCGAACACTCTCTGACCTGCTTATTGAGCTCCGTAAAGTTTTTTAACGCCGCGTTGATCTGCTGTGTCGATCCTCGCGGGCGGAATATGGCGTCTGCCTCTGCGTCGAGGTCTGCCAGCAGACGGTGCAATGCATGGCTGCCAAGCGCTGCCGAGAAGAGCGCCTGACCCACTTCCCCCTGCTGTTGCAGAATCTCCTCTCCTCCCTGGACCAGCGCCTGGTGATCCAATCCGAACAGCGTCTCGAACAGCGGCGCAGTCACGCCCTGCAGAAAAGGCATCAGTGCCTGCTCGCTGAGTACTTCGCCGTCGGCTGACAACAGGGTATTTTTTCTGCCTTTGCGGCGCATGAAGCGGAGCTCCTGCCCGTCGGCTGCGCGCAACCGGCCGGCGATGCGGAGCTTGCTGTAGCTGTGAACAAAATTATCGCGGGTATTCGTTTCAATACCGAAGAGCAGTGCTTTCAATGCGCGCAGTGCAGAGCTTTTTCCCGCCTCATTGGGACCGTAGACGATCTGCAACGCGTCCCCGTCGAACTCCAATGACCGCTCGCTGAAGGGCCCGAATGCGGCCAGATTTAGCGCCTGTATTCTCATGTTTGCCGTGGCGATGTGAGCAGACGATTGATCAGCAGCTCTTTGATATCCACCAATGCATCCTTAAGCAGCGCCGGGTCGGTCGGATCGAATGGATCCTCGCCGCCCAGCAGCTCCGCAGGCAACCTGTGACGCAGCGTTGAGAGTTCAGCGGCCAGCCTGTCTGCTGTTGAGGCGTCCAGCTCCAGCGCATTAACCGCGCGCAGCAGCCCGCCCAAGGCATCGTCCCGCAGGATAACCTGATCAGCGCCAATGCCGGCGCTGGTGCTGAGCGAAACCTTCTCCAACCAGATACCGGCACCACCGAGCGCCGACGCTAAAGCACGGTACTCCTGAACCCAATGTTGCCTGTCGGCATGCAATGCAGCGTGTGCACTGGTTGCTCCACGCAATACCAGGCGCGCGGCAACCGGCCGCCCTGCCGCGGCATCCGCCGCTGACTGCAGCGTTTCGCGTACCTGTTGGTAGATCTCGTCCACTGTCGCACTGCCGGACACATCGACTTCGCACAGCGACCAGCGCATCACATCGAGATCTCGATGCTCCACTCTGGCAACCACTCCGTTTTCCACCGCGACCAGCGTGCAACCTTTAGCGCCTGCCTCGCGGATATGCCGCCCCTGGATATTACCCGGAAACAGGATCCAGGGTTCCCGGCACACCTCCTCACGGCTATGCACATGCCCCAATGCCCAATAGTGATAGCCTTTGCTGCGCAGCCCGGCGACGCTGCAGGGCGCGTAGGGCTCATGGCCGGGCTTGCCGTCCAGACAGGTGTGCAGCAGACCGATGTTGAAGCGCTGCGGATCGCCCTGCGGGTAGCCGCGCGACAGATCTTCGGTGACCGAACGATGCGCAAAACCCTGTCCGTGTACTGCCGTGTTCAGATCATCGAGAATGATCCGTTCGGGGTGTCGGGTCGAAAACATCCGCACGTTGTCCGGCAGGCGTAGATGTCGGGTAATAAGGCTGGCGGCATCGTGGTTGCCGGCAACCACAAAGACACGGATGCCCGCCTCGCGCAGCCGTGCCATGCGTCCGATGAAATAGAGGCCGGTGTTGTAATCCTTCCAGTCCCCGTCGTACAGGTCGCCCGCCAGCAGCAGAAACGCCACCTCCTCTTCGATTGCCAGTTCGATCAGATTGTCGAAAGCGCGGCGGGTCGCGCTGCGGATCTCAGCGACCGGTGCGCCTTCGTAGCGCTCCAGGCCGTGCAGGGCGCTGTCGAGGTGGATATCTGCCGCGTGGAGAAATTTAAACATGGCCATGTCCGCAGCCTTCGGTAGGCTTGCTAATCCGAAGGGGTTGACCTGATTACTGTCCGGTCAGGAGCCGCGCAAAAACCTGGCTTTGGCAATTGCCGACCGGTACTCATTTGCCTCCACTCCTTGGTCCGGGCTCCGTCGCACTGCCGAATCGTTTACGCGATGAGGCGCGCTGCCGGACTTTTCCGTTCTGTTTCGGAAACTCCAACGATTCCGGGAGCGCTGCCGGAACCAACCCTTCCAAACCCTGCATCAGATCCAGCACCCGGATTATCCGGATGAGGCTGGACAGCTGCGTGGAAGCACCGGCCTCTATCCGCTCCACGGTGCGCTTCGAGACGCCTGCCTGACCTGCCAGATCCGCCTGGGTGACTGACAGATCGATGCGGCGGCGTGCGAAGCGCTTGCCCAGCTCTATCAGAACCATTTCCTCTGCAACGAGTGCTGTTATTTTCATAATCATTATATTGATGATTAAAATGGACTTGAGGCATATATTACGCCATATATGTCGATTTATATCATGCATGAGAGCAAGGTTCTTTTCGCCATAGATGTCGATTGAGTTTATGCGCCTTCATTCTGTAATTTTTTCAATTTATGCCCGACACAAGCTGAGACCACCACTCCAATTCAGCAAAAACGGATGCAGTCAACCCAACCTGTCCCGTGCAGGCTGCCGCCACAGGCCCGAACCGAACAGCAGCATTTTCGCTGTCAACGGAGCGCACCAATGCATAGCTGTGATTCCCCAAATGAGCCCGGTTATACTTTCAGTTTCATACCTTACCTGACGATCATTGAATACCGTGACTTTCCCAGAACTGCCTAATCTCCATGCTTTGGCGATCCTGCTGCTGACAGGCATCGCGCTGCTGCTCTTCTCGCGTGACCGCATCCCGCTGGAGAGCTCCAGTCTGATGATATTGGTGATATTGACATTGGGACTGACGCTCTTCCCGTTCCAGAGTGGCGGCGAGCAGAAACTGAGTGCGGTAGCCCTGTTTTCCGGGTTCGGCCACCAGGCATTGGTAGCGGTGTGCGCGCTGATGGTGGCCGGACAGGGGCTGGTACGCACCGGCGCACTGGAGCCGCTGGGCCGTATTCTGTCAAGGCTGTGGGGACGCTGGCCGCAACTGTCGCTGTTACTAACGCTGGTGCTGGCAGCTGTGCTTAGCGCTTTTGTCAACAATACGCCGATTGTCGTTCTGCTGCTCCCGATTCTGGTCAGCGTCGCGATACGCACCGGACGCTCCCCTTCCAGTGTGCTGATGCCGATGGGCCTGGCCACACTGTTGGGTGGAATGGGAACCACTATCGGCACCTCGACCAACCTGCTGGTGGTGTCGGTGGCTGCGGACATGGGGCTGAAGGAGATCGGCATGTTCGACTTCCTGCTGCCGGCAGCCGTTGCCGGCGCCCTGGGAATATTCTATCTGTGGGCGATCGCTCCCCGCCTGCTGCCACAGCGCGAGACCCCGATGAGCAATATCTCTCCCAGAATCTTCTCCGCAGAACTCAGCATCAACGAGGAAAATCCACTGGTTGGTGAGACGCTGGCAACGGCTATCAAACGCACCGATGGCGGGCTCAAAGTCGAGCGCATCCGCCGGGGTAACAACAACTTTTTAATGCCGATTCCCGATGTGGTCCTCAGGGCAGGTGACCGCTTGTTGGTCAACGACACGCCGCAGAACCTCAAAGAGTTTGAGCAGATTCTGGAAACCGCGCTCTATTCAGGCGATCACCGGGTGGATGAAGATCACCCGCTGCAGGCACAGGATCAGCAGATAGCGGAGGTGGTGGTGGTGCGCGGTTCTTCGGTCAGCGGCGTCTCGCTCCGCCAAGCACGGTTTGTCCAGCGGTATAACCTGGTCGTACTGGCGCTCCATCGCCAGGGCCGGGCAGTCTGGCCGGGTGGCGGCAGAGAGCTGGCCGATATTCTGCTGCAGGTCAGCGATGTACTGCTGGTGCAGGGCGCCAAGACGCAGATAGCCGCCCTCAAGAAGGACAGCAACATGCTGGTGCTCGATGCAACCAGTGATCTGCCGCATACGGACAAGGCTCCGCTGGCGCTGGCAATTATGGCGATGATCGTAGTACTTGCAGCGTTCGGCATCCTGCCCATCGCGATCAGTGCTGTGTTTGGCTCGTTACTGCTGATCCTTACCCGGTGTCTCACCTGGCGGGATGCCACCAGTGCTCTGAGTGCGCAGGTCATCCTGATCGTGGTTGCCAGTCTGGCGCTGGGCAACGCGCTGCTGGAGACCGGCGGTACAACCTATATCACGCAGCTCTTTCTCTACCTGACGCACGGCGCAACACCGGCAATGGTGCTCAGCGGATTGATGCTGCTGATGGCCGTCCTTACCAACATCGTCTCCAACAATGCAGCGGCGGTCATAGGTACGCCGATCGCGGTCAGCATCGCCCAGCAACTTGGCCAACCGCCGGAGGCATTCGTCCTCGCCGTGCTGTTCGGGGCTAATATGAGCTATGCAACGCCGATGGGATACCAGACCAATCTGTTGGTGATGAATGCCGGCGGCTACACCTTTTCAGACTTCATTCGAATAGGTTTGCCCCTCAGTCTGCTGATGTGGCTTGCCTTGAGTTTATTGCTGCCGCTGCTTTATGGATTTTGAACGAGTTTTTGGAAATAGCAAAAAGCCGTGACCGACGCCATGCGTGCTATTGATAAGCGGCTTGGTTGAAGCCCGCTCGCAGCCAACTCACACCGTCAGCCTGCCTTTCCAGTGGAATTGAAACAACGTCGTCCTGGACAAACCCCGACAGTTCGCCGAGTTCGTCGTACTGGATACATTCGTTTCCCTTGAACAGAAAATCACCGATATAACGATGGTTGATTTTGTGTTTGAGATGCTCGGCGTAGGGTAGCCCGAGAAAATGGCTGATGAATCCTCGGATGACTCCCGCGTGGACCACAACCAGAATGGTTTCATCCTGACGCCTGCAAGCCACAGACTTTAAGAAGCCGACGCTGCGCGCCTGCATTTGTACGAAGCTCTCACCGCCAGGATAGACGAAATCCGGATCCCGCTTGTGCTGCGGAATATTCTGCTCCACCCATAACTTGCTCTTGCGGTAAAGTTCGCCATAGTTAATTTCGTTCAGATTCACCGAGTCATGCAGCAGATGAATCCCCCTTTTCCGGGCATAGAACATTCCGGTCTGGCGAGCTCTTTCCAGATAGCTGGTGTAGACCGCTGAAAACTTTATTTTGCGCGCTGTCAGGATCTCATCCACAAAGGCGAGATCGGCTTCCCAATCTCTGACTCGAGGCGCGTCACCCCATCCCAGAATATGTCCGGATGCGTTAATCAGTGTTTTATAGTGTCTGACGACAATTGCGCGCATGCGTTTAAAGGCCAGCCATGTATTGATCAGTATCAAGAAGTACTAGCGTGCAGGCTGTCTGCACCTTTATCCCGACCTCTTGTAAATTGCCAATGATCTCCGGATCTTCGGTGCCCGGATTAAGGATAACCCTATAAGGGTTGGCGTTTATTATATCATCCAACAACGTTTTGAGTATGCTGGGTCTTACATAGACGGTGACCGTATCGATCCTGCCGGGGCAAGCCGTCAGGTCTTGGTAACATGCAATGCCGTCAATCTGGTCATGACTGGGATTTACCAGCAGCACCTTATGGCCATGGCCCGCCAGAGCCCGCATCGATTTGTGGGCAAACCGACCTGGATCGTCACTCGCCCCCAGTATCGCAACCGTTTCTCTCATCGCTGATGTCCAAGCTTATCGTAACATTCTAACTCGATCTATAGTTAGATTAACATCCTTATGGATTTGCACCCAATCTATGTGTCTGCACTGTCCCGCCGCGATCCTGCAAATCCGGTATCCTGCTAGGTTCGCCTCACCTCTCGTCGAGTTGACCATTAATTTTCTCAAATCTCTAAACCGAGGGATTTATAGACCTCGGGTTTGGGACTTAAAAGCGGGCTATTTTCCACCATCGACCGAAGCGGCTATTTGTGCGTTCACAACAGCAGTGACCGTATCGCTGTCCCAATCCGCCGGGCCCACCTTGACACCGATTGCCTTACCCCTTCTATCTACCAGCAGGGTGGTTGGCAGCCCAGGCACTTTTAACGCACTTTCGGTTTCACCGTTCTGATCTATGTAAGCTTCGAGCGAGCTTATACCCGCCGTCCGATAAAACGTCTGCACCACGGAGATACCCTGCAAATCGGTAGAAATTGCCAGCACATGGAAATCGTTGCCACCCATGCGAGCGTGCAAACGATCAAGCGACGGCATCTCCTCCCGGCAGGGAGGACACCATGTCGCCCATAGATTTAGCAGCACTACCTTGCCGCTGAAATCGGCCAGCGTATGCTGCGCTCCCGAACCATCCACAAAATGCAGTTCAGGCAAGGATTTTAGGTTGTCTATCCTGTTGAATGGGCCAAGTTTTACCGCTGCAGGCTTTTCGTTATCGGCTGCCTGTTCAGGTTGGGTGACCCTGACTTCGAACCACAATAGAACTGCAGCCGACACGAATATTGCGGCTAAAACCAGCCGCGGAAACACGCTCTTCATAACTTTAAATCTTGTTCCAACGAACCCCGTTTCCCGTTGCCTTATTTTGACAACGGGCACCTCAATGCTTGGCAAAAACCCTGTCGTTCTTGCCTCTGGTAAACGCAACAACATCATACGGATCCACATACGCGCCTTCCATGCCCGGAGATCCTGCCGGCATACCGGGAACCGCCAGCCCATCCACTGCCGGGCGCTCCTTCAGCAGCCGCCGTATATCCCCCGCCGGTACATGCCCCTCAACTATATAACCATCCACGACCGCCGTATGGCAGGATCGCAGTTGATAAGCTACGCCATGCTTATCCTTGATCTGGTTCATATCCTCCCGGTTGTGCGCTGTCACTTTGAATCCCGCATCCTGCATATGTTCGATCCATTTCCCACAACAGCCACAGGTAGCCGATTTATAGACAGTGACTTCCGGGCCGCCGGCCAGATTGTCTTTGGGAAGCCAAATCAATAAGCCTACGGTGAGGATGGCAACCACCCCTGCAATCAACTTCTGTGGTTTACTGATGCGCCGCTCTTTGCTGTTCATTTTACTCATTTGATCTTACCTGCAAATTGCCATATGAATTATGTTTAGATCGTCAACGGGGTATAAATTCTCACTGACGAGCAAAGGGGGAACCACACCTCTGCTCTTTGGAAACCCCTCTGTTCCCGCCACAAACGGCGGTGTATTTTTAAATCATTCGGATCTGACTACCGCTGCCGCCTGGAAGCAGCGTTGATCCCTTTCGGATTACTACAGCAGGGAGGCGCCGGTGCATTGGCATTTTCCCGTGCGTTGACATCCAGATACTGAAACCAGCTCCACTTCCGCCTCCACCACCAACTATCGCTGAGCGGAAAACCGACCGCCTCCAACTGATTTTTTAGCAGCAGAAAATCCACCTTGGTCTGGTCGTATTCTACACGTATCTTTTTCCGCTCCAGATAAACCTGAACCTGCAAAATTCCCGGTAGTTTGGCTAGCGCGTTGTTGATGGTGATTGCGTCTGCCTGATGATTCAGTGCCGGAATTCTGATCCAGTGTCTGATATCCCAGGCAACCGAATCTTTCGGATCGCTATGGTTGTTCATATACACTCGCATTTTTCCGCTCTGTCGATTGCCTAATGTAGAGACCGGGATGCAATCTCCCGCTGCATCCACGTCGAATAGATCTGCTCGGGCCACTTGGACTGAAACCAGGCGATTGCGGCAATCATCTCGTCGTTGGAGAGCTTTTCACCCCAGGCAGGCATACCGCCCTGTCCGCCGGGGCTTCCATTCTTGACTGTATGAAACAGCATCTTCAATGGATGGTGCCAGGCATGCCCGGAACCGTTCAGCGGCGGCGCTGGATATTTGCCGTCTGCACCAAGCTGCCGCCAGTCCAACGCCCCCTCTCCCTGTTTACCATGACAGACAGCGCAGTTTTGTTGAAACACCCTGCCCCCTTGAATGACATGCTGAAACGAATACCAACGCTCAACCGGCTTTTCTGCCGCCGATGTATCGGCAACAGGCATTGTGGAGAATGGCGTCTGGACTGAATTATCCGCAAAACAGAGAGCAGGCAGCAGTAACATAATAAGTTTAAGAATCCTCACTGATTCACTCCGGAAGTAAGCGCATTGCAAACGCAACGATGTGCGACGGGACGAGATCCTCGCCGCCGTTGAGACGAATCAGGAGATTGCGATCGGAGGTCGGTATTTGGCGGAGCTAACGAAGTCCGGCGACTGCTGCGCATAGAACCTGTCGAAAACTGTTGCCGGCACAAAAAGGGAATCAAAATGCTGGTTCAATGCCATCTGTGCGCCGGTGCAGTTCTCCCCGCAGCAATTCTCTAGGGCGTCGCCGGAGGATGAGTGACGGTCGCAGCTTAGGGTTTGGTGGGACGCTCCGGCATGAGCACACCCGCCCATGCCGGAGTCTTGAGCAACAATCTCAGTAAAGGATCCGGACCCATGCATCACCGCAGCCTGCACAAAGCGCATTGGCAACGCCAACAGCGCCAGCGCAATCACTACTGCCAGTAATTTGTCTGCTTTTTCCCGCATCTCACTATGGCGTCTGATCGGTTCGAACGCTTCGGTCAATCAACTGAAACAGGCTGGTTTACTGCTTTCACCGCACACAAGATCAAGAGACAGTCAAACGCTATGAAAGTTTCTCAAAGCGGAACCATTGCCAACAACTCCGAGTATAGGGGCAAGCATCTGCAGCAATCGACGTCCCGGGCAGCGGGCGGTTATGAGACAGGCTCTGGTTAGCCGCCTCAATCCGCGGCAAAACAGTACAACTTGCCGGCACCGCCGGTTTTCGCCAGATCCTCCTGACTGCAACCGCGACTCGGGTGCGCTGAACTCCAGGAGGTATTGCCGCCACCATGTCGGTCATGGTGTCCTACCTGCGCGCTGCCTTCGCTGCTGCTGGTCCAGTTGTTGCAGGTATGATCCATCTCATCCGGAAAATAGGCTGTACCATCATCCTGGGTGCCGGTCAGAACATCGTGCTCGTTCGGCTTGTCATAACGGCCTTTAATACGGTTTCCGTTTTCGTCAAGCGCGGTTTCCAGGGTAATAGTTTTGTTGTACAGGTGCAGATCGGTCAGATTGGCTGCAATGAGGATACCACGGGCATTATACCAGGGTCCGTTACCGATTCGCTGCCGCGCCGACTCGCCGCGCTTATCCGCTGCCTCAGTACTTAGGTAGGCCCGCCATTCCCGGCTGCCGGCACCGGCTGCAGCCGCCAGCTTCTGACAATGGGCATCCGCACCTTCCAGTCCACCCAGGTTGCCCCCATTACCCATCCCCACACTTGTGACGAAAAAGCCCATCGGCCGATCTTCTGCAACTGCTGAAAACGACCCGAACATAACGCACACACCTGTCACCATGGCGACGACAACTCTTTTCACGCTATCTCCTCCTCGATTTGGTTTATCGGTCACAGCATGTCAAAACAGACATCACAACTGAGTGTAGTAACAATGATCTTCCGCTACCACTTAAAACATCCTGGTATTTTTTACTGGATTATCGGCAGCGCGGTTGCAGTAGCGACGCCGGAAACTGGTGCTAAGCAGGAGATGGGTACAGCTGTCCTCGGATGACCAGTGTTGCAGCCTGTGCAACACTGGCAGATCTGTTCACTTTACTTTTTTTTATCCTTCTTGCCTTTATTGTCTTTCTTCTTCCCTTTCCCCTTCTCTCCTTTGACCTTGTTCTCACTCTCGACTGCCATCGGGGTGTCGGCTGCCACCGCCTCCTGATTCGCGCTCGCCTCGACTACCGGCGCGACAGCGGTTTCTGCCTCTACGGCAGCGGGAACTTTATTTTTCTTCTGACCTTTCATTACCTCGCATTCTCCTCTTGTTTTATCGGGGTATAAATTATTTATCACAAAACAGAACGCCACAAGCTATTTCATCACCTGGCGTCCACCATGCAGTCTGGCTGCCCACCTGTAGCTGTTTCTCTGCTCCACCAGCTGCAGTCAATCAGGGCGATCAGCGTCAAATCAATATATAATAATCTTTATTCATTCACTCCTTTTGACTAGCCGGAGCAGCACAAATGGAAACTCAGACGCATCAACGATTTGTCAGCCTACTGACCCGCAAAACCATCGCTTTGGTACTTGCCGGAGGCCGCGGATCGCGTCTGTATGAACTGACCAGCTGGCGTGCCAAGCCGGCGGTGCCGTTTGGCGGCAAGTTCCGCATCATCGATTTTCCGCTGTCGAATGCGGTTAACTCGGGTATCCGCAGGATCGGCGTATTGACTCAGTACAAGGCCCACTCCCTGGTGACCCATCTGAGCCTCGGCTGGAGCGGATTCAAAAGCGAACTAGGAGAGTTCGTAGAGGTTTTGCCGGCCTCGCAGCGGGTCGCCAACGACTGGTATCAGGGTACAGCTGATGCCATCTATCAGAACCTCGATATCATCCGTCCCCATCGCCCCGATTATGTGCTGGTACTCTCCGGAGACCATATCTACAAGATGGATTACGGCACCATGCTCGCCTTTCATACAGAGTGCGGTTCCGACATGACCATCTCCTGTCTGGAAGTGCCGGTGGAAGAGGCAGCCGGTGCTTACGGCGTGATCGAGGTGGATGAGAACAGCCGGGTGATCGGATTCGAGGAGAAGCCAAAACAACCGAAATGCGTCCCCGGACGGCCGGATGTCTGCCTCGCCTCGATGGGCAACTACATATTCAATACCCAATTCCTGTTCGATCAACTGATCCTGGATGCGGACAACAAGGAGTCTGAACACGACTTTGGCAAGAATATCATTCCCGGAATCATCGCCGACTACCAGGTATTCGCCTTCCCCTTCCGCGATCTGCAAACGGGCAAACGCGCCTACTGGCGTGATGTGGGTACGCTGGAGGCGTTCTGGGAGGCAAACATGGAGTTGTTGTCGGTAACCCCTGAATTGAATCTCTACGACAGCGACTGGCCCATCCTCACCCACCAGGGACAGTTGCCGCCTGCCAAGTTCGTATTTAACGACGACGGCCGCCGGGGTATGGCGGTAGACTCGATGGTTTCCGGGGGTTGCGTGGTATCGGGCGCCAAGCTGGACCGGGCGCTGCTGTTTTCCAACGTCAAGGTAAAATCATATACCCAGGTGGAGGAGAGTGTGGTACTTCCCGGCGTGACCATCGGACGCCATGTCAGAATCAAGCGGGCCATCATTGACCGCGGCTGCGACATTCCGGAGGGAATGATTATCGGCGAAGACCACGAGCAGGACCGGCAGCAGGGATTCCGGGTTACCGGGAATGGAATCGTCCTGGTAACCCCGGACATGCTGAATCAATCGATTCATTTTTCCAGATGATCCTGCAATACCGCAATTAAGACGCGGGAGCGCAGTGGATGCAATACCCTATCGTCCCCTCGCCGAGATTACGGCGACATCCCGTTACACCCGGCAAATAAGGTTATATCATCAACGAGATATGAACCTATTTGATGGCCGAAGGGGAGAACACTGATCCCCTTTGAAAACCCCATGGGTTTTGTTCTCAACGCAAGCAGCGGGGTAGTTCTGAATCAAATGTTCAGCCGAATCGGTTTTCGGGAAGATGCGATGGTTCCCCGGGAACCAAGCGCGCTGTACATCTCTATAAATTTGCTTTAAAGCTGCCTGACTGCTGGATCTTTCCGGCGCTGGAGTAGGCCTCGTGATTCTTCTCTATCCTGCTGGCTTTATACAGATAGTTCATCATCATGCCGGCCGATTGCCGAAAGCCTTTTGCTGAGGTATCTGCAAGCCAGTTGATCCGCTCCATGCTTGCCCCATTGGAGAGATGGAAGTGGGCAACCGGATCCAGTGCGTTGGAGCCACTTTTCGCTTCGCTCAGGTAGGTCGCGCACAGCCGCATCAAAGGTCCCCGGATGGCTTTCTCCTTCGCCTGCTGTCGATACCAAAGCGATTGGTCCTTGCACATGCGTGGAAACGCCAGTTCTAGCGGCTCGTCCAGCACCGACTCCAGCGCCTTCCGCTCCGCTTTCAACAGCAGACCTGCCCCCTGGTCGGCTAGCTGCTGCTGCAGCCAGGGACAAAACCCAGGTATCGGCGACAGCGTGACAAAGGTCTTTAGGTTTTCGAAATCCAACGCCAGCGCGTTCACCACCCGTTTGATCAGGAAGTTGCCGAAACTGATCCCTTTCAGACCGGCCTGGGCATTGGATATCGAATAAAATACGGCGGTATCCGCCTCGGCCGGCTCCTCGACCGCCCGGTGCCGCACATCCAGCAGTGCCTGGACATTGTCTGAAATCCCTTTAACCAGTGCGACCCACACATAGATGATGGGCTCCCCAGGCATCTGATGATGAAAGAATGCGTAACAGCGCCGATCGGCTGCCATCCTGTTTTTTATGTCGCTCCAGTGCCGTACCGCATGCACCGCTTCGTATTGTGCAAGCTTTTCCAACAGCGAGGCCGGCGCATCCCAGGTGATTGACTTCAGCTCCAGAAACCCGACATCGAACCAGGACGCCAGCAGTTGCTTGAGGTCCTCCTCCAGGGGTTTGAATACCGCATCCTCGCGGGCCAGCGAGATCAGTTCGGCGCGCATATCGACCAAAAACTTAACCCCTTCGGGCAGGGCGTTGAACTGAGACAACAGTTGGATTCGAGGGGATTTGAGCAGTCTGCGCAGTTTCGCTTCGGCTTTATAACGCAACAGCTGATCTCCATCCGGAAACAGCTTCCGCCACTCGTCCATGGCGAGCGCCAGTTCATACTCCTGCACGCCATATTCGCGCGCCAACATCTCCAAAAAATTGCGCCGGCCGATTTGGTTGAGCCCCAGGTAGGTCCGTCCCACATCGGCGGCTCTTGCACGCTGGGATACATCACCCCCGGCACCTTCAAGGCATTCGTCTATCTGCTTGGCGAGCCGCTGCTGATCCTCTTCCGGCAAGTCGTCGCGCACGTTTCCGGTAATCCTGACCAGTGCAGCTTCGGTGATGCTGCTCCAGCCGCGGCGCAAATATTCGATAGTCCGGTGGGGAAACGTTGCATGCTCACTCTGGTCCATTTCGTTTTCTCCTCCGTTCCTATTCAAAAATCTATAACGCCGTTGTCAAACAGCTGTGAAACAAACCGTCTTCTGAGTCAAAAAAGGAGTGAACCAGCGTATCGGCGTATCCTAATAGTTGATCATTTGTATCGTCTGGTGGTCCAATCTGTTTAGCAGCAATATCCGTTTCGGTGCTGCTTACTCAAGCCTACTCCCTTCCGCAACAAGCGGGTTGGGGGAATCTCATGATCTGATCAGCAGTCAATGCTATCCCCTGCTTCTCGCTCCAGGTGTTTCAATTGGTGGTATCTGAACGCACCTAAGACCCCGCTTAGAAAAAAATAGAGCAGCAGCAGAAAAAACACCAACATCACGGTCGAGGGATAGACACCCTGCACCATACGCAGTACCAGCGGCAACAGAAACAGCAGCAGCAATACCATCGCCGCCAGACGTGATTTATACATAAGACCTGCGATGCAGACCACGGTAATGATCACGCCGACGGCCAACTCCGGCCGGGAGAAGAGGAGTGAGATGGCCTGCACTCCCTGCTCCTGGAACAGCAGCCCCAGATCGAGCAGCAGCCAGGCGATCGCCGCATAAATGGCATTAAGGATCGATTGCTCTGCTTTCTGTATATTCATTTGCTTAACTTTATCGCTGATATGAACGCTCTAGAACCTATCTCTTAATCCCCCGCGAACCGCGTTGCAGACATTAGCTTTCTTAACCGGATTCCCGATCGCCCTGCTCCACCCGAACCAGCCGCATGACATTAGTCGGACAGGGAACCAGCAGGGGCAGACCTGCGGTTATCACCAGGTGGTCTCCGCTGCGCACAAAGCCGGCGTTGATGGCGCTGCTGATGGCATCGGCTTCCATCTCTTCGTAATCGTCCATGGGTTCCACCTGAATCGCGTGTATGCCCCAGACAAGTGTCAGGCTGCGCGCAATATGGATTGATGGCGTCAACGCCAGTATTGGCACCGGCGGGCGCTTGCGTGCGGCTCTCAATGCAGTCGCCCCAAGGTTGGTGAAGGTGATGATGGCCGCAGCCGGCAGCGTGATAGCAGCCTGTTTTGCCGACTCGGTTATCGTATCCGCGGTGGTCCTCCTGGGCTTTGCCTGTCCAGCATCGAGCAAATCGGGGTACGCCGGATCGTTTTCAGTCTGTTGGATGATCCGGTCCATCATGTCGACCGAGCGAACTGCGTACTCACCGACGGCAGTCTCCGCCGACAGCATGACAGCATCCGCGCCTTCGTACACCGCATTTGCAACATCGGATGCCTCTGCGCGCGTCGGGGTCGGGGATTTGACCATGGAGTCCAGCATCTGCGTTGCCACAATGACCGGTTTGCCTGCTTGCCGGCAACAGCGGATGATGCGTTTCTGAATTCCCGGCACCGTTTCGGGAGGCAGTTCAACCCCCAGATCGCCACGGGCAACCATGACACTGTCCGTCAGATTAACTATCTCCTCGAGATATTTTACCGCGCTCGGTTTCTCCAGTTTGCTGATCAAGTGCGCCCGGCCTGCGATAATCTGCTGCACCTCCTCAACATCCTCCGGCCGCTGGACGAAAGACAACGCTATCAGACCGATGCCGATC
Organism: Chromatiaceae bacterium; assembly: GCA_024235255.1. Taxonomy (GTDB): domain Bacteria; phylum Pseudomonadota; class Gammaproteobacteria; order Chromatiales; family Chromatiaceae; genus HKST-UBA178. Next base: position 1,096,325 of record JACKMT010000001.1, read on the forward strand.
TCCAGCGCAAATTCGAGATCGCGGCGGTCTTTCTCGGTCAAAGGCGATACCTGCAGCATGACATTGGGCAGATTGACGCCCTTGTTATTCGACAGGGGACCCCCCGCCAACACCTTTGTATTGGCAAAATCCGAGCCGCACGAGGTAACTTCCACCTGTACTTTCCCATCATCCAGCAGCAGCAGTGCGCCATGACGGAGCGCCTCAAATATTTCCGGATGTGGCAACTGAATTCTACTGTCGCTCCCCGGCTCATCGGACAAATCGAAGCGGAAACTTTCCCCCGCTTGCAACAAAACCCCGCTGCCGGAAAACTTACCGACCCGCAGTTTCGGCCCCTGCAAATCGGCGAACACACCGATCGGGCGGCCGACCCGCTCCTCCAGCATGCGCACACTCCTGAGCTGTTTTGCGTGCTCCTCATGGGTGCCATGACGAAATTGAACCTGAATACATCCGCTCCAGCCTGGTACAGGCGTGCGAGCATCTCATCGGTACCGCTGCCTGGCCCAATGGTTGCAACGATTTTTGTCTGTCTCGATCTGCGCATCTCTCGTGGTTCCGGCGGTGTTGGACGCTGCAAAATCCCCAGCGGCAATTCGATCTATCATTGATCTGTCCACAGTATACTGATTTTTGCTATCCAGCCGAGGCACAGAGCGGCTGAGCGATTCTGATCCCCCGAATCGGACAAAACATTGGCGGAAAACAGGGCGGCTACGGGTGCCACACCGTTTTGTAGCACCTTGAAATCAAGGTTAGATCGTCAACGTAGTGTGAAACCTGGCTGACGACCAAAGGAGAGAGCTACACTGCTCCCTTTTGGCAGCCCTATGGTTGCGTCTCCGCCGCAAGCGGTGGGGTGTCTGCATAACTTAATTCAAAAGGATTACTGATTTTTTAAAATGACGGGGGTTATGGGAAGCCCGTTAGATTTTTTATTTTTTGGCCATCTGCGCGGCTGTCTGTCGGATTTCGTCGGCTTTAGATCGTTTCACAGTGGAAACCGCGTTTTGCAGTGTTTGACTGATCGGCCTGCATCGGCCATCCATCTCTGACAGGTTGGCCAAAGGTGTTACCATGCATTCGAGGTCGGGTTAAACCCCGGCCTCGAATCATGAATCAATTTCCAGTTCAATTGTGAACCTATTTCATGAAACCCTTGTTGCTCAGCTCAAACCGATCCGCCCGTTTCCGGGAACGGAACAATCTACCGAAATATTCCGCACGCTTGCTTCTGGCGAGCGCGATGGCTTCGCAAAGGTCTTTAAAAACTTTCGCGCCAAAGGAACCTTTTTCGCCATGGTTACTACTGACTGTACTGCTCATCACCTGTTTACTCCTGTTGCAAAAACTGCTTATCGCTGCGACGCAGCAATGGGCGTACTTTCGCGTATCGGTGGCACTCGCACAAACGAGTATTTGTTGCATGACGGATAAGAAAATCTAACGTGGCCGCTCACCGTCGCCTGCCACCTCTGAATCCGCTGAAAGCTTTCGAAGCTGCAGCCAGACACCTTAGCTTTCGCCTGGCCGCGGAGGAGCTGAGTGTCACTCCGGCCGCGATCAGCCAGATGGTTCACACACTGGAGGAGTATTTGGATATGCCTTTGTTCGTTCGCCTCAATCGCTCGCTGCGGTTGACCGATGCCGGACAGGCGTGTCTGCCGTATTTCAGTGAAGGATTCGACCGCATAGCGGAAGGGATAGCTCGGCTGCATAGCGTGGAACGGAGCGGCTCCCTCAGGATTCACTCGGCGCCCACCTTCGCCAGCCGCTGGCTGGTGCCGCGGCTCGATCGCTTCTCTCGGAAACACCCAGAAATCGACATCGAGCTCACCGCGGCCCACGATCTTCCCGACTTCAGTGGCGATAGTGCCGAGATTGCAATCGATTTCGGCTACGGTGAGTACGGCGATCTTTACTCCGAGCTGCTCTTCTCCGTTGCGCTGGTCACGCTCTGCAGTCCGAAACTGCTTAAGGGCAAGCATGCGCTAAAGCGGCCGGAGGACCTTAAACACTATCGACTGTTGCACGACGAAGCACCCAACCAACGCGCCGATCAACCCAGTTGGGCCGACTGGTTGCAGGCTGCCGGTGCAACACAGGTGAACCCCAAGCGCGGCCCGCGCTTCAGCCACACCAACCTTGCGCTCGAAGCTGCGATGGAGGGCCAGGGAGTTGCGCTCACGCTGGATAAATTGGCTGCCCCGGATATCGCCGCGGGACGTCTGGTGATTCCGTTCGATGTGCGTCTGCCGCTGTCGGCCGGTTACTATCTGGTGGCGCCGCGATCGCACATGGAACGACCCAAGGTTGCCCTGTTCAAGAATTGGATCCTGGAAGAGACGAACAAGGATCAGATCCCGTCAGGCCACGCCATTTAAGCGGCAATCAATTCTGACGATTGGCATGCCGTTCTGAAATACATTCGTACCCGCCCATCTCATACTCACGGCAAACCCAGGGACGTTGTTCGTAAATCGTACACAGCATGGTGTTTCGATTCAGAGCCGAACACCAGCCATCCTCCAAACGCTCCATGACCATCCCGCCCCACTGGTCTATTTCGATAAAATTTTCCGGTACTCCGGTATCGGTAATCAGCAGGACTTCCAAACGGCAGCAGCAGGCTTCGCAGTCGGCACAGGTCACCCTGGCTTCAAGTTGAGGTATCGCTTCAGTTTTCATCAGAACCTACCCGCCAATCCCTGCTGCCAGTAGCAGGGTAGAGCTGACTCCCAGATTAGATGCGACTCTGCCGTCAGGATGCTTTAAGATCAGATGTTGAACCTGGCCCACGGTCTGACTGCCGTGGACAGTCCGTGCAAGGCGCAACAGTTTAACCTGAAGGCCAGTGTAGCAGAGCGGCTGCGCCGACTGAATGAGACGAAAAAACTATTCGGAAAAACAAAATGATAACCGTTATTGCAAATCTTAAGGGGGGAACCGGTAAAAGTACCGTGACTTTCAATCTGGCGGTATGGCTGCGTTCGATGGGTCGCAGGGCGGCAGTGATCGATCTCGATCCGCAGCGAACCCTCTCGGACGCTGCCGCACTGAGGACGGAAGAGGGAAATGAACCTTCAATCCAGGTGGAAGCCGGAACTTTCCCGGACGTATCTCTTCCGGAAGAGGCCGAAGAGATCATTATTGACGTCGGCACCGCGGACCTCGAGTCCTTCAAGCAGGCGATCATGATCGCCGACCGTGTCCTTATTCCCGTCACTCCCTCCCAGGCCGATATCTGGTCCACCCAGCGATTTGTCGGTTTCCTCAATAAAAACACGCATGGCAATCCACCGGAGTCGATCACCTTCCTCAACCGAGTCGATACCGCTAAGGCGAGCCAGGCATCCGACGAGGCCGCGGCGGCGTTGAACGCGCTTCCCGGCATCCACTTGCTGCCGCAACGGCTGCCTGACCGCTCTGTTTTTCGCGACTCGTTCAGTGAAGGACTGGCGGTGTTCGAACTCGAACCAAGAAGTATCGCCAGCCGCGAGTTCACTGCGTTGGCGGAGAGCCTGTTCGGTCATGTCAACCGTTCCATGCTCGACCGGCTGCAGAAACAGAAAACCTCCACCGCGGTAGACCCTGCCTTGCACCGGGCGTTGGAGACCCCCGCGGCCAGACCACGCATGGCGGACGGCATCGGCTATGCGGCTGCGGTACCCACTTACCACGCCGGGACAGCCGATGAGCAATGGGTGCAGGCTCAGCAACAGGGCAGCTGGCAGCATAAAACCGAGTCAGGCAAGAGACGGAAAAAGGGTAAAAAAGCCAAAAAGGGTAAAAAGGGCCGGAAGGGGAAGAAAAAAGCCTAGCGAGTGACCACAGCACCAGGCCCCGCCACTCGCTCAGACAGGTGAGCGCCTGCCGCGTTTCCGAACGCGTTGTTGAAGGTTGCTTCGGCCTTGCCTGCAACGGCGCATCAATACAATCCTGAGCGCGCCTTTAAGATAGACAAGCCCACTCCCTCCGCGCAGATAAAGGGAGTGAGCCTGGCGCGATCGGCCCCGATTCCTACAACAGCCGCTTCAGAATCTGCATGTAATCGTGCATCGTTTCGATGATCAGCTTGGCACTGTCCGGCGGTGCGCCGGCTGCCGCAGCAGCAATCGCGGCCGGCTCTGCCTCCGGTCCGGCACCCGAGGCCACCTCGCGCGCGGGAGAGAAGAGCAGCACGGCATCTTTCAGCGAGGCGTCACAGTCGAGCGCCGGGTTCTGCGCATACGGCGGCGGCTTCCGGAAGCGCTCGCCAATCGCACGATGGAACTCGCGGTTGGTGACTTTTCCGGCGCTGTTTTTGAGCAGGCCGGTAACAGCCAGGGTGAAGTAGCCGTGGCCGCCTGACTCTTTGGCCGTCTGGTCGGGCTTGCAGGCGGCAAACAGCACCTCGGGCTTCTTCTCAAAGGGATTCTGTGGGCTTCCTGCAGGCGCGCGTTGGCGGTTGGCGACGTGCTTGCGCATGATCGCCTGAGGCACTTTAAGGAAGCGCACTCTCTCGCCGGCATCCGGGCGGTTGTCCCGCGTCCCCAAAAATGCCCGGGTACCGGTTCCGGAGTGGCAACAATCCAAGAAACAGGTCAGCGAAACGCCGTCCGGCAGGTCGTCCAGCACCTCGCCGATGTCGTCATCGATCAGGAACTGGCCATCCTGATAGTCGAACGGCACCAGCGCCTCATCGAGCCCGTCGTCCGCCGCCTCATCGCCGCTGACGTCGTCGACCTGGGTGCCGTGCCCCGCGTACTGGAACACCAGCGAATCGCCGGGGCGGCTGCTGCCCACCAGCTCCCCCAGTGCAGCCAGCATCCCCAGCCGGCTCGCCTCCCCGTTTGTAATCAGCTTGGCGTCGTACCCCAAGCCGGCCAGTGTGTCGCGCCACAGCGTGGCGTCATTGACACAGCCGGAGAGCGGCGCGGTCGGATAATCGTCGATGCCGATGCAGATCGCGCGCCGGCGCCCCGCCGGAGCTGCGCCGAAGGCGCGCACCGCAACGAACGGCGTGATCGAGTGGTTGCCGGTGATGCGCCGTGCCAGACTGTTGAGCGTGTCGTGATCGTTGTCAAAATCGCCGTGGCTGGTTGAACTGGACGCGCTGATGCCGCTGCTCTCACTGCTGCCCGGCGACCAGACGATCTCGCCGTTCGCGGATGGCGAACCGATACCGAACAGACGCGACATGGCGGCGTCCGCTTGCAATGACTCCTCCAGCCCGAGGATCGGGGTCGGCACCTTGGGCTCGCAGGCATTCTTGACAAAATAGAGCAGAGATTTCCGGTAGATCTTGATGACGTTGTCGTCCAACTCGGTCTGGCGGTCCATCGTGAACATGGTCACGCGGTCGATGCCTTTGCCGGCACCGATTTTGCCCGTTAGCTGCTGTTTGAACAGATCGACCGTGATCGCCGGTGCGAGCAGGTACAGTTCGCGGATGTCAGGCCCGCCGGCAGCCGCAACTGTTGGCAGGAAGTGAGCGTGAAAGATACTCCCGGCGCTGTGGCCGCAGGCGTAGTACTCGGCCGCGCTGCCGGCGCTGTTGGCGAAAGCGGCGAGCTCCCCGGCCGTAAAGCGCGCCCCGCCGTCCGGCGCGGCAGCGGCATCGGCGTAATCTTTCATCTTCGTCCATATCGCCTCCACCGGTTTGTGCAGCGTCTTCTCGAGAACGCGGTCGAAGGTATCCGCGATGAAGCCCCGCTCGCCGGTGCTGCGCTGGCCGCCGACGATGATGTCCTTGAGCGCTGTCTTGAGGCCGGTCTCCCAGACGAAGAAGATCGGGTATACACCCGCCGACATCCAGCTGTCGATGTAGTCGAGTGCATACTGCAGCGACGCCTTCTCCTTCACCAGCCCGCCGTGCGCCCAGAACAGCACCCGCAGTTTTCGCCCCTCGGCTTTCGCCTTCGCAAGCTCCGCGGGCAGATGCCGGTCGAAAATGCGGCGCACATCATCGGGTGTCGTTTCGTAGTCGCCGCTGGCGACAAATTTACCGGCGCGGAGATTGACCACATGCGCTGCCAGCTTGGCCTTCTCTGCCTTGCTCCAGGTGGGGCCGAACAACCCGCGTGCCTGCATCGCCGCATCGGCGTCGGTCGGTGCTTTACGCTTTGCAGCCGGTGCGATTGCAGCGGTCTGTTTTCTCGTAGGTGCCATGATCCAATTCTCCTCAGTTGTTGTTCAGTCGGTGCCGTTGGCGAACGCACCGAGCAGGGAGTCGAACGCGTCAACCAGCGCTGCCGGAAGCTGACCGAGCAGTTTTTCCCGGCAGCCGGCATCGAAGCGGAGCGGCTGCGAGAGCTGCGCCGCATCGCGCTCCTGATTGAAATAAAATGGGCAGCTCTTCGCGCCTTGCTTGTGGATCGCCCTTTGGCCGCCGCCGGACTCAAGTAGCTGCGCGGCGATCCCGGCTACCAGCTCGTTGGCGATCACCCTCCCGGAGAGCTCGCCCAGGGTTGGGATGGCCAGATTCCAGGTTGAAAACAGCAGCACCGGTCGCTCCTTCTCGCCGGACCACCAGCCGTAAAGATTGTAGATATTATCATCGCGCAGCGGGTGCGTGGTGATGCATGCGAGCAGATCGACGCCAAGGGAGCTTGGGTGGCGCTTCAGTTTCTCGACGATCCGCTCCGCATGAAGATAGTGGGTTACTCCGGCATCAGTATCGCCGGCCAGCTGCCAGACCCCGAGCGGGACCACGACGTCGACGCGCTTGAACTCGATTTCATCCTGTACCGAGTTGAGCCGGGCAAGAATGCCCTCCAGCTCGGTGAACTGGAGATCGATATCGGCAATGCCGACGCGCAGGCGCCTGGTTTTCGCTGCGCCGCGGCGCAGGCCGGCAGCAGCTTCCGGGCCGATACCCGGCATCGCCCCGACGGCGGCGCGGCGGGGTTGCGCGAGCGGTTGGCAGAGGCGGAACTCCGGATCGCGGGCGTAGAGGACCGGAATCGCCCAATCGATGCTCTCTCCATGGATCTGGTAGTTGAGCGCAATCCGCGCCTCGCGGGCAGCTGCACCAAGGGTCGCCCCGAGCGCCAGCGACCAGTAGAAACGCTCGGAGAACGAGATCGCAGCCGAGTCAAGCACTTCGTACTGGTTGGCGACCACTGCCGGCAGCCCCCCTTCGACCAACGCCTGAGCAACGCCGCTGTTGCGCCTGCTGCGCGAACGCGATCCACGCCCCGAATCGCAGGCATTGAGGAACACCAGGTGGATGCCGCGGCCGCAGAGTATCTCCCGCAGTGTCCTTACATCGACCTCCTGCGCGCCGCCGTAACTGTTGACGAAGATGAGCTTGCCCTCTTCCCCCTCGGCGTCGAACTCCCCGTGTCCGCTAAAATGGACCACATCGTAGCGGTGACCGGAGATATCGCGCGCCTGGATCCAGTCGTGCAGCCGGCTGGGGGTCGCATCCACCAACACCTCGATCTGCACCAGCCTGGCATCGACCAGCGACTTGAAGCCGAGCCGGATGCGCGCCTCCTCCTCCTCGAGGTCGAGAAACGTGGAGCGCTGTGGTAACGCCGCCACGACCAGGATCTGCAGCGCACCCGCCCGCCGCTCGATGATCTGGGCCGGCACCGAGGTGAGCACATTGCGGACGAAGTGCACCTCTTCCGTCGCCAGAAATTTGCGCCGCGACGGGTCGAAGGCGAACTCCCAGGGTAGCGTCGCGATCCAGGGGACGGTGCAGGTGAGGATGATATTAAGCGCCCGGCCGCGCTGCTGCGAGCGCGCGACATCGTAGAGCCGCCGCACGGAGCCGACGAACAGCGCCTCGAACAGATGTCCGCCGAACTGCTGGAGCTCGTCGCCGTCCGGGAGCTCCGGCACCATGCCGCTCGACTTGTCGGGGATACCCTGCAGGCTGCGGCTGATCGAGATGTGGCGCCGGATAATCTGCTGAAAGTGCGTCCCGGAGCGAGCGAGACCACCGCTGTTGCGCGTCGGGAACTTCTCCAACACGCGCGCACTGCCGTAGATCGCCAGGATCATCGGCATGGGGCGACGGCTGCGCTGCCGGCCGCCCTCTTCGCTGGCAATCTCCTCATCTGGCGAGCCGAGGATCGTCAGGTGCAGCGTATCCGTGGCGTTGACCAGATCGGGTTCGGCACCTCTCCCAGCCTCACTTCCGGCAGCTGCCGGGACTTTGCGGACAGCGGTTGGCTCAAACGACGCCTCTCCCTCCCCGGCGGAACGGGAGCCGCCACGGGCACGGCGAAAAAAATGGCGCGAGGGGAGGCTCGTCTCAGGAGCGAGCGGCGTGACCGGCTCCTGCGCTATCCCCAGGCTGTGCAGCAGAAAGCGCACCGTCGCTTCATCGTTGAAGTAGTTGAGGTGGTGTATCGTCTGCCCGTTGGCAGCGTTCAGGTTCCCGCCCGGGCCGAAACAGCCGATGCGCTCCGCCGGGATCAGGCTGCCCGCGGCATCGGCCTGCCAGCTCCCCTCCGCCGGCACCACCAGGTCGTTGGCACCGGCAAAGAGGGCGTCCGCGCCGGCATCCAGCAAACGCGCCAGAATAGCCCCCGTGGGATGGAAGTTTGAGGTCAGCGCCGAGTAGCTGCCGTCGAAGCGGCTGCCGCTGCGCTGCAGCTCGGCGACGATGGCGCCGTCCGCATCCATCGCCGCGATCCCCGGCAGATCGCCAGTGAGGTGCTTGGCCAACCAGAGCAGACCATTGGCAACAAACTCTGCCGCCGTCGACCAGGGGTTGTCGGGAAACATCTCCAGCAGATTGGCCACCAGCCCCAGGGTCTGATCCCAGCGCGCCGGCGTCGCCAGCGGTGTGCCCTCATTCGGCGCGGCGACGAGCACCCCGCGACCGAGCCGGAAGCGGTGCGCCGGGGCGCCGAGCCTGTCGCCCAACTCGCACAGGCAGCGCAGTACCAGGCCGCCGCGCGAGTGGCTGATCACATCGAACAGGTGCTGCCCATCGGGCAACGAGTCGAGCAGGTCGCGGGCATTTTCCAGCGGCGAACGGCTGACCGTGTGGTGGTTGAAGGCGAAGATGCGCTCGCCGTAGACCGACTGCAGTGCCGGGAAGAAGCCACCCGGGGCGAGGGGGAGCTCGGCAAAAGCCGATACCGCGTCGGAAAAAGTGCCGTGCAACAGAAGCAGGGAGCGGCTGCCGGCTGCGGCGTCCTCGATGTTTGCGGGGTGGAGCGACAGCTTCCCGGTCGTACTGACCCGGACCCGGAACAGCCCCTCCGCGAGTCCGCGCTGCTGCCACCAGAGATCCTCCGCCACACGCCCGGCCAGGAGCACCGCATGCTCCGCCAGTTTATCCAGCACGGCGTCCCGCACCTTGATCACGATCAGCTTGACCGCCTGCGAGAGCAGCCCGCGCCGCGCCGTCGCATGGCTGCGCGGCGCCAGCACGAAGCGCGCCTCGTCATTGGCAGCGCGCGACCTCGGCGATGCTGAACCGCGCCGCTGATAAGCGACCGGGGAGTGGAATGTGATGGCGCCCGACCCGGTGTGGCGCACCACCAGCACCGCGCTCTCCGCCGGCTTGAGCGGGACGGTGAAATCGAGCATGCCGCCGCCAACGCCGCGCCGCCCCTCTGCTGCTGTCGGTGCAGCCTCCGCGATCATCGCGATCTCACCGCCGGGCGGCAGAAAATCTGCACGCAGCAGATCGTCGCCGGCCGCAGGTGCGCGCGACCGCCGCTTCGGTGGGGGTGCGAGCAGCCGGATCGACCAGTTGTCGGCAGAATAGTTCTTCGGTTTCATCTCCTCTCCGCTACTCGACCAATCTGTTGCAAAACCGAGATCGCAGGTTATCTATTCGGTATCGGGATACGCAAATCGTAATAAAGCGGTCCGGGTGTACCAGCGCTGAACGTCTCATCGGCGCTGCGCCAGAACAGACCCGGCTTGCCGGGTACCGCCTCCCAAGCAGTTGAACCGGGTTTGATGTCCTCAAGCTCATTTGCCGAGAGTGGGGCAATCTCCCCGTCGGCGCGAAGTATCCGGCGATCTGCCTTCTCACGCAGGCGCTCATACAGCGGCCGGTGGGGCATGCGCCAGGGCGTCGGCATATTTTTATCAGCAGCGGCCCGGTCGATCGGGATCATGGCGATGATGTCGGACATGAGCTCGAGACCGTACGCGCCTCCGCCTTCCCCGGGCCGCGCGCGCGGGTCGAACTTCAACGTGGCATTATGGCTGCCATGATGTCCCGCCTTGTACAGCAGGGTTCGGTTGAGGAGATCGTCTGCAGTGCAGCTTGTGCCCCCCCCTTTGCCGTACGTCTGATCACGCCACGACAGCCAGTTGCCGACCTGAGCATCCGCTGCGAACAGCAGCACCGGTCCCACACCCGCCGCTCCCAGTTCGAATGCCAGCACCAGACTCGTGTTGTTGGTGTCGCCGTCGAGATTCAACGCCAGCGTCTCCGCCGAACCCAGCCAATCCCCGTCCACCCGCCGCCAGGCGGAGTCAGCACCCAGGTAACTATGCCGGTAGAGCGGCGGCAGCGAACTCTTGCTGCCATCGATCGGCCGGCGGAGTTCTGCGGCGAAGGGATAGCGAAGGTCATCGTTGACTTCCGCACCCGAGCCGAGCGCCGGACTCAGGGCGAATGCGAACGACGCCGATCCACCGCTCAGATAGGTCTCAATAAACTCGTGTTCCGAGCTGCCCCGGACCTTGGCCGGTTTGTCCTGCTTGAGCAGTCTCTCCGCACGCGGCGGACCCAGTACATAGGCGCGTACTCCGTCGACATCGGGGATTGCGAGCCGCTGTCCGGGCTCACAATATTCGGCGTGGTTCGCCAGCATCCCCAGCAGCCCGAGCGCCAGCTCGTTGGAGCTGGCACGCTCCCACTGCCCAACTGTGGTCAACGCAGTGGGCGGAGCTGTGCCGAAACGCCGTAGGTAGGCAGCCAACACCGCTTTGTTGGCTCCACCAGGCCCGCCCAACGACGCGATCCTTGCCTCCACCGCGCTCCGATCGGCCGCATCGAACATCTTTGCATCCGGCTTTTCAAATTCAAGGATCCGCGCCACCCGATCGGTGAGCTGCTTTATCCCCGCGATACGCCGATTTGCGCGTTCTTTCGTCTTCTTGATCGCCTGCTCAATGACGGTGCGCGCACTTCCCCGCTTGGCGCGTAGCCTGTCCGCCTGCGGATCTCCGATCTTCTCTGTCCACGCCAACCACAGGTTGTCGATGCTGACCGGATCAGGCTTCAGGAACGGCGACCCTTTTTGCACGAAACCGACCAGATGATCTGCGTGCTCATGCGTCGGCACCACAACATGCAGATGATTGCCGGTGGCTGCGGTCAGGTTTTCCATCACCTGGAGCAGGCGCTTGCGACCTTCGGTCTGACGCATGTGCACGCCGCAGTCAATCAAAACGTAGCGTGGATCGGCAGGATTTTCGGTGGCAAAGGCGAGCAGGAAACAGTCGCCCAGCCCCTGCCGATACATCCTGACGATCACCTCACCGGGCGGTGGCAGCAGACGTTTGTTCGGCGCTGTCGCAGCGCTCTTTTTTCGCGACTTCACTGTTATGGAGCGACTCCCGGCCGCCTGCTTCCTGACTGCGCGCTGCTTGCTTGCCGCCAGCTTTCTGACAGCCTTCCTCCCGACTGTTTTTTTCACCGCCATTTCAGTACTCTCCGTCAGCCGATGCTCCGTGGTGGATCATGGCCAACGGTTCGAAAGCCTCGGCACTCATGTCTCTCCGCCCGACCGGCCTTAAGTTTGCTTTCAACTTCAGACGTTCTACTGCGAGATGCCCGAACTGTGCCACCTGCGCGCAGAGAAAGTTCATCTGTCGTCTCTTCCTCGCCTCGCTCTCCAGACTTTTGCTGATGGCGTATTCCACCATGCCCAGTTCGGGATCGATGATCAGTGTGCAGCCACTGCGGTACTTAAAAGTGAGCCCTCCGTGTATAGAATCCACCACCTGTTCACCATGCGCGTTGATCAGATTCTCCTCGCGCCACTGCGTCAACACGATGAGCAATTGAGTTCTGGTGCGTCCACCCGGCACTATCCTCACCGTCGGCCGTACCGCATGAACTTCCAACGGACCAATCCCCTCAGCTCGATTTCCTTTCGTACGCAGGTCGATGCCGAGAAAACTCTCAACTTTCCGCACCATCGGCGACTCCTCATTGAGCGCCCGTCGGGTTATCCAGCGACGCAGAAAAATGGCGAACGCTTTGCCGAGCATGTGGCGGTTGCGCCGATCGACACCCTGTTCAGGTTTGCCTTCAGCACGCTTGCCCTCCGGCCTCTCATCCAGCCAGACAAGCCGGAGGAAGCTCTTTTCAGCATCCTTGAATTTGCCTTGGTCCAATAAGTTGAGATACTCGTTGCTTTCGCTGAGCAACATCCAGCCATCGAGTTTGCCGGACTCGTAGGCATACGCCATGGTTCTGAGAACGCCCGCCGAAGGCAGATATTTTTCGAACTGCCGCTGTTCCTGTTCGGCAATGCGATGCCAGCGCAGGGAATCTTCAGCCAGGGTTCTCACATCGACCGGATAGATACCGTGATTGCGAAACGCTTCGATGAAAGCGAGCCGGTAGCGGAGCGGATCCTCCGGCACCAGATCGAAGTCGGAGGTAATCAGCGCGCGCAGATAGTCGCCAAAGTCGATGTCGACCGCAGGCAGGTAATCCACCGCGCGAATGCAGACCGTCAGCACCCGGTTGGCTGCATGCGTCGCCTCGTCGGCAAAGCGTTTGGCCAGATCCGGGTGGATCTCGCCGGCAGGAAGTACGCCGGTGCCGTTGGTGGCGATCCGGCGCAGGTCCGCGACCCGCTCCTTGTAGATGCGAAAAAACGCGTCATAGACGGCTGCCACCAGGATCGCACCGCGCTCATGCGGCTCATGGGCGCGGCCCAGGGCGGAGGGATCGGGTGGCAGCCGGTGACCATCCTCATCCATGTTACCGAGCGCGTTGCGCAGCGCATTGCCGCGGCCGGTAGAGCGCGCAAACTGCGTAGCTAGTCGTGCCAGCAGGTTATCGTGGTCCAGATCGCCCCGGGTGCGCTGGATCTGATCCAGTAACAGACCCGGAATACTGAAGTGTTGAAATATTGCAACAATGTCGGCGAACGCCTCATGAAAGGCGAGCATATCCGGATTGCTCGGCTTCAGTAAGCGCCGGTGGATGCCGTCGAGGATTGCATGTGTCGTCTCATGCGCGATGATATCGTGGGAGAGGCAGGTGAAAACCATGCCGCCGGGCAGTTCCTGGCGGGGATCCACCGCGGGTGCATTGAAGTAGCCGAACAGGAGCGCTTTCTTCGCGGGTGAGTAGTAGGCGTTCTGATCGCGCAGCGCGTGTGGGTAGATGCGCAGCCGCTGGACGAATCTGCGCGGATCAAAACTATCGAGGTGTTCGCCGTTCTCATCCCAATAACGTTCGGCCCAGAGCACCCGGCGCCCCAGAATCCGTTCAAAGTTGTTGATCGTCAATGCAGCGACCGCATAGACCATCTGTTGATGGAACTGCGGATTGCCGGTGGACGGATCGCGGCCATCGACCGCCAGTGTGCCGGACAGATCGATGGGATCGTAGATACAGTTGCTGGCCGGGTCGACATCGATTACTTCAAGATACTCGCCAACCGGTCCCGGCGACAGATTTTCCCACGGGACCTGAATGACAGAGCGGCTGATCAGTGCTTTATCAAGCTCGATGTCGACCGCCGGATCGAGCGAGAAGATCTGAAGCCGGCGGTAAGGCGGCACTGGATTGGAGACTCCTTCTGCTTTGTCTGCGGCCATATCTATCCCTGGGTTTGAGTCGTGGCTGTTTAAAAGCCTCTTCATCTGTGCCTGTGCAGATTTTAGCACAGGATCTCGGTGTCAATTTGAGGGTTGCTTCCCGGCGAAACGCCGCCGCGCTTTACAACGTCTGAGATAGTGCACTCCGTCTGGTCATGTTTTGCCCTCCCCGGCCGAACAAACGGGTAGCAATATCCAATTTAACATCCGTTATTGTCGGAGAATTCGTTGATGGAATGGTTGTTACTGGCGGGTGCAGCGCTGTTGATCTGGGGTGTAGTCCTCTACAACCGGCTGGTAAGCGACAGCCACCGGGTGAAGCAGGCTTGGAGCGATATCTCGGTGCAGCTGAAATTGCGCCACGATCTGATTCCGAAACTGATCGCCGCGGTGGACGCCTACGCCAGCTACGAACGGACGCTGTTGCACGAGGTCACCCGGCAGCGGGCGGCTGCCGAGCGCGCCAAGGATCCGGCCGCAGCGGCGCATGCCGAGGCGCTGCTGGGCGACGGACTACGCCGCATGCTGGCAATCGCCGAAGCCTATCCGGAGCTCAAAGCCGACCGCCAGTTCCTGCAGCTGATGGGCCAGCTCAGTGAGGTGGAGGATCAGATCCAGTACGCCCGGCGCTTCTACAACGGCGCGGTGCGCAATCTCAATGTCCGCATTGACTCTTTTCCCGACCTGTTGATAGCCCGCAGCTTCAGCTTCCGGCCCGCCCAGTTTTTCGAACTGGAGGCAGCAGTCGAGGAGACCAGAGGAACACGCCAATGATGAAACTGATACTGATCCGATTGCTCCTGTTAGGACTGCTCTTCTGTTCCGCCAGCCACGCCGAGGAGCGGATCCTCAACTTTCACAGCATCCTGGAACTGCGCAGCGACGGCAGCATGCTGGTGGAGGAGCGGATCCTGGTGCAGGCCGAGGGCATAAAGATCAAGCGCGGCATCTACCGCGACTTTCCCACCACATACAGAGATAAGCTTGGCAACCGTGTCACCATCGGTTTCGAACTGCTCTCGGTAAGCCGGGATGGCCGCAGCGAGCCCTACCACACGGAGCGGCGGGACAACGGCATACGCATCTACGCCGGGCAGGAGCAGGTGTTTCTCAATCGAGGCCACTACGAATACACTTTCCGCTACCTCACCAACCGTCATCTGGGTTTTTTTGCCGACCACGACGAACTCTACTGGAACGTCACCGGTAACGGCTGGGACTTTCCCATCGCACGCGCCAGCGCCCAAGTACGGCTGCCCGGTCGCAGCTTGGAGGGAGCGATCGGACTGGAAGCCTACACCGGGAGTCAGGGCAGCCAGGGCAGGGAGTACCGCACTGAAATAACAGGCGAAGCGTTCTGGTTCTTTACCACCGCCCCGCTCGGCCGCCACCAGGGGTTGACCATCGTGGTCGCCTGGCCCAAGGGCCTGATCGCAGAGCCCGACCTGGCGCAGCGGTTAAGCTGGCTGCTGCAGGAGAACAGCAGCGTGTTGATCGCGCTGGGCGGTGTCGCACTACTGTTGGTCTACTATGTGATCGCCTGGCTGCGGGTCGGCCGCGATCCGGAACCCGGCGTGGTGATTCCCGAGTATCAACCGCCGGAGGGGTACTCCCCCGCCGCCCTCAGATTCATCAGCAGAATGGGTTACGACAACCAGGCTTTCAGCGCTGCGCTGGTCAACATGGCGGTAAAGGGCTATCTGCGTATCGAAGAGGACAACGAGGGAAGCTTCACGCTGATCAAGACCGGTGAGATGCCCCGGCTGGCAGCGGGAGAAGGCGCGATTGCCAGTGCGCTGTTCGGTGCGGGCAGCAGCCGCATTGCCCTCCAGCAGCACAACCATCAACAGATCGGCAACGCGGTCAAGGTCCACAAAAGGGCATTGAAACGGGATTATGAAAAAACCTATTTCGTCACCAACAGCATCTATCTGCTGCCCGGCATTCTGTTGACCATAGCCGTCTGCCTGACTGCGCTGCTTGCGCTGCCCGACAACGGACAAAAAAGCATGACCGGTTTCATGCTGGTGTGGCTCTCGTTCTGGTCGGTCGGTGTATTCGCGCTGCTATCGGCTGCCCGGAGTGCCTGGCGCGGTGCGCTGTCGACCGGTGCCGGATACTTGCCGGCGATCGGCATCAGCCTGTTCGCACTGCCCTTCCTGGGCGGAGAGGTCTTCGGCCTATATGCGCTGTTCAGTCAGGGCTCCCCGCTGCTGGCCGGAGTGCTGTTGCTGCTGGTCGCCGTCAATATCTTTTTTTATCAGTGGATGAAGGCACCCACCCACAAGGGGCGAACGCTGCTCGACCGGACCGCCGGATTCAACCTCTACCTGTCGGTGGCGGAGAAGGATGAGTTGAATTTCAGACACCCCCCGGAAAAGACGGCCGAGCTGTTCGAACGCTACCTTCCTTTTGCTATTGCCCTTGGCGTCGAGCAGCGCTGGGCGGAGCGTTTTACCAATGTGCTGCGTCGTGCCGGTCATGGCGATTCGCACTATTCTCCCGATTGGTACCACGGACGCAGTTGGAATCACAGTGATCCCGCCGGGTTCGGCTGCGCCATGGGCAGCGCGATGAGCGCCGCCATCGCCTCCTCCTCATCCGCGCCGGGCTCATCCTCGGGCTCCGGCGGCGGCGGTTCATCCGGCGGTGGTGGGGGCGGCGGCGGGGGCGGCGGCTGGTGATGGGCAGCGGTGCCGTTTTTCCGGTGTTTCGGCTGACGGAACGAAGTAAGCGCTCAGTTAAAGGCAGGCTTGCTTATCCGGTTCTGATCTGATCCACACAAAAGTTCCCAGGCAAGAGTGCCTCGATGTCGGCAACCGTTTGTGCTTTCGGCAGTTCCGTGTAGCGCTGCCGGAGCTATGCATAGGACGCCAGTCCGTTCGCTTTCGCAATCTCGATCAGCGAGTATAGATTGGCACTGGCTTTCACCCCGTTGACCGCATTACCGAACCGGCGCCGGGCATGGGCCATACATCCCACAGCGGTCAGTGAAATTTCCTTGACGATGGCGTTGTACCCATCGTAACCGTCCGTTTGCAGATAGCCTGAGAATCCTGCCAACAGCCGACTGGACACCTCGGCACCACGACCAGGATCGTAGTCGTGCGGTATACAGCACCTGTTGCAAAACGCTCGACTGCACAGCTCCGGTGAACGACACTGAAACCCCATTGGGCAACTGGATCCGCCAGTCGCTTACAGTACTGGGTGAAACCAGTTTGACGCGTTGAACCAGTGATCCGGCCAGCCCAATCGGCAGCAGATCGCCACCCCTGCCCCGCTTCGCCGGTGTCACCAATGCCCGATGCTTACTGTTCGGCGCAAAGTCTCCGTGAAAACGGGTCGGATTGACGCTTGGCTTCGCCACCAATGCCGCCAGGCGGCCAACGAAATCCAGCGGCTCAAAGATCACATGCGTGGTGCCGTCCCGGGACGGCGTCTTGAGCTGGTAACGGATGTCGCCGTTCGGCGTGAGTGACAGGCGTTTCTCGGCGACCGCCGGTCTTGAGAATCTGTGTTTAAATTGTACTGCCGACATTTACTATCTCATTGACTTTTCGTGTATTAATACAAACCCTGGCTCCAATATTTCCGTCAATGGTTACAAAGCTCTTGTTCACATCGGTCAAAGCCTTGCTGTCATTTACATAGCGAACGAACATGGCACTATGGTTGTTGAAGCGAACATAATCGCCTGCCGTCATATAGTACGCTCCACTGGTCAGATCGGCTTTTGTCTTGCTTCTTCCCAGACCGCTGAAATACCTGTTCATAGTCCCGGAACCGATTCCATCAGAGTCAAAATCCTCGGGAGCGACAGTTGGAGCATCCCAAAAACCGGATTTTCGTAGACACCAAGATACGAATTCGCTGCACCATGCGCCTGTACATCCGTATTTCGTACCGTCGCTTTTGCCCAATTCGGTGACGGCCCAATGTAGTTGAGCGATCCTGCGAACGCCTACGTCAAGAGCAGCCAGCTTACTTTGCAAGATTTGATCCGCCAATCCGATCATGCCGAAGCGCTCGCCCAGGGAACCGTCGAGCCAAACCTCCTCTCCCGGCAACGGCCAGTCGACAAGGACAAAATCGCTGTGCACAACTTTGATATTTTCGATCAGGATTCCGTCGCCTGAAGGATTCGCCAGAACCAGATTGTCCCAAGCGTCGGTTGGTACGGTCTCTATCCAATTCTCCGGATCGGTCGCCTCGGCTCCCATATCCCAGGTCAGCCATCTTCCCTTGGGAAAGCTGACGCCAGAATGGAACCCGTGAAGGCGAAGGAACTTCCTGTCTGAGTTGAAGTAAAGTACGAGATGATCGGTTTGGCTTGCGGCGTTGTCATGATTATTGGAGATTTTGATGGATATATAGTTCTTGCCGACTCCCGGACCACCATCGCTCTGCTTCGCTAACTCTCTAGCCTGTTTAACCAGCTGTTTGAATTTCTTGAGCCCTGCCGAATCTTTAGGTACAGGAAAAGCCTTTTTGGACTTGGTCATCAGAAGACGGTGGGAAAACGCAAACCCTTGAAGATGAGTGGAATCGGGAAGCAGTAAAGGCACGTGAATTTTGCTTACCTTCGATACGGGATACAGTTCGGGAATCGTTGTTGCCATGATGACCTCCTTTCAAATAATTCCTGCGGGATTCCTGGTATTACAAAGCCGCTAATATTTCCCCTATAGAACACGGGTATATAGGAAGTATAGACCCCCTTTTCGATGAATAACCACCCTGACCACCCCGGAGCAACACGGCCGTTTCACCGTCAGGCACAGCCAATCCCATCTAGTGCGGTAGCTCAACCGGAAAAATCAGCTGAATTTCGGCCAATGATCCGGCCACACCAAATCGACAGCCGAACGCCGCCCTTGCCCGATGCTTGCTGTTCGGCGCAAAGACTCCGTGAACACGGGTCAGGTTGATGCTTGGCTTCGGCACCAATGCCGCCAGGCGGGCAATGAAATCCGGCGGCTCAAAGATCACCAGCGTGGTACCGTCTCGCTACGGCATCTTGAGCTGGCAACGGAAGTTGCCGTTCGGCGTGAGTGATAGGCGTTTCTCGGCGACCGCCGAGCGTATTTTGCGGAGGTATCTCCTGCCTCTGATACTTTTGGTCAACTCATGCCCCCAGTCGGGCTATCCAAGAATTGAAACCGGCTAAATGGACATACGCCCGGCGCCTCGACTTTTATTGACGGCGCAGCTCCAACTCCAATCGAGCGAACGCCTGCTCCGCAACGCATCCCCAGGTTTCATTAATATGAAATCATCGAGGAGTAGATTATTCGTTTATTCCAGTATCGGTGAGGGCGGCCATTCAATCGCTTTCAGCGGTTGCTATTTCGAGGTGGTGGGTTTTGGCCGTTCAGACTGCCCTATCCTATGGGGCGGCAGATCCTTTCGATGCAGTTTGAATGCCGCGAAGTTTCGGCGGTTGGGCATCTGCTCGGTAAAATCCGGAACATCCACTCCCCGATTCCTGCGGGAAGGGGCTGGCCCCTGTCGCATGCAACAGCAGCGACAAAAAAATGGAGCACCAGCCTGGTCAGCTAATGGGATCTGTTGGGAAAGAGATGAACTGGATTGCCACAGCCGCAACCGCGGAGGATTACAAGGCTGGATTGTATCACTTCCCTGTGGGATTCATTTTTCAGGAATGCATAGACTATTTTTAACCGGTATACAACATTTCATACTGACTGCCGCAGGGATCAGCATTCATTGCGGCTTAACAACAGGAATGTAACACTATGGCAATAAACTGCGTTGCTCTTCTAACGGCTGGCGGATTGGCGCCGTGCCTTTCAAGCGCTATCGGAAGACTGATCGAGCGTTATTCGGAAGTTTCCCCGCAAACAAAAATCATCTGCTATCGAGGGGGCTATAAAGGCCTGCTCATGGGCGACAGCATAGCGGTTACCCCGGATATCCGTGCCAATGCAGCAGTCCTCTACAAACACGGTGGCAGCCCCATCGGAAACAGCCGAGTGAAATTCACCAACGTGAAAGACTGCGAAAAACGCGGGCTGGTCAAGCCGGGCGAGAATCCGCTTGAGGTCGCTGCCAGGCAACTGATAAAAGATGGTGTAGAAATCCTCCACACCATTGGGGGTGATGATACGAACACCGCTGCTGCCGATCTTGCGGCTTATCTGAAACAGAACGGCTACGCGCTCAATGTCGTGGGTCTGCCAAAAACGGTTGACAACGATGTATTCCCGATCAAACAAAGCCTCGGTGCATGGACCGCAGCGGAAGCGGGCGCGAAATACTTTGCCAACGTCGTGGCCGAGCATAATGCAAATCCGCGCATGCTGATCATCCACGAGGTTATGGGGCGCAATTGCGGCTGGCTTACCGCCTATACAGCGAAAGTGTACCGCGACAATCTGGAAAAACTGGAGTTCCTGCCCAATATCGGCCTGAGCAAGGCACGCAAGGATATCCACGCCGTGTTCGTTCCGGAAATGAAGATCGATATTCCCGCCGAAGCAAAACGTCTGAAAAAGGTCATGGACGAACTGGATAACGTAAATATCTTCATTTCCGAAGGCGCCGGTGTGGAGTCCATCGTCAAAGAGATGGAAGCTGCGGGAGAAGAGATCCCGCGCGACGCATTCGGGCACATCAAACTCGATGCCGTTAATCCAGGTGCGTGGTTCGGCAAACAATTTGCCGGGCTGCTGGACGCTGAAAAAGTACTGACTCAGAAATCAGGCTACTTCTCCCGTGCAGCCGCATCGAACGCAGCAGACCTGAAGCTCATCAAGGCGTGTTGCGACAAGGCCGTTGAATGCGCGATTGCGGGAGTAGGCGGCGTGATCGGCCAGGACGATGACCGGGGTTACGAGTTACGCGCCATTGAGTTTCCCCGTATCGCCGGCGGAAAACCCTTCAATATTGATACCGACTGGTTCACCGCGCTGCTCAACGACATCGGTCAATCTAAAGGCGCAAAGGTCAAGGTCGCGCATTAAACTGGAGAAGGTGCTTCACCGGGGCGGCCTCGTCGCATCGCAGCAAGAAGCGTCGAGGCCACGTCCAGCAACCGACTAGTCAGTTCAGAAGCTTCGGACAACCATCGGGCTCATGCAACAGCGCCGAGTGATTGGTCCATCGCTACACAAGCCGAGTGTCCCTGACATTTGGCGCATTCGGTATGGCAGATCGTGTAATCAAGGTCATGCAGCCGGATAAACTGCATCACATGCTCGAAACCGTATTCGCATTGACGCCAGAAATCCCTGGTAATGTTTATCTCACGGTTCTGACCGTCGATCCAATGGATGCTTATCCCGGAGTTATGTTGATACTGATCAGCCAGCAATGAGGTCCAGTGCTGGCTCGGCTGGCCGGTGGCGCTGGGGCGCATTTTGTCACCTGATTTTGTGCGGCCGTGAATTTTGATGCAAGATTTCATGACGTTACTTCTCATCCGGAATTGATGAATTAAATGATTCTATAAACCATTTTCCGAGTATGTGATTGCATACTGGAGTAGCCGAAAAATAAAAGTAAATACTCAAATAATTGAGATAACTACCTGTTTATTAATACGCTAATTCTCCATTTGGCATATAGTTTAGCGGCAGCCATCAAGAAAATTAAGCGATGATTTTTCACGACATTGGTGAATAATATTCACTATTTTTTCATCTTTTTGAAATCTAACTGTCACACCTATAAATCGGCTTTTGCGTTTACATCGAGACGGATTTACGTAAACAGCCGCAACGGGGAAAGTGCCGCCGTCAAGCAGTGTTTGTTCGGAAAAGAGGCGTAATGGATTATTGGTATTTCTGTATGCAGATGTTTGCAGCAGTGCTGTCAGATAACGGATCAGAAACCAGAACAGCGCAGGCGAATTGACACCGTGAAGCAGTCATCTGACCTGCAGGGAAGCGGGCCCGACTGTAACACCGCCTCGGGTAGTTGCCGATGCAGTCGGCGCAGCGGCTACCGTCGAACGGACCGAACTGGCAGTGTATGGAAAATATAAACCCCCTTTTCGATCAATAACCACCTTGACCACCTCGGAACAACACGGACGTTTCGCCGTCAGGCACAGCCAATTCCATCCAATGCGGTGGCTCAACCGGCAAATTCAGCTGAATTTCGGCCACTGATCCGGCCACACCAAATCAGCAGTCGATCGCCGCCACCCTTGCCCGATGCTCACTGTTCAGCACAAAGACCCTGTAAAAACAGGTCAGGTTGACCCTTGGCTTCGGCAGCAATGCCGCCAGGTGGGCAATGAAATCCGGCGGCTCAAAGATCACGTGCATGTTGCCGTCCCAGGACGGTGTCTTGAGTTGGAAACTGATGTTGCCATTCAGGCTGAGTGACAGACGACTCTCGGAGACCGCCGGTCTTGAGATATACCGGATAGGCGTTCGAATGCCCCAGCAGTTGATGCAGCAGGTTGTCGTTTACAGCATCCGCGGCCAGGCGGCTGTTTTCGGCATCCCGTTCCAGCAAGCCTTCACATGCAAAAAGCTTCCGACCCGGTAGACGATGGTGTGCGCAAGTTGGGTAAGCTCTTCGCTGCTAGACGCTTTCACCCAGCGGTACCAGGCTGAGTGCCATTTAGACTGGCTTAACCGCCTCGATGGTGGCCGAGATCACATACTCTTCCACACCGCTTCCGGGTGCCCAATCTTTGATGAACTGTTTCGACTCATCTTTGGGGACGATCCGGATCGCTTCGAAACCGGCGGCCTGCAGGGTTGCCTGCAACTCCTCGACCTGAGAGGCGCCAGCCATGCAGCCGGAGTAGAGCTGCAGATCGTTGCGGATCTCATCCGGCAGCTCGATGCTGGCCACTACGTCGGAGATCGCCAGCCGACCGCCCGACTTCAACACCCGGAACGCTTCGCGGAACACCTGTGGCTTGTCGGGGGAGAGATTGATCACACAGTTGGAGATGATCACATCGACGCTGCTATCGGCCACCGGCAGATGCTCGATCTCGCCGAGGCGGAAGTCGGTATTGGGGTAACTCCCCTTGACCGCATTGCGGCGCGCTTTGCTCACCATATCAGGGGTCATATCGACACCGATCACCAAGCCCGCTTCACCCACCTCTCGGGCAGCGAGAAAGGCATCGAAGCCGCCGCCGGAGCCAAGATCGAGCACAGTTTCGCCCACTTTGAGCGAGGCGATTGCGCGCGGGTTGCCGCAGCCGAGCCCCATATCAGCACCTTCTGGAGCGATGCTGACATCTTCCTCGGAGTAGCCAAGACGGGTAGAGAAGAGACCGACCGGGCCTTCATTGACTCCACAGCAGCTGCTCCCCTCGCCACACGCTTCGCCAATTTCGTTTCTCTGCGCCACCTGGGTATAGCTGGCGCGCACCGCTTGGCGAATCTCATCTGCCGACAGCTGACTCTGTTGGTTGGTCGGTTTGACCCGTTTGACGGTGAGTTCACTGCTTGAACCGCAGCCCGAATTGGAATCACAACAAGCACTCATGGGGAGCTCCTCTCTGCTCAGTTTCCGACATGGTTGTCGACTCTAGTCTCGATTTCTTATATCTGCAAACCTAAATCCCCAGAGCTGTGGTCGCTTTCTACAACCTGTTGCCTTTTTACCGCTATGATCTTGCTGTTCGCTGAGCGCATTATGGAGGGATGGACCGTGATCGACTGGAGGAGAGAGCTGCGCGCTTTGGCTGTCAAAGCGGAGCGGGAAGTGGACGGTTTTTTGCAGCATAGCGCGCCGGTGACATCATCAACCACATGCGCGGGTTCATTCGCAAGGAGGAGCCGCGCACCGAATTATCCGATATCAACCGGCTGATCAGCGAAGCCATGGGCCTGGTCTGTTGATTTGCACCCAAAATTGACCCACTAGATGCGGATATTTGCATCGAATTTTGACCCACGTACAACCTGCCCTGCAGCGAAGGCTGCAGGAGACTTCAGAAGTGATAGACGTGGCGTTATTAAGTGTGATTCGAAGATGGCATTTCCGTAAAGGGATGCCGATACGGGAGATAACAAGAAGGACAGGGCTGTCCCGCAATACAGTCCGCAAGTACCTGGCCAGCGGCGTGGTGGAGCCGCGTTACCTCAAGCGCAATAGCCCATCCAAGCTGGATGGATACGAGCAAACCCTGACCAACTGGTTGTTCCGAGAGTCGAAGCGTCATCGCAAACAGCGACGTACCATTCGGCAACTGCATCGGGATCTGATGCAATTGGGTTACACAGCCGGGTCGCCGCCTTTGCACGCCAGTGGCGTGAGCAGCAGCAAGCAGCCAATTGTACTGCCGGCGGTCATGCGTTCGTGCCCCTCCAGTTTGCGCCCGGCGAGGCCTTTCAGTTCGATTGAAGCGAAGACTACGCCGTCATCAGCGGCGCCCGCGCCAAACTGCAGATTGCCCACTTCAAGCTCAGCTACAGCCGTGCCTTCGTCCTGCGCGCCTATCTGCTGCAGAGCCACGAGATGCTGTTCGATGCGCACTACCATGCCTTCTCCATGCTGGGCGGTGTACCAGAGCGCGGCATATCGGCAACTGCTCCTGCGTTGCTCTACCTCCTGCATCCATGCAGTCGTACGACAATATGAAAACCGCTGTCGGCAAGGTAGGCCGAGGCAAGGAACGGTCCATCAACAAACGCTTTCAGGCGATGGTCAGCCTCTACCTGTTCTAAGCGGAGTTTTGTAATCCTGCCGCTGGCTGGGAAAAGGGCCAGGTGGAGAAAGGAGTTCGCGATTCCCGTCATCGGCTATGGCAGGATGCCCCGGCATTCGCGTCCCTGGAGTCTTTGAACAGCTGGCTGCAACAGCGTTGTCTGGCACTCTGGCAGGAGTTGCCTCATCCTGAAGACAGAACGCGTACCATCGCCGATTACTGGCAGGACGAACAGCAGCACCTGATGCCGCTGCCAGCGGCTTTCGACGGCTTCGTGGAGCACACCAAACGGGTGAGTTCCACCTGCCTGATTGCTTTTGAACACAACCGCTACAGCGTCCCGGCGAGCTTTGCCAACCGCAGCGTCAGCCTGCGTGTGTATCCGGACCGTCTGGTCATTGTTGCTGAGGCCAACGTTGGAGCTGTACACCAACGGGCATTCAGTCGCGACCGCAAAGCCGGCGGCGGTAAGACGATCTATGACTGGCGTCACTATCTGTCGGTCGTGCAACGCAAACCCTGTGCACTGCGCAATGGGGCGCCGTTCAGCGAGCTGCCCGAGAATTTCCGTCAACTGCAGGAGATCCTTTTGCGTCGTCCCGGCGGAGATCGCGAGATGGTGGACGTCCTGTCGCCGGTGCTGATGCACGATGAGCGACTGGCTGAACAGGCCGTTACCGCAGCACTGGAAATCGAGCGTCCCTCCAAACAGCATGTGCTCAACTGCCTGGGACGATTGAACGACACCCCGAGGCCACAGCCATTGACACCACCGGCAACGCTGAGACTGGTGATCGAACCGATTGCCGACAACCAGCGGTATGACCGGCTGAGGGAGCGCAATCGATGAATGCCGATGCCATGATCGCCATCCTGAAAACCCTCAAGCTGTTCGGCATGGCCGGTACTATTGCCGATATGGCGGATCAATCCTCTCCCGCTTACCGGCAGGCCGTTCCCGTGTTAGAGAGTCTGCTCAAAGCCGAAGTGGCGGAGCGGCGGGTTCGCTCCATCAACTATAAGATGAAAGTCGCCAGGTTCCCCGCCTATCGGGATTTGGCGGGCTTCGACTTTACCCAGAGTACGGTCGATGAAGCATTGGTCCGCTCATTACACCGGTGTGAGTTTCTGGAAGATGCGCAGAATATCGTCTTTGTCGGTGGCCCCGGTACCGGAAAAACACATCTGGCCACCGCCATCGCGGTGCAGGCAATACAGCATCACCGTTACCGTGTCCGGTTCCTTCCCGTCATCGAGTTGGTCAATGCCCTGGAGCAGGAGAAGCATGCCGGAAAACAGGGAAGATTGGCCAACCGATTGGTGCATACCGATCTGGTGATATTTGACGAGCTGGGCTATCTTCAACCTCCCTGTCCGGTAGCTCAACTTGCGGCCACACAATTCTGACAGCAACGCAGCTCGCGACCGATGATGGGACTGGTGCTACTGAAAACGCTCCTCGCCGGTGGGTTCCAGATGTGATGTTTGATTCATCTGTTGACGGAATTTCGACAGCTCGCGGTACATCCGCAGCCGCGCCCGGCTCTGATTTCCCAAGGGCCGATGGTCGGCGATGGCGTGCCAGGGATTCATCTTCAGGCGCTTGGCAAAATCGAACTGCGCCTCGCTGTCGAATTTCTGCCTGGGGATGTGCACCTTTGCCACCGGAATGAAGGGCGACAACCGCTCCGGCCAGCGCACCGCGGCGTTCTCTATCGGCATCAGATGCGGATCGGTCTGCAGCTGAATCATCAAGTCGAACTCCACATCGGTCCGCTCCAGTGTGCTGACCATATTCTCGCGCAGATAGTTGAACGGCGGCGTGCCGAAAGGGAGTCCGGGGATCTTCGTGTCGACCTCGGTTCTGGGCACAAACGAGTACATCATCGCCTGGCCTTCGCCGAGCAGATAGGGGACGCAGCTCCAGTAGCGCTGCCCCAACGGGTTGTACTGGGTCTCGTTCCACAGGCTCTGCATCAGAAAATCGAGCATATGCGGGTCTTTCGGATTGAGGAAGTAGTAGATCGGCATGTCGATCAGGCTCCAGTACTGGAGCTTGGCGTTCTCCCGGGTATTCGGCGTGACGAAGGTTGGCGTGCAGATAGTGATGAAGTCCTGGGTGAAGCGCTCCTCATCCATCAGCTTCTCGCCGGGTACGCCCATCAGCTTGACCGCCATGCTAAGGAAACCGACATCCTCGATGTCGGCGGGTACGTCCGGGCCTGGTCCGGAGTAGCGGACATAGGCCGGATAACTTCCGGGTTTGGCGAACACCCCCCTGCGGCAGCGTTCCGGCAGATCGTCGAGAATGGTCACCTCAGCCCGTACGATGCCGTGGGTCTTGGTGTTGCCGCCGCGTTCGTAGCCCCCCGGCCGGAAATGGCCGCGCATCTGGTCCGCCATCAAGTCGATAATCTCGTCCAGGCTTCTCTCCTCGTCCGGATCGATTCGCTCCTCTGCCAATCCGAGCCCTTCGTTTCGGCGCCGCAAGTTGATCAGGAACTGGATCAGGCGGGCGTTGGGTTCGCGCAGCAACCGGTTCAGCTGGGGGCGAAACCAGGGTTCCAGCCGGCGCTCGATGTGCAGCATGACGAGCATGATCCGGTGCATCAGTTTCAGTATGCGATACCAGAGATCTCTCATTTACCCTCACCTGTACCGGGCGGCAGCGAAGCGATGTATCTGAGCGCCCGCAGACCGGGCATGAAGTAATAGCCGCCGCCGCGCACCTGGACGAACTGTGGCATGGCAGAGGTGATCTGCGCCGGACCGCGTGCATCCTGGCGGCGGAACTGATCGGTGGACTCACCGCTCATCAACGGCTGCCGGTGGCCCAGCAGCGGGTCACTCTCGTCCTGTGTACCGGCGAATCTGTTGCTCATGCTCCAGGCGTTCTGCACAAACTCGAACTGCCGGGCGATATTGGCCACCAGACAGATGAACTGCAGTCCGCGCGCCGCTGCCGGTGCAGCGGGATCGAGCGCCTGCTCCGGCGTCAGGCGCGGCCCGTAACTGCGCCCGCGCCGCAGCAGACGATGAAACCGGGTGGAGGCAACGAGGTCTTCGTCCGGCCGCTGCAGGCCGAATCCGAAGATCTTTTTCAATCGGCTGAAAAGACCGGTCACCTCGGAGGGAAAATCTCCGGTGCGCGGATTGGACCGGCGGATATGGGCGCCAAGCGGGCACTGGTGACCCTGGGGATCCTCTGTATAAGTGAACCGGTTGGCCGGTTGCTTGC
The DNA here is from genome assembly GCA_024235255.1 of Chromatiaceae bacterium. Classification (GTDB taxonomy): domain Bacteria; phylum Pseudomonadota; class Gammaproteobacteria; order Chromatiales; family Chromatiaceae; genus HKST-UBA178. The sequence goes on from JACKMT010000001.1 coordinate 1,123,960, forward strand.
CGTGCGCATCGGCGACAGAGGTAATCAGCGGCGCGCCGTTGAGATCCCTGCCCACCATCGCGGCTGCCAGCTTTTCCCGGGCCTTCGGCTCGGAGCCACTGGCTTGGTCGAGAAACCGCCAGAATCCGGCGACATCCTGCTCCAGCTGGCGCAGCACCAGGTAGGAGCCGTTACGGCCTAGATCTTTCATACCGCGATGGTCAGCGGCGTCGGGCAGCAGCGCGGCAGCGGCATCCTGCCTGGGATCGATCAGCGGACGGTCGGTATACAACCCGTATTCGTTGCGGTAGCCAAGCACCACCTCACCCACCGCCAGCCGGTTGGAGTAGCTGTCCCGTTGATGCGGGTCGGTGCCCTGCTCGAACGCCCAGTCGATATCGGGCTGACTGATCCCATCCGGAAACCCGAAAGGTTCGATCGGCCCGATATCCAGCGTCGGCAACTCTTTGAGCACGCTGAATGCGCGGCTGAACTGTTCGCTCTGAATGGAACTCCGCCACTCATCCAATCCGCCTGCTCTGGCATAGAGCAGCAGCAGCAGATCAGGTAACGCGGCATCGCCGCGGCCCCATTCCCAATACTCGGGTGCATTGCCGGCGATGTCGCCAAGTCGGCGCGACCGGCTCTCGTCCCCAGCCATCCCCTGGATAAACTCGTCCGAGAATCCCGCGATGACCGGCTCCCCGACGCCCAGCGCACGCAGTCCCCGCACGGTAAAGGCGATCTGCAGCGCACGCTCCGGTGGCGGAGAGACCGACTCCGCATTGTTGATATCAACGGCTGCGAGCCACTGCTTGGCGCTCCCGACGTCGACGATCCGCAGCAGCATAAAGTTGGTATCTGTCAGTCTGCCGTAGCCAAAACGGAGCAGTCCCTGCAGGTCGTGGAACTCAAAGCTGTCTGAATCTTTGGTCATAAATTTTCCCGTTCAGATCAGACTCAGCCATTCGCGTATTTCGGCGTCGCTGGACTGGCGCAGCTCGACACCCCGGCGGATGCGGCTGTTGCGCGACAGATCGTAGGCACTGAGCTCAGGATAGGCCTTGTACCAGACTTCCGAGGGAAGCTGATGGCGCCGCAGGGTATATTTGAACTCCTGTTCCCGCTCCGCGCCCTGTTTGATCAGCCAGCGGGTTCTCGGATAGCCGACCCCGTTGCTGAAGACCAGATTCAGCCCCCAGGCCACCTTGTTGATGAAGTCATCCATGTAGCTCTCCAGGCTGCCGTCGTAGTTGCTGGCAAAGAAGAGCCTGCGGTTGTTGTCCAGCAGCACCCAGCGTGCGAAATGGATGGTCCTGACGCGCGTCAGAAAACCGCGCCGGTAGACATGCCGCGCCGAGTAGTCCAGCAGCAGCAGCGCAATCTTCAGCAGCCCCAGCCGGAACAAGCCCGGCTTCACATCACCCAGCACATTGAAATGGTTGGTGATATTGCGGTCCTCTTGGATCGACAGGCGCGCGATATGGCCGCGGCCGGGGCGGATCACAAGCTCCGGGTCGGATTCTTCCAATACACGCAGGCGCCAGACAAGATAGGGGGAGGCGATCAGCAACAGCGGGGCAACGAGCAACAGCAGCAAGGGTACCCCGAGCATGTGCAGCAGGTTTCTGACGCGCCAGTTGAACGGTGCGGCTGCCGGCGGCGAGAGCCTGATGCGGCCCGCGGCTTTTTCCAGTTCGACATGGGTGAGCAGGCGCTGCCGCAGCGCTCGGCTGTTCTCCCGCCCCACCTCGTCCACGATCTCCGCCAGATGGTCGGAGAGCGTCCGGTGCAGCGCCGCCTCCTCGTGCACCTGTTGCACCGTTCTGCCGATCCAGTTGATGTAGTTGGCGCTGGGTTTGACGCTGAACAGCTTCATCCACTGCAGCAGGTCGCCGCCGGTGCCGACGAACCCCTTGCAGTGCGAGAATATCCGGCGCAGCCCCGGACCGGCCTGCTCGGCGAGCTGTTCCAGAAAAGAGCCGGCATCGCCGTCGCAGTCGCCGAGGAAGACCAGCGCCGGCTGCCAAGGATAGGGCGACATGCCATAGCTTCTCAGTTCGCCCGAGGTGAGGGCTTCCAGGATCACGAAGCGCGCCACGTGCAGCCGGTCGAAACGCCCGAACGGGACCAGTTCGTTCTCCGGGTCGGCCTGGCCGAAACGGCTCTCCATCGTGCCCAGCAGCTCGCGCAGCCGGGCCATCCGATCTGTCTCGATCGGGGCCAGAATCATGAAGGTCGACTGGGGTGTCATCGATCGTTGTCCGCTGTACGCATCGGCAGACCGCCTCAACCGGGATCGGTGCGCGTCAGCGCGAAATCGAGGATGCGCGTCTTGCGCCACCACACCTTGCCCAGGTAGACGCCCGGCTCCACTTCGCGTATCTCGTCGCGCACCAGTTTGGCGAAGAATGAGGTCTTCGAGTAGTCGATGACGATGGTCTCCCTGCCGTCGAGCCAGCTGTTGTCGCGGTACACCTTGGCGACGATGAAGGTCAGACTGAACGGGGTGATCTTGTTGACCAGCACGCCCGCCTGGCCGTCGGCCGAGAAGATATCGAATACCTTCCCCTGCCATGCGAACAGGCGCGCAAACGCGGCCACCGCCTTCGACAGCGGCGAGCCGGCCAGTATCGCGGTACCGTGCGTATCGCCGCGGGGCATCTCACCCGCCTGCGCACTGCTGTATATTTCGTCGAGCTCCTCTCGGGAGAGGCTCAACCACTTCTCGACCGTGCTGTGCATCGCTACTCCTTGTTGCGCAATGTTGCTGCGTTTTCGTACACCACCCGGCGGACCTGATTCATTCTCCCCAGCGGTTCGTGCGCCCTGAGACTCTGCCAGGGATTGAAGCTGCTGCGCTCGCAGGCCGCCAGCGAGGCCGGATCGTCGAATAGCTGCTGTTTGATAACGATGGTCGCCACCGTCTCGAACGGCGAGCGCTGCTCGTCCCAGATGATCGACGCATCCTCGATCGGCATGCTGTCGGGATCGGCCTGCCGCTGTACACCAAAAAGAAAACAGGCGTCCGTCCGCTGCAGATGCGCCTTGACCGCCGCTCTGAGCTGATGCTCGCCGGGATCGACGGCGCTGGCCGTGGTGTAGTCGGAACAGGGCGTGACTGAATACTTGACGGCCTGATCCCGGCCCTCGCCAAGGCGGAACGGAACCGTGCTCCAGTAGCGGATATCCAGCGGACTCAGGTGCCGCTGGCGCGCCTTGGCAACTATTGCGAGCGATTTTGGACGCGGCTGTACGGGATTCAGAAAGAACTTCAGCTCATCGCCGGACTGCCTGGCACGGATGAAGGCGAGGAACTCCTCCGGGGTGGAGACAAACAGCGCCGGGTAACTGTTCAACAGAAAATCCTGTCGGCCCGGTTCGCCCCAGAGCACCTCCCCCGCCACCTGTGAAACGCGTATCGATAGGCCGCGGATATCTTTCCGCGAGTCGTCCTGCTCGCTGGCGCTGGCAAACCGCAGCATCGCCGGATAACTGGCCGGCCGGGCAAAAATGCCCTGTTTCAGTGCCTCAGGGATATCCCCGTGGACACGAAACTCGCCGCTCAGGCAGGCGATGCTCTTCGACTGGTTGAAGCGGGGAATGACGCCATTGCGCTGCTCAGCCAGCGTGACCGCCGCAATGCCCTGGCTCATCTCATCGGCCAACTGATCGAGCGCGGTGCGCTGCTCGGGGCCGACGCACCCGGTAAGCAGGAGCGCCGCCAGCATGCAGCTGACCGGCAGGTTGTGATCCGTTAGCGGTTTTCGACCCTTTCTATCCATGTTCAGTAACACCGACAGTCGTTATTCCAAACAATTCGTTGTCTGCGCAAGGCTCTCCCGGATGGCCAGGCTTGGCGATGACCCACCGGGAGAGGCGGCTACTGGCTGCCGAATGCGGGATCTGACTCGGCGCCCGGACGCGGCTTCCAGGAGAGGTCGTAGTACGCCCCCCGCTCCCGTGCCCAGGGATCGAACACGTTCTTCACCGGCATCAGCTCCTCCTTCAGGCTGGGTACGTTCCTCATTAGCAGCCGCTTGAGCGGTGACACGGCCATGCGGTGGCCGTTGACCTCCTCCGGCTCCATGCAGGCTTCGCTGCCGTTCGCCTGTTTAGCCAACGGATAGGGGCACTCCGCCAACGGTCCGTTGTCGACCACCCAGTCGTAGCCGAGTCTGGAGTAGAACTCGGGACGGAAGCTGGAGGTGAAGAAACGGTCGCTGAAGAGCCGACGCGATGCGTTGATGATGAAGATATGGAACTGCGTCTCCGAGATGGCAAAGCCGTGCGGCCGGGTGTATTCGGCCAGCCAGCCGACGATATTGTCCACATCCTCGATGTTGTCCACCACCGAGCCGTGCGGATGACCGAGGCAGTCGTTGATGAAGCTGCCGTCGGCATTGCGCTGCACCGTCGATATCACCTTGCCGGCGTCGCAGACATGGGTGCCGTAGATCTCGCGCATGCGCTTGACGCTCTCCTGCTGATGCAGGCGCCAGGGATGACCCTCCGGCAGATGCTGATCGACGAAATCGTCAAAGCCGGTCAGTGTCTTCAGACCGATCTGACGGCGGAATTCGTTGAAGCGCGGCACACCCCGTTCGCGGTCGCGAATCAGATCCAGCGCCACTATATCGAGCTTCCTGGTGGCGGAGTCGAGGTGCGGCATCGGCAGATCCTGCAGAAACTGCGGGTGGTTACGCAGATGCAGCAGCCCGAGACGCTGTCGGCCCATGCTCAATGCCCAGTTGTCGATGCCGCGCTGATGCATCTGTTTGCTGGCGCCCGCCCGCACCGTATCCAGCACCGGAATTTTCAATTGGATGTCGTTCGGTTTTGCCACCTCGCGGAACTCGATCAGGTCCGGCACCAGCGGATGCAGCCGGTAGACCGAGGTGAACTCTTCCGGAAAGTTGAAGGGCGAGCCGAAGTGATTGATGCCGCCGTTGACATCCTCCTCCAGCTTGTTCAGGTCCCAGTCGTCCCACTTCCACCAGAGCAGGCCCCTTGGCTTACTGTTGCCGAGACCGAAAATACCCGCGCCCGAGGCAAACACCGAGTAAGCGGCGTTGGCCAGCTTGGGATTGGCTGAATCGGCCAGCCTTCCGGCTTTTTCCGCAGAGGCCTGGCTGAGAAAGCTCTCATTCCGCTGCAGGATCTTCTGCAGAATCTGGGAGACTCGATCCTGCTCCAGATTGAACAGGCCGAACCAGTTGGAATTCATACCGAGAAACAAGGGTTCGTCGTACAGCAGCTGCGTGGTCCACTCGATGGTGTGAATTTTGGCGATCTCAGCTGCGACCACCAGCCGTGCCACCTGAAACAGGCGTTCGTCATCGACTGCGGCATAGCTGATGATCCGGTCCGGATCGTCCGGGTCGCGCAGTCCGGAATCGGCCTCCGGTGTGCGCTGCTGCTGCGCGCGGAACCGGTCGACGAATGCGTTGTGCTCGCGGCTGAACAGGTTGTGGTAGAAGCTCATGCCGATGTTCCAGTTGTCCGGGAATGCAGCCGCCTCCTGTCCCTGCCACTGGGGCTGCACCGGACAATCCGCCGAATAGCCGTCGCACCGGTACAGCAGCGGCAGGTAGCCGCCCACCACCAGCAGCTTGGCCGGATCGAGGGGATGCCGCTGCACCCGCTTGAGCGAACGCGCGTCATAACCGTAGATCTGCGAAGCGTCCCACCAGGCGGTCACCAGATTGTTGGTGGTTTTGGGTGCGCGCTGCTGATAGCTCTGTCCGGCATGTTCGAAGGTGCCGGCCGGGCCGGTTGCGGCGTAGAGCGAAGGTTCGCGCCGATCACCTTCACGGCACCCCAGCGCGCGCGCCTCTGCCGACTGGCAGCCGACCGACTCCAGCGCCGCAGCGTTGCGCCCTTCATCGGTGTGCGAAAACCAGTCGTGTGTCATGAACTGGATCCAGAAAGCGGCAAGCACGTTGAAAAACGGCGCCTTCAGGTAATCGCAGTCGGCATCCGGCGAGTAGTTCGCCCCTCCCATACCCCGATTGCAGCCGTTGCCTGCGGGCTGCTCCCGGGTAAACAGTTTTCTGCTGATCAGCTGCGGGTCGGGCTGCAGCAGACCGATCCGGCCGCCGTGGCGGTTTCGGGTCAGCTCGTTCAGTCCCAGCCGGGGAAAGGTCGCCTCGAATTGTGCGTTGCGGGCAAAGGGCATGCCGGACGCGCCCATCATCGGGTTGATCAAATCGTTGCAGATGCCGGTCAGGGTGCGCTGAGTAATCAATTCCCCGCGGCACAGCTGTCTGCCGTCGCCGCCCACCTGCTGGTAGCTGGCGTGGTCCGGCGGCAGCCGCATCTCGTTCCAGCTTTTCAATGTTGGACCGGGCCGGCCTTCACGACCCTTGATGTACTGCTCGAATGTACTCTGGTCGAACAGGTTGAACTTGATCAGCTCGATGCGCTGATACTCCAGATCCAGCAGTGCACCGTCGATACCACGGCCGTTCGGCAGTATGTGTTTGCCGAGCAGCGTGATCGCTTCCCTGCCCTCCTTTTTACTGCCGGCATCGCCGGTCGCATAGTAGTTCTGCCAGTCAACCCAAGGGCCGGCGCGGTAGCGGACCGCCTTCTCTCCACCGCGGCAGCGGGCGGTGCTCTCCGCCACCTTGCCCAGAAAACGCTGCGAACGATCATCGGGTATTTCGAGCAGGCCGCTGTTGACGGTCTCGATACAGGCCTGGGTTTCACTTTCGGCGTTGACACCCTGCGGGCAACCCGCAGCCAGCAGGGTCAGAATACCGTTGACAACTATCCATTTCTTATACGCTGTTGTGTACCTTCTCATAATCCTTCCCTCGTAATTACAGGATGAGACGCTGCCTGCCAGCAGACGACACAGCATTGACTGCATGCTTCCCAGACCGTGCAGGTTCGATTAGTGACCGACTGTTTTTTATAAGAATTTGGCTCTGACTATATGCCAGTTTGTAAGAAATACAAGGCGTTAAAAAACAGGGAATATTCAGTAATGCGGTGAAACGATAACGACTGCACAATTCACACAGCTGTTAACCCGGGGAAAACGGATTCCGCTTGCGCCTCGCCATATTGTCCGCAAGCAAAAATTATTGGAGAGTTTATTCAAATAAACGACCGGTACGAGTTGCACGCATGATCCATTATTTTGCCTACGGTTCTAATCTGCATCCGCTGCGCTTGATCGAACGGGTACCTTCGGCGCAACTGGTAGCCGCAGCGGAGTGCCGACAACATCGCCTCAGGTTTAACAAAACAAGCGTCGATGGCTCAAGCAAGTGCAACATGCTCGGTACGGACAGTGAAGCCGACTTGGTGTATGGGGCGATTTACCGTCTGCACGCAGCACATAAGGCCGACCTCGATGCATTTGAAGGCAGAGGTGCGGGATATGAGGATGCCCGGATCCTCGTTTCCAGCAACGAAAAACAGTACCGTTGTTTTACCTACCTTGCACAACCGACCCATATCACCGAAAACTTGAAGCCCTATCGCTGGTACAAACAGCTGGTCTGCCTGGGGGCGAAATACCTACATTTTCCCGCTGCCTATATTGCATCGATCGAAAGCGTAACTTCGATAGAAGATCCCGACCTGGACAGGCGAAGAAAAAATGATGCGCTCATAGCACGTATTCTGAACTACCGCTGACGGTAACATCACCTGCTCTCCCGGCATTTTCTTGCATTTCAGCCGCTCGCGGAGGGTGGGGCGAATTCCAGCAGCGGTTCGTCCGTCTCCACCGCCTGCCCCGGACTCACCGCGATGCTTTCCACCACACCCTCCCTTGGCGAGGGGATTGCGCTCTCCATCTTCATCGATTCGATGCGCACAAGTTCCTGCCCGCGGCGTACGTAACTCCCCGCTTCGACGTTGACCGCAACCACCAACCCCGGCATCGGGCAACGCAGATAATTCTCCTCGGTCTCCTCCTTGAGCCGAGGCATATACGCAGCGAGCTCCCATTCACGCGGCGAATAGATCTCGAAATTGCGCACAATACCGCAGTAAGCAGCCTGTATGTGGTGCTCCTGATGCTTTGCCCGGAACATATGGTTTTGGCCGTTGATTTTCAATTTCAACCGGCGACGATAAAACTCGAACGGCGGCGTCACCACCTCATATCCCGCAGCGTCCACCCAAATGCGCCATCTCTGCGCTTCCCCGGTACTTTCGACCCGGGTTTTGAAGACGCCATCCGATACCTGGACGACATAGTCGTAGCGCCTGCGCAGCACCCGCTTGCCGCCTACCTGCGCGATCATAGGCATCAGCGAGTCGTGAACCAGGCGCTGACGGAAATGGTAGATCGTCGTAACGGCGATCACCATGTAGTGCAGCTGTTCCCGCGGCGGCGGTTGTTTCGCTCTTCCGCCGTCGAAGTGCTCCTCGATAAACCGGGTCGAGAGGTCGCCCCCGGCAAAGGCGTCATGCGCAACAATGGCGTTGGCAAAATCGATATTGGTGGTAATGCCGGCCACGTGGTAGCTGTTGAGTGCCTGGATCAACGTCTTTCGCGCCTGCTCGCGATCTGCGCCGAAGCCGATGATCTTGGCCAGCAGCGAGTCGTAATGGATATTGATGACACTGCCGGCGGTCACGCCGTCATCGACACGGATGTTGCGGCCCCGGGGTGCGGCATAGCGGGTGATCATGCCGGTCGTCGGGAAAAAGTCGCGGGATGGATCCTCGGCGCAGATGCGCGCCTCGATCGCCCAACCCTGCGGCCGCAGCTCCTCCTGCTTCAGCGGCAGAGGCTCGCCGTTCGCCACGCGCAGCTGCAGCTCCACCAGATCGACGCCGAACACCCACTCGGTGACTGTGTGTTCCACCTGCAGCCGGGTGTTCATCTCCAGAAAATAGAAACTTTTATCTTCATCCAGGATGAACTCCACCGTCCCGGCGTTGGTGTATCCGGCCTCGCGTGCAAGCGCGCAGGCAACCTGTCCCATCTGCTGCCGCAGCTGTTCGTCGAGCGCCAGCGAGGGGCACTCCTCAATCACCTTCTGGTAACGGCGCTGAACCGAGCACTCGCGTTCGCCCAGGAACAACACACTGCCGTGCCGGTCAGCGATGATCTGGATCTCGATATGGCGCGGCCGCGCGATATAACGCTCTATGAAGATGCGGTCGTCGGAGAAGCTTTTACGAGTCTCGTCCTGACAGGCCAGCAGCGCACCGGGGAGCTGCTCGTCACTGTTGACGATACGCATGCCGCGACCGCCGCCGCCGGCGGCAGGCTTGAGTAGCAGCGGAAAGCCGACTTGTCCCGCAATGCGTTTCGCCTCATCCAGATCCGAGAGTGGTTCATGATGACCGGGAACCACCGGCACGCCGCTGCGGATGGCCAGCGCCTTGGAGGCCATCTTGTCCCCCAGCATGGCGATCGCTTCCGGCGACGGTCCGATGAAAACCACACCCGCATCCATGGTCATGCGGGCGAACTGTGCATTCTCGGAGAGAAAGCCGTAGCCCGGGTGAATCGCCTGGCAGCCACGGCTCAACGCGGCTTCGATGAGTTTCTCTTTCACCAGGTAGGATTGCGAGGCAGGCGCCGGACCGAGAAACACCGCTTCGTCCGCTTCGCGTACATGCGGCGAACGAAAATCCACGTCGGAGTATACGGCGACCGTTGCCACGCCCAGTTTGCGGCAGGTACGGATCACCCGCAGTGCGATCTCTCCCCGGTTTGCAATCAGGATTTTGTCAAACATGGTTGCACCTCACAGTTGGATGTTGCCGTGTTTACGATTCGGCCGGGGCGTCTCTTTATCTTCCAGAAACTGTAAAGTACGGATCAGTCGTCCGCGCGTGTCGCGCGGAAAGATGACATCGTCGATGTAGCCCCGCTTTGCGGCGAGGAAGGGATTGACGAAGGTCTTGCGGTACTGCTCCTCTTTTTCCATCAGCGCTGCCGCGGGATCGGCAGAGGATTGGATTTCACGCCGGTAGATCACCTCGGCGGCACCGCGCGGTCCGAGTACCGCAATCTCCGCAGTGGGCCAGGCGTAATGCATATCCGCACCGATATGCTTGGAGTTCATCACGACATGCGCTCCGCCGTAGGATTTACGCACCGTCACCGTGATCCGGGGTACCGTGGCTTCGGCAAACGCATAGAGCAGCTTGGCGCCATGGCGGATGATTCCTCCGTGCTCCTGCTCCGGGCCGGGCATGAAGCCCGGCACGTCGACCAGGCAGACGAGCGGAATATTGAATGCGTCGCAAAAGCGCACGAAGCGCGCGCCTTTCGCCGATGCATTGTTGTCGAGTACACCCGCCAATACCGCAGGCTGATTGGCGATCAAACCAACGGTCTCGCCTCCCAGGCGGCCGAAGCCGACGATCAGGTTGGGCGCAAACCGGGCATGCACTTCGAGAAACTCCTCCCCATCGAGAATGCTGTCGATGAGCACCCGCATGTTGTACGCCTGGTTGGGGTTGGACGGCACCAGGTAGTCCAGCGCGGGATCGGTTCTGTCCGGCGGATCGCGCAGATCGAGCATCGGCGGCCGCTGGCGGTTGTTGGACGGCAGATAGTTGATCAGCCGGCGCACCTCGCGCAGCAGCAGGATGTCGTTTGGCAGGCCGAAATGGGCGACACCGCTCTTTGTGGTATGCACCGCCGCACCGCCCAACTCCTCGGAGCTGATCTCCTTGTGAATCACACTCTTCACTACGTTTGGGCCGGTGACAAACATGTAGGAGGACTCCTCCACCATGAAAACGAAGTCGGTCATGGAGGGGCTGTAGACCGCGCCGCCGGCGCAGGGGCCCATGATGCAGGAGATCTGCGGTACCACACCGCTGGCGTGCACGTTGCGTGCAAAGATCTCGCCATAGGCGGCCAGTGCATCGACCCCCTCCTGAATACGGGCACCGCCGGAATCGTTCAGACCGATGACCGGCGTGCCCACGCGCACTGCATGGTCCATCGCCTTGCGGATCTTCTCCGAGTGGGCCTCCCCCAGGGAGCCGCCAAGGACGGTAAAGTCCTGACTGAAGACGCAGATCTCGCGGCCGTCGATGGTACCGTGGCCGCTGAGCACGCCGTCGCTGAGATACTCGCGGCCGCCGCCGGGATGTCCGCCCCGGCCCGACTTCAGCGCGTCGAACTCCTCGAACGAACCTTCGTCGAGCAGCAGCTCCAGCCGTTCCCGGGCGGTCAGTTTGCCTTTTTCGTGCTGCTCCTGAATCCGCTTGACACCGCCCCCCAGGCGGGCTTCGTCGCGCATCTGCTGCAGGATACGCAGATTGTCATGGGGCGGCCACTCCATGGCATTGCGTTGCTGTAGTGGATTCGGTGTCGCTGGATTTTTGCCGGTCAATCCATCATCTGTGCCGCTCGTCATGTCGATCCCCTCGCTGTTGGTGGATGTGTGCGCCGATGAGGATTGCCCGTGATACGGCCATAAGGCTGTGCCTCGGCTGTAATAATTCAGTGTAGGCTAAAACTTGGCGGTAACCAGAGCGGCTCGCCATATTTACAGTTCTTTAACGAACTAACAGGAATCATGCCGGCCTGCAGGTCAGTTCTTAAGCCACGTCAACCGGTTCCGGTCAGGCATCGGAAGTTCTTCGTATTTGACCCGGAAGGTTGGCCGGTTTGCTCAGGTCAACTGCTCCTGCTTTTTGGCCTGCCTTTTTTACTCAACGGTGATCGTGATCCTGTCGGAGAAGAGCGCCGGATTCTGCGGTTCGTGATCCTCATCCCCCAACAGCAGCTGTAGCGTATGCGTGCCAGGCGGGAGTTTCAGCGTAGCTTCAGTCTCGCCCTGATCGAAATGTAGATGCCGCTCGTCGCGCGGGATCTCATGATCCAGATCCGGCAGTTGGTTCAGGTCGATTAACAGATGATGATGCCCCGCATTATGACGAATCTTGTCGGTGGTTCCGGCCGGTGTGATACCGAAACCGTCAATCCCAAACTTTACCTGGAAAGGACTCTGCACCACCGCACCCTCTTTCAGGTCTTGGAAATAGACCTTTGCATGCTCAGGGGGTGTGTGCCCCGACGAAAGCCGAGGCCAGTAAAAGCAGGGCCGAGATGCCTAGTGACGAAACATTTTTTACCCACAACTTGCTCCCAGTGGTTTCTACGGATACTAACATCGGCCTCTCCGGCTTCAGTCTAGCGATAAATCACGGTGAACCTTTCTCACGCATTCTACAGGAAAAGCCCCTAACTGGGCTTCGGCGTCTATACGCAGGATCGTTAGCAGTTGGGTGACCGGAAGCGCGTGAAGACAGGCCGGTTGACAAAACTGCTTGCTGTTCGCGGCCATACCGGGACGGCAGCGTGAGCAGTGCCGTCAGCACTTTTCCCGTATACTTGAGCATGGATTGCCTGTGGATAAACTCACTCTTGTCCGGATATTCACTGTTCGGCACGGTGGTGGTTAAATAGTACCTGAGTCGGCCCGGCCCTCCAATGAGCCGGGCACTTAAGCTCAGGTTTCGCATGGCTTATTAAAAGTCAAGCAGGTTACCGGCTCGTGTCTGCTGCTCCGGAGTCAAGACATTGTAAAGGTCACGGCCCGTGGTCGTGACTCGCTGCATCTGCTCCAGCCCCTGCTGACGATATGCGAAGCGCTGTTCCGGCGCGACACCGGCTGATCCCATCATGTTCTGACGATGGTCAAGCATCAATCCAGCCTTCCCTTTGACCGCCTCAGCATACGCGTTCCAGGCCGCTTCCTGATCCGCGGTGATCTCCAGCGCGGATTTCAATCCGCTCAACCGCTGTTCGGTAGAGGCGACCGGATCGCCGCTCTGCATGCAGCCCGGACCACCGCCTGGACCGCGCATTCCACGCGGACCGCCCATCATGCGACCCGGGCCAGCCGGCATGCGCCCGGGATTACCCATCATTCCACCCGGACCACCCATCATTCCACCCGGGCCACCGCATCCCTGACCAAGTCCGGGACCATATCCGGGACCAAATCCAGCCTGGGCGAACACACCGCTTGCCACACCGATGACGAGCGCGGACGCAGCCGCTATACCCAGATATCGTTTAGTTGTCTGTTTCATGACACTCTCCTTATTTGCGTTACTTGCATTAAATTCGGTTCAGCCACTTGGCTTAGCTTTATGAAACCGCACTTGTGTAAGCTGCCTGTGTCCGGAAACAGGATTTTTGTAAGCTTATGTAACAGAGATTCGGAGTGTTACCGGGAGTTACAATTCACCACTGCAGCGAGTGGCAATACGAGGTAAGTTTGCAGCCATGAACACCCCGCAAGATCACATTCTGGTTGTCGATGACGATCCCGAGATTCGTTATCTGCTCAAATCCTTTCTGGAGAAGAACGGCTACCAGGTGAGTAGCGCGGCGGAGGGTGACGGCATGTGGCGGGCGCTGGAGCAGGCCCATATCGACCTCATCGTGCTCGACCTGATGCTGCCCGGCACCGACGGCATGGAGTTGTGCCGCACCTTGCGTGCCGGTTCCAGGATTCCGGTGATCATGCTGACGGCGCGCGGTGATGAGATGGACCGTATTCTGGGACTGGAGATGGGCGCGGACGACTACCTGGCCAAACCTTTCAGCGCCAGGGAGTTGATGGCGCGGATCAAGGTGGTGCTGCGCCGGGTGCGGGAGATGCCCGCCGATCCGCTGGCCGATGTGCCTGAACAGCTCGCTTTTTCCGGCTGGAGATTGGATACCCGGACCCAGTACCTCACCTCACCCGATGGCGTGGTGGTGCCGCTGAGCAGTGCCGAGTATCGGCTGCTGCAGGTGCTGCTGACCCACCCGAACCGCGCCCTTACTCGCGATCAACTGCTCGATATGACCCAGGGGCGCGACGCCGGCCCGTTCGACCGCAGTATCGATGTACTGATCGGCCGTCTGCGCAAACGCCTCGGCGACGATGCGAAACAGCCGGAACTGATCAGAACGGTACGGGGCCGCGGCTACCTGCTCGCGAGCAAGGTCTCACCGGCCAGATAAAGAGGATATCTGAACCATGCATATCCTGCCGCGATCGCTATTCGGAAGATTGGTGCTGCTGCTGTTGCTCGGCCTGATACTGACCCAGTCGATTTCGGCTTTCATCCTACTGCGCGATCGGGGACAGCTGTTGTACGAGTCGCTCCGGGAGCATCTGATCATCCGCACCGCGGGCATTGTGCGCCTGCTCGACTCCCTGCCGCCGGCCGAGCGCCAAAAGATGCTGCCGTTGTTGACCAGTCAGGATCTGCACATCTCCCTATCCGATCAGCCAATCGCGATACCTGAGCCCGATCGGGATTCCGTACTCGCGCTGGAGCTGTTCAAAGGTCAACTGCTGCGACATTTACCGCGGAATACCGCGCTGCGCATCGCTATCGAAGGCCCGCTCACCGAGCGGAGGCTGCCGCCGATGCACCGGCGCTACTTGCCGGGCGGCGGCCGTATGGAGGGACCCTGGGCCTACATGCACGGCCTGCACGCCATGGCGCGCTTTTTTCACATCCAGGTGCAGTTGCAGGACGGTACCTGGGTGCGCTTTGAGCGCGGTCTGCCGGAACAGCTGTTCGACTGGCCCGCGCGGCTTCTCATCGTACTGGGCGTACTGCTGGCCAGTGTGATCCTGCTGTCGCTGGTCGGCGTCCGTTCGCTGATCCGGCCGCTGCGCGATCTGCGGCAGGCGGCCGAAGGTCTCGGCAGGGATATCCACCAGCTGCCGCTGCCTGAGACCGGCCCCACCGAGGTGAGAGAGACGGCCAGGGCGTTCAATACCATGCAGTCCCGGCTGAAGCGCTATATCGAAGACCGGGCCGGCATACTTGCCGCGGTCTCGCACGATCTCAAGACGCCGCTGACCCGCATCCGTCTGCGCATCGAAATGATGGACGACGAGGAACTGCGTGCCAAGACCGAGAAGGATCTCGCCGAGATGGAGTCGATGGTAAGCACCACGCTGGAGTTCATGCGCGGCAGCGAAACAACGGAACCCAACCAGCGGCTGGATCTGATGGCGCTGCTGGAGAGTATTCAACAGGATGCCAGCGAAGCGGGCGGCCAGGTCTATCTCAGCGAACAGCCGATCGCAACTTACGACGGCAAACCGCTGGCGCTGAAGCGCTGCATTGTCAACTTAGTTGAGAACGCGCTGCGCTACGGCGGGCAGGCCGATATAGCCGTCGAGGAGAGCGGGAAATCGCTGATTATCTCCATCTGCGACAAGGGCCCCGGCATTCCCGCGGAGTCGCTGCAGCGGGTGTTCGATCCCTTCTTCCGCTTGGAATCCTCGCGGGCGCAGCATACCGGCGGCACCGGTCTCGGGCTTGGCATCGCCCGCAACATCGCCCGCGCACACGGCGGCGACATCGAACTGCACAATCGCAGCGGCGGCGGGTTGTGCGCCAAGATCATGCTACCGCGCTAGGTGCACCTTTTTCCTTCGATGACAACAACCGACCCCGCTATACCTGTCCGGACCTGATGCGGCTTGCGCCGCAGCTCTCCACTGTGGAAGCGGAAAGCTTCTGCTATCTATGTCCGCTGAGAAGTGTGGCATCGGCTTCTATGCCAGGACCCTGTGCTTAGCGGTATTTTAAGGTACGCTGGCAGTGCCGCTGAGTTGGCTGTTGTCAGGATCGAAGGTATAGCCGGCCAAGCGGAGGTTCGTTAGATCGAGCCGATAGATGCCTGCACCGCTCTTGACCTTGAACCTGGCAACCCCGCGACGATTACTCGTCACCATCTGATTGACCGACGAGCCGTCCGGCAGGGTCCAGGTAGCGTTCGCGCTGACACCGGAGACTGACCTTCCCTGCTCATCCCTGATCGAAAGGCTTCCCGTGACCTCGTAACTGCCGCGACGCTGCCTGATGCTGAAGCTGATATCGTTCACTTGCAGGCAGTTCAGCGTGCATTGCGGGTCGGTCACGGTGACGGTCAGCGACTCATCACTGCCGGTCGCACCCTCGTTGTCGGTTACCGTCAGCCTGAGGTTGTAAATGCCCGGAGTGCTGTAGAGCTTGTTCGACGGATTGGGCAGAGTGGAGAAAGTGCCATCTCCGAAATCCCAGTGCCAGGCCGTTATCGACCCGTCAGGATCGCTCGAACCGGCCGAGCTGAAAACCGGATTGAAGGGTGCGGGTCCGGAAACCGGGCCGATGATCGCAGCGACGGCAAGCGGAGACTCGTTAACGGGCGGGGGCTCGGTACCCGGCATCAGGCGCGCCGCCAGCGGTCGATAGGCGCTACCATCGTAATAGGCGCCGACCGCCCAGGCGTCGCACTCCCCCACCTTCGCTGTGTCGTGCCAGTTGATCGTGACCGCATCGGGGAGGTCGAGTCTGGCGCCTTCGCTCCACTCCATGCCGTTCCAGTAGTAGAAGAGGTCGCCTTCGGCTAGGGAATAAGGCAACGCCCAGGCATTGCCGGGCCCCATGGTCATGACCCTGGCCATGGCCGTACCGGAAGCAGGGCCTGGCACGCGACTCCATTCATTGCCATCCCAATGCAGCAGAATATCCCCCAGGTAGCCTGCGTCTCCCGCCACCCAGATGTCGTCGGGACCGCTGCCGTCTATGTCGCGGAAGAAACTCGGATCCTGACCGTCGAAAGGCGTGGCAACCTTACTCCAGGTGGTGCCATCCCAATGCTGGGTGTAGCCGATGTAGGTGGCACGCCCGGAGCCGCCGTAGCCGACGGTCCAGACATCGTCCGGCCCCGTGGTATAGATCGCCTTTGGGTAGAGACGCTGGTCCGGTGCATAGATCGGTGGCAGGTCGATCTCCTGCCAGGCGGATCCGTCGAAGTGAAATGCATCGCCGCCCGCGGTAAGGGCCCAAACGTTAGTCGTCGATGAGCCCGAGATATCGATCGGCCCGCTCGGGTGGCGCAGGATATCGATACGATCGACGCCGGCTCCGCGTATACGCATGAACAGCACCTCGATCTCGTAGACCGAGAAGGCCCTGGTAGCGGAGAACCAGGCGTCACCGTCCGGCGTACTGCCTGAAGCTCCGAAGACGAAGCCGTCCGCTTCGGGCGGCAGTGCCTGTTCGCTCCAGGTAGTGCCGTCGAAGTGGCGCAGCACCGGGACACCGGAGTCGGCCGCGGAAGCGCCGATCGCCCATAGGGTGCCTGCGTCGAGTGCCGCCAGATGCGAGGTCATGCCCGGTACGGGAACGGTATCAAAGGTACCGCAGCGTGAAACCGCAAATGCAACTGATGTTGCCAGCATGCCGGAAACGGCTACGATGGTGATGATCAGCTTATTTAATCTACTGTGAAGCAGATGCATGGTCAGCCTCCTGGTGATCGGCAGTTATATGATGGAAAATCCGGCAATCTTAAGTTTACGCGGGTGATTCATTGCCCTGACATTGTCACGCAAGGGGTGCTCTCCAATTTGATTCGCTTGCCAAAGCGCGTGCAAAGATTGTCAAACGCAGCGTGCCAGAGATCACTGGTTGTTTCTGTGACAAAGTCACCAAGCCGAATCAAGGCTGGAAACCCGATGGATTCGATCCCGCCGCGAGCGCTGGGGTAATAGTGCGTCACCCGCTCCAGTCCCGGGGAGAACCAACTGATAATGAAAGGGAACAACCATGCATACAACAACTACCAGGCTCATCGGAGTCGCGTTAACCTTTGCTGCCTGGGCTGCAGTTGCCGTTGCAGAGCACGGGAATATGCCCGCTGCGCAGCGCGCCTTGCAGGTACGTTTTTCGGACTGCAACGCGGTTCGCGGGGGATTTTGAGATAGGTTCTAGTAAACAGCCCGGATGACAGCGATGACGGGCAGCTGCAACCGCTTCCAGTGCAGCCAAGCCTTATTGAAAATTCAGTGCGTTCGAGGGATTTCACCCCTCGACCCAGGACCGGACCTGATCCGGGCCGGGGATGCCACCGCTATGCACCAATTTGCCATCAACCACCACACCGGGCGTTGACATGACGCCATAGGCCATGATCGCAGCAATGTCCGTTATCTTTTCCAGTTGAATGTCCACCCCAGCCTGCTTGGCGGCCAGGGTAATTACGTTGGCGGTGATCTCGCAGTTGCGGCAACCGCTGCCCAACACTTTGATGTTTTTCATACTCTTTAACTCCGTCAAAGAAGCGCAACAATTACCCTTGCCTTCCAGCTGTACCGGTGGACAGGGCACACTGCCGAAGGAACAGTAGACACAACAATCCCCGGGCTTCGGCCGCAGGAGCGTTGAACAGCCTGGGCACTGCCAGTACCAGATACATTGATCGGTCGGCATCGCTTCGGTCTGTTTGAAGCCGCATTCCGGGCAGGTGAGCGTGGACTCAGGGACAAATGTTTGCATGATTTATTCAGGTTATGACATTGAAACCCCAGCCGACCAGCATAAACGCGACCGCGAGCACCCCGGCGAATAACGCCAGCGCCTGCCACTTGATCACTTTGCGCAGGATCAGCATCTCGGGCAGCGACAGCGCCGCCACACTCATCATTAGTGCCAGAGTCGTGCCCACCGCCACGCCCTTGGTCAGCATCGCTTCAGCGACCGGAATCACGCCGGTCGCGTTCGAGTACAACGGGATGCCTGTCAATACCGCCGCCGGCACCGTGTACCAGGCATCGCCGCCCAGGTTTTCGCCGACCCACTGCTCCGGCACGAAGCCATGGAACAGTGCGCCTAAGCCGATCCCGAGCAGCACCCATTTCCAGATCCGGCCAACAATCTCCCTGACCTCGGCCACGGCATAACGGTGGCGCCTGGCAAATGATCGATCCGGCTCCGGCAAGTCCGCTTGCCCCATCTGGATTTTCCAAACGTACGCTTCCACCCAGCGCTCAGGCCTGAAGAGCTGCATCACGATGCCGCCGAACCAGGCCACCAGCAGCCCGGCGCCGACGTAGAGCGCCGCCAGCTTCCAGCCAAGAATGCCGACCAGGATCACCGCTGCCACCTCATTGATCATCGGGCTGGCGATCAGAAACGAGAAGGTCACGCCGAGTGGAATGCCGGCCTCGACGAAGCCGATGAACAGCGGCACCGACGAGCAGGAGCAGAACGGGGTCACCGCACCGAGCGTAACGGCAAAGCTACGGGCCTGCCAGTCGGGCCGGCCGCGCACGAACTCCCGCACCTTCTCGGGAGAGAGCAAGGCGCGCAGCAGTCCCATCAGATAGATTACGATCACCAGCAGCACGAAGATCTTAGACACGTCCATCACAAAAAATTGGACCGCCGCCCCCGCGGCACTCTCCGCAGAGAGCCGCAGCAGACCGAAAGCGACCAGATTCCCGAATAGCTCGAACATGGGTTTGCTGATTTACTCCTCCGAGGCTTTGATCGGTGCCGCCGCTTCCGGCACCTTCGGCAATGCAAACGAGATTAAGGCCGCTGCCAGCACGAAACCGGTGGACCACCACAGACAACCCGCCAGGCCCTGAGTCTGGTAGACCCAACCCGACAGCACGGTGCCGGTCAGCCGTCCGGCGGCGTTCGCCATGTAGTAGAAGCCCACGTTCATGGCCACTTTGTCATGGTCGGAATAGGCCAGGATCAGGTAAGAGTGAACCGCCGAATTGATCGCGAACACGGCACCAAAAGCAAACAGGCCGATAATCAGTGATAGCGCCGGATCGAGGCCCGACATCAGGGCAATGGCAATAACAGCCGGGAATACCGCAAGCAGCAGCGCCCAGTTGCGCGCGCTGGTACCCTGGGGACCCCGTCCCTGGTGCCCCTTGCGCAACAGGGCCGGCGCACCGGCCTGGACAAAGCCGTAAACCACGACCCACAGCGCAAGAAAGCCGCCCACTTCGATATGGTTCCAGCCGGTCACTGAGGCGAGAAAGACCGGCAGGCCGACCACGAACCAGACGTCGCGCGAACCAAACAGGAAATATCTGGCACCGGAGAGAATGTTGATCTCCCTGGTTTTGGAGAAGATCTGGCTGAACTTGGCCTTCTTCTTCGCCATTCCCATGCCCATGGGGAGCGCCCACCAGGCGTAGAGGTAGACCAGAAGCAGCACCGACGCCATGCCGCCCATGGCCCAGCGGAAACCGATCAGGTAGAGCAGCAAACCACCGAGGAAGAAACCGGCACCCTTTAAGGTGTTCTTGGAGCCGGTAAGTATCGCCACCCATTTGAATAGCTGGGTGTCGGCATTCTCCCCTTTGGGCACCACCAGTTTGACACTGGACTTGGCGCTCATCTTGTTGAGGTCCTTGGCGATTCCCGACAGGGCCATGGCTGTCATCACATAGGCCACGGAGAGCCAAGCAGGATCGACTGCTAACGACCCGAGTGCAACCACCTGCAGAAACCCTCCGGTGATCATCGTGCGGTTGAGCCCGATATGGGAGGCGATCCAGCCCCCCACACCGTTGGTGATGATGCCGAACACCTCATAAAAGAGGAACAGAAAGGCGATCTCCAGCGGGCTGAATCCCAGGTTGTGGAAGTGCAGTACCACCAGCATATGGATGGCGCCGTCGGTGAGGGTGAAGCCCCAATAGGCACCGGTCACGACAAGATAGGTGCGAAGCCCCTGTTCCATAGCTACATCATCCGCGCAATCATTTCGGCGATATCCATCATCCGGTTCACATAGCCCCACTCGTTGTCATACCAGGCATACACCTTCACCTGGGTGTCATCGATCACCATGGTGGACAGTGCATCGACGATCGAGGAGCGCGGATCATTCAGGTAATCCACCGACACCAGCGGCCGCTCTTCATAACCGAGAATCCCCTTAAGCTCACCCTCAGCCGCCGCTTTGAAATAGCCATTGACCTCTTCCGCCGTCACCGGCCGCGACGCTTCGAACACAAAGTCGGTGAGTGAAGCATTGAGCAACGGGATACGCACCGCATGCCCGTTCAGCTTGCCGGTCAGCTCGGGAAAAATCTTGGTAATCGCTTTGGCCGAGCCGGTGGTGGTGGGAATCAGCGACTGGCCACAGGCTCGAGCCCGGCGCAGATCCTTGTGGCCTTTGTCGACAATGGTCTGGGTGTTGGTGATATCATGAATAGTCGTCATGCAGCCATGCACGATGCCGATCTTCTCGTGTATCACCTTGACCACCGGTGCCAGGCAATTGGTGGTACAGGAGGCGGCGGTCACCAGATGGTGCTTGGCCGGATCGTACAGATAATCGTTGACGCCGTAGACTATGTTCAGCGCACCTTCGGTCGGGGCCGCGACAATGACTTTCTTCACGCCCTGAGCAAAATAGTTCTGCAGCGTATCGGGACTCTTATGGTGCTTGCCGGTCGCTTCGATCACCAGATCGCAGCCAGACCAGTCACTGTCGGCGATGGTCTGGTTACGGCTGTAGGCGATGCGCTGCTCGCCAACGAGCATGGTTTCACCTTCCGCGTCGCACGCCACTGTCCAAGTTCCGTGCACCGAGTCAAATTTGAGCAGATGCGCTGAGCCGGCTGCGTCTGCGGCGATCTCGTTGATCCGGGTAACGACGATACCTTCCCTTCCCCAACCTGCGCGCAAGCCCAAACGGCCCATGCGGCCAAATCCATTGATACCTACACGAATTGCCATTTTATCTCCCCCATTGTCTTGTTAAATATGATTGCCAATACGCCTTTTTCCGGCCACAGAGCGGTTATAGCCCTCTAGGCGCATTGAGAAAAATTCAAAGTGCCGTCGCAATCATTCGGTCCTGCCACACCCGCTTGGCGTTGACGAACGTCACCACCGACAACATCACCGGAACCTCCACCAACACACCAACCCGGTCACCACTGCAGCACCCGAATCGATACCGAACGGCACGCTGGCCGTGGCGCTGGCGAGCTCCAAAAAGTTCCCCCTCCGTTCAATGCCGAAGGGGCAGCAACGCAATGGGCCACACGGATCCGGCGATCGAGCAGAAAAGGCGCGAGATGTCATTAGGCACACCGGGGTGCGCCGGGGCGATTCGGCATCTGTTTCAACATGGCAAGATCTTCCGTAAAAGGAGCCACTCCCCTTACACCATTTGCCGTTTCCTGCAACACATTGGTCACCCAGACGGGAAGCTCGGGATTTATCCGGTAATAGATCCAGAGCCCCTCCCGGCGGTCGCTCACCAATTCCGCCTCGCGCAGGTGGGCGAGATGACGGGATATGGTCGGCTGCGCCGCGCCGATGGCGTGCGTCAGCTCGCAGACGCAGAGTTCGTCGTGCTCCAGCAGAAGCATTAGGCAGCGCAGGCGCGTTTCATGCGCAATGGCAGAGTAAAGCGTAGACGGCAGTATATTCATGGGAACGAATATATCTTTTCCCATATATTACGTCAACCATATATAGTCCGGAAACAAATGAGAGTACCGGTTGTTGAATTGCAGCAACTACCGGCCCCAAACCTGAACCAGCTAAAAAATCTAGGGAACCCGATAAACAGCAATAAATAACAATGATGAATACTGCTGTCAGTCTGTTTGCTTATTCGTCACTTATTGTGATTTTGGCCATTATTTCTCAGCAAGTGCGCCATGTGACAGGCTTGATCCTATCTCATAATCCCCCGCGAACCGCGTTGCAGTCCAAAATGTGTACCTGCAAGGCGCGCGCATGTAGCATTGGCTACACCACGCTCGCCGCGTCGCGCCATGATCCAAAATCGTCACGGTCGTAGCCGCGCGGGATGGTGAGATAGGTTCTATTCAAACAGCCACCACTCAAGACTGATCCCACTTGGCCCGACAAGTCGCCTGCGGATGCAGCAGGCATATAATGGTTGTACCCAACAGTACCTGCCGCACCGAAACCCCGTGCGGCAGCTATTCTGAACAGAATACTCCCAAGCTGGTAACAGATTAGTGATTCAGAAGTGTCTTTGACGGGCTAATTCTTATCGGTCCGTTTGAATTATGGGAACGACCGCTTAAAACGCATTGCTGACCTTTCTCTGGAGGGGTTGCCGGGAATCGACCCACAGCCGTCCTACACGGATTGCTTATGAAGCATGTCAGGAAATTTTACATTCCATTTCACTGAATTTCCTACGTAATTTTGTAACGCTCTGATATAAATTGGTTTGTCCCAGCTGGTCTGAAAACTGCATTTAAATTGGAATGCCTTCCACTACGGCAGGTGGAACGTCGATTTTTCGCCGACTTGGTCAAGGCTCTTACCGGCGATTTACTGAATTTTCTTTCTGGCTCGCTTAACTGTGGGGAGGATGTATGGCAAAACTTTTGTTTGTGCTATTTGCTCTGATGTGCTTGGGCATGAGTGGGGTACAGGCCACGCCTATCTTATATAGCGCGATATTGAGCGGCTCCAACGAAGTGCCAGCGAACGCTTCTCCAGGCACTGGCACCGCCACTGTGGCGTACGATCCGATCGCCCACACCTTGTCACTAGACGTAACCTTCTCGGGGCTGTCAGGTAATACAACAGCCGCGCATATTCATTGCTGTGCGCCTCCTGGAGCAAATGCGGCAGTGGCAACATCCTTGCCGAGTTTCCTAGGGTTTCCGGCAGGGGTTGTATCCGGACTTTACTCTCAAGTCTTCGAC
Source organism: Chromatiaceae bacterium (assembly GCA_024235255.1). GTDB lineage: Bacteria > Pseudomonadota > Gammaproteobacteria > Chromatiales > Chromatiaceae > HKST-UBA178. Next base: position 1,147,398 of record JACKMT010000001.1, read on the forward strand.
CTGACCCTAGCGTCAAGTTTCAATGCAGCGTTCGTTGCGGCTAACGGCGGGACAGTATTGGGCGCCGAAGCGGCGCTTTCTAATGGACTGGCGGGCGGAAATGCCTATCTCAATATCCACACGACTGCATTCCCCGGAGGCGAAATCCGAGGCAACCTCGCGCCTGTGCCAGAGCCTACTACCCTCGGGTTAATCGGCCTTGGCCTGGCCGGCTTCGGTTATGCACGGAAACGGGTGGCTGCGTAGTCGAAAAACGCAATGGTTATCCAGCTCCGCTTCGGCGGAGTTTTTTCGTGTTAAACGAATGTCTGTTCCTGACCGATTCCAGGTGACCAGTTTACTTCTTTGGTCGTCCGGTTCCGCTGAAAATAGGCGTTCATCGGGTGCACACTGACCAATATATCCTTTCATATTTTCCAAAGCTCAAATAATCAGCTCAGAGTTTTATTTCCTACCAACCACGGAGGAGATATACCATGAAAGAGCAAGTGAACAACCGGACTGCCCCCAACAGCCATATTCTCTGCAACAAAGGAAAACTGGTCGGCCAGAAGCCGCCGTTCAAGAATAATAGAGATATGAACTATACGAATTCGGTTACAGTTACTGAATCGAACAAGAGATCTGGCTCTTTTCAAACTTGCCATCGACAGTAAGCTGCGTGGATGTGATTTGGTGAGAATTCGGGTGACGGATGTCACTCGCGGGCGACGGGTTCTTGCCACGGCAACTGCGATGCGACACGCTTGAAAACTGAAGAGTGGGCCCACGAGGGAGTCGGTAGTCCCTCGTGGGCGGCCTGGCGGATAAACTACGGCGCGGCGGGGCTCGTCGCCACGACCTGGAGCAGATTGAAAATGATCACATCATCGATATAGGGACCGAACATTTCCGCGGGCCTGTTTGGCACGATGTATTTGTAGCTGTTAAGTCCATTGAACTGATTGACGCCGACCAGGGGCTGGAATTGCCTGATCCAGGCGCCGCCGCTTGAACCGCCGGTCATCAGGTTACCGATGCCATGCGTGTACGGAAAATCTCCCGCCGCGTTGGTGTCTGTCTCGGCGTCCGAAGCCGTCGAGATGTAAAGCATTCCACCATTGAACGGTGCCGCCGCGGGCCAGCCTGTTGCATGGTAGTGCTGGGGCAGGGGCTGGTTGTATGCATAACCAAGCGCGCCTACTGCATCGTTGATGTTCTTGCCATTGAGGGTATTCATCTGCAAAACGCAGACATCGCGGCTCATATCCTCGTTTTGATACCATGAATTCAGCACCGTGGCGGTGGAAGCCGTCCAGCTGCCCAGCGGCGCTGCGCCGTTAAAATGGGCGGGCTCGAACAACCAGTTGCTGAAAAAGCCACTGCTGTCACTACAGCAATGGCCGGCCGTGACGACTGTTTGCCGGTTGCCAACTCCCCAGTCACCCGCACTGGTAACCGACTGCGCCGAGCAGACATATCTTGAGGCACCGATATTAAAGTATAACTTGCCGACCGCTGTGTTCGGATAGAGTGGGGCGACAACGTAGTCGAGGATTGGTACGTAGAGTGTAGATGGCGGTGGGTAGCTGTACCAGACGGTGGACCCGGCACCGAACGCTGGTGCTACTATCGATTGCTGATCCGCAACAATCGCTTTTTTGCCCGGGGCGTTGCCGTTTACCGAACCAGATTGTCCACTGCTCTGCAGGATGCCGGCCAGAGCCGCCGAGGGGCTCCCGCTCATTGTACGCAGCGGCATTGGCTGTGCCGCCCCTTTACGATCGCTGGTCCAGTACGTCTGAGTGCTTATAGCCTGCTGCACCGGGCTGGTGACGGTCTCCTGCGCCACGATCGGTGTCACGACACTACTGAGGGCTATGATCCCGGCGATAGTCAGGCTGTTCCTGAAATTATTCGTTTCTTTCATCGCAATCTCCTCATAGTCATAGTACTGACATATTGGTTCAAATATGGCGCAATCAGCGTGTAAAACGACCCTAAATCTGCCGTTTACTCCATTCCAATTCCTTTTAGTGGAGCCCACTAGAGCATCAAACTATGCCTGATTTTGTCAACGGTCAACTGGCGCATATACTTACGAATTTGTTGTGATTAGTTGCCGCAGAGTGCGCCAAAAATGAAAAAGGCACTGCGTTAAATACGTAAGTGCCTGATTTATATGGTGGGCCGTGTGCGACTCGAACGCACGACCAATGGATTAAAAATCCACTGCTCTACCGACTGAGCTAACGGCCCTTGGGGGAAGCGCGGCATTATACCCGAAGGAGGTTGGCAGTCAAAGGCTCTTCACGAACCCCTCAGGTTGGTCATACACGTGGAGAGCAAACAGGGACTGACCGCTGTGGTGTTTACCGTTTTATGGCTCCTGGAGCTCAGCCCGGATGGCAACCTGAGCCACGCAAAACCTTACCTGTATCTGGTTGGATCGGCAACGCCCGCCTCGGCAAACCCCTGAGCGCGCAGCCGGCAGGAGTCGCAGCGGCCGCACGCAGCGCCTTCCACATCCGCTTGGTAGCAAGAGGTGGTCGGCGCGTAGTCGACTCCAAGCTCGATGCCACGGCGGATGATCTCAGCCTTGGTCAGCTCGATCAAAGGCGCCTGAATACGGAAGCCTTCTCCTTCAACTCCGGCTCTGGTACCCAGATTAGCCAGCGCTTCGAAAGCGGAGATGAACGCTGGCCGGCAGTCGGGATAACCGGAGTAGTCCACGGCATTGACGCCGACGAAGATATCTCTCGCGCCAAGCACCTCGGCCCATCCCAAGGCCAACGACAGAAAGATGGTATTGCGCGCCGGCACATAGGTGACCGGAATACCTTCGCCGCCAGCCTCAGGCACCTGGATACTCCGGTCGGTCAGCGCCGACCCACCAAAAGCATCCAGCGCAATGGGCATTATCTGGTGCCTGATGACTCCTTGTGACTTGGCGATCTTGCTCGCTGCATCCAGCTCCGAATGGTGACGCTGCCCATAATCCATGCTGAGTGCATAGCAGGCAAACCCCTGACCGCGGGCAATCGCAAGCACGGTGGCGGAATCGAGCCCCCCCGACAGCAGCACAACGGCCCGTTTTGATGCGCTTGAATCAGACATTTGGTTCCTCGGATCAGGGTTCACCGGCGCTATTTCCCGCCCACCTCACCCCACAGATACTTGTGCAGTTGGATCTGAAAGCGGACGTTCAGACGGTCGCGTAAAATCCACTCGGCCAGCTGCCTGGGATCTTGCCTGCCGCTGACCGGTGAAAACAGGACTTCACAGCGGGAATCAAGCTGGTGCTCGTTCAGCAGTTCCCTGGACCACTGATAATCCGCCTCGCCGCAAATGACGAATTTCACCTGGTCTTGCGGCTTCAGCAGCTCGATATTCCGGTAATGATTCTTCTCCATCTCGCCAGAGGCGGGAGTTTTGATATCCATCACCCGCACCACCCGTGGATCTACTTTGGATATATCCAACGCACCACTGGTTTCCAACGAGACGTTGTAGCCTTGATCACACAACAGCGCCAGCAGCTCAATGCAAGCTTCCTGGGCCAGCGGCTCGCCGCCGGTAACGGTCACATAACGGGTATGGTATGCCTCCACGCCGGTTTTAATCTGCTCCAGCGACATCCATTCACCGCCTTTGAAAGCGTAGCTGGTATCGCAATAACCGCAGCGCAATGGACAACCGGTCAGGCGAATGAATACGGTAGGTAGACCCACCGCGTTCGATTCGCCTTGCAGCGAGTGAAATATTTCTGTGATACGCAGTCGAGACTTACCGCTCAATACGTTTCACCATTGCACCGGAATGAATTACTAACAACATTAAGTAAACTACTTAATATAATGATTATTATATTTTTTTCTTGCGCATGAACTCTTCCGCCAGACGTGCTGCGGAAGATCCCGGGAAGCGCTCTATGAGCGATTCAAGCGTTTCCCGTGCGTTGGAAAGATCACTCTTTTCGTACTGGATGTACCCGATCTTCAGCAGCGCACCGGATACTTTCTGACTGGTCGGGAAGTTGTCGAGCAGTTTATTGAACTCGAGCAGAGCCTGGTCGAAATCACGGGTCACATAACTGGTCTCTCCGAGCCAGTACTGCGCATTATCCGAGTAAACGCCCGTGGGGTAATCCGCCAGAAAACGCTGGAACGACTTGGCCGACTCTTCGTAACGGCGCTGGGTAAGCAACTCGAACGCCTTTTGGTAGGCGCGCTCCTCGTTGGCCGATGCGCTGGTTGCAACCACGGCAGGCCCCGCTGCCTCTGCCTCCTCCGCTGCGGCAGGCTGGCGCTGCTCGGCTTGGCCGGAATCAGTATCAATTGACGCTCCACCCGGCACCGTTGTTCCGTCTACTTGCGGTATGTCCGTCGCCGATGTTTCCGGCGACTGATTCAAGCGTCCATCCAAATCCAGATAGAGATCGCGCTGTTGATTTTTCAATATGTTGATCGTGTTGCCCTGCAGCTCTATTTCTCCTCGCAGCTGCTGCACTTCGCGCTGCAGCGCGTCCAGCCGTGGCACCAGCCTCGATAAAGCATCTACCTGCCGTTGCAACACCTGAACTCTCTGTTCGAGTACTGCAGCTGATTCTGCCGACCAGGATGGCCAGCTCAACAACAGTGCCGTGGCACCAACAGCAATTTTCCTGGTCGGCATCATCGTTATTCCAATCAGTAAAGCAGTTCCGCACGCCGGTTCTGAGACCAGGCATCTTCGTCTGCGCCAACCATCAGCGGCCGCTCCTCACCGTAGCTGACGGTATGGATCTGGTTGTCGGAAGCACCCTGCGTCATCATCAGGCTGCGCACCGCATTGGCACGCCGCTCTCCCAGCGCAATATTGTACTCCCTGGAGCCACGCTCATCGGCGTGCCCTTCAACGGTGACGGTCACATTTGGATTGGTGGCCAGATACTTGCCATGCGCTATCACCACCTCGCGATGATCCTCGCGAATCTGACTCTCGTCATAGTCGAAAAAGATGGTGCGGATAGCGAGCGGGCTGTTTGGATTGTCCAGCGGATTGCCACGCCATGCACCCGCGGCATCTGCTGCCGAAGTGGCCGATCCGGCGTCGCTTACCGCAGCGCCATCACCCGAACCCGATCCACCCCCACCGAGGGTCGAGCAGCCGGCTACCGCCAGGGACAGAACAACCGCCGCTGCGATTTGATTAAGACTACAAAGTTTCATTGATTTCTCCGGTTGGATTTTGCAAATGGTGACCAGACGGGCTCCCGCACGTCCCCGCCACCCTCAAGTGTCAGGCGCTGGCGGACTCTTCCATCCGCAGACACAGCTGCCAGTTCGTGTTTGCCCCTTGTCTTGGTGGCGTAAATTATCATGTTGCCATTCGGTGCGAAACTGGGAGATTCATCCAGCACGCCACCGCTCAACACCTGTAGGCGGCCGCTGCCCAACTGCAGTGCACCGATTCGGTAACTCTTTCCCTGCCGGGTCACCAGAACCAACGATTTTCCGTCGGGGGAGTAGGAAGCACGGGCGTTGTAATCGCCCTCAAAAGTGAGGCGCTCCAGGCGGCCGCCGCTGACAGGTACCCGGTATATCTGGGGCTTGCCACCCCGGTCTGAAGTGAAAACGATATTGCGTCCGTCAGGCGACCAGGCCGGCTCGGTATCGATGGCATAGTGATCGGTGAGGCGACGCAGCGCCTTGGTCGCCAGATTCAGGATGTAAATCTCCGGGTTGCCGTCTTTCGAGAGGGTCATGGCCAGCTGCCGGCCGTCGGGGGACCAGGCCGGTGCACCGTTAATTCCGTTGTATGCGGCCACCTGTTGACGCTGGCCGGTGAATACCTCCTGCACAAAAATGACCGGCTTGCCGCGAACGAATGAGACATAAGCCAGCCTCAGCCCGTCCGGAGACCAGGCCGGAGAGAGTATCGGATCCGGTGAATTGAGGATCGTCTGGGGATTGTATCCGTCCGCATCGGCCACCCTGAGCGTGACCCTTGTCTTGCCATCGGCGGCCGGAATGGATTCCACGTAGGCGATCCGGGTGGAGAACGCGCCTTTCTCTCCGGTCAGCGTTTCGTAGATAAGATCGGCTATTCGGTGGGCCGTCGCCCGCAGATCCGCTTCGGTGGCTGGAATGCTGTAGCCGGTCAGCAAGGAGCCTTTAAAAACGTCGAACAGCTGAAACCGGACCAGATACCCGTCGGCGCCGTTGGGTTGTATCCGGCCGACCACGAGGTTCTCCATGCCGAGCACTTTCCAGTCCCTAAACTCGACCTCGGCATCGCTGTGCGGCCGCGCCAGCATGTCGCTTTCCGGCAGGGTTTTGAAGCGTCCGCTGCGGCTCAGGTCGCCGCTGACGATCGCCGCGATATCCTGGCTGGGACCGACACCCGTTCCTTCCCAGCCGAACGGGACAACTGCCAAGGGCAGCGCCCCTTCGGCACCCTCGGTAATCTCGATCGTAAGCGCCGCAAAGGCCTGAAAATGCCAGAAAAGTACAATAAATAAAACTAGAATTTTATTCATAATATAGCGCTATCTATTTGGATCAAAAACAAAAATAATATCTCTAAACTGCTCGAACAGCTGATCGTCCGGTACCGGGAGCGGATCAGCCTTGTAGACCGCCGCTTCCGCAGAACGGTCGAACGCTCCACTGCCGCTACTCTCAATCACACTGACCGCCAGTACACTACCACCTTTGGCCAGGCGCACCCTCAGTTTGCATTTCAGACCGCCACCGGTTCCTTCAAGCCTAACCCAGTTGCTGATCACGCGCTGCTGAATCTGCAGCATGAACCTGTCCCTGACCCTCGCATCGCGTTCCGCCTGCATGGTCGCCTCAAGTTCCGCTTCACGCGCTTGCTGCGCCGCTTCTGCTTTACGCCGCTTCTCCTCTTCCAACTTACGCGCAGCTTCAGCCTCCGCTTTCTTTTTCTTCTCCTCTTCTGCTTTGCGTGCGGCTTCGGCTTTCTTTTTCTTCTCCTCTTCCAATTTGCGTGCGGCCTCGGCTTTCTGTTTCTTCTCCTCTTCCGCCTTGCGTGCGGCCTCGGCTTTCCGCTTCTTCTCCTCTTCCGCCACACGCTTTTTCTCCTCGGCAGCAAGTGCAGCCTTTTCCGCTTCGAGCCGCTTCTGCTCTGCCAGCTGTCTGGCTTCCGCCTGTTTGCGCTGCTCCTCCTCCGCCAGTCGTTTCGCCTTGAGCTCCGCCAGCCGCTGCTCTTCGGCTTCACGCTGCTGCTCGACCTGCCGCTTTTTTTCCGTTTCCGCCACGCGGTTTTGCTCTTCGACGCGGCGCTGCTGCGCCAGCTCTTCTAGCCGCTGCTGCTCTTCCTGCTGCTGCCGCTTGAGCTCGTTCAGCTGCGCCTCTTCCTGTTCACGCGCGGCAGCAACCGCCGCCTCCCGCTCTGTCTGCGCCTGCTTCAGCTTCTCCAGTTCAGACGTGACCAGCGCCTCATCCACCACCCGCGCCTGTACCACCTCCACCCCGCTGGCAACAGGTTTTGGCGCTTCCAGCCAATCCACACCAACAATCAGAAACAGGATGATCACCAGATGCATCAGCAGCGCCGCGGCAGCCGCCCTGGGGTTCTCTCGTATAATCTTAAACATCAACTTTCCGGTGTCTCGGTGATCAACCCAACATTCGGCACGCCGGCAGCCTGAATCAACACCATCGCCTCCACCACACGGCCATAATTTACGTTGCGGTCACCGCGCACCAGAATCGGCGTCTTCGGTTTGTATTTGATCACCGCGGCTATCCGCGCCACCAATGTCTCCGCATCCAACGGCTCATTCTTACCTTCACCAACGTCGATAAAAAAATTCCCCTCCAGGTTGACTGACACGACCACCGGTTCATCGGCTTCCGTCGGCAGCGGAGCCGAGTCTGCCTGAGGCAGATCCACATTGACACCCTGGGTCAGTAAAGGTGCGGTGATCATAAAGATAATCAGCAGCACCAGCATTACATCGATATAGGGCACCACGTTGATCTCTGACATGGGACGGCGGCGTTGACGACGTTGACGGCTCACGGCTCTCTCCGTAAACGATCAGGCATGCGCCTGACGTTGCAGAATGGTGGTGAACTCATCGAGAAAATCCTCATAACTGCCGTAGAGCCGTTCCACATCGTTGGAGTAGCGGTTGTAGGCAACCACCGCCGGAATAGCCGCAAACAGGCCCATCGCCGTTGCGATAAGCGCCTCGGCGATGCCCGGGGCCACCAATGAAAGCGTCGCCTGCTTGACGCTGCCCAGCGCCACAAACGAGTTCATGATGCCCCATACGGTGCCAAACAGGCCGACGTAGGGACTGGTCGACCCGACCGTAGCAAGGAAGGAGAGGTGGGTCTCCAACCGGTCCATCTCGCGGCTCATGGCGACATTCATACTGCGCCGGGCACCCTCGACCACGGCCATCGGCTCGATGCCCGGACTCTTCTTCAGGCGGGCAAACTCCTGAAAGCCGGCGTGAAACATGCTGGCCATGCCGTCCTTGCGGGTGCGCTCTCCTTCCACTTCACGATAAAGCTCACCCAGGTCACCGCCAGACCAGAAGCGGCTCTCGAACAGCTCCACCGCCTTGCGCGCTTTTTTCAGTACTTTGGCGCGGTCGAAGATCATGGTCCAGGAGATCACCGAGGCGAAAATCAGCGCCGCCATCACCAACTGCACCAGAGGACTGGCGCTGGCAACCAACGAAACGAAGGAGAGATCAGACGACATCGGGGATTCTCGACAGAAGGTGTTGTGGAATGGAAGCGGGACGAAACTTGGTGGCGTCGATACAGGCAATCTGTACCTCACCGCTCACCAGCAGCTTGCCGTCCCCTTCTTTTATAATATCGTGCTCAAAAACTAAACTCACTTTTCGCCGCTGCTTGATCCGGGACTGCACCAGCAGTGCGTCGTTGAAACGGGCGGGATGCACGAACTCGACCGCGGCACGGCGCACCGCGAAAATTATCCCTTCCTGCCGCAACAGCCGATCCTGCTCGAAACCCAGGCTTCGCAGCCATTCGGTGCGCGCCCGCTCCATGAATTTCAGGTAGTTGGCGTAGTAAACCACGCCGCCTGAATCGGTATCTTCGTAGTAGACCCTAACCGGCCAGGAAAATTCCGCGGTAATTATCACGCTTCAAACAGGTCTTGTACACTGGTGATATGCGCCGCATCGGGCTTTGGGGTGAGGCCAAAATGGAGATAGGCCGCCCGCGTCGCGACCCGCCCTCTGGGTGTGCGCATCAGGAAGCCCTGCTGGATCAAAAAAGGCTCAAGCACATCCTCGATCGTACCGCGCTCTTCACCGATGGCAGCGGCCAGACTGTCGACACCGACCGGCCCGCCGTCAAACTTCTCAATCACCGCTGTCAGCAGTTTTCTGTCCATGACATCGAAACCGCTGTTGTCAACTTTCAACATGCCGAGCGCTTTATCTGCCACATCCGGCGTAACCCGGCCGTCGGCGCGCACCTCGGCGTAGTCGCGCACCCGCCGCAGCAGCCGGTTGGCGATGCGCGGCGTCCCTCTGGAGCGGCGGGCAATCTCCCGGGCACCCGGCTCGTCTGCGGCAATATTCAGAATGTCGGCCGAACGCCGCACGATTTGGGTCAGGTGCTCGGTATCGTAAAACTCCAGACGCTGGACGATGCCAAAACGGTCGCGCAGCGGTGAGGTAAGCAGCCCGGCACGGGTGGTCGCACCAATCAGCGTGAACGGAGGCAGGTCCAGCCTGATGGAGCGCGCGGCCGGCCCTTCGCCAATCAGGATGTCGAGCTGATAATCCTCCATCGCCGGGTAGAGCACCTCTTCGACCACTGGGCTGAGGCGGTGTATCTCGTCGACAAACAGCACATCGTAAGGCTCCAGGTTGGTGAGGATCGCTGCCAGATCACCCTGTTTTTCCAACACCGGACCGGAGGTCTGGCGCAGGTTAACCCCCATCTCATTGGCGATAATGTGCGCCAGCGTGGTCTTGCCGAGTCCGGGCGGTCCGAAGATCAGTACATGGTCGAGCGCCTCGCTGCGCGCGCGCGCCGCGTCGATAAAAATCCCCATCTGCTCGCGCACCACCGGTTGACCGACGTAATCCTGCAGCCGTTTCGGCCGAATCGCCCGATCCATGACGATGTCTTCGGAAGCCGCCTGGGGACTAATGATGCGCGGGCTGTCGCTCATTATCAGGAGATCGCCACCGATTTAAGCGCCGCGCGGATGATCTCTTCGCTCTCCATTCCTTCGCTCGGCACCGCGCGCACCATGCGGCTCGCCTCCGCCGGTTTGTAACCCAGCGCAACCAGCGCGCCCACCGCATCGGCGACCGGTGAGGCAGCGGCGAGTGTTGTTTTCACGCCGCTCTGGGCAGGGACTCCGGCGGGGAGGTCCAGTTTGTCGAGCCGATCGCGCATCTCCACCACCAGCCGCTCCGCGGTCCGTTTGCCGATACCGGGAATACGCACCAGCGCGGCCGTATCTTCGCTCTGCACACAGCGGGCAAACTCCTCGGTGCCCATACCCGAAAGCAGCGCCAGCGCCAGCTTGGCGCCAACGCCGCTGACACGCAGCAGGGTGCGAAACAGCGTGCGTTCCGAATCGTTGAAAAAACCGTACAGTACATGCGCATCATCGCGGATCGCAAGATGTGTAAACAGGGTTACCTGCTGGCCCGGCGCCGGCAGGTTGTAGAAGGTGGACATGGGCGATTCAAGCTCATAACCCACGCCCTGCACGTCGACCATCAGATAGGGTGGCTGCTTGTAGACGATCTCGCCGCGCAGTCTGCCGATCACAGTCGTCTGCCTGCAGAGTACATGCCGACTCTCAGCCTCATGCTGTCGCTGTGCGCATGACTGATTGCGACCGCCAGTGCATCGGCCTGATCCGCTGCCGGTCTCTCCTGCAATCCCAGTAAGCGCTGCACCATGTGCTGAACCTGCTCCTTATCGGCGCTGCCGGTTCCCACAACCGACTGCTTGATCATGCGCGGAGTATACTCGCAGACCGGCAAACCGGCCACGACGGCAGCGCAGATTGCGGCGCCCCGGGCCTGTCCCAGTTTCAGCGCGGAAGAGGGATTCCGGGAGACAAAAACCTGCTCGATGGCCAGCTCTTCAGGCGCATACTCGGCCACTAAACCCGTGATGCGGCGGAAAATCTCACCCAACCGTACGGGGAAATCCTCCCCTCCCAGCCGGATCGAACCGCTGGCGACATGCCGGCTGCGGATCCCGTCGCTGACGATGATGCCGTAGCCGGTTACCCGCGAACCTGGGTCTATACCGAGAATGCGGCGCATCTAGGAGCCTGTCGGACTTAGGATTAATCTGCTGCGCTGATGGGAGAGCGGCTCAAATCTCCCCAATTTTTCGTTACGTAGTTCCACTATGCGCCTCAAAATCGTAAAAAATTTGATCTCGCTTTCCCACCATGCTCGCTGCGATCACCTAAATCCGACAGGCTCCTAGCCGATGGCATCCAATATTTCGTCCGAGATATCTGCATTGGTGTAGACATCCTGAACGTCGTCCAGATCCTCCAGCGTCTCCACCATGCGCAGCAGTTTTTCTGCCGTCTCCCGATCCAGCTCCGCGGAGGTTGAGGCGCTGTAGGTGACCTCCGCATTGTCCGGGGAGAGACCGGCCTTGATGATCGCGTTTTTCACCTCTTCAAACGCCTCAGGCGCGGTGACGACGTCGACCGATTGGTCATCGTTGGTTATCACATCTTCCGCGCCGGCCTCCAGTGCCGCTTCCATGATCGCCTCCTCATCTGTGCCTGGGCCAAAACTGAGAATCCCCTGCTTGCTGAACAGATAGGCAACCGATCCATCGGTGCCGAGATTACCGCCGTGCTTACTGAACGCGTGGCGCACTTCGGAAGCAGTACGGTTACGGTTATCGGTCATGCAGTCAACGATGACTGCGGTACCGCCGGGGCCATAGCCTTCGTAGCGGATCTCATCGTAGTTCTCGCCATCGGCGCCACCGGCGCCGCGTTCAATAGCGCGTTTGATGGTCTCCTTCGGCATATTGGCGGCGTTAGCCTTGTCCAGCGCCAAGCGCAGCCGCGGATTGGCGCCTGCATCACCGCCGCCCTCCCTGGCCGCCACGGTCACTTCGCGGATCAACTTGGTCCAGACCTTGGCTCGCTTCTTGTCGGTAGCCGCCTTCTTGTGTTTGATATTGGCCCATTTACTATGTCCGGCCATCTGCTGTCCTCGTTTGGTAACTTATGAGTTCTATTGGCATTTTAACACTCCAGGTCGTTATCAGGAACCGCCCTCTCCCCCTTATTGAACCTGCCGTAACGTAAAAAAAAACACACTTCGTCGGCGACCTCCGTGGAAATCAGCATGCCCATGTGGTTGACGTCCAAAGTAATAAAATCGGTGGCACCCGGAAGCCGGGTTTCGCACACCGAAACGGTTCCGTCGCTAGCCCCCTGCAAGCCGCCAATAATCCGTCCTACACCCAGTGCATTGGTGCCGGCAATGACACCCAGATCGCGTCCGCCGCGCCAGGCAGGCGCCGGTTTGGTCAAACCCTCCGGCGCGGTACTGCCGAGGAACAAGCGCAATCCGATATGCGACGCCGCTACCCTGGCAAGGCCACTGCCCTGGATTGGCGACCCCAACAGCAGCACACGGCCATCAGGCAGCGCGTCAACCTGGTCAAACAGATTCAGAACGACGATCCCACCCATGCTGTGCGCTACGATATGCACTCTTTCGCAACCGAGGCGCCTGATATAATCAGCCAGCTTCCCGGCGCTCTCTCCGGGGGTTTTGGTAAGCGAAGAATAGTGAAAATAGTGGGCTTTATAGCCGCACCGCTCAAGCCTGGCCCCCAGCCAACGCAGCTCCAGCCCGGTCATCCAGAGTCCGTGAACCAGCACCACGGTATCAACCCCGGACTCCCTCCCCGCAGCGGATGTCAATGAACCAACTACTCTCCGTTTTACCAAACCACTCCTCTCCCGGAACTGAAAGCCTGGCGGCACAACTATAAAGAACAGCCCGACTCCGGTCGCTAATTAAACTAATTCTGTGCGTATAAGATAACGATAACCGAGGATGCAGAACGAATATGGCTGCCAGCCTGCATGATTGGATAAACCGAATTAAAAACCAACCACTGCCAGCCATGGCATATACCGTGCAAAGCATCTCTGCACTGATGGCGCGGTCAAGCACCACCCATGCCGACTACCAGCGTATTGTCGCACGGGACCCGGGCTTTTCGCTCTCAATTTTTCGTCATCTGGAGACTCTCCCTAGACCGCCGCGAGAGCCTATATCCACCATTGTCCACGCGGTAGCGCTTGCAGGAACAGCGCCTCTGGAAGCGGGCATAAACCAACTGCCTGTCATTAGAAATCATGCCAACGACGGTGGTAAACAGGGCCTGCTTGCCTGTTACTCATGCGCAGTTCATGCCGCCATGTATCTCTCCCACTGGGGTGCAATCAGGAAGGACCCCAATACGGACGAGTTGATGCTGGCCGCCCTGCTGCGTGATTGCGGGGAGATGACGCTCTGGTCGGAAGCACCGGAGCAGATGGCGGCATTCGCACTCCGCATCGAACGCGGCCTGAGTAGGGAGAACGCTGCCCTTGCGGTATTCGGCTTCACCTTGGACCAATTGAGCCTGGGACTGGCAGAGGTCTGGAAGTTGCCGGCGCTGATAGCGGAATCTCTGGCGCCGGACAGCGCATTCCGGGTACGACCTCTGGGCGTCATGCTGGCGTGCGAACTGGCGCGTAGTTCGGCTGCCGATTGGGGTTCGGGGCAGACCATGGAGTTGATCGATCTAGTGGCGGAATATTGCCGGCAGAGGCCCGATTTGACAGCCGCGTCGGTGCATTCGCTGAGTGCGGAAACCGCACGGCAGTTGCAGGGGCTGGATCTGCCGCTCTCAGCCACCACGCTGTTACAGCTTCATCCCGGATCAGCAAAAGCGCCGCAACATACTGCTGAGCAGGCGAAATTTACCGCGGCGTCCCTCACCTGCTCGACACCCGATGTGGGAAACGGGGATGCACTGCCAGTTGTCCGGCTATCAGGCTCTCCACTGCAGATTCAGCTGACCAGAACCATGCAACAGCTGCGCGACAACGCCGGCCTCGAGCGCGCGATGTTTGCCATGCTGACACCCGACCGGAAAATGCTGCGCGCCAAATTCATTATTGGCGCGGAACAGGAGGCTGCCATCAAAACATTCCAGGTCAGCCTGGAAAAACGGCATCTATTCAAGTTGTTGATGGCCAAATCCCAAAGCTTCTGGTTGAATACTGACAATCGAAAAAAATACCTTCCCGCGATTCCACAATACCTTCACAATACGCTGAATATTGAGGGTTTCTTCATCAGCTCGCTATTCATCGGCGACAAGCCGATAGGGATTTTGTACGCCGACGCGAACGACACCATCAAGCTGAACAATAGGAGTTTCACCTTTTTCAAACAACTTGTCCTACAGCTGAGTACGGCGTTGGCCGGTGACCGTAAAGCCCAGGCAGTTGGCTGATGCGTCTGGTTTGCACTGCTCTTTGGCCAACTGGCGCAAATGGCTGTGTGTATTCCCAAAGTCATGGAGTGCGTATAATTGAATCCTGTTAAATTCAAGCACCTGACAGCAGAGAGATGACAGAGCTGACGCCAGAAAAAATACCGGTTGAGATAAGCCTGCACAGCAAAACCCGCCTACTGGTGGTGGCGTTTCAGGATGGCAGGCGTTTCGAATTGCCCTGCGAATATCTGCGCGTATTCTCCAGAGCCAAAGAGGTTCGAACCCTGGGTACGCCGGTCACCGGAAAGGAGCAGGTCAACATAACAGCTATCGAACCACAGGGGCAGTACGCGGTGCGGCTGACGTTCGACGATGGCCACGATACTGGAATCTACTCCTGGGATACCCTGTACGAGCTGGGCGAGCGTTACCAGGAGAACTGGCAGGGATACCTGCAGAAACTGGCTGCGTCAGGCTTCTCACGGCAGCCAGCTGATGCGAGCACCACAGCACGAAAAAGAGTCACAATGCTCTATTTCACCTACCTGGTCAAACAGCTGCGCAGAGAGTCCGAGCAATTGCAGTTGCCGGCTACTGTCAACGATGTTCGAGACCTGATAGCGTGGCTGCGCAAACGGGATGCGAAACTTGCTCATCTGTTTCGGGATGGCACTGTTCGGGTCACTGTCAATAAACAGTTTGCCGAACCCTTTACCCGCATCGATGACGGCGATGAGATTGCGCTGATTCCAACCTCGCCAATTGCACCTGTCGCCGACTAACCGGCCTCACGCTTCCTGCCGCTGTTTTTGATTACGAATCGTCGCTGTTGCTTTCGATATTTGCCGTCACCGCCATTTTAACCAGGTCGGCCAGCGAGTCAGCCTGCATCTTCTCCATCACTCGTGAGCGATGCGCCTCAACCGTCTTGGCGCTGACGCCGAGCGACTGGGCGATATCCTTATTGGACTTACCCGCAGTGACCATCTCCATGACTTCATGCTCTCGCGGCGTAAGATTGGCCAGCCGGGTTGCGATCTCAGCCCGTTCCGCCTGAGTTGCACGCTGTTCTATATCCTTGTTGAGGGCGTTACGGATACTCTCAAGTAACATTTCATCATTGAACGGCTTCTCGATGAAGTCGACGGCACCGGATTTCATCGCCCGGACTGCCATTGGGACATCGCCATGGCCGGTGATGATGATGATCGGGATATTGATCTGGTGCTTGAGAAAATGCTCCTGCAACTCCAGCCCGCTCATGCCCGGCATCCGGACATCCAGCAGCAGGCAGCCTGCGCGTCCCGGGTAGTAATTCCGAATAAATTCATCTGCAGTCGAGTATGTCTCCACCTTCATTCCCACCGACTCGATGAGCCATTTCAAAGAGTTCCGCATCGCCTGGTCGTCATCCACAACGAAAACGTTAGGCTGATTACTCATAGCCGATTCTCCTCCAGGTGATCGTAAGCGGGTAAAATCAGACTGAAGCGGCTGCCCACACCCGCAATCGGGTCTGCCTCAATTCTACCATCATGGTCTTTGGCGATAGTTTGACTGATGACCAAGCCCATTCCCATGCCACTCTCCTTGGTTGTAAAAAATGGTTCAAACAGGTTTTTGGCAACATCTGACTTAATGCCGGGGCCGGTGTCTACCACGTCTACGCGGACATTTCCACTGCCCTGATAGCCACTCCGCACAACCAGGCTGCGGCTCTTTTCCGGTACCTCGAGCAGCGCCTCGAGCGCGTTGCGGATAAGATTCAACAATACCTGCTCGATCTGTACCACATCGACCCTGACCTGAAGCCGTTCCATGCTCAATTCCTGTTCAATTACCACGCTCGTCCTACGCGCTTCAAACTCCACGAAAGAGCAGACCTCTTTAACCAGGCTGTTGATATCCGCCACGCTTCGTACCGGCAGCTGCTTACCAACCAACCGCCGCAAGCGGCGGATTATTTCACCCGCCCGGTCTGCCTGGCTGTTTATCTGCCCCAGCGCATAGATAAGTTCATCGGCTCCCTTTGTCCCGGCCGGCAACCGCCGCACACAGCCACTGGCATAGTTGGCAATAGCGGAGAGAGGTTGATTCAGTTCGTGCGCCAGACCGGTAGCCATCTCGCCCATGGTGCTCAGACGAGACACATGGATCAGCTCCTGTTGATACTCTCTCGCCTCGCTCTCGGCGCGCCGCACTGCGGTTATATCGTGCCCGTAAATATTGACATAATTAAGCCCGGCTACCGGGGTAATCAGCAGCGAGTAGATGGACTTTCCGACCACTACTTCGCTCTCCCAGTCATAGCCTGAATCGTAAACATTGACCACGCGGTTGCGCCAATAGAGAGGCAGCTTCTGGCCCTGTTCGCACTCCCAGTAGGAGAGCAGAGGCGCACTTGCGGGATTCGCGTAAATAATCACACCTGGACGGTTCACCCGAAGAATCGGACTCGGGCTTTCGGTGGGAAACTTAGCCAGGCTGGTAATCATCTCCTCCGCCCGTTTGCGGCTGGAGATATCACGAATATAGACGGTAAAAACCTCTTTCAACGGCAGCTGGATCAATTTGATCGCCACCTCCACCGGAAACCGGCTATTGTCCCCGCGCAGCGCTACCATCTCGCCGCGGACCTCCAGTTCTTCGCGTGTTGCGTCAGTATCAAACCGTTCCAGCATCCGGGAGAATTGGGGATTATCTTCAGCACTGATGATGAGAGAAACGAAGAGGAGACCGATGACGTCGTCCCGCTGGTAACCGAACACTTTTTCGGCGGTGGAGTTAAACTCGATGATCTTCCCTTTACGGTCGATAGTGATAATCGGATCCAGCGCCGCCGCCAGAATGGCCTGTTGAATCGCCTCAGACTGTTTCATCTTGGTTTCGTGTTCGCGCCGCATCTCCTCTCGCGCCGTGAGTACATTGCCGATGAACTGTTTAATCCAGTCCTCTAGCACATAGATCTGATTACCCTTCTCAAGAATCGGCTGTCTGCGCCCCAGCGCACGCCGGGAAAAGAGGGAAATTCTGCGCAGAATTCTGTTGAGCCGCTCTGACAACAGGTAGAACACCAAAGTAAAAACCGCAATAAACGTCGTTGCCGCTACCAATCGCTGACGCCGCTCTACTACCTCCACGCGTTGCCGAGTAGCCTCCAGGCTGCTGCGCGGCACCAGAGTCGCAAACTGCATATTCAGCACCGATCCCTCGTATTGAAAAAAGGATTGCGCAGTTACAACAAAATCCTTCCCGGCCTGCTCCATTTTGGTGCCTGCTGGCACCGCCTTGGGATCGCTGCTGGAGAGGAAACGCTGTTCGTCGGCATCGATAATGCCAACCAGGACACCGCTGGAAGAGACACTCTGCTGGGAGGCCAGCAGAAACTCACTGTCGAGGGGAACCGCCATCATCAGATACCCCATATTGGTGCCGGTACCGTCTTCCGCAACTTCTGAGATCAGTAGATAAGGCCTGCCGGAAAGGGTGGTCAGAAAAGCCTGTACCCGGGATTCACTTAAAAACCGACCATCCACCACAAGCAGTTCCTGGGGTAAAAGCCGCAGGTCAAGGTTGTAGACCTCACGGGTCCTTCCCTTCCGGTCGATAAGCAGAATCTTGCCCGGTTCCACCAGCGTGCGCCAAAGCGAAGTGGCAGGTAACCAGGGTGGAGGGGCGAAGTGGACAAGCGGCTCGTTTACATCGAGGTCGAACCAGTAGATTGGATCCAAATAGGTTGACAGGCTGCGGTGATTGGCCAGCAGGCGGGTGGTGGAGGTATGCGCCCCAACATAGTTTTCAAAGCGAATCAATGTTTCGCGCGCCTGCTGCTCAAGCCGTGTCTGCAACTCCTCGGCGAAGATATCCCGTAACGCTTTTGGCTGCACCTGATCAAGCACCGCCCATACCAGCCCACCGCAGGCCAGTCCGACGAGAATCGAAAGCAGAGTCATCGGGACGCGCCGAAAGTAGCCAAGCAGCCAGGCTCCGAGCTTCTTCGGGAGTGAGAATCTCTTACTCACGACTTGATTCCAACAGTGGTCAAATCTCCATAGCAGAGGCAGCCGATTAGTCTGGCTCGCAGGCAACACTTTTAGAACCTATCTCATCATCCCCCGCGAACCGCGTTGCAGTCCGAAATGCATACCTGCAAGGCGCGACGCGGCGAGCGTAGTGTAGCCAATGCTACATGAGCGAGCTGCAACAAAGCCAGGAGCCAAAATCGCCACGGTCGCGGCCGCGCGGGATTATGAGACAGGTTCTAATCATACTATAAGGCGCAGAAAGCCGGGGTATAATCAGATTCACCCCCATACCCGCGAGAGTTCCATGAGCGATCAAAGCGACCCTGGATCCGGCATCAACCATGCACCCGGCCTATTTCGGCGCCTTGGCGCAATGTTATACGACACGTTGCTGGTTGCCGGGTTGATGCTGACGGCAATCGCTCCGGTGATCATAATCCTCGGCATCATCTTCGGACTGGATCGTGTCGACGCCGCGAGTTTGCGCACAAACCCTCTCTTTATCGCCTATCTGCTTTGCATCCCTTTGCTGTTTTTTGTCTGCTTCTGGAAACTGGCGGGGCAGACGCTCGGCATGCGCACATGGCGCATCAGGATTGTCGATAACCATGGCGCAACAATCAGCTGGGGTCGTGCAGTTGCACGCTATTTTGCCGCAGTAATATCCTGGGCTGGATTTGGACTTGGCTTCCTCTGGATTCTGGTTGACCCAGAAAAACGCGCCTGGCACGACCTGCTCTCAGGAACCAGGCTGATTTTGGTCGCCAAAGATCAATGATTTTTCCGGCGTCCACCGTCCAGTCGAATATTGCCGTTTCCGGACACGCATTACTTAATGCTGCCTGCGCACAAACCAGAGGCCGGCGGCAAGCAGCAGCAGCCCGGGAAACGAACTGGCAAACAAGGGATTCAGCTGATACACCACCGCCATGTTTGCAAACGCCTTGTTCATCATCAGAAACAGGGTTCCAAGCAGCGCGCCAACAAAAATTCGCTGACCTATACCCACCGACCGCAGCACCCCGAAAACAATCGGAACCGACAAAAAGACCATAACCAGCGTGACCAATGGCGTCACCACCTTGCCCCAGAACGCCACTTCGTAAACCCGCGCCTCTTGTCCGTTCTCATGCATAAACTCGATATACTGATAAAGTCCCCAAATCGGTAGCAGTGAAGGCCTTACCACAATATCAATCAGATTGGGGCTCAGCATGGAATCCCAGGATGCACTTTCCAGCCGTGTACTGACCACGCCTTCATCCGAGAAACGGCTCTGCTTTATTTTCCTCAACAACCAACGATCGCCTTGATAGATTGCCGAACGCGCATGGGTGGCGACTTTCAAACTCCGGTTATCCTCAAATTCGTAGATATAGATATCCTTGAGCTCCGAATTTGACAAAATATATCGGATATTGATGTATGAATTCCCATCCCGCGCCCAGAATCCATATTTCGTCTTAAGCGTGATCTGTTCCGCCATCTTCTCCGCCCGCATAACCTCCGCGCGATTTTCACTATTGGGCGCCACAAATTCACCAACAAACACGACCAGCAGCATCACCAGAAAGCCCCCTTTCAGCGCCGCGAAAATAATTCGCGCAAGGGATACGCCAGCCGCGCGCATGGCAATCAATTCTGAATTGCTCGCCAATCCTCCGAGTCCTATCAGGCTGCCGAGCAGCACCGCAACCGGAAAGATTTCATAGGCGCCGCGGGGAAGAATCAACAGTATATAGAGTAATGCATCAGCGGTGCGATAGGCGCCCTCGCCTACGTCATCCATCTCTTTGAGCAAAGTGATAAACGCCACCAGCGTCAACAGCACCAGCAGTGACACCAAAATACTGAGCACAACGGTCCTGCCGATGTATCGATCAAGCTTTTTCACTTAGCGATCCTTTTCATCAACCGGCCGAAGCGAGCAGACCTGAAGAACATGACGAGGGCGGTAAGCGCCAGCATTAAAAGATGCACCCACCAGCGACCCAACCAGGCCGGTGTCGCACCAGAGACCATCCAGGCACCGGACAGCGCAATTAAATTTACGAACAACAGATAAAACAGAGCAGCGACCACGAGACTGCCATACATGCTGTCTCTGGGTCGGGAGTAACTGAGCGGCACACTGATGAAGGTAAACACAAGCACCGCCACCGGAAGCATGAATCGGTACTCCAGTTCCGACTGGTATTCCAGGTCGTCGTTCGCATACAAAACGGATGTAGGAAGCGACCGAACCCGGGTTCGCTGCTGCTCCTTCGGCTCCAGCTTTATTCTGACCCCATACTCTTCAAACTCGCCAACCGTGTAGATATTGGATCCCGGTTTGCCTTCATATCTACGCCCATTTTTCAGCACCACGTAGTGTTCCCCGGTTTTTTCGTCAACATACTGGTATCCCTCTTCGGAGACGATAATTCCGAGTTCGCCATGCTGGCGATTCTGGACGAAAACTTGATTCAAGCGCATTCTGTCTTTGCTGATTCCTTCAACGTAGAACACCAGATCACCGCGACTGGACTCATTAAAACGGCCGGCAACAGCCGAATTGAATTCAGACTGGATACTCTGGTTGTTGAGCAAGGCATCGTTCATGCTGTTGGCCCAGGGACGAAGATCCAACGATAGCCAGAGCACAACCAGCGCAACCGGCAACGCGGCCAGAAATACCGCTCGAAAAATCCGCAGAATACCGATGCCGCTGGCAGCGAGTGCTGTCATTTCGCTATGCCGGTACATTTGACCAAGGGTGTAAAGGATGGCGAGAAAAAAAGCCGGAGGTGTTATAGCACCCATAACCCTGAGCGCCTCCACCCCAACAAGCTTGAGAATCACATCATTGGACAAATTACCCGCAGCGGCTTCGCCTAAAAAACGCATGTAACCGCTCCCGACCAAAATCAGCAGCAACATGAAAGTTATCGCGAGAAACGACTTGGTCACCTCCCACAAAATGTATCGATCGATAATTGGCAACATAAAAGTGCTGATACCGCAGCCCACTTCGGCGCAAACCGCAAGGATATCAGCCCTGTGGCAATTACCAAAAGTTCTTGTAGACTAAGCGGAGTTTGGCCTTAACCGCATAACTCGAAAAAGTCTTAATTACAATCATTTTTGGAGCATTGATGGAATACCTTCTAAAAAGCGGCGATGTTGCCGGACTAAAAACAGCTTGCCTGGTGGTGGGTGTCTATGAGCGGGGCGAACTTTCCCAGCCTGCGG
Source organism: Chromatiaceae bacterium (assembly GCA_024235255.1). Lineage (GTDB taxonomy): Bacteria > Pseudomonadota > Gammaproteobacteria > Chromatiales > Chromatiaceae > HKST-UBA178. The sequence continues at coordinate 1,169,137 of JACKMT010000001.1, forward strand.
CGGATCTCGACCAGGCCAGTGGCGGTGCACTCGGCAATTTCTTAAAACGAGGCGATTTCCAGGGACGCGCAGAACAGGCACAGTTTTTATACGATCTGCCAAACACTGCATGCGACCGGCTGCTGTTGGTCGGACTCGGTCCACGCAAGGCGTTGAATCTTAATGCATACAGGAAAGCAGTCGCCAAAGCGACCGTCATGCTGGACAACTCGCACGCGCTTGAGGCGATTACCACGCTGCCGCTTATTGAAATTGACAACAACTCCCTCTACACCAGGTTGCGCGACACGGTAACCATCAGCGAAGCGTCACTGTATCGCTTCGAGCAGTGCAAGAGCAACGTCGATAAGAGAGTGCGCCCGCTCAAGAAATTGGCGCTTCATATCGGTCAGCAACGCAGAACCAAGGTGCTGGAAAATGCTATTCTGCATGGCCGCAGCATCGCCACTGGCGTCACGCTTGCCAGAAATCTGGGGAATCTTCCGGGAAATATCTGCACCCCGGCCTATCTTGCCGAACAAGCCAGAGCGATAGGACGCAAGTCCCGTCAACTTAAGGTACAGGTGCTGGAGGAGAAGCAGATGCAGGAGCTTGGCATGGGGGCGCTGCTCTCGGTCAGCAGAGGCAGCCGCCAGCCCGCCAAACTGATTGTCATGGAGTACCGGGGCAGCGCAGAGAATGCTAAACCGGTGGTGCTGGTGGGCAAAGGCTTAACCTTCGATGCGGGAGGCATATCGATCAAACCTGCCGCCGGTATGGATGAGATGAAGTACGACATGTGTGGCGGCGCGAGCGTATTGGGCGCCATGGCGGCCTGCGTCGAAATGGCGCTGCCGATCAATCTGGTTGGCGTCATCCCCTCCTCCGAGAATCTGCCTGACGGAGACGCCAATAAACCGGGTGATATTGTGACCAGCATGTCGGGCCAGACAATCGAGGTACTCAACACCGATGCCGAGGGCCGGCTGATCCTGTGTGATGCACTCACCTATTCGGAGCGCTTCACTCCCGCAGCAATCATCGATATTGCCACCCTCACCGGTGCTTGCGTCATAGCACTGGGAGCCCACGCATCGGGTCTGCTTGGTAATGACGACAAGCTGGTGGAAGAGCTGCTGACTGCAGGCCGGGAGAGTGGGGATCGCGCCTGGCAATTACCACTCTGGGAGGATTATCAGAGCCAACTGGACAGCAATTTCGCCGATATGGCCAACGTCGGCGGCCGCAGTGCCGGTACCGTCACCGCCGCCTGTTTCCTCTCCCGTTTTACTAAAAAGATGAAATGGGCCCATCTGGATATCGCCGGCACCGCCTGGAAGACCGGCTTGGAGAAAGGTTCGACCGGGCGTCCGGTGCCGCTGCTTGTTCAATTTCTGTTGAATCGATGCGGGCTGGGGGGCTGATGACGCAAGTGGACTTCTATGTGCTGGAGGAAAGGGCGACGGGCGATCGCTTTACACTGGCCTGCCGGCTGGTGGAGAAGGCCTGGAAACAGGGGCGACGGGTCTATCTGCACACCGGCTCCGAAGCTGAGTCCCTGCACATGGACAGACTGCTATGGATCTATCGCGAGGGGAGTTTTCTGCCCCATGGGCTGGTGAAAAACGCTGACCCGGCGCTAAACCCGGTCCTGATCGGAAACGGCAACAATGCCGGTGACGAGCACGACGTATTGGTTAATCTTGCCAGCGAAGTGCCCGGTTTTTTTAGTCGATTTGAGCGTGTCGTGGAACCGTTGGACAGCAATACCGATGTTCGCACCGCCGGCCGCACGCGGTTTCGTTTCTACCGCGACCGAGGCTACCCGCTAAACAGCCATACCATTCAAAAATGAAAAAGAACAAGCAGCCCGAAGATAGTTTTGACAATGGTGAAAATTTCCCGGTCGATGCGCTGGGCATCCCGATTCTGGTCAACGTAGTGGAGTCCGCAGAAATACCCGACTTGGCTCAAGTACCGGATAATATGGTAAAAAATGGTGAAAAAGAGACCGAACCACTCAAAACCAAAGCTGCTGCAGAGATGGAGAGTTCAAGCGATTCAACCGCTGAGATCCAGCTGGTTCAGATAACCGAGAAGATCACCAGTCTGGTTACGGACGAGATCATGAAGGCACTGGAGCCCCTGGTTCGAAACAAAGTCAACCTGGCTCTGCAGATGTATGAGAATGAGCTACTGCAACTGCCGAATGACGGGGGCGATACTGAAGCGGGGATAAACTGATCGGCTGTATGATCTATTCACCGGCCCAGTCCACACCGATTTACAACTCCATACGCTCCCGCGCCAGCTGCAGGAAATTCAACCTGTTTCAGTCAATAGGCACTGCAACTTATCTAGCGTCGTCATTCCGGCGAACGCCGGGATGACGACGAAAAACAAGCTCCCGCCAGAGGTGCTTCAGTCATTCAGCAGATCAGTCAAGGCACGGAACAGGTCCGTCTCCGTCAACACACCCGACACATGTTTGTCATCGCCGATCACCGGCAGGCAGCCTATCCGGTTTTCATGCATCAGTTTCACGGCCGAAGAGAGAGTGGCATCCGCGGAAATTGTGAATACCGGCGTGTGCATGACCTCGGAAATTTCCGTAGGCGCCTCCTTGAAAACGCGTGCAGCCAGCTGCAGATCCCGCCGGGTTACAATGCCAACCACCTGATTCTCGCCGTCAACCACCGGCAGGTGGTGCATATTCTTTTTTTCCATTATCTCGAAGGCAATATCATAATTGTCATCTTTGTGCACGGTAACGGGTGCCGAACTCATATAGTTACTTACCAGCATTGCTAAACTCCTTCTGCCTCGATTGGGGTGAATCCCACCTCATTGATATTGATTTTGATTATACGGGTTCCAATTACACACGAAAAGCAGGGACTGAGTAAAAAATATTTTTTTCCCGGCGTAATAATTACGTAACACAACATGTTATGAACTTTTGCCTAAACCTCGACCTCGGCACGGTCAACCCGCTGAAAGCCTCTTGGCAGCTTGTTTCCGCGGCGTCCCCGCTCCCCCTGATAATGATCCAGATCAGCCGATTTCAATCTCAGAAAACGTCTTCCCGAGTACACCGCCAGTACCCCTCCCTGCGGCACGGCAGAGAGCGTGACCAGATACTCCTCCCTGGCCGCTACACGCTTAAGCGGAATGCCAATAATCTTGTTGCCTTTACCCCGGGCGAGCGCCGGTAGCTCAGATACCGTAAACACCAGCATGCGGCCCTCGTTGCTGATCGCCACCAACCGGTCAGATGTGGGGTCGATTACCCATGACGGCCGCATCACCTGCGCGCCTGCAGGCAGGCTCAACAGCGCCTTGCCCGCTCGGTTTTTGGTGAGCAGATCTTTGAGCTGCACTAAGAAACCATAACCCGCGTCCGAGGCCATCAGATACCAACGCTCGGCATCGCCGCCGATTACCGATGTAAAGGTGGCACCTGCCGGGGGGCTGAACCGGCCTGTCAACGGCTCTCCCTGACTGCGTGCCGAAGGCAGAGTGTGCGCCGGCAGCGAATAGCTGCGACCGCTGGAGTCGAGAAACACAACCGGCTGATTGCTGCGCAGTCGCACGGCATCCAGATAGTTGTCACCGGCCTTGAAATTGAGACCGGCCGGATCTATCTCGTGGCCCTTGGCCGCGCGCACCCAGCCGCGCTCCGAGAGCACGACCGTCACCGGTTCGCTTGGAGTCAGTTCGACCTCACCCAGCATTTCGGCTGCCGGACGCTCCATTATCGGCGAGCGGCGTGCATCGCCATATTTCTCTGCGTCAGCCTCGATCTCCCGGCGGATAAGGGTCCGCATGCGCTGCTTCGAGGCCAGCAATTTCTCCAGACGGCTGCGCTCATCCGCCAGCTCCGCCTGCTCACCCCGAATCTTCATCTCCTCCAGCCGCGCCAGCTGCCTCAGCTTCGTATCCAGGACATATTCAGCCTGAACCTCGCTCAGGCTAAAACGCGCGATCAGCACCGGCTTGGGTTCATCCTCGCTGCGAATAATCCGGATCACCTCATCGATATTGAGGAACGCGATCAGCAAGCCTTCCAACAAGTGCAGCCGATCACGCACCTTCTCCAACCGGTTCTCCAGACGCCGGCGCACGGTTTCGTAGCGAAAATGCAGCCACTCTTCGAGCAGGTCGCGCAGGTTTTTAACCTGAGGCCGGCCATTGAGGCCGATCACGTTCATATTCACGCGGTAACTGCGTTCAAGATCGGTTGAGGCAAACAGATGGGACATCATCCGCTCCACGTCGACCCGGTTGGAGCGGGGTATGATCACCAGTCGGGTCGGGTTCTCATGATCGGATTCGTCCCGCAGATCCTCCACCATGGGCAGCTTCTTGGCCTGCATTTGAGCAGCGATCTGCTCTAGTATCTTTGCCCCGGAAACCTGATACGGCAGCGCGGTGATAACAATGTCACCCTGTTCGCGTTCATAACTGGCTCGCATGCGAACGCTGCCGGTGCCGGTAAGATAGTTTCTCTGCAGCTCTTCGAGCGGTGTGACGATCTCCGCCTCTGTGGGGTAGTCCGGTCCCGGCAGGTGTTGGCACAGCTGCTCAACCGTGCTGTCGGGATGCTCCAGCAGATGGATGCAGGCGGCGGCAACCTCGCGCAGATTGTGCGGCGGCACGTCGGTCGCCATGCCTACGGCAATACCCGTGGTACCGTTGAGCAGCAGATTAGGCAGGCGCGCCGGCAACACCACCGGCTCGTTCAGACTGCCGTCAAAATTGGGCGTCCAATCGACGGTTCCCTGCCCCAGTTCCGACAGCAGCAACTGCGCATAAGGAGTCAGCCGCGCTTCGGTATAACGCATGGCGGCAAAAGATTTCGGATCGTCCGGGGATCCCCAGTTGCCCTGGCCGTCGATCAGAGGATAGCGGTAGGAGAACGACTGCGCCATCAGCACCATGGCTTCATAGCAGGCAGTGTCGCCGTGCGGATGAAACTTGCCGAGCACATCGCCCACCGTGCGTGCGGATTTTTTATGTTTCGATGCGGCGGAGAGTCCCAGCTCAGACATAGCGTAAATAATCCGGCGCTGTACCGGTTTGAGCCCGTCGCCGAGATGTGGCAGCGCGCGGTCGAGAATAACGTACATGGAGTAGTCCAGATACGCTTTCTCGGTAAAGTGCTTCATTGGCATCTGCTCGATGCCATCCAGACTCCGGTCGATTTCGTCTGACATTTGCTTGCTCAACTACCGTGCAGCGGGAATAGCCAATCTCTGCAGGATGCCTTCCCGGGTTGTCTTTACCGCCAGGTCGTCTTCGACGTAGCAGAAGTATTTTTTCCAGAGATCATGCCGGAACCAATTGTTGCTGGTTTGCGTGATCTCCTTCCACGCCGGTGAGCGCAGTTGCCGGAATTTTCCCTCAGCGGTACCGAAAGCGAAGGTTTTATAGTCCCGTTCGGTGCAGCGCATGCCTTCGAACATCAGGTTTTCCGACCCGGAGGGCGAGCGCAGCAGCAAAACATAACGGATCACACCGTCCTCACCTACCGTGAGCGTTTCGGGATCGATGAAAAACTCGAATCGCCTGTCAGACCGGTCGAAATCAAGCCTGACCATCTTCTCCTTGTTCGGATAAGCGGGCAGCTCCACGCGCTCTTCCGCCCACTCATACTCTTCGGCATTTTGCGGCACCGCATCGTGCGGGGCACGGAACGACCACTGCGCTGCGGGAACGGAAAAGGTGCTTGACAACGACAGGGTCAGCAGCAGCTTTACGCTGAAATCAATTAAACTCATCTTTCTCATACCTCCGCCAGATCCCCCTTTTCCTGTAGCCAGCTTTTACGGTCGGCTGCACGCTTTTTCGCCAGCAGCATATCCAGCATGCTACTGGTGTCGTCACCCGGATCAATCGTCAGACGCACCAACCGGCGGGTATCCGGGTGAATCGTCGTTTCGCGCAGTTGTATCGGGTTCATCTCCCCCAGCCCCTTGAAGCGCTGGACGCTCACCTTGCCCTTCAGCTTCTCTGCAGCGATCCGGTCCAGCACGCCCTGGCGCTCGCTGTCGTCAAGCGCATAGAAAACCTGCTTGCCGGCATCGATCCGGTAGAGCGGCGGCATGGCCGCATAGACATGCCCCTCCTGCACCAGCTTCCTGAAGTGGCGCACAAACAGCGCACACAGCAGCGTGGCGATATGAGCACCATCCGAATCGGCGTCAGCCAGAATGCACACTTTATCGAAACGCAGATTGGATAGATCGTCCGAACCCGGCTCTACACCGATGGCGATCGAAATATCGTGCACCTCCTGTGAGGCGAGCACCTCCGCGGAATCCACCTCCCAGGTGTTCAGAATTTTTCCGCGCAGCGGCATGATCGCTTGGAATTCGCGGTCACGCGCCTGTTTGGCGGAACCACCGGCAGAATCGCCCTCTACCAGAAATAGCTCCGACCGGCGCGGGTCGACCGAGCTGCAATCTGCCAGCTTGCCCGGCAAAGCTGGTCCCTGCGCGACCTTTTTGCGCAGCACCTTGCGTCCGGCGCGCAACCGGAGCTGCGCGGCGGAGAGCGCCATTTCGGCGATCTGCTCGCCTGCTTCGGTATGTTGATTGAGCCAGAGACTAAAGGTGTCTTTAACCACGCCCGAGACAAAAGCGGCGCACTCTCTGGAAGAGAGACGCTCCTTGGTCTGTCCGGAAAACTGGGGATCGGCGAGCTTTACCGACAGTACATAGCAACAGCGCCCCCAAACATCGTCGGGCGTCAGTTTCACCCCCCTCGGCAATAGATTGCGGAATTCACAGAACTCCCGCACCGCTTCGGTCAGGCCGGTGCGCAGTCCGTTCACGTGGGTGCCTCCCAGCGGGGTTGGAATCAGGTTTACGTAGCTCTCATTGACCGCCTCACCCTCTTCAGGCAGCCAGCACACGGCCCAGTCGGCGGCCTCGGTATGGCCCTCCATAGAGCCGATAAACGGCTCCTGCGGAATCTGTGGAACTCCCTGCAGCGCGTCCAGCAGATAATCCTTGAGCCCGTCCTGGTAGCACCAGTGGTGCTTTTCTCCGCTGCTCTCATCATCGAAGCGCACCGCCAGGCCGGGGCAGAGCACCGCCTTGGCACGCAGCACATGCAGCAATTGACGAACCGAAAACTTGTTCGAATCGAAATAGTCCGGATTGGGCCAGAACCTGACAGTGGTACCGGTGTTGTTGCGCCCGACCTTACCCACCTCCTCCAATTCGGAAATCTTATGGCCGTGCGCAAACGCCATATTGTACTCGCCGCCGTCCCGCTTAACCCAAATCTCCAGGTGGCTGGAGAGCGCGTTTACCACCGAGACGCCGACGCCGTGCAGACCGCCGGAGAAGCGATAGTTCTTACCCGAAAACTTCCCACCGGCATGCAGTTTCGTCAAGATCACCTCGACTCCGGGCACTCCCTGCTGCGGATGGATATCAACCGGCATACCGCGGCCGTCATCCGCGACCTGCAGTGAGCCGTCCTTGAACAGAACCACCTCCACGAAACTGGCGTATCCGGCAATCGCCTCATCCACGCTATTGTCGATTACCTCCTGTGCCAGGTGGTTGGGACGGCTGGTGTCGGTATACATGCCCGGTCGCTTGCGAACCGGTTCGAGACCGCTGAGAACTTCGATATCCGAAGCGTTATAGGAACTGCTCATGGCTAAGATTTTTTCCAGAGTAAATAGAGAAATTCAAGGGTCTGCATAACCAGGTCGAAGTGTACACTCCCACTCTTTTTGGCGCGAGATGCATGAATCTCTGCAACCGTCTAAAATATCGTTTGACCGCTGTTGATAACGTGATGTAGGTTAACCATGGACCTTCTATCGGCTGACTTTCAAGAGTATTTCTGTGGCAGAAAACGACAATACTGCACCACCCTTCGAACAGGCTTTAGCCGAATTGGAAGCGCTGGTGGAGAGCCTGGAACACGGAGAGATGTCCCTTGAGGATTCGCTCAAATCCTTCGAACGCGGCGTCGAATTAACCCGCACCTGCCAGCTGTCACTGAAAGCGGCGGAACAGAAAGTCAGGATGCTCTCACAGAAAAACAGCGCTGCGGAGCTCGATCCATTTGACCGAGATGAGTGACAGCCGGTTCGAATCCTATCTGGCCGGCTGCCGGACGCGAGTCGAAGCCGCCCTTAACAACTTCCTTCCACTGGAATCGGTGCAGCCCGAACAGCTGCACGCCGCCATGCGCTACGCGGTGCTTGGCAACGGTAAACGGGTACGGCCGGTGCTGGTCTATGCTGCCGGAGAAGCGCTGTCGGTAGCCAGCGAAGCGTTGGATGCGCCTGCCAGCGCGGTAGAGCTTATCCACACCTACTCCCTGGTTCACGACGACCTCCCGGCAATGGATAATGACGATCTGCGCCGCGGCCGTAAAACCTGCCACCGGGAGTTCGATGAAGCAACCGCAATTCTTGCCGGCGACGCACTGCAGAGTCTGGCTTTCAGAATCCTGACCCGGAACAAGTCGATGGAAGCAGACGCGGAAACCCGCCTCAGCATGATCGAATCACTGGCGATCGCCAGCGGATCCCGTGGCATGGCAGGCGGACAGGCGCTTGATCTGGCCGCAACCGGCCGAGAGATCAATCTGACAGAACTGGAAAACATGCATATCCATAAAACGGGCGCCTTGATCCGTGCCAGCGTCACACTGGGAACCCTGCAGGCGGTGAATGCCGACCCTGACCATATCCGCGGCCTCGACCACTATTCCAAATGCATCGGCCTGGCGTTCCAGGTAGTAGACGATATCCTGGATATCGAAGGCGACACGCAAACCCTGGGTAAAACCAAAGGCAAGGATCAGATCAACAACAAACCCACCTATCCGTCGTTGATGGGACTGGAGGCTTCTCACCGTATGGCGAAGCGATTGCACCAGGAAGCACTCGACAGCATCGCCACACTTGACAGCAAGGCCGATCCGCTGCGCTGGCTGGCGGGGTATGTTGTGCAGAGATCCAGATAACGCCAGAGCTCATCAGGCAGTCACTCAAACAGTACCACCCTCTCTCTGCGACCGCCTTCAGCTTGCAACTGCCTGCAATCAAAGCGATAATGCCGGGTTCCATCGTTGGCTGACCACTCCGGTCTGCAAAAAACCGGAAAAACTGCCGGGTGTTCCCAATTGAAACTATCCGTTAGTTTGGCCCTCCCAATGTTGTAGAAAACCATGTCGTTCGCGCGACCTGAGGAGCAGGACATTGACCGAGTGCGCCGAAAAAAGTTGTGAAATTGCCGACGTTCAGAATAGTGCGGACACCAGACGAATCGCCATCAATAAGGTTGGGATCAAGGATATCCGGCATCCGGTGCGGGTGAAGGACCGCAGCGATGGTGAACAGCACACCATCGCCACCTTCAACATGTACGTCAACCTGCCCCACAATTTCAAGGGCACCCACATGTCCCGCTTCGTCGAAATATTGAACAATCATGAGAAGGAGATCAGTGTAAACTCCTTCAATGAGATGCTGACCGAGATGGCTGATCGCCTGGAAGCCGAGTCGGGTCACATTGAGATGAAATTTCCTTATTTCATCACCAAAAAGGCGCCCATCTCCGGCGTTCAGAGCCTGCTGGATTATGAAATTACGCTGACCGGAGAGATCCATAACGGCAAGTCGACGATGTACATCAAAGCGGTCGTGCCGGTCACAAGTCTTTGCCCCTGCTCCAAAAAAATCTCCAACCGCGGCGCTCACAACCAGCGCAGCCATGTGACGGTCCAGGTTCGCACCAGCGGATTTGTCTGGATCGAGGAGATTATCGAGCTGGTGGAAAAACAGGCCTCCTGCGAACTGTTCGGCCTGCTCAAACGCACAGATGAAAAATATGTCACGGAACGGGCTTACGACAATCCGAAATTCGTTGAGGATATGGTGCGCGACGTGGCAGCCGTGCTAAACAAGGACAAGCGTTATAGCGCTTACGTGGTCGAATCGGAAAATTTCGAATCGATACACAACCACTCGGCCTATGCGATGATAGAGAGAGACAAGCTCAAGCAGGAGTGAATTGGAGAGGGTAAAACACCGCCTCTTCGGTGGTTCAAGGTGCGCTGCTCAGAACCAGCACGGACCCCTCCAAGTCCATCTTTACACGCTTGAGAAAACTCATCCCCAACAGTACCTCTCGAGGTGAACTCCCTTTGATCACTACAGCTTCCACATTGGTGATCTCTATCTCGCCGACTTGAACCCTTCCCAGCGTTATCTGGTAGGCGTTGGCAAAGCCCGATGCGGTATGCACACCGCTCTTCTTACCGCTGATCCGGTAGGGTATGCCGAGGCGCTTGGCATGAAGCTCACTCATCGCTACCGAGGTGGCGCCGGTATCGACCAGCATGTCGGTTGACCTGCCGTTGATGCTACCGAGCGTAACGAAAGCACCCTGGCTGTTACGCGTGATACGCACTTCGCGCTTCTCCGACTCCGCAAAATTTCCGCCATATGAAGCGCCCAACTGGTAGTTGTCGCGTCTGCCGTTTACCTCGATCACAGCTCCATGCGGATCAGCGGAAATCAACACAACACCTTCGGGACTGCGCTCCCCGGCCCGCAAAAAACGCCGTGTTCCGTCAATCTCCACCATTGCCTTGTCGGGGAAAAGCGCCATCACCTTCACCCGTTCAACCGCCCCAACTGCGCTACTGGCAGCCAGGAGCAACAATGCTGCAGAGAGTACAATCAAGCGAAAAAAATATACGGTAGTCATTCTATGTCACCCTGTCGACTGAACACCGGCCGGGTCAGGCACCCACCCCCAGCAACCACGCAGCGGTCTGCAGGACGGCAAATCCAAACAGACCGGCGATCAGATCGTCCAACATGATCCCCAGACCGCCCCCAACCCGGCGATCCAACCAACCGATCGGCCACGGCTTCAGGATGTCGAACAACCGGAACAGCAGAAATCCGGTGCACAACCAGCCCCATCCCACGGGCGCCAGCCACATTGTCACCAACAGACCGACCCACTCATCCCAGACGATTCCGCCATGATCGTGTACCCCCAGATCCCGCGAAGTTCGCCCGCACAACCAAATACCAAGCAGAAAAAGTAATAGCACCAGAAGCAGGTAGAGTCCGCCTGGCAGCTGCTGCAGCAACAGATAGAGCGGTACTGCCGCCAATGTGCCCGCGGTACCAGGGGCTCGGGGAAACGCGCCGGCACCCAGGCCGAAGGCGAGCAGGTGCACAGGGTTGCTCCATCGCGGCCGGCTAGTCAGCTGACTGGAAATGCTGGTATCCCCCCGTACCGGTCTCAATCCGGCATCCATCTTGTCCGAAACAACGCACTCCCGGTTCCTGCTCGATCAGGCCAATCCAGGTCAGACCACCGTCGAGGCTGCCCAAGGCCGCTTCGGCCTGCTGGCAACGCGCCGGCGGCACGCTGAAACAGAGCTCATAGTCGTCGCCTGCAGTTAAGGGTAACGACCACTCCCCCGACTTCTTGACATGCTCGGCCACCTCCACCGAGAGAGGCAGTCGCTGCAGTTCAAGCCTCGCCCCGACACCGCTGCGTCGGCAGATATGTCCAAGATCCGCCAACAATCCATCGGATATATCGATCGCGGCGTTGGCTAAACCGCGCAGCGCCAAACCGGTCTCCAGTCTGGGTAAAGGGCGCTCAAGGCGCTCCCGGAGGTATCTTGAGGTTGGTTTTACCGCAGCCATCTGCTGCAACGCCAAGCCGGCATCACCCAAGGTACCGGTTACACCAATCCTGTCCCCCGCCCTGGCTGTGTGCCGAGTCAGCGCCTTGCCCGGCGGTACAAAACCGTGCACCTGAACGCTGATGGTCAGCGGTCCCCGTGTGGTATCCCCACCCACCAGCTGCACCTGATGCCGATCGGCCAGAGTGAAAAATCCGCTCATGAAGGATGCCAACCAAGCGCTGTCGCTGCGGGGCAGGGTGAGTGCCAGCGTAGCCCAGGCCGGCACCGCGCCCATTGCTGCCAGATCGCTGAGATTAACCGCCAGCGCTTTGTGTCCGAGTAGTTCCGGATCCACATCCGGGTGAAAATGGACGCCTTCAACCAGTGTATCGATGCTGACCGCCAGGTTTTCACCGGAGGGAATCTGCAGCAGCGCGCAATCATCCCCCACTCCCAGCAGCACATCTTCCCGGCAGCAACCCGTCGGGGAGAAAAAACGTTGGATCAGTTCAAATTCGGAGAGTGGCATGCGCGCAAGAATAGCATGTCCGGAGGAGCGGGATTCAGATCAGCGCGGGCTCATTTCCGCGTTGCGTGACTCTTTCGCCAGCTTATCGAGCACACCATTGACGTAGCGGTGGCCCTGTTCCGCACCGAATACTTTTGCCAACTCCACTGCCTCATTGATAATCACCCGGTACGGTATTTCCATCCGGAAAATCAACTCAAACGCCCCCAGCCGCAAAATGGCGCGTTCCACCGGGTCCACGCTTTCGATAGACCGGTCCAGGCAGGGTTTCAGCTGCTGATCCAGCGTACTCAGCTGGCCTGAAACGCCCTGCAGCAGCGCATCAAAATAGTTGCTGTCGAAACCGCCCTGATCCTGTTCCGTCAGAAACTGCTCCTTAACCTCACGGATATCCTGGCCGGTCATTTGCCATTGATAGATGGCTTGAACCGCATAGTGCCTGGCCTGACTCTTTTTGCTGGCCATTAATCGAGCTGACGCAGCAGGTTGACCATCTCGATTGCGGAGACCGCCGCTTCGGCACCTTTATTGCCGGCCTTGGTCCCGGCTCGCTCGATGGCCTGCTCAATGGTATCCACCGTCAGCACGCCGAAAGCGATCGGCACGGTGTGCTTCAGGCTGACCTGCGCCATGCCCTTGACGCATTCACCGGCAACATACTCAAAATGGGGGGTTCCACCGCGGATTACCGCACCCAAAGCGACGATAGCATCATGGTTGCCTTTGGCTGCGATCTTCTCCAGTACCAGCGGCATCTCAAAGGCACCGGGAACACGTACAATGGTGATATCCGAATCCTCGGCACCATGTCGTTTGAGCGCATCCAGGGCACCACTCAGCAGGCTCTCAACGACAAAGCTGTTGAAACGCGCAACCACCAGGCAGAAACGTGCCTTGCGTACGGTCAACATCCCTTCAATTGTCTTAATTGGCATAGTGTTCATCCTTCATGGTTCAAAACCCGGAACCTGTGAAACTCTCTTATCGGTGGGACGGCAGCGTTCAATCGCGCCCCACGTACTCCGTAACCTCCAAATTGAATCCGGATATTCCATGCAGACTGGTCGGCGCACTCATCACACGCATCTTGCGCACACCGAGATCGCACAGAATCTGGGCACCGATACCGTAGGTGCGCAGGTGCTTGATGTTATCGCCGGGAGAGCTTGGCGCCTCCTCTTTCTGCTTGAACTGAATACCCCGCATACGCTCTATTATCTCCCGGCTGCTGTCATGATTGCGCAGCACCACGATAACCCCACTGCCCTCTTGCTTGATACGCTGCATGGCACTGGCCAGCGGCCAGCCGCAGCGTTCATGCTGCGTGGAAAAAAGATCGCACAGCGTATTCTGCATGTGTACCCGCACCAGGATGGGTCTATCGGCATCGACCACACCGTGCACAAGTGCCAGATGGAGTTCGTTGTCGACGCAATCCTGATAGGCGTGCATACGAAAGTTCCCGTACTCGGTCGGCAGCAGGCAGTCATGCACCCGCTCCACCGTCTTTTCATGACGCACCCGGTACTGGATCAGGTCGGCAATCGTGCCGATCTTAAGACCATGTTCCCGGGCGAACAGCTCCAGGTCAGGACGGCGCGCCATGGAGCCGTCCTCGTTCAGAATTTCCACGATTACCGCTGCCGGCGTCAATCCCGCCAGGCGTACCAGATCACAGCCGGCTTCAGTATGCCCGGCCCGCACCAATACACCGCCGGGCTGTGCCATCAACGGAAAAATATGGCCCGGCTGAACGATATCCTGCGGCTGTGCATCGGGCTTTACGGCAGCCAGTATGGTGGTCGCCCGGTCCGTCGCGGAGATACCGGTAGTCACCCCATCCGCCGCCTCGATGGATACGGTGAAATTGGTACGGTGCGCGGACTCATTCACGCCCACCATCAACGGCAGGCGCAGCTGGCGGCAATGCTCCCTGGTCAGGGTAAGGCAGATCAAACCGCGTCCGTAGCGCGCCATGAAGTTAACCGCCGCAGGGGTGACCAGTTCAGCTGCCATCACCAGATCGCCCTCATTTTCGCGATCCTCATCGTCCATGATGACAACCATCCTGCCCTGACGCAGATCCTCGATTATCTCTTCGGTAGAATTCTGATTCATAACTCGGGACTGCTCGGCCTTTTTTGCGGAAAACGCACAATTTTACCAAATTTGGACGACAGAGAAAAATCGCTTTTTATAATGCAATCGCAGCGCGTCAAGGAAATAAGCTGCATGCGGGGAGGTGTAAAAACGGCTTGCACCAACCAAAGATGCCCCAAGCAGATGGGATCAATCGTGATGAAAGCCATGGTGCGCAAGCGTCTCCAGGGTAAGGCCTGCTTCGTCTCCGGGGTGCGCAGCATGGTCACCCAGCAGCAGACGTTCCAAGTAGCGGGCGATCAGATCCACCTCAAGATTGACCCGGGTACCGGCCCGATATGTGGAGATGATGGTTTGCTCCAACGTATGGGGGACGATATTCAGCTGAAAACGGCTGCCGTTTACCGCGTTTACCGTGAGGCTGACGCCATCCACGCAGATAGAGCCCTTTTGCGCGATGTAGCGCGCCAGCGCATGCGGCGCCGCTATTTCGAAACGGATCGATCGACCATCCTGTTGCCTGCTCAGCACCTGACCTACCCCGTCGATGTGCCCGCTGACCAGATGACCGCCCAGTGGGGTACTCAGGGTCAGCGCTTTTTCCAGGTTCAGCCCGGCACCGGGCCTAAGTGATCCCAGCGTACTCAGCGACAGCGTTTCAACCGATACGTCGGCGACATAACCGTCTCCGGGCAGCGCCACCACCGTAAGGCATACGCCATTAGTGGCGATACTGTCCCCCAACCTGACATCTTCGAGCAAAAGCCTGCCGGTGTTGACGCGCAGGCGCATGTCGCTGCCCGATCGATCCAGCGACGCGAGTGTTCCGACAGCTTGTATGATTCCGGTAAACATCGATTTGACCTGTTTTAAACCGCGTCGGGCGCCTGCCGGCGAGTTGCAAGATTTTATTCGGGCAGCGGTCTGGCGGTGATGCGGATATCTTTCCCCAGCATGCGCAGATCGACTATTTCCAGGCCAATCCGGTCCTGCATGCGCGCCAGGCTGGGCATACGGAACAGTCCACGCGCCCCATCGCCCATGATGTGCGGCGCTGCGTAGATCACCAGCTCGTCGACCAGACCCGCGGCGAGAAAGGCGCCGGCCAGCGTTGGGCCAGATTCGACCAGCACCTCGTTTATCTGACTGCGGCCGAGTTGATCCAGCAACGCGCTGAGATCGATCCGGCCATCCTCACCCGGCAGCAGCATGACTTTAGCACCGGCCGCTTCCAGCGAACGACGATTGGGACCGTCCGTCAGGCCGACAACCAGCGTATCGCCTGCCAGGCCAATCATCTTGGCCGAAGCCGGCATCCGTAACCGGGGATCGAGCACCACCCGCTGCGGCTGGCGCAGCCCCGCCTCCCGCACCGTTTCCGAAAACGCACCGCCATCGAGACGCACATTCATCGACGGGTCGTCCGCCAGCACGGTGCCTATGCCGGTGACTATAGCGTCGCTGCGCGCGCGCAAGCGCTGTACATCGAGACGCGCCGCGCTGCCGGTAATCCATTGACTCTCGCCGTTTGCCAACGCGGTCCTGCCGTCCAGGCTCAGGGCCAGCTTGCAGCGCACATAAGGCCGTCCTAGCCGCATGCGTTTGATGAAGCCGGGATTCAACGCTTCCGCCTGGACTTGTAATACGCCTTGCTCTACCTCGATGCCGGCCTGCCGCAGACGTTCGAATCCGGCACCGGCCACCAGCGGATTGGGATCTTCCATCGCAGCCACCACACGGTGGACGCCCGCTTCGATCAGCGCTTCGGTGCAGGCCGGGGTGCGGCCCTGATGAGCACAGGGTTCCAGTGTGACGTAGACGGTTGCCCCGCGCGCTTCCGTCCCGGCAGCGCGCAGCGCATTCGGCTCCGCGTGCGGCTCACCGGCGCGCCGATGATACCCTTCGCCAACCAGTTTGCCCTCGCGAACCAGCACGCAGCCGACCCGGGGATTGGGATGGGTGGTGTAGAGACCTTTACGCGCGAGCCTCAGCGCCCGGGCCATGAAGCGGTAATCGGCGGCCATTACTTCCCGTGCTCGTCACCGTCGAGCAGATCCATCTGCTGGCGCCTGACCTCCGGCGGCAGCTCCTTTTCCAGCTGCTCGATCTCCTCGCGGAAGGCGTTGACATCCTCGAATTTCCGGTAGACCGAGGCAAAGCGCACGTAGGCCACATGATCGAGCCCGCGCAGCTCCTCCATTACCCACTCGCCGACCCAGCGCGAAGGCACCTCGCGCTCTCCGGTATTAATGAGACGGCGGCGGATGCGGTGCAGCGCCTCTTCCACCTGTTCGGTGCTCACCGGACGCTTCTCCAGCGCCCGGGTCATGCCGGCAACCAGCTTGCGGTCGTCGAAAGCGGCCCGGCTGCCGTCATTCTTGATCACCTGGGGAAGATTGAGCTCCGCATTTTCGTAAGTGGTGAAACGTTCGTTGCACACCGTGCACTGGCGCCGCCTGCGCACCTGATCGCCCTCTCCGAAGAGCCGGGAGTCGACCACTTTGGTCTCTTGGGCGGAACAGAACGGGCAGCGCATCTCAGCGGTAGACGGGATAACGCCTGCAGAGCGCCAGCACCTGGCCCTTGATCTGCTCGATCACCGCTTTGTCACCCCGGCTGTCGATCACATCGCACATCCAGCCGGCCAGCTCGCGCGCCTCCTCCTGCTTAACGCCGCGCGTCGTCAGCGCTGGGGTACCGACGCGGATACCGCTGGTGACGAAGGGTGACTGGGGATCGTTCGGCACCGCATTCTTGTTGACCGTGATATTGGCCGCGCCCAGCCAGGCATCCACCTCCTTACCGGTCAGTCCGGCCCGGATGAAGCTGACCAGAAAAAGATGATCATCGGTGCCGCCGGAGACGACGTCGTAACCCCGTTCGATAAACGCCTGAGCCATGGCGCGTGCGTTGATCAGAACCTGCTCCTGGTAGGCTTTGAAATCTGGTTCCAATGCCTCCTTAAGAGCAACCGCCTTGGCGGCAATGACGTGCATCAGCGGGCCGCCCTGGGTACCCGGAAAAACCAGTGAGTTGAGTTTCTTCTCGATCTCCGGGTTCGCCTTGGCCAGAATCAATCCGCCGCGCGGGCCGCGCAGTGTTTTATGCGTCGTGGTGGTGGTCACATCGGCGATCTGCACCGGGCTGGGATAGAGGCCGGCGGCAACCAGACCCGCGACATGCGCCATGTCGACAAACAGGTAGGCATCCACCAGATCGGCGATTTCACGGAAGCGCTTCCAGTCGACCACCCGGGAGTAGGCGGAGAACCCGGCGACGATCATTCTGGGGCTGTGTTCCAGCGCCAGCGCTTTCACCTGGTCGTAATCGATCTCTCCGCTATCCGGATTGAGTCCGTACTGAACCGAATTGTAGATCTTGCCGGAAAAATTGGGTTTGGCGCCGTGGGTAAGATGACCGCCATCGGCCAGACTCATACCGAGAATGGTATCTCCCGGCTTGCACAATGCCATATAGACGGCAGCGTTGGCCTGGGAGCCCGAGTGCGGCTGCACGTTCGCGTAATCCGCACCGAACAGCTGTTTGGCGCGGTCGATGGCCAACTGTTCAGCCTGGTCGACAAACTCGCAGCCGCCGTAATAGCGCTTGCCGGGATAGCCTTCAGCATACTTGTTGGTCAGCACCGAACCCTGGGCCTGCAGCACGCGCGGGCTGGTGTAGTTTTCCGATGCGATCAGCTCGACATGATCCTCCTGCCGCTGTTCCTCACCCTGGATGGCCGCCCAAAGCTCATCGTCAAAGCCCTGGATCCGCATATCTTTGTTGAACATGAGAGCTACTCCGCCATGTAAAAACTGGTATTTTAACAGTATGGCGGATAAACGTCTGCTGTCACTTGGTCTAGCGCGCAGCGGAGACCTCATGGAGTATCCGATGATGGTGCTCCTGGCAGGCCGGCCAGTCGAACAGCGGCTATCGGCAACAGCTCCTATTTGAACAATAAGGCGCCCGACTCGCTCAACACCGGCGCTGTCTCACCCAAGATCTCTCTTTGCAATTGCGGAGCAGTCAGGTTGTTCCGTTGCGAGACGGCGGCGGTCTTAAATTTTCCGAGAGCCTGACTGGGCTCTGCGTCTCCCCTTTCGATGGCAGCCGGAGATACGGGCTGAAACCCGTAGCCGGCTGAACCTTTCAGCGGCAGACGCCCGCCCGACCAGCTTGAGACCTGGGTTCTGAACTTGGTCACGCCGATATCGTTCCACAGGGACTGGCTGGCGACTTTATTCAGCTGATGCGAAGGGATCGACACCAACAGCAGCAGCGAGAGGCCGACAGTCAGCGTGGAGGCGGCGGCCCAAAAGCGGCGAAAAACAGGCGGCTTAAAAAAGGCGCGCCGCAGGCCGGACCGGAGCTGCTGGTCGATATCAAGCGGTTCGCTCATTGCCCGGTTGTCCGGTTGACCGGGCGCCTGCTCGGCAACAGCGGAAGTGGCCAACGGTTGAGCGGCACTCGGTGTGATATGTATTTTCCCGGATTGTCTGCCAGGCTCCGCTGCAACTGCAGTCGGAGAAGCTTGATCGGCCACAATCTGCTGCGACCGCATCTGGCTCTGCTCAATGCGACGCTTGGCCGCCGCAGCGGCCTGCGCCCTCGTCTCTGCCAGCACAGCCTCGGTTGCCGCTTGATCGGACATGGCTGACCGGGCCATCCGTTGGAGATCTTCGGCATTGAATTTATCCTGGGTTATCAGCGCCGTATTCTCCTTGATCGCGTAGTGCTCGGCACGCAGCTCCTTGATGACGATCTCCATATCGTCCGCATCAAGTTGTGCCTTCTCTTCCAGAAATCCGTGCAACAGCAGGCGACTGCAAATATGGTTAATTCGCCGCGGCAGACCATTGCTGAATCTGAAGAGTTCCGGAAACAGCGCCGGCGTGAACCTGGGATTACCCTTCCAACCGGCCACCGTAAGCCGGTGCAGCACGTAAGCGACAAACTCATCCGGTTTCAGCGGTTCCATATGGTAGGCGGCAATCATGCGCTGATTGAGCTGTTCCAACTCCGGTGAAGTGACCATATCCCGCAGCTCTTCCTGGCCGACCAGGAATATCTGCAACATCGGCTGCCCGCCGATGCGCAGATTGGTTAGCAGGCGCAGCTCTTCCAGGGCGGTGAGACCGAGCCCCTGGGCTTCATCCACGATCAGCAGCGACCGCTTTCCCTGCTTAAAATTGAGCGTAAAGTGATTGGACAGCAGCCTGAGGATCTCAGACTTGTTCGTCTGGCTGACAGAGATCCCGAACTCGGCCGCGACCATCCGCAGAATATCGTCGGCTTCAACCTGGGCGCTCACCAGACGGGCAATGCGATAACCCGCATCCCGGGTTCCCGCCAACAGATCGTCGATCAAGGTTGTCTTGCCGGTACCCGGAGCACCGGTAATCATGACGAAGCCCTCGCCCCGGTGCATGGCGTAGCGCATATAGGCTTTTGCCTTGGCAAACGACCGGTGCGGCAGGCAGAAAGCATGATCCGGACTCAAACGAAAGGGGTCGGCTTTTAACCCGTAGAATTTTCTATACATCCCAGTTCCTATCAGTTCCCGATGAACGCCTCGAGGTATTAACCCCCTCGTCACCGATAAAACGAATATCCCAACCTATGCATTGTCTTTGTGCCCCCGGGGAGCCGTATTCTGTATTCTTAACATCTGTCAGAATTTGCAGCTCACCGCGGGAGACACCAAGACCGCCTTTCCCTGGCGAGAGCCCCCCTCAAGCGCCCCATACTGTGTTGCGGCCATCCAGTGCCACCGTATATATAACATCAAAAAATATCTATTTCCATGCGCTATGCAACAAACACACCAAACTTATATCAAATTGTTTTATATATAATTTTTTTTGCGGGAAAAAAATTTTCCGAAGAAACTGTAAAGAAATTAAACCAACTTCGGGAAGCGGGTTCATGCCAATCCGGTCGACGGTCTTGCGCTCTCCCGCTGCACCGAGCGACGTCAACGGTGGCTCAGGCAGAACGCAAAAATTTTAACTATCTCTGAGCGCTGTGCGGACTCGTGAGAATAGTGATCTCGGTTCTGGGTATTTGGGAAATTAAGGATCCAAAAACTTTGGCCGATAACCGGATGGTGTTCATCGGTACCCCATAAACTGCGAAGCTTCAGACAAACTGTTGGACCAGCGATTTAACACCGGCCAAACGGCGTTGATTCGATAGCCAGAGTAACGGAAACTCCGACTCTGAAACAACGACGTGGACACCAAACTTTAATAACCCCTGCCTGGATACAACGCATGGACGGGAACAGAACAGAGAGTACTGCAGCCGATCTGCAGAAACGGAGTGAATCGTTCCGTTCAAGATTCAGGCCCAATCTCGTTTACCTACTCGTAACGCTTGGCTTTCTGTGCTTCTTCATTGCTTTTAAAGGTCCTCCGCTCGTTACTGATGTAGCGTATTTTCTGGGTACGCCGGAGCGCAATGCCAAAGTACTGTTAACCGGCTCAACACGGTTGGCGCTGCTATCACAAGATCGGCAGGATCTGTCTTCACACATCAAAGAGGTGTCACGCCTGCCGTATATCCGCGGCGTTATCGTCACCAGCAACGACAACAGAATCATCAGCGGCGCCTGGCTTGGAGAGGAGCTTGCCGAAATCGATGCGTTGAAAAAAATGGTGCAGGAGAGCTGGAAACAGTGGCCGGTCACAGAAGGAACTGAGACGGTTGCACATGTCTTCGTCACTTTTGACGAAGTGCTGAATGGTCAGGTAATGGCTGATCTAATCCTGGTGGTAACGGTCCTGGCGGTGGGCATTTTTATTCTCGCCATACTGATCTCGCTGGATGCCCGCAGCAGACTGGCGCAAAGAATATCAGCTCTTAGCGGTGCAACCACCCGCATTGCGAACGGCGATTACAGCGTCCGGGTGCCGGTCCCGGGCCGCGATGCGATCTCGGCACTGGCGCACAACTTCAACAGAATGGCGGGTGAGCTGGATAAAGCCACCAAACAGCTGCGCATCAGTGAAGAGCGGTTTGAACTGGCGGTAAACGGCAGCAACGATGCCATTTGGGACTGGAATATTCAGAACAACCGGCTCTACCTGTCACCCCGCTATCGCAGAATACTGGGTTATGAAGCGCAGGAACTTCCGGGTATCTTCACTGCCTGGGAAAAACTGATCCACCCGGATGACAAGCCGTTTGTGCTAAAAGCACTGGATGACCACATTCAGAAAGGCAAGCCTTTCCGTTGCGAACTCAGGCTGAAAACCAAGCGCGGGGAGTGGCTGTGGATGCTCGGACGCGGCGAAGCAGTGCGCGACAAAAAAACCGGTGTAGCGACGCGTATGGCAGGATCCTACACCGATATCTCCGAGCAGAAAGCCACCCAACTGGCGCTTGAGCAGGAGAAGGAGCGTGCCCAGGTAACGCTGCGGTCGATAACCGACGCGGTGGTGACCACCGACAACCAAGGCAACATCGACTACCTCAACCCGCGTGCCGAGCTGCTGCTCGGCATACCCGACCTGTCAGCCGAGGGTCAGCCGCTGCTGGAAGTGTTCAAACTGACCGATGCGCAGCGCAATCCTATTGACGATGACATCATTACTTCGGTGCTACTGCAGGGCAAGACGGTTAAGTTCAGCGACTACACCCTGTTGCGCAATGCCGCCGGGGAGTGGTTGTCGATCGAAGAGAACGCAGCACCGTTGTTGGACCAAGACCAGGCTGTGCGTGGCATGGTGGTGGTGTTTCACGATGTCACAGAACGGATGAAGTTGTGGGAAGAGCTGCAGAAGGAGCGGGAGCGGGCGATGGTCACGCTGCAATCGATCGGCGACGGCGTAGTCACCACCGACATTTCAGGCAAGATCGTCTACATGAATCCTACCGCTGAAGCACTGACCGGATGGTCCAGCAACAGCGCGCAAGAGCGTCCCATTGAAGAGGTGATCAATTTTCTGGATGAGTTCGGTGCCTCTTCCATCGCCAAATCGGTCGAGGTGGCGTTGACCAAAAAGCAGGTTGCGGCCGACCTCGGGCAGGCGGAGCTGCTCTCCATATCCGGCGAAAAGCATATCGTTGAACACAATATCGCGCCGCTGCGCGACAAGAATAAAAATGTCATTGGCGGCGTTGTCATCATGCACAACGTAACCGACCGCTATAAGCTGATGCAGCAGCTATCGCACCAGGCGACCCACGACTCGCTGACCCAGTTGGTCAACCGGACCGGCTTTGAGCAGCGGCTCGGCAAAATACTGCGCGCCATCTCCACGGAAGAGAACGTCAACCCGGTTCAGCATGTCATCTGTTACATGGACCTGGATCAGTTCAAGATCGTTAACGACACCTGCGGACACTCTGCGGGTGACGAACTGCTGCGGCAGATCGCCGAACAGCTGCAACGGCATGTGCGTATCGGCGATATGCTGGCGAGGCTCGGCGGCGATGAGTTCGGGCTGCTGCTGGAAAACTGCCCGCTGGAAAACGCGCTGGGAATCGCCGAGAAGATCCGCCAGCACATCGCCTCTTTCCGCTTCTCATCCGACGGCAAAACCTTTGCCATCGGCGTCAGCATCGGCGTCGCCCCCATCGACGGCACGCCCGGCACCACCGTCGCCACGGTGCTCAGCACCGTGGATCAGGCCTGCTACATTGCCAAGAGCAAAGGGCGCAACAGGATCCATACCTTTCAGCCGGGCGATAATGAATCGTCCCGTTGGCACACCGAGATGCAGTGGGTTCCTCATATCAATCAGGCACTGGACGACGGCCATTTTATTCTGTTCGCTCAGCCTATCGCCACCATCGGCAGGAACGAAGCCAAACATTCGCACTATGAAATCCTGCTAAGGATGAAGTCCGAAGACGGCAATCTGATCGCTCCAGGTTCGTTTCTGCCATCGGCGGAGCGCTATGGCCTGATGCCGACGCTCGACCGCTGGGTCGTGGGTAAAGCGATCGAGATGCTGGCATTTGCCTGGAAAAACAATCCCAATTTCAACGTGGACACCTTTGGTATCAACATCTCGGGTGCCGTGCTCGGCGACAATACGCTGCTTAAATATGTAAAACAGGCCCTCAACGGCTACGACCTGCCCCCAAGCCTGCTCTGTTTTGAGATTACCGAGACCGTCGCCATCGCGAACTTTACCCATGCCACCCGGTTCGTCAATGAACTCAAAGAGATGGGCTGCCGCTTCGCGCTGGATGACTTTGGCAGCGGCTTTGCCTCCTTCAGTTACCTGAAAACACTGCCGGTGGACTATCTGAAAATCGATGGGACGTTTGTGCGCCATCTATCGCAAAGCGCTGTCGACCACACCATGGTGGACGCGATCAATCAGCTCGGCCATGTGATGGGCCTGAAAACCATTGCGGAGTTCGTAGAGACTCAGGACATTCTGGAATCACTGCGCATTCTCGACGTGGATTACGCGCAGGGATACTACATCGGTAAACCGATACCGCTGCACGATGTCTGTTATGCAACGTCAACGGAAAGCAATCACAGCAGCGCGCCTGAACTGATCAAAACACCCTCAGCATTAAGTATTTAAAATCCTAGACCGAAAAGCCGCAAAATACCCTCCCCCGGTCCGGGAGAGAGGGCTTTCACTTTCTGACAGCCAGCGGTATATGCTGTGCGAAATGAACAACTCCATCCTGAGTGACGCCGCAGTGCCAGGCCATGCGCGGCACCGGGACAGCCTGCGTAGCGGGTGATACCCAACGCAGCCGCTGTCAGGAATAGCAGTCGGTACCACGCAAAAAAATCGCCCCACAGGGCGTGGGGCGTTGCCTACCAAGGCTAGATGAAGACGATTACGCAGGTCCTGCTACTTAGGGCTGAGCCAGAGTGAGTTAATCTTCCCGTTCCACAAACTCAATGAATCTGATTTTCAATTCTAACGAGGTTCCGGCTGCACGACTGTCAACAATTGTTAACGTCACTCAGCAGGCTTGTGGCTGCCCGGTTGCGACAGCCCAATACTGCCCCTGCCCACCCGGTAGTGACTGTTAACTTTTGTCAAAACGGTGCAGACGGAACAAGAGCTGTTATATTTTTATGCGGGCGGCAAATTTGTCGGACCCGGCGGCGTGCTGCCGATCATTGCAACAGAGGATGCGTATGAGAATCGCCTTTCTGGAAGATGAACAACCCCAGGCCGAAGTCATCAAAAGCTGGCTGCATTCTGCCGGCCACAGCTGCCGACACTTTGCCAAAGCGAGTCTGTTTCTAAAGGAAGTCCGGCGTGAGAGCTACGACTTGCTGATCCTGGACTGGGAGCTGCCGGAATCCTCCGGCATCGAAGTGCTGCGCAGTGTCAGGGAGCAGCACGACTGGCGCGTACCGGTACTGTTCATGACCAACCGCGACCATGAGAGCGATATCGTGACGGCGCTTACCGAAGGCGCGGACGATTACATGACGAAGCCCGCGTCGCGCGTCATCACGCTGGCGCGCATCGACGCGCTCGGCAGGCGCAGCCAGCAGGAGGGGCAAGGTGAGAAACTGCTGGAATATGGCAGCTATCGGTTCAATACCACTGACAAAAGTCTGACCCGAAACGGTGAACCTGTCGAACTGACCGAGAAGGAGTACCAGCTGGCGCTGATGCTTTTTACCAACATCGGACGGTTGCTATCCAGAAATCACATGCTCGAAGCAGTCTGGGGGGTCGGCCCCGAACTCGCCACCCGCACCGTCGACACGCATATCAGCCGGCTGCGGCGAAAATTGGCGCTGCTGCCGGAGAACGGCTGGCGGCTGAAGGCAGTCTATCAGCACGGCTACCGGCTGGAAAAAGTAACCGACCCAAATACCGGCTAATTTAGCTACACTAAGCGCACCCGCAGGAAACAACGCCCGATTTATGGATGCTACCGGTGCCGCCGCAGAAGCCGATAAAACGCCTGTCAAGCGCAGGTCGGTTTGGCTGCCCACCAGTTGGGGTGTTATCTCCTTATTGCTGGCCGGCCTGTCGCTCGCACTGCTGCATACGGACTGGCTGTGGCGCTGGGACCAACTGCTCTACGACAGTCAACTGAAGTTCTGGTCGCGACCCGCACCGGATGACATCCTGATCGTCGCCATAGATACTCCCAGTCTCTCCCGGATCGGCCGCTGGCCTTGGAACAGGCACCACCACGCGCTGCTGATTGAGCGCCTGACCGAAGCCGGCGCGAAAGCCATCGTGCTCGATATCCTGTTTGCCGAAGCCGAGTCGCGCTCACCGGACGCCGACCACAGCCTGGTCGACGCGGTGGCGGCCAGCGGCCGGGTGATACTGCCCGTCGTGTTCGAACAATCCGCCCCCGGCCAGCTACTGGTGGAGACGCTGCCGATGCCGGCGCTCGCGACGGCTGCCGCGGCACTTGGCCATGTGCATATCGACCTCGACCCGGACGGCATCGCGCGCCGGGTTCATCTGATGGAAGGCCTCGGCAAACCCCGCTGGCCGAGCTTGAGCCTGGCGCTTCTGCGCATGCTCGATGCCGGCGCCTGGCAGCAGCTGCCGGGCGTGCGCAATCCGAACTTGACGATTGGCACCGAGGAGAACATCGTCCGCGACTACCAGATTCTGCTGCCGTTTGCCGGCCCTCCCGGCCATTTCAGCCGGATATCCTACGTCGATGCACTGAACGGAACGGCGGCAGCCGAGATCTTCCGGGACAAAATCGTGCTGGTTGGCGCCACGGCAACCGGACTGGGAGACGCCCTCCCAACCCCGGTATCCGGTTGGAACCAACCGATGGCCGGCGTTGAGATCAATGCCAATCTGCTCGATGCACTCAGACGGGGGATCGCCATCGAACCGATCGAAGCGCGCTGGGGAAGCGCGTTGACGCTGTTTATTTTACTGCTGCCGTATCTTATCTATCCCCGGCTGAAACCCAGGTACGTGCTGATGACCAGCGCCTCCATGCTGCTGGTTACGCTGCTGCTCAGTGCGCTGCTGTTGCATGTGCTTCAGCTCTGGTTTCCACCGGTCTCCGCGCTGGTGGGACTGCTGCTGGGTTACCCCTTGTGGAGTCTGCTGCGGCTGGAGCATACCGTACGCTATTTCGAACAGGAGCTGGAGCGGCTGCACGCTGAACCCAGGGCCGTCTCGTTCTACAATGAATCCGTGGCGGTGGCCAACTGCCTCTCCTTTCTGCAGCGTATTATCCCTTTCAACGGCTGGGTACTGCGCGATGCTTCGGGTATCACCGTCGGCACCGGTTCCCGGCGGGCTGCTGCACCGCAAGCGAATGACGGCTCCGCTGCCGTCTCCTCTCCGCCGGTCGATCTGCTCCGGCTGGCAATCCCCGGCGACCGCGGTACGCTGGAGCTGGAGTTGCCGCGCAACGGCCAACCTCCCCTCTCTGGCGAGGCGATGAACCTGTTGCACGAGTTTGTCCGTCAGTTCGCCACGCCCGCGCGCAGCGAACCGAGAAACACCGTGGAGTTGATCGAAAGGCAGATTCAGCAGGTGCAACTGGCAGTCGCGGATATGCGCTCGATGCGTGGTCTGATCATGGATACGCTGCGGCAGATGCTCGACGGCGTGCTGGTCATCAACCCCGGCGGACAGGTGGTTCTGGCGAACAGCCAGGCTGCCCGTCTGCTTGGCTTCGAGTCCGAAGCATCGCTCACCGATTGCGGTGTGCTGCAGATCACCGGAGTACTGGAGCTGAGTGCCGGCAACTGGGATCAGGCGCTGCACAGTGTGCTGGTGGAGCAGGCAACCCTGTCACTGGAGGGAGAGATGCCGGGTGGAGTGGAGCTGCTGATTCAGATGTCGCCGCTCTCGCTGACGCAGGGCAATCTGCACGGCATGATCCTGATCCTGTCGGACATTACCAAGCTCAAGCAGAGTGAGCGAAAGCGGGCGCAGGCGATCAACTTCCTATCCCACGATCTGCGCTCACCGATCACTTCGCTGCTCTCCCTGCTCCAGTGGAAGGAGAATGGCGACAACACGCTTACCAGTGAGGAGATGACTCGCCGCGTGGAGCGCTACGCCCGCAAAGCGCTGAAGCTTGCCGACAACTTTCTGCAGCTGGCCAGGGCGGAAAACAGCGATCAATCCGGCTTTCACGAAACCGATTTCGTCACCATTGCCCACAACGCAGTAGATGAAGCCTTCGCCGAGGCGCATAACAAAAATATCCAGCTCACGCGCAACATTGAGGTGGACGAAGCCTGGCTGAAAGGCGACGCCGGGCTGCTCGAGCGGGCCTTGACCAACCTGCTGGAAAACGCGATTCGGTACAGCCCTGCCGGCTCCAGCGTCCAACTCTCGCTGCGTACAGCTGCAGGCAGTGTCGAATGCTGCATCCAGGATCAGGGAGCTGGTATACCTGTCGCAGACCAACGGCGCATATTCGATCCGTTTCAGCGGGCCCAGAATGGCAGTGGCCAGCACCAGAGCGGCACTGGGCTGGGTCTCTCCTTCGTGCTGGTGGTGGCGCAGAAGCATCACGGCTCGGTGAGGGTAGAGAGCACACCCGGACAAGGCTCCAGCTTCTATCTCAGGATACCTCTCGATCCTGAGAAGCAGCCGCCTGATTGAACTTGCAAAAATAACCGACCATTCACTGGACAAGTAAAGTGGGATTTCAGCCCGCTTGCTGCATATGCACATCCATCTGCGGAAACGGAATCGAGATGCCGTTGTCGTCGAAGGCGAGTTTGATCTTCTCGGTCAGGTCGAACTTGACCGCCCAGTAGTCACTGTTTTTCACCCAGGGGCGGACGACAAAGTTGACGCTGCTGTCAGCCAGTTCGGCTACAGCTACGGTGTAAGCCGGATCCTTCAATACCCGCTCGTCATCGTCCAACACCTGCTGCATGATCGCGCGAGCTCTGCGCAGGTCGTCGCCGTAGCTGATGCCGAATACCATGTCAATGCGTCTGGTCTCTCGGGCAGAATAGTTGGTGATCGCGCCGTTATAGATACTGCCGTTGGGCACGATAATCTCCCGGTTGTCGCCGGTGCGCATCGTGGTACTGAAAATATTGATCGCCTCGACCACACCCGCCGTGCCACCTGCCTCGACATAGTCACCGGCTTTGAATGGCCGGAATATGATCATCATCACTCCGGCGGCAAAATTCTGCAGCGACCCCTGCAGCGCCAGGCCGACAGCCAGGCCGGCGGCGCCGAGCAGCGCAATGAGCGAGGTGGTATTGACGCCCAGTTGATCGAGTGCGGCGACGATAACGAACAACAGCAGCAAACTCTTGACGATGGAGCTGATGAAATTGACAAGAATTTCGTCCATTCTCGACTTGACCAGCAGCTTGCGCAGCACCTTGACCACAACACCAATCACCATCCGGCCAAAGTAAAAAATCACCAGCGCCAGCGAGATATTGATCGCCCAGGGTATAACGTAGACCGAAAAAATCTCCTGAATGTTCAAATTTATCATTACTATAATCCTTAAAATTCAATCAATTGCATTACCATTCAATAACACCCGCAGATGCTGAAGCGCGGGCAGCAAGGCTGGCAGGCTACCACAACTGCCGACACTGACAACACGACAAGCAGTGAAATTTTGTGGCGGATGGTGTTGATTCCCGCGACAAGTTAGAAAACTATACCTAATAGAAACCCATGTACGATAGAAAATACCAATTATCGTTATTGCACAATTCAATTGGAGGAAATTGCCGATTTTTACTAGTCTAGGAACACGTACTGAGGCAAGTGCGCATCAACCAATATCTATCACGAGGAGAAGATAATGGACCTCAAAGGAAGTAAAACCGAACAGAATCTGAAGGACGCTTTCGCAGGCGAATCCCAGGCCAACCGCCGCTATCTCTATTTCGCGGCAAAAGCCGATGTCGAAGGCTACAACGACGTCGCCGCGCTGTTCCGCTCGACTGCGGAAGGCGAGACCGGCCATGCCCACGGTCATCTGGAGTACCTGGAAGCCTCCGGCGACCCGGCCACCGGCCTGCCGATCGGCCCCACCGCCGACAACCTGAAGGCAGCCGTTGCCGGCGAAACCCACGAGTACACCGACATGTATCCGGGCATGGCCAAATCCGCCCGCGAAGAGGGTTTTGATGAGATTGCCGACTGGTTCGAGACGCTCGCCAAGGCAGAGCGTTCCCACGCCAATCGTTACCAGAAAGCATTGAACGAGATGGATTAGCAGATGGCAGCCGGGGCCGTTCAGGCCCCGGTGTCAGATAATCAGAGGCAAACGTCATGGCAGTAAAAGAAGGCAATCTGGAAGCACCGATCAGACACCCCCTGGACTGGAAGAATCCCGATTTTTATAACGAAGAGTCACTCTACCAGGAGTTGGAAAGAGTTTACGACCATTGCCACGGCTGTCGCCGCTGTGTCAGCCTGTGCAACGCCTTTCCCACGCTGTTCGACCTGGTCGACGAATCCTCCACCATGGAAGTGGACGGCGTTAAAAAAGAGGATTACTGGAAGGTGGTGGATCACTGCTACCTGTGCGACCTCTGCTATATGACCAAGTGCCCCTACACCCCGCCGCACGAATGGAATCTCGACTTTCCCCATCTGATGCTGCGCGCCAAGGCGGTAAAATTCAAACAGGGCGAAGTCAGACTGCGCGACAAGATCCTGACCAGTACGGATACCGTCGGCAGCCTTGCCGGCATCCCGGTAGTGGCGGGTATAGTGAATGCCGCCAACAAGGCGAAGCCGACGCGCAAGCTGCTGGAATCGGTGCTCGGAGTGCACGCCGATGCCAGACTGCCCGAGTACCATTCGAAGACCATGCGCTCGCGGCTCGCGGCGAAAATAGGCGCCGATACCAAAGGCGAAGCGGCCGGTGCCACCAAAGGCAGAGTCGCGCTCTTCGCGACCTGCTACGGCAACCGCAACGAGCCGGTCATCGGCGAGGATCTGGCGGCGGTGTTCGAGCACAACGGCATACCGGTGACGATGGCGGAGCAGGAGCAGTGCTGCGGCATGCCCAAGCTGGAGCTGGGCGATATCGAATCGGTCGAGAAAGCCAAGAACGCCAATATTCCGGTGCTGGCCAGGCTGGTCGAGCAGGGTTGGGATATAGTCGCGCCGATCCCTTCCTGCGCATTGATGTTCAAACAAGAGCTGCCCTTGATATTTCCGGACGATCCTCAGGTGAAAAAAGTGAGCGAAGCGATATTCGACCCGTTCGAGTACCTGATGCTGCGCCACAAAGAGGGAAAACTGAATACCAAATTCAAAAATCCGCTGGGTAAAGTCGCCTACCATGCGGCCTGCCATCAGCGGGTGCAGAATGTGGGCTCCAAAACCAAAGAGCTGCTCTCGCTGATTCCCGACACCCAGGTGGAAGCGATAGAGCGCTGCTCCGGCCATGACGGAACCTACGCGGTCAAGAAAGAGTTCCACGAATCCGCGATGAAGATTGTTCGGCCGGTGGTCAGCCGGGTAAAAAATGCCAAGGCCGACTATTACGGCAGCGACTGCCCGATGGCGGGACACCACATCGAACACGGCATGGCCGATGGCAGCAAGACCCAGCACCCGATGAGTCTGCTGCGCAAGGCCTATGGTATTTAACTGAAGACGGGAGAAGAGAATGGCTAACGAAGGCTACCACGAACCGGTCGAAGAACTCAGCAGTGAAACCCGAGATATGCACAGAGCGATCGTCTCGCTGATGGAGGAGCTGGAAGCGGTTGACTGGTACAACCAACGGGTCGATGCCTGTGCCAACCCGGAATTGAAGGCGATTCTCGCGCACAACCGCGACGAAGAGAAAGAGCACGCCGCGATGGTGCTGGAGTGGATCCGCCGGCAGGACCCGAGCTTCGACAAAGAGCTGCGAGATTTTCTGTTCACCGAGAAAGTGATTGCGCACGACTAAATCTTGATGCCCTGCTGAACAGCGAGCATCCTAGGAATTCTGAAATGAGCAAATTGACCCGCGAAGATCTTTACAGTCTGGAAAAATACTCAAACATTCGCAACGAGTTCCGCGCCAAGGTGATGGAGCATAAAAAGCAGCGGCGCGTGGCCATCGGTGATCACGCCGCACTCTACTTCGAAGACCAATTGACCATGCAGTACCAGGTTCAGGAGATGCTGCGCATCGAGCGCATCTTCGAAGCGGAAGGCATTCAGGAGGAGCTGGACGTCTACAATCCGCTGATTCCCGACGGCATGAACTGGAAAGCCACCTTCATGATCGAGTACGACGATGTCGAGGAGCGCAAACGGGCACTGGCAAAAATGATCGGCATCGAGCGCGGTCTGTGGGTGCGGGTTGATGGCTTTGATAAAGTCAATCCGATCGCCAACGAAGACCTAGAGCGGGCAACTGCGGACAAGACGTCGTCGGTTCACTTCGTGCGCTTTGAGCTCACACCGGAGATGGCTGCAGCAGTAAAACAGGGTGCACAGATAACAGCGGGTATCGAACACCCCGCCTACACCGAGCAGACCAGGCTGGCTCCCGACATTCGCAACTCCCTGGCCGGCGATCTGCACTGATGCTGTTTCCATTCACTCTGTGGTGGTGCGCATCTGCCGGAACTGAATCACTGCCACCCCGATGAGCGTAAGCAGACCGCCGATCGCCTTGTAGGCGGTAAACGACTCGCCGAGAATCAGCACCCCCGCGGCAACACCGATCACCGGCGCCAGCAGCGTGAATGGCACCACCTGGTTGACCTGCAGCCTGGCCAGCAGCCGATACCAGAGATAATAGGCGACGATGGACGAAGCCAGAACGATATATGCCAGCGCGGCCCAAGCCTTCCATTCGGCGCCTCGGATAGCAGTCAGCTGATCCGTTTCGAACAGCAAGGAGAGCAGGGCCAACGGAGGCACGGCCAGCAGGCTTAACCAGCCGATAATGGTCAGCGGATGCAGCTGCGGCATACGTTTGATCAGAATGTTAGATCCGGCCCAGCACAATGCGGCGATCAGCAGTGCAACAATCGCAATCGGGGTGCCACCCCCGGGCTCGCCCGCCAGCAGTCCGGCGCCAATGAATGCCATGCCCATACCGGCCGCACGCACCCAACCCAACTTGTCTGCAAAGAACAGCGCCGCCAGCATCGAACTGAAAGGGACCCCAAGCTGTATCAACAGTGCAGCAGTTGCCGCATCAGCTCCTCTCAGCCCCAGAAACAGCAAGCCAAAATGCCCCACGCCCATGGTAAGGGAGAGCAGTAACAACAGCTTCAACTGAGCCCTCTCCGGGCGAAAAAGGGGCGTGATCAGTATGCCGACGAATAGAAACCTAACCACCGTCAAAGCCAGCGGCGGAATTTCTGTTACAGCGGTTTTGATTGCAACGAAATTGAAACCCCAGATCAGTACGACTGTGAGAGCCTGAAGCAGATCGATTGGCCGCATTGTGATCCCGGTGCAAACGTTTAAACGTGTTATTTTACCTCGGTTGGAGAGAAATAGATCCTGCCCACCCGAGTTGACTCCAACCCCGGTCGTGCCATACTCGTTTTTACTCGGGAGATGCGTTAACTCAGATCCGGCCCTGATTTTTTACGCAACCAAACCGATGTGACCCAAATGCCGGTCAAACACTCATGGAAAAACTATCGGAACAACGGAGGGATTGATGGCAAGTTCCGTAACGTATGAAAATGACTTTATCGTGGGAGGCACATCCGATTCACTGGTGACGCCCAACTTCCGCCTGCAAGAGTTTGTTGCGCCGGACGGTACGGTATTCGTGCATCGGGAGCTGGTTGCCGGATTGCAGCTGCTGCGAGAGAATCTCGACGCTCCGATCAGTATTGCCAACATGAAACCGCCGCAAAGCTTTAACCCTGCAGCGAAAGGAGTGTCTATCCTGGTAACCGCAAAAGATCCAGAAGCGTTGCTGAGCAAGGCGCAGCAACTGCAGAAATCGGGCTATTTTCAGCGGGTTGAGCTGAGTGGCAACGAGCTCTATCTGGAGATTCCCAATCCGGACAACTTCCCATCGATCCCGCCAAAACTGGCATTCGACTGTGGCGTCAGGGTTACCGCTGCATTCGAAACCAGCGGCGACCCCTTCCAGCAGGTGACCGGTAATTTTGATGGCGCGGGACTCTCTTTCGGCCCGATTCAATGCAACCTGAAAACCGGCACGCTGCAGGAGCTTTTCCGGCGCATGCGCGGTGAAGACGCCGCACGTCTGCAGCGTTGTTTCGGCAATGATGCCGAATATCTCGCCTTCTGGCGCATTCTGGACGGCTCCCGCAGCGCAGCGGTGCAATGGGCCGATCAACTGAGCCGCGGCAGATATAAACACGATTTCGCCCAACCCTGGAAAGGGTACCTGCAGGCAGTAGGTAGAGATGCGCTGTTTCAGAAGGTGATATTGAGATACGCCTACGACAAGTACGGCAAATTGTTGATGGCAAGCCTCGCCTTCGCACGCGGCATCTCGCCGATACGCATTGATAATCTGCGCTGCCTGGCCGCGCTCTACGACATGGGCGTGCAGCAAGGCAGTCTGCATAGCGCACACAGTCAGATAAGACGCCGGGTGCAGCAGGAGCAACCGCAAGATCAGTTCGCCTTGACCCGTATTCTGGTCGAGGAGCGGGCAAAAAAGGCGTCGCCGCGCTGGCGCGCCGACTGCCTGAGCCGCCGCCTCTGCATTCTTGAGCGGCAGCCGGTTTCGATCTCCCTGGAGGGCCAGCAGTCCCGCCGTGAAAACCGCTGCAGCTACCTGCTGAGAAACTGCCCGGTGCGGAGCCTGGAGAGCTATCTTGCCGGCTGAATGATTGTAGTCAATGATCTCAGACTCGATTAACCGGTCGGCAGAATTGCACCGGTTGGAATCTCTGTATGCGTCGTCACACACTCTTCCTTCGGGAGTGAGAGTAAGCCCCCTAATCTGTCGCGGTATCCGGACAGCGTGTTCGATCATTTCCGGAATAGACTGATTTTTCCGCTTCTTCAGCCGAAATCCTCTACGTCGAGTTCAATAAATTCGGGTGTTTGCGCATCGTCAGAAGAACTGCTGTCGAAAAACTTTACACTTCACGTGAAGGCGAATTAAGGTTATTTTATATACTGTTGTTTTTATTGTGCATTTAAATTATGGCACATAAAATGCTTAAATGGGTTTGTACAGAAATCTCAGTCGTTTAGACACTGCAGGTGGAATCATGATTTTCTCGGAAAACGGACGCTTAAGACACAGATCACGCCGCCATTCTCGCCTCCGGCGCCGGGCAGTAAACGGGATCTCCGTGTTGTCCGGCGTGGTTGTTCTGTCGCTTGCTGCATTGAGTTTGGCGATGGCGCTCCTACCCGGTGAAGAGACCCCAGCCAGCTTTGTCTACAAGCCGAAACAGACCGAAAAGGCGCTGCCGGCAGCTGATAAAGCGCAGCACATCTTAGACGAGACACTGGAAAAACTGGCTACAGTGCAGACCGCAGCAGTTGCGGAAGCCTACGACACCTGTGATACCGTGGTAGCGATGGCGAGTGACACACCTGCCGAAGAGCCCACCGTTGTCGATGAGGAGCTTGATCAGACCATCCCGTCCGCCAGCGATCCCGATGAGGAGATATTCACGCAGAGACCCGCCGACCGGCCGGCGAAGCAGTATGCTCCAGCCGGACCTTCGGTGGCAGCAATACCCGGCTTTGCACCAAATAGCGCCACTCCATTCGGGCGGTCTTTGCCGCACCCGAAGTTGGCGGCCGCCCCTCGGCAGCGGCAGAACAGATCACCCTTCGGCGGCCCCTCTACACCACCGCAGAATTCGTTTCCCGGAGGGGGCACGCCCAGCTTCCCGCCTGTCAGCGGCAGCCCGCCGCCGATTGTTGAAGATTTCACTCCGCCCCCAGAAACACCTGACCGCAGTCCTGAACTGCCTCCGATCATTGCTGATTACACTCCACCCCCGGCAACACCTGAGCCTGAGCCTGTGCTGCCGCCAATGATCACGGGCGGCCCCGAAACGCCTCAGGCACCAACCGGCACCCCACCGACCGATGGCGATCCAGGAGATCCTTATGCGCTGCCGACTGACGGCCCCTGGATTGCCGATAACGACTGGTACTCACCGGGCCACTCGCCGGGTATAGCGACAGTGGCAGGCGATTTCAACCTGGACGGGCGGACCATTCTGTTCGAAATTCTGGGCACCGAAGCGGGTCTGGAGTATGACCAGCTGCAGGTCGAAGGCATCGCGAACCTCAACGAAGGCAACGTCGTATTCGCTTTCATCAACGATTTTGTCGCCGATTCGACCGACTTTTTCGATCTGATCCTGGCCAGCGAGGTGCTGGTGGACCTGGAGAAGGTGAACTTCTATTACGGGCTGTTCGATCCGGCGGACGATCCCAGTTACAACCTGCACGCACCGCAGAACCTCAGCCTCTATTCGGTCCTGAACTA
The DNA here is from genome assembly GCA_024235255.1 of Chromatiaceae bacterium. Classification (GTDB taxonomy): domain Bacteria; phylum Pseudomonadota; class Gammaproteobacteria; order Chromatiales; family Chromatiaceae; genus HKST-UBA178. The sequence goes on from JACKMT010000001.1 coordinate 1,204,778, forward strand.
CAAGGACAGCATCGACGACGACGTCACGCTCTCTGAGGCAGGCGGCGGCACCGCCTCCATCAATACCGACGGTCTGCTGGCTTTCGACGAGCTGATGCGAATCGGCTACCTGGCGCGTGGCGGACAGATGGAGCGCGGGCCCGACCAGAACTTCACTCCGGTCGATTTTGGCCCGTCCCAGAACCCGGCGCCCCAGAACGATTTGGCTTCGGTTCCTGAACCTGCCCCGCTGCTGCTGCTCGCCTCCAGCCTGTTGCTACTGCGCAGGTTCCGCAAAGGCAAGGCAAGTTAACCGGCTGATCCTCTCTCAACTACGGGCCCTTCTCAGGGCCCGTATTCATTTTCACGGTCCGGTGATATTAAATCAGCTGTGTCAACGCTTCCAGCCCGGCCATGGGAAGGCTCACCGACTTAGTTAATCCGCACTGGGACTCGCGTGGATTAATCCGAATCAGCGGTGCGCCGAAATGTCCCGCTATCCGCTCGGACAGACGGCGGATAGAGGGCAGCGAGGTACCGGCGCCAATCTCGACCACAACCATCTGATCCCCCACGCTGTCAACGCCCGCCAGCCACTGCTGAAAGCGCCGGCGTTGCGCTTCACTCCTGTCGGCGACCCAACTCCCGTCCGAGAACATCAGAATGTTTGGTCTGGCCAGTTTACCGCAGGTCGGACATGTCGGCAGCAACCCATCGGCGCGAAAGGCGTCCTGATCGATTGCAACAGTGACCGCTGCTGCCGACCAGATGGCGTCGCTGCAGGGTGAACAGCACTGCAGCTGGTGAATACTGCCGTGGATCTCATAGATCTGCGCATCCTGAAATCCGGCTTTCTGGAACGCGCCATCGACATTGCTGGTGACGACAAATCCACCGCCGCGCTTGGTTCCGGTCAGACGCAGCAGCCTGCTGTAACCGGGGTGCGGGTCGGTGTTGCGGTAGCACTCCAGACGATGCCCGTAGAATGCCCAGGCGAGGCGGGGATCGCGCAGAAAGCTGGTGGGATTCGCCATCTCTTCGAAGCGCAGACCGGTGTGCGCCAGTTTCGGTTGGCCCGCCAGAATCCCTCGGGGCCGCGAAAATCAGGCAGTCCGGAGTCGACGGACATACCGGCGCCGGCTGTGATCAGCACTGCGCTGGCTTGAGACAACAGCTCGGCAGCTCGGGAGATAGCGTTATTCATTGATCGTACCAATCGCTGTCGCAGTTAAGCAGACTGGTATTTTAGAGCCGTTACCTGCACCGGCCAACCCGGGTTGTAGGGAACCCCGGCAGGCGCCGGGAATCGATCGGAGTGTATAGAACCTATCTGATAATCCCCCTCGGCCGCGACCGTGGCGATTTTTTACCCAGGGCGCAACACGGTCTGCAGGGGAATATGAGACCGATTCTTGTATCGGACGGGTTAGTGCGGGGAGAAGACCAGCTCCAGCAGGTACCCACCCAGTGCCACCGCCAGAACCAGACCCAATACACAGAAAAACAGAATGGATCCTTCGTAAACAAGACGTAGAAATTGCGTTGCATAAAATCTGCGGTTGGACTGCATGGCACTACCCTCGAATCGGTTACTGCTCACCTCCTGTCTGCTAAATCATTCCGTTGCGAAGTTACATGCATACCGCACGCCAATCAGATCATGTTATTTTAAAACAAAGAGTTAATAACGATCCTTGCTAACAAAACAGAGCGCAGTGTCAAATTTATATAACAACTTGGCAAGCCGCCGACCGGGAGCAGCGGGTAGCCTCAATCAGGGACTGCCGGGTACGGCAAGATTCGCGGCAAACTCATTGCCACTATCGCCGGAACCCTCACATTGGCAATAGGTCCGGGCAAACCTGGGTGGACAGATTTTCGGGTTGCGCGACTGCCTCTCTGGTGCACTACCTACGAGCATAAAAGTGAGACCATTGGGCTGGCTGTTTCACCCAATCTCCGTAATCTGCTAACTTATAAACTGACGGCTAGCGGTTTTTCGTTGTGCTTTTCGTTCACAGTTGCAATTGCCGGAACCGAATGGCAACGGTCTCGGCAGCTAAACTTAATATTCTATCATCTCGTTGATTGCTGCACCCAGCTGTTGGTTTCAGCTAATCGACGTTTACTCAGGAGAATCGTTTGATCGGTCAATCCATTGCTCTTCCGGCTGCTCTACTTGCGCTGTTGCTGACGGTTGATACTGGCTTTGCTGAAAACACGCTGCGTGATTATCCAGTTGACCGTATCACGGCCAATACCTACGTTATTCATGGCCCACTGGGTTATCCAAGCGTTGAAAACCAGGGTTTTATGAATAATCCTGGATTTGTCATCACTGCTTCCGGTGTCGTATTGATCGACCCAGGTTCCAGCGTGCAAGCCGGCAGAATGGTGTTGAAACAGCTGGGCACCATCACCGACAAACCGATCACGCACGTCATCAGTACCCACGTTCACGGTGACCATTGGCTGGGTAATCAGGCGATCGCCGAAGCTTTTCCCGAGGCGGTGTTTATCGCCCATCCGGAAATGATCAAGCGAGCGCATGCGGGCGCTGCCGATGAGTGGATCAATCTGATGGCTCAGGCAACCGAAGGATTTACCGCAGGCACCCGCGCTGTGATCCCGGCGGTCTCCACCTCGGAAATCGGTAGGCTGGAAACCGGTGGCATGACGTTTCGCTTCCACGCGCCGGAGCGCGCCCACAGCGGCACCGATGTGATGATAGAGGTGGTGGAGGAGTCGGTGCTTTTCCTGGGAGATAATGTAACCTACAAGCGCATCGCCAGAATGGATGACGCCAGCTTCAACGGCAGTATCGCGGCCTGTGATACCGCCATCGACCTTGCTGTTCTGCACTACATTCCAGGCCATGGTCCAACCGGTGATGTCGGTATAGTGAACGAGTTTCGGAAATATCTGGCAACCCTCTACGGCGAGGCTGAACGACTCTACGAAGAGGGTCTCGCGGACTTTGAAATGAAGCCGGAAATCGTGCAGAAGCTGGCACCCTACGCCGACTGGGTCAATTTCGACGACCAGGTTGGGAGACACATCAGCCTGGCGATTCTGGAGATTGAAAAAAACAATTTTTAAGCCGGCAAGGTGCCAGACTTATCTGATCGGCATGGTTTCATCAATCTACGCTGCCAGTCTGCTGGCGCTTTGGCTGGGTGTCATCCGTGCCAATCAGGCGCCGTTAAAAAGCCAACGCGGACCCGGACGATCGGCCCTGACCGTCCGTCCCGCATGGCCAGTATGAATCCTCTGAAATGAGCGGGGCGGAGCGTGAAGCGAGGCAATCTGTTCGAAGCGATTCCAGCCGAGCTGGAAAAAGAGGTGTTCGAATCACTGATCGAAAACGGCAATGTCAGGATTGAACGCATCATCTCCAACGGGCACAGATCACCAGAGAGCGGTTGGTACGATCAGCAACAGAACGAATGGGTCCTGCTGCTTAAGGGAGAAGCCACTATAGCCTTTGCGAACGATGTTATCGTGGAGCTCGGACCGGGCGACCATATCGATATTCCCTCGCATACCAGACATAAGGTCATCGGAACGAGTTCAAATAGTGCAACCATATGGCTGGCCGTACACTATTGAATGTCACAGATCCAACCGGCCAGCAAACCGGTTGGATTTAGACGACTGATACCGTTAATCTTCGCTACCGGAATAGACGTATCAGTTGGACCTACCGACAAAGCCAGGCAGTCCGGCCGCTTCGCGGGAGCTGGCCAGATAGAGCGCATATGCAATCTTCTCGTGGTAATCGTCCGGATCGTCTTTCTCGATATCCGCAAGCGTCATCTCCATGCACTTCTTTTCGCAGGAGAGCTGCGCATGGAAGATCACTCTGGTTCTGAAAAAACTGCCCCATTTGAATTCGGCGAATATCGCGTTGTTGGGATCCTTGACGTAGCCGTAATCACTCCTTACCACCCAGGAGAGGCTGCGATAGATATCGTTATCGAGATCCTTGACGTGCTGCTTCAGCGTTGCGGGATTGTCAGGACCGGCACCCATGGCGTCGAACGGATAGACCCAGTTGTTCGCTGCCATGGCGCGCCAGAAGCTGCTGCCTTCAATTGGATTCCAGTTTTTGGTGACCTCTACCGGCACGTACATGTCGCCCTTGGCGAGCCATAGCGACGTCGCCAGGTGGTGGTGATCGATAAGATAGTACTGACCGTTGTTTCCTATGATGATCGGGATAGTCCGCTGCAGCAGGTAATCTTCCAGCTTCTTATCGCTCTTACTTGCGATTTTTTTCGTTTTGGTATTGACTTCGTCCATTCCTACCGCATTCTGGGTAGGCTTGAGTTGACTGAGTTTTAAGCGCGCCTGGGTACCCTGTGCAGTGTCGGGTGCGCACTTCGGCAGATAATCAAATATATCATTCGTCTTCTTGGACATATTCTTGTTCCTTCTATTATTGGGATGGTTGGGATGGGCTGGACTTGTTTTGCCTAGGCTTTAAACCCTACACTGTTCAGAAATCATAGCTTATACTGGCGAAAAATAATCACGCTGTTCTTGCGGTTGTACCAATTTAGGGGAGAGTGAAAACATGCGCACAATTAGAAATTTACTGGCCATCATCGGCCTGGCGACGGTTGTTGCGGCAGGTTACCTGCTGTATGCAACGCGGGATTTCGATCCCGGTGCTTTTGAGGTGTATCGAGCCTTTGGCACCAAGCTGCTGGAGACCGGGGATCTTGCCAACGCCTTCGTCTGGGCCGAGCCCGTCGCCGAGGGTGTCAGTGTCGAAGACGTCAAAGATGCGATGAAAAGTCTCGCGGTTGAGCGAAATTTTCTTTTCGTCAACGAATCACCCTTCTATAAGCAGGCCGCTGCCGTCACCGGAAAGGATTTCCGTCATGTCACCTTCATGCAGTTCTGCGATGTTCGAGTGGGAATCGAGATGCTTGAGCACAACGACGCCTACTCTGCTTTTATGCCCTGCGGCATCAGCGTGGTGGAAAACAACCAGGGCAAATTATGGCTTTACGCAATGAATATGGATTTTCTGATTCATGGCGCAAAGGAGCTGCCGCCGGAACTCAAGGAGAAGGCACTGCGCGTCAGAAAAACCATGCGTGAGATAATGAAGGGGGCCGCAACCGGAGAATTTTGAACAAACAAACTCCGCGAACCGGCCGGCATAACCATCCGGCATCCGCTAAAAATCGGACGTCAAAATTGGTTCAGAACCAGCACGCAGTTTGGATCGTACCGGTTACCCGATTGCGGGGTTGCCTGGCGCGAATGTCAGTTATATTCTCTGTCGCAAGTTAATCTTCCAAGACCCGATAATAGGCTAGTCAATATGCGATTCAAACTGATTGTCGCCATGGCGGAGGAGAAGTGGACTGACGCGCTGATGGACGCAGCGCGTGATGCGGGTGCCAAGGGATCGACGGTCATCCACAACGGCAAGGGCAAGGGCGTGGATGTAGCCAAAACCTTTCTCGGGCTGTCATTGGAAATTGCTATCGATATTATACTGCTGCTCGTTGAAGAGCACCAAAGCCGTACCATACTGGAAGCCTTGGAAAAGGCCGGCGATATGAAAGAGAAGGGAACCGGAATCGCTTTTCAGGTTGACGTGGAGGACGCTGTCGGCGTATCTCATCAGATTCGTGAGCTGGTCTCGATGGTAGAGGAGCAGATCTAGACTGGCTGCTGCCAAGCTGTTGTGGAACTTCCGGCTTTCGAATGCGATTGGATTTTAGCTGCCTCCCGCTAGCCCTGATCCGCAAGTGCTTTTACTCTCTTCTCCAGTTCCGCAACCCGGTTTTCCAAAATCGTCAGCCGGTCTATTTCGGCGGTCGTCAGATTCCCGGTGACACCAGGCGCAGACTCCATACTCTTGGGCATCTCCACATCTCCGCACAATAGATGAGAGTACCGCTCCTCGCGGCGCCCCTCCCCTCTTGGGAAACGTACAACGAGTGCCGGCTGACGAGCGATCATTTCGTCCACAACAGGCAGGACTTCTTCGGTATCGGAAAAGTCCACCATCCTGCCAGTTCGCGTCAAAATATCATGCAATGTCTGCGGGGCGCGCAGCATCAATACTGTCAATACCGCCTGCTGCTTGCGATCCAGTTTGAAATTGCTGCGGGCTTTGTGTGAGATGCGGATTGCCCGCTCTCCATACTCAACAAACAGTAATCCTCTGTCTGCCATTTTGTTGACAATATTTCCGACCTGACCCTCGCTCATTGTCATCACAGGCTCGCGATTCGACTTTTGATTGCAGGCCGCCATCAACGAGTTCAGCGTGAGCGGATAGTTATTCGGCGTCGTCAGCTCTTTTTCCATCAGCGAAGCAATAACGCGGGCCTCCTCCGGAGTCAGTAGCTTGGGGTGGTGATCTTCGGTTTCCATTAAGTCGATTCTCCCGTTGTCGTCAGTATTCAGCAATTGATCATTATAGGAGAACCAGTGCAGCGCCGCCTTAGGCCAAACCGCTGTAAGGATAGCGGGCACCCGGCAAGGTTGGTATATTCAGCGCATCAGCTCCGAGGAGTTCAGATTCAGGATTGTCGATGCCCACTCCCTATCCAGGTACAGCTCCCTAATGTTTGCCGAAAAAGATAAGCCAGCGGCTGCCGTTGTACAGCCCAAAATGAAACAGAAAGTACTTATGTCATGGAGTAGCGGAAAAGACAGCGCATGGGCGTTGTATAAATTGCAACAGAATCCAGCAATCGATCTGGCCGGTCTCTTCTGCACGGTCACTAAGGCGTTCGATCGGGTAGCGATGCACGGCGTAAGGGTTGATCTGTTACGCAGTCAGGCGAGAAGCATCGGCCTTCCGCTGGAAGTGATAGAGATACCCCATCCGTGCAGCAATGCCGAATATGAAGCGATAATGGGTCGCTTCGTTGCGCGCGCAAAAAACGACAACATCGACTGTTTTGCATTTGGCGACCTGTTTCTGGAGGATGTACGCAACTATAGAGTGGAGAAGCTGGAAGGCAGCGGAATAGAAGCGATCTTTCCACTCTGGGGCATTCCGACAGACCAGCTGGTGCTTGAAATGATCAACAACGGCCTGCGCATGGTAACGACATGCATCGATCCAAAGAAAATTCCTGCAGCCTTTATCGGGCGAGAGTTCAACCAGGAGTTTTTGGACGCACTGCCGGACCAGGTGGACCCCTGCGGCGAAAACGGGGAGTTCCACAGTTTTGTTTTCGCCGGACCGATGTTCAGCGAACAGATTGAGATCTCTGTAGGCGAAATCGTTCATCGTGACGGCTATCTGTTTGCCGACATTTTGCCCAAATCTGCCGTTTGGGCATAAATACTCCACTTGGCGACCCGGATAAAGCTGCCGATCGCTTTCGATCCGTCTGCGCTGTAGAGAGATCTGGCGATGCAGAATGGAACGCCTTGGATTGAACGTTTTGTACGCCGGCATTATCGGTACTGATACCGGGACGGGATTTTTCGGAAAATAACAGAATCGTTTATAAAATTTCCCAATCCATGCGCCAGCCTGATGCAACCATATTTGGCTGGAGATCCAGCGAAACCGTTACCGACTGACCCGGTTCGACATCGACCGGCGGTGCCACCGGCCAGTGCCAGTTCTGCCAGTGGCAGGTGGGGTAGCAGGGATAATTGGAAATAACGATGCCGTCGCTTAGCGTCGCGCTGAAATAACCCACGAAACCCTGAAGTCTGCCGCTTCTGGTTATTTCAAATGTCAGATCGACAGGGCGGGTGCGGGAGGGCATGTCCCTGCCAAACCGGATATTCTCCACCAGCCCGGGGGCGGCGAGCTCTTTCGGCTGCTCCCGAAGATTGTACATGACGGCCTGGTCCCGGCAGCCGTACTGCATGCCGGCACGCAGGTCCAGTCCGAAATAGTCCTGCCGCCAGATTCCGCGAAACTCATCGCCATACTCCACCGGGACAAGATAGGTCTGCAGTCTGTCCGGGAGAACGCTTCCGGCCGGTTTCAGATTGCTGTCGGCGAATGCACTGACGCATTCGTGAATATTTTCGTCGGTACCGAAATCCCCGATCAGTTCGTTGACGATCAGGTCGACCGGCTCATCTAGCCGTGCGCTTCTGGCGTCGGCGTTGATCAGCACCACCCGGTCGCCGCCGGGATTGCTGCGCAGAATCCGTTCGGCCATCCACAGCGCGTTCGGCCGGTTATCGACCGCATAGACACGCGCCGCACCGGCCTGTACCGCCATCAGCGCCAACACGCCGAGACCGGTTCCCAGGTCGGCTACCAGATCGCCTGTCCGCACGGTCTGGACTATCGCCTGACGGTAACGCTGCATGCGCAGATGGTCGGCCAGCATCTGCTGGTAGTGGAGCGCCGGATGGTTGGTTTCGGTGAACTGTGACGGGTCCACCTGCGGCATATGCTGGTCGCGCATGGCGTGCGGTTTCAATAACTGAGATGAAACAGCGTGATTTGATCCGGAAGTCCGTTTTGCTGTAACCCTTTCTGTGCCTGAAAAGTCTTTAGCGCCGTCTCGGTTTCCGGTCCGAACCGGCCGTCCGGCGACCCCTTATATATGCCCAGTTCGGCGAGCTTCGTTTGGGCCCGCCGCAATGACTCCTCGTAGATCATGATCCGGCCATCGCCTGCCTTGGCTTCCACGGAAATGGAAGCTTTGTTCAGCTGCGCCTGTTTTAACGCCCCGATCATCCGGTTCAGCGCCAACGCAAAATTCTCCCCTGTATGCCGCTCGCAGCCGTTCAGACATCAGCTCACGCACCTCTGTATCAGGATCCGCCGAAGAGCGCACCGATTAAATCTCACTCCCGCCATCAGCCGTCGACTCGATAACCGATCGCGCATCCGGTGCGGAGTCCGATATCCGTGTTATAAGGAGTGACAGCAGTAGCAGCGCTGCCTGCAGAACAATAGCCGGCAACTCCAACAAAGGATAAGGGTTATGGCAGGCACAGAATGAGGGTGGTATATTAAAATCGATAACTCCGAATGTTCCATGGAAGCCCCTGCTCCAGGAGCGCCGATGCTCGCCTTAAACCAGGCATTACAATACTGCATCCACCAGGGCAGGAAGCCCAGCGGTCAACAAAGCCCGCTTATATTGACTGCGAAGGGCATTTGGAAAACCCGTCCGCTTAAGCCTACTGTCCAGCAGGGTAATTGATGACCGCTCCCCGCATCAGCCTGTTGGTGGAATCCCTAAATATCGGGCAGATTCTGCCGGAGGTATATGCGCAATACCGCCCGTTGCTGGTTGACGGCGTCTGCTACTTTCTGGCGCTCCTGCCGGATAACCGCTTCACCGAGATACTCGCCGAGCAGTATTCGCTTGCAGCCGAAACGCGCTTTTCCGACCGGGTAGTCAATCTGCTGCACCAGTGCCCTACACTGCACAAGCTCGGTCAGATCGTCGCACGCGACCGCAGACTCTCATTTGAGCTGCGGCAAAGCCTGCAGAACCTGGAGTCGATCTGTTCCGACACGGCGTTGAATAAAGTGCCCGCGGATGTAAAACAACAGCTAATGCGCATTCCAGGTATAGAGGTGGCCGGCAACACTCTGGCGGAAGCCAGCGTGGCGGTAATCCTGCCGTTCTCCTGGAAAGAAAACGGCTCCGGTGAGATCCAACACGGCGTTTTCAAACTGCTCAAATCCGGCATTGCGGAGCGTCTGCACGAAGAGCTCGATATTTGGGGGAAACTGGGAGCCTTTCTCGAAGAGCGTTGTGAGTACCATGGATTGCCGCCGCTGGACTACCGCGAGACACTGGAGAGTATGTGCCGACTGTTGCGGCAGGAGATCTGTTTTACGCGCGAGCAGCGGCATCTGGTCGAAGCCGGAGATTTTTATGCCGACGAACCGGATACCGTTATTCCGCGGCTGCTGCCGTTCTGCTCAGACCAGGTTACCGCGATGGAGCGCATCTTCGGGGGCAAAGTGACCGATGCCAAGCTCTTTCAGAGCAGACGCCGGCGGCTGGCCAATAGATTGATCGATGCGATGATCGCGAAACCGTTCTGGGATCCGGCAGGCGAGACGATCTATCACGCCGACCCGCATGCCGGTAATCTTTTCTGTACCGACGACGAAAAGCTGGCGATACTGGACTGGACACTGGCGGGCCACCTGAGCAAGGAACAGCGCATCAGTCTGATGCAGATCGTTCTGGGAGGGCTGTTTCACAACGAAGCCGGCATCTGCCGGGCAGTGGAAAACCTGGGCCGCAACCGACCGGATGAATCACTGTTGCGTGCTGCCGTTGCGGTGGCCATGCGGGAGATCAGGCAGGGCCAGTTTCCCGGTTTCGCCTGGTCCCAGCGCCTGTTGGACAACATTGCGCTTGCCAATATTATGGGTTTCCCTGAGAGTCTGGTGCTGTTTCGCAAGGCGCTGCTCACTCTCTCCTCAGTAATCGAGGATATCGCCGAAAAAAGTTCTGTAGACCGGATTCTGCTCAACGCGGGCGTGCGCAGATTCTGCGGCGAAGCCCCGGCGAGAGTTTTAGCTCATCCCCACTCGCGCGCATTCGGAACCCATGTCTCCAATATCGATCTGTTGACACTATGCGGTTCGTCCCCGAACAGCGCTGCTGCTTACTGGTTGGGGGCCTGGCAGGATTGTCTGGAATCATTCAAAAGCCGATCGCGCTGAACCGGAAAGCGCACGTAGAAAATCACCTGCCGCTGCATAAGCCAGGCGCGACGACCTGAGCCATCGGAAAAACAGAAATCCGTGATCGGCACGATACTCACGGGACAACAGCAGTTTTTCACATCTGACGCCGGCCTGCTCCAGTGCATTCGCGAATGCGATCGACTGAGAGTAGAGTCCGTCTCGCTCGCCCGCGCAGAGAAAAACCGGCGGCAGCCCGGAAGAAACCTGCCGGATGGGAGAGGCAACTTTGGCGTTCTCAGCGTAGGTTTTTCTGTCGCTTCCCAGAAAGCTTTGCGCAAATAACTTAATAAACGGGAAGCGTGCCTCGATAACTGTATCGAAATCGTACACACCGTAAAACAGCATCAACCCTTCGATCGGCACTCTACCTGCAATGTTCTCTATTCCGATTTGGGAAAACAGCGCTGGCTTGTGCATGGCACAGGCATACCACGCAGCGATCTGGGCACCGGCAGAGTCACCCGCCAAAACGATCGTCGATCGATCGCCGCCGAATTTTGCCTGGTTATGCACGATCCATGCAATCGCATGGGCAGCATCCTGCAGCGCTGCCGGAAATCGGCTTCCCGGTGCGAGACGATAATTCACATTGAAGACAAGATAACCATTGTTGGCAAATGCTGCCGCAATACCATCGTAGATCTTCTTGTCGGCGCTGATCCAACCGCCACCGTGAAAATAGACCAAAACCGGAAGCGGTGCCGGCTGATCCGACTTTGGTTTCAGAACATCCAGGCGCTGTTCGGCATCGGGTCCGTAAGGCAGGTCCCGAAACAGATCCATCTTCCGGGTGCAACCGAAGTTCAGTATACGGCTCCCCAGCCACCCCAGAAAATTAAAGAAGGTTTTAACCGCATACGCTTTTAGGTCCAATATCAAGATCATCACCGGTGTCAATCAATAGACACTCTCTCCTATGGGTAGCAAAGAACAATCAGAACTAAACCTGCTGGTTATTCAACCGCTAATATAGATAGCAATCCGCCAGGTACACGACAACCCCCCTCCCGGAGCGGCCTGCACCTGGGCATCCGTGGTTTTACTGCACTGAGTTATTAGCATATGCTGGCTGCCAACAACCTAATAGAAATCTTCGAGCCAATGGCCCCAATAAGCAAACAATATCTATTCGAGATGGGGAACTACGGTTTTCGTGTTTACAATCCCGACAAAGATGAAGAGGCTGTTTGCAGACTCTGTTGGAACAATGCGTTGCCCGGTGGCAGACCCTTCCCTCTGATTCCGGAAGCCGGCGCTGTCAGCTTTGGGAGAATTGTAACCGGACCGTTCGCCCAGTACGCCGGCGACTATTTCTATGTGGTCGACGATTTGCGGACCGAAGAGCTGGTTGGCTATCTGACCGGCGCCGAAGGCAGCGACGTAACGACAAAAAAGGGGATGGTTCCCTGGATGCAGTGGCGGGATAAAAGCGCAGAACAGATCGCTGAAAAGGAGTTCGGGGAGATCTCCTTCAAACTCTACCTGCCGATGCTTGGCTACCTGGAGAGCAGGAAGTTTCTCTACACCCTCAGCCTCGGCGGCCGGGCGGTGCAGTTTCTGCTGCATGCAAAGTTCAACAATTCAAAGGAGATGCCCAAAGCGCCGCCGTGCCCCGAGTATCACTTCCATGTGAAAGCGGGGCACCGCCGGCAGGGAATAGGCAGCAGACTCATAGCACACTTCCTGAGTCAATTCCCGAATAAAAAGAAGTACCGCAAAATCTGCGCCCAGGTGACCGTTTGTGCGGGGCACAAATCACTGGAATACTACACCGGCCTGACTTGCGAAGGGAAAAAGCTCTGGAAGGTTTACGATAAGCGGGAAACGGCTATGTACAGCGCGTCGGAAAAGAGAGCCTGGGGTCTTGGCCCCGTAGTGGAGAATGTAAGTCTGGTTGCTGACCGAAAACGCCTGCTCGCTTATGTCAGCAAGATAACTTCTGCCGAGTCACCGGTACTCTCCACAACTTCACAGTTGTAAGGCGCCTGAATTTCATCCGGTAGCTGCCGTTGCCGGAACCGCGTGCTTGCCATACCTGATAAAACCACAGGACCCGGCCCGGCGATGAGCAAACCGAGCCCTGGTAAAACTGACATGCGCTGCTAAACTCCGGAACCGGAGATCCCGCTCAAAAAAGGTTACGGTTGCCTTTCCAGACATCCAGATTGTGCAGGGCGTAGGTTGCCATTAGATGCTCTTTCAGTTTGGAAATCTCCAGGATTATCGCCAGCGGAAAGCCATTACGGCCGCCACGATTGTCAATCAGCAGATCATCAAATAACGAGATCGCGAGTTCCGGATCGATCCAGAGTTCGGCAATCCGATTGCAGATGCGTGGGAACTGTTCCGGCAGTTGAACCGGACGCACCTCTTCCGGAAGGCTGGCTAGCAAGCCTTCCGCCTCCCTGTTCAGCACCTTATCCTCAGGCCATTCCGGTGAAAATTTCACACCAGGCAAGCTATCTTTGAGCGGCCCACCACCAGCAGTCGCGCGTGTATCAATCAGTTTTTTAGTCATGCCTTTTACCCATAGTGAAGTCTATGAGTGTAATCGGCAGCACCGAAAATACCTTTATAGCGACGATTTACCCGACGGTCCTAGCTCCGCTGATCCGATACACCGATCAACAGTGAAAAAAACGAGCAAACATGTTGCTTCTGCCTGCAATCCATAAACTGGTTTTTTTGCAAAGCGCATCTCTTACGATAACCAAAAGATGCAAAGTGGCACCTACACCTATCAGACCCCAGAAAATGTATGAAACCAGAACTGGATCCATCTCTCCTGAAGAACCGAAAAACATCCCGAAGAAAGCGGCAAGAACCAAACCTCCAAAGGTGTACTGCATAACAACTCTCCTTCATTACTACGAGGTATATATTAGTAATTAATTATATACAATAATTACCTCCTGTCAATCGTGCCAGGTGCTTTGCAGATGCTCAATTTAGGTGGAGTGTGATTAGGAGAACTGAAGCCAACCGCACGAAAGCGGCGGGGTATTTCTGATTTAATTCAGGCGTTAAACAAACGCCTTTACAACCAGCATTGGGTTTCGCCACCCTGCTCGATCCAACCGCGAATCATCCTCTTGGTGGAAAAAGCGCAGGCACAGCGTCCCTGCTTGTCAATTAGGATAAAACCACCGCGGCCATTGACCTTACGCTGCAGGTAATCGATACCCTCGCGAGCCGCTGTAGGCCCATCCAGCGATTTAAACTCGATCAGATCAGCGAGGGTCTTGGCCAGTGCGGTGCGCATGAAATCCTCACCAAATCCGGTACAGGAGACCGCACAGGAGGCATTGTCCGCATAGACACCGGCGCCGACGATGGGTGAATCTCCCACCCGGCCAAAACCTTTGTTGACGATACCGCCGGTGGATGTGGCTGCAGCCAGGTTGCCGATACGATCTCTTGCCACAGCGCCGATGGTGCCGTACTTTTCTTCATTCATGCGCTCCAGCGTCCCGACATCATCATGATCCAATCCCATGCGACGTCTGAGGTGCGCTTGCTCCCATTGGGCTACCCGGTCGGGCGTCAGGAAGTAGTGATCAGGCATGAATTCAAACTTCCAGTGATCGGCAAAGCGTTGTGCACCTGCGCCGATGAGCATGACATGTTCGCTCTCCGCGAGTACCACTCTCGCCAGCTGAATCGGATTGGCAATATTGGTGATACCGGCGACGGCACCGGCATTGAGCGTGGCGCCGCACATGATTGCTGCATCCATTTCGACCTTGCCGTCTTCATTGAGAACCGACCCCGCTCCGGCATTGAAAACCGGGTCGTCCTCCAGCAGCGATGCGCACTGCTCCACAGTCTCCAGGGCACTGCCCCCCAACTGGAGTATTCGGCGTCCATGTTCAAGCACACTGCGCATGCCCTCGAGATAGCGGACCGCCTCCTTATCGTTGCCGAGATTGTCCAGGGCACCGGCACCACCATGCAGCATCAGCGAGAAGTTGTTGCGTTTTTCTATTTCGATATCCCAGGGAAATAACTTATTGGAGACGAGCGAGCAGTTCCGCTTCCAACTGTTTCTGCTGCATCAGTGTACCAGCAATCAGTACGCCAAGTTTGCCGATCAGTATCGTTCCCCAATTCACCAGGATGATGCCGGAGCGGGTTTCGGAGTTGAACTCGATGCCGTTTAGATCGATGTCAGCCAGCTTATCGTAATGGCCGTTAAACTCCTTTGCAATCCACTGGGGGATCTGCATACGCCGCGCGACCTCCGAGGGATAGGAGGCACCATTGTAGCGCGGATTGCACTCGATGGGCATAAATCGCAGACCGTCTATCTCCTCCACTACCGCCACATCGAATGCAAAAACACCGCGCATGCCGTGCTGCCACAGCCATTGCGCCATGGGCTCCACCGCGCCCCAAGGTTCGCATCTGGCAGGATAGCGGTTGCCCTGATGCGTAAACCCCTGCAGCACCTGCTCGGTCACCAGCAGCCGTTCGATCCCCGCATCGAAAGCTTCGTACTGGAGGTTAAGAAAAATATCGGCGTGAATCTCCTCCTGAACCTGAAGCGGCATATCCTCATCGAAGTAGGCCAGCGCCTTAATCAGATTTGACGGATTTTCGCACCGGTGGATACCTTTACCCGCCACAGAGACCGAGGGTTTTAGATAACAGGGATACGGGAAATGCTCGATGCCAGCGAACCACTGCTTGCCATGGAAGCAGAGGGTATTCGGAACATCCAGCCGCAGGTGCGATGCCAGTGCAATAAAATTATTTTTGTCGTTAATGTGGCTCACCACCCGCTCCAGAGCGCGGCGTGGACGGGCACGGTTTTCCGATGGTCCGAAGAAGAAGAGTGACTCTGTTAAATCGGGATAATCCGACAACCTGCCAAGAGAGGTATCCCAGATCACATTTTTGGAATGCGGCAGTCCAACGCGATCATAGTGACCGGTGATAGTATTCCACTCCCTCTTCAGAAATGGGTGAATCTGAATGAAATCGTCTGGGTCGGTCAGACCCAGCGCCCGTCCCGAATAGAGGTGATTGCCGGCCACATCCTCGTGGGTACAGGAGAGAATATCGTGATTGAAGATTCTCCTGTCATGGGTGCGCTCTAGTGAATGACGAACCGGCATCTTTCACCCCTTGTCACTTTTGGAATGGTCGAAATATTCGCAGCATTTTTGATGCCATCATATACAAACCAGGGAAATCAATTACTTACGTTTACGCTGCAGGGACTGTGATTAAAAATTCGCACTACTATTGTGCGCACCGCTCCATCTTTGGTGCATTTAAATCCAATTTATTTATTAGATTATTCTAATATTCTTCGATATAATTGGATGCGAATTTATCGAACCGGGCTTCGGCTTGATTTCGAGTAATTCCAGCAACACATAGATTTAATAATTGCAGACGATAATAGGTATGGGAGTTCTTATCCGTAAGGGAAGGGTATTTTTCTGGTCAGCTGCAAATGACACCCACTTGAACCCAAAAACACCGCCATCCCGGCAGAGCTAACGGGGCTGAAGAGGGATCGCCGCTTAAGTAAGTGCCATTTCGGACAATGGCTGTTTAGTTACCCTCCGGCAAATCTGGATTCTTTCAACTCCTCGTTTTTCCGGCTCAGTCAGGAACCCAGTCGATGCAGCGAAACACTGGATCTCCGCTTCCACCGGTCTGAAGGAAGAGAGTGTCCAGATGAGTATTGAAATTGAGAGTCCGTATGAGTTTATTTGCACTATTTCCATTTCTCAGGTGGTTCCGGCTAATTACAAAACAGACACTGCGAGCTGATCTGATAGCCGGCTTCACCGGTGCTGTCATCGTTCTTCCTCAGGGAGTTGCGTTTGCAACAATTGCCGGCCTGCCGCCTGAATACGGTCTCTATACGGCAATGATCACGCCGATTATAGCTGCACTGTTCGGCTCCTCATTTCACCTGATATCAGGACCCACCACGGCCATCTCCATCGTGGTCTTCACTTCCGTGAGCCATCATGCCGAACCCGGGACACCGGAATTTATAACGCTGGTATTGACCATCACCTTCCTCGCGGGAGTCTATCAGTTGATATTCGGCTTGGCGCGCATGGGGAAACTGGTGAATTTTGTCTCGCATACGGTCGTAATCGGCTTCACTGCCGGTGCCGCAATCCTGATTGCAACCAGCCAGATGAAGAATGTGTTGGGCCTTACGCTGCCGAAAGGGGAGACATTTCTGCATACCTGGGTCGAGATCTGGCAGCAACTCTCCGGTATAAACTACTATGTCCTAGTTATTGCTGTATGTACTTTGGTCAGCGCACTGATATTCAAACGCATCTTCCCCGCCATTCCGAATCTTCTGGTCGGTCTGGTGGTCGGCAGTATTGTTGCTTACTGGATGACCAAATACGGGCTTGACATTGAACTTGTCGGTGAAATCCCCGCACACCTGCCTCCCGCTTCAATTCCAGATTTCTCATACAGTTCGATTAAAATGCTCGCTCCCGAGGCGTTCGCCGTTGCGCTGCTGGGTCTCATCGAGGCGGTATCCATCAGCCGGGCTATCGCAAACAAATCCAATCAGCGTATCGATGCGAACCAGGAATTTATCGGTCAGGGATTATCCAATATTGCAGGCAGTTTTTTCTCCAGCTATGCCGGATCCGGCTCTTTTACCCGCTCCGGCGTAAATTATACCAGCGGTGCAAAAACACCGCTGTCGGCTATTTTTGCCGCCTTTATTCTGATGGCGATCGTTTTATCCATTGCCCCGTTAACTGCCTATCTTCCCGTAGCTGCGATGGGGGGAGTGATTCTTATTGTTGCTTACAAACTGATCGACTTTCACCACATTAAGCAGATACTGAAAAACAGCAAGTCTGAAAGCACCATACTGTTGACAACATTCTTTGCCACCTTACTACTCGAACTTGAGTTTGCCATCTATCTTGGCGTGTTACTCTCACTGATCGTCTTTCTGGCACGTACCGCGACCCCTGAGATTGTCACGCTGTCAATTGATAATGATAGCGGTGGCGGGAAAAGAAAGCTGGTCAACATTCACAATAAACCGGTAAATCAATGCCCCCAGCTAAAAATCATCCGAATCGATATGTCGGTCTATTTCGGCTCGCTGGATTATATACAGAACCGAATCGACCAGATCTCGGAAAAAGAGAGAATCGTACATATTTTGATCGTCGCAACCGGTATTAACCTGATAGATTTAAGCGGCGAAGAGATGCTTTTAACCGCAGCCAATCGGTTAAAACAACAGGGTGGCGGCCTCTATTTTTCCGAGCTGAAGGGAAGAGTGTATGAGGCCGTCAGCAGACACGGCTTTGTTAAAAAAGTCGGCAACCAGTATTTCTTCGACAAAAAGAGAGATGCTATCCGCAGCATTCACAAGCGCCTGAGTCAGGATATTTGCGATAAATGCGAAGCTCATATATTCATCGAGTGCGAGTAACCCCCGCTGAAATAATATCCCGACCTGCAACTACCCCTGCTGTTGCTGCTGACCGCTCTTCGGAAAATAGGCAACCGCCATCGTATTGTGCAGTTTGATGATATTGAGTTGCAGATCATCGATGTATTCGTGCAGGCTGGTCTGGTCAAGGGTATCCACATTGGTCCGGTCAATCTTACGCACCAGTGCGTGCACCGATTTCAACGCCTGCTCATTATTCTTCAGATCGCCAAGGCACTCTCCGACGACATCCAGGCAGTAGCGAACAGCCCGCGGAAAGTGCAGGTCCTTGAACAGAAACCTGAGCACCGCATCGCGCCTGACCCGCGTCTGCATGTGCCGCCGATACATCTGATAGGCTGACAGCGAATGCAGTACGCTGACCCATTGTATGGTGTCGAACGGGCGCAGATCGGCCACGTCGTCGGGCAGCAGATCGGCGGAGCGCACATCGATAATCCGGGTGGTCATATCGGCGCGTTCCAGGTAGCGTCCGATGCGCAGGAAGTCAAACGCTTCGTCGCGGCTCTGCACGCTGGCAAGAATGCCGATGAACAACTGCGAACCGTAAAGCACACGTCTTAGAAACCCAAACCGGCCGCGCTTGGTCAGACCTACAGTGACATTTTCCTGGGCATAGAGATAGAGTTCGTTAAGCTCTTCCCATATCTCCCGCGGCAGGATATCGCGCACCGTGCGGCAGTTCTCCCGGGCGAAATGGAGCGAACTCAGAATCGATCCGGCATTGCTTCGGTCCGCAATGAGAAACTTCAGCACCTGGCGTTCGTCCGGCTCCTTGAACCGTTTATCGAAGTCGCTGCGCACGCCCATGATATCCACCAGCGGTTCCCAGCCGGGTGCTATGCCGTCGGGAAGATCGAGCAGCAGGTTCGAATTGACGCTGATCAGACGCGCCGTATTTTCCGCGCGCTCCACATAGCGCGATATCCAATAGAGGTGTTCGGCCACTCTGGAAAGCATCTCACTGCACTCCTATGTCGACGATCCAGGTATCCTTGCTGCCGCCCCCCTGGGATGAGTTGACTACCAGCGACCCTTTGCGCAGCGCCACGCGGGTCAGTCCGCCTGCGGTGACCTGGATCTCGCCGCCGCTCAGGATAAACGGCCTGAGGTCGACATGCCGCGCCTCCAGTTTGCGCCCCACCACCGTCGGCACGGTTGAGATGCCCACCACCGGCTGCGCGATATAGTTGCGGGGATCCTGCTCGATCAGCTTGGCGAACGTTTCCCGTTCTGATTTGGTCGAACTGGGTCCCATCAGCATGCCGTAGCCACCGGATTCGTTGGCGGGCTTGACCACCAGCTCCTGCAGGTGTTCGAGCACGTAGCGCCGCTCTTTCTCGAACATGCAGCGATAGGTTTTTACGTTCGGGATCAACGGATCCTGGTCGAGGTAGTAACGGATGATTTCCGGTACGAAAGCGTAGACCACCTTGTCGTCCGCGACACCCGCGCCGGGGGCGTTGGCAAGCGCTACATTACCCGCCTTCCAAGCGCGCATCAGTCCGGGCACACCCAGCACCGACTGTTTGTTGAACACCTCGGGGTCCATGAACTCGTCGTCGATCCGCCGGTAGATCACATCCACCCGCTGCGGACCCGCCACAGTGTGCATGTAGACTTTGTCGTGCTTGTCGACGAACAGATCCCTCCCTTCGACCAGTTCGCAGCCCATCTGCTGCGCCAGATAGGCGTGTTCGAAATAGGCGGAGTTATAGATGCCCGGGGTCAACACCGCCACTTCCGGGTTCGATCGCTTCTTCGGCGCCAGGTCGCAGAGGGTATCGAACAGCTGCGAAGGATAGCCGTCCACCGGCAACGGCGAGTACTCGTTGAAAAGTTCGGGAAACACCCGCTTAGTGATCAGCCGATTCTCCAGCATATAGGAGACACCCGAGGGCACCCGCAGATTGTCCTCCAGCACATACAGCGTGCCGTCACTGTCGCGCACCAGATCGGAGCCGCAGATATGCGCCCAAATGCCAAGCGGCGGATCGATGCCGACGCACTGCGGGCGGAAGTTCTTCGACTTGGCCAAAACCTCTTTCGGGAACACCCCGTCCTTGACGATCTTCTGACCGTGGTAGAGGTCGTCAATGAATAGATTGAGCGCCATCACGCGCTGCTTCAACCCGGCCTCGACAACGTCCCACTCGCTCTTCGGAATGATGCGCGGGACGATATCGAACGGCCAGGCACGGTCGATGGCGTCGCCCTCGGAATAGACGGTGAAGGTAATGCCCATCTCCTTGATCGCCATCTCTGCAGCGTGCTGGCGCGTCTCCAGATCCTCGTCGTCGAATTCGCGCAGCGTGCGCAGCAGCGGTATCGCATGACTGCGCGCACGGTTGGCGCGCGACATCACTTCGTCGAAGGTCGGTATCTCATAAGTTTTAAATTCGATTGGCATGTCGTTGTAATCTTCCTTTCAGACTCAGTAAGAATCGTCTCCGTTCATTTGGTGCCACGCCGCATGTCGAGGGTAAAGGGGCAGTCTGCATTGGGCTCTTCCGCCGGCGGATCGACGGGTCCGGGTGTATGTCCATGCTGCCAGAATCGTGCCAAACGCCGCGACTCCGCCTCGTAAGCGTTGACCGGAAAGGTCTCCGGATTGCGGCCGCCGGGATGCTCGACGTGATAGGTGCAGCCGCCCAGCGAGTGTCCGTTCCAGGTGTCGACGATATCGAACACCAATGGTGCCTGCGGCGTAATATTGGGGTGCAGACCGGATGGCAGCTGCCACGCCTTGAAGCGCACCCCCGCCACGAAGTCCCCGCGCACACCGGTGTTGCGCAGTGGCAGACGGCGGCCGTTGCAGGTCACCAGATGGCGTGAATCGGTCAATCCGCGCACTTTCACCTGCAGCCGCTCGACCGAGGAGTCGACAAAACGGGCAGTGCCCTGCGCCGTCACCTCTTCGCCCAACACGTTCCAGGGCTCGATGGCGAAGCGCAGCTCCAGCTCGATATCGTCGATATTGATGGTGCCGTAGCGCGGAAAGCGGAACTCGATGAACGGGTCGAACCAGCGTTTGTCGAAAGCATAGCCCCAGCGCTTCAGATCGCTGCCGACATCAACCAGATCACGCTCCACATAGTGCGGCAGCATGAACCGGTCGTGCAGTTCAGTGCCCCAGCGCACCGGTTTCTGCACATAGGGATGCTCCCAGAAATGCACTATAAGTGAGCGCAACAGCAGCATCTGCACCAAACTCATGCGTTCATGGGGGGGCATTTCGAAGCCGCGGAACTCCACCAGGCCGCGCCTGCCCGAGGAGGAGTCGGGCGAGTAGAGCTTGTCGATACAGAATTCGGCGCGGTGTGTATTGCCGGTGATGTCCACCAGCAGATTGCGCATCACGCGGTCGACCAGCCAGGGGGAGAGCGCATCGCCTTGCGGCAGCTGCTGCAGCGCGATCTCCAGTTCGTACAGGCTCTCATCGCGTGCCTCGTCCACCCTCGGCGCCTGCGAAGTGGAACCGATAAACAGACCGGAGAAGAGATAGGAGAGGCTGGGATGGTTCTGCCAGTAGCGCACCAGGCTCCCCAGCAGTTGCGGCCGGCGCAGCACCGGGCTGTCTGCGGGGCTTTTGCCGCCCAGCGTGACATGATTGCCGCCCCCGGTGCCGGTGTGGCGCCCGTCCAGCATGAATTTTTCGGTGCCCAGCCGCGCCAGACGCGCCTCCTCGTAGAGTTCGCCGGAGAGCCGGACCAACCCCTCCCAGCTGCTCTCCGGCTGCACGTTGACTTCGATCACGCCCGGATCGGGCGTCACCGAAAACCGCCGCAGACGCTCATCCTCGGGCGCCTGATAGCCCTCCAGTACGATCTCCTGGCCGAGATCGGAGGCGGTCGCCTCGATTGCAGCGATTAGCGACAGCCAGTGGCTCAGATGGGTCAGCGGCGGCAGAAACAGGTGCAGCACGCCGTTGCGCGGTTCGGCGCAGATCGCGGTGCGAACGAAAAACCCCTGCTGTTCGGTATGTTCGTCGGCAGCTGCCTGCTCATGGATGCCGAAGCGCTCGGGCGCCGGCTCCACGTAGGTCAGATAGCGGGCGTGTACCTCGCCGAACTCCTCCGGAATCGCGTCCCTGGCGGCAAAGGGGTCGCGTGGGGTGAGCGGCTGGCGCTCGCCCTCCGGTTCCCACAACAGCGAATCGAGCGGCAGCCGCAGCCCCATCGGCGAGTCGCCGGGCAGCAGAAACATATGCCCGCGGCGGAACTTCCAGGCATTGGAGACCCAACGCTCTTTGACCGGATCCCAGCCCAGTGGCAGCGTGTAGCCGACAACCTTGTCCAGCCCCCGCTCGAACACCCGGCGCAGCCGCTCCCGCTCCAGTTTCGATTTGAGTTTGCTGTCGAGCACGTCAACGTTCTCCGGCAGCACCCCCTCCTTCCACAGGTAGTACCAGCCATCTTCGTAGCCGGCCTGCGCGTGCGCAGCGGCAATGCCCAACTCCCGGGCGAGCTGGGTGATGAAGCGCTGCGCGGAGGCGTCATTGGCACTCCCGCCCCGCGACGGATCGGCCAGTAGTTCCGGTTTGCGCCAGATAGCTCTGCCATCCTCGCGCCAGTAACAGTTCAGCGCCCAGCGCGGCAACGGTTCACCCGGGTACCACTTGCCTTGCGAGTGGTGCACCAGTCCGCCCACCGCCCAGCGCTGCCACAGGCGGCGCAGCAGCACCTCGGCGCGCGCGCGCTTGTTCTCGCCCAGCGCGGCGGTATTCCATTCGGCGCCGTCCATATCGTCGATCGATACAAAGGTGGGCTCGCCGCCCATGGTCAGCCGCACATCGCTCTGCTGCAGCTGCCGGTCCACCTGTGCGCCGAGCGCCATGATGCGCTCCCACTCGCTGTCGGTGTACGGTTTGGTCACCCGCGGATCCTCGTGAATCCGCTTGACGCTGTTCTCGAACTCAAAGTGAACTTCGGCTTTCTTGCCGAGATAGGCGCCGGTGATCGGCGCCGCGGAGACCGGATCGGGCGTGCATGCGAGCGGGATGTGACCCTCGCCGGCAAACAGTCCGGAGGTGGGGTCCAGGCCGATCCAGCCCGCACCCGGCACATACACTTCGCACCAGGCGTGCAGGTCGGTGAAATCCTGCTCCGGGCCCGAAGGTCCGTCCAGCGACTTCATGTCAGGCGCCAACTGCACCAGGTAACCCGAGACAAAACGCGCCGCCAGACCCAGATTGCGCAGTATCTGCACCAGCAGCCAGGCGGAGTCCCGGCAGGAACCCTTGGCCAGGCTCAGCGTCTCTTCACAGCGTTGCACCCCCGGTTCCATCCGGATGACGTAGCCGATATCCTGCGACAGCTGCTGATTCAACTCCACCAGCAAATCGATGCAGCGGCGCTTGTCGCGTGGCACCCGCTCCACCCAGGCGCGCAGCAGTTCGCCCTGCTCCTTGAGTTCCAGATAGGGCGACAGATCCTTCTTCAGGTGCGCTTCGTAATCGAAGGGCCAGTGCTCGGCATACTCCTCGACAAAGAAATCGAACGGGTTGATGGTGACCATCTCCACCACCAGATCGACTTCGACACTGAAGCGGCGCGTCTTCTCACGAAAGGTGAAGCTGGCCACGTGGTTCCCAAACGGGTCCTGCTGCCAGTGAATGAAGTGCTCCTTCGGCTCCACCTTGAGCGAATAGTGGTGCACCGGTGTCCGCGTATGCGGCGCCGGCCGCAGCCGTATCAAGTGAGGTGTGAGTTGGATAAGCTGATCGTAGAGATAATCGGTCTTGTGGTGCAGTGCGACGCGGATCGACATATAACGTCCTGGGTAATTTTCAGAGAAATACAATTGTAAACAGACGAAAGATTTGAGCAATTATTATACCAAAATGAGCTCTTCCCACGACAACCGGTTCGGGAGATACTGACGCATCTGTACCATTTTCGGGAAAGTTTCATGACCTACTGCCTCGGACTCTGTCTGGATGAAGGCTTGGTGTTCGCATCCGATTCGCGCACCAACGCCGGGGTGGACTACGTTACCACCTACAGCAAGATGCATGTCTTTCAGCCGGCGCCGGACCGTCTGTTCGTGATTCTCTCGGCCGGCAACCTGGCCACCACGCAAGAGGTGATGAACCATATCCAACGGGATATAGATTACCCCTGCGGCGGCAACAACCTGGTGAATGCCCGTTATCTGTTCGAAGCGGCGGAGTACGTCGGCAGGGTCAGCGTTCAGGTGCAGCGGGAGCACAGTGCAGCGCTGTCACAATCCGGTGTCAGCGGCGAAACGACACTGCTGATCGGCGGCCAGATCTCCGGTCAGCCGCACGGATTAATGCTGATCTACCCCCAGGGAAACTACATCACCGCGTCGCCGGAGACACCTTATCTGCAGATCGGCGAGAGTAAGTACGGAAAACCGTCGCTGGACCGGATCGTCAGCCCCGGGCTGTCGCTGGAAAATGGCGCAAAACTCTGCCTGGTGTCGCTGGAGTCCACCTCCCGCTCCAATATTACGGTCGGTGCCCCGTTCGAGATCGGCATCTATCGCAAAGAGAGCCTAATACTGGGCAACAGATGCAGATTCGAGCAGAATAACCCCTACATGGTGCAAGTGCGCAGAACCTGGAACGACGGCATCCGGAACGCATTCCACGCACTGCCCGGCTTCATGCCGGAGCAGCACAGCAACATCGTGCAACCGGATCCTGCTTTCCCACAGCAGCAGGAGATGCAGCAACAGCCAATACCACAACAGCAGCAGTTGATGACCTGAGCCTGACTTACCGCTCGTTTTCGTAGCCGGGATGCCTTGGCCAGGCTGAACTGTCGATGGTCTCCTGATAAGCATGCCAGGTGGCGTGCCCGATCAAAGGCAAGGTGACTGCCAACCCCAGAAAAGCGGTCATTATACCCACTGCCACCGCCGCTACGATCAGCATCACCCAGACCAGCATCGCCGGCTTGTTGCGCAGCACCGCGTTGAAGCTGGTCACCACCGCCGTCACCATGTCGGCCTGGCGGTCGATAATCATCGGCAGCGAAAATGCGCTGACGCAAAATACAAAGGCGGCAAACAACGATCCGACCAGCGTGCCGACACCCAGAAAGGTCGCCATTTGCGCCAGATCCGGACGCGCCTGCATCGGGAAGAAGACATGCGTCATCGATGCCGCCCGCGCCCACACCAGAAAGATCACCATCAGCATCACCGCAAATACCATCTGGTTGCCGATATGCCGCCAGCTTTCACCCAGCGCGTGGCCCAGCGTCGGTGTCCGCCCTTTTTGCAGTTCCAGACTGATATCATAGAAGGCCAGCGCAAGCAGCGGACCGACGAAAACAAAGCCGGAGAGCAGCGCCAGCAGCACTACCAGATTGCCATAGGCGATTGCCAGATAGGCAAGCAGATAGCTGCACACCACCAGAATGGCGCCGTAACTGAGGCTCTGACGCGGCGCCCGCTTGATGTCCTGCCATCCCAGCTTGATCCATCTGAGCGGCGCACTGGCCGCCAATCTATTGCAGGGCGCGGCAAATGGGAGCGACTTCTCTTCCTGGTCGTTTTCATCCGGTGTAGCCGATGCGTTCATCTCTTCCCCTCCTTTAGCGTTTGCCAACTGATCCCATCACTCTTCTGAAGCCGATCCGACCGGCCGAACTCCGGCAGGTTCGGGTAGGCGCCAGATCAATCCACAAAGCAGCAGCGCCATCAACACCAGCGTGATTCGCACCACCGCCGATAACGGCACCAACAGCAGTGTCGCTGCAAAACTGATCACCACCAGCACGACCGCCCGCTGCTTTACCCTGCGCTCCATCGTCCCCTCTTTCTCCCACTTGAGAATAACCGGACCGAAGTGCGGATTACCGGTGAGCCAGAGGTAGAAACGGCGGGAGCTGCGCGCAAAGCACCAGGCGGAGAGCAGCAGAAACGGGGTGGTCGGCAGCAGCGGCAGCAGCACGCCCAGCGCGGCCAGTGCCAGCGAAATCCAGCCGGCAGCGACCAACAGCGCATGGCGCAGTTTGCCTCTAACCGGAAATCTCGCCTCTCTCATGACGCCTCCCGCGGCATCGTCTTGATCGCATCCCAACGCGCAAGCGCCGCTTGGCGCGAAGCCGCTATATCCACCATCGGCGGCGGATAACCGGTGTGTATGTCAGCCTGTTCCACACCGTGCAAGAGCCGGCGCCGGTCGGCTTGTGCCAGCTGCGGCACCCAGCGCTTGATATATGCTCCGTCGGGGTCGAAGCGCTCGGCCTGCCGCGCGGGACTGAAAACGCGGAAGTAAGGCGCCGCATCCGCGCCGCAGCCGGCGGTCCACTGCCAGCCGAGCGTGTTGGCTGCCAAGTCTGCATCCACCAGGGTATCCCAGAACCAACGGGCGCCTTCCTGCCAGTGCACGCCCAGATTCTTGGTCAGCAGCGAAGCGACGATCATGCGCACCCGGTTATGCATCCAGCCGGTATGCCATAGCTCGCGCATGCCCGCATCGACAATCGGAATGCCCGTCTCGCCGCGCTGCCAGGTGTGCAACAGAGCCTGCGCTGCGTCGCCTTCAAGCCAGCCGGCATGTTCGAAACGGCTGTCCAGCGACCGGCTGGCGGTCGCGGGAAAATGGTAGAGCAGATAGTGCGCAAATTCACGCCAGCCCAGTTCGGTGACATAGCGGCGCAGATCGCCCTCCATTGCGGCGGATTGTCCGAACCGGTTGAGCAGCGCCCAGAGGATCTGGCGCACCGATATCTCGCCTAAATGGAGGTGCGGGGAGAGGCGCGATGTCCCCTCGATAGCAGGTATGTCGCGCCTCGCACCATAACCGGGAACGGCCGTCTCCAGCGCCTGCACAAGCCTGGCGCGGGCGCCTGCCTCCCCCGGCGTCCAGACCGGCTCGAAACCGCGATACCAGCGGATGCGCGGCAGCAACTTCAGCTCCGCCGGCGACCGTGCGTTTGTATCGGTCACCGGATCGACAATCCGTTTCGGCGGCGGCAGTGGCGGCTCCGCCTGATGCAGCTCCACCGCACAGGCTCGCCAATACGCACCGAACACTCGGTAGGGGCGCTGCTGCCCGTTAAGCACTCGCCAGGGCTCGTTGAGCAGCATCGCGTTGAAAGAACGGCACTCAACGCCGCGCTCCTCCAAGCGCCGTTTCAGTCCGGTATCTCGGGAAACGGTCGCCGGATCGTAGAGCCGATTCCAGAAAACCTGCGTTGCCTGCTGCTCCCCGATCAGGCGAACCAGAATCGCTTCGCTTGCTCCTTGGTAAACATTCAGTCGCGCACCCAAGCGCCGCAATCCGGCATCGAGAGATTGCAGACTCTGATGCAGCCACCAGTTGCTGGCGCTGCCCGGCTGCCAGGGCGTCTCCTCCTCCGGGGCATGAATATATACCGGAAGCACCCGGCCAGGGCCATCAAGAGCAGCGGCCAACGCCGGATTGTCCGCCAGCCGCAGATCCCGCCGGAACCAGACGATAACCGTCTCCTCTTTCATAACCCGCATCTGTGCTTAAAAAAGTTGGTTGATATTTTAACCGGTCGGGAGCCGCTTGGCCGCAACGTACAAGTCTGAGTAGACGGACAAGCGCATAAATAACTCGCTCAATGCACTCCCAATGGGCGCAACCTTGCTGCACATTATCACCGGCTCCAAATTGAATCCTATAAAAAACGCTGGTAGGTTGCAGTTTTATTTCAATAATCCATTCAGCTTAAGAGGTGATCACCTATCTGACTGCCAGCTGCCCTGCCGCATTGGGCGAAAGACAAGAATATGAGGAGGGTAATTAAATAGAATTATGAACAATCCCATTCTGCTCAATTGCGAATTCACCGGGGGAAGCTGCGGTTCAAGGCTGAAAGGCCGGACCTACCGGAAGGCGCTGACTGCACTGCTGCCAGTAGCCGCACTCCTGGCAACGGGGGATGCCTCCGCCACAGAGAACACCGCCGGCACCGAAGCGGGTGGTTCGGTACTCTTTTTCACGCTTTTCCTGCTTGGCGCGGTCGGTATCAGCATCCTGCTGATCTTCGGCATCACCCGCTGGGGTCACAGGCAGGATCAGATTAGAAGCATGATGTCCTTTTCCATCAAGTATCTCACCGAGTCGATAGACGAGGGTGAAAAAATTGAGGCTGCCAGAGCATTGGGAGATACACATGACCCCAATGCACTACTGATCCTCATCGACATCCTATGCAATGAAGAGGTGGGTGAAGAACTGCGCACGGCTGCCGTCAAGTCTCTGCAGGAGATGAGCCGGGAGTACCATCAATATACCGGCGTAATCGACGACTGCATTAAAGCGGTGGAGGAGCGGAACCATCAGAGACTCATCGATCTGCTGATTGAAAACTTCGAGCAACAGAAAAGGAAGTATGCTCACAGCGCCTTCCTGCTCGGCCGGCAATACATGCGCATCGGGCAGTATGCTGACGCTCGCATCTGGTTGCAGTATGCGAAGGTTCGTAACAAAACCGCATTGATTCGCATCAGTCAGATTTCGCCACTGATTGCTGCCTGCAATCAACAACTGTTTGACGAAGGCGACCGACTGTTCAAAACGGGTGAATACCGTGATGCACTGGAGCGCTATGCATTGGCGTCGCACAATCTGGCATTGGAAGAGAAGAGACGCCACTGGACGCATATCCGGCTGGCCAGCATCTACTGCAAACTGAAGCATTACGAAGACGCCTACCAGGAGACCTTGCTGGCGCTAGAGGACAACCACAAGACGGACACCTCGCTCAATTTAAATAAAATGCTCCATGAAATGCGCAGCGAGACCGGCGATACCGACGAGGCGCAAGTACGGCGCGACAGGCTTGAAGCGGAGATAGACGACCTGGTGGAGCGTGTGATGGCCGAACTGATTTAGCGCCGATCAGCGCCGATTAACGCCAACGCCGCCCGGACAATATCTTCCTTACCGAGCGGCAGCGTTGCGGCAGGCCCCAACGGGATGAAACAGTCGGCCGCGGCGAGCCGTTTCAGCCGCGGCTGCCAATCGCAGTGTTCTTTCAGCATGGTGTACAGCGCCTCACTCTGAGAGCCGGTCTCGCGGCACTCGTCGACAATCAAGATAGACCGGCAGGGGGGCGGCTCATAGAGCGCTCCATCGGCGCGATGAAGTTCATGTGGATGACATCGGTCTGATCTGGCATGGGCAGAGTTGGTTATACTCTAGTCCGTAGGAAGCAATGAAAAGGATACTCGCTATTGTCGGGGATATTCATCAGCCACAGCAGCCGTGACCACAGCGACGCAGAGGAGGTCGCTGCACGGCTGCGCGGGCAAGGCTACCAGTCGCTGTTTCTCGATTTCGATCCCGCCGACGGCATACCGGCCGGCCGCAACTGGGAGCGCGAGATCTACGCCCGGCTGCGCGCCTGCAGCGGCGTGGTGCTGCTCTGCAGCGAGCACTCGATGGCCTCCGACTGGTGTTTTGCCGAGATCACCCACGCGCGCGCACTGGGGAAGCATCTGTTTCCCGTCATCATCTCCGCCTGCGAACTGCGGCCGCTGCTGCAGGATACTCAGACAACCGATCTGCGGGGCGACCGCGAAGCCGGTTTTCAGCGCCTCTGGCGCGGCCTGCGCAGTGCCGGACTCGACCCCGCCGACGCCTTCGACTGGGATATAGACCGTCCGCCCTATCCGGGGCTGACTCCCTTCATCGACAAGGATGCCGCGGTCTTTTTCGGACGCGACGAAGATCAGCGCAATTGCCTGGACAGGTTGGAACAGATGAGCCGCTACGGCGGCGACCGCCTGCTGCTGCTGGCGGGTGCGTCGGGCAGCGGCAAATCCTCGCTGGTGCGGGCCGGCGTCATCCCCAAACTCGCACGCATGCCCGAGTGGCTGGTGCTGGAGCCGATGCGGCCGCGCCAGGATCCGCTCGAAGCGCTTTCCGGTGTGCTCCGCCGCGCTTTCGAAACAACGTCCGATACTCCGAATCTGCAGCTTTTCAGCACGCAACCGGAGTGTGCAGACGACGACCAGGCGCTGGCTGTTGCCATTGCACAACTCCAGCTTGCCGCAGATCACGGGGACAAACCGGTGCTGCTGGTCATCGATCAGCTGGAGGAGTTGCTGACCGCAGACAAAGAAGCGGCTGCCAGATTCGTCAGCCTGCTGAAACTGGCTGTCACTTGCGAACCGGGGCAGCTCTTCTGCCTGGCCACGCTGCGCTCCGATCACCTGGCCGCGCTGCAGAGCCACCCGCTGTGGCAGCAGACCCGCTTCCTGGAGCTGACGCTCGGCCCGATGACGCCCAGCCACTTTGCCGAAATCATCGCCAGACCGGCCCAGGTGGCGGGCATCGAGCTCGAATCCGGCCTGGTCGAAACCATGGTCCGGGACACCGGCACCGCGGATGCGCTGCCGCTGTTGGCCTTCACGCTGAACCGCCTGTGGCGCGATTTCGGCAGCGACGGGCGCATCACGCTGGCGGAGTACCGCGACCGCATCGGCGGGCTGGAGGGTTCGATCCGTCAGGAGGCGGAGGCGGTGCTGGCATCGCAGGCGCCGGACGCCGGGCAGCTGGTCGAACTGCGCCGGATGTTCCGCAATCTGGTCCGGGTCGACGCCGCGGGCAACTACTCCCGGCGCCCCATGCAGCTGCGTGATATCCCCGTCTCTCTCCGGCCGCTGATCGAAGCTTTTATCAGCGCGCGGCTGCTGGTCTCCGGTCAGGAAGAGAGCGATGCCGAAGCACCCGGACCGAGCGGCACCGGCACCTTGGAGGTGGCGCATGAAGCGCTGTTCCGTGCCTGGGACAAACTGAAGCGCTGGCTCGACGAGGACCGCGCTTTCCTGCTCTGGCGGCAGCACATCGCACCCGACGCGGAGGCTTGGCATGCCAGACCGAAGGAGCAGGGACTGCTGCTGCGCGGCGGACCGCTGGCGGAGGCCGAACGCTGGCTGGACGAACGGAGCGATGAGCTCGGCGAGGTACTCGGAAGGTTTATTCTGGCCAGCCGGAAGTTGGCAAGGCGCAATCGCTTTGTCCGGCGCTTGGGGGTGGCTGTTATCACGCTTAGCCTGGTACTTGTCACCTGGCTGGCGTTCGAGCTTGCGCAACAGCGCCGGGAGGTTCTGCGGCAGCTGGTCAACAGCTACTGGAATATCGCCATCGCCGCACGCGATGCGGAACACAACGCACTCAAGGCGGCTCACCATTTCACCCGGGTCGCCGACCGGACAGCGGCAACGGAACGGATGAACGCACTGGTCAGCGCCGGACTGTTGACCGGCGGCGTCGAGCTGCGCGGCATCATCGAGCTGGCGCAGAACGCTGATGAGGTGCAGACGCTGCCCGGCGACAGCGTCGCGCTGATCCGGATGCAACAGCAGGCCCAACTCTGGGATCTGACGACGGGTGCGATGCTGGCAGGCACAAGCCACCCGGACCTGTTGATGCATTCGGCGATCACCGGCGGCAGACGTATTGTCACGCTGGCGCGTGACGGCAGCCTGAAGTTGTGGGGTCCATCCCAGCCTGAGATTGAACAGATGCATCCAGGCGCACGGGGTATCGAAATCGATCAGACCGGCAAGCGGCTGCTGAGTTGGAGTGAAGAGGGCAGCATCCGTCTCTGGTCCCTCACCGACGGGCATGAGATATCCCGCACCGAACTAAGCAAACCGGTCGCGGGTGTCCGCTTCCTCGGCAGCTCCGGCAAACTGCTCGCGTGGAGCAGCGATGGTATGCTGCAAACCTGGCATCCTGAAGGCGCACAGCCAACTGCCCGTTGGAACAGCGGCTGTAAGGTACAGGGCACGTCACTCTCTCCGGACAATACCGGGCTGGTCACCTGGTGCGGCAAAACCCTGATGCTGCACGATGCCTCTGCCGGCCGGGTGATCGCAAGCTGGCTGTCAGCCGAACCGGTGGATGCGGCGCAGTTTCTCCCCGCTAGCGGCGTGATCCTCTCCTGGAACGAAGCCCAAGGCCGGGTGCGCGTCTGGAGCGCCGAGGATGGCAAAGCGCGCTTCGACGAACCCCTTCAGCACGGTGGAAGCATCGCCCGGGCGGTGCCGACAGCGGACGGCAGGCACCTCATCACCAGCGGCTCCGGCAACCAGATCAATCTCTGGGATCTGGAACTGGGAGAGCTGGCCGCTCGCGGGCAACATGGTTCGGGTGCTACGTTAGTCAGAGCCCGGATCAGCGGTGACGGCGAGCGCATACTTGCCTGGAGCCGCGAATCCGGCGCCCGGCTCTGGGATAGCGCCACCATGAACCCACTGAGCCTGCCGCTGCTGCATCCGGTGCCGATCAGCGGCGCGCGCTTTTTCGATCATGACCAGGGCATTCTCAGCTGGGACCAGGGCACCAGTCTGCGCATCTGGCGGCGTAATCCACCGCGCGAAGCCACCGCGCCGGCAGCGCCGCCGACCGATGCAACGCGCAACACCGCCGAGGCAGCGAGCGTTGCGGATCAGATAAACTCACTGCCCCTCAGCCTGATCGACCGGCTCCGGAGAGCGGGCCTGCTCAACTACCGGATCCTGAACCGGCAGAATGAGATGCTGCTGCTGGCTTCTGATACGAAAGCGCGCACAGTGGGGCTGGATACGGATGCCTACCCGATCTCCGCCCCGCTGACCCTGGATGAACGAATCCGCGGCGGTTTTTTCGACGCGGACAGCGGCCGCATCCTGCTCTGGGGCGATAGCAGCGTGCGCCTCTGGGATGGCGTTTCGAGCAGAGCCTTGGGCGCGCTGATGCGCTCCGATGTACTCTTCCCGGGCGGCGGCGCCCGCGCCGCCGAAGGATTATTGATCTGGGAGCTGCAACGCGCACGCCTGTGGCGCTGGCCGGCATTGGACGGAGGAGAGTCAAATGTAGAACTTCGTCTGAGTCGGGTCAGCGGGACGCGTCTTGATCCTCAGGACGGCATAAAGATACTGGACCGGGAGGAGTGGTGCGAAACGGTCAAAGCGAAGCAACCGGCACCGGTCGGTTGTGGCAGCATTGGATCAACGCACGGTAACCAGTGAGTCGGACCAGGCACCGACCCAGTCGCCGCCGTTATCCCACACCCGCACCTGCAGCTGATGGCGCCCCCGGGAGACCCGGTCCCTTTCGTCGTGACCGTTCCAGCGCTGCGACGCATCGCTGCCGATCCAGCGGCCGCGCTCCACTCCGCCGTCGATCCGCTTGCCGTTGACGTAGCGGGTGCGTACGCCGTCCGGGCTTTGGCTGACGCGCATGAACTCCACCGCCGCGTTATCAAAGTCTGAGCGGGAGTTGAAGGCGTATCCCGCGGTATCCCCCTGCTCTGCGAGCAGCGTTCCCGGACTGAACTCCAGCTGGTCGACGGCCACTGAACCGACCGCGCGCGGTCCGATGCCTACCCCATACACCTTGAACCCCTCCAACGTCTCTACCTGGAGCTGATCGTCCGCAGCGGTTAATGCGACCACCGCCGGTTTGAGGCTGCTGCCGAGAAATTCCGGCAGCTCAAAGCGCAGCACATGGCGACCCAGACCGAACTGATCGAGCCGGTAGGTGACGATGTCGGCGCCGGGAACGGCGATGCGCAGCTGCACCCGGCCGGGCACCTGCTGTTCGTAATCCACCACGATCGGCCACCCTCCCTTGATCAGTCCACGGATGCCGAATGCGCTGGTATTGAACTGCTTGGGCAGCTGCGGCCCATCCCGGAGCAACTCCTCGACCCCTTCCCTATCCTCGCCGCGGTCCTCGGTCCGCTCTTTTGCCAGATGCTGGCCAATGGCGTACAACGCCGCGGCACCGATGATCAGACCGGGAATCAGCCAGTTGCGGTCCTTACGCTTTCCACCATGATCGACTGCTGCAGGCGTATCACTCTTCGGGGGCGCAGTAGGGGTCGGTACCGGATCCCGTGGAGGAGTATCGGGCACCTGGATGCTGTCGCTGGAGAGACAGGCCGAGCCTGCAGGCAGATTGCTGCAGTCGACCGTCGCCGACAGCGGCGCCGGATAGTTCAGACTCAAAGCGGCGATAACCGGAATACAAAGTAGGCGGCTCCAGCGCATATCCATCATTTCATGCCCCATCTTTCCCGCGTTAGCGAAATACCGGTCAAATCGCCGTGCCTTCGATTGCCAGCTCCTCGCTGCCCGGCGATTTGCAGGCGATCCCCTCCATCACTTCCCGGCGCCCGTCCACATAGACCACCTGATCGAATTTGCGGCACTGCCGATCGCCCTGCGCGTAATAGTCCGATGTCGGCGTCACCTCGAAATCATTCCCACTGCGCTCGTTGCGCCAGCTCACCGTCTGGCCCTGCGGGGCTTCGTCCAGGGTCTTCGCCAGCCTCCCTTTGTCCGACTCGTCCATGTAATCGCCGATCATTCTGCCAACCACGCCCCCCACCAACGCACCGATCAGGGCGCCGCGGGTGTCGTTATCGTCGATTTTGCTTCCCAAAAAACCGCCGAGCAGCGCACCGAAAGCGGTGCCCATATCTTTGTTACTGGTTGTTTCGCAGCCGGCTGAAAAGAAAGTGACCGCCAAGATTAGCGTTGTTGCTAAAAATCTCCTGTTGACTAGACAAGCCATTGATTGCACCTCCTGTCTGCTCATGCTCTCGGCCTGTGCGGGTTACCGAACTTCATAGTGATGCGCCTCAAACATAAAAAATATCTCTTTCCAGCGTAAATTATAAACCACCTTTTAGCCCACTGCCCGAACGGGATTCTCATCCGCTGCGACCCAGCATGTAACAGGGTCGAAGATGCGCATGCGGATAAACTCATCCAGCCAAACGGCAATCCATTGCCGCCCGGCGGCTGCTTCGGTGCCACCCGGCAGTCAGTTCAGTGGGCGCTGCACAATCAAGCCCCGGCCAATCAGCCCGTGCACCTCCGCCAGACGCCGCTTCGGCGGTTCGCAAACCCAAACTCAGGCGCCGGATATCCCGATGGCATAACTCTTGCTGCAAGCTGCATAACGAGTTGGCAGCGCAATTCGCTCGGCTGCCGCTGATCCGGAGTGGATTTATGCATCAGAAACTGACCATCGGTCTACTATGCGCCGCCGTGCTGCTCTCCAGTCTGACGCTCACGCTGGGCGCGACATCAATCTGGCTGGTGGCAATTTCAGGCTTCTTTTTCGTTATCGGGGGAACCCTGATCGCCGCTGTAGTCAGCGAAGGTTACCGGCGGGTCGACGAACTGCTGCGCCGGCTGCCTGCCCTGTTCACCGCGCGGGTCGCGGCGCTGGGAGTGGATGAAGAGACCTTCCTGCAGGTGGCGACCTGCTACCGCCGCGGCAGCGTTCGCCAGGCGGAGATGTTCATCAAAGCGATGCAAGATCCCTATCTCACCCTGGGTTCGCAACTCATCGTCGACCGCTGCAGTCAGAAGGAGCTGAACCGTGCACTGCAGTGGCAGCTCTCCAACAACATGGAGCAGAAGCGGCGGCGCCTGCGCATTCTCAATGGAATGGCCGGTTTCGCACCCGCCTTCGGTATGTTGGGCACGCTGCTGGGATTGATAAATCTACTGTTTAACCTGGGCGATGGCGGATTGGATGTGGTCGGAGCCGCGATGGGTTTTGCCATGATCACCACCGTATACGGTCTGGTCGCCGCAAATCTGATCATTAAACCGATGGCGATCAAGATGGAGCAGCGCTTCCGCGAGCAGCTGGCCTGGCAGAGCGTCAAACATGAGCTGTTGATGCTGCTGTTCGAGAAGGCGCACCCCGAGGTGATCCGCGAAACGCTGAATGCATTCATTACCGGCCGGCCGCTGCAGCTGAAGCCGGAAAACGCATCTGTGACCACACTGGCGCGTGCCTGACACAACAGCATGAAATCACCCCTGCTGCAACACCATGTCAGACAGCGCCGGAGTGCCGCCGGTAGCATTGAGGTGACGGCTTTCGCCGATCCTTGGGATGCACTGGATGACGGCAGGGAGAAACGCGACAACTGGCTGCTAAGCTACATCGATATTCTGACCCTGTTTCTGACGCTGTTCGTGGTGCTGCTGGCGCTGCAGCCGAAGGAGGAGGCACCGCCGGTCGATGCGGATCCCGGGAACTACCGCTTCGTCGCTCCCGAGCTGATCGAGCGGCAAACCGCGCCTGCCGCGCTCACCGTCGCAGCTGAGCCGCAGCCGAACAGCGAAACCAGTGACACCCGGTCCGACCTGCCGGCCATCCCTGAAAGCAGCGAGATTTCTGATGACAATGAGAGCGGGGCCGAACTGTTTCCGCCTTTTTCCATTTTCGCGTCACTGGCCGAATCGGCGACACCGCTGATCTATCCGGCGAACGCTCCAGCCGTTGCAGAACCGCAGCGCGATGCCGCAGTGCCCGTTAACGTACTGCCCGCCGCCGAAGCGGAAACGACGGCGCCGGGGCAACCCGTCGCCAGTGCACAGCCTACTCCTGCGGTGACGGAGCGCAGCGAGATAGAACGCTTCATGGCGAAGTTGGCGCAGCAGCAGCTTAACGACCAGGTACGGGTCGCGGAAGTTGCCGAAGGGGTCTATCTGGAAGTGAACGACAACATTCTGTTTGCCCTCGGCAGCGCCGAGCTGAAAAACGAAGGTGCGGCATTGCTCGACGATTTGGCGCAGCTGCTGCTGGAACAGTCAGGGATCATTTCGGTGGAGGGCCATACCGACGATCGCCCCATCGCCACCTCCCGCTTTCCATCCAATTGGGAGCTCTCATCCGGCCGCGCCACCACCGTGACCCGTTATCTGATCGGCAAAGGCCTCGACCGCGAACGAATGCGCGCGGTCGGATACGCCGACACTCGACCGCTTGCAAGCAACAGCACAACCGAAGGCCGTGCCCGCAACCGCCGGGTGGCACTGATCGTGGAGATCCCACGACGTTAGATCTGGCGCCGCTAAAACCTGCCGCACAATCGCTCGCGAGCGCATTCTATTCCTCTATAAGTGGGCATAAAAATTCAATTGTTGGTTGCTGTCGAAATGGTAATAATTGATATGTTATAACATTATTTTATTTAAGACAGAGGAAAGACCCACAATGACCAGAACCAAAAGGGGATTTATTGTTTTGTCTATCTCTCTGGCTGCCGGCATATACCAAACAGTTAACGCTGAACAGGATGCCCATATCCATGGCGAGGCACACTTGTTGATTGCTTTGGAGGGCAGCAGCCTGCAGATAGAGTTCCTTAGTCCGGCGATGAATATTGTCGGTTTTGAACATCGACCGCAAAATGAGACCCAAGCGCAAAGCATCGAATCAGCGGTGGCAACCCTCAACCAGCCCAATCTGCTGTTCAAACTCCCATCCACCGCGCAGTGCAATCCGGTGGTGGTTGAGGTGGAGCCCCCCTTTAACCACGAGCCTGAGCATGCGGGAGCAGAGGAGTCGGACGAGCACAGCGAGTTCACGTCCCGCTACCAATTCCAATGCCAGGAGGCAGCCCGTCTGGAGCGCATCGGGATCGAGATATTCCGGCATTTTTCCGGTACTCAAGCCATCGAGGCACAGAGTATTTCGAGTTCCGGACAGCGCAGCCAGGAGCTGACCGCGGAACGGAATACCCTGGACCTGTAACGACCCTCATGCCGCAAACCGCTGCGATACAGCTCAGTAATCTTCGCTTCAGGTGGCGCCAAGGCCTTCCGGAGGTGTTGAACATCTCCGAACTGGAGGTAGCGAGAGGCGAGCGTGTCTTCATCCGCGGTGCCAGCGGCAGCGGCAAGAGCACGCTGCTGGCACTGCTTGCCGGTGTCAATCTGCCAACCAACGGGGAGGTGAACATACTGGGACAGGCAATCAGCCAGCTCAACGGGTCCCGGCGCGACCATTTCCGCTCCGATCACATCGGTTTTATCTTCCAGTTGTTCAATCTGATCCCCTATCTCTCGGTATTGGAGAATGTCGCGCTGCCCTGCCGCTTCTCGCGCTCGCGCAGACTGAACGCAACCAGATCGGGGAACACTCTGCATGACGAGGCGAGACGCCTGCTCGAGCATCTGGGTATGG
The DNA here is from genome assembly GCA_024235255.1 of Chromatiaceae bacterium. Taxonomy (GTDB): domain Bacteria; phylum Pseudomonadota; class Gammaproteobacteria; order Chromatiales; family Chromatiaceae; genus HKST-UBA178. The sequence goes on from JACKMT010000001.1 coordinate 1,242,833, forward strand.
CGGATGATGACCTCATTCATCGCCCCGTTACCGAACTGAGCGTCGGACAGCAGCAGCGCGTAGCCACCGCCCGTGCACTGATCGGCGCACCGGAAATCATTATCGCGGACGAACCCACCTCGGCGCTCGACAGCGACATGCGTCAGCTCTTCATCCGGTTGCTGTTTCAGGAGTGCGAGCGGACCGGCTCTACCCTGCTCTTCGCCAGTCACGACAAACAGCTGGAGTCTCTGTTTGAGCGGCATATCACACTGGAAAAGATCAATCGGATCGGTCAGGAGCTTGGCTGATGGCAATACTCTCCTTAGCCTTCAAGAGCCTGCTGAACCGCCGCTTCACGGCCAGTCTGATCCTGCTCAGCATCGCCCTGAGCGTCTCTCTGCTGCTCGGTGTGGAGCGGCTGCGGGTGGAGTCGCGCAACAGCTTCGCCAATACCATCTCCGGCACGGATCTGGTGGTGGGTGCACGCAGCGGCGCAATCAACCTGCTGCTCTACTCGGTGTTTCGCATCGGCGACGCGACCAACAACATCTCATGGAGCAGCTACCGGAGTATTGCCGATCATCCTAAAGTAGCTTGGACCATACCCCTTTCGCTGGGTGATTCGCATATGGGATTCAGGGTGCTGGGAACCAACCGGGACTACTTTCTTCACTACAGATACTCATCGAAGAGACGCTTGAGTTTTCACGCCGGCGGACCCTTCGAGCAGGTCTATCAAACGGTACTGGGGTACGAGGCAGCCAAAGCGCTCAACTACCGGATCGGACAACGGATCGTCATCGCGCACGGTACCGGCAAAACCAGCTTTACGCTGCACGAAGATAAACCTTTCGAGGTAGTGGGCATACTCAATCCCACCGGCACGCCGGTCGATCGCACGGTACACGTCCCGCTGGAGGGGATAGAGGCAATTCATCAGGGCTGGATCGCAGGCCGGCAGCTGGCCGGCCTGCAGATCAGTGCGGAACAAGCCCTTGAGCGGGATCTGACACCGAAAGCGTTAACCGCCTTCCTGGTCGGTCTGAAGAGCAAGCTTGCCACCTTCCAGGTCCAGCGCGAGATCAACGATTATCGCAAGGAACCGTTACTTGCCATCCTGCCCGGTGTCGCGCTGCAGCAGCTCTGGGATCTGATGAGTGTAGCGGAGAATGCCCTGCTGGTCGTCACCGCCCTGGTAGTCACCATCGGCCTGGTAGGCATGCTGACAGTGATGCTGGCCGGTCTGAATGAGCGCAGGCGCGAGATGGCGATACTGCGTTCGGTCGGCGCACGCCCGCGGCACATTCTGCTGCTGGTCACCGGAGAGAGCCTGCTGCTCAGCCTGGTTGGAATAGCGATCGGGCTGCTGCTGCTCTATGGCGGTCTGCTGGTGGCGCAACCCTATGTCGAGAGCCACTTCGGCCTGTATCTGCCGATTACTTTACCCGCCCCACGGGAATGGTTCATGCTAGGCCTAGTCGGAACTTCCGGACTGCTCATCGGACTTATTCCGGGATATCGCGCTTATCGTTACTCTCTCGCCGACGGCATGAACATTCGAATCTAGAGGAGCCCCATGAGAGCCTTTGCTTTTATTCTGCTGTTGCTACCTTCCTTTCTCCTACTCGACAGCGTACACGCCGAACAGGCCCAGGAACTGGATTGGGATGCGTTGATTCCCGACGACTTCCGACCGGACAAGATCATGCAGCAGTTCGGCGATATCAACGAATTGGATGACGAAGACCCACGGACCAAAAAGATCATGCAGCAGCTTGAAGCCCTGTGGAAAGAGGCCCCCGTGGTTGCAAGCCTGGACGGAAAACGAGTCAAACTTCCCGGCTTTGTGGTACCCCTCGAAGGGGATGGTAAGGTGGTGAGCGAGTTTCTGCTGGTACCCTACTATGGCGCCTGCATCCACGTCCCGCCGCCTCCTGCCAATCAGACAGTCTACGTAAAAGTACCCAAGGGCGATGCAAAAATACGCCAGGCCTTCGATACGGTTTGGGTTACCGGCACACTGAGCGCGAAATCATTCGACAGCGACCTAGCAACCGCCGGCTATCAGCTCCAGGCGGATGAGGTTGCCCCTTATCAGTAACTACCTTCCAAAGAGGGAATCAAAGCTCTTTGACATTTCCCATATTGGTCTATACTGAGATATCCAAGCAGTAATAAACACGACTGGGGATATTTTGGATTAAGCGGGGCAACCGGTTGTAAAAGAACAATAATTGCCGAAATAAGTATATGCCTCTGCAATCGAGCATGGAGAGAACAGCAATGCATATCAGGCAGTTTGAACGACAAGCCACGGACATCCCTTTCAAATTCAAACTCAACAGCATGATCGGTGAACACGAGCATATCCTGAAAGATATCAGCCAGGGTGGGCTCTGCTTCAGGGCGCACGGCGGCATCTCCCCGGGCACCAGTATGTGCATCTGCATCCCCCTGGCGAAAGAGCCCTGCCGTCTCAGCGGCAAAATAGCCTGGTGCAGAAAAACTGAGATAAACCACTACGAAATGGGCATAGAATTCGATCAAATCATGCAGGAACCGGCGCTGCAGCAGATAAACCAGATCGAGATCTACAAGAAGAGCTATGGCCAGGCGTGCGGACAGCGCCTCACCAGTGAAGATGCCGGCCGCATGCTCGGTGCAATAGGCTAATCCCGAAACTCCCTCTCTCTGCGGGAGAGGGATTGCGTTGGGCCGCCCAACTTGCACCAGTACATTGTCGCTGCTTGCCCCAAAGCGGCGGGTAAGCGTCTTTTCGTTTTCTGATTGCAATCAGTTGCCCTCGGTCAATATTTCCAACCATCCGCTGTAAAAACAGCCTATACCAGATAATTCAGAACCATTCCGGTTAGCATTAACCCTCCGCTGGTACTAATCTTTTAATCAAGAGGGAATGAACAGATAAGATGCTTACCGGTTGGAGAGGAGCAATGGCAATTTCCAGAAGTTTACAAGAGTACCTGAAAGAACGCGGCGTAAAGTACCGGATAGTAAGCCATCCGCGTACAGGTTCCAGCATGGAGTCTGCAGAGCAGGCACATATACCCGGCGGAGCACTGGCCAAGGGCGTCATGACCAGGGACGGGGACGACTTTCTGATGCTGGTGCTGCCCTCCGATTACCATGTGGATCTCGACTCACTGAACGGCCAACTGGGCAGGTCTCTGGTCTTGGCAAGCGAAGCTGAGCTGAGCGCAAAGTTTCCCGACTGTGAACGCGGCGCCATTCCGCCGTTGGGTTTCGTGTTCGGTATCAGAACCCTGTGGGATCCGAACAGCCCCCTGGGAGCGGATGAAAAGGTCTATTTCGAAGCGGGCGATCATGAGCATCTGATCCAGGTAAGCGGGGAGCAGTTCCATGAACTGATGGCATCCGCCGAGCGGAGCGTGTTCAGCCGCCACATTTGATAGATGCACACCCCGCCGGCGTTGTTGTGACATTAAGCGAGCGGGAGAGGGTTATGCGCCGGCTGCAAAAATCACTGCTTTGCATGCTGCTGCTACTCAGCGGCTTTGCCGCGCCACAGGCCGATCAGTACGCTGCCGAGCGTGCCGCGATGATCCGTGAGATCGAATCCGATGTCCGCGAAACATCGCGCTATATCGACAAACGTGAGCTGGATCCTAGGGTCATGCAAGTGTTGGCACTGCTCCCGCGCCACCTGTTCGTAGCCGAAGATCAACGCCGCTACGCCTACGAAAACCGTCCGCTGGGTATCGGCCACGGCCAGACCATTTCGCAACCGTATATCGTCGCCCTGATGAGCGACCTGCTGCGCCCGGATTCCGGCCATCGCATTCTGGAGCTGGGCACCGGCTCGGGCTATCAGGCGGCAGTGCTGGCGCACCTGAGCGCGGAAGTATTTACCATCGAAATCGTCGAACCGCTCGGAAAAGAGGCAGCAGAGCGCTTCTCCAAACTGGGCTATGCCAATGTCGAGACCCGCATCGGCGATGGTTATTACGGGTGGGAGGAGCATGCCCCATTCGATTCCATCATCGTAACGGCCGCTGCCAGCCATGTGCCGCCGCCGTTGATCGCGCAACTGAAACCGGGCGGCCGGATGGTGATTCCGGTCGGCGGCGGCTTTCAGGTTCAGAAGTTGATGTTGATAGAAAAAACGGAGGACGGCGGAATAGAGACGCGCCAGATACTGCCGGTGCGCTTCGTACCGCTGACCGGCAGTCACTGAAACCTATCGGCCGGGGGATTTATGCACGGACCGGCAGCCAGAGTCGCAAGCGGTGCTTCCTGCCGCCCGCCGTTCTATGCCATTCTGCTTATCTCGGCAGCGGCGCTGGCTTACGAAGTGCTGCTGATCCGCCTCTTCTCGATCATTCAGTGGCACCACTTCGCCTATATGGTGATCAGCCTGGCACTGTTGGGCTACGGTGCCAGCGGCAGCTTTGTCACGCTGCTGCGTGCCCGGCTGCTGGCTGATTTTCCTAAAGCGTTTCTGCTCAACGCCATCCTGTTCGGCCTCTCTGCGGCGGTCTGTTTTCTGCTGGCTCAGCGGCTGCCGTTCAATACGCTGGAGCTGTTCTGGGACCCGGCCCAGATGGGGTACCTGGCGCTGGCCTACCTGCTGCTGTTCATCCCCTTCTTCTTCGCTGCCAACTGCATCTGCCTCAGCTTCGCCCGCTTCGGCAAGACGATCCCGCGGATCTACGGTTTCGACCTGGTCGGTGCCGGCCTGGGGGCGCTGGGAATAGTAGCGCTGCTTTACCTGCTCGCTCCGCCGGATGCGTTGCGCGCCGTGGCGGCGGTTGGCTGCACGGCTGCTGCCATCTCGGCGTTGGAGTTGCAATCGCGCGCGCGCTGGTCTGGCGCAGTACCTTCTCTCTTGCTTGCATTGATTGTCTGGCTGTTGCCCGGACAGTGGTTTGCATTGCAATCCTCTCAGTACAAAGCGCTCAACCAGACGCTGCAGATCGGCGGCACCCGAATTCTGGAGCAGCACTCCAGCCCGCTGGGGCTGGTTACGCTGCTGGAGAGTCCAAACATCCCGCTGCGACTGGCAGAGGGTCTCAGTCTTAACAACCGGGTCGAGCCGCCGCCGCAGCTCGGCCTGTTCACCGACGGCGACGCGCCTACACCGATCACCCAATACCGGGGGGAGAGAGCGAGTCTGGAATATCTCGATTACCAGACATCGGCGTTGCCCTTTCATCTGCAACAGCCCCGGCGGATACTGATTCTGGGGATGGGCGGAGGCAGCAGCATACTGCAGGCGGAGTACCATGCGGTGCCTGAAATCCACGCCGTGGAGCTCAACCCCTGGCTGCCGCAACTGCTGCAGGATAGCTATGCCGACTTTGCCGGCTGGCGTTGGCTGCAGCGACGGGCAGTGCTGCACACCGGCGAGGCGCGCAGCTTCGTCGACACGGATCAGAGGCGCTACGATCTGATCCAGATGTCGCTGCTGGATGCGGCCAGCGCCACCTCCGGCGGCGTACATGGATTGAGCGAGAACTACCTCTACACGGTCGAGGCGATCGGAGCTTATCTGCAGCGCCTGCAGCCCGGCGGTCTGCTGTCGATCACGCGTTGGATGAAGCTCCCCCCGCGCGACGGCTTGCGCCTGTTCGCCACGGCTGTCGCAGCGCTGCGATTAAACGGATTCGATAACCCCGGGAATCACCTGCTACTGATACGCAGCTGGAACACCACCACCCTGGTGATCAAGAACGGCGCTGTCGAAACAGCGGAGATCGGCGCGCTGCTGGCGTTCTGTAAGGCCCGCGCGTTCGATATCCCTTACTATCCCGGAATGCCCGGTGATCACCGGGCCAATCGCTACAACATCCTACCGGAACCCTACTTTCACCAGGGTGCAATCGCATTGTTGGGAGAGCATGCAGCTGACTTTATCGACCGCTACAAATTCGATATCACGCCCACCAGCGACGACCGGCCCTACTTTTTCAACTTCTTCAAATGGCGCACCCTGCCGGAGATCAGTTCGCGCTACCGCCGCGGTGGCTTCTCGCTGCTGGAGCTGGGATATCCGGTACTGGTACTGACGCTGATGCAGGCGGTCGCTGCCAGCCTGCTGCTGGTGCTGCTGCCGCTCCGTTTCCTGAAATCCGAACGCAGCGGCAGTGATAAAAAGGCCCACTGGCGCATCCTGGGCTACTTCTTCGTCATCGGACTGGCCTACCTGTTCATCGAGATCGCATTTATCCAGAAACTTTCGCTCTTTCTGGCACACCCGGTGCACGCGGTCGCAGTCGTAATCTCCGGCTTCTTGGTTTTTTCCGGCATCGGCAGTCTGACAGCCGGACGCATCCCGCCAGAGCGGGGGCGTCGTTATCTGAAATTGCTGCTACTTTTGATCTGCGCTGTCGCAGCCGGCTATCTGTGGCTGCTGCCGATGCTGCTCGCCAGCCTGGGCAACCCAGCGCTGCCGTTGAAAGTGGCGGCGGCGCTGCTGCTGATCGCACCGCTCGCCTTCTGCATGGGGATGCCCTTTCCGCTCGGACTCTCCGCAGTCGCGCACAGCCACCCGATGCTGGTGCCCTGGGCCTGGGGTATCAACGGCTGCGCCTCACTGATCAGCGCAGTGCTGGCCAGTCTGCTGGCGATTCACTGGGGCTTCAACAGCGTGATTCTGATCGCGCTGGCGCTCTATTTATCCACCATCTGGTTCTATCCGACTGCTCGCACCCATACAAGTTAGAGAAAACCTGCAGTCGCTGAACACACGCTGCTTCACGCCGCATTGATGGATACGGGTTAAAGCCGCGCCTGCACCCAACGCACGATATCCGCACTCCCCATCGCGCCCGCCTGGCGCGCCAGCTCCTTTCCACCCCGGAACAGCGCCAGCGTCGGAATACTGCGTATCCCGAACCTGGCGCCGATCGACTGTTCGTTCTCGGTGTTGAGCTTGGCCACTCTTACACTCGGCTCAAGCTTTGCGGCTGCCTGCTCGTAAGCCGGCGCCATCATCTTGCAGGGGCCGCACCAGGGCGCCCAGAAGTCCACCAGCAGCGGAATGTCATTGCGATTCAGGTGGGTTAGGAAATTATTGGATGTCAACTCCAGCGGATGGCCAAGGAACAGCGGATTGTGACACTTGCCGCACTTGGGCTGGTCAGACAGGCGCGACTGCGGAATCCGGTTCACCGAGGAACAGTGGGGACAGACGATATGCAGAATTTCACTCATGATAAAACCACTCCGTTTTGGGCCGTCACACCGGCCCGGTTAATGCCATAGTCCGGTCATGCGCCATCGGGGTGTGCGCTGACTCAATGCACGCATCATAAACTCCGGCAATTCGCTGCGCTTCGACGCCAACGCCAAAGGCGCAGGCCGGTGAGCCAGTTTAAGCTGCATAAGGCGCTTGACGCGCTCCTCCGTGGGCGGATGGGTACGCAGCAGCGACGGCTCCGGCATCCGCCGGCCCGGCAGCAGGATGCGCTCAAACAGGTTTCTTCCGCCCTGCTCGATCTTGACCAGCGCCCGCGCCAACCCCTCCGGGTCGCCGGTCAGATTGACCGCATTGAGATCTGCGTCGTACTCGCGGGTGCGCGAAAGCCCCATCTGCGCCAGTGCACTCAGATGGGGTGCAAAGATCAGGATCAGGATCGCGAACCAGTTGACCGCGACACCACCCAGCAGCAACAGCGGCAGATTGACAATCAGCAGCAGCAAGCCGAACAGCGACAGCAGGCTGGTAAAGCGGCTGAACAGATCCGCCACGCCCATCACCCGGATGTCATCGTTGTGCACATGGCTTAGCTCATGCGCCAGCACCGCGACGACTTCGCGCGTCTCCAGCACGCGCAGCAGCCCGTCGCTGACCGCTATGGCGGCATCGTCCCGCCGGCCCGATGTAAACGCGTTGATGATCCGGCTCGGAATGTAATAGAGCGAGGGGGCTGCCGCCAGACCCGCGCGCGCAGAGAGTTCTACCAGTGCGGCGTGCAGCAGCGGTGCCTGGTCGGGCGATAGCCTCACTGCGCCATACATGCGCATGATCAGCCAGGGCATGCTCCCGCGGTTGAACAGCAGTAGAGCAACGCCCAGCGGAGCCAGTAGCAGCAGTCCATCGACGCCCAGCAGCAGCAATCCGACCAGCGCGAGAAAGGCGCCCATCAACAGCAACAGCAGCGCCGACTGCAACCGATTGGCCAGAGCGTGTCGATGCCAGACGATCTCGTTCAGCACGGCTCAATCCCCGGTATCCAATCGTTGCAGACGCAAGCGCAGCCGCCTGATCTCATCCATCAGTTCAAACGCCAGCGCGATGCCCGCAAGATTGACGCCGAGATCACGTTGCAGCCGCAAAGCGCTGTTTACCAGCAGCAGGCTCGGACCCGGAAAGCGCCAACAACCCGGATCCCGGTCAAGCGGATTCAGTATCCCCTCCTCCACCATCTCGATGATGAACTCCGCATGCACACCGCAGCAGCGGCTCAGCTCCCCGAGCGTGAACGAACTCTCGCCATCCAGCAGCATTCCGTATTGACTCTCGCTATCGATCATCGCTCACACCCCCAGCCCACTGCGCGGATTGAATGCAAACTGCCGCTCCATCGCGCGGTACGCCGCTTTTGCCTGGTCGGTATCCGCCGCCGGCAGCGCCACTTGCAACCTAACATAGAGATCCCCGGGCGGGTTGCCGGGTATGCCACGCCCCTTCAGACGCAGTTTGCGTCCGCCCACAGAGCCGGGCGGTACCTTCAGATCGATCGTGCCGCCGGGTGTCGGTGCCTTCACCGTAGCGCCGAGCGCTGCCTCCCAAGGGGCTACCGGCAGATCCAGATAGAGATCGCGTCCGTCGACCCGGTAGAGCGGATGCGGCCGGAACTCAATCTCCAGGTAAAGGTCGCCCGCCTTGCCCCCCATCAAGCCCGGTGAACCCTGGTTGGCCAGTCGAATATGCTGCCCGGATTTCACCCCTTGCGGTATGTGGACATTCAGCTTGCGTTCGCGTGTAGTGACCCGTCCCTGCTCATCCAACTCCGGCGCATGCAGCGTCACGGTGCGGGTGGCGCCGTGCAGCGCGTCCTCCAGGTCGATCAGCACCTTGGCGTGGTGATCTTCGCCGTGCGTCCGTGCATAACGATGAGTGGATCTGGCCCCGCCGGTTCCGGCGGCCATATGCTCGCCGAACAACGACTCGAAGAAATCGCTGAAGGCGGATGCATCCCCTGCAGTGAAACCGCCGCCGCTGAATTCGAATCCGGCATTCCAGTCGGGTGGCGGGTGAAACTCCTGTCCTGCCCTCCAATTGGCGCCGAGTTGATCGTAGGCGGCACGCTTCTCCGGGTCTTTAAGCACTTCATAGGCTTCACCCACCTCCTTGAAACGGTGTTCAGCATCCGACTCTCTGCTGACGTCGGGATGGTACTTCCGCGCGAGCTTCCGGTAGGCGCGCTTGATCTCATCCTGGCTGGCGTCGCGTTTGACTCCCATGATTTGATAATAGTCTTTGAATTCCATCTGCTGAGCCCTGTAATCACACCCATACTCTGAATTTCTCTAACAGAGATGGGGGTGGCTGGCAGATATTTCCAGGGAGCGCAAGCACCTGCCGCCGGTATGCGGAAAAGCCCGGATTCGTCAGCTGTCAGCGGGGGTGGTACTTCGAGGCAGGCTTACAACAGGGGAAAAACAGAGCAAATCCCTGCCGTGGAGATTGATCAATCTACCAGGACAGGGATTTTGATCCGGCGTGGAGGATTACCAGCTGTAGGTTTTCGGATTGATCTTTCCCCGGTCCATCAGAGAGAGACTGAAATCGAGGGAGGTGGGGTCGAAGTCGACCATTTCGGCAGCACCGAAAACCTCCTTGCTGGCTTTCGCCGCTGCAGTAATTTTGCTCTTCATATCAGCTGATACGCCTTTGGAAGCCGAGAGTACATTATCCGGGTTTCTGGTCTCTGAAATTCCGGGTATCTCATACATCGCGAGTTCCGGGAATCGATTGCCGTTTCCTGCCCACCACCAATTCTTGACGACACCGGCCTTGGCTTTGCCGGCTTTCACCGCACCGCTGGTGGCCGCATGGCTCTTGGTGGGAATCGAGGCCTGGCCGTTGGTTGCCGCCTTGGCGCTGGACTCGCCCGAGCTGGCGCCAACCGCATAAGCGACCTTGTCCGGGCTGCCATTCAGGATGGCTACCGGGTCCTCGCCTTTCGGATAGACCAATACGCCGGAGTAAAACTCCTTACCATTGGCTGCCTGGACCAGACCCTCCCCCAAGTCACGTGCGCGGATAATCGCCTGCACGAAAGAACCCACGTATACCAGCGCGGGTTCGCCGGTGGCGAAGGTGTCGAGAATCTGCGGGTAACTGTTGGCGATGCGCGGCCTGACCTGCACACCCGATTTGTTGCTCAGTTCGTTGGTGATCTCTTTGGCCTGATCAGCATTGGCCTTCCACCCCGGCGCGAACCAGAGGTCGATGGTCTCGGCAGCCAGCGTCAGGCTGCTGAAAGCAGCGGCGGCAAGCAACAGCATGGTGCGGAATACTCTCTTCATGGATAAATCTCCTTGTCAAATTTGGACATAACCGGAAACGATTCGCGTCCGCTTGGTATGTCAACAGATCCAATTTCACTAACAGCAACTGGGTTAGCGTCAGGAGGGTGAGGGACTTTAAGAAAATTCGATTTTTCCGCTAAAGTAGTTTAAATCGATGCCGAACCATCTGTTTGCAGGCAAGTTACTTATACCAATTTTCTCTATCGGGATAAGCGCTCGCAGGGAAAAAGGGACGACAGCCAATCAACCAACAAGGAGCTACCCGTGGCAATTTCAATCGCTTCCATGCTTAAAACAGGTGGCAGACAGAGACTGCTGCCGATCTTCGGTATCACCATTTTTACACTGATCAGCGCAAGTTTTGCCGCCCTCAGTTACATCCTGCCGGCCCAAGTCAGCTCGTCGCTGCAACAGGGGATCAATGACCAGCTGCTGCCTGGTGTCCGCAGCGCCATCACCGAATCGGGCCAGGCAATCAAACAAGAGCTGGATGCAAAACGGGATGCAACGCTTACTCGGGTCAAGCACTCCTTCAACGCCCAAAATGAAGCCAAGGGCAAAGCGTTGATCAAAACGCTGCTGCCGCTGGTGGAAAATTACGACTTCGATACCGCAACACAGATACTGGCCGATGCGGTAGATGCCGACAGCGCCATTGCCGCCATCCGTTACCGCCTGCAGGCCGGTGATCAGCCCGCTTTGATCGGCGATGAAAAGCTGCCGGGCCTGCTTCCGTTCAAGGTGGCGGAGAAGAGCAGTTTCGCCGACGTGGAGATCGATCTGCTGGTGCTGCCCGACCTGCTGACACAGGCGGAATCCGAGGAACGTGGTTCGTTCAGCAAAATCGAAGCGTATATGCTGACGGCAAATCAGATGCTGGAGCGGCGCACCCTGGAAGAGTCCGCAGCCATGCAGAGAGACACACTGGCTTCGATGCGCATCCGCGTCTGGCTGCTCGCTGGGGTAGGCGTAATCTTGCTGGTAGGCGTCACCTTGCTGGTGATGCAGCGACTGGTGATAGTGCCGCTGGAGAGAACCAAGCGGCATCTACTGGCCATAGCCGAAGGCGACTTGACCCACGACTTCGAATACCGCAGCAGCAACGAGCTGGGCGAGATGGCCGAAGCGATGAACACCATGGTTGCCAATCTGCGGCGAATCGTCGCCGAGATTAACCGCTCGGTGACAACGTTGACCAGTCACGCAGACAGCCTGAACCGGAATACCGGCAGTGTGGTTGAAGGCGCGCGTGGCCAGGCATTGCAGGCAGTACAGGCGGCGTCGGCTATCACCGAACTGTCGGCTTCATTCAACGAGGTCGCACAGAGCAGCAACAGCGCATCGGAATCCGCCAGGTCAACTTCCAGGCAGGCGTTATCCGGACGCGACATTGTTTCGCAGACCGCCGATGAAATGAACAGCATAGCAGCCAAAGTGTCGAGCTGCACAGGGCTGATCGGTGCGTTGAACCGCGGCGGCGATGAGATCGGCAATGTGGTCAACGTCATCAACGGGATCGCCGAACAGACCAATCTGCTGGCGCTGAATGCGGCCATCGAGGCGGCACGCGCAGGTGAACAGGGCCGGGGCTTCGCGGTGGTTGCCGATGAAGTGAGAACACTGGCCAGCCGCACCGGTGATGCAACCCGGGAAATCTCACAGATGATAGAGCGGATTCAGGTTGATACAGGAAAATCCGTAACCAGTATGAATTCGGTGAGCGAACAGGTTAACCAGGGCGTGGAGTTGGCTGAAAAGGCGCAGGCGGCCATGAATGAGATCGTGCAAGCTTCGGAAATGAGTATGCAGATGGCAACCAGCATCGCCACCGCCGTCGAGCAGCAGTCGCTGACCACCAATGAGGTCTCCGGCAATGTGGAGCGTATGGCCATGGTCAGCAGGGAGACCAAAGATGCCAGCACCTCAATGCAGCAGGCGGCGCAGGAACTTGCTCAGCTGGGAACAGAACTCGAAAAGGCTATCTCCTGGTTTGCGGTTAAATAGAGACGGCGTATGGCTTTGCAGCATCTGCCTTTTGATGCCGCAAAGCCGAAACTGCACCCCTAATCAGCCCCCTGTTCAAGATACTCCGCCACCAGTTCGGTCAGTCCGATCACTTCGGTATCCATCTCGTAGTGCTCCAACCCCTCCTCCAGCACGATCCGGCAGTTGGCGCAGGCGGTGACAACGGTATCCACACCAGACTCCTCGAACTGCTTTTTCTTACGGCCGAACACTTTCAGGCGCAGCGCCTCGGCACGCTCGTTGGCGCTGACCCCGCCACCGCCGCCGCAGCACCAGTTCATGCTGCCGTGATCGGTGGTTTCGACGAAACCGCTCGCCACCTGATGCAGCAGATTACGCGGTGCTTTGATGACACCGCCGCGGCGGACGATCTGACAGGGATCGTGCAGCGTCATCGGCGTGTCGCTTTTGCCGTTGAACCTGATCCGGCCTTCGCGCATCAACTGATCGAGCAGTTCGAGAATATGGATGACTTCGAACCGATAACGCCGGCCGATCAGATTCGGCCCCTCCCAGCGGATGGCGGTGTAGGCGTGGCCGCACTCCGGGCTGATCAGATAATTCACACCCAGCTTCTCCGCTGCGTTGACCGCGCGGCTGACGATCTCTTTCGCCCCCTCCCGGCTGCCGATCTGAATCCCCGCATTGGTCGCTTCGAACGCCTCGCTGCTGATGGTCCAGGATACCCCGGCGGTGTCGAATATGCGGGCAACGCTCGCGATATATTCGGGAAAATTGACCACCTCCATCGAAGAGAAGAGCGCCATGAAATCGGCGCCCTGCCGATCGATGGGTATGGTCAGGCCGGAGGCTTTCTCGACATGGGCCAGCGTCGCCTGCAGCGTTTTCAGCGTCACCCCCATCGGACTACCGGTAGTCAGCGTTCGCTGCAACGCATTGCGCATCCCTTCCGGTGTGTAGCCGGAGAGATTGAACGCCTCCCGCTGTTTCCGCAGCATGTAAGCGATGTCGATGCCGACCGGGCAGACCATCGAGCAGCGGCCGCACAGATTGCAGCTGTCGTAGACCAGCTCCTCCCAGTCGGCGAAATCCTGCTCACTCAACTCAGTCGATCTACCCAGAAGCTTGCTGAAGCGTCCGGACAGCGTATGTTCGCTTCGCCAGAGTTTCCTCATCGGCTCCAGTTTATAGATCGGCGTGTAGCGCGGATCGCCGGTCTCGACGTGAAAATGGCACGCCTCGGCACAGAGGCCGCAGTGAATGCAGCTGGAGAAGTAGGATGAGACTTTGGCGTCAATCTGACTGCGCAGTTCGGCTCTGGCCTGCTCGATCCGGTCGCTCATTTCATCCCACCAAAGTGTGTCATGCGTTAACGCCCTTGCGCGCCATCGCCGCGCCGGTATAACCACGGCTGATGGCAAAAGTGAACGCGTGCATCAGCGTGCTGAACGGAAAATAGATCAGCAGCAGCTCCGCCAGCAGCAGATGCAGCAGGCGCAGCCCCTCGTACGCCTGAGCCAGCGCCAGGCATCCGCTGAGCATCACCAGAAACACCAGCAGCGAAGCAGTGTAGTCCCCGGTATCCGAGATCAGCCGCGTCACCGGGTTCATCAGGCGATAGAGAAGCAGCAACAGCAGGCCGGCGAAAGCTACCTCCGCTGCGAGAATGAAACCCCAATGGGGCAGCGTCACCCAACCGAAGCCGGTGATCCGCTCGGAGATAAACTCGACGTGCGGCTGCGCCAGGAAAAGCAGTGCGAACAGCCCCAGATGGAACATGTAGCCGGCTATCAGCTGTACCTTGCCGCGGGTAAACACCGGCCGTCGGGGCAGCGACCGGGTGAACAGCGTGCGGAGCGCGCCGCCGGCGCCGCCGTGTCTCGCTGTCGAGAAATCCGGCGCAACACCGACGCGCAGTATCGCCACCAGGCGCCAAACCACGCCCAGCAGAAAAACCGTCAGCGAAAGATACCAGAGCGGGCCGTCGATGAAATCGCCTATCACTTTCCAGTCTCCCCGAGTGGAGCATGCTTCGGCGCACCCTGGGCAAACCCCTCGGTTCCGGCCGCCTCTTCCACGCTGACTACCTCGCCATTCTGCTCACACTGCTCGGCCCACCAGTCGTGATGCTCGCGCGCCCAGTTGAGATCGCAGTAACCGGTGGCCATCCCCTCCAGCGCACCCTCCATACCGATGCTGCCGATGTAGATATGCCCAACGATTACGACCATCATTGCCATTGCCGTTACGCCGTGCGCGACATGCGAGAGCGCCATCAGCTCCCGGCCCAGACCAAGGATGGGAAACACCAGGATGATGCCGGACAGCGCGGTGACTCCGCCTACCAGCACCAGCATCCAGAACATACTCTTCTCGCCCATGTTGAAGAAGTTGGAGGGCACGTGCTTGCTGCCGATCACGCCGCCGCCGCGCAGCAGCCAGGCAAGATCCCCCCGCTGGTAGATATTGCGCCGGACGAAGCGGAAGAATATCAGCGCCAGCGCCAGCAGGAAGAGCGGACCGAACAGGTTGTGTCCCTCTTTGCTCGCCGACGCCAACAGCGAGAAAGCTTCCGGCCCGAGCAGAGGTATCAACAGCGATCTGCCGAACAGCATGGTCAACCCGGTAAGCGCCAGAAACAGGAAAATAGCGGCGATGAACCAGTGGATCATGCGTTCGTAGACGGTATACCGCAGCAGCCGCTTGTCGGAGGGTCCGGCGTGGATCGGCACCCGGCCCCGGATCAGATAGAACGCCAGCGTCAACAGCAGCGCTCCGCCGAGCACGTAGCCGCCGTAGGGCACCAGCATCTCCATGCGAAAGCGGCGCCACTGGTCTCCGACCGGGTTGATCAACATGCCGCTGTCGACGCTTTTTACCTGCGTGTTTCCGGCCGGCACCGGATTGGTTTGCTGCACCTCCGACCAGAGATCGATCCCCGGCGCCTGGCGCATCGGCGACGTTGGACCGGGCGTTGCCGGTTGCGCCCGCTGGCGCACCTCGCGCCACAGATCAGTGCCCGGGTTGGGTAGCTGAATGCCCTCTGCCTGAGTCTGAGCGGACAGATTGCCGGCCACAACCAACGCCAGGACAATCAGCAACTGAAGCAACCGCAATATGGCTGTCCCTGACACGGGTCGATACATGGATGGAGACTCCTGTTCTTTATTCAGATCTTTACATTCAGTCAACAAGCGAAAGCGAGTTTCCCTTTACCTGTGTAATATCTACCTGAATACTCCCTCTCCCTTGAAGAAGAGGGCTGGGGTGAGGGTGATAAGTCTGGTTTCATACCCCTCACCCTATCCCTCTCCCCAACAAAGGGGAGAGGGTACTTGTTTTCTGGACATTTTTTGGTACGGAATAGAGAGTGTCTTTTCTCAATTCACAGCAGCCCGCCGACCTAGCATCCAGCTACTCATTACTGCTCGCCCTCCCTGTCAAACCGCTGGGTGAGCGCAGCGTTGCATCCTGGTAAGAGACGCCTCGCTGCAGCGAGCTGGCAGCGCGATAGACGATGCGCTTGCGGTAGATCTCCGAGAGCACATCCGCGTCGCCGGCCAGCAGCGCCTTGGTCGAGCACATCTCGGCACACAGCGGCAGCTTGCCCTCTGCCAGCCGGTTGGAGCCGTACTTGCGGTACTCTTCCGCGCTGTTGTCCGCTTTCGGGCCGCCCGCGCAGAAGGTGCACTTGTCCATCTTGCCGCGGGTGGCAAAGGCGCCGTCCGCCGGAAACTGGGGTGCGCCGAAGGGGCAGGCGTAGAAGCAGTAGCCGCAACCGATGCAGATATCCTTGTCGTGCAGTACCACACCATCCTCGGTGGTGTAGAAGCAGTCGACCGGACAGACCGCCGCGCAGGGTGCATCCGAACAGTGCATGCAGGCCACCGACAGCGAGCGCTCGCCGGGCACGCCGTCCTTGATGGTCACCACGCGGCGGCGGTTGACGCCCCAAGGCACTTCGTTCTCATTCTTGCAGGCGGTGACACAGCCATTGCACTCGATACAGCGTTCGGCATCGCAATAAAATTTCATTCTTGCCATGGTCATGTTCCTCTATGCCTTGGAGATCTTGCACAGGGACGCCTTGGTCTCCTGCATCTGAGTGACGGAGTCGTAGCCATAGGTCATGGCCGTGTTGCAAGCCTCGCCGAGCACGTAGGGATCAGCCCCGGCCGGGTACTTGTCGCGCAAATCCCTGCCCTGGAACTGTCCGGCAAAATGGAACGGCATGAACGCGACACCTTCGCCCACACGCCGGGTAACCATCGCCTTCACCTTCACCCGGCTGCCCTCCGGCCCCTCCAGCCAGACATCGTCGCCATCCTTGACGCCGGCATTGTTGGCGTCGCGCGGATGCATCTCGACGAACATCTCCTGCTGCAGCTCTGCCAGCCAGGGATTGGAACGGGTTTCGTCGCCGCCGCCTTCGTACTCGACCAGCCGACCTGATGTCAGGATGATCGGATACTCCTGCGAATAGTCCTTCGCCTGGATCGACGCATAGCGCGTCGGCAGGCGGTAGAAGGATTTGCGGTCTTCGTAGGTCGGGTACTTCTCCACCAGATCGCGCCGGCTGGTATAGAGCGGCTCGCGGTGAATCGGCACCGGATCGGGGAAGGTCCAGACCACGGTGCGTGCCTTGGCGTTGCCAAATGGAGCGCAGCCATGTTTGATCGCCACCCGCTGGATGCCGCCGGAGAGGTCGGTCTTCCAGTTCTTGCCCTCCGCCGACTGCTGCTCCTCGGCTGTAAGATCGTCCCACCAGCCCAGCTTTTTCAGCAGCTCAGCGGTGAATTCGGGATAACCGTCCCTGATCTCCGACCCCTTGGACCAGGAGCCCTCCGCCAGCAGGTTCACGCCGTTGCGTTCGACACCAAAGCGGGCGCGGAAGGTCAGCCCGCCTTCGGCCACCGGCATACTGGTATCGTAGAGATTGGGCGTGCCCGGATGCCCCATCTCGGCGCTGCCCCAGCAGGGCCAGGGCATGCCGTAGAAATCGCCGTCGCAGGGACCGCCCTCCGCCTTCAGCGAGGTATAGTCGAAGGTGCCCCAGTTCTGCTGGTGCTTCTTCAGCCGCTCCGGACTCTGGCCGGTGTAGCCGATGGTCCACATGCCGCGGTTGAATTCGCGGGTGATATCCTCGATCAACGGTTCATCGTTCTCGACCTTGATGTGCTTGCACAGCTCCTGTTCGATGCCGAGCTTTTTCGCCAGCTTGTACATAATGGTGTGATCCGGCAGCGACTCGAACAGCGGTGCGATCACCCGGTCGCGCCACTGCAGCGAACGGTTGGAGGCGGTCACCGAGCCGTAGGTTTCGAACTGGGTGGCCGCCGGCAGCAGATAGACGCCGTCGGTGCGGTCGTGCATCACCGCGGACGCGGTCGGATAGGGATCGATGATGATCAGCGTCTCCAGCTGCTCCATCGCCTTCTTCATCTCCACGCCGCGGGTCTGGCTGTTGGGCGCGTGGCCCCAGAAGATCATCGCTTTGACATTGTCGCGCTGGGCGATGTTGGTCTTCTCTTCCAGCACGCCGTCGATCCAGCGGGAGACCGGAATGCCCATCAATGTCATCGGGTTGGTGATCTTGTCGGTGCCACCCTCTTCGCCGAAGAACTCACCGGGACGGCTCTCTTTATCGAAGCGCGCGACCAGCCAGTCGTAATCCAGGTCCCACACCTTCGCCCAATGCTTCCAGGCCCCTTCGGCCAGACCGTAATAGCCGGGCAGTGTGTGCGACAGCACGCCGAAGTCGGTCGCACCCTGCACATTGTCGTGGCCGCGGAAGATGTTGGTGCCGCCGCCGGCGACACCCATGTTGCCGAGCGCCAGCTGGAAGGCGCAGTAGGCGCGGGTGTTGTTGTTGCCGATGGTGTGCTGAGTGCCGCCCATGCACCAGATGAAGGTACCGGGGCGGTTGTCCGCCATCGCCTTGGTAGCGGCGAACACCTGGTTCTCCGGCACGCCGGTCACCCGCTCCACCTCGTCCGGCGTCCACTTCATCACCTCCTGTTTCACCTCTTCCATGCCGTAGACCCGCTGACTGATGAACTCCTTGTCCTCCCAGCCGTTCTTGAACACGTGCCAGAGCATGCCCCAGATCAGCGGCACGTCGGTACCCGGCCGCAGGCGCAGATAGTGATTGGCGTGCGCCGCGGTGCGCGTGAAACGTGGATCGATCACGATCAACGGCGCATTGTTCTCCTCCTTCGCCTTGAACACGTGCTGCAGCGAGACCGGATGCGCCTCGGCCGGGTTGCCGCCGATGATCAGGATCGACTTGGAGTTGTGGATATCATTGTACGAGTTGGTCATCGCACCGTAGCCCCAGGTGTTGGCAACACCCGCGACGGTGGTGGAGTGACAGATCCTGGCCTGGTGATCGACGTTGTTGGTGCCCCAGACGGCGGCCAGCTTGCGGAATAGGTAGGCCTGCTCGTTGTTGTGCTTGGCGGAACCGAGCCAGTAGACCGAATCCGGACCGGAGCTTTCGCGGATCTTCAGCAGCTGGTCGCCCACCTCGTTGATCGCCTCATCCCAGGAGATGCGCACCCATTTGCCGTCGACCAGTTTGGTCGGATATTTCAGGCGCCGTTCGCCGTGCCCGTGTTCGCGCACCGACGCGCCTTTGGCGCAGTGCGCACCGCGGCAGAAGGGGTGATCGAATGCCGGCTCCTGACCGGTCCAGACACCGTTGTGCACTTCTGCGATAATGCCGCAGCCGACCGAACAGTGGGTACAGATGGTTCTGATCTGCTGAGCCGTGCCGGGCTCGCTGGTCGTGGCATCGGCACGGCACATCATGGCCGGGTGCAGACCCAATCCCAACGCGGTGCCGCCGGCCATCAGACCGGATGAGCGCAAAAACTCGCGCCGTGTCAGCGCATTGCCGGGGACCAGCTGTTGCGGTTTAGCTTCATTGGAGCGTTTTTTCAGTTTCATACGGGCATCTCCCTAGCTGGCTGCGCTCTTGTAGTAGTCCAGGATATGCTGCGTCAGCCGGTAACCCTTGGTTTTCTTCCGGTCGGCATCCGCCTCCCCCGCTGCCGCCAGCGCAGTGGACGCAGGAACAGCCGCCGCCAAAGCGCCGCCAACACCGGCAACAGCCGCGCTGCTGATGAAGTTGCGCCGGCTTTCGTCAACCGGTTTGTTAGTCTGCTTCATTGTCTCTCCTCCAGATCGGGGGTATCTCATATCTGCATGGAAAAATAGCGGCGCTCCAGTTCGAAGAACGCGGCGCCGAAGCGTCCCAGGTTGCGGTAGAAGACCGCTGCCCTGGCCTGGCTCAAATCTGCGAACAAGCGATCGACCCAGGGCGCCAGATGCGCTTCGTAAAAACGGGCGATCTCTGCATGGGGACAATCCTCCTGAATCAGGATCGACATCACTTCGCACAGCGCCGCGATATGATCTTCCGGTTCGTGTATCCCTGCCTGACGCTCGAAGCCGAGGCTCAGCAGATGCTCGCGCAGCTCCCCCAGGGGTTTCTCCATCAGGAAGCCGGTCAGATACCAGGATGCGTATGGGACTAGTTCGCCCCGGCCCAGTCCGATAAAGAGCTGATGAAACTCCTCCGCCGCCGCCCGTTGATCGAAACTGCGCGCTGCCAGACCCAGCATCGACAGGGAGATTCCCAGCTCGTCCGGCGCTGCAACCTCGGAGAGCCCGGAGATCTTCTCCAGCAACGGCGCATCCGGTGCTGAACGCAGCAGCGCTGCAATCAGGCGGTACGCTTCGGCGCGGTACTGCTGCTCTTCGGCCAGCGCCTGGGAGTCAGCTTTGACCGGATCCGCTCTGTCACTGCCGACCGCATGTGCACCTTGGTGTGTCGTCATCGTTGTTTCTCTGGCAATCTGAAATTTAAAGTCTGCAATCGTCAGTCCAGGCTGTAACGAAAAAGAATCGCTAAAAATACTCAAATGTCAGATACGATTTGCCGCAACTGTCTGACAATTGAGGGGCTAGTTGATAATCCCGCCATCCTCCATCGCCTCCGGATCCTGCACTATGTCCGCCACGCGGCAGTCGTCGCACATCTGCAATCGCTGACGCGCACGCTCGCTCCGGAACATCCGGTGCCCAGCAAGTTTCACCTGCATGTTGTCGATGACCGAGCGGGTGGCAAACGGCTTGCCGCAGCAGATGCAGCAGAACGGCTCTTCTTCATGCAATACCCGGGATTTATTGCGCTCGTTCCGGTCGAGTAGCATTCTGGGCGTAATCCAGATCGTATTTTCGGGACAGGTTCGGGTGCACAGGCCGCACTGTATGCAGTTGGCTTCGATGAAGCGCAGCTGCGGTACTCCCCGACCGCTCTGCAGCGCATGGGTCGGGCAGACCCCGGTGCATGCCAGACAGAGCGTGCAGGCCTTGGCCGAGACAGATGCGCTGCCGAAAGGAGCCCCGACGGAGAGGGAGACCAGGTTTTTGGATCTTTTTGTCTGTTCGTAGAGATGATCCAGCGCCAGGTAGAACGCGGTGCGCTTGTCATCCATCGCCGCATGGCGGGCGGGATCGATATCCGGCATGCCGGATTTAATCGGTGAACTCCAACGCCCATCCTCCGAAATCAGCACTGCGGTATCCGGATAATCCATACCGCGCAGCAGCTCCCACAGGATCTGCAGCTGGCCGTCCAGCGCTCTCCTTACCTGCCGCGTGACCTGTGCATCCAATTCCAGCACGACCCGGCTTGCGCCCCAGGCGAGTGCCGAGAGCCAGCTTTCGATGCCGACGCTGGCCACCTCTTCCACCGGGAAGGGGAGCCAGGAGGCATGCTTACTCAAATCGGCTTCCGGGAGTCGCTCACCGGCGTGAATCAGCACGACCGGCGCCTCCCCCCCGGCTTCGCGAAACGCCTGCAGCAGTCTGCGCAGCCGGCGCCCCAGATCGCCACTGCTCGGATAGGCGTAACTCAGCGCGGCGCTGGGGCAGACGGTGGCGCAGATACCCCCGCCCTGGCAGAGGTGGGGATCCACCTCGACTCGCTCCGCCAGTGAGCGAATCGCCTGCGCCGGGCAGGCATCGATACAGCGGGTACAGGCGATCACGCCGTTGCGTGTGTGCGCGCAGCGGTCCGGGTCATAGCGAAAAAACTCGGGCTTGTCGAAGGTCCCGGTCAGCTCTTTCAGCGTATCCAGCGCCGCGGTGATGGCGCGCTCGTCCGCCGCGCAGTGCAGATAACCCGGCGGCGGCAGACTGACCGGAATCAGCGCCTCGGGGCTCAGGTCGAGCACCATATCGGTGTGCAGCTCCATCGGTTTTCCCGCCTCCCGGAACACGACCCGAAACGCGCCGAGATACCCCTCCAGGGTCAGACTGCCGCTGTCCACCTGCACGCCGGAACCCGCGCTCTCCTTATTAGCCGCAGTCAACAGCACCTGCGCCTGCAGCGGCGGCGCAGCCCAGCCGGCGGCTACGACCGCTTCGCCGCCGCCGATGATCGCCAGCTTCCCACCGGCACGATACTCGACCATGCCGGTCGGCGTTACCGATATCTGCTCCATCGCTGCCAGCGCAAGCGCGCGCGGGTCATGCCGAGGATGGTTCATCGACTCGCTCCTCTGGGTTCCCTCGTGCTCCGGACACCGGCTCAGTCAGTTGCTCGGCTGCTTGCTTTTTTCCTTCTCCCAATTCGTCCGCATCATCGCCTCTGTCCGTTCCCTCGGCCGCTTCCACCGCCTCTGCACGCCGCAGCTCCTGCTCCAGCAGATGCTTCATATCGGCGGTAATCACGTCGCCGAGTTTGGTGAAAACGGTGAAATCCTGGTCGTAGTCGTCCAGCCCGTCGCGGGCATTGAACTGCGCTCCCTGAAACAGTTTACGCAGCGCCAGCCGGCGCAGCGACTCACTGACCTGCGGCGAGAGAAAACCGCTGTAGTCGGAGTCCGGCGTCAGCGACTCAATCTCCGGCATATCGGCATCAGTGAGTGCTTTTGCCGCTGCGGGCTGCTCAGCTTGCAGCGAATGCTGCGATTGTCCCTCGCCGTTCGTTGACGTCTGCTTCAGCCGGGACCAGCGCGTGACGAACTTCTCCTGTGTGTCCGGCGGTTCAGTGCTCTTTTCGAACTTCCGCTTCATGCCCCTTCCACCCTCTCCCCGCTCCAGTCGGTGCGCTTGCGTTTGCGCCGCTGCTCAGGAATATAGTTGGCGAGCACAAACGCTTCGCACCAGCGGTAGAGTTCGGGAGCGATTTCAACCGCAAACAACTCCCCCTCACACTCCATATGGGCGTGCGCCACGTCGAAACTCAATGTGACCAGTTTGGGCATGGGTACCGCGGATTCATCCCGCGTCGCGATGACGAAGCAGCGGGGCTCCTCAGAGATCAGGTTGTGGTAGTAACTTTCGCACTCATCGTCGTGCAGCGTGATCACAAATCCCCTGTGCAGCTCGCGCAGCAGGCCATTCTCTTGATACACCTGCTGCCGCCGCGCTGCCTGCACGGAATGGTCGGAATCGACGGTTACCGCCACCGCGTTCCACTGATGGTCTATCCAGGGATTATTCAGCACGGCGCTTCGTTCCATCACGACCGCCACCGAAAATCGGTTCGGGATGTCGCCAGGTAAGGATGCCAAGGCGCTTTGCCTCCTGTTAGGGTGCGGGATAAATTTTCCGGCAGCAAATTACATACCATGAATCCGATTGAGGAGGTCCTACTGAACGGGTGTGGACACGAAGGCGTCAATGAAGCGGAAAAAGGCGGAGAACGAGGTTGTAACTGTCCCAAAATGTCCCACCGACGGCGGAATAACGGGCCATAACGATCCAAAATTGCTATCGGCTGAGTTGTCTCTGCGCTGATTGAGCAAGCATGCTTGTTCGTGGATCACCCGCTCGCCGGCATAACTGCCGCGCACCTGGAAGCAGTTACTTGAAGAGAACAACAGCTGGAACCTTTCTTGCTTCTTTTCAGGATTAAATTGATGAACTTTTCAACAGCAAGGTGAATCACACTTCGCGAGTAGACGACCAAGGATGACCGCGTTAACTCCCCCTGCAGGCCAAAGCAATGCATTTATGAGCGTGCATCAGGTGGCCGAGTATCTGCATCTCAACGAAAAGAAGATCTACGCACTGGTCAGCGAAGGCGGCATTCCCGCCACCAAGGTGACCGGAAAATGGATGTTTCCCCGGGAATTGGTGGATCGCTGGGTACTGGACTCGGCACATGGCGGTCTGCTTAACGACCGGCTGATGATTGCCGGCAGCGACGATCCCTTGCTGCACCGACTGATCAACGACTATTCCCATGAGATCGGAGACCGGGCGCTGATCAGCTTCACCGCCACCGGCACCCGCCTGGGACTGGAATTGCTGCAGGCCCGGCGGGTGGATGCCTGTGCCATCCACTGGGGCCCGCTGGGTGAAAGCGACACGCGCCACCCCGCCCTGCTGCGCCAATACAGCCGTCACGCCGAATGGCTGCTGATCCGTCTCTTCCGGCGCGAGCAGGGCCTGATCGTGTCACCGCCGCTGCTGCAGCAGATCCGCGATACACGCGAGCTGTTCGATCCCGCGTTTCGCTGGGCACTGCGTCAGAGAGGGACCGGCAGTCTGCGTTTTCTGATGGAGATCCTGAGCCATTACGGCTGCAACACCGGCACGCTGAACAGTACCCTCACGGCACTGTCCGAACGCGAAGCCGCTGCTGCGGTCAGCATGAATCTGGCCGATATCGCACCCGGCACGCGTGCCGGTGCAACGGAGAACAACCTGGGATTTATCAGCTTCGGCTGGGAGTCTTTCGATCTGGCTTTACCCCGGGCAGTCTGGTTCCGGCGCCTGCTGCAAAATCTTCTCGGCCGCCTGAAATCCAGCCAGTGCGAGGCATTTGCAAAAACCCTGAACGGCTACGATCTGCGGGACCGGGGCGACCTGGTATGGGGGGACGACTAATCCGTTCACTGCTGCAGCGGACCGGTGATACCATATCGCAAGTATAAGCTCAATCCGCCAACGCTCCCACGAGCCAGCAACAGAAGGGTGACTGATGCCGAAGCTATTATCTCTATCCCGTGCGGCCCGCCTGGCCGGCGTCAGCCGCGGTGAGCTGCAGAAACGAATCCGGGAAGAGGACCTTAAGACCTTTGAGGGTGAACTGACCGTCGAGTTGCTGCTCCGGCTCTACCCGCATATCGATCTGGAAGCCGATCCCATGCTGGAGAAGGTCAGGCGGATTAGGGCCGAAGCGAAACCCAAAACACATTTCAGCGATGGCTGGATGCCCGATCCTGAAGTACTGATGACCCGGCTGAAGGAGTTTCAGCATGTACTGGTGCAGACCAAAGCCGCGCTCAACAACTCGGATGCGCTGCTGCAGCAGACGCTGGACGATCTGAACGCCGCGGCGCAGGCACCGGAAGAGCAGCTGCGGGAACAGCTACTAAGGTGCAGCGCCAATCTGGAAAGGGCGATGCAACGGGTTGAGCGGGCTGAGGATGCGCGCGCTGCGCTGTTCGCCCGGGATGTCATGCTGAAAATAGTATCCGCCAGTATCCGCCTGCTCCCGAGCGGCCACGAGTTTTTTCTGGAGGGGAGCGATTCCATTCTGGAAGCGGGACTCAAGGCCGGCTTGTATATCGACTACGGCTGTTCCAGCGGCAACTGCGGGGCCTGCAAGTGCAAAGTCATCTCCGGAGCCGTGAGCAAATTGCGCAGCCACGACTTCATATTGAGCGCCAAAGAGCAGGAGGAGGGATATATACTCGCCTGCTCCAACACTGCTATCTCGGACCTGGTGATCGAAGCCCGGGAAGCCAATGCCAAGGAGCCGCTGCCGCACCAGAATATCCGCGCCACGGTGCGCAAGATCGAGCCGGTTGGCGACGATCTTGCACTGCTCTTCGTGCAAACCCCGCGTACCCAATCGCTGCGTTTCAAAGCCGGACAGAGCGTCGCACTGACCACAGAGAACGGCAACCGAGCCGAACTCTACATCGCCAGCTGCCCATGCGATGGGCGAAATCTACAGTTTCTGGTTGAGCGCGCGCCAGGGAAGGGGTTTAACGATACCGTTTTCGCCAAAACCATGAATAAACAGACCCTGACCATAGACGGACCCATGGGTGGATTTGTGCTGCGCGAAGACTCCAGCACCCCGGCCATCTTCCTGGCCAAGGGTACCGGCTTCGCCCCGATCAAGAGTCTGGTAGAGCAGGCGATCACCATCGACAATGCCGAACGGCTCCAGCTGATCCAGGTTGGAGGCAACCCACCAGGCTCGTATCTGGACAATCTTTGCCGCTCATGGAGCGACTCCCTGGATAACTTCGCCTACGCTTCGCCAGATCAGGATTGCAGCGCCGGTCATCTGGTTGAGATGATCCAGCAGGCAGCGGATAACATGAACCGCTTCGACCTCTATATTGCCGGCCCGCAGGCCTGGCTATCTTCGGTCACCGTGAAAGCTCTCGCGCGCGGATTCAATACTACCTACTGGTACTGCCAGCCAACTGACTGACCGGCGAACAATACCGGCCTCCCGGCACGGCCTCCGAACCAGCCCTTTGTACTTCATTCCGCAGCTGCACCGCCGGTTCCGTCCCCGACTGCCGCGGTTGACACGGTAAATGGGTGGACAGTCACAAATCCTTAAAGATTTATTTATCCCTTCCGATAAGTCCAATTAATGGAATAGCCAGGATGAGGATCATTCTCGGACAGTACGCAGCAAGTTGATCTGCGGGATGCTTGGGTGTGAGGGCACCAGACTATCCCCCGACACTGCCGCCAACTGCCAAATTGCACCGTTGCTAGAGAGTAATATTATGAGTCAAGGCACGCCTGACAATACCACTGCGAAAGCTGCGGTCAGCTACTCGTTTTCATTGTCCAGAAAGATAATTCTCTTCTTCGGCCTGTTGGCACTGCTACACATCGCCAGTAGCTGGCTGCTGCACAACGGCTTGCAGACGGTGGGACTGGCGTTCTCCGCTCTCGTATTGACGGCAATCGTGTTACTGGCATGGCAGATGCGCAGACTGACGGCCGGACCCGTCTCGGAGATGGCTGACGACATGGCCGCAGTAACGCAGGGTAAAGGGACGCTTCTGCGCAAGATGGAGGTGGCTACCGGTGGTGAGTTCGGCCGCCTCTGCAGCAACTACAATGATCTGACCGACAATCTGGCGAATACCTTCTCCGACATACGCCAACGCACGGTCAACATCGCCTCCGACGCTACCCGGCTGCGTAAAGCGATTCAGGATGCCAGCCAGCGCTCATCGCGGCAGGAGGAGCTGTCGCAGCTTATCTTCCGCTCCAGCGAAGAGAGCACGCTGGCGCTAAATGAAGTCGCGCAGCGCACCGGCGAGATGTCTGTGCTCAACTCGAACAATATCGAGGATGCACGCGCCAGCTCCAAAGAGCTGGTTGGCGTCAACCAGATGTTCGGCAAGGTACGCGAACATATCACCGATTTTCGCACCACTGTTTCCAGTCTCGCACAGAACTCGGAAAATGTTCGCACCAGTCTCTCCATGGTGCAGGGCTTTTCCGAGCAGACCAATCTACTGGCACTGAACGCAGCCATTGAGGCCGCGCGTGCGGGGGAGATGGGGCGCGGCTTTGCCGTTGTCGCCGACGAGGTCCGCACACTGGCCGGGAAAGTCCGGGATGCCGCCGCCGAAATCGGCGTCAATATCGGAGAGATGGCTGGACTGGTCGACCGCACCCAGGAGGGTACGCGTGAGATTGATGAACTGACCGCGGAAACCCGGGAGGTCATTGAGCGGTCCACCAATCAGATCAGTAAAATGGTGCAGGATTTCGAAAGCAATCACGAACAGCTGGTGGGGGTCAGCGCCGCGATCGAGGAGCTTTCAACCACCAATCGCGGCATTAACGCCAGAATCAGCGAGATTCATGGCCTCTGCTCCCAAATCCGGGTGGGCATGGATGAGGCGGACAAATATTCGGTCAGTCTGCGCAGCAGCACCGAAGAGACACTGGAGGTTGTTTCACACTTTAAAGCCGGCACCGGCAATTTTGAAGCGGTGTTGGCAAAGGCGTCCGAGTGGCGCGATCATATCCAGCAGGTAATGGCACGGCTGCAATCCAACGGAGTCGACATATTCGACCAGAACTACAAGCCGGTTAACGGGACCCTGCCGGAAAAGTTCATCGTCGCCTACGGGCCTGCGCTGGAGCGGGAGATTCAGGATTTCTACGACCAGTGCCGTGATCACTTCCCCGGCACCCGCTATTCAATCGCGGTGGATCGGAACTGCTATGTCTATGTGCATCACAAATCGGTGTCGCAACCTTTGACGGGCGATCCCGAGCACGACCTGTTGCACAGCCGGAACCAACGCTTCTTCAAAGACAATGAAAACGAGATCCGGCGTGCCAAGAACACCGCGCCCTTCCTCCTCCAGACCTTCATACGCGACACCGGTGAAATCTTGTGCGACCTGTCGCTGCCGATCCACGTTAACGGACGCCACTGGGGTGGGCTGATCATGGGATTCGAGCCCAATCTGATAACTTCCGCTTAGGCCGATTAAGCGCTCAGACAGCACCCCAAGCCTGGATTTTCCGATCCAGCGTTTTGCGCGAGATACCCAGCTCGCGCGCCGCAGCCGATTTGTTCCGATTGTTCATTTTCAGCACGTGCAAAATGTGCTTTTTCTCCACCGCCTCCAGCAGCATACTCCCGCTTTCGGCACTATCGGCATCCTCAACACCGCTGATGCGCGAACCTGCCAGGCATTGTGCCGCCGGTGCATTGAGCAGGAGGCAGCGTTCGATCACGTTCTTCAGCTCCCGCACATTTCCCGGCCAGTCATATGTCATCAACGCAGAGATATCGGAGGAGCGTATTTCGGGGATGGGGATGCCAAGTTCCGGCGCCAGCGTCTGCATGAAATAGCGCACCAGCTCCGGCAAATCCTCCTTGTGCTCCCGCAACGGCGGCATCCTGAGCGCGATGACGTTGATCCGAAAGAAGAGATCCTCGCGGAAGCGCCCCTCCTTGACCGCGCTGTCGAGATTACGATTGGTTGCGGCAACGATGCGTACATCCACATTTTTCTCTTGATTTGATCCAACCGGGCGTATGCATCGCGCCTCCAATACCCTAAGCAGATGCGTCTGCATCGAGAACGGCATCTCCCCAATCTCATCCAGGAACAGCGTGCCGCCGTCGGCGTATGCAAACAGCCCTTCGCGCGCCTGCCGGGCGCCGGTGAAGGCACCTTTCACGTGTCCGAAAAGTTCACTTTCGAGCAGTTCCGCCGTCATGGCGCCGCAGTTGACCGGCACGAAACTGCCGCTGCGCTGGCTCAGACTGTGGATACCGCGCGCCGCAAGCTCCTTGCCCGTGCCCGATTCACCTTCGATCAGAACCGTTGAAGGCATGGGTGCCACCCGATGAATCAACCGACAGATATTCTTGATGAGCTCACACTCGCCTATCAATCCGCTGCGATCGTAATGCTGTTCCAACCGGCGCCTGAGTACGTTGTTTTCCCGCTGTAGCTGCTGCTGCCCCACGCAGCGGAGCGCTGCCGCCCGCACCTGCTCGATGCGCAAGGGCTTCAGGATGAAATCGGCGGCACCGGCGCGTAATGCCGCAATCGCGGTCTCCAACTCCGCCTGTGCGGTGATCAGTATCACATCGGTTGCGCTGCCCCGCTGGCGCAGGTCAGTAATCCATTCGACGCCCGATTTTTCCGGCAGTCTGACAGCGGATATGATGAGATCGAAATGGCAGCGCTTATGCAGCTCCTCTGCTGACGAAATATTGCATGCCATCTCTACGAAGCCGAAATCCTTTTCCAACCCTCGTTTGACGAAACTCCGAATAGCCGCCTCCTGATCGACGATCAGAACCGATTTAAGCCGGGCAGCCGCCGGTTCAGGTTTGCTTGCTACTCTCTCAGCGGCGCCTGCATCACTGCCGAGCCTCATCCTTTCCTACCTCGCCTTTAAATCGCTGTGAATTCACCCCTTAGATGATGTAGGTCCGTCTGTTTTCCTGCTTATTATTGGTCTAATTTGACCCAGTTTGGGATAGCAATCTGGGACACTTTTACTCATTAAGCTAGCGCATAATCTTCCAATTGCAAATTCATACCTTTTATATCGGGAAATTTCTGGCTTTTTCTGATCGCAGCAGCGGCTATCTACTCGGTAAAACCAACGCTTTTACATCGCCATCAATTTCCGGCATCGGTTTTGCCTCGGTAAATCTGTCATGAACAGAAAATGGACTGTCATCCCACCCTCCGAAAAAGCAACCGTGGCATGCTAGACTCTCCCCTGCCAATCGTCGGATTCTGCGCCTTCAGCGGCACCGGCAAAACTACGCTACTGACCTGTCTGATTCCGCTGATGAACGCCCGCGGACTGAGGATTGGTGTGGTCAAGCATGCACATCACAGGTTTGACCTGGACTGTCCGGGCAATGAGAGCCGTGCGTTGCGCACCGCTGGAGCCGAACAACTGCTGATCGCTTCGCGGTACCGGATCGCCTGGATAGAAGAGACCCCGAAAAGCGAGGGTGAACCAAAACTTGCCGATGTACTGAAAGTACTCGACCCGAAGCGTCTCGACCTGATCCTGGTCGAGGGATTCAAGCGGGAGCCAATCCCCAAGATCGAACTGCATCGGCCGGCGCTGGGCACTCCACTGCTGCACCCCAGGGATCCCAATATCGTCGCTATCGCAACCGATACACCGCTGCTGTCTCAGACTCCCGGCCTGGCCCGTCTTGACCTGAACCGCCCGGACCAAATCGCTGCCTTTATCATAGATGGAATCTATCGAGAATGGCGTGCGAAACACGCATGCGGCGCACTGCTGCGCGCACTTTAGAGTCTGCCCACACTATATCTGTTAAGCTAGCGTCACTACCACGAAGCGCTCCAGCGACAGGGTTGAATTCATGTGTCAACTGCTTGGCATGAACTGTAATGTTCCGACCGATATCTGTTTTTCGTTTGAAGGCTTCAGCCGCCGCGGCGGCGAGACCGACGAACACAAGGATGGCTGGGGTATCTCTTTTTTCGAAGGGAAAGGGTGCCGCACCTTTATGGATATTAATCCATCCGCAGAGTCGGTGATATCCGATCTGGTCAGGCACTATCCGATTGCATCCCTGAATGTCATCGCCCATATACGCAAAGCCAGCGTCGGTAAAATTGCGTTGGAGAACACCCATCCGTTCGTGCGCGAGCTGTGGGGTGAATACTGGGTATTCGCTCACAACGGAGATCTCGAAAATTTTCATCCGCAGCTATCGGGTTGCTACCTTCCGGTAGGCGATACGGACAGCGAACTCGCCTTCTGTTCAATCCTGCAGGCGTTGCAATGCGGCGTTACCGAGAAGCCGGATCTTGAACGAATCTATGCGCTGCTCTTACTGCAGGCGGAGAGGATCTCCAACCACGGTATATTCAATTGCCTGATCTCCAACGGTGAGTTCATGTTCGCCCACTGCAGCAGCGATCTCTACTACCTGATTCGCTCGCATCCTTTTTCCAAGGCGCAGCTCAAAGATCTCGATATGACGGTTGATTTTCGCTCCGTGACTACGCCGGATGACAGGGTGGCAGTCATTGCGACCCAGCCATTGACGGTGAATGAAGAGTGGACCAGGTTTGCCGCCGGCCAATGCTGCCTGTTTTCGCAAGGGCGCATCCTGGCGGACAATGCAGCATTGTAGCGGATCGAAGATATATAGCGGCGGAGATGCAATGACGGATACCGGCGGTAGCGGCAGACAGAATCGCGGCAGTCTGTCGCAGACCGAACAGCTGCTCTCGATTGTTCGCACACTGGCCGCAGAGCTGCATCCAGGGGATAGGCCGCAGCGGATTAGTCTGACAACGTTGCTGGACAAAGAGCTCGGTTTCGACAGCCTCTCCAGGGTCGAACTCATCCTGCGCATCGAGCGCAGCTTCAATGTCAGCCTGCCGCAGGCGCTGCTCGCCGAGGCGGAGACCCCGGCAGATCTGCTGCGAACCGTTGCCGCAGCGGCTCCGGCAACCGGCGGTACAGCCCGGATGAAGCGGGAAGCCGTACCGCCGCAGGATGCCGGCGAGACGCCACCCGACCTTGCCACCCTGCCCGAAGTGCTCGACTGGCACCTGGCTAAGCATCCCCAACGCCCGCACATCTACCTGCACCACGAAGTCGACACGGCCCAGGCGATAAGTTACGCCGACCTGCAGCGCAGTGCACTGGATGTCGCAGGCGGGCTGCAGGCACTCGGCCTTGGCAAAGGAGACCGGGTGGCGGTGATGCTGCCGACCGGCGCGGACTATCTCTACTGCTTCTTCGGCACGCTGCTGATCGGCGCGATTCCGGTACCCATCTACCCGCCGGTTCGTATGTCTCAGCTGGAAGATCATCTGCGCAGGCATGCGGCGATCCTGCGCAACGCCGGCACGCAGCTGCTGATCACGCTGCCCGAAGCAAAGGCGGTGACCCGACTGCTGCAGGCACAGGTAGAGACGATGCGGTGGATTGCAACGCCGGCTGAGCTGGCTGTCGGCAGCCACGGATTTACCGCCAACCCCATCAGCGCAGAAGAGACCGCTTTTCTGCAGTACACATCCGGCAGTACCGGGCAGCCGAAAGGGGTGGTGCTAAGCCACGCCGACCTGCTGGCCAACATCCGCGCCATGGGTAAAGCGGTTCAGGCAAGCGCACAAGATATCTTTGTCAGCTGGCTGCCGCTGTACCACGATATGGGGCTGATCGGCGCCTGGCTGGGCAGCCTGTACTATGCAATGCCGCTGGTGCTGATGTCGCCATTGGCGTTTCTCGCACGCCCGCAACGCTGGCTGTGGGCGATCCACGAATATCGCGGAACCCTGTCGGCGGCGCCCAACTTCGCCTACGAACTCTGCCTGAACAAGATCAGGGATCAGGATATCGCAGGTCTGGACCTCAGCTCCTGGCGGCTGGCATTCAACGGTGCCGAACCGGTGAGCCCTCGCACGCTGTCGGGTTTCAGTCAACGATTTTCCAACTATGGGTTTCGCAGCGAATGCATGACACCGGTGTATGGATTGGCCGAAGCGGCGGTGGGTCTCGCCTTCCCCCCGCTCAACCGGGGGCCGCTGATAGACCGCGTCAAACGCGATCTGTTATTGACCAGCGGTAATGCGCTCCCTGCCGCTCCGGACGAACCCAATCCTCTGGAGCTGGTTGCCTGCGGTCAACCGTTGCCCGGCTATCAGATCCGGATCGTCGATGAGCGCGGCAGGGAGCTGCCGGAGCGGCGCGAGGGCGAGGTCCAGTTTAACGGACCTTCGGCCACCAGCGGCTACTACCGCAATCCGGAGGCCAGCCGTGAGCTGTTCGACGGCGCCTGGCTGAGCACCGGCGATCGCGGCTATATCGCCGGTGGCGATATCTATCTCACCAGCCGCCGCAAGGAGCTGATCATCCGCGGCGGCCGCAACATCTATCCGTATGAAGCAGAGCAGGCGGTCGGCGAAATCGCCGGTATACGCAAGGGGTGCGTCACAATGTTCGGCGCGACGGATCCTGTATCAGCCACCGAAAAAGTGGTGCTGGTGGCGGAATCCAGGGAGGAGCGACCCGCATCCCGGGCGATGCTGCGGCAGCAGGTCGTTGCCGCTGTCACGGACCTGCTGGGCATGCCGCCCGACGACGTGGTCATCTCCCCTCCCCACACAGTACTGAAAACATCCAGCGGAAAAATCCGCCGCGACGCCGTTCGGCAACTATATGAAAGAGGCGAGCTGAATCAACGCTCGCGCGCCGTTTGGCGGCAACTCCTGCGGCTTGCGGCAGAATCAATCAAGCCGAGCTGGCGGCGTCTGCAACAACGCCTGCTGGACAATGCCTATGCACTCTATGCACAGCTGCTCTTCTGGCTGCTGGCACCGATCGTCTGGCTGCTGGTGGTGATCCTTCCGGGATCGCAGCTGCGCTGGCGCACGATGCGGGCCGGCGCCCGGCTGCTGTTTCTCCTCGCCGGGATCAGCGTACGTGTAGCGGGCATCGAACGACTGCCTGCATCCGGAAGCTATGTCCTCGTTGCCAATCACAGCAGCTATCTGGACGGCGTGGTACTGGCCGCCGCACTGCCGAGCGAGTTCGCCTTCATTGCTAAAGGGGAGCTGCAGAACCAACTGCTGCCAAGGCTGTTTCTGCAGCGGATCGGAGCCCTCTTCGTCGAACGATTCGATCGTCAACGAGGCGTCGAGGATGCCCGCTTCATCGAAAAAACGCTCGCAAACGCACGATCGCTGCTCTATTTTCCTGAGGGCACACTAAGGCGCGCGCCCGGCCTGCTGCCCTTTCGCATGGGCGCGTTCACAGCCGCTGCGGGCGCTGGGGCTCCGGTAGTGCCGATTGTCATCAAGGGCACCCGTTCCATACTGCGCGACCGCTCCTGGTTTCCCCATCGCGGTGCGGTAACTATCGTTATTGGCGAGCCGATCGCTGCCGGAGGTACAGATTGGTCCTTTGCAATCGAACTGCGCAACCAGGCACGTAAGACGATCCTGGCGCATCTGGACGAACCGGATCTTGGACAGGAGACGCATCTGCCGACAATTTAAAGCCAACACCAGCGGCCTTGCCCCATTCATTAAATTGAAACAGGTTTTTCATATAAATCTGTTTAACGCAGCATTACTGCGGTCAAATCATAGAGGCTTTATTGTATGGGTAAGATTGCACGAGTCCTTCGCATCGGCGAAAAAATCGGATTCGGGTTCGGCTTGGTGGGTGCGATTTTTCTCGTTGTAATCTGGCAGTATCACAACACGCTGCAGCAATCGCTGGGTGATTACCGATCGCTGCAGAATATTCACGTTGCCAAAAAAGTGGATATGTTAAAAATCGAAAGCAGTATGCGTGAAGCGCGCCGTGCAGAAAAAGATTTCCTGCTGCAACGTACCGAAGATTTCGCCCGGGACGCTGATACCCATTTACACGATGCCCTGCTTATCACTGCAGAGCTGGGCAGGATCGACCCGGAATCCGCTCCGGTCGCAGAGCAAATCACGGGACTGATCGAGGTTTACCGGGAAAAGTTCCAGGCTACGGTGGATGCCTGGGAAAAAAAGGGCCTGGACCACAACTCGGGGCTGCAGGGGGCATTTCGTGAGGCGGCACACGAACTGGAGGCGATGGCGGGAAACTTCGATGTGGATAGCCTCTATCTGCAACTGCTCCAGATTCGTCGCGGTGAAAAGGATCTCGGCCTAAGAAGAGAACAGCAGTATCGAGCGCATGTGCTCAGCCTGTTGCTCGAATTCGAAAACAAAACTGCTGCCTCCAAATTGGATGCCAGCGTAAAAACACTACTGCTCCAAGAGATCGAAACCTACCGCCACTCGTTCGAGAATTATGCTTCCAGTGCACTTTCCAATGCCGATATTCAAGGCGGGAAAGGGCCATTCCGCCAGACCGCTCACCGGATCGAAGCGCTGCTGAACAACCATCGCATACCGGATATGGCAAACAACATCCTGCAGCTGCGGCGGCGCGAAAAAGACTATCTGCTTCGAGGCGATAAAATCTACGTCGATATGGCGCTGAAGGAGCTGAATCTGATCCATAATCTGGTTGAGCCAGCCGCCATCTCCTCCACTCAGAAATCACACCTCCTCAGTTTATTGGAAAATTACCGCCGGGATTTTCTGGCACTGGTTGATCAGAACAACCTAATCATAAGTATGACCGGGGAGATGAACCGGGCAGTAACCGAGATCGCTGACTTGGTCGAGAGCAATGTCAAACTTGCCAATCAAGTGGCGCAGCAGATGGTGACGGAGATCGAAGCATCATCTGCGGATAAGGAACGACTGATGCTGTGGCTGGTCGCACTGGCCACTTTGTTGGGAGTTCTGTTCGCGGTTTCCATCACCCTGCGTATCGTACGTCCCTTGCGGTCAATGGCGGGAATTCTGGATCGGTTGGCGTACGAGGAGCCAAGCGAGCGGCTGCCCTTCTATACCGACGGCCGAGATGAGGTCAACCTGATGGCAGGCTCAGTCAACACCATGGCCGATAACAAGGCACGGTTGATCAACTGGTGGAAAAGCACCATGCGTGAAGCCGCTGCCTGTGAGAATCTTGAGATGACACTGAATAAAACGCGGGACGATCCAGCCAGGGCGGAAGCTGAAACAGAATTCAGGCAAGCCTTATCGGCTCGTCACGAACTGCTGCTCCAGCAGTTTCAAAAGTTGCATGACCTGAATGGAAACATAATAAAACATGCGGAGTCTTTACGCCGTGAAGTACACGTGGGGCAGACGCAATCCAGCATCAACACGATTAGCTATTCCGCCCGCTCCTTGCAAAGTATCCTTGAATTAATCGGTTTCCAGGAGCATGCCAAAAAACCTGCCGCGTAATGTTTAGCCGCAGCAGCATATAGACCCGAAGGTTTGAGCGACGCGCGGTCTTTCAGCGCCTGAATCGAGGTTTGGTCGTCAATACAGCGAATAATCTTGCTGACGACCTGGTTCCTAGGAATGTATGTCCTGACGCAACCGATAGCTTTTTGACACCGCTAATCAAATAGTCAGTTGGCCTGCTCGACTGGCAGCTTCCGTCACCCCGGTTATAAACATCCAGCAGTCGTTCTATGTCGGCAAGTCCTTTGGCAACGAGCGGCTATACGACTACTCCAAATTAAGAGTACTGGCGATTAGTAATAGCGAACTTTGTGGATTTATCGCATTGGAATCCAATGCGGATACTGTAACGTGTAAACATGACGGAAACAGGTTTTGGCCAACGCGGAAATGTTCGCCGAATGCTGATCTGTTATTTCTGTTTGCTGTTTGTGTTTGGGCTAGACCAACAGCAACCAATCGCGCCACTGCTGGAAAATATCCCGGTCCAGCGCAGCAACTGCCGAGCGCGGCTCCCCGCAAGGGCTGAACACAGGACTACCATCCAAGGAACACGAGCAGCCCCCCATCTGTTCCAGTATCAGGTGACCCGCTGCGTAGTCCCAGATTTTCTGCCTGCCGTGCAGATAGAGGTGAAAACGACCTGCAGCAGTCCAGCACCAATCCAATGCAACCGATCCGAAACTGCGCTGGGAACTATACGGAGGAGAGTGCATCAAGCGAACAACAAGGCTCGTCGGAAGCCGTTTGAAATCCACTGTCGCGATACAGCGTTGCAGCGAATCGGGTGCCGGCAGGCCTTTTAGCGGTTCGCCGTTGAGGCAGGGCAAACCACCTTTGACCGCGGAGAAACATTCATCCCTGGCCGGATCGTATACCACACCGAGCACCACTTTTCCGGCTACCATCAGGGCTACGGAAACCGCGTAGAAGGGGATACCGGCGGCAAAATTACTGGTGCCATCCAACGGGTCGACGATCCAGAGCCCCGCGCCGGGCTGTGCCAGCCGGGCAGCTTGATCAGCCGCTGTCATCTCTTCGCCCAGCAGACCATATTCCGGCCAGTGCTGCTTTAATTCGAACTCCAGCCGATCCTGTATCGCTCTGTCAGCCACGGTGACGATGCTGCCATCCTGTTTTATCTTCCGGCTGACATCGGCAAACCGGGGCAACAACTCTTGTCCGGCTACGCGTTTTATAATGGCACTGAGTGTATCTAGTTCGGGTAAAGTCATAAATGGCAGGAACATGGGTTGCGAAGTCACCCATACTAACAAAAAACAGCAGCAGCCTCGCGAGGTAAAAAACCGAATCAACCAGCCTTTGGTTTGCTGTCCGCCAGTTTGGACATTACCCGTGCAGTACCGCTTCCAATATCAGGGAGTGCGACGATGAAACAGCGTCGCGTGAATCGTCCGGTTCAGGAGGCGCAGAAACGCAACCCGACACCGCCGTCGTAATGGCGTACCACGATGGCCGTGTAACGCAGCAGATTGATCACCCTTCCCTCCCTTTGGACGAATACCAAGTCAATCAGGGTACCCACGGTAAAGTTTTTCCATTTGGTGTTCACAGAGACACCGCAGCGGCTGATATCCAGTGTGGTGCCACGGCACCTGAGGGGCTCATCACGCAGATACACCTCAAGTACTGCCGCCTCTCTTCTTGCGATACGGCGATCCTTGTTAGGTGAAGTTGCACTATGCATCAGTATGTCCCCGTTTGAAATTCCGAATCTTGCTAAGATCAATCTCAACCAATGAACGACTTATATGGTATGGGCCGGATTGTGTCGTCTTAGTTCAATTCAGGTATATTTAAGCATGTTACATACCATGTCTTTATTTTGTTTGATTACAATAGGTTAATATAAACATATTTCGCAATCAGCGATACCGCTGTAAAAAATACTGACAAGGAGCGGGTGACTCAAACAGTGCCTCAACTGTAAGCAGATGCCATCCGGGCGACGCAACTTCAGACCAGTTTTGGGGTCTCATGTTCAATGCAGAGATTCATCCGCTTGCGAAAACCACTCCGGCTACTGCGTCTGATCCTGGCAGTTCTGTTTATCCTGCTGCTTGGTCCGTTTGCAGTGCTTGGATTCGGTGACCTGGATATGCACACCCATTGGCGTGACGCCAGCCATGCGAGTTCCGGCCTGGCACCCAGCCCAGAGATATTGCGGGACCCGATTATTCAGGTTTACGGTGCACGCGCGTACAACTGGCGCGGTG
Source organism: Chromatiaceae bacterium (assembly GCA_024235255.1). GTDB lineage: Bacteria > Pseudomonadota > Gammaproteobacteria > Chromatiales > Chromatiaceae > HKST-UBA178. Next base: position 1,280,916 of record JACKMT010000001.1, read on the forward strand.
CTTTCGGCATTCACACCTGGATCGCCACCAAAAGGCGCAATAGCGAGCACTATACCGTCTACCAGGTTATCGGCTGGAATCTTTACCGGGGCCATTCCGTGGTATCGGTGCAGCAAGGGGGGGTACCAGATTTCCTCTGGTTCAACGCAGTGCCGGAACTGCTTCTTGAACGCCGTGGCGAGAGTACCGAAATATTGATCGACCAGATCGAAGCTGCAGTGGACGATTACCCTTACACTCACCGATACAAGGTTTGGCCAGGTCCCAACAGCAATAGTTTTACCGCTTTTGTCGCGCGTCAGGTGCCTGAGCTTGGGTTGGATCTGCCACCCACGGCAATTGGCAAGGATTATCTGCCGGACGGCAAGCTGTTCGGACCAACGCCCAGCGGGACTGGTTGGCAGTTTTCCCTGTTCGGACTGCTGGGAGCAAGCCTGGCACGTGAAGAGGGGGTAGAGCTAAATCTTCTCGGGCTCTCGTTCGGCTTCGATGCCAACGATTTGGCACTGCGGCTACCCGGCATTGGACGGGTGCAGCTTTAAGACCTGTCAGCACTAATCGAGCGATCTCGGGGCCTGCCATGTGGACAACGGGGCCTCTTTCCGCAGCACTTCGTTTCTCCTGGTTTTACTCACCTGCTGCCTCACGGCAATCACATCTCAGCGTCGCGCCGGAAGTGAAGGTGGAGTGTCAGCAAACTTTACGTTAACGACGAGGATTTAAAGTCAATTAGCGCAAGCCAATGAAAACCTTATAAATATTAATGTGGCACATTTGCTGCTTACACTAAGCTCAGTATCAGGCAACTAATCCAGGTCTGGTACCTCTCAGAAAAGAACGTTGTAGATTAATAACAACACCAAAGCAGTAACGACTCATACCGCCAGAGTCAGTCTGGCGGTCTTTTTTTGCACCTCGAAATAAACCATAACCACCATGGCAGCCCGTTCGGTAGCAAAAACTCAGCGCCTCGCCGTCCTCACTGAGCTGCTGCATCAATGTCAGCAGCGGCCTTTCTTTCGCTGGCCCGGCGGACAATGATATGCGTGCGGATGATCGCCACGGTCAGAGCGGTGCCTGATCTGCCGGTTCGGAGGCGGCGTAGGACTGTCACCATCCTCCCTGGTATTAAATGCTGCGCCAACCGCCCCGCCAAGCGCACCGCCGATGATCGCGGCGTCACGGCCGCCGATCTCATTGCCGATTGCGGCACCGGCGGCTGCACCGATACCACTACCGATAGCGGCGTCTAGTGTCGAGCTGTCGGCATTTATATCTAGCGCCAGCAAGCTAAGGGAAAAAAACAAGTATTTGATCTTCATTGAGTTATAGACGCCCGGTTCAGGACAATTGAATAGTGCTATTTTAACGTCCCCCACCAATGCAGCTTGAGCGATGTCTGTCACAATCCGATGAATTGAATAGGGCAACACACGTGCTATTTTTTGTCTTCTTTACCCAATTGCATGGCATCTAAGTGTACTCAGCCGACAATCCCGAGGAGTTCCCCCGCTGACTGGAGAAAGACCTCTGAATCAATCGGTTTTCCCAGGTACTGGATGCCTTGGCGCGGAGCATCTGCTATAGATGGCGCGTTGCTCAATCTGGTGCAGATGATTACCGGCACTTCCAGCCTGATCAGTCGGAACTCGGGGCAATTCCAGGCCGATCAGGCGAGGCCTGGTCCGATCTGTCACCAGCAGATCAAACTTGTCGAAATATTGCTGAAACAGCTTTAACGTTGCCCGCTTTCACTTTTAATGGTGACCCGACAACCGTTAGTTTCCAGTAATTCTCCGAATCTATTCTGCCAGCTGCAACTCATCGTCCACCACCAGGATATGCTTACCCTCACCATGCCTAATTGCAAATGCAGACTCAACCGCCACGGTTGATTTTACCGCCGCATCCACGACTACCGGGAATAAGAGGTGAAAAGTCGTGCCCCGACCCGGCTCGGTATCGATGAAAATATGCCCTTTAAGGCTTTTGATTATTCCGTGCAGCACTGCCATGCACTATTCCGGTGCTTTTGACGATATCTTTGGTGGTACAGAAGCGTTCGAATATCTGCTTCGCTATCTCCCGGTGTCATGCCATAAGCGGTACCGGTCACCGACAATTCTAGCCAATCGCATTCTCCGCTGCGGAAAATTCATGGTTTATTCCCGCCGCAAGCGGCGTGGTATTGTTGAACAAATGGTGTTAACAGGTTTGAATCAGTAAGATATCGCGATCATTAATCGAGTGGTTATTAATTACTGGTATTCTGCAAAGTGATCACGCCAACAAAACTCGCACCGGATAGTGAACAAGACCTGCTGTTTATGCAGAGGGCGATTGAACTGGCCGGACGGGCCGAGCAGGAGGGAGAGGTTCCGGTCGGTGCGCTTCTTGTCAAAGACGGCGAGATTGTCGGCGAGGGCTGGAACCGGCCCATCGGCAGTCACGATCCCAGCGCTCATGCAGAGATTACAGCGTTGCGCGATGCGGCAGCCAAACTGCAGAATTACCGGCTTCCGGGAACTACGCTCTATGTCACACTGGAGCCCTGCCCCATGTGTGCCGGTGCAATTGTTCACGCACGGGTCGACCGGGTTGTGTACGGCGCAACAGATCCAAAAGGTGGTGCTGCGGGCAGTGTTTTCGACCTATTGCCGTCAGACCACCGTTTTAACCATCAAGTTGACGTCGATGGCGGGGTTTTCGAGGATAGATGCCGAGACCAACTGCGTGCGTTTTTTCGCGTGCGGCGCTGACATAACTCAACGCACTTTGTGTTGTGGCAATTTGCTTTTCCAACGCCGTTGAATTGGTAAATGATTCAGTCGGGATTATGAGCAGAGATCACGTCACATCTGCTTGAAATTAAGAATAAGCGCATAACAGAAGGCCCGGCCAATCGGCCGGACCCACTGCCACTTCAAGGTGGTCAATAGTGAAACTTAAGGTACGGCATTTAAGGACTGCAATCACTTTAACCACACTATAGGTGTGTGGTCAGCGGTGAAACTTAAGATACTGCTTTTAAGGACTACATTCACACTAACCACACTTTAAGCGGTGGTCAGTGAGGAAACTTGGGGTACGGCGTTCAAGGACTGCATCCACACTAACCACACTTGCAAAAGCTATCGACATGGCCAATCAAAACTTTAAGAAATTTTTGCTCACTGTTAATGGTATGGACTCATCCTGAATCGCCCCGGGTTTGTCGGAGGCTAAATTTCTTAAGAGGATTGAGTAATAAAGGCAAACAAAAGATATTCTCCGGAAGTCCGCTCCTACTTCCCTCTCAATCTTCCTAACTCTGTCTTCCAGATGCGCTCACTCTGGTTTGGGTACGCATTCCACTCGCCTATTGATACCTTTGCTCTTGCTGCCACCAGTTACCCGCAAGACCATTCCTTTTTCGCATCGCCCATCGTTTTCGACATAGACGACCTGGCCTGTCTTCAGCGACCGATTTTCCGGCATCTTTTCCAAGACGGTCTCTGCCAACGCTAGGCCATTAATGAAGAGTGTTGAACTGAACACCATAAAACGCACTCGCAATATGAATAGTTTCATTCGCAACCCTCAGCACTCTCTGCGGAACTCTTTCAGCACATAACGCCGCAATAAGCGGCGCTGAGCAGCGCAGCTGCGGAGCGCCCGAGTGAGCGTAGCGAACGGTGTTGAGCACATTGTTAGGGCTTTGCTCCGCACACACTAACGACCAAACTGTCTTTCACAAGGGATACCATCAGCGTCTCCGTCCATTTTCGTTCCTGGACAATGATCATTAAAGTATTTTGCTTCTTCATACGAACTCATTTGACTGCAATATTGCCGCCCATCACATTGATACTGTGATTGCGACTGTGACTCTTGCTGTGACAATGACAGTGACTTTGCGACCGAACCGTTTTTCTTATTTTCATATGAAATAGGTTTACTACTGTATACAAGTTCATTATTTGTACTTATATACCTCATGTAGTAATTCCATGCGCCAAAAATAACCAATGCGAAGAATAATATTTTTTTCAATTCTATACTTCCTACTTGCTTATGTAGCCCTATCGCCGTGCTTTGCCGCCGCGTTTAGCGGTCGGCTGGAACGCATGGTTAGGTGCGCTATGAAATGCGTTAACACTGAAGGTACGATAAACTACTGCCATCTTGAATTCTCCGTGTCAGTATTTTTTATTCCTGCATACTCAACGTTTTCTTTTTTTTTCTACCGGCCTTAAATCTACACCATGCCTTGACAATTTGTACCTTTTTTCTCGCGAATCCCGGAGGAATATACCCCGAACCTTTTTCCGCCATCAGGCGGACCACCCTGGCTATAAATACTGCTCCTTTCTTTCACACTTCAGCGCGTGACACGCTTACATTAAACATTTACGCTCTTAGAGGCACCTAGCGACCAAGTTCAGCTGCCTTTGACGGCGATGTGATTTTTCGGAAGCAAAATTGCATCACTGTCAAACGTCGGTTGGAACGCATTGTCACGTTGCTATTCATAGTGTGTCCACATACGAAGTATTTTTACTACACACTCTTTCTCTAAAACTTGATAGATGATGCGATGCTGAATATTGATACGACGGGAGTACGCTCCGGTGAGATCTCCTACCAATTTTTCGAAGGGAGGCGGATTCTGATATGAATTGGTTTCTAATAAAGCAAGCAATGGCTGAGCCTTTGCTTTAAATCCAGAGGATGCCAGTTTCTTCGCGTCTTTTTGAGCATGTTTGGTAAATATAATTTTCCAGCTCACCAATCAAGTTCCTCGGTACACTCAGAAATTGGCGTTTCCATACCCATTCTTATTGATTCCCGCATTCCTGGAACGGAGAGTAGATAGAGCGTTTCTGAGATAGCGTTCCAATCCTCTTCCGAGACCAGAACAGCATTACCTCTTTTTCCTTTTATTACAATAGGTTGATGAGTGGTTGCCGCCTCATCGATCAAATTATAGAGTTTCGATCGGGCTTCAGTAGCATTTAGGATAGTCACATATTTGTCCGCCTCGACGATTAGCGTACGATACTACGTACGCATTATCAAGTTGCTTTCTGCAA
>JACKMT010000002.1 GCA_024235255.1 Chromatiaceae bacterium
ATCCCTTGGGGTTCCATTTATCGTTGCTTGCGGCGTAATATGGTGGTGTGAGCGCAGTTATACATAAAAGTCATAATGTTACGTTACTGATTTACCATCTGGTGCTTCCCGCCAATTACCGAAGGCAGCATGGATAATGTTGGCATCTATCACCAGGTTGTCATATATAAATTCGGCTGGATAGGTTTCATTGGCCAGAATTCCACCTACCTTAGCTGCGGCCAGGAACACGTACTCAGGTTCCTGTGCGGCAAAAAAATGAATTCACCGCCGCTTGATTGCGCAGATCTAACTCTGCGCTGCTGCGGGTCAGGATATCGTTGAAACCAGCTTCCAAAAGTGCACGCACGATCGCCGACCCCACCATACCGCGGTGCCCGGCTACGTAGACCTTGGCTGAAGTATCCGAGAAAAAGGCCATCACATTCTACTACTCAAAGTATTTGAAGGCTTTGTAGCCCTTGCGCTCAACCAGTTCGTCACGTTTGGCAAGATCCAGATCAGTCTGCATCATCTCCTGCACCATCTGCTCGAAGGTGATCTTTGGCGTCCAGCCGAGTTTTTCGCGCGCCTTGCCAGCATCACCCAGCAGGGTTTCAACTTCAGTCGGGCGGAAATAGCGCGGGTCAACCTCGACGATCACCCTGCCGCTGGCTGCATCCACCCCCTGCTCAGTCAGTCCCTCGCCCCGCCATTCGATCTGCATGTCAACGTGTGCCGCGGCAATCTCAACAAATTCTCGCACCGAGAACTGTTTGCCAGTAGCGATCGTGAAATCCTCTGGTTCGTCCTGCTGCAGCATCAGCCACTGCATCTCGACATAGTCTTTGGCATGGCCCCAATCGCGTTTCGCGTTCATATTACCCAGATAAACTTTGTCCTGCAGGCCCAGTTTTATGCGCGCCAGCGCGCGGGTGATCTTGCGCGTTACGAAGGTTTCACCGCGAACTGGAGACTCGTGGTTGAAAAGAATACCGTTGCAGGCATAGATCCCGTAGGCTTCGCGGTAGTTGACCGTGATCCAGTAGGCATACAGTTTGGCGCAGGCGTAAGGCGATCGTGGGTAGAAGGGTGTGGTCTCCTTCTGTGGAATCTCTTGCACTTTGCCAAACAGTTCGGAGGTAGAAGCCTGGTAGAAGCGGGTCTTTTTTTCCAAATTCAGAATCCGGATCGCCTCAAGTATACGCAGTGTGCCGACCGCATCGGCATTGGCAGTATACTCTGGTGACTCGAACGACACTGCCACGTGGCTTTGGGCGGCCAGGTTATAGATCTCATCGGGCTGGATGCTCTGTATTACCCGGATCAGGCTGGTGCTGTCGGTGAGATCACCATAGTGCAGCTCGAAGTTGCGATTGTCTATGTGCGGATCCTGGTAGAGGTGATCGATTCGGTCGGTGTTGAACAACGACGAACGGCGCTTCAGGCCATGGACTTTGTAGCCCTTGCCCAGCAGGAGTTCTGCCAGGTAGGCGCCGTCCTGTCCGGTAACGCCCGTGATCAGGGCTACTTTTTTATCTGACATGCTTTGAGCATCCTTGGTTCGACAGCTTCACCTTGAGCTGAATCTCAGGATGAAGTCTTGGTAAATAGTGGAATGGACTACGAACAGCGGAGCCAAAATAGACCGCGAAGATTCAGATCAACACTAACGAGTGGTGAGTGGGAAGATTGCCACGTATCACTCGCAATGACCAATTAATCAAATCAATTCAGAAGTTCATCAATAGTAACTGTAACCTTGTTTGTTGTGCCGGCTCTTGTTCAGTACAGTTCCTATTATCTCGGTCTTTTCCAGTAATTCTATTGAACGCTTGAGATCCGCCTTACTCGTTCCACCCTCCACCGCCACCAACAGCACCGAATCAAAATAGGGTGAAAAGGCCAGCACATCGTCACAGGCGAGGACTGGCGGCAGATCAAACAGAACGATTCGTTCCGGATAGCGGTTTTTCAGGTCATCAACCAGGCTGACCACCTTTGGCGAGGAGAGCATTTCGGATGAGTGGATCAACGATTTATGACCCGGCAGCACCACCAGCCGTTCGACTCCTGGATTGAAAAACAGATCGGCGAGTGCTGCATCTTCTATCAGGTAATCACTGATCCCTGGTAAATCTTCATCAGAGAAGTACTGCCGGATGCGGGGGCGCTTCAGGTCAAGATCGACCAGCAACACCGAATGGTTAACCTCTCTTGCCAAGCTGATCGCCAGGTTGATCGCGGTCAGCGTCTTGCCTGCGCCCTCTAAGGGACTGGTGATCGCCAGAGAGCGCCAATTATTCGCTCGCATGCGCTGCACAACATGGGTCCGCAGCATGTTGTATTGCTGCGCAATCGGGTCGCTGAGACCCGAGATCACCCGGTTTTGTCTTAAATGGTCAACCGATATGTTCAGCCGACGGGTTTGTGAGTAGACAACCTTCTGCTCGGCAGGCGCCTTGACGTGACTGCCGCGGGACGGTTTCTGCGCCTGCCGGGAGTTGGCATCCGAAGAATGACCTCTTTCATCACGGGCCCGGTCCAGTGCCTGTTTAATCCATTCCACGGGTCAGTTCTCCGTCTCTGTCTGGGGCTGCACCCAACCAGCCTTTTGCATCAAATGATAGGCTGCCAGATCCAACGGCTTGATATATCGATGGACAGCCCAGGCAGACCCAATCAGCAATAAAATCAGTATGCCGAAAAGCACAATCTTACGACGCCGCTTCGTAATGCCTTCTTCAGCGGTTTCAAGATAACCGATGACCGCTATGGGTGGCGCACCAGTTGCCATTTTCACTGCCTTGGAATCATATACGGCGTCACTCATCACTTCCTTCGCAAAAACCGAACCCAGACCACCACCAAAAGAAAACACGATCCCCAGGAAAAAAATCTGCAAACGATTAGGTTTAAACGGCTTGATTGGCACGACGGGCGGCTCGATCAATACGAATCGCTCTGCCTTGCGGCCAGACTCCAGCGACTCGCCCAACTCTGCCTCCATCTGCTTTGCCCGAATCTCCCGGTATTTCGCCAGGGCGTTGTCGTAGTCTCGGGAGATGGCTCTGTACTCGCGTTCTATCTTTGGTCCTTCGACAACGTGCTTCTCATATTCAGCCAATTGCGATGTCAATCCATTCTTCTGTTGCTGCAAATTGTCAAGTTCTGATCGCGCCATCTCCAGTCGTGTCTTTATATCCAGATATCTGGAGTTCTCCGGCAGCTGACTGGCGATCGATTCGGCAGGTAAATCGCGGGCACTTTCAAGCAGATCTTCCAGATTGGCTAGGGTGCGCTGTGCGGCCTTCACATCCGGGTGCCCATCTGCATACGCCTTCTGTTTTTCAGTCAGTTTCTTGCGGGCCTCGATGATGAGCCGCTCGATATCCGCCTTGGTGAGATCACCAATCTCAGCCTTGAGTGCGTTCATCTCACGTTTCAGCAGGACCAGATCCGGATAATTGGATTTCACGCGAGTTGATAGTTCCAGATACTGAAGATTGAGCTGGACCAGGCGCTCTCTGGGAGTAATCACCGTGTTGCTGTCGCTATCCGAACTTTCAGCGTATCTGCTGGTGCGCGCCAGCTCCGCATCCAGGTAATGAATACGCTCCTCCAACAATCGTGCCTCCAACTGGTTCCGTTCGATTCGATCTTCGGTGCGTCTCATTATCTGGGAATTGACCGCCTGCATCTCCGGCAGGGCGTCCCCTTTCTCCTCTTTGAACCGGGCCAGTCTTGCTTCGATCTCCGATATCTCAGCTGCCAGTCGATTGGACTCCTCTTCAAGAAACGACGATGTCTCTCTTGCGGCTTCTCGGCGCTTCCTCAGATTTTCATCCAGAAACATGGAAACTAATTCACTGGTCACCTTTTGCGCCATAGAAGCCGATTTGCTTTCGAAGGCCAGGGTAAAAGCAATCGTCGCTTTTTTGGTGGATCCGCTGCGGGAGTCGACCACGTCGGCACTGACCATCTGCAACTTCACGTCATCACGCATCTTTGCGACAATTTCTGAGAGCGCCGTCTCCTTGCGCTGCTCCGGATACATATCGTACTTTTCGATAATCTTACCGAGGTTCTCAGTCGTCATTACCCGCTGACTGATATTTTGTACGCGCTGGTCAGCGTAACTGGTTACAGTGGAACGCACCAGATCCTGGGGGATCTGTTGCTGCTCGATGAGGATTTTTGCCTCAGAGCGGTACACCGCCGGGATCAGCATCGCCACCGCCGCCGCGATCACGAATATGACCAGGGCCGGTATCACCAGATACCAGAATCGGCGCTTGAGGATGGCGATGTAATCACCAATCGAGTAACCCTCTTCTTCGTATTCCTGGATGTATTCGTTCATATTGGCAAATGGTGCATGGCTGGTCCGGTCAATCGGCACCGTTCAGACGATTAACGTCTTTATACAACTCGGCGAGCTCTTTTTTCAGTGCATCAAACTCGGCACTTTTGTGTCGCAGAAAATTCATGGCCAATCGCGCCTTGCCATCGATACCTTTGGGCGTCAGTTGATACATGTAGGCACGTTTGTTGTGGCTGTTGCGGAAATTACTGGCCTTGACCCAACCTTTGTCCAACAAAGCGCGTATACAGTAGTTGGTCTTGCCCAGGCTGATGCCGAGTTGCTCGGCTAGTTCTCTCTGGCTGAGGGCCGGGTTCGTCTCCACTGCTTTAAGAACACGATACTGTGCGTAGGTCATTTACAGAAAAGCAGTCTATCAGTAACTGGGGGTTGGCCGGTGATTGAACAAGACGGACGCTACCGCCCTTCCGTTACAGGGTAAAAAAACGGACAGCCCAATTCAATGCGTAACAAATTCCTATGATGCGTTCAATTTTTGAACGCGCCTTTAATTAACTACAATTCCTTTCGGGTTTGTCAATACCCAGTCTTCAATGAAACTGTGGTCCCAATTTCTAAGCAGCTGGGACAACTTGATGAGTTGAAACCACCACCTGGTTGGTACGACCCAGCAGATCCAGCAGCAGATAAACACGCTCCTCTGCGGACGTAGCCTGGAAGATTGCATTCACACCGGCTAACGGCCCCTCCACGATCCTGACCCAATCGCCTGGCTTGAACACCCTTGCTGGGTCAATTGGCCTGACTCGATCTGGCTGTGAGCAGACCAACTCGTTGATTACTTCGACGGGTACTCTACATAACTCGCCGCCAAAACGGACCGGTCCTATCACCCCACGGGTGGATCGAATCGGAGAAATATTCTGGATGTTCGTGTCAAGTTGCGCAAAAAGGTAACCTGGGAAGAGAGGCTCAACAACAGCCCGCCATTTGCCCCGCCTGCGCCTGGAATTAGATAAAAGGGGAAGATAGATATGATAGCCTTGCCGCTCAAGATGCTCTGTCGCAACTATTTCCTGCCCGGTTTTTGTGTGTATTGCGTACCAACTCTCCATACTGCTATCCCTTTAGTTCCTTTTTACTCCAATCCCGATATTTTTTTAATTCTGGCTTCCCCATAATCTCAGCATGATTATGGACAACACATCCTGAGTCATGTAGCAGCTTCTTCCAAAACGATATCGGCTGTTTCGTTCTCGGGTTTAGGAAAAAACCGAATTGGTTTTTTTGTAAGTTGCCGCCTACATGTAGCATGAGCTTGCACTCCAAGGCTTACCGCCAATTCTGAGCACATCCGCTGACCCTACAACAAGATACGGATAAATTTTTCGCTGTTGCGGTTCTGCCGTGTCCTTTAACGCGTTTTTTACCTTAAACTAAATTCTCCTCCCGCGGAATAGCCGAAAATTTCTGAGATGTGGTGATCTCCCGGTCTGCCGGATCCCATCCTCACCCTTGAGATGCCAATGGCTAAAGCAAAGCTAATCTTGCTTGCAACGAAGATTGGGGGTCTCCGAATCATCTGTAGATCGGCAATAACCAAACAATAAACAGAATCATCATCCTCGATAATTTTGGATTTACCACCTCAGAACCCGACTGGAAGCGACCAAGCTGCAGACCACGACAATCTACCCAACATTTGGCGAGTAAACTGGAAGAATAAACAATCTTTTGGTGTCAATATAATTTACACATTGCAATTGCGCTTATTTTAATGTTTTCCTTAACAGATTGTTTTTATGGAAAATATTTCAAATGGTTTGGAAATTGCATTCAACTTCAGTGGAGAGACTTCTCTTGTGTTTCCGTTCTGTTAGGCAATCAACTTTCGAATGGAAAACGAATGGACCAAGGAACTACAGGCTTTAATTCTAATGATAAAAAATATTAGCACCTCTGTTTTGCATGCTGTTTTATTTCTGATTATAAGCACTACATCAGTACACGCTTCCGAGGTTTACAGCTTCACGGGCTCAACCAGCTATGGAGGCGGTTATGGTAATTCAATGGTCTTCGGTGACGATGACGAACTGACAGTGACGGCCTGGGGGTTCACGGGCAGTGGCGGCACTATACAAACCGGTGAAATCAGCCGCTGGAACACCGGATTGGGTGCCTGCAACCGGCGAGAGGGTACAGCTGGAAATGGTTGTAGCACCAGTTCTGAACACCAGGTTGATAACGCCAGCTATGATGATTTAGTTCTATTCTACTTCTCCAGTGCCGTACAATTCGACCAAATCAGGTTAGACCCATGGTCTAACTACACGGTGGATGCAGTCACCTACTGGATCGGAACTATAGATGATGCCGACTTAAGCGGTCTTAATGCTTCGGGACTGCTGAGCAAGGGTTTTTCCAGCCCGACAACATTGACGTTTCCTGCAACTTCCAACCCCGTGAATGTCGTTTTGGCAGGAACGGGCAACGCTATGTTGATCGGTGGCGTTTATGATGCAACACGATATGATAATGATTATTTTAAGATAGCATCTCTCACAGTTTCAGCTGTGCCAATCCCTGCGGCGGCTCCGCTCTTTGGCGGCGCTTTGAGTCTTCTGGGCTTTCTTGGCTGGCGGCAACATAAGCAGCCGCAAGTTGTTATCACCCAATAATTATTTTTTGAATTCTGAATAGTCTGAACCGGCACCGAGGCAAGTTGGGCGTTATCGACCAGAATAAGATAGTTTCCTGGATTTGAAAGGGATTTTTCCCAAGGTAGCCGGGAGACTCTTACAATAACTGATGTTAAACAACGCCAGGTGTTTCTTAGGCGGGTTCTTTCATCTGGCCAAAAAGACAGTATATGCCTCGTTATCCTGCTCAACTTGAATATCGTTTCGAGCACCGCTTAATCTCTAATTTGTGATCGGGCGGTTATGTTTTGTTGCTATACCTAAATACCGTAAATGCCATACCCATATTGTTTCCTTGAGAATGGCAGAGACTTTTAAGTAATTAGGCGAATAAAACAAGTTAGGCAATGTGATGGGTAAATTACACTCTTTAGACATCACTCGGAGAGAACGCCTGCTACAGCTCCCTAATACTTGTCGGTATCGAAACTGGTGTGCAGTTTTAGGATGCCTTTTTGCTATGCTTTTCGTTCGCAATGTCACAGGGGGGCAAGTGATACTAGCGTGGGATCCTGTCAACGATACCAGGATTTCTGTCTACCAGGTTTGGTACCACACAATATCAGGCCAATACGACCAACATCTGGAGACCACTTCCAACCCAGCGGTTGTCAGTGGGTTAACAGATGGTCAGACCTACTTTTTCAAAGTACGAGCGTGCGATGCGAACCGTGTCCTGTGCAGCGGTTTCTCTAATGAGGTTAGCAAAACACTACCGGATCCCTCGGTTGAACCTCCGCAAACGGCTAGTGATGAAGACGCTCCCACCCCCTTGGATCAAGTCAGTATTCCCTATTTGCTGCCATTAGTCGGGTTCGGATTCTGGTTACTGATACTGATCGCGCTACGCCATCGTAAACGGCAGCTGTAACACCGGGGGTCGATGCTGGCGTGGGTCGTATGGGTTCAAAAAACCGACCTTCCAACCCAGACCATCGCTCACAATCCTCTTCGTGTCCATGCGTGTAGAGAAGTACGCCGGTCACTCCGGATCCCCGAACTCCTTGCCAACTCCACCGACAGAGTTCAAAGTTGCCCGACCATCCGGACTGAAGGTAACCCGATAGATGACACGACTGTTGTTGGTGGAAGACGACGCACTGCTGGGCGATGGGATCAGAAAAATCCTCGTTCAGCGAGGGGATGAGGTGGAATGGGCGCAAGATGGCGAAAGCGCGCTGGCCAGTGTGGCGGAGGGCGGACAAGAGCTGATTTTACTGGATCTGAATCTACCCGGCATATCCGGGCTCGACATCCTGCAGCGCCTCCGTTCGGCGGGAAACGACATCCCGATACTGGTGCTTACCGCCCGTGGCGAAGTCGCCGACCGCGTGCGTGCGCTGGACTACGGCGCCGACGATTATCTGATCAAACCCTTTGCTATCGATGAACTCAGCGCCCGCATCAGAGCGTTACGGCGGCGTGCATCGGGTGTGACCGATGACCGTTTGTGCCACGGCGAGCTGATCATGGATATCTCCGCGCATGTCGTCCTGTTGGCGGAGCAACCGGTGGCGCTGTCGGTGCGGGAATTCGGATTGCTGCAGATACTGCTGGAAAACCGGGGAAGGGTATTATCGCGCAAACAGCTGGAAGAGCGGCTCTACGGCTGGGAGGACGAGATCGCCAGCAACTCGGTCGAAGTGCATGTCCACAATCTGAGAAAAAAGCTGGCCGGCGACCTGATCCGTACCGTCAGAGGGGTGGGCTACGTTATCGAAAAGGCGGAGTGATATGAACCAGTCGCTGCGCTCCCGCCTGCTCGCCCTGATATTGATCAGCTTTGTGCTCGGCTGGCTGATCATTTCCGGGTTTGCCTGGTGGCGGGCGACAGCGCAGGCAAACGCCCTGTTCGATAATCAGCTGGCGCAGCTGGCGGATCTGATCGCGGTCATCACGACGCATGAGGCCGGCGAACAGGATCTGCACCAGTTCGAATCGGACCTGCAGCAATCGGCGGTCCATTATTCACCGCTGTTTCAGGTGTGGTCGGCCGGCGGACGCCTGTTGGTCCGGGGGCCGCAGGCCCCCAGCGTCCCGCTCTCTGCAAATACCAACCCTGGTTATAGTGACGAAACGCTGGATAGTTACCGGCTGCGGGTCTATACACGGTATACCGCCGATAAGATGCATCGGATTCAAGTGGCGCAGGAGGTTGCCGGCAGGCAGGCACAGCTGCATGCGTTTGTGCGCGGCAGCCTGACCCCACTGCTGCTGGCGCTGCCGATGATTGGATTGCTCTGGTTCGCGATCGAACGCGCGTTGGCACCATTAAAGCGCCTGGCAAAAGAGATCGGTTCACGCACTCCCGGCAACCTGGAACCGATCGCCATTAGCTGCATACCCAAAGAGGTGAGCGTGCTGGTGGATTCGATCAACGGACTGCTTGGCCGGCTGCACGCCTCGTTGGAGAGGTACAGCCGTTTTACCGCAGATGCCGCGCATGAACTGCGTACACCGCTGGCCGGTTCGGTGACCCAAATCCATGCAGCGCTGGATTCGACTGACGCCGGCGAACGCCGGGATTCATTGCGGCTGGCGCTTAATGGTTTGTCGAGGCTGCACCATTTGCTGGAGCAGCTGTTGCTCCTCGCACGGCTGGAGCCCGACGCAGCGGAGATTGAGTTCGCGACACTCGACCTGAATGCGCTGGCGGTTGAGGTGGCCTCCGAGTACGCGCCCCGTGCGATGGAAAAAGAGATCACGTTCGAATTCTTGGCACCGGAACCGGTCGTTTTTAAGGGTGTGCGGGAGTTAATCGCCGTCGCGCTGAGAAATCTGCTGGACAATGCAGTGCGAGCCACTGCTCCTGGAGGGAAGATAATCCTCAGCCTGCAGCCGCTCGAACGATCCATTCGACTGCAGGTGGAGGACACCGGCAGCGGCATACCCGACCAGGAAAAAGCCCGGGTTTTCGAACGTTTCCACCGCCTGCCGGACACCAAGGGCGAGGGCAGTGGGCTGGGACTGTCGATCGTCAAGAGCACTGTAGCACTGCATCACGGATCCATATCACTTGATGATCGCGAACCGGGTCAGGGTTTACGGATTACGATCGAATTTCCTATAAAAACATAAAGTTAATCTCCATGCTCGTATTGTGACGAATATCCGGTCCGACTTAAGCGTGCTTTAAGTTGGGTTTGTTAGCTTCTGTTATGCAGAACGATGCGGTCGGTCAGTCGACCGGTTAATCGGACGGAAGCGACAGGCAGATGGATTAAATCTACTTGTTGAGACGTTAAACAAAGCAGGAAATTTTTCCTGCAACCGATCAATACCTCAGAGGGGAATAGCCAGGATGTTCAATAAAAAGTCACTGCTAAGCTCATTAATCACGTTGGCTCTGCTATTGGCAATTCCGGGTGCTGCCTCAGCGGGCGACGGGTTTCGCATTGAAGAAGCCAAGTGGGACCAGGAGGAGAATCGGCTCACTGTCAAAGGCAAGGGACGGGAAGGAAGAACAGTCACTCTACGCTACGCCAGCAACTATAGTGAGATTGCCAGTCAGCGGATCGATGGAGATGAATGGAGATTCCGTGAACGCAATCTCTCTCCCGTGCCCTGCCGTGTCCGGGCTGAACAATCCGATGGAAAAACCGCGGAAAAGAGCGTCGATAACGCGCCGGCCAACTGCGACAACAACAGCGGCAGCGGTGGAACAGCCGGTGGAGGCGGAACCACGCCGTTGGCGGGCAACTTCACCATTCTGGCCGCAAACGACCTGGGCATGCACTGTGCCGATCAGGATTACCGGATCTTCAGCATTCTGCCGCCCTACAACGTCCTCAACGCCCAGGTGCTCGAAAAAGGCAAGGAACCGAGGATCCTCTCCCCCGACGACGGTGTGACGGTGACCTATTCCGCCATCGAGTCCAATATCCAGGATCCAGACGGCGCCGAACTCCCTCCGATCGCGACTGACTCAGTCACCGCAACCAGCCAAAACGCCCCGGGTATATTCAAGTCGAATTTCTGGGAACCGGCTGGCTATGATGCGAATGGCTTTTTAACCTACGCACCTCTCTATCCGTCAAATCCAACAGGGCCGCTGGGATATGGCGTACTTGAGCTATTTCCGTTCGTGGCTGATCTCGGACTGCCTGCACCGAACCTGGTGTTGCTCTACTTCGGACCGGATGGCATCCCCGGCACGGCTGATGACTTCGGACCGGACGGACTCCCCGGCACCGGTGACGAACCGCTAACAGCACACCAGACGGCGATGCCGGGTATTGCAAATGTGCCGCAGCACTTCGAGGGATACGTCAGGGATCTGCCATTTTTCGTCGACCTGCCGATCGGCTATACCGTGGAGAACTTCAAACGCTTCACCGCCGAGGGGGTACCGATACTGCCGGTGGATGATCAGGGCCGGGAAAACCCCTATCCGCTGATGCGGGTCGAGGCCAGGGATGAGAGCACCGACGCGGTGCTGGCGCAGGTCGATGTGGTGTTACCGGTCGCCTCCGAGGCCGACTGCCAGCAGTGTCACGCCAGCCAGAACGTGTGTGATTTCACCACCCAGTACACACTGATCTGCGACGATATCGCCAATTCGGATCCAAGCATCGATTTCATTGAAGATGCGGCGGATGCACCGGGAGAGACCCCGGAACAGCAGGTGCTCAATGCGGCCAAGATCAACATCCTGAGGCTGCATGACAAGAAACACGCCACCACGCTGGATGCACAGCGCAACATCGTCTGCGCCAGCTGCCACTACACGCCGGCGCTGGACCTGGCCCACCTCGGGCCCAACAACGACAACGGCAAGGAGCAGCTGGAGCACATTTCGATGTCCCGCGCGATGCACGCCTCACACGGCAACCTGAACAAACAGCCGCAATTCAGCCATCTGTTCCCCGACATGCCCCCGCCGGGAGCGGTCGGGCGCACGCCAGAGGAGCAGGAGAGCATTCTGCAGGCGGCCTGCTACAACTGCCATCCGGGCAAGCGCACCAAGTGTCTGCGCGGCGCGATGGGCGGAGGCGGCATCGTCTGTCAGGACTGCCACGGTCAGATGGCGCAGGTCGGCGACGACTTCTCCGCAGGTTTGGCGAGCGGCAGCGGTCTCGATCTGGACAAGCGCGTCCCCTGGGCCAACGAACCGAAGTGTCAATCCTGCCATATCGGGGATGTGCTGCAGGTCTCCAGTCTGCAAAACAGCGGCGAGCTTGACGATGTCAGTGTCAATGCCTCCGACAACCAGGGCAACAACGACGGACTGCGCGCCAATCTGGCCTACTATTTGTCCAATCACCGCAGCAACGGCGGCCCGGACAATCTGGCACTGCTCGATTTCAGCGGTTCGCGTTTTGCCTCCAACAAGCCGCTCTACCGCCTGAGCGGCGGCGATGACGGCAGCGGCAAAGGCCACGGCGGGCTGAGCTGCGAAGGCTGCCACGGCAGCACCCACGCGATCTGGCCGAACAAAAATGCGCTGGCCAACGACAACCGGGCAGCCGAAGGCCTGCAGGGCCACAGCGGGACCATCATCGAGTGCAGCACCTGCCATGAGGGCGATCTGGGCATGACCCTGAAGGGACCGCACGGTATGCATCCGGTGGGTGACACCTATTTCGCCAGGGAGCACGACGATTTTGCTAAAAATAATCGAAGCGCCTGCCAATCCTGCCATGGCATTGATGGTGAAGGCAGTGTGTTGTCAAGGACAGCCGCCGATCGACTGCTGCAGGCCAAAGAGGATCACATCAGCGTCTCATTTGCGAGAGGCACTCCGGTAGGCTGCGGTGACTGTCACGAAAACAAGCTGAGAAATCCGTAACATCGCATCGCCCGGCATGTGGATGGTACAAATCCACATGCCGGCGATATCAATCCCGAATCAGCCTGACACGCATATGCCCGATCTCTTTGTAGATGATCGACAGCGGCCGTTTATTAGAAAGTGTAATAATCTTCGCGCCGGGACCGTACATGAAATGCGATGTCAGATACAGATGTGAATCTGCAGCGGACTCCAGTACGCTTTTGATCGCAGACATCGCAGGATGATCCAAGAATGCCGCTAGCTCAATCTGCATGTTACCGATGCGCACACTGCAATTGCTCAGCGTCAGCAGCGGTGCCTCAATTGTCCTCAGAACCTCGCGATAGAGCGGCTTGGTCATGTGTTGAGGCAGAATGAAGCCAACCTGATCCTCGCCCAGCAGCCAGCTTATACCGTCCGCCCCTTTAGGCAAGCTGTTGTGTTCTCCAAAAGCCTGACACCAACCCCTGAAGTAGGCAGAAAAACGCTGGAGCTCGTACTCATCCATCATGATTCGGCGTGTACCGTTCCGCTATCGAATAAAGCGCTTTGTTTCACTTGTAATATATATGGAAATATTAGATAAAACCATTTTCTCCCGTTCGCAGATAGAAATTAAGGCTAGAGAACCCATGGTTTTGTTCCCGTCGCAGTTGGCGGGGTATTTTGAATCATTCAACAAGTATCAGCTTTCCCGCTTTGGCTAATCAAGCAGGCATGACGCATACCGATTATTCCAAATTAGGAAGAAAAAGTGTTTTAGATTTTTTTTCTTCCGCCGAAAACAGTTGACACAGCAGGCGGCAAATCCTGTTTTAGGCGCTCGGTCTCCCAGGCGGCTAAAGCCTGGTACGCTGAGCGCGCCAACCGCCTGGTCGTCTAACCGAAACACCTTCGTTTAGCAATTGGAATCGGACAACTGATCACCTCTAGCATGTCAACCAAACCACAGGACCCAAAACTTCAACAGGATATCGCGGCGATCGAAGATAAGCGCCGGATCCTTGAGCAGATGGTCAATATTGCACAGGCGATTGAGCATCTGCAGGTGAGCCTCGAGTCGGTACTGATACTGGGCGCTCCGTCCAGCGATCTGCCGGAAGAGGCGCTCAATCTCTACAGCTCCATCAGCGACAGCCTGCGAAATCTTCCGGTCAATAAAATCAAGGAGTACCTGAAAAACCTGGAAGCGATCATCAGGCGGCAGCTCGAACAGATACTGCATTTTTCCGGCACCGATCTAACTGCCGACGACTCTGTCGAGCTGCTTTTCCTCTCGAGCGACGGGTCAGACCAGACACCGCTGGAGATGTTGGAAGAGTTCAAGAGAACCGCACAAACCGCGATCTCTTTGCGGGTACTGCTGAGGCGGCGGGGCGTCGCCAGCGCAGGTTCCCCATTGCCGGTAGCGCGTGAAACGATCGAGCAGCAGATCGCACTGCTGGAGGTTGAGGAGAAAAAGCAGCGCAGAAACGTCCGGCAAAAAGTTTCCGAGATGAAGGACGAGATTGCGAAAATGATCGAGAATCCCGCATACCCTGAGGGGTTGAAAGAGATTCTGAAGGGCGTGAGGAGAAACCTGGAAAAGGACCTGAACAGCATCGACAAGGGGCATAAACTGAGCAGTTTGAGTTTTGTCACCGATGCCGGTGAAATCACCGATATTCAGGAGGTGTCGTGTGACGAGTCGGCATCCGCAGACGCTGTACAGGAGCAGGAGCGAAGTCTGTCGGAATCCGCCCGCCTATGGCTTAACACACCCTGGGATGTCTCCTGGGAAGATGTCAGGCAGAGGCGATGACCGACGAATTTTTCAGTCAGCGCAGCTCCGCCTCCGCCGTGCTTTCAGCAGTGCGGTAGAGAGCCAGCAAGGCGGCAATCTCCTCGTCGGTGAAAGGATTATCCAGCCCGGTTGAGACGTCGCCGCGAATACCTGTCACCATACGTGCGGCAAACTCCCTATCTGACTCTGCTTTAGCCTGGTCGTAGAGCCTGAACGCCGGCCGTTCCGTATCTGTGAACGGGAAGTCGTGGCAAGCCGAGCAGAATGTTTTGTGCAGTCGGAGCGCGTTTTTAATACGTTCGGGAGGGACCTGCACCGAAAGTATACCGACACCCCGGAACGGGTAGGCCGAACTCAAATTGGAAAACTCGGCAGCCAGCTCGGCAAGCCGATTCTCCGCCAAAAGCAGACGTACCCTACCGACATCTGGAGTTGCAGCGGAAGCACCCCGCTCCTGATCTGCCAGACGCAAAAGCAGCGGCAGGCTGGAGAGGGAGCCCAATATCCGGTCGCGCAATCCGCGCACGTGCCGGTCGCTCAGATTCTGGTCCAGCAGCTTTTCTGTATCGCCAAGCAGAACCTGCAACTCGGCGCCGGCGCGGCGCGCATGTTCACCTTCTGCGTCGACGCTGGCCGGAATGGCAGCCACCATTCCAGCCAGCAAAAGTACAACGTGTATTCGAACAAACACCAAGACCAGTCAAAACGCACGAACTACTTAATGCTTATCTTCTGCTCTACCGGCAGCGCTTTATCCGCAGTCCATTCGAGCATTGATCCGTCGTACAGCTTAGCCTCTTTGTTACCCATTATCTCTGAGCTGGCGAACCAGCCCAGACTTGCCCAGTGGCCGCTGTTGCAGAAGGATATCTCGTTACCGGTCGTTGGCACCTTAGCCGCCGCATAGAGCTGTTCGAGTTCGTTTTTCGGACGGAACGTGCCGCCGCCATTTTGTGTCACCCAGCTCTCCGGCAAATTGAGCGCGCCCGGAATGGTACCGCTGCGCGCGGCTTTTCCATGTTTGTTGATCCCAATGTATTGATCATTGGGGCGGTGATCCACCAGCGGCACCCCGTTCTCCAACGCGGCTTTGACATCGGCCTTGCTGACGATCATCTCTTCCCTGAGTTTTGCCGTGAAGGTTTTGGCAACCGGGCTAACCATCCCTTTATCCAAAGGATTGACCGGTTTCTTGGTCTTCTCATCAACCTCTTTGGTGTAAGCCAGCATGCCGCCGTCGAGTATGGAAACATTGTCGTGGCCGAGCACCTTGAAGGTCCAATAGATACGCGTTGCGGTGCCCATGTCCAGCGCACTGCCACCATTCGGTATGATGACGACATGAGTGGCATTATCGATGCCGAGCCCGCCGATCAGTTTCTCCAGCTTGTCCGTCGGCGCGAGCATGCCCGGCGTACCCTGCTTGTCCTTCACCCGCCAGCCATCCTTCGCATAGTCCGTATAAACCGCACCGGGTATATGTTCCCGCAGGTAGTCTGCCTTGGACAGACCCTCCAGATTGCCTCTTACATCAAGGAAGACAATACCCGGCTGTCCGATGTTGCCCTTGACCCAGGCGACGTCCACCAGCGGCTGGTTGGCCCAAACCATGCCGGTCAACAGCAGTAACAGTGAAGTGACGATTAATCTCGATACTTTTTTCATAGTTCTCCTCCTTTTTGCCGTCCGACAACGCTGTTTTCAGAAGTGCCGGATAGTTTCGCTTATGATTTATTTCTCCCCAGGGGAGAGATTGCGCTCTCAGAACTGGACACAACATAAAATCGCCTCAGTTGCACATTGAACCAACCAACCGCCCTCCTTCTCCGCCAACTCCAAGCTTAGCTTAAAGCGTCACGACTTTATCCGATTTCAGGATTTTCTCCAGCACCCGATCCCAGTCAGCGGTGGACATTACCGACGAATCAAGCTCCAGCCACTGCACGTTGCTACCATCGATCAACTGGACCGCCTGTGCTACCGTTATTGAGTCGGGAAATAGTCTGCTCTGCAGAATCAACAACGCGGGTTGGTTTGCATCATTCATAAATTAACCACCTGCTGCGCTTCGGTTATGGCTGCGGCCAGTTGACCGGAGTCGAGCAGTGGCAGTACAGCGCTCATCTCCGCCACCGTTGTCTCCGGTTCAATTCCCGAGAGTTCCAGCAGTTCTGCCTGGTCACTGGTTCCGATCTCCTCGGTCACCGGCTGCGACATAAAGATCAGCCTGACCTGATGGCCGAATATGGTCAGCCCCGCAGCAACCCGCATCGCCTCCAGATGATCGCGTCTGGCCAGCACCAGCACGCTTTTCTGTTGTTCCATTCCCGACTCCTCAGAGACTGACCAGATGGGCTGCCTGCGCCACCAGCGCCGAGTTGTTGGTCTGGCTTCCCAGCTCCAGCGGACAGGGCAGATCCGCCATATGCGTCCTCCAGGAGTCCTGGCAGACGATCGCACTGCCGGCCTTTTGCAACACAGCAGCGAGCGCAGCATCCTGCAGAATCTTCACCCCGTCGTTGGTTACAAAAACCGCCCAATCGATGCCGGCGCGCTGGCTGGCTTGCGCCAATCCGCTCGCTATCGGCGCTGCTTCGGGGTTGGTAATCAGTAACAATAGCTCCATCAGCCGGCACCTCTGTTGTGAGTCAGTCGACCCAATATAAAACCGGCGAATGCAAATCCTCCCGCCGTTGCAAGTAGTACCGCTATATTCTGACTGCCGGAGACGCGCGTTGGCGCACCAGCCTGATCATCAGGTTCAGGATAGCTGACGCTGTCAACGGGCAGCGCGCCGTCGGAGGCCCAACCGGACCAACCCTCCAGGTAGACACGCGATGCAATACCATTGGCAACGAGCCGCGCGAGATAGACCAGACCTTCATACCCGTCATGCCCGTACGCAATCGGATCACCGGCCGGACTGGAGAATGCGATGCCAACGTTGGCTGCACTGTTGACCGCAGTAGAGGCAAAGTGCTGCGCTCCCGGCAGGTGCCCTCCCCTGGCTCCTCTGACCCGTTCACCCCAGTACTCCCGTTCGCTGCGGCCATCAAGCAGCGGCGGCGGATTACCACTGGCAAGCAACGCCTGCAACTCATTGCGCAGCACGACCCGCCCGCTACGCATCGGTGCCACGAATACCTTCTCCCGGATATTGCTGAGGACCAGACCGGGAGCGGCAGAAATCTCCGTGCTGCCGCTGATGCGGGTATCAAGTACCGCTATCTGTTGCTGTCCGGCCAGATAGAGCAAGCCCGCAATAAAGTCACGCCGGTTTGCGTTATCGCCGACCACCAGCACCCGTTCTTCGCCGCTCAGCCCCGCACTGCCCAGCAGCCAGAGCAGCCCGCTGAAATTGGGCAGCCGCCGGTGGGGTCCCAGCACCTGCTCCGGCGCGAGACAGCGGGCACCCGACAAAGAGGCCTTGCGGCACAGGTCGGCCGGGCGGGTATCGATCACCCCGTCAAACACCGCACCGCCGCCCGGTTCGGACCGGTAAGAGATAATCCGGCTCTCCGGATCCGGATCGGCTTCTGTCGCAGCGGAGAAGAGCAGCAGAATAGCGCAAAGCGTAATAGACAGCTGACAACCGTCCGGCATTAACAACCCTGAAACCTCACTTTGCGCGCCGGTGCATCGCCGCTGCTTGCAGCCGGTGGATTCTGGATATAGTAATCGACCAGTTCCAATACGGTGACGCTGCCGAAATCACCCAATTCGATACTGCCCATCTCCTCGGCTGGCTGCGCTTGCCGTGACGTCTCCAATTCATCCCAGGTAAGCGTCGCCATCGGGAAGAAAAGCACAGCGATCAGAATACTCGCCGCCAGAGAAGCTGCACAGAACAGCAGGCTCGATCTGTTCATCCGGATCTCCTTACAATGAGTCCTTCACAAATCCCAGGTACATGCCTAAGAACGCAACCACGAACATCACCAGCTGGGCCAGGGTTTCAATATCGAAGGACATGCTTTCACTCCCCTTTGAAGTGACGCACAAGTTCGCCCATGTCAAGCGGTTCGCCACTCTCCGGATGGACAACCGGCGGCGTAAAAAAAGGCACGCCGTCGCGCGTTACCCGCAGGCTTGCAGGCGGCATGATATAGACATAGACCAGGGCCGCCGCGCAGAGCAGGCTGATCGTGTAAACATAGAGCCGTGTGTAATTCACTCTTGGCATGCCGCTCGACTCATCCTCTTGAAGTCATCATTCAGCAATCGTAACGATCAGTTTTTTCGCAGGTAAATTTCCCAGCGCCGCTCGGTTTTTCTGGTCTCCAGCAGGGTCGCGCCGAGACCGTGCAGCATCGGCGGAATCGCCTCAACCGACGAGGGGTTGTCCACCAGCACTTCGATCACATCCCCCGATCCGGCGGAACTCAGCGCCTTTTTGGTCATCAGCTGCGGCCGCGGGCAGGAGTCGCCGATGCAGTCCACACGCTGCGCGATCGTCACGGCAGTGCCATCCTCCAGGATCGCCTCACCAGCCGGACCGCTGTTGGTTTCACTCTCTTTTTTACCAAAGCCAAACATGTCGCACCTCTCGTTCAATAGCAGAAATAGGGTGTCAAAAGCGGATGCAACTCATACCTATTCCGAACCCAGCTTTGCCAAGTTTCTCTCCTTCCGCAAAATCGCCCGGTAGATAGCCAACAGTACCAGCGTCTGGCCGATGCCGAACACAATGGCCGGAATGCCGTACTTCTCCTGCAGCGTGGCAGCGTTGCTGTATCCCAACTGCAGCGCCTGCAGATTCGGCTCGCCGGTCATGCTGGCAGGTGCCGGCGGCCAGTAGTTGTAGGACCATAACAGTGAAAACAGAAACATGCCGATGAAAGTGAAGAGCAACGCCCAGAGGGCGCCGATGTTCCCCTCTCCGGTCTTGACCCAGGTCGACACGGTGCAGGCACCCGCCAGCACCATGCCGACACCGAACAGAAACAGACCTGCCACCTGATTGAGGCCGACATCAAAGTGCATCGGATGTCCGTCACCCATGGTTAGAAAGGCGGTGAAACCGATGGTCAGAATCATCATCGCCACCAACAGCGCCTTGGTGTTGCGGAAAGTTTTAAACAGGATTGCATCGCGCAGCGCCGCGGTATTGCAAAAGCGGGAGCGTTGCACCAGCAAACCCACCACCGAACCGAAAATGAAGGCAACAAGACATTCACCGATAACGGACACAGCTCACCCCTCCAGTATTTTCTTGTAGATCATTGAGCCGACCCAGGCGCCTGCCATGATGCCGCTGATCGCGAGATAGCCGCCCAGATTCATCTCCGGAGTAAGCCCGAAAAAGGTGGAGACGTTGCAGACGAAAGCGAGCCGGATGCCAAAGCCCATCAACAGTCCGCCGATGGTAATGAGAACCCATTCGGAGAGATGTCTGGGATAGCGCAGATAGAACTCCTTACTCAGCACGGCACCGATAAAGGCACCGAACAGCATGCCGAGACTGATGTATATCTTCCAGTAGCCCGGGTCGGGCTTGAACACCAGCGTCCAGAACGGGATGCGCTGCAGATCCTCACCCAGCACCGCCTGCGCCGCCAGCCCGGTCATCATGGTTTCGCCGCCGCCGACGGTCCAGGCGCCGATCAGCAGAAACATGAAAATATCGAGTACGGCGATTACCGCAAGCGCAATGACCGGATCCAGCGTTTTGCGAAAAAATTCCATACCGATAGTGCTCCCCCAATGCGCTCGATTTGATTGATCCCGAAAACCGCAACAAAAATATTCGCTGCGGATACACTACGGTGGCATTTACCCATACAGGTGGTATTTATTGCCAACGGCCCACTGCAACTACAAGCTCAGGGCCTCTGCCTATGTTCCAGTATAGTCCGGCCACACTGCTTTTCGCTGTTATACTCAACGACTGATTCGCGTAGAAAAAGTGCAAGGAGTATTGAATGGCTATCTACCTTGAGCCGAACAATGTGCTGGACCATATGTTCAATGCCTGCACGACCGATCAGATTTCGGAATTCATTCCGGAAAAACGGGGCTTCCGCATCCACGGCCATTCCACCACGGTGCGCCTGGAGCGGGCTTTCTGGAATGTGCTTGAAGTCATGGCGGCAGAGCAGGATCTGGTGCTGCCGGAGCTGATTCAGCGCATCCACGACCACTGCCTGGTGGCCAATGACAAGAACCTGGCCTCCTGCCTGCGTGTAATCTGTCTCAAATACATGAATATATACACATAATGCACCGAGACCTCGAGCAACTTTTATAGTTACACTATACTGAGTAACCGGCTGATCACCGGACAATTGTCCGTTCGGTTAAATCTCCGGGTTGTCAATTTCAGGAACAACAACAGGCTCTGCAAAGATGGCACCAAATTTCGCTAGCCAGCGCCCACAATCTTCGTCGAAACAACGACCCCTCCGGCTTTCCGCTGCATCCGCAATGCTGCTGCTGACCCTGTGGCAAGGCAACCTGTTGGCGGAAGAGGCGACCTGGCGCTACTCTCTTTCGCCCGGCGACAATCCATGGAGCATCACCGAGAGATTCCTGAAAGGTATGCAGTACTGGAAGCCGCTGCTGCGCCTGAACAACATCGAGCAGCCGCGTCTGCTGCCGCCAGGCACCGAGCTCAGCATCCCGTTGCGGTGGCTTAAAACGGAGGCTGCCAACACACGCGTCAAAGAAGCGGCGGGCGATGCCAGTTACATTTCCGCGGCAGACGGAGAGACCAGACCGCTGCAGCCCGACACCCTGCTGGCCGCCGGCGACCGCATCACCATTGGCGAGCGCGGCAGCGCGGTGCTCGAGTACACAGACGGAACCACGCTCTTTCTCGGCAGCAATACCGCCGTCAACCTGCAACGGGTGGATAAATTCTCCGACTCGGGGCTGGCGGACAATGAGGTAAAGCTCGAAGCGGGCCGCACCGAGAACCGGGTAACAACCCGGGGCACCCGCTTTGAGATCAGTACACCTTCCGCAAGCACCGCGGTACGCGGCACCCAGTTCCGCACCAGCGTGGACCGGCAGGAGAGCGGACTGTCAAGGGTCGAGGTGCTGGCCGGATCGGTCGTTGTGGGCGGCGCTGGAAAAAACCGGAATGTAAGGGCAGGATTCGGCACCACGGTGCGGCAGGGGGAGCCGCCTGCGCCACCCAGCAGACTGCTGCCGGAGCCGGAGATCGAACTGCCGACCGGCCAGTCGCGCGCTTTTCCGCTGGAGATCAGATGGCTGGCAGTCAAAGGCGCTGGACACTATCGGTTGCAGATAAAAGCTGCAGGATCCGCTACCCCGCTGCTGGACGAGGTGACAACACGCACCGGATTGAGCACCGACGCCCTCGACGATGGCCGTTACACGTTGGCGCTGCGGGCCATCGACAAAGCTGGATTGGAGGACAGAGAGCAGCTGCTGGAGCTGCTGCTGGATGCTCAGCCGCAGCCGCCGTTGGCGGTAACCCCGCAGGTGGACCAAGTAGTGCGTTCGGAGCTCCCCGCGTTCGAATGGACCCGCCCGCTGGGGGGCAGCAGCGTGCATTTTCAGCTGACCGTAGATCCGCAGGCAAAACCGCTGCTCGATATGCGCGACTATCCGGGCACCCGTTTCACCCCCGACACACTGCAGCCCGGCAGCTATTTTTGGCGTCTCGCCACCCGTAATGAGGCCGAGGAGGGGCCTTGGAGCGAGTACCAGCCATTTACCCTGAAGCCGGCGCCAGGCGAGCCCGAAGTCTCCAGCGAGGGGGACGGGCAGCATATCCGGCTGCGCTGGCCAACCGCCGGCGAGGGGCGGCGTTACCGGGTGCAGCTCGCGGCCAGGGATGATTTCAACCCGGTCACTGAGGAGCAGGTGCTTGACCAGCCGTTCTGGGAGGCGGAGCGTCCCCCGATGCTCTCCTATTTCAGAGTGCGCGTGATCGACACCGACGCTTACGAAGGCGCCTGGAGCGCAACTCAGATCATCGATCCGGCGCAGCAGCCCTGGTACCTGTTCGTGATCCCCACTGCGCTGCTTCTGCTGCTGGCGCTATGAGTTTGAGCTGGTCGACGCGGCCGGCCGGACGCCTGCTGTTCGGCGCGATCGTCATCGTTACCGCGCTGCTGACCACGCTGACCGGCTTGCTGCAGACACCAAACCGTTTTTTTTACGACCAGATTCTCAGTCACTCCCGGCAAGCGGTACCGAACGATATCGTCATTATCGCCATAGACCGGTATAGCCTGGACCGGCTCGGACGCTGGCCATGGCGCCGCGCGCGCCACGCCGAACTGCTGGAGCGAATTACTCCGACCACAGCCAGGGCAGTAGCGCTGAATATTCTGTTCGCCGAACCCGATGTGGATCACCCGGGCGACGATGCGCTGCTGGCTGATGCGATCAGGGCAAACGGCCGCACCTTTCTGCCACTGCTGGTGGAGAGCGACGCATCCGGCGCCCGGCTGCGGGAGACACAACCCCTGCCGTTGTTGAAGGAGGCGGCTGCCGGGCTGGGACATGTCGATGCCGAGTTCGACAGCGACGGTGTGGTGCGATCCGTATTCCTGAAAGCGGGCCTGGGGCGACCGGTCTGGCCGGCGCTGGCACTCGCAATGCTGCAGTTCGGGGAGACCTCAGATAACAGTGCGGCACTGCCCGGCGAGCGCTATGCACAAATCGAAGAGAGCGCAAATTGGGTGAGAGATCACCGGGTATTGATCCCCTTCTCCGGGCCTCCGGGACATATAACCCAGCGCTCTTTCGCCGATGTTCTGGCGGGCAAAGTGCCCGCCTCCGACTTTGCTGACAAGTTTGTCTTTATCGGCGCCACCGCAACCGGCACCGGCGATACCCTGGCTACGCCGGTATCGCTGCAGGGCCAGCCCATGAGCGGCGTGGAGTTCAATGCCCAGCTGCTGAACGGACTGCTGCACCAATCGCTTATTGTACCGCTCTCCCGTCATGCCGAACTGGCGCTCAATCTCTCGTTCGCGTTGCTGGGTGCACTGCTCTTTTCCATGCTCGGCAACCGCCAGCTGGTTCCTGCGCTGCTGCTTTCAGGTCTCTCAATCGCCCTGCTCTGCTACCTGCTGCTGACCCGCTTTCACACCTGGTACCCACCTGCCGGCGCGCTGTTCACGCTGTTGCTGGCATTCGGCCTGTTTACCTGGCAGCAGTTCCGCTCGTTGCTGGGCTCGTTGTTCGACGAGCGCACCGGCAACCGGCTGCTGCTCACCTCGATCGGCGACGCCGTTATCCGAACCGATCATCAGGGCAGAGTATTGGAGCTGAACGCTCCGGCTCTGCAGCTCTGCGGCTTCTCAACGGAAGAGGTGACGGGTCGCAGGCTGGACGAGATAGTCAGTCTGCGGGAGCGGGACGGAGGCAAAAACTTTCCCCTGAACAGCCTGTTGTCCGGCCAGTTTCTCCATTCAACCGAGCCGCTCATGCTGACCAGCCTGAAGGGCAGAAATGTCCCGGTGCAGATCGCAGCAACGCCCGCCCCGGCACAGGATCCGGAGCGCAGCGGCGTGATTGTCGTAATCACCGATATCAGCACCGAGGAGCAACTGTTTGCCACCATTGCGCACCGGGAGAATCACGACACCCTAACGCGGCTGCCGAACCGTCCTCATGTCCTGTTGAAGCTGGAGCAGGCGCTGCGGCGCGCCGAGCGAAACGGCCAGCAGCTGATTGTGCTGGACATAGATATCGACCACTTCCAGCAGATCAACCAGACTTTTGGCGAGGCGGTCGGCGATAAAGTGTTGAAAACGCTCGCCGGCCGCCTGTCGGTGATGGATAGATACGGCAAAACCGTGGGCCGTATCGGCGGCGATGAGTTCGTGGTGATCATGGAGGGCGAGGAGAGCAGCGCCGTACCCAGGATCAGCAACGCGATAAAGCAGTCGATCGCCGATAAAATTGTGCTTTCCGGACATGAACTCTGCCTTACGGCAACTATCGGCGTCTCGGTTTTTCCGGACTGGGGCGGCAGTGCCGAGGTACTGCTGCGCCAGGCCAATAGCGCCCTGCATCAAGCCAAACTGCGCGGCAGCAATCAACTGGAACTGTTCAGCGAGAATATGCAGGGCGAATTGGATCGCAGAGCGCAGATCCGGCAGGCGCTCGACGGCGCACTCGATCAGAGCCGCATCGAAACCCACTACCTGCCCCTGGTGCGTGCAAGCGATCTGGCCGTTATCGGGGTGGAGACGCTGCTGCGCCTGCGCGACAATGCGGGCAACTATCTTGCCGCCGAAGAGTTCGTGCCGCTGGCGGAAGAGTCCGGCGCACTGGCGGAGATGGGCTACCGGCAGTTCAGCGAAGCCTGTTACCAGCAGCGGCTATGGATGAAATCGGGTCTGCCACCGCTGCGGCTTGCCTGCAACCTCTCATCCGGTCAGATCAGAGACCCGCAATTGGCAGCCACACTGGAGAGTATTGTACGCAGCACCGGTATCAATCCAGCGCTGGTGGAGTTCGAAATTACGGAACAATTGGTGATGAGCCATGACCAAGTAGTTATCCCGGTGCTGCAGCAGCTGCGCGCATTCGGCGCCGGCGTTTCGATCGATGACTTCGGCACCAGCACCAGTTCCATGGGTTATCTGATGAACTTTCCTTTTCAGCGGCTTAAAATCGACCGGCTTTTCGTTCAGGAGATCGGCATCAAACCGGGCTCCAGCGCCATCACCTCGGCCATCATCAGTATGGCCAACAGCCTGAATATGAAAGTGACCGCGGAGGGCGTTGAGAATTCTGCGCAGTATGAGGTGTTGCGCCAACAGGGGTGCCACGATTTGCAGGGCTTCTATTTTGGGGAGCCATTTTCGGCGGAGGCGTTCCATCACTATTTTACGGCCAACCGGGGTGTAGCACCGGTATTGGAGGCGACCGATGTCGATTCCTGACAAGCGCATCATCCCGGATACAGTTAATTCCACCTGGCGCAACCCCGAACTGTTGTTGATGCTGATGGCAGGTGCGATGGCTGCCTCGTTTTCCGTGTGGCAGGCGCTGCTCAACAATTTCGTGGTGGAGCGCGCCGCCTTTACCGGCGCGGAGATCGGTTTGCTGCAGTCGTTGCGCGAGATTCCCGGTTTCCTCGCTTTTACCGTGGTGTTCGTCCTGCTGTTGGTGCGCGAGCAGGCGCTCGCCATTGCGGCGCTTGCGCTGACCGGAATCGGCGTGGCGCTGACCGGCCAGTTCCCGCACGCCTGGGGACTCTATTGCACCACGCTGATCATGTCCGTGGGTTTCCATTACTATGAGACGCTGCAGCAGTCCCTCACGCTGCAGTGGATCGACAAGGCGCGCGCGCCGATCGCCATGGGGCTGCAGATCTCGGCCCGCTCTATCGCCGCCATCGGCGCATTTATTGTGGTCTGGCTTGGGATCGAAGTAGTGAAACTGGACTACGCCTGGCTCTATCTGTTCGCGGGCAGCCTCACCGTCGGCACTGCCGCGGCTGCCTGGCTCCTGTTTCCCGCTTTCCCCCAGAAAACAGTGCAACACAAGACGATCATCCTGCGCAGACGTTATTGGCTCTATTATGCGCTGACCTTCATGGGTGGTGCGCGGCGGCAGATTTTTGTGGTGTTCGCTGCCTTTATGATGGTGGAAAGATTCGGTTTCGGGGCCGGGGATATCGCGCTGCTGTTTCTGTTGAACCACTTGATCAATACCTGGTTGGCGCCGCGCATCGGGCGCCTCATCCGCGACTGGGGGGAGCGCCGTGCGCTGACGCTGGAATATATCGGTCTTGTCGTGATCTTCTCGGCCTATGCATTTGTCGACATCGCCTGGGTCGCAGCCCTGCTCTACATTGCCGACCACCTGTTTTTTGCCATGGCCATCGGGATCCGCAGCTATTTCCAGAAAATTGCCGATCCCGCGGACATCGCCTCTTCTGCCGGGGTAGCGTTCTCCATCAACCATATCGCTGCCGTCATCATACCGGTGCTGTTCGGTGTGCTATGGTTGACCTCTCCCGCAGCAGTATTTCTAGCCGGCGCCGTGATGGCGCTGATCTCTCTGGCACTGGCGCGCCTGATTCCAGAAGAGCCGCAGCCTGGAATGGAGACCACGCTGGCCGCACCACCCCTGTCCGAACATACCTAACGCTCGCTTCCCGGCCGGGCATCGACCGGGCGCTCTGTCAGAATTTTCTGATACAGCTGTAATTTTTATGGCCTAACAGCCGATACAAACCATGAGTAGAGATGAGATTACCTACCAGCAGTAATCATTTGACAGTTGTTTAGCGCAATATTCCGCAAGCGTCCAGGTTCGACAGATTGACTAACCAAGCGTCCACCGTTGGCAAAAAATTAACTCTTCTGACTGTCGTCGTGGCAAGCAGCGTTGTGGCGGTGCTCTATATGGTTTTTTCGGAATGGAGCTCCTTCCGTGTTGCTCGACAGCCGATCCCAGCCGATGCGCACGACATCCTCACTGAGGTTGCAACGCTGCGTACCGCCACATTGCTGATCTCCGTTACCGCGGTGCTGATAGCGATTGCTCTGGTCACGCTGCTGGTGCGGCGCACCAAACCGCCCCTTGGGCTGGCTGCGCAGTCGAACCGCTTCAAAACGACCCTCGATCGGGCCATGGACTCTATCTTCATGTTCGATCCTGAGACGCTGAAATTCTTCTATGTCAACCAAGGCGCCATGCAGCAGGTGGGATACAGCTTCGATGAGATGATGCAGATGACGCCGCTGCAGATACAACCGGAGTTCGATGCGATAGAGTTCCGTAAAAAAGTGAACCAGCTGATCACTCAGGAACAATCATCCCTCACTTTTGAGGCGATTCATCGGCATAAAAACGGCACCATAATCCCGGTTGAAGTATTCCTCCAGTACATCGCCCCGGCAAACGAACCGGCCAGCTTTGTCTCCTTCGTGCAGGATATCACCGAGCGCAGGCGGGCTGAAGCGGAGCTGCGCCTGGCCGCCACTACATTCGACAGTAATGAGCCGATCCTCATCACCGACCGCAGCGGCACCATTATCCGGGTCAACAACGCGTTTACCGGCACCACCGGTTATGCAGCGGACGAAGTGGTCGGGCAGAATCCACGTATCTTCCAATCAACCAAGCAGGACCGGCACTTCTACCGCGCCTTATGGCACTCGTTGACCGAGACCGGCCATTGGGAGGGGGAGCTATGGAACCGGCACAAAAACGGTAACGATTACCCCTTCCGGGTGGGGATCACCGCGGTAAAGGACGCAGCGAGCAGTGTCACCCACTATGTTGCCACTTACCTCGACCTCTCCGATCTCAAAAAGCAGCAACGGAGCCTGGTGCGTATCGCAGCGGAAGAGCAGGCACTGGCGAAGATTCTCAGTCTCTCGCTGCAACCCCTGGAGATGGCCGCCTATCTGCAACAGGCGCTGGAGCTGATGATCGGTTCAGTCCCCTGGCTCACCCTGCTGCCGATGGGGGGCATCTTTCTGACTGAAGAAAAAGGCAACGGGAATATTCTTCACCTGAGCGCCAGCCACAATCTGGCCCCTGCCCTGCACTCCCTTTGTGCCAAGGTGCCGTACGGACACTGCTTGTGCGGCAGGGCGGCATCCGAGAAGGCCATTCAGTTCGCCCACTGTATCGACCAGCGTCACGACATCAGATTCGAAGGGATGAAACCCCACGGTCACTACAACATACCGATAAAGTCGGGCGACAAGGTGCTGGGCGTCATCGTCTTCTACCTGCCGCATGGGCACCTAAATGCCGAGTATGAGATGGATTACCTGGCGCGCATGGCGGACGTCTTCAGCATGGGTATTTCGATCCGCTACGTCAATGCGGAATTGGTGGATGCCAAGGAGAGGGCGGAACAGGCCTCCAGAGCAAAAAGCGCCTTCCTGGCTACCATGAGCCACGAGATCCGTACACCCATGAACGGCGTGCTGGGCATGTCGGAGCTACTGAGCGACACCCCTCTGAATCGCGAGCAACAGGAGTACATCAGCACCATTCAGGAGTCGGGGAATGCGTTATTAACCATCATCAACGACATCCTCGATTTCTCCAAGGTGGAAGCGGGTAGGATGGAGCTGGAGCCGATCGACTTCGATCTGGAGCGGGCAGCACACGATGTCACCCATCTGCTGGCCGGTAAAGCGGCAGAAAAACAGCTCGAATTGATCCTGCACTACGCTAAGGATTGTCCCTGTTTCGTAGTCGGGGATGCAGGACGCATTCGCCAAATACTGCTCAATTTGGCCGGCAACGCGATCAAGTTTACCGACCACGGTCACGTCCTTATTGAGGTGAGTTGCAGTGCGGGTTCGGATGGAGCAGTCATGGTACGCCTGGCAGTCAAGGATACCGGAATCGGCATCAGTCCCGAAGTCCAGAAAACGCTGTTTCGATCCTTCACCCAGGCGGATACATCGACCACGAGAAGATTCGGCGGCACCGGACTCGGTCTGGCCATCAGCAAGCAGTTGGTCGAACTGATGGGGGGAAGCATCGGCGTCGACAGCACCCAGGGTGAAGGATCCACCTTTTGGGCGGAGATCCCGCTGCAGCCGGCTGAAACACCGGCCCCGCTGCCGCAGGCGGATCTGCACGGCGTCCGCATATTGGCGGTAGATGATAATCCGGTAAACCGACGGGTGCTGGACGAGCAGCTCAGCGGCTTTGGTATGTGGGTAACCCTGGCTGAGGAAGCCGGCAGCGCACTGCAACACCTCAAGGAAGCCAGCCGCAACAACCAGCCTATCCAACTCATTGTTACCGACCACTGCATGCCGGAAATGGATGGCGAGGCGTTTGCCCAGGCGGCCAGGGAGCTGCCGGGCTACGGGAATGTTCCGCTCATCCTGCTGAGTTCGGCCGGACAACGCGGCG
The DNA here is from genome assembly GCA_024235255.1 of Chromatiaceae bacterium. Lineage (GTDB taxonomy): Bacteria > Pseudomonadota > Gammaproteobacteria > Chromatiales > Chromatiaceae > HKST-UBA178. The sequence goes on from JACKMT010000002.1 coordinate 29,385, forward strand.
ATGCCAATCGATTCAAAGATGCCGGATTCAACAGCTATCTGACCAAGCCCGCGCACACTGCAACACTGCGCAGAACCATTGCCGGGGTGCTCGGCCTGCACCAGCACGGCAACGACGATATCCTGGTCACCCGGCATCAGACCGTCGCAGGATCCGCTGCCGCCAGCGTGCCAATCCGCACTTTTACCGGACACATTCTGCTGGCGGAGGACATTCTTGCCAACCAGAAGGTTGCCCTCTCCATGTTGAAAAAGCTGGGGGTTACGGCGGATGTTGCGGTAAATGGTGAAGAGGCGGTAAAAATGTGGTCCAGCAGCAGATATGACCTGATCTTCATGGACTGCCAGATGCCGCTGATGGACGGCTATGCAGCGACCAGAAAGATCCGGGAGCTGGAAAAGTCGGGCACCGGCCATATACCCATCATCGCGCTGACTGCCAATGCCATGGCAGACGAACGAAAAAAAGGGCTGGACATCGGCATGGACGACTACGTCGCCAAGCCGTTTACCGGCGACCAGCTGGCCGAAGTGCTGCAAACCTGGCTGAACCCCGACTCAGCCTTGTCCGCAGCAATCACAGCCGCGGCTGCTGTCTCGGTCGCCCGCCCGGACAGGGCATCGCAAACGCACCCCATTATCGACCCGCAGCAGATCGCGATGTTGCAGGATGCTATGGGTGAGGATTTCGCCGAGTTGATCCCCGCCTATCTGACCAGTATGGAAGAGATCCTGGCGTCATTCTCCGCGGCGGAGAGAGACGCAAACATGCCGGAGATGCAACGCTTGTCGCACAGCATCAAATCAGCCAGCCGCAATGTCGGCGCAAACCTGCTGGCTGATCTTGCGGCGGAGACGGAACAGGAGGCCCAGGAGCGACGGCTGACCGATGCCGCAAGCAGGATCGCGCGCTTCAATCGGGAATTCACCCGGGTCAAACAGGCGTTGATCGAAATTTAGCCGCTGGTCTATTTCCCGGGGATAAACAGCCCGTTAAACAAAGCTATAATATGGATAGAGTTCAGTTCGAGGGAGGTCGTACGCATGGTATTGATGAACAATGACGATCCGCTATACCGGCTGCTGCGGGAAGGAGAGGTGGCGCAGTTCAACCAGCGGCGACGCAATGGTGAGGTCTGCGATCTCAGAGCCTGCGATCTGCGCAGTCTTGATCTGCGTAAACTCGACGCTGCCGGGCTGGATCTGCGCGACTGCTATCTGCGTCAGGCCGATCTGCGTGGCGTGGACTTTTCAGCTGCAAATCTGGAGGGATCCAGCATCAACGGTGCAAAGATATCGGGCACCTACTTTCCCGCCGAACTGAGCGCGGAAGAGATCACGCTCTCGCTGCTGCATGGCACCCGAATGCGCTACCGCGGAAGGCAAGAGCCAACCGGTTAGACACTCGGCAACTAGCCGATAAATTGTACTATCAGGGTGCATTTACCGGCGTCCGGGAGACCGACAGGATGCTTGCGGCGACTTGAGTCGAGTACCAGAGCGGCTGCTCGCTGGCCAGTTGATAGCCGATCTGCAGCGCCTGTTGCGCCAGACTTAGCCGCTGCGGATCTTCGCTCTCCAGACTCATCCCGATCAGCAGCGCCGCAGGAGAGGGCAAGGGTCCATCACTAATCGCCCGTTCCACAGCAATTCCAGGCAGCATCAGGTTATCTGTAACCTGCCAGCCGGTATCACGAAAAAAGCGGCGCCAAGCCTCGCTCTCGAGTGTTGCCGCGAGCGCAAGATCTTCTCTGGAGCCGGTCAGTCGCGCCCAATCGCGCAGCCCCGCTGCCACATAAACGTAATCTTCCAGCGACGCGCTGCCTAGCTCACCTTCAGGTCCGCGTGCACGCAGCAGGCGTTTGCCGTCCCAAGAACTGGCAACCAGGAAATCCCGCAGCCGCTGTCCAGCCTCGCGGTAGCGCTCATCTTGTATTACCCCGACGCCATCCGCCAACGCCGACAGCATCAGCCCATTCCAGGCAGCAAGCTGTTTATCGTCCCGGGCGTGTTTGCGCGAAGCGCGCGCCAGCAGCAGTTTCTGTTTCACCCGCTGCTCCATCTCGTTGATCCGGTCAGGCGGTACACTGTGTTTTTCAGCCAGCTCACCGACACCTGATCCAATCACCGGCAGCCAACCGCCTGCGGTCGTACTGCTGCCCTCCAGCCGCCAGCGCTCCCGGGCAAACTGCAGCTCATCGCTCTCCAGCGCCTGCTCCAGCTGGGACTCGGTCCAAAGATAGCCGCCGCCCTCCACATCCTGTGGATCAACCGCCGACAGGCTGGCGATAAAACCACCGTCGGCCTCCTGCAGCTCGGCCAGGGTAAAATCCAGCGTGTCGCGCGCAACGGCCAGATAGTCCGGACGCCGCAAAGTTTCCGCCGCGTGCAGATAGAGCCGGGCGAGGAGCGCCTGGGTGTAGAGCATCTTCTCGAAATGGGGTGTCTGCCAGCCGGGATCGACGGTGTAACGAAAAAAACCCCCACCGATATGGTCGCGCAGGCCCTTATCCGCCATCCGATCGAGCGTCAATTCGACAAGACTCTTCAGCCTTTCGTCCGGTGCAACTTTGAGCCTGTCCAGCAGCACCGACCACTGGGGGGCCATCGGGAAGCGGCTCTGACGACCGAAACCACCCTCCATATCGTCACCCACGGCCAGCGCCATGGTGAGCAGCGCGGTATGCAACGCCTTTGCATCGATGGAAGCTGCGGCTGGTGCCTGACTGCCAGGCGCAGTGGCGAGTGCAGCGGAACGCGCGGTTTCGCTGAGTTCACCGGCGCGCTCCTGCCAGAGTTTCTGCAGTTTGATCAATATGCCCATGAATGACTCGGTCGGCGCGTAGGTTAAGCCGACCAGCGGGTATCCTTCGGGGGTCAGGAAAACATTGAGCGGCCAGCCGGCGCTACCATGAGTACGTCTGACGAATTCAATGAGATGTGCATCCAGTGCCGGCTGCAGCTCACGGTCCACCTTGACCGGTATGAAGTACTGATTGAGCAGTGCAGCGACCTGCGGGCTTTTATAACTCTCCCGCTGCATCACATGACACCAGTGGCAGGCGAAGTAACCGCTGGAGATAAACAGCAGTTTATTGCCCGCCCTGGCTGCGGCCAACGCCGCTTCACCCCATGGCTGCCAGGCGACCGGATCCTCGCCGTGCAGGGCAAGATAAGGGGAGGGGTGGTTGCGCAGCTGATTGACCAGGCCCGCCAGAAGCGGCAACGAATAGAACAGGAGTACGGAGAATATCAGTGCTCTGCGCATATGACGGTCACCTGGTGCCCCCGCACCCCGGGGACTCTCTAAGTGTGACCCTACATCGTGCTCAGGGTTGCAGCAAATGAAAACTCAATCGGACTTGCTGCGGCACTCCGAACCCGCCGGAAAAGGGCAGCCGTCAGAGGGCTCGATTATTGGTACTGCTACTATCGCGAGCAAGATCCGCCTGTCCAACCAACTTCCAGCTTCTGATATTCTACCTGCCTAGGCCCTCGGCCCTCTCTTTCCTGTCGTTCCTAATCTGAGTCCAGCTGCTGCAGAATATTCTTTGCCACATTCACCTGGTCGGCATCGCCCTCGGTCAGAATCTCGTAGAGCAGCTTGCGTGCTCCGGCGCCGTCCCCGTCGTCCCTTAACTGCTGCACTTTGCGCAGCTTCCGCTCGACCGACAAATCCGCCTGTGAACCCGATTCACCGCCCACTTTGTTATCTTCTCCGTCCGCTGCCGCCTCCTCTGCTTCGATGACATCCAGTTCGGCGTCCATCTCCTCCTCGGTCAAAGGTACGAAGCGATCGGGATCGGGCTGCCATTTCGGACCGTCGGGCGAGGGGTCCCCATCAAAAACGATGAACTCATCGCCGGGATCGGCAGGCGACCGCGCAGCCGCCGACGCAGCGGCAGCCGTCTGTGCAACAGGCTTGGGTGCAGCATTGTCACCGCTCTCGGCTGCCCGCCTCCCCTCCTGCAGCCGTCTGCCAAACAGCCGGGAGGCAATCACCCCCGCCTCGAACAGCAGCCACATCGGCACCGCGAGCAGCGTTTGGGAGATGACATCCGGCGGGGTAAGCAGCATGCCGAGCAGGAATGCGCCGACAATAATGTAAGGACGCTTTTCGACCAGTTTGTCCGGCGTCGTCACCCCCATCCAGACCAAAATAAAGGTGGCGATGGGCACTTCGAACGCCATACCGAAAGCGAAAAACAGCGTCAGAATAAAATCAAGATACTTGGCAATATCGGTGGCAACGGTAACGCCGTCCGGCACCGTCCCGGTAAGGAAGGCAAATACCAGTGGGAAAACCACGTAGTAGGCAAACAACATCCCGACATAGAAGAGCAGCGTGCTGGACGCGACCAACGGCAGCACCAGCCGCTTCTCATGGGTGTAGAGTCCGGGCGCAATAAACGCCCACATTTGGTAAAGCGTGTACGGGATGGAGAGAAAAAATGCCGCCACCAGGCTGAGCTTGAAGGGGGTCAAAAACGGCGATGCCACTTCGGTCGCGATCATGCTCGTGCCAACCGGCAGATGCGCCATCAACGGACTGGCCACCCAGATATAGATGTCATTGGCGAAAGGAAACAAGCAGAGAAAAAAAACCGCCACCACCGCCAGCGCGCGCAGCAAGCGGTCGCGGAGCTCTAGCAGGTGGGATACGAAAGGTTGTTCCTTGAAGGAGTCGCTAGCTGGATCGTTCTGGTTTGTCATCGCTTTGCTTGCTGGTGATCTTCGTGGCATCACCAAAGCGGGTGGAGGAGTCGTCGTCAGAGCCTAATTTACGCTCGCCTTCGCGCACGCTCTTGCCGACGTCGTTTTTAAACTCGCGCATGGTCGAGGCTGTCTCTTCGATCACCTCTTCCAGCGGATTAAGCTGTTTTTTCTGCTTTTCCAGAATCTGCTTCAGCTCCTCGGCCTTTATCTCCTTGTCGATCTCGGACTTGACCGCATTCAGCATGCTACGCCCCTTGCCGAGCCATTTACCGGCGGTGTAGGCCAGTTTCGGCAAGCGCTCCGGACCCACCACCACCAGCGCTACCAGGCCGATGAGCATCAACTCCCAGAAACCGATATCGAACATAATGTCAGCGCTTTACGGATCAAAGAGGCAGAACAGCCGTCAGGATTTCTCTTTCTCCTTATGGTTGATCTCGCCCTCGATGACATGCGCCTCGTCAGTCTTTTCCAGCCGCTGCTTATCCGCCTCCTCGCCATCTTTCATCGCTCCCTTAAAGCCTTTCACGGCGCTGCCGAGATCGGAACCGATGTTTTTCAGACGTTTGGTACCGAACAACAACAACACGATGACCAGGACAATCAACAGCTGCCAGATACTGATTCCACCTATACCCATGATATCTCTCCAAAAGATGCTCTATTTATTCAGGCCCGGATCCACCGGGTGCTGCACCTGACTAAGCAAACTCTCCGCTATGCCAAACTGTCCCGACGCGATACTTTGATGATACCTTAAAACGGTTATTGCGTATCGCGCCCAGCCTTTTCGGCCAGACCGGAGAGGCCGAAGCGGCGCTCCAGTTCCGCCAGCACCGAGTCGGGCCCCAAACCCTGCTGCGCCAGCAGCACCATGCTGTGAAACCAGAGATCGGCCACTTCGTAGACCAACTTCTCCGGCACACCGTCTTTGGCTGCCAGCACGGTCTCTGTCGCCTCTTCGCCGATCTTTTTCAGAATTGCGTCCAACCCCTTGGCGTAGAGCTTGGCGACATAAGAGCTGTCCGCATCCGCACCCTTGCGCGCCTCCAACACTTCGGCCAGCCGCGTAAGCACGTCCGCACCCATTACAGCCTCACCTCGACGCCGCGCTCGGCCATGTAGCGCTTGGCTTCGCCGATGCTGTACTCTGCGAAATGGAAGATGCTCGCGGCCAGCACCGCATCGGCGCCGCCCGCCAGCACCCCGTCCACCAGATGCTGCAGATTGCCGACCCCACCGGAAGCGATGACCGGAATATCGACCGCCTCGCAAATGGCACGGGTCAGTGCCAGATCGAACCCGATCTTGGTGCCGTCGCGGTCCATACTCGTCAACAGGATCTCGCCGGCACCGTAATCCGCCATTCTGCGTGCCCAGGCAATCGCGTCCAGCCCGGTGGGCTTGCGCCCGCCATGGGTAAAGATCTCCCACTTCAGCGGTTCGCCGGCGGCGCTGACCTGTTTCGCATCGATCGCGACGACAATGCATTGCGAGCCGAACTTTTCGGTCGCCTGGCGCACGAACTCAGGGTTGAATACCGCAGCGGTGTTGATTGCCACCTTGTCGGCACCGGCGTTGAGCATGCGCCGCACATCCTCGACGCTGCGTATGCCACCGCCGACAGTCAGCGGAATAAAAACCTCACCGGCGACTTTTTCGACCACATGTACGATGGTGTCCCGATCGTCCGAACTCGCGGTGATATCGAGAAAGGTGATCTCATCGGCACCCTCCTCGTTGTAACGGCGCGCCACTTCGACCGGGTCGCCGGCATCTCTGATATCGACGAATTTGACTCCCTTCACCACGCGTCCGGCGTCAACATCGAGACAGGGAATAACTCTTTTCGACAACATGGATTCAGCTACCGCAGAGTCTGTCCGCCAGCTTCTGGCCCTGCGCAAAGTCGAGCGTACCCTCGTATATGGCACGGCCCGTAATCGCCCCCATGATACCGGACGAGGCAACCTCGCAGAGTGCGCTGATATCTTCGATGTCGGTGATGCCGCCGGAGGCGATCACCGGCGTCGTTATGGATCCGGCCAGCGCAGCGGTCGCCGCCACGTTCGGTCCGGTCAACATGCCGTCGCGGCCGATGTCGGTGTAGACGATGGCGGAGACGCCGTCCTGTTCGAAGCGTTTTGACAGTTCGGTCACCGGGTGTTCGGTTACGGTAGCCCAACCATCTATCGCCACCATGCCGTTAACCGCATCCAGTCCGACGATCACCTGGCCCGGAAAGTTTCGGCATGCCTGGCTGACAAAAGCCGGCTCTTTAACCGCCTGGGTGCCGATGATCACATACTTAACGCCCACCGTGAGATAGGCGGCCAGCGTCTCTTCATCGCGGATGCCGCCACCCACCTGAATCGGCAGCTCGGGAAAAGCGGCGGCAATCTGGCTGATCACATCGCCGTTGACCGGTTTTCCGGCAAAGGCGCCGTTTAAATCCACCAGATGCAGCCTGCGCGCACCCGCCTCCACCCAGCGGCCGGCCACCTCAAGCGGATCGTCGGAAAAAATCGTCTCGTCATCCATACGCCCCTGGCGCAGGCGGACACAGCGTCCGTTTTTCAAATCAATTGCAGGTATCAGTAACACGATCGACAACCTCTGTTAGCAGATTAAGTTAGATCTCCCAGCGGACGAAATTCTCAAGCAGTTTGAGGCCGGCCGCGGCGCTCTTCTCCGGATGAAACTGGGTTGCGAAAAGATTATCCCTGGAGATGGCGCTGGTAAAGCTGACACCGTATTCCGTGGTCCCGACCATCAAATCCCGATCCTTGGGTACCACGAAATAGCTGTGCACAAAATAGAAGCGGGTCGCATCGGGGATGCCGCGCCACAGCGGATGGTCTCCCGCCTGGTGCACCTGATTCCAGCCCATCTGCGGAATCTTCAACCGCTGCCCGGCATGCTCCATCCCACTGGGGAAGCGGCGCACCTCGCCCTCCAGCAGACCCAGCAGCCGGGTGCCGCCATTCTCCTCGCTGAATCCCATCAGCACCTGCAGCCCCATGCAGATACCGAGAAAGGGCTTGTTGCGAGCCGCCTCCAGCACCGCCTGGTTGAGGTGGTGGTCGGAGATCGCCGCCATGCAGTCCCGAGCCGCGCCCTGGCCGGGGAAAACCACCCGGTCGGCGGAGAGAATCAGCGCCGGATCATCGGTGACATACACCCTGTCCGCGGGCTGCGCAACATGCTCAACGGCCTTGGATACCGAACGCAGGTTGCCCATCCCATAGTCGATGACCGCAATGATTTTCGACATATCCGTTATACCGGTTTTCAGAGCGCGCCTTTAGTCGAGGGAAGTATGCCGGACATGCGCGGATCCGGCTCCAACGCCATACGCAGAGCGCGGCCAAATGCCTTGAACAGGGTCTCCGCAATGTGATGCGCATTGCGCCCCTTCAGATTATCCGCGTGCAGTGTGACACCGGCATGATTGACGAAGCCCTGAAAAAACTCGTAGAAGAGTTCGGTATCGAACTCCCCGATCCGGGCGCGCGGAAATTGCACGTCGAACTCGAGACCGGGCCGGCCGGAAAAGTCGATCACCACGCGCGACAACGCTTCGTCCAACGGCACATAGGCGTGGCCGTAGCGGCGAATGCCGCGCTTGTCGCCAACGGCGCCCGCCATCGCCTGACCCAAGGCGATGCCGATGTCTTCTGTCGTGTGATGCCCATCGATGTGCAGATCGCCCTTGGCGACAATATCGATATCGATCATGCCGTGGCGCGCCACCTGGTCCAGCATATGTTCGAGAAACGGCAATCCGGTCTCCAGCCTTGAATCGCCTCTGCCGTCGAGGTCAACGGCGACCCGGATCCGGGTCTCCAGGGTATTGCGTTCGACTTCCGCTTTGCGCTGCATGCCGCTGGCTCCAACGGGTGGAAAAAGAGTTCAACCTGCCGGCCAGAGCCGGTAACCGCGCCATTTTATGCGAACTACCGGATAAATGCAGGTTTCGGGACGAAAAAAACGCCGGCTACACCTGCAGCCAGAAGGTAACCGGTCCATCATTGGTCAGCACAACCTGCATATTCGCACCGAAAACGCCGCCGGCAACCGGCGTGTGTCTGCTTGCGGCGTACGCCAGCAGGTAGTCGAACAGCTGCTCACCCTGCTGCGGAGCGGCAGCGCTGGAGAAACCGGGACGGGTGCCCTTGCGCGTGTCCGCCGCCAACGTGAACTGGGGCACCAGCAACAAGCCGCCGCCCATCTGCGCCAGACTGATATTCATTCTGCCGTCGCTGTCAGGAAAGACGCGATAACCCAGCAGCCGTTCCAGCAACCGCTCCGCCTTGCGCCGGTCATCCTCCCGCTCGACGCCAACCAGCACCAACAAGCCCCGATCGATACCCGCCACAGCATGGCCAGCTATCTCCACCCGGGCCTGGCTTACCCGCTGTAACAGAGCGATCATCGAAGCTCCGGCAGCGCGCTGCGGTACGCTTCGCATTCAGTTAAAATAAACATGATGCTATCAGGGTTTTCCCACCCTATTTTTCAGATTTCGCCTACAAAAAACACGGACCTAGGCCGACAAATGATTGCACGGAACGGTGTAGACTATAAACCGTCGCCAATCCACGGAAGTCCAGGGACAGATTCAACGTCACATGGATGAGTCCAAGGACCGGATACCCTTTGCCAACCAAGCCCGGCGACACAACCCCGGTAGCATGGATAGCTGCTGGGGTTTTTCTTTTTGCTGCCGCCCACGCTATTCGATGGTCAATCCCCTCCCACCCGTGAGGCCCTTTTCCGCTCCGACTCATTGAGTTGACGTTTGCGGATGCGGATTTTCGAGGGGGTGATCTCAACCAGCTCATCCATTTCGATAAATTCAAGCGCCTGCTCCAGTGAAAAAACCACCGGCGGCGTCAACAGAATATTCTCGTCGCTGCCGGCTGCGCGAATATTGGTGAGTTGTTTGGCTTTCAGCGGATTGACCGTCAGGTCGTTGCTGCGTGCATGAATGCCTACCACCTGCCCCTCGTATACCTCATCCCCAGGCTTGAGGAAGAGTCTACCGCGCTCCTGCAGGTTGAACAGCGCATAACCCAACGCCTTGCCCGTTCCGTTGGCAATGAGCACGCCGTTCTTGCGCGGCGCAATGCCGCCGCGATGGGCACTGTCATAGCGGTCGAAGACATGATAAATGAGCCCGGTACCCGATGTCAGGGTGAGGAACTCGGTCTGAAATCCGATCAGACCACGGGAGGGTATGACATAGTCCAGGCGCACCCGGCCTCTGCCGTCCGGCACCATATCCTGCAGCTCGCCGCGCCGCGCACCGAGCGCCTCCATGACTGCGCCCTGATGACGCTCCTCGATATCGACGGTCAACTGCTCAAAGGGTTCGCAGATCTCGCCGTCGACCTCGCGGAATATCACCTCCGGCCGGGAGACCGCAAGTTCGTACCCCTCGCGCCGCATGTTCTCCAGCAGAATCGAGAGGTGCAGCTCGCCGCGCCCGGAAACACGGAACTTCTCCGGATCGTTGCCCTCTTCCACCCGCAAAGCGACGTTGTAGAGCAGTTCGCGTTCAAGCCGCTCTTTCAGCTGCCGTGAGGTGACATACTTGCCCTCGCGGCCGGCAAAGGGAGAGTTGTTGACCTGAAAGGTCATACTGACGGTGGGTTCGTCAACAGCCAGACTGGGCAGCGCTTCGACCAGCTCTGGATCGCAAAAAGTGTCCGACACGTTTGGCGCCTCCACCCCGGAAATGGCGACGATATCTCCGGCGGCCGCCTCCTCCACCTCGACCCGCTCCAGCCCGAGAAAACCATACACCAGCCCAACTTTGGCCCGATGCTGGTCACCATCCAGCTTGGTCACCACTATCGGCATGTTGCGGCGCACCCGTCCCCGCGTGATCCGGCCGATGGCGATGGCGCCGACGTAGCTGTTATACGCAAGCGTAGATACCTGCATCTGAAAGGGACCCGCCGGATTGACTTCAGGCACCGGACAGTTGTCGACGATAGCCTGGAACAGCGGCGTCATGTCGCCTCCCCTGACGCCCGCCTCGAGACCGGCGTAGCCGTTGATGGCAGAGGCGTAGACGATGGGAAAATCGAGCTGCTCGTCGCTGGCGCCAAGCCGATCGAACAGATCGAAAGTCTGATCGATCACCCAGCCGGGACGCGCGCCGTCGCGGTCGATCTTGTTAACCACCACGATCGGTTTCAGCCCATGTTTAAACGCTTTCTGGGTCACGAACCGGGTCTGGGGCATAGGCCCCTCCACCGCGTCGACCAGCAGCAACACCGAGTCGACCATGGAGAGTACCCGTTCGACCTCGCCGCCAAAGTCGGCATGGCCCGGCGTATCGACAATATTGATGCGGTAGTCGCCCCAGCGGATCGCAGTATTTTTGGAGAGGATGGTAATGCCGCGTTCCTTCTCCAGATCGTTCGAATCCATGACCCGTTCGACCGGACCGAACCGGTCTCCCAACGTTCCTGACTGCTGCAACAGTTTATCGACCAGGGTGGTCTTGCCGTGGTCTACGTGGGCAATAATGGCGATATTACGAAGGTTACTTATCATGAGGACAGGACCGCTGTGGAAAGGGCGCCGATTATAGCGGATTCTGTTCCAAAGACAGTGAATTCCTTTCAGCCTTTTGCAATCAGGCGGTTAAGTCAGATTCGTCAGGCAGTGGATGCAGGTTTTTCAATATCACATTGTGGTTGAAACCAAATCCCGGTTATTCACAGATTCTGTGGATAACTTTGTGGATAGCATGCGAAAACAACACCTAATCCCGCATCACCACGAGACTTTCGTTAGATTGTAAAAAAAATGCACAATTAAATTTTATTCGATAATTCAATTAGTTGGAATATTTTTTATTTTTTTTCGGAAACGGCTTGACAACCCTAATGAAAACAGTTTAGGACCAGGATAAAAATGTGAATAACCCGTCACTCCGGAGATAAGACAATCAGGTAAAGCATTTTTTTTCAAACTTCATTTGGACATATCGGGCAGCATCTGGAAAAATCGCCCGACTGAATCGTTTGCGTGTTTACATGTTTACAGGGGTCGCAGTGAAAAGAATTGTCGTAGGTCTGATTTTACTGTTGAGTTTCGTGCAACTGCAGGCAGCGAGCCGCTACGTCACCGATCAGTTTAAGGTCACCCTCAGGTCCGGCGAAAGCGCCACCCATAAAATCCTGCGCATGTTGCCGAGCGGCTACAAGTTGGAGTTGATCAGCGCGAATGCCGAAACCGGATACTCCCATGTCAGAACCGAAGATGGTACGACCGGTTACGTGCTGACCCGGCAGTTGCTGGATACCCCGGTTGCACGCGACCGTCTGGCCATGGCGGAAAACCGGCTCAACGAGCTATTGCAGGAACCGGGCAAACTCTCTACCCAACTGGCCACGGCGCAGACCACAATGGCAACGCTCCAGGCCAGCTACGACACGCTATCCCAGGAGAAGGAGAAGCTGGACAACGAGCTGGAGACGATTCGCCGGACGGCATCCGATGCCATCCGCATCTCGAATGAACGCAACGAATTGCGCAAGCTGGTGGCGCAATTGACCCATCAGGTGGCCGAACTCAAACAGGAGAACCGGGAGCTGAACAATAACAGCAATCAGAAATGGTTCATGATCGGCGCCGGTATCATTATTTTGGGCATCATCATTGGATTGACGCTACCCCATCTGAGATTTCAGCGCCGCAAAAACAGTTGGGGCTCGCTGTAGACCTAATTAGTGTAAATCCAGTAACTCTGTACAGCGTCATTCCGGCGGATGCCGGAATCCAGTAATGTGTTAAATTCCCTGGATCCTGGCATTCGCCAGGATGACGGCCTCTGTTCTAGTAACGTGATTCTGAACTGAAACTAAGTAGCGCGGACACTTTCCTGTCAGCCCAGGCAACCCGGATGGCAGCACCGCTCTCTATTTCAGCTGCGACAGATCCCGCACAGCGCCGTGTGCGGCGCTGGTGGTCAACGCAGCATAAGCCTGCAGCGCTTTGGATACTGTTCGTTCACGTGCAACCGGAAGCCAGGCGTTCTCCCGTCGCACCATTGCCTGGCGTCTCGCCGCCAGCATATCGTCGCTGACCGCGATATTGATGCTGCGTCCGGGAATATCTATTTCGATGATATCCCCCTCCTCCACCAGACCGATATTGCCGCCTTCCGCCGCCTCGGGCGAGCAGTGTCCGATAGAGAGGCCCGAAGTGCCGCCGGAAAAGCGTCCGTCGGTGATCAGCGCGCAGCTTTTACCCAGCCCCTTGGACTTGAGATAGCTGGTCGGGTAGAGCATCTCCTGCATGCCCGGCCCACCCTTAGGCCCTTCGTAACGGATCAACACCACATCGCCCGCCTGGATGCGATCCTCAAGAATCCCGGCCACCGCATCCTCCTGGCTCTCAAAGATCCGCGCCGGCCCGCTGAACTTTAGAATCGAAGCATCCACACCAGCGGTCTTAACGATACATCCCTCCAGCGCCAGATTGCCGTAGAGCACCGCCAGCCCGCCGTCCCGGCTGTAGGCGTGTTCCAGATTTCGAATACAGCCGTTGACCCGGTCCAGGTCTAGGTCGGGCCAGCGGGTCGCCTGGCTGAACGCCTCCTGGGTGGGGACACCGCCGGGTCCGGCGAGATAACGCGTGCGCACCTCCTCCTTCCGGCTGACTGCGATATCCCAGTCATCGATCGACGCCCCTTGCGAGCTATGGTGTACGCAGCCCGCATCCCGGTGCAGCAGGCCGGCCCGGTCCAGCTCTCCGAGGATGGCGATCACACCGCCCGCCCGGTGCACATCCTCCATGTGATAAAGCTGGGTGGAAGGCGCCACCTTGCACAGATTGGGCACTTTGCGCGACAGCCGGTCGATATCGGCCATGGTGAAATTGACCCCGCCCTCGTGCGCTGCCGCCAACAGGTGCAGCACCGTGTTGGTCGAACCACCCATCGCGATATCCAGCGACATGGCGTTTTCGAATGCCTCAAAGCTGGCGATACTGCGCGGCAACACCGCTGCATCGTCCTGTTCGTAGTAACGCTTCGCCAATTCCACCACGAGCCGCCCGGCCTGCAGAAACAGCGCCTTGCGGTCGGCATGGGTCGCCAGCAGCGAGCCGTTGCCCGGCAGACTGAGTCCGAGCGCCTCGGTCAGGCAGTTCATCGAGTTGGCGGTAAACATACCGGAGCAGGAGCCGCAGGTGGGGCAGGCGGAGCGCTCTATCGCTGCAACGTCTGCGTCGCTCTGCGCCGAATCCACCGCCGAAACCATGGCATCGACCAGATCCAGCTTGAGCTTCTTGCCGTGCAGCGAGGTTTTTCCCGACTCCATCGGGCCGCCGGAGACGAACACCGCCGGTATGTTGAGGCGCAGTGCAGCCATCAGCATGCCGGGCGTGATCTTGTCGCAGTTGGAGATGCACACCATGGCATCGGCGCAGTGTGCGTTGACCATATATTCAACCGAGTCGGCGATGATATCTCGCGACGGCAGCGAGTAGAGCATACCGCCGTGGCCCATCGCGATGCCGTCGTCGACGGCGATGGTATTGAACTCCTTGGCCACGCCGCCGGCCTGCTCGATTTCGCGCGCCACCAGCTGTCCGAGATCCTTCAGGTGGACGTGGCCCGGCACAAACTGGGTGAAGGAGTTGACCACTGCGACGATCGGCTTATCGAAATCTCCGTCCTTCATGCCGGTGGCACGCCAGAGCGCGCGGGCACCGGCCATGTTGCGGCCGTGGGTCGTGGTACGGGAACGGTATTGGGGCATGACTCTCTCCGGCTATCGTGACTGATACTGAGAATTATCCACGAAATACGGACATCAGGCACCCTGTCAGATATACGGGGTAACCCTGGGATTCCACGAGGCGGGTAAAAATAGGACTATAATCCGACGATACCGTGCATAGCCTGTTCCAGGAGTCCGAATGACCTCTAAAAGCGATTTAACCAAGCAGCGGATCATCCAGGCCGCCAACCAGCTCTTCTATCGCAAAGGCTTCAGCCAAACTTCGTTCTCGGACGTCGTTGCTGAGGCGGATGTTCCGCGCGGCAACATTTATTACTACTTCAAATCCAAGGAAGATATCCTCAAAGCGGTTATCCGCTACCGGCTGGATACCATATCGGGCATGCTGACCGAGTGGGACAAGAGCATCAAAGAGCCGCAGAAGCGGCTGGAACGTTTCGTCAAGATCATGTACGACAGTACACCGGCACTGCTGCGCTCCGGCTGTCCGATGGGAACACTCGCCATGGAGTTTGCCAAAGGCGAGCAGGAGCTCAGAGAGCAGGCAAAAAAGCTGTTCGATATTTTTCAACGCTGGCTGGTCAATCAGTTCAGGGATATGGGGTATGCGGACGAAGCGCACGACCTCTCGCTGCAGTTGTTGGCGCGGGGACAGGGATTGATCGTGGTCTCCCAGGTTTACCAGGATCCAGGCTTCCTTGAGCGCGGCACCCAGGAACTCAACCGCTGGATCGATGAACTGGCACGCTATGCCTGAACTATCTTTTTCCCTCGAATCAATGCTCGGGAGGCTGATCGCCTCGCCTTCGGTAAGCAGCATTAACGCCGGCTGGGACCAGACCAACCAAGGCGTCATAGAACATCTTTCAACTTGGTTTGAGCAGCTTGGGTTTGCCGTCGAAGTGCTGCCGGTGGCGGGCGCTTCGGGCAAATTCAATCTGGTCGCAAGCGCCGGGAGCGGCCCCAACGGACTGATTCTCTCGGGACACACCGATACGGTCCCTTTCGATGAAGCGCTGTGGCACAGCGATCCGTTGCGGTTGACCGAACGGGACAACCGCTACTACGGTCTGGGCACCTCCGACATGAAGGCTTTTTTCGCGCTGGTAATCGAAGCCTTGCAAGAGCTGGACCTGCACCGTCTCAAGCAGCCTTTGGTGATACTGGCCACCGCCGACGAAGAGAGCACCATGTGTGGTGCCCAAGCCCTGGTGGAGAGCGCGCGTCATTTCGGCCGCCACGCCCTGATCGGTGAACCCACCGGTCTGCGTCCGGTGAGAATGCACAAGGGCATCTCGATGGAGACCATCCGCCTGCACGGGCGCTCCGGACACTCCAGCAATCCGGCGCTGGGCGTCAGCGCGCTGGAAGGCATGCACCTGGTCATCGGAGAGATCCTGGCGTGGCGCCGGGAGCTGCAGTCCCGTTACCGCAATCCGCTGTTTGAGGTCGATGTGCCCACGCTCAATCTCGGGCACATCCACGGCGGCGACAATCCCAACCGGATCTGCGGCCAGTGCGAACTGCAGATCGACCTGCGCCCGCTGCCTGGCATGCAGCTCGATGCGCTGCGGGGCGAACTTGCCGCGCGACTGGAGCAGCTGCTAGACAAGAGCGAGCTGAAGCTGGAACTGATCGCCTCCTTCGCAGGCATCCCGGCCATGGAGACAGACGCCGACGCGGCGATCGTGCGCACCGCCGAAGCGCTCACCGGATACCCCGCAGGAGCCGTTGCGTTCGGCACCGAGGCACCCTATCTGAACAGGCTCGGCGCAGAGAGCATCATTCTCGGTCCCGGTGACATCGACCAGGCGCATCAGCCGGATGAGTATCTCGGCTTGGAGCGGATACAGCCAATGATCGATATTCTGCAGCAGCTGATAAAGCGTTTCTGCCTGTGACAGAAAGTGATATGAGGTCGGCGCCTGTTCTGTTACCGGCCCTGAATCGGGTGCGGCAGTTTCAACTGCGTTCCCGGCTTCAGGCCATTGCGTTCGAACCAACCCATATTCATCTCCAGCGCGTATATCGCCGGGCGAAGGGAGGTGTGGATCTGCCTGCCGCCATCCGGCCACATAGAGACAGTGTTGATCAATATGCCCTGGGCATCGAAGAAACCGACATCGAGAGGGATCAGGGTGTTAAGCATCCAGATATCCAGCATTTCCGGGTATGGGTAGACCATCAGCATGCCTTGATCCTCTCCCAGTTCGCTGCGCCGCATCAGACCCTGGCGCCGTGCTTCCGGCGTGCTGGCCAATTCGACCATCGCCTGCACCTGGCCGACCTCAATCGCAATCCGCTCCCTGCCATCGCATCCCGACAACAGACAGCATCCCAGCAACAGCAAACAAACCCGAATATTCATCACGCTTCGGCACGAAAAAAATTTTAACTGCACTCTACCTGGAACCGAAAAACCCAGCCGGCACTTTATCAATAAGCGTCG
Source organism: Chromatiaceae bacterium (assembly GCA_024235255.1). Classification (GTDB taxonomy): domain Bacteria; phylum Pseudomonadota; class Gammaproteobacteria; order Chromatiales; family Chromatiaceae; genus HKST-UBA178. The sequence goes on from JACKMT010000002.1 coordinate 46,313, forward strand.
GCAGTTTAAATTAACGCCCGTGCTGAAAGAAAATCCCCTCTCCATGGAGAGGGCGTTCCCGGACGGACAGATATGGTATTCATGCTCAATCGGCAAAAGGACTCAGGTTGGTGGCAATAAAGAGAAACAGGCTGCGCGATCCCTTCGTTGATTGGTTTCGTGCTTCATCGCCCTACATTCATGCCCATCGGGGCTGCATCTTCGTCATCGCCTTTGGCGGTGAAGCACTGACGGACGGCAGCTTCGCCAGCCTGGCGCACGATTTTGCACTGCTCAACGGGCTGGGTATACAACTGGTACTGGTGCACGGTGCCAGACCTCAGATCGAGGAGCGGCTGCGGCTGCGCAATGCGGAGATGCAGATTGTCAACGGCCTGCGCGTCACGGACAGCGTCGCTCTGGCCTGTGTCAAGGAGGCCGCAGGCGCAGTACGGGTGGAGATCGAGGCGCTGCTCTCGATGGGGCTGACCAACTCACCCATGGCGGGGATCAAAATCCGCGTCGCCTCGGGGAACTTCGTTACCGCCCGCCCGCTGGGTGTGCACAATGGCGTCGACTACTGCCACACCGGCCAGGTACGGCGCATCGATGCCGACGCTATCCGCCAGCTGGTAGAGAACGGCGCCATTGCGCTGATACCCCCGCTTGGCTACTCGCCGACGGGAGAGGTGTTCAATCTCAGCGCCGCCGATGTCGCCGGTTCGGTGGCCTCGGCGCTTGGCGCAGATAAACTTATCCTGCTGATTGAAGAGCAGGGCATCAAGGATAACCGGGGGAGAATTCTTACCAACGTCGTTCCCGACGAACTGGAGGCGATCCTCAGCCGGCGCCGGCAGATTACCGATGAGCTGAGGCAGAGCCTGCTCAGCGCCATCCACTGTTGCCGCAACGGCGTGAAACGGGTGCATCTGCTCAGCCGGGGGATGGATGGCGTGCTGCTAAAGGAGCTGTTCAGCCGCAACGGCGTCGGCACCATGCTGACTGCAAAGCATTATGAGGCCATCAGAACCGCCTCCATCGATGACGTTGGCGGCATCCTGGAACTGCTCACGCCGCTGGAGGAGCGAGGTATTCTGGTACGGCGTTCGCGGGAGCTGCTGGAGACAGAGATCGAGCGCTTCTCGGTGGTTGAGCTGGATGGCATGATCATCGGATGTGCAGCGCTCTACCCATACCATCCGGAGCAGATGGCGGAGTTGGCGTGCGTCGCGGTGCATGCGGATTACAGCAACAGCGGACGGGGCGACAGACTGCTCGGTCACATGGAGCAGCGCGCCTTGGAAGCGGGAATCGGGAGACTGTTTGTGCTTACCACCCAGACTACGCACTGGTTCCGCGAGCGTGGATTCGAACCGATGCCGGTCGATCAGCTGCCTATGGCAAAGCGTGGACTGTACAACTATCAGCGCAACTCGAAGGTTCTGCTCAAGCGGCTGGATGGTTAGTGCTGGCCTGTTTCAAGCGTCTTGCGTTTTTTTACCACTCCCGCCAGCGCAATCAAGCCACTGCCGAACAACCAGGCCGCTGCAGGAACGGGTACTGCGGATACCTGTATAGCCGCGCTTCCAAAGTCTACAACTTGTAGAGAAAAAGTACTGCTGGAAATAAATTCACCGCCTTTCGACGGATCTGTCGTGACGGCCAACGAGAGAGCACTGGAACCTACAGCGGTAGCCTGAAAAGTCAGCGTACCGATTACTTCAGGGCCGGTAATACCAGCGAAGCTGCCAAAGGCCAGGCCCTCCAGTTTGCTTTGCAGTGGATCCGCGTTTAGAACCAGATTCGGAAGCCGGTTAAAGGATGGATCCAACGAAGGAGCCACGCCAAAATCAAACGAGCTGAAATTGAGCGCGGAAGAGTCGAAAAAAATATCCAACCCGCCGCCAAGCGTGGCATCACCAGTGAAATCGATGCGCAGATCAACCGAGAAGGTCCCGTTGAGATCCGCGTTTATCAATGTCTCACCGAAGGAAACTGTACCTGCGTGAGAGGCGGTCGCCGCCAGCATTAGGATGCCGAATATAGACCCTATAAGCACACGTCCGGACATCACTGAAACTCTCCGCTAATCACCGACATGAATTAAGCTACCTTTATAATCTCGAACCCGGACCGGTGCACCTGCTAGCACTACAGAAACTGTGATATTTCGCCCAAGCTGGATGAACGAATACCTTGTCTAGCAACCAACGGCAATAAACATGCCACTGATTAAATACAGCTTATAATACAACAAGTTAATTACTACCTGCTCTATTTTTTAACGCAGCCTACAGAACAATTGTATAAATTTCTGACAGCTGCACTGATAGCGCGGGTCAATATATTTCAGCGCGACGGGAGCGCTTCGCGGGTTAACATATGCCTGCCGCAAGAATCGAAATCAGCGCTCCCGGTTGTCACTGACGTTCTGCGCCTCGCTCAGGACAAAATTGCGGAAGGCTCGGCTGGGAGGTGACATCCGCTTGCGCTTGCGGTACACAAGATACCATTGCCGTTCGATCGGAAAACTCTCCACATCGAGCATGACCAACCTCCCGGTTTCCAACTCCAGTTCGATGGTGTGAGCGGAGACTATCCCCAGGCCAAGGCCGGCCCTGACCGCCTGTTTTATCGCCTCGTTGCGCGTCATCTGCATACCCTGACGAATGGTAAGCTGGTGCTCCTGGAAAAAACGCTCCATCGCCTGACGGGTTCCGGAGCCCGGTTCACGCATGACAAATATCTCTTCGGCCAGGCGCTCGAGCGAAATTTGCCGTTTACCGTTCAAAGGGTGGCCTGGCGGCGCCACCACCACCAGCGGATTCTGCATGAATGCTTCCGATTCCACCTCGACACTATCCGGCGGTTGCCCCATCAACACCATGTCGACGGCGTTGGCCACCAGCAGCTGAATAAGACGTTCCCGATTCGCGACATCAAGTTCCAGGTCTATACCCGGATACGCTTTGTGGAATGCAGCCATCAGGCGTGGCGCAAAATAGTTGACGGTGCTGGCCACTGCAACGTGCAGATGACCGCGGTTGAGTCCCTTCAAGGACTCCAGCACCTCCTCCATCTCGGTCAGGTAGCGATTGATGCCCTGGCTGTAGTGGTAAACCTCTCTACCCACTTCGGTCAGATTTACCTGCTTCCCCAGCTTTTCGAACAGCGGCAATCCGACCGACTCTTCAAGCTGACGGATCTGCATGGATACCGCCGGCTGACTCAAATGTAACTCCTCTGCCGCCCGGGTAAAGCTCAGGTTGCGCGCAACCGATTCGAATAACGAAAGCTGCCGAAAAGTAACGTTCATACACTCTACCCTGTTCGATCGCCAGCCACACGAAGTGGCAGCCGATCCATCGTTACATAAGAAGTTACTAATTTATTTTCCCCAAGTATCAGGAAATAATTATACCTGCAAAATCCTTCCGGGATAGCAGCTTGTTTAATGCAGTGACGCTCAGCTGTTTTCACTCTGAAGGAGCAGAAAAAAAGAGAAGCCCCTGCCGCTTGGCAGAGGCTTCTTGCCCATTGAAGAGACCTGATATCGCTACCAGGAAGCGGCAATTACAGTGCGGCTTCCGGCTAAATCTTGAATTGTGCCAACAGACCCTGAATCCGTCGGGCAAAACCGGCCAATTCCTCACTGGATCTGGCCGCTTTCAGGGCCCCGTCAGCCGTGCGCTTACCGACATCATTGATATTGACCACACTACGGTTGATCTCTTCCGTAACTGCTGTCTGCTGTTGCGTGGCGCTGGCTATCTGCAAGTTCTGATGCTTGATTGCGGTGACCACCTCCGCGATGGTATCCAGCGCTTTGCCTGCCAGCGCAGACTGTCCGACATTGCGCTCCACCTGCTCCCGGCCGGCCTGCATCGTCCGCTCGGCGGCTTTGGTTCCAGCCTGCAGACGTTCGATAATCGCCCGAATCTCTTCGGTAGAGGACTGAGTTCGGTTGGCCAGCGTCCGCACTTCATCCGCCACCACGGCAAAACCACGACCCTGCTCGCCAGCACGCGCGGCTTCAATCGCGGCGTTCAACGCCAGCAGATTGGTCTGCTCGGCGATCTCCCGAATCACGGCGATCACTTTGCCGACATCCTCGCTATCGGCGGAAAGCTTCTGTATCAAGCTCACCGACTCGATCACATTGCGCGAGAGCGATTCAACGGCTGCCACCGATTTCGCCACCACCTGTCTGCCGCTGATTGCCTCGTTCTCGGCGTGCTGAGCCGATTCGGCCGCTCTGGCGCCGTTCGCGGCGACTTCCTGGGCGGAGCAGGAGAGTTCATTGACAGCAGTCGCCACCTGGTCGGTCTCCGTCTGCTGCTGCGCCACGCCCTGGCTGGTCTGGTCCGCAATCTCTGCAGTCTGTTTTACCACACTGCCGAATTGCCCCATGGTGTCAGCGACTTCCGAAACCATTTCGTGCACTTTTCCGACAAAACTGTTGAAGGCGATCGCAAGGCTCGTCATCTCACCGCTACCCTCGCAGCTAAGACGCTTGGTGAGGTCTCCTTCACCGGCGGCAATATCTTCCATTGCCTCAATAGCGCAGTTCAGCGGCTTGGTAATAGCGCGGGTAAGCAACAACACACCGGCCAGGCACAAGATCACCACACCGACCAGAACCGCACCGATGCTATTGCGGGAGAGGCTGATCTGACCGCTGAAATCTTCAGCCAGAGCTTGAATCTCTTGGTTGGCTGAAACCACACCCGAACTCAACTCCTTCACTTTATTCAGTTCACCGGCAAGCAGGTTTATCTCCTTTACCTGCCCATCGATACTCAGTGCGAACTGCCCCATCTTGCCCACCGTGGACTTCAGGCTCACCAGCGCTTCGCGGCGCATGATCTCTTCGATATTGCCCACTTCATCGGTGAACTCCTCAAGACTCTCGCGCACATGCCAGCCTTCCGGAAGCTCGGCAGTCATCTCGCCGACCTCTTCGAGCAGCTCCTGCAACGCGGCGGATACCTGCGTTATCTTCCGCTGCAGAACTTTCACGTGCATATTGGTCTGATTGATATCGTCAACCAGTGCCAGCATTCCTGCGGAAACAGTGGCGAGGCTTTTATCAGCGGTGTTTATGTTGGCTTCGGTGGCTATTGAGTTGTCCACACCGGTGGTTGATTTTTGTACTACCTCGGTGAACCCCCCACTCAGTCTGCCGAATGAGAGGACCGCCAGCACCAGAACCAAACCAAGTAGCAGACTGATCGTTATGCCGCCGCCGAGTAGTTTCGCCCGAATGGTCATTTATTTACTCCTTGTCCCCAATCTATTCCAATCGGCGGAGTTCAGGCTTTTTCCGCAGAGATGCTCCACCTACCTGGGTACAAGGTCGACCGAAGATATCGTATCTTTAGCGTTTAATTCGTTTCTAGCGAAATTATTGGGGGTAACGCTGCGCTTAGTTTTTTAACAATGCTGCAGTAGGAAAAGAGGGAACATTGCCGGTTGATATTTCGGTGTATTTTGTGCCGTCGAAATCTACAGCGAGAGGAAAATTCTGCCGCTCTTCACCCTGGTCTGAAAGGTGCGGGCACAGGCTTCGTCCGATCCCAAAACCCTTCCCGAGGCCAAGTCGATCTCCAGGTTATGGCAGGGACAGGTGACCAGATTATCGTGCACAACGCCCTGGGAGAGCGGTCCATGCTTGTGGGGGCAGTCATCCTCCACGGCAAATATCTCGTCGGTGGCAGTGCGGAACACAGCCAGTTTATGGTAGCCGGTTTTTACCAGCCGTGCCTGTAAGCGGGGAATATCCTCAACACCGGCGATTTCTACCCAGTTCTTCATCTGACTCGACGCCTCTATCTCGGACGCTCGGGGGAGCGCGCTTGGAGACAGATATCAGGCGCTCCGTGACCGATAAAAACCAACTGCGTATTCATACTTGCCTCATCAACGTCAGACACCACTGATAAACACCGGGAAATCCCCGAGTCCAGGCAGGCAGTCTGCCAACTCAAGAGATCATCGGTTTCGGGGGCAGAATCCAATTGACAACAGCAATTTTTGAATCTGCCGACGGCGGGAGTATCCAGTCCGGACAATTGTTGCGCCGCAGCATGATTGTGCAGCAGGCTGGCAGAGAACGCAACTAAAATTTACTAATCTCCTCAGAAATTATGGTAAAGAGACATTAACCGCGAATATTGCGCGGCGATGCTGAAGGTGATGACAGAATAAACAGCATGCCTATATTCAGCTGAGGTTCAGTAATCTACTCATAAACTCAGTGCCAGATCGTAACAATCAGGAGAAAAACGATGTTGAAACGTAGAACCATCTTCGCTATTGGACTGAGTGCCCTGTTATCCCTAGCCACCATAACACCCGCTGTCGCAGACCAGGCGCGGGGCGATCGCCATTATTCGGCACATAGCAGCCAAGTCACCACGCCCTATCTGAAAGCGCATTATCGGGATGATTATCGCCATCATCATCGACCCCACTGGAAGGAGCATCGGCCTGCATACCGCCATGACTATGGACACCACGAATATCGCCGCCCTTATCGTAAATACCGCCACGACCATGATTTCGCCAACGGATTGGTGTTCGGCGGTGTGCTTGGCTATATCATCGGGCACGATAACTGACCAACGAAGGATATATAGTCAAAAAGTTATACAACCTCGCTGACGACCAAAGGGGAGAGCTGCACTTCTCCCCTTCGGCAACCCCATGGTGAAGCAATAACGGATCGGTACCCTTACCTTGTAAGGGTACCGGCTCCTTATCCCACCAAACCCACTTGAAATAAATTGAAGCGAACGCCGGTCCCTGATTAAGATCAGGACACAATCCTCTCTGCACTTATATTCAAGCATGAGATAGATCGGGTTGAGACCACCCGGAAAAACACTAGAGCGGAGGCAACCCGCTTCTGCAGTCCGACCGGCAAGCAATGCGATCGGAGGCAATTACCTACCTTTAGTTCAAGGAGAAGTCATGAGTTTGATCCTTATTGTCGGCGTAATGGTGCTGATCAGCTTCCTGCTCTCGCCCCGCACCAAAACCGCCGATGGATTCTTCCGGGGCTTTAACGAAAACGGCGCACCGCCTTCGCTCTGGACTTTGGTGTTCTCCCAGGTCACCACCTGGATCTTCGCCCGCTCGCTGATGAATGCAGCCATTCTCGGTTACTACTACGGTATCGCCGGAGCGCTGGCCTATGCCGCTTATTACCTCAGCTTTCTCACCGGCGGACTTATAATAGACCGCATCCGCTTTGAGCACGGACAGGATAGCATTCAGAACTTTCTGCGCGACCACTTCGGCCGTCTCGGTACGAGCAGCTACAACATCGTTGTCGCGGTGCGGCTATTGAGCGAGGTTTTCGCCAACCTGCTGGTAATCGGTGTGTTGTTCGGCGCGGCAGGCTCAAACGCTTACACATTCGGTGTGATCGCGATCGCGGTTCTCACCCTGGGCTACTCGATGATGGGCGGTCTGCGCGCCTCGCTCCGCACCGACGTTTTTCAGACGCTGGTCCTGATCGCCGTGCTCATGATGCTCCTTATGCAGACGCTGACCGGTGACCATTTCTCGATCCAAGCGGTCATGGCTTCCAGTCCGGACGCCAGTGGACCCGGTTGGGTATTGCTGGCCGTGGCGCTGCTGCAGATCTGGAGCTACCCAATGCACGATCCGGTGATGATGGACCGTGGTTTTCTGGCCGATCGCGCCACCACCTGGCGCAGTTTCATGCACGCCGCCTGGATATCGATTATCGGCATACTCATTTTCGGGTTGCTGGGCGTGCACGCCGGACTGCTCAAATCAGAAGGCGAAGCACTGGTCGCGACGCTGACCAGGCTGTTCGGCGAACCGACCATGCTGCTGTTCAATGCCGCACTGGTGATCTCAGCGCTCTCCACGCTCGATTCCACCCTCTCCAGCGCCGCTAAGCTCTCCATCGTTGATATGCGGCTCGCCGCCCCGCACCCGAATAATGGGCGCCTCGCTATGGCCCTGTTTCTTGTCGGAGGACTGTTTTTTCTGTTTCTCGGCAGCAAGGATCTGTTTGCCGCAGTGGCAGTGAGCGGCACCGCCTCCATGTTCCTGGCGCCGGTGCTCTTCTTCTGCATACTGGGCAGGCGCAGGGTGGCCCGCTGGTCCTATGCGTTGGCGTTCTGCTGTGCCATAACCGCAGGGGCGGTCTATATGCTCGAAGCGGGCGGACAACTGACGCTGCTGGAACCGCTGTTCGGAGTCAGCCACAAATACGCAAAGCTGCTGATTCTCTGCGTTGGCGTGCTGGCGGCCGGTTGCACCGCGTTTGCATTGGGTATGCGCAGCATTGCATTGAAGGCAGGGGAGGAGATGGCTTGACCCACACAGCAGCTGCACCTCCCGCGCTCCGGCTTGGAGAGCTCGAATCTCCGCTGCTGGTATTCGGCGGCCCCTACTCCAACCTGGAGGCGACCCAGGCGTTGCGGCGGATCGCCGTCGAGCGCGGTATTCCGGCCCAGCAGTGCATCTGCACCGGCGACCTGGTCGCCTACTGCGCCGATCCGGTCGCGACGGTATCTGAGATCAGGGATTGGGGGGTGCATATCGTGATGGGCAACTGCGAGGAGTCGCTGGCCCAAGGCGCCGCAGACTGCGGCTGCGGGTTCGACCGGGGAAGCAGCTGCGACCTTCTCTCGGCGCAGTGGTTCAGCTACGCTAATGCGCGGGTCGACGACGGAATAAGGTGCTGGATGGCAACGCTGCCCAGGCGCCTGGAGTTTACATTCAGCGGGCTGCGGCTGGCTGCGATTCATGGCGGCACTCAGAAGATAAACCGCTTTCTGTTCGCCTCGCAAAGCGACGCAGATTTTCTGCAGGAGCTGGAACAGCTCGATGTCGACGGTGTAGTGGCAGGTCACAGCGGTATTCCCTTTACCCGCTGCATCGGTAATCAGCTATGGCACAACGCCGGGGTGATCGGCATGCCCGCCAACGACGGCAGCGACCGGACCTGGTACAGCCTGCTGGAACGCACCGGCGAGCGGCAGCTGCGCATCAGCCGGCATCCGCTGCGTTACGACACCGCAACCACCACCGAGAAAATGCGCCGTGCCGGACTGACCGGCGGCTATCAGCGGGCACTGGAGAACGGCTTGTGGCCAAGCCTGGATGTACTGCCCGAAAGAGAACGGGAAGCGACCGGCCGCGCGCTTGCAGACGAAACAATCATCTGGCCTTTGCTTTAACGCCTTTAGCAGGCAGCTGCAGAGCGACCGATCGTTTCAAGTACTGATTGCAGCAGTTCACTTCCCGGCACTGCCAGCTGCTCCAGTAAGGTGAAGTGGTTTAGGCCGGCGATGGAGTGATAGCGGGTTGGGACCCCCTGCCCGGACCAGACATTGGCAAACTCCCGGCTCTGGCGGTGAAACTCCCTGCTCTCGTCTCCTCCGACCGCCAGCAGCAGCGGCACCCTGCAGTGAGGCCGGGCCAATATGGGCGAGTTGCGCCTGGCGTCTTCAAGATCCAGTCCCAGCGCATCATTGATAGCGGTGTGGATTAAGGGCTCCAGATCGAACAGACCGCTGGTGGAAATGCCGGAACGGAGGCTCGCCGCCTCGAAAGCCGGCGCAATCGTCTTCCAGTCGGTGGCCAACAGCAGCGCAATCAACTGACCGCCGGCGGAGTGGCCGCAGAGATGCATCTGCCTGGAATCGACTCCATACTCGGGTGCCTTAAGCTTGAGCCATAACAGCGCACGCCGCATCTGTGCGGCGATTTGATCCAGCGTAACGGCCGGACAGAGATCGTACCCGGGAAGCGCAACCGCTATCCCCCGCGCAACCAGCTCCCTGGCGATAAAGCTGAAGTCGCCTTTATCCATTGCCTGCCAGTAGCCGCCGTGAATGAACACCAGCAGCGGCGGATTTTCCGTGCTGGGAAGAAAAAGATCGACCTTCTCCCGGGGCGACTCGCCGTAGGGAATGTTGAGCTCAGCGTGGGAGAGCGCGCGGAAATCTACGCTCATTCGCCTCCAGCGCTGAAAGATCTGGGGATGTTCGGGAACCGCTGCCCTTGCACTGTACTGGGACTGAAGCTGTTCCGGAGTAAAGCCGCGATAGACTGTTTTCATGGCCTAACCCTACGCTATCCACCGTTTGGCGGATAGCCCGGCGTGAACGTTGCGCCACACCCGGTATCACACCACCCGATATCGCGCAGCTGCCAATCAGCCCGTAATGATGCACTTCACCTGCATGATCTTCTCTCTGAGCGAGGTCGAACGCAGCGTCTCCAACAGCTCGCCCAGTTTGAAGCGGTGGTGGCGCTGGTAAACCACACCCAGCTGCGGCATAGCGGCCAGGCCCACCTCGCGGGCGTGCTCGACGAATCCCTGATTCTTCCAGAAGAAGGCACCCGGCATCGTGGTCGGAATGACCAGTACGTAGAACAGCGCCCGGCCAATGACGGCGGATGCCAGCGCCAGCAATGCCAGCAGCGCAAAGACCTGTGGCTGCGCGCTCCCCGTCAGCGCCAGGCCAACCGCCAACAGCAGCGCGCTGATCAGCAGCCCGTTGCGCAGCCAGTAGGATTTACCAAAGGTGGTGCGCTGCTCGTAGAACGAAGCGGCGCCTTCGCTCTGCTGCCGGCCGACGGTGCGTGCATGCACCAACAGCCCCACTCCCTCCAGCATCAACCCGGCTGCCGTCAGCGCCACCAGTTTCGATCCCAGATCTTCCGATAGGGATCCGAACCACAGCGCGGTCAGCGCCAGCAGCAGTGACCCCAGCGCCAGCGCAGTGCCTGCAAAGGCGGCAGCGGTCTGCCAGTGATCCCAGAACGGCCGCGCGGGGATGCGGTAGAGCCTGTACATGTAGTAGCCGCCGAGGCCGGTGCCAAGCAGCGCAAGCAGCGCAAAAAGGGTCTGCACTGCGGCCGCGAAGCCGCCGTCGAACAGGGCGAAAAATGCATAGCCGGCAAGACCGGCAAAGAACGCCGACACCCCGGCGATCTCCCGGCTGACCGGCGACAACCGCAGATTGTAGAAACCACGGTAGAATCGGTGCGGCTTGCCCAGGTGCATGTTCAGCTTGAACAGACCCAGTGCCAGCAACGTCAGCATGATCAGCAGCAGCGGCAGATAAACCGCGCCGGCGTGCAGGCGATTGAACGATGCGACACCCAGCCACTCTCCCAGTAGCAATATTGCAAAGGCGCCCATCGCCGTCTGCGCTGCCAGGGTAAAGACGATGTGCGCATTTTCATGCGAACCAAGCAGTCTGCCCAGACTCCACTCGCGTTTGAAGCCGTGCTTGGCATCCACCACCGGGCGGAAATTGTCCTGGTTGTCGTGGCGATGGTATTTCACCGCAGTACTGTCCACACGCACCATCTCACGCTGGGTGGTGCGGGTCTGCTGGAAGCGGATATTAGGGTGAGTGATGTCGCTGCGCGGAAACCCGGGGATCTCGGTTTTGGCCTGCTGCCGGTTCGCCGGAATATTCTCCACCACACCGAAATCCAGCGCCTTGCCGAGACAGGCGGAGACGCAGGCGGGCTTCAATCCCACCTCGAGGCGATCGACACACATGTTGCACTTGCTGACCTGACCCTGCACCGGATCGAGCTGCGGCGCGTTGTAAGGGCAGACCCAGGTACAGTAGCCGCAGCCGAAGCAGATATCCGGATCCTGCAGCACCGCGCCGTACTCGGCAAACTTGGTATAAGCGCGGGTGGGACAGCCTTTCAGGCAGACCGGATTGTCGCAGTGGTTGCAGGCCATCGAGATATTGAGCCGCTGGTAGGCGGGGTAGGTGCCGCCCTCGACAAAACCGACCGAACGGAAGGCGATATGCGCCGGGTTGTCGTTCTTCTCGCTGCAGGCCGCCTCGCAGGCGTGGCAGGCGATGCAGTTGTCGGCGTTGAAATAGAAGCCGTGCTGCTTGTAACGGTTGGGGTTCGCTCCCACCCCACCGTCGCCATTGATATTCAGGCTGCGGCCATGCAGGACGTCGCCCTCGGCGGCTTTTTCAATGGGCAGCCCGTAACGGTTGTGGCGTTTGCTGTCGGGGTCGTTGAGCCGGGCATAGTCCGGCTCGTTGTCGCGTACTTGAAACATATTTTTCACTCTGAAGCCGGTGGGAAACACTTCGCCTCCCAATCGGCGGATAGTTAAAACTTCCGCATCTCCATACTCAATCTGGCTGCCGCTCTCTGGTCGGCGATCGGCTCGATGCGCACCGCCGACTGTTTGTAGGCCGGTTGGCGCGAATGGGGATCGAGCAGACCCAGGGTCAGCCGGTTGGCGCAGTCATGAAAATGGAACGGAAGAAAAACCATGTTCTTCGGTACCCGCTGCGTCGGCTGCGCCATCACCACCGCATCGGAGCGGCGCGATACCAGGCGCACGTAGTCGCCGCGCCGAATACCCAGTTCCGACGCCAGGTCCGGATTGATTTCAATGAACGGGATCGGGCTGTACTTGTTGTTGTTGCCGATCTTGCCGGTCTTGGTGCGACCGTGCCAATGCTCGATCAGGCGACCCGTGTTGAGCCAGACCGGGAACTTCTCGTCCGGCACCTCGTTGTTGTCGATGAACGGCAGCGGGATCAATTTTGCCCTGCCGTCCGGGTAGCTGAAACTGGCGTCACGGGTATACAGGCGCTTGCCCCCGCTGGGGGGCGCCTCGCCCCGCTCCGCCTGCTCGCGGGTATAGGGCCACTGGATGCCCCGGTTGCGTTCGATCAGTGCGTGGTTCATGCCGGAGATGTCGGCCAGCCGGCCGGTCGATATCGACGCCATCTCCAGGAAGATCTCCGGCGCCTGCTCTGGAAACTTCACCCTGCCCTCGCGGTTGAAACGCTCCGCCATGCGGTTGAATATCCAGAGGTCCGGTTTAGCCTCCCCCGGCGGCGTGCTGATCGGCTTGACCAGATTGATGCGCCGCTCGGTGTTGGTCATCACCCCCTCCTTCTCCGCCCAGGTGCCGGCGGGCAGGTAGACGTGGGCGTACTGGGCGCTCTCGGTGTCCTGGTAACAGTCCTGCACCGCGCAGAACTCCAGCTTCTCCATCGCCCGGCGGATGCGCGCGGTGTTGGGCAGCGAGGACATCGGATTGGTGGCGATCAACCAGAGCCCCTTGATCTGACCCGACTCGATGGCGTGATAGATGTCGGTCTGGAACATGCCGCGCTTCTTGGGGAAGAACTCCGGGTCGACATTCCAGAATCGGGCGATCTCCGCGCGGTGCTCCGGCACCTCCAGCAGCCGGTAGTTGGGCAGACCGGAGCAGGATGACCACTCGCGCGTGCCCATCGCGTTGCACTGGCCGGTGATGGAGAGGCTGGTGCCGCCGGGCTTGCCGATGTTGCCGGTCAACAGCGCCAGGTTGTTGATGCCGACCACGCCGTCGGAGCCGTGGGTGGACTGGTTGATGCCCATGGTCCAGATCTGCATCGCCGCCCCGGCATTGGCGAACAGGCGCGCGACGTGACGGATGCTGTCCTCGTCGATGCCGCAGATCTTCGCCGCGGTGACCGGGTCATACTTCTGCACCTCGGCGCGCAGCGCCGCCAGGCCGGTGGTGTTGGCATCGATGTAGGTTTGGTCCTGCAGACCCTCGTTGAGAATCACGTGCATCAGCGCATTCTGCAGCACCACGTCGGTGCCCGGCGTGATCGGCAGGTGGCGGTCAGCGTTCTGCGCCAGCATGGTGACGCGCGGATCGACCACGATCAGCGGAAATCCCCGCTTCTCCTGCGCCTCTTTCATGCGCCAGTAGATGATCGGATGCTGTTCCGGCAGGTTGGAGCCCCAGGCGATCAGACAGTCGGTATGCTCGAAATCCTCGTAACAGCCGGGCGGACCGTCGGAGCCGAATGAGCGCTTGTAGCCGGAGACCGCCGAGGCCATGCAGAGCGTGGTGTTGCCGTCGTAGTTGTTGGTGCCGATCAAGCCTCGGGTCAGCTTGCCCAGGGTATAGAACTCTTCGGTCAGCATCTGCCCGGTGGAGATGACCGCGACCGAGTCGCGTCCATACTGCTGTTGGATGCGGACAATCTCGTCGTGCACCTTGTCCAGCGCGCTGTCCCAGCTGGCAGCCTGCCAGGGTTCGTGCCAATGCGCGCGCATCATGGGCTGCAGACCGCGTCCGGCGGATTCGAACAGCTCGTGCTCAAAGATCCCTTTAAGGCAGAGTTTGCCCCGGTTGACGTCGGCATCCGCCACGCCGCGCGAGGCCACCGGCCGGCCTGCGGCGTTCAGGCCAACTTCGATGGAGCAGCCGGTGGAGCAGTAGCCGCAGGCGGCGTATTTCCACTCCACCACGCCCTTGTCGGCGATACGGATCGGATTTTTCTTGCTTCGACCAAACAGCATGGCAGCTCCTCAGGCGGCAGCCACGTTGGTAGTCAACTGCAGCAGCACCATCCCCTCCTCGACCCTGACCGGGAACACATTGGTGCACCCCTCGTCCGGGCCCAGCGCTTCGCCGCTGGTCAGGTCTATTTTCCAGTTGTGCAGCGGACAGGTGACCGAGTGCCCGTGCATGATCCCCTGCGACAGCGGACCGTTCTTGTGCGGGCAGGCGTCGCGCACCGCGAAGACCCGGTCGTCGGAGCCGCGGAACAGCGCAATATCCATCGCCTCGGTCCGGACCACGCGCGCGCCGAGCACCGGGATCTGATTCAGCTCAACCACTTTGATCCATTCGCTCATCGCTATGCTCCTACGCTCACTTTGGAAAATTGCGCCAGTCTGATCGGGGTAAACTCGTTTGCCTCAAGGCCTTCGGCGCGCTCTCTCCAGGGGTCGATCTGTGCGAAATGCTGACTGGTCCTGAAACGCTCGACCAGTGCCCGGCGCCCCGCTTCGTCCTCCAGCAGGCGCTGCTTGATATGGTTCAGCCCGACCCGCTCCAGCCAGGGGGCGGTACGCTCCAGATAGTGCGCCTCTTCCCGGTAGAGCTGGATGAAGGCGGCGCAGTACTCCAGCACCTCCTGCTCGCTGGCAACCTTGGTCAGCAGGTCGGTGACGCGCACCTTGATGCCGCCGTTGCCGCCCACATGCAGCTCGTAGCCGGAGTCGACGCAGACCACACCGAAATCCTTGATGGTCGCCTCGGCGCAGTTGCGCGGGCAGCCGGAGACGGCCAGCTTGAACTTGTGCGGCATCCAGGAGCCCCAGGTGAGCTGCTCCAGCTTCACCCCCAGGCCGGTCGAATCCTGGGTGCCGAAGCGGCACCACTCCGAGCCGACACAGGTTTTGCAGGTGCGCATCGCCTTGCCGTAGGCGTGCCCCGAGACCAGTCCGGCCGCGTTGAGATCGCGCCACATGGCCGGCAGGTCCTCCTTCTTCACACCGAACATGTCGATGCGCTGGCCGCCGGTCACCTTGATCTCCGGCACCTTGAACTTGTCCGCCACATCGGCGATGGCACGCAGCTCGTCCGGGGTGCAGAGGCCGCCGAACATGCGCGGCACCACCGAGTAAGACCCATCCTTCTGAATGTTGCCGTGGGCACGTTCGTTGATAAAACGGGACTGCGCGTCGTCGCGGTATTCGCCCGGCCAGGCGGCCAGCAGATAGTAGTTGAGCGCCGGCCGGCAGGAAGCGCAGCCGTCCGGCGTCTTCCAGGCCAGCATGCTGCGCACTGCATCCATGCTCTGCAGCCGGTGCTTGCGGATGGCGTCGATCACCTCATCGTGGCTGTGTTCGGTGCACGTGCACAACGCCTTTTTGCTCGGGGTGGCGGCGTAGCCCTCGCCCACGGTGCTGGCCAGCAACACTTCCACCAGACCGGTGCAGGAGCCGCAGGAGCTGGAGGCTTTGGTGTGGGCGCGCACCTCTTCCAGCGTGAACAGCCCCTTCTTGACAATGGCGTCAACCACCTCGCCTTTGCACACGCCGTTGCAGCCGCACACCTCCGCGGAATCCGGCAGCGAGAGTATCCGCGCATCGCCGTGGCCGGCATCGCCCAGCTCATGCTGGCCGAACAGCAGGGTCTTGCGGAACGCGGAGATATCGGTCGCGTCGCGCAGCAGCTGAAAATACCAGCTGCCGTCCATGGTGTCGCCGTACATCACCGCCCCTTTGATGCGGTTGTCGCGGATCACCAGCTTGCGGTAGAGCCCGTGCGCCGCGTCCTGTAGCACCAGCGTTTCGTCGCCGTCGCTCTGGTTGAACTCCCCAGCCGAGAAGAGATCGATGCCGGTTACTTTAAGTTTGGTCGAGGTGACCGAACCTTCGTAGCGGCCGTAGCCGAGCTGCGCCAGGTGGTTGGCGCACACCCTGGCCTGCTCGAACAGCGGCGCCACCAGCCCGTAGCAGGTGTTGCGGTGCTGCACGCACTCACCCACCGCATAGATGCTCGGGTCAAAGGTCTGCATGGTATCGTTGACCAGGATGCCGCGCTCGCAATAGATGCCGGCCTGCTGCGCCAGCGCGATGTTGGGGCGGATGCCGACCGCCATCACCACCAGGCCCGCATCTATCCGTGTCCCATCGGCGAATTTGACCCCGGTCACCCGCTCATCACCCAGGATCTCTGTGGTTTGCGCCTCCATCAGGAACTTCATGCCGGCCGCCTGCAGCGACTGTTTCAGCATGGCTGCTGCCGGATCGTCCAGCTGCCGCTCCATCAGCCGGTCCATCAGATGCACCACGGTGACCTCCATGCCCCGTTTCATCAACCCGTTGGCCGCCTCCAGACCCAGCAGGCCGCCGCCGATCACCACAGCCTTGGTATGGTGATGGGCGGCATCCAACATCGTCTCGACGTCGGCAATATCCCGAAAACCGATGACACCCTCAAGATCGGAGCCCGGCACCGGAATGATAAAAGGGGTGGAACCGGTGGCGATCAACAAACGATCGTAACTCGTCCGGATGCCGCTCTCGGTTCTGACCTCCCGCCTGACCCGGTCGATCTCGACGACACTCTCCCCGCTGTAGAGGGTGATGCCGTTCTCCCGATACCAGTCGCGGCTGTTGAGCACGATGTCATCGATGGTTTTCTCACCGGCCAGCACCGGCGAGAGCATGATGCGGTTGTAGTTGGGATGCGGCTCGGAACCGAATACGCTGATCTCGTAAACGTCCGCCTCCTCCAGCTTCAGCAACTCCTCCAGCGTGCGTACGCCGGCCATGCCGTTGCCAACCAATACCAACTTCCGTTTCATCCAAGCCAACCCCTGAATTCCGACCCCATATTTGAGGTGCGCGCCAAATATATTCAGGATCTGCAGCAAAACCCGTGCCGATGGGCTGACCGCTACTTTTTTATCAATAAAATCAAAAACCAATGATTTGCCATTGACTGGCACTCAGTGCTGCTATCGGTGGCGGCCACGGAAGCTTCCGCTCCGGATTGGTGCAGAATGGGCGGTAATGCACACCGATGATGCAGCGCAACATAACAGCCGATGCGCACAACGGGAGCAAAGCCGCATAAACCGGCTTTTCAGCCTGATTCCGGAGTTGGCTCGGTAATTGCTGCGGCCA
Source organism: Chromatiaceae bacterium (assembly GCA_024235255.1). Taxonomy (GTDB): domain Bacteria; phylum Pseudomonadota; class Gammaproteobacteria; order Chromatiales; family Chromatiaceae; genus HKST-UBA178. The sequence goes on from JACKMT010000002.1 coordinate 63,764, forward strand.
ATTCAGGCATCTTTTTTCACCGGAGTTCAGCATGTCGGCTTCCAACCTCAACCTCTTCTCTTTCACCGGAAAGATACGAACCCTGCATCTCACCTGGTTCGCCTTCTTTCTCAGTTTCTTTGTCTGGTTCAACCATGCGCCTCTGATGGCCTCCATCCAGGAGAGTTTCAAACTGAGCGCACAGGAGGTGAAGGCGCTGCTTATCATCAATGTGGCGTTGACGATTCCGGCGCGCATCGTGATCGGCATGCTGGTGGATAAGTACGGACCCAGGCTGGTCTACTCGATGCTGCTGTTTCTCTCCAGTCTGATCTGTTTTGTTTTTGCCTTTGCCGACTCCTATACCATGCTGCTGATCAGCCGCTTCGCGCTCGGCTTCGTCGGCGCTGGTTTCGTGATCGGCATACGCATGATCGGCGAGTGGTTTCCAGCCAGGCAGGTCGGTGTCGCGGAGGGGATCTACGGCGGCTGGGGAAACTTCGGCTCAGCCGCGGCTGCACTCTCGCTGCCCACTATCGCACTGTTGTTTGGCGGGGACGAGGGCTGGCGCTATGCCATCTTCCTGACCGGCACGATCACGCTGATCTACTCCCTGATTTATTACCGAATGGCGCGCAACACCCCGAAGGGTTCCACCTACTTCAAACCGAAGAAGACCGGCGCCATGGAGGTCACCAGCAGAGGCGACTTCTACTTCTACCTGCTGATGAATATCCCGATGTACCTCGCGCTGGCAGTATTGACCTGGAAACTGGGGCCCGACAATCTGAAGATTCTCAGCGGTATGATGTGCAACGGCATCTATATCGGCCTGCTGCTGCTCTACATCTATCAGACCTCGCAGGTGTGGCGCATCAACAAGCATGTGTTCACGGAGGAGGTGGCAGAGATCCATCGCTACAAGTTCAAGCAGGTGGCTATCCTGGATCTGGCCTATTTTGTCACCTTCGGCTCTGAGCTGGCCGTTGTCTCCATGCTGCCGCTGTTCTTTAAAGAGACCTTCGACCTCTCCATCGTACAGGCCGGCATGCTCGCCTCCGGTTTCGCCTTCATGAACCTGTTCGCCCGCCCGGGCGGCGGACTTTTCAGCGACAAGTTCGGCCGTAGAAACACACTGACCCTGCTGATTGCCGGTCTGGCCGTCGGCTATTTCGTGTTGGGACAGATTGACTCCGGGTGGTCGCTGACCATTGCGGTGATCGCCACCATGGCCTGCTCGTTTTTCGTGCAGGCGGGTGAAGGGGCGGTGTTCGCGATGGTGCCGCTGGTCAAACGCCGCATGACCGGCCAGGTGGCGGGTATGGCCGGTGCTTACGGCAATGTCGGTGCAGTCACTTTTCTCACGGTCTTCTCCTTCGTCACGCCGCAGATGTTCTTCATGGTGATCGGCGGCGCGGCGCTGATCGCACTGGCTGCGGTCCGTTTTCTGGACGAGCCGCAGGGACAGACCGCCGAAGTGATGGAAGATGGCAGCGTGCATATGATCGATGTAACCTGATGGCTGCTACTGTCAGGTCATGAACAGTAGCTGATCAAGCCAACCACCCTCGTCATCCCGGTGCGAGCCGGGATGACCTTTGTTACCTACCTCGCGTTAATTCAGTACCATTTGACTTTGCGCCGAGAATCACACGACTGAACCTGGCGAATGAGTGCAAAACTGGAAATAGACTACGCTTTCCGCAGCGAGGCGGGCGTCAAGGAGAGCAACGACGACCTGTGCAAGGTGTGTGTGCCGCAAGGCGCGCTGCTGCAGAGTAAAGGAGTGGCCGCGGCCATTGCCGACGGCGTCAGCTCCAGCGAGGGCGGCGGCCACGCCAGCCAGATATGCGTCAAGAGCTTCCTGAACGACTACTTCAGTACACCGGAGTCCTGGGCGGTCAAGACCTCCGCCAGTAAAGTACTCGATTCGATCAACCGTTGGCTGTGTGGACAGGGGCAGTCGCTATACGACTCAGCGATGGGACTGGTCACCACCTTCAGCGGCGTGATCATCAAATCCACCACTGCCCACATCGTGCACATCGGCGATTCGCGCGTTTACCGCTTGCATGACGGCACGCTGGAGCAGCTCACCCGCGACCACCGGGTGTGGGTATCCAAGGAGCGGGAGTATCTGTCGCGCGCCATGGGTGCCGATCCCCATATTGAGATCGATTACCGTGCCGTCGCGCTGGAGCAGGGCGACATCCTGCTGTTTACCACCGACGGCGTACACGACTTCCTCTCCCAACCGGAGCTGGAGGGCATCATCTCCCGCAGACAACGCACGCTGCAGGCCTGCGCCAATGCCCTGGTGGAGCGGGCATTGGAGAACGGCAGCAACGACAACGCCAGCTGCCAACTGATCCGGATCGACAATCTGCCGTTGGAGACCGAAGCCGATATCCTGCAGCGCGTCTCCGACCTGCCATTTCCCCCGGACCTCCAGCCCGGCATGGTGATAGACGGCTACAAAATCCTGCGCGAGTTGCATGCGAGCAAACGCAGCGAAGTGTTCCTCGCGCTGGATGACGAGAGCGGTCAAAAAGTTGTGTTAAAGACGCCGTCGGTCAACTACCGGGACGATGCGGCTTACCTGGAAAACTTTCTACACGAAGAGTGGGTCGGGCGCCGCATTCAAAATGCCCATATCCTCGGTGTACTGGAGCCGCGTAACCGCCACTTTCTCTATAACGTCAGCGAATACGTCGAAGGGCGCAGCCTGGCCCAGTGGATCCAGGACAGGGGACCGCTTGATCTGCACCAAACCCGGTCAATTGCGGAGCAGATCATCGATGGCCTGCGCGCGCTGCACCGGAGGGAGATGTACCATCAGGATCTCAAGCCGGGCAACATTCTGATCGACAACCACGGCATCGTTAAACTGATCGATTTCGGCTCCACCCGCGTTACCGGAATGGAGGAGATCACAAGCGAGCTGGACCACAGTACGCCTCAGGGGACGCTGGACTATGCCGCGCCGGAGTGTCTGAGCGGGGCTGCGTCAACACCGGCATCGGACCTCTACTCGCTGGGTGTCATCCTCTATGAGATGCTGACCAGACAACTGCCTTACGGAGAGTGCGACCGGCTCGATCAGAAGAGACGGCTGCGCTACCAATCTGCACGGCACCATAATCCGGAAATTCCGGTGTGGGTGGACAGCGCTCTGGAGAGGGCGGTGCATCCGCTGCCATCAAAACGCTATACCAGCCTCTCCGAGTTTCAGTACGACCTGAACCACCCGAATCCGGCGTTCAAGGATATCTCGGAGTTGCCGCTGCTCGAACGCAATCCGCTGCTGTTCTGGCAGTCACTTTCAGTTCTGCTGTTGCTGTTTAATTTGCTGATGCTTTTTCTGCTTGGTTTTTCCGCCCAGTAAAGGGTAACACCGCAATCATCCCACTTTGCCCCGCTCCACACTGTTTTATTACCCTTCTTACCGTTTCGATCCATTTGATCGATTTTCTCAAGTTGCACCTTCTGCTGCCGAAGCAATAGCCAAGTCGGTAACGGGACCTCGTTAGCCATCCGTGACAAACCGTCCCGATTGAGCCATTTCACTGGCTGAACTAAGGCGGATACAGACACTTGGGAGAATACAAATGCGGTTCGGGCTATTGGCTAAACTCACTCTGCCCACGGTGGCACTCGCGGTAATCGGATTAGGCGTTACGACAATCATCGGTTATCGCATGTCCAGTGAGGCGATTGAGTCGTCGGTATATCAACAACAAACACAAGCCGCCGACTCGATAGCACGCAATGCCCGCTTCTGGATCGACAGCCGCACTCTCGAGGTGACCGGCTGGGCCGGCAGCAGCATCTATCAAAAAGCATTGGAAGATGGCTTTCTAGGTATGACTGCGCGCAAAGCGGCAAGTGCGCGGCTGCAGCAAGAGAAGCAGAACTATCCGATGTACCTGACAATACTGGTCGCCAACCTGAACGGCGAAGTCGTCTCTTCATCCGAAGAGGGCGGAAAAAACACTGACTATATCCTTTCCAGCCCCGAGTTTCAGGCGGCAAAGAGCGGCACATTCAGCAGTGTACACGCGGTTGCGGACCAGATAAGCGGAAAGACAACATCCATTCTGTATGCGCCTATCCTCAAAAATGAGACCGTTGCCGGCGTGTTGGCGGCAATAGTCGACCTCAACAGCTTCGGTGCCAGTTTTGTTAATCCGATGAAATCGGGAGACACCGGGAAAGCGGAGATCTTCCTAACCGACGGAGCGGTCTTTCTCAGTTCAGCAGGAGATCAGGAACTGCAGCGCAACGTCCAGAAAACCGGCATCCTGGAGCGCATTGATGCGGCTGACAGCGGCGCGCTGAATTTTGAAGACGAAGAAAAAACCTACCAGGCTGCCTATCGTAAAGTTGAAGGCCTTCCATGGATCGTGATGGCAAGCGCCCAAGAAGAAGAGGTGCTGGCGCCGATACGAACCGCCCGCATGATATCTGCGCTCACCTCGTTTCTGGTCGCACTGGTAATCGCCGGTGGAGTTATCGTCGTGGTCCGCACCATTCTCAAGCCGATCCGGCAGGCCGTTGAGAGTCTACGTGATCTCTCCGAGGGCAATGGCGATCTGACCAAGCGACTGAAAATCCAATCGCGCGACGAAGTAAGCGACTTGGCGTGCTACTTCAATCTGTTCGTTGAGAAGCTGCACTCTGTTGTCAAGCGGGTGCAAAACTCTACTGAGCAGGTCAGCAACGCTGCTCTTGACCTGACAAGCATCACTGAGCAGACCAATACGATCCTGGTCCGTCAGCGCAGCGAGACCGAACAAATTGCCAGTGCGGTGACTGAAATGTCTGCTACAGCGCGATCGGTTGCGGAAAACGCCGCAGAAGCGGCCAAGTTCGCTGAAAAGGCAGACCAACAAGCGGAAGAGGGCAACCATGTGGTTGAGAAGACAATCTCCGCTATCGACGGGTTGGCTGAAGTGGTGGCGAATTCCGCCCAGGTTATCGTTGCCCTGCGCAACGAGAGTCAGAATGTCGGGTCGGTCCTGGACGTCATCAAAGGCATTGCCGAACAGACCAACCTGCTGGCGCTTAATGCAGCGATTGAAGCGGCCCGCGCCGGCGAGAGTGGACGCGGCTTTGCCGTGGTAGCGGACGAAGTGCGAACACTTGCCCAGCGTACACAAAGCTCAACTCAGGAGATCCAGCAGATAATCGACTCCCTGCAAGGCAAGGCAGAAAAAGCATCAAAAAGTATCGAGGACAGCCACAATCGGGCGCAGGCAACTGTCAAACAGGCCCTGGACGCAGGCCAGGCGCTTAAGTCCATAACCCAGGCTGTCGAGCATATCACCGACATGAACCATCAGATTGCCAGTGCCGCAGAAGAGCAGTCATTGGTCACCGCGGAGGTTACGCGCAACGTAACCAATATCCACGAAGTCACCGAAGAGACGAAAGTCACCTCCGAACGGACCTCTAAATCAAGCCAAGAATTAAACCACTCAAGCTCTGAACTGAAACAGATCGTTTCGCAGTTTCGAGTCTGATCGCTCACCCATCCATTACACCGTGCGCTTGCACTTAATTAAACACAGAGGAAAATTTACTATGTTCAATCCGAAGAGCCTGTTTAAACCCCTGCTGCTGACGATGGCGCTTGCCGGCAGCGCCATCGCCGGAGATTTTGACGGGAAGCGAGTGCTGTTCATCGATTCCTACCATGCCGGTTACGAATGGAGCGACGGCGTCACCGCGGGTGTCGAGCGGACACTGCAGGGAAGCGGCGTAGAGTTAAAGGTGTTCCGTATGGATACCAAGCGGAACAAAGAGGACGCATTCAAGCAAGAGGCAGCGCAGAAAGCCAAGGCGGAGATCGACTCCTTCAAACCCGATGTGGTCATCGCTGCGGACGACAACGCCTCGAAGTTTCTGATTCAGCCATTTTACAAAGACGCAGCTCTGCCTTTCGTTTTCTGCGGCGTCAACTGGGATGAGAGTGTTTACGGCTACCCCTATAAAAATGTCACCGGCATGGTGGAAGTTTCAGGCGTCAAGGAGTTGGTTGGATTGCTGCAGCAGTTTGCCAAAGGCGGGCGCATCGGGTTGCTGGCAGAGGACTCTCTGACCGAACGGAAAGAGGCGGAAAATTACAAGTCCAAGCTCGGCATTGAAGTACAGCCTGCCTATATACAGTCGTTTGCCGAATGGAAGCAGAAGTTTACCGAAATGCAGGATCAGGTAGACATTCTGATTATCGGCAATACCGCCGGTCTACCGGACTTCGATGAACAAGCTGCCACTGCCCACGCGCTAGCCAACGCCAAAATCCCCAGTGGCGCAGTCCAAACCGGGCCTATGAGCTTTGCTTTGGTGGGGTATCTGAAGGTTGCAGAGGAGCAGGGATCCTGGGCCGCCGAATCCGCCCTCAAGATTCTCGGAGGCACCTCGCCTGCCGATATTCCTATTACCCGCAATAAAGACGGTAAAATCGTAATCAACCTTAAAATGGCCGAAGCCTCCGGTATCGACATACCTTACTCGCTGATCGAAACTGCCACTCTGGTCATGCAGTAGCCGAAGCCCGCCGCTGCCGTATCGGTTGGTCCGCTAGCGCCATGCGTACGGCAGTGCGAGCGTGCAATGAAAGAGGAGCGGAGGGGATCGCGTAGCTCCCCTCCGCCCCCTTCTAATCAGTAGGGTTAGATCGTCAACGAGGTGCAAGACCTCGCTGACGATCAAATGGAAGCGCTGCACATCCCCCTTTTGGAAACCCCTTGGTTCTGTTCCCACCGCAAGCGTTGGGCACTTTCTGACTGATAACTCAGCTCAAGTCCCTCCAGCGCGTAACCCATTTTGTGGACACCCCTGGGTCCATCGCAGATCAGACCCCGAGATAACGGCTTTGCCGAGTTTTGTCGGCAGCCAACTGTGATGAACTACCCGACCAGACCACCCGGCCGTTCTCCATAATGTGGTGGTGATCGGCGATGCGCAGCAGCGCATCGATATTCTTGTCGATCACCAGGATGGTCTGTCCCTTCTCCTTGAGGATGGTCAGACCGCGCCAAATCTCGGCCCGGATCAGCGGTGCCAATCCTTCGGTGGCCTCATCCAGAATCAATACCCTCGGGTTGATCATCAACGCGCGGGCGACGGCCAGCATCTGCTGTTCTCCGCCGGAGAGCTGGTTGCCAAAATGGTTGAGCCGGTCCGAGAGCTTGGGGAATATGGAGAGCACATGCTCCATAGTGTACGGCTCGCTGGCGCCGGCATAGTTGGCCGCGGCGACCAGAAGGTTCTCGCGCAGCGTGAGATTTGGAAATATCCTGCGTCCCTCCGGCACCAGTCCGATGCCGAGACGGGCGATCGCGTAGCTGGGCAGCCGTTGAATCTCCCTCCCCTCCAAGCGGATGACGCCAGCGCGTAATGGCAGCATACCCATGATGGAGCGCACCACCGTGGTTTTACCCATCCCGTTTCTTCCCAGCAGGGTGGTCACCGATCCGTCTGCAAGTTCCAAATCGACCCCGAACAACGCCTGACTGCTGCCATAGCAAGCCTCCACCCTGCGCAGCTTCAGCATCACTCCTGCTCCTCACCGAGATAGGCGCGGCGCACTTCCGGATGGCTGCGAATATGCTGCGCTGTTCCCACTGCGATCGATTCGCCATAGACCAGCACCGTGATGCGGTCGGCCAGTGAGAAGACCGCATGCATATCGTGCTCCACCAACAGTATCGTCAGACTCCCTTTCAGCCGCTGTATCAGCTCGGTCATCTTCACCGTGCCGCCCGGGCCCATCCCCGCCATCGGCTCATCCAGCAGCAGCAGCTTGGGATTGCCCGCCAGCGCCATACCCACTTCAAGTTGACGCTTTTCGCCGTATGAGAGGCTGGCTGCCGGCACCCGGCTGCGCTGCTCCAACCCCACCCGCTCCAGCGCCGACTCAGTCGGTTCGAGTAACTGCCGGTCGTTTGCCGCCGCGCGCCAGAAACGAAAGCTGTGACCCATATGCGCCTGCACCGCCAGCGCGATGTTCTCCGCCACCGTCATCTGCTCGAATATTGATGTAATCTGAAACGAGCGCGCCAACCCAAGCCGGGCGCGCCGATGCGCCGGCAGGCAGGTGATCTCCTGTCCGTCGAACAGGATGCGCCCGGCATCGGGCATGATCTCCCCGGCAAGCTGCTTTATCACCGTGGTTTTCCCTGCGCCGTTGGGGCCGATCAGTGCGTGCACCTCGCCTCTCGCCACCTGCAACGAGAGGTGCTTGCTGGCCTGCACCGCGCCGAACCGTTTCTCCAGATTGTCGGTTTCGAGCAGCAGGTCACGCATGGTTGCCGCCCGCTCCGCTCAGCCAGCCGTAGATACCGCGCTTAGCAAACAGCACCACTAGGATCAGGAATGGACCGAGAAAAACCATCCAGTGTTCGGTATAGGCAGAGAGCAGCTCTTCCATCAATAGCAGCGCCGCCGCGCCGAACACCGGCCCAAACAGCGTGCCCATGCCACCCAGCAGCACCATCACGATCAGCTCCCCCGAGTGGGTCCAGTGCAGCAGGCCGGGAGAGACGAACTCATTCTGGTTGGCAATCAGAACGCCGGCCAATCCGCCACCGGCACCGGCGATCGAGAAACAGACGAGCTTGTAGCGATAGGTCGGAAAACCCAGGCTCTGCATGCGCAACTCGTTCTGCTTGGCACCGCGTACCACCCGTCCAAAGCGGGAAAAGACCAGGCGATGGGAGAGGTAGAGAAAAACCAACAGGCAGACCAGGCAGATGTAGTAGAAACTGCTGTCGTCGCTCAGATCGACCAGCGGCAGCCTGTTGCGCGACCAAATGCTGATCCCGTCGTCGCCGCCGTAGGCCTCCAGCGAGACCGCCAGGTAGAACAGCATCTGTGCGAATGCCAGCGTGATCATAATGAACTGCAGACCGCTGGTACGCAGGCTGACCGATCCGATCAGCACCGCCATCAGCGCCGATATCAGCACCGCCGCCGGCCACACCAGCAGTGCCGCGTCGCTTGCCTGCAGCTCGAAAGGCCAGGATAGGAGCAAACTCCCATCCTGCACGTGGAACGAGAGAATGCCGACCACGTAGGCGCCGATGCCGACAAAGGCGGCGTGCCCGAGACTGACCATGCCGCCGTAGCCGATGATCAGATCCAGGCTCACCGCAGCCAGCGCGTAGATCAGTATGCGGCTGAACAGCGTGATCAGATAGGGATCGCCGGCAAAGCTCGCCATTGCCGGAAGCAGCAGCAGAATCGTCAATCCTGTGCCAAGCACGAGTCTCCTGCGAAAGGGCGAAAAACTCATGCACCAAGTTCCTTGACTGTGAGCGCTTCACTCATGCGCGGGAAAGAGTCCATGGGGCCGCCAGACCAGCACGGCCGCCATCAGGATATAGACCGACATCGACGCCAGCGAGGCGCCGGCACCGTCGGCAGTAGCTGCCGGCAGAAACAGCCGCAGCAGCGCCGGCAGCAGGAATCCGCCGAGTGTCTCCACCATACCCACCAGCAGCGCGGCGATCAGTGCGCCGCGAATCGAGCCGATGCCGCCGATCACGATCACGACAAAGGTCAATATCAGTATGCTCTCCCCCATCCCCGACTCCACGGCCAGAATGGGGCCTGCCATCGCACCAGCCAGACCGGCGAGCAGTGCGCCCAGGCCGAACACCAGCGTATTCAGCAGTTTGATATTGACGCCGAGCGCGGCAATCATCTCCCGGTTACTGGCACCGGCACGTATACGCATACCGAGCCGGGTGTGGTTGAACAGAAACCAGAGAAAACCGGCGACCAGGATACCGGCCAGAATAATGGCGAGGCGGTAACTGGGATAGGGTGCGCCCGGAATCACCTCTATCGTGCCCGACAGGAGTTCCGGCACATTCATGAACAGCGGTTGACGCCCCCAGAGAACAACAGTCAGCTCATTGAAAAAAAGAATCAGGCCAAAGGTAGCCAACACCTGGTCCAGATGGTCGCGCCCGTACAATCGCCGCAGCACCAGCAGCTCCATCAGCATGCCGACCATCCCCGCAGCCGCGAGTGCCGCCAGCAGACCGAGCAGGAAGCTTCCGCTATGGAGAAACACCGTCGCAGCGACGTACGCGCCGACCATGTAAAGCGAGCCGTGAGCAAGATTGATGACGCGCATGATGCCGAACACCAGCGTTAGGCCGGCGGACATCAGGAACAGCATAACCCCCAGCTGCAGACCATTCAGCAATTGTTCAAAAAACAGCAGCACGTCGACGGTAACCGGAGGAAGAGCAGAAGCACATCCATGCCCGAAATATCGCTTGCATCATTCCGGCATCCACCGGAATGATGCGTCGTATATAAACCAACCTTTCCGGGACAGAGACTAGCCGGTGAACAACTACATCCGGCATTCCGCTGCATAAGCATCCTTGTGGTTGGCGAACACCTTCTTGCGGGTTTCGTTGGTGGTGCCGTCCGCACCGGCCCTGACCACTTCACGCACGTAGATATCCTGTATCGGATGCTGATTGGTGGCAAACTTGAACGCACCGCGCACCGAAGGGAAGTCGGCTTTACGCAGCGCCGTGCGGAACGCGCCCGTATCGGAGAGATCGCCGCCAACCTGCTTTAACGCACTGCCGATCAGACGGGCGGCATCGTATCCCTGACTGGCATAAAGCGTGGGGGTACGGCCGTAGGCTTTGCGAAACGCCTCTACGAAAACCCTATTAGCCTCGTTGTCGAGGTCATGATTCCACTGGGAGCCATTCACCACGCCAAGCGCCGCATCTCCGACTGCCCGCAGCAGACGCTCATCGAACGAAAACGCCGGGCCCATCAGCGGAATCTGCTGGTTGAGCCCCGCCTGCGCATATTGCTTGATGAAATTGATGCCCATCCCGCCGGGCAGGAAAAAGAATACCGCATCGGGCGCGGCGGCGCGCAGCGCTGCCAGTTCACCCGCATAATCCGATTGCCCGAGCTTGGTGTAAACCTCGCCCGCCACCTTACCCTTGTAATAGCGTTTGAAGCCGGCCAGCGCATCTTTCCCGGCCGGATAATTGGGCGCAAGCAGGTACACATTATTAAAACCGACATCGGTGGCGTACTGCCCCACTGCTTCGTGCAGATTATCGTTCTGCCAGGCTACGTTAAAGTAGTTTTCATGACAGCCCTCACCCGCCAGCGCCGAAGGCCCGGCATTTGGGCTGATGTAGATCACCTGATCGCGCACCACTTTGGGAACCACCGCCATCGCCACATTGGAGAATACGATGCCCGTCATGATCTTAACGCCGTCCCGTTGGATAAACCGGTCGGCTATCTGCTTGCCTTTGCCGGGATCTCGGCCGTCATCGTCTACCAGCAACTCCACCGGCACACCGCCCAGCCTACCTCCCTCCTGATCCATCGCCAGCATGAAACCGTCCCGGATCTCCTCTCCCAAATAGCCCGCCTTGGTAGACAGAGTCGTCACCATGCCGATCTTCACCGGCGTTTCGGCCAATGCGATACCGGTTATGGAATAGAGTGCCGCCAATGCAGCCGTGAGCATGAGTCCACGCATGAGAACCTCTCCCCTGATTATTTAATTGCCTTGCAAGTGTACCACTGGCGCAGGTTTTACGGCGACTGTAAACAACCCGTGCAGCGCACCGGCACGCCACTTCAGCCCGGATGAGGGGGGCGAAAACCTCGTTAAACTAATGTCCAGCAGGCAGCAGAGCTATTTCAGGGGCGCGCAGGTATTGCGTCAGACAGCATCGGCATCCTCTTCGACCAATCGCTGCAGCCGTTCCACCGCACGATCCAAGTCGCTGAACTCAAGGTAGTAGGTACCGCAGTCGTCCACCAGATCGGCAACCGCATCGAATCCGCGTGCTCCCTGCAGCCGATAATTGAACGAATTGCCGGAGAGCTTGAGAAACGCTCTGCCCTTGGCAAAAGGATGAAGCAGCTCTTCGGCGCCGGCAATGTAGCGAGGGAAGACCACGTACGCCGGCCGCGCCGGCCGGTCGGAGGCAAGCAGACTCGCAGCAGTGGGGCGCAGATGCGCGACATCGCCTTTGCGTGTTTTCCTGCAGATGGGTCCCAGCACCGCTTCACTCGAGTAGTTTCTGATGATTTCGATCGATTCGTTTTTCAGCGGAATGGGTCGCGGCAGTGCTTCGATCAGACCGCTCTCCGGACGATAGAGCCCAAACTCATCCGACAGCAACCGCCAGCCGTTGAGCATCAGGGCCGCACACAGCGTGCTTTTACCCGAACCGGGTTCCGCGGGCAAAAGCATGGCTTTACCGTTGCGTTCAAGCACCGCGGAATGAAACATCAGATACTGGTGTGCCTGCATCGCGATGCACCAGTTCAGCCCCCACTCCAGCAGTGCAAAGGCATGCGCCCTGGGAAAAGGCGCGAACGGGTGGGTTGCATCGGCCCCAAACACCGCCTGAGGCCTAAACCAGCGGCGCAAACCGTGGCCGGGTCCTATGCTGACGTGATAGTCGACCAACGCGTGGTCGGCATCGTCGATTATCGTTGCCTCGCCATACATCTGATAAAGCAACTCGGGTAATCCCTTTACCCCTCCGAACACCCGTACCAGAAAAGGGCCGACCGAAAGGCACAAGCCAGCATGGCGCATTCTGTCTGCAATCACGCTGGGTTTGAGTTGATTCAGTCGCATGAACGGCTGGAGACAATCAGCCCCATCTCCTCGAACTGTTGAAGATACCCAGTCAATTGATCGCGCTTAATCGGAGATTCGACTGCGCCAAAAGCCTCGGGCAGTTTTTCAATAAGCCCATCGACGCTTAGCCTGCGCTGCTTCAGCAATGAGAGGATTGCCATGGAAAGTGCGTTGAGGAGGTGAGTATCGCCGGATGCAGCATCGAACAGGAAGAATTCATCCTCCCACTCGCGCAGATGGAACCGATCGTAACTGGGACAGTGCCACATCTTTTGCATCAGACTACCTTGGTTACTCATTGACTAGACGAGTCAGCAGTCTGCGAATATAGATACTAGATTGGTCGCCGGCTGAAGAGATCCCCCTCCAAGTTCCAGCGCCTCACCCGACTTCACATGAAAGAGGCAGCGCACGACGCCGTCAACGGATGGCCGGTATTGGCTGCATCTGTGCCGTCTTGGTTAATATACTTGTACTTGGTAACACCAAAACTCTGGTAGTCGTATCTGTAGTAGGGGTTGCCAACTAGCTTCCCAGAAGAATCCTCTTCAACGTAGGCCACACAGTATTTCTCTGGTTTGCTGGTACCGGCGGGTTCGATCTTGACAGGAGAGTTCGCCCAACCATCTATCTTATTATTCGCATCGCAGTTTGGAACAGCGGGTATAGGTCCGGTAAGGCAGGCGTGGGTACTGGCGTTTGCCATTGCGGCACCACTACTCAGCGTCAGCGCGACCGGAATACTGGCCATCCCACGGATCACTTTTCGGCGGTGCGCGAACGCCTCTCCCGTATCAGGCAGGTCTGACTGAAGATGAACCTCTTTCTTATTGTCTTTCGACATGCCAACGCTCCTTCCGGTAAATTGCTGTCCCGATGCTCTCTGACTTTACTGCACGGGTGTAATATCAACAATATTAAGCAATTATTGTACCTTTCCGCATAACTCTTTGTAAAACATGGGCTGCGCTCGATGCAGCGCACCAAGAAAACCCTAGATTGTAAAAAAAACTGACATGAAAATTAGCGGCATCGATTCCGCAAGGTTTACAGGATATGATCCATATTCTGTTTTCACAACACACGAGCGCATGGTGACCGCCGCTATCAGCTTAATCGACGTGCTACTGCGACCGCCGCTGTTGACCGAGCTGGGTGGAGGCGACCTGACGCGCATCCTGCGGCAGGCCAGGCATGCGGGACTACTCGGCTTCATAGAGGCGAGAGTAGACCCGGAAAAGGTATCGGGCAAGCTGGCCGATCATCTTTTGGGCGCCAGAATCCATGCGGATTACAACAAACAGACCATCGCCTGGGAGTGCAAGCGCCTCGCCGCCGTGCTAAAACCCATGCCGGGTCCGGTGATTCTGCTGAAAGGTGCGGCTTACAAAGCGCTCGATCTGGGCCTGGCACAGGGCAGGCTGGCCTCGGACGTGGATCTGCTGGTTCCAAAGCGAGATCTGGGTTTGGCAGAGCGCCTGTTGTTGAACGCCGGCTGGTCCCACATGAAGGCGGACGAATACGATCAGCACTACTACCGAGAGTGGATGCACGAACTCCCGCCGCTGCGGCATATTGAACGCGGCACTGTGGTTGATCTGCATCATGGGATCCTCCCACCGACGGCGCGCCTGAAACCCGACCCGGCGCAGCTGATCTCCGCCGCACGCCCGATTGCCGGCAGCCCGTTCTTCACGCTGAGCCCGGAAGACAGCGTACTGCATCGCGCCGTTCATCTCTTTTTCGACGGCGAGCTGGCTAACAGCTTAAGGGAACTTGTCGATATCGGTGAATTGCTCTCGGCCTTCGCACAAGAGCAGCAATTTGAACAGCGGTTGGTCTCCCGTGCCGGGGAGTTGGGAGTGTCGAGGCCACTCTACTATGCCATCCATTTCTGCAGCGAACTGTTGCAGTCCGACATTGCACGCAGCATTGCAACCGGCCTGCATGCCGCAGCGCCCGCATTTCCGGCCCGCCAGCTCATATTGGCGATGATGCGCGCGCAGTTGATTCCGGCAGACCCCGATCACACCGGTAGCCTGCGCCGAATCGCGGCAAACCTGCTCTATCTGCGCTCGCATTGGCAGCGTATGCCGCCGCTGATGCTGGCGCGGCATCTGGTTACACAAATAAGACGCAGAGGCGGCATCAAGTCAGGTTGACGGTGCCGGACACCGTTACTGGAAACGGACGCAATAGCGCCGCGGCAGTGCATTTCAGACCAAACTCTTTTTGATCATCGAGCCCAAATCGCAGCCCGCGAAAATATGCAGGTGATAGTGCATCACCTCCTGGTGGGCATCGGCACCGGTATTGGCAAGTATCCGGTAACCTCCGGCCTGCAGCCCAAGCTGTTCCGCCACTTTCTGGGCCGCCCGGTAGAACCCGGCGATCGCTTCCGCTGACGCCAATCTGGAGAAATCGTCGAAGGAGACATACTCCCCTTTCGGGATCACCAACAGATGCACCGGTGCCTGGGGCGCGATATCGTGAAACGCAAGCGCGTACTGGTCTTCGTAGGCTTTATTGCACGGAATCTCGCCGCGTAAAATTCTGGCGAAAATGTTGTTGCTATCGTAGCTCATTTTGATGATTTTCCTTTTGCTAAGAGAGGGGCAGCCATTAGTCTAACCCACCGTCTCTATTTTATCGTATTGCGCTGAACCCCTGCCCGACCGGTAGCAACGCAGCCGATCAGCGCAGCCAATAGCGCCAGCAGCTGCCAGTTAACAATTCACACAGGATCAATGCCCCATATTTCCATTTGGTGCACATATCCCATACCCACCTCTACAAGAAACAACGACTACTACGGCTGCTACCTATCCCCCCCAACAGCTCTGTAAACTCGCGTATTACGCTGCACCAGTTCGAATCACAGCATGGTGCAATTACTCAAACTCTGCCCAACTTTGGTGCAGTTTAATCCGCATGTTCCGCAGACAGATTCTTATCCAACTGTTTTAAATAAGATTTAGTTTCAATGGCACACATAGTGCTTTAGAGCCATCAAGCCTTGTGCCCAAAACTATCAACAGTCAGACGGAAGGAAAATTATGAGTATGATCAAACGCAGATTCAGATCGTCCCTGCTTGGTGCCGCCGCTGCCACCGCACTCACGGCGGCATCTGCCGCCGGCGCCGCGGACACCATCAAGGTCGGCATTCTTCACTCGCTCTCGGGCACCATGGCCATCAGCGAAACCACGCTGAAAGACACCATGCTGATGCTGATCGAAGAGCAAAACAAGAAAGGCGGTCTGTTGGGCAAGCAGCTGGAACCGGTGGTGGTCGACCCCGCCTCCAACTGGCCGCTGTTTGCGGAGAAGGCGCGTGAGCTGCTGAGCCAGCACAAGGTGGCGGCTATCTTCGGCAACTGGACCTCGGTGTCGCGCAAATCGGTCCTGCCGGTAGTCGAGGAGCTGAACGGCCTGCTCTTCTATCCGGTCCAGTATGAAGGCGAGGAGTCCTCCAAAAATGTCTTCTATACCGGCGCCGCGCCCAATCAGCAGGCAATTCCCGCCGTCGACTACCTGATGAACGAGATCGGCGTCAAACGCTGGGTGCTGGCAGGCACCGACTATGTCTATCCCAGAACCACCAACAAAATCCTGGAGGCCTATCTGAAAGCCAAGGGTGTCGCGGATAAGGACATCATGATCAACTACACGCCGTTCGGCCACTCCGACTGGCAGTCGATCGTCTCGGAGATCAAGAAGTTCGGCTCGACCGGGGTCAAAACCGCGGTGGTCTCCACCATCAACGGCGACGCCAATGTGCCTTTCTACAAAGAGCTTGGCAACCAGGGGCTTTCCGCCGAGGATATTCCGGTGGTCGCCTTCTCGGTGGGTGAAGAGGAGCTCTCCGGCATCGACACCAAACCGCTGGTCGGACACCTGGCCGCATGGAACTACTTCATGAGCGTGGATGCGGAATCCAACAGCGAATTCATCAGCGCCTGGAAAGCCTTCATCAAGAACGACAAGCGCGTCACCAACGATCCGATGGAGGCGCACTATATCGGCTTTAACATGTGGGTTAAAGCGGTCGAAAAAGCGGGCACCACCGACTCCGACGCGGTGCAGGAGGCGATCATCGGCATCGCCGTACCCAACCTGACCGGCGGCCTCTCGGCGATGATGCCTAACCACCACATCACCAAGCCGGTACTGATCGGTGAGATCCAGGAAGATGGCCAGTTCGTCGTGGTTTGGCAGACCTCCGGTCTGGTCGCCGGTGACGCCTGGTCCGATTTCCTGCCCGGCTCCAAGGATATCATTGCCGACTGGAGAGCACCGCTCAGCTGTGGTAACTACAACGTAAAGACGGCCAAATGCTCGGGTCAGAACTACGAGTAGCCTGAATCCGATTCTGTAATGAAACGGTATTGAGCCGGCCCGAAACGGCCGGCTCAATAGTTATCCGGACGACGCGGCGAAACACCGCGACCAATCCTAAAAACGGCTTCCGATGAACCCTCATGCAGACACAACAAGACGAATGAATTTAGTCAGGATTTTTCAGTGGCTGCTGCTCATCTCACTGAGCATGGCCACCACCCTGGTCAACGCTGCCGCGGTGATGCAGGACGACGCGCTCAACAGTGCGGCGGTGCTGCTGAAATCAGCCAGCTTCAAAGATAAATCCAAAGCGGTCGACCTGCTGTCGGCGCATGCCGGTGAGCAGGCCGGTATGGTGCTGGAAGCGTTTCTGGATAACCGCCTCTACACTGCCAAAACCGATAAACGACTGGTCATTGCCGACAGCCGGGGTGATGCTTATGCCGTCACCGATGCACTGACCAACGAGGATTTGGGACGCACCAGTAAAAGCGGACTGAAAATCATCACCCTGAATAACAGCCTCCGCAGACAGATCCGGGAGGCGCTTGCGCTGCTGGATCTGCGCCACCCGGACGCGAACCGGCGGCTTGCCGCCGTCAATCAGCTGCTGGACCGTCCCGCAGCGGAGCACGCCCAGCTGCTGCAGCCGCTGCTGCAACAGGAGCAGGACGCCCGGGTGCGCGAAGCCATGCAGATAGTGACCGCGCTCGGGGCGCTCACCTCCGACGACGTGCAGCAGCGTTTGAGTGCGATAGAGACACTCGAGGGTAACGTCCACCCGGCGGTGCGCAACGGACTGGCCAAGTTGCAACGCACTGCCCAGGACCCGGCGGTAATGAAAAGGATCGGACAAGTGCTGGAGAGCATTCAGAGCAAACTGCAGGTCTACCGGTTTATCGAAAACATGTTCTTCGGGCTCAGCCTCGGTTCGGTACTGGTGCTTGCCGCAATCGGCCTGGCCATCACGTTTGGGGTCATGGGAGTGATCAACATGGCGCACGGCGAACTGATCATGCTCGGCGCCTACACTACCTACGTGATCCAACTGCTGCTGCCTGACAACATCGGCGCCTCGGTGCTGATCGCAATACCGGCGGCCTTTGTCGTCTCCGGACTGGTCGGCATCGCCATCGAGCGGGGCGTCATCCGCTTCCTCTACGGCCGGTCGCTGGAGACGCTGCTGGCGACCTTCGGTATCAGCCTGATCCTGCAGCAGGCGGTCCGCTCGATCTTCTCCCCGCTCAACCGCTCGGTGGCGACCCCGGCCTGGATGAGCGGCAGCTGGGAGATCAACAGCGCACTCTCGTTGACGCTCAACCGCCTCTATATCATCCTATTCGCGCTGCTGGTTTTTGCCGCACTCTACATCGTACTGAAGAAGACATCGCTGGGACTGCAGGTGCGGGCGGTATCTCAGAACCGTGCCATGGCGCGCGCCATGGGGGTGCGCTCCGAGTGGGTGGATGCGATGACTTTCGGGCTCGGCTCGGGCATTGCCGGGGTGGCTGGGGTGGCATTAAGCCAGCTCACCAACGTGGGACCCAATCTGGGACAGAGCTATATCATCGACAGCTTCATGGTGGTGGTCTTCGGCGGCGTCGGCAATCTGTGGGGTACGCTGGTGAGCGGCATGACGCTCGGCGTCGCCAACAAGTTCATGGAGCCCTGGTCCGGCGCAGTACTGGCAAAAATTCTGGTGTTGGTGTTCATCATCCTGTTTATTCAAAAACGGCCGCGCGGACTCTTCCCGCAGAAGGGCCGCGCTGCGGAGGGTTGAAGCGTGAGCATGGTTAATCCGCTGAAACAGGACCGCGGCGGGCAGCTGTTTCTGGCCCTACTGCTGCTGGCAATGGTGCTGGTGCCGGTACTGAACCTGACGCTGCCCGCAAGCAGCCCGTTCCACATCTCCACCTACACGGTGACACTGCTTGGCAAATATCTCGCCTTTGCCCTGCTCGCGATCGCGGTGGATCTCGCCTGGGGTTACCTGGGCATCCTGAGTCTGGGGCACGGCGCTTTTTTTGCCTTGGGCGGCTACGCGATGGGCATGTACCTGATGCGCCAGATCGGCGAGCGCGGCGTCTACGGCAACCCGCTGCTGCCCGACTTCATGGTGTTCCTCAACTGGGACTCGCTGCCTTGGTTCTGGCACGGCTTCGACATGTTCTGGTTCGCCCTGCTGATGGTCATGCTAGTGCCCGGCCTGCTCGCCTTCGTGTTCGGCTGGTTCGCCTTCCGCTCGCGCGTGACCGGCGTCTATTTGTCGATCATCACCCAGGCGTTGACCTATGCATTGATGCTCGCCTTCTTCCGCAACGAGATGGGCTTTGGCGGCAACAACGGCCTGACCGATTTCAAGGATATCCTCGGCTTCAATCTGCAGGACGACACCACCCGCATCGCCCTTTTCATCACCACTGCGGTAATGTTGGCAGTGGGCTACATCGCCTGCCGCGCGATCGTCGTCTCCCGCCTCGGCAAAGTGGCGGTGGCAATCCGCGACGCCGAGGACCGTACCCGCTTCGTCGGCTACCGGGTGGAGTATGTCAAACTTGCGATATTCACCTTCTCAGCCGTGCTGGCGGGTATCGCCGGCGCCCTCTATGTGCCGCAGGTCGGCATTATAAATCCCGGTGAATTCTCGCCGCTGAACTCCATCGAAATCGTCATCTGGGTAGCTGTGGGCGGCCGCGCCACGCTGTACGGCGCCGCGGCCGGGGCGATCATGGTCAACTACGGTAAGAGCTACTTCACCGCGGCACTGCCGGAGGTGTGGCTGTTTGCACTCGGTGCACTGTTCGTGCTGGTCACCCTGTTCCTGCCGAAGGGCGTTATCGGCCTGCTCAATCGAAGGAGGGCCGAGTCGTGAATTCACTACAAAATCTGCGCGAGGTGATGCGCCGCGACCGGGTGTTCGACTTTATGCTGCAGACCACCGGGCTCGAGGTGGACCTCAGCCACGGCACCATTCTCTACCTGGAGGATGTCTCGGTCAGCTTCGACGGCTTCAAAGCGATCAACGAGCT
This sequence comes from Chromatiaceae bacterium, assembly GCA_024235255.1. GTDB lineage: Bacteria > Pseudomonadota > Gammaproteobacteria > Chromatiales > Chromatiaceae > HKST-UBA178. The sequence goes on from JACKMT010000002.1 coordinate 83,773, forward strand.
GAACCTCTATATCGATGCCGGTGAACTGCGCTGCATTATCGGCCCCAACGGGGCGGGCAAGACGACGATGATGGACATCATCACCGGCAAGACCCGACCCGACCGGGGGAGTGTCTATTTCGGCCAGAACATCAACCTGCTCCATCTCAACGAAGCGGAGATTGCGCAGGCGGGCATCGGCCGCAAATTCCAGAAACCGACGGTATTTGAATTCCACAGCGTGTTTGAAAACCTGGAACTCTCCATGGCCGGCGACAAGCGCGTCTGGCCGACCTTCCGGGCACGCCTGGCTGGGGCACAGCTTGATCGCATTGATAACGTGCTGGAGATCATTGGCCTGCAGGCGCATCGCAGCAGATACGCCGGCTCGCTCTCCCACGGCCAGAAGCAGTGGCTCGAAATCGGCATGCTGTTGATGCAGAATCCCAAGCTGCTGCTGGTGGACGAACCGGTCGCCGGCATGACCCACCAGGAGATGGAGCGCACCGGGGAGCTGCTCACCTCGCTGGCGGGCGAACACACCGTGGTGGTGGTGGAGCACGACATGGATTTCGTGCGCTCCATCGCGCGCAAGGTCACCGTACTGCACCAGGGCAGCGTGCTGGCCGAAGGGAGCATGGACGAGGTGCAGAACGACCGGCGCGTGGTGGAGGTGTATTTGGGGGAGTAGCCCAATAACGGCGCTTACTTAAACCAGAAAACCGCCGTCATCCCGGCGTAAGCCGGGATCCACTACTACCAATGGTGGTCTCTTCTCTGGATTCCGGCCTACGCCGGAATGACGAAAGAGTGAACAGAGTGTCGGACTCAGAAAATTAGAGAACTAACTCATGCTGGAAGTCAACGCAATCAACCAATTTTATGGCGAATCGCACACCTTGTGGGACCTCGATCTGGGTGTCCCGGAAGGAAAATGCACCTGCCTGATGGGGCGCAACGGGGTCGGCAAAACCACGCTGCTGCAGTGCATCATGGGGCTGCTGCCGATCAAGTCCGGCGAGATCCGCTTCAACGGCGACAACCTCAACAAGCAGATCGCGGAAAAGCGCGCCTCGCTGGGCATCGGATATGTTCCCCAGGGCCGCCAGATCTTCCCGCTGTTGACGGTTGAGGAGAACCTGCGTATCGGACTTCCGGTACGCAAGCAGGATCGCAACCGGATACCGGAGTTCATCTTTGAACTCTTTCCTGTGTTGAAGGAGATGCTGGGGCGCAGAGGCGGCGACCTCTCGGGCGGGCAGCAGCAGCAGCTGGCCATCGGCCGCGCGCTGGTGATCGATCCGAAACTGCTGATTCTGGATGAACCCACCGAGGGGATTCAGCCCAATATTGTACAGGAGATCGGCGATATCATTTTGCGGCTCAACCGTGAGATCGGCTTGACGGTGCTGCTGGTGGAGCAGAAGCTGCCCTTCGCCCGCAAGGTGGCGGATCGTTTCTCTATTCTGGACCGCGGACGGCAGGTCGCCTGCGGTGAGATGCAACAGCTCAACGACGAGCTCATTCGTCAATATCTGACGGTGTGATCATGGCCGCTGCCGCCGAACAGCCTGACCGCGGCTGGTATGCAAAACTTCGGCTTGGCTACAAAAAAACTGCGTCAAAAACCGTATTGGCCGAACGCTCCCGTGAGGGTCCGCTCGCGGTGCAGCGGGCGCTCTACCCGGAAGGGGATCTATGCCACACCTATCTGCTCCATCCACCGGGCGGTGTCGCCGGCGGCGACAGCCTGGATATTCAGGCCAGGGTAACCTGCGATGCAGCCGCGCTGCTCACCACCCCCGGCGCAACAAAATTCTACCGTTCCGCCGCTCCCTGGGCGCATCAGCAGCAGATGCTGGAGGTGATCGACGGCTCGCTGGAGTGGCTGCCGCAGGAGAATATTCTGTTTCCGGGCGCCAAGGCCGAGCTCTCCACCAGCGTCGATCTATACGGTGACGCGGTATTCATCGGCTGGGAGATCGTCTGCCTCGGACGCCCCGCAGTGCAGGAACGCTTCGACCGCGGAGAAGCCATCTTTAGCTTCAGTCTCAGGCGGAACGACCTGCCGCTGCTGATCGAACGGCTGCACATTCGTGACGAAAAAACTGTGAACGGTGCTGCCGAACTGCGCGGCAAACCGGTGATCGGCGTATTCTACGCAACACCCGGAAGTGATACGGAGATGCAGCTGATCCGGCAGGAGATCGCGCAAAACCACTGCCATGAACTGGGCGTCACCCTGGTCGACGGTCTGCTCGTCGCCCGCTACCTGGGAGAGTCAACCGAGCTTTCCAGACGCTTGTTCACAGAGATGTGGAAACTGCTGCGACCTGTTTTAATGAAACGTGCTCCGTGCGTCCCGCGCATCTGGAACACCTAGCGACTATTCGCCCGGGAACAAATGCATTTTCCCAGGCTCGCATTGCCGGAATAACAGCGCATACTAGTTCTGGACAGACACCAACGAGGAGAGATTCATGGAACTCACCCCAAGAGAGAGAGACAAGCTGCTACTGTTTACCGCGGCGCTGGTAGCGGAGCGGCGCAAGGAGCGGGGGCTGAAGCTCAACTACCCTGAAGCGGTGGCTTTTATCAGCGCTGCCATTCTGGAAGGCGCACGTGAGGGCAAAACCGTGGCCGAGCTGATGGACTTCGGCCGCACACTGCTGAGCGCCGACGATGTGATGGAAGGGGTGGACGCCATGGTGCACGAGGTGCAGGTCGAAGCTACCTTTCCCGACGGCACCAAACTGGTCACGGTGCACGACCCGATCCTGCCGGCGGAGACCACCCCGGAAATTGCCACGCCCGGCGAAATCATCACCGCACCCGGTGAGCGCGAACTCAATGCCGGCCGAGCTTCGCTGACACTCTCGGTCGCCAACAGCGGTGACCGTCCGATCCAGGTGGGCTCCCACTACCACTTTGCCGAAACCAATCCGGCGCTGGTTTTCGAACGCGACAAGGCGCGCGGCTATCGCCTCGACATCGCCGCCGGCACCGCGGTGCGCTTCGAACCGGGCCAGACGCGAGAGGTGAAACTGGTCGCTTTTAGCGGCGACAGACGGGTATTTGGCTTCAACGGTGCGGTAATGGGTGAACTGGGGGATTGATCGATGGCAAGAATAAGCAACCGGGCATATGCCGAAATGTATGGTCCCACGGTCGGCGACCGGGTCCGTCTGGGGGATACGGCACTGTTGATCGAGGTGGAGCGCGACCGCACCGTCTACGGCGATGAGGTGAAGTTCGGCGGCGGCAAGGTAATCCGCGACGGCATGGGCCAGAGCCAGCGCGCCTGTGCGGAGGCGGTTGATACCGTTATCACCAACGCGCTGATCCTGGACTACTGGGGCATAGTCAAAGCCGATGTCGGGATCAAAAACGGCCGCATCAGCGCGATCGGCAAGGCGGGCAATCCGGACGTGCAGCCGGGGATAGATATCATTATCGGACCGGGCACCGAAGCGATCGCCGGCGAGGGGAGCATTCTCACCGCCGGCGCAATCGATGCGCACATCCACTTCATCTGCCCGCAGCAGATCGAAGATGCGCTGATGTCGGGCGTCACCACGATGCTGGGCGGCGGCACCGGCCCCGCCACCGGCACCAACGCCACCACCTGCACACCCGGACCCTGGAACATCCACCGGATGCTGGAGGCCGCTGAAGCACTGCCGATGAATCTCGGCTTTCTGGGCAAAGGCAACGCCAGTCTGCCCGTTGCGCTGCAGGAGCAGATCACCGCCGGGGCGATGGGGCTGAAGCTGCATGAGGATTGGGGCACCACCCCGGCTGCCATTGACAACTGCCTGGCGGTGGCCGATGTATTTGACGTGCAGGTGGCAATACATACCGACACCCTGAACGAATCGGGCTTCGTCGAACATACCCTGGCGGCGATGAAGGGGCGCACCATCCACACCTACCACACCGAAGGCGCCGGCGGCGGCCACGCACCGGATATCATCAAGGCGTGCGGCCAGCCTAATGTACTCCCCTCTTCCACCAATCCGACGCGCCCCTACACCATCAACACCATCGACGAACACCTCGACATGCTGATGGTGTGCCACCACCTCGATCCGAATATCGCCGAAGATGTGGCTTTCGCCGAGTCGCGCATCCGCCGCGAGACCATCGCCGCGGAGGATATTCTGCACGATCTGGGCGCCTTCTCGATGATCGCCTCCGACTCTCAGGCGATGGGCCGCGTCGGCGAAGTGGTGACACGGACCTGGCAGACCGCGCACAAGATGAAGCTGCAGCGCGGCGCGCTGCCGGGTGATCCGGCGCAGCATGACAATCTGCGTGCCCGGCGCTACATCGCCAAATACACGATCAATCCGGCGATCACGCACGGCATTGCGCATGAGGTGGGTTCGATCGAGGTCGGCAAACTGGCCGATCTGGTGCTGTGGAAGCCTGCCTTCTTCGGCACCAAGCCCAGCCTGATCATTAAAGGCGGCCTGATCGCCGCGGCGCCGATGGGCGATCCCAACGCGTCGATTCCCACGCCGCAGCCGGTGCACTACCGGCCGATGTTCGGCGCGCTCGGCCTGGCCAGAAGCGCTACCCGCATGTCCTTTCTCTCGCAGGCTGGATTCAATGCGGGGGTCGCCGATCAACTCGGTCTCAGGTCGCTGATCGGCGTGGTGAAAAACTGCCGCAAGCTGAGCAAGGCAAATATGCTGCTGAACGACTACCAACCGCAGATTGACGTCGATCCCCAGACTTATCAGGTGAAGGCGGACGGAGAGCTGCTGGTGTGCGAACCGGCAGCGGTATTGCCGCTGGCGCAGAAATATTTTCTTTTTTGAGTTCCCGGACTCCTCAATGATCGTCAATATGCTGAAACAGATCGTCATCCCGGCGCAGGCCGGGATCCACAACCACTGCTGGTGGTCACTTCCCTGGATTCCGGCCTTCGCCGGGATGACATACCGTGTTGTTTAAATTCCGCTGTTCATGTCCAAATCATGATTAAACTGATAAAAAAGTGCGACGCTGCAGCTACCGCAGATAGCACGCTGACCCTGCCGCTGCACAGCCGCATCAAGAGCCGGCTGCGGGTCACCCTGGACAACGGAAGAGACGCCGGGCTCTTTCTGGAACGTGGCACAACGCTGAAAGACGGAGATCAACTCTCCAGCGCGGAGGGTTACCGGGTGCAGATCAAAGCTGCCGTCGAAGCTCTCTCCGTCATCTGCAGCGACGATCCGCACCTGCTGGCGCGAGCCTGCTACCATTTGGGAAACCGCCACGTTTCGGTTCAGATCGAACCCGGCCGTGTCAGCTTTCTGCACGATCATGTGCTGGACGAGATGCTGCGCGGCTTGGGACTGGAGGTAACAACCAGCGAAGCGCCATTTGAACCCGAGCCGGGCGCCTACGGCGGCAGCGCGGAGCGGGGGCATCACGGCCATACGCACAGTCACGAACATACAGATGAGCACCATCACTGAGAGTCAGACCGCCCAGCTGCGGCTGCTGCAGCTGATCAGCCCGTCGCTGCCCGTCGGTGCGTTCACCTATTCGCAGGGTCTGGAGTGGGCGGTGGAGTGCGGCTGGGTAACCGGCGAGGCAGAACTGTCGGATTGGGTCCGAAGCCTGATGGAAAGCAGTCTCACACATCTGGAGATGCCGCTGCTGGCCCGGCTGTTCCGGGCGTGCGCGGCAAACGATTCCCAGGCGCTGACCTACTGGTCCCGCTATCTGGTCGCAGCGCGGGAGACCTTTGAATTACGCGAGGAGGAGCGCAATCGGGGCAGGGCCTTGCTACGCCTGCTGCCGGAGATCGGCATCCCGGTATCGGAGCAGATCAGGCCCCTGTTGAACAGCTGCCAACTGGCAGGCTTCGCCTATGCCGCGTACCATTGGAAGATACCGCTGCGCAGTGCGGCGGAGGGTTACCTGTGGGGATGGCTGGAGAACATGGTCCTGGCCGGCGTCAAGATTGTCCCGCTGGGACAAACGGCGGGACAGCGGATCATTGCGACGCTCACCGCTTTCATCCCGGGCATGGTGGAGAAGGGCCTGGCACTTGGCGATGCATCGATCGGTGCCGCCTGTCCCGCCCAGGCGCTGGCCAGCAGCCTGCACGAAACCCAGTACACACGGATCTATAGATCGTAGATTCATCGGCCTGTTGACAGAGAGCGCTTATGAACAAACCACTTCGAGTCGGTGTCGGTGGCCCGGTTGGGTCCGGCAAGACCGCACTGCTGGACGCGCTGTGCAAGGCAATGCGTGATCAGCATGAAATCGCCGTGGTCACCAACGATATCTATACCCAGGAGGACGCCAGGTTTCTGATACACAGCCAGGCGCTTGAGCAGAACCGGATCATCGGTGTGGAGACCGGCGGCTGTCCGCATACCGCGATACGCGAGGACGCCTCGATGAATCTTGCGGCGGTGGAGGATTTGTGCAGCCGCTTTCCCAGTCTTGACCTGGTGTTTATCGAAAGCGGCGGCGACAACCTCAGCGCCACCTTCAGTCCGGAGCTGGCAGATCTGACCATTTATGTGCTGGACGTCGCCGAGGGCGAGAAGATGCCGCGCAAAGGGGGACCCGGCATCACTCGGTCCGACCTGCTGGTGATCAATAAGATCGACCTGGCTCCCTACGTCGGCGCATCGCTGGAGGTGATGGAGCAGGACACATTGGCCATGCGCAGGGGGCGCCCTTTTGTTTTTTCCAATATGAAAACCGGTGAAGGACTGGAACAGATCGTCGAGTTCATCGAATACGAGGGCATGCTCGGCGACTGATCCGGCCGCTTGCCAAAAAGATTTTTTTGGGTGTTACAATATATCATTCATCAGCGGATCAGCAGCAGACGACGATCCGGCCGTGAGGCGCTCGGTCGCGTTGCCGGAGCTGAAATCGGCGCCGGTCTGTTTGCCGCTGACGCACCCTGCTGATGGATTGCCGTCAACCTATTGGCTGGACAGGTATAGCTATGGCACTAAACCAAAAAAGTCTTGCCAAAATTTTGCAGCATGCCGAAACGCTGTGTAAGCAGCGCGAAGTACGGCTCACCCCGCAGCGCAGCAAGGTGCTGGAGCTGGTTTGCGCCGCCGACGGTCCCATCGGCGCTTACGAGATACTCGATCGGCTCCGCCAGACCATCGGCAATCCCGCACCGCCAACCGTCTACCGCGCGCTCGATTTCCTGCTGGAACAGGGTCTGATCCACAAACTGGAGAGTCTGCACGCCTATGTCGGCTGCTCGCATCCGGATCACCCACACGCAAGCCAGTTCCTGATCTGCTCCGATTGCGGCGACGTACGCGAAATTGAGAGCAGCGGAATCGCCGACAGCCTGCGGCAGGCGCAAAAAAACACTGGCTTCAAAGCCAAGCGCCCGGTGGTGGAGCTGCTTGGCACCTGTGCCCGATGTCAGATCTCGAATGACCGGAAGGTGTGACGTGTTCGTTCGTTCAGCGCGGTAAAAACGTGCTCGTTTATCTCGCTGCGGAAAAGAGCTGAGAGAGACTGAAAAGCAGCGCCGCTGAAACCACGATCGACGGCCCGGCAGGCGTATCCCAGTACCAGGATGCGGCCAACCCTACAGCAACCGCCAGCACGCCGATCAACGCGGCAGCCAACGCCATCTGCTCCGGTGTCTGGCTGAAGCGCCGGGCTGCCGCTGCCGGAATAATCATCATCGAAGTGATCAGCAGCACGCCGACGATTTTCATTGCGATGGCGATCACTATCGCGATCATCAACACGAACGCCAAGCGAACAACGGGGACGGGAACGCCCTCCACCTGCGCCAGCTCCTCATGCACCGTCAATGACAGCAGCGGCTGCCAGATCGCAGCCAGTGCCGCAAGCACCGCCACTCCGCCGCCCCAGATCCACCAGAGATCGTCGGCGCTGACCGCCAGAATGTCACCGAACAGATAGCCGATCAAATCGACTCTCGCAGAGTCCTGAAAAGCCATCACCACCAGTCCCACCGAGAGCGTACTGTGGGCAAGAATGCCGAGCAGCGTGTCACTGGCGAGCATGCGGCGACTCTGGAGCAGCAGCAACAGCAGCGCGATGCATACCGCGACGACAAGTATGGCAAGGGTAGGATTGACATCGAGCAGAAAGCCAAGCGCCAGCCCCAGCAGTGCGGAGTGGGCCAGGGTGTCGCCGAAATAGGCCATGCGCCGCCACACTACAAAAGCGCCGAGCGGCGCAGCAACCAAGGCCACACCGACGCCGGCGGCAATGGCGCGGAGTATGAAATCATCCATGCGACTCACCTTCCTCAGGCTGGACAACATTGCCATGAATATCGTGCGCATGGTCGTGATGATGCTGATAGAGTGCCAGGCCATCGCTCACCGGTTTGCCGAACAGCTCCAGATAAGCAGGATGCCTGCTTACACTCTCCGGATGTCCGACACAGCAGACGTGTCGATTGAGGCAGAGGACCCGGTCGGTGGTAGCCATCACCAAATGCAGATCGTGCGAAACCATCAACACCCCGCAGCGGTAGCGGCCGCGAATACGGCTGATGAGGCGATAGAGCTCCGCTTGTCCGGTAACGTCGACCCCCTGCACCGGCTCATCCAGCACCAGCAGATCGGGGCCGCGCAACAGCGCGCGTGCCAGCAGCACCCGCTGCTGTTCGCCTCCGGAAAGCATCTGCATCGGATTGTCGAGCAGGTGAACAATGCCCAGTTCCCTGGCCGTCGCCGCGACACCGTCGCTGCGTGCCGGTGCTGCGAGCCGCAGAAAACGCGCCACCGTCAGCGGCAGATTCTCCGGCAGCTGCAGTCGCTGCGGCATATAACCGACCGTGAGTCCACGTTTTCGCTCCACCCGCCCCGCATCGGGCTTAAGCAGCCCGAGAATAACCCGCACCAGCGTAGTTTTGCCGGCGCCGTTGGGACCGATCAAAGTGACAATCTCACCGGCATGCAGCGCCAGATCCACGCCTTCCAGCACCTGACGCCCGCTGAACCGGACCCGGATGCCGGACGCACGAATCAGTGATTCAGTCGTATCAACCGGCGTCTCTGCCGGCGCCGGTGAAGATCCAGGGGAGTGGTGCATAATCATAGAATTTAACGTTTCACAGGTGTACTGCCCTGACAGCGGAGCTGCATACTACTGCAGACAGTCAACCAGTGCGGCTGCCAATTGCTCCATCATTAGAAAATAAGCGTCGGGACCGGCCGGGATATCGGCACCCAATGGATCCAGGCGACCGCCACGCGCTGTACTGCCCTCCAGCAGTGTACGCACCACTCCCGGTTCGAATTGGGGTTCGCTGAACACACAGCGGGCATTGAGAGATTTTATTTTGCTGCGCAGCCGCTGGATACTGCGCGCGCCCGGCAGATGCTCCGGGTTGACGGTTACCGAACCGACGGCATTGAGCCCATAGTGATGCTCAAAGTAAGCGTAGGCGTCGTGAAAAACGACATAAGGCGCGCCGCTTACTGGGGAGAGCTGCCGACCCAGCTCCTGCTCCATCATGCGAATACGCGCAAGCATTAATTCGGCATTGCGTTGATAGTGAGCGGCGTTTTCCGGATCGATACGGCTCAGCGCTGCTGCTGCCGATTCGACGATCCGGCCGGCATTAACAGGCGACAACCAGATATGGGAATTTACCTGCTGTTCCAGACCCGCATTGTGTTCGTGTTCCAACTGAACTGTTGCATGCCCATCCTGCACATCGCTGTTTTCCGCGTGACTGTGCCGATCCCAAACGCCACCCTGTCGCAGTGGGAGCAGCTGCATGCCGGGCAGTGAGATCAGAGTCACGCGCCTGGATCCATCAACGGTTGCCAGTAACACCTTTGCCAATGCGCTCTCCAATCCCTGTCCCACCCAGAACACCAGATCTGCGTGACTCAGCTTGCGGACATCGGAGGGTGACAGATGAAGGTTGTGGGGTGAGCGCGCGCCGCGGGCCAACAGCTCCGGCGCACCGACACCCGTCATTACTCCTGCAATCAGTGAGTGCACGGGTTTGATGCTGACCACCACCTCGGGTGCTGCAGTCGTCTGCGACGGCCAACCGACTGCAAACACAAGCAGCCAGTTTAAGAGTACTTTATCCAACCCTAATCGCATCGAATCACTTGCCGTGCCTTGAGATCATTTTGTTATGTTATATCATTAAAATGTTCCACTCAATATCGCCTCCTGCACCCAATCAACAATGTTCGGCTCGTTGACCGCCAGTCATTTTGGTATCCGATATGCGTGGTAAAATGGGTTTTTCCCGGACTGGCCACAGATGCTAAATCGTAAACTCTCCGTTGCCCCGATGCTGGACTGGACCGACAGGTTCTGTCGTTACTTTCTGCGGCTGATCTCGAAGCGGGCGGTACTTTACACGGAGATGGTCACTACCGGTGCACTGCTGCACGGAGACCGGGAGCATCTGCTCAGGTTCGATCCGACTGAACATCCCGTTGCACTGCAATTGGGCGGCAGTGATCCGAAGCAGCTCTCCCAGTCAGCCAGATTAGGGCAGCAGCGGGGCTATGACGAGATCAATCTGAATCTGGGCTGCCCCTCGGACCGGGTCCAATCGGGTAGATTCGGCGCCTGCCTTATGTCCGAACCGGAGCTGGTAGCGGATTGTATCAAGGCGATGTGCGACAGCGTGGATATACCGGTCACGGTAAAACAGCGTATCGGCATTGACCATCTGGACAGTTATCAGCTGCTGCGGGATTTCGTCGGCAGACTCTCCCTTGCCGGCAGCAGGACGTTTATTGTTCATGCCCGCAAAGCCTGGCTCCAGGGACTGAGTCCAAAAGAGAACCGTGAGATTCCCCCGCTCAGCTATGCGACCGTTTATAAACTGAAACATGATTTTCCCGAGCTGGAAATCATCATCAACGGCGGCATCACATCAGTCGAGCAATGCGATGCTCACCTTGCCATTGTGGATGGCGTGATGATCGGCCGGGAGGCCTATCATAATCCCTGGATTCTGGCGCAGGCCGAGGCGCGGCTGTTCGGGGAGGTAACAGCGCTGCCAACCCGTCATCAGGTGATCGAAAAACTGCTGCCTTTTGTGGAACTTGAACTAGCTGCGGGGGTTCCGCTCAACCGCATCACGCGGCACATTCTTGGCTTGTTTCATGGGCAACCCGGTGCCCGTGCGTGGCGCCGGTACCTGAGTACCCACGGTTTTAAAAAGGATGCTGGTGCCAACACCATATTGAAGGCGGCCGGTCTGGTCGTAGCTAAACATCCGGCTATGTAGTCGATAACAAAAGTCTATCTCATTTCGATAGGAAAATTTTATATGCATTTCTAGTGAGATGAGTCATAATATTATTGTGATTTGGTTCACATTTTGAAGAGTTGAAGATTTTTTACACGGAGATTGATTTACGTGACTACGCAATCCCGGAAAAAGTTGGCTGAACTTCTGATTGTGATTGCACTTTTTGTTGCAACGGCAGCGTATATAGCGTTTTCACCGTTATTTCCAGCTTGAAATTCCATATATAAAGCATTGCCTTGTAGGGAAATTCTTACATTCTGTCACGTTGTCGGCCTATTTAAAAAACTGTCGGTTTGGTGCATTATTTGCGGCCCGAGAAGCACCCAAACTCATCTCGGCAAAAAACGGAACAAATATAAGGAGCCACATATAGTGTCCACAGAAACCAGAAGAAAAGTAACGCAGCTTTTGATTATCGCAGGTCTATTTGCAGCTAATCTGGCATATTTATCACTCTCTCCGCTCTTCCCTTCTTAACCTTAATAACAACTCCTTTTGGGTTTCCGCCACCAACAAAGGATATTATTGATTCCCAAGCCGGTGCAGAACCTGTTCGGCTAAGTCACGCTTTTCACCCGATTTTGTTGTGACCACAACCGCGCACCGGCGCTCCTCTGCAGTCAATTTCTCAGCCGACTTGAGCTGCTCATTCAGCACTGCTGCATTGGCCTCGGAAGGGTCCGTCCCGAGCCGCTCCCTAACTTCCAATCTCTTTCTGAGCTCCCGTTCCGGTACCTGAAAATCGAGGATGAGAAACGGGGCGCCCAGTCTGCTGGAGAGCGCTTGGAACTCTTGTCGTTGGCCTCGTTTTAGAAAAGTCGCATCAATGATGACTGTATATCCGGCACGCAATACGGAGCGGGTCAGCGACAATAGATGTGCGTAGGTCGCGTTACTGAAATCTGGCGTATAGATGCCGCCCATCGGAGGCGAGGCGCTGCCGGAGTCGGCATCAAGTCCGGCCAGCCGTTTGCGCTCGATATCTGACCTGATTCTGACAGCCGGCAGACTCTGCAGCAGTTCACCACTGACGCTGCTTTTCCCGGACCCGGAGAGACCGTGGGTGATCAACAGCCCGGGAAGTGCGGTCCGGGTGTATCTCCCCGCATTATCCAGATAGGTGACAAACTCCGCCTCAAGACGTTTTCGCTCTGCACCGTTCACCTCCGCCTGGTGCAGACGAATCGCCACCACTTTCGCCCGAACCATGGCCCGGTAGAGCTGATAGAAGCGCAGTACATCCAGGCCTCGGTAGTCGCCGCAGATTTCCAGATACCTGTTCAACAGCCGCCGGGAGACCGGGAATAGTCCCTTCTCTTCGATATCCATCAGCAGAAACGCCAGTTCACTCATCGTATCTATCCAGCGCAGTTCGGGGTTGAATTCGATCCCGTCGAACAGGATCAGCCGATCGCCCTCAAGCACGATGTTTCCCAGGTGCAGATCGCCATGGCATTCGCGGATGTAGCCTTCCGCCCTGCGCTCAGCTAACCGCCGTTCCAAACTCCGATATGCTGCCAGTGTCGCTGCCTGTAACTGGGCAAGCGGTGCATCATATTCGGCGCTCAGGGAACGAATCTGGTCGAAATTTTGCTGCATCGGCTGCAACACCTGATCCGGCATACCGTGTGGCGGCAGGGTTGCGGCCGGACCGATTGCAGCATGAAAGCCGGCGAGCTGTTGCGCCAGCCTATCCGCCAGTGCGTCACTCAGCAGATCAGGCCGCTCGGAGAGCAGTATGCCTCCCTGAAACCGGCGCATCTTTACTGCATATTCAATAACCTCGCCGCTGCTTTCAAGCGCAGGTCGGTCCCAGGTGCCGGTGATTTCGACCACCTGCAGATAGAGATCTTCCGTCAGACGGCGATTTAACCGAAGCTCCTCTTCGCAGCAGAATCGGCGCCGCTCCAACGTGGAAAAATCGAGAAATCCAAGATCGAGCGGCTTCTTGATCTTGTAAGCAAATCCCCCCGCCAGGATGACCGAGGATATGTGGGTTTCAATCAGCTCAACCCGGCCGGAAGCCGGCTGCATTGACAGCCAACGAACGAGATTGGCTACCAGTCGCCGGTGTTGCTGAATGGCGGACATTACTCCCTTCCCTACTGACTATGCGGTTGAAGTTAAATTAGAATATAGTAATATGTTGTATTGTTTTCTGCTGTTCATGGCCCGTTTATACGCGCTTTTCTTACTTCAGCGAATTGAGGAATTTCTATGTCAGTCGAACGTATCGTACTTGCTTTTGCCGGATCGATGATTCTTATCAGCCTTGGTCTGGGCGTTGCCGGCAGCCCGATCTTCCACCACAGCAACTGGCTCTGGTTCACCGCATTCGTCGGCTTCAACCTGTTGCAGTCGGCCTTTACCGGGTTCTGCCCACTGGCCATCATACTGAAAAAACTTGGCAGTAAACCGGGTCACGCATTCTGACTGAACTGAAAGCATCGGAGAGGGGCGCCCTCGGGCGCCTCTGCTACTCTTCCACTTCCACCGGCTGAGCAAACAGATCGTGCTCACCGGCATGCGTAATTCGCACACGAATGAAATCACCGGGATCCAGATCCCAGCCGCCCGCCACAATGACATTGCCATCGATTTCGGGGGCATCGGCGGCACTGCGCGCCAGCACGCGACTCTCCTCGACTTCGTCGACCAATACGAGCATCTCCCGACCTACTTTCGCCGCGAGGCGGCGGCGGCTAATCTCTGCCTGCAGCGCCATAAATCGCGCCATTCGTTCCTGCTTGACCGGCTCCGGGACCTGATCCGGCAGCGCATTGGCAGCTGCTCCGTCAACCGGCGAATAACTGAAGCAGCCTACCCGGTCCAGATCTGCGGAACGTAGAAAATCGAGCAGAATTTCAAAATCGGCCTCACTCTCGCCCGGGAATCCAACGATAAAAGTGCTGCGCAGCGTCAACTCCGGGCAGAGTTTTCGCCACTGCGTGATACGCTCGAGCATCCGCTCTGCGGCGGCGGGCCGGTGCATGCTGCGCAGCATACGCTCACTGCCGTGCTGCAGCGGCAGGTCGAGATACGGCAGTATCCTGCCTTCAGCCATCAGTGGAATCAGTTCGTCGACACTGGGATAGGGGTAAACATAGTGGAGTCTGATCCAGATGCCCAGTGAACCCAATGCGTCCGCCAGTTCCGGCAGACGGCTCTTGAGCAGCCCGCCGCCCCAGAAGTCACTACGGTACTTCAGATCCAAACCGTAGGCCGAAGTATCCTGCGAGACCACCAGCAGCTCCCTGACACCCGCAGCAGCCAACGCTTCCGCCTCGCGCATCACCTCGCCGGCGGGTCGGCTGACGAGCGCGCCGCGCAGGCTCGGAATGATGCAGAATGTGCAGCTATGATTACACCCCTCCGATATCTTCAGGTACGCATAATGGCGCGGGGTCAATTTGATCCCCTGCGGCGGCACCAGGCTGCTGAAAGGGTCGTGCGGCGGCGGAGCAAACTGGTGCACCGCCGACATCACTGCCGCATATTCGTGTGGGCCGGTCACCGCAAGCACCGCCGGATGCGCTTCGCGGATCTCCGTTTCATGCACACCCAGACAGCCGGTGACGATGACTTTGCCATTCTCCTCAAGTGCTTCGCCGATCGCCTGCAGCGACTCCTCGACCGCTGCATCGATAAAACCGCAGGTGTTGATCACAACCAGGTCTGCCGCTGCATAGGTGGCGGATATTTCATATCCCTCTGCGCGCAGTTGAGTCAGAATACGCTCTGAGTCGACCAGATTCTTCGGACACCCCAAACTGACAAAGCCAACCCTTGCCGCCTGTGACTCGGAGTGCTGCGCTTTTTTCACCGGCGCTCGCGGGCCAGCAGGTCGGTTATCGCCACGACTTGCTCACTCTGACGAATCTGCACCGTCATCGTCTCTTCAAGCGCGAGATCGCCAGACTCTATATGCGGCAACAACTGCTCCGCTATCTGCTGGACGATCAACATACCGGCGCGGTTACGCTCATCAATCTGATCATCCCCGGTGATGCTCTCTTCCAGCATCTCCAGGTAAGCATTGAACTGGCGCGACTGCCCGGCCAGGTCGAGCTGCTGAAATTCGGGCTGAAATCCGATTACCAGGATCTTGCCCTGCCCATCCGCGGGCTCAGCGATAGCAATATTCAAGGGACCTTCGATCAACATGGAGAATCCTCGCTCTGTTTGATCAGCAAACATTTGACAGGCAGAGTACAGAATTCGTCTCGATTCGGATACACCCAGTTAGAGAGGTATCTGGGCCTGCCCCGTCCAAATCTCAAACCGCAGCCGCACAATTAACAATAATCAATGCTTGATTATTCAGTGTTAGATAATATACTTAAAATACTAGAATAATTATCAGAATGATGTATGCGGGAGGATAAACTTGAAAAACTGTAAACTTTGCCGCTACAGCGAGCTTTGCAACACCCTGCCCGGCATCTGTATCCTACTGCAGTATCTTGCCGTCGCGTTGCTGATCGGCATGCTGGGTTATCTATTCATCACCCAGGAGTTTCCACACTGAACAGCGCAAGCTGCTACATGATTTCCCGACAACCTCCTTGCCATCCCGCAAACTGCTATACTCTTAGTTTTTTAAATCGCGAGCGCATCATGGGTTACCGTCTTTCCAAAATTTATACCCGCACCGGGGACAAGGGCACCACCGGTCTTGGCGACGGCCGCCGGGTAGACAAAGATTGCGCCAGGATCGAAGCGATCGGCACTGTGGACGAACTCAACAGCCTGATCGCCGTGTTGATTGCGCAGGGCACGCCTCAGCCGATCAACGAAGCCTTGACCGGCATCCAGCATCGGCTATTTGATCTGGGGGGCGAGCTCTCCATTCCCTCGATGCAGGTGATCGAAGCCGAAGCCGTCGTCCAGCTGGAGGCACTTCTTGACCAACTCAACGCCGAGCTACCGCCGTTGCGGGAGTTTGTTCTTCCCGGCGGAAATCTGCCCGCCGCCCATTGCCACCATGCGCGCACTGTCTGCCGCCGTGCCGAACGCAGACTCACCCACCTGGCGCGGCAGGAGGGGGAGGAGGTGAGCGCGAACGCACTCAAATATCTGAACCGGCTCTCCGACCTGCTGTTTGTCATCGGCCGTGTGCTTGCGCGGGAGAACGGCGGCAGTGAAGTCTACTGGCGCAAGGGGGGTTAATCGGGTTGTCAGACGCACAACAGACCATTCGTGCCGGCAGCCGTGTACTGATGCACTTCTCACTGGCGCTGCCCGACGGCACCGAGGCGGTATCGACATTCGACGGTGAACCGGAGTCGGTGGTACTGGGCAGCGGTGACCTGACAGCGGGGCTGGAACAGGTGCTCATCGGACTGAAAAAGGGCGATAAACAGACTCTGGAGCTGACACCGGATCAGGCTTTCGGCGCCTGGGAGGAGGCTAAGCTGCAGTGGCTGCCGCGCACGGATTTCTCGCCGGAACTCACGCTCGAACCGGGCGTGGCGATCGCTTTCGAGACACCCTCGGGTGAGGAGGTGCCCGGCACGATAACCGAAGTCGGAGAACGCCGGGTCAATGTCGATTTCAACCACCCATTGGCAGGCGTGGATATCGTCTTCTCGGTGGAGATTCTTGAGGTCGGCGAGCCGGAGTCCTGACGCGGGAGCAGGTGCGCCAACCCCTCGGCTGCAACACCCGGCACTGATTGACTCAGATCCATCCACATCATCACGGGTACCCAAATCCGACTATGGATATACAACTTGCCAACCCGCGCGGCTTCTGTGCCGGAGTAGACCGCGCCATCGAGATTGTCGAGCGTGCGCTGGAAATATTCGGCGCACCGATCTACGTCCGCCACGAGGTGGTGCATAACCGTTTCGTCGTCGATAGCCTGCGCCGGCGCGGCGCCATTTTCGTCGACGAACTCGACCAGATACCGGATGGCAATACCGTTATTTTCAGCGCCCACGGCGTTTCCCGGGAGGTCAGGTCGGCGGCGGAATCGCGCGACCTGCGTATCTTCGACGCCACCTGCCCGCTGGTGACCAAGGTCCACCTTGAAGTCGCCCGCCACTGCCGTAAAGGAGACGATGTCATTCTCATCGGCCACCGCGGGCATCCCGAGGTCGAGGGAACCATGGGTCAATATACAGCCAACGAGCAAGGCGGCCGGATTCATCTGGTGGTCGATGTAGCGAGTGTCGATCAGATTGACGTCGACAGCAGTAAAGGGCTCGCCTATGTCTCCCAGACAACACTCTCGGTAGACGACACACGGAAAATCGTGCAGGCCTTGAAACGCCGCTTTCCACATATCGAGGGACCGAAAAAGAACGACATCTGCTACGCCACCCAGAACCGCCAGGATGCGGTGAAAGAGCTGGCGTCCAACTGCGACCTGGTGCTGGTGGTCGGCTCGCCCAACAGCTCCAACTCGAACCGGCTGAAAGAGATAGCGACCAAACTGGGCACGCCCGCCTATCTGATCGACGGTGCGGAGGATATCCACCGGGAGTGGATAGCAAATGCAAACCGGATCGGCGTAACGGCCGGTGCATCCGCGCCCGAGGTACTGGTGGAAGAGGTGATCGCCGCGCTCAGGCGCTGGGGTGCGAGCAGCGTTATCTCGCTTCCCGGTAAAGCGGAAAATGTGACGTTTTCTCTGCCTGTGGAACTAAGGCAGGAACAGTAAAAAATCGTGATTCCCAGGCCAGCGGAATTCCAGGGAAATGGTCACCCTTGGTGGATGTGGCTCCCGGCCTGCGCCGGGATAACAGCGATTTAAAAAGTCAGACGGCATTTGGCAGGAACCAACAGGGAGCACTCCATCCAGCCCGCTGTTCTGGCTACCAGCAGCCTGTGTGATTGGATGAGGTCGTACGGGCCCCGGTACTCAATAAACTTAGATTCGCACAAACATCACTACTTTGACCGCTTCCGGGCACTGCCGAGATAGTGTATGAGGTAAGGTTGGAAGTGAGAGTCAGATCGTAATACTTCTCCACCGTGTTTTGATCTTCCAGCACGGCGGCGTTGTAAACATCATTCATACTCAGCGAATTACCTCCGGCATCCTTGCTGTATCGCATATTCTCCGTGTAGTGGCGCTCCATGAACTGGGATATCTGCAGCATCGAACCCTTCACCGACGCGCGCCGGGACTTGCGCACCTGATCCTGATACATGGGGTAGGCAATGGCGGTGAGAATAGCGACGACGGCGATCGCAATCATCAGCTCCACCAGCGTAAACCCACCACACTTTCGTTTCAGCAATGCGGCGCTCTTAGCCATTACCTACCCTCCACAGGCAGCACCCAGATCGCTTTCACCGTCGGTGTTTTCTGCTTGGAATCAACCGCGTAAGCCACCGGTCCGTTAAGCGCCCGGAGCAGCTGCCTCATCAGATTCTCATTGGGATCCAGTCCGGCCCATCTCATCACCGGGGAGAGCTTGTAACGGGTATCATCAATCTGCACGACCGCCGAAGGCAGATCGATAAAGCGCATAATCCCCTGCGCTTCGAACATACTCATCGGCGCCTCACCCGCGCTCTGCGCGACCGACAAGGATGTCCAAATGAGTGTTCCGAGCAGCAGAACCATGGCGCTTAACTTATTGCTTCTTTGAGCGTTTTTCATTTACATCTCCCATTGCATTGAAGCGAAACAGCGAGCTTACTGCCTGCGCAGAGCATCCCCGCTGCCTGCACAGCGGGGAGCTTCGATCAGCGCAGCTGACGCCATGACTGTCTACCATCGCGGTAACTAAGCGATTCCAGAGTCTGCTCAATATCCCCGGAGGATCCGCTGGTGAACTTGAACTCCTTCTGTTTGGTCTTGATCACCGCCGGGGTCTTGATAATGCCGACCTTGGACTTCTTGCCGGAGGTGGGAACCTTAACCTCCATAGGATTGCCATCCGGATCGGAAACCACGATCGTCACGTAATCGGAGTCGTTGAACGCGCCGTCCCCGTTCAGATCGAACGGACTGACCGACAACCGGGAACCATCCACCGATGACAACTCCATCAGCCAGCTGGTGCCGCCATATTCGCACGGATCCAGTGTCGGGATCATAGTGCTGAAGATCACCCGCCCGTCGCGCAGCAACGGTGTACTGACAACCCGCTCGCCTTCCCAGCCCCGCACGGCGAGCGGTGACTTCAGGTCTATGAACCAGCCCCTGTGCGTGCCCCAGCTGATGGTGTGCTCCGTGGTTACGCGCAGATCCCATGTGAATGGATTTACCGTGTCAGTGACATCATCGCTCAGCCAGGAGTTACCCGAACTGTCGGTAAAAGTCTCGTGGGTGATCGTCTGCTGTAAGAGGCTGTTGCGTCCGCCGGAGACCGGTGTGGGATTGGTCGCATTGAAGTCGTCCCAGATGCCGTAGAAAGCATTTTTGCGCACCGCTGCACCATCGCCGGAGTCAAAGTATTTACCGGTGCCGAAAAAGACCATCACGCCACCCGAAGGGTGGTTGGTCACTTCGGGCTTGCTGGTGATCGCCTGCGTATTGCCGTCTTCATCCATGGCGGTGAACAGAGGCGCCGGTGTGCCGCTCGATTGATAGTCGATGGCCCATTGGGTGACATCCGTCGCATGGCTCAGGTCGAACGCCCACATATTGCCTTGCAGATCGCCCGCGTAAGCCCGGTCGGCAATCTTGTCGTCGTTATAATCGACCAGTATCGGGGTTGCCAGACCGTTGGGGTTGGCGCCGTCGCCGACCCCGGTATCAATCTTGCGGATCAGGTCTCCGGTCGCTATATCCACGATGAACAGCACTGCGCGGTTGTTGTCCGAGTAGTAACCGTTGCCGAAGATCGCCACCCAGGTACCGTTGGCCATGCGCGCCACGGTCGGTTGGCCGATGGTGTATCCCAGATCGCCGTCCGCAATACCGTCGGCGTTGGCGTCGTCATCAGCGGTGGAGAACTCCCACATGACATTCGATTTGGAGAAAGTTTCGGGGTCGGTGACGTCCAACGCGAACACCGCTTTGCCGCCGGCGCCGGTGGTGCCGAGCAATACCGATTTCCAGGTACTGTTGATATAGGCGTCTTTGCCGGAACTCGGACCGTCCACAAAGAACCGATGGCTATAGTTGGGATCGCTCAGTTCCCACAGATTCGGCAGCACAGCTTCCGGAATATACGCGAACATCTCATAGCCGGTCTCTTCGCGAAACGCATGCAGCATACCGTCGTTGACACCCACATAGACGACACCCGGCCGGTTGATATAGGCCGTAGATGCGCGGTAGCTGATGTAGCTTGACCCCTCGCTGCCGGGCAGCACATTGAAGCCGTAGTCCTGCTTGCCGACAAAGAACGGATCGGAGTTGACGATATCTCCCAGCACCGAAGTGCGCTTGCGGAAGGTACCATCCGGGTCGTTGCCGATCTCAAACTTGGTTTGGCCGCGGATAAATCTCAGGCGCCGCTTGCCGATTAGAGCCGTGTCGCCATGCTTGATCGCTGTTTTCATGCTATCCGGCGGGGTGTGCGTGGCGTCCCAGAGAAAGTCGACGCCCACTTCACCGTCCCCATCGCTGTCCGCCGCTTCGTGGGTAAAGATGTTGCGATTGCTGTGCGACAGCGCATTTTTGGTATCCAGCAGCTTCGCTGCCTCCCAGGTCGGGTCGAGTCCGGCTGTGGCCGGTTTGGCATCGATGATCGCGCCGGTGGTCTCATCGACCTTGAAGCCAAGCAGCTCGCCGCGCCAGTCCTTGCTGTCGAATCGCGCCTGATAGACGTAAGTGTCAGCGTTGAGCCGGGTGGAGTTGGTGGCGATGGCCGCAGCGGAACCGGTGCGGCCGATTATCTGCTCCAGGCTGGAGGAGAGCTGGTTGGCGAACTCCTCAGGATCCGACGCCGAGAAGAAGCCGCCGCGGCTATTGACCGCCGCATGCCAGAGGTCGTCGATATTCTCCATCTCCCCGGAGTCAGATGGTGCCGGCCAGGTTTTGCTGCCGTTGGTCAGCGCGGTCAGATCCGTATCAGGGTTCAGTGTGCCGGTCACGCCCAGACCGACGGTAAAGTTGACCATATGCTGCCAGAACGCCTCATCCGCCGGGTTGCTCGGCACCAGGTTGTCGAGATCGGTCCTAAGGTCCCGGTTCCAGTAGTACATGGCCACGTCGGCCAGCGTGTCGTTCTGCTGGCTGTTGTCGGCGTTCAGACCCTGGTAGGGGTTGGCCGGTGTGTACTGGTACGACTTATTGTCCGGTCCGGCGATGCTGGGTCCGCTGACATTATCGGCATTGGCGGCACCGCTGGTGGGTGCCTCCGCCCCGTTCCAGTAGCCGTCGGTCATCAGAATATTGTAGCTCTGGCGGCAGGCGAGATGCGCGGCGGTCGAGTTTGAACCGGGCGTCTCCCCCCAAGGCCCGTTGTTGTCGGTGCGGGAGAAGTACTCCCCTACGTCGTCCAGCGCCCGCCGCAGCGGGGTGCCGCCGGTGCCGATTTCATATTTGTAGAGCGAATCGAAAAACGCGCTTCTGTCGCTGCCGGAGAACTTGCGCACCCCCTTGACCAACGCACCCGGGCTGTTTTCGGAGTCGATGGTGGAGGAGCCATTATTGATCGCTGCGAAACCCACGCGCAGGCCGGTGCCCTGGTCGGCAAACGCCCGTCCGACGCCGGCCCGGGCGAGGAGGATGCGCGACCGGTAGTAGGTGTACCAGTTGGCGAAGTTCTGTATCTCCTCGTCGTAGGTGCAGGTGGGCGCGTCCGCGCAATCCGAGCGGCCTGCGCTGCCGGTGTAAGTGGCACCTGTTTTGATTTCCACGCGCGTATAGTTGGCTGCGTTCTGCTTGGAGGCTGTCGAGGAAAGATCGCCGGTAAAGTTGTAATAAACAGCCGGCCAGAACGAACGGGTTGCATTGTCGGCTTGATTCGTCTGAGGCACTCCTATAGCTGCCAACTCTTCAAGCGTACCGTTGAAACTTAGCCAGTATGCTTGTTCTGAATTTGAGGCGGTTAAATTACGGCACGCCGGGCTTGGACTTATTGTCGCATGTTCATAGGGTACCGGATTATTGGGTGCGCAGCTGGGAGAGGCGGCTGCCATCAGGCTGCCGTCGCCGTTGCTCCAGGGGCGGTAAGTGATGGCCGGATTGTAGTAGATCTTATTGATGGCGCTGCTGCGCATCCACCGGTCGTAAATGTTGTTGGTCGGGTCAAACGAAACCACGAAATTGGTATAGTCTCTGGGGTTGGTCTTGAAACTGAACTGGCTGTTGTAAATATGCGTCGCTCGCGGGAAAAGAAAGTAAGCCCATTTCAGACTTTCCGGCATCATCTCCCAGTGCATGGAGCCGGAGTCGTCCAGCGTGAACATCACATTGGGTTCAATGGAACCACCGAGAAACAGCGGCACCTGGGCGGGAGTTGCGTTCACACTCCAGGCCGGCAAGCCGCTGACGAGCAGTGCCGCCAGACTCAAGGCATTTCGTTTAAGGTTATTCATCGAGACCCCCTAGGTCCTTACCTACCACTTGTATACTGTCTGCAGCACCACCACGGTGCTGGCCGCCCCGCCCACCCCGCGGGCGGTCACCTGCAAATAGATATCTGAAGTATCCAGCGATTGCGCCGCCTCCAGACTTTCCGTGCTGGGCGGCAGTTTTTCGATTAAATAGACCGGCTGTGCGGCAACCCCGCCGGGCGATGCATCCACACTGGGCAGCGCCTGCCCACCGCTCAACACCACGCCGTTGGCGGCCCACCAGGCAGCATCCCGCTCATCCCACCAAGGCGTGCCGTTGGTAATCGTAGGGTATTGAGGATCAGGTGAATTCAGCGCCCACAGCGGGCTGGTATCTGAACTGTTGCTGATATCCCGGACATCTGGCAGGTTGGCTTGGGCTGCAATCCATTTCTCCGCTGCACGCAATGCCGATTCAGCCGCCTGGAACGCGGTGTTCCGGTCGCGCATATTGCCCGCCATCTTCTCCTCCAGGATATTGGTGTCCATAGTGGAGATGCCGAAAATCGTCATCAGCAGCAGAATCATCAGTGCGGCTATCATCACCGCGCCGCGCTGGCGTTTAGGCTCGATTCTCATGGTAGTTTGTTCCTGATACCGACAGTGGCATTCATCTGCTGGGTCAGTGCTTGACTGTCGACGGTGACGTTCTGGCTCTTTGATACAAGCGTCAAGTCCATACGCACGCTGGTCACATTGGCCCAGTTGGCCACGGTCGCACCGTCAACGTACTGATCGGCCGCCAGATCGCTGTTGGTGTCCTCGCCGTAGAGCAGCTCGAGATCCTGAATGCCGTCCACCAGCTCCTGGGGTGTGCCGCCGTTCTCGCGCACAAACAGGGCCGGCTGGCCAAAGTTGTTCTGCCTCAGAAAAAAATCGGAGTGAATAAATTTGAACACCTGGCCATCGGTTGAGTAGGGTTTGCTCAGGCGGGCACTGCTATTGCTGCCGGAACCGTGGCTTATCTGCACTTCCGTCGAACTTTTGGAAATGCCGGTAATCTGAAACAGGTCGGAGGTTTCGCAATCGGTGATCAGTATGTAGTCGTTGACCGCCAGATCACAACTGGTATTGCCATTGATTGTCAGAGTGGCGCTGTCCGAGGTCATCGCCGAATTCAGGTTGCCGCCGCAGGAGTCGACCCGCTCTGCGCGGCTGACGGTGATAACATCGCTGCCTGCCTTGACACTGGTTGGATCATCGGAGGTGGAGCCGGTATCACCATAGAGCGGCGAGAAGGCGCTGCCGCTATATTCGTAGCCGCGTATCGACTGATTGGAGCTGAATGTGCCGCTGCCCGGCATGTTGTTGGCCAGCACATTGGGCACCACCGCCGCCAGGTTGCCGCACCCCTGATACCCCGACATCCGAATGTTCCGTGCCAGCACCTCCATCGCGTAGCGGCCGTTCTCCTGGATCACGGAGAGCGCATCCTGGGTGCGATAAGCCTGTTTGCTGGAGAGAAACACGTTGGTCATGCCGATGGTCATGATCATACCGAGCACCAGCGCGATCAGGATCTCGACCAGGCCAAATCCGGCGTTGCGTGTTTTGTGATAAATGGGCTGTCGCATGGTCAGATATCCGAAACGACTGTCATCGATTTTGGCGCTACGTCCGGGTTGCGGACATCGTCCCACTGCACGACTACCGTTGCCCGGCTGTCATTGAGCGTAATCGAACCGTCGCCGCTGGGCAGACGCTGGGAGAGCCTCCCAATCCAGTCGATCAGATCCCGGTCCGCCTGAGTATTTGCCGAGGACGGCGGGGCATCATCGATGTCTATGGCATAGCCGGGCAGATTGACCATGTCGGGGCCCTGGTTGGCACGCATGCTGTCGACGATATCATAGGCAAGCAGGGTCGCCTGCGACCGCAGCAGTGAACTGTGATTGAGCTTGATACCGGTGGCCTGCAGCCCGGCCAGCCCCAACAGCCCAACCGAGAAGATCACCACGGTGACCAGCACCTCCACCAGCGTGAAGCCTTTACTGGAAGCTGCCGGCATGCAGGATTGATTCATCTATTCACTCTCCGCTAATCGCAGTTGGTCGGATCGTAGTCAGGGTCGGTGGCGTCGTAGCGTATCGCACAGCTGGTTTTACAGGTGGTCACCCGCCCGGACGGCGAAATGTCCACACTGCGGACCAAACTGCTGCCGGTCACCGAAATATCAAAACAGCTCGCCGCAGAGACGTTGCCGAGAGCGGCAAAGGTAATCGGCGCCGCGCCTATGGACAGAGCAACACTGCTTCCGGTAGGCGGGGCTTTAAACTGACGATAAACCACCCAGTCATCGGGGTCGGCGGCATCGAGATTGGTACCTGCATTCCAGCCGCCGCCCCAAGTGCCGATGGCTCCAACCTGGACGCTGGCTCCTTGTCTGACCGCTTCCGCACGCGCATAGTTGAGCGCAACGACCAGTTCTTTGGAGGTGGTAGTCAGATCCCCGCTGCGTTTCATATTGGCAATACCCGGCACGCCGATGACCAGAATGACCGCAATTACCGCAACGGTTACCATCAGTTCCACCAGGGTAAAGCCAGTAAAATTTTGCCGAAATCTAATCATGTGTAATGTATAGCGGATGAAGCTTGCGGATGCACAGGGCAAAAGGATGTCCGGTGTCGGATTCCCGACAAGCGGTCATTCTTTCTGGGTTCTAGGTCTATGGTTCCTAGTCCCTAGAACCTGGTATCTATTACACGGTTGTAGCTCGGGGCTCCTTTCTTTATACTTCGCCACGCCTCAAATAAGGCCGATGTAGCTCAGCCGGTAGAGCAACGCATTCGTAATGCGTAGGTCCGCGGTTCGAATCCGCGCATCGGCTCCAAACAGGTCTTCGCGACCATGACCACACTTTTCGTAAATTGCCTGACCGTCATCGATGCATCATTGCTGGATCCTCAGCGCGGGCTGTTGGGCCAAAGCTGGCTGCTTGACATCGAGCTGGAAGGCTCGCTTGACCGTCAGGGTATGGTGCTGGATTTCGGCCAGGTCAAAAAGCAGATCAAGCAGTATGTGGATCGCGAATTCGACCACAAACTGCTGATACCCGCTGCGTATTCAGGATATCGGATCGAAACGCATGGCGATTGCAGCAACGTCAGTTTTCAACTGCAGTCCGGCGCTGTGATTGAACACCGCGGGCCGGCGAGTGCCTGCGCCGAGATCGATGCTGAGTCGGTCGATGCGCACAGCTTGGCTGCCGCGATCACAAGCCGATTAAAACCGATGCTGCCGGACAACGTGCACCAGACCAGACTGCAGCTGCGCACTGAGGATATTCGGGGCGCCTGCTACCAATACAGCCACGGCTTAAAACACCACGAGGGTAATTGCCAGCGCATCGCCCACGGCCACCGCTCCCGTATTCATATTTACCGCAACCGGAAGCGAAGCCCGGAGCTGGAGTCCGACTGGGCACTGCGCTGGAGAGATATCTACTTGGGCACCCGGAGCGACCTGCAGCGGGAGTTTACCCGCAGCGGTACGCACTACTGCCACTTCGGCTATGCCGCCGGAGAGGGTCGATTCGAACTGATTTTGCCGAAGAAACAGTGCTATCTGATCGACACCGACTCGACCGTGGAGAACCTGGCGCAGCACATCTGCACGAGTCTGGCACGGGAACAACCGGCAGCGCAGTTCCGGGTGGCGGCCTTCGAGGGAGTCAACAAAGGGGCGATCAGCGAGAGCGCGCTCGCGCGTTGATTCGACCTCGTTTCAGCGCTCAAATTCCAGGCGCTTGCCACGCACCGCCTGGTTGACCCTACCTTCATGGTAGGCCACCACCCCATTGACGATGGTCGTCACCACACGCGAGCGCAGCCGATACCCTTCGAGCGGCGTCCAGCCGCACTTGTAGCGAACCGATTCGCGCTCGATCCGATAGGGGCTGGCCAGGTCGATCAGCACCAGATCGGCCCAGTACCCCTCCCGCAGGTAGCCGCGCTGCGAGATATTGAATAGCCGCGCCGGCGCATGGCTGGTCTTCTCCACCAGCTGTTCGAGCGAAATCAGCCGGTCATGGTAAAGCTCCAGCACCATCGGCAGCGCCCACTGCACCAGTGGCAGGCCGGCGGGCGCATTGAAATAGCTGCCCAGTTTCTCTTCGATTGTATGTGGTGCGTGGTCCGTGCCGATCACATCGATGCGGTTGTCGAGCAATGCCCTGCGGATGGCGTCCCGGTCCGCCCGGCTCTTGATCGCCGGATTGCATTTAATCAAGGTGCCTTTCATCTCATAGTCGCGATCGTCGAAGAAGAGATGGTGCACACAGGCTTCCGCGGTGATCCGCTTCTCATCCAGCGGGCGTGCTTCCAACAGCTCGAGTTCGCGCGCCGTGGTCAGGTGCAGCACATGCAGACGGGTATCGTGGCGTTTTGCCAGCTCCACTGCCAGCGATGAAGAGAGATAACAGGCTTCGGCGCTGCGAATCTGAGGGTGGCACGCGATTGGTACATCCGCACCGTACTTTTCGCGAAACAGCTGTTCGTTGCGCAGAATGGTCGGCGTATCCTCGCAGTGGGTGGCCACCAGCGTCGGCGCATCGCTGAAAATGGCTTCCAGCGTTGTTGCATCATCGACCAGCATGTTGCCGGTTGAGGCCCCCATAAACACCTTGATACCACAGGTCTGTTGCGGCTTAAGGTTTTGGATTTCAGGCAGATTGTCGTTGGTCGCCCCCAGGTAGAAGCTATGATTGGCCAGCGCGCGTTCCGCTGCCAGCGCGTATTTCTCCTCCAGCGCCGTCAGTGTCACTGTCTGTGGGTTGGTGTTGGGCATATCCATGAAGCTGGTGATGCCGCCGGCCAGCGCCGCTGCCGATTCACTGCGCATGTCCGCCTTGTGCGGGGCGCCGGGTTCACGGAAATGGACCTGATCGTCGATCATGCCGGGCAGCAACAGACGCCCATCCGCCTCCAGCACCCTGACCTCTCCGGTGGCGCTGATTTCAGTATCGATACGCTCGATACGACCGTCGGATATAAGCAGGTCGCCCTCTGCGATGCTGCCCTCGTTAACCATGCGTGCGTTCTTTACCAGAATGCCTTTGCTCATCGTCAGTCGTACTCCCTGTCCTTCCAGGTCCTGATAGCGGTGAATACTGCGCTGGGCGATTTCAATCTGCTGCCGGTGTAGCGCTCCGCGGCGGCGATCACTGCCGGCTCGCTGCTGCGCAAAAAGGGATTGGTCTGTAACTCCAGGTCGAGGCGCGACGGGACCGAGGGAACACCTTTTTCCCGCAGCGTTTCCGTATCCCGTCGGCGCTGCTCGAGCACCGGATTGTCAGGCTCAACCCAGGCGGCGAACCCCAGATTATCCAATGTATATTCATGTGCGCAGTATAGCTGTGTCTCCGGGGGCAATGCCGCGATTCGCGCCAGCGAGTGGTGCAGCTGCTCATGGGTGCCGCTGAACACCCGGCCGCAACCGGCTGCAAACAGGGTATCGCCGCAAAACAGGGAATCTTGATGCAGATAGGCGATATGGCCTTCGGTATGTCCCGGAACGTCGAGCACCTGCAGCTCCGCGCCTACGCCCTCCAGCATGACCCGGTCGCCCTCGGTAAGTGCCTGCTCGACGGCAGGTATCGGCTCTCCCGCCGGGCCGTAAACCACCGCCTCCGGCCAAGTGCGTTTAAGCTCCCTGATGCCGCCCACATGATCACCGTGCTTATGGGTGATCAGAATAGCCTCCAGCCTCAATCCAGCGCTACGCAGACGCCGGATCACCGGGGTCGCATCCCCCGGATCGACCACTGCGGCAGCTGTGGCGCCCGGCTGCCGCAACAGCCAGATATAGTTGTCGTTAAAAGCGGGAATCGGCGTGATCTGTAACATTTGGACTATTTTCCGTACAACTGCTCCGGGTCAATCAACGCTTCACTCGCCACCTCAACCCGGTCGCCGCGCACCACATTGTAAAAGCAGCTGCGCCGGCCGGTGTGGCAGGCGGGGCCGGTTTGATCGACCTTCAGCAGAATCGTGTCGCCGTCACAGTCGAAGCTCATCTCCTTCAAAATCTGAATCTGTCCGGAGGATTCACCTTTTCTCCACAGCTTCTGGCGCGAACGCGACCAGTAGCAGACACGGTTACGCTGCAGCGTCTCCTCCAGCGCAACCCGATTCATCCATGCCATCATCAGCACTTCTCCGGTGTCAAACTGTTGTGAAACTGCCGGGATCAGCCCATCGCTGTTGTACGGCAGGCCATCCAGCACCTGCGCCAGAGGGAGGCTTTCGCCGAGTTTGAACTTTTCGGTCTCTTTCATAGTTTTTTTCACTCGTTATAACTGCGCTGCATCATACCATTTCATGCCGCTTGCTGGTGGTATACTGTGTGAGACCATTGCTTCCGTCCATTGTGCGGCAAGTTGACGACAGATTAGATCTGATGCGCATTTTCAGAGTCACATTCATCAACCAGGGCAAAATCTACCTGCTTTACGCAGAAGCCGTGCGGCAGGCGGAAGTATATGGCTTTGTAGAGATCGAAGGACTCATATTCGGCGAAACCACTTCAGTTGTCATTGATCCGGGTGAGGAGAAGCTGAAAAACGAGTTTTCCGGCGTTACCCGGACACTGGTGCCGATGCACGCGGTCATTCGGGTGGACGAAGTTCAAAAAAGGGGTCAGAGTAAGATCATGGAATTAGGCAAGGAGACCAACATCACCCCATTCCCCAGTTCTCTCTATACGCCGGGAAAGAACACCGACAACTGAGATATTGAAATCACATGAACAATCACGAAGCGATACGGCAGCGGCTGTTGCAGCGCAGGGACACTCTGATCCGGCGGATGCAGGAGATTGCGGATGAACAGCAGCATGTCCACGGCCCGCTGTCACAGGATTTTGCCGAACAGGCGACTGAGCGCGAACATGAAGAGGTGCTTGACGCGCTAGGTGAGGCGGGACGGCTCGAACTGAGTCAGATCAACCGCACACTGGAACGTATCGACAGCGGAGAGTACGGCATCTGTGCCGACTGTGGGGAGTCGATCGCCGAGGCAAGACTGGAAATCCTGCCCAACTCCGAGTACTGCGTCAGCTGCGCTGAGCGACATGGCCACTGACTGGAAGTACCCGTCGGCCGACACTGATTTACCCCGACTCGATTGCGATTAATCATTGCCCTGCACCCGGAGCAATGGGGATGATATCCCCTACAGTAATACCTGAGAGGGCTACTGAGGGTATTTTTTCATTACTCCTAATCGCTACCGCTGCGAGGGTTGTGGCTATCTCAGGGGACAGTTCGAATCGGGACGGGAGCAGTGACATGCCGCGTATTACCAACGACCAGGAACTCAGAGCTGCGCTTGACCGCTTATCGATCGAAGACCAGCGAACCATCGGGCTGCTATTTGCCGGTAATATCAAAATCCCGAAGATGAGTCCGGCATTACAGAAAGCGCTGGATCTGGCATTGGATGCCGACAACGGGGACCAAGAACGCGAGTTGGCCTATAAAACGGCTAAATCAGTCGCCGCCAACACTTACACAGCCTGCGGTCGGGATACTGACTGGGAAGCCCAAGCCGAACATTTCGTCGCTGCCGCCTGCAGCGCTGCGCTTGCCCCTGAGGCAAAATTGATGCCTGCCACCGATCCGGCTTGGAGATCTGCGGTTCAATCGCGCATGGCAAACAACTGCCTGATGATGGAGAGTGCGATCTCCGAAGTCCGTAACGAAGCGCAAAAACAGTACGAAATTTGTGAGGAGTTCCTGCAGGCGCTAGGCTGATCAGATCCTCGTCTATACGTCCGACCGTTGAAATGGCCGCAGCGGTCGATATTCAACAGAGGGTCTGGGTTGCCAGATCTCTTTGCCACGAAAAATCACCCTAACCCTTTGCTGTCCGAGCCATAACGCGGTTAAGATAGTTTTCTGGGTCAGATAGTGAATTCAC
This sequence comes from Chromatiaceae bacterium, assembly GCA_024235255.1. Classification (GTDB taxonomy): domain Bacteria; phylum Pseudomonadota; class Gammaproteobacteria; order Chromatiales; family Chromatiaceae; genus HKST-UBA178. The sequence goes on from JACKMT010000002.1 coordinate 114,400, forward strand.
TGACAGCGGCAAAAGGAGTTATTGACTGGCAAGCAAAAGGCTATTGTGCCTTCAAGGAGAGGCTGATGACGGTTTGTAATAAAATCAGGGGCGTTACAAGTAGTCATGAATGGGTCGCTGACCTGTTTTCATTACTGGCGGTGGTAATGCTGTTCGGGACCATCTGGGCGGGGGTCGAGTATCAACGGCCACTGCTTGGCTGGATTTCACAAAATGTCATTCTGCATGGCTCGTCGGTTATCGCGGCTGTTGCGCTCGATGTTTTCCTCATCGTTCTGTTTTTAAACATTGGCTCTTCTCGGTTTTCCGATTCACCAGGCGACAGTTGCTTCGGCACCTTCCGCGGACGGAGAAGGGGGGGAGCTTCGATCGGCAGTATATTTCATAGCTGGCTCCACCATATGGAAAATGTGAATAAAAAGCATCGCTAGTCCGAACGATGCCTCTGTGTGCGCTCTCACCCCGCATGGTGATCTGTAAAACGAACGCCGTCGGTGTCGGTATCGTAGGCTCGTACTGTATGCTAACCGTTGCCCAGCAGGCCATCGAGGTGCGCTACCACGCTACGCCCTAGGGCACTTAGTGCGTACCCCCCTTCCAGCACTGATACCACCCTGCCCTTTGCATACTTTTCGGCAATAGACTTCAGCTCCCCGGTAATCCAGGCATAGTCATCTTCCCGCAGACGCAGATTTCCCATCTCATCTTCAGCGTGCGCGTCAAAGCCGGCAGAGATCATCATAAGTTGTGGCTGGAATCGTTCCAGCGCCGGCAGCCAGTACTGCTTCGTCAGCGTTCTGAAATCAGCACCCGAAGAGCCGGCGGCAAGCGGAATGTTTATCACATGATCACTTCCGGAATCGTGCCCGGTGAAAGGATAAAATGGGTGCTGAAAACTGGAACAGAAGAGAACGCGCGGGTCCTGCCGGAAAATATCCTCGGTTCCATTGCCGTGATGCACGTCGAAATCGACAATTGCGACACGGTCAAACCCATAAACGTCCATGGCGTAGGCAGCGCCGACCGCCACATTATTGAAGTAGCAGAATCCCATCGCCCTGTGGCGCTCCGCATGATGTCCGGGCGGGCGTACGGAGCAAAAAGCAGAACTTGCCTTACCCTCGATGACCAGATCAACACCCTGCACCACTGCGCCTGCAGCGCGTAGCGCGGCATCCAGTGTCTTAGGCATCATGAAGGTGTCGCTGTCAAGCCTTAACACACCCTCCAATGGCGCCTCCACCAGGAGGCCGGTGATGTAATCGGGGTCGTGCACTCTATCCAGGTGCTCCCGCTTGACCAAGGGCGCCTCGTACTGATGGAGAATGAACTCCATGCCAGAACTGATCAGCTGATCCCAGATTGCGTTCAGACGAGCTGGCCGCTCCGGGTGCCCACTGCCAACGTCATGGAGAAGGCAATCGGGATGGGAAATATACGCAATCGGCAAAGTAACCCCCGTCAACAGCACAAATCCGAATTGCATCCGGGAAACACCCTTCCCATGCTTCAAGGAGAGGGGGTCTGCCTTCCGAATGGAGCGACTACCGGTTTAACCGGAACCGGTCAAACCTCTATTTTATGTTTCTGAATACGATACAGCAGCGTATCACGTGTCAACCGCAACAGACGCGCAGCCTTGCTGCGATTGCCACCCGCCATGCCCAGCGCCTGACGAATCATCTCGCCCTCCATTTCCAACAGGTCTACACCCTCGGCCGGGAGTGCAAATAAAATCTCCTTTTTTCTGCTTGTTTTTCCATGTCTTATCTCCAGTGGCAAATCTTCGGGCTGAACTATTTTACCCGCCATCAGGATCGCCATCCGTTCACACAGGTTGTGTAACTCACGCAGATTTCCCGGCCAGGCGTACTCTTTCATCAGATTACGGGCGCTGACCGAATAGTGCGGCGCCGGCCGCCTGTGAGCGGCGGAAATCTCCCGCGTGAAATGTTTCAACAGTACAATCAGATCCTCCGGCCGCTCCCGTAACGGGGGTAAATCCAGCGGCACCACGTAGAGTCGATAGAACAGATCCTCGCGAAACTGGTTTGCTTTGACCAACTCCATCAAATCCCGACTGGAAGAGGACAACACCCGGAAACCGGGATCGCAGCCCGCTGCATCGAGCAAGTGGAACAGCATTGACTGCGACTGCCCGGACAATTCGCTGACTTCGTCAAAAAACAAGGTGGCACCAGGGGAGATTTCCGGACTTCCAGACTTTTCCGATCCTGCCGCACCCCCGAGTAGAGCTGCGAAGGCGGTATCCGAAATGCCGGCACAGTTGACCGACACAAAGGGGTTATTGCGGTGCCGGCTGTACGTGTGAATCTCTCGCGCCAGCGAGGTTTTCCCCGACCCTCTTTCACCATTGATCATTACGCTGACATCTGTTGCGGCAACCATCCGCATTGCATGCAACAGGCGTATAAAAGCGGGATTGCTACCCAGCAGTTCAGTGCTTGAATCACTCATTTCCATCCACCCTGTTTACCCACCTGACCCGCTGCTGCTCAACCCCTCATCAAGGCTCAGTAACTGCGGATATATCAGCGTCAACAACCCCAATATAATAATAGCAAGCCCAACCACTGTTTTAAGATGAGGCGTGCGTGCAATCCGATAAAGTTTACCCGCCAGCAGACCGGTGGCAAGTACAGCGGGGAGCGTTCCAAGCCCAAATGCCAGCATGTAGAGCGCACCTTCCAGTGAGCCGACCCGGCTGGCGGTTGACAGCAGCATCGTATAAACCAGTCCGCATGGGAGCCAGCCCCACACCAACCCGTAACCAAACGCACGCGGAAACGTGCTCACGGGCATTAAGCGCCTTCCCAGAGGCTCCACTCTGCTCCACAGCGGAACCCCGATTCGCTCAACGTTGGCCAGTCTCGGCAGCCAGCCTGTGATATGTAACCCGATCAGAATGACAACTACTGCCGCCGCCCACTGTAGCCACCTGTGACCCTGGCCCGGTCCCAGAATCTGCAGCAGCCTGCTGCCGATGCTACCCATCAGTGCACCGGCCAGTGCGTAACTGAGAATCCTGCCGCTGCTGTATGTCAGCAGATAAACCGAGAATAGCGTGGTATTTCGTCGTACCTCCGGTGGCAGCCCAAAACTGAGGGCGCCCACAATCCCTCCGCACATACCGAAACAGTGCAGGGCACTCAACAACCCTACAGTGAAAGCCAGTGGCAATGAAAAATCCATGTAAATGCCTCTATCGATGAAAGTTGGTTCAGAGGCAGCAGAGAGTTACGCCCCGGCAATTCGCATTCTGCAATGGGTTAATTTAGTAAACGGCACACCACTGTGCATTGACCAATCTCAATCCCCTCCGGCCACCGCCGGGCTGGCGTCAACTACTCCTGGCGCAACACTTCCGAAGCGATGCATTCAAAACCATCCAAACTTACGGCAACGTTTACTACGATCCAGCACCCCACAATGGAGCATCTTATAATAATTTCAATCTGAGGATAAAGTATTTAACATTCTGATTTTAATCATATAAAACACTTGCACCGGCTGTGCGGCCTCGCTTCTCAGCCTGATATAGGAGACAACTTCAAATGCATCGGGAGGTGTAAGTATATGAACGCTGAAAACGAGATCATCGACAGCGCCCGGAAACTCCTTTCGGGCAGCTTTCAAGGCATACTTTCCACCCATTCGATCGAATTTCCCGGCTACCCGATCGGTTCTCTGCTGCCCTATAGTCTGGACCGCCACGGCTGGCCGTTGCTTCTGATCAGCCACTTGGCCAAGCACACCCGAAACCTAAACGCAGACCCCCGTTGCAGTCTGACGGTCGCGGAACAGAGCCCCGGAGAGACTCAGACACTCACCCGGTTATGCTGTCTTGCCGACGCCAGCCCGGCTTTGGATCTCGACAATGCGGCTGTCGAGCGTCACTTCCGCTACTTTCCCGAAAGCCGCAGCTATTACCGGGAGCTCAACTTCAATTTTTACCGACTGCAACCTGTGCGCTTCTACTGTGTCGCCGGATTCGGCGCAGCCCGCTGGATCAGTACCGGCCGTATGGAGGAAAAAAATCCTTTCACATACGAGGAAGAGGATAGTCTGCTGGCCGACATCAACAGGCAGTTTGGCGTCAGTCTGAACAAACGACTGGCGCTGCCAACCGATCCAGAGAAGCTGCTGCCGGCCGTTGGCCTGGACGCAACGGGTCTGGATTTGCGGCAGCATGACAGGCTGTTGCGGCTGACGTTGCCGGCAGCCGCGGCCAGTCCGCAGGCGTTTCTGTCACTGCTCGCCGAAACTCTCCAGCACAGATACCCATAGAAATAAAATGGTGAAATTATGTTGCTCATCCATCAGATTCGTGCGAAATTATACCTAGTAAATTACTTGGTTATTAAACGGAAGGTTATACATTATGACTATTGAACTACCTCCCCGCGACGGTGATGGCTACCTGAAGGATATGGATGCGTGGAGTCCTGAAGTCGCTCGCGCAATGGCTGAAGCCGATCAATTCGAGCTGACCGGCGAAAAATGGGCGCAGATACTCAAGGCACGTGAATATTACGATGAGCATTCAGTGGTGCCGCCAATCCGTAAATTCTCCAAATACCTGGGCGCCGACCAGAAGGAGATGTTCAAGCTCTGGTTGACCGGCCCGATGAAGCCGATCACAAAGTACGGCGGCCTGCCCAAGCCTACAGGTTGCGTCTGATTAACCGTGCGGTAACCCAGCAAGGCTGATAAAGTTCGGGGAGGCGCGTATAACCCGGACTTTATCATGCCTGAACAGAATGATCTGGAGCTGCTGCTTCGCTCGCAAACGCCCATTATCGTCATCGAATCCCTGGAAGAACCCAGGATACTTCAGTTGTTCACCGGTCTGGGTTTACGCCTGGGGCAGCCCGTTTTCAAATGGTCGGTCACCGAGGGGCTGAAACGGCAGGAGCTGGATTTCGGCAGCGAAGATCTGCACCAGGACCCCGGCGACGCGCTCAAGCACATAAAGACGCATGGACAACCCGGTCTCTATCTGCTGCTCGACTTTCATCCATACACTCAAGATCCGGTGCACGTCAGGCTGATCAAAGAGATCGCCCAGAGTTACGCCGCAATCCCCAGAACGCTGGTTTTTATCAGCTGCCGCCTTGACATTCCACTGGAAGTGAAGCATCTCAGCGCTCGGTTCGATCTGCAGCTGCCGGACCGGGCGAGCATCAAGCGTCTGATTCTGGAGGAGGCGCAAGCCTGGCAGGCGAGATCACAAAAAGCGGTCAGCGCGGATCCGAAAGCGGTGGAGCAACTTGCCACCAATTTGACCGGAGTCAGTGCCAGCGATGTCCGCAGACTGGTCCGCTCGGCAATCGAAGATGACGGCGCCATCCGCCACGACGACCTGCCCAAAGTGATGAAGGCGAAGTACGATCTCATCAATCAGGAGGGGCTGATCTCGTTCGAATATGATACGGCCCGCTTCTCCGACGTGGCCGGGCTTGCGCATCTCAAGCAGTGGCTGGAAGCCCGGCAAAAACTTTTTCACCGCAGCGGCGCGGGCCTCGACCGGCTCAAGGGGATCATGCTGCTGGGCGTGCAGGGAAGCGGCAAAAGCCTGGCAGCAAAAGCGGTGGCGGGAACCTTTGGCGTACCCTTGTTGAGGCTGGATTTCGGCAACCTTTATAATAAGTATATTGGAGAGACGGAAAAGAACCTGCGCGTCGCGCTAGCCACAGCAGAGACCATGGCGCCCTGCGTGTTGTGGATGGACGAAATCGAAAAAGGCATCGCACCGAGTCATTCCGATGACGGTCTGTCCCAGCGGATACTCGGCACCCTGTTGACCTGGATGGCGGAGAACCGGTCGGGCGTCTTCGTGGTCGCAACCTCCAACGATATCCAGCGCCTGCCGCCGGAGCTGATTCGTAAAGGACGTCTGGACGAAATCTTCTTTGTTGATCTGCCCAACCGGGAGAGCAGGCGGGAAATTTTCAACATTCATCTGCGGCGCCGCAACCAGGCACCCAGCGGATTCGATCTTGCTGCGTTGGCGCAGGCCAGCGAAGGCTTTACCGGCGCCGAAATTGAGCAGGCTATCGTTTCGTCGCTCTACAGCGCACACTCCCGAGAGGAGGCGTTAAACACGGAATATCTACTCGATGAGCTGGAACGAACCAGCCCGCTGTCGGTAGTGATGTCTGAAAAAGTTGCCTGGCTGCGGGCCTGGGCGGCCGAACGGACGGTTTCAGCGGGCTAGCACCATTTAGTGCTGAGAAATTGCGTGACAACAGATTAAACGCAGAGGCAAATCTTCGCGGCAGCTCGGTTATAATTTTACTAATGAACAATCATACCCTGCTCGCCGAACTCAGCAATATCCATCAAATGCTGAACCAACTGTTCGAGTCCCTGCCGGAAGTCGACGCATACCGTTGCTATCATCCCAGTCTTGCACCGCTGGCATGGTATTACGGCCACAGCATGTATCTTGAAACTTACTGGTTGCGGGAGGTGGTGCAGGCGGATCCGGACATGACCGAACGCGTGCGGCCGATTTTTTCCGCGGCCGCTCCTCCGACCGCAGTGCAGTGGCGGCTGCTTCCCCCCAAAGACCATCTGCTCAACTGGGCTTTGGAACTTCAGGATGAAAACTTGATGCGGCTGGCCAATCCCAAGCTACTCGGTGAACACTCACTTACGACCCAAGGTCGCCTGCATCGGGTTATTCTCCAGGAGCATGCGCGCAGCTACGAAAAGATGCTGATGGTGCTCACTCAGCGCAGGCTTGGGGAGCGTTTTGATTACCGGGTTGAACGCCCATTGACCGTGCGAATGCCGGAAACCGCTATGATCGAAATTCCTCGTGGACACTACCGCGTCGGCGCCAGGCAGGATCCGGCTGCCTACGACAACGAAGCGCCTGCCCAGGCGGTGGAACTGAGCGGCTTTCGTATCCAGCTTACTCCGGTTGCCAACAGCGACTGGCTTGCCTTTATGCAGGCGGATGGTTACGCAGCGCGGGAACTCTGGAGTGACGCAGGTTGGCTATGGCGGCAGCAGGATGACACGTTACATCCAGACCACTGGCGTCAAGATCGGTCGGGCGAATGGTACGCCGTAGGTCTGAACGGCCCATGCGAACTGTCGGCCGAAGAACCGGTTTCGGGCATCGGCAGGCACGAAGCCGAGGCTTATGCGAACTGGCTCGCCCATCGGGACGAAGCGTTCAGCGGTGCGGTGCTGCAGCATGAATTTCAATGGGAAGTCGCCGCCCGCACTCGGGAAATCAAGGGCTACGGGCGGGTCTGGGAGTGGTGTGCCAACCTCTTCCAACCTTATGCAGACTACCGTCCGTCGGAGTACCGTGAAGGGCGTACGCTGGAATTCGATGACCTACACTTTAGCTTGCGGGGCGCCTGCCTGCACACCCAGCGCTCGCTAAAGCGTCCAAGCTTTCGCAACCGGGCGCGCGCCGGGGAGCGTCATATGTTCACCGGCATCCGCTTGGTCTTTCCACCTGAGTGATTAAGGCAAGTAAACATGCTCGACTATGACATGCCGCTCTACCGCCCGCCAAGTGAGGGCAATAATCTGATTATTCAGGCCACACTCGGCTGTAGTTTCAACCAGTGCTCTTTCTGCTCGATGTACAAGGATAAAACTTACCGGCCCAGGCCCCTGCAAGATGTCTTCGCCGATATTGACCGTGCCGCATACCGCTGGCCGGAAGCTGCCAGGGTCTTTCTGGCGGATGGAGATGCGCTGGCACTACCTACCGGTCAGCTGCTAAGCATACTGCAATACCTGGATAAAACTTTTCCCCGTTTGAGCCGCGTCTCCAGCTATGCAACCCCTGCCAACATCCGGCGAAAAACCATCGGGGAGCTTGAACTGTTGCGCAGGCATCGGCTGACTCTGCTCTATTTCGGTATCGAGTCGGGATCTGACCTGATTTTGAAAAAGATCACCAAGGGCGCGACCCACCGCACCATCAGCGATTCAATGCAGAAGAGCCGTGATGCCGGTATGAAACTCTCCTCCACTGTGGTATTGGGTCTGGGTGGCAGTAAATATTGGCAGGCGCATATCGACGGGACAACGGCGCTGTTAAATCTGGCGCCAACCACCTACCTCTCTACCCTGCAGCTCTATCTTGAATCCAACGTTCAGCAGGAGTTTGCACGCAAATTCGGCGAGCCGTTCAGTATGCAGGATGACCGGGGAATCCTATCTGAGCAACAGCGCCTGATCGCCAATCTGAACCCACCCAGTCCAGTCATCTTTCGTTCCAACCATGCGTCCAATGCGCTAGCGCTAGCCGGCAATCTGCCAAAAGAGCGAGCTCGGCTGCTGGCCGAGATAGATCAGGTGCAGAGAGGGGAGAGAGGCGTCAGGCCCTCGTTTCTGCGCGGGCTCTGAAGCGGTGTATTTTCACAGGCGTCCGATTTGCTGCCAATAAACAAGAGTAAAACCGTCATTCCGGGCAGAACGAAGTGGAGACCCGGAATGACGATTTTCCAACTATCCTGGATTATGCAGGTGTCACTAGCAGCAGCGGCTACTTAACCGAGATCAGTTCGATTTCGAATATCAACGTCTCGTTTGGACCGATGCTGGAACCTGCACCTTTGGCGCCGTAGCCCAGTTCGGCAGGGATGAACACCTGCCATTTTGCGCCTGGTTTCATTAGCATCAATGACTCACGAAATCCCGGGATCACACCGTTCAAACCAAAAGTGGTGGGCTCACCGCGCTTGTACGAGCTATCGAACTCCTCGCCGTTAATCAAGGTTCCGCGGTAGTGAACGGTCACCTCGGCCTCCTCTCCGGGATGCGCCCCCTCTCCCGCCTTAAGCTCGATATACTGCAGTCCCGAAGGCAGCACTACGACGCCCTCCTTGGACTTATTCTGCTCCAGGAAAGCATTGCCCGCATCCAGTGTCGCCTGTGCTTCGGCTTGCTTCTTCTTTAGTAACTCCTGCTGCTTAACCTGCAGGGCAGCCCGCATTTCGTCCATACTCATTTGCAGCGGCTGATCGTTGAATACATTTTCTGCAGCCGCGGCAAATGCGGTCATATCGACCCCAATGCCTTCGGACTTCATCTGCTGGGCAAACTGGAACCCCAGTACATAACTGAATTTTTGCTCATCCGTCGTGAGATCAGCTGCATGAGCAATAGTGGACGCACCTGCCAACAGCAGCGCAGATAAAGTGTTTCTAAGGAACAGTGACATGAATACTCCTATATTTTTAACAGGGGATTGAGGAAAAAGCGTGTGCAAGAAGATATAGCGTCAATAATCTGCAATTCGTCACATTATTGACTATCCGCACTTGGATTATTCTTTTCACAAGACTATTCTTAAACAACAGAAAAACCGGCAGAGGGTTGAAAGAAGTAATGGCAGTATCACCCATTTCAGGCACTTCCCTTCAAGGCATACAGCGTGGCCTGCAGGGAATGCGCAGAAACGCCGCAGAGATAGCCAATCCACGCCCGGCTGCAGGCAATGCCTTTCCCGCCAAAGACGGCGTTCGCGCCATGGTCGAGTTGCATCAGAACGCGCATCTGGTCACCGCTTCGCTTGCGGCGTTTAGTGCGGCCGACCAGATGATTGGTTCCCTGCTGGACATTAAAGCCTGATCAAACAAAACGCATCGACAGATCGACGGCGGTAATATCTTTAGTCAGGGCGCCCACCGATATATCGTCCACTCCGGTCTCGGCGATCCGGCGAATACTCGCCAGACTGACCCCTCCGGACGCCTCCAACCGCGCGCGGCCGGCATTCAACGCGACTGCCTCGGATAGCTGTTCGAGGGAGAAATTGTCGAGCAGCACCCGGCGGGCACCAGCAGCCAGCGCTTGCGCCAGATCGGCCAGGCTCTCCACTTCGATCTCGATCTCGACATTCCCGCCGACCGCCTGAGCAGCCTGCAAGGCGGCCGCAATGGAGCCGGCTGCCTGAATATGGTTCTCCTTTATCAGAATCGCGTCGTAGAGACCGATGCGATGATTATCGCAGCCGCCGCAGGTCACTGCGTATTTCTGCTGCAGTCGCAGGCCGGGAATGGTTTTGCGAGTATCCAGGATACGCACGCCCGTTCCCGCTACCGCGTCGGCATAGCAGCGCGACCGGGTGGCAGTCGCGGACAGCGTCTGCAGATAGTTGAGTGCGGTCCGCTCGCCACTCAACAGCGCCCGTGTGTTGCCGTCGAGCCGGCACAGCAAGGTACCTGCCGTCACTCGCGCCCCTTCAGTCACCAGCCATTCGATTCTGATATTCCGATCCAGTTGATGGAACACCTCATCAAACCAGGCACAACCGCAGAGCACTGCGTTCTCACGGCAGATAACTTCAACCTTTGAGATGGCATCGGCGCTGATCAACTCTGCAGTCAGATCCCCGCCTCCCATATCCTCAGCCAGGCAGATAGCTACCTGATGGGCTATGGTAGCGGCAGCGGGAAGTTCGCACCGCACTTCAGAGGATCTCAAGCAGCTCCACCTCAAATACCAAAGTTGCGTTGGGTGGAATCACACCGCCCGCACCTGTGGAACCGTAGCCCAGCTGAGAAGGTATAGTGAGTTTACGCCGCCCTCCAATTTTCATCCCTTGGACGCCCTCATCCCAGCCCCGAATCACGCGACCGCCACCCAATGGAAATCGGAAGGGGTCGCCTCTGTCGAGGCTTGAGTCAAACTTGGTTCCATCAGTCAGCCAACCGGTATAGTGCACCCGAACGGTTTTACCAACAACCGCCGGCTCACCCTCTCCAACCGCGAGGTCTTCGTACTTGAGACCCGAATCGGTTATTTTTTCGCTCATAAGTTCCTCTAGAATCTGCTAAATGGCGGGACATTGTAAGCGAAGCCGTCGACTACCTCCAGCTGCAAGAGCTGCGCAAACCGGTGATTGTCTGCTGCCAAAAGGAGAATCTGCCGGCAGATACGGCTTTCCGCTTAAGCCGCAAGCGAAAAGAGATTCGATTGGCAACAACCGGAATAATCAATCATCAGCCTCGGTTTTTTTCAAAACATCCATCATTGCACCGAGCGCACGATCCATCAGTGGAATGCCGACATCATCCAGCTCAACCGCCTTGCCGGTACGCAGCCAGGATGCGAAACCGGTAACCGGTATCTCAACCACTTTCATTCCCTTCCTGTTGACGAACAGGCAGGTCCCGGAAACCATACTGCGCCACGAGAGTTTTGCGCGGAACTTCATGCCACTGGCTTCCTGTATTTCGAACCAGGTGCCCACATGCAGTTTTTCAGCCTTCTCCTGATATTCATCCGGTACCGTCTGATCCGCCGTGGAATTTGCCACTGCTCCGCCTTCGTTGACCGCACCGGAAGCCGTTGCAAGCGGCTGCGCATCGGCACCAAGAAGGGAGCGATCGTCGCCTGGCGCCGCTGCTGCTGCAGAATCTTCAGGCGCTTCTCCTTTCAGGCACCTGATATGGCACGCCTGCAGCTCTTTAAACATGCGCGCCATTTTATGCTGATCATAGGAAATCTCTTTCAGCCCGGCCCTGAGACCCTTCAGCAACGGAGGTATTTCATTCAGCAATTCCTGTCGCTTGCTCTTGTCCGGATTCGGTTGGACACTCCATAGCAGCTTATCCATCAGATCCAGCGCATGCTGCCACTCCGCGCTGTCATTCCCCTGCCGCAGACTAAGCAACAACAATACGTCGCGCCAACCATCCTTGATCAACATAATCACTGGCGACGGTATCCAGTCGTTGCCAAAGAGCCGATTATTGATCTCCTCAAAGACCCGGTGCCGTGCACTATTAAGCTGTTCCTTGCCCTGGGTCACTTGAGCCACCCGCTGCTCGGCTACCTTGGAACCCTGCTCCTCGCGCTGAATAAAGACAGCAAGCTCCTCAAGCAGACGAGTAAAGATTTCAATATCTTTATCGAAGTCATTCAGCACCCGTTCTACGATGCTGTTCATCTTCTCATAGAGCCCGCCATCGGCTTTGCCGGACTGCTCCGACCATCCTATAGCGGCACTAGCCATCACATTAAGCAAACGCCGGGCAGGATGCCCCTTGCTGTGGAAAAAAGATTTATCCAGAATCGCGACTTTCAACATTGGAATCTGCAGCCTGGCCAGGAGTGCCTTCATCGCGTCCGGTAGATTTCTATCTTCCAGTATGAAGTCGAACAGCATGGAGATGACATCGATTGCATCTTCGTCGTTACCACTGATCTTTTTTTCCGCCATCGTTCCCTGGGCGACCCCCATCACCTGGAACAGATTGGCGCGGAGATCTGAGACGCCGGGTGCTGCGCCGGATACTTCAACCTGCGCAGGGCTAGCCACACGCTGCAGCGTCGACAACGCCTGGATCATCTCATTTGTCTCGATGACCGGAAGCAGAGCCCGGCTGGACTGGGCTGGAGAGGAGTGCAGCCTTTTTTCATTCAATAGCTGTTTCAAGGTTAAAAAAAGCTCCGCTTGCAGATCACTATCGTCGGCCTTTTCAGTACTCAAAACCTCACTGTTGTTCTCTATGTATGCAGCAGGAGAGTAGCTCCCGCTCTCTTGCCGGTAATTCGACGTCCGCCTTATTTTGTTAGTCAGCTGAGGCAGTATCCCCGCCTCTACCAGCTGGCCGTTCAACTCATCGTAGATTGCGCCAAGGGAGTCGATGACCTGGATCTGAAACTGTTTGTAGACGACCAGCTTCACCGGTATGTCTACCGCCGTTTCCTTGAATTTTTCGTGGAATGCCAGACATATCGCACCTGGGGAGAGCGGATTGTCTTTGGTGTCGAGCTCCCCGCATCCAAGCAAATGACCAAACCGCTGATTTAAACCGTAGAGGGCTCGAAAGTGGCGGTTTTCACCGCGCGATGTCATATTGCTGATAGCCAGCCCCTCTTCCAGGTCATCTTCACCCAGCAGGGATAAGCCATCCGCTGTATCGGCAATGCTATGCAGATCCGGCTTCGTGGATACGGCACCGGTTTTCCAGAATTCATCAAAAACTTTAACTACCTGTTGGCTGAATCCGACCTCGATTCGTTCACGGTTCTTGCGGATATCGCGCATCGCATCGAAAAAGGCGGTCTGCCTGATATTACTTTCCGCTTTATCGGCCAGTTCATAGAGCGCATCATCGAGGCTCTCGAACATATCGCCCAGACGTTTGGGTATCAATTTTAGCAGGGTCTGGCGGCAGGTATTGACACAGGCACGATGCTCTTCTTTAAGCACTGGCCGACTCCCACTCACGCGGTTGTCGGCGAAACTGAGAACATTGTTCTGGAAACTCATAAGCTCACCCGTTTCAGCTAGAGGCAATCGAACAGCTCGAATAAAAACACGTACTTGCCCTGACTCTGTTGCGACACAGCTGCAGAATATCTTTACCTCAACAGCTGTCCAATGCGAATATCTGTGATGTGGTTAACAAGGATTCCAGAGTAGTGTAATGTTCGCATCGTGAAAAAACTTTTCGTTCTCCTTGTAAAGTCGATGCTTGAAAGCGTCCGTGACCTGCTGCCGATAATTGCAGTCATTGCGTTCTTTCAGCTGCTGATTTTGCGCCAACCGATCCCCGATCTCGGCGGGCTGCTTGTCGGCACCTTGTTGGTGGTGATTGGCCTTACGCTTTTTATTCACGGACTTAAAGTCGGCCTATTTCCGATCGGCGAATCGATGGCGCACGACTTTGCCCGCAAGGGAAGTCTGTTCTGGCTGCTCGCTTTTGCCTTTGCGCTGGGATTCGGTACCACGGTTGCAGAACCCGCGTTGATCGCAGTGGCGGACGAAGCGGCCAAGGTGGCAGCCACCGGTGGCATGATAGACAAGTCAGAGGAGGCGATGCAGAGCTATGCCGATGGTCTGCGTCTGACAGTCGCCCTCTCGGTTGGATTAGCCATTGTCATCGGGGTGCTGCGAATCATCAAAGGCTGGCCGATTCAGTATGTGATCGTCGGCGGGTACATTGGCGTGGTGATCATGACTTTCTTCGCCCCGCCGGAAATCATCGGTATTGCCTACGATTCCGGTGGCGTCACCACTTCCACGATCACCGTGCCGCTGGTTACCGCATTGGGAGTGGGGCTTGCCAGTAGTATCCAGGGGCGCAACCCACTGACCGACGGTTTCGGTTTGATCGCGTTTGCATCGCTGACGCCAATGATCTTCGTCATGGGCTATGGAATGATTCTCTGATGGCCTATTTCAGCCATTTCCTGACCGCCCTGGTGAGCACGCTCAGAGATGTACTGCCGATCGCAATCATTTTGTTCGGTTTTCAGCTGGTCATTCTGAGAAAACGCATTCCCAATCTACGCCAAATTCTGATCGGCTTTGTCTTCGTACTGCTCGGCCTGGCATTCTTTCTGGAGGGGCTGGAGCAGGCGCTTTTCCCGCTGGGGAAACTGATGGCCGAACAGCTGACGGCACCCGATTTTATGGGCATTGCTGACGGTGGAAGCGGCGGATGGTCAAACTATCTCTGGGTATACGTCTTCGCCTTCGCGATCGGCTTTTCCACCACCATTGCAGAACCATCACTGATCGCAGTTGCGATCAAGGCAAATCAGGTATCAGGCGGCGCTATCGGCACTTGGGGTCTGCGTATTGCAGTAGCGATCGGCGTCGCCGTCGGTATCAGCATGGGTGCATACCGGATCGTTACCGGCACCCCACTGCACTACTACATCATAGCCGGATATATACTGGTGGTCATTCAGACCCTTTTCTGCCCCAAGAGTATCGTCGCCCTAGCCTATGATTCAGGCGGTGTGACTACTTCTACCGTAACCGTACCCCTGGTTGCTGCGTTGGGACTCGGTCTTGCCAACAATATACCCGGCCGGAATCCATTGCTGGATGGCTTCGGCCTGATAGCATTTGCCAGCCTTTTTCCCATCATGAGCGTAATGGGTTACGCTCAACTCAGTGAATGGCGCGCTCAGCGGGACAAACGGTCCCGTTCAGAAACCGAGAGGAATTAGCCGTGCATTTCAAATTGATTATCGCACTGATCGAAGACAGTAAGACCGAACCTCTGTTGGAAGCTGCACGAGAGGCAGGAGCAACCGGCTCGACTGTCATCAGCCAGGCCAGAGGGGAGGGTGTGGAGAAGAGTAAAACCTTTTTTGGTCTCAATCTTGAGACGCAGCGGGACATGATATTGCTGCTTGTCGAAGAGCATCTAAGCCGCAGCATCCTGGAGACAATCAACGAAGTTGGAGAGTTCGACAACACCCCGGGTACCGGCATAGCTTTCCAGATCGATGTCGAGGATGCTGTGGGCGTCTCTCACCAGATTAAACAGTTAACCAGTGTAGTGGAGGATGAGTTGTGAGCGAGCACAAAATTATCCGGGTCCGGGATATCATGAAGACTAAGTTCGACATGGTTGACGGCATCGCAACCGTAGAGGACGCCCTTAACCAGATGAGCCATGTCGAAACCAAATGCCTGGTGGTAAAGAAACGCAACGAAAACGACGAATACGGGTTAGTTATGCTGTCCGATATTGCGCGCCAAGTATTGGCCAAAGACAAGTCTCCCAGCCGGATGAATATCTATGAGATCATGTCAAAGCCGGTCATCACTGTCGACCCGGAGATGGATATCCGCTACTGTGCGCGTTTGTTTACACGCTTCCAGTTGTCGCGGGCGCCGGTTGTCGATAACGGTAATATCGTCGGCATCGTAAGCTTCACGGACATGACACTTAAGGGTCTGCGGCGGCAGTGAAATCGATGGGCAACGGCGTCTTGCTGGCCGAGGCCAATCAACGCGGTTCTCCCAATCAGGATCCCAGGCCATCCGACAGCAGCATCGACCTGCTGGTTATCCATAATATCAGCCTTCCTCCAAGAGAGTTCGGCGGACCTTGGATCGACGACCTTTTTCACAACCGGCTCGATCCATGCGCCCACCCCTACTTTGCCGATATCTATGACCGCAAGGTCTCTTCACATCTACTCATTCGGCGCGACGGCGAACTGCTGCAATATGTCCCCCTCTGCCAACGGGCGTGGCATGCCGGAGAGTCATGTTTCGAAGGCCGGAGCAGATGTAACGATTTCTCCATCGGTATAGAGCTTGAAGGTGCGGACGATATACCTTATACGGATGCGCAATATCGCAGGTTGATGACCACCACCCGGAAGATCATGTCACTCTATCCCGCGGTTAGCGGCGAGCGGATAGTCGGGCACAGCCATATCGCACCAGACAGGAAAACCGATCCCGGGCCGGCGTTCGATTGGCACCGATACCTTGCAGCGCTCGGGTGACAGTTGCCCGGTAGAAATTTCCCCGCCAGAAGCGGGGAAGTACACCTCCTTGCGGACAGACACCAACCTACTCTCACCAGTAGGCGAGTAGCCGTCCTTGTTCGATTTTGTGTTTAAAACTGTTTAGCGGCCGTTTTCCCTTGGCGATACACTCGCCGCTCTCAATATCGAACGCCCACTGATGTTTGGGACAGGTCAGCGTCGTCCCTTCCAATGAGAGATGAGGTATATCGGTCACCTGGTGAGGGCAGCGGCTGTCGTAGACTGTGATATCGTCGCCCTTGCGCCAAGTAAACAGGTGGCGGCCATCAATTTCAAAATAGGCGGCTTCCTGCTGCGGCACCTCGTCGACCGATGCAACATCATGCCACTCCGGTTCAGCGTCAAGGTTGTCCGGACGGAACTCGGGAATATCCATATCCAACAGAATTTCAGTAGCCCACACAATCTTGGCCAGACCGAGCACCGGGAAGGCCATCAGCAGCGCGTCGATCACCTCGTTCGGCGAGGCGCCGTTGCGCAGTGCCCGGGTCAGGTACTGGCGAAAGCCACCCTCGGTCTGAACGGCCACCTTGGTTATCACCGAAATCAGATCACGGGTTCGCGTATCGAGATGGGTTTCAGACTTCTTGAGAAACGAGAAATAGGCCGACATCGCTTCCGGCCGTGCTTTCAATAAGTAGTTCAGCGCATCGCTCATGTTTGAAAAACCTCCCACATACTGCTATTGATAACAATTTTAATCTCTATTCATCATCCCAGAATATTCAAGAATACTGAATAGTCAACGCGATCTATCCTTACAGCGAAGAAAAACACCTGGCCTCAATGCCGCTTTATCTCCCGGAAAGATGGCATTTTGAGTGGTACAAGATTTTAATAGGCGTCGCGCCGACACTCCTCCCGCACGACATCGATCAACATCAATACAACACCCACTGAGATCGCTGAATCGGCAACATTAAATGCTGGCCAATGCCACTCCCGATAGTAAACATCGATGAAATCGACCACATGACCGAGCAGCAGGCGGTCCAGGATATTGCCGACTGCGCCGCCGACGACCAAGCTCAAGGCTATCGCGCTGAGTCGCTGGGTGACAGCTAATCGGTTGATCCAGATCACCAACACCAGGCTGACCGTTAATCCGATCAGGATAAAGAACCAGCGTTGCCAGCCACCCTGGTCACTAAGAAAACTGAATGCTGCGCCCTCGTTGTAAACCAGGGTCAAATTGACCGACGGCAACAGCGGCATGACTTCGAAAACCAGGAAGTTTGACTCCACCAGTTGCTTGGTGATCTGGTCCAGCATCAAGACCGCCACAGAGAGCCAGAGCCAGCGCAGCATATCGAATCTTCCTTCGCGGATCAGGCGTACTTTCTGGATTCACCGTCCGTGGTAATGTTCGCTATGCAGCGGCCGCAAATCTCAGGATGCTCGCTGTTACTGCCGACATCTGCGGGATGGTGCCAGCAGCGCGCACATTTGGCATGCTCTGATTTTGCAGCCAGGATGGCCAGCCCGGCCACCGAACTATCCAGTGCCTGCGCTGGTTTCTGCGCCAGTTCATGGAGACGAACATCCGAGGTGATCAGCACAAAGCGCAGTTCGGAGCCCAGCTTGCCGATGATTTTCAGCAGCTCGGGGGAACAATAAAGATCAACTTCAGCATCCAGCGAGGAACCGATGACACCATCAGCGCGCAGCTGTTCTAGTCGCTTTCCCACTGCGCCTCTCACTTCAATTATCTTGCGCCAAAATTTTCGATCGAACCGGTCACCGTCATCCAGGCAGAAAAGTCCTTCATACCAAGTTTCCAGAAAAACTGATTCACCCCGCTTGCCGGGGATATGCGGCCATATCTCGTCGGCGGTAAAACTGAGGATCGGCGCCAGCCAGCGGACCATCGCCTCGATGATGTGAAACATCGCCGTCTGACATGAACGGCGCGCCAGGCTGTTCTCCTGGCAGGTATATTGCCTGTCCTTGATAATGTCGAGATAGAAACCGCCCATCTCGTTGACGCAGAAATTGTGAATCGACTGGAAAATCTGGTGAAACTGGTAAGTTTGGTAAGCTACGACAATCTCGCGCTGCAGCTGCATTGCGCGGTCCACTGCCCAGCGGTCCAGTTCAATCATATCCGCCGGGGCCACCAGGTTGACTGACGGGTCAAAGCCATTGAGGTTGGCCAGAAGAAAGCGGGAAGTGTTGCGAATCCTGCGGTATGCATCGGCGGTGCGTTTCAGTATCTCGTCCGATACACTCATCTCCCCACGGTAATCGGTGGCGGAAACCCAGAGACGAATGATATCTGCGCCGAGCGTTTTCATGACCTCCTGGGGACTGACGACATTGCCCAGGGATTTGGACATTTTCAATCCCTTGGCGTCGACGGTGAAGCCATGGGTAAGCACACCTTTATACGGAGCGCAGCCATCGATCGCCACTGCGGTGAGCAGCGAAGACTGAAACCAACCGCGGTGCTGATCCGATCCCTCAAGATATAAGTCGGCGGGGAAAGTCAACCCTTCGCGCGGTTTTAATACCGCAAAATGGGTGACGCCCGAATCGAACCAGACATCGAGCGTATCCGGAACCTTTTCGTAGTGCTGCACATCTTCACCCAACAGTTCCCTGGGATCCAGTGAAAACCAGGCTTCGATGCCCGCTTTTTCCACACGCAGAGCCACCTCTTCGATCAGGCGCGGCGTCTCCGGATGCAGCTCTCCGCTCTGCTTGTGGATAAAGAGCGCAATCGGAACGCCCCAGGTGCGCTGGCGAGAAATGCACCAATCCGGCCGCCCTTTCACCATACCCTCGATCCGGGCGCGCCCCCAGTCCGGCGTAAACTCGGTTTTACCGATCTCTTTCAGCGCTGTCTTGCGCAGCCCCGCCTGCTCCATGCCGATGAACCACTGCGGCGTTGCGCGGAAGATGATCGGCGTCTTGTGACGCCAGCAGTGCGGGTAGCTGTGTGACATGCGCGCCTCCTGCAGCAGCACGCCATGCTCCTTGAGCACATCGATCACCTGCTCGTTGGCGGTAAAGACATGCTCGCCCGCGAACAGTTCGGTTCCTGCGACAAAACGACCGTCGCCGCCGACCGGATTATCCACCGGCAGATCGTAGCGCTGGCCGACGATATAGTCCTCCAATCCATGCCCGGGTGCCGTGTGCACCGCACCGGTGCCAGCTTCGAGGGTGACATGCTCACCGAGAATCACCGGCACTTCGCGATCGTAGAAGCAGTGCTTGAGCCGCAATCCCTCGAATGCGTCGCCGCGTCCGTAGGCGATTACGTGATAGTGCTCGATATTCCAGCGGTCCATGGTCTCCTTGAGCAGCCCCTCGGCCACCATCAGCCGTTCTTTTCCCTGAGGGCCTTCGGCCTGAACAATGACATACTCTAGTCCGGGGTTGAGTGCCACAGCCTGGTTGGCAGGCAGCGTCCAGGGCGTCGTGGTCCATATCACCAGCGACAAAGTGCCTTCTCCATGACCATCAGGAATCGCGTGACAACGCGCCATCAACGCTTCTGCATCGACTACCTGGAAGCGGACATCGATAGTGAAGGACTCCTTGTCCTTATACTCCACCTCCGCCTCCGCCAGCGCTGACCCACAGTCGGTACACCAGTGCACCGGTTTGTAGCCTTTGTGCACATGTCCGTTGGCGACGATTTTCCCGAGCGCGCGGATGATGTCCGCTTCCGTCTGAAAATCCATGGTCAGATAAGGTCTGTCCCAATCTCCAAACACGCCCAACCGCTTGAAATCCGTCCGCTGCTTGTCGATCTGCTTGCCTGCGTACTCTCGGCAGGCAACCCGGAACCCGGCGGCGTTGACCTTGCCTCCAGGCTTACCCACCTTTTTCTCCACCTGCAGTTCGATCGGCAGACCATGACAATCCCAACCCGGCACATAGGGTGCATCGTAGCCATCGAGCGTGCGGCTTTTTACGATGATGTCCTTGATCACCTTATTGACCGCGTGGCCGATGTGAATATCGCCATTGGCGTAAGGCGGACCATCGTGAAGAATGAATTTCGGTTGCCCGCTGCGCGCCTCGCGGATTTTCTGGTACAAGCCGGCACTCTCCCAGTGTTTTTGAATTTCCGGCTCGCGCTGGGCAAGATTTCCTTTCATGGGAAATCCGGTCTTAGGAAGGTTGAGGGTACTCTTGTAATCGGTCACGGATGGTCACTCTGTCGATTCAATACTTCAAACTAAGGTTGTCAGTTAAAAAATACTCGCTTGCGTTCAGACAGTCCTGTTCAATCTGCTGTCGCAGTTGATCGAACGAGTCGAAACGTTTTTCATCCCGCAGTTTAATTCTGAACTCCACCTCCACATGGGCGCCGTAGATATCCTGCTCGAAATCGAACAGATGCACCTCCAACAGGTATCGCCGGTCCCCCTTCACGGTTGGCCGTGTACCGATATTTGCCACTCCCTGTTTACCCACCTCGCCCAATCCATAAACCCTGACTGCATAGACTCCGTTCAGAGGACTCACTTTACGGTGCAGATTGATGTTGGCGGTGGGAAATCCTATCGTTCTCCCGCGCGCATCTCCGTGCGCCACGCGTCCGCAAATCCGGTAGGGGCGCCCCAGGTAGTGTGCAGCCTGCAGTAAATCGCCCGCCGCCAGCAGTTCGCGTATTCGAGTGCTACTGACCCGTTCGTCACCCACCACAAAGGTGTTCATATTCTCTACTTCAAAAAACTGCTTTTCACCCGCCCGCCGTAGCAATTCGATATCGCCCGCCCTATTTTGGCCAAAACGAAAATCGTCCCCCACGAACAGAAAGCGAATCCCCAAGCCATCAACCAGCAATCGTTGCACAAACGACTCAGCCGGCATGACAGCAAGTTTGTGATTGAACTCCAGCAGCAGCAACCGATCGATACCCGCGTTGCTGACCGCATGCAGCTTTTCCCGCATCCGTGTCAAACGGGCCGGAGCTTTTCCCGGAGTGAAAAACTCCTGCGGTTGGGGTTCGAAGGTAATCACCGTTGACGGCAAACCAAACTGCAGCGCCTTCTCCCGGAGATGTCCGAATACCGCCTGGTGTCCCAAGTGCACGCCATCAAAATTACCGATGGTTGCCACACAGCCCCGGTGCTCAGCACGCAGATTGTGCAAACCACGAATCACCTGCATTGTGATAAGCCCTGGTTCTGATCAGCCCAAAACGTCTGATTATATGTGAAATTCTCCTTCAAGTCCTGATCGTACCCACTCTATTGATATAAATAACCAGCGCTAAAGCCTGCTACCCCGGTATTTTTTGATAGACAGAATATCAGCCAAAATTAAGGTTGGATCATCAACGAGGTATAAATCCTCGCTGACGACCGAAGGGGGGAACGACACTTCTCCCCATTTTGAAACCCAATGGCTACATTCGTTCCGGAAGCGGCGGGGTATTCTTGCATTCAAACGCTGCTACTGCGGAAATGGCGCAGCCTTATTCCAAGAATCCACAACGCAGCAAAATAGACCAAAGACCCGCCGCCTACCAGGCCGAGCAACCGCCAGACCTTTTCGACCGTTGTCGTTGTGGTCCATTCGGAGAGCGCCCCGGCGCCCCAAAAAAGCACCAGCGCCAGCAGACTGCTTGCGGCGACGGCGCGCAGCAAAAGGAGGGCCCAGCCAGATTGGGGCACGTAGATTCCTTCCCGCCTCAGTCCCCGGAACAGCAAAAACGCATTGAGCGAGGCGGAAAGCGTTGTCGCCAGCGCAAGACCCGCATGTGCGAGCGGAAAAACCAGCACGATGTTCATAACCATGTTGGCAGCCATTGCAATGACCGCAATGCGCACCGGAGTGCGCGTGTCCTGGCGCGCGTAGTATCCCGGCGCCAGCACCTTGATCAGAATGAACGGCACCAAGCCCAGCGAATATGCCATAAGGCTTTTCTGCGCCATGGCAACATCTTCCGCGGAAAATGCATTTGACTGAAACAGGGTCGATATCATCGGTCCAGACAACAGGAACAATCCAACCGCGGCCGGCGTACCCAGCAGCAACACCCAGCGCAGTCCCCAGTCGAGTGTGTGCGAGAAACCATCGGTTGACTCCGTCGCATGAGTACGGGAGAGACTGGGCAGAATCACGGTTCCCAGCGCAACGCCCAGCACCCCGAGAGGAAACTCCATTAACCGGTCCGAGTAGTAGAGCCAGGAGATGCTACCCGTCACCAGAAATGAGGCGATCAAAGTATCCAGCAACAGGTTCAACTGAGTGACGGATACACCGAAAAGTGCCGGCAGCATAAGTCTGCCGATTTTCCGCACCCCTTCATCCTTTGGCGCAAATTTGAATTTTGGCAGCAGTTTCAGCTGAATCAGGAAGGGCGCTTGGAACAATAACTGCACAATACCGGCGAACAGTACACCCCATGCAAGTGCAACGACCGGGCGATCCATCATCGGCGAGAGCCAAAGTGCGCAACCAATCATGGAGATATTGAGTAAAACCGGTGTAAATGCCGGAATACCGAAACGGTCATGCGAATTGAGAATACCACCGGCCAGTGCGGTCAGCGAGATGAAGAAGAGATAAGGAAAAGTCAGGCGCAGCATATCGCTGGCAAGTGTCAGTTTTTCCGGATCCCCGATGAAACCCGGTGCGAAGATCATAACCAGAACGGGAGCTCCTATGATACCAAGCAGCGTCACTGCCAAAAGCACCACCCCGAGTGTCCCCGCCACATGATCGATGAACAGCTTGAGCTGATCGAACCCCCGTTTCTCTTTATACTCGGTCAGGACCGGAACAAACGCCACCGAGAAGGCACCTTCAGCAAACAAGCGCCGCAAAAAGTTGGGGATCTTGAAGGCAACAAAAAAGGCATCGGTGCCGGCACTGGCGCCAAACAGATGCGCAAATACCAAATCGCGTACAAATCCCAGCACGCGCGACACCAGAGTATTGGAACCAACCTTGGCCAGGGATTTGAGCATAAATCCGAATTTCGCCTATTAAGAGTGGAGCAAGCGGCAGATTATAAGCTGTTTACAAACCCGCCAAGAAATAGTTTGCTACCCAACGGAAGCCTGCACAAACTTCTGTAAGATTGCTGCATTAATGTTGACAAATGCTGGTGTTGGTCGCAGAATGCGCAGCTCTTTACTGATTTCAATGTTTATTGGGAGAGTCACTTTGGCCAACTCAGCACAAGCCCGCAAACGTGCGCGTCAGGCGGAACATCATCGCCAGCACAATGCGTCCTGCCGCAGCAATATGCGCACGCATATGAAAAACGTCGTTAAAGCGGTAGCTGCTGGCGAGAAAGAGAGCGCCGTGGAAGCGTTCAAGTTGGCGGTTCCGGTAATCGATCGCACCGCCAATCTGGGTCTGGTCCATAAGAATAAGGCAGCTCGCTTCAAAAGCCGCCTGAACGCGCATATCAAAGCAATGCAATAAAAGCACATTGCTCTCAGCAACATACCAAGCCGACTGTTGAACAGCCGGCTTTTTTTTGGCGGAACAAGCGCTAAACCAATACCAGGTTGTCCCGGTGGATTAGCTCCTCATCATCCATATATCCCAGGATCGCTCTGATCTGATTTGACGGCTGGCCCATGATGTCAGCCGCCTCCTGAGAACCGTAGTTTACCAAGCCGCGTGCAACTTCACGTCCACGTTCGTCGACACAGGAGACAACCTGACCACGGGAAAAGTTGCCGACCACCTCCTTCACCCCGACCGCCAGCAGACTGCGCCCCGATTCACGTAGCACCCGCACCGCTCCGTCGTCCAGAATCAGCTTGCCGCGTACCTGAAGCTGACCCGCCAGCCAACGTTTACGCGCCGCTTCCGGCCCTTGGATCGGCAACAACAGCGTTCCAATCTGTTCACCCCCGGCGATTCGGCTCAAGACATTTTCAACCCGGCCAGGCGCGATCACTGTTGCGGCACCGGAACGTGCTGCGATCCCGGCCGCCCGCACCTTGGTGGCCATACCTCCTCTGCCGAATCCACTCGCACTGTCTCCCGCCACCTGTTTCAGAAAGTCGTTATCAACACGGCTTTCCGAGATCAGTTTTGCATCGGGATAGAGGCGCGGATCGGCGTCGAACAGACCCTGCTGATCGGTCAACAGAACCAGCAGCTCTGCATCCACTAGATTGGCTACCAACGCAGCCAGCGTGTCGTTATCACCAAAACGCAGCTCATCATTGGCCACAGTATCATTTTCATTTACCACCGGTACCACACCAAGCGCCATCAGCGTACGCAGGGTGCTCTGCGCATTGAGGTAGCGCTCCCTGTTCAGCAGGTCATCGTGTGTAAGCAGTACCTGGGCAGTGTGCAAACCCCGCTTCATAAAACAGGTTTCATAGGCGCGCACCAATCCCATTTGACCCACTGCCGCCACCGCCTGCAGCTCATGTAGGGCTGTCGGCCGGCGCTGCCAGCCAAGGCGACTCATCCCCTCAGAAACGGCTCCGGAAGAGACCAGGATCAACTGCTTGCCCGCAAGCACCCGATCCGACATTTGCTGAACCCATGCAGAGAGCGACTCGCGCGCAAGCCCTTTTCCGTCAGCCGTTAGCAGTGCACTGCCAATTTTTACCACCCAACGCCTGGTTTCGCCTAAGTCGCCACGCGACCTGATCACTGAATTACCATCCTTCACTGCAATGGATCCCATGCCTCTTCCTCAACAAGCGCACGCTCCGGCGTCGGTACATACCGCTGACCCAGCTGCGCAAGACGCGCCATGAGCGCCTGAATCAGTGCGTTTATACCCTCGCCGGTCAAAGCGGATACTGCAAACACCTCTCCTTCCCAATGAAGCGTATTCACCACCAATGTCCTACGGTGGGCTAGCTCTTCCTCCGTCAGCAGGTCTTTTTTGTTCAGCACCAACCAACGTTCCCGAGCAGCCAACTCAGGACTGAAACGGGCCAATTCGTCCGCAATGAGTTGCACTTCACGGCATGGATCGGCACTGCTGTCGCTCGATGCAATATCGACCAGATGCAGCAGCAGGCGGGTACGCTCCAGATGCTTCAGAAAACGCATGCCAAGCCCCGCACCTTCTGCCGCTCCCTCAATCACACCGGGCACGTCTGCTATGACGAAGCTTCGCTCTTCGTCGACACGCACCACTCCCAGATTCGGGTAGAGCGTGGTGAAGGGAAAATCCGCGACTTTCGGCCGGGCACTGGAAACTTTCCGGATCAAGCTTGATTTACCAGCGTTTGGCATCCCCAACAGTCCGACATCCGCCAGCAGGATCAGCTCGAGTTTAAGCTCCCTTCGTTCGCCTTGGCTTCCCGGGGTGAACTGTCGGGGTGCTCGATTGGTACTGCTTTTAAAGCGTGCGTTACCGATGCCGTGAAATCCCCCCTTTGCGACCAACAAAGCTTCGCCATGCTGCAGGAGTTCACCCATCATCTCTCCGGTTTCAGCGTCTTTAACCCGGGTCCCGATAGGCACACCAATATAAAGATCGTCCGCACTGCCGCCAGTACGGTTGCGGCCCGCGCCACTTTCCCCATGCGACGCACGGTGAACACGTTTGTGGCGAAAATCTACCAGCGTGTTCAATCCTGAATCGGCAAGCAGATATATACTGCCGCCATCTCCACCGTCACCGCCATCCGGACCACCCTTGGGTATGTATTTCTCCCGCCGAAAAGCCACCGCGCCTCTGCCACCATTACCGGCTTCGACCCTGATTGTTGCTTCATCGATGAATTTCATGGGCGGTAGTGCTTCATTTACTTCAGATGATACGCATCTGGTGTATGGGTATCCGCAGGAGTGGTCCCATCTTCCTTAACGCAAAAAGCCCCGTCTTCCGACGAGGCCTCTATCATACAGCCAAGAGAAGTGGCGAGGTCAGGCCGGAACTACGCTGACGTACTTGCGTCTCTTTGCACCCTTCACCTCAAATTTAACCACGCCTCCGGCTTTGGCAAAAAGCGTATAGTCCTTGCCGCAGCCGACGTTGACACCACCATGGACATGGGTACCGCGCTGGCGAAGGATGATGGCACCCGGACTGATCGCCTGACCGCCGAAGACTTTCACGCCAAGACGCTTGGATTCTGAATCACGGCCATTTCGTGTACTGCCGCCTGCTTTTTTATGTGCCATAGTAAAATCTCTCTCAGCCTGCGCTGATGCCGGTTATCTGAAGCTCAGTATACGATTGACGGTGACCCTGTCGCTTCAGGTACTGTTTCCGCCGCCTGAATTTAACAATATTGACTTTTTTGCCCCTGCCATGGGATTTGATGGTGGCTGAAACCTTGCCACCCTCCACATAAGGTGCACCGACCTTGATGTTATCGCCATCAGCTATCATCAGCACTTTGTCGAGCTCCATCTCAGCGCCCTCTTCGGCACCAAGCTTCTCGACTCTAAGCGTGTCGCCCTCGGAAACCCGGTACTGTTTCCCACCAGTCTGGATTACGGCATACATACCAAATCCCCGCAGTAATTTAATGATGTCTTGATACGCCGTTAGTGACGCACCAACCAAAGAGCGGAAATTCTACCCATGCTGGAAACTTAGGTCAAATAAAAAGTTGTGCCCCCAGCACGAAGCCGCTTCGGCTTGACAGATGGTGGGGCACAACTCTAGCATGCATGGTCCTGCCGAGTAGGCGCAGTAACCATATGAATTCTCGCGACATAACGATAATGGATATAGCTGCCATTCACGCACTGATCGAGGGCGACATGAAACTGGTCGATGCCCTGATACTGCGTCGCCTGCAATCCGATGTGGTGTTAATCAATCAGGTTGGTCATTATATCGTCAACAGCGGCGGCAAACGGCTGCGGCCGATGATCGTATTGCTGGCCGCGCGTGCACTGGGGTATCAAGGCAGGGACCATATCGATATTGCCGCGATTATCGAGTTTATCCACACCGCCACTCTGCTCCATGACGATGTGGTTGACGGTTCCGACAAGCGCCGCAACCGCGATACTGCTAACTCTGTGTGGGGTAATGCCACCAGCGTTCTGGTAGGCGACTTTCTCTACTCGCGTGCATTCGAGATGATGGTGGATGTCAATATGATGCGGGTAATGGAGATTCTCTCCCACGCGACCAACCGCATTGCCGAGGGCGAAGTGCTGCAACTTCTCAACTGTAATGACGCAGACATAGACGAACAAAAGTATTTTGAAGTGATTCTGCGCAAGACCGCAACATTGTTTGAGGCTGGTGCCCAGTTGGGCGCGGTTTTATGCGGCGCGGGAGCGGAGCAGGAGAAGGCGCTGGCTGCCTACGGCCGCCATCTGGGCATAGCCTTTCAGATTATCGACGACGCGCTCGATTACAGCTCGTCAGACAAGGAAATCGGAAAAAATATAGGCGACGATCTGGCTGAAGGTAAACCCACTTTACCGGTATTGCGGGCCATGCAGGTTGGCACGGTCGTACAACAACAGGCACTCCGCGATGCGATCGAACAAGGAGGGCGCGATCGTATCGACGTTGTCATGAACGCCATTGAATCAACCGACGCGATCGAGTACACTTCGCGACTCGCGAAAGAGGAGGCGGAGAAGGCAAAAGCGGTGCTTGAACAGCTTCCACCCTCCATTTACCGCGATGCGCTGGCAGCAGTAGCAAATTTTGCAGTCCAGCGTAGGAGCTGATACGCATTTCGGGGTGTAGCGCAGCCTGGTAGCGCGCTTCGTTCGGGACGAAGAAGTCGGAGGTTCGAATCCTCTCATCCCGACCAACACAAATCGAAAACCGAATATTGAACCCAATAAAAAACGGCGTTTAACGCCGTTTTTTATTGCTCGCAATCGATCACTTGCTACTACATATTGTAACCCGACTCCTCGTGGCTTACATGGTCGAGTCCCTCAAACTCCTGCTCAACACTGACTCTCAGACCACCGGTCAGCAGTCCCACCAACTTGAGGATTCCCCAGGTGACTGCCGCAGTGAATACGACCACTGATACAACCCCGATAAACTGCACCCAGAGCTGCCCACCCATGCTGGAAATCCCATCGGCAAAACCGTAACCGCTGAAAACACCCAGATCGGTGGAAGAGAAAACACCCGCCATCAACGTACCGAGCATTCCACCGATACCGTGGACAGGAAACACGTCGAGCGAATCATCGATTTGCAGCACCTTCTTTATATACTGGGTGCCGGTGTAACAGGTAGCACCTGCAAGCAGACCGATAATCAGCGCACCGCCAGGTCCGACAAAGCCTGACGCAGGTGTAATGGTACCCAGTCCAGCTACCATTCCGGTAACCGCACCCAGCGCGCTAGGCTTGCCAAAACGTTTCCATTCAATCATTAACCATGTCATGGCACCAGTAGCAGCCGCGATATGGGTAACCAGCATCGCCATGGCTGCACTGCCATCCGCCGCCAGCGCACTGCCGCCATTGAATCCAAACCAGCCGACCCAGAGCATACCGGCGCCGGTTATTGCCATCGTCATGTTATGCGGCGGCATCGCGGTGCGGGGGAATCCATTGCGCGGCCCGAGTACCAGGGCAGCCACCAGTGACGCAACACCTGCACTGATATGCACCACAACACCGCCGGCAAAGTCATAGAGCCCCATCTGACCCAGCCAGCCGCCACCCCACACCCAGTGGGTTATCGGTACATAGACAAATAGCAGCCAGAATGCACTGAATAGCACCACTGCTGAGAATTTCATACGTTCGGCGAACGCTCCGGTGATCAGTGCGGGCGTGATGATTGCAAATGTCATCTGAAACAGCATGAACAGCGACTCAGGTATATCCCCCGAAACCGTTTCCCGCCCGACGCCGGCCATCATGACCTTGCTAAAGTCGCCAACCCAACTGTTTCCCTCGCCAAACGCCAAGCTGTAGCCGGCCACCAGCCAGAGTACGGAAACAACGCCGGCAATGGTGAAACACTGCATCAACACGGAGAGCACGTTTTTAGTGCGCACCAAACCGCCGTAGAACAGAGCCAAGCCTGGCAATGTCATGAACAATACAAGCGCCGTCGACGTAAGTATCCAAGCCGTACTGGACCCATTGACCACCGCCTCATCCGCCATGACCGAAGCTGGTACAAGTACCATTGCGCAGGCCAGAAATACCGCAAGTCTCATATGCATCGTCTCCCGAACACTTAATTGGGCTAACCAAATTAGTTCATTTGTGAAAATTACCGGGAGATTGAATGCACAATTCATACCGAATAAATACTGTATGATTATCAGCCTGTTAGATTTCCATACTGTAGGAATTCCTGGCTCAACGCACTATAATGGTGCTAATGAAACAACTTGTGCACCTCAATGAGGCAAAAAAATCGGCCTCCATAACGGAGGCCGCACAACCAGACTTACACGTCTAGAGGGGAGCTCGAACTGATTCACACTGAGATGCGAAAGCTTTGCTGACAGCGCTAGATTTTTCGTCAACTCTGGAGGGTTCGACCACTGCTGACGCAAAAGGTTTCCCTTCTCTCGGAAATTTGATCAGGTTACCGGTAACGGATAGTGACCGGCTATATGTCCGGTTGCTTTACACTGCCAGTTAGTTCGAACAACCGTAACCTTCTCCTCCCTTTGCCGGGGAGTACCGCTTCCCACACGAACCGTTACGGGTTCAGGCCGAAAGGCTTCGCTCACACCTTAACCATGACTCAGATCCAAACGTTGATCTTGGTTTTGTAACCCCCCTTTCTGTCAGCAATGTTTTAGTCAAATCCACCTGCAACGCATATTGCTGGACATCGGTGGATCATTAAAGATAAGAAAGCCCGCTTGTGTGCGGGCTTCTGGTCTTAATCGGATTAATTTAAGGATTTATAATTGGTGGCTACGGGTGGAATTGAACCACCGACCTACGGGTTATGAGTCCGTCGCTCTAACCGTCTGAGCTACGTAGCCCTGGAGGGCGGGAAATATAGCCGTCGCGCCGTCCGGTGTCAAATTGGAACAAACGGGGAGCTTCCTTTGATCGCGGCGACCGATCAGACATTGAAGCGAAAATGAATCACATCGCCATCCTGCACGATATACTCTTTCCCCTCCAGCCGCAGTTTTCCGGCCGCTTTGGCGCCTTGCTCGCCGTTGCAGGCAACAAAATCCTGATAGGAGATTACTTCAGCACGAATGAAACCCCGTTCAAAGTCGGTATGGATGACGCCGGCTGCCTGCGGCGCCGTCGCGCCAACCGGGATAGTCCAAGCGCGCACCTCTTTTTCGCCTGCGGTGAAGTAGGTCTCCAAGCCAAGCAGCGGGTAGCCGGCACGGACCACCCGGTTCAGGCCCGGTTCGTCCTGACCCAGCTCGGCCAGAAATTCATCCCGTTCGCTTTTCTCCAACTGCACGATCTCAGCTTCAATCGCGGCGCATACCGCAACCACGCTTGAGCCCTCGGATGCCGCCAGCCGGTTTACCTTTTCCAGTGCAGGATTGTTCTCGAAACCATCCTCGGCCACGTTGGCAACGTAGAATGTCGGCTTGATGGTCAGCAGATGCAGGTCGTACAATGCCCGCCGCTGCTCGTCGTCGAGGCCCATGGAACGCACCTGCGCACCGGTATCCAGGTGATCGCGCACCGATTCCAGCAACTCCTTGAGCGCCAACACCTTTTTATCCCCTGTTTTGGCTTGCCGGACGGCCTTGTCGAGCGCCTTCTCCACCGACTCCAGATCCGCCAGCGCCAGCTCTGTATTGATCACCTCGATATCCGACAGCGGGTCGACACGGCCGGAGACGTGCACCACATCATCATCCTCGAAGCAGCGCACCACATGGCAGATGGCATCGGTCTCGCGAATATTGCCCAGGAACTTGTTGCCCAGCCCCTCTCCCCGTGAAGCGCCTGCGACCAGCCCGGCGATATCCACAAACTGCATGGTCGTGGGAACAATTCTCTGCGGCTTAACGATTGCTGCGATTACGTCCTGGCGCGGATCCGGCAATGGGACGATGCCGACATTTGGATCGATGGTGCAAAACGGGTAGTTCTCAGCGGCAATTGCTGCCCGTGTCAGTGCATTGAAGAGGGTGGACTTCCCCACGTTGGGAAGACCCACGATGCCGCATTTGAATCCCATGAGCTTACACCTGAAAGAAAAAACGGGGAGGATAGGGGAAATCGGCTTCAGTTACCAGGAGCACGGGGCCAGCTGCAGCGCTCCCAGTCACCGGACAACTGCTTTATTCGCTCTGCTCAGACAGGATCAGTCATCCGAATTACGATTGTAAATATCCTCGAAGCGCTGAATATCGTCCTCACCCAGGTAGCTGCCGGACTGTACTTCGATTATCTCCAACGGAATTCGTCCGGGATTTTCCAGCCGGTGCTGCGTCCCCAAAGGTATATAGGTGGACTGATTTTCCGTCAACAGCAACGTCTCCTCTCCGCGCGTCACTCTCGCCGTGCCGCTGACCACGATCCAGTGCTCTGCGCGATGATGATGCATCTGCAGCGAAAGACAGCCGCCAGGATTGACCGTCAGCCGCTTCACCTGAAAGCGCGTGCCCTCATCGATCGGCTCGTAGTTCCCCCAGGGCCGATGGACGCGCTTATGGAATACATGTTCGTCGCGCGCTGCATCCTTAAGATATTGGGTTACCGCTTTTACTTCCTGCGCTTTCTCCTTGTCCAGCACCAGTACCGCATCCGGCGTTTCCACCACGATCAGATTGGAGACGCCCACGGCGGCGAGCATCCGGTGCTTGGCGATCAACAGGTTGTCTGTGGCATCGTGGGCAAATACGTCTCCCTCGCTTGCATTGCCTGCCGCATCGTGTTCACTCACGTCCCAGAGCGCAGACCAGGCGCCCACATCGGACCAGCCCGCGTCCAGCGGCAGCACCACAGCCTTGACCGGCGCCTCATCCACTGCTTCCGATAACTTCTCCATCACCGCATAATCGATCGAGTCGGACGGACAGGCACTGAACAATTCGGCATCGGGGCGAAAGAAGCTGCCATCCCAGGACCCCTGCTCGAAAGCATGCTGACAAGCCGCGGCGATATCAGGCCGGTATTTTTTCAACAGCTCCAACCAAAGCGATGCCTTAAGCATGAACAGGCCGCTGTTCCAAAGATAGCTCCCACTTTCCAGGTATTCCCTGGCTGTGTTCAAATCCGGTTTTTCGACAAACGCATCGAGCCGACAAGCGCTCCCTTCATCGGCAAGCGGTGCACCCTTGCGTATATAGCCGTAACCGGTCTCCGGACCAGTCGGAACAATGCCGAAAGTGACGACATTTTGCCGGTCCGCCAGTTGAGCACCCACCGACACAACCTGCCGGAATACCGCCTCCTGATTGATCAGGTGATCTGCCGGCATGACCAGCAAGACCGGGTCTTCACCCGATCTCAGCGCCATCAGCGCCGCGAGTGCAAGCGCCGGCGCGGTATTCCGCCCGGTCGGCTCCAGCATAATTGCCGTCGCATCGCGCTGCATAAACCGGAACTGTTCAGCCACCAGAAAACGATGCGTTTCGTTGCAGACAATCAACGGGTCAACAAGTGAGATGGCGCCGTTCATGCCGTCGATCCGCTGGACGGTGGCCTGCAGTAGACTGCGGCTTCCCAACAAAGGCAGAAACTGCTTGGGATACGCCTCGCGCGACAAGGGCCACAAGCGGGATCCGGAACCTCCGGAGAGAATCACTGGCAGTAGTTGCATCTGGTTGTCCAACAGCTGGTAAGTATCCGCAAATTATCCGATAGTAAACAACTTATCAAAATTGGCAATACGCAAGATATCCTTGACGTTGTCGCTGCCATTGACCAACGAAACCCCGGCCTTCTTATCGCCGTATTCGCGCAATTGCAGCAGCATGCCCATAGCGGAACTGTCCATAAACTCCGCCTGAGAAAGATCAACAACGTAGCACTTCGATCCGGGTGGATAGGCTTTATAGCCTTTAATGAACTCTTGATGACAAGAGAAATCGAAACGGCCGGATACCTTGATAATGACCTCATTTTTTTCCGGTGACTCAACAGTATTCACTGACATTGCTAACTCCTGGGGGATACTTGATATCCTAGCTATTCTGGGTTTGGCTAGGCACTTTCGATCTCAAACATTTTGTGAAAGTTTGAAACCTCCATAATTTTCTTCACATCATTCCTGCAACCGGTTATCTTGACCCTCGAACTATCACCGCCAATGCGCTCCCTGAACACAAGCAACATTCCCAAGGCCGCACTATCAATAAAATCGACCTGGCTCAAGTCAATTTGATAATGGAACACCTGAGCATCGACATTACGATACACATCTCGAAATAACCGATGTAGTGAAAAGTCGAACCTTCCTTTTACTGTGATTGAAAGTGTACGGCCATCTTGGGATACACTGCTTGTTATCGACACCCTTGCTCCTTTCCCGTCGGTTGCATTTCAAAATAACTCGACTTCACCCTCAGACATACTATGCTGGTTTACCGGCTTGTGATCTGCTGAGCAAAATTCAGATTCCAGTGCCATCAGTTCCGCCCTGATCCCGGCGATCTTATCTACTTCGGCAATACCATTCTCTCCATTCAAATTTACCTTTCGCAGTCCGCCATCTATTATCGCCATCATATTGGATAGGTTGTCTAACTTGCGTTGGCTGTACCCGGTAAGTTGGCTAACAATATCCTCAAATTGCAGCGAGCGAACCGCATCGCCGACAGCCAAGTCAATCTGTTGGCCAACATCAGCAAGCCTCCCGAGTCGTATCTCGGTTTCGTCGTTGATGCTTTTGAGATGTGCCAGCATCCCGTCAATTGATGATTTGGACTTTATCGCAAAACTCATATCTTTCGATGCAAGCTTAGAGACGGTCTCCTTGGCGCTGTCGATATTTTCCCGAGCCAAGCCCAGCACTGTGCGAATCTCATCGTTGAAGCGGTCGGAACGCTGGGACAGCGACCTGACCTCGTCCGCCACAACGGCAAATCCTCTTCCCGCCTCGCCTGCACGCGCCGCTTCGATGGCGGCATTGAGCGCCAGCAGGTTGGTTTGATCGGCGATGCTTTTGACGTCGGTTAACAATGATTCAACCTTGTTCATCCGTTCTGCCATGTCGTCGATCTTTTCGATCATATTCATGCCGTCTGCGCTACCGCATACCACATGGTCGACAAAAACCCGCAAAACCATATCGGTCTCTTCGGCAAATTTGTGGAAGTTGACCCGATTGTCAGCTGACGTTTGACTATCCCCTGCGGCATCCGACAACATGGACAAGACCAGACTCTGCTGCGACTGAGAAAGTTCGTTCAATCCATGGAACGACGCTTGCAGCGTTGCTACGGCATCAGAGACCAGAGTGCGCACCTGGTTCAGATCATTTCTCATTCCTGCAGCCAACTTTCCAATCCTCGATTCACATTCACGAATGAGTGAATGGATCTCTTCACTGGCCATGCTTCTGCTCTCGTGCTGGATCTTCTTTTCAGCGTCTTTTCGTTTTTGTCCCAAAATCACCAATACGCTGTTACCCAACCATAATAGGGTTATGGCTGCTGCTGCAGCGACGGCGGTCCATTCGGCACCCACTACAATGAGCGCTGTCACGACAGCCAAACTGCCTGTCAGCGGGACGCTAGATTTTATTAGCAATTCCTTTTTCATCAATTCCACTCGGTAAACGATCACTTTCAAATAGTCGGCCACTGCAAAGCCAACTTGAATTGGACCGGCGTTATTGCCGTGAAAGCTGTATCAGGCGGTGGGCGATCTTATTCAGATCAAGCACCTCGTCAGCGAAGCCCCGCTTGACTGTTTCGCCCGGCATGCCCCACACCACACTGCTCTTTTCATCCTGCACCAAGGTGATTCCGCCGGCTTCTTTTAACTCACCCATACCGGCGGCGCCATCACTGCCCATGCCTGTCAGTATGACACCAATGGAGTTTGCACAAGCACTCTGTGCCAACGAGCGAAACATCACGTCCACCGAGGGTTTGTGACGGTTCACCAGCGGACCGTCATTGAGCTCGCAGATGTACCGCGCGCCATCCCGCTTAACCAGCAGGTGGCGGTTGCCGGGTGCGATATAAGCATGCCCCGGAAGGATCTGTTGTCTATCTTTGGCCTCAACCACCGTCAATTGACTTTGACTGTTGGCGCGCGCGGCAAAGGGGGCGCTGAATGCCTCCGGTATATGTTGACTGATAACAATGCCCGGCATATCAGGCGGCAGATTCCGCAATACATCCTTGATCGCTTCTGTACCACCTGTGGACGCACCGATTCCGATAATCCGATCGGTAGTACGAAACTGATGTTTGACCGGCTGCTTTTGCAGAATGGCATGCGCAATCCGGTCGGATTTTAACCCCGCCGCGGACGCCGGCGCCGAATTCATGAACCGTTCCAGGGTGCAAACACGGGCACCCGCTGCTGCGATTACCTTTTCGATAATCTCCTCGGCATACCCGTTAAGTCCCCTCTCTATATCCAGTTTCGGCTTAGA
The DNA here is from genome assembly GCA_024235255.1 of Chromatiaceae bacterium. Classification (GTDB taxonomy): domain Bacteria; phylum Pseudomonadota; class Gammaproteobacteria; order Chromatiales; family Chromatiaceae; genus HKST-UBA178. The sequence continues at coordinate 150,107 of JACKMT010000002.1, forward strand.
GATAAAATCCACTGCGCCAAGTTCGAGTGCGCGCAGAGTCACATCCGCTCCCTGTTCGGTAAGTGACGATATCATCACCACAGGCAGCGGCCTCAGCCGCATAAGATTGCCGAGAAAGGTAATACCATCCATACGCGGCATCTCCACATCCAGTGTGATAACGTCCGGATTCAGCTGCTTGATCTTCTCTCTGGCAATGTAGGGATCTCCGGCGACACCAACCACTTCCAGTTCTTGCGCCGTATTGAGTATCTCTACCAGCAACTGCCGCACCAGTGCCGAATCGTCAACTATCAGGACCTTTATCACGGCATTCCTCGACAATTATATACATTTAAAATAGTTCTACTTCGCCGGCAACAGGCTGATGATCGATACTCTGCTTGTAACTCTGCTCACGCTGCAGCAGCGCGTCGTTGTGCAACTGCCTGATCTTTTTAACCTGCACGCGGCCGCTTGCCGGATAGAATACGATCTTTCTCGGGTAGCAATCGCCCACATCCTCGTTCAGCAGTTGCAAGCCCTCGATGTGTATATACTCGTGAATGAAATTGATATTGTTTAAACCCACGCTACTCATGCTGCTAATGATTTGTCCTCCTCCGAAAACTTTCACTTCAAGATTTCCGCGCCGCCCGCCATGCTTGAGAATATCGTTAATCATGTGCTCCATGGCATAGTTTCCATAGCGCGTTGCATTGCTGGCGACACCATCCCTCCCGCTCCAATCGCCGCGTTCGGAATTAGGCAGCATAAAGTGATTCATACCCCCAACCCCGGCAACAGGGTCACGAATGCAGGCCGAGACGCAGGATCCAAGAACAGTGGTAATCAATTCGTTTTGATTCGATACATAATATTCGCCCGGCAGAATCTTGGCGGCCGGCATCTGCCGCTCCCTATCCCAATACCGCAGAATCCCCTCAAATCCGGAAAGAGGCTTGGGGAAAACCAGGTTTGCACCCTTGCCAAGCACCGGATCAGGCCCTCTTCCGGTAAACAGTATTGCCGATCAGTTCAAAGCAGTCCGTCAAATTGAACAGCGATTCGGAGTGACCGATGAAAAGATAGCCGCCATCGCATAAGGTATTGGCGTAACGCTCAACCAACTTCGCCTTGGTTTTCTTATCGAAGTAGATCATTACGTTTCGGCAAAAAATGGCATCCATGGGCTCGCTCATAGCCCACTCCTGAATCAGATTCAGCTGATGAAACTCTATTAAGCTTTTTATCTCCGGTTTGAGGCGGACCATGCCGCTTCTGGCACCCCGACCCCGTTGAAACCAACGTCGCAAACGCCCCTGTTCGACCCCGGCTACACGCTCTATGGGATAGATGGCATCTGCCGCCTTGGCAAGCACAGCCGAGTCGATATCGGTTGCCAGAATCCTTACATCCCATCCACCCGTCTCCGGCAGTGATTCCCGCAGTGCAATCGAGAGCGAGTAGGGCTCCTCTCCAGTGGAGCAGCCCGCTGACCAGATACGAAGACGCCGGGACCCCCGGTTGCGCTGCAGAAATTCCGGCACCAGCGTACGGGTCAGGTATTCGAAATGGTGATTCTCTCGAAAAAATGCTGTCAGATTCGTGGTCAGCGCATTGACCAGCTCCAAAACCTCCCGCTCCTCCTTCTCATTGCTGATCAAGTCGCAATATTCGCTAAAATCCTTCAGCCCCAGTAGACGCACTCGCCGCGACAACCTGGAGTAAAACATATCGAACTTGTCGTCGCTGACGACAATCCCGGTGCGCGAATTGGATACCTTGCGCAAAAAATCGAAATCACGCCGGGTAAATTCAAACTCTCTGGTTTTACTCTGCACGCTGCTTCCCTAGTGCTTTGACACTAGTGTCCTGTCCAGTTGCTATTTACGGCTTGCGCGCGTCCATGGAGTTTTACGGCAGGACACGATGCTTGGCTAACGGTCAGATAACGCATGCACAGGGTTCCTCTGGCCTGACTCCAGCAGTGCTCCTGAAAGCGATCTGCGACAGAAATTTTTTAACTACGATCACTCCTCCCATACCCGACAAATCCCGGCACCGTTGCAATCTTCTTTATGCCTTTGCATCCAGCCCAAGCGCCCTGTCCAGCCCCAACTGCGCTGCAGCAGTGCGCAGTGCTGTGGAACTATCAATCCAGTGCACCTGCATCCTGCGCTGCGCCGCCTCTTTCATCAAGGCCGCTAATAGCTGCGCTCCGGCGCCGTCTACCCGGTTCACCTCGCCACCGCGAAGATTAATGCTTCCGGTGCCATTCAGCATATTGAGCAAAACCTGCTGCAGTCCGCCCACCTCGGCAATAGTCAAGCTGCCTTCGAGGTCCAGCTCCAAAGCGTCTGCACTGCTGTTAGGTTCCACCCCAGGATCATGATTCATCGCTTCCGTCTCTCCGTTCATCAACGCCTTCCAGCTCTCCATGCGATACGCTAAATCGCCTCCAGCACACAGAGCTCGTCCGGGCTCAACATTCGGTCCACGTCCAGCAATATCACCATGCGCTCATCCAACGTGGCCATTCCACTCATGTAACGGGTACTGATGCAGTTGCCCAGTTCCGGAGCACCGCGGATTCCAGATGTCGGGATGTCGAGCACATCCGATACGCCGTCGACCACCACACCGACCATCAGCTGCTTTTTGGCTGTCATGACCGCCAATACAATAATCACTGTAGTCGGCGTGTACTCTGCGCTGGTCAATCTGAAGCGGCTGCGCAGGTCGATGATCGGCACAATAGTCCCACGCAGATCCAATACGCCCTTCATGTACACAGGTGTATCGGGCAGAGTCCGGACCTGTTTCCACTCCCGGATTTCATGGACGCGCAGAATATCGACGCCATACTCCTCGCCACCCAGGTTGAAACTGAGGTACTGATTGCTGCTATCGGCTGTCGGTTCAAGCTGTTGCACGTTTGCCTCTACTCTCGATTCCAAACCAATTTTTCAAGCCACCTGACGTTCCAGGCCCTTGATCATTCCAACGATCTGACCGGAAAGGATCTCGATCTCCGCGTACATTGCCTCAGCCTGCGCTTTTTCACCGGCATTTTTCAGCGAAACGATCTCCTTGATCATTTTGTGCAGACGTTCATGCAGCGGTTCCAGTTCCTGCATCTCCGTGAAGTGGCCGTAGCGATCCAGTCCGGTGGAATAGAGCCACTGGCCCAGCGAACAATCCCGATGGGAGAGTGCCTCGGATGCACTCATGGTCGCCTTGCCGTCAAGAACGTCTCGTATGCGCACAAGACAGGCAAGATGGGCCGCGCGCGCCTTGAAGAAATCCATGCCGGCACCGCGATCGTCCACCGTTGCAGTGCTGGGTTCCAGCTTGAAGTATTCCATCATCGAATCCATCTCGCTGGCTTTCTCTTTCATCGACAGGGACGCCGCAGAGGTCTGCTCCGCCAACGCTGCATTCTGCTGTGTCGTTTCGTCCATGCTGGTCACTGCCTGCTTGACCTGGCCGATGCCCGCCGACTGCTCCTGACTGGCGGCGGCAATCTCGGAGACGATATCGCCCACCTTTTTCACGCCGTTGACTATCTCCACGAGTGTATCGCCCGACTGATTCACCAGTTCGGAACCATCCCCCACCTTTTTTGCGCTATCCTTGATCAGCTCCTTGATCTCCCTGGCGGCAGTGGCACTGCGTCCGGCCAGGTTGCGCACTTCGGTAGCCACCACCGCAAATCCGCGGCCCTGCTCGCCGGCCCGAGCCGCCTCAACCGAGGCGTTCAGTGCCAGCAGATTGGTTTGAAAAGCGATCTCGTCGATGACTCCGATAATCTCGGCGATCTTATTGCTGGAGGCGTTGATGGCGTCCATCGCCTTGATTGCCTGGCTCACCACCTCCCCGCCTTTTTCTGCTGAACTGCGAGCCTGCGCCGCCAACCGGTTCGCCTGCTGGGCGTTGTCGGCATTGTTCTTCACTGTGCTGGTCAACTGCTCCATGCTGGTGGCAGTCTCCTGCAGCGCACTGGCCTGCTGTTCGGTGCGGGCAGAGAGGCTGTTGTTGCCGGAAAAAATCTCGTTGGACGAATGGGTGATCTCGCTGGTCGAGTCGCGCAGCTTCCGAATCATCTCCTTCAGGTTGGCCAACGATTCGTTGACATCCTCCTTCACCAGGGCAAACATGCCATTGAAATCACGCTCGATGGCTTGGCTCAGATCACCATTCGAGAGGCGACCCATTACCGAGGCGATCTCGTCGAACACCGCGCTCAAAGTTTCAACCAACTCATTGATACCGGTACCGAGATTCAGAAAAAAGCCCCGTTTGTCATCAAGGGTAATACGCCGGCTGAGATCACCGTTCCGGGCCGCTCCGATCAGCGACTCTACCTCCTTCTCGACGGCAATCTCCTGGGTGCGGTCCCGCCACTCGACCGCCGATCCCAACCGCTCTCCCAATCCATCCACTACCGGATTGGCAACGATTTTGAATGTCCGGCCTCCAATCTTCAGTTCGGAAGTAAAAGTCTTATCGAGCGCCATCAACATCCCACGCTGGTGTTGTGGGTGCTTGTGGAACTGATCGATGTTGGCACCCAGTAGGACAGCGGCATCGAAGTCGGGGAGGTCTTGTCGAATATCCTCTTCCGCATCCCGGAACAACTGCTCCACCGTTTTATTCATGTAGATAATGTTGGCATCGTTATCGGCCATCATCACCGAGCTGGAGACATTGTCGAGTGCGCTCTTGATCCGGGTGATGGCGTCTGTCCGTTCACGCGCCTCATTAACGTCGTAAGCAAGCTTGATCTGCATCGACTTGAGATCCCGCAACAGATCGCCCAACTCATCTGCTCGGACCAGGTCTATATCGTCATAGTAGTGGCCTTCTGCTATGCGCCCGAAATGTCCTTTGATCTCCGCAAGGCCGTCAGTGATATTGCGCATGATAGTGAATGCAACACCGCCCACCAGCAACATGACAAACAGCGATCCAACAAGGGTCTGGTACATTGCCAACCGCGCCTGCTCGGCAGCATCTCCGAGTTCTGCTCGTAGCAGGCCGTTCACCTGGTCGAAGATCGCGAAGTTGGCATCGATGAGGCGGCTGCCTTTGGCAAAGAACTCCTTGGGATCCAGCTGGATATGTTCAGCATCGAGCAGGCCGCTGCGAACCGCGTCAAAAAACAGCGTGCGGTGTTGATCACTCTCCTGAACCAGCAGCTGCAGTCGTGACTTGAGCCGGGCATCATGCCGATAGAGCGCTGCGATAGCGCTGTCCATTGAATTGAACAGTACGCGCGCCGAACTAAAGAGGTCATTCAGCCGGTCACGTTGGCCCGGTGCAAATTCACCTCTGGCCGCAATGCCGGCACCCATGCCGCGGGTCTGTCCCAGATATTCACTCACCGGCGGAATCTTGTTGATCAGCATATCCACCAGATAGTGGCGGGACTGGGAGCTATCCACGATCAAGCCGGAACTGTCACCCACATGATTGATCAGTTCAAGCAGATCGGCGATAAGTGCCGTATGACGAGAGAAAGCCACCTTTGGCTCCAGTCTGAACAGATCCTGCTTGATAGCCGCCCATTCATTGATCAGGGTAGTCAGTCGAGCACCTGTTTGCAGCAGTTCGCCATGCTTCCCTTCCAACGAACGGATGCGGGATATGATCTGCTCGATCTCCTGCTGCTTCGCCAAAATCTTTGGTTTGAATCCCTCATCACCGTTGAGGTATCCGTTGCTCATGCCCCGATGCTTGGGCAGATTCTGCAACAACTCGCGCAGCGGCTGGATGTACTCCAGTCCGGCCACTTCGGCCTTGGCAAGATTGATGCGATCCAGGTTGCTGTTAATCTGCAGACCCAGCAAAGCGACTACGACCAGTAGTGATGCGATTGTGGCCAGCATGATTTTCCTGGTTAACTTCAGCCCCCCTAGAAAACCAAGCCGTTTATCCCAGGAAGGTTTAGGCGTTTCCCCGCGGTTGATGGCAGCATAGAGTTCACCCGCCGCCTGCTTCTGCTGCTCACTGATACGGCGCCGGACTGACATATACTCCACTATCCGTCCGTCGTTATAGATTGGGGTGACATTGGTCTGCACCCAGTAGAAAGCGCCGCTCTTGGCCCGATGCTTTACAAATCCAGTCCACGGCCTGCCGGCCTCAATGGTTTCCCTGAGATCCTTGACGGCGGCCGGCGGCACGTCCGGATGGCGCACGATGTCAAGATTTTTCCCCAGCAATTCTGCTTCGCTGTAACCGCTGATACGGGAGAACTCACCGTTGACATAGGTAATGCTCCCTTTCAGATCGGTCTTCGAAACAATGACCGTATCCTCATTCAGGTGAATCTCTTCACTGTTGACGGGATGATTGATTTTCATGTGACGCTATGCCTTAGCAGTTGTTCGGATTATGCTTTTCGAGGCGCTGCTAACCGGTTCTTCAGAACTCCTCCCACTGATCCCCTTCATCTTCTTCAGCCGGCTTAAATGCGGCTGGCGAAGTGTGATGGCGAGAGGAGGCCGCCACTGCGGATACCCGAGGATGCAACGGTGCAGCAGCAACGGGTTTGTGCGCTGACTGGATCCGGGGTGGTGCCGGCCGAGAGGATTTTGACAGAGTAAAGAAACCCATCAGGCCATCCATTTCACGGGCCTTTTCGTTCATCGATAGCGCTGCCGCCGAGGTCTCCTCTGCCAGTGCCGCATTCTGCTGGGTCACCTCATCCATACTGGTCACGGCTTGATTGACCTGATCTATACCAGCCGACTGCTCCTGACTGGCAGCGGCGATCTCAGAGATAATATCGCCGACCTTCTTCACGCTCAGGACGATTTCCGTCAATGTCTCGCCTGAAGCTCGCACGAGCTCCGTACCTGCTTTCACCTTTCCCGCACTATCCTGAATGAGTCCCTTGATCTCCTTCGCCGCGCTCGCGCTGCGCCCTGCGAGATTACGCACCTCGGTGGCTACCACCGCAAAGCCGCGACCCTGTTCTCCTGCCCTGGCCGCCTCTACGGAAGCGTTCAACGCCAGTAGATTGGTCTGAAAAGCAATCTCGTCGATGACACCGATAATCTCCGCAATCTGATTGCTTGAACTGTTGATTGCATCCATCGCCTGGACCGCCTGGCTCACCACCTCACCACCCTTCTCCGCTGTCTGACGAGCACTGGCCGCCAGCTGGTTGGCCTGCTGGGCATTGTCGGCGTTGTTCTTCACGGTGCCGGTCAACTGCTCCATGCTGGAAGCTGTCTCCTGCAGCGCGCTGGCTTGCTGCTCGGTGCGTGACGAGAGATTATTGTTGCCCGCAGAGATCTCATCCGATGCGATGGTGATCACTTCGCCGGCTTCACGCAGCTGAGACATGATCTTTTCCAGATTGGCGATGGTGCCATTAACATCCTGCTGTACCTTGCCAAAGGCACCCATATAATCGCCGCTCATGGATTTGGTGAGATCACCTTTTGCCATCAGACTCATGGTTTTGGCGATATCGTTGAAAGCATTTTCCACCACGCCGATGAGCGCATTGATGCCGCTTCCCAGCGTGGCGAAGAAACCCTCCTTACCCTCCAGCGCAATGCGTCCGGTCAGATCGCCGGCGCGGGCATTTTCAACGATACTGTCGATCTCGCGCTGCACTTTCAGCTCGCCGGTGATATCGAACCACTGGGTGACCCGGCCCTGGTAGTCTCCTTCGGTGTCTTTTATCGGGCTGGTGATCAGCTTGAAGGTATGATCCCAGGCATCAAAACGGCTGGTCTTAGTATCGTTCAGCTCGGAGCGATACATCTCCGCCAAGGTATCATCAGGGAAGAAATCAGCCAGGCTGGTGCCAATCAAGGTATTCGTATTAAATGTCTTGCCCTGACTGCGGATATGCTCACCCAACAGGTCAAACTGGGTGTGAGCCGCCCTGTTCATAAAGATCAGTGTGTTGCTTTTGTCCGAGACAGTAATACTGGTCGAGCTGTTATCCAGCGCGGTCTTAATACGTAAATTCTCGGTCGCAGCCTCTACCACCTCATGCAGGTCATAGCCCAAGCGGGACTGCATTGTCAGCATGGAGTTGAGCAGGAGGCCTGTCTCGTCATTACGGCTGATAACGATATTATTGTCGTAATCACCATATGAAATCTTGCTCGCTACCTCAGCCGCTTGCAGGATCGGCCGAGCTATCGAACGGGCGATCAGCCAGGCGATCAACAGCCCGGAGAGCAGGGCCAAGATACCTAGGATCAGCGCCTGGTTGCGGATCTTCGTCATCTGAGCAACAAATTGCGACCGATCCATGGCGATTTCTAGGATGCCTATGCGATTATTGGAGTAGTCCACCACAGGGCCCAACAACACAGCCAATGACTTGTCCTGATGCTCAACATTTCTGTGGATCGACTCACCCCCGAATACTTGTTTTGCCTCATCACCGGAGACCGGCAGTGCTTCACCCTCGATGGTTGAAGCAAACTTCTCCAACTTGCCAGCTCGATCGAGGTAGAGCGCTACATCGACACCATGCTTCGCTTTAATCGAATCAAAGAACGGCTGACCGAATGACATACCGAACTCTACCGATCCGATGTGCTTGTCATCGTAAAACATAGGGACGACACCGCGTATTCCGAGACCAGCCACACCCACTTCGAGGCCTGTGACAACACTGCGGTCGCTATTGGTCTTGACCACCGTATGACGGAATGAAGAGAGGTCATCACCATATTTTTCTGGTTTATGGATTCGCGCAAAGGAGAAGGCCGGCGGACTATGGAACTGGAACTGGCGAACGCCATGGTCGGCGGACAATTTGAGATAAGCATCGCGGAACAGCTCCAGCAGGCGCGCGCGATCCTGTTTAGCAAAGGCCATTTGGGCCTCCGGCATGTTCGCTACCAGCGTCGCCATTGCCGTAGCCAAACGGCTCTCGGCCTTCAAGCTATCAGTGACGGACTCATATAAACCTGCGAGTTCCCGCTTTTCAGCCTGACCGACGATACCAGCGAGCCCCCAAAGAGCGCCCGCGACCAACACACCAACGATAACCGTGGTCAGCATTGCAATCGCCGCACTCAACCGTGATACGATGGGGGCATCCCGCCATTTGGCGTACCCACGACTCAGGAAACCCTTTTTAAATGAGGCCTTGCCTGCTTTGATATCCCGGTAGAATGCTTCCGCCTGGGCCACCTGTTCAGTTGAAGGCTTGGTGCGTACCGACAGGTATTCAACAATCTGACCGTTCTTCACAACCGGCGAGACCGTCGCTTTAACCCAGTAGAAATCGCCGTTCTTGCAACGATTCTTCACGATTCCCACCCAAGGCTTGCCTTGTTTGATCGTGAACCAGAGATCTTCAAAAGCCTCGGGTGGCATATCGGGGTGGCGCACCACATTGTGGTTTTTACCAACCAATTCATGCTCCTCGAACCCGCTGATTTCGATGAACGCTTTATTGGCATAAGTCAGGATCCCTTTAAGATCGGTGCGGGATGCCAGGATGGTGCCATCCTTCATTACGTGTTCGTTGGTTGTCACTGGCTGATTGTTTTTCACTACCTATTAGCTCCTAGTCACTCAGTTTTTTCTTCGCTTTGGTTTGTGATCAGGCTGCGCCCACCCGTTGCTTTTGCACATGTATGGTGTCAGGCGCCAACCGGTCCACATCCAGCAACATGACCATTTTCTTACCTGCACTGACCATGCCGACGATGAACTCCGTATTCAACCGACTGCCAAAATCCGGTACCCGCTGAATTTCGGCTGCATCCATGTTCAACACATCGGAGACGCCGTCTACGACGATACCGATGTTCTTTTCGCCATCGCTTCCCACAATCCGCAGTACCACAACCACCGTCCCCTTTGTATACTCCCGCCCCGGCATGCCAATACGCAGGCGCAGATCGAAAACTGGCACGATGGTACCGCGCAGGTTGAGTACCCCTTTTACATATAATGGTGAATTGGGTATACGGGTAACCGCTTCCCACCCGCGGATTTCCTGCACTCTCAGGATATCCACACCATAGTCCTCACCCCCCAGGGAGAAGGTGAGGAATTCATTGCGGCAACGATCGGTGACCGATTCAGCCACCGCTTGTCTTGGTTCTTTCTGCATATGTATCTCAGGCCGTCCGTTTTACCAGCTGCAGCTCCGGGCTCTGGTTGGTCAGGCGCATGATCCCGGGAATATCGAGGATCAACGCCACCGAGCCGTCGCCCAGAATAGTCGCCCCCGATACCCCCTCCACCCTTCCATAGTTGGCTTCAAGTGATTTGATCACCACCTGCTGCTGTCCGATCAGGTCATCCACCAGGATTCCACAGCGCCGCCCATCGCCCTCTACCACGACCAACAGGCCATCCTTCAGATCCTGAGCCCGGTACCCCTCGATACCGAATACTTCGTGCAGACGGACGATAGGAAGGTATTCATCCCGCAGTTTGAACGCTTCACCGCGGCCGGCAACCAGGTTGATGCTATCGGGATGAACCTGCAACGATTCGATAATGGAGATCAGGGGTACAATATAGATTTCATCGCCGACCGATATGATCTGACCATCGAGGATGGCCAGGGTTAGGGGCAGGCGGATGATAATGGCGCTGCCCCGGCCTAATTCCGACTCAATCTCAATATTACCGCCCAGTTCATTGATGTTTCTGCGCACCACATCCATGCCAACACCGCGGCCGGAAACGTCATTCACCTTATCTGCAGTGGAGAAACCGGCTTGAAAAATCAGTTCGTAAATCTGCTGATCGCTCATTTTGTCGCTCTCTTCGATCAGCCCCTTCTCGATGGCTTTCCTGCGTATACGGTCAGCATCCAGTCCCCTGCCGTCATCGCGTATTTCAATAACAATACTGCCTCCGTTGTGGAAAGCGTTGAGTTCCACCACGCCGGTTTCCGGCTTTCCCGCTGCGATCCTCTGATCCGGCATTTCGATGCCGTGATCGAGGCTGTTGCGCACCAGATGAACCAGGGGATCGCCGATCTTCTCGATGACCGTCTTGTCAACTTCGGTGTTTTCGCCGCTCATTCTCAACTCGATCTTCTTGCCCAACTGGGTGCTGAGATCATGAACCAGGCGCGGAAACCGGCTGAAGGTGAAGCTGATGGGTAACATCCGGATCTGCATCACGCTCTCCTGCATCTCCCGGGTATGCCGCTCCAGCTGTGCAAGCCCTTCCTGCAAACGGTCAACCTGGCCGATATGGAAGTTCTCGCCCAGCATACTGAGCATGGACTGGGTTATAACCAGCTCACCCACCATGTTGATCAGGGTATCGATCTTGGTGATATCCACGCGAATGGAGTTGGAGGGTGGCGCTGCGGAAGCACGCCGCTGTTCGACTCGTCGATCTCCTTTGCGTCGGTCGCCGCTTTTGCGTCGATCCGGTCCGTACGGTTCCTCTGCCTCCGTCACATTCAATGCTGAGTCACCGATAATTTTTTTCGTCGGATTATCAGCCTCACTCAATTCCGGCGCATCGGCATGGAGCGGCATGACGGCAAGGTCGCAATCGTCCTCAACCCAGTCGAACACCTCATCTATCTGCACCCGGTCCACACCGCCATTGAGATGGATATTCCAGGAGAGATAGCACTCCTCGGGGTCAAACTGTGCAAACCCGGGCAGCAGAGAGACATCGCACTCCACCTCCATATCACCGAGAGAGGCCAGTTCGCGCAGAATGCGCAACGGGTCGTTGCCGGTCTGCATCATGCGCGGCAGCGGACGGAAAACCAGATGCCAACCGATTACCTCGTGTAATGTGGCATTACTCCCTGCATCGATATCACTGCCGGATGCCGGTTCACCGACATGGTCGTTAAGAACTGCCTCGAGTTCCTGCATCTGAGCCTTAACCGACTCCTCATCCAGATCGCCCTTGCCACTGGCAGCGGTCAACATCTCCCGCAATACATCAACCGAGCGCAACAGAACCTCCAGCGCTCTATCGGTAACCAGCCGCCTGCCGTCCCTCATCTCATCGAGCAGGGTCTCCATGATGTGTGTGAAGGCCGCTATATCGCTGAACCCGAAGGTGCCACTCCCTCCTTTTATCGAATGTGCCGCCCGAAAAATGGCATTGATCTGTTCGGCATCAACCTCTCCCGGATCCATGTTCAGCAGTCCGGATTCCATCACTTCCAGTCCCTCGAAGCTCTCCTCGAAGAACACCTGGTGGAATTGGGACATATCGATCGTCACGGTTTCATTCTCGTTTCTGCAATCTTAGCGATTTGTCAACCCAGCACTTTATTGATGGTGCTCAGCAGCTGTTCCGGATTGAATGGTTTTACGATCCATCCAGTGGCACCGGCCGCCTTGCCCTGCTGTTTTTTCTCCGGACTCGATTCCGTGGTCAACATAAGGAGTGGCGTAAACCTGTAACTTGGTAGGGAACGCAGCTCTCTAATCAGAGAAATCCCATCCATTTTTGGCATATTCACATCGGTGATCACCAGATTAACCCCCTGTTTTTTCGCATATTGAAGCGCCTCCACACCATCCGATGCCTCGATAACCTGATGCCCTGCACCTTTTAGCGTAAAAGCGACCATTTGCCGCATAGAGGCTGAGTCATCGACTGCTAAAATGCTTGCCATGTCTTGTTTTCTCCTGGATTAATAGACCGGTCATTCCTCATCTGCCCATTGTTCCGAATGGTCTGAGTTGCCAGACTGTGCCAAGTATCAATCGCGGGGAAGTTTTTTACCCTTTATCGGTTTTAACCTGGTTTTCTCTAGGCGAGGTTGCTACGCAACATATATCGTCGCTATCGCGCTTAACTTTAGTTTGGGAACGAGCTGTACATCTCTATTCGGCAGCATTGTGTCTAGGGACACAATTTGTGCGCCTAGGGCACCATTCCCGCTGGTGCGGGCGTGCGTATAATAGCCAAAGTTAAATATCCGCCAAGCAGCCCTGTCATGCATAATTGGTTACTATAGGCAGCCAATCTGCAGCATCGGCGGTGACAGACGAAAGGTCGATTACGTGAAACTGAGTCTCGAAGAGTTCCAAGCCTGGAAGAACAAGAAGATCACCCTGCTTGGCATGTCCGGCGTGGGCAAAACCCACCTGTCCAGTATGCTGCGCGAGCATAACTGGTTCCACTACTCTGTCGACTACCGCATCGGCACCCGTTATCTGGACGAGCCGATCATGGACCTGATCAAGCAGCAGGCGATGCAGATTCCCTTTCTGCGTGACCTGATGCGCAAGGATTGGATCTATGTCCGCAACAATATCAAAGTGGACGATCTCGGACCGGTGCTCAGCTTTGTCGGCAAACTCGGTAATCCCGAGTTGTCCGGAGTTCCGCTGGAGGAGTTTCGCCACCGTCAGGCGCTTTACCGCCAGGCGGAGATCGATGCGATCCGGGATATTCCCGTATTCGTTCGAAAAGCCCAGGAAATTTACGGCTATCCCCATTTTATCAATGATGTGGCGGGAAGCCTGTGCGATCTGGAGGAGAACGGTTCAGTGGAACTGCTGGTTCGGCACACACTGATACTCTATATAAAAGCCGCGGACAAATACGAAGAGGACGAGCTTATCAGACGCGCCCAAAAGTGGCCGAAACCGCTCTACTTCCGGCCTGCGTTCCTGGATGAGCAGATCCAGGCTTATTTGCAGGAGCACCAGCTGCAATACGCGGCCCAGATGGAACCCGATGCATTCACCAGTTGGGTTTTCCCGCGCCTTTTTCACTCCCGGATACCCCGCTACGAGGCAATAGCCGAACCGCACGGTTATACCGTCACTTCGCGTCAAGTCAACGGTCTCAGAGACGAACAGGATTTTCTGGAAATGGTGGAAATGGCCATTGCAGCAGGGTAGTAAGCTATAACCACGCTGCACAGCCAGTTTTTTAAATTTAATTTAAAAAACCCATGGTTTTGTTCTTGCCGCAAGCGGCGGAGTATTTCCGAATAACTACAGATGGAGTAGCCCGGCATGCCACTGGTATCCCACAATGCACTTCCCACTTTCGAACGCTTGCGCGCCGAGGGGCAGCTGGTCCTGGAAACCGGGCGTGCCATGCACCAGCATATTCGCGAACTGCATGTCGGGCTGTTGAACATGATGCCGGACGCGGCGCTGGAGCCCACCGAGCGCCAATTTTTTAGACTGGTCGGGGAGAGCAACCCGATTGCCCAGTTTTACATGCACCCCTTTACCCTAAAGGAGCAGGTCAGGGGCGAGCAGGCCACCAGACATATCGAGAAGTACTATCAGTCGTTCGAGCAGATTCAGCAGGAGGGTCTGGATGCGCTGATTATTACCGGGGCGACCCCGACCCACCCCAACCTCTCGGATGAATCCTTCTGGCATCCGCTGCGCCAGGTGGTGGAATGGGCCGAGGAGAATGTCACTTCGACACTCTGCTCCTGTCTCGCGACCCATGCCGTGCTGGAAATGGTGCATGGACAGAAGCGCAGGCCTTTGGGCTTCAAGCGTTGGGGTGTCTTTCCCCACCATGTGGTGGATCCCCACCATCCACTGGTGAATGATGTGAACACCCATTTCGATGTCCCCCACTCCCGCTTTAACGACATATCCAGGGAGCAGTTCACCCAGTCAGGCTTGCATATCCTGGTGGAGAGCGCCGAGGCGGGCGTCCATCTGGCAGTCAGCCAGGACAGGATTCGCTGGGTCTACTGCCAGGGACATCCGGAATACGACACCATCAGCCTGCTGAAAGAGTACAAGCGCGAAATAACTCAATACACCTTAGGTGCCAGACCCGACTATCCTTGCTTTCCGGACAATTTTTTTTCACCTTTGGTAAAGGCAATACTCGACGAGTACCAGCTGTTGTTGCGAACCGCCATATCGAAGGGAGTTGCGCCCCCCTCATTTCCGGATGATTTAGTCGTCAAGCTTTTGAACAATACCTGGCATGATACGGCCGAAGGCATTCTGGCCAATTGGATAGGCACCGTTTATCAGTTGACTCACCTGGAGCGCAAACGCCCCTACATGGATGGAATTGATCCTCGGGATCCCTTGGGTCTCGGGCTTGTCTGAGGGCGGTTGTCCATCGCCAGTGGCCGAAAACAGCAGCGCATTCAGCTGCCACCCAGCGTGCCGCTAAAGGCAGGGCAAGAAAAACACATAAAAGGTGGGAGCGCCCCTCCCAATTTGCTACCCCTGACAGCCAGGAAAATATTAAAATAACAGCGATGAAAGACCCGAAACCGACAAAAAAAGAACTGGCCGCTCAGAGCAAGGTGCTCGAAGAGGAGGTTACCAGGCTAAAAAATCGCCTGAATGGCCAAGTATTCAAGAAAACCAAGCATGGTTATCGACTGGACCAGCTCAGCGAAGGCGCGCAGCAGCTGAATGGTCGCATCGAGGAGCTGGAAAATCAGCTGGCCAAACTCAGCAGGATGCAGGGCGAGCTGACAGAAAAGTGGCAGGAGCTGGGAAAAGAGACTGAAACCTTAAAGAGTAAGGATCAGGAAACCGGCGGCAAAAAGCGGCTCAAAGAGCAGCTGGGCAAATTAAAGTCCAGTGTCACCGAATTGAGTCTGCTGCAGCAGCAGACCGGCCAAACGCTGAATGAACTGCAGCGCGCTGTCGGCCGGGCCGGAAACGCCAGGGACGATTTAAAGCGTGAAAGCGACGAGCTCAGATCCCAGGTGCGCGGCCTGGAAGAGAGCAGCAGCAGGCATTCGGTGGAGCAAACCTCGCAGGAAGCGAGAACCAGGGCACTGGAAGGGCTGCTGGCAGAAATCACCCTTAAACAGCAGAATCTGGCTGCTGAAGGTGAAGCTGGAACCAATAATATAAAGCAGCAGCTGGAGCAGCAGATCGAGCCGATTCGTGCACAGCTGCAACTGTTGAACGAGCTTACTTCAGAAGAGAACGGCAGGCACAAAGAGATGGACCGCCGCCTGCAGGAACTGGCCAATAGGATTGGCGATCTGGGAGGGCGCTTCAACTATCTCAGCCAGGATGTAGCGGACCAGCGCCGCCATCGGGAGCATCTGCAGCAGGAGCTGGATCCACGGCTGCAGCAGCTGGAAGCGCGGACCGCCACCATCGATACGCTGGAGACGCAGCTCAGCGCAAACCTGAAAGGAGAGACCGAGGCGCTTTGGGAGAAGCTGGAAGAGGCGGGCAGAGAACTCATCAGCCTCCGGGAGCGGCTGAATACGCTGGCAAACCGTGAACAGCTTCCGGAACTTGACCAGAAGCTGAGCGGCGTGGAAGCCGAAGTCAGCCGCCTAAGCGAAGCAGGCGATCTCCTCCAGGAGAGCTTCCAGGGTCTTGGCGGGCTGGAACTCAACCTCACCAGCAGACTGGACAATCTGCAACAGCAGTTGCAGGAACATATTTCGCGCAGCAGAGAGTCCGAGGCGGCGATTCAACGCATCTCCGGAGAACTCGTCGAGTTGGGCAGCAACCTGCAGCAGCAGCTCGATCAGTCAGATCTGCAGCAACAACATCGGATCGAAGCGCTGGAACAGCAGTTACACGCCGCTTCAGCCGGTCATCAGGATAACCACCAGCAGGAGGTGGATGCACAACTCGATCGGATAGAGGAGGCATTCACCGCTGAGCGGGAGCGTATCTTCCAGCTTGAAGAACGTGTCGCCCAGACCCGAGATCAAAATGAAACGCAAAGGCTCGAGCTGGAACAGGGTAGGCTGCTGCAGCAGGAACTTCAGTCACGCCTGGAGGACCTCAACGAGGATTTTGCCAACCAGACTGAGCTGAGCAATACCCTGACAGCTACGCTGGAGGTGCAAACCGAACAGCAGCAGGCATTGTCAGCGAGAGTCGACGAGCAGGCGGTACTGCAGCAGACACTGTCAGACAGGTTTGACAGGCATGCAGAACAGCAATCGGCACTGCACAAAGAGAGCGAAGCAATCGGGGTGGCACTGGCCGCGCTGGAGCAGCGCGATCAGCAAAGTGCAGACGAAGCGGCCGAGCTCAAGCTGGAACAGCGTGCATTAAGAGTGCAGCTTGAGGCTGAACAACCCAAAATCGAAGCGCAAGCTCAGACGCTGCAGGCACTGACGAACCGTTTCGATACCTTCGGGACTGGCGCAGAAGCGCAGCAACTGCGGATCGAACAGTGTGAGTCCAGCGGCAAAACCCACCGAATCGCGCTCATTGCACTACTGCTTTTTGGACTCCTCGGCGGCTTGGCGTTCTTTTTATCCAATGCAGGAAAGGTCGCCGAGAGTGAGCAGCGGATCGCGCAGCAACCGGTATCCCCGGATCCGCGCTATATCACCCGGGAAGATCTTGCAGAGAAACTGCATGCTCTGGAGACTGGCCTGGCCGGCAATAGCGAGAAAATAACTACAGTGGAAAAAGCACTCCCGCCACAAAGCCTGTGGGAGCGCCAAGTCGAACTGGAACAGCAGCTGGCTCGCTTTGAAGCAAGGCTCGATCTGCTCAGCGCAGGTGCACAGGAAGGTGTAGCCAAGAGCGCTAACCCGGTTCAACCGGTAGCAGAGGAGTTGGAGCGCATCCATCGCGACATCGAGCAAATCAACGCCGCCCTGGCCCAACTTGCGGCACAACCCGCCAGCGATAACCGGGAAGCGGATTTAGCGCTCGTTGAACAGCGACTGGTCCAAACTCTGGATCAACTGGGAGCAAGAGTTGACCGACTTGAAGCCCTCCGGGCTGCTCCGGAGTCAGGTCGGATAGCCGCTGTTCAGCAGGCGGCAAACGCAGCCGATGAGCAACTGGGAGCGCGTATCGATCAGCTAAAAATACAGCAAAACTCCATAGCGAAAATAGAAAGAGAGCTGATCGATACCAGAAAGGTGTTCGGAGATAGACTCGACGAACTGGCAGCCGAAGGAGCCAACACTCGAGAGAAGGTTGCACAGCTGCAACATCAGGTGCAGGCACTTGGAAGCTTCGGTGACACATTCGCCACAAAGAATGCTCCGCCTGCCAAGACCGGTGCTGAGGCGATCTGGCAGACAGCGGCTGATGCACGCCGATACGCCATCCAGCTAGCCGGCTCCCGTAGCAAGTCGTCACTGATTGCTTTCATGTCAAGCCAGCCTGTGCAGGGTGGTACCGCTTATTTCCGTACCGTACACGAGGGGCGTGAGTGGTATATCCTGCTCTACGGTCCCTTTACCGGATTTAAAGATGCGTTAAAAAGCTTGCAGAGCCTGCCTGCCCCGCTGAACCGGTACCGCCCTTGGATTCGCAGAATTCCCAAAGACGCGATGTTCATCGAGTAGAATACAATAAATGGTGGCAGCAAACTAAAGCACTCTGTGCGCCTGGCTTTCGACGCGCCCTGCCGGCGTTACCAGCACATAATCCAGTTTTCGCTGCAGCTGCCGGATATCGTTGGCGCCGCCGTAGGTAAGACCACTGCGCAATCCGCCTACGATATCGGCGATAATTTTTTCCTCGTCCTCACGATATAACACTTCGGTTGAGATCCCCTCTGCCGTTTTCCACTCTGTCATGCCACCATGGTAGTCGTCCTGGACTTCGCTGCTAGCCATCCCGCGGTAGACCTTGAATCTGACCTGATCACCGGCTTTACCGGTGCGGGTGAACACCTCCCCGGGCGTGGGCCGGGTGCCGGCGAGCATACTGCCCAACATTGCAAAATCGGCACCAAAGGCCAACGCCTTGACAATATCTCCCGGATTACGAATACCCCCGTCGGCTACGATAGATCTGTCTACCTTCGCACACTCGCGGATGGATGAGAGGCTGGGCATGCCAAAGCCGGTCTTAATCCGCGTGGTGCAGACCGATCCACCGCCGATGCCCACCTTGATAATGTCAGCCGTGCACGAAGCGAGATAATCGGCGCCCGCATAGGTCGCAACATTACCTGCCATAATGCAGGCCTCCCTTCCCAAAATAGAGCGCACGCTTTTCAGCGTCCGTCCGACATACTTCGCATGTGCATGCGCCACGTCGATGCAGAAATATTCGGCACCCGCATCGCGCAGTGCTTCAGTCCTTTCAAGCTCCTTGTCTGAACAACCGATAGAGACAAAAACCGGGTACCGGCACGCCTTCAGCATGGCGACGTTCTCCGATATCGACATAAACCGGTGCATAACGCCGATGGCTTTGTTGGCACCCATGAAATTTGCCATCTCAACGCCGGTTATCGTATCCATATTCGAACTCATCAATGGCAACCCCAACGCCAGCTTACCGCTCCGGTCACGCATCGATATGTCAACCACACGCCTGGATTCCCAGTGGTTGTATGCGGGAACCAAAAGCACATCGTCGAAAGTAAAAGCCTGATTCATAATTCCCCCTGGATTGGAGTATCGCTTTGCCTCACCGAACACACTTGAAACTATCTCATAATCCCGCGCGGCCGCAACCGCGGACTACGGCTTGTCTTTTCCGGCTGCCCTTCAGATAATCTGACCGATGACAGCATCGCATAGTACAGAAACCCCACGCCCGTGAACTATCTTGCCCATCTTTTTCTGGGCGGAGACGAGCCGCAGCGGCGACTGGGTAGTCTGATAGCGGATTTCACCCGCGGCCGGATGGAAACATTGGCGAAACATTATCCGGAAAAAGTGTTACAAGGTATTTCAGTTCATCGGCAGGTGGATCTGTTTACTGATCGGCATGAAGGCGTCAGTTGCAGCAAAAGACGTTTCTCGCCATTACGCAGGCGCTATGCCGGCATCATCATCGACGTACTCCACGACCACTACCTCAGCCGTCACTGGGAAAAATATTCCGATAAATCCAGGGAGCTATTCATCGCAGATGCCTACCAGCTGTTGCTCGATTATTGGCAGTACCTGCCTGAACGCATGCGTAAGGTAGCGCCACTTATGATCGAGCAGGACTGGCTCGGCAGCTACCACCATATCGATGCAATAGGTGCGGTCTACGAACGCATGTCCCGGCGGCTGCAACGGCCCAATACACTGGCCGGGGCCCTTAAAGAGGTGCAAATGCACTACACTGAGTTAGAGCGGGATTTCGAAACTTTCTTTCCTGACATACTTGCGCATGCAGATCGCATAAACAAGATGACCGATACAGAGGTTGAAAATCACTAAGTGCGAAGTGGAACGAATTTCGATCTTGTGCAGGCATGCTATTTGATCAACCCGATTACCCAGGACAGCCTCTCCATGCTCAGTAAGCTGTTCAGGATCAGGATCAGGTTGGCGCGATTCATGAGGCAAACTGGGATAAAATTGCAGGCGGTGAAGAAAGGAGTTGATAATGAAAAATATCGTACTTCTGTTGGCCGTCTTTGCTATCGTAGGTGTCATTTCAATAGGTGCCTCCTATTTCATAAACCAGGTGCAAAAGGAGGAAGGCTGATCGTATCCTGTCGATTGCAACGAAGTTCTTAGACACAAGGGCTGACGCACTGCCGTCGCGTCGTGACCCGTTCGTGGAGACAATATAAGCAGACATGTTTAAGGAGATAGATGATGAGTGACAACGTTCATTTCACCCATGCTCCGCAAGAGATGATAAAAGAGTACATCAAAGTACTTGATCAAACTGCGGTTGATATGGGAAGAACAAATAGTCGTGATGACCGGGTAGACTGGGTAGCGGTGAACAACAAAATGATCGAGTGGTGGAAAGGCAAAGGCTTTACCTTTCCTTAGCAGAATTTTTCCGACAGCCAAGAGTAGTTATATTATTGCTGACCCACCTGTATTTTCATGGTGGGCATGAAAAGGTTTTAGGATCACAGATAACCAGTAACTTATTGGTTATAACTGGAGCTGGCGAGAGGATTCGAACCCCCGACCGGCTGATTACAAATCAGCTGCTCTACCGACTGAGCTACGCCAGCATATTGATTCTATTTACGTTGTATCTGCCGCCAGAATGAGGCTCAAGCCGAGTTGTTTGGGCCTCTTTCAATCGCCGGATACGCCAGTAAAGTTCGCGTTATTATACGGGCTTGTTCAAATTCGACAACAAATTCGGGCTGGTAATAATCAAATTCAGATTGCATATTTCACATCGACAGATCGTTACACTCCCGCCTGCTGGAGGTAACCCCACGGAATGCAGACGGTAGATCAACACCGCCATTGGCTTCGCGCTCACTGCGAAAGTCAATCCAGTATCTTGGCACCTCGTTGTACCTTGGAACCACTTCCGCAGAAAAGCCTTTGGCCTCAATCTGCTCCCGTCGTTTCTCAGCATTAAACCTTCGATTATAAATGCCAAGTGACACGCCATTTTGATACTCACCCTTATAAAAGCGCTGCACATCAATTACGTCACGGGATTTTAATTGCTTTACAACTTCATTTGCGGCACTGGCACTTTCATAGGGCGGCAGCAATACCCAGTAGCCGGTAATATTCTTCTCTGGCTCCTCCCGCAGCTCTGCGAATAAGGCCTGTTTTGCAACAACTCCAAGAAGGTTGAGCGCGCCAGGCTTTTGCGTCATCGGCCCCAGCGTCCAGCAAAACGTAGCCTGGGGAACAGTAATTTCCGCTTCGGCGGTTGCGACCTCCTCTGCCTGAACTAAAGGAACTTTTTCCATCTCTTCCGACGCAGCAGCCAAGGTGGGAATTTCTGTTTCGGGAGTTTCGTCATGTGCCTCCTCCGATGGTGAATTTTCTACCACCTCCGCTTCTTTCCCAACAGATAATGCTGCTTCCGGAGTCGGTTCGGTTGCAGCCACCGCTTCGGGGCTTGGTATAGATAAATTCTCCTCAGCGCCAGACTGTGGCTCCGCAATAGCCTCAGATTCTCCTGCGCTATCACTGACGGAACTCAGCGCTATAGGTGGATTCTCAAGGTCTTCTTGCGCAAGCAGTGTGATTTCACCAATATTGCGAAATCGTGGATCCAACGCGGCTGAGGTGCCTGTTTCACGTTGCTGACCCCAGACATAGATTGCAATATTGACGGCCAACACAATAAAAAAAAGCCACTTCATCAACTCTTTCCCATTGCAACAACGGACAACCCGGACATGACAAGATCCCATTGCAGCTGCGTTGGTATCGTCAATGCGGAACTCAACAGGGCCGCATCGCTGCCAGTGATCAAGACAACAGGATGCATACCCAATTTACCGGCTACGCTGTGCAAGACCCGCTCTACCAACGCAGCCGCGGAGTTTAAACACGCGGAGGCAACAGCGCTTTCCGTGTCTCGGCCGAGCAAATCGAAGGTACTTTTTATCGGCTGGACTCGGGGTATGTGTGTATTTTTCAGCAGCGCACCGCGCATAAGCTCAAAACCCGGCAAAATCAATCCACCCAGATGTTGTCCGTCTTCCTGTATTACGTCTATGGTGATTGCCGTGCCGCTGTCCACAATGCACGCCGGAACAGAATACCGATGACGCACTGCTATCAGTGTTAACCAGCGATCCACCCCCAGCTGTTCCGGCTTGTGGTAAGCGTTTCTGACGCCGAAGGCCTCTGCTTCCGAAACCAGAAAATTCGGCGTCAAAGCCCAATTCTCCTGTATCCAGCCAGCGATCTGTTTATTGAGTATAGGCGTAGCGACATTTGCCACGAATACCGCATCGGGCCGCTTCTCATCTCCCCAGCATCTCTGTGGAAGGTCAGGCGATGCGCCCTGCTGATGTGGCTTTAATTTCAGTTCGGAAAGCACACCTCCCTCGAGCCAACACCACTTGAGATTGGTATTTCCAATATCAATTAGTAACTTACGAGTTACAGTGCCGTTCGATTTAGGTTCCACCGGATGCCTTGTCCTATTTTCCCACTACTCTCAAGCTAAGCTCTCCCCCATGATAGGCTTTGATCTCACCGCTTACTTCCAACAACAACGCGCCATTTCTCCCGACACCTCTGTGCACTCCGATGATGGATTGCGATCCAGCTTGCAAGGCAACCGTCTTCCCCTGGTAAAGATCGTATCTGTTCCATTCGTCAACCATAGCGGAAAAACCACGCTGTTGAAATTCGTTCAATCCCTCAAGCAACGCTTCAACAAGTTTCGCAGCCAACAGGTTACGTGAAGTTGGTTTTTCCCCGGCCAGAGCAGCCAGATCTATCCAGGGTTGGCCAATAGCTTCCCCATCTGAGCCGCTTATCCTGCAATTCAGACCGAGACCAAGCACCACATTACTGGGGCCACCCTGTTCACCTGAAACTTCAATCAATATGCCTGCAAGCTTCTTATCGTGCCAAAGAATATCATTGGGCCATTTGAGTCCAATATCCATCACCCCAAGTTGGTTCAATGTCTTCGCCACAATCACGCCGGCTGCGAGACTAAGACCGCTAATCCCCGCCAGGTCCAAGGTGAATCTCCAAAATATCGAGAGGTAGATATTGTTGCCGTAGGGCGAAATCCAGACTCGCCCTTGACGACCGCGACCGGCTGTCTGTTGTTCTGCCAAACATACGTGTCCTGACTCGATGCCATCGGATACGCGAGTCATAAGGTAGCTATTGGTTGAGTCGATTTGACCTTTAATTTCCAGAACAGAAATTTTAGCGCATGCAGAAACGGACATCGCTTGTTCGATCCGTAGTTGATCTAGCAGTTCCAACGGTACTGCCAGCCGGTAACCCCTTCCCTTAACCGAGAAAATCTCCAAACCGAGCTGTGCTTTTATTTGAGAAAGCTGTTTCCATACTGCCGTGCGACTGATACCGCACTGTTCAGCCAGCGCCTCACCCGAGTGAAACCGGCCATCTGCAAGTGTGCGAAGAAGGTTCTGTCTGGTGTCCATCGATACAGTTTAGCAGTTCACCATCAGCCATTCTTTGCGATTATTCACCTGATCTTCGCTCGCCTCGCTCATTAGCCAAAGTCGACAGGTGTCGTTAGGCGCAGCCTCCGGTTTCACATCAAAAACCATCAATTCATCTCGGCGAAATGCATGGATTTTAATAATATTATCCGGAACGGCGGCGGCGATAGATTGCTCCAGTTGATCGGCTCCTATGCGAACCCCGTCAACTGCAACTATGATATCTCCTGCGGACAATCCAGCTTTTTGCGCGGCGCCATTATCGTAGACGGTGGTGATCCTGATATCTCTATTTTCGGCAACGAACTGAACTCCAAGTACCAGCACAACCTTTTGGTTTTCTGTTTGCTCTTTGAGTAAGCCACCCGTATCCGTTTTATCTGTTGCAGGAAAATATCTCAATCCTATTCCGACACCCTCCAGCAGATCCTTCACTGGCAATTCTTCCGTTTGATGCAGATAGCACGAGAAAAAATCACTGAGATCAAATCCAGACAATTCGCCGGCTATCCTTTCTATTTCCCCTTCCTCCAATCCGATATCGGTCTTCCCGTACTTGATCCATAACTCGCGCATTACGTTGTCCAGGGAAAATTTTCCGCCGCTCTTTTGTCTGATCAGTAGATCCAAACAGAGGGAAAACAGGGCACCTTTGTTGTAATAACTCACTATCGAATTTATTGCGTTCTCATCCTGTTTGTAAAACTTGGTCCAGGCATCGAAGCTTGACTCAGCAAGTGTTTGCTTGAAGCGACCGCTGCAGCGTTGGAGTCTTGTAATCTGCTTGGCAAGCAACTCGAGATAACTCTGCTGCGTTATTCTGCCGCTCCGAACCAGCGCCAGATCATCGTAGTAAGATGTTATGCCTTCAAATGCCCAGAGCAGCGTAGTGTGGACCTCTTTCGACAAGTCAGGATATTGCAGTACTTTCGGACGTATTCGCTTAACGTTCCAAAGGTGGAAATACTCATGGCTGCAGAGGCCTAAAAACTGCCGGTAACCATCGGAGACTGTATTTTCCGTGACCTGCGGCAGATCACTGCGCTTACAAATTAGCGAGGTTGAACTGCGGTGTTCAAGTCCGCCGTAGCCCTCTCCCACAGCCGCGACCTGAAACAGATAACGTTCCATTTTCGGAAGCTCGCCATAAAATGAAACATGATGCTCGCAGATTTCTTTTAGATCGACGCAGATCCTGACGAGGTCGGCATTATGACGCCCACTGATCACAATATCGTGCCTTACGCCGGCAGCATTAAATTGGGCATGCGAGAACCGGCCTATTTCTACCGGATGGTCAATAAGCTCATCATAACTTTCTGCTCTGTAACGACCAAAATCAAGAAAGGTAGCCCCTGCGGTTGTTAATGTCGTTGCCAACCGCCAATCTTGGAAAGCATCGCCGGTCGGTCTGCCGAATGTAACAGTGCATGGATTGGAATCCTGGCCATGAACTCTCAGGAACAGACTGGTACCGGTTATGAACCCTCTGGACAGATCCAGATACGCTCCCCTCACCGAAAGATCCCAGGCGTACACATCATAGACTATCTGCAGAGCCCCTCCGCACGGATCTACTCTCCATGTCTGTTTGTCGATCTTGTCAACATGTAATTGTTGCAGGCCGGTCAACGCAGACAGAGTGACGATATTCCGGGCGAAATCTCGAATCATGTAACTTCCCGGAATCCATGCCGGCAGAGATACCAACTGGCCCGCCGGATCCGGATCAGGGACATCCAGTACGACCTGAAACAGATGGGCCTGTGGAGATTTCAGCTTTACTTCGTAATGAATCATTCCCTTATAGTCACCTTTGGCAGTCTCGGTTGTCGTATACTTGAATTATCCAGAAATCATACCATTCTGATAGCAATAAGCGCTGCGTATCTATTTTTGGAGTCTATAAAACCCCAAGCCAGATGGTGGGTAGTATAAAAGTAGCTTTTGCTTTTTCTTTTGCCAGTGGTTCCGAGAAGTGCAGCGTTGAACCAAAATGTTTGATGCATTTCCGAATGGACACTCAGCGATAATGCTGGTGGCTACCCAACTGAGGCACATTTCTGCAACTACCATGGGTAACCGAAAGTACATGAATGGGACTGTTTGAAGAAGATGGGTATAGGCACTATCTTCTCAATAGCATGATCGGCAATCGAAGCCACCGCAAAAAGAAGATACGAAAGATTTTATACACTACCCCAGAGACTTATCACGATAAATATCCCAATCGTGAAGCCTACTTTTTAAAAAATAACGACATTTTTTCAGGAATGGTGTCACAGATCCAAAATTCCTTACTTTGTTATTTCAATTCTCCCTTGTTTGCCTTTCCAATGCACTGATATGGCTATCAGTCCGCATAATATCTACAAGAAGTTCATAGGACCAGTTGCTTTCGACTTCTGGATGAGCTTCAAATAAAGCCTCCATAAACAAGAAGTCTTTCATTGTATCTAAAGTCCACCGGTATTTTTCCAGACCGGTTACGGGAGCAGGTAGATTTATTTTTTTTACTTCCAGATGATTTCGTATATATGGTGCTACATGTTCTCTATCAAACTGTTTTACAGCTTGTTTATTTGCTCTTTCCAACCATCCCATACTAAACACTTCGCAGTCTAATCCATGAGGCCATGTCTTAGGTTCATTATTGGATGCGAAGTCAGCACCTTCTTGTTCATACTTATTCAATACAGCACTAACAACACCTGGATCGATTAATGGACAATCACTGGTCACACGTATGATTATATCGGCATTGTTTTCAACTGCCGCCAAATAATACCGATTCAATACATCTGATTCAGGACCACGTGAAACATTAACATCGCAACAAGCAGCCTCTTCCACGATGATTTCGTTCTCATCGCTGTCCGGAATCGCACAGCAAACCCGATCTATCCCATCAATAGCCAAACATCTATTTAACACATGATGCAATACTGTTTGAGAACCGAGCTTTTTTAATACCTTACCAGGCAGGCGTGTTGATCCATATCTTGCCTGAACGATTACAACTTTATTCATATCTAGTTAATGAAAAAAAGATCATCATGCAAACAGATTCCCGGTTCTGCCGGTTATAATGAAATTGTCCGGCACATCCGTCACCGAAAAGCGAGCGCCTCCTTTCAGCTCTGAGAGCACGACTGCATAGAGCAGGCGTTGTGCTTCGATGACCTCACTAAATGTAATAGATGGTGTTATACTAGATATAATCTGATCGCGTAACTCTTCAATAGCTACCTGCATCGCACTTTTAACAGGCTGACTAGTGACAATCTGTTTATCATAGTAATAAGGCGTGCGTATATGCCTGTTGGGACGGCAAATCTCCAACCAGGAGCCATCTGCGCCTACCGTAATCTCCCCACCAGTGAGCGACAACTTTACAGATAGACCGCCTGCGGCATTTATGATCCCAATAACTCCATTCTCAAACATGACTGTCGCTGTCTCTACTACAGGATCGTCATCAATATAGCCTTCTGCAATATTGGAATCAGCTGAGAATCTGACCACTCCCGTTACCCATTCTGCCCTTTTTGCGCCCGAGAAATACAATAATAAGTCAGCCACATGAGGCAAGTTCCATAGCAATTGAGTTTTACCAAATGAAACTGACACCTGCCATAACTCACCTAATTCACCACTTTCACATAGTTCCTTAGCCTGTTGGTAAACCTTTATGTAACGCCTATAAACACCATAGGTAAATGCAATCCCTGCGCTACGCAAAAGATCAAAAATCTCTTTTGCCTGCTCGACTGACTGGCTCAAAGGTTTCTCCGCATGTACTCCCTTCACGCCCGCAGCAATAGCTTCCTTAATGATTTTAGGTCGTACATCGGTTCTCGTCGCAACTGTTACTATGTCCAATTTCCTTTCATTGAGCATAACGCGATAATCTGTATAGATTGTTAGAACATTGTGCCTTGCCGAAGCAGCCTGCAACACCTCTTCCGAAATATCGCTTAGCGCAGCCAACTCAATATTCTCTGCGGCTTTAATTGCTGCAGCGTGGTTATGGGGAGTCCAGCCTTTCGGCATGGAGTATTCAAGTTCAGGCCGGGTAAACGCCCCCATCCGACCACACCCAATAACTGCAGCAGTTAATTTGTTATTCATTCACGATAACTTCCAACATTACCACTTCAACACATAAGTTACTGGATTATTCTTGTGCCCCAACAAATCGATATATGCTGTCTCCAGATCCGTAGCCGCATATTCATCTGATATCATTTGATCAGCAGGTAAGACACCTTCAGCGATTTTTTCAATCAGGAATCGCATATTTCTCTTATCGGTAAAACGTATCTCATACGGCGGCACATCGGAAGCAGGAGAAAAACCAACGGCTTTTACGGTGAGTTGTTTTTGATAGAAAAGTTCGGGAGCGAGCGGGTTGAACTCTGGGTTTCCCGTGTCACGCCCAGGAAAGCCAATTAAACAAATTTGACCACCTCGCCGCACAGTTTTTAATGCCAACAGGTAATCGTCCCAACTGTTTGTGGTCTGGATCACCAAATCAAGTCCAGGTTCACCTGAAAACTGTTGCAGCGCTACTTCGGCATGTTTTCGACTACTTGTGATTTGCGCACCCATTTTAGTCGCGCGCTTGGTCTGGCTTTCTTGGTCTGAAATGGCCGCCACTCGCATGCCAGCCATCTTACTCACTGCGACCGCGCCTAGGCCCAGGACCCCCATGCCTATCACGGCAATGTTTGTTCCCGCAACGGCACCAGCCTGTAATAACGCGTTATAACCGAGGTGAAACAGGTAAGTAACGCTTGCAGTTGCCGAAGAAACGTTGTTTGGCACAACCGCAACAACCTGTCTTTCTCCGATTACAAAATGACTGCGATGGGACTGAAAAGTAATAATGCTGTCGCCTGCTTTACACGCTCTTACTTTGAAGCCCGTCTTTAGAACCTTGGAAACATTACAATAACCCTGAAGTCTTGGATAGGGTTCTACATCAGTCCTTAAGGGGGTCGCACCGGTATATGCGCCTAGTTCTGTTCCAGGTGAAATGGCGGAAAATTCTGTCATCGCAGCAATCTGGTCTTCCGCCAGATTTGCTATATCTAGAGTATGCTCTTCGAATAACAGTCTTCGCGGGCCAGTTAATCTAACTATCTTTGCCTGTATCTCAGACATTTCCCTATTCTCTACTACGCCTAGTCATGTAGTATTCCATCAACTCCAAATCACTCGGAACATCAAGGTCAACAGCTCTTTCAGGCGGTATCAAATAACCTTTTAGGTTACTGCCGAAGAAAGTATTCTCTTCAAGAAATGATTTTGTATCTAGCCAATAAATGCTTCCGGCGTCTTTAACCAAGTGCGGCCTATCCCAGCGCTTTCTGAACATAATCTCCGGCCACATAGGAGCAAGATGCCCATTCTCGTCCAGCCTTAAAGCTTCATGCGGACTGGATTCATACTCCTTGTAGGTCATTACAAAATCACACTCCCCTTGCTTCAATAATGAAAAGCTGTTCCTAATATCTTCAGTCGTTCTAAGTGCAGAGGTTGCCAACAAGCAACAAAACGTTTTTGGGAAGGCGCCGTAATTACTGTTAAACGTTTTCAGTACATCCTTCACTACGTCGTCCATAGTAGCCAAATCAGAGGCCAACTCATCACTGCGCCTCCATACTTCAGCTCCTGATGCTTCAGCAACTTCGGTTATCTCAGCATCTTCGGTAGATACAATAATATGATCAAACAAACGCGACTCAATGGCTGCCTTGACGGTATAATCCAGTACTGGTTTCCCGGCGACCTCAACGATGTTCTTCCTGGGAAGGCGTTTTGATCCACCCCTGGCTGGAATTATCGCTATCGTTTTATCTTTTAAAAGCACCGAAAGATTACTCTTTATCAGCAGAAAGATTGGTTAATTTTATTGGCTCACCTTGGGCAACATCCTCTTTCACACTCCAGCCCTCAATATCATCCCAGTACTCGGGCGACGCGCCAACAGGAGGCCAAGCAAAACCAACACTTTCCAACGAAATTTTCTCACCTTTCTTAAAATGTTTTCTGGCATACATGCCCGTGCGTATTGAAAGATTTCGATTTTTAGGGACCCTTAGTAATCCATCGCCCAATGATTCCCAACATCTTTGCACTTTAGCTAGTACCGCCTCAAGCTCGGAAAAAGGAAGTGCACTTAACAGATCCACCTCCTCCCTGTCAGGGTCATCGACCACACCTTTTTCCAGCAAGTTTGCTCCGCGCGCTACCGCCACATATAGCATTTCATCACCGCGGTAATGACATGCCAACCCAATAGGCATGTGGAACATGGATTTATAGGTGTCAATCATACGCATATTATGAATGCCTGCTGGTGCAGGGTTCGGTCCGGGATGGTGATTGACAATGACGCCAGCTCCGAGGTCTTGTAAAACCTCGACAGCCTGTGATGTTTCTGACAGATAAACATCACCAGTATCTATTATTACCGGCAATCCACTTTTAGCCGCTTTTCTCAACAATGGAATATGATGCAGATTATTTCTGGATATTTTTATTCCTGCCCCTCCCATGTCCTTAAGGAAGTCGATGCCATACTCTTCAAATACAGTGGCAATGACTGGAATGCTCATATCATTCGCCGCCGAAAGAAGACGACGATAATCATTCAGAGGCAGGACTTTTCGTTCAATCAATGCCCGATAATTTTCAATCTTCTCTCCACCGGCGTGTTTGTAATGGCAGTCTAGATCAACTGATCCCAATACTGTGTCAGGATCATGCAATATTTCTGTTTTGAATAGAGGTGCACCGGCTGCCACAGTTCGATTGAGGAAGTCGAGGGCCAAATCAACGTCTTTATTAAAAAAGGATCCAACCTCTGCGACAAAAACCGGTGGAAAACCGTCTCCCACAGGTACATTACCAATATATACAGTTTCCATTTAGCCCATCCTTCACAAACACATTTAATGCAAACCAGACTATTTCAATCCAACTCTTCCTGAGCAACCTGCAAGCTCAGCACATTCTAAAACGTTTAATACTTTTTTCCGCAGATCATATAAAACAAAATCCATTCCTCTGTCATAGTACAGGTGATTTATATAAGCCAAGTCATTTAGATTGCGGATGGTGGCTAATCCGAAAAGCTCTTCTCTTCCATCAACTCCACAAGACTTTAACATAGCAGTCATCTCAGGTATCAGTTCCGCAATTACCCATGATACTAACCCCTGGTTATTGAAAACTACGTGCCTAGATAACTTGAAAGCACAATAACTGATAGCTATCTGTTTTGGTGCAAAATAAATATCTTCCAAGTCAATGATCGTAGGACCAGGTTCTGACATGACAATATTTGCGTGCTGCAAATCATAATGGACCAATGCCGCAGGCGGTAAAGGCCAAGTCGACAATTCGTCAACCAGGGATAACAGTCTAGTGCGGTTCTGTACAAAAAAAGATTGAAGATCGCTTCCTAAAGCAACCAGCACCGGTTCCGGTACTTCAATAATTAAGTTGTTCACTGCGCTTTTCCAGGCGGAAGAGTCGAACTTTACTTGCGGAAAAAGTCTCTTTTCTTCAGCAGACAACCGATTGCCAATTGACTCGAACTGCTCCGCAACCTCAAGACAACGCTGAAAGGCAATCAAAACCTGATCAGAATCACCTTTAAATAGCGGACCCTCGATATAAGGATAAGCAATCCACGCCAGATCATTCTCACAGGTTACAAAATTACCTTCTGTGTTATATAACGGTTTGAGACCAAAATCAGAAGGTAACCAGGAGAAAACCCGACACTGAAGCTCCAGAAGCTTCGCTGAAGTAGCTGACGTCGAACGAACAACAACTCTTTTTGAATCGATTTCAAAAACAAAAATATCGGAAAAACGGTTATGCTTTTCGATAACCCTTATTTTATCAGGCACAGGCAATTTATAGGATTCGAGTACAGAATGAGGCACCTTACCGGCACTAGATACACGATGATTAAATTCCAGGTTGGTCTCTATGCTATAGAGGGCCTGAACTTTCACCTTAGAAGCCCTTGGAGTAAATTTTGAATAGCGGGCTCATTTAACAGTTTCAAAAAACATCCCCTGACAATTTTTGCATCATCAAGTGCATTATGTCTTTTAAGTGATGCCTCACTTGCTGAAAATTCTTCTCTATTGACACTTGGATCGATATTGCAGACTCGGAAAAGTGTATTGAGGTCTATCGCTGCATAATGATTCAAATACTCAGGTAAACAGTGCAGAGCATGGAAGTATTTTCTGTTTGGTTCTGAATACTTGTAAAGTTCAAGCATCAACAGGTAGTCCTGCAGGAGCCCGCAAGAAACAACATAGAGCGGATGTCCATCCGAATAATCAGATAAAAATGCATGCAACAACTGGTATGCTGTTTTGCCATCGACACTTTTAGATCGATCAATACCCACTAAAACATTTTCAGTCAGCCAGTCAGTGACCTGATTTTTATCGTAATCATTTAAAGTAACATAGAACTCTTGCCCATCTAATGTAACTACGCCGAGTGAAACAAGCGTGGTATACGCATGCTCACCAGTAAACTCGGAATCGATAAAGATAATCTTGGGATCGTCTTGAATTGACATCAGGTTGATGTCCTAGTTTTCAAAAATGACTGGCACTTTTTGTACACTGATACATCCCTGGCTGCTATCAGTCCCATTTTCTCAAATTTGCCAGTTAACAGGTAATCCCTACCGGAATAAGTCTTCAGACAGCCACCCGCTTCCTCTATTATCAACTTGGGTGCAGCTATGTCCCAGTCTCTCACGGGAACATCTTTTACGAACAGATCCGAAGTCCCATCCGCAATTTTACAGATCTTTAGCGCAATACTGCCGCATTCAACGTAACCGGTACAAGGTATTCCATTGCACAGATCTGCAGCAATTCCTCTTGGCTCAGGGTAATTGTCAATAAGTAGCAATCTACTCTTATCGGCACTATCAAGTGACAATTTTCTGCTGTTACAAAACGCCCCCTCACCTTTTTCAGCGGTGAAGGTGAGATCAAGATCAGGTGCAAAGATAACCGCAATCTGAGGTTCGTTATTCTGAATGAGGGCTGCCTGAATCACCCAGCCAGGAAAACCATCAACCAAGCTTCGCGTGCCATCAATTGGATCTATCAGCCAGTATTTGTCAGGCCTTACTTCAGATTGAGAAAAAGAATTTTCCTCGCTGACAACGGGAATTGGCAATACGTCGGACAGCTTCATTGCAAGCAGTTTATGCGCCAACGCGTCAGCTTGAGTTTTTAATTGGTCGCCTTCCCACTTACCCCCATCTACACACTGCAGACGGCTTTTAGAAACTTCACGGCCGGTATCGCGAATAATTTCTATTAAATTCCCCAACACTGGAATGTTTCCCTGTAATCGCTGCCGGAAATCGCCTCAACATGCCACATCAAATTAACTTAAATTATTTTAGCTCATGCTTGAGTAGATTCTGCATGACTACTATTTCCTTTTGTCTTAAATGCGAATGTTCTAACGACCTAGTTAACTCTCGGAGTGGCATGATCCATTCTTCCAGTTTCCTTGGAACCGACTCTGTAATTTGGAATAGGTTATTATCCAGCACGCTTAAAGGATGTTCCTGCCAGAATGGCTCCTGATCCAGGTATTCAGGTAAAAGCCCGGCCAACTTTTGGTCGGAAATATCATACATACTCACTTCCTTTTTGCCAGCCATGATTCTTATCATTTCTTTTACTGAGATCACGTAATCCGGCATAGCATCCCATACGGCAATTGATCCTAGCACATTCATCAATAATGCCTTCGATAGAGCTGAAGCCACGTCTTCATTATTGACAAGCTGAAAGCAGTTTGTTCCGCCATTAATCAGGATAATGCCTGAGTCATCAGCAATTCGATCAAGATAGAACAAAAGCCTTCTGGTATGATCATTGACTCCGGATTGAATCGGCAGTCTCAGAGAAGTACCCGGATACCCTTGCGACCGCCTGGTTGAAACTGCCTCCTCTGCTCTCCTTTTCGCTTGCAAGTAACGTTCGGTGATTTCCGGAATATGCGGAAATAACTCTTTATTCCCTTCTCTCTTTGCCAGCCAAACAGTGGAAATGAGGACATACAATCCCGGGTCTAAATATTTGTACACATCATCGACATCCTGCCCGCTTGAGCAAATAAAGTCGATTGTTGCATCAAATGTTCCCTTTTTTAATTGTCGGAGGCCATTTAAACGATCAGAATTGATGGCACGGGCGGTGCGCTCGGGAATGTTCGGGTTACGAGAAACAACCGTTACTTCATGGCCTTGGCTCACAAGCAGCTCTACGGTAGCCCTGCCGGTGAATCTGGTGCCTCCAAGGATCAGGATTCGAATGGCTGATCCCTCCCGATGTCCTGCCACTCCAGGGGTTTTTCTGCGCAGATATCTCTGCTCAATACAGCGTTTACAACCACTTTGAGAAATCGTGGCGGGATGCCTGTGCCCGGCCGTGCCAAATACACGTCGTCGGCAGATAGAACCTCACCTGCTCTCTTATTATGTTTCGCAATAATACTCTTTAAATAATGCTTTCGGTTGCCGCGCTCTCGTTCTGAAGGAGTCCTGAATCCTTCGTAACCTAAAAATCCATGGATTTCATGCAACGTCCTAACATATTCTGAAAACTCACTTAACTCTAAAGCAAACGGATGATCTGGACCGGGAGCAGTACGATCATGAGTAACATGTTTCTCAAAAAATGTTGCGCCACAGGCTAAAGCTGCACCTGCTGTTGCTATATTGGTGGTATGGTCTGAAAATCCCACCGGCACACCAAAACAATCAGCAAGATATTTAATATTCCCTAAAGCAATATCTCTTGGTCCCGGAGGATAAATAGCCACACAGTAGAACAGACCAACACCAGGTCTGTGGTGTTTCAGAACCTCCATTGCTCGATCAATATCCTCGAGTTCGGCCATACCAAAGGATATCAGGATTGGCACCGTTATTTTGTCGACCAAATTCTCCAGAAGTGGAAGATTGGTATGGTCCATTGAGGCAATTTTAATGAAGTCCAGTTTCTGTGTTTTAGCCCACTCGACGCCATCGTTGCCATGAATAGTTGCAGCGGCTTTAAGTCCCAGACCATGCGCTAAATCAATTAACTCTGGAAACCACTCCTTTGGTGTTTTTAAATATTGCTCAAACATTTCTGCAGCTGAAATATCACCATAGACATTTTCAAGACCATAATCCTTAGTCATGATAGCGCCGCTAACAATTTCATCTGGCTCGTATATCTGGAATTTTACGCAATCACAACCAGTGTCAACCAAGCCTTCAATCATACTTCTGGCTGTGGCGAGATTACGTCCATGATTGGTACCTATCTCTGCGATAATAAAAGGCGATGCCTCTTTTCCGATTAAGGGAATCCCATCAACATAGATTGTTTTCTTGCTTCTGGTCATAGGTTTTCAGGATTAGTTGAATATAACCTCAAGATTTATAAAGCTCTGATATTCTTTTGAGTTTGATGGACTCCGGTATACCAACCTCAGACCAGAGGTACGAAGAAATCGATTCCATATGATGTTCCGGTCCAATGAAAAGATACGATACGGGTTCCTTCAGCAAAGTATGTGGAGATCGTATCTGAGGCAAACCCGCTAACCAGCTAAGTCCGTGCTTGAATGGGTCTCCATCGTAGTAGTCAACAAGAGACCCCATTCCCGTCATTTGCGTAAGTATATGCCCACCGCCGTAAATCCCTACTCGTCCACGCTCCATTAAACCCGTTAGGTTTCTTTTAAAGTTCTCCTTCAAGTTCCCCAGATGTTCTGCAAATCTCTTCCACTCTTTCGTTGCAATTGCAACGTCAGCAACTGAGACGGGGCTCGCACAGTTACTGGCAGAACCAGCCTTGGCCATCAAGTACATTTCATTACCGGCCTTAGTCGGTTTACAAACAACTTGCTCGAAGCAATTTTGTAATAAAAAGCGATTTGCATTTTGCGGTGAAAAATAATTGACGTGCTGATGACAGAGATCATCAAAGCGAAAACAATGAAACGTATTTTCTGTGTTGGGAACACTATGAAACATCACGCCATCTCTATTCAATAAGGCATGACACTGTTTGACAAAACTCTTGATATCGAGAATATGCTCCAGACACCCATAAGAGATAATGGCATCAAAAGACATTTCCAATGAAACCGTCTCTAAAGGTCTATCAATGACTCTTACACCATAATTCTCCTCCGCCTTTTTTCCTTGGGGTCCTATTTCTAGCCCCATGACATCCGCTCCCAGCGCTTTCAAACGCGCCAGCAGATGGCCTTCACCGCAA
Organism: Chromatiaceae bacterium; assembly: GCA_024235255.1. GTDB lineage: Bacteria > Pseudomonadota > Gammaproteobacteria > Chromatiales > Chromatiaceae > HKST-UBA178. The sequence continues at coordinate 186,136 of JACKMT010000002.1, forward strand.
CCTATTTCGATAATTTTCTTTCCTGCAAGTCCACCGAAGTAAGAAACAAAATTATCAATAAATTCTTCCATTCTGCTCTGTCCAAGCCCACCAACTCCCAATGGGGTTGACAACATGCTGCCCTGGCCATATGCATGCGATAGTGCATCTTTAATTTCTGGTGTAATTTCCAGTGCCGGCAAAGCTGTATCGTGGTCGATATATATGTTGAAAGGAAGACTAGCCGGTATTCCTTTAAAATCTTCTGGCCTTCTCACTCCCACATAGAAAGGATAATTACCAAAATCTATTCTTTCTTTTATATTCATGCACAAATGTCTTTCGTCAAACCGATTTGGAAAAGTCTGAAAACTCATTAATCCAATATCTTTGCAGCTTGTTTCCCCTATAAGGCAACGCCCTATTCCTGCCCTCCATAAATACAGAAAATGGATCAATCCCGCTAGCAAGGACAAGACAAAAAGTAGTGGAAATTCTCGGATTTATTTCAAATGGAAGTACTCTGCCGTCATTTGTCTGCATTAACTGAACGTTATATGTTGCCTTGGCAGGAGCAGCGTTATGTATCCGTTCACAGGCATCAATTACAGAACGATTCTCGATGACGCTTGCGCGTATTGTGATGCCACGCTTCACGTCCACATGAATCGGTACTACACAATGCAGTTCTTCATGACTATCGGCAACTACTGATACTGTATATTCTTCCCCATACAGTTTTTCCTGAGCAACCGCATTATCTGCATCATATCCTGTTAGCTGAATATATGCGTCAACATCTTCTGGTTTATTCAGCGTGAAAACGCCTCTGGATCCCCGTCCCCATCTTGGTTTTGCAATACAAGGAAAACCAACAGACTTCGCTTCAGCAAGTGGTACAGTTCTTGGCACCGGAATGCCCTTATCTTCGAGAAAGTTCATACTGTTTAACTTGTCCAGCATAGTTTTAACATACTCAAAGTCTGGCGCCATCAATTTGATTGTGGGATTTTTTTTAACTATTTCTTTTAATTTTACTAACTCTTCATCAACAGCTGGTACTAACATATCAACGTTATTATCAGTACAAATACCTGATAGTGAATCGATGAATTCAGGCTCACTGGCAAACGGAACAGGGTGACGTGAATCAACAGGAATACTGGCAGGGATAGAGCATATATCTGCATCAGCAAAATGTAGTCGATACCTGTGATTTAAAAGGCGATATACAGCTTCCGAGGCAGAACCACCGCCCCCAGTGATAAGAACCGTTATATCAGACAATTATATTCCGCCTGTGATAGGTCAATAACAGATTGACTGCTCTATCCAAGTCATTCTAGTCCCAAACATTATCTTTGACCCACTCGCCTTTTTCTCTCCTCCAAACTCGTGGATCCCTAAACGTATCTGATATACCGTCAAACTCTTCTTCGCTCATACCTGTATATTCGAGCCAGCGCTTCAAATCACTGGGTTTAACATGATCATACTGCCTGACTAGCCTGGTTGCCTCATCACGAGACATAATACCGGCGCGCACATCTTTTGATGCATGATCAGTACAACGTCCATAACCAAATTTAATAAACCTCAGGTAATCATGAATTCCGTTTTCATGAATATCATCAAGGTTTGACATTTTTCGATAAGTTCGATCAAAGGACTGTTCAGATATCTCGAAGCCATACTTTTCTCTTACTAGTTTGGTGTGCTGATTAGCTTCCCAGTGCGTGTAATTGCTAAGATAGATACCCCGCAAATCGAGCTTAAATATCTCCTCATCAGAAGGATATTTCCAGTAATTCATATCAGACTCGGTCAATCCCTCTAGACCAACAAAATAATTCCACTCATATCCTCTGGCATAGTGTTCCAGCCTATTTCGATATGTCCATTCAACAAAATCATTCATACTGAACTGGCCACACAAATCGGCATAACCATGCTCTCCCCAAATAACAAGTGGAATACCATTTTCAACTGCCGCTCTCATCGTGACGGAGGCAGCACCGACATGATTGTGCCAGTTCATATCACCCATCACGATTAAGCCCAATCGATTCAGCTTTTTCAGTGTTTCAACACTTGGATAATAGATAAGATGATCCACACCAAACCGCTCTTTCATTGCATAAAGATTACGTTCACCCACTGAAGAGAAGTTGTTGCCGTAATAAGTGACCAACAAAGGATTGTAGCCCAGCACATTTTTTATGTAGTGCACTTGGAAATGACTGTCTTTTCCTCCACTGACCGGAACAATACAATCATGTCTGCTCCCGTTAGGGCAGCGAGTTTTCTCGAAAAGATCTATTAACAGCTGTTTTCTTCTATCCCACTCTTTCGTAGAAAATTCAGATTTCATTTCACTCATTCGACAACCCATACAGATGTTGTCGTCATCAAATTCCATCGGTGTTGCACTGATCCAAGGATAGAGGCACTTCGAGCACCATCGTACATTTTGTTTGTATTCGGACCTATTAGTGGTATTTTCTAGCGGTTTCCGGGATCTGCTTAAACGATCTTCGTAGCGTCTTATGTTTTGGCCGGGAGGATACTTCGGCTCTCGGGAAAACCAACTACTTGAAACCTGATAGGGGCGCATGGTCAAGCCCGCATCTATACAGTGCTTTTTTGCTCTTGGGTATGACTGTTCAAAGAAGTGAAAAATATTGGCAGCAGCTACAGCATTGGCCTTTCCCTCCACAACTCCTTCGACAAAATGCTCATACGAACCAACACCCCCGCAGGCAATAACGGGAATAGAAACAGCAGATGTCACTCGATTGATAAGCTCAATATCATATCCATTTCCAATTCCATCTCTGTCGATTGAATTGAGAAATATTTCACCTGCACCAAGGCGTTCCATTTCTTTTGCATGTAAAACAGGATCTAGCCCAGTGGGCTTTTCGCCACCACAACTATAGACTTCATACATGCCACTGGCGTTAACCTTCACATCTATACTTACGACAATACACTGTGAGCCGAACGCTTTGGAAGCATCCGAAATCAGTTGCGGGTTTTCTATTGCCTTCGTATTGATGATGCACTTATCTGCACCTGATGAGAGGCGTTCCTGAATATCTTCCAAGCTTGCAATGCGCCCGCCAAAGGAAAGCGGCATGAAACAGACCTCTGAAATTTTCTCAAGGAGATCCAGAGTACCAGAGCCCGAATACGAAACATGCAAATCATCACGTCTCATGTCATGGTAATTTGTCTCACTGATGTCAAGAATAACTAGTTCGTCGACATTCCATCCTGATAAACGATGAACAGTATCAATTGGGTTACCGATTATCTGGTGAATTTTAAAAAGCTCACTTCGAACAATCAGCCCGTTCTTCAGCAGCAGACATACGATCAGTCTTGGACGCATCATTTCGAAATCTATCTCTCAAATAATTTTTTACGATTTTCTCAATTGTTCATTGAGTCAACAATTCTGGAAAGAAGATTGAGGCCATCATCCTGACTCTTCTCTGGATGAAACTGCATACCGAAAACATTATCTCTCTCAATGGCTACAGTTACTCGTTTTCCACTGAATTCTATATGAGCGGCCACGTCATCGGGATCAGTGCATTCCAAATAATAACTGTGCACGTGATAAAAAATCGTGCTTCGATCATTTTCTTTAAACATGACACACGGCTTATTACTGATCACATCATACCAGCCAATATTTGGCACTCTAAAATCAGCACTGTTTGTTTTAAGCCCGACAACAGTGCCCTCAACGATTCCAAGGCCAGCATGCAAACCGTGCTCATGGCTTTTTTCTGCCAGCAATTGCATGCCAAGGCATATTCCCAGAATAGGAATATTTTCTTTCATTACCCTCTGTTTTATTGGTTCTACTAATGCATACTTTCGCAATGAATTCATACCCTGCTCATATGCCCCTACACCCGGCAGCACCAGAATGTTTGCTCCCAGCACCTTATCTGGAGAATTAGTCGTAATAACGCGGCAGCCAATCCGTGTAAAGGCATTTCGTACAGATGCGATATTACTAATACCGGTATCTATTACAGTAATCTCAGTCATGGTATCCAAGTAAGCATTTTTTAAATTATTTAGTGGTTTACATAACCCATGAGAACTGAAGCAATCCGCTCAGCTCCCCGCCCATCAATTAATCGGGTTGCGTTATTGGAAAGTTCTTTTCGCAATGCGGTGTCCAGCATCAGTCTGGAAAACGCCTGGAGAACTTCCTCTTTCCAGTCTTTAGACTTAACGCTACCAACTGATATAATACAGTTTTCTTTCTCAAACGCCCTAATATTTTCCAGTTGATTCTCGGCTAGACAAATAGCAATTGTCGGTACCGCACTGTATAAAAGCTCCGTTAAAGTTTGCCCTGATGCACTAAGCGCAATATCTGAAGCTGCAATCAGCTCAGCCATATTCTCAGGAGCATGATGCACTGTTATTTCTCTAACTCTTATAACCGGTACTCTACTTACCTCAGGACCGACAACCAGATTAATATGCAAATTTTTCCAACGAGGACAAATTTCTTGCTCTACAAATATTGCCAAGTTGTTCAAAAAGCCATTTCCATCACTTGCGCCGATTGTGACTAAACATTCAGTCGGCCTCCTGTCTAATTCACGCGAGAACGATAAGTTTCTGAGATCAGATCTAATGATCTGAAAATCTGGGCCCACCAAAGTTTCTTTAGCACCGAGTTTTGATAAGTCCATATTATAGGCGGAAGGTGACCCGTTGATTGCCATATCTACCGGTAACTCACGTTTACCCATATCCTCAAAAACAGCGAGCTTCCACGTCCTATAAGGACATTGAGCAATTGCAGTTATATTCAGCTCATAATGATCAATTAAAAGAATATCTGCCCCTTCGGCTGTTTGGCAGATTGCATGCTCTTGGTCGGGAGAATTTATTACATCGAAACCGAAACTTGTGACAATGCGATGTATGTCATGGTCCTGAGGGTCGATAAAAAGCACATAACAATCCTTTTGTTGTAATTTCAAGGCAAGCTCAAGACAACGCCTTAAGTGGCCAAGCCCGACCCCTTTGCCCGAATTTGCTCGAATCACGCATGAGCCCCTTACTCTATTGGGAAAAGCTACATACTGATTATCAGCAATTTGCTCAAATCCAGCGGATAAAAATAATTTCGTTGAAGCTATATTTTCCTTTTTGACTTCGGCACGAAATATAGACAGCGGAAATTTTTTTCTTAATATTAGCAAACCATTTTTTGCAATACTTTTACCTTGCCATTCGGCAGAAACTAAAATCGACACCTCGAATTCAGCCAAACCGATCCGTGTCAAATGCAAAAATCCACAGGCGAAACTATCTGCTCTTATCAGAAAGAGATATTTATTCTGATTAGCTAGATTTTTTTTTATCCAGTCTAAATGATCTTGCCATTCCGGAGGATTGGTATTACGAAAAAATTGCCTTATGCCAGGGTGAATTTGCCATTTGAATATCTGGCGAGCATCTTCCAATGCTACTGGACGCAAATCAACTATCACAAATCAATCCAGGGATGTGTTTATTGATAGGTGGACAGGTAATCGATATGGTAAACATCACAGGCTTTTTAATATATTCAAGCCATTGGAAATCTGAAATGTCCCAACACACGGTAAAACTTAATGGCATATCCTTATAATCTCAAATGCCTCAGCTGCCCTCATCCCAACTGACGCGCCTCTGAGTTGCGCCAAAGCTCTCAAATTTTCTCCGGAACGTGGATGTGGGAATGCCCTTGATTCACCCTCGTATACTGCCATAGCCTCAATTTTTTTCTCGACATGATCTCGAATGTCGCAGAAATAATTTGGTTGAAATTCATTAAATTGAGAAAAAGACCATTCTGTGGAAGAAGGGATCTCAAAAGTTAACAGGTTTTTTACTGACGTACCTTCTATCGGCCGTGTAGCAATTAATGCCGCTCGATGGGTAAGCTCGTGATCTCGGTTCAGGTCCCCCTTATGATGCGTTAAAATTGTATCTGGCTTCAGCTCATCAACCAGCGCCTCAATTGCTTTAACAATTTCAAGTAAGGGAACAGAATCAAACCGATTATCTGGGAATGCAAGCCCACGAATAGAAGTGTAACCGACGATCTTTGTAGCTTTTAGCGTATGAGCTGATAACTCTTCTAACTTACCTTCGGGTATATCATCTTCTTTGTCGTATCTCGAGGCAATTCCCTTACTTAGAATAACGCAGTTACAAATAACTCCATCATTTGAGAGTCTTGAGACAGTGCCGCCACAGCCGAGAATTTCATCATCAGGATGGGCTGCTACAACAAGGAGTGACCTAGTATTCATAAAATAACGTAGTGCATTGAGTAACTAAACAATATCCATGGATTCTTTAATAAACGAGCTATCATCATATTTCTTGCTGGACAAATAAGTAACTCAGCGTTATTGAAAACCCAATACTCCAAAGCACCTCTTTGATACCGAATACTAATTTTTTGCCGTATGAAGCTTTGGATCATATATGTGAAACTGATGATGAGCCAAGGCAGCTAACCCGCCAACAAGTATTTTTTCAACTTTCTCACAACGATACTGACCTGCTCATCCGTCATTGCCGGAAAAAACGGCAGCGAAAGCACATTCTCGTAATATGCATTGGCCCCCGGCAATTCGAACTGGCCATAAAGATTAGTATAATAAGGTTGTCTATTTACTGGTAGATAGTGCACCTGTGTCAGAATACCTTGGGCCGCAAGTGCCTTCATCAATGACGCACGATCAAATTTTAATTCTGAGAAATCTATTAATACAGGGTACAAGTGCAAGACAGGATGACAACCAAATACCTTTGCAACAGGTCTCAACAACGGAGCTAAATCTTCAAGTTCTTCATCATATAGTGTTGCAAGTTTCGATCTTCGGCTTTTAAACGTTTCAAGTTTGCTTAGCTGCGATAAACCTAGGGCGCAACTAATATCACTTGCTCGGTAATTAAAACCGATTTGATGCATTTCATAATACCAGGGATTTGGTTCACCCTTTTCTGAAAATGCCTGCGCATTTATCTTAAACTCACCAGGTGATCTGGTCATTCCATGATTGCGTAACAACTGCAGCTTTCTGAACAGCGCATCTCTTTTACAGGTTACAGCACCACCCTCACCCATTGTGATAGTTTTTACCGGATGAAAGGAGAAGGTTGTCATATCACACGTCTGACAGGAGCCAACCTGAATCAATCCCCCTTCCATTTCGAAAGTCGATCCTATGGCGTGACTGGCATCCTCTACAACATATATATTATTTTGCTGTGCAAAGTTATAAATTTCTACCGGATCTGCCACCTGACCGTTGAGATGCACTGAATAAACCGCCTTAATTTCTTTTCCGGCGGCTATCCCAGCTTGATATGCCCTCTCCAATCCGTCTTGCGTCAGCAATCCGGTTTCAGGATCAACATCGGCAAACCAAACATCCGCACCAACAAAACGCACTGCGTTCGCGGTGGCTAGGAAAGTGACTGCCGGAACAATTACCCAATCACCCGGCGCTAAATCTAGCGCCATGGAAGCCATGTGCAATGCTGCCGTTCCATTTGCACAAGCGGTTACATGAGGAGCTTGAACTATTTTTGCTAGACCAGCTTCAAAAGAGCCTACCGCTGGACCACATGTCAGAAAATCACTTTTCAGTACCTCTACAACAGCCTCTATATCAATCTCATCAATATACTGTCTGCCATAAGGTAACTGAAAAAAGTCTGTCATATGCCCTCTTCTTCAAGCATGGACCTAAGCTCGTCAGCATCAAGCCATTCTTCATTTGTATCACTACTATAATGGAACCCTTCAATCACTCGGGGATATCCTTCTTCATGAAAACTTTTTCGATACCATGTAGCAAAAATTGGTTCAATGACATATCTATCTGGTAGTTCAGTTGTAGATAACGAGTCAGCTTCTGTAATCATAATCTCGTGGATTTTTTCTCCAGGCCTGATTCCGACTATCTCCTGCTTAATACCCGGGGCCATCGCCTCTGCAAGTTCAGTAATTTTCATGCTCGGTATTTTGGGCACAAAGATTTCTCCCGCCCGAATCATTTCCAGACTGGAAAGAACAAAATTCACCCCTTGTTCAAGCGTGATCCAAAAGCGCGTCATTCTTGAATCTGTAATAGGTAATACATCCTTCCCTTCGTTAATAAGCTTCTTAAAAAATGGTACGACACTACCTCTTGAACCAAGAACATTCCCGTAACGAACAATTGAAAAACGAGTGCCGGTAGATCTGCTGAGGGAGTTAGCGGCGACGAAAATCTTGTCGGATGCCAGCTTACTAGCCCCGTACAGATTTACCGGATTAGCCGCTTTATCTGTTGATAAAGCTAATACCTGCTTTACTCTAGACGCAATACAAGCCTTAACGAGATTCTCAGCCCCGATAACATTGGTATGTATACACTCGAAAGGATTGTATTCAGATGCAGGCACATGCTTCATAGCAGCTGCATGCACAACAATATCTACATCCTGCAGCGCCATTGTTAATCGATCTTTATCTCGAATATCACCTATAAAAAATCGAATATTCGGATACTTGGACTCAGCAAAGGATTGCTGCATCACATATTGTTTATACTCATCACGAGAAAAAATAATGACGCGCTTAGGAGAATATGCATCAAGTAGTTTACGCGCAAATGCCTGTCCAAATGACCCTGTACCACCGGTGATCAGAATAGACTTCCCGTTTATATCAACACTCTTTGGTTCGAATTTCATAAAATATAACCTTATAAATTCCTTGATACATACGGGGAGAGGGATATATTCGGGTTGCTCTTCATATTTTCCTTCCGGTACACATTTGTTTACAGTATCTTCGAAATATCCTTACAAACTGACATCAAGGCACTGGACAATATTATTTCTACAGAGATTTGCACTCCGATAAAACATGCAGAGGCAATCTTTTTAGAAAAATAGCATTATTTGCAACGACTCCGTTAACACCATACCTGACTGCAAGCTCCGGCGTCAGATTGAAGGCATCAAAACCATGCTTCTTGAATTGGCTAGCTTGGCGGTCAAGTATTTTTGCTATATCAGATTGCCCAAGATTTGCTGATTTAGGTACTCCATTCCACGGTGCAATCCAGGCCCACCCTTCCGGCTTTACCAGACTAGCGACACGATCCACGAATTCAAGTTGTGCCGGCGCATCCTCCCAAAACCAAAAGCAGTTCAAAGCAAACTTACAAAAGACACCATCGAATGGCTTACCAAACCAATCGCTATTTATATCCTGTATCCGTCCTTCTTTAACATGAAAGCCTTTATGCTCCCCCAGTTCCAAAACAGCAACATCATTGTCGACACCAACAATTTCACTTGCACCTCGCTGGGTTGCCAACACACCAAAATCATACTGACCAGGCCCAAGATCAATCACACGGGAGCCGTTAAACTCGACGTCCTGTAAAAAATCATCGTATATGTTTACAAAATGCTGCCGGGATCGTTTGTGGTCACGCACATTTTTCTGCCGTGCACGTGAGATGATTTCGATTTCTTTTGGATCAGTAAGCATCACCTAGACCTCATACCCAAATTCCCTCAAAGCGTCACCGGCAACGGATACAAACTGCTGAACCACAGTCTTCGACAAATCTGTCCGCCACCGGCCTATCTTCTTTGTGTTCACAGGCTGACGGACTTCGTCCATCGAAAGATGACTGGATTTAAACAATGTCAAATTACAGTTTGCGTGCCTTAGCATGTTCGGCGAGAATGGCACTCCGAGAAACGTTGTAAGCTTTCTCAATTCTGTTTCCGGTGATGTAACAAGCGCTTCATACTTAACTTCACAGGCCAGGTCCGGGTGCGCAGACTTGAACTCCCTGAACCGCCGGTGAGTATTCGCCCAGCTTTGACCCAATTTCGCTGGCTCCTTAGCAAATGCACCTGTGTTCATCTGGCTGGCAAGTACATCCCTTCCATCACGAATGATATTAATGAAGCGCGAACCCGGCCATTCAGACAAATAAGCATCATAGTTATTATTGCATTTAAGACCCCAGCATTGCGCAGCTTCATGCATCATCTTTTCTCTGCAACAGGCAGCAATCAGCTGCAAGCGATCACTCTCTTTAGAGAGCTTTTTTCCAGCAGAAAGATGCTCTAATACAAGCTCTCCCAATCGCTTGTAATGCAGTCCACCTCTGTCAGCACGTGCAATAAATGTGCGGAATCCCGGATAAGGCGCCGCTTTGAGCGCATCCTTCTGACTGCGTGCATTTATTAGCTTTTTCGCGACTTCCTCAATCTGCGAATCAGAAACGTCGCCTTCCAGAAGCGTCGGATATAATTCGTAGGACATCGCAATTTGCGGGTGCGCATCCAGAAGCGTTACAAGTAATGTTCCTCCCGAGCGACTTAGCCCCCGCACGAAAACTGGATGGTCATCTCCCTGTTCAAATATGGAACTTGTCATTTAGACCTCAACAAACTCAAAGTACGGCTAATAAAACGACGCAAAATCTGCTTGGAATTTACAGCAACCTTTACTTCATTGCTTCCAACACCTGACTTGCCGGAGACAAGCGGAGACACCCGTTCATTTTCTACCGTTTTGACACCCGACCAGACCCTTTCTGAATCGCCAGAGTTGTAAGCAGCTCTAACTTCCTCATACCAAGCCGTCCCGGAAAGTCTTGGCGAGCGCCCACAAGGATCATGGTAGTACTGCGGGTGGGTCAGAACACGATATCGATTGCCTGGCTTCCATTGGCGGACAAAGTCCCGTAAATCTCGCTTGGAGGGGTCCCGCTTAGGGGAGTTTATCCCGCCATCGCTGTAGTTCGAATCAAACCATGGTGTTGCACCATTATGAACCCATTGAATGCCAGCCAGCATATCGGGCGGAGGTGGTAAGTCCCGGTTATTGATATTGTTCGGCCCCGGAGTTCCTCCATGAGCCGTATAGAAGTCTATATTAAGCTTTCTCCGCAGTTCAGCAACATCATCCCGAAATATCTGCTGTGCCAGATCAAAATCGAACAACGCCTGTTCCAACGCATTCGAGTGATAACCAAAGAGAAAGCCGTCTGCCTGCAGATCTTTTAGAAAATTGAAGTCCAAATCGTAGCCGGTGTATTCCAACTGGCCTGTGGCAGCCAGCTTGCGACGATTCACTCGCTTATTGAAAAGCATTACATTAGATCGAACACCGCGCGCCTGCTCATGGCGTAACAGGTTTAAGGTTCTTTCTGGTCGAGTATCGACATCATGCTGAATCAGCACATAGATTTTTTTGCGGTCAAGCAGACCCTCTTTTAGCGCTTTGTTCCAGGCAAACCGCTCATCCGGATAGTTCTTGTCAAAAGCCCGGTCGCCACTCCACATGAGATCGGTATAGGTGATAATTTCAAACAGATTTTTATTATCAGCCAGATAGTTTATAAAGTCTGCATGGTAACCAAAGGGAATATATGCCGCCTCGCCACCTTGAGTAGGATCCGTTTCTGGAGTATCTGATGATTGCGGCGTCGATTTCATGAAAACTTAAGTACCGCGAAAGTACATGCTTTGGATATTTCGTACATATTGTCTCACGCTGGTGCTCACGCTCTTGCTTCCGCATGAGATGGGCTGCAAGCGAACTATCCGCGGACTATCGCTGTCCCAAATTGGCGAAAAATCAGCATGCGATTCAATGGTGTAATAATACCGTAAACCTATACAATACGGAACAGAGCAGCGCTTTCACCAGCGTAGAAAATAGCTTTATATATGTTCGCTTGTTAGCTTGAATTGCGCAATCGAAAGACTCGCCGGGTGGCTCTCCTCTGCCACATAAAATGCAATATCGATTCTGGCAGCGCCTTTCGCAGGCCGTACTTCCATCTCCTCAATCCCGGTATCCGAGCGGAGGAACCCGCAAAGTCTACGATCCAGAACTTTACCATTGTTACCGTATGACAGAAGATAAACCCGAAATTCACCCCCCACCTTCTCATAGGCAAATTTTATAGAGTAAAACCTTTTCCGTTGCACCTTCCAACCATTCATTCTGGTGATCTTGCCCCACTTCCCTCCACCCAGCAGCACATAGCCATTACGCCCACCGACCGAATGGACATCAAACCTATCACCAGTCCAATTGAACTCAACACCGACGCAGTTTGGCCGGAGACTACCCACACCTCTGCCAAAGAGAACTTTCGGTGCAGCGCGTCGCCTGTCGGCTCCCACACCAGGCAGAGCCCCAAACATTGAGCGCACAAAACTGGTAAAGCCAAAAAATTTGTTCCAGAACCAATCTTTTTTAGCGGGAATAAAGCCATCGTAGCCGAGCTGTTCTCTAACTTCGCCCAGAATCATGTTAAACAACGCACGCTCCCGGTATGACCAGTGGTTGTGTTCAATAAGGGGTACCCTACTCTTATTCATCACCTCTGAATGACATATGGCGGCAAGTCTGGGATAAAAGGCCCAATTGTGTCTTTCCACAAAATTCTGAAAACTATCCAGGTCACCACTAATCTCCTCTAGTCTCAGCACCTCATCGCATTCATCTCTCAAATTCTCTATTGTCTTCTTTACATACCAGCAGATCCGCTCAAATGGAGACATAAATAGCCAACCCGCTACAGGTACTGCCTGATGGCGATCATCATTCGGCACCTCATACCATTTACGCATTCTTAATGAAGTGACTATCGCAAGGGGATCTCTTTGCAGAAAAATTTTTTTCGAATCGGGAAAAATCCGTCCAACGAAATTCAGGCATTCACTCAGGTAAACGTTTACTTCAGCGTAATCCCGCCTTTCACGCTTCCTCCAGTCTCTGACATCAACAAGAAGCTCCGCTACCTCTTCAGGCTGCTTAAGCAATTTGGTGAAGCCCGGGCCAGTTCGCTTTTCCTCAACCCACTCGTTATTGACAAGCCGGTGATTCAATGCGAATTCATGGCGGCCTTCCACAGATGTAGACTGATTAAGCATCCGTGAAAGCCACATACTCCCAGAACGCGCGGTTGAAAGAAAAAAATACAGTTTAGGTGCACCTTGCCAATATATCGGGTGCATTAGGACCTGGTATCGCCCGCTCCTAAGATTCTCCTCCAGAGGATCGGGTGATCGCTCCCAGCGTCCCCCGCTATCGGTAAAATAACCATCTCCAGCTAAATGTGTCGCATGGTAGCTTAAGCCATGGTCCCGCATGGAGCATTTCCACAATGCGAGACTTTCGCCGTCCTGTCGAACCAGTTCACCAGACTCTGGGTACTTAACCTGGAATCGCGCGTTTGCCGAAGGCACCCCTTCAGCGGACAGGCCCGATTCTTTTAGCATGGGATTATCCGGGCGTAGCTCGGAAAAACACCAATAATTTATAAAGTTACCGACGTAGCATGACTTATCGCCGTGCGCCGCGATGCCCGTAACATTGACACCTCTTGCGCGTAATGGCTTCAGCAGTTCATCGAGTCGGGTATCGACATCTCCTATGACACCCAGCCACCACTCGGCAAGAAGGTTGACATGCAATCCAATTTCATGACCAAAATCCTGAATCTGCAGACACTTTTCGATGAATAAAGGATCCTGCCAGTAAGCAGCAGAATGCAAAACAAAGTATGTAGAACGACACCCCTGCCGGTGTTCCCAGTAGGCCATCTCTAGGGCAATATCAATATCATGATCAACATCATGGCGCAGAGCAATCATCGGTACCGACGAATTTTCAATGGCATAATCCGCCAGGGTTACCGTCCGCCCAAGATGATCAAGATACTCGAAATAACGCTTACCAAGCGCCATTAATGAGTACCCAAAGCCCGATAGTTTGATAAGAGTTTCTTGCTCTCTTTTTCCCAGTTAAAGGCCTCTGCAGCAAGCAGTCCATTTGCACGTAAGTTTTTTCTTATCTCAGGTGATCCAAGAATTTCGCGGATAGTCTCAGCAATGTCTTTGGGATCCTCAGGATTGAACGTCAAGCCTACGTTATAATCACATACAACCTTGCGCAGCTCTGGAAAATCACTTGCGGCTACCGGGAGCCCGGAAAGCACATACTCAAATACCTTATTCGGGGAACAATAGTAGTAACTTAGACAGACATTCTTAATAGCGGCAACACCAACATCAGCAGAACAGGCATAACTGGTTACCATCTCGCTAGGTACCGGTCCAAAGAAATGCAATCGGTCACGAACGCTAAAATGTTCGGCCTCAGCAAGCAATCCCTGCTTGTAATCATCCTTGCCGAACCCCATCATCACGAGGTGGCATTCAGGCAAGTACTGCAGGCTTTCAATTACACGCTCCAGACCTCTATTGAAAGTGATTGCGCCAAGATACAACAGTATTTTATTTGTGCGGCAAATACCCAGCACATTATGAAGGTCACACTCCTGGTCACCGACAACTACATCCCGTCGTGCGGGAGCATTCATAATAACCTTGAATGGATTCACTCCATATCGTTCGCCAAGCATAGTGGCAATTGACTCATTCACCGTAATATTCAGATCAGCGGAACGCACCAAGTATCCTTCCAATTTTTTTCGCCACCACCGCCCAAAAAACGTATATTTAACAGCCCGATTTCTTTCGAGGTAGTACTCATGCGAGTCGTAAACCAAGCATCCATGGTGGCGCCTGGCCAATCTCCAGGCCAACGGCAGGGTATTCAGGTCATGCGCGTGATAAATGGAAAACGCCTCACCAGCAAGTCGCTTATCCGTTCTTAGGTAATAATCGAGAAAACACAGCTGACGATGAAATGGCATAACGCACATCCGCACGCCTGTTATAGCCACCCGAGCAATTGCGCGATTTCCAGCAATGAGTAAGCGAGCTATTGCACGTTTTCCACCAATCAATATCCGACCGGCTTTTCTGCGAACCCCATAAAATATCGCACGAATGTTTTGTACATACTGGTTCGACTTAAGACGGGGATAGGCATCTCCCCTCATTGATTGATTAACATCATCGTACGACAACAACTTAGTGTGACGAGGATTAGCCCTCAAAGATAAAAGAGGATCACCAATCGATCTCTTCAAATAAGGAAAAAAATGAAGCCTACAAAAATCGCATCTCAAAAACTGGATTAGTCTTAAATGAACAGGATTCTTTGGCACACGGAGAATATGTATCCCATCGATAAATTCTTCGTCAGGAAGACCATCGCCAAGAAGCGCTACGACTGTTACCTGATAACCACCATTTACCAAGGTCTGCGCTTCTTTAAGCACTCGCGCATCGTGCACAAACGAGTTGTAAACAAACATACAAACCGATTCAGATGGCACTGAAAAAATCTCCTTGCGCTATTCGAAACCGCCTATCTTCCGATGCCTACCGATGGTAGCTTTGAGTCAGCATAAACGCTCTTGCTGGATAACTCGGCAACGGTTTGGCAGCAGATTAGCTGGCTACCGAACCTTATTAATTCAGTTAATCGATTGACTTCATTTAAATAAAGAAATCCGGCTTATATATCTATAGAGACGTCGACACAGGGCCTGGCCAGTGAACTACGATGGTCAGATCAACTAAGCGCTGCTACCACTCTTTCCTGCTCATCCAATTTGAGATAAGGATGCATCGGCAGGCTAATCACCTCATTTGACAAACGTTCTGCGACAGACAGGTCATAAGCTTCCGTTTTTAACGCCGGCTGTTTGTTTAACGGCACAGGATAATGCACTGCGGTCGGGATACCGGCACTATTGAGTTTCTCCTGGATTTCCTCCCTGTTCTTCACCAACACCGTATATTGAGCATAAACACTGGTATTCCCTTTAGCGATGTACGGGGGAGTCACTTCCGTGCAACTTTGAACGATCAGATCGGTATACTGTTTACCGATCCGTTCCCGGAGTTCAACCTCTTTTGCAAACAGCGCCAGTTTGGCTAATAGAATCGCCGCCTGCAGCGTATCGATCCTGCCGTTGATCCCAATCCTGGGATGGTGGTAGCGGCGGTCCTGCCCATGCACACGTATCTCACGCATCGCTTTAGCGAGATCATCGTCATTGGTGAAGCAGGCTCCGCTGTCGCCGTAACCCCCCAAGGGCTTGGATGGAAAGAAGCTGGTACAACCGATAGTGGACAAAGCACAAGACTGACGGCCTTTATAGGTTGCCCCCAGACTCTGTGCTCCATCCTCGATAACCGGCAAGCCATGCCTGTCCGCAATACCGTTGATCGCATCCATATCGGCACACTGGCCATAAAGGCTGACCGGCATGATCGCTCGGGTTTTCGGGGTGATAGCCGCCTCGATTTTTTCCGGGTCGATGTTGTAGGTCTGTGGATCGATATCCACGAATACCGGCTTGGCACCGATCAAAGCGATCATTTCCCCGGTGGCAATAAAAGTGAACGGAGTGGTGATCACCTCATCGCCGGGACCAATACCCAGTGCCATCATCGCAATCAACAGTGCGTCTGTACCCGAAGAGACGCCGATGCAATGCCTGACACCAACATAGTCGGCAAGCTGCTCTTCCAACTCAAAGACTTCCGGCCCCATTATAAACTGTCCATGTTGCAGCACAGTCTGAATACGTTTCTGAACCTGATCCTGGATCTGTTCGTACTGCACCTGCAGATCAATAAATTTCATAGCTGTCTCATTTGCACCAGAAGTATCGATTTTTTTCACAACAACCCAAACCTGCCAATCTGGTCAGATTCCCGATTCACCCGCTACCCGGCAAATACCCGCGCTAAGCAGATAGCGATCACCGGTATCGGGACAGACAAACTCTCCATCGCCGCTAAGCGGGAGGTCAAGCTGCCTCCCGTGACGGCTCATCCACCCAATCTGTCTGGCCGGCACACCCGCCATCAACGCATATGCCGGTACATTGCGATTAACAACAGCACCGGCTGCAACAAATGCATGCTCCCCGATAGTCACTCCGCATACGATCGTGCAGTTTGCTCCAAGCGTTGCACCTTTTTTTACCAGGGTATCCTTATACTCAGCTTTCCGATTGACCGCAGAACGAGGGTTATAGACATTGGTAAACACCATGCTTGGCCCACAGAAAACATCGTCTTCCAGGGTAACGTTGTCGTAGACCGAGACATTGTTCTGAATCTTAACATTGTGTCCAATGACAACCTTATTGCCGACAAAAACATTCTGTCCCAGGCTACAACGCTCACCGATTGAAGCACCGGCACACACATGCACCCAGTGCCAGACACGGCTACCAGCTCCGATTGAAGCGCCGTCATCGACTATGGCCGTTTCATGTTTCTGATAGTCAAGCATGTGTTCAGTACTCCAACGGCAGAGGGACACGCCGCCCATCGCGCGCCGAGATATAAGCCGCAATCAGCATCTCCAGAGACCTCAATCCCTCGCGACCGTCAGTTTCCGGTTCGGACTCTCCCCGCAATGTACTGATAACATTTTCGTAGTAGAGCGGGTGGCCGAATCCGTATACCGAGCTGGTTTCATAACTGGCGTTTTTTACCGTTCCGTCATCAGCATGCGCCTCCGCGAACTCCCAATGTTGAATCTCGTTTACCGCTACTCCGCCCACTTTGGCTGTACCATTTTCGCCGAGGATTGTAATGGAACCTTCGAGATTTTTCGGGTAGGTGAGCATAGTGACATTGACAGATCCCATGGCGCCTGACCGCCAGCGGACACTCATGGTTGCAGTGTCCTCGACCTCGATATCCCGACCCAGAGTTCCGGTATACGCCTGCACACTTTCCACTGGGCCAATCAGCCAATCCAACAGATCTATATAGTGGCTTGCTTGGTTCATCAAGGCGCCGCCGTCAAATTCCCAGGTTCCGCGCCATGCGTCCGTGTCATAATAACTCTGAGGACGGGTCCAGAATACATTAATCACAACCATGTGAATCCTACCGAAGCGCCTCTTTTCGATCGCTCGTTTCAGCATCTGCAGCGTAGCGTTTCTGCGATTCTGCTTGACAACAAACAGCCGCACACCCGCCTCGTCACAAGCATCGACCATGCGCAGGCCATCTTTCCATCGAGTTGCCATTGGCTTTTCTGTCACTACATGGTGACCCGCTTGCGCAATCTGAACCGTTTGATCCGGGTGCAAGCCGGAAGGAGTGGTCAAAACATACAGATCAGCATCAGAAGTGGCCAGTACGTCAGACAGATGTTCGAAACCCTGCACACCGGTCACCTCGACAGCGCTCTGCAGGCGCTTTGCATCGGTATCGCAGACCGCTACCAATTCGATTCGTTCTTTATGCTTATCTAACGCATCAAAATGCTTGCCGGATATACGCCCACATCCGATTAGCGCAACACGAATCTTCCTGTCTGTTATTGGCTCGTATGTGTGAAACATGTGAATCTACCTGAGTGTTGGTGAAATCTTCATTGACCAGAAGCCAATGACACAATGATACGGTTAAACAGGGGGCTTTACTGTCCCCTACCGGGGACCCACATTACACAAATGACTTTGTACATTAGAGGGGGAGGCTGCCCTTGCATGCCGAATTGCACAACTGCGATGAAATCAATTTTATCCCTGTAGAGCCGCGACACACCCGCCATTATACGAGATTTCTTTAACCTGGCTATTTATCTTGTTATCTCGGCTTCGCCACCAATCGAACCAAGATGCCTCGCCGACCAAACAGAGAACACTATTAAGCGTATGCAATGGACCTACTTGTGGGTTAGTTTTTTTAATATATCAAACAACTTGGCTCAGTGCCCCTACATACCAATCCATCGCCTCGTCCAAACCCTGGTCGATGCTATGGCTGGGGTGATAGCCGAGCAACCGCTCCGCCTTGCTGATATCGGCTTGCGAGTGGCGCACGTCGCCCGGCCGAAAGTCACGATGCTGTGGTCGCACCGGTCTGAGTGTCGGCATGCGCTCGATCAGCCGCGTCTGAATCATCTCGAACAGTCGATTCAGGCTGGTGCGGTCGTTCAGCGCGACGTTGTAGACCTGATCCAAAGCCTCCTCAGATTCGGTCAGCGCCGCCAGCAGATTGATCTGCACCGTGTTTTCGATGTAACAGAAGTCGCGACTGGTCTCGCCGTCGCCGTTAATGAACACCTGTTCGCCCGCGATCAGGCTGGCAACCCATTTCGGGATCACCGCGGCATAGGCGCCATTCGGGTCCTGGCGTTTGCCGAATATGTTGAAGTAGCGCAGACCAACGCTCTTGAACCCGTAGCTGCGTGCGAACACGCCGGCATAGAGCTCATTAACCACCTTGGTCACTGCATAGGGACTGAGCGGAGTACCGATCTTCTCCTCCACCTTCGGCAGAGCGGGGTGGTCGCCATAGGTGGAGCTGGAGGCGGCATAGACAAATCTGCGTACTCCGGCATCCCTGGCTGCCACCAGCATGTTCAGAAAGCCGTCGATATTGGCCCGATTGGTGCGCAACGGATCCTCGATCGAGCGCGGCACCGAACCCAACGCCGCCTGATGCAGTACGAAGTCGACGCCGGCACAAGCCGTTCGGCAGATATCCGGATCACAGATATCCCCTTCGATGAAGCGAAAGTCGGCATCTCCAGGCAGGCAGCCGGCGTCACGCAGCGCCTGCTCCAGATTGTGCCGGTAGCCGGTGGCGAAGTTATCCAGCCCGACCACCTTCTGCTTCATTCTGAGCAGCGCCTCGAGCAGATTCGAACCGATAAAACCCGCCACGCCGGTAACCAGCCAGGTGTAGCTATGGCTCCCGAGATGCCGCCTGATCTCATCGTATCTGGTCATAACTTATAGATTCCAAGCAGCTACTTTGCGTCGATTATACCCCGGCCAACGCCGTAATAGCTGAAGCCGCGGCTCTTCAGATAAGCGGGGTCGTAGATGTTGCGGCCGTCGAAAATAACCGGACTGGAGAGCTGCTCAGCGATAGTGTCGAAGTTGGGGCTGCGGAACAGCTTCCACTCGGTAGCAACCACCAGTGCATCGGCTCCCTTGAGCGCCGCCTCCGGCGAGTCGCACAGCAGCAGATCATCGCGCTCTCCATAGATCCGCGTCGTCTCCTCCTTGGCTTCTGGATCGTAAGCCTGCACACGCGCTCCGGCACGCCACAACGCCTCCATCAGCACCCGACTCGGAGCTTCGCGCATGTCGTCGGTATTGGGCTTGAACGCCAATCCCCAGAGGGCGAACACCTTGCCGCGCAGATCGCCGCCGAAATGACGTTCAATCTTGTGGAACAGCACCTCCTTCTGCCGGTAGTTGACCTGCTCCACCGCATGCAGGATCTCGGCCTGATAGCCGAGACTTCTGGCGGAACGCTCCAGCGCCTGCACATCCTTGGGAAAGCAGGAGCCACCGTAACCTATACCAGGGTAGATGAAGCTGTAGCCGATGCGCGGATCCGAGCCTATGCCGATTCTGACCTGCTCGATATCGGCGCCGACCCGTTCGGCGATATTGGCCAGCTCGTTCATGAAGCTGATCTTGGTGGCCAACATCGCATTGGCCGCGTACTTGGTCAATTCAGCAGAGCGGATATCCATCGCGATCACCCGCTCGTGATTGCGGTTGAAGGGCGCATAGAGTGCGCGTAGCAGCTCGGTGGTGCGCGGATTGTCGGTGCCGATGATGATGCGGTCCGGCTTCATGAAATCGTCGATCGCATCACCCTCCTTGAGAAACTCGGGATTGGAGACGACATCAAACTCGAGCGCCGCTGCGCCGCGTGCCGCGAGCACCTCGCCGACACGCGCGCGCACCTTGTCGGCGGTGCCGACCGGCACCGTCGACTTGTCGACAATCACCTTGTATCCGGTCATGTGCTCACCGATACTTGCTGCCACGGCAAGCACATATTGCAGATCGGCGGAACCATCCTCATCCGGCGGCGTACCCACGGCGATAAACTGAAACAGCCCGTGCTCCACCCCCATCGCCACATCGCTGGTAAAGGTGAGGCGCCCAGATTTCTGGTTATTGCGCACGAGCTGATCCAGGCCGGGCTCGTAAATGGGCACTTCGCCGCGGTTGAGCAGCTCGATTTTATTGCGGTCGATGTCCACACAGACCACCTCGTTTCCCACATCAGCCAAGCAGGCCCCGGATACCAGACCTACATACCCAGACCCGAATATTGTTACTTTCATAGCATGTCCAGAGTGAATGTCGCGAAAAGATAATAAAGATTAAGATGAGTCATCGGCAGGGGCGCGCGAATGTTAACACAGCCGTATAGAGCTCCATAAGGCTGTCGACTAACGCAATAGCTTCACCTTGCATCAGTGGAAGCTGAGGCCGTGATGTTACGACTTCGTCGACAATTTTTTCGACGCTTCGCTCATCCCGGAACTGCATCGCCGAACTGGTGCCGACAAAGTTCGGTGTATTCACCGTCAAGGCTTATCAATTCCTCATGCTTTCCACGCTCAACGATCCGGCCCTCCTTTATGACCAGTATCCGGTCAGCGTGCTTTACCGTGGAGAGGCGGTGCGCGATGACCAGCGTGGTCCGGTTTGCCGTGAGCCGTGCCAACGCGTCCTGCACCATGCGCTCGGATTCCGTATCCAGCGCCGATGTGGCCTCGTCGAGCAGCAGCACCGGCGCATCCTTGATCAGTGCACGGGCAATAGCCAGCCGCTGGCGCTGCCCGCCGGAAAGCCGCACGCCATCCTCGCCGATGCGGCTGTCGAATCCCTCCGGAAGACGCAGGATGAATTCAAGCGCATTCGCATCTAGAGCCGCCTGTTCTATCTCCCGCTGCGTCACCTCGCGACCGGCGCCATAAGCGATATTGGCTGCGACGGTATCGTCGAACAGAACCGATTCCTGTCCTACCAAAGAGAGATTGGCGCGCAGCGAGTCCAGCGACAGCTGCTCGATATTCACCCCATCCAGCTCTATCGTGCCGCCGGTGGGGCTGTAGAATCTGGGTATCAGCGCGACCACGGTGGTTTTGCCGCCGCCTGACCGCCCCACCAGCGCGACGGTTTCACCGGGAGCAGCTTCGAAACTGACATTTTTCAGCGCATCGCGTTTCGCCAACGGATAGCGGAATCCCACATTGCGAAACCTGAGCCGGCCCTGCACCTCTTTCAGTTGGCCCGTACCTGTATCCCGCTCCGCCTGCTGGTCGATCAGATCGAATACGCTTTCCGCCGCTGCGAGCCCTTTCTGCAGCGCTTCGTTAATGCTGGTGAGCCGTTTTATCGGGCTGAAAATCAAACCGACCGCCGCCATCAGCGAGACGAAGCCCCCCACGGTCAACTCTCCTGCCACCGTTTCGTGGGTGCCGACGTAGATCAAAATTGCCATCATCAACGCACCAGCCAACTCGACCGCCGGTTCGTGCGCCATGCCCGCAACCTTGGTTTTCAGATTGTACCGCCGCACCCAGTTGGCAAGGCGGTCGAAACGGCGCTGTTCGTACGCCTTGCCGTCGAATACTTTGATTACCTTGTGCCCACGCACCCCCTCTTCCAGCACGTGCGTCATATCGCCCATCGCCTCCTGCAGACTGCGGCTGATGCGGCGCAGCCGCTTTGCCAGCAACCTGACGATCAGCGCGATCACCGGCAGCAGCACGAACATAATCAACGTCAGCAGCCAGTTCAGGTAGAACATGTAGGCGAGCAGGCCGGCAACGATAATGGTGTCTTTCACCAGCACGGTAAGCACCTTGGTCGATGCCTGAGTCACCTGATTGACATTAAACGTGACCCTGGCGATAAGGTTGCCGGTGGAATGAGCATCGAAAAAGGCCGTGGGCAGGGTCAGGATGCGTTCGAACATCTGCCGGCGCAGATCCAGCACCACCTTTCCCGCCACCCACTCGAAAGCCACACCACTGAGAAAATTCATGCTGCCCCGAATCAAAAATAGGCCGATCAGCAATAGCGGGGTCCAGCGCACCACATCCGGATCCTTCTCCACGAACGTACCGTCCAGCATCGGTTTCAGCAGCGCAGGAATTGCCGGCTCGGTCGCGGCAAGCACCACCATCGCGACCAGTGCAACGCCGAACTGCCGCCAATAGGGTTTGACGTAGGCGAGCAGGCGTAGATAGAGCTCCCGTCCGGTCATTGCGCCTCTTGTTCCCGCCGAATGCTCTCCAGTATGCGGCTGGTCGACCGGCCATCCAGGTAGGAGAGGACCCGCACTTCGCCGCCGTTGGCAGTGACGCAGTCGTAGCCGGCGATCTGATCGGGCCGGTAATCGCCCCCCTTCACCAACAGATCAGGTTTCACCTCGCAGATCAACCGTTCAGGGGTATCCCCGGAGAACGGGACCACCCAATCCACCGAAGCCAAGCCTGCCAGTACAGCCATACGTTGCGGCAAAGCATTTATGGGGCGCCTTTCGCCCTTAAGACGGCGAACCGAAGCGTCATCGTTGACCGCCACCAGCAGACGATCACCCAACTTGCGCGCCTCCTGCAGGTAGGCGACGTGTCCTTCATGCAGAATATCGAAGCAGCCGTTGGTCATCACGATGCGTTCGCCGCCGCTCCTCGCCTCCTCCAGCAACAGCATCAGCTGTTCGCGCGTGACCACCGGGCTCCAGTTCTCCTGATGGCGCAGCGCACTGCGCAGTTCGGCCGGCGTTACATTGCCTGCTCCCAGCTTGGCCACCACCAGTCCGGCGGCCATATTTGCCAGCCCGGCAGCGTCCACTACCGTCAATCCCGCCGCAATCCCGGCTGCCAGCACCGCGATGACGGTATCGCCCGCTCCGGTGACATCGAACACTTCGCGCGCGCGCGTCGGCAGATGAAGCGCTTCCGCGTCCCTGGCCAACAAAAGCATGCCGCGCTCACCCAGCGTGATCAGCAATGCCTCCAGTTGCAGATGGTTGCGCAGCTGCTCGCCGCGTTCCGCCAGCACCCGGTCGGAGGCGCAACGCCCCGCAATCGATTCGAATTCAGCCAGATTCGGAGTCAACAGCGTAGCACCCGAGTAGCGCTCGAAATCGCTGCCCTTGGGGTCGACCAGGACGGGAATCCGCGCGGCACGCGCGGCTGCGATCAACGCCTGAGGATGCTGCAGCGTCCCCTTGGCATAATCTGACAGAATCAGCGCCTGACTCTGTTTAATTGCCGCTACGCAGCGCGCTTGCATGTCGGAGATGTCGACTGACCCAAGACTCTGCTCGAAGTCCAACCGCAGCAGCTGCTGATGGCGGCTGATCACCCGAAGTTTGGTAATGGTCGGCACCGCTGCCGTGCGCTGCAACAGAGACTCGATACCCCGCTCGTCGAGAAACCGCTGCAGGGTAACGCCGGCGGCGTCATCGCCCACAACACCGGCCAGGCAAACCCGGGCACCAAGGCTGCTCAGATTGAGCGCAACGTTAGCCGCACCGCCCGGCCGCTCCTCGGTCTGCTCGACCCGCACCACCGGTACCGGGGCCTCGGGTGAAATTCTGGCGGTGGGCCCCTGCCAATAGCGATCCAACATCAGGTCGCCGACGACCAGCACGCGCCCTGTTGAGAAATCCGGGAGTTGGATTTGCATACGCTTGGGTTTTCGCCTTGACTGGTAAACCGCTTATAATAATTATTTAACCCTGTTGGGGACAAGCCAAAACTTTGCATCCCCCTTTCTCGACGATGGCCGAAAAATCCCGCACCGCGCTCTATTCACCGCTCTACTGGCCAACCTGGATCGCACTGGCGCTGCTGTGGATTATTGCCAAGCTGGCGCCCTATTCAATGGTCCTGGCGCTGGGGAGAATGATCGGGCGAGGCACCTATCTACTAGCCGGACGGCGCAGACATATCGCCAAAGTAAATATTGCGATCTGCTTTCCCGAGCTCACGCAAGCGCAGCAGCAGCGGCTGGTGCAGGAGAATTTCGAAGCCGCCGGTATCAGCTTGCTCATGCTGGGATTCAGTTGGTGGGCCAGCGATAAAAAGCTGCAACCGCTGATGCATTATGAAGGCGTGGAAAATCTGGAAAAGGCGCTCACAGCAGGCTACGGAGTCATCCTGGTTGGCGCCCATTTTGTCGACCTGGACTTCCCCGGCCGGCTGCTGGGCCAGCATTATCCCTTCGCGGTAACCTATCGGCAGCATGAAAATCCGGTTATTGAATGGGCATTTCAGCGCAACCGGGAGAAACGCTTCTCCCAGGCCATCCCCAGAGGCGATTTCCGCGCGGTGCTGCGAACTTTGAAAAAAAACGGCATCGTCTGGCTGGCTACGGATCAGGCAAAGAAAGGGAAACACACCACAATGGCGCCTTTTTTCGGCGTTCCGGCATCGACCAGCACCGTCATTTCAAGAGTCGCCGCCATCAGCGGCGCGCCTGTCATGCTGGCATATGGCTATCGGCTCTCCGGTAAAACGGGGTATATCCTGAAGATAGCCGCACCAATCGACGCCTTTCCCGGAACGAGTGTGGAATCGGATACCGCCAGAATTAATCTGGCCGTTGAGCAGGTAGTACGGGAGGCGCCCGCCCAGTATCTCTGGATGCACCGCCGGTTCAAGAAACGGGCCGGGTTGCCGGACCCTTACAACACAATAGAGGCAGACTGATTCTATAACACTGCTTTTGCTGTAGCGCTCCCCATATCAAGACTCTATCTCTCAGTCTTCGCAGCGATGGATCCTCAGCCTCACATGGCACCATTATTTATCGGTGTTCACCGACATCAAGTCACCAGACTTCGATAAACGGCAAGATTCCCCTCGACCATCGCATCAATCGAGAACTCGTCTTCAACCAGATGTTTACCCGCAGCCCCCATCTGCCGCGCCAGATCCGGATCCGACAACAGCCTGGTAACAGCCGCCGCCAATGCCCGGCTGTCCCCCCCCGGAACCAGTAACCCGTTGACACCATCCCGCACCGCTTCGGGCACTCCCCCCGCATCCACGGCAACGATCGGCACGCCGGCCGCGGCAGCCTGCAACAGGGAGACGCCAAGCCCCTCCATCAACGCCGGATGGATAAGCAGATCCAGACATGGAAAAATCCGCTCCAGGTCATCCCGAAAGCCGCCCATGATTACCTTTCCGGAGAGGCCCAGGTCACTGATCTGAGACCGGATATCGGTTTCCGACGACCCCTTGCCCAACACCAGCAGACGCAGACCGGGAAATGAGTCCAGCAATACCGGCAATGCCTGCAGCAGAAACCTGTGCCCCTTGCGTGGAATAAGCTGAGCGACAACCGCAACCACCAGGCTGTCCCGATCCAGCTGAAACTGCCCGTTCAACCAATTCCGGTCGCACTGCTGCCCGGCGTACAGCCGCGTATCCACCGCACTGTGGACGCAAACCACGCACCCGGGCGGCAAACCCTCGGACAACAACACCCGGCGAATCCCTTCCGAGATGGTGATTACCCGGTCGAACAACCGGTACTTCAGGCCGACCCACCAGCGCGGTTCGGGATTGTCCACCCGGCGCGAGACAACCGTCTTCACACCGGCCCAGCGCGCCGCCAATCCACCCAACAGATCGGCGCCGCGGCGGCTGTGCAAGTGGACGATGTCGGGAGATTCGCTGGAGAGAATCTTTTTCAGGCGCGGGATCAACGCAATATCCAGATCCCCCCTCATTGGGAGCCGGTAGCACTTTATCCGGCTATCTGAGAGTGCATCGGCCAGTGCGCTCTCCTCAGCTACGACCAACAGATTTTCCACCCCCCGCGTTTGCAGGCCTTCGAGCAGGTAACGCACCTGGAGTGCTCCGCCGTACAGGTTTTTGCCCGCTTCCACATGCACCACCTTCATGGAGCAGCCTGACCGGTTTTTTGTGTAACCTCCAGCGCGGTATTCATAACCTCGTCCACAGTGATAGCTGCCATGCAATCGAAACGCCCGTTGCAGGTCGGGTTGCGCCTGCAGGGCGAACAGGGAAGCTTGTGGTAGAGCACCACAGCATGGTCGCGTGTGGTATCCAGATAGGGGCAGGTTGAGCCGAACAGCGCGACGGTTGGCCGGGAAAAAGCAATCCCCATATGGGTCAGTCCGGTATCCACCCCTACCAGCAGCCTGGCCTCGCTGATGATCGCTGCCGCCTGAGTCAACCCGGTCCTGCCCGTCAGGTCAATCGCCGCCGCACCAGCCAACCCGGCAATCTGTTCGGACACCGACCGGTCGCCCGGTCCCCCGAGTATCACCACCGGTACGCCGATTTCCCGCTGCAGTCTGGGAATCAACTCAACCCAGCGATGGTTGAGCCAGTGCTTCTGATCCCTGGTTGTAAACGGGCAGACAACCGCGTAGCCAGCGTGCAGGCCGTTGGCAACCGTGAAATCACGGACAAACTGCAGATCCGCATCGGCGAGCGCAACCTGCATCTCGAATCGACCCGGGTTAAACCCCAATTGCCGCATCAAGTGCAGATACTCTGAGCCGATTCGCGCCGGATCACCGCCCCGACTGACTACCCGGCTCATCAGCAAACCGCTGCCCTCCCGCGAACCAAGACCAATACGTTCGCCGGCACCGGATAGCCAAGCCATTACCCCACTCTTCAACAGCCCCTGCATATCAATGGCAAGATCAAAATTTCGATCCCTCAACATGCGTCTAAACTGCGCTATTTCCCGCCAGAGAAGACGCCATTGCCCGCCCTGCCAGAGCTCCTTCCAGCGTTTGCGGGGCCAGCTGATGGTTTCGTTTAAAGACGGGTTGTGTTCCAGCAGTGCCGCACACTCAGACTGTACCAGCCAGCAGATTCTGGCACCGGGATACTGTTGTCTCAGCGCTTTAATAACAGGCGTTGCCATCACAATATCGCCGATGGCACTAAGCCGAATCAACAGAATGGATCTCTTTTCCGACAATACCTTGTGCATCTGCTCTGCTGGTTATTTCTGGTATAATTTTTTGTTCGCTTAAGAAACATGAGGAGATTGGAATGCCGCGGACAAGTATCCTGATTTCTATTGCAGGAGATAGGCAGGAGGCGTCTGCCGGAACTCATAGCGAACCGTTCCGCATCCCCTGCCTTGCGTCGCACCTGCCTTGTGCCGCTATACCCGGTTGCCGTCCAGAGTTACTGCAGAGCTCGGATTACGGAAAACATAACGCCAATTGAACAATCGCGATAACCTCATGGCACCTACTCCCGAGCTGCTTTACATCAGTCACAGCCGCTTACACAGAAACCGTGCAAATCTCATTCAGACGCTGCACACAGTATCTGGATTCTCCAGCTGCGGTGTGAATACTACACTTTATCTGCCGCCATGGTACAGCAAGGTTACGCTGGAAAGCAGACTCAGGGAGCTTGGTGTCGAACCGACACTCGATGTGCACCCGATGGAACTCCTGCATAAACGCTGGCCGTTGTCGATCTTCACCTGGATCTATCTGAACAAGCTGCGTGCAGCAAAGCATATCTACGTCCGCTCGGCACGTATCAGCCTGGCGTTGGCAGCCAGAAGGATTCCTCATCACCTGGAGATTCATACCCTGCGGGAACTGGAAACGAAAGGGATTGACTTAGCGCAGCTGATCCGCAACCAGAAGTCGGGAATCATCGGCTTATTTATTCCGATCAGCCAGGTATTGGCCCGCGCATTGGAGCGGGCGGGCGCAGATCCGGGGCGCATTCACGTCAGCCCCTCAGGCGTCGATCTCGGCGCTTATCGCGACGTCTCCCGCTGCAGCTTTAGCGGAGAGAGAAAGCCGAAGATCGTCTATCTTGGCAGGATAAGCAACGATCGCGGATTAAGCATACTCTCCCTTATAGCCGAGCGGCGGCTCGGCGAAATCCTGTTGACTGGAACTATTGATGATCCAATCCCGCAGGTGGACGGACTCAGCTACCGGCCGCCGGTACCGCATAAAAAAGTCCCCTCGATTTACGCCGATGCCGATTTTGTGCTGCTGCCCTATCAACCCGAGTTGCTGCACGCCGACGGGATAAGCCCGCTAAAACTTTTTGAAGCTATGGCGGCAGGGCGGTCGATCATCGCCAGCGATCTTCCCTCGATCCGGGAGATACTCGAACATGAAAAGACCGCGCTGCTGGTGCCACCGGCAGACGCTGAGGCATGGTGTCGCTCGGTCATACGGCTGAGAGAGGAGCCTGACCTGGCAATAAGACTTGCCGACAATGCACGCAAAGAGGCGGTGCAGTACTCATGGACCAACCGCGCACGAGCTATTCTCAAAGCCATGAGCCTGACGAGTCACTAAGAGGGAGATGTATGCGGATCTGCGCTTTCCCAACGGCTTTAACAGCGAAACCTGCGACGGTGTGAAATGCTGCCAAGCAACCTGAACGATAATGCAACCTTCTTGAACCACCGGCCCCTGTGGCCTGCATCATGGGTGGAGAGGGTTGGCATCATCGGTCTGTACCTTTTCGCATTATCGTCCATGGCCAGCGTCTCAGCTGCCAATATCGGCCTCGGCCTCATGCTGCTGAGTTTCATTGTTTCGTCCAAGGCCTGGAGATCCATGTCACATGAGCCCATTTTCTGGCTCTGCCTGACACTGATTGTCTATATTTCTCTCAGAGCGATCTGGGCAGCCCAAGAGTTTCCATCCATCAGCAATTTACCAATGAATCGGGCTAAGAGTTGGATTCTGTTGTTTCTGTTTTTCATTGTCGGCTGGTGGCTGGCCGGGGATTCCAGGCATACCGCAATCGTTCTGGTACTGGCACTCGCGGGATTTACCTTGGGAATACTCTCCAGCCCAGATGCCTCCCTGTTGCTGTCGCTCATTCCCAAAAATGTCCGTTCCGGGATGCACTATGATAAGGCGATCCTATTTGGGTTCCACTGCGCCGTAATGATACTGGGCCTGCTGGTGTTTGCACCGCGCTGGCTCCGCAGAAACCGGCAACGCGCTCCATGGGTGCCTGTTTTCCTCGCTATCGCAACATTGGTCATGGCTCTGTTTTTCCTGCAGGGAATGATCATTAGCCAGTCCCGGGGAGTCTGGCTTGCAGCGTTGGTCGTGATCCCAGTCACCGCGTTTCTCTTCCATCGCAAGAGTGCCTGGCAACACGCAAACGGTAAACGGCGTTGGCTCTTGTGGCTACTGATTCCGGCCGTAGTGACACTGGTGGCGGCAACCAATTGGAATCTTATTTGGAAACGACTCAGTCCGGAGGGGCAAACTTTAACCATCGTCCTGCAGCAAGGGCTTGACAAGGCGCCACTGAGCTCCTCCAGTTACCGACTTTCCATGTGGCGCTTCGGTATCGAAAAATGGTCCGAACGCCCGATCTTTGGATGGGGTCCGGGCAGCACCCAGTTGTTGGTGGAACAGGAACCGGAAAAAGTATATCCCCACCCATCGGGAGAGCCCTGGGATCATCTGCACAGTGTTTATGTTGAGTTGCTGCTCCAGTTGGGGCTTACCGGCGCTGCCTTGGTTGCCGCGATTATTGTGCTGTTGACGAAAGGCGTAGTTGACGCCTACAGGTCAAACCGTCTGCCGCGGGACCTATTCTATTTCTTCACCGCCTGCCTGGCATTGACTGCGATTTACAGTCTGACCGACTTTCGCCATCTGCAGTGGAATTGGCGTTTCTTCTGGTTATTGTTCGCCGGCATCGGATTCGCATCGCAGATGAACCCGGCATCCAGGTAGATGGCGACACCGCCCAGGCAAGCACATGGCAAATGCAACACAGACCCCGTTATCTTCGTACTGCGTCGCCATCTGCATACCGACTTTTGGCACCGGCGGCGTGGAGCGAATGCTGGTTAATCTTGCTCAGGGATTGGTACAACTCGGGATCGATGTCGACTTTATACTCGACACGCTGGATGCACCTTATCTGGACAGCCTGCCTGAAACGGTCAACATCCATCCCCTGGGTAGATCCGATTCCGCAAAACAGCTCGAATGGCTGGTGAACTATCTGCAAGCGAGGCAACCGTCTGTGTTGATTTCAGCCAAGACTGCGGATGATGAGCTGGCCCTGCGCGCGCGCGATCTCAGCGGCAGCCGGACAAAAGTTTTTCTGCGTCCGGGAACCAATCTCTCAGAGCGCATGCGTGGCCAGCGCTATCGATTGTTAAAAAATTGGAGGGATCGGCGTCGGCTCCGCAAACACTTCCAGGCAGCTGATGGGATTGTCACCGTATCGCAGGGTGTTGCCGAAGATGTGCAGCGGATTTCCGCTATTTCGCAGAACAAAATCAGCGTCATACCCAACCCGACCGTCACCCCGAGTATTGCCGAACTGGCTCGGGCAGATGCTCCTCACCCCTGGTTTGGACAACAAACACCGGTTCTCATCGCCATCGGCCGTTTCAGCCGGGCAAAAGATTTTCCCACCCTCATCAAGGCTTTTGCCCTGGTCCGGCGGAAGCAGGAGAGTCACCTGATTATCCTTGGGAATGGCAATCGGTTGGGACGGCTCAAGCAACTGGCCGCCTCCCTGGGAGTAGAAAATGCCGTGGATTTCCCGGGTTTTTGCAGCAACCCATACGCCTACCTTGCGCGCGCCAGTCTGTTTGTGCTCTCCTCGAAACGTGAGGGCTCTCCGAATGCACTGATAGAAGCACTTGCACTCGGAGTGCCTGTGGTCGCCACCGATTGCAATAGCGGACCCGCCGAGATACTGCAGCATGGAAAATATGGACCACTGGTACCGGTAGGTGATCCTGTCGCGCTTGCTGAGGCGATGATCCAGGTGCTCAACCACCCGCCTGAAGCCAGTTTTCTGCAGCAGGCGACACGCGAGTATGACTATCAGATCAGCGCCCGGCGCTACCTGCAAGCCTTCGGACTCCCGCTCCCAGAACTCCCGCCGGAGCAGGCATGACGCCGAAAATAGCCTGTTTT
This sequence comes from Chromatiaceae bacterium, assembly GCA_024235255.1. GTDB lineage: Bacteria > Pseudomonadota > Gammaproteobacteria > Chromatiales > Chromatiaceae > HKST-UBA178. Next base: position 217,849 of record JACKMT010000002.1, read on the forward strand.
TTCGCGACCTCCGGTCACAGCGGCGTTGATCGTGTCGTCAAGAACCTGCTGCCTGGAATGGTTGCAGCAGGATACCGTGTTGACCTGCTGAAGATTCGGCGACATGGTCCCCAGCTTACCGGGGAGGAGCATGGCGTTCGTGTCATCGAACTCAAGGCGAAGCATGTGTACACCGCACTGCCTGAACTGATCCGTTACCTTCGTCGCGAACGGCCGACGGTACTCCTGACAGACAAAGACAGGGTTAACCGCACTGCACTTCTGGCCCGGGGTATAGCACGGACAGAAACCCGACTCAGCGTGCGCATCGGGACAACGGTGAGTATAAATCTGGCGAGCCGGGGAGTGATAGACCGCTTTCTGCAGCGCAACTCTATGCGTTATCTATACAGCTTGGCCGAAGCCGTTCTGATACCGTCCGCCGGTGCTGCGGATGATTTCGCGGCTGCAACCGGTCTTGCAAGAGAGCTGATTTCGGTGGTGCCGAGTCCTATTGTCACTCCCGATTTCACTATCCGGAGCGAAGACCCCATCGACCACGCATGGTTTCGGGATGGGGAGCCACCGGTCATATTGGGTGTGGGAGAACTCTCCAACCGCAAGGATTTTGCAACGCTATTGCGGGCATTTGCAGCCATGCCCGGCAGCTCCGCTTATCGACTGATGATTATCGGACGGGGCCGGCAACAGGCCGCGCTGCAATTGCTGGCAACACAACTGGGCATCGCCGATCGTTTCTGCCTGCCGGGATTTGTCGCAAACCCCTATCCGTATATGAAGCAAGCAAAGCTGATCGCGCTGACCTCGCGTTGGGAGGGCATGCCCGTTGCATTGATCGAGGCACTCGCGTTGGGCACTCCGGTCGTATCTACCGACTGCCCCAGCGGCCCGCGGGAGATACTGGAAAACGGCCGTATCGGTCCGCTGGTACCGGTAGGCGATCACCGTTCATTTGCACAGGCAATGGCACAGCTGCTGAATGCCCCCCCGCCACGTGAAGCTTTGCTGCAGGCGGTAAAGCCCTATCATCTTGAAAACAGCGTTGCCCGTTATCTGGCTGCGATGGGACTTCCCGACAGTGCCAGAGCAATCTGAATGAGCGAGCACCCAGCCGTTCCAGACATCGCAATACTGGCGTCGTTTTCCGGCGAAGGGGGTGTCGAGCGCATGCTGGTGAATCTGGCCAATGAGTTTGCTGAACGCAACCACCGGGTCCATCTGCTGTTAATCAAATCCACAAGCCGTCACTTGAAGGAGCTGCACCCCGGCGTCGAGGCAATCAGTTTGGGCAGCAGGCATACTGCCACCAGCCTGTTGCCCCTTATAAGTTACCTGCGTGCTCAACGGCCCGCCCGTATGCTGGTGGTCAAGGACCGGGCGGGGAGGCTGGCAGTCAGGGCTCGCGCTCTGGCGGGCACGGAGACACGTCTTGTACTGAGGCTTGGAACCAATCTTTCCGCATCGCTCAAACATAGAAACCTGTTCCAGCGCTGGCTGCGTCTCTGGCCGATACGACATGCTTACCCCAAGCTGGATCATATTATTGCTGTTTCCAAGGGCGTCGCCGATGACACCATCAGCCTGTCCGGCGTTGCTGCCGCAAAGGTCAGTGTTATTCGCAATCCCGTGCTAACACCAAGAGTCAGGGAGCTGGCACAGTCAGCTGCACCACACCCCTGGTTAAAGGAGAAAACCCTGCCTGTAGTGATAGGCGCGGGCAGACTGACATTTCAGAAAGATTTCGCGACCCTTATCCGGGCATTTTCCCGCCTCTCTGAAAAACGGCAACTGAGAATGATTATTCTTGGTGAAGGAGACCAACGGAGCGCGCTGCAGGCGCTGATAGATGAGCTCGGATTACACGATAAAGTGGACCTTCCGGGTTTTGCGGAGAATCCTTATGCATACATGGCAAGAGCCGATCTTTTCGTGCTCTCAAGTCGATGGGAGGGCTCCCCAAATGTTCTGACCGAGGCGATGCTGCTTGGGGTGCCGGTGGTAGCCACAGACTGCCCGAGCGGGCCCGCAGAAATTCTTCAAAACGGCCGCATCGCTCCGCTAGTACCAATGGGCGATTGGAGACAACTTGCCGACGCCATGGAGTCAATCCTGGCATCACCGCCTGACAGCGCCCTATTAGTCGACGCGGTAAAGGATTATACCGTGGAAACCAGTGCTGACGGATATCTGGCAGCACTCGGTCTTGGTTCGAATACCCCCTGATAAACAGGCTCACGGCCAGATTGTTGTAACCCAACAGCCGAATCACTATCATGGAGATGCTCCGCACAAGCACTGTGATCAGGTGCGTAATTACTATCTGCCGATGTCAATTCGACACCATACAGACTGAGTACAAACCTTCTCTGCCGCATACTTCAGATAACAACAGACCACAAGATCATGAAACCTTACACTGAAGAGTTCTACGGCTTGAGGAATAAAAATACGGAATATGCGGCCGACCTGATTCTTACGTCACTGCTTGAGCTGCTCCCTGATATCTCTTCCGCGGTCGACATTGGCTGCGGTGTTGGTACTTGGCTTTCGACCTTGGAACGGAAGGGTGTGAAGAGAATCCTGGGAGTCGATGGCGAGTGGGTCAATCCTGAGCTTCTGGTGATTCCGAAGGAGCGGTTTTTACCGGGCAATATGGTCAACGGCATCCACATTGAAGAAAAGTTTGATCTCGCGATCTGCCTTGAAGTGGCGGAACATTTGCCGGCTGACCAGGCTGAAGAGTTCATCGGAACTTTAACCGGGCTTGCCGATTTTGTTCTATTTTCTGCCGCTATTCCGTTCCAAGGCGGGACCAATCATATTAACGAACAGTGGCCCGAATACTGGGACGAACTTTTCAACGCAAGAGATTTCGTTGGCTTTGATTTCATAAGAAGCGCCATCTGGAACAACCGGAATGTTCCGTACTATTACCGGCAAAATATCCTGCTTTTTGTCGAAAAAAATAGGCTTGATGAACTGCATCTGGAAAAGATTCGAAATAATTTTAAGCCAATCGGTCTGATACACCCGGAAGTCTACACGACGAAGATCAACAAATATCATTCGCTTAAAGGTTCATGGAAGCTGTATCGCAATGCCGTAAAGCGTTGGTTCAGGAGTGCCTACAAGCAGACCTGATTACTATTAATTAGCAGACATACCCGTGTTTTTTCTGAAATTCATTTTGTTACACTTACCGGCTGGAGCGGTATTCCAAAGCAGTAATCAGGAATCTCTATTGTTATGAAAATACTATTGGACTGCGGTGCCCATAACGGCGACAGTATTCCCGATTTAGTCTCACTTTTCGGACCGTTTGACAAAATATACGCCTTTGAGGCAAACCCTTCCTATGAGAAAGAGATACTTGCCCTAAGATCACAATATAATAACCTGGAGCTGATCTGTGCGGCGGTTTGGGATAAGCAGGAGAAGGTAAAGCTGTTCCTTGGAGAGACAGGTCTGGAGTCTTCGCTGATATTTGAGAAAAAGACGGGCGGCTTCAGCAAAACCAACTACGTTGAATCTGAAGCGATCGACTTCAGTGAATGGATGAAAAGTAACCTCAGTATCAACGATACCATCTATTTAAAAATGGATATTGAGGGGGCGGAGTTTCCGGTCCTGGAAAAAATGATAAGGGATGGAACTCATCGGATGGTAGATGTCTTTCTGCCTGAATGGCACGCCGATAGAATCGACTATAAGCATGTAAAATTCAGGAGGAGGTACATAGAACTGCGCTTTAAACTGAGCGGCATAAAAATTCTGCGTTGGTCAAAAAAATACCTCAGAAGAAAAGGATACAACATATAGAGTGAGTCAGTAGTGAGTCGTAATCGAAGGCAGGATGAAAATCCATGGTATGGAGTTTAATGCAGTCAATATCTCCTCGGTAGCATTCCACTAATATTATCCGCACACATCATGTTTATTTCATCGTGCTTTGAATCTGATCAATACCTGAAGTATCTCGCCAGTCGACCTCTCCTGTGATCTGGTGAAGATCCCTTACCTGTCGATGCTGACCGAATAAAACCAGTTCAAACCGAAATGCTGCTATCCCGAAAATACAACTTCCTGTTCGTGCACATCGCCAAGACCGGCGGCACCAGCGTGCGTGCCGCACTGCAGCCGCTGCGCTGGCGCGATCCCTGGTATTATGCCCAGTTCCTCTGCTCCCGACTCAGTCATGCCAGTGGTCACCGCATCGGCAGCAAGTTTCCGCGCCACGCGCGCATCATCGCAGCGCAAGAGATGCTGCCTGAAGCGTTCTTCCGCGACCTGTTTAAATTTGCCATCGTGCGCAATCCATGGGATCTTCAGGTGAGCTCATACCACCACATCCGCCGCGAACGGCCCCACTTGATCGCTCATCTGACTGACTTCGAACAGTTTATTCGCTGGAAACTCGATCCGGAACGCCCTTACCAATACCATATCGATACCTCGATCCAATCGCAGCTGGACTACCTGGTCGATCTGCGCGGCAAGATCCTGGTCGACTTTATCGGACGCTATGAGAACTTAAACAATGACTTTGCACATGTCTGCGAAGCGCTGGGTATTCGACACTTGCAGCTGCCGCACAAACGTGAGGCAAGGGACCGGAACAAAGATTACCGCAGCTACTACTCCGATGCATTGGCAGAACTGGTGGAGAACTATTTCGAGCGGGACATCAAGACGCTGAATTATAGCTTTGAACCAACCCCCGATTAACGAGCCAGATCTGGCGCGGGCTGTATCCTGATTCGAATCTGCCGGAAACCAGCTGCGGACTTCGTTCACTCTTTAAGCTGGTATATTGCGCCGCAATATGGACAGCTGGCGCGTTCGCCGCTTTTTTTTAGCGGAATAAAAACCCGCGGGTGAAGTTCCGCCGGATTCGCCCCAGCCTTTGGACAACTCAGGGGGAGCTGCTTACGGCTTACTTCGATCACTGCATCGGCCGGCTTGGTCGCTATCGCTTCTGTCATCTCTCTCTCCGTATTCAAACGTAGGTCAACCATTCCGGGTGCTCTTTACGGCGTCCCTGGACCTGGTTGAAATAGAGTGTTTGCAGTCTCTCAGTGATCGGGCCGCGGGTACCTTTGCCTATGGTGCGGTTATCCAGCTCACGGATCGGCGTCACTTCCGCTGCGGAGCCGGTGAAGAACGCCTCATCCGCAATATAGATCTCATCGCGCGTGATCCGTTTCTCCACCACATCGATCCCCAGCTCCTCCTTAGCCAGCGTCATGATGGTCTTGCGCGTAATACCGTCCAGTGCCGAGGTGAGATCCGGAGTATAGACGGCGCCATCACGGACGATGAAGATATTCTCGCCCGAGCCCTCCATCACATACCCATTGGTATCCAGCAACAGCGCTTCATCGTAGCCGTTAATCAGCGCCTCCTGCAGCGCCAGCATGGAGTTGGTGTAGTTGCCGGTAGACTTGGCACGGCACATGGTGACATTGACATGATGGCGGGTAAACGAGGAGGTGCGGATGCGGATACCCCGCTTCAGGTTCTCTTCGCCCAGATAGGCGCCCCACTCCCAGGTGGCTATCGCGGTATGCACTTTCAGATTGTCCGCCCGCAGGCCCATCCCTTCGGAGCCGAGGAAACAGAACGGCCGAATATAGGCCGATGATAGATTATTGATCCGCACCGCCTCCACCTGAGCCGCATTCAGCGTAGCGGCATCGAAGGGCACTTTCATCCCCAGTATGTGAGCCGAATCCAGCAGTCTGCGGGTATGATCCTCAAGCCGGAAAATTGCCGGACCCCGCTCGGTTGCGTAAGCACGCACCCCTTCGATCACGCCCATGCCGTAATGCAGCGTATGCGTCAGCACGTGAATCTTCGCTTCGCGCCAGGGCACCATTTCACCGTCAAGCCAGATCCACCCATCACGATCTGCGAAATTCGACATCTCTCTTCTCCAAACGCTAGCAGCACCGGCCCAAAGGGGCGGTCAAATAATCAAACGAGCACCCGGCTGGTATTCTAACCGTCCAGTGCGCGTGCTCAACTAAATTTTCTTTGCCTGTCAACTATGTCCCGCCGGCAAGCATTACCGCCTGCCACTGCTGCCTGACCAGGCTTCGCTCCTCCAGCAGTTCCTCTTCGCCGATCAAACCGGGCAATTCACCCAGCGCATTGCGGTGGAATACAGCACGCAGGTTCCGGTAAGCATCCGACAGCCGCTGCGCGATATCTTTCTCCAGCAGCCGGTGTACGGAGAGTGACTCCAGCAGGCGTATATTGTCCGTCCACTGCAACAGATCGGGATGCTTGAACGCCCAGCGAAGGACTAAATATTGAACCACAAATTCGATATCGGCGATACCGCCCACTCCCTGTTTGATATCAAATCCGCGGCTGCCGCTCTTATCCAGTGAATTACGCATCTTCTCACGCATCTCGCAAACTTCGCTGCGCAGCTTATCCGGATCCCGCTCACGCGCCAGAACTTCCTGTCTGATACGCCGAAAAGCGCCTCCCACCTGCGGGTCTCCGGCCACGAATCGCGCGCGCAGCAGCGCCTGATGCTCCCATGTCCATGCATCCTCTTTCTGATACCGCTCGAAGGCATCGAGGGAGCTTACCAGCATCCCCGAATTGCCGTTGGGGCGCAGTCGCATGTCGATTTCGTAAAGCAGGCCGGACGCAGTGCGCGTAGTAAGCATATGGATCATGCGTTGCCCTAGCCTGACATAAAAAACGTCGTTCGAAACCGAACGATCTCCGGCGGTAATGGCGCTGGCTTTTTTACTACTGTGCAAAAATACCAGATCCAGATCGGAACCGTAGCCAAGCTCTATCCCCCCCAGTTTACCGTAGCCGATAACGGCAAACCCCTTTTCATCCTCCGCGACACCCTCCGGAAACCCGTGTTTTTCGGTCAGGTCGAGCCAGGTAAATTCCAGTACTTTTTGCAGCAGAGTCTCCGCAATATCCGTCAGATAATCACTTACCACCATAAGTGGAATAATGCCCGTGATATCAGCTGCGGCAACGCGCAGCTTGTTGCTGTTGGCAAACTGGCGCATCCGGTCCAACTGCTGCTCCCGGTCATCCGGATCAACCGCCGACAACAGCGTATCCAGCTCTGCCCTGAGATCTTCGCTGTTCAAAGGCGAATAGAGTCGGCGTGGATCCAGCATCTCATCCAGCAGCAGCGGGAACTGGGTAATCCGCTGGGCAATCCACGGGCTGATCGCGGCAAGCCGCACCAGCTGTGACAGTGCAATCGGGCTCTCCACCAGCAGCGCCAGGTAGGCGGTCCTTTTGGTGATCGCCTCCAATAGTCTCAGCAGCCGTTCCAGCGTAACATTCGAGGCCGGCACGGCGCTGACCGCCGCCAGCAGCATCGGCATCAGCTGTTCCATCCGCTCCCCCCCGCGAATGCCCAACTCCCGGAACGCGTGAGAACTGCGGAACTGTTCCAGCCGGGTAAGCGCGTCGCTACCATCCTTAAAGCCCGCCTGTTCCAGAAACTCGATCGCCTGGTCGCCCTCGACCTGGCACTCCCAGACCGCCTGCAGGCGCTGATCGCCCGGTTTCTCCTCTGTTTGGGGGGAGGCAAAAACCTTGTCAAAACTCTCCTGCACCCGTCGCCGGTGCTGCTCCAGCTGCTGGAAAAAAGCACCCCAGTCGTTGAAATTCATGGCACGAGCCAGCCGAAGTCGGCCCAGATCATCGTCCGGCAGCAGGTGGGTCTGGCGATCCTGCCAAGCCTGCAGGCGGTTCTCTGTCAGTCGCAAAAATTGATAGGCGCGCGTTAGCTCCCGGACATCGAATCCGGGAAGCAGTTTGCGCTGAGCCAGTAAATCTAGCACCGGCAATATCGGCCGGATCTGCAGTTCGGGATCGTGCCCTCCGCGTATCAACTGATAAGCCTGACCGATAAACTCTATCTCTCTGATGCCCCCGGGACCCAGCTTAATATTGTCGGCAATACCCTTGCGCATCAGCTCCCGGCCAATCAACTGCTTCATTCTGCGGATCGACGCGAAGGCGCCAAAATCGAGGTAACGACGATAAACGAAGGGCCGCAGCATCGCCATCAACTGCGCACCTGCGTCAGCTTCGCCGGAGATCACACGCGCCTTGATCATCGCGTAGCGTTCCCAGCCACGAGCGTGGGTAGCGTAGTAATCCTCCATCGCATCGAAGCAGATAGCCAGCGGTCCGGCCTCGCCAAACGGACGCAGCCGGGCATCGACCCGGAACACAAAGCCGTCCGCAGTCTGGACACTCAATGCCTTTATCAGCTGCTGGCAGAGCCGGACGAAGAACTGTTCATTGGAAAGATGACGCGCCCCCACAACCTCGCCCTGTTCCGGGTAGGTGAAGATAAGATCGATGTCCGACGAGAGGTTGAGCTCGCGCGCACCCAGCTTGCCCATACCGAGCACCAGCAAAAACTGCTGTCTCCCAGACTGGCCGCGCGGGATACCGCGTGCGTTCACCGCCCAGTTGTAGAGCAGATCCAGTGTCTGCCGTACGACCGCATCCGCCAGTGCGGAGAGCTCCTCCAGCGTCTCATCCAGAGTGGCGGAACGAGCCAGATCCCGCCAGATGATGCGCACCATCTCCCGGCGGCGCAGCTGCCGCAGCCGCTGATGCAGATCGGCCTCAAGCGACACCCCCGCCAACTTGAGCCGGAGGCGCGAATCCATCTCACCAATCGGATAGCTCCGCTGTAGATCCCCGCTCTTTACCAGTTCCTGTAGCAGTTCCGGGTAGCGTATGCAGCTCTGGGCAACGTAATCGCTGCCCTCCCAGACGTGTTCAATCTCCTTTGACAAAGCGTCATCCGGTTCCAGCAGCAGGCCCTGATCAGCGGCGGCGCGCAGCCATGCCTGCCAGCGGTTCCTATGCTCCTCCCGTAATTGCTCCGTTAAATCCATGCTGTTTAAAATTCCGGTTGTTTGAGATCGTCAGAGACTGCCTAGGTTAACGCATACATCGGATGATACTACAGACAGCTGGCTGCGAAATGGCGCAAGATTGACCGCCACGGCCATAAAAAAGCCCCGCCGGGGCGGGGCTTTTCTGGGTCCGACTGGTACCCGAACAGCAGTTACATCATGCCGCCCATACCACCCATGCCGCCCATGCCGCCCATGTCAGGCATGCCGCCGCCGGCCGCCTCATCCTTCGGTTCGTCGGCAATCATCGCTTCGGTGGTGATCATCAGCCCGGCTACGGACGCCGCATTCTGCAGCGCAGTGCGGGTCACCTTGGTGGGATCGAGAATACCCATCGCCACCATATCGCCATATTCACCGTTGGCAGCGTTAAAACCATAGTTGCCTTCGCCGCTCTTTATCTTGTTGACGACGACTGAGGCTTCACCGCCGGCATTGGATACGATCTGACGCATCGGCTCCTCCAGCGAACGGGCTGCGATACTGATACCCACATCCTGATCGTGATTGTCGCCTTTCAGGCCGGACAACGAGCTCAGTGCCCTGATCAACGCAACACCGCCACCGGGTACAATGCCCTCCTCGACCGCAGCACGGGTGGCGTGCAGCGCATCCTCGACGCGTGCTTTCTTCTCTTTCATCTCCACTTCGGTGGCGGCACCCACTTTGATTACTGCTACACCGCCGGCCAGCTTGGCAACGCGTTCCTGCAGCTTCTCGCGGTCGTAGTCGGAGCTGGTCTCCTCGATCTGGGCGCGAACCTGCGCAACGCGTGCCTTGATCTCGCTCTCCTTGCCCGCACCATCGATCACGGTGGTCTCCTCTTTGGTGACCTGAATCTTCTTGGCGGTGCCCAGCTCGTTCAGCGTGGCCTTCTCCAGTGTCAGACCGACCTCTTCGGCGATCACGGTGCCGCCGGTCAGAATGGCGAGATCCTGCAGCATCGCCTTGCGGCGATCACCGAAACCGGGCGCCTTGACCGCACACACCTTGACAATGCCGCGGATGGTGTTGACCACCAGGGTGGCCAGCGCCTCGCCTTCCACATCTTCCGCCACGATCAGCAGCGGCTTGCCGGATTTGGCAACGCCTTCCAGTACCGGCAGCAGTTCGCGGATATTGGAGATCTTCTTGTCGTGCAGCAGGATGTAGGGATCTTCCAGGTCGACCGACATGCTCTGCTGATTGTTGACAAAATAGGGAGAGAGATAACCGCGGTCGAACTGCATACCCTCGACCACGTCCAGCTCGTTATTCAGCGCAGTGCCCTCTTCTACGGTGATAACACCCTCCTTACCCACCTTCTCCATCGCCTCGGCAATGATATCGCCGATGCTGCTGTCGGAGTTGGCGGAGATAGCGCCAACCTGGGCGATCTCCTTGTTGTTAGCGCAAGGCTTGGACATCTCCTGCATGCTGTTGACTGCAACCTCTACCGCCTTGTCGATGCCGCGCTTCAGATCCATCGGGTTCATACCGGCTGCAACCGCTTTCAGACCTTCGCGCACCATCGCCTGTGCCAGCACGGTGGCGGTGGTGGTGCCGTCGCCGGCGACATCGGAGGTATGCGACGCGACCTCCTTTACCATCTGCGCACCCATGTTCTCGAACTTGTCGGATAGTTCGATCTCCTTTGCAACGGAAACGCCGTCTTTGGTGATGGTAGGGGCACCGAAGCTCTTCTCCAGAACCACATTGCGGCCTTTCGGGCCGAGGGTGACTTTGACTGCATTGGCCAGGATATTGACACCGGCCAGCATTCTCTGACGGGCATCATCGCCAAATCTCACTTCTTTTGCGCTCATATTTATCTGTTCCTTACGAATTCAGTTGTGATAAGGGTGTTGAAAAGGGAGTTCAGCCCTCGACGACGCCCATGATGTCGTCTTCACGCATCACCAGCAGCTCTTGATCGCCGATCTTCACTTCAGTGCCGGAGTATTTCCCGAACAGCACGCGGTCGCCGACCTTGACATCCAGCGGGCGCGATTCGCCGCTATCCAGAACTTTGCCGTTGCCGACAGCCACCACTTCGCCCTGCACAGGCTTCTCAGTAGCGCTATCAGGCAGAACTATGCCACCAGCGCTGGTGCGCTCTTCTTCCATACGACGAATGACCACACGATCTTGCAGCGGACGAATATTCATCTACCGGTCTCTCCTGATTTAACGAGTTAATAATTCGAACTATTAAAGATTCCCGAAGATGCTTTTATTAGCACTCATCCGGACTGAGTGCCAATATTAGGGCCGCTTTTGCGATAGTCAAGGGCGAAGGGGGAAATTTCCCAAAAAAATGGCTGTGGCAGATACCATAACCAGTAAGAGCGATAATCCAGCACCGCTTTCAGAGCAGGTGGTCGTTGTAGCGCTCCATCAGATAACAGAGACAGTCCTGGCGCACCACCCTGAGATCCCGGGTAAGCATCGAGGGCATAACCGGCACCCGCAGCTTCAACGCCTCATCTTCCACAGAAAAGTAGCGATGCGTGACATCACTGCCCTGTTCATTAATCACCTCCAGCCCGATGTCGTTCCCGGGTTTTATCCAGCCTATCCGGGTCCCGCTGGCCAATTCCCGGAAATTGAGGTACTCCAGATCATCCTCAAAGCGAATATCCACACTCTCCCCGCCGAACCCGAAGGTCGTATCCGCACGCACCTTGACCGTAGCAACCGTATGGAAGAGATCGATATCGCGCGGAGATAGCGGATGCTCCGGGTGCTCTGCCAGGTGCAGGCAGGCATTCAGATAGTCCCGGGCGTGCTCGACACCGTTGAGCTGACCGGGCTTGCCGCACTCCAGCGTCACAGCCGGACAGATTTTTGCCATCGCCAGCGACTGCACGCCGCAGGGGCGGATAAAATAGACCACCGTGCGCCCGAACATGGTCGCCAGATGCAGGAAGCGGTTATCGATGATATTGACGCAGGCGTAATGCGGATTTATTCCGGTATTGTTGTGAACATCGATACTGGCAAACACCTCACGTGCCCGCATCGTCTCCATCACGTAACGCATCAGCAGATGTTCCGGCGTACCCCGGTCCTCGCAGCCCGGCCAGACCCGGTTGTAATCGGGCTGCCCGTCAAGTCGGCGCAGTCCAACCGCCGCAGCGGAAACGTTGCCGATAAACAGGCTCAGTGAACGCGGTAGTTCCTCCTCCCCCGAAGCATAGGGACGCAGCAATGTGCGCACCGCCTCCCAACCGGTCGTTTCGTTACCATGCATGAGCACCGAAACCAGCAGCGGCGCCCGACGACGCCCCTCGAGATGAATCAATGTCGGCCCCCCCAAAGCAGCCTGCAGCTGGGTAGCCTTAAGATCAAGCAAGCCGGGCGGAATTTGATCGAGCTCTTGTAACATCTGATGCGCTGTTTATGAGGAGTTCAGAAAAAGTTAACTATTGGAGCAATGCGGATTATACCGTCCATTCGTGCACGGGGCGCAGTGTTTCCTGGCGTTCAAGATAAGACTCTGTCAACCCGGCCATATCCAGACCGTGGCGCCGCACCCAGGCACGCTGCCAGGACGCACCGTTTTGCCCGCTACTCACCCTTTCCGCGATGATTCCCAGCCAATGTTGTGATTCCTGCGGGTCGATCCCAAGGTTATCGAGACCTGTTTTGGCCAGTCCAAGGCACTCCTGTTGAATCAGCTCACGCAAACCACCCCTTCGCCCATCCAGCCAGTGGATATCGGCCTCCAGCCCATGGCGGGCGGCTTGATAAAAATTCTCTCTCGCCAAGGGATAAGGCAGACGCTTCTCCGGGACAGGGGACTGGTTGGCCAAGGTATGCACCAACCCGACGAAGAAGGCTGCATTGGCAATCGCATCCGCTACAGTTGGGCCTGCCGGCACCACACGGTGCTCAATTCGGATATGCGGCCTGCCCTGCCGGTCGAAGCCGATCAATGGCCGGTTCCAACGCCAAATCGTTCCATTGTGCAGGCGCAGGTGGGGTAACTGCTCCTCGCTACCATCCATCAGCTGCGGCAGCAACACCGGGTAGCATTCTAAATTGGTGGCAAAGCAGTCGAATATCTCTTCTATATATCTGGTTCCCAGGGTTACCCGCTTGGCGCGCTCACCGCCGATCACCGGAACCGCCTGTTCGAATAGCGGAATACGGGTCTCTTCCCAAAGCTCAGCACCAAACAGATAAGGGGAGTTGGCGCTGACGGCAACCATCGCCGCTGACACCAGCTTGGCAGCATTGTAAAACCGGCCCGCTTGGTCCGGGTCAACTTTAAGATGAATCTGAAATGAAGTGGTGGCCGATTCCAGCATCACGTCTTTATGAGAGAAATGGAGGCGATCGCGGCCGCTGATATCGATCTGAACCGGCGAACCGCCGCGCAGCAAGTTCAGTTGTTCGTCCAGTGCAAGATAACGCAGCATCGAGGACATATTGCCGGGATTGAGGTCGCTCTCCGCCACCGTCGGCAAAATACCGATCATTGCCAGGCGGGCGTTCGATTCGCCGGCCAGTTGATTACACCGTTTCCAGGTGCGCTCCAACTCCTCTGCCAACCGACTGAGCGCAGCGCCGGTCAGGCGTTGCGGGGTACCGTTAAACTCCAGGTTGAACCTGGCCAGTTCGGGAACGACCAGCGGATCATTCAGGCGCTCCAACACTGACTGGTTAATCGGTGCCGGATGCGCCTGCTCGTCGACCAGCCAGGCCTCCAGTTCAAATCCGATAAAATGCTCACCGACGGAAAAAAAACCATCCTCGAACCACTGCTTAAGCAACAGCGTCTCCCGCCGCAAACGCTGCCGGAAAGCATCGAAATCAGCTGCCTGAAAATGGCTGTCGGCGATCTCCTGTCCCATGCACTCCCCTAATTCAACCACCCATAAGCAATCCGTTCAGCGCTTGCAGCCGTTCTGGCGTTCCCACATCAACCCATTTCCCAGAATAAAATTCGCCGCTTACATGCGCTTTCGCCATAGCGCCTCTTAACAACGGCCCCAACGGGAATGAGCCGCCGCTGCAGTTTGCGAACAGCGCCTGCCGGTAAATACCGATGCCGCTGAAAGTTAACCTCGCTTCCCCGGTTTCGGATACCCGCCCATCGATCAACTGAAAGTCGCCTGTAGGATGGTGCACGGGATTTTTCACCAGCACCAGGTGCGCCAGACTATTATGCGGGCATTCGATGCCAGCATAGTCGAAATCTGTCCAGATATCGCCGTTTAATACAAGAAAGGGCTTTTCACCGAGCAATGACATCGCATGATAGATACCGCCTCCCGTTTCCAGCGCACCGGCCGACTCCGGCGAATAAATGATCGAAAGACCCCAGCGACTGCCGTCGCCCAAGGCATCCTGCAGCATCTGCCCGAGATGAGAGTGATTGATTACCACGCGTCGAAATCCGGCGCGTGACAGTGCGTCAAGATGGTAATGGATAAGCGGTCTGCCGCCTGCTTCCAGCAGCGGCTTTGGAACATGATCCGTCAGCGGTCGCATACGTCTGCCCCGACCAGCCGCCAGGATCATTGCTACTGCAGGTTTGTTCCCGGCGCCCATAGGCTACAGCTTATCCGGTCAGCGTTTCATGGAATCGAAAAACTCTTTGTTGGTTTTTGTAGTTTTGAGCTTATCGTAGAGAAACTCCATGGCCGCCAACTCATCCATCGGATGCAGGATTTTTCTGAGAATCCACATCTTCTGCAGCTCTGCAGGATCCATCAACAGGTCTTCGCGACGGGTGCCTGAGCGGTTGATATTAATGGCCGGAAATATGCGCTTCTCCGCAATGCGCCGATCCAGATGAATCTCCATGTTACCGGTGCCTTTGAACTCCTCGTAGATCACATCGTCCATGCGCGATCCGGTCTCCACCAATGCGGTGGCAATGATCGTCAGGCTGCCCCCCTCCTCGACGTTGCGCGCAGCGCCGAAAAAACGCTTCGGCCGGTGCAGCGCATTGGCGTCCACGCCACCGGTCAACACCTTGCCGGACGAAGGGATGACCGTGTTGTAGGCGCGCGCCAACCGGGTAATCGAATCAAGCAGAATCACTACATCCAGCTTATGTTCGACCAGCCGCTTGGCCTTTTCAATCACCATCTCCGCCACCTGTACATGACGCGCCGCCGGTTCGTCGAAAGTGGATGAGATCACCTCGCCCCGGACCGAGCGCTTCATCTCCGTCACCTCTTCCGGCCGCTCGTCGATTAGCAGCACAATCAGGTAACTCTCGGGATGATTAAGGCCGATAGACTGGGCAATATTCTGCATCAACATGGTCTTGCCGGCTTTGGGCGGCGATACGATAAGGCCGCGCTGCCCCTTGCCGATCGGTGCGCACAATTCTATTGTGCGTGCGGTGATGTCCTCGGTACTGCCGTTACCCACCTCCAGCGTAAATTTTTGGTTTGCAAACAGCGGGGTAAAGTTTTCAAACAGGATTTTGCTCTTGGCGTCCTCCGGTTTGTCAAAATTGATTTCCGCGACTTTCAGCAGCGCAAAATAGCGCTCGCTCTCCTTTGGCGGCCTGATCTTACCGGATATGGTGTCGCCGGTACGCAGACTGAACCTGCGAATCTGGCTTGGCGATACATAGATATCGTCGGGACCCGCAAGATAGGAGCTATCCGCAGCACGTAGGAAACCAAAACCGTCCTGAAGTATCTCCAACACCCCGTCGCCGTAGATGTCCTCGCCCTGCTTGGCGTGCGATTTCAAAATGGCGAAGATAAGATCCTGTTTGCGCGATCTTGCCATGCCTTCGATTTGCATGGTCCTGGCAAGTTCTACCAGTTCAGTGACCGGCATTTTTTTCAGTTCTGTGAGGTTCATGAGCTTGTTTCGTTTAAAAAAGGGGTTTAGAACAGGCAGGGAGTGCCCGTTGGAGTGGGTATTGGGTTAATGAAGATGGTAAATTTCTAGGAAACGCTCTGCTGATGCTCTAATTTTTCAGTTACAGCGTACGGACAAGTGCATTCCGGCCGTTTCCTGGACAGCTGCACTTGTATAACAGCTTAAAGGTTACTGTCAATAAACGCGGTCAATTGAGATTTCGACACTGCTCCCACTTTGGTCGCCTCAACTTCGCCGTCTTTGAATATCATCAGGGTTGGGATACCCCTGATACCGTAACGTGGCGGCGTATTCGGGTTTTCGTCGATGTTCAGTTTGGCCAGCTTGACCTTGCCCGCGTACTCCTTGGCGATTTCATCGAGAACAGGGGCGATCATTTTGCAGGGGCCACACCACTCGGCCCAGTAGTCCACCAGAACCGGCAGACTCGATTGCAGTACCTCTGCTTCGAAAGAATCATCACTAAGATGAACAATCTGTTCACTCACTAAAGCTTCTCCAGTCTCTTAAATAAATTCAGGGAAGACCGCCGGAAAGTGCGGATATGATCCGGCGCTTCTATCTATTGTCACTTAGTCTATTGAGCTGCTCAATGGCGGTATTGCCCGAGTTACTTCACTAGCAGTGAGCTATTTCATCGTAATCACTCCATTTTTGCAAGTCTGGTCGGTCGAATTAAGGTATCCTAGCGGCCTATGACAAAAAAGCACTTAACAGATGTGAGATTTGACAGCTTTGGGCTGCTTCCCGAGATATTGCAGGGCGTGGCGGAGGCAGGCTTCAAATTCTGCACACCGATTCAAGCAGAAACGCTTCCCATTGCGCTCGACAATCAGGATGTGGCGGGACAAGCCCAGACCGGAACAGGTAAAACAGCGGCATTTCTACTCGCTATTTTTCAGCGTCTGCTGCTCAATCCCGCAGCCGAGAGCCGAAAACCCAACCAGCCTCGCGCGCTGGTAATGGCGCCGACCCGGGAACTGGCGGTACAAATTCATAAGGATGCCGAGCTCCTCGGGCGCTACACCGGGCTTAAGCTGGGTCTGGTATTCGGTGGAACAGGTTACGACCAACAGCGGCGGCAGCTGGCAGAAGGGGTCGACATATTGATCGGCACGCCAGGCCGGCTCATCGATTATCTGAAACAACATGTCTACGACCTCAATTCTATCCAGGTAGTAGTTCTGGATGAAGCGGACCGCATGTTTGATCTCGGTTTCATCAAGGATATCCGCTACATGCTGAGACGCTGTCCACCGCCTTCGAAGCGGCTCGGCCTGCTGTTTTCTGCCACACTATCGTTTCGGGTTAAAGAGCTTGCCTATGAGCATATGAATAACCCCGAATCGGTTACTATCGAAGGCGATAAGGTTACCGCCGATAATGTCAAACAGATCTGTTATATGACAGCCAATGAGGAGAAGATACCGCTTCTGATCGGCCTGCTGCGCGGTATTGAAACCTACCGCGCTATCGTGTTTGTGAATACGAAACGGGGGGCAGATCAGGTTTGGGGTTTCCTTGAGGGCAACGGCATCAAGGCGGCGGTGCTTTCCGGCGACGTACCGCAAAGAAAACGGCTTGCCTTGTTGAGCAGTTTTCAGAAAGGAGAGCTGCCTGTTTTGGTCGCCACCGATGTGGCGGCCCGCGGGCTGCACATCCCCAGCGTCACCCACGTCTTTAATTTTGACCTTCCCGACGATCCGGAAGACTATGTACACCGCATCGGACGCACCGCCCGTGCCGGCGAAAGCGGCAGCGCCATCAGCTTCGCCTGCGAGACCCACGCCTTCTCGCTCCCGGAAATAGAGACCTACATCGGTCACAAACTTCCGATGGCGTATTTGGATGTCGACCTGCTGGCCGAAATAGATCCAGGCAGTAGAGTCAGGGTCAGTCGCCCGAACATCAATGACCGGAAAGGCGGTCCCCGCGGTAGCGGCGGAAGAGGCCGCCCAGGTGGCGCCAGAAAGCGCGGCCGGCGTGTCTCGCACTAAGCGCCGAAACTCTCCCGCCTTGTACTTAGTCATCGCAAACAATAAATGCAGCCGGTGCCCGGGCTCCAAGTGCTGTACATATATCACCCAGGCATTGGGAGCGGCGCCACGATCCAAAAAGGATTTCGAACATCTGCTGTGGCAGGTCTCCCATCACGGCATCAGTGTTTACAAAGACAGCAGCGGCTGGTACCTGCTTATCGAGTCCGATTGCTCTCATTTGCTGCCTGACGGCGGTTGCGGGATCTATCAGAACCGTCCTCAGATTTGCCGGGACTACGATAACGACTGGTGTGAGTATGATGAACCCGCAGAGAAGGGTTTCCAGCTACACTTCCGCAACTATGAAGAGTTGCTAAGTTATTGTAAGAAAAGATTTAAATCCTGGGGTCGATGATGTTCGACGGAGCTCCCCGGCCTCCGCGATATTTACCGCAGGTGCTTTCCCAACGGCAGCAATTCCGAAAAATCGTGAATCGCCGGAAAGCCGTCGGCATCTCTCGCCGGGGCTCTGGTATCGGGTTTCAACACGCGTAACAGCCAACGAATGCCGTACGCGCTGGCAGAAGCGAGCACCGACGGGCTGTCGTCCACGAACAGCGTCCGCTGTGGATCGAAAGGCTCCACCTCCTGAAGTTTTTCCCAAAACTGCGGCATCTCCTTCGGCAGCCCCAGGTCATGGGCGCAGACAGCGGCGTCCAGATATCCGCCCAGCCGGGTCCGCTGCAGCTTTAGCTCCAGTGATTTCTGGTGTGCATTGGTCACCAGCACAATACGTTTACCCTGTGCGCGCATTGCCTGCAGAAAGTCGACCACGTGGGGGTGAACCGAAATCAGATGCTCCACCTCTGCTTTTAACACCGCGATGTCGAGCCCCAGCTCACGACTCCAATGATCGACGCAGTACCACTCAAGCGTTCCCTCGATACGCTGATAACGTGCAAGCAGCTGCTCCCGTGCCGCCTCAGGCGGAAGATCATGCATCTCAGCGTAACGCCGAGGTACGTGCTCCAGCCAGAAATGGTTGTCGAAATGGAGGTCGAGCAGGGTGCCATCCATATCCAGCAACAACAGCTCGATTTGGTTCCAGTCGACCAACGGTTTAAAGTTGTTTGCCATAATTAATTTAAAGTCGCAGCTGCCCGCTGCAGGAATTCCGATAATAACTCCGCTATCGTTTCCAATATAAGCGATCATTATGCCAAATAAACCCATCATTCGTTCCCGCCGATTTTTTAAAGACACCGGTATCTTTCGCATCGAAGAGATGGACCTGGAATTTGCGAACGGTGAAACCAGAGTCTACCAACGTCTGCTGGGCTCTCCCCAGGGGGCGGTGCTGGTGGTACCCTTGCTCGACGACGAAACCCTGCTGCTGATCCGTGAATACACCGCTGGCATGGACCGCTACGAATTGGGCTTCGTCAAGGGACGCATTGAGCCCGGAGAGAGTCTGCCGGATGCAGCCAATCGGGAGCTGCAGGAGGAGGTGGGTTACGCCGCCAGACAGCTGGAGCCGGTGAGGACAGTGACAGTGGCGCCCGGGTATCTTTTACACCATACGCACATCGTATTGGCAAGAAATCTCTATCCCAATCGACTACCGGGCGACGAACCTGAACCGATCGAAGTGATACCCTGGAAACTCGACAACCTGAACTCGCTCCTGCAGCGGGATGACTTTACCGAATCTCGTTCCATCGCCGCGTTTTATCTCATCAGGGAGCTGCTGGCACGTGAGAATTACACCTGACAACCGCCCATCTCGGAGAGGATCTACCGCCTTTCAGCAGATTACAAGAATCATCATCGCAGGCGCGCTCATCACGCTGCTGCATACCATCGCTTTCGCCCAGCAGAGAGAGCCGGGGGGCGCTTTTGAGTTCGATGACCTCCCGCTGCAAGAGCCGCTTGAGCATCCGAAGTGGTTCAAGCACAGCTTTCTGGATCTGCAGGAAGATCTTAACGAAGCGCTGGCAGCCGACAAGAAAGGCATCATTGTCTACTTCGGCCAGCATCGTTGTGCTTACTGCAAGCTGTTGATGACGGTTAATTTCGGCCAGCAGGATATCACCACCTACACCAGGCGCAATTTTGACATTATTCCGATAGACATCTGGGGAGTGGATGAAGTTACCGATATCGACGGCGTTACACTGACAGAACGCGAATTTGCATTGCGCGAAAAGACCAATTTCACCCCGTCTCTAATCTTCTATGACAAGAACGGCTCAGAGGCTTTTCGTCTGCGCGGCTACTACCCACCGTATAAATTCCGGGCTGCGCTGGAGTATGTCGCCGATGACCACTTTCGCAAAGAGTCCTTCGGCGAGTTCCTGGAACGGGGTTCCGGTGCACTGGCTTTCGAACCCGGTGAACTGAACGATGAGGATTTCTTCTCCCCCCCGCCCTACGCGCTGGATCGAAGCCGTTTCCCCGCAGATCGCCCGCTCGCTGTCTTTTTCGAACAGGGAAACTGCCACGCCTGCAACGTTCTCCATTCACAACCGCTCAATGAAAATGCAATCACCGATCTTTTCAGGCAGTTCGAGAATGTACAGTTGGATATCTACGCCGACACGCCGGTCATTACGCCCGACGGCGAAATGACCAGCAGCAAAAAATGGGCGCGTAAACTGGGGCTTTTCTATACCCCATCGATCCTCTTTTTCGACCGCAACGGAAAAGAGATCATTCGAGTCGATTCTGTCGTTCAATTCTACCGGCTACGCAACATACTGCTATTCATAGCCGGCGGGGGTTATCAGTACCAGCCAAACTATCAGCTGTGGCGGCTCGACAGCGGCTTCTGAACGTTCCATGCCCCTTGAGCGGAGACATTTCTTTACCGCCGCCTTCGAATCATCGCAGCGGCTTTTCACAGAAAAGCGCCAGATACTCCTCCTCTTCAGCACGCTGAAGACGCAGCACTTCGCCTCGGGCAGGTTTATACCCCTGCTTCAATTCACGCGCGATCCGTGCCAGGCTTTTCCGGGCACGCCAACACTTCTGTTGCTGCACTCGTCCTTCTTTACCGGAGCCCGATTTCTTCGCATCCGGCCGCTTGTTGGCATCCTTTTCGGGTTTCGTCACATATTCGGAGAGCACTTTTTTTAGGTTGATCCAGCCTACTTTCGGATTACTTACTTCCAACGCCTCTCTTGTGCCATGCTCACAGCCGGTCTGACTAAAAGAGACCTGACCCGTATCACTGGTACACTTTATAATTCCCCCTGCAGCAGATGCCGTCTCTACAACAGCAATAATCTGCGCACATATCAAACCGCAAACTAAAACGGCACGGTAATTTCGAGTATGTAACACAATTTGCATAACAACCTCCCTGTTGTCATTCAGAAAAACTTTTCCCGGGTTCCTGTCGCACGGGAATTAAAGCCCCTCCCGCACCGGCCGATAACCAGCATATGTCAAGTTTACAGTTGGAAAACCAACATCAGAGCCTCGACGCCGAGAACCGATGGTTGCGGCAAAAGCTGCACGAGTTAACCGAGGAGGCCAGACTCAGCGAAGAGACCTTCAGGCGCTGTCATGAGCGAGAGGTATCCCTGCTTGACGCCGAAGACCTGCCACAACTACTGGAGGCGCTAACTGCCGGCTTGCAGCAATCCTTCTGCGTCCCGGCCATAAGCCTGGTGCTTTCCGACCCGGATCACGAGCTCCGACAACTACTGACCATCTCCGGCAATTCAGCTTATGACCGCAACAGGTTGATATTCGTTGACCGGCCGGCAACTTTTAGTCCCATTTACGAGAATCTACAGCACTCCCGGCTCGGTCCCTACCTGGGCGAAGAGCACCGCAGGTTCTTTCCCGGCAAGGATGTGATCCGCAGCATTGCCATGCTGCCGATGATCCGTCGCAATCAGCTGGTGGGCGTTCTCAACCTCGGCAGTCAGAATCCAACCCGCTTCACCCGTCACCACGCCACCGACTTCCTGGACCGTCTCGCCACCATCGGCGCTGTCTGCCTGGAGAACGCCACCCACCGTGAACATCTGGTTATCAGCGGACTCACCGACGCACTGACCGGAATGCACAACCGCCGTTATCTTCAGAAACGGCTAAACGAGGAGATTGCCCGCAGTCGACGCCACAACTTCCCGCTGAGTTGCCTCTTTATCGATGCGGACCACTTCAAGCGGGTCAACGATCTCTATGGCCACAACGCCGGTGACTCGGTACTTCGGGAAATCTCACTCAGGGTTTGGGAGTGTTTGCGTGCGTCGGATGTCGCTACCCGCTTCGGTGGCGAAGAGTTCGCTCTATTACTGCCTCAGACAGACCCCGAAGAGGCGTTTAAAATAGCTGAACGCATTCGCCTCCATATAGCCGATACTCCGGTTTCACTGGAACAAGGCACCGATTTAGCTATTACGGTTTCTATCGGAATTAGCTATTTAACAGCCAGCCACTGCGAAGATGCAGGTAAATCGCTTCTCGCGGACGCGGACGGTGCACTTTACGAAGCAAAGCGACTTGGAAGAAACCGGACTTTTACAACAGCCCAAAGCGACGACTGAAAGACCCTTTTTCGGAGCGTGGAACCACCGGACGGCTCTCGCCTTTGACTTGATGTAAATCGCTGACGGCCCGAAGTTTCGGAAGCGTATCCATCAACTGCTGACTGACGAACAGCAGCTTCCCGTAACGCGCGATGAGCGACCGCTCCAATGTCCCATTAGGTCTCCCCAAGGTCTCCACCTGGGCGTTGATTTTACCGATCTCCTCCATGAGCTGAAATCTGAGCATTTCCTTATAGTGGTTCTCCATAGTGCCTTCCTCAAATTCAATATAAGGTCTTTTGTATTACTCCTTGATGCAATGAAATCCTAGCCTGTTTTAAGCAGTGCCGCCAGAAGTATTTCATGTAAAAAATGGAATGAATCCTCCGGGATATCAAGGAAAAACCGGCGGTATACTTCGCGATAAACTCGGTCAAATCTAGAATAGTTCTGTCTTCAACTGATTTTTCGGATTTTTTTTGATGCTGCCCGAAAGATTCAGCAACGATCCCGGGTCTTTTAAACGAACTCAGTCACGGAAATAAAAATGATTCGACATCGTGCTTTACTGTTTTTCTTAATTATGCTGATTCAGCAGCTCTCCCAGGCAGCGCCTAAAGCCGAGCTTTGGGCAGTTTGGCTGGCCGTTGCAGACACTGAGACGCTGCAGCCGAACCACTCATATTGGCAACAGTTTCTGGCTCGGCATCTCACCAGAAGCAGCGAAGGAATCAATCTACTGGACTACTCCGGCGCCCTGCCCGAACGCGAAAACCTACAACGCTATCTGCAAGAGCTACAGCGGACTCCGGTAGCGAAACTGAGCCGTCCCCAACAACTGGCCTTCTGGATTAATCTCTACAATGCAGCCACAGTAGCAACCATTCTCGATCACTATCCGGTGCGCTCTATCCGGGACATCGATATTTCACCGGGTCTATTCGCGGACGGACCCTGGGATAAGAAATTTCTCACTATCGAGGGATTGGAACTCAGTCTGAACGATATCGAGCATCGAATACTGCGGCCGATCTGGCAGGACAACCGGCTCCACTATGCACTTAACTGCGCTTCTGTCGGCTGTCCCAATCTACAGCCAAAAGCCTTTACTGCAGCCAACTCCGAAGCGCTGCTGGAAGCTGCCGCACGCGAGTACATAAACCATCCACGAGGAGCGCAGGTTGCAGACCGCAAACTTTCTGTATCCAGCATTTATAAATGGTACCAGACCGATTTCGGCGATAACGAAATCGGTGTTATCCAACACCTGAAGCGCTACGCAAAAACCACCTTGAGAAGCCAGCTCGAAACTATTGAAGAGATTGAGCAATACGACTATGACTGGTCTCTGAATGAGCGCAAAATCGCTGGAACCGATTAAGTCTGTTGCGATAGCCCGCTGTTTATTGGTCTGCCAACTTTTTATGACTTCCGTCGCAAAATGGCGGCGTTTTCGTCAATTTACACTGACAAAAGAAAAAATTGCCGGCTTTATCGGCTCTGTATGAGACTGGCTCAAAATCCGTAACCCGGTGGGATCCATCACAGAATGGCTGGTCTTTGGACCTGCCGCAACTACACCACCAAACTTCGTCGCCTGCCTTGAGCGGAACAGATTTCGGGCTAGTAGCCGGTATTTCAGGTTTGGACATATTCCTTTTCCTTGATCAATTGTTGGCGTAGCCTGCCTGCCCCCGTTAGCTTGCAACGCCTCTGGGAAGGCTAATCGAAACAGTTACTTGGCTCGTTAGGACACCAATTGCCGGCACAACTACCAGTTCGCAGAATCTAGCTGAGATCAGGCGCTCTGCTCTGTTACGGCTGCACCAGGGCCCCCGCTTTTGAGTTCCGCGACTGCTTTGCTGCGATCAGCCTCGGTGGCGAACAGCATGCTGGTTCCCACTACCTGTCCATTGGACGCTTTAACGTTAAAGAAAAACTTCCCGTTCTTTGACTCTTTCATTTCGTAACGCGCATCTTCCAGGCAGTTTTTTTTGACTGATTCGATTCCGCTGAGCGCACTTTTTTTTGCCTTGTAGTTTTCGCTTTTCACCACCGCCTGGCCTTCTGCATTGATGAAAGAGAAGCTGAAAGGCTCTTCGGCCTGACTCATCTTCAACACGATGTCCATCTTGCTCCCTCCTGACTATGTAATTGCATTCTTAAGTTAATCTATTACCTAGCACTTTACCTGGTAATCGCCGAGAGAATAACCGGATCTCTCTTCTGCGGCAATAATTCTAAACGAATATCAACTCTGCCGGGTTGTACGATTGGGTACTGTTCAAACAAGTTTACATTTAGGCACCCGCCCTGTCATAGCTGCCAGACTCGGCTTCCAAGCGCTTCTACCGCCGGCTCTAACCGAAGTGGAGATATCCCGCTCCCAAGCCTGGAAACTCCAAGTTGGTGACTCGATGGAACTACCCTAAATTCAACGCAGTGCCGGAGATACTCTTCTCCAATTTCACGCACCCCGTCCGTCTTGCAGTCAATCTTTCGTGAGATGCCCGGAAGCACACCCTAAACGATGACGCATGGTTAGCCTGGCAACAAAAAGTGTGCATAATTACGGATACACAAGTCAATGCAAGCAGGGCTCACAAGCTAGAAACCGGAGGCAAAGCGGATGGAGTCGGTTCAATCCAACACTCAGGAATCAAAACGCTTGGGTTGGTTTCAAATACTTGCCATCGTGCTCATAGCCATGGTTATCACATCAGCAGCGACACTTTGGCTGGCCAAGGCATACCTGTTTCCTTCGGAGTTCACCCCAGTCGCACTCAACGAGCAGGAGAAGTCGGTACTGTCGGCCAAACTGGAAAGCCTGGACAAACCGCTAGCAGCAGTTCCGGCTGCTGCAGACTCCGGCGCCCCCCTCAAACCCGAGGCTTACAGCGAGGCCGGAGCAACCAGAGATATTCACTTCAGCGAACGAGAGCTCAACTCACTGTTGGCGAAGAATACCGATTTGGCGAAACGGGTCGCTGTGGACCTCTCGGATAATCTGATCAGTGCCAGGATATTGATACCTATGGATGAGGATTTCCCGCTCCTCGGTGGTAAAACGCTTCGCGCCCGCACCGGCATCGAATTTTCCTACGAGAATGAACGGCCGGTGGTAAAACTTAAAGGCGTCACAATCATGGGAGTGCCCATCCCCAACGCCTGGCTGGGGGGACTAAAAAATATCGATCTGGTGCAGGAGTTCGGCAGCGCCGACGGTTTCTGGAAAGCTTTTTCAGATGGCGTCGCTGCGGTCAAAGTCGAAGAGGGAGCCCTGCGGCTCAGGTTACATGAGTAAAGACACACTCCGGCACTAGGTCATCTCTCACGGTTGCGCCATCGCTGAATCGACACTGTTGCGGCGAGCCTCGTCTGGAAGTGCGCCCGCACCTTCTCGCCTTCGTCTGCCGTCGGCTTGCAAAAGCACAATGGTCGGCAAGATTATATAGCTAGTTGAGCAGTTCAGGAGCAGTATGACGGCAGAGAAGAGGGAATCGAAACAACCCGAGCTTAAGCGGATCCTGGCAATTGGGGGAGCTGCTGTATTGACAATTGTCCTGATCATTTCGCAGGTCACGGCTCAGTCCATCGGACAACGCACCGAGCATCGCATCAAAACAGGACAAATTGAACTCGATGGCATTCTGGAACAGTACAGCACTCAGGTCTCAAGCATTGTACTTGGCAGTGAACCAAAACCTGATTCGCTGGTAGTTATGGTACGCAACCATTTTGTCGCACCGCCTGATATTGAAAATGACCAGGATCTCCTGCTGTGGATGCAAGAGCATGATATCGCCATGTCGGATCTACGCGATGAGAAGATCCGCCAGCTGCTTAAAGAGGGACGAAGCGCCTATCAGGAACAAAGGCGTTATCTGCGGGAGACGGAACATGCATACCACCAGGCGATCGACTCTCTCTATTCGGGCTTCTGGTTGAGCATTAACGGATATCCGACATTGGCATTAAATAAACAACCAACCCAGTAACGGCCGCCGCTGCCAAATCACGCACGAGAATCGATATTGGTTCCAAGACGAGCCATGCGTGAGGCAAGAATCGCATCCCAGAACAGCTGCAGAAAGTGAAAAAGAATACAGGCGACAATCGCGGTGCCGGCAGGATGATCCATCGCCGTAAGAACACCGATCGCTACCGGAAGTGTTTTTTGGGAAGCAATAAACAGTAACGCCAACGACTCACTTCGTTCGACCCGGTAAAATTTTCTGGAACCCCAGCACAGCAGTTGCAGCAAGCCGTGAACCGCACCGGAACAAAACAATATAATGAGCAGCAGTGCCGCATTGATCTCTCTCAAAGTTTCCGTCGAAGAAGAGATCGACATCCAGACAGTACCAATCACGCAAATCGACGGTGTGTATTTCAACATCAGAGGACTAAGACGCAGCATTTCAATGCGGCGCAGAAGCATGCCGATGAGGAATGGCAGCAGCACAATCTGAATCAGCTGCAATAACAATGCCCACGAAGAGAGCTCCACAAACCCTGCGCTACCCAGCGTTGCCTGCAAGGTCACCGGCAGAATAAACACACCAGCCAGATTCAGTATAATCGTCAATGCCAGCGCCTTGGCGACATCGCCGCCAGCTAACTGAGTCATGACGATACCTGAAGAGAGCGTGGCGGGAACCGAGGCCATGACCACGAGCCCCAATGCCGCCCCTTCCGACACGCCTGTCAAGGTCACCAGAAAGAGCCCGACAAACGGACTAAGCAGGAGATTGATCACAATAGCCAACAGCGTGGTAACGATCATGCTTCTCGCTGCTGGGATCCGGCGCAGCCTCGTCTGATAGCCGTTGACCAAAAATATAGTTACAACCATCCAGGGAATAAGACCCCAGTTGTCCAGCATACGGCCGGGTTCTGGAGTCAACCAGGCGACAACAAACGCCAGCGTAAGCCCAAGCGGAAGAAAATAACTGCTCATATTCTATTAATATGTATCGCTTTCATACCGGCCCGCTGCATCTCCCATATTGGTAACTGGTTATGTAGCATAATGTTAACCATTGTAAATTTTTGCAATCCAGTTTGGGTATCGGCGATTATCATTGCTGTATAATTGGTTCTAAAACCATTGTCCAATGATTAAGAGAAAAATAAATGGTGACGGTAACATCAGATCCAAAGGAGTATGCTCTGCGCCTCAAAGGGGCTGCAGGCGAAGCGGGAATCTACTCCGCCAGAGAATTAGCCAGACTGCTGGATATTCAGGAACATACGGTAAAGCAGTGGTATAGCGGCAACTCGAAACCAAACGGAAAAAATCTGACCAATCTGTTAGCTCTTCTGCATGTGGAAGACGACTGGTTAAGGTATGGAAAAAGGGATAACGAACAGTCGATTCCACCCTCGCACTGCACGAATCCGATAGAGGATTTTCATGCCGCACTGGCAGTCATCAGCGGCATGGGTGATCTGCTTTCAGGACGAAATATGGATATCACCCACAGCGACGCCAACAAGATCGGCCGCACAATTATCAAGGCCGCAAAAAATGCAGACCAGGCCTTTACTGTGTTGACCAATCTCTATGCGGAAAAATGCAAATAGGGGGTACCCGGCGTTAGCACGGGATCAAATAAGGCGCCAACCCTGTCAGCCGTGGCTAAGCGAGCATAAGGATTCGCGGTAAGCAATCCCTCCTTCGAGAAATCTTTTTGTTTGCCCTTAGGCTACACTGTTTGCAGAGCAGTTGAAGTGCTTGGCGATAGCTGTGGTTGGCAAACTCAACACACCCCCTACCAGCCAGGAGCAATCTCCCTTGGATCTTGAAAAGTCTGTTATCCGCAGACCTGGGACAACGCGCGAGCAAATACCGCTCTTTGGTAATCTTTAACAGTGCCGAATAATGCCTTCGTAACACCGGTATCCGCTGGAAGCTGGTGTGGCGATCATTGATACACAATACAGCTGGAGTCGATCGAATGAAACCGATTTACCGTCTCATCCTTGACTGTCCCGACAGGGTGGGCATCGTCACCTGTGCTGCGGAATTCATCACCCGCCACAACGGTTGGATTCTTGAGGCATCCCACCACTCCGAAGAGGAGACCAACTGGTTCTTTTCGAGAATCGTGGTTGATGCGAACTCTTTGCCGTTCGGTCTGGATGGATTCCGCAGCGAGTTCACCACTATTGCCAGAGAGTTCAAAATGAACTGGCGGATAGTCGATAAGAGTATCCCGAAACGCGTTGTCATGTTGGTGAGCAAGGAGTCCCACTGTCTTTCAGATCTGCTCGATCGTTGGCGCAACAGGGACATTGACTGCGAAATCCCCTGCATCATTTCCAACCACGAAGATCTGCGCGGCCTCGTAGAGTGGTACGGCATACCCTTCCACCATGTGCCGGTGACCAAAGCGAACAAACCAGAGGCCTTCCGCCAAATGGTTGAACTGATCGAAAAGCACAATGCCGACACGATCGTTCTGGCCCGCTACATGCAAATTCTGCCCGCATGGGTTTGTGAGCGCTATCCCAACCGCATTCTGAATATTCACCACAGTTTTCTTCCCTCTTTCGTCGGCGCCCGCCCCTATCACCAAGCCTCAACCCGAGGCGTGAAACTGATCGGTGCAACCTGTCATTACGTAACGGCCGACCTGGACGAGGGACCGATTATCGACCAGGATGTCGTGCGCGTCAGCCACAGCGACACAGTTCGGGATCTGGTCCGCCTGGGGAAGGATGTCGAAAAAGTGGTGCTGGCAAGAAGTCTGCGCGACCATGTGGAGGATAGGGTGATGGTCCACGGCAATAAAACCATCGTTTTCAAATAGCGCCCCGCAACCCTCTCTCCCTGGCTTTGGGGAGAGGGGATATTACATTCATGGTTCGCGCCCGATACCGGAAGCGCTTTAGCCTCCGGAACCGTAGTACTTCTCAGCGGCGCTGACGCACTGCTCGATGAGTGTGGCTATGGTCATCGGACCGACGCCGCCGGGCACCGGGGTATAGGCCGAGCAGTGATCTTTCACTGCTGCCAGTTCCACATCCCCGATGCCGCCAGGGTGGTAGCCGGCATCGACCACCACCGCACCCGGCTTTATCCAGGCACCCTTGATCAGTTCCGGCCGACCTACCGCACCGACGACAATGTCACCCTGAGCGACGATCTGTTCGAGTCCCTGGGTACGGGAGTGGCAGATGGTAACCGTGGCGTGTGCATTGAGCAGCATCATCGCCATGGGTTTTCCCAGAATGGGGCTGCGGCCCACTACAACCGCATGCTTCCCCTTTAGGGGAATACCGTAGCGGGTCAACAGCGTCATGATGCCAGCCGGTGTAGCCGAACCATAGGCGGGCCCACCCATACTCATCTTGCCGAATCCCAGGCAGGTCACGCCGTCCACATCCTTGGCAATATCTATCGCATCGAAACAGCTGCGCTCGTCGATCTGTTCGGGAACCGGATGTTGCAGCAAAATACCGTGAACATCGGGATTTGCGTTCAACTCGGCTATCTTGGCTAGCAGCGTCTCAGTCGTTGTTTCGGTAGGCAGCTCTATCCTGAGCGAATCCATGCCAACCCGTTGGCAAGCGTTGCCTTTCATGCGTACATAGGTGGCGGAGGCTGGGTCGCCCCCCACCAGAATTGTCGCCAGAATCGGCGTGTGCCCTGCCGACTTGAGTACCTGCACCCGCTCCTGCAACTCATTTTCGATAGTCGCAGATAGCTTTTTGCCATCCAGTATCTTAGCTGCCACTCGTCTCTCCTCCAAATACCATCCGATTACGGTGATATCCGCTTAAAGGGGCGGATTATAAAGGACAATGATCAATAATCGGCAGTCGATACAGCGCTAGGCAAAGGATTTTTCAATGCACTGCCGCTTGTTACAGCCGCATGCAAACAGGGCGCTGCAGCGATTTCAGACAGCCTGAACCTGAGCCCCTGCCCGCTCGTCGATTGCCCGATACAGTGCCTGGAACTCCCCTGTCAACTTGTGCTGGGGATCGAAATGGACCATCGGTTGCGCACTCTGATGGGACTCCCGTATACGAACTGACGGCGACAGATAGGCATCCAGAATGGGCAGTCCTTCGCCGATCAGCTCGTCAACCAGCGCTCGTGGAAGACGTGCGCGGGACTGAAACTGGTTGACCACTATCCCCTCTATTATCAACTGGTTGTTGTGATCCTGCTGAATCTCGCGCACATTGTCCAACAGGGTATAGAGCGCCTGGCGTGAAAAATCGTCACAGTCGAAGGGGATCAAGCAGGCGTTTGCCGCAATCAGTGCAGATCGGGTAAAAAAATTGAGCGCCGGCGGAGTATCTATATAAATATCGTCATAATCCTCCAGCTCCAGCAAGGCGTCGCGGAGCTTGAACATCTTGTAGCGCGATTCCAGTTTGCTCTGCTGCTCGTCCAGCTCCTGATGCGCCGCCATCAGCGCCAGATTTTTAAACGGCGTCTGATGGATATAACCGGCAGCACCTTTACTGCGGAAGCTGTAAGTCAGAATCTCTTTAAAGAATCCCACCAGCGTCTCTTTCGAATCGATGGGATTCTCGCCGAGCAGATAGCGGGTGGAGTTTCCCTGCGGATCGAGATCGATAACCAGCGTCCTTTTTCCCATGGCAGCGTTGATAGCGGCCAGATTGCAGGTGATAGTGGACTTGCCCACGCCCCCTTTCTGATTGAACACTACCCGGCGCATGATCTCCGTCCCCCGTTTTATCGACCCCTGGTATCGGGGCAGTTTAACCCCGATCATTATACGCCGCAATTGAAGCTCTCGGCGGCAAAAGGAGGGAAACCCTTGCGCCGTCGCGGCGCACTCCCTGGGGGAAAGGTTATACGGAAAGCCATTCCGAGTCCCGGACCGTTGCGGTTGAGATGGCATGCACCTAGGGCATACAATCGGCGCTATATTACTGCTGATTGGAGTCCGCATCTGCGTCATGCTGGATGATTCACTCGACAAAGCCGCTACCGGGCTGGCCGTCATCATCCCCGCCATTCTGTTCCTGCGCTGGTTTCTGGGCAGGAAGGTCGGTTCACCGGATGAGTGGCTGGAAGAGCAGATAAAAGAGTTGGAACGCAGATTTGCGCTCGGTGAAATCGATGAGGAGACCTACCACCAGCGCCTCCGGGATATGCGCGACAGCTAGGAGCCTGTCGGGTTTAAGTGCTCGTAGCGAACGGAAGCTATTTTGCGTCAGATTTTTCGGGCGTTTGAGGAGAATAGCCGTAGCTATTTAACGAAAGGGAGCAAAAAATATGGCCAAAAGAGCTTTCCTGCAGCAGGGCAATCCTAAATTCGACAGGCTCCTAGGATCCCGTCGCCTTGATACCGCAAGCCAGCGTCCGCAACTCATGCTTGTGGAGCCGAAGCAGTTCTAACGCATCCCGCACATACTCACCTGAATCAATCTCCTCTTTCAGGTAAGTTTGCAGCAATTTCAGCCACTGGCTATGGATGCTGCAGTGGTGCTCGCGGTCACCCGAGTCAAGCGGGCAATCGTTGCAACGGTTCTCGACCGCCTGACGCGGCAGCACCTTCCTTTGCCACTCGCGACGGTAATTGGCTGCGTGCTGCTCTATCCACTGCATCGCTCGCGGCTGCCTCTCCTCCGCAGGAAACCTGTCTGTATAGGCTTTCAGTGTCGCAAGCTGGCGCTGAACGAACTCCGCATCGGTGCGTTCATTCCGATCCTCGCTCATGACGAACCGGACAATCAGCGCCAGCAGGGGATCTTCGGCTATTATCACTTTGCACCCTTTGCAAAAGGTAACGTGTTGGTACCAAACCCATCGCTTACATTAACAGATATCGGAACTGAATTAACCTTGCGAATTCTGGGATATGATAGAGCTGCCGCTGCGATGAATTTACCGATTCCACACTTGAGTCGCCCGAGCCAGGCCCGCCAACACCGGATGAAGTTCAGATGATCGACCTCAATGACATGATCATTTTTACCAACGTGGTCGATGCGGGAACCATCTCCGGTGCCGCCAAGGAGATGGGGCAACCCAAGTCCACGATAAGCCGGCGCATGAAACTGCTGGAGGAGGAGCTCGGGGTGAGATTATTGCAGCGAACCACACGTTCGCTCAAGTTGACGGAACTGGGGGCAGTCTTTTACGAGCGCTGTAAACGAGTTCAAGCAGAAGCGGAAGAGGCGGAACGCTCGGTCAGCGCCGGTCAGGAGGTACCCCGTGGAATACTGCGCATCACCGCACCGGCGGAAACCGGTGTCACCCGGATGGGCACGCTGATTGCGGAGTACACAAAAAAATATCCGGAAGTGCGCGTCACGATGGATCTATCCAACCGCTTCGTCGATCTTATCGAAGAGGGTTACGATCTCGCGATCAGGGCGGGAGAGCTGGAAGATTCGACCATGGTAGCGCGGCGGCTCGGGTCCACTCGATTGGTGGTCTGTTCAAGCCCCGGCTACCTGCGTGAGAACACTGCGCCGGAGACGCCTTACGAGTTGAAAAATCATCCGCTGGCGCTGTACAGCAATACCCTGCAAAAACACACTTTTCACTTCAGCGGTCCACAGGGTATTGCCAGCATCCAGGTTGAACCACAACACTGCGCCAACAGTCTGATGGTGCTGCGCGACATGGTAAAGTCGGGCTACGGCATCACCCTGCTGCCCGAGAGCCATACGCACAGCGATGTCTTGGAGGGTCGCCTCGTACTGCTGCTGGAGGAGTGGAAACTGCCCGAAAACGGCGTATTTGCAATCTACCCCTCGCCGCGGCACCTGACGCCGAAAGTGAAGAGCTTTATCGATTTCCTGAGCAGCCACTTTAAACTGCGTCTATAGCATTCATTGTCCTATTTATGGAACAGTGATTCCTATTCTGACTATCTAGTTCCAATTCTATCGATTCTCTAAACTGGCGTTCAACTACTCAGAAAAGAGCCAAATCGGGATAACGGGAGAGATCATGCCGGTCGGAAACAGTAAACAGAGTTGGGGCACGTTGAGCATCGCGCTGCATTGGCTGGTCGCCCTGTGCGTCTTCGGTCTGTTTGGTCTGGGATTCTGGATGACCGGACTCGATTACTACCACGCCTGGTACAAGCAGGGGCCTGACCTGCATAAAAGTATCGGCATCATGCTGTTTCTCCTGCTGCTGTTTCGGCTCGCCTGGAGGCTGTTCAATGGCCATCCCGATCCACTGCCGACACACACCGAGTGGGAGAAGCGGCTCGCGCATGCGGTGCACCTGCTGCTCTATCTGTTGCTGTTCGCCATCATGACCAGCGGCTACTTCATCTCCACCGCCGACGGACGCGCCATCCCGGTTTTTGACTGGTTTGCGCTGCCTGCGTATCCGCTCGGCATCGAACAGCAGGAGGAGATTGCGGGAACCATTCACTGGTATCTCGCACTAACCCTGATGAGCCTGGTGGGACTGCACGCGGTAGGTGCACTGAAACACCACTTTATAGATAAAGATGAAACACTGAAACGCATGTTTTATGCCCAGAAAACCAACTGATTGATAACCCAAGAACCCAACAAAGGAGAACCCATGTTAAGAAAGATTGCTGTTTCCACGTTCACCGCACTGGCGCTGATTGCTGCTCTCCCGGTCTCGGCAGCAGACTATGTCATCGACTCCAAGGGGGCGCACGCCTCCGTCAAATTCAAGATATCCCATCTGGGTTACAGCTGGCTGTACGGCCGTTTCAACACTTTCAGCGGCAGTTTCAGCTACGATGAAACCAACCCGGCCGCAGCAAAGGCGTCGGTGGAAATAGATACCGCCAGCGTCGACACCAACCACGCAGAACGGGACAAACACCTGCGCAGCGACGATTTCCTGGATGTCGACAAATTCCCGAAGGCACACTTTGTCAGCACCGGCTTCCAGGACCAGGGCGGCGGCAAAGGATTATTGACTGGCGACCTGACCTTGCATGGCGTAACCAAGCCGATCAGCATTGAAGTGATGCACATTGGTTCGGGCAAAGACCCCTGGGGTGGATTCCGCAGCGGCTTTTCGGGCGCGACCAAATTGACGCTGAGCGATTTCGGCATTACCAAAAACCTCGGCCCCGCCTCGACGCAGGTGGAGATAATGCTAGATGTGGAGGGTATACAACAGTAGTCGATTCATTGGCGTCCTCACCCTTTCGCACCTGGCTCGGGAAAGTGTGTTGGTTCCGCTTTCCCAGGGGTGAGGGTGGGGACACCAATATAACTATTCTCTAAGCAAACGCGGCATGGCAGAGGTAAGCGGTCATCTGCCGCAGCTGCGCGTCTCCACCTTCATAGCGGTACATCGCAACCTCTTCCGGAGCGCGCGCCAGATTGGGTGCTTCCGGCTGCAGCTGTTGCCAGGCTTCGCTCAGTATGGCGCGGAGAAATTTTTCATCCGTCGTAGCGTCAACCACCAATACAAAGCGGCTGCAGGGCACTTGCCTGACCAGCAGTCGAAGCTCATGGATACACCCGGCGTTGACCGCGGAGAAACTACGCAGATCCATAAGCACGACATCACCGGCTCGGACAAGCTGCGACAACGCCGGTTGCCAGGAATCTTCATGGCAGAACAAATTGTTGATACGGAAGCGTCCATCCGGGTCAGGCGCACGCTCACGCTGAGCAAGACTGACTGCCAGGGAGTCAGTGTCGCAGATAAAGTGGCTGCTCAACCTGCCGCTCAGGAAGTCAAGAAACTGATGAGGCTGTACCGTACTGTTAACCACATCGGGACCGGTAATCATCTGTACGCTGCCCAGATAGCGCCAATACCCGGCAATCTCGCTGAGTAGCGCATCGCTTCGCCGCCCAAGCGAGAATACCCGCAAGAACGTCAACCCTTGCGCTGCCGTTCGCGTTTGCTTAAACATCCGCGTCATCAGGCTAAGCACTAACCGGTAAACAATGAAACCGGCAGGGACCATGGCGAACCAGCCGATTCCGCCGAACACCAGCCACATGCCATAACTGTTGGCAAACAGCAGCAACAATGCATCCAGCAACAGCATCCTGTCGCTCAGGCGTCCTTTCCGGTAAGCATACGCAATAGCTCGGATCAACATCCAGCCGAGCGCACCGAATACCAGCAACGCCATTGACAGGGCGGCAATCACGAGCCAGAGGACGTGGATATCCAGCGCTACGGAGAAGCTGACGAACTGATCCACTCCGGCAGTGGAAAAGATCGAAAAATAGACCACCAGCATACCGGTGATAATAGTGCTGATCAGCGCCAACAGGAGCGGTGCAACCGCGCGTATCCTGCGGTTGAAGCAGAACCAGATCAGCAGTGTAGGGAGTCCATTCACAATCAGCCATAACCTGGCCACACCCCAGGGTGTCACGGTCGATCGGGCATCCAGAAAGATGCCGCCAAAGCGATATTCCGGCAGGTTGTTAACCGTAGCTGCCAGTGCGCCAATCAGTGCAAACACCAGAAAGTACACTACTACCGAGAAAACCCAGAGCCGAAGCGAACCCGGCAACATCAAACGCAGCGCCAATATTGCGGGCCAGAAATAGATCCATGCTGCTAGCAGGAATCCCGCCAGACCCAGCCCGGATGGATAGACGAACTGAGCGGCCAGCGCAAATAGCGCGGCAAATGCGAAAACGGCAGCAAGCAGCAGCAGAGCGCCGTACAACCGGGCTCGGATAGCGCGCCTATAGAACGACTCGCCCTTGCTGCCGCCCGTTTCGTTCGCTTCTGCCCGGACTGTGGACGCCGCAGCAATGCCTGGTTGAAAGTCTGATTTACCAGCGTCGAATCCGGTTACTGCTGCCATCGCACGAGAGACCGAACGCCGGTAACGCCATAACAGCAGCACCGATAGAATCAGGGTGAAAACAGCGGTCGTAAGGATGATCAGGACCATCGAGACCATCATGATCTGCGGTGTCAACTCTTCGATCATCTTACACCCTCCGTCTCAACTTCCAGATAAGCTGAGAAACCTCCCTGAGATCAGTGCATTATTCTGGACGCGGTCCACTCCTGCTGCAGCAACACCTTCCCCTTCCAGTCCTGCATAATCAGGCTGCAGCGGCGCGTGTTATTATCGGGAAACAGACAGCTTCCGCTATAGTTGATATCCCAACCGCTTGGATTTTTCCATTCCATCAACTGCCTGCGACCGTTCCAGGTAGCCGGGGGAAGGTAGGTATAGTCGCCTGAGGAGGAGAAGATCCAAAAGGGATATCCGTCAGACTTGGCGTCGTAGGTACCATAGATGATATCTTCAAAACCGTCAGACTTTTTTCCCGTTTTCCCACGGATAAAGTGACGATCGAGCACCCACTCGTATACTTCGGTGTAGGTTAAATCGGGTTTCGCCGGGTGCAGCGTTTTAACCCTGACCTCCCAACTTCCGACATATCTGTTGAGCACGCTCCGGTCTGCCTGCACGCCTGTGCCAAAGAGCCCAAACAAAACACCGATCACCCCAGCGATTCGGCCGGATTCGTTCATTTAAGCCTCCGTGGTCCTTCGCCTAATGATGACTTTACCGTGAAAAACTGAGCGGACAGCCAGAGACTGGATAAGACCCAATTTCGCCAGCACTCACGCCGACACGGGGTCTCCTTCCGGCCGGTGGACACGCGCCAGCCAGCTGTAGGCCATCGGCACGACAAACAGCGTCAGCAGCGTTCCCAACGTCATGCCGCCGACGATGACCCAGCCGATCTGCTCGCGCCCTTCGGCACCGGCGCCGCTGGCCAGCGCCAGCGGAATGGCGCCCAGCACCATGGCCGCGGTGGTCATCAGAATCGGCCGCAGCCGCAACGCGGCCGCTTCGATCACCGCCTCCATCCGGCTCATGCCCTGCAGCTGCATCCGGTTGGCGAACTCGACGATGAGAATGCCGTGCTTGGTGATCAGCCCGACCAATGTGATCATACCAACCTGACTGTAGATGCTGATGGTGCCGCCGGTCAGGTGCAGCGCCGACAGCGCGCCGCCGATCGCCAGCGGCACGGTCACCAGGATGATCAAAGGGTCGATGAAGCTCTCGAACTGGGCCGCCAGCACCAGGTAGATAAACGCCAACGCCAGGATAAACACGAACAACAGCGTCGACCCCGACTCTCTGAACTCGCGCGACTCTCCGGTGTAGTCCAGCTGAATGTCACCGCCTGACGCCTCTTCGACCAGCTGCTGGATATAGGCCAGCGCCTCGCCCAGGCTGTAACCGGGCGCCAGATTGGCGGAGATCGTGGCCGAACGCAGCTTGTTGAAATGGTTCAGCTCCTTGGGTGCGACCGTCTCGCGCAGCTGCACCAGATTGCCCAGCTGCACCATCTGATCGGCGCGACCGCGGACGTAAATATTGGTCAGGTCGCTGGGATCGCGGCGGTCCACGTCAGCCACCTGAACCATCACATCGTACTGCTCGGTGCCGCGTTTGAAACGGGTCACTTCGCGCCCGCCAAGCATGGTCTCCAACGTGCGGCCGATGGTGTCCACGCCGATATCCATGCTGGCGGCCTTCTCCCGGTCCACGTCCACCTTCAATTCGGGTTTATTCAGCTTGAGATCGCTGTCCGGAAACACCAGGCCCGGATTCTGGCCTGCCTTGGCCATCACCTGGTCGACCACACCGGCCAGCTGCTCATAGCTTCCGGTGGTCTGGAGCACCACCTGCAGGCTCTTCGACAAGGGGCTCTGCCCCAGCGAGAGCGGGTTGATCGCCACCGACATCAGTCCGGTGATGCCACCGTAGAGTTGGGGTGTGAGTTCCGTTGTCACCTGCGTCGACGACTTCTTGCGCTCCTCCCAGTAAGGCATGATCACGAATGAAATCGTCTCAGTCACGACCGGCCAGCCGATGATGGTGAACATGGTCCGCGCCTCGGGAATCTGCCGCACGATCGCTTCGATCTGATGGGCGTACTTATCGGTATATGCCGCCGTCGATCCCTGCGGTGCCATGCCCCAGGTCAGGAAAAAGGATTTATCCTCCATCGGCGCCAGTTCCGACTTCAGGCCAACATAGAGCGTGTACGCACCGGCGCCAACACCCAGCGTCAGCAGCAGGATCAGCGGACGCACCTGCAGGGTCAGCCGCAGCACCGCCCGGTACCCCCGGTTCAGGCCATGCAGCAGCCGCTCGCCGAAATTGTAGAGAAAGTTGTGCTCCCCCTGGTGCCGCAGCAGGCGCGACGACATCATCGGCGAGAGCGTCAGCGCGGTGAAACCGGAGACCAGCACGGCGCCGGCCAGCGTCAACGCAAACTCGCTGAACAACAGGCCGGTGCGCCCGGCAGCAAATGCAACCGGCGCGAATACCGCCGCCAGCGTCAGGGTCATTGCAATCACCGCAAAGGCGATCTCGCTGGCGCCTTTCAGCGCCGCCTCGCGCGGCGTCATCCCCTTTTCGATATAACGATGGATATTCTCCAGCACCACGATGGCATCATCCACCACCAGCCCCACCGCAAGCACCATCGCCAGCAGAGTCAGGGTATTCACCGAGTAACCGAGCGCATACATCATCGCAAATACACCGACCAGCGAGACCGGGATGGTCACCATTGGCACCAGCGTGGCCCGCACCGAGCGCAGAAACAGGAAGATAACCAGGATCACCAGCACCACCGCCTCGCCGATGGTGGTGTAAACTCCCTCAATCGAGCGCTCGATGAATATCGACGAGTCGTACGCGATCGCTATCTCCATCCCTTGTGGGATAACTGCACGCAGCTGCGGCAGCTGCTTGTGGATGCCGGCAGAGATGTCCAGCGGGTTGGCGGTAGACTGCTTCACCAGCCCCAGCGCCACCGCGGTCTTCCCGCCAAAGCGGGTGATAGTTCGCTCATCCTGTGCGCCCAGTTCGATGCGCGCCACGTCGCTCAACCTGACCAGGTAACCGTCGGCATCGTGCAGAATAATGCGCTCGAACTGCGCGGGCGTCTGCAGGTCGGTCTCAGCCAGTACCGTGAATTCCCGGTTGATGCTCTCGATGCGGCCAGAAGGCACTTCGATGTTCTGTGCGCGCAGCGCACTCTCCACATCCTGCACGGTCAGGTTGTAGGCCGCCAGGCGCGCACGGTCGAGCCAGATGCGCATCGCGTAGCGGCGCCCGAACAACACCGTGCTGGCCACACCTGGTACTGTTTGCAGGCGATCCTTCACCACCAGATCGGCCACTTCGGTCACTTCCAGGATGTCGTGGCGGTCGCTCGACATGGCCAGCCAGATGATCGGCTCGGCATCCGCCTCCACCTTAGAGACGATCGGTTCGTCCACATCGTCGGGCAGCAGCCCGCGTACCCGTCCGACTCGGTCACGCACGTCGTTGGCTGCGGCATCGGCATCGCGGTCGAGCTTGAAGGTGGCGGTGATCTGACTCACCTCGGCGCGACTGATCGAAGTGAGGTAGTCGATGCCTTCGATGCCGGCCATAGAGTCCTCCAGCACGGTGGTTACCTGGGACTCCATGATTTTGGCGCTGGCGCCCGGGTACTTGGTCTCCACTGTTACTACCGGCAGGTCAACATTGGGGTACTCGCGCACCGCAAGCCGGTCGTATGCGATCAGGCCGACGAGAATCAGCAGCAGATTCGCAACCGTCGCCAGCACCGGGCGCCGGATACTGGTATTGGTGATCAGCACCGGTCAGTTTCCCTTTTGCGGCAACGGTGAGACCGCCATGCCATCCTGGATTTTCAGGTGCCCGGCGGTCACCACCAGCTCTCCGGCCTGGAGTCCATCGCGCACCTCCACCATCTCGCCCTGGCGCATCCCTTTCTCGATCTGGGTCCAGACCGCCTTGCCCTCCACCACCCGGTAGACGAACTGCTTGTCGCCCGTCGGAACCAGCGCGGTCTCCGGGATCATCAATACATTGTCGTTGCTTGATAGAATCAGTTCGACGCGGGCAAACAGCCCTGCACGCAGTGCACCGTCACTATTGGGTATGCGCGCCCGCAGCAGCAGGCTGCGGCCGTTGAGATCGATCTGCGGGTCGATCGCATAGACTTCGCCGGCAAACAGCTGCCCGGGGTATGCGTCGAGTGTCATTTTGATCCGCTGGCCCACATTGACCCTTGATGCATGAATCTCAGGAATCCGGAAATCGACTTTCAACACGCTCAGATCAAACAGGCTGACCAGATCGGTGCCCGGTTGTACATAATCGCCCACACTTACGTTGCGCAACCCCAATAACCCATCGAAGGGGGCGAGCAGCCGGGTTTTTGCCAGGCGCGCCTGGGCCAGCGCCACTTCGGCCCGATTGACGCGCAACTCTGAAGCGGTCCGATCCTTCTCCTGGTCGCTGCCGTAGCCCTGCTTTTTCATCGAATCGGCACGCTCAAAGTTGGTCTGTCCCAGCGCCAGCCTGGCCTCCGCCTGCGCCAGCTCGGCGGCATAGACGGAGTCGTCGAGACGCATCAGTACCTGTCCGCGGCGCACCCGCTCACCCTCTTCGAATGCTATCGCAGTGATCCTGCCGTCGATTTCGGGGCGCAATACAATCGCCTCGTTGGCGCGTAGATTACCCACCGCCTCAACCTTCCACTCCAGGGTTTTGGCCTCCACTTTTACCGCGTCAACCGGCAACGCAAAGCCCGCCTGATCATCGGCGACTGCCGCGGGGATGGCGTTAAAACCGATCACATTGATGAGCAGAATCACCGCCGGCAGGAGAGTTTGCAGCCGGAGACATATCATTGGGAACCTCAATAATTTTTTACCAATATCAAACATGAAACAGCCAAAAAAACCGGCACAGTATACTGCGGTGAATTAGATTATCACCCGCTTTTTAATGATGTATTACCGTAGCGTAACGAGGGCAACTGCAACCGTGCAAGCTGAACGGAGATGGATCGGGCCGCTGTTAAGCGCTAATTGCCGGTAATTTTTTTCTTTATTGACCCGGGCGAAGAGAGGTGCAATAACGCGCCGACAGACAGCAACAGGCGCTGCTTATCGACCGGTTTGGCAAGACAGCGCAAATCGGCCGACTCGACCAACGCCGGGTCCAGATCTTCACTGTAACCGCTGCAGATAACAGCCGGTATGTCAGGCCTGATTGTGCGGCACTCCCTGATCAGTTCCAATCCGCTCATGCCGGGCATGGTCTGGTCGGTCAGCAGCAGATCAAATGACATGGGCGCCTCCTTGAACAGTGCCAGCGCTTTGCCGCTTTCAGTGACAATACGCACCCGATAGCCGTGCAGCTCCATCAGATCTCCCAGGTAGCGGGCAAGATCGATCTCATCATCCACGACCAGCAGCCTCCTGCCCTCGCCATGCGGTGTAGGCGTCTGCCAATCCGCCGGGTCAGGCAAGCCGCCGGCATCCTCCTGCAGTGGTGGAAACAGCAGCCTGAAGCTGGTGCCACTACCCAACTTGCTCTCAACCAAAACATGGCCGCCGTGATTCAGCATGATGCCGTGCACCACGGCTAGCCCCATGCCCGTCCCTTTACCCAGCTGTTTGGTGGTGAAAAAAGGCTCGAAAAGGCGCTCGAACGCGTGCGTCGCAATACCCGCTCCGGTATCTGTGACCGAGAGTTCCAGCCAGTCTCCATGCACCAGCTGATGGCAGGAGGAGCAGGTCCGGTGCAGCTGGCGCGCC
The DNA here is from genome assembly GCA_024235255.1 of Chromatiaceae bacterium. Classification (GTDB taxonomy): domain Bacteria; phylum Pseudomonadota; class Gammaproteobacteria; order Chromatiales; family Chromatiaceae; genus HKST-UBA178. Next base: position 259,706 of record JACKMT010000002.1, read on the forward strand.
CAATTCAGCCGGATGCTGAGCGTGCCGCTGCCGTTCATGGCATCCCTGGCATTGATACAGAGATTCATCAGCAGCTGGTTGAGCTGAGTCAGACCCATCATCACCCTGGGCGGATTTTCCATCAGGTCCATCTCGATGCGGATAGCGGACGGTAGGGTGGAGCGCAACAGCTTGATATCCTCCTTGATCAATGGCGGCAGCAGTAGCGGTTTATCCTCTTCGGGATCTGCGCGGCTGAAGAGCATCATCTGGCCAACCAGTTGCCTTGCCCGGTCCGCAGCCTGCGCCACCTTTTCCAGATAGCTCTCCTTCCTTATCTTATTTACGCCTGACTCTCGGGCCAGATCGGTGTAACCGACAATGATTCCCAGAATATTGTTGAAATCGTGCGCAATGCCGCCAGTCAACTGCCCGAGCGCTTCCATCTTGTACGACTGAGTCAGCTCCCGCTGCAGACGCGCGCGCTCCCATTCCATTTTTTTACGTTCCGTGATATCCAGTGCGGAAAAGGTGACGCCGCGCGACCAATCGTTCTGATCCAGTGGTGCGGAACTGAGCAGTACATTGATCACTTCGCCGCTCTTACGACGCCAGCGGGTCTCTACCGTGCCGATTCCCCGCTCGCGGATCTGGCGATACTTCTCCTCGCCGACATAGGCGTAATCCGCGTCGTTCACGTAGAGCATTCTGGCGCTGCGACCTATCAGTTCCGATCGATCGTAACCGGTCAGCAGGCAGAGCCGCTGGTTGGCCCTCATCAGTACCCGGTCCTGTACCAAGCCGATGCCGATCGGCGCTGCCCGAAGGATGCTCTCGATCTGGAAACTGCTCTCCTGCAACGCACGCTCAGTCAGTTCCCGCTCTTCTATCTCCCGCTTCAGCTCTCTGTTGATCCTACTTTTCACCACAAGCAACACCAGGAAGCCGGATGCAAGCATGCAGGCGGCGGCGATGATCGCCCAGTACGTCCGGTGATCTCTGAGCAGCGGTGCGGATTCATACTCCGCTCCATCCGTCCGTAGCTGCAATGGCTGCGCCTGCCCCTGATCCGGGGCGGCTTGCAGCGCAGCCTGAACATCACCTATCTTCGGGGAAATTCGATCTAGCCGGATCGATTGCGGGGTACTTTGAGCTTGACCGGTTACGACCCACAACAGCACGCAGCAGAACAACAGCGGCCGAACGGATGCCGAAAAAATATCAGGTACATGAGGTTTCTGTGGCATGTCAGCTGCGCCGACTCCCTTTGCTCGTTGGTGGGAACATCCTTCCTTTTCTCAACCGCTGCCTTGGTTCTTTTCAACCGGCTGGTGCAAACTGGTTCAAACCAATAAATCGACATATACGATAATAACATTAACTTTGTTTGACTGCAGTTCGCTCAATTACGCAGACTGACGTTGGGCTACCACACATCTCAATCGCTGGACAGCAGCAAAATCGACGCAACCCGATCCGCCATCGCTTCACCCAGCAACTGATGTTGATCTGCATCGAGATGGATTCCGTCTACTCGGCTCGCCGGCGTGATCGATCCGGCGTCCAGAAAGTGACAGTCAAGCTCCCTGGCCAGCTCCTGGTACGCCTCCGCCAGTCCCAGGCACTTGGTTTCCGCACCGGCAAACTTGGGGGCGATTGGCCCCTGGGGCGCCTCGACCGGGGGAGGTGCGACGATCATTACAGGGGGAATAGGCATGCCCGGCTCGACCGGCGCCTGCCGCAGTGCGCCGATAAGCGCGGCCATTCCCTGGCTTGCATGCCAGGCGTTGTGCGGATGCATCGACTGAAAATCGTTGGTGCCGAGCATCAGTATAGCCAGGGCTAGCGGTGAGTTGATTTCGATGCACTGCGCCAATCCGTGCAATCCGTTTCTACCCGGCTTGAAAGGATCCTCCCACACTGTACGCCGTCCGTTCAGGCTGTTTTCGATCACTCTGACAACGGGAGCCCGCCGATTCAGCCTGTGCTCCATCACACCCGGCCAACGGCCGGTGAAAGGCAGTCGTTTGCGGGTATTGGGGATGATGCCCCAGGTGAGCGAATCCGAATAGACCAAAATCTGTTGCATATGTATTCACCTTATAATCTGCACTCTAACCCTACAGCAGCCCGGAATATTAATTCCATAACCCACCTGCGGTCACGTCGGGAGGAAATGATCAGAATCTATCCGATAATCGCACATACAACTACTATGCACCCGATGGTTACAGGCATATTGGCCTGAAACACCCTGTCCCATTAGAATCTTCTGTCTATCTACACCCGACTTCCGATTAAACCATGAGTATTGACAAGTGAATCCAACAATAGAAAACGACCGGCGTGAGTACGATCATGCAGGCCTATCCCGGCGTGATCTGGACAAAGACCCGATCGTTCAGTTCGGCGCCTGGCTGCAGCAGGCGCTGTCGCAACAGTTGCGCGACGCAACCGCGATGAGCCTGGCTACGGTCGCCGCCGACGGGCAACCCAGCCTGCGTACGGTGCTGCTCAAGTTCTACGACCCCAGCGGCTTTGTCTTCTATACCAACCTGGAGAGCAGAAAAGCAAAGGAGATGGCGCAAAATCCGAAAGTGGCACTGCTATTCTATTGGCGGGAGTTCGACCGGCAGGTGATCATCACCGGCAAGAGCGCAAAAGTCTCGGCTGGGGAGTCGCTCAAATACTTTATTACCAGACCCAGAGATAGCCGCGTCGGCGCCTGGGTATCGGCCCAGAGCAGCGTAATTTCGTCACGCGCCGTGCTGGAACAGAAGTTTCAGGAGATGAAGCGAAAATTCGCCGACGGCGAGATCCCGCTGCCATCTTTCTGGGGCGGCTACCGGGTCGAGCCCGCTACCATCGAATTCTGGCAGGGACGCGTCAACCGCCTGCACGACCGCTTCAGCTATTTCCGGCAAGCCGACGATAGTTGGCTGCTGGAGCGGCTGGCACCCTGATTTTATTCACCGGTGCCTCGATCTGTTCCACGAAACAGGCACCTGTCGACTGGGTGATGGTCAGGTCAGCCCGGACCCGCCGGTGTTGCGGGTCGTTGAATCACCCACTTGATGGCATGCGTCGAATATCGATGGCGGTTCCGGTTCCGCTGCCGGTGTGGGCGATCCGACGTTACCCCAGCTGGATTAGGGCTTAAAAACGGGCTATTCTGGATCTTCAGGGAATAACAATAATAGGCACATCAGGAGAAGGTGCTATCCCATGGCATACGCACGCATCCTCATCATCGAAGATGAACCACTCGAAGCCGAACAGCTGCGGCGCTATCTTCGGACAGCAGGGCATCAGGTATCAGCCATAGTTGACTCAGGCGAAGCAGCGGTCGAGCGCGTGCAAAACGACCGGATCGATTTGCTGATCGTCGACATCGTGCTAGCCGGAAAGATCGATGGTATAGAGGCGGTCCGGCGCATCCATAAGTCCGCCGACATCCCCACCATCTTCATCACTGCACACGTTAACGACGAGTTGCTGCTGCGCGCCGAGCAGGTGCGCCCGTTCGCCTATCTGCTGAAACCATACCAGCCTGCCGAGCTGGAGTTCATGGTAAGAGTGGCGCTAACCCGGGCTAGGGCAGAGCAGGCCCTGACCCTGGAAAAACAGTTTGCCGAAGCGGAGCTGCGCCAGGCGCTGTCGATCATCGAACATACCAATGAGGGGATCATGCTGACCGATACCGAGTTAATCATCGTCTCGGTCAACCCTGCCTTCACCCGCATCACGGGCTACTCAGCAGCCGAAGCAATAGGCAACAAGGCATCGATGTTGAGCTCCGGTTGGCACGGAAAGAGTTTTTATGAGTCGCTCTGGGCGACGATACGGCGCTCCGGATATTGGCAGGGAGAGATATGGAACCGGCGTAAGAACGGAGAGATCTATCCGGAGTGGTTAACCATCAGCCCCATCTTCGACAACGGCGGATTACTCACCCACTACGTCGGTATGTTCACCGATTTCAGCAGTGTCAAGCAGACGGAGAATGCACTGCGGGAGAGCCGCAGCGCACTGGCCCGCGCACAACGGATTGCCCATCTCGGAAACTGGTCATACCGGGTGGCTGACGGCCATACCGAGTGGTCGGAAGAGCTGTACCGGATTTTCGGCCGCGAACCGCAATCAGTACAGATAACCTACGACCTGCTTCGCTCCTGGATACACCCAGACGACCAAAAGCAGCACGATACCTACCATGAGCGGCTGCTGACGCTGAAACCAGGTTGGAATATCGCACCGCTGGAGTATCGTCTGCTGCAGCCCAACGGCCAGCAGCGCTGGGTACAGGTGGACTCCGCCGTTGACTTCGACGAGGACGGCCGCGCGCTGCGACTGGTCGGCACGGTGCTCGATATCACTGAGCGAAAAAAATCGGAGTCTGAACACAACCGGCTCTCCCGGGAGCTGCAGCAGGCTCACAAAATGGACGCCATCGGACAGCTGACCGGCGGCATCGCACACGACTTCAATAATCAGCTGGGGATTATTCTGGGCTTTATCAACCTGGCCAGGAGTACCGGCATCAACCCGGACAAACAGGGGCGCTATCTCGACCAGGCAAAAAAAGCCGGGGAGAGGGCGACAAAGTTGGTCTCCCAGATGCTCTCTTTCAGCCGCGCCGACCAGGGTGAGTCCAAACCGCTGCAACTCTACCCGCTGGTCAAGGAGGATCTGGCGCTGCTGGGGTCGACGCTGCCGTCGACAATCCGGCTCAAACTGGAGATGGACGAGAGTCTGCCGGAAGTGATGATGGATCCAACCCAGTTCCATCAGATATTGATGAATCTGTGTATCAATGCGCGCGACGCAATGGACGGCAACGGCGAGATTCACATTACATTGACCAAAACCGTTATTCCGGGCAGTGAGTGTGCCGCTTGTTTTAAATGGGTGGAAGGGGAGTGGGTCGAACTGGCAGTAACGGACAACGGCGGCGGCATAGAAAAAAGATTGCTGCCGCGTATTTTCGAACCCTTTTTCACCACCAAGGAGAGCGGCAAAGGCACCGGTATGGGTCTAGCGGTAATAGGCAGCATACTGAAGCATCACAGCAGTCACGTTTTGGTAGATACGCGGGAGGGGCTAGGTACGACTTTTCGTCTACTCTTTCCACCGCTGAAAAGAACGGCTGCAAGCTCCCCGCTTTCCGACACCGGTGCCAAGGCATTGGCTCAGGGGCATGGTGAAGAGATATTGGTGGTGGACGATGAACCCGATCTGGGCCAGTTTCTCGGCGACCTGCTTGAGCTCTATGGGTACCGGCCAAGCATATTCGCCGACAGCCGGAAGGCGCTGGACGAGTTCCTGAAAAACCCAACCAGGTACTCACTGCTGTTAACCGATCAGACCATGCCGCTACTCTCCGGTCTGGAACTAATCGACCTTGTCCGGGGGAGAGCGCCCGACCTCCCGGTTATCATCTGCACCGGCTACAGCGAAAAGATCGACAGCGAAAGCGCCGCCCGGCAAGGCATTCGCTATCTTGATAAACCCATTGATACAGAACGGCTAATCACACTGCTTGCCGATATTTTCCCGTCTCCCGGGAGATATAGCGCCTGACCGCGAGTGCGGCCGCAACTTATCCGACAGCAGTGGGCAACCGATAATGGCCGCTATTGACTCAGGTCTTTTATTCCGCCGATTTAGTAGCAAAGGAACCGATACTGAATATAATAATAGTTACCTGGTTAAAAACCAGGAAATATAAACTCGATAATAGGGAAACATTGACGAGAAGAGGTATTGAAATGAGAAAACTTGCGACAATCTTCGCCGGTGCTTCCATGCTCGGCATACTTTCGCTGTTCGCGGCGTCAGCCAACGCCTGGTGGGGAAACAGCTATTATGGCCCCTGGGGTGGCGGTCCCTGGTATGGCGGCTACCCTTATTACGGCGGTTACGGCTACCCCTATGGCGGCTGGGGGGGTTATCCGTACGGTGGTTACGGCTACCCCTATGGCGGCTGGGGCAACCCGTACGGTGGATATGGCTATCCTTATGGCGGTTGGGGTTACCCAGGTTGGGGAACACCTGCTGTGGTAGCGCCTCAGGCTCCGGCCAGTAAAGAGAAGTAACGATATCTCCCGCCCAAGAGACGGCGGCCACCAGGCCGCCGTTGTTGCGCCGGTTAGTGTCCAGCAACACCCATCCAGGGGATGTTGCTGGAACAAAACCGGCAACAGCGATTTCCCGGTTTCTTCATTGTCAATCACTTATCGTCATTGAAAATAGCGGCAAATCCTTGTGCGGAGATAGTGCCCGCCGTTTCTGCACGGACACTAATATGGAACTGGAGATGGATACTCCTTGAACAACATCACTGCATCGATCTTCGGTGACGGCAGCATCGATGCTTCCTGGTACCAGATGCCTGCCGGCATCTTACCGCGCCGATATGCTGCTAACCTGGTCTGCGCCTGTTCGTAGAGATCGTCCCCCATCCAGACCAAAGTAGGCAGCAGTTGCTGCTGCAGCTCGACCGCCTGCTCAAAATTGCCGATCGCGGCAGCGACCAGCGCCTGCAGTTCGACATGCGGCGGAATGAACATCTGCGCCACCAAGTCGTTTACCAGTCCACGCGCACGCTCCGGGTCGCGCACCTGCGGTGCGTCGCTCAACACCAGCATCCTTATCAACAGATAGCGCAGCATCGTCTGCTCCGGGTGCGCCGCCGACTCCCTTTCCAACGAGCCAATGAGGTTTTCGTCCAGTGCTCCGGCGTGCTTTGCTGCCAGCAGGCGGTACCAACGGGCCGGAGGTATATCCGGGTTGGCACGCAAGGCTTCCCGGTAGTGCGCTTCTGCTTGGCCAAATTCAGCCATGCTGAAAAAAAGATTGGCGAGGCAGAAGTGGGCACCATAGTGTTCTGGCTCCTGCCTGAGCACCGCTGCGAACTGCTCTGACGACGCGCGCAGTTCACCCCGTTCGGCGAACAGAACCGCGGCGAGAAAACGGGCGAGATGCTGTTCCGGATTCTTGCTCAGAACCTGTTGCAGCTGTTGCAACGCCTGCTCCGGCTCGCCGGACAGATAGAGCGCCCGCGCCAGGCTGACACGCGCCTGGTTGTTCTCCGGCGCGATCTCCAGACCCTGCCGGAAAGCCGCTGCCGCGTCGGCAAACCGCTGTTCGTGGCTCGCCTTCAAGCCCTGTCCAAAATAACGCCGCGCCCCCTGGTTGACACCGAGCAACTCGTCGATCATCGGATCAGCCGCCACCGGCAGCTGCTTGCCGCGCCTGGCCATATGCTGCTGCGCCCGCTCAAGATCGCCCTTGGCGCGCCAAGCCCGTGCCAGCGGGTAGTGCGCCTGATCCGCTGCAGGATCGATACGCAATACCTCCTGCAGTTTATCGATGGCCTCATCGTAACGGCGCTGCAGCAGATCGATCTGGGCAAGATGATAGAGCGCCCGCGCCCGCAAGCCCGGGTCGTTAGCAGCGCGCTGCAGTGCGGCGACCGCTGCTTCGATGCGGTTCAGTTCCAGCCAGCTCTCTCCCAGCCGCAGAGCAACGGCCCGATAATCCGGGTTCAGCCGCTCGGCTTGTTGCAAAAGCAGAGTCGCCTCCTCATGCTGGCCGGAGTGACTGGCCTGATAAGCGGCGTAATAGACCCAGCGGAAACTCTCCGGAGCCAGCATCATCGCATTGCGGAAACCGGACTTCGCTGCGGAGTCCAGGCCGTAAACCTGACTGAGGGCGCCCAATCGTCCGTAACCTTCCGCCAGCTCCTGACTGTGGGTCGAGGAATCCGGTAATAGCCGCGCCAGTTCGGCGCGTGTTTCCAATATCGCCTGGCGGGCATTGGACTCCGCGCCGCTCAAGTCCGCCTCTGCTATCGGTTCAAGCCGCTCGCTCCACTGCTCTGGCAGCTGCGACAAGGCGTCCGCTGTAACGACTGCCGGCAGACAACCCAGTACCAGCAACAGGACGCACCGGTTCGCCGTAGTAAAAAAAGTTGCGCTCATGGCGCCCCTTTGACGACAGTGATCAGCCGGTCTATACCGGGCGGCCGGATCTGCTGCCGCGTGCCGTCGGGCCAGACCACAGAGATCTTCTCCACGCCGGTGCCCTGCCCCAGGCCGAAGGTGACGGGCAGCTCCACCTGGGAGAGGTAGCTGCGGGCGGGAATCAGGCTGCGGTATTGCGTGATGCCTCCGGCGGAGAGTTCGATGCTGGCACCGATCGCATCCGGATTGCCACCGTCGCCGATCAGCTTCAGCCGCAGCCAGTGGTTGCCGCTCTGCTGATCGTTGCGGAACAGTTTTGCGGCACGGCCGTTCTGGGTGACGATCAGATCGAGATCCCCGTCCGCATCGATGTCCGCATAGGCGGCACCCCGCGCGACCATCGGCTGCGCAAGATCGCCGGCATCGGTCACCAGGCGGAACGCAGTGCGGCACGACTCGCCGCAGTTCCAGAACAGCTGGGCGGGCTGCGCATAGTGCTGACTGGGCTGCACCTTGTTGATCTCGTGCTCCAGATGGCCGTTGACCTGAATCAGATCCAGACGCCCGTCAAGGTCGGCATCAAAAAAGAGCAGGCCGAAAGTCAACGCCAGGCGGGTATCGGGGCCCAGTCCGAGCAGCACGGCTTCGTCCGCAAAAGGCGGCTGTTCGCCTGCGGTGACAAACAGCGAGGTCATCTCATTGGCAAAATTTCCTATGCCTATCCCCAGCTCCAGGTTATTGCGGAAATAGGCGCTGTCGATGCCCATGGCGCCGGTCGCCTTGCCGTCGCGGTCGAATGCGATCCCCTCCAGCGCACCGATCTCTTCGAAGGAGCCGTCGCCGCGGTTGTGGAACAGAAAATTGCGCACCGTGTCGTTGGCGACCACCAGATCGATCCAGCCGTCGCGGTCATAATCGACCGGTGCCACGCCCAACCCTTTCCCGACCGGCTTGCCGTTCAGCTCATCAATGACCTGAATTCCGGCGATCCCTGAGACATCACTGAAGCGCCCTTCCCCGTCGTTCCGGTAAAGCCGGTTGTGGGTGCCGATGAAGTGATTGGGCGCCCCGTACGCCCTGCCCAGTCCGGTCAGCCTGAAGTCGATTTCGAGATCATCCTTGCGCGACCACTGCACGTAGTTGACTACGAACAGATCCAGGTCGCCGTCCCGGTCGTAATCGATAAAAGCCGCACCGGTGCTCCAATCGTTGTCACCCCCAGCCACGCCAGCAGTTTGTGTGGTTTCGTGAAAACGACCGCCCTCGTTATGCAGCAGCCGGTTGCCGCCAAGACAGGTCAGATAGAGATCCTGGCGGCCGTCGCCGTCGTAATCCCCCACGGCAACGCCCATGCCGTAGTCGCTAAAGCCGACCCCCGCCTGTTCGGTGACATCCCGAAATCGGCCCATGCCGTCATTGGCATAGAGTGCATGGCGCGCCACGCCGCTGCCTGCGTGTCCCGGCCAGTAGTTGAAATTGACCAGCAACAGATCCTGGTCGCCGTCATTGTCGTAGTCGAGGAATGCAGCGCCGCTGCCAATGGTTTCCGGCATTAACCGCTCACCGTAGGCGCCGTTGACGTGGACGAACTCGATACCGGATGTTTTGGTGATATCGGAAAAAGGAATCCTGGGCGCCGGCGTTGTCTTATCCGCGTCCACCGCAACCGGCGTGTTAACCTGCGCCTCCTCCACCGGCTGAACTTGCTGATTTCGCAACTGCTGCCATAACCATCCGCCGACGGCCGCCAACACAGCGAATGCCAGCACCAACAGCGTTCCGAGCAGCGCTCTGCGGATCTTCCGCTCGGCATCGGTCAACAGTCGGTTACCGCTCACCGGATTGATCCACAACTGTAGTTACTTCAGCAACGCGTTGCGGCAGCTCCAGGCCGAATGCGCCGACACGCTGCAGATCATAGACTGCAGTCTCTTCGGCGGCATGATCAGCCGCCGGATTGCTGCGCCGATGGGAGCTGACCGCCAGTTCGACCGCCTGGTCGTCAGTACGGTAAGTCTCGTGCAGCATACGATGCCTGTCGCTGCGCTGAGGATCATCCAATTCGCTGAACACCAACGCGAGATTGTAGTGAGCGGCGGCGTTTTCCGGATCTATTTCGAGCGCTTTTTCCAGCCAGTGCTGGGATTGCTGCAAATAGTGCTGACGCAGCGTGGCGCGCTCGCTTCCGCGCTCCTGTCGGGCACGTTCGAACAGGGACCTGCCCAACTGGATCAGCACCCGGTAGTCTTTGGCGAAGTCGAATCCGCGCCGCTGCGCATCGTTAAAGCGCGTGGCAACCAGGTTCTGCAGATGCTCAATCGCCCGGTCGAGATTGCCGAACTCGCGCTCCACCAGCGCGGAGTACCAGGCCAGCGTCCACGGCGGAGCACCGGCTTGCTCGGCCCGCTCCAGCGCATCCGCAGTTTCACTGAGGCGCCCCTCTTCGTAAAACACCCGCGCCAGATTGAGCGCCCCGTGCGCGGGTTTGATCCGCTCGACCTGACTGAAGGCCTCTTCCGCCTGGCGCAGTTCCCGCTTGCCCTTGCGCAGCAGCCCGATGCCGTAGTCGTTCCAACGCTCCCATTCATCGACCGCTTTGCTTTGCTTCGCAACCACCCCGCCAACAACCGGCAACGCCACCCGGTCTTCAGCCAGCGTGACGACGGGCAGATCGTTGTATACAAAATCCGCGCCTTTTACGTGACGTAGAAAACGGGTATCGAATTTACGGTATTTGAGTTTGGCAGCAACCGATATCGGTCCGCTGGCATCGGCTGGCACGGTCAATGCGTAATGCACCGTGGTGGCCGCACCGGGCGCTATCTGGTGATCGTAGAGCGCCACGAAAATATTCTGCGCATCGCGCCGTTCGATGCGCCGGCCGGTACGGTCGAGCAGATAGCTGTTGACGAAATAGGACCAGGGATCGACGTCGCCGTCATCCCCCAGCGCGCCGCTGCGGCCAATGAGCCGTGCTCCGTCCCGCACTGCCAGATCCAGCCACAGCTCGTTGGAGTCCGCCGTTCCCTGGGTCAACTGGTGACCGATGCGTCGGGTTCGTACGACCAGCTCTATCAGATAGCGTCTACCCGGCTGCAAAACAGGCAGGCGCGCTCCGAGCGGAGCAGCGAGCCGGCCGTCGATATCGCCCTCCTCGCGTATGCCGAAAATGTCCAGCCGTGCCGCCTGCTGCAGAAAGTTGCGGCGCACCTCGATCGTCTCGGCAGGCTGCGCCAGCAGGTGTGGAACACCGGTGTTGGCCGCAGCGAAAAGATGGTTGTGGATGCTGAGCGCGCCGTGCGAATCGCGGCTTCGCGCCGCCGGATCGGTCGATGGGGTCAAGGGCATGTGACAGTGAGCGCAGTTGGGCACCGCCTGCTCAGGGTAGTAGAAGCTGTCCACCCGATGCCCGGATACGCCGCTCAACAGGAAGCTGTCGTAATGGTTCTGGCCGCGCAGCCATTTGTAATGGTTGAGTTCATAGGGCAGATGCACCTTATGGCACGCGGAGCAGAACAGTGCCGATTTGTGCACCGGCTTAAGGAAGGTGCGCTTGTGAAACGCGGGTTTCGCTTTTATCAGTTGACGGTTTACCGCCTGCAAAAACCCGTTGTCGCTGAAAGCAAACGGATAGCGCTGCGGGTCTTCGAAATCGTAGGATCCGTTGCCTTTGGAGCTGCTGATGCCGGTAATCCCGTGACAACCGATGCAGGTGATTCCCGCCTGAGCACCTGGGTCAATGTCCGGATCGTAGCCGGGATCGTCGAAGCGGCCGGTAAAGAGCGGTACCTGGTCGTGACACACGGCACAGAGCCGCGCGGCATCCGGCTTTTCGTCCCGCTCCATCAGCGCTGCTCTCGTCTCCTCCACGCTGAAACGGTAGGCCGGATTGTTGAACGAACTGAATTTGTGCATGCTCATGGCCGACTGACGGGCGATATCGCCATGGCACTCGGCGCATGTCTCATCCTGCATCAGGTGACGTGCGGGCAGCTGCGGGGAGCCGCTGCTCACCCTTGCCAGGGCCGGCGCAAAGGTGAACCAATCGTGTCCAGGGTCCGGCGCCGCCCGGTTGAGCTGCAGCACCGTCAATACCAGGGCGCATGTCAGCGCTGCCGCCCCCCAGACCCCTCCTGTCCGCCAGTCGATGGCCCGTCCTGCCAACCGGTGCACCACGAACAGCCAGAGTGCGAGAAACGGCGTGCCCACGTGAATCCAATAGAACAGCGTCCGCATCCGGGCGTCGTTGATCTCCATAAATCCGAAGCGCGTGAGAACCAGACCGGAGAGCAACAGCAACAGTCCGGTAGCAAACAACAGGTAACCCGCACGCACGGCATAGCGGTTGGTTCTTTGCCTTGCCCGAGACTGGTGGAGCAGTCCGAAAACAGTAAAAATGGGGAGCAGAATCAGGCCGAGCAGCAGATGCAGCAGAAACATCAGGAGATAGAAGTAGTCCTGATAGCTGGCGCCCGAGAGTGTTTCATACAGCGTTACGGCACCAAGATAGAGCGAGTTGACGGCCAGCACGACAAACACCAGGAACACTCCCCGCAACAGTTTGCGGAGATTGCCTCCGACTACCGGAAGAGCTGCCTGGGTCACGCTTCCTGCCACCGTCACTACCCTTATCGCAGAGCGGCCTTCTACCGTCCTGCAGTTCTACTGCATTGCCATGAGAGAATAAGGGTTATTATAGCGCCAATCACCTCCGTTATAGAAGCGGAGCGCCATGCCCGCACCTCGCTGGGAAAGCCGTCGCCTTGCAGTTGCGCTATCATCTGCATCGCGATGATCCGCAAGTTAATCAAACATCCGGAAACAGCTGAATGAGATTTAATGTAACGGTTTTACGAACACTGCAGCCGGTTGCCAGAGTGCTGGCGCTGCTCCTGTTGCTGCCGGTGCCCGGCGCCTATGCCGAAATAGTCACCTTGAAACTGCAGCACTTCCTGGGTGAGGACTCGATCCCCCATACCGCGTTGATCGCACCCTGGGCACGCAGAGTCGAGGCGGAATCGAATGGCCGCATCCGGGTGCAGATCCATCCGGCGATGACATTGGGCGGTGAAGCGGATCAACTGGTCGACCAGGCGCAGAACGGCGTGGTCGATATCGTTTGGACCGCAGCAGCCTACACGCCGGGGCGCTTCCCCCGCAGCGACGTCTTCTCGCTGCCGCTGGTACACGGCGGAGATCCGGCGGCGACGAATCTGGCCATCATGGAACTGATCAAGCGTGAGCTCAAACCGGACTTCCCCGGCCTGCACCCGCTGCTGGTGCATGTGCACCAGGGGCACGCCTTTCATCTGTCGGGCAGACCCGTCGCCAGCGTGGCGGAGTTTCGCGGATTGACGTTGCGCCCGCCCGGCCGCGGCATCGGCAGCTGGACGATCGAGGCGCTGGGGGCGGAGAACACGAAAAAACGCCATCCGAAACTGCCTAAAGCCATGACGGAAGGCGAGCTGGACGGCGCCTTGATGTCGTTCAATCTGGCGCAGTCAATGGGGGTCATCGAAGCGGCGACATCGCACACGCTGCTGGGCGAGAACGAGTTCTTCGGTACCAGCCTGTTTCTATTTTTGATGAACGAAGCACGCTACCGCGCGCTGCCAGCCGACCTGAGAGAGGTGATCGACCGGAATTCCGGGCCCGTATTCGCGCGCGAAATGGGCGATGTCTGGCTAAAGGCAGGTCATGCAGGCATTACCGCTGCAAAACGGCAGGGCAACAGTATCAATAAGCTGCAAGGGGAGGAGCGCGCAAAGGCGCACGCGAGGCTTGCACATGTTGTTGAACTTTGGTTGAAGGAGCGGGAACAGCAGGGCATCGACGGCGCCCTGCTGATCGAGCAAGCGCGTCAGGCGATCGCGCGGTACAGCGGCGGATAACGCCTTTTTAGCTTAGAACAGCAGATTCGTCATCTTCTTGCGATACTGCTCTACCAGCGGGTTGTCACCCAGCATGTCGAATAACTTGAGCAGCGTTTTACGGCCCAGATCATCCTGATAAGCGCGGTCTTTGCGAATGATCAGCAACAGATTCTCCATCGCCGCGGCAAACTCCTGCTGTGCTATTTTCAACAGCGCCAACTGATAGAGCGAGTTGAGATCTCCCGCTTTTGCCTTTGCGTCCAGCGTCTCCGCATCGGGCAGGTTTGCAGCCTCGCGGGTAAACTCGAGTCTGGCCAGCAGGCCGGCCGCCTTGCCGCTGCTGCGCTCGTACTCAGGCAGCTCCTGCAACAGCGCCTCTGCGCGGGCCGGATTGCCGCTCTCTGCCAGCACCGCAGCCAGATCAATGGTAATTCTGCTTTTATCCGGCTCTAATGAATGGGCCTTCTCCAGCAGTTCGACAGCACGCTCCCTCTCCTCTTTCCGGTACGCCTGCATCCCCAGCTTGTGCAGCTTGTCGGACTCGTGTTCGATATGGCGTTCCAGGAATTCGCGCACCGCACTTTCCGGCAGAGCGCCCATAAACTCGTCAACCGGAACACCGTTTTTGAAGACCTTGACCGTAGGCAGGCTGCGCACGCCGAACTGCGCCGCCAGCGCCTGATTTTCATCCGAGTTGACTTTGGCAAGTATGAATTTACCGCCATAAGCTTGCGCCAGTCTGGCCAGAACGGGCATCAGCGACCGGCAGGGAGCGCACCACTCAGCCCAGAAGTCCACCAATACCGGCTGCCGTTGCGAGGCTTCGATAACCAGCTTGGTAAAATTGCTTTCGTCAACCGTGAATATAAAAGGTGAGTCGTTCATCTGTTCAGTCCGTTTGGTAAGTTACCGGGATATCTCCAATTATGGGGACACTATTGCCAATTTCATCAAGCCGGATCGGTCAATACCATTTCCGGCCTTGCCGAAGCCATCGCTTGCAGCTGTGGCGGGATGATCAAACGGGGAACCTGAGGCTGAGCTGCAGTCTCCAAACGGCTGTCGGCAGCTTGAATACCGGATTATTCAGCGTCTTTGGGATTGCGGGGGAATGACATCGCCGCTTAATCGGCAATCTGCCAACCCCGCCGCTGTCCGGCGGGGCTGCAGCGGTTGCGGATCAGCGTACAGGCACGGATTTTCTTGGTCTCGGGGAGCCGGCTGGTATCCAGCTCTGCTCGTACTCGCCAAAATTCGACGTTCTCCTTTTCCGCGCAGGCTTTCTGGGCGGCTCTTCTCCGGCATTACCTGATTGTTTTCTTGAGCGACGATTACGGGGTTGTCTTGCGTAGTCAGATTCCATGGCGTCGCCATCAGAATCGTAATTTAACCATTTGGGCACTCGCTTCTCCTGTTAATTATTAGCCCTTTTTGCAGGCCGCAATGTGTAACGCAAGTCAACAGCCAAGAGAATCAAAATTTTTTTATCACCTTGCTAAAAGATTTTTATTGCCGGAGTAACCGACTGATCCCTGTTCAGCGTCGCTGATGCAGGTTTTGACTCGATAATGAAAAGGCAGTCGTATTCAAACTTTCGTCAGAACATCCTGAATCAAGCCGCTGCTTTCGTTCTCCACTCTGAATACCGCATATGAATAGCGCTCTATGACCGGCGCCCCGGATACCGGGTGCAGCGAACCGCTGTCGAGGTGCGCCTGCACCATCGGTTGTGCCAGGTAGCACGAGCCTCCCACCGACAGCAGAAAGTCGAGCGCCGCAGCGCCGGATGTACAATGCATTCTGGGTATACACCGATCGCCGGCAAACGCTGCGTGCGATATCGCAAAACTGCTGCCCCAATCGACCAGCAGGTAGTCGTCATGCATCGCCTCTTCTGCTGTTATCGCAGCGCGGGTACTGACCAGGATAAGCGGTATATTCGTCAACGGCCTGGCGATCAGCTCCGCGGTCGTCGGAGGCTCAAAGATAAACGCCAGATCCAGCACGCTATCGATTACCCGGGTAACCAGCATCTCCGAGTTATTTATCTCCAGGCGCAGCGCCAGTTCCGGGTATGCCGCATAGACCCGCTCCATCCAGCGCATCACACCGATACTCCAGAGATCGCTGGTGGCGCCTATCGCAAGCGAGCGTTTAAACTCGGGTTCAAGCGCTATATCGAGCCTTGCCCGCTCCCATCCCGAGATGATGATTTCGGCGTGTTTTCTCAAGCGCTCGCCTGCCGAAGTGAGCTGAATATTGTTCCGCTCGCGCCTGAACAACTGAACGCCGAGCGTGCTCTCCAACAGTTTGATTCTGGCGCTGACCGCGGCCTGGGTAACGAAAAGCGCATCGGCAGCCTTGCCAAAATGACGCACCCTGGCAACGCAGAGGAAGGTTTTAAACAGCGCGATATCCATGGCGACAACGATAACCATCAATTATCGTTTCGACAACGGATAAAACGTCACGTGCCGGCGTCGGGCTTGACCGCAGCAGACAGCGCTATAACCGGCCGAGTCGCATCGCTATCGGCCAGGTGATGCGCTGGTTAGAGCAGCGCTCTCCCCAGAATTTGATCAGCTCGTCAAAGAAGCCGTCGAAGATCTCACCATCTCCCCCGTCGCGGGCGGCGCGGCAGGCAGACCAGGTCTTGATGTAATCCAACAGTTGATCGAGCTGCCAGTCACGGTGAATAAAGAGTCCGGGTGTCGGAAGCGTTGCAAACGGAAACGGCAGCTCGGCATAACCGGTCTCGACGTGCTGTCTTCCGGCAGGCCAGAATCGCGTCGTCTGCTGCCAGTAGAACTGTTGGAACCGGGCGTTCAAGGGTCCCTCCAGGTAGGGAACGCCGTAACTGACAAGTGCAATCACTGCGCCGGGCCTGCCCACCCGACCGCACTCCCGGTAAAACCGGGGGAGATTAAACCAATGCGCTGCCTGCGCGGCGACAATCAAGTCGGCTGCGCCGTCGCCGGCGCTCATGCGTTCCGCCGACTCACACTGGTAGACGACATTCGGGCGCGGCTGCGCATGCGCCAGCTGATCTGCGCTGACATCGGTGGCGATCACCCGATCGAAATGATCGGCGAGCAACACGGAGAGTTGGCCGGTGCCGCAGCCGACATCCACTGCCAACTGTTTCCCGGCGCAATAACCGGCCAGCAGTTGCGCGAGTTCAGGCGGATAGGTCGGCCGGCTCTGTGCATATGCCGCCCCGCCCTGCTGAAAATGTCCTTGGGAACGATTCACCGGCTCAGGCATCGTTTGACGCGCAACGGACTTTGCCGGCCTTTCCGGCATACGGTCGATATGCCAAAGTCCTCATTTCATCCGCCATTTCCGCTCCCTGTTCGACCGGTGCGGAGAAGTGCTGGCAATTTCGCTCTGTCCCGGAAGAAGTTTTTGTTTCATCTAAAGTAAGCTACCTTAGCGCAAGCTTTTAGTATAAGCCGGGAATAGACGCTGACGTATATCAATTGACATCGTTCGCACTTATGTCGACATTTGCGGTCTCAGGAATTATCCGGAGAGTTAGCAGAACAGGACAGGAGATGCCGGATCGGGAGAACAACGTGCCGCAAGATGCCAGGATTGAATTGATCATTGATCCCTCGCTGTTGGACCATTTCACGGCAAATCTGCACAGGCAGCACTCCCGCACATCGCCGGAAGCCGCGATTACCACGCTGGTCGCCAACATTCTTGACGGTTCTGAGTTTCCCGTCTCGGCTGAGAAAACCGGTGACAAAGAGATTCGAATCGCCTATCACCTGCGCTCATTTTCCCAACCGTTTTTTGAGTAACACCCCGATTTACCGGCAGAACACTACCGCTTGAATCGTAGGTAAAATGCACCCAATTCAGCTTTCACCGCAGAAAGCCGCGTCCAACTGTTTGCCGGGCCACTGTTATGCTGCTCAAGAGTTACATTGCCACCGCCCCGATGCGGATGGAACAGCTGCTCGCCGAAGAGCTGCGGAATCTAGGCGCCGTGGACGTCGCGGAGTCGCGTGTCGGTGCATCCTTTAACGGCACCCTTGAGACCGCATACAAAGCCTGTCTCTGGTCGCGCACCGCCAATCGCATCCTGCTGCCGCTGGCGAGTTTTGCCGCCGAGACACCGGCAGCGTTGTACGAAGGCGTGCAGTGCGTCTCATGGTCCGATCATTTCGGCGTAACGCAGAGCTTCGCCGTGGAGTGCAACAGTTCGCGCTCGCAAATCAGCCACAGCCATTTTGCCGCGCTCAAGGTCAAGGATGCTATTGCCGACCAGTTTCGTGAGCGGCAGGGAGCCCGGCCATCGGTGCAAGTCGAACAGCCGGATATCTTGATCAATCTATACCTGCTGCGCGATCAGGCGACGCTGAGCCTGGATCTCTCGGGCGAATCGCTGCACCGGCGCGGCTATCGAGAACAGGGGCTGGGCGCCCCGCTCAAGGAGAATCTGGCCGCCGCCATGCTGCTGCGCGCGGGCTGGCCGGAAATGGCTGCGCGGGGCGGCGCGCTGCTCGATCCCATGTGCGGCTCCGGCACGCTACCGATCGAGGCGGCGTTGATGGCCGCCGATATCGCTCCCGGCCTGTTGCGCAGACACTGGGGATTCCTGCACTGGAAACAGCACGACGAGACGCTGTGGAACCGGCTGCTCGCGGAGGCCCATGTACGGCGCGAAAAAGGCCTTGCCCAGCTGCCTGTCATCGTCGGCTGCGATCAAAGTGCGCCGGCGGTACGCAGCGCGCAGACCAACGCAGCGCGGGCCGGGCTGCAGGGAAGGGTGCGGTTCGAACAGCGGGAGCTCTCCCAGGCAGCACCCGTTTCTGCGGCAGTCAACGGATTGGTGGTGGCAAATCCACCCTACGGTGAACGTCTCGGCAGAGACTCCGATCTGCCCAGGCTCTACCGACTGCTGGGCGATACGCTGAAGCAACGCTTTACCGGCTGGCAGGCGGCGATTCTGACCGGCACACCCGAACTCGGTAAGCGCCTTGGCCTGCGCGCCCGGAAGATCTACAGCCTGTTCAACGGCGCGATCGAATGCAAGCTGCTGTGCATCGATATCGATCCCGAGTGGTTCGTCAACGACCGCAGATTTCCCACCCCGCTGCCGGCCGAATCTCGCAGCGACGGCGCTAAAGCCTTCGCCAACCGGCTGCTGAAGAACCGGAAACACCTGGTGCGCTGGCTGCAGCGCGAGGGGATCAGCTGCTTCCGTCTGTACGATGCCGATCTTCCCGAGTACGCACTGGCCGTGGATGTCTATGGCACGGAACCGCCACGGGTGCACGTGCAGGAGTATCAGGCTCCCGACAGTATCGACCCGCGCAAAGCGCGGCTGCGGCTGCGGGAGGCCCTGGGCGTTATTCTGGAGACGCTGAAGATCGACGAGGAGCGGCTCTACTTCAAAGTGCGCAAACCGCAGAAGGGCAGCGCGCAGTACCAAAAGCTGGCAACCAGCGCGAAGTTCTATCAAGTAAATGAAGGGGCATGCCGCTTGCTGGTCAATTTTGAAGATTATCTGGATACCGGCCTGTTTCTGGATCATCGCAAGACCCGTCAGTTACTGGCGGAACTGGCCGCCGGCAAGCGCTTCTTAAACCTCTTTTGCTATACCGGTACGGCTTCCGTTTATGCCGCCAGCGGAGGTGCGTTGGCGACAACGTCGGTCGATATGTCCAACACCTATCTGGATTGGGCGCAGCGGAATATGCAGCTGAACCGATTTGACGGGGCGGAACACCGGTTCATCAGGGCAGATTGCGTCGAATGGCTCAAGCGGGGCGGTGACGGCAACAGGTATGGGCTCATCTTTCTCGATCCGCCGAGCTTCTCCACCTCCAAGCGGATGGATGCGACGCTGGATCTGCAGCGCGACCACGTCGATCTGATCCGCGGTGCGACCAATTTGCTGGAGCCGGACGGCGTGTTGATCTTCTCCAACAATCTGCGCCGATTCCGCATGGAGCGGGAGCGACTGGAAAATCTGGAGGTGGAAGATATCAGCCGCGCAACGCTGCCCAACGACTTCCAACGTAATCCCAGAATCCACAACGTCTGGCGTATCCGGTTGAAGTAAGGCGTTCGGCAGGCAAGTTGCCGGCACCAGCTTTTTTATCAGCTATTTCTTTGTTTTCGTCAATTCCCTTCTTTTTACGCGGAGATTATACTTTTACGACTGGAACCAACCTGCACGCAACGAGGGCAGGCATTGAGCACAAGAGAGAGGAGAGGGAAATGTATCGAAGCCTGACAGAACAGATGCAGAGTTTTTCATTGGCAATTCAGCAGGCCATGATAAGGAACGTACAAAGCACACTGGTCAAGCAGTTGGAAATATTCCAGGCGATGCAGAAACCTTTTGTCAGCCAGGGGCTAAAGCTCGGCTCCAGCATGCAACACATCATGCTGGAGCAGATCAGAATGTTGAATACAGGCCTGCAGACACCCATGGCGGAGCAGTTGAACGAGTTTTCCTCGAGCGTGCAGCGCATCATGGCCGAACAACTGCAGATTTTCGCAGCCAGCACGCCGAGTCCCACACCTGCTCAAATGCAGGAGTTCATCGAGGGGGTGCAGGCAGTAGTCGCAGAGCAGATGAAGTTCACCAACGAAATGCAAAAACTGCTCTCGGAACAGATGCAGCAGTTCACGGAGAACCTGCAAAGCTCCTTGGCTGATCTTGTGGGAAAATCGGTTTAACCCAGATATGGGTTCAACATGTCACCTCACCATGGTTTGGCTTGACCGCGCTTCTGTGACGGATTGCCGTGCGTTGCCCGAAACTAATGCACGGTACAAACCATGCAGGGGTCGAATGAGCGCACGACATGCTGAACCGCCACCGGCTCGCTCTCGTCTGCTCCGGCCGGTGTGCCGATTAGGGCTTGTTCGAGCGGCCCCGGTTGCTCGGTCCAGTCGCGGGGCGAGAAGTTCCAGGTGGTCGGCGCAACGATCTGGTAGTTGATAATGCGGCCGTTTTTTACCCGCACCCAGTGGCCCAGACTGCCTCGTGCGGCTTCGGTCATGCCCGCGCCCTGCGCCTGGTCGGGCAGTTCCTGGGTGATACAGAACGGCTCCTTCGGCCGCAGTTCGCGGCACCAGGCCTCCATCGCCAGCAGAATCCGGGGTATCTCAATCAACCTGGCGATCACCCGGTTGCGCACGTTGCTGCCGGTGGCGGCGACCAGCTCCCGGATCAACGGCTGGCCGTCGACTGTCTGACGGGCGACCGCGCCCACCTCAACCGCTTCACCTGCGAGTCGGGGCGCCTTGCACCAGGTGTAGCCGCTCGCCGGATCGGCGTCCGGCAGGGTTACCCCTTTATAGGGGTGTTGCGGTTCCGCTTGACCCTCCATCCAGCTGTGACTGATATCCTCGCTGATATCTTCCGGCCGCAAAGGCGCCCCGTTACCGGCGCACCAGGTACCGCGCCGGAACAGCTCCCCGCCGCTACCGGGATAGACGCCGTAGCTCATCAGCCGTAGATCGGTTCTTCCCAGCTCCTCTAACTTCAGATCAAGCGCAAGCTGCAGGAATCGGCGGAAATCGCTTTGGCCCGGCGCCTGCTCTGCGAACCACGCCTGGAGCTGCCGCCCGCTCTCCAACTCCAGCATCCGCTCCAGCGAGTCTCCGAACAGCTGCTGTTCCAGGAAGTTGCGAAAACCGGCCAGAATCGCCAGCAGGCGCATCTTCTCGTGAATCTCCACCCCGCGCGTGCTGCCGCCGGGTTGAATCGCCAGGCTGTGCGGCCACTTGCCGGCCAGCAGCCCCATGATATGCATGAACCCGGCCCGCGCGCTCATTGTCTGGCTCGCCGCGCTGCCTCTGACCGCTTTAAACCGCGCCGCTACCTCGTCATACCAGCTCCGCTGCCGGTATGCTTCGCGGGCAAAGTCGGGCATGAAAAAGAGGTAGAAATGGGTAAAGTGGTCGGCCAGATTTTCGCAGCCATGGATCAGATTGATCGCCAGTTCGCCGTTCGGCGGCCGCACCACCCCTTGTATGGCGCCTAGTGCATTGGCCGCGGCGACCGACTGAGAGACGGAGCAGATGCCGCACACCCGCGGGGTATAGACCAGCGCGTCGCGCGGATCCCTGCCATGCAGCATCTGTTCGAAGCCGCGGTACATCGGCGAGGTGACCCAGGCTTCGCTGACCCGGTCATCCCTGATCTCCAGCTTGACCTCCAGATCGCCCTCCACTCGATTGAAGGGGCCGAGTATCCGCCTACTCATGCGGCTCCCGCTTGCCGCAGCTCGGCGGCACTGCGATATGGTCGGCGTGCGCATTGCTGCGCAGGCGTTTCGGTGTGGCCGCTTTGGAGAGGGACGCCAGCGCCACGAACCAGGCCTTGGGCATATCGGTGGGAAGCCCGATCGGGATGCCGGCGATCTTCGGCGTCTCCAAAAAGCGGTGCCCCGGCTCCTGGAACCCGGGCTGGGTGCAGTTGACGCAGGCGTAGCCCCCCTTCAGGCAGGAGCCGCCGCCGTTCCAGGGACGGATATTGCAGTCGGCATGCGCCTGGGTCCCGAGGCATCCCAGATGCTCCATCATGCAGCCGCCCTGCGACAACTCCTGCGCGCTGGCTTTGAATTCGTAGAACTCATTTCTCGGGCAGCCGTGATGCACCAGATGATCACAGTAGCTGCGCGGACGCTGCCAGTCGTCCAGGTCGTCTCTGCCAAAGCCGCCAAGCGCCAGGTGCATGAGCGTGTCCAGCACCCAGTTGGGGTGTGTTGGGCAGCCCGCCACGTTGATCACCGGCAGTCCAGCGCCGGAGAGATATGCGCTGCCCAGCAACCCGCCGCGGTTGGTCTCAGAATACTGCAGACCGCAGGCGTCGGTCGGGTTGTCGCCGCCGGCAGTGATGCCGCCGAACGAGGCGCCGGTGCCGATTGCCAGCGTATACCGCGCCAGCTGCGCCAGCTCGCGCACCCAGTGCATCATCGGCCGGCCGGTGCCGGAGAGCATATGAAAACGGCCGCTCCCTTTGGGACCGCGCTTGACCGCCCCCTCAATGCAGAGCGCATCCAACCTAATTTCTCTGCGCATAACTTTGGCCAGTATTTCTCGCATCTCCGAACCGGACGCCTCGCTCAGCATCGGATGCCAGATCAGATCGATACCGGCGCCGCTCAGCGTAGCCACCAGATCGGGCGCTTCGGCACAGAGCAGCGAGAGACTGCAGCCGCCGCAGCCACCGGACTGCAGCCAGAGCAGGTTGAACCGGTTGCGCTCGGGAGCCGCCATTTCAGGCCGCCTTCAGTGCTAGCGAAAAAACCGCGCCGCCGTCCGGATGGTTGGCAACCCGCAGATCACCGCCCTGATCGGTGGCCAGTCCATAGCTGATGTAGAGTCCGAGTCCGGTGCCCTTGCCCACCTCCTTGGTCGTGAAAAAGGGGTCGAACACCCGCATCAGATTTTCCTGGGGAATGCCCGGCCCGTTGTCCCGCACCTCGACAATCACCATCTCCCGCTCCCGGAAACAGCGCAGCAGCAGCACAGGCGCGGCGAGTTCCTCCATCACGTCCACTGCATTCTGCACCAGGTTGACCAGGATCTGGTGTACGAAACCCTTGTTGCCCACCACCGCCAGCGGCTCCCCCATCTCCAGCACCACTTCGGGTTTGCGGCGGGCCGCCTTGACCACCCACTCGACCGAGGTGCGCACCACCGGGCAGAGTTCGAAGCGCTGCGGCTGCTCCCGGTGGTTGCCGGAGAAACGGCGCAGATCCTGAACGATATTCCTGACCCGCTCCGCCCCCTCCAGCGTGCCGTCGATCAGCGATCCGATATCCCCCAGTATCCGGTCGATCTTGAGGTCGCTGCGCAGCTTGCTGCACTCCGCTTCCGGAACGCCGGCGTGGAGTGCATCGAAATATTCGGTGATACGGCTGCCGTAGCGCTTCAGCGCGTGCATGTTGCCGAATACGAAACTGATCGGGTTGTTCAATTCATGCGCCACGCCAGCCACCAGCCGGCCCAGGGAAGCCATCTTTTCGGAGTGCACAAGCTGCTGCTGAGCGTGCTGCAACTCGTTGTGCGTGGCATGTAGCTGTTTATAAGCGCGCCGCAGCTCGCCTACCGGCCGGCCGATCAGCACCATGCCGACCAGACGCCCCTCGTGATCGAAGCGCGAGCTGCAGTTCATCGCCAAAGGCGCGGGTTTGCCGTCCGCTCCGATCAGGTTGACCTCGCAGTCATACAGCGTTTCCGAGCGGATCTTTTCCGGAAACTGCTCCGCCAGGCGCTGCGAACCGGCCTCGAACAGCGTGCCGAACTGCGTTCCGACCAGCTGCCCGGCCGACTTGCCGGTGATCTCTTCGAGCGCCCGGTTAACCTGCTGAATGCGGCCGTTGATACCGCACACGATGAGGACGTCGGTCATCGACTGCTGTACGCTTTCGATGAAGCGCTGGGCCTCTTCCAAGGCGCTGTTCTTCTCCTCCAGTTCGACCTGATAGCGGACCAGGTCCGCATACACCTCGTCCATCTTCTGAATGACTTCGATCCACGCCGCTTCGCCGCCGTCCGAATCGATGAAATGTCTTTCCGGGTCCACTTTCTCCAACAGGCCGGAACCGGCGCGGCGCTGGTCGGTCATCTTCACGCTACGGCGCCTTTCTGATCAGGATCCTGTCTCATTTACCTGCTCCACTCGCTCCAGCGCGTAACGCTCGAGTTTGCCGCGCAGTCCGACCCGCGACAGCCCCAGCTCCTGTGCCGTCCGGCTCTTGTTCCAGCGATGCCGGATAAGCGCCTCGCGCAGTATGCGCGCCTCGATGCGTTCGATGCGCTGTTTCAGCGAGCCGCCGGCATCGCCTGGAAACTCTTTTGCATGCTCCTCCCCTGTCTGCGCAGGCAGCATAATTTTGGCCGAAAGCAGCTCAGCACCCAACTCATCGGCATCGCCCATCACCAGCATGTGCTTTATTTCATTCTGCAGTTCACGTACGTTGCCCGGCCAGTGGTAGGCCTGCATGCAGGCCAGCGCTTCGCTGCTGAACGCCCGCGCCTCCTTGCCGATCTGCGTTGCGGTCTGCCGCAGAATGGCGTTCGCCAGCAGCGGTATATCCATCGGTCGCTCGCGCAGCGGCGGCAGATTGATAGTGAAGGAGGAGATCCGGTAGTAGAGGTCCTGA
This sequence comes from Chromatiaceae bacterium, assembly GCA_024235255.1. Lineage (GTDB taxonomy): Bacteria > Pseudomonadota > Gammaproteobacteria > Chromatiales > Chromatiaceae > HKST-UBA178. The sequence continues at coordinate 284,663 of JACKMT010000002.1, forward strand.
CGGAAGCGTCCGCAGCGGACCTCTGCCTCCAGCTCCCGGTTGGTGGCGGCAATCACCCGCACGTTGACCTTGCGCCGCTGCGCGCACCCCAACGGCCGGACTTCGCCCTCCTGCAGCACCCGCAGCAGCTTCACCTGAAAAGCCGCCGACACCTCACCGATCTCATCCAGAAATATGGTGCCGCCGTCGGCGCGCTCGAACAGACCCGCGCGATCTTCCACCGCTCCGGTAAAGGCGCCCCGCTTGTAGCCGAACAGTTCGCTCTCCAGCAGCTCATCGGGCAGCGCGGCACAGTTCTCCACGACAAACGGTTTGTCGCAGCGCAGGCTATTGTAGTGCAGCGCACGGGCGCACAGCTCCTTGCCGGTTCCCGACTCACCGGAGAGCAGCACGGTGACATCGTAGGGCGCCACCCGGCGAACTTTCACGCACACCTGCTCCATCGCGCTGCCGGGGGCGCGGATGATGCCGTCATCGCTCTGGTAGCGTGCCTGAATACGTTGCCGTTTACCGCTGATCTTCTGCTCCAGCGATTCGGGCATGCGCCGCAACTCGACGTTGAGCAGTTCGTTTTCGCGCTGCAGATTGAACAGATGGGCCGCATTTTTGAGCGTCAATATCAGGTTGTCGGGATGCCAGGGTTTGGTAATGTATTGGTAGATGCCCGCCTCGTTGATCCCCTGAATGATATCTTCCGCATCGGTATAGCCGGAGAGAATGATGCGCACTACGTCCGGCCACTGCTTGCGAACGCGGCTGAGAAACTGGACGCCGGTGGTCTCCGGCATGCGCTGATCGCACAACAGGAGCTGTATCCACTCGCGCTCCAGGATCGCTTCCGCATCTTTGACGTTGGTTGCGGTTCTGACTTCAAACTCATCCTCCAGAATACGCTCCAGCGCCTCCAGGCCCCGCACCTCGTCATCGACGATCAACAGTGTCGGCAGGGAGTTCATGCGTTCGCTCTCCTGACCGGTTCGGGTGCCCAGCGTTTATCCCGGTGGCGGGCGATGGTGATGGGGGTGCGCGACTTCGCCACCTTGTAGACAAAATTGTAGCGGGCCACGTGGTAGCTGGGATCGAAGCCGTAGAAGTTCTGCTGCATGCGGGCGAGCTCCGCCTCCCGGTAGTGTGCCAACGGCTTAGCCAGCTCATCCGCCGCCCGACGCCGCGCTTTCTCCGTCAGCAAACCGGCCAGCGCGGGATCGGCCGCCAACGCTTCCGCGCGCTGCCGCAGCGAGGCCAGAAACGCCTCGCTCGAATCCCCGAAATGGGCGTCAACCAAACCCAGCTCCAGCGCTTCGGCACAACCCATCGGCAGCCGCCTCTGGGTGATGCGGTTGGCCCGCTCCTGTCCGACCCGTTTTGGCAGCAGATAGGTCCAGTACTCCGAACCGTACAGATTCCCCATATCCTTGTAATGTGGATTGAGCACGACGCCGGAACGGGCCCAGACCAGATCCGCCGCACGCGCCAGAAAGACGCCGCCGGCACCGGCGCTGCCCTGCAGTGCGGAGACGATGAGCCGGTTCCCGCTGGTGATGATCTCGCACGCCAGGTCGTTTATCGCGTTGATGTTGGCCCAGGACTCATCCGCCGCGCTTGCGGCTGCCTCGATCACGTTCAGATGCAGACCGTTGGACCAGAACTCAGAACCGCCCATCAGTACAATGACCTTCGCATCCCGTGCCCGCACTTCAATGAATGCTTCCCGCAGACGCTGGCACTGGTCGGTGCTCATGGCGCCGTTGTAACAGCTGAAATGGAGATAGGCCACGCCGTTGCGTTCGCTTAAGCTGATCTCCGGATAGCCATCGATTTCGGGCAGATGCGCGACCTCCTGCGCCAGCACCTGGGTCGCCGGCAGCTTGAACGGGTGGCTGCTCTGCTTATCCCGCAGGTGGCCGATCCATACCGAGCCGTCAACCGTGGCGCGGCAGACCGCCGGACCGGAGCGGGCGATGACAGCCCCCGGTCTGCCGTTCGACAGCGCGCCGCGATGGGCGTCGTAAAGATAGCAGCCGCGTCCCAACAGCTGGTCGTAGACCCCGGGGAATCCGTCGCCGCTGCGGATTTTCCGCAGCACGGTTTCGCTGTCGTCGCGCTGCCAGTCGATGGCACGGTCAGCCTGCCGCACCGGGGGCCGCAACCGGCCGCGCACGCAGCCATTTCGGTAATCGAGCGGTTCCGGAATAAAGCCTCCGTTGCGGAACCGTTCGATCGCGGCGAGTACCGTGCCGACCGCCGCTTCGGTCACCTCGTTGCGATAGAGACTCGCTTTGCTTGCCGCGCGTAGCGGAAACTCAGTACTGGCCCAGATGTCGCCCGCATCCATCTCCGCGTTGGCCTGCAACAGCGTGACGCCCCAGTGCCGCTCACGGTTGAGGATCGCCCAGTCGAGCGCGGAAGGTCCACGGTCGCCCCTGATCCCCGGATGCACAACCAGGCAGATGTGGTGCTCCCAGATCTCCCTGGGTATCGCGCGTTTGAGAAAAGGGGCAATGATCAGATCCGGCCGGAACAGCGCCACCGCTTCGCTGCTGACCCGGTCGTTGATATCGAACTCGACCGACACCTCGTGCTCGCGTTGGCGCAACTCGACGAAGATGCGCTGACAGAGGCTGTTGAAGGCGTGGGTGAGGAGCAGGATCTTCATCAGCAGATCCTCGGCAGCTGCTCTCCGGTCAGCCAGTCCACCACGCGGCTGCCGCCGAAGCCGGTCTCCATCTGCACGAATCCATGGCTGTCCCCCACCACTTCGCCGATGATAGAGGCGCCCCTTCCCAGCGGGTGGGCGCGCATCACCTCCAGCAGCCGGGCGGCATCGGGCTTCGCGCAGATGCAGACCAGCTTGCCTTCGTTGGCCACGTAGAGCGGATCCAGCCCGAGCAGCTCGCAGGCGGCGTTCACCTGGGGATGCACCGGAATTGCCGCCTCCCGCAGCAGCATGCCGACCGCCGACTGCTGCGCCAGTTCGTTCAGCGTGGTGGCCAGGCCGCCGCGCGTGGGGTCGCGCAGGCAGTGAATCCCGGGCACCACAGCCACCATCTCGGCGACCAGCGTGTGCAGCGCGGCCGAGTCGGATGCGATACTGGTCTCGAACTCCAGATTCTCGCGGCTCGACATGATCGCCACACCGTGATCCCCGATCGTGCCGCTGAGCAGAATGGCGTCGCCCGGCCTGGCCCTGTCACCCGAGATGTTCACCCCCTCGGGCACCCGGCCGATGCCGGTCGTAGTGATGAAAATGCCGTCCCCCTTGCCTTTTTCTACAACTTTGGTATCGCCGGTGACCACCGGCACGCCGGCTTTGACCGCGGCGCTGCTCATGCTCGCCACCACGCGCTCCAGGTCGGCCAGCGGAAAGCCCTCCTCCAGAATGAAACCGGCGGCCAGATAGAGCGGTTGGGCGCCGGACATGGCCACATCATTGATGGTGCCGTGAACGGCGAGCGAACCGATATCGCCGCCGGGGAAGAAGAGCGGCGATATCACGTGTCCGTCGGTGCTGATCACCAGACGCCCGGCTGGCACTTCGAACAGCGCCTGGTCGTTCGCCTGGCGCAGCAGCGGATTGTCCAGGTGCCTGACGAACAGCTCCTCGATCAACTGCGCCATGGCCCGACCGCCGCTGCCATGGGTCATGTCGACCCGGCCTTGGCTGATATTCAGTCGCAACGGAAATCTTTTTGCCATTTACGCTTCCCGCGAGTGAGGTTAGTTGACGAACAGCCGATCAGGCAGCGGCGTCCGGCGAAGTTGCGGGCCTGCGAAATCGGCCGTAACTCCAGTAAGCGGCGCAGGCGCCCTCGGATGAAACCATGCAGGATCCCATCGGATTCTCCGGGGTACAGAGCGTGCCGAAAAGCTGGCAGTCACTCGGGCGCTTGGCACCGCGCAGAATCGCCGGGCATTCGCACCCCTTGACATCCTCCGCTTTCGAGGCGGGGATTTCGAAACGCTGCTCGGCGTCGAATTGAGCATATGCCTGTTTGATCCGGAGCGCGCTGTAGGGCACCATGCCCAGTCCACGCCACTCGAAGCTGCGCCGCAGTTCCAGCACCTCCGCCACCAGGCGCTGCGCCTTCAGATTCCCCTCCCGGGTGACCACGCGAGTGTACTCGTTCTCGACCTCGTGCCGTCCGGCGTTGATCTGGCGCACCAGCATCAGCGCCGACTGCATGACATCCAGCGGCTCGAAACCGGCTATCACCACCGGTTTCTGATACTCCTCGGCAAAGAACTCGTAGGGCCGGCTGCCGATCACCGAGCTGACATGCGAGGGACCGAAGAAACCGTCGATGGAGACGCCGCCCAGCTCGCGCACTTCGGGCGACTCCAGGATATTCTGGATCGCCGCCGGTGTGAGTACGTGGTTGCAGAAGACGCTGAAGTTTTCCAGCCGCTCCGCCTGCGCCTGCTTGATCGCCACTGCGGTCGGCGGGGTGGTGGTCTCGAAACCGATGGCAAAAAAGACCACCTGCCGGCCGGGGTGTTCGTGCGCGATCCGGAGCGCATCCTGGGTGGAGTAGACCATGCGCACGTCGCCGCCCGCCGCCTTCACCTTGAGCAGACTTTTTTTACCGCCGGCCGGGACCCGCAGCAGATCGCCGTAGGTGCATAGGATGACATCCTGCGCCTCGACCAAGTGGATTGCGTTGTCTATGCGGCCAATCGGCAGTACGCAGACCGGGCAGCCGGGACCATGGACGAAGCGGACGTTGTCCGGCATCAAATCCTGCACGCCGTAGCGGAAGATGGCGTGGGTGTGGCCGCCGCAGAACTCCATCAGATGGTAGCGGCGGTCCGGCTCCACCTCCGCGGCGATCGCCGAAGCGAGTCGTCTGGCCAGCGACTGCTGGCGGAATTCGTCCACATATTTCACGGCGGCGCCCCCGTCAGGCCTGCCTGGGCAAACAGCTCCAGCGTCAGCCGGGCCTCCTCCTCACTTACCTTGTTGAGCGCGTAGCCGACATGGATCAGGACGAAGTCGTTTTCGGCAACCTCTTCTACCAACGCCAGGGATACCTCCTTGCGGACGCCGTCGAGCTCGACCAGCGCCATATCCCTGGCCTGGTCGACGGCTACCACCCGCGCCGGCAGTGCTAGGCACATAGTCCGGAACTCCCCAGTTCGGGATGGTCGATCAGCGCCACTTGCCGGGTTGCCCTGATCCACTGGTACCAGCTCTGCATGCCCTCGCCGTTTTTCGCCGACAGTTGCAGCACACGGATACGCGGATTGACCCGGCGTGCGTATTCGATGCATTTCGCCACGTCGAAATCGAGATAGGGGAGCAGATCCGTCTTATTCAGAATCATCAGGTCCGATGCGTGGAACATATCCGGGTATTTGATCGGCTTGTCCTCCCCTTCGGTAACCGACAGGATGGCCACCTTGTGCGCCTCTCCCAGATCAAACGCCGCCGGGCAGACCAGATTGCCGACATTCTCGATGAACAGCACGCTGCCATCCGCCGGCTGCAGGCGCTGCAGCGCGTGCCCGACCATATGGCCATCCAGGTGGCACCCTTTGCCGGTATTGATCTGCAGCGCCTTCACGCCGGTGGCGCGAATACGTTCGGCGTCGTTGGCGGTCTGCTGATCGCCTTCGATCACGCTGATGCCCAGCTCACTCTTCAGATCGTCTATCGTGCGCGTCAGCAGCAACGTCTTGCCGGAGCCCGGGCTGGAGACAAGGTTGAGGGCAAGGATGCCGTGCTCGGAGCAGAAGCGCCGGTTGGCGGCGGCGTATTCATTGTTCTTACTCAGGATATCCTGCTCGATCTGCACCATCCGACTCTGGCTCATGCCCGGCGCATGGGCGTGCGCCGGGCCCTGGCCGTAGTGGTGGCCGTGGCCGTGTTCATGGTGATGGGTGTGGTCGTGGTGATGCGAATGTTCGTGATCATGATCTGCCGCATGACCTTCGATCTTCGTATCGCCTTCCTCGCATCCGCATACTGTACACATGACATTAACCTCTCAATCGACTTCCAGCTCTTTGATGCGCAGCTCTTCGCCGCCGGTCACCTGCAGTTGAAAGCTGCCGCATTCGGGACAGGCGTCGAAGCGCTGCCTCACCTGCACCCTAGTCGCACACCGCATACACCAGGCTTGTCCCGGCAGCTCGACTATCTCCAGCCTGGCGCCGTCCGCCAGCGAACCGCGGGTCACCACCTCGAAGCCGAAACGCATCGCCTCCAGCTCCACCCCGGAGAGCTGGCCGATCTCAAGCCAGACGGTTTTCACACGCGAATACCCCTGGCTCACCGCGTTCTGCTCCACTACCTGGAGGATGGATTCACACAACGACATTTCGTGCATACCCCAGCCTCTCTTCAACAACCGCTGCAAGACCGTCGATTTCTGCCAGCGGCAGCCCGGTTAACCAGGTCAAACCGACGGACTGAAGCAGGTTCCGCGTTCAGCATTTCAATTATACGCCTCAGCTGCCCCTATTGATCCGATAACAGGCGCTGGCATTGCTTCCTGAACCAGCTCCAGTCTGTGTTCAGTCAGGTAGCACAACCTTCACGGAAGATGGAGATTAAAGGCAACTGTCTGTTTTAATGGCCAATCTTGGCTAATGCAAAGCAATGATGAAGAAAACTGAAACACAACTGATCAGTTTAGACCGATAATTGGAATATTTCTTTCCACATCGACCCGGCCGATCTGCTCCGATTCATGCGATCAAAGCAGTGTGGCTCTGAATGATTGTCATTACACCCAGCCCGATGGTGGCCGACCCGACAATCAATTGAAATCCGGTGTAGAGCCAGGTGAGCCGGCTTTCCAAACGGCGCAAAGGCAGCGCGATTATCATCGAGATAAGCGCCATTCCGACTATCGATCCCAGGCCGAACAGCAGCATGTAAGCCACGCCCGCCAGAGGCGAAGCAACGGTCTGCAGCGTCAGTACCGTCAGCGCTGCCGAACCTGCCATGCCGTGCATCAAACCTACCAGTAATGCCCGCACCGGAAACCTGCTGGTATGCTGATGATTGTGTCTCGAATCCCCGTGCCGGCGGACGGATTCACCGCTGTGGGAGTGGGCATGGAAGTGTCTGAGCCGCTGATTATGACTATGGCTGTGGAAGTGGATCTTCTGCACGATCAGACGCCGCAAAACATCCGCACCAAGCAGCACCAGCATGATCCCGACTGCGCCTTCCAGACCGGCCGCCAACTGCTGCGGTACCGCAGATCCCAGTAGCATCACGGTCGTACCGATCAGCAGCAAAGCCAGGGTGTGCCCCACGCCCCAGACCGCGCCGCGCCGGATAGCTGAACCGAGCGACTGCTCGCTGGCATTCAACGACGCCAGGGCCGCCAGATGATCCGCTTCCAGCGCATGCCGCATGCCAATCAGCAGCCCCATCAGCAACAGACCTGTCACTTGCGGGCGCCCTCATGATGCAGGCAGCGATCAGGGCAGGTTCTCTCGTTATATTTTCTCAACGCTAGGCCCGTCTTGGATAAATGTGCCGTGCAATAGATCGCGGCGGGATAACTTTGTGCGCGCCTCAGACGCGCCAGCTGTTACCGGCCGACCCGTATGCTCCGGCTGCAGCGGTTCAACGGTGGCAAATTCGCCAAGGTCCGGCGTCTCCTCACCGCGCAAAATCCGGCCGAGCAGCTCCTCGTCATGCGGATCCAGGTCGGGGCGCTCGACCTCTGTCATGAGCAGCTGCATAAAACTCTCCGCCGCCGCAAGCGCGTGCTCCTGAGACTGAAATTCATGCATCGGTGAGTGCAGCGAATGGGATTGATAATAACCGATGCCGTCCACCTGGTTCACCATGCACTTATAACTGTTTGAAGGAAATCTGCGCTGCTGCTTGCTGCCCAGCTTCAATCCGCTCCAATCTTCGTCCGCACCGGGAAATATCATCAGATTCATCAGCCAAGGCGTAATCAGTACGCCGATACACCGCCCCCGGTAAACCTGAAAACCCAACGTTTGCACCTTGAGTCTGTCATTCAGGATCGGCATACCCGCCATCTGTTCAGTGTGAATCCGGGTGAATACCTGTTCGACCGCCGCGGCCATCTGTTCCGGCTGATGCATAAGCCTCTACACTCCAGCAGCAGGCGGCGCACTCGCCGCACCGATATCGGGGAAGTAGCGCTCCACATCCATTTCGGTCTCACCGCGCATGATCGCGGCAACACCGTCCAGCGCCCGGTTGATGGTTGCCGCATCCTGCTCGCTGATCACCTCCCGCGCGGAACCGAGAAAAGTGAGCAGCCAGGTGCCTTCCGGCTGCTGCCCGATCAACATCATATTGACCCGCTCGGAGCCGTTTCGACCCCGGCACAAGGCGCTAAACTCGCCGCTCTCTATGATTTGTACCGGTGTACCTATGCACATCGCGCAGACAGCTCCCGCTCGGCCTCTCTTCTCCAACTTCCGGTTCGGACGCTGTCGCGCTGCTGCAACTGGATGCCCAATCCGGCCAGTTCCGCCACCAGCAGTTCCACCATGCGGTCGAGCCCGGCGCTCGATTCCGGGGTGAGTCCGAGCCGATTTTCCAGTGAGTAAGGCACCATGCCGATGATAGCAATCTGCTTTGGCAACTCACCCTTGAGCGTCAACAGCGCCAGCAGATCGGACAACCCCAGTTGATGGTTGGAGAGCTTAGTTTGAAAAAAAGCGGGAATCGCGTCATTGACAATACGCACCACGGTGCCGGGCGGGTCCCCGGTATTGACCGCGTCGGCAACGATAAGCCGGTCGCAACCGCGTATCGGTTCGAACAACTCCATACCTGTGGTGCCGCCATCGATAACCGTCACTCCTTTGGGTGTGATGTAGCGGCACTCCAACTCCTCGACCGCGCGCACACCGACACCCTCATCCTGCATCAACACGTTGCCCATACCGATCACCAATACATTCTCACTCTTATCCGTGCAGCTCATTTGGCAAATCCTCTGCTTCTCACTTTCAAGCAAAACATGACGGGGGCGCACCACTAATGCAATCCACTAAAGCGCTTTCACCTTGACGATCTCACGCCGTTCGGTATCGACCATGTGGATGGCGCAAGCGATGCAGGGATCGAACGAGTGCACCGTGCGCAGCACCTCCAGCGGCCGCTCGGGATCCGCCACCGGATTGTCGAGCAGCGAAGATTCATAAGGCCCGATGACACCGTTGGCATCGCGCGGACCGGCATTCCAGGTGCTCGGCACCACCGCCTGATAATTTTTGATCTTGCCATTCTCGATGACCACCCAGTGCGAGAGCGTGCCGCGCGGCGCGGCGTGAAAACCGACTCCTTTGATCTCGCCCTGCGGAAACTCCGGCGCGTTGAAAGTGTCCGTATCACCGCTGCCGATATTCTCCACCAGCCGCTGCCACTGATCTTTCAGCGTGTCGATCATCACCGCACAGCGGACCGCCCGCGCGGCGTGCCGACCGATGGTGGAGTGCACCGCCGCGAGCGGAATATCGGGATTCTGCGAGACCGCTTTGAGCGTCTCCATCGCCTGGCCCAGGTACTTCTTGTAGCGCTCGTTGCCGCTCACCACGCCGACCAGCACGTCGGCCAGCGGGCCCACCTCGGCACGCTTACCGTAGAAGGTCGGCGCCTTGACCCAGGAATATTTTCCGTCGTCCTGAAAATCGGTGTACTGGGGCTCGGTCTCGCCCTCCCAGGGGTGCAGCGCCTTGTCGCCTTGATACCAGGAGTGGCGCGAACTCTCCGCCACACCGTCGCGGAAATAAGCGTCGTCGAAGCTGGTAATCGGTTTCATCGATTCCAGATCGCCGTTTTCAATGAACCCGCCGGGCAGATCGAACACCGTACCCTTGCTGTCCTGCGGACAATCCGGCACCGTGAGGTAGTTCATCACACCGCCGCCGATACCGGCCCAATCCAGATAGAAGGCGCCCACCGCCGGCACATCGGTCAGGTAGGTCGATTTGACGAAATGCTCCAGCTTGTCGATAAAGTTCTTGATCAGCATCAGCCGTTCGATATTCAACACCGAGGGCGCATCGTGGCTGATCGAGTTGCTGACACCGCCGACCGCGACGTTCTGAATATGAGGGGTTTTGCCGCCGAGAATGGCAACGATCTTGTTGGCATGATTCTGCACATCCAATGCCTGCAGATAGTGCGCCACCGCCAGCAGATTGACCTCCGGCGGCAGCTTCATCGCCGGATGGCCCCAGTAGCCGCTGGCGAAAGGACCGAGTTGACCACTGCCGACGAAAGTCTTGAGCCGTTCCTGCACCGCTTTCATCTCATGCGGGCCGTTCAGCGGCCAGTCGGAGAGACTCTCCGCCAGTTTTGCCGCAGCGACCGGATCGGCGTCCAGCGCTGAGACCACATCGACCCAGTCCACCGCTGAGAGGTGGTAGAAGTGAACGATGTGATCCTGTATCGCATGCGCAGTCTGGATGATGTTGCGGATCAGCTGCGCATTGACCGGCACCTCCAGCTGCAGCGCATTCTCCACTGCCCTGACCGAAGTGATCGCATGCACGGTGGTGCAGACACCGCAGAAACGTTGCGTGTACATCCAGGCTTCGCGTGGATCGCGGCCGACCAGAATTTTCTCGATACCGCGCCACATCTGCCCCGACGACCAGGCTTTCGACACCTTGCCCTCGTCAACTTCGACGTCGATCCTGAGGTGGCCTTCGATGCGGGTAATCGGATCAACAGTAATACGGGTAGTCACAATAATATCTCCTCAAATCGGTTGTTCGATTACCTACGCTCTTCGCGGTGCAGCACCGGGAATCGCTTGACCACATACAGAAAGACCATTACCTCGAGCGCCACCAGACCGACGGTGACCATGATCTCAGGCACCGATGGAAAATAGCTGTAACCGGGGCCCGGATTGTAGGTGATCAAAAAGGCATTGAGCCGGTACAGGGAGCCGGCAAACAACATGGAGACCGCCGACCAGAGCAGCAGGCGGCTGTTGCACCGGGCCGCCGGCGACAGCAGTACGACCAAGGGGTAGATGAACAATGCAGTCTCAAGCAGAAACAGCAGGCTGCCCAGATCGCCCGCAAACAGCAGCCCCAGCTTCCCCTGTACCACCACCTCTCCAAGGCGGAATACCAGATAGACCGCAATCAAGCCGACGATGGCCTTGCCGAGTCCGCTCAACAGCGGCGTCTCAGCAGGTCTGCCAAATCCGACGCTGGAGAGGGAGGCTTCGAATACAACAACGGCAAAGCCCATGGTGAATGCTGTCAGCACCGCCAGCAGCGGCTGCAGATAGAGTGTCTGCCATAAGGGATGCACTTTGTGACCCATGGCGATCAGCATCGAGCCCAGCGACGACTGGTGCATGGTTGGCAGCAGCACACCGAGCGCAATGAAGAAAAAGAGTACCTTGTTCAGTTTCTGCCGAAGATTCCGGGCACCGAACCGCTCCAGCACGACCGGCGAAAATTCGATGAACAGCACCAGGATATAGGCTGCCACGCAGAGGCCGACTTCCAGCATGACTGCGTTGAAGTTCATATGCCAGGGCAGCAGAATATTGTAGAACTGCCACCAACGGCCCATATCGATAAACGCGCCTATACCGCCCAGCGCATAGCCGAGAAGACTCGCCAGCAGTGCAGGGCGCAGCAACGGATGGTACTTGCCCTTGTTGGCCACATAGACAACAACGGCCAACGCATAGCCGCCGCAGGCAAGCGCGGTGCCGATCACGATGTCGTATACTACCCAGAGACCCCAGGCATAGCCGCCGTTCAGGTTGGTGACAAAGCCCATCCCGTTGACAAAGCGTACACCCAGGTAGTAGACGGCGATCAGAAACAGCACGCCGAGCACCAGGAACGGGGGGGTGATCACACGGCGGTTCAATGGCTGATGCTGGCTCATGACTCGTCTCCTTCATCGTCATTCATATTGCGCCGCACCACATAGGTGAGGCCGCCCAGCACCACCGCCGGGAGTGCCATATAACTGTAGATAGTGTGCTGCACTGTCTCGGAGATGGAAGCGTGTGAACGTTCCCCCAGCGGCGGCATACCGAGTTTGTCGAACGGGATGGCGGAGATATGCAGCACGTTGGTTCCCCCGGCCTCCTTCTCACCCCAGATATGCTGCTGATATGCTGGCGCCTCCCTTGCGTAGCGACTGTCCGGATGACGCACATCGCCGCGGGGATAACTGTAGCTCTCCCCGGGTTTCAGGCTCATGCGCCGTCTTGCCTCCTCAAGCAGCGCCGTGCGCGTGCCAAACAGTGTGGCGCCGGTGGGGCAGGCTTCCGCACAACCGGTGATCTGACCTTTGTCGATGCGCTCCACGCCGGGTTGATTGCACATCTGGCACTTATGAATCTCGCCAAAGGGGTTGTTGTAGTCGAACTGCGGTACGTTGTACGGACAGCCGGTCATGCAGGTCCGGCAGCCGATACAGGCATCCGCGTGGTAGCTCACGATGCCGGTCTGCGGGTCTTTACGCAGAGCGGTCACCGGACAGACAGAGATGCAGCCCGGATCGACGCAGTGCATGCAGCTGCGCTTCTCAAAGGCGAAACCGTTTACAACCCGGTCTTTTACCTGCGCTTCGCCGTCTCGGTACACCTTGATCACATTCAACGTATCCTTCGAGAGGTCGCGCGCGGAGTCCCAGGAGTACCAGTCGCCCTCAATAACCGGTGCCATTCCATTCACCGCCTTGCACTTGGATACACAGGCTTTACAACCCACACAGAGGGCTGCGTCGTACAACATGCCGACCGCATTCGGCGCCGGTTCAAGATTTGGTCGCGCCTCAACCCTTCCGCCAGTCAGGACTGCGGCTGCCCCGCCGACAGACGCTTTTAGAAAATCTCTTCTTTTCATAACGCCCCCTCACTCCTGCTTCTTCTCTTGCTCGCTCAGCTTCTTCGCGGCCATCGTCGAAGCACCGAGCGCAGCGCCGACCGCAACACCGACCAGAGCGGCGGCAGCCGCGGTTGCGCTGCTGGACTCCTGGCGCTCCTCGATCGCGGGGAACATGTTGGGCGGTGTGTGGGTTTTTACGTCGGCCAGCGCAAACATCGGCTTATTGAAGCCGACCCCCCCCTCGGAACAGCCGAAACAGGGGTGGCCGACACCGATGGGCCAGACGCCACCGCCCAGATTGTTGAACTCCAGACTCGGACAGTTGTTGTAGGTCTCAGGCCCTTTACACCCCATCTTGTAGAGGCACCAGCCCTCGCGGTGCCCCTTGTCGCCGAACTCAGCAGCAAAACGACCCGCGTCGAAGTGGGGGCGGCGATAGCAGTTCTCATGAATCAACCGGCCATAGGCCCATTTGGGTCGGCCCAATTCGTCGATAGGCGGTAGCTTCCCATAGGTGACAAAATAGAGCACGGTGCCGATGAAGTTGGCCGGATTGGGCGGACAACCCGGAATAGTCACCACGGTCTTCCCCTCCAACACCTGGGGCGCTCCTTTCGCACCGGTCGGATTAGGTGCAGCTGCCTGCACGCCCCCCCAGCTCGCACAGGAGCCGTAGGCGACGATCGCTGCCGCATGCTCCGCCGCTTCATGCGTCAGATCGAGCATGGTCTCTCCGGCGATTTTGCAGTAGATGCCGTTATCCTTAACCGGGATAGCGCCCTCAATCACCAGCAAGTATTTCCCTCTATTCTGCTGCATTACCAGCTTTTTGATCTCTTCAACCTGATGCCCGGCGCCGGTATCCAGTGTCTGATGGTAATCGAGCGAGATAAGATCGAGCAGCAGGTGTTCAAGCGTCGGTTGTTCGGAACGCAGCAGCGCCTCTGTAGGACCGGTGCACTCCTGACCGTGAAGCCAGATCACAGGGGGGCGCCTCTTCGGATCAGCCACCGCCTGAGCCATTGCCATAGCAGCGTTGGTGGAGAGCCCCAGCGAAGCGGCGACGCCGGTACAGAACTTTAAAAAGGTACGACGCGAAACCCCAAGCCTTCGCTCCAGCGCCGAAAAATCATAGTCATTTTCTGTCATCAGGAATTCTCCAACTTGCCAGGTGAAGAGGTGCGTTCCAGCTAGTTATCTATACACCTATTAACTGGCCTAATTGCAATACTCGTGCCCATCAAAAATATGCTTTTATTTCATATTGTTATAAGGAATCTATGGCAAAGAGAGCGCTTGATCTGATAACTAACAAGACATCGCAAGCTTCTTAATGGAAAGTTTGTTTCCACCGGTCAACTGAGTGCAGCCGGCAGATGGGGCGCCAGTTCAAGCTGCAGCGACGCTGCATTCGGCCCAAACCTAGCTGTATCGACGACTGATTTGCAGGCAATATCATCCCTCGGTTTCCACGTTACCCTAACTTTGGGCGTAACCGGTTCATTGCGGAAAAATTTCATGACACAAAATAAGCGACTGCTACGATGGGTGCCCGTCCTGTTCGTCCCGCTCTGGTCCACTGGCTTCATAGGCGCCAAGTTCGGTCTGCCCTATGCCGAGCCATTTACCCTGCTAAGTATTCGTATGTACCTAACATTGTTGGCTTTTTTAGTATTGATTCGGATTTATCGGGCGAGTTGGCCAAATGCACGCGGAGTAGCCCATTCGCTGGTGGTCGGATTATTGGTGCACACCTGCTATCTGGGGGGTGTATTCGCCGCGATATCGGCCGGTATGAGCGCCGGGTTGGCGTCGCTGCTGGTCGGGCTGCAACCGATTCTGACCGCGCTTTTGGCGCGGAGTCTGATGGGAGAGCGCATCTCCAACCGGCAGATGGTTGGACTGGTGACCGGGCTGATCGGGGTTGCCATGGTGCTGTATTTAGGAAAATCAGTACAGCAGCCGCTTACCTACACCCCACAGACACTTATTTTCACCACGATTGCCTTGTTTGGAATCACCGCTGGCACACTCTACCAGAAACGCTTTTGCATCGGTGTCAACCTGCTCACCGGCACCTTCTATCAGTTCCTGGCTACCGCGTTTGCAATGAGCATCCTGGCACTGCTGTTTGAAACCCGGCAGATACACTGGGAGCCCAACTTCGTGATCGCGCTATTATGGCTGGTACTCGGCTTGTCGGTGGGCGCCATACTGCTGCTGATGCTGATGATCCGCGAAGGTGAAGCTGCCAAGGTGGCAAGTTACTTCTATTTGACCCCACCTGTCACCGCGCTGTTTGCCTGGGTTCTTTTCGATGAGGTGCTGACACCCTGGGCTATCGGCGGCATCGCCGTCACCGCGGCAGGTGTCTATCTGGTGGTGAGAAAAACGGGCGATTGATTAAGATTGGGCTAAGGGCTAAGGGCTAAGGGCTAAGGGCTAAGGGCTAAGGGCTAAGGCGAAGATTTTGGACCCTCAACCCTGTATTTCCTCAGCCCTGTGTTTCCCGTGCCCTCGGCCCTAGTCCCCAGTCCTTTCTGTCAGAACGGAATATCGTCGTCAAATCCACCGTCGTCCGGTGCGGAGGAGGCCATATCGGATTCCGAGGGTCGACTGGAACTGTAGTCTCCCCCACCTCCTGAACCACCACCGCCTCGGCTGTCCAACATCTGCATCTGGTCGGCGACGATCTCGGTGGTGTATCTGTCCTGGCCGTCCTGCCCCTGCCACTTGCGGGTCTGCAAACGGCCCTCGACGTAGATTTTCGAACCTTTTTTCACATACTCGCCAACGATCTCCCCCAGCCGGCGAAAAAATATCACCCGGTGCCATTCGGTCCGCTCCTGGGTCTCACCGGTTGCCTTGTCTTTCCAGCTCTCCGACGTGGCAAGCGTGAGATTGGCGACTGCGTTGCCGTTCGGCATATAGCGCACTTCGGGATCCTTTCCCACATTTCCTATCAGAATTACTTTATTCACACCTCTGGCCATCTCTCCTCCTGTAGCTACCGTCTCTTCCGTGAAAAGGGATTGTGTTTATGTTGCCGCAAGTCTACCCGCGTGCGTCAGAAAATTCATCCAGTGCTGCCATATCGATCAGCTTGGGATCAATCTTAAGATAAGCGGTCTCCTCGTCCGCCACCACGACTGCCTCGCCCACGCCGTCGAGCGCGAGAAGACGGGCCTCCAACTCCCTGGCCTGAGCGGCATCGATCGTCCCGATTCGCAGCAGATGGCTGTTGAGATACTTGGGCTCCGGCATACCCGATGCCACCAGCAGCCAGATGCTAATGGCAGCCGCCGCAAACAGAAACACGGCTGCCAGTCCAAAGTGGTTGTGTATCCAGCCGCCGGTCAACCCGCCCAGGAAGGCACCGCCGAACTGAGAGGTGGAATAGACGCCCATCGCGGTACCCTTGCTTTCGACCGGTGCCATTTTGGCCACCAGTGAGGGCAGCGTCGCTTCCAACACATTGAAGGCAGTGAAGTAGAGCAGCAGTGCAAATGCCACTCCCCACAGCGATTGAAAAAAAGCGTAGAAAGCAAGTTGAGCCACCGCCATCAGCGCTATCGAGAGCAGAAAGACCCGCTTCATCTTGCGGCGGCTCTCGGCAACGACCACAAACGGGATCATAAACACGACGGAGAGCATCAACACAGGGAAATAGATCTTCCAGTGGTCCGCACTCTCCAAACCCGCGGTATCGCGCAGTGCCAGCGGCAGCACCAGGAACACTGCCGTCAGGCACATATGCAGCACCAGTATGCCCAGATTGAGTCGCAGCAGATCCGGGTTGGCGAGAACCCGTGCGAACTGGCTGGGAACCGGCTCTGTATCGCGATGGAAAACGCTCTTCTTTGGGTCGGGCACCAGGAATACCGCGATGACGACACCAATCAGTGCAAGCACAGCCGTCAGCCAGAAAATACCTTTCACACCGATCCAGACGTTAATAATTGGACCGAGGATAAGCGACAACGCAAAAGCCGCGCCGATGCTCATGCCGATCACCGCCATCACCTTAATCCGGTTGTGCTCCTGGGTAAGATCCGCCGCCAGTGCCATCACCGCTGCCGCAATCGCGCCGCTGCCCTGTATCGCGCGGCCGATGATCACACCCCATATAGTGTCGGCCTGGGCGGCCACCACACTGCCCAGCGCGAATATCAGCAGTCCGCCGATGATCACCGGCTTGCGTCCGATACGATCGGAGAGCATGCCGAACGGGATCTGCAGCAGCGCCTGAGTGAGGCCGTAGGCGCCGATAGCCAATCCGACCAGCACCGGGGTGACGCCGACCAGCTCTTCCGCATAGAGCGCAAACACCGGAAGAATCAGAAACAGGCCCAGCATGCGCAGCGAAAAGATGCTGGCCAGAGAGATAGCCGCACGACTCTCAATCGGTGTTATTCCCTGTGCAGTTGTTGTAGTTTTTTGGTTCACGGTCATTTGGTTTGAGCTTGGAAGACCGCGTATAATATCAGGTTCGATCAACGACTGGTACGCAGATGGAAAGTATCCACATCCGGGGTGCGCGCACCCATAACCTCAAAAGCATCGACCTGGATCTGCCGCGCAACAAACTGATCGTTATCACCGGACTCTCGGGATCGGGCAAGTCATCCCTCGCCTTCGACACCATCTACGCCGAAGGCCAGCGGCGCTACGTCGAGTCGCTCTCCGCCTATGCCCGCCAGTTTCTGTCGGTGATGGAGAAGCCGGATGTCGACCATATAGAAGGGTTATCGCCGGCGATCTCGATCGAGCAGAAAACCACCTCGCACAATCCCCGCTCGACAGTCGGAACCATCACCGAAATCTACGACTACCTGCGGCTGTTGTTCGCGCGAGCGGGAACGCCGCGCTGTCCGGAGCACGGCAACCCTCTGGAGGCGCGCACCATCAGCCAGATGGTCGACCAGATTCTGGCGCTGCCCGAAGGCGAAAAGTTGATGCTGCTGGCGCCGGTAATCGCTGAACGAAAAGGGGAGCACCACAAATTATTGAGCGAACTCAATGCGCAGGGTTTCATCCGGGCGCGCATCGACGGAGCAATCCATGAACTTGACCAACCGCCGGAGTTGGAGCTGCACAAGAAACACACCATCGAAGCAATCGTCGACCGATTCAAAGTACGCCACGACCTCGGTTTGCGCCTGGCGGAATCGCTGGAGACCGCGCTTAACCTCTCTGGCGGACTGGTGCGGGTTGCCTGGATGGACGAACCGGAGCGGGAGGAGCTGGTCTTCTCCGCCAACTTCGCCTGCGCTGTCTGTGGCTACAGCCTGCCCGAACTGGAACCACGTCTGTTCTCTTTCAATAATCCGGTAGGCGCCTGCTCTCAATGCGACGGTCTCGGGGTGGAACAGTTCTTCGATCCCGAGCGGGTGGTCGCACATCCCCACCTGAGTCTGGCGGCCGGCGCCGTGCGCGGCTGGGACCGTCGCAACGCCTATTATTTTCAGCTGATCCGCTCTCTCGCCAAGCACTATGGATTCGATGCGGAGACACCCTGGCAGGATCTCCCCGCAAAAATAAGCAAGATCATTCTCTATGGAAGCGGTCGTGAACAGATAGCATTCAGCTACTTCAACGAACAGGGTGGGCGCAGCAACAAAACGCATGCATTCGAGGGCATTATCACCAATATGGAGCGGCGTTACCGCGATACCGAATCAAATGCGGTGCGCGAGGAGCTCTCCCGCTACATCTCCACCCACGCCTGCCCTTCGTGTAAAGGCGCACGGCTGAATACCGCCGCCCGACATGTCTTCATCACCGACAGCAATCTGCCCGATCTGACCGCGCTCCCCATCGGCAACGCCCTCGACTTTTTCAGACAACTGAAGCTGCCCGGCAAAAAAGGGAAAATCGCGGAGAAAGTCGTCAAAGAGATTTCACAGCGTCTGGAGTTCCTGGTCAACGTCGGTCTGGACTACCTGACCCTGGAGCGCAGCGCCGAGACGCTCTCCGGCGGGGAAGCGCAGCGTATCCGGCTTGCCAGTCAGATCGGCGCGGGGCTGGTCGGGGTGATGTATGTGCTGGACGAACCCTCCATCGGACTGCATCAGCGCGACAACACCAGACTGCTCAATACCCTCACTTACCTGCGTGATCTCGGCAACACGGTGATCGTGGTTGAACATGACGAGGAGGCGATACGCAGCGCCGACTTTGTGCTGGATATAGGCCCAGGTGCGGGTGTGCACGGAGGCAGGGTGGTTGCTCAGGGAACGGCTGCCGACATCGAACGGGTGGAGGCGTCACTCACCGGCCGGTATCTCTCCGGTAAACAGCGCATAGAGATCCCGCAGCGCACAGCGCGGGATCCGCACGGCCGCTCTCTGACCATTCGGGCCGCCTCCGGCAACAATCTGAAGCAGGTCGACCTGCACCTGCCGGTGGGACTTTTCACCTGCGTGACCGGCGTCTCCGGCTCCGGCAAGTCCACGCTGATAAACGATACGCTCTATCCGCTCGCCGCCACCGCACTCAATGCCGCACACCGCACCGCCGCGCCGCACGCAGAAGTGTTGGGACTGGATAATTTCGACAAGGTCGTCGACATCGATCAAAGCCCCATCGGGCGTACCCCACGCTCCAACCCCGCCACCTACACCGGACTGTTCACTCCGATCCGTGAACTCTTCGCGGGCACACACGAAGCCAGATCCCGCGGCTACACGCCCGGACGCTTCAGTTTCAATGTCAAAGGGGGACGCTGTGAAGCCTGCAGCGGTGACGGCGTGATCAAGGTGGAGATGCACTTTCTGCCGGATATCTATGTGCAGTGCGATATCTGCAAGGGCAAGCGTTATAACAGGGAGACGCTGGAGATCCGCTACAAGGGCAAGAGTATCGACCAGGTGCTCAATCTCACCATTGAGGAGGCAGTGGAATTTTTCGACGCCATCCCCGCGGTTAAACGCAAGCTGCAGACACTGATGGACGTTGGCCTCTCCTATATCATGCTGGGGCAGAACGCCACTACGCTGTCCGGCGGCGAAGCGCAGCGGGTCAAGCTCTCACGCGAACTCTCCAAGCGCGATACGGGTAAGACGCTTTATATTCTGGATGAACCGACCACCGGCCTCCACTTTCACGATGTCAAACATCTGTTGGAGGTGCTGCACCGGTTGCGCGACCACGGCAATACCGTGGTAGTGATCGAGCACAACCTTGATGTGATAAAAACCGCCGATTGGATTGTCGATCTCGGACCGGAAGGGGGCAACAGGGGGGGTGAAATCATTGCCGAGGGTACGCCCGAGCAGGTCGCCGGGAATGAGGCGTCCTATACCGGCCAGTACCTTAAACCGATTCTGGCTCGCTGAGCAATTGGCTGACCTGGAATGGCTCTCCTATCGCCAACCCGAGCAGCAGGTCGGCGCGCCCCTGATTGACTGCTATTTCAACCAGTCCAATCGAGTTGCGATACCAGAAGGGTTCGCCTCTGGTCACATCGCTGAAGGTTCTTGCATAACCAATCTCGATACCAGCAACAGATAACAGCGCATCGTCGCCAACCTGATCGGCAGCGATTCCGGAAAAAGCATTGCCGTAGTGGTCGATGTAGATGATCTCCGGCAAACAATCGGGCCAACTTCTCCCAACCAACTTACCGGTTTCAACCGGCAGCAAAGGCACTTCGCCGCCCCTGCAAACAGCCGCGACAGCTGGTGCAAACAGATCCCGTCCGTGAAAGGTGGCGGAGAGCCTCTCCGGATGCAGATCGATGGCTTGGACACTGGCGCCTGGTGCCCGCTTCACTATCTGGGAAAAAAGTCCGTTATCCGGGCCAACGAACCAGTGGTGATCGGTCTTTACCAATAGCGGAAGTCGGGAACCGCCCACCCCGGGATCGACTATTGCAAGAAAGAGCGTATTGCCCGGCAGTTGCTGCGCAAGCGGTGCAAGCAGATAGGCCGAAGCACGTGGATTGCACATTGGCGCATCCGATAGCAGCCGAATCACTGGGATTTGCACCCCGCTACTCAGCAGCACAGCTTCCATCTGCCCGCTGTAGGGGCCGGCCTCGCCGAAATCGGTGAACAGTGCGATTAGTTCAGGAAGCTGCATACTTTTTTCCAGTCAATTGTCCTAGCCCGGTTTATTTTATTGCCTGATCGGAAAAGTAACCTGCTGTGTGAAATACATGGAAATACTCTTACCCATTTTTTTCAGCACAAGGTTGTTAGGCTGGCCGAGCGAGCAATACTTCTTTCCAATCATCCGGTATAGAAACGGGACCGGCGAGTTCTCGGGTGAATTTAATTATTAGCATATATTTTTTCCCGGTGAGAATGACAGGAGCAGATTCCCGACACCTGTGATACAACTCAAAGTAGCGGAGACAAAAAAACCGGGCATTTGCCCGGTTTTCCATGACTCAAAACTGGATTTCCGCCTATCCGGCGTCAACCGCCGCCGCATCGGAATCAGGACGACCAACCAGTTCCACAAAGGCCATCGGTGCCTTGTCTCCCGACCGGTAACCGCACTTGAGTATGCGCAGATAGCCACCCGGGCGGTTTTGATAACGGGGTCCCAGCTCATTGAACAGCTTGCCGACGACTTCATCGTCCCGCAGGCGGGAAAACGCAAGCCGGCGCCTTGCGGTACCATCGGCCTTGCCCATGGTAATGATAGGCTCTGCAACACGGCGCAGCTCTTTCGCCTTTGGCAGGGTGGTCTTGATCAACTCGTGCCGCAGCAGGGAACAGGTCATATTACGAAACATCGCCTTGCGATGTGCACTGTCGCGGTTGAGTTGCCGTCCGGATTTGCGATGACGCATGGATCGACTTCCTTAAATATTCAGTAAATAAAGCTAAGCTAGTTAATAGAGCATGATGGCCACGCACTAAACGCCGTCATCAAGCCCCTCCGGCGGCCAGACTTCCAGGCGCATGCCCAAAGAGAGTCCACGGGTAGCGAGAACGTCCTTGATCTCCGTTAACGATTTCTTACCCAGATTGGGCGTCTTGAGCAGCTCCACCTCGGTGCGCTGAATCAAATCACCGATCAGGAAGATGTTCTCAGCCTTCAGGCAGTTCGCAGACCGTACGGTCAGCTCCAGATCGTCCACCGGTCGTAAAAGTATAGGATCTATAGTGGAAGTTCTGTCTTCCTTGGGCGGTTCAGCTCCGCTGGTATCGTCCAGTTCCACAAACGAAGAGAGCTGATCCTGCAGGATCGTGGCGGCCCGCCGGATGGCCTCTTCCGGATCAATGGTGCCGTTTGTTTCCAGGTCGATCACCAACCGGTCCAAGTCGGTGCGCTGCTCCACGCGCGCGGCTTCGACTGCGTAAGCGACCCGCCGCACCGGAGTGAAGGTTGCATCCAGACTGAGACGGCCGATAGGGCGGTCTTCGCCGTTCTGCCGAACACTGGAGGGCTCGTAACCTAGACCACGCGCGACTTTAATCGACATACTGATCTCGCCTTCTTTGGTCAGGTTGGCAATCACATGGTCAGGATTCGCTATCTCAACATCATGGGTGAGCGTGATATCACTTGCCAACACCGGGCCAGGCCCTTTTTTACTTAGCGTCAGCATATCCTCACTCTTGGAGTGCATGATGACGGCCAGGTCTTTCAGGTTAAGCAGAATATCGAGTACGTCTTCCTGAACACCTTCAATGGTGGTGTACTCGTGAAGTACGCCCTCGATCTCCACTTCCACTACCGCAGCACCCGGCATGGAGGAGAGCAGGATACGGCGCAGGGCATTTCCCAGCGTGTGTCCAAAACCCCGCTCCAGAGGCTCCAGAGAGACTTTGGCATGCCGCTCGGTAATGGTCTGAACATTGACCAGGCGCGGCTTTAGAAAATCGGTTACGAATTCCGGCATTTCGACCTCTTAATCCTAATTCTTTACTTGGAGTAAAGCTCGACCACGAGTTGCTCGTTAACTTCCGCCGGCAACTCGGACCGATCAGGGGTGCGCTTAAAAGTGCCCTTCATCGCCTTGGTATCCATTTCGATCCAGTCGGCAAATCCATACTGTTCCGCCAGTGCGAGCGAGCTTTGAACACGCAACTGTTTCTTGGCTTTTTCCCGAACCGAAATGACATCTTGCGGCTGCACCTGATATGAGGGGATATTCAAAATCTGACCATTGACTTCGATCGCTTTGTGGTTGACCAACTGACGCGACTCCGAGCGTGTGCTACCGAAACCCATGCGGTAAACCACATTGTCCAGTCTCTGTTCCAGCATACAGAAGAGGTTATCGCCAGTGGCACCTTTGGACTGGGCCGCCGTCTTATAATAGTTGCGAAACTGTTTTTCCATCACGCCGTAGATACGGCGCATCTTCTGCTTCTCCCGCAACTGTAAGCCATAGTCGGAGAGGCGCCGGCGGCGTTCTGTGGTCTGACCGGGCTGTTTCTCCAAGTTGCATTTAGATTCAAGAGAGCGCACGCGGCTTTTCAGAAACAAGTCCGTTCCTTCACGCCGGCTGAGCTTACACTTGGGTCCGATATACCTTGCCATGATCTATAACTCCAAATCAGACGCGACGCTTTTTGGGCGGACGGCATCCATTATGAGGAATGGGGGTGACATCAACGATGCTGGTAATCTTAAATCCGGCATTATTGAGCGCCCGCACTGCAGACTCTCGCCCCGGACCAGGTCCCTTCACGTTTACATCGAGATTTTTCACACCGTAATCTTTGGCCTTTTCACCGGCACGATCTGCCGCCACCTGCGCGGCAAAAGGGGTACTTTTGCGCGAACCGCGAAAGCCGGAGCCACCGGAAGTGGCCCAGGAGAGCACATTACCCTGACGGTCCGAAATCGTGATGATGGTGTTATTAAACGAAGCGTGAATATGCACCACACCATCGGTTACCGTTCTTCTGACCTTTTTACGTGCGGGAGTTGGTTTTGCCATTGGCTTGTTCCTGCGAACTCTTAATCTACAGATGCAATCCGGCAAGGCCGGAGCGCTTTGTTATCTTTTAATCGGACGACGTGGACCTTTTCGGGTACGGGCATTTGTCTGGGTCCGCTGACCGCGGACCGGCAGCCCACGACGATGACGGATACCACGGTTACAACCCAGATCCATCAGACGCTTGATATTCATTGATACTTCACGCCGCAAATCACCCTCTACCGTAAACTTGGCCACCTCTGCACGCAGCCTGTCGACCTCCTCTTCGGTAAGGTCTTTTATCTGCTTTACTTTATCCAACCCTGCCGCCGTACATATGTCGTTGGCGCGGGTACGGCCGATGCCGTAGATCGAAGTAAGCGCGATTACAGTGTGCTTGCGATCGGGAATATTGACGCCTGCAATACGGGCCATCAGGTTGCTCCTAAATAAACCAAATTCAACCACGCCACGCGCGGAAAACGCGTAACTTTATCTGGAAACATTCAACAAATCAAGCAGAAGAGGGCTCCAATTTAACCCTGGCGCTGCTTGTGCCGCGGCTCTTTACAGATAACTCGGACGACACCATTGCGACGGATGATCTTGCAGTTTCTGCAGATCTTTTTAACGGATGCCCTAACTTTCATGACCTATATCTCCAAAAACTTTTACTGCTAAATTCTTGCCGGGATCAACGCAGCAAACCTGCACCACCTGGGCCTTTCAGATTCGCCTTCTTCATCAGTCCTTCGTACTGATGCGACATCATGTGCGCCTGTACCTGAGCCATAAAATCCATGACTACAACCACAATAATCAGCAGCGATGTCCCGCCAAAATAGAAAGGCACGTTCCAGCCCACAATCAGAAATTCCGGCAATAGACAAACAGCTGTGATGTATATGGCACCGCCGAAGGTCAGCCGCGTCATCACGCTATCGATGTACTTCGCAGTCTGTTCACCGGGCCGATATCCTGGGATAAACGCACCGGAGCGTTTCAAGTTATCTGCTGTCTCTTTTGAATTAAACACCAGCGCAGTGTAAAAGAAGCAGAAAAACACAATTGCCATCGCATACAGCAGCACATAAAGCGGCTCTCCGGGAGATATCTTCGCTACAATATCCTGCAGCCAACGCATATTCTCCTGGGTACCCACCCACTGTCCCAATGTTGATGGGAACAGAATAATACTGGAGGCAAAGATTGGTGGAATAACGCCTGCCATGTTCAGTTTCAGCGGCAGGTGGCTGCTCTGCGCAGCAAACATTTTCCGGCCCTGCTGGCGCTTGGCATAGTTGACGGTAATGCGGCGTTGTCCCCGTTCCACGAAAACTACAAAAGCGGTGACCGCTATTGCCAGGACGAACAACGTCAGTACCGTCAGCGCATTCATTTCACCGGTACGTACCAGTTCCAGCGTGCCTCCTATCGCCTGCGGCAGGCCTGCGACGATACCGGAAAAAATTATCAAGGATATACCATTACCGAGACCGCGCTCGGTAATCTGCTCTCCCAACCACATCAGGAACATCGTACCGGTCACCAGCGACACCGCCGCAGTAAATACGAAGCCCGGCCCACTCTGTATCACCACATGCATGCCGGCAACCTGCTGGCTTTGCAGCGCTATAGCTATTCCGATGGCCTGAAAGCTGGCGAGCAATACTGTTCCATAACGGGTGTACTGAGTGATCTGTCGGCGTCCCTGCTCGCCCTCTTTTTTCAGCTGCTCCAGTTTTGGAATGACCGCAGACATCAACTGCATGATGATGGATGCTGAAATATAAGGCATGATGCCGAGCGCAAACAGGCTCGCCCGCTTCAAGGCCCCGCCGGAGAACATATTAAACATGTCCAGAATGGAGCCTTGCTGCTGGTCGAAAAGAGCAGCCAGTGCGGCAGGATTGACCCCGGGAACCGGAATGAAGGTACCAATCCGAAATACCAGCAAAGCCCCGATAACAAACAGAAGGCGTTGCCGCAATTCGGTCAGCTTACCAGCCCCGGGCATACCTCCCATTTTAGCCTGGTTTGCCATTTAATCCTCGATTGACCCGCCGGCAGCTTCGATGGCCGCCCGTGCACCTTTGGTAACGCCCAGTCCACGCAGCGTCACCGCCTTGTCGATACTTCCCGAAAGGATAACCTTCGCCTGCAGTATATTGCGGGGCAGTACACCGGCTTCCTGCAGGGCTTTCAAGTCAATTGGCGCAGCATCAACAGCGGCAAGCTCACTCAACCGAACTTCGGCGCTAAAGTTACCCTTGCGCGAGGTGAAGCCAACTTTCGGTAACCGGCGCTGAAGCGGCATCTGCCCGCCTTCGAACCCAACCTTATGATATCCGCCGGCGCGGGACTTCTGGCCCTTATGGCCACGCCCACCGGTTTTACCGGATCCACTGCCGATACCGCGGCCAAGCCGTTTGGCGTTCTTATTAGCGCCCGCAGCAGGTTTGACGGTGTTGAGACGCATCTTCAAGCCTCCTCTACCTTGACCATATAAGACACTTTGTTGGCCATACCTCGGGTAGCCCGGGTATCCTCCAGCACCACAGACTGATGCATTCTGCGCAGACCCAGCCCGCGCACGCAGGCCTGGTGCTGTTTCAACCTGCCGGTTACGCTTCGAACCAGGGTCACCTTCATCATCTTTTTCTCTGCCATGACTTACCCCAGAATCTCTTCGAGCGTTTTACCGCGCTTAGCGGCAACTGACTCGGGATCGTTCATTTCGGTCAGCGCATTAATGGTTGCCCTGACCACGTTGATTGGGTTATTGGTTCCAATACACTTGGCCAGTACATTGTGGACACCAACGGCTTCGCAGACTGCGCGCATTGCACCTCCGGCAATAATGCCCGTACCTTCCGAAGCAGGCTGCATATAAACCTTCGCGGCGCCATGACGGCCGACCATCGGGTAATGCAGGGTTCCTTCCTTTAACTTGGCTTCGCGCATATTTCTACGCGCAGCTTCCATCGCTTTCTGGATAGCTATCGGGACTTCCCGCGCTTTTCCGGTGCCAAATCCGACACTGCCGTTGCCATCGCCTACCACCGTCAGCGCAGTGAAACCGAATACTCGCCCGCCTTTGACCACCTTGGCAACACGATTGACGTTAATGAGTTTTTCGATTAGATCATCGCCGGTGGGATTTACGTTGTAGTTCGACATTCTCTACCCCTTAGAACTCAAGGCCATTTTCACGGGCGGCGTCAGCCAGGGCCTTCACTCTCCCGTGGTATTTAAAACCTGCCCGGTCGAACGCAACACGCCCGATGCCGGCAGCCTTTGCGCGCTCGGCAATCTCCCGACCCACACTGGCTGCCGCCGCCACATTGCCGGTCGGCCCCTGCAGTGCAGATTTCACCCCTTTGTCCAGCGTAGACGCACTGACAACCACTTTTTCACCATCCGCCGCAATCACTTGGGCGTACATATGCTGCGGGGTGCGGAATATAGTGAGTCTGCAAACACCCATTTCCCGAATCTTGGCACGGGCACGGCGAGCCCGGCGCAAACGTGACATCTTCTTATCCATCATCGCTGCCCTTTATTTCTTCTTGGCTTCTTTACGAAGCACATACTCATCCGAATAACGGACACCTTTGCCTTTATACGGCTCCGGCGGACGAAAAGCGCGTATCTCGGCTGCTACCTGACCAACCTGCTGTTTATCGATGCCCGATACAATGACATCGGTTTGCGTCGGCGCCGTAATCGTGATGCCATCAGGAACGGGATAGTCAACCGGATGGGAAAACCCGAGGTTCATATTAAGGATGTTGCCTTTCATCTGAGCCCTATAACCGACGCCAATGAGTCTTAGAGTCTTGCTGAAACCTTCACTGACCCCGATAACCATATTACTGAGCAGGGCGCGGTGTGTACCTGCCATTGCCCAACCATCAGCCCCTTCACTAACTGGCACCACTTTGACTACACCATCATCCTGTACGACCTTGATCGATTGGTGGAGCTTGAGCTGCAGAGTCCCTTTGGAACCTTTTACCGACACTTCATTGCCCGACTGATTTAGGCTCACGCCGGATGGTAGTGTTATCGGATTCTTTGCTATGCGTGACATCTTGCAAACCCCCGCTTAGGCCACGTAGGCCAGGACTTCACCGCCATGCCCTGCGGCACGCGCTGCACGGTCGGTCATGAGTCCTTTGGATGTGGAAATGATGGCGACGCCCAGCCCACCGCGAACTTTAGGCAGCTCTTTGCTGCCTTTATAGATACGGAGTCCAGGGCGGCTCACGCGCTGGATCATTTCGATGACTGGTTTACCTTGGAAATATTTGAGGTCGATGCTGAGAACCGATTTGGAGGTTTCTTCTCCGACGCTAAAACCTTTGATATAGCCTTCGTCCTGCAGAAGTTGAGCAACAGCAACTTTCTTTTTAGAAGCGGGCATGGCTACTGAAGCCTTGCCAACTTGTTGGCCATTGCGAATACGCGTCAACATATCCGCTACCGGATCGGACATACTCATTTTTAAACCCTCCGGGTCAAACCGCCGGGATCGGCGCGATACCCAAATGATTGTGAAAAAACTCTGCCGCCTAGCGGCACAAGCGCTTACCCTATCAGGGGGCGGAAAGTATACACTACCAGCTTGCCTTTACAAGGCCCGGCACGTCGCCGCGCATAGCAGCTTCCCGTAGTTTATTGCGGCACAAACCGAATTTGCGGTAAACCCCATGGGGCCTTCCGCTGGCACGGCAACGGCGTTGCAGGCGCGATGAACTGGCATTACGCGGCTGCTGCTGCAATTTCAGCACTGCTTCGTCAATCTGTTCCGGCGTGCTTTTGGGACTATAGATAATCGTCTTCAACTCAGCGCGCTTGGCAGCGAATCTCTGTACCATTTTCTCCCGTTTAAGTTCACGGGCAATCATGCTCTTTTTGGCCATAAGCTGTCTCAGCTATCAGTTCTTGAACGGGAATTGGAACGCTTCCAACAGTGCGCGCCCTTCTTCATCGGTCTTTGCGGTAGTGGTGATGGTGATGTCCATACCACGCAATGCATCAATCTTGTCGTAATCGATCTCAGGAAAGACGATCTGCTCCTTAACGCCCATGCTGTAATTACCCCTGCCGTCGAACGACTTCCGGCTAAGCCCACGGAAGTCGCGAATACGCGGAATGGAGATATTGACCAGGCGATCAAGAAACTCGTACATACGTTCGCGCCGTAAAGTCACCTTGCACCCGATAGGCCAACCGTCACGTACCTTAAAGTTGGCGATAGATTTACGTGCTTTGGTAATTACCGGTTTTTGACCGGATATCTTGGTCATGTCACTGACTGCATTCTCTAAAATCTTCTTATCACCGAGCGCTTCACCAACACCCATGTTAAGCGTGATCTTGGTAATCCGTGGTACTTCCATGGCACTCTTGTAGCTGAACTGCTGCGTCAGCTTGCCGACGATCTCGTCACGGTATACCTGCTGTAGTCTTGCCATCTTTTGCACCCGCCTCAAATATCCACGACTTCACCGTTGGACTTGAAAAAACGCACTTTGCGGCCGTCCTCCAGTGATTTAAACCCCACCCGATCGGCTTTGCCGGTTACCGGATTGAGTATCGCGACATTAGAAATATGTAGTGGCATCTCTTTATCTACGATGCCCCCAGGCTCACCTTTCATCGGGTTAGCCTTTGTGTGCTTTCGCACGATATTAATGTTTTCGACAATGACCTTGTCGCTGCCGGGAACGCGAAGTACCGCACCCTGCTTTCCTTTATCTTTTCCGGCGAGCACGATAACCTGATCACCCTTCTTTATCTTACGCATGGACATGAATAATCCCTCAGAGCACTTCAGGGGCAAGCGAAATGATCTTCATGAAACGCTCGCTTCTCAGTTCACGGGTAACCGGCCCGAATATACGGGTGCCGATCGGTTGCAGCTGATTGTTCAAAAGTACCGCAGCATTACCATCGAAACGGATTAAAGAGCCGTCCCTGCGGCGTACGCCATTCTTGGTACGAACCACCACTGCGTTGTACACATCGCCTTTTTTTACCTTGCCTCGGGGTATCGCGTCCTTGACACTCACTTTAATGATATCCCCAATTTCAGCATAACGTCGGTGTGACCCACCCAGCACCTTTATGCATTGGATGCGTTTGGCACCGCTGTTATCGGCGACATTCAGTATTGTCTGCATCTGGATCATTGGTACGTTCCAATATCTAATTATTCACTAGTCTTTAAATTCGCCCGCCACTTTCGGGCTGGCGAAGATCAAGAAGCCTTTCCTATAACCTTGATCAGACGCCAGCTCTTGCTCTTGGCCAATGGCCGGCACTGCTCAACGACAACCAAATCTCCAATTGTGCACTCGTTGTCTTCGTCATGGGCATGCACTTTGGTCGACTTTCTCACGAACTTACCGTAAAGCGGATGCTTAACGCGACGCTCAACCAAAACCGTGATCGTCTTATCCATCTTGTCGCTGACGACGCGCCCCTGTAGGGTTCGATTGGCTGTTGTCTCACCATTCATTTCGCTTCACCTGCTCTCTTCTCATTCATTACGGTCTTGATCCGAGCTATCGCTTTGCGCACCCGATTCATCTCAGATGGACGCGACAGTTGTCCCGTGCCTTTCTGCATCCGCAGATTGAACTGCTCTTTCCTAAGTTCTGTGAGCGCCGATTTCAGCTCTTCCGCGCTTTTTTTACGAAATTCTGCTGCGTTCATCACAATACCGTCCGTTTCGTAAAGCCTGTCTTAAACGGCAGCTTGGCTGCTGCCAATCGGAATGCATCGCGAGCGATCTCCTCGGAAACACCCTCGATTTCGTACAGCATCCGCCCGGGCTGTATCTGCGCAACCCAGTATTCTACGTTACCCTTACCCTTGCCTTGGCGAACTTCGAGCGGTTTTTTGGTGACGGGTTTATCCGGGAACACTCTTATCCACAGTTTTCCGGTACGCTTTACCTGGCGTGTGATGGTACGACGGGCAGATTCTATCTGCCGTGATGTCAGACGACCCCGGTCCAATGCCTGCAAACCGTATTCACCAAAACTGACCTTGCCGCCTTTTATAGCGGAGCCACGATTACGACCCTTCATCTGTTTACGGAACTTAGTCCGTTTTGGCATTAACATCTCTTATGCCCTCTTTCCAGCTGATTTGCGAGAGGAAGCTGCAGCCTCAACCGCCGGCTCCACCCCTTCGAACACCTCGCCCTTGAAAATCCAGACCTTAACGCCAATAACGCCGTAAGTGGTATTGGCTTCGGCCAATCCATAATCAATATCTGCGCGCAGTGTATGCAGGGGAACGCGCCCCTCGCGATACCACTCGCTGCGCGCGATCTCCGCGCCATTCAATCTGCCCGAGATGTGAACTTTGACGCCTTCCGCTCCCAGTCTCATCGAAGTCTGAACTGCCCTTTTCATGGCACGACGAAACATGACCCTGCGTTCCAGCTGCTGGGTTATGCCTTCGGCCACGAGCCGCGCATCCAGTTCCGGCTTGCGGATCTCCTCTACACTGACATGCACGGGTATTCCCATGCGGCGCGATAACTCGGCCCGCAGTGAGTCGATATCCTCACCCTTCTTACCGATAACGATACCCGGCCGCGCGGTATGAATGGTGATATGGGCATTCTTCGCTGGACGGTCGATCTGTATCCGGCTTATGGAAGCCTGTGAGAGCCGCTTCCGCAGATAATCCCGGATTTCAATATCGTTGTTCAGCAGGTCCGCATAATCCTTGGAATCCGCATACCACTTGGATGTCCACTCCGTAACTATGCCCAACCGCAATCCGACTGGATTTACTTTCTGACCCATAATGGCCTCTCTATGCCTTACTTGTCCGACACAGACACAGTAATGTGGCTGGTCCGCTTCAAAATTCGAGCCGCCCGGCCCTTTGCCCTGGCACGGATTCGTTTCATTGTCGGTCCCTCGTCAACCATGACTGCGGCAACCTTCAATTCGTCGATATCTGCACCCTCGTTGTTTTCCGCATTTGCAATTGCAGAATCCAGCACCTTCTTCATCAGGGCGGCGCCCTTTTTCTTGCTGAAGGTCAGGATGTCCAAAGCCTGCTCGACCGGCAGCCCCCGGATCTGATCGGCAACCAGGCGACCCTTCTGTGCCGCCAAGTGTGCGTAGCGTAACTTTGCCAAAGCCTGCATCGTTATAACCCCGACTATCTCGTTGCTTTTTTATCTGCTGCGTGACCGCGGTAAGTCCGGGTCAACGCAAACTCACCCAATTTGTGACCAACCATGTTTTCGGTCATCAAAACCGGTACGTGCTGACGGCCGTTGTAAACAGCGATCGTCAGGCCAATCATCTCGGGCAATATCATGGAACGGCGCGACCAGGTTTTAATCGGGCGCTTGCTGTTGCTGGCTACCGCCTCGTCGACCTTCTTTATGAGATGATGGTCTACAAACGGGCCTTTTTTAATTGAACGTGCCACCTTATCTTACCTCATCTTCTCTCTATTTACGGTTGCGACGACGCACGATCATCTTATCGGTGCGTTTGTTTGTACGGGTTTTGTGGCCTTTGGTGGGAACACCCCAAGGACTGACCGGATGCCGTCCACCGGAAGTTCTACCCTCGCCGCCGCCGTGAGGATGGTCAACCGGATTCATGACAACGCCCCGCACCGTAGGCCTTACTCCGCGCCAACGGGTGGCGCCGGCCTTGCCCAGTTTGCGCAGGCTGTGCTCCGTGTTGCTCACCTCCCCGATAACAGCGCGACACTCATAGCGCACCTTGCGCATCTCACCGGAGCGTAGACGCAGGGTGGCGTACACACCTTCGCGCGCGACCAGCTGTGCCGATGCACCCGCTGACCTTGCCATCTGCGCGCCCTTGCCGGGCTTCATTTCGATGCAGTGAATAATGCTGCCCACGGGGATATTGCGCAGCGGCAGGCAGTTTCCCCTGCGAATCTCCGCCTCATCTCCTGAATCCAGCGTCTGCCCCACACCGACACCCTTAGGTGCAATGATATAGCGCCGCTCACCATCCGCATATTTTATCAACGCGATATTGGCGGTGCGGTTGGGATCATATTCGATACGCTCAATCGTACCCGGAATCCCATCCTTATCGCGCTTGAAATCGATTACACGATAACGCTGCTTATGTCCGCCACCGGTATGCCGGGTAGTGATATGGCCGTTGTTATTGCGACCACCGGTTTTACTCTTCTTCTCGAGCAATGGCGCGTAGGGGGCACCCTTATGCAGATCCGGGTCCACCACCTTGACGACGAACCGGCGCCCGGCAGAAGTAGGTTTTGTTTTTACAATAGCCATGTCAATGCTTCCGCTTTAATTCGTTTTCCCGGTTTTACCCGCTTAGGCAATACCGCCGAAATCAATATCACTACCTTCGGCTAATTTCACGTAGGCCTTACGTATATTGTTTCGCCGGCCCATTAGTCTGCCAAAACGCTTGTGCTTGCCCTTGATGTTTACCACCCTGACGGCATCCACCTTGACATCGAACATCATTTCAACAGCTTTTCTGATCTCTGGCTTCGAGGCATCGGGAAGTACATGAAAAACAAACTGCCGTGAACTGTCCGCCGCGACTGTGCTCTTTTCCGAAACCACAGGAGTGACCAACACCTGCATTAATCGATCGTTGTTCATGAGAGGCGCTCCTCCAGCTTCTTGACCGCCGCAGCAGTGATCAGCACATTTTCGAATCCAACCAGACTCACCGGATTAACCTCAAGCACGTCGCAGACAAAGATGTCCTTCAGGTTTCGTGCCGAAAGCAGGAGGTTTTCATCAGGTTGATCGCAGACAATAAGCGCTTCTGTCAGGCCTAACTCTTTAAGTTTGGAAGTCAGTGCCTTGGTCTTCGGCGTCCCCACACTAATATCTGGCACAACTATAATACGCTCCTGTCGGACAAGCTCCGATAGGATCGAGCGGAGCGCACCGCGATACATCTTACGATTGACTTTCTGAGCATGATTGCTTGGAGAAGCTGCGAAGGTAACGCCGCCGGAGCGCCAGATCGGGCTGCGGGAAGTACCCGCACGGGCGCGTCCCATTCCTTTCTGTCGGAATGGCTTGGAGCCGCCGCCGCTGACCGCAGAGCGATTTTTCTGAGCCTTGGTGCCGGATCTTGCAGAGGCCATGTACGCGGTAACCACCTGGTGTACCAGCGCGTCATTCATCTTTGCGGCAAAAACCGAGTCGGCCACCTGGAGAGTTTCGGAGCCAGCCGCGCTCCCCGCCTGTATAGTGAGGTCCATTATCCTACCCCTTGTTCAACATCTTGATGGCTGGAGTGACAATCACATCACCACCCCGGGAACCGGCTACGGACCCCTTCACCAGAATCAGATTTTTCTCAGCGTCCACTCGCACCACTTCCAGGTTCTGGCTGGAACGCGTGGCGTTGCCCATATGACCGGCCATCTTTTTGCCTTTAAACACCCGGCCCGGTGTCTGACACTGGCCAATTGAACCAGGCGCACGGTGCGACACGGAGTTACCGTGTGTTGCATCCTGCATGTGGAATCCGTGCCGTTTTACACCACCCTGGAAACCTTTGCCCTGGGTCTTGCCGCGAACATCGACGATCTGTCCAGCCTGGAAGATATCGACTTTGATCTCAGCGCCGACCTCAAAACCTTCAGCCTCGAGACTGGTGGTGCGAAACTCCCAGAAACCACGGCCCGCCTCGACGCTCGCTTTGGACAGATGACCTGCGGTCGGCTTATTAACCCGGGACGCCTTGCGGCTGCCGGTAGTCACCTGAATCGCACTGTAACCGTCTTTATCCGGTGTACGCAGTTGGGTTACACGGTTCGGCTCAACCTCAATCACTGTAACAGGCACAGAATCCCCGTTTTCAGTGAAGACGCGGGTCATACCGACTTTACGTCCAACAATTCCAATAGCCATTGTTCTCTAACCTCAGTTCAGTTTGATCTGAACGTCAACGCCAGCCGCGAGATCCAGTTTCATCAATGCGTCAACAGTCTTGTCAGTCGGATCGACAATATCCATCAGCCGCTTGTGCGTACGAATCTCATACTGGTCCCGCGCGTCTTTGTTGACGTGCGGAGAAATCAACACCGTGAAGCGCTCTTTTTTGGTCGGCAACGGAATGGGCCCGCGAACCTGAGCGCCGGTGCGCTTTGCGGTATCCACGATTTCACGCGCTGACTGATCGATCAGTCGATGATCGAAAGCCTTCAGTCGAATACGAATTCTCTGGTTGGCCATATTAGTTACTCGATAATCTTGGCAACTACGCCGGCGCCGACCGTGCGGCCGCCTTCGCGGATTGCAAATCGCAGACCCTCTTCCATCGCAATGGGATTGATCAGCTTCACCACTATCTTCACGTTATCCCCCGGCATCACCATCTCCACACCTTCCGGCAGATCAACCGCTCCGGTCACATCCGTCGTGCGGAAGTAAAACTGCGGACGATAGTTGTTGAAAAACGGCGTGTGACGACCGCCCTCTTCCTTGCTCAGCACATACACCTCCGCTTCAAAGTGCGTATGCGGCGTAATCGACTTCGGCTTCGCCAAAACCTGGCCCCGCTCCACGTCGTCACGCTTGGTACCGCGCAGCAGCACGCCCACGTTGTCGCCCGCCTGACCCTGGTCCAGCAGCTTGCGGAACATCTCCACGCCCGTGCAGATCGTCTTCTGGGTCGGCTTGATGCCCACGATCTCCACCTCTTCACCCACCTTGATCACGCCACGCTCCACACGACCCGTCACCACCGTGCCGCGGCCCGATATCGAGAACACATCCTCGATCGGCATCAGGAACGGCTTGTCCGTGTCACGCTCCGGCTCCGGCAGATACGCGTCCATCGCCTCCACCAGCTTGATGATCGACGGCTCCCCTATCTCCGACTTGTCACCTTCCAGCGCCTTCAGCGCAGAGCCCACCACAATCGGCGTGTCGTCTCCCGGAAATTCGTACTGGTCCAGCAGCTCCCGGATCTCCATCTCCACCAGCTCCAGCAGCTCCGCATCGTCAACCATGTCCGCCTTGTTCATATACACAAGGATGTACGGCACACCCACCTGGCGCGACAACAGAATATGCTCACGCGTCTGCGGCATCGGACCGTCCGCCGCCGACACCACCAGTATCGCTCCGTCCATCTGCGCCGCACCCGTGATCATGTTCTTGATATAGTCCGCGTGCCCCGGGCAGTCCACGTGCGCATAGTGGCGCTTCTCCGACTCGTACTCCACGTGCGCCGTCGCAATCGTGATGCCGCGCGCACGCTCTTCCGGTGCATTGTCAATATCCGCGTAGTTTTTGAACACGCCGCCTCTCAGCTCTGACATCACCTTCGTGATCGCGGCCGTCAGCGTCGTCTTACCATGGTCCACGTGACCAATCGTGCCAACGTTTACGTGCGGTTTCGTGCGCGAGAATTTTTCCTTGGACACAGTTTTACCTCTTCAAGACTACTGTTTTTTGATGACGGCCTCGGCGATACTTGCCGGAACCTCGTTGTACTTCACAAATTCCATGCTGTATGTCGCACGGCCCTGAGTGGCTGATCGCATGTCGGTTGCGTAACCGAACATCTCAGCCAGAGGAACTTCTGCTCTGATCATCTTTCCGGCCGGAGAATCTTCCATCCCCTGCACCAATCCACGGCGGCTGCTCAGATCCCCCATGATGTCGCCCATATACTCCTCGGGCGTCACCACTTCAACCTTCATTACCGGCTCGAGTAATACCGGATGGGCAAGCTTTGCCGCGTCCTTGAAACAGATCGATCCGGCGATTTTAAACGCCATTTCATTCGAGTCGACATCGTGGTACGAGCCGTCATACAGCGTCACTTTTACGTCAACTACCGGATAGCCGCCAATAACGCCATTTTTCATCTGCTCCTGCACACCCCTGTCCACCGCCGGGACGTACTCTTTTGGCACTACGCCGCCAACAATCTCGTTGACGAATTCGTAGCCGGCGCCGGATTCCTGAGGCTCCAAGCGAAGG
The DNA here is from genome assembly GCA_024235255.1 of Chromatiaceae bacterium. Taxonomy (GTDB): domain Bacteria; phylum Pseudomonadota; class Gammaproteobacteria; order Chromatiales; family Chromatiaceae; genus HKST-UBA178. The sequence goes on from JACKMT010000002.1 coordinate 321,373, forward strand.
AACACATGCCCGTACTGACCGCGACCACCGGACTGACGGACGAACTTCCCTTCATGTTCAACCGTTTCGCGAATGGTTTCGCGATAGGCTACCTGAGGCGCACCCACATTGGCCTCAACACTGAATTCGCGCCGCATTCTGTCGACGATGATCTCCAGATGCAACTCTCCCATACCCGATATAATCGTTTGTCCCGACTCTTCGTCGGTATGCACCCGGAATGAAGGATCTTCATGCGCCAGCTTGGCCAGCGCCACACCCATCTTCTCCTGGTCGGTCTTGGTTTTCGGTTCAACCGCGACTGAAATGACCGGTTCGGGAAATTCCATCCGTTCCAGTGTGATAACCGCATCCTTGTCACACAACGTATCGCCAGTAGTGACATCCTTGAGACCCACCGCAGCGGCAATATCTCCCGCTCTGACCTCTTTTATCTCTTCCCGCGCATTGGCGTGCATCTGCAGGATGCGGCCGATTCTATCTTTTTTACCCTTTACCGGGTTGTAAACCGAATCCCCAGACTTGAGTACTCCGGAATAGACACGGAAAAAGGTCAGATTGCCAACGAAAGGATCGGTCGCAATCTTGAAGGCAAGGGCCGCAAAAGGCGCCGTATCGGAGGCCGGGCGTTCTGCAGTCTCTTCGTTGTCGCCGAGCAGACCGCGGATCGCTGGCACATCCATCGGTGACGGCATAAACTCGATAACAGCGTCCAGCATGGCCTGTACACCTTTGTTCTTAAAGGCGCTGCCACACATCATCGGCGTTATCTCATTGGCCAGAGTACGAATCCGCAAGCCCTGCTTAATCTCTGCGACGCTCAGCTCGCCCTCTTCCAAATACCTCTCCATCAGGTCGTCATTAGCCTCGGCAGCGGCCTCGACCAACTTTTCGCGCCACTCTGCGCACAAATCCTGCAGACCGGCAGGGATCTCCTGCGCTTCGTATTTCATACCGCGGCTATCTTCGTCCCAGATGATCGCCTTCATTTGTAGTAGATCTACGACACCCTTGAACTGCTCTTCCGCCCCAATAGGCAGCTGAAGCACAACAGGGTTAGCGCCAAGTCGCGTTCTGACCTGGTCGACCACACGTAGAAAATCGGCGCCCATGCGGTCCATCTTATTGACGAACGCTATTCTGGGGACACCGTATTTATTAGCTTGACGCCAGACCGTTTCTGACTGGGGTTCAACACCGCCCACGGCACAGAATACTGCGCAAGCACCATCAAGTACGCGCAATGAGCGCTCCACTTCGATGGTGAAATCCACATGCCCCGGAGTATCGATGATGTTGATTCTATGTTGCGGGAACTGCTGATCCATACCGCTCCAGAAGCAGGTGGTTGCAGCTGACGTTATGGTAATGCCCCGCTCCTGCTCTTGCTCCATCCAATCCATGGTGGCGGCACCGTCGTGCACCTCGCCGAGTTTGTGGGAAACACCGGTATAGTAGAGTATACGCTCGGTCGTAGTCGTCTTACCGGCGTCAATATGAGCCATGATGCCCAAGTTTCTATAACGCCCAATAGGAGTGCTACGCGCCACGTCTAATTCCCGTCCAACAATGTAAAAGAGCTAAGGTTAAAGTCGTATCTAATCGGTACTGCGATTTTCGCCGGTTACCAGCGAAAATGTGAAAATGCTTTATTTGCATCCGCCATGCGATGCGTCTCTTCACGCTTCTTCACCGCAGAACCACGCGACTCAGCCGCGTCGGCCAATTCACCGGCCAAACGATGTGCCATCGACTTCTCGCTACGTTTGCGTGACGCGTCGATCAGCCAGCGCATTGCCAATGTGTTACGCCGCACCGGACGCACCTCGACTGGTACCTGATAGGTTGCACCACCCACGCGCCTTGACTTGACCTCCACCATCGGACGGACGTTTTCCAGCGCCTTCTCCAGAACCTCCATCGGTTCACCCTTGGCGCGATCGCTCACGCGGTCAAGCGCATCGTAAAGAATTTTTTCAGCAACGGCTTTCTTACCGTCAACCATGACCATATTTATAAATTTGGCCAGCAACTGACTGCCAAATTTCGGATCAGGCAAAGTTTCGCGTTTTCCCGCAATTCGTCTTCTAGGCATGACTATAAACTCAAATTTCCGCTAAATGCACCAATCAGCTCTTAGGCCGCTTGGCACCGTATTTGGAGCGCCCTTGCCGCCGCTTATCAACGCCGGAAGTATCCAGGCTACCGCGCACGACGTGATAGCGCACACCGGGAAGATCCTTCACACGACCGCCCCGGATCAGAACTACCGAGTGTTCCTGCAGATTGTGGCCCTCACCACCGATGTAGGTGGTTACCTCATAGCTATTGGTCAACCGGACACGAGCGACCTTACGCAATGCTGAATTCGGTTTCTTCGGTGTCGTGGTGTAAACACGGGTGCATACACCCCGTTTTTGGGGGCAAGCCTCCAGCGCTGGCACGTTGGTTTTTTCCAGTTTGCGCTTGCGAGGTTTACGAACCAATTGATTAATTGTCGCCATCTACGTCACGTCTCCGGGGAGTATTTATGCCTGCTCCCGCGCCAGAAAAGCGAGCAACCGGCCCCCACCCGACCCGCCACTTTTAGCGCCGGGAGTGCTCGATTGCTTGCGGATTACCTTGCCACGAGGTTGCTTCCACCCCAGAGGCATATCCAGGATCAAAAGCAGAAATATCTGATCGATCCAGTTAAGAGCGCGAATTCTACGTACCTCATTATCCCGTGTCAAGGCCGGGAAAAGGATTGGTTGGTAGAGATGAAACCTAATCGCTACGACCGGCGCGGGTAAATTTGCCTACAGATTGATTAAGCGCCTGCTCGAGAGATCTTTAAAATGAAAAACTGCCTGGAGCATAACTAAACTCCAGGCAGATAATTAAACCCGCACATGCGGTGGGGCCAGGACGTCAACCTTCAGCAGTATTGAGTGCCTGCTTGATCGCCTCTGCCACTTCATCAGCTCCCATCTCGACTTTGTCACCACCCTCAACGTCCATCTCGTTCATCCGGCGTTGGCGGCGCTCCGTATGGTAAGAGAGTCCGGTTCCCGATGGGATAAGCCGCCCGACTATGACATTCTCCTTCAGTCCGACCAGACTGTCGTTGGAGCCGCGCACCGCAGCTTCGGTTAGCACCCGTGTAGTCTCTTGGAAAGATGCTGCGGATATGAAAGATTCAGTAGCCAGAGACGCCTTGGTGATACCAAGCAGCACCGGATTCCAGGTAGCCGGCTGTTTTCCCTCTGCCTCCACCTGTGCATTCGCCTCTATTATTCTTGCGCGCTCCACCTGCTCGCCGCGCAAGAACCGGGTATCTCCCGATGATGTCACCTCGGCCTTACGCAACATCTGCCGGATTATCACCTCGATGTGCTTATCGTTTATCTTCACACCTTGCAGGCGATAAACATCCTGAATCTCCTTGACCAGATAAGCAGAGAGCTCATTGACGCCTTTCAGGCGAAGAATGTCGTGCGGGTTCAATTCACCGTCTGAAATTATCTCTCCCCGCTCAACCTGCTCACCCTCGAATACATTGACATGGCGCCATTTCGGAATCAGCTCTTCATGCTGCTCCCCCTCTGAATCGGTGATGATTAGGCGCTGCTTGCCTTTCGTATCCTTGCCAAAACCAACTGTTCCGGAGGCTTCCGCAAGAATTGCCGGATCCTTTGGTTTGCGTGCTTCGAACAGATCCGCCACCCGGGGCAGACCACCGGTGATATCGCGCGTCTTGGACGACTCCTGCCGGATGCGCGCCAGCACATCACCCACCTGAGCCTCGGCGCCATCCGCAAAGCTGACCACCGAACCCGGCGGCAGGAAATAGTGGGCCGGAATATCGGTGCCGGCAATATTCAGATCCCTGCCCTTCTTGTCCACCAGTTTCACCATTGGGCGCACATCCTTACCCGCAGCCGGACGCTGCTTGGGATCCAGCACCACCAGCGAGGAGATACCGGTCACGCTATCCACCTCTTTCTCAACCGTTACCTGCTCAACAATATCAACGTATTTCAGCGTACCCGCCACTTCGGTGATAACCGGATGGGTGTGCGGATCCCAACTGGCTACCATCTGACCACCCTCGACAGACTCACCTTCGGTAACCCTGATTTCCGCACCATAAGGAACCTTGTACCGTTCACGCTCGCGACCCACGTCGTCGATTACCGTCAATTCACCGGAGCGTGAAACTGCAACCAGGTTGCCGCTATGGTGCTGGACGGTCTTTATGTTGTGCAATTGCACTGTACCCGAAGATTTCACGTCTATACTGTTCACCGCTGCTGCGCGGGAGGCTGCACCGCCGATATGGAATGTCCGCATCGTGAGCTGTGTACCCGGCTCGCCGATCGATTGTGCTGCGATAACGCCAACCGACTCTCCCAGATTCACCTGATGCCCGCGTGCAAGGTCGCGTCCATAACACTTGGCACAGACACCGATAGCAGACTTGCAGCTGATGGCGGAGCGAACTTTTACCTGGTCAATGCCAAGCTCCTCCAGCACCCGCATAGACCCTTCGCCCAGCAGGGTTCCGGCAGGATAGACGATTTCGTTTGTGCCCGGCCGGTACAGATCTGTTGCAGTAACCCGTCCCAGGATACGTTCATGCAACGGCTCGACCACGTCGCCACCTTCGATGATAGGATGCATCATCAAACCATCGTCGGTGCCGCAATCCTCCTCCAGCACCACCATATCCTGCGCCACGTCCACCAGTCGGCGGGTCAGGTATCCCGAGTTAGCCGTTTTCAGCGCCGTGTCCGCCAGGCCCTTGCGGGCGCCGTGGGTTGAGATAAAGTACTGCAGAACATCCAAGCCTTCGCGGAAATTTGCGGTAATGGGTGTTTCGATAATCGATCCGTCCGGCTTGGCCATCAGTCCGCGCATGCCAGCCAACTGCCGTATCTGTGCAGCGGAACCACGCGCGCCGGAGTCTGCCATCATATAGATGGAGTTGAACGAATCCTGCTCAACCTTGTTCCCATCCCGATCGACCACCGGTTCCTTGCCGAGTTTTGCCATCATCGCTTTGGCCACCTGCTCATTGGTGTGCGACCAGATGTCGACCACTTTATTGTACCGCTCGCCGTTGGTTACCAGGCCGGAAGCGTACTGGTTCTCGATCTCTTTAACCTCGGTTTCGGCGGATGCCAGGATACCCTTTTTCTCTTCCGGAATAATCATGTCGTTCATGCCGATCGACACACCGGCGCGAGTTGCAAGCCGAAATCCCAGATACATCACCTGATCAGCAAAAATAACCGTCTCTTTCAGACCAACCCTGCGGTAGCAGGCGTTGATAAGCCCGGATATTGAGCGCTTGCCCATATTCTGATTAACCAGACTGAAAGGCAGCCCCGGAGGCAGAATCTCAGACAGCAGTGCCCGCCCGATGGTGGTGTCGACAATCTTGCGCACCGGCACCTTGTTGCCCTTCCCGTCGATATCGAAATCATTGATCCTGACCTTGACTCGAGCCTGCAGGTGTACATTTCTCGACTCGTAAGCCCTGTGCACCTCCTCCAGATTGGCAAAGACCATGCCCTCTCCCAGAGCATTGACGCGTTCGCGAGTCATGTAATACAGACCGAGCACCACATCCTGCGACGGGACGATAATCGGTTCGCCATTGGCAGGAGAGAGAATGTTATTGGTCGACATCATCAGGCTGCGCGCTTCCAGCTGTGCCTCGATCGAGAGTGGCAAATGAACCGCCATCTGGTCGCCGTCAAAGTCCGCGTTGAACGCAGTACACACCAGCGGATGCAACTGAATGGCTTTACCCTCGATCAACACCGGCTCAAATGCCTGAATGCCGAGTCGATGCAGGGTCGGCGCGCGGTTCAACATGACCGGATGTTCGCGAATTACCTCTTCCAGAATATCCCAAACCTCGCCGGTGCCACGCTCTACCAGCTTTTTGGCCGCCTTGATGGTGGTGGCTAAAGCACGCAACTGCAGTTTAGAGAAAATAAACGGCTTGAACAGCTCCAGCGCCATCCTCTTCGGCAGCCCGCACTGATGCAGCTTAAGCGTCGGACCCACCACAATCACGGAGCGACCCGAATAATCGACGCGCTTGCCCAGCAGGTTCTGACGGAAACGCCCCTGTTTACCCTTGATCATATCCGCGAGCGACTTCAGCGGGCGCCGGTTGGTACCGGTAATCGCCCGGCCGCGGCGGCCGTTGTCAAGCAGTGCGTCGACCGACTCCTGCAGCATGCGCTTCTCGTTGCGCACAATAATATCCGGCGCATTCAAGTCCAGCAGACGTTTCAGCCGGTTATTGCGGTTGATCACCCGGCGGTAGAGGTCGTTCAGATCAGAGGTCGCGAAGCGGCCACCATCGAGCGGCACCAGCGGACGCAACTCCGGCGGCAATACCGGCAGGACTTTCATCACCATCCACTCCGGCCGGTTGCCCGACTCCTCGAGCGACTCCACCAGCTTCAGGCGCTTGGTCAGCTTCTTCAGCTTGGTTTCCGAATTGGTGCTGACAATCTCCTCGCGCAACATATCAATTTCTCGCGTGAGATTTATCGTCTTCAGCAGTTCGTAAACCGCCTCTGCGCCCATACGCGCGTCAAACTCGTCGCCGTTCTCCTCGATCGCCTCCAGGTACTGCTCGTCATTCATCAACTGCCCGCGGTCCAGCGTCGTCATGCCAGGATCGACTACGACGTATGATTCGAAGTAGAGCACTCGCTCAATATCGCGCAGCGTCATATCCAATAACAGACCGATGCGCGACGGCAGCGATTTGAGGAACCAGATATGCGCCACCGGACTGGCCAGCTCTATGTGCCCCATGCGCTCGCGGCGAACTTTCGCCAGCGTTACCTCAACACCGCATTTTTCACATACGACTCCGCGGTGCTTCAACCGCTTGTACTTGCCGCACAAGCACTCATAGTCATTGGTGGGGCCAAATATCTTGGCGCAAAACAGCCCATCCCTTTCCGGTTTGAAGGTCCGGTAGTTGATCGTCTCAGGCTTCTTTACCTCGCCGAAAGACCAGGAACGGATCATGTCGGGTGAAGCCAGACCAATGCGGATCGAGTCAAAGTCCTCGGTCTGCCCCTGCTGTTTTAAAATCCTAAGTAGATCTTTCAAGATCGTCTCTCCTGCTGTGGATTCCGGATACCGTCTCGGTTCTCTATATCAGATAGCAAATCCGGGACTTTACTCCCGTTCCAATTCGATATTGATGCCAAGGGAGCGGATCTCCTTGACCAGTACGTTAAAGGATTCCGGCATGCCAGCCTCCATCTTGTGGTCGCCATCCACGATGTTCTTATACATCCGGGTGCGGCCGGTAACATCGTCCGACTTAACCGTCAGCATCTCCTGCAAGGTATAGGAAGCACCATACGCCTCAAGCGCCCAGACCTCCATCTCGCCGAACCGCTGTCCTCCGAACTGCGCCTTGCCACCGAGTGGCTGCTGGGTTACCAAACTGTACGGACCGGTGGAGCGGGCGTGCATTTTGTCATCAACCAAATGGTTGAGTTTCAACATATACATGTAGCCAACCGTGATCGGACGGTCAAAAGCCTCCCCGGTGCGGCCGTCATAGAGCGTTGTCTGCCCGCTCTCCGGCAGCTGCGCCAAGGCCAGCATGGATCTGATTTCGGTCTCGGTCGCACCATCGAACACCGGGGTGCCCATCGGCACGCCTTTGGTCAGATTGACACAGAGCTCGACCACCTCTTCGTCGCTGAACGAGTCGATATCCTCCCGTTTTCCGCTGCTATTATAGACTTTCTCGAGAAACTCCCGCAGTTCGTTGATTTTTGCCTTGGCTTCCAGCATCTGACCGATACGGCGACCAACGCCTTTGGCGGCCCAGCCCAAGTGGGTTTCCAACACTTGTCCGACATTCATACGCGACGGCACACCCAGCGGGTTGAGCACCACATCCACGGGTTCGCCTTCGGCATCGAACGGCATATCCTCTACCGGCACGATGGTCGAGATCACACCTTTGTTACCGTGGCGGCCCGCCATCTTGTCACCCGGCTGAATACGCCGTTTGGTTGCCACGTAAACCTTGACCATCTTCAACACACCGGGGGCTAGATCGTCGCCGGTGTTGAGCTTGCGCTTCTTCTCCTCAAACCGCTCCCGGAAAGCATCGCGCTGCTGCTTGATCTGTTCGGCAATCGCCTCCAGCTGGGCCGCAGCCTCTTCGTTGTGCAGCCGGATCTCCAGCCAGAGATCGCGCTCGATCTCGCCCAGATAGGCTTTGGTAATCTTGGTGCCGGCCTTGAGCCGATTAGGTCCGCCGTCCGCAACCTTACCCAGCAGCATCTTTTCGATGCGTTGAAATGTGTCGTTCTCCATGATGCGCAGCTGATCATCCAGATCCTTCTTGACGCGCTCGATTTCAGCTTGATCGATCTGCAGCGCGCGCGCATCTTTTTCAACGCCGTCGCGGGTGAATACCTGAACGTCGATTACCGTACCTGCAGTACCCGAAGAGATGCGCAATGAAGTATCTTTAACATCAGCCGCCTTTTCACCGAAAATGGCGCGCAGCAACTTCTCCTCGGGGGTCAATTGGGTCTCCCCCTTGGGGGTGACCTTACCCACCAGAATATCACCCTCTTTGACCTCTGCGCCTACATAGACAATGCCGGACTCATCCAGCTTGGCCAGCGCAGACTCGCCAACATTGGGGATATCTCCGGTGATCTCTTCCGCTCCCAGCTTGGTATCGCGTGCCATGCAGGTCAGCTCTTCGATATGGATGGTGGTGAAACGGTCCTCCTGCACCACCCGCTCCGATACCAGAATGGAGTCCTCGAAGTTGTAACCATTCCACGCCATGAAGGCGATGCGCATGTTCTGCCCCAACGCCAGTTCACCCAGGTCTGTGGAGGGACCGTCGGCCAATACATCCCCCCGGGCAATGAGATCGCCTGGCTTGACCAGCGGCCGCTGGTTGATACAGGTATTCTGATTGGATCGGGTGTACTTGGTCAGGTTGTAGATGTCCACCCCCGGCTCGCCCGCCTCGGTCTCGTCATCATTGACCCGCACCACGATACGTCCGGCATCGACTGAATCGACTACCCCGCCGCGCCTGGCCACCTCGGTCACGCCGGAGTCCACCGCCACGGAGCGCTCCATGCCGGTGCCGACCAGCGGTTTTTCGGCACGCAGTGTCGGAACTGCCTGGCGCTGCATATTTGAACCCATCAACGCCCGGTTGGCGTCATCGTGCTCCAGGAACGGAATCAGCGACGCAGCCACGGAGACGATCTGCCGCGGAGAGACATCCATATACTCGATGCGTTCGGGCGACGAGAGGGTAAATTCATTTTGATGCCGGCAGGAGACCAGATCGTCGATAAGTCGATTGTTCTCGTCCAAAGTAGCGCTGGCCTGCGCAATCACGAAGCGTCCCTCCTCGATCGCCGAGAGATAATCGATCTCGTGGGTCGCCACGCTATCGACCACCTTGCGATAAGGTGTTTCCAAAAAGCCGTAGTCATTGGTGCGCGAATAAACCGCCAACGAATTGATCAGTCCGATATTGGGGCCTTCCGGAGTTTCAATCGGGCAGACTCGGCCATAATGCGTGGGATGTACGTCGCGCACCTCGAAGCCTGCGCGCTCCCGGGCAAGGCCTCCCGGTCCCAATGCCGAAACACGCCGCTTGTGAGTGACTTCCGACAACGGATTATTTTGATCCATGAACTGGGACAGCTGACTGGAGCCGAAAAACTCCTTAATCGCAGCAGATACCGGTTTGGCGTTGATCATCTGTTGCGGCATCAACCCCTCGGATTCAGCCAGAGTCAAGCGCTCTTTTACCGCACGCTCTACCCGCACCAATCCAACCCGGAACTGATTTTCCGCCATCTCGCCGACCGACCGTATGCGCCGGTTGCCAAGGTGATCGATATCATCCACCACGCCGTGACCATTGCGGATGGCCACCAGTTCTCTCAGTACGTCAACGATATCCTCATTAGAGAGAACACCATCACCAGTCACCTCCTCTCTTCCCAGACGCTTGTTAAACTTCATCCGACCGACAGCGGACAGATCGTACCGGTCGGCGGTGAAAAACAGACTCTTGAACAGGTTTTGTGCTGCCTCTTTGGTGGGCGGCTCGCCCGGCCGCATCATCCGGTATATCTCAACCTGGGCTTCCAACTGCGAGCTGGACGGATCGATCCGCAGGGTACTGGAGATATACGCACCATGATCCAGATCGTTGGTGAACAGCGTGTTAATCTTTTTGACGCCACTCTCCACCAGACGCAGCAGCAACTCCTCGGTAATTTCGTCGTTGGCGTTGGCCAGCAGCTCTCCCGTCTCTTTGTCGATGATATTGTCTGACAACACCTTCCCGTGGAGAAAATCAAAAGGAACATCAAGCTGCTTGACGCCCGCTTCCTGCAACATCCGGATATGGCGCTGAGTCACCCTGCGCCCGGATTCAACGATGACGTCACTACCCGATTTGATATCAAATGTTGCAGTTTCGCCGCGTAGACGCTCGGGTACCAGAGTCAACTTAGCTTTGGTTTTGGTAAGCGCGAAAAGATCCGTCTCGAAAAACATAGCGAGAATCTCTTCCGTCTCATATCCCAGGGCGCGCAACAGTATCGTGGCGGGAAGTTTACGGCGACGGTCGATGCGGACAAACAGATTGTCTTTTGGATCGAACTCCAGATCCAGCCAGGAACCGCGGTATGGAATCACCCGCGCGGAAAAGAGCAGCTTCCCGGAAGAGTGCGTCTTGCCCTTGTCGTGGTCGAAAAAGACACCAGGCGAGCGATGCAGCTGAGAAACAATAACGCGCTCAGTGCCGTTGATGACAAAGGTGCCATTGTCGGTCATGAGCGGCAGTTCACCCATATAGACCTCCTGCTCGCGGATATCCTTGACCACCTTCGAACCGGCGGGCGCCTCCTTGTCGTAAATAACAAGGCGCACTAAAACCCGCAGGGGAGCGGCAAAGGTGGTCCCCCGAAGCTGGCATTCACGAACATCGAAAATAGGCGTGCCGAGGCGATAGCTCACGTACTCCAGCATCGCATTTCCCGAGTAACTGACAATCGGGAAGACTGACATGAAAGCTGCGTGCAGGCCTCGCTCCTCTCGCTCATCCGCCTTCCTGCCATCCTGAAGAAAGGAGCGATAAGAATCGATCTGGGTTGCCAATAAATAAGGCACCTGAAGGATAATCGGTCGTTTTCCGAAATCTTTGCGAATGCGTTTTTTCTCGGTGAAAGCATAGGCCATGTTGCCATCCCTCGGGTCTGTACTTGGTGAGGAGCGCCTAACCCCTCGAAATAGATTACGTCTCTTTAGCGCGCACCCACAAGCGGGAAAAGGCCGGTGGCGAAAACGCCACCAGCCCCAATCCGCTCAGGGTTGGAAAATAGGCAGAGTCAAAAATTACTTGATCTCTGCAGTACCGCCTGCTTCTTCAATCTGTTTCTTGATCGCCTCTGCTTCTTCCTTGTTCACCCCCTCCTTCAGGGTACTGGGAACACCTTCGACCGCGTCCTTGGCCTCCTTAAGACCCAGACCGGTCAACCCGCGCACAACCTTGATGACTCCGACTTTCTTATCGCCGAAACCGGTGAGCACAACATCGAACTCGGTCTGTTCTTCGACAGCGGCTACTTCCCTGTCACCAGCGGCAACGGGTGCGGCAGCAACAGCTGCAGCAGCGGAAACGCCGAACTTCTCTTCCATGGCTGAGATCAACTCGACCACGTCCATCACGCTCATGTTGGCAATTGCGTCAAGAATTTCTTCTTTTGAAACGGCCATAATTAATACTCCTGAATAAAATCTGATATGTATAGATAAAAAACGGTTGAAGCCGACTATGCTGCTTCTTTCGCGTCGCGGATTGCCGCTATAGTGCGGACCAGCTTTCCGGGCACCTCGTTGAGCGTACGCGCAAGCTTCTCCACCGGAGCCTTCATCACAGCCATCAACATGCTGATAGACTGATCGTAAGTAGGCATCTTGGCCAGTACTTCGATATCCGACGGCGGCAACAGCTTGCCGCCAATGGATACAAGCTTGACTTCAAGCTGCTTATTCTCCTTGGCGAAATCCTTGATGACACGAGCGGCGGAGCCTGGATCCAGTTGCGAGAAAGCGAGGACCAGCGGTCCGACCATACCTTTCTGCATACAGGCGAAATCCGTGCCCTCGACAGCTCGCCGTGCCAAGGTATTTTTGACTACTCGAACATAGACGCCCGCTTCACGTGCCTTGGCACGTAAATCGGTCATCCTGTCTACAGTCAACCCATGGTATTCGGCAGCTATCGCGGACTGCGCCCCGCGCGCCACTTCAGCAATCTCGGCAACGACTGCTTTTTTCTGCTCAAAATTGAGTGGCATTCGTCACCTCCTGACTAAAGGTGGAACAGAATGTCTGTTCCGGTTCATAACACCGGTATCCGATAAGGATACCGCTCTACTGCAACGCGCACCTTCGTCAGGGTTAGCTGATTCGGGAGCACCATCTGCGCAGGCTGATGATTAAGTCCTGACGTTCCGGACACCTGCGGTCTTTGACAGCACCCGGAATTACCCGGAGCTCCAAAGTCTCTCTCTGAACGACAACCCTATTGGGCAGCGCCCCAAAGTAAATCTAAATTGCCAGGGAAGCCTGCTCCACATGCAGCCCAGGTCCCATCGTCGTGGAGACAGTGATCTTCTTCACGTAGACACCTTTCGCCGAACTCGGCTTAATCTTTTTCAAGTCACTTATCAGTGCTTCCAGATTCTGCTGCAATGCAGCCGGTTCGAACCCGACCTTTCCGATCGTGCAGTGAATGATTCCCGATTTATCGGTCCGGTAACGTACTTGACCCGCCTTTGCATTGGACACCGCTTCCGCCACATTAGGCGTGACAGTGCCGACTTTTGGATTGGGCATCAGGCCCCGGGGGCCCAGTATCTGTCCCAGCTGACCGACCACCCGCATTGCATCAGGTGTGGCAATCACTACATCAAAATCCATCATGCCGCCCTTGATGTCAGCAGCCAGATCCTCGAAACCAACGATATCCGCACCGGCCTCTTTGGCCGCATCGGCATTCGCGCCCTGCGCGAAAACCGCCACGCGGACTGTCTTGCCCGTGCCGTTGGGCAATACGGTGGAGCCGCGCACCACCTGATCCGATTTACGTGGATCCACACCCAGGTTGATGGCGACATCGACCGACTCTAGAAACTTCACGGCGGACAGCTCTTTCAATAAGGAGAACGCTTCACTGATCGGGTACTGCTTGCCCGACTCGACCTTCGCTCTTATTACTTTTGCTCGTTTGCTCAACTTAGCCATAATCTACTCCAGCCCTTCCACATTCAATCCCATGGCACGAGCACTCCCCGCGATGGTGCGAACTGCCGCATCCATATCTGCCGCCGTTAGATCAGGCTCCTTGAGAGTTGCGATCTCCTCTAATTGAGCCCGGGTTACACTACCGACTTTAACGCTATTGGGAGTCTTCGAGCCCTTCGAAATACCGGCTGCCTTTTTCAACAGTACCGTTGCCGGAGGGGTTTTAGTGATAAAGGTAAAACTGCGATCGGAATAGACGGTAATAACTACCGGAATTGGCATTCCCTTTTCCAGATCCTGAGTACTAGCGTTGAACGCCTTGCAGAATTCCATGATGTTTACGCCACGCTGGCCCAGAGCCGGACCAACTGGCGGACTGGGATTGGCCGCACCGGCCGCAACCTGCAGCTTGATATAGGCATCGATTTTTTTTGCCATGACTTACCTCGTTTCGGGTTCAAGCGCTATGGATTGGTTACCGTAGCTCCCCGTGGTTGAATCGACACCTCGATTGAGGCGCCGGAAAAACTTTCAAAAAACACCGGATCAGCCAATCGTTCGCTTAAGAAAATCGGTCCCTATCCGGAACAGAGCGAACACCACTGCATCTGCACTTCCCTGTAGTCACTCCCGGCCCGGCATCCATCCCGGTCGTTCGCTCATATATGTAGTCCACCGGACAATATATATGAGCTCACCCTTTCTCGACTTGGCCAAATTCCAAATCAACCGGGGTCGACCGTCCAAAGATCAATACCGAAACCTTAAGGCGGTTCTTTTCGTAGTCCACATCCTCGACTACACCGTTAAAATCGTTAAATGGTCCATCGATAACCCGCACAACCTCACCCGGTTCGAACAAAACCTTCGGACGGGGTTTCTCGACTCCCTCCTGGACACGCTGAAGTATGGCGTGCGCCTCTTTGTCGGTGATCGGCGCGGGCCGGTCACCGGTTCCGCCGATGAAACCCATCACTTTGGGTACGTCTTTAACCAGATGCCAGGTATCATCGGTCATGTCCATTTGGACTAAAACATATCCGGGGAAGAACTTGCGCTCACTGCGGCGCTGTTGACCACCCCGCATCTCCACCACCTCTTCGGTTGGCACCAATATTTCACCGAAAGACTCTTCCATCCCATAACGCTTTACCCGCTCTTCGAGCGAGCGCTTTACCTGCGCTTCAAACCCGGAGTAGGCGTGTACCACGTACCAGCGCATAGCCATAATCGCCCCCTATCCGGTTACCGCTCGAACAATGGTCAGCAGCAACATGTCGAACAGCCATAGTACAATACCCATTACCAGCACCATTGCGAACACGATCAACGTGGTCTGGACAGTCTCCTGACGACTCGGCCACACGACCTTCCGCACTTCGTTACGCGATGCAGTGGCAAATTCCCAGATCCGGCGTCCCGGTGCTGTTTGTAACGCGACCGCCACGGCCGCACCGGTAATTGCCAGCAGACCCAACACCCGCAGCAGGGTTGAATACTCCGATAAAAAATAGAATAGCGCGATACCACCGAACAGCAGCACGATCGCTACCACCAATTTGGCCGTATCCATTCCGGAGCTTTCGACTTCAGCTTTTACGTTCATTCCCGCCAACACGCCATTCACGATGGCGTTAATTAATGGCAGGCCAGGAGGGACTCGAACCCCCAACCTGCGGTTTTGGAGACCGCTGCTCTACCAGTTGAGCTACTGGCCTAAAGATAAAGGGCACAAAGCCCCGGGGCGATTAACGTCACCCCGGGGCCTGCCCCGTTCAAACCAATTACTCGATAATCTTGGCAACTACGCCGGCGCCGACCGTGCGGCCGCCTTCGCGGATTGCAAATCGCAGACCCTCTTCCATCGCAATGGGATTGATCAGCTTCACCACTATCTTCACGTTATCCCCCGGCATCACCATCTCCACACCTTCCGGCAGATCAACCGCTCCGGTCACATCCGTCGTGCGGAAGTAAAACTGCGGACGATAGTTGTTGAAAAACGGCGTGTGACGACCGCCCTCTTCCTTGCTCAGCACATACACCTCCGCTTCAAAGTGCGTATGCGGCGTAATCGACTTCGGCTTCGCCAAAACCTGGCCCCGCTCCACGTCGTCACGCTTGGTACCGCGCAGCAGCACGCCCACGTTGTCGCCCGCCTGACCCTGGTCCAGCAGCTTGCGGAACATCTCCACGCCCGTGCAGATCGTCTTCTGGGTCGGCTTGATGCCCACGATCTCCACCTCTTCACCCACCTTGATCACGCCACGCTCCACACGACCCGTCACCACCGTGCCGCGGCCCGATATCGAGAACACATCCTCGATCGGCATCAGGAACGGCTTGTCCGTGTCACGCTCCGGCTCCGGCAGATACGCGTCCATCGCCTCCACCAGCTTGATGATCGACGGCTCCCCTATCTCCGACTTGTCACCTTCCAGCGCCTTCAGCGCAGAGCCCACCACAATCGGCGTGTCGTCTCCCGGAAATTCGTACTGGTCCAGCAGCTCCCGGATCTCCATCTCCACCAGCTCCAGCAGCTCCGCATCGTCAACCATGTCCGCCTTGTTCATATACACAAGGATGTACGGCACACCCACCTGGCGCGACAACAGAATATGCTCACGCGTCTGCGGCATCGGACCGTCCGCCGCCGACACCACCAGTATCGCTCCGTCCATCTGCGCCGCACCCGTGATCATGTTCTTGATATAGTCCGCGTGCCCCGGGCAGTCCACGTGCGCATAGTGGCGCTTCTCCGACTCGTACTCCACGTGCGCCGTCGCAATCGTGATGCCGCGCGCACGCTCTTCCGGTGCATTGTCAATATCCGCGTAGTTTTTGAACACGCCGCCTCTCAGCTCTGACATCACCTTCGTGATCGCGGCCGTCAGCGTCGTCTTACCATGGTCCACGTGACCAATCGTGCCAACGTTTACGTGCGGTTTCGTGCGCGAGAATTTTTCCTTGGACATCGAATCAATCTCCGAGAAGTTGTAGATTATCTAAACATTTAAAACCGTTAAAACTGACGCCTCAATCCTTGCGCCACCGACAAATCTGGAGCCCAGGAGCAGATTTGAACTGCCGACCTCACCCTTACCAAGGGTGCGCTCTACCAACTGAGCTACCCGGGCCTTGAAATCTAAGCAAATTTTGGAGCGGGTGATGGGAATCGAACCCACACAGTCAGCTTGGAAGGCTGAAGTTCTACCATTGAACTACACCCGCAGCCTACCGGGACGCCCGCCAGCTGCGCCAAAACCTGGTGGAGGGAAGATCACTCCACGCTTTCGGCGTTCCGCCCTCCGGGCCGCCGCGCCGCGCGCGACTCTTTCAGCGCTCGCACGCTTCCGTCGAACCCATCTCGGTTCTCATCCTCCCCGACACACCCTGGAGAACTGATTTTCCTGGTGGAGGGGGGAGGATTCGAACCTCCGAAGGCTGAGCCGGCAGATTTACAGTCTGATCCCTTTGGCCACTCGGGAACCCCTCCACGAAGCCCGATATTTTGCTTCAGGCAATTTTTAGTGTCAACAGGTTTTGGTCCCGTGCTTTATTCACTCTCGCTTTGAGGTCCAATCGCACATATTTAAAGCACGGTCCACACTATCGCAAAATCGAGGAGAGCTGTTTGTCTGCGTATAAAATCAGAACGAGGTGGCCCAGCCGATCTCCAACTCCCACTGATCCATAAACAGATGGCCGGTCTGCGGACCGGTGTTGGTGTTGGTGCCGTACACTTTTTCCTCCGGCATATAGGCGAATGCCAGGTTGATCTCGCTGCCGCCCGGCAGCTGCTTGCCGATACCGAAGGTGAAGTGGCGCTTGACAACTGCCGGGGCCAGGATGTTGAACAGCGCCTGACCACCATCGAATACGTCGGTAGCATAACTGTACCCCGCCCGGAAGGCGAGGTCGGGCCGGTACTGCCACTGCAGCCCGAACTTGTAGATATTGACGTCGTCCCAGCCAAAACCGAGGCAACTGTCACAACCGAGCGCGCCTGTCGTCAATGGAATGTCCGCCCGATTTCCGATGGCTCGCACTTCGGAAAAATTGATCCGCTGGTAGTCGAAGGCAAAGATCAACTCCGGCGTCAATTTGTAAGAGAATCCCAGATCCAAATTGGAAGGGATATCGAAATCCCCATGCTCGGCGAACAGGCCGGCGTAGTCGTCGAACTCGGTCATGTAGAGGCGGCTCTGGTAGGAGGCGCCGATATTCAACCAGTCGTTGACCTGCCACAGCCAGCCCAACTTGAGCCCGCCACCGTAGGAGATATCAGTGCCGTTGTTGGTCACCTTGGTCGGATCAACGGAAACGGCTGCAGCACCGCCAATGGTAAACGGCTCAAGCCCTTCGGCTTTAAAACTCTGTATCGCCAATACCGGGGTTATGCCGATGGAGTGCTGATCGTTGAGCCTGCGCGAGTAGGTGATACCGGCGAACGCCTGCTTCATGTCGATTCCGGTAGGGGACGAAGTCACACCGGGAGGAGCGAAGTTTCTGAAAACAGCAGAGTCGTATTCGGTATTCATCCCCCCGTTGCCACCGATGGCGATACCGATGGAACTCTTGTCATCCAGCATCCGGTTGTAGGCAAAGTGCGGAATCAGGAAAAAGTCATTTTCGCTGTCATATGTTCCCTGGGGAATCGGTTCGCTACCAGCGGGCACACCGGTAATTGGATCTGCAACGAATCCTCGTTTCGGCGCGAACAGTGCTGCACCAAATTCAAGCCGATTGCCAACAACTGCCAGAGAGCCCGGATTTGAGGCCGCGCACATGGCGCCAAACGCCATCGCAACGCAGGCCCCGGCGATCGCTTTTGACTGAGGCCCGTAGCCGTGAGACCAGTAGCCGTTGGTGGCAGATACTGGTTCGGAAAACAGAAATATCGCCAAAACGGCAACTCTGCGGATACCTCTACTCATGATCATTCCCCCAATTCCAAAATTTTAGTATCGATGCCAGTTAGGTTTTCGGAGTGAATCCGGTTACTTCGCACTCTCAAAAATGTGCAAATGTATCACTTTCGATTCCGGTCGATAAAAGAAAATAACTATAGATCAATAATTAATATTCATGGTATCCCTTGAACTTTCAACGAGCACTGAGCGGACCTCAGGTTTGTCTGGCGCTGTGCATTCGGTGCATCGCTTTTTGAAAGTCGCCGGAGACAAGATCGCCAACTATTCTTCCCGCGTCCGAAATGGCCGCTTCAATATTTGCCGCCTCAGCCCGGGTTGGTCGTCCCAGCACATAGTTCACCACCGACTGACCAGCAGCCCCGGCCGGACGGGATATACCCAGCCGCAAGCGCCAGAAGTCACGCCCGCCCATTGCACTCATGATGTCGCGAAGGCCATTGTGCCCGGCGTGCCCGCCACCCTGCTTCAACCGCACCACACCCGCCTCCAGGTCCAGTTCATCATGAACAACAAGGATCTCCTCCAGAGCTATCCGGAAATATTTGGTGAAACTGGATACCGACTGGCCACTTCGATTCATGAAAGTGGTTGGCTTCAGCAACCAGCACTCTCCACCTTCCGTTCGGACCTGACAGGTCTGTCCGTGAAATTTCGACTCCTGCTTGAAGCTTACGTTAAACCGCCTCACCAATGTGTCGGCAAACCAAAAGCCGGCGTTGTGACGAGTTTCGGCGTACTCTGTTCCCGGATTACCTAGACCAACGATGAGTCGAATGGGAGGGGACATTACACTCGGCATGAAAAACCAACGGCGAAGCACTGACGAGCAGTTGACTCGATGGCTTCGCATTAATAATGAGAAATTTTTTCGCGACCGAGCGCGTAACAAAATAATGTAATCAATCAGGTCGCTGGGTCCGGCGCTTTTGCCGGACCCAACACGAGAGCGCACTCTACTCTTCGGTAGAGTCCGTTGCAGCACCCTTGTCGCGAACCGCTGCGATCTCTTCGCCCGCTTCGGCTTCCTCGCCCTCTTCACGTTCTACCTGAATTGCGTGCACCGAAACCACAGGTATGTCATCCGCACCGCCAGACAGCGCGGTAAGTTCCACACCCGCGGGGAGAACGACACCGGACAACGTAATCGAATCGCCAATGTCGAGACTTGCCACATCCACCTCGATATACTCAGGCAGATCCGCTGGCAGACAGCTTACCTCGACATCCGTAATCGAGCGGGAGAGAACACCGCCTGCCTTGACGCCTACGCAACTCTCTTCATGCAAAAAGTGCAGCGGCACATTGATGCGCAGCTTCTCTTTGGCGCTGACACGAAACAGATCGACGTGGGTAATAAAAGGCTTGGAAGGATGACGCTGCATGTCCTTCAGCACCACCTTCTCGGTCTTCTCACCCAATTTCAGGTTCAAAATGTGGGAATAGAAAGCCTCGGTCTCCAATTGATGCGCCAGTTCGTGATGCACCAGGCTGATCGACTCTGGATCCCGATGGGCACCATATACGATGCCGGGCACCAGCCCCTGGCGACGCAGGCGGCGGCTCGCACCTTTACCCTTATCGCTGCGCGGCTGCGCATTGATCTGAAAAATATCACTCATGATTTACTCCAACTTAACTATTGTTGAAAAAACATCACCCCACCGCGACCAGTTGGGTAATAAAAAACCTCTTGCCCGACAGCGCTCACTCCATGAACAGAGAGGTAACCGATTCGTCTATCGCCATTCGCCGGATAGTTTCCGCCACCAGTTCTGCGATACTTATCTGACGAATCCGGTCACAGGCCAGTGCATCCTCCTGCAACGGCACGGTGTTGGAGACTACCAATTCGTCCAACACCGAGTTCTCAATATTACGTACCGCCGGTCCTGACAGTACCGGATGCGTACAGTAGGCTACAACCAGCGTGGCGCCATGCTCTTTAAGTGCCTGCGCCGCTTTACACAAAGTGCCTGCTGTATCGACCAAATCATCGATCAATACACAACTGCGCCCCTCGACATCACCAATAATATTCATTACCTGGGCTTCATTGGCATGCGGCCGGCGTTTGTCGATAATTGCCAGATCCGCATCGTCCAGCTGCTTCGCCAACGCTCTGGCGCGCACCACGCCACCGACATCAGGGGAGACGATCATCAAATCGGGATACTTTTGCCGCCAGACATCCCCCAATAGAATGGGAAGCGCGTAAATATTATCGACCGGTATGTCAAAAAATCCCTGTATCTGATCTGAGTGGAGATCCACTGTCATGACGCAGTCGGCACCGGCAATTTCCAGCTGCTTAGCCACCAATCTGGCGGTAATCGGTACCCTGGCGGAGCGTGGTCTGCGATCCTGGCGCGCGTAGCCGAAATAGGGCAGTACCGCAGTGATTCGCCGCGCCGATGCCCAACGCAATGCATCGATCAAAACCAGCAACTCCATCAAATTGTCATTGGTCGGATGGCAGGTGGACTGGATTACATAGACGTCCCTTCCTCGCACGCTCTCCCGAATCTCCGCCATTACCTCGCCGTCGCTGAACCGCCCGACAATAGCTCGCCCCAAGCGCAGATTAAGCCATCCGGCAACCTCTTCGACCAGTGCAGGATTGGAGTTTCCGGAAAACAACATCATGCCGCCATCTGACATGATCAGACCCCCTCTTTCTGGGACAGTTTAACCAGCCTCAGCAATCCTGCTGTTGACAAAATTCCTACCCCGCTGCCGAGCTGCCGCACTGGTGTCCGTTAATAAAAAACCGGATCGGCAGGATTATTCGGCGCTGCGCGCCTCACCACTCCGGGGCCGGTGCCAAAGGCGCCGTTCAGGCCTGTCGAACCTATTAAGGTTCTCACCCTGCCGTGGTACCAACGAGTGAATGACCACACCCACTCCCGCTTCTATTGGCTGGGGCGGCAGGATTCGAACCTACGCATGCAGGGATCAAAACCCTGTGCCTTACCGCTTGGCGACGCCCCAATTTCTCTTAAGGTATCTACTGACCACACCCCGTCTGGATATTCCGCTTTTCGACCCGATTGCAACCGAGCGGAGAGTGGTTTACACCACGGACAACATACGATCGGTATCCCTCCGGTACTTTCCGATGCACCTGAAGCGCCAGATCTTCATGCTCGAAAGATGCGAAAACGGCAGCGCCCGTTCCGGTCAACCTTGGTGTTGAGTAATGACTCAGCCACTGCAGCGCTTCCCGTACCGGCGGATAACGGCGACAGACGACGGGCAGGCAATCATTTTGTACGCTACCGTCGAGAAAGTCGCGTATTTTGATGCGGGGAGAGTTCCGTGTCAAATCGGGATCCGAGAATATCTCGGCGGTAGAGACATGACAGGACGGGACCAGGACCAGATACCAGGGGCAGGGCAGATCGATCGGCTCGAGCTTTTCTCCGATACCTTCGCCCCAGGCAGATCGTCCTCTGACAAAAACCGGTACATCCGCTCCCAGTGTCAAACCGAGATCGGCAAGCTGATCGATGCTGCCACGCACATCCCATAAGCGGTTTAAAATCATCAGGACGGTCGCTGCATCGGAGCTGCCGCCCCCCAGACCCGCACCCATAGGCAGTTTCTTCTCAATATAAAGATCAACTCCCAATGGGGTACCACTGTGCTGTTGTAAAAGCTTTGCCGCCCGCACTACCAGATCACTCTCTTCGACAACACCCGGAAGCTCATTGATACGGCGTATTCGACCGTCCTGCCTGACGCGGAAACCAATTTGGTCACCGATGTCGAGAAACTGAAAAACCGTCTGCAACAGATGGTATCCGTCCGGCCGTCTGCCGACGATACGCAACATAAGATTCAACTTTGCCGGAGCCGGCCAATACTCGAACAGACCCTCGCTCATCACGTTTACTAACCTATGACCGCCCCTCTGCGACTACCTGACAAGCCGTTTTCGTGTCTCGATTACGTGCTTGCTGTCGGCATCCCGATCCAGGACCTGCTGCCATATCGCCTCCGCACCCGCATTGTCGCGCATCATCCAGAGAACCTCTCCAAGATGCGCACCAATCTCTCCGTCGGGTAATATGGCAAAGGCCTTTTTCAGAAAATCTGCAGCAGCCGTCAGATTTCCAAGACGAAACTGAAGCCACCCCATGCTGTCCAGGATTGCCGGAGAATCCGGTTTCAGTTCAAGTGCCTTGGAGATGAGTTCATCTGCCTCTTGGAGGCGAATAGAACGATCGGCAAAAGTGTACCCGAGCGCATTCAGCGCATCGGCGTTTTTCGGATCATGCTCTATAATCCGGCGAAGATCGTGCTCCACAATATCCATACGGTCGATTTCTGCAGCGTATAATCCACGCGCATAGAGCAGGTCGTGGTCGTCCTGATGCGCTTCCAAGGCGTTGGCATAAACACGCAGCACCTCGGCAGATGAGCCGTGCTCGGCTAACAGCTTTGCTTCCATCAAATAGAGTTGCACAGACTGCTCCGGCATCTGAATGCGCAGATTCTTTACCCAGTCGAGTGCTTCCTGCAATTTCCCCGAGTCAGCCTGCACTTGCGCCACACGCGCCATTGCCTCCAACCGGAAATCGCCTCCGTTGACTCGCTTGTACCAATCGATAGCCCCCTCAGAGTTGCCGTTCTGCTCCTCTATTCTGCCCATGTAGTATGTTGCGCCATCGACGTGGCTGCCGGCTGTTAACAGGCGATTGAAGTAACCCCTCGCATCGGCATACTGCTTCAATTGCACTGCCAATACACCGAGCGAATATATCGTGTCGCTATCGTCGGGAGCCAGACGAAGCACCTTCAGGAACTGGCGATACCCTTTCTCGTATTCATTCAGTTCGACCAATATCCGCGCAAGTGCCGAGTTCAGGCCAACATCATTTGGGTTGCGCGCTATCGCCCGCTCCAGTTCGTTAATCGCACCCGCGCCATCATCCTGCAGCTTGCGCAAACGGCCGAGAAGAATAGGCGCCTTACTCCACTCCGGCCATTCCGCTATGACCTTTCTGATATCGGATTCAGCGCGCGGGTAATCCCGCCAGACCATTGACATCAAGGCAAGTGCGTAGCCGGCTTCCGGATCATCCCGGTGCGCTGCCTGGAAACGCTGCATCAAGTCAAGCGCCTGTGCCCGATCCTTGTGTTTGCTCAGCACCGCCATAACGGGAACAAAGCCGTTTTCAGCGCTGGCTTTGCTGATAGCCAGAATAGCCTGCATCTGTTCAAAAGCCGGATCGGGTCTGCCTGCATCGAGATAGAGCGTAACCGCCCGCTGGCGACCGGCCAGATTGTTAGGCGCCAGCCTAAGCCAATGCTCCAATGCCTGTAGTGCAAGATCATCCCGCTTGAGCAGAACCGCGATTCTGGTGGCACGTTCCGCCGCAACGGCATCTTCCGCCAGTATGGCAGTCTGTAACTGGTGTTGGTAAGCCAGTTCGTACTCACCCCGCTGCATCGCAATTTCCCCGGCCAGCGCATTGAATACCAGATCCGGGTTCAATTCATGGACGGTAGATGCCGGCGTTTCAAACGGCATTTTAACCGCGGCTGATTTTTCCTGTGCCGACGAATCCAGTTTAGGCAACACCGAACAACCGCCGACAAGCAGTGCTCCTAAGAAAAAAAACGTGTTTCTGAACAACGCGCTCAATCTATTCTCCATCAATAATCCCAAGGCTCCACAGCCGGTCAAGTTTACCGTAATTGGAGCGGAAAAATCGGTTTCTCTTGAATTTAACCCCTTGATAATTCAAAATTTCAGATTCCTTAAGGTACTAAAAAGTTCAGATGTCCCTGCTCGCAATTGGTATCAACCACAAAACCGCGCCGATCGTTATTCGGGAGAAGGTCAATTTCGGCCCCGATATCATCGTCGGTGCCTTGCGCAGCCTTACCGAACGGCCCGGCGTGGAAGAGGCGGTCATTCTCTCCACCTGCAATCGGACGGAAGCCTACTGTGTCCTCCGCGGAGCAGATGTGGAGGATATCTGCCAGTGGTTGACCGATTTTCATGGATTGGAGCTGGAAACCATCTCACCTTATATATATAACCACCGGGACCGCGATACCATCGCCCACCTGCTGCGGGTTGCCAGCGGCCTGGACTCTATGGTGTTGGGCGAGCCACAGATTCTCGGCCAGGTAAAACAGGCCTACCAGACCGCTGCCGACGCTGCCACTTCGGGCAAGCTGCTGGGAAAGCTGTTTCAGCACACCTTTTCCGTCGCCAAACAGATACGTACCGATACCGCAATCGGCCACAGCCCGGTCTCCATCGCCTTTGCCGCAGTAAGCCTTGCCAGACAGATATTCAGCGACCTGTCGCAGCAGACCGCACTGCTGATTGGTGCCGGTGAAACAATCGAGTTGGCAGCACGCCATCTTCACCAGCACGGCATTGGGCGCATTATCGTAGCAAACCGCACGCTCGAACGCGCACATGCACTGGCAAATCAATTCGATGGCTACTCCATATCACTGCCTGAAATTCCAACTCACTTAGCGGAAGCGGATATCATTATATCCTCGACCGCCAGCCCTTTGCCTGTCCTGGGAAAAGGCACAGTAGAAAGCGCACTGAAAAAACGCCGCCATCAGCCGATGTTTATGGTCGATATCGCTGTCCCCAGAGACATTGAGGCAGAGGTGGGCAATCTCAACGACGTCTATCTCTACACCGTAGACGATATGCAGGAGGTGATCGAGGAGAATATGCGCTCCCGGCAGGAAGCTGCCGAGCAGGCGATGGAGATTATCGACCTGCATACCGATGAGTTCATGGGATGGCTGCGTTCCCTGGACGCCGCAGGGATGATCCAGGACTACCGCCGGGATGCTGAGCGGATGCGGAACGAGGTGCTACAACGTGCAATAAAGCAGCTGCACAGCGGTAAATCCCCTGAAGAGGCGCTGACATTCCTCGCGCACAGCCTGACGAACAAACTGCTGCACACACCCAGCACGCAAATCCGCAGAGCCGGATTCGAAGGCGAAAAAAACTTGCTAGAAGCGGCCAACACCCTGTTTCAGATCAACAACACCGGCGGCAGAAAATGAAATCCTCCATCCGCACTAAACTGGATCATATCGGGGAGCGCTTCGAGGAGATCACCGCGCTGCTGGCAGAGCCGGAGGTCCAGAACGACCAGAATCAGTTCCGCGGCCTGAGCCAGGAGTATGCCCAGCTGGAGCCGGTTATCAGCTGCTACAGGCGCTTTCAGGGACATGAAGAGACCATCGCCCATGCCCGGGCGATGCTGGCCGACCCCGAGATGTCAGAGTTGGCTCAGGAAGAGCTGGAGCAGGAAGAGCTCGCTTTGCGCTCGCTTGAACCTGAACTGCAACTACTGCTGATTCCTCCCGATCCCAACGATGAGCGCAATATTTTCCTCGAAATCCGGGCAGGTACCGGAGGCGCCGAAGCGGCGCTTTTCGCCGGCGATCTGCTGCGCATGTATCTTCGCTTTGCCGAGCTGCAGGGGTGGCAGGCGGAAACCATCAGTGAGAGCCCGGGAGACCAGGGCGGTTACAAGGAGATTATCACCCGCATCAGCGGCCGCAATGTATACTCGCGCCTCAAATTCGAATCGGGCGTCCACCGTGTGCAACGCGTTCCGGACACCGAATCCCAGGGACGGATACACACCTCCGCCTGCACCGTGGCGGTACTGCCAGAGGCGGCAATCATCGACCAGGTAGAGATAAACAGCAGCGATCTGCGCATCGACACCTACCGTGCTTCCGGCGCCGGCGGACAACACGTCAACAAGACCGATTCGGCGGTGCGGATAACCCATCTGCCGAGCGGTATTGTGGTCGAATGCCAGGATCAACGCTCACAGCACAAAAACAAAGCACAAGCGATGGCTCTGCTGCAGGCACGCCTGCTCTCCGGCCTGCAGGAGAAGGAGGCAAGCAAACAGGCGGCATCGCGCAAACTCCAAGTGGGCAGCGGCGACCGATCAGAACGCATCCGCACCTATAATTTCCCCCAGAACCGAGTCACGGACCATCGTATCAATCTGACGCTGCATAAACTGGACGATGTCATCGCCGGCTCGCTGGACCAGGTGATTCAGCCATTGATCCAGGAGCATCAGGCGGAACTGCTGGCGTCGCTGGCCGATGATAACGGCTGAAACTATCGCCCTGGTACTCAGACAGGCGGCAGTCAAACTCTCCGAACTTCCTCTGTCAGACCCCCGGCTGGAGGCCGAAATACTCCTGGCCCATGTCTTGGACAAACCAAGAACCCATCTCCTGGCATGGCCTGAAAGCAGGTTGGAGAGCGCTGTTCGGGATAGATTCAGGATCCTGGTTGAACGTCGGTTAAACGGCGAACCCAGCGCCTATCTGACCGGTTACCGGGAGTTTTGGTCGCTCGAACTGGCTGTCACCCATGCGACACTCATCCCCCGGCCCGAAACAGAGCTACTGGTTGAACGGGCCCTGCAACTGATTCCGCCGAAAGCTATCGCCCGCATCGCTGATCTGGGCACCGGCAGCGGCGCCGTCTGCGCAGCCATCGCCAGCGAGCGGCCTGCGTGCCAGCTGTTGGCCACAGACAACTCTGCGGCAGCGCTTGCGGTTGCGCGCGGAAATTTCAGAAAACTCGGACTTGACCAGGTGCATTGCAGCGAGGGCCACTGGTGTGCGGCATTGCCGGCTCAACCACGCTTTGATCTGATTGTCAGCAACCCTCCCTACGTGGCAAGCGACGATCCCCACCTGGCGGAGGACGGGCTGCGCTGGGAGCCTGCCGGCGCGTTGATATCCGGGGCGGACGGGTTGGATGACATCCGGCAAATCGTGGCGACAGCAGCGGGCCATCTTCAGCCCGAGGGGTGGCTGTTGCTGGAGCATGGCTACGACCAGGGCGAACAGGTGCGAAAGTTGCTCATTGATTCGGGCTATCGGCAGTGCCAAACATGGCGTGATCTTGGCGGCAGGGAGCGCGTCAGCCAGGGACAGCACCCTGAATGATAACCGATCAGGCTCAGTCAGCCCGGTTGACTAATCGGCAACAGCAGTTAGGATTTAACCACATGGACATTGTTGAATCAGAGTTGATCAAACAGCGGCAGGTGTTTTTTACCGAGCTGCACCCTATTCCCGATCAGGCGCGCGCCGCAGTGGAGCTGCTGCTGGGAATAGAAGGTATCATCAGCGCCGAGGCCGATTCACGATTACTGCTCAATGTTCGCTACAATGTCATGCAGATAACGTTGGAGCAGATTGAGGCAGGCCTGATCGAGACCGGCTTCCACCTCAGCAGCAAGCTGCTGCATACCTTGAAGCGCGCGCTATACTACTATACAGAGGAGACACAGCGAGCCAACAACGGCTGTCCGCGGGGCGACAGCAACTGTACAAAAAAGATATTCGTCGTCCGCTATGCGAACCGAGATCACAGGCTGCAAGATCATCGGCCTGAGTATTGGCGAAAATATTTCTAAGCAAAACTGACAGTTAAGCTGTAACACAGCGTTTTCCGGGCACCCTTCCAAGCAACTGCGGCCGCAGATTAAAGCCATCACCCATTATTCCCAAACCTTGACAGCAGGCTCAGTTTTTATGAACGACCAGCAACTCCTTCGCTACAGCCGCCAAATCATGCTGCCGTCGGTTGACTTTGACGGGCAGGAGCGGTTGCTTGCGTCGCGGGTGGTAATCATCGGCTTGGGCGGACTGGGATCCCCCGCTGCAATGTACCTTGCAGCCGCCGGCGTAGGTGAGCTTGTCCTGGTCGATTTCGACCGGGTCGACCTGAGCAATCTGCAGCGCCAGATCGTCCATAACAGCGAACGCATCGGCACATTGAAAGTGGATTCCGCCGAACAGACCCTGAAGCTGCTTAACCCCGACTGCCGGATTCTCAAATTTGCCGCCAAGCTGGAAGAGAAGGCGCTTTTGGAACAGGTTGCCAAGGCCGACCTGGTGATCGACGGCAGCGATAATTTTGCCACGCGCTTCGCCGTCAACGATGCCTGTATCGCTACTCGGACGCCCTTGGTATCCGGCGCCGCCATCCGCACCGAAGGACAGATCTCCGTATTCAGCGGCCGGCCAGGCGACCCCTGTTACCGCTGTCTCTATGGAGCCGGCGGCGAAATGGATGAAACCTGTTCACAGAACGGTGTTTTGGCACCTTTGGTAGGCATCATCGGCAGCATGCAGGCAATCGAAGCGATCAAGGTACTAACCGGAGCCGGCAACCCGCTCATTGGCCGGTTGATGCTGCTCGATGCACTGCACATGGAGTGGCGTACGGTGAAACTAAAAGCAGACCCGAAATGCCCGGTCTGCAGCGGACGGGGGGCAGCCTAATGCCGCGTCTGATACTGCCCTCTGATACCCAGGCTTATCTGGATAAAATTCGTCAGGATATCGTTTTCGAGGAGACATTGCGGGGCGAGCCTCTGCGTTTCCACACAACCTGGGGACTGTTCTCCCCGAAGGCTATCGACGAAGGGAGCAGACTGCTGCTCGACCACCTGGAGGTTCGGCCGGATGACGACACGCTGGATCTCGGCTGCGGCTACGGAGCGCTCGGACTGACGCTCGCCCGGTTGGCGTCTGGCGGGACCAGCGTCCTGATAGACAAGGATTTTGTGGCTGTCGAGTACAGCAAAAAAAATTGTGCAATCAACAACATAAAAAATGCAGAGATATTTCTGAGCAACGGTTTCAGTCAGATTGGCAATCGCAAGTTCGATTTAATCGTCTCCAATCTGCCGGCCAAAACCGGAAAAGAGCTCTACTACCTCTATTTTTACGACGCCTTGGTACGCATGAATCCGGGCAGCCGAATTTACGTGGTCACCCTGACCGGACTGCGGAGATTCATCCAAAAAGCATTTATGGAGGTGTTTGGCAACTATGAAAAACTTAAACAGGGCCAAACCTACACCGTGGCGATGGCGCACCGGGAGGGGTAAAAACCGGCACCTATTGCCTCTTCGGTGCAACTAAGGTTAGACTTTTCCTAAGCCTTCGTGACGCTTGCTTAACGCTTGGCTACGTTGCCGGCGGAAATACTATTTCGGTTCCTCCTAAACCCCGAAGACTGAAATAAAACCAACAATAAATCAGAATTGGGATTCGCTGCCCTGCTGTAGCCGGGCAGTCGCCAGATGAAGGAGCCTGACCCATGTTCCCAACCAAAATCCTGGTCGCAGACGACGATCAAATCATTCTTACCACCATTCGAAACGGACTGGAAGCTGAAGGCTATGAAACCCTGACTGCAATCGATGGAGAATCGGCGGTCCGTATCGGCTGTGCCAAGAAACCTGATCTGGCAGTTCTTGATATACGAATGCCCGGCATATTCGGTATCGAGGTGGCACGACAGCTACGCAACCGGGCTGACGTGTCCTCCATTTTTCTGAGCGCATACTCCGACCGTGAGCTGGTGGAATTGGCCACCAAGGAGGGTGCCCTCGGCTATCTGGTCAAGCCGATCATGATTGCACAGTTGATCCCCGCTATTGAAGCGGCTCTGGAGCAATCTGCAGAGTTAAAAAGATTGCACCAGAATGAGATCAGCCTAACCGGTGCGATCAAGAGTAACCGTACCATCAGCTTAGCCATCGGCATCTATATGGAACGTTTTAAAGTGACCGAATCACAGGCTGCGGAAGAGGTGAGGGCTTACGCGCGTGCGGAAAGAAGCAAAATGTTTGATGTCGCAAAAATTCTTGTTAATCAACAATATGAAAATAATAATTTAATTTCGAAAGTGCGTGAATTCAATAAACGTTGTCAACGCTGACGTAATCCGCCGCGACCTTTGGGGTGCTGTCAAAACAAGCCTAAATTAGTTCCGCTTTTAGCCGATAGTAGGTCTGTAGAGCATAGTTTGAGATTTATGGAGTAATCACGTTGCTACAGACCTCAATAAAAAATGAGTCCGGTGTCAACCAAAGCGCCGAGACACTGCGGCTCGTTTTACCGCTGATGACTCGCCACAAAATTCCGGCAACGCCGGAAAACTATGCTATTTGGTTCCACTACGTCACCAACGACCGACCTGGACTCACAGAGTATATCGACCGTTTGCTGGAGCGGAAAACGCCCTTCACTGAAGAAGTGAATGAGCATATTCATCAGCAGTTTCTCTCAGAGTGTGACCTCCGGCAGGCAGAGCAGGTAAGAAAAGAGATAGCTAGCGCGTTGGCAGAGGCGACCACCGCTTTGCGGCATACCGGCAGCGAAGCAGACCACTACCGCAAGGTACTCGGTAGATTCGACAAGACTTGCGGCACCGCAGAGACGGTGGACGATATTTATAGCCTGCTCAACACCGTGCTGGAAGAGACGCACAACATGCAGGAGTCGATGGAGCGGCTGCAGCAAGATTTCATCGCCAAATCCAAGGATATGGATAGACTCAAGCAAGAGCTCGACCAGGTGCGCAAGCAGGCATCGACCGATGCATTGACCGGTTTGTACAACCGCACGACTTTCTTTGATTCGCTGGAGGCGGTTGACGCCGAATCGGACCCGTTTATAAATCCCTACTGTGTTGTCATGATCGATATCGATCACTTCAAGCGCGTCAACGACACCTTTGGCCACTTGGTGGGCGACAAAGTTATAAGATTCGTTGCCGACAGTTTGCGCCAATCCACCAAGGGACAGGACTGCGCATCCAGATATGGCGGAGAGGAGTATGCGTTGATGCTACCCAATACCACCCTGGTCAATGCGGTTACCCTATGCAACCGGATACGCGAACACATTGCCAAAACCAACCTGGTCAGATCCGGCACCAAAGAGTCGCTTGGTCAGATCACGATCTCAGCCGGGGTTGCCCAGAACCGCTCGGGAGAAGGGCGAATAGAGCTGTTGGCGCGTGCGGACAAAGCGCTCTACCTGTCCAAGGAGCGCGGCCGCAATAGAGTAACTGCTTCGGAAGAGTAACTTCGGGCAGGCAGTGGAGGGAGCGCCTACCGGTCAGGCATTCAGCTTCCTGCGCAAAAGTTCGTTGACCTGTGTTGGATTTGCCTTCCCTTTGGACGCCTGCATCACCTGACCTACAAAAAAACCCAACATTTTCGCCTGCTTCTTCTCGTCTGCCTGACGGTAAGCCTCGACTTGGGACGGGTTTGCCTGGACAACTGCGTCCACAATGCCCGCTATCGCACCCGCGTCTGTTATCTGCCTCAAACCCCGGTTCTGAATAATTGCATCGGCAGCGCCGCCCTCGCTCCACATAGTTTCGAAAACCTGCTTGGCGATCTTGCCCGATATCGTATTGTCGGCGATACGCCGCAACAACCCGCCGAGCAGTACCGCCGAAATCGGTGATTGCCCGATATCCAATCCACCCCGGTTTAGCGCACCGGCCAGCTCACCCATGATCCAGGTTGCGGCAAGCCGGGCATCTCCCGCCTCCTGCACCGCCGCTTCGTAGTAGTCGGCCAATTCACGACTGGCGGTCAGCTGCGCGGCGTCGGACTGGCTGAGTGCATACGCTTCGCAGAAGCGGGCACGCCGCGCATCCGGCAGCTCCGGCATGCCTGTTAATGCGGCGTCAATGAAGGCATCGTCCAGCTCGACCGGCAGCAGGTCAGGATCGGGGAAGTAGCGATAATCGTTAGCCTCCTCTTTGGAACGCATGGAACGTGTCTCATCCCGGTCGGGATCGTACAGGCGCGTCTCCTGAACCACCTTTCCACCCGACTCGAGTACATCTATCTGCCGTTCCACTTCGAAATTGATCGCCCGTTCGAGAAAACGGAAGGAGTTGATATTCTTAAGTTCGGCGCGGGTGCCCAGCTCCCCGCCTAGCGGGCGAATCGAGACATTGGCATCGACCCGAAACGATCCCTCCTGCATGTTGCCGTCACAGATGCCGATATAGCGGACGATCTGGTGGATCTTGCGGGCGTAGGCAACCGCCTCTTTGGCCGAGCGCATGTCCGGCTCGGAAACGATCTCGAGCAGCGGTGTGCCCGCCCGGTTCAGGTCAATACCGGTCAGACCGTGAAAATCCTCATGCAGCGACTTTCCTGCATCCTCCTCCAGATGAGCCCGGGTCACGCCTACGCTACGCATTTCGCCGTCATCGAGTAGAATGTCCACGCTGCCCCGCCCCACGATCGGCAGCTCAAATTGGCTGATCTGGTATCCTTTCGGGAGATCCGGATAGAAGTAGTTCTTGCGGGCAAACACTGACCGCCGCTCAAGGTCCGCGCCAATCGCGGCGCTGAATCTGACTGCCATTACCACCGCCTCTCTGTTCAGTACCGGCAACACACCCGGCAATCCCAAGTCGATGGCACAGGCCTGCGTATTTGGCTCGGCGCCAAAGGCAGTTGAGGCACCCGAGAAAATTTTGGAGCGGGTGGCGAGCTGGGCGTGAATCTCAAGCCCGATCACAGTTTCCCATTGCATATCGTTACTCTCTAGAGGCTGTCAATTGATCCTAGTACCCGGCGGGCACTGCCAGGTGCCAGTCGCTCTCCTGTTGCAGCCGATGGGCGACGTTGAGCAATTTTGCCTCCTGAAAATAGTTGCCGATTATCTGCAACCCAACCGGTTTTCCGGCTGCCTGCCGCACCGGGATGGAGATTCCCGGCAGACCGGCCAGATTGGCGGCAATTGTATAGATATCGGACAGATACATTGTGACCGGATCATCGGCTTTCTCGCCAATCGCGAAAGCCGTCGTGGGCGAGGTAGGCCCCATGATCACATCGACCCTCTCGAAAGCCCGTCGGAAGTCGTCCGAAATCAGATGACGGATCTGCTGTGCCTTTAGATAGTAAGCATCATAGTAGCCTGCTGAAAGTGCGTAGGTGCCGATCAGAATCCGCCGCTTAACCTCCGCGCCAAAGCCTTCGCTGCGGGAGCGCTTGTAGAGATCTTCCAGATCAGCCGGCGCCTGGCAGCGATAACCAAAACGAACCCCGTCGAAACGGGAGAGGTTAGAGGAGCATTCAGCCGGCGCAACAACGTAGTAAGTGGCCACTGACAGGCCGCTGTTCGGCAGCGACACATCCACTACCTCAGCGCCCAGCCGGCGATACTCATCGATGGCAAGCTCGATGGAGCGGGCCACTTCACCGTCCAACCCTTCGTTGAAATACTCTTTGGGCAGTCCGATCCTCAATCCGGCCAAAGATTCATGCAACGGCTCAGAGTAGTCCGGCACGGGTTCCTGTGCACTGGTGGAGTCGCGCGGGTCGAAGCCGGCTATTGCCTGCAGCATGACGGCCGCATCCGCCGCACTCCGGCATAAAACCCCCCCCTGATCCAGCGAGGAGGCAAACGCGATCATGCCGTAGCGGGATACCCGGCCGTAGGTCGGTTTCAGACCGGTGATGCCGCAAAGTGCAGCCGGTTGCCGGATAGAACCGCCGGTGTCAGTGCCGGTAGCCGCGGTACAAAGCCTGGCAGCCACCGCCGCCGCCGATCCGCCGGAAGAGCCCCCCGGTACCAATCTTCTGTCCCATGGATTGTGCACCACGCCGTAGTAGCTGGTTTCGTTGGAAGAGCCCATGGCGAACTCATCCATATTGGTCTTACCCAGCATCACCGCGCCTGCCTCGTCCAGGCGGCTGACCACCGTCGCATCGTACGGCGCGATGAAACTGTCCAGCATTTTTGAACCGCAGCTGGTTTTCAGACCATTGGTGCAGAAAATATCCTTATGGGCGATGGGAATACCGGCGAGCGGCGCTGCCTCGCCGCGACGGATCATTGCATCCGCCTTTGCCGCGCCGGTAAGTGCATGCTCAGGCGCCAGCGTGATAAAGCTGTTTAAATCCGCTTCGTATCGCTCGATACGATCAAGAAAGGCGCGGGTCAGCTCGACGCTGGAAAACTCACCTGCGCGTAATCCCGCTCCCAGTTCTGCGATACTCTTAGTGTGCATTCGTGTCAAACGCTCCGGATATCACTCAACAACCCGCGGCACCAGATAGAGGCCATCTTCCGTAGCCGGTGCAATTGACTGAAAATGCGCCCGCTCATCGATTTCACTCACCTCATCCGGGCGCAGGCGCTGCGCCATGTGCAACGGGTGGGCCATCGGGATCACCCCGCTGGTATCAGCCGAGTTCATCTGTGCCACCAGCTCAAGAATGGTCGAAAGATCTCCGGCCACTGCATCCAACTCACTCTCATTCACCGCCAGGCGGGCAAGATGGGCAATATTCTCCACATCGGATCTTTCCAGGGACATAGCTGTCGACTCGCGTTGCTGTTTTTTCCAAAGCGTGAAAAAGTACCACATTTGGCTGATCGAGGGCAGCGTAAAATTGTCACCCTGCTGCAGCGGTTGACGAAATTGTGGAACCGCTTCTTGCTCAATACCCCCAGCGGTTGCTAAATTACACTCTTTTTGAATGGGCAGCGATTCCAGGGATAACACAATCGCACCGCCTGGTTCGTTCACGCATTTTACGGAAAATCATTTCACCATGCTGTTCAGACGTTTACGCGGTTTCTTCTCCAATGACCTCGCCATTGACCTGGGTACCGCGAATACGTTGATATACGCGCGCGGCCAGGGTGTGGTACTGGACGAGCCCTCAGTTGTCGCCATTCGCCAGGACCGGGGACCCGGGGGCGGCAAATCGGTGGCTGCGGTGGGCGATGAGGCCAAGGCGATGTTGGGACGCACCCCGAACAACATCACCGCAATCCGTCCGATGAAAGACGGCGTCATCGCCGACTTCACCGTAACAGAGAAGATGCTGCAGCACTTCATTCACAAAGTGCACGAAAGCAAGATGATCCGGCCCAGCCCGCGGGTACTGGTGTGCGTGCCCTGCGGTTCAACCCAGGTAGAGCGTCGTGCCATCCGCGAGTCCGCCGCAGGCGCCGGCGCGCGTGAGGTATACCTGATCGAAGAGCCAATGGCAGCCGCCATCGGCGCCGGACTGCCGGTGGACGAAGCCAGGGGGTCGATGGTACTGGACATCGGCGGCGGAACCTCCGAGGTTGCGATCATCTCATTGAACGGAATCGTTTACGCCAATTCGGTGCGGGTAGGCGGCGACCGCTTTGACGAAGCGATTATCAATTACGTGCGGCGCAACTACGGTACCTTGATCGGTGAAGCCACCGCTGAGCGGATAAAAAAGGAGATCGGATCCGCCTTCCCTGGCAATGAAGTGCGCGAGATCGAGGTGAAGGGGCGCAACTTGGCCGAGGGCATCCCGCGCAGTTTCACCCTCAACAGCAATGAAATTCTGGAAGCACTGCAGGAGCCGCTGTCGGGTATTGTCGGCGCCGTCAAAGCGGCGCTGGAGCAGACACCACCGGAGCTCGGTGCCGATGTTGCCGAACGGGGCATTGTTCTGACGGGAGGTGGAGCACTGCTGCTGGATATCGACAGACTACTGGAGGAAGAGACCGGCCTGCCGGTACTTATCGCCGAAGACCCATTGACCTGTGTTGCACGAGGCGGGGGGCGCGCCCTCGAAATGCTCGATGAGCGTGGCGGTGAGTTGCTGTTCTCCATCGATTGATCAGGGCAATTAAACCTCTGGCAGACTGCCCGGATTAACTAGGGCCTGTTTACACTAATCCAATGGTCGCTGTTGCGTCTAAAAATTCGCCAATCAACGCGTTCGGCGCGTGGTTTAGCTATACCAAATGAGCAACGAGCAACGCTGAGTGGCGAATCTTCAGTCGCAACCCGAATGGCCGGGGCCCTGTTTCCGCTTAACGGCGCCATCAGGCGTTTGTTTGGAACAACCAAACTGCTCCCCTTCTGTCTTGTTAACCGAAAAAAGGGTCTCCGGCAGTGGCTATTCGACTAGTGTTAACAAGCCCTAAGGTAGACCGGCTATCAAGCTGATATTCACACAAGGTCCCTCGCTGAACACCCGCATCGTATTTGCGGTGGTGATCTCGCTTGCGTTGATGGTTGTGGATCATCGCCAGAATCATCTGGAGGGTATCCGCTCTATTCTCGCAGTGGCACTTTCACCATTGAACGTCATCATCAATCTGCCCCGAAGCACTGGCGAATGGATATCTGAAACTTTTGCCACACGCAGCATGCTGCAACAACAGAATCAGGCGTTGAAAAAGGAGAATTTACTGCTTCAGGTACGTCAGCAGAAGCTGGATTCGTTGAGATCGGAGAATATGCGGCTGCGCAATCTACTGGACTCCGCGGTCAAGATCAAAGACCGGGTATTGATCGCGGAAGTCATAGCCGTGGACCTCGATCCTTACCGCCACCAGGTACTGATCAACAAAGGGAGCAGCTCCGGTATATTCATTGGCCAGCCCGCACTTGATGCATCTGCGGTTATGGGACAGGTTACCCATGTCAACCCTTTCTCATCCACGGTGCTGCTCATCACCGATGCCAGCCACGGACTCCCGGTACAGGTCAATCGCAACGGAGTGCGCACCGTGGCACTGGGCACCGGTCAGATCGACCGACTGGAACTGCCGCACCTGCCCAATAATGCCGACATCGAAGTGGGCGACCTGCTGGTCACCTCGGGACTCGGCGGTCGCTTCCCGCCGGGTTATCCGGTGGCGGAGGTCACCTCGGTGACGCGAAATCCCGGCCAGCCTTTTGCCTCAATCCTGGCACAACCGAAAGCCAAGCTGGACCAGGCGCGCGAAACCCTGTTGGTCTGGACGCTTGACAGCATTCAGGGATACGAACCACCGGATGATGCGACCAAGGCACCCGAAAACAATGCAGAGGAGCCACAGCCGTGAATCTGACCCCGCAGCGAGGAGGAGTGGTCATACTGCTGAGTTTTCTGCTGGCATTTATTCTGACAGTGATGCCGCTGCCGGAATGGGTACGCTTCTACCGTCCCCAATGGAGCACCCTGGTGCTGATCTATTGGACACTGGCTTCACCCCAAAGGGTGGGGGTGGGTATAGGCTGGGCAACCGGCATTGTCATCGATGTGATTACCGGCACCCTGCTTGGGCAGCACGCGCTTGCAATGTCGTTGATCGCCTTCATTGCCCAGAAAATGCACCAACGGCTGCGACTGTTTCCATTATGGCAACAGTCCCTTACGGTGCTCGTTTTGCTACTGATCGAGAAACTGCTTTCACTCTGGGTGATGGGCGCCCTTTCTCAGCATGTTCCCTCGCTGACATTCTGGATCCCGCCAATAGTAGGCATGCTGCTCTGGCCGTGGATCTTCATCATCCTGCGCGACCTGCGGCGTAAATTTCAGGTGAGTTAGTGTACGTCACGCTGAAAGACTATCTGCGTGAGAGCAGGTTGTTTCAGAGTCGAGCCTTGATCGCTGCCGTGCTTGTCGTACTGGTGCTTGCTGTGCTGCTGACCAGACTGGTGGTGCTGCAGATAGTTAATCATCAGCACTTCACCACGCTCTCCCAGGACAACCGGGTTAAGGTGCTGCCGCTACCCCCTACCCGCGGCCTGATACACGACCGCAACGGCCTGATTCTAGCCCAAAACCTGCCCACTTTCAGCCTGGAGGTGATTCCCGAACGGGTAAATGATCTCGCTAATACACTGCAGGAACTGGGGAAAATAGTCACTATTTCCGAAAGCGACTATAAACGCTTCGAACAGCTGCGCCATCAGCGCAGGCGCTTCGACAGCATCCCGATACGGGTACGCCTGGACCCCGAAGAGGTCGCCAGACTGACGGCAAACCGGCACCGTTTCCCGGGCGTGGAGATCGAGGCTAAATTACTGCGTCATTATCCGCTGGAAGACAAGACCGCACATGTCGTCGGCTATGTAGGGCGCATCAATGAACAGGAACTCCAGACTATTGACGCTTCCAGTTACTCGGGAACCTCTCATATCGGCAAAACAGGTGTGGAGAAATATTACGAGGATACGCTTCACGGTAAAGTCGGTTTGCAACAGGTGGAGGTCAACGCACTTGGAAGGATCATCAGAGTTCTCCACAGTGAACCGCCCGTGCCCGGACAGAATCTGCGCCTCTCCTTGGACGCCGGATTGCAGAATGCCGCCATTGAAGCTTTTGGCGAAGAAAAAGGCGCGGCAGTAGCCATTGATCCCAGAAACGGCACCATCCTGGCCCTGGTCAGCCATCCGGGTTTCGATCCCAACCTCTTTGTTGAAGGAATTTCAGCGAAAGAATACGCGGCGTTGCAGCAGTCGGAAAGCAAACCGCTGTTCAATCGTGCCATTCGCGGTCAGTATCCCCCAGGCTCAACGATAAAACCTTTTATCGGACTGGCAGGCCTGGAGACTGGCACCATGAGCGCAAGCCAGAAAAACTATTGCCCCGGATTTTTTCAGTTGCCCGGACACTCCCACAAGTACCGGGACTGGCGGAAAGGGGGCCATGGCGGCGTCAATCTGGAGGAGGCTATCACCCAATCCTGCGATGTCTATTTCTACGCGTTAGCGCATCAGATGGGCATAGACAGACTGCACAATTTTCTCAGCAGATTTGGCTTTGGCCAGCGCACCGGCGTGGATATCACCGGGGAGCGGAGAGGACTGCTGCCCTCCCGCGAGTGGAAAAGAGAGACCCGCAGACAAGCCTGGTACCCCGGTGAAACACTGATCGTTGGCATTGGCCAGGGCTACCTTCTCGCCACGCCGCTGCAACTGGCGCATGCCACGGCAACACTTGCTGCAAGAGGAATGAACTACCCGCCTCGGGTGGTGGAGAGCATTTCCAGCGACTACGCTTCCGATGCGCCTTCCAATATCGGAAAACCGAATTCATTGCAACAGCATGGACCCGGAAACTGGAGTAAAGTAATAGAGTCGATGGCGCAGGTTGTCGAGGGTCAGCGCGGAACCGCTCGTTCGCTGAAAAATGACAATTACCGCATTGCCGGAAAAACCGGCACTGCGCAGGTATTCACCGTCAAACAGGATGAGGAGTACGACGAGGATAAAGTGGAAAAGAAGATGAGAGACCACGCACTATTCATCGCCTTTGCTCCGATTGAAGAGCCGCGTATTGCCGTCTCTGTCATCGTGGAAAATGGTGGCCATGGCGGCTCGGTCGCGGCACCCATTGCCAAGCGCATCATGGACTACCATCTGCTGGGCCAATAGCTATGAACCGGTTTTATCCACCCAGCGGTCTGCGCGAGTCAAATCCAACCAAAGCGGAGGGTCTGCTCGCCGGCCTGCATCTGGATCTGCCGCTGTTGACCGGGTTGATTCTGTTGTGCCTTTATGGCTTGTTCGTTCTTTACAGTGCCAGCGGCCAGGATGCCGGACATATCGAACGACAGCTGATCAGGCTGGCGCTGGCTTTCATCGTAATGATTGTGGTTGCCCAGATTCCACCCGCCCAGATAAGACGTTGGTCGCCCCGTCTTTATGCTATCAGCTTGTTGTTGCTTGTCGTTGTGCTTGTCATCGGGCACGTAGGTAAAGGCGCCCAGCGCTGGCTCGATCTTGGGTTCTTTCGCTTCCAACCGGCGGAGCTGGCGAAACTTGCCGTCCCGATGATGATTACCTGGTTTCTCGCGG
Organism: Chromatiaceae bacterium; assembly: GCA_024235255.1. GTDB lineage: Bacteria > Pseudomonadota > Gammaproteobacteria > Chromatiales > Chromatiaceae > HKST-UBA178. The sequence goes on from JACKMT010000002.1 coordinate 361,084, forward strand.
AAAGAAGTTTGCCCCCGAGCTGGCGGCGGATTGCCATTGCCGGCGTGATGATACTGGCTCCGGTGTTGATGATCGCCAAACAGCCCGATCTGGGCACCGCCCTGCTGGTTGCCAGCGCGGGCATATTTGCGCTATTTCTGGCCGGCCTCAGCTGGCGCTTCATGGCCGGCATGATTATCACCGCAGTTCCCGCCGGCTGGGCGCTTTGGGAGTGGGGCATGCGCGACTACCAGCGCGGCCGCGTGCTGACGTTCCTGGACCCGGAACGCGACCCACTGGGCAGCGGCTACCATATTATCCAGTCCAAGATTGCCATCGGTTCTGGCGGGCTTTACGGAAAAGGGTGGCTTAACGGCACCCAGTCGCATCTTGAATTTCTACCGGAGCGCACCACCGATTTTATATTCGCCGTACTGGCAGAAGAGTTCGGTCTCACCGGCATAGTTCTCCTGCTTGCACTCTACCTTTTCATAATACTGCGTGGGCTCTACATATCGACCCAGGCCCAGGATACGTTTAACCGCCTGCTGGGGGGATCGTTGACATTGGTATTCTTCGTCTATCTTTTCGTCAATACCGGTATGGTCAGCGGCCTGTTGCCGGTCGTCGGCGTGCCACTCCCCCTGGTGAGCTACGGCGGCACCTCACTAGTGACCATTATGGCTGGGTTCGGTATTCTGATGTCCATTCACACCCATAGAAAACTGTTGCCGACCTGAGTCACCGGAGAGAAAACCATCAACATGCAGCACAAACTACACAAAATCCTAACGCTCCTGGCGGCACTGCTAATCGTCACGGCAGATACCGCATCAGCGGCAAAACCTCAGAGTTTCGATGCGGATGTAGAAAAATTCGTCAGTGAGATGAACCTTAAATATGGCCTTGAGCTAAATAGACTTCGGGAGTTGATGGGCAAGGTTACCTACCAGCAGAGCATTATCGACGCGATCACCCGACCGGCGGAAGCTAAACCCTGGGCGAAGTACCGCCCTATTTTCATTACCCCAAGCCGTATCGCGCAAGGTGTGGAGTTCTGGAATGAAAACACCGCGCTGCTGGAAAGGGCCGAACAGGTGTACGGCGTTCCGGCGCAACTGATCGTGGCAATTATCGGCGTTGAAACACGTTATGGCAGGAACATTGGCAAATACCCGGTAGTAGACGCGCTCAGCACCCTCGCTTTTGGTTATCCCAAGCGCGCTGAGTTCTTCAGGCGCGAACTGGCGCAGTTTCTGTTGCTGATCCAGGAAGAGCGGATAGAGCCTGACGAAGCACTCGGATCATACGCCGGAGCCATGGGCCTGCCCCAGTTCATTCCGAGCAGTTACCGCGCGTATGCGGTGGATTTCGATGGCGACGGGCAACGTGATCTCTGGCACAGCAAAGCCGATGTCATCGGCAGTGTTGCCGCCTACTTCAAGCAACACGGATGGAAAAGGGGCGGCGACATCACCACTCGCGTGAGCGGCGTGGAGAGTCGGCACGATCCATTCGTGGAAGCCGGCATGAAACCCTCTTTCACTTTTGGCAAACTACGTAAGACCGGCGTCAGGAGTGAACAACCGGTTGCCGACGATGCACTCGCCAGCCTGATTCGTCTCGACGGTGAAACGGAATACGAGCACTGGTTAGGATTGCACAATTTTTATGTTATCACCCGCTATAATCACAGCAATCTTTACGCAATGGCGGTATATCAACTGAGTCGGGAGATACTTTCCGAGCGTGGCAGGCAGGCTCAGGCTGAAAATAGAGCCGAGACTGATAGCGACAGATTGGAGAACAAATGAGATTAAATATTGGTAACGCTGCACTGCTTTCTTCGGTGCTGATTGCTGCAGGCTGTTCCACCGTCCCTCCGCCACAGCTTCCGGATAGCGTCGACAGCGCACCTACTCGCTTGCTGGACCCGGACGCCATCAGGGATGCCGTGCCCAGGTGGGAGCCCCGCAGCCGTTACGGCAACCCCGACAGCTATGAAGTATTCGGCAAACGTTATAACGTTATGCAGGAGAGCAGAGGATATCGTGAGAGAGGCATCGCCTCCTGGTATGGGACCAAGTTTCACGGTCGCTATACGAGCAACAGAGAGCCGTATGACATGTATGCGATGACCGCCGCGCACACCAGCCTGCCACTGCCAACCTTTGTCAAAGTGAATAACCTGCAAAACGGCCGCAGCATCGTGGTGCGGGTCAATGACCGCGGTCCGTTTCATAACAACAGGATTATCGACCTCTCCTACGCGGCGGCGACCAAACTCGGTATTCTGGGAAAAGGAACCGGATTGGTGGAGGTGATTGCAATCGATACGCGCCAATCATACGCGGTAGATGAGACAAAGCCGGAGCAGGAACGGACGGTACAAGCATCCTTGTCAACACCTGAGCAGCCGACAAAACCGCTCAGCGCTTCGCCAGACATGTTCATTCAGGTCGGCGCCTTCAGCAACCGTTATAATGCCGACCGTCTGCGTCAACAATTACAGCACAAACTTGAACAGCCGGTGCGCATCCACGAGAGCCAAAGTCTGGGTCAGGAGTTTTTCCGGGTTCAGGTAGGTCCGCTCAACGATATCGAGCAATCCGATGAAGTCGCCCGGAAACTGGCCCAACTAGGCGTGGACCAGACGCATATTGTCATCGAGTAAAAGCAACGCGATTCAAATCTCCATCCGGCACTTCAGCCGAAGGTGGAGCAAAACGCCAAAGAATTTAAGGAAAAGACTGTGCCAGCCCAGCACCACCACAAACCGTTAATCATTATCTGCCTTCTGGCGCTGTTAACAGCGTATACAGCCGCAGCAGCGGCTCCCATCCCAGCACCGCCGAGCGTGGCTGCCAGCGGCCATCTGCTGATTGATTTCGACAGCGGCCAGGTACTTTCAGAGCATAATGCGGATCAAAAACTGGAGCCCGCAAGCTTGACCAAAATCATGACGGCCTATGTCGTGTTACGAGAAATCAAGGCAGGCAATATCAAGCTTGACGATCATGTCCTGATCAGCAAAAAAGCCTGGCTCACTCCCGGTTCCCGCATGTTTATCGAAGTCGACAAAGAGGTGTCGGTTGAGCAGTTGCTGAAAGGCATGATCATCCAGTCCGGCAACGACGCCAGCGTTGCGCTGGCGGAACACATCGCGGGCAGCGAAGAGACTTTCGCCAACCTGATGAACACTCACGCCAAACGGCTTGGCATGCTGAGCAGCCACTTTGTCAACAGCACCGGCCTGCCGGACGAAAATCATTTCACCACACCACGCGATATCATTAAGGTTTCGGAGGCGACTATTCGCGAGTTTCCCGAATACTACGCCTGGTACGCCGAGCCAGAGTACACCTTCAACAGTATCAAACAACACAACCGCAACCGGCTGCTATGGCGCGACAAAAGTGTGGATGGCGTAAAAACCGGACATACCGAAGCCGCCGGCTTCTGCCTGGTCGCATCCGCAAAAAGGGAGTCGATGCGGCTGACTTCAGTCGTCATGGGCACCGACAGCGAGGAGGCTCGCGCCAAGGAGAGCCTGTCGCTCCTCAACTACGGTTTTCGTTTTTTCGAGACGCACCGGCTGTATGACGCCGGAACAACATTGAACCAAACCAGAGTCTGGAAAGGGGCAAAGGAGAGCCTTGCAGCAGGCGTGGAGAAATCGCTGTATGTCACCATTCCGCGCAACCAGTACAAGAATCTCACCGCCACCATGCAAATCGATCCAAAACAGATTGCGCCGATAAGCCAGGGCCAGTCCGTGGGCAGCATCAACGTATCGCTGGCGGATGAAACCGTCCTTACGGTGCCGCTGGTAGCACTGGAACAGATCGATGAGGGCGGTATTTGGCCGACAGTCAGGGACACGGTTCTGTTGTGGTTTGAATAGATGCCCCAGCGAAGACTTGTGACACCGGGTGTTTCCGACCGCGATCACCCGGCTGCAAACCAACCCGACGATGGTCGTCTAAATCCGAACGAAAGAGCGAAATGACCGAACAGGAGACACTGCTCAAATTTCCCTGCCAGTTTTCCGTCAAGGCCATGGGTCTGGCAGCAGATGATTTCGACCTGCTCGTGGTGCAGATCATCAACCGCCATGTGCCCAATCTGGGTGAAGGCGCGGTGACAACCCGACCCAGCAGAGAGGGTAAATATGTCTCGGTAACGGTCACTTTCGAAGCCAGCAGTAAAGCGCAACTGGACGCAATTTACCTGGCATTAAGCGCCAACGAGCGCGTGCTCATGAGCTTATAGACGGCAGCCTCGGCGTGCATGAGATATCGGTTCACCAATTGGGATTGCAGCCGTACCTAGAAATCTGGCGCCGCATGCAGCATTTCACCGATGCACGGGATGCAGAAACCCGGGACGAAATCTGGTTACTGGAACACCCATCGGTTTTTACTCAGGGACAGGCAGGCAGATCGGAGCACCTGCTCGATCCGGGAGATATTCCGGTCATTCAGGTTGACCGTGGCGGCCAGGTAACCTATCACGGCCCCGGGCAGTTGATCGTTTATCTGCTGCTCGATCTGCACCGGCGGAAGCTCGGCATTCGCCCTCTCGTCACGCTGATAGAAGCCAGCATCGTGGAACTATTGGCTAGGTTTGAGATAGACGCAGCTCCACGTGTGGATGCCCCAGGTGTCTATGTGGATGGACGTAAAATTGCCTCACTTGGCCTGCGGGTGCGCCGTGGCTGCAGTTTTCACGGTATGAGCCTGAATGTAAATATGGACCTGGAGCCCTTCGGCCGGATCAACCCGTGCGGACATCCCGGCCTGGAACTGACCCAGCTGAGTGACCTGGGAGGGCCGGCGGACCTGCAGCTGGTCAGCGAAGCGCTGACCGAAATATTGACGCGGCGTCTCGACTCCGTGGCAACATAGCCGGAGTCGCCGAGACAGCACAAGTGTGTGTCAGCCATGCCTGTAACGATCGCGAGAACATCAAAATCATGCCAAAAAGCCCCGACTATTCTGCCCCCTCCCGCTCCATGCCCGATACTCACCAGCGCGGGAAAGAGAAGCTGTCACGCATTCCGGTAAAAGTAGAGAACAGCGCGAACAGGCTGAGAAAACCGGACTGGATCCGGGCCCGACTGCCCAGCGGAGAGCGCGTCAACAGGATAAAGCGGGTGCTCAGAGAGTCCGGCCTGAGTTCGGTATGCGAGGAGGCTGCCTGCCCCAATTTAGGGGAGTGCTTCAATCACGGCACTGCCACCTTCATGATCATGGGTGACATCTGCACCCGCCGCTGCCCTTTCTGTGACGTTGCCCATGGCAAGCCGCGGCCGCTCGATGCTGAGGAGCCGGGCCAGTTGGCGCAGGCCGTGCGATCCATGGGATTGAAATATGTGGTGATCACATCGGTCGACAGAGACGACCTGCGCGATGGCGGTGCCGGCCACTTTGTCGAGTGCATCCTGGCAGTGCGTCAGGCCAACCCGGGGATCCGCATCGAAATACTGGTGCCCGACTTCCGGGGACGCATGGCACAGGCACTGCAGCAGTTCCACTCGCTGCAGCCGGATGTATTCAACCACAACCTGGAAACAGTTCCCCGCCTCTACAGAAAGGCCCGGCCCGGCGCCGACTATCAGGGCTCGCTGGAGCTGCTGCTGCGCTTCAAACAGCAGCATCCGGCGGTACAGACGAAGTCGGGGCTGATGCTCGGACTCGGGGAAGAGATAACGGAAGTTGCGGAGGTGATGCAGGCGCTGCGCGAGCACGGCTGCGATATGCTGACACTGGGCCAGTATCTGCAGCCCAGCCGGGAACATCTGCCCGTCTCTCGCTTTGTCCCGCCCGAAGAGTTCGAGCAGCTGCGCCAGCTGGGGGAATCCATGGGATTCTCCAGTGTCGCCAGCGGCCCGTTGGTGCGCTCCTCCTACCATGCGGATCTGCAGGCTAACCCCCTGCTGAACAGCGCATCGGACTGATGGGACAGGAGATCGTCTGGGTTGTAAAGGCGCTGCTGCTGCCACCGGGCGGCATCATTCTGCTGGGAGTTTTCGGCCTCATCATGGGAGGACGAAGCCTGGCGGGAAGGTTTCTGATAACGCTCTCACTCGTCGCGCTCTATCTTTTCAGTACTCCGTATATCGCCAACCGGATGATGGCCGAGGTTGAAACTTTCCCGGCGCTGTCGCCAACGGAGATCCAAGACAACAATGCGGAAGCGATCGTGGTGCTGGGCGGCGGGCGCCGTGATGATGCAGCGGAGTTTGGGGGCGACACGGTTAACGGCCTGTTGCTGGAGCGGCTTCGCTATGCGGCATACCTGTCGCGGCTGACCGGGCTGCCGGTCATTCCAAGCGGGGGCAACGCTCACTCTGAAGGGCCGGCAGAAGCTGCCTTGGCAAGAAGAGTTCTGGAAGAGGAGTTCAATGTGCCTGTGGCAGCCACCGAGGAGAGCAGCCGGACCACCTGGGAAAATGCAACGATGACGGCCGCGCTGCTGCGGCGCGCAGGCATCGGCAGGGTTTTTTTGGTAACCCATGCGATGCATATGCCGAGATCGATGGAGATGTTCAGACGGGCCGAGATAGACGCGATCGCCGCCCCCACGGCGTTTATTCATAACAGCAATTCGCCGGACCTGGTTTCCGACTGGCTGCCCAATCCGAAAACCCTATGGCATAGCTATTATGCGCTGCACGAGCTTGTCGGCAGCGCATGGTACGCTATACGCCAACATTGGAGCAGTCTGGTCGATTAGATGCAGGAAAAGCCCTCTGCCGCATGTGGCTCAGTCATCGTCAACCTGGCGGAACTCACCTTCGATCACTCGCGTATTTTCTTTATTTTGCTCGGGCTGCCGAAACGGCGGTTGCCGCTGCAGAATGCCGGAATGCTTCAGAAAATAGAGCAGCAGGGCGCGCCTGATCGGCGGTATCAGCAGAATGAAGCCGATGGCGTCGGTGATAAACCCCGGCAACAGCAGCATAACACCGGTAACCAGCAGCACCGCACCTTCCAATATCTCAAGCGCCGGCATCTCCTCACGGGAGAGCGCATCGCGCACCCGCAGCAAGGTGCTGAATCCCTGCACACGCACCATCATGCCTCCCAGTACAGCAGTGAAGACCGTCAGCGTAATGGTGGGTATGGCGCCGATCTCAGCACCAACCTGGATTAAAAAATAGAGCTCCGTCAGCGGGATGCCGACGAATAACAGCAGCAAAAGAAAAAGCGGATTCATGCGACCCGAGCTTACGCCCTCCCCGGCAGTGAAACAAGCCGGAATACCGATCTACACCGCGCTGCCCCGGAGAGCTCCCAAGAGCCGTAAAAACTGCCCGAAACACCCCCTGAACGATATGCCAGCCCGCTCAATCGCTATAGCAGGATTTTGCCGCCGCAGCAGCGTTGCGCTATCTTTGCAGGTATGCCAACTGAACTGCTACTGGTTTACTGCACCTGTCCCGATCTGAACAGTGCCGAGTCCATCTCCAGACAACTGATCGAACAAGGTGCGGCAGCCTGTGTAAACAGGCTGCCCGGTGTCTTTTCCACCTATATGTGGCAGGGAAACCCGGAGACCAGCGAAGAGATACTGCTGCTCATCAAGAGCTGCAGCGAACGGTATCCAGAAGTTGAGAAAATCATTGTATCATTGCACCCTTATGAACTTCCCGAAATCATCGCTGTCTCTGTAGATCGGGGACTTCCGGATTATCTGCACTGGGTCAAGCAATGCACCGAAAATCAAACCTAGAGCGCCTGCTGCTGGGACTGCTCTTATTCGCCCTGCTCACAGGTGTATTAAGCGCCAGGTCAGAAGTTGACTATCTGTTGCCCGATCAGGCGTTTCAACTCACTGCGATGCCGGAGGGACCGGATGCAGTGCTGGTCAAGTGGAAAATCGCGGACGACTACTACCTTTACCGGACCAAATTCAAGTTTTCCAGCAGCGATCCCGCCATCAGACTCGGTGAGCCGGAGTACCCTCCGGCACAGGTAAAAGAGGACGAATTTTTCGGCAGAACAGAAGTTTACCGGCAGCAGACTGAGATCAGAGTACCGCTGCAGCGCAGCGACAACGAGGCGCGCAAACTGGAACTGACGGCCGTCTACCAGGGGTGTGCCGACGCCGGACTCTGCTATCCGCCACAAACCCGCAAGGTCGATATCCAACTGCCGGCTGCGGCAACGGCGCCGCAGCAGAGCAAGGGGCTCGCTGCACTCAATTCCCTGAGTCAACTCGGTCAGACCTTGGGTATGGATCAGGAAGTTGACATTCCTCTGCCGGAAGATGCTTACAGGTTTTCCGCCAGCGTAGAGAGCGGTGAGCGGATCAGGCTGCATTGGACCATCGCAGAGGGTACCTACCTGTATCAGGACAAGCTGGATATCAAACTGCTCGCAGGGAGCGGTGTCACGCTGGGGAAGTTTCAGCTCCCCGCAGGCAAGCTGAAGAAGAACACCGTGAGGCCGGACGGCACTTTTGGTGATCTAGAGGTTTACCAAAACAGCATCGATCTGGAGATCCCGCTACTGCGCAGCCAACCGGATGCGGTTGAAATCGAACTACAGGTCGGCTATCAGGGATGTGCGGAAGCTGGCGTCTGTTATCCCCCGATCAAGCAAACCACCCTGCTGGCGTTGCCCGCAGTGCTTCCGGCAGCACTGGCTGCAGCAGATGCATCAGCAGCACCTCCCGCAAACCCTGGAGCCGAAATCAGCCCTGCCGAGCCAGCTTCACAGAAGGCTACGCTAGCCGCCCCGGTTTCCGAGCAGGACCGGATCGCGGCAACCCTGGCGGCAGGAGACACCTGGCTTATCGTACTGACCTTTTTTGGCTTCGGGCTGCTGCTGGCATTGACCCCCTGCGTCTTTCCGATGATCCCCATTCTTTCCGGAATCATTGCCGGCCAGGGCCCAAATATCACCACCAGACGCGCTTTCACACTCTCCCTGGTCTACGTGCTGGCAATGTCGCTGACCTATACAGTGGCCGGTGTACTGGCGGGCATGTTCGGACAGAATCTGCAGACGGTTTTCCAGAATCCCTGGATACTCAGCTTCTTTGCCCTGGTATTTGTCCTGCTGGCGCTCTCCATGTTCGGTTTTTACGAGCTCCAGCTTCCGGGCAAATGGCAAACCAAACTGGCCGAAACCAGCAATCGACAACAAGGGGGCAGTTATGCCGGTGTCGCGGTCATGGGTTTGCTTTCCGCGCTTATCGTCGGCCCCTGCGTCGCCCCCCCACTGGCAGGCGCACTTATCTACATCGGTCAGAGCGGAGATGCGGTACTGGGCGGCCTCGGCCTATTCGCTATGGCCATGGGGATGGGCGCACCGCTACTGCTTATCGGGACATCGGCCGGTAAACTGCTGCCCCGGGCAGGTTCCTGGATGGATACCGTCAAGGCGGTGTTCGGCGTCGGCATGCTGGCCGTTGCCATCATACTACTGGAACGTATCCTGCCTGCAGCGGTCGCCATGGCGCTCTGGGGTGCGCTCCTGATCGTAAGCGGGGTCTATATGGGAGCGCTGCAACAGCTTGCCGTCGAAGCATCGGGCTGGGATCGTCTCTGGCGCGGACTGGGCGTGGTCTTACTGGCTTACGGCGTTTTAATGCTGGTTGGCGCCGCCGCAGGCGGCAAAGACACGGTGCAGCCACTACGCGGCATCGGCTTCGGCGGCGGGGCGGGAGGCGCGCAGGCGGCTGAACTCGACTTCAAACGGATTAAAACCGTTGCCGATCTCCAGCGTGAAGTGACCGCCGCGAGCCGCGCCGGTAAACCGGTGATGCTCGACTTCTACGCTGACTGGTGCGTCACCTGCAAAGAGATGGAGCGCTATACCTTCTCTGACCCAGCTGTGATTAAAGCACTGGAAGACTTCGTGCTGCTGCAGGCCGATGTCACCGCAGACGACGCCGAAGATCGTGCCCTCCTGCAGGGGCACTTCGGCATGCCCGGCCCGCCAAGCATCATGTTTTACGATCAGTCCGGCACAGAGAGGCGCCCCTATCGTATTGTCGGCTTCATGGCGGCAAGTGACTTCGTGGCACATCTACTGCGATTCCTGCAATGACGTTGCTAAACAAGGCAATTTTGGTAACGCTGGCGGCGGCAGTTATCGCCGGTGCATCGGTCGTTTACCTGCAGCAGCGTTCTACCCTGCCGGTAAACGCGGTAAACATGACCGGAGAGGGAGTGGAGCAGCTGCCTGAATTCTCGTTTACCGATGTCGACGGCAACACACGCAACAGTACCGAGTGGCAAGGCAAAATTCTGGTAATTAATTTTTGGGCAACCTGGTGCCCCCCCTGCCGTGAGGAGATGCCGCTATTCGTCAGTCTACAGAAGCGCTACGCAGCGCAGGGAGTCCAGTTCATCGCCATTGCAATAGATGAGCCTGGACTGGTACGGGATTTTTACGATGTCTACAGCATCAACTTTCCCACGATGATTGGTGGTGCGGACGCCATTAAACTCGCCAACACGCTGGGTAATAAATTTGATTCACTGCCGTTCACTGCCATTTTTGATCGCAAAGGTAACAGTCACTACATTCAGGCGGGGCAAGTCACAGAAAAAATTCTGATTGCTGAGTTCGACAAGCTTCTGCATCAATCATAAGCATCTAATAATATTGAAAATCTCTCCGATCTTGCCGATAAAGTGACCCAAATCTGGACAAAATCGCACCTATCGCTCAGAATTATCCGATTTATTAACCAGCCTGGGCTCCCTGCCACCGCCCAACATATGCCAGGCTCAACTGAATTAAGTATTATGTCGACCATCCTGGTACTGAACGGCCCCAACCTGAATCTGCTGGGAAGTCGTGAACCTGAACACTACGGTCGCGAAACGCTGGAGAGCATTAAGAACAGGTTGTCCAATACCGCCCAGGCTGCCGGCCACCAGCTTGAATTTGCCCAAAGCAACGCTGAGCACGAGCTGATCGAACTTATTCATCATGCCCGCAACCGGGTCGATTTCATCATTTTCAACCCAGCTGCCTTCACCCACACCAGCATTGCACTGAGAGACGCCATTCTGGGAGTTCACATCCCGTTTATTGAAGTGCATCTATCCAATGTTTATTCGCGCGATGAGTTTAGAAGACACTCCTTTTTTTCGGATATCGCCAAAGGGATTATCAGCGGGCTCGGGGCCCAGGGATACGAGCTGGCCCTGCAGGCGGCGCTGCACCACATCACATTTGCAACACAGAATTGAGAGATAGGATTCAATGGACATTCGCAAAGTAAAAAAGCTGATCGAACTTCTTGAGGAGTCGAACATCGCCGAAATAGAGATCCACGAAGGAGAGGAGTCTGTTCGTATCAGCCGTCATGGGTCCGCCCCGGTGTTTACTGCGCCTACCTCAATGGGCGCCCCAATGTACGCCGCACCGCCGCAACCCCCCGCAGAGGCAGCTGTCAAAGGCGAGGTAAACGAGCCCGAGATGAGTGGACATTTGATTAAATCTCCCATGGTGGGGACTTTTTACGAAGCGCCCTCTCCGGGCAGTAAGGCATTCGTTACGGTTGGGCAGCGGGTCAATGCGGGAGACACGCTCTGCATCATTGAGGCGATGAAAATTCTCAACCAGATTGAGAGCGATAGGTCGGGATCAGTCAAGAAGATTCTGGCCGAAAACGGCCAGCCGGTTGAGTACAACCAGCCCCTGTTTGTTATCGAATAAAGGCAGCTGTAACAAATGATCGAGAAACTCGTCATCGCAAACCGCGGAGAGATTGCGCTACGAATACAGCGTGCCTGTCGTGAACTCGGCATAAAAACCGTCGCCGTCCACTCTGAGGCCGACCGTGATCTCAAACATGTACGCCTGGCCGATGAATCCGTCTGTATCGGCCCCCCTCCCTCGGCCGGCAGCTATCTGCACGCACCGGCGATTATCAGTGCGGCAGAGATTACCGATGCGGTAGCCATCCACCCCGGCTACGGATTTCTATCCGAAAATGCCGATTTCGCCGAGAGAGTCGAGGAGAGCGGCTTTATTTTCGTTGGTCCGAAACCCGAAACAATTCGACTGATGGGCGATAAAATCACCGCAATAGAAGCCATGCGGGCTGCCGGCGTTCCCTGTGTGCCCGGTTCCGACGGTCCGCTTACGGAAGATAACAGCATCTCCCATGAACTGGCCCAGAAGATCGGTTACCCGGTGATCATCAAAGCGACGGGTGGTGGCGGCGGGCGTGGCATGCGGGTGGTCCATTCGGAAGCGGCACTGCTGAATGCTATCTCCCTGACCCGGGCGGAAGCCGGTGCAACCTTTGGCAACGATGTGGTTTATATGGAGAAGTATCTGCAGAATCCGCGGCACGTCGAGTTCCAGGTGATCGCCGACACCCACGGCAACGCCATTCACCTCGGAGAGCGCGACTGCTCCATGCAGCGGCGCCACCAGAAAGTGGTGGAGGAGGCGCCCGCACCGGAAATCACCGAAGAGCAGCGCCGTAAAATCGGTGAGCGCTGCGCCGAAGCCTGCCGGCAGATCGGTTACCGCGGTGCCGGCACATTTGAATTTCTTTATGAAAACGGTGAGTTCTATTTCATTGAAATGAACACCCGTGTCCAGGTTGAGCATCCGGTAACCGAGATGATAACCGGGGTGGACATCGTCAAGGAGCAGCTGCTCATCGCAGCCGGTGAAAAACTGAGCTACGCACAGGACGACATCAAGATTCGGGGCCACGCTGTCGAGTGCCGCATCAATGCGGAAGATCCCGTTAAATTTATTCCCAGCCCAGGAGAGATCACGCGCCTGCACCAGCCGGGCGGACCGGGTATTCGCGTTGACACACATATCTACGCCGGCTACCGGGTACCGCCATTCTACGACTCGATGATCGGTAAACTGATCGCCCACGGCGAAAATCGCAAGGCGGCTATCGCGCGCATGCATACCGCCCTTTCGGAAATGGTTATCGACGGCATCAAAACAAACATTCCGCTGCATCAGGATATCATGAGAGATCAGGTATTTATTAACGGCGGCGCCAATATCCACTACCTGGAAAAGAAGCTGAACCTCTGAGCCGGAGGCAACATCTCCATGTCTTGGACACAGCTGCATCTGACGGTTGAAAAGGCGTTCGCGCCACAGGTAGAGCTGTTAATGGAACGACTGGGCGCCCTGTCCGTGACTTTAGACGACGCAGCCGATGAGGCGCTGTTGGAACCTGCTCCCGGGGAGTCCCCGTTGTGGCAGCAAACCCGCGTTACCGGCCTGTTTGCGCAGGAGACCGATCACGAGTGGCTGCGTAGTGAGGTTGACCGGTTGCTGGGCGATGAGATCGGCAGACGGATGGAGCTGGAATCCCTCGAAGAGCGGCAGTGGGAGCGAGCTTGGCTGGACGATTTTCGCCCCATGAAATTCGGCCGGAATCTTTGGATCTGCCCGGACGGGCAGCGGCCTGGCGAGGGAAATGGAACTTTTATCGACCTGGACCCGGGTTTGGCGTTCGGCACTGGCACCCACCCCACCACCGCGCTCTGCCTGAACTGGCTCGACGGACAACAGCTCAACGGTGCCAATGTAATGGATTTTGGCTGCGGCTCCGGCATCCTCTCCGTTGCCGCGCTAAAACTCGGTGCCAGTGAAGTGATCGCCATCGATCATGACCCCCAGGCGCTGGAAGCCACCCGCTGCAACGGAGAGAAAAACAATGTTCTGGACCGGCTCCGGGTGTTTCACAGCGCATCCGTCCCGGCCGTCGAGGTTGACTTTATTCTAGCAAACATTCTTGCCGGCACGCTGATAGAACTCGAAGCTAGGCTGGCGGCTGCGATCCGGCCCGGCGGGAAAATCATCCTGTCCGGGCTACTGAGTGACCAGGCAGCGAGCGTCAGCGCCGCGTATACCGCGGATTTTGCACTCTCCCCGCCGGAAACAATGGAAAACTGGGTACTGCTGGAGGGCCGGCGCCGTTGAGGCACACCAAAACGCTGCGAATGGTCTCTCCCGAGCAGTTACAGCCTGTCGATGATACAGATGGCGAGACACAGCTTGCGTCGATACCAAGCTTGTGGTGGCATTAAGCGCACCCGGTTCAATCAGAGAAGATAAACGACCGCCTTGCAAACCCGCTGCCCACACTGTAAGACCCTGTTTGAAATCCAACAGGCACAGCTACGGGCCGCGAGCGGCCAGGCCCGCTGCTCATGTTGCGACAATATATTCAACGCACGCAAACACCTGTTACAACCCGAACCTGCAGAGCGAGTGCAGCGGGAGAGCGAGCAGCCACAGAATAGCGGCGGAGCTGTTTCGCTTAGCGATCTTTTCGAGGAGGCAGACCAGGCAGGGACAGATGTTCCGGAGTTTGCCGGAAGCGCGTCATCGGCCGATGCCGAAGGGAAAGAGACCGTCACTGCCGACGTCGCAGCAACAGCCGATCTAAAATCAAAAAAGCGTACCTCAGACCACGAAGCGCCCGAACCTGACAATGAGTCCTCCCCGTTAACGGACCAACGAGCCTTTTCCGCCTCACTCGAGGAGCAAGCGCACAACCCGGTGACTCAAGCGCCGGTTGAACCCGCTGCCAAGCGGCTCCCGCAGCAAGAGAGGCAACCGATCGGGCTTGAACGGGAAATAACCGGCGAACACCTGATACCGGACTCGCTCACCTTGAGCGGCCGCAACACCAGCGCCGGGCCGCGGGGCCAACCCTTGCTCTGGTCCGTTGCGATACTCCTCCTGCTTGCCACCGCACTGGCGCAGATAGTCTGGATTTCGCGTGACGATCTGCAAGGTTATCCTGAGGTGCGTGAACTGCTGGAATCCTTCTGCGCCCAAACCGGCTGTGCGTTGCCGCCCTGGCACGAACCGGAGCGCTTCGTCATCTCCAGCCGTTCGGTCAAAACACACCCAAAGAGCAGCCGCGCACTACAGATCCAACTGGCATTTAGCAACACTGCCCGTTTTCCCCAACCCCTCCCACTGTTGCAGTTAAGACTCTACGACACTAATGAGAAGCTCTCGGCACAACGAGTGTTCCGTCCGGATGAGTATCTTTCCGACGCCGGAATCAATACAGCACTCGTCATGCCGGGCCAGTCAGTCGCAGTGGAGATGGCGCTCGCTGACCCTGGTGCGGATGTCACCGGGTTTAAAATTGATTTCCTCTAACCAGACGCCGGCAAAAAAATTTGCTGTACAGCGGTGCTGATCCGACGCTTTTAGATCGAATATCGTCAGAAATCGTCCTGCCGGAATTAAAAAATCGCTGTCATACCGAGCCGGTGAAAAAAAATCCCGCGTATTCAAAGCGCAACGGATGGTTCCTCAATTCAGGGCGAATTTCAGCATATAATCAGCCTGAAATCGAGCTTTGCCTACCGTAAATTTCGGCGTAAACTGTGCGGCCTTTCCCGTGTAATTTAGTGATGCCCCCGGGCCAGAGTAATCCGACAATGATCCGAAATATCGCTTGCAGACCGATAGTTACAGCCGAGTTCAGTCATCCTGCCCAAATCGATGTGCGCGCCGGAAACTGCAGCGGTAACTCCCCGGACAGACCAATCCAACGCAATACTTAGAGGTCGATTCAGGCGCAATCTGACATGCGAATCGGCCACTTGGAACTGACCAATAACCTGATCCTTGCACCCATGGCGGGGGTTACCGACCGACCGTTCAGGCAACTCTGTCGACGCCTGGGAGCGGGGATGGCCGTCTCTGAGATGGTCTCGTCCAACGCCAAGCTCCGCCGGCATCGCATCACCCTCCGGCGGCTCGACTTTGCGGGGGAACCAGGACCTGTAGCGGTACAGATCGTCGGCTCCGACCCTGCCGCCATGGCGGCAGCGGCCCGGGCAAACGCGGACATCGGCGCCGACATTATCGATATCAACATGGGCTGCCCTGCAAAAAAGGTGTGTAAGGTCGACGCCGGCTCGGCCCTGCTGCGCAGCGAAACGCTGGTTGCCGAGATACTTGCTGCCGTAGTTGCCGCGGTTGATATTCCGGTAACGCTGAAGATCCGCACCGGCTGGAGCAGAGAGACGCGCAATGGCGAACGCATTGCCCGGATTGCCGAGCAGGAAGGCATACGCGCTCTGGCGGTACACGGCCGAACACGGGCCTGCGGCTTCTCCGGTGACGCCGAATACGACACGATCCGCACTATCAAACAGTCCGTCCGCCTGCCGGTGATCGCCAACGGCGACATCGACTGCCCGGAGAAGGCGCTGCTGGTATTGCGTTCCACCGGTGCCGACGCACTGATGATCGGGAGAGCCGCGCAGGGCCGGCCCTGGATATTCCGCGAGATCGCGCATTATCTCGAAACCGGGAAACTGCTTTTACCTCCGGCGCCTGAACAGGTGGGCGAACTGCTGTGCGAACATCTGCAGAACCTTTACGGCTTCTATGGCAGAGAGCAGGGGGTGCGCATCGCCCGTAAACACATTGCCTGGTACGGCAAATGTCACCCGGAGAGCGCTTCATTCATACAGACGATCATTACAACCGACTCGGCCGACCAACAACTTTTGCTGATTAAAAAGTTCTTCGTACAGCCGGGCACTGAGAGGGGGATGGCAGCATGACAGGAGCAGCAATACAGGGTAATCAAGAGCAATCAATACCCTTTACCGTGTCCAATAAAGTGACTAAGGAACCACTGCGGGAGTGTGTCCGTGACGCATTAGACAGCTACTTCATCCAACTGGACGGTTACACCGCCGCAGGCCTCTACCAAATGGTGCTGGCGGAGGTGGAGCACCCACTGCTGGAGACCGTGATGAAATACGCCGAGGGCAATCAGACCAAAGCGGCCGCCCTGTTAGGCATCAGCCGCAGTACGCTGCGCAAGAAGCTCAACATCTATCAGCTGGATTGAATATGCCGCTTGACTGGTGTAGCCCAGCCGTCCCCGGCAGAACCGGAAAATTATCATCAAATTTATTTATTTTAGAGAGTCGATCATGTCAGTCATTCGCCGAGCCCTTATTAGCGTCTCCGATAAAAATGGTATTGTTGAATTCGCCCGCGCGCTGCATCAGCGCGATATAGAGATACTCTCTACCGGCGGGACAGCCAGGCTGCTCGGCGACAATGGGATACCGGTGATCGAGGTTTCTGAGCACACCGGCTTTCCCGAGATGATGGACGGCCGGGTAAAAACACTCCACCCAAAAATTCACGGCGGCATTCTCGGCAGACGCGGAACCGATGACCGGATCATGCAGGAGCACGGCATTGCTGCGATCGATATGATCGTGGTCAACCTCTACCCGTTCGAACAGACCGTGGCAAATCCGTCTTGCGACCTTGCCACCGCGATAGAGAACATCGATATCGGCGGACCGACCATGCTGCGGGCAGCGGCAAAGAATCACACCGATGTCACCGTGGTCGTCGACGCGGCCGACTACCGGCGGATACTTGATGAGATGGATGCAAACGGCGGTTCGGTCAGTGCCGCCTCCCGCTTCGATCTTGCAGTGAAAACTTTTGAACACACTGCCGCATACGACGGTGCGATCGCCAACTACCTGGGGCTGAAGCTCGACGACAGCAGCGCCCATTTCCCGCGCACCATCAACCTGCAGTTCCGGCAGGTGCAGACCATGCGCTACGGCGAGAACCCGCATCAGAATGCCGCATTCTTCGTTGAAAAAGAGCAGCCGGAAGTGTGCATCTCCACCGCGCGTCAGCTGCAGGGCAAGGAGCTCTCCTACAACAATATCGCCGACACCGACGCCGCGCTCGAATGCGTCAAGCAGTTCAGCGAAGGACCAGCCTGCGTCATCGTCAAACACGCCAACCCCTGCGGCGTGGCGCTGGGAGAAAACCTGAAAGCGGCCTATGAACGCGCCTTTAGTACGGATCCAGAATCGGCTTTCGGCGGTATCATCGCCTTCAACCAGGCGCTGGACGAGGAGACCGCACGCGCCATTGTCGAGCGCCAGTTCGTCGAGGTGATCATCGCCCCCAGCGTATCCGATGGTGCTATGGCGGCGGTCAGGGAGAAGAAGAACGTCCGCCTGCTGGTATGCGGGGAGTGGAAATCCGAATCGATCCACCGGCTCGAATTCAAACGGGTCAACGGCGGTTTGCTGGTGCAGGACGCCGACCTCAAGCTTAGCAACGAACTGCGGGTGGTCACCAAACGCGCCCCGACCGAAGAGGAGATGACCGACCTGCTGTTCACCTGGCGCATCGCCAAATTCGTCAAATCCAATGCCATCGTCTACGGCAGAGAGCGCATGACGATCGGTGTCGGCGCCGGCCAGATGAGCCGCATCAATTCGGCGCGAATTGCCGGTATTAAAGCTGAGCAGGCCGGCCTTCAGGTGCCGGGATCGGTGATGGCATCGGATGCCTTCTTTCCGTTTCGGGACGGCCTGGACGCCGCCGCCGAGGCCGGTATCCGCGCGGTCATTCAACCGGGCGGCTCGATGCGCGATGAAGAGGTGATCGCGGCCGCGGATGAGCACGGCATCGCGATGGTGTTCACAGGCATGCGCCATTTTCGCCACTAGGTTCCGAATTGAACCCGGTGCAGGCTATGCCCCGCATGAGTTCGGGGCTAACCGTCCCATTTTTTGGCCAGGCAAAGCTGTACCGCTAAACTCGCTGGGAACAATGCAGTTTTTCAGGCAAGGGCATGACTAAAATACACCCCACTGCCATTATCGACCATCACGCGGAAATCCATGATTCGGTGGAGATCGGCCCGTTCAGCATAGTGGAACGGGGTGCCCGGATCGGCGCAGGCTGCCGCATCGAGAGCCATGTTCGAATCTATTCCGGCACCATCATCGGTTGCAACAACCGCATCTGTCATGGCGCCCTGCTCGGCTGCGAACCGCAGGATCTCACCTTTAGCGCGGCCAACAGCAAGCCGCTGACCATCGGTGACAACAATCATTTTAAAGAGGGCGTCAACATCAGCCGCGGTGTCAAAACCGACGCAGGCACGATCATCGGCTGCGGCAACTATTTCATGGGCAACTTCCATGCGGGCCATGACAGCATCATCGGCAACAACAACGTACTGGGCCACGCCTCTGTGCTGGCCGGTCACGTCACCATTGGCGACAATGCCTTCATCTCCGGCCTGGTTGCCATTCATCAGTTCACCTATATCGGCAACCGGGTCATGATCGCAGGTTGTGCAAAAATCGTGAAAGATATTCCCCCTTTCACGATTGGCGACGGCAACCCGGCCAGAATTTGCGGGATCAACAGTGTCGGCCTGCGACGGGCGGGTTTCCCGCCTGAGGTACGCATGGCAATCAAGCTGGCCTACAAACGCATCTATAATTCGGGGGAGAATATCCACCAGGCCCTGGCTGCACTGGAGGAGGAACCGCAAACTTCCGAAATCGTCGAAGTAATCAATTTTTTCAAACAGAGCAAGCGGGGCGTCACCGCCCATCGCTGAGTGCCGACAGGCACAGGTCGTACGGTTCGGCAAGCAGGCCAGTTAACCGGAGTTGCGGTGCCGCTGTTCTGGCGGCTCTCTTTTTTATAATTAAAGCTTATGGCAAGGTGTGATAGATGATGAATATTCTAATAATCGGAGGCGGCGGCCGGGAACACGCGCTGGCTTGGAAAGCCGCACACTCTCCGCTGGCAGAGCACGTCTTCGTTGCACCGGGCAATGCCGGCACAGCGATGGAGCCGACACTCTCCAACGTCGATATCGCTGCCGATCAAATAGACGAACTGGTCGAATTCGCTTGGGCGAACAAGGTCGGACTGACCATCGTCGGCCCCGAAGTCCCCTTGGTACTCGGCGTGGTGGATGCTTTCACGCGAGCCGGACTGAAATGCTTCGGACCCACCCGGGAAGCCGCGCAACTCGAGGGCTCTAAAGCCTTCACCAAGGATTTCCTGGCACGCCATCAAATCCCGACGGCGGCATACGCCAGCTTTACCGACCAAGACGAAGCACTGGCCTACCTGCAGCGGGTCGGGGTTCCGATTGTGATAAAAGCTGACGGTCTGGCAGCAGGCAAGGGGGTGATCATCGCCAATGACATGGAGACCGCCGAAGCAACGGTAAAAGATATGCTGGTGGGCAACAGTTTTGGCGCGGCCGGTCATCGGGTGGTGATCGAAGAGTTTCTGCAGGGAGAAGAGGCCAGCTTCATTGTCATGACCGATGGTGTCAATATCCTGCCGATGGCCAGTTCGCAGGACCATAAGGCGCGGGACAATGGCGACCTGGGTCCCAACACCGGCGGTATGGGCGCTTACTCCCCAGCGCCGGTGGTGACGCCGGAGATGCACCGGCGCATTATGCAGCAGGTGATCGAGCCAACCGTGCGCGGCCTGGCGGCAGAAGGCATACCCTATACCGGCTTTCTCTATGCCGGCGTGATGATCGATAAAGCCGGTACGCCAAGAGTGCTTGAATACAACTGCCGTTTTGGCGATCCGGAGACCCAGCCGATCATGCTGCGCATGAAGTCGGACCTCGTCGCCCACTGCCTGGCGGCTTTGGATGGGGGACTGGCACAAGAGCAGGCTGAGTGGGACCCACGCGCCTCGCTCGGCGTGGTGCTGGCTGCCAACGGATATCCCGGCAGCTACCGCAAAGATGACTTGATAACGGGCCTGCCAGAGACAGAGTTGGAGGATGCCAAGGTTTTCCACGCCGGGACCAGATCCATGGATGGCCGGGTGCTGACCGCAGGCGGCCGGGTGCTCTGCGTGACCGCGCTCGGTGCAACGGTACTGGAAGCACAAAGTAAAGCCTACCGGCTGGTACAGCAAGTGGCTTGGCCGGGGGCTTGTTACCGCACCGATATCGGTTATCGCGCCATCGCCAGGGAGCAGTCGACCTAACCCTGAACAGCAAGCCTGACCAGCCGACAAAGACCCTCCAGCTCGGGATATTTCGGCTCCAGCTGCAGGATGTATCCCAGGGTCCGGGGAATGTCGCCCAGATAACCGGGTTTTCCATCCCGCACATGCAGGCGCGCGAAAATACCCGCTGCCTTCAGGTGGCGCTGCACGCCCATCAGATCGAACCAGCGCAGAAATTTTTGTTCATGCTCATGCCGCAGCACACCTGACTGCAGCGCCAACTGATAATATCCAACCGCCCAGCTTTCGACGCGTGCAGGATCCCACTCGATATAGCAGTCCTTCAGCAGGGAGACCAGATCGTAGGTTACCGGACCACTCACCGCATCCTGAAAATCGAGAATGCCTGGCGTGGGTGAGGAGGTGACCATTAAATTGCGTGAGTGATAATCACGCAGCACGCAGACTCGGGGCTGTTCCAGTGCACTTTCGGTCAACAGATCGAACGCCTCCTGCAGTATTCGCTGCTGCGCAGTGTCTAGACGGATGCCCAGATGGCGCTGCAACAGCCAGTCGGAAAAGAGCGCCATCTCCCGCAGCAGCAGAGCAGCGTCATATTCCGGCAGTCCTACTGTCGGGGCACAGGCCTGAACCACTGCAAGCGCACCCAGTGCGTCGCCGTACAAGCGATCGGCCGTGCTCTCGTTCAACACGTCAAGATAGTGCACTGCGCCGAGGTCCTCCAGCAACAGGAAGCCGTGCTCAAGCGCCTGCGCCCGGACTCCCGGAACGTGCAGGCCAAGGCTGCGCAACTGTTCCGCGATCTGTACAAAGGGACGGCAATCCTCCCGATCAGGTGGCGCATCCATGGCGACCCATTTATCCCCGCCGGCTGTCACCACTCTGAAGTAACGCCGAAAACTGGCATCGCCGCAAACGGGTTCGATGGTGAAATCCGACAACGCTACTTCACCGCTGAGCCAACTATGTAGTGCGGCAAGACGCTCAGTCACTTGTTAATTTCCATCCGGAAGCCATTGAAGAAAATGCAATTCTATGCGATTTTAGGGACCCTTCGCCAACCTGATACAGATTTTGGAATTTCCGGTGCCAGGAAACAGATGGAATTTGCCGCTTTTCGTCGGCGGTCTACTGCTCAGTATTGCGCAAAACTCCGCCGCCGGGTGGGATTGCCAACCATCCCCCGACGGTAAATGGGTATGCAGCGGTCCAACCTCCGCGCTGCCTAAACCGTCTCAGCAACAGCAGATGCGGCCGGAAGTAGCGGAAACCGGCCGGGAGGGTGCGCCAAGCGAGCCCGCGCAGCTTTCCCCAGCCAAACCCCAGCCCAGACAAGTTCCGGAACAGCGACGCCAGCCAAAACCGGATGCTGCGGCCAAACCGATCGCAGCCGCAGCTGCTGACCGGAAGCCGGCAATGGTGAAGAGCGAAGCTAAAGTTGCCGCACCGGCGGTTACAGAAGCCCCCGCAGATTTGGCGCCATCGGTTGAAGCAGCGCCTCAGGGCGATACAAGCTCTGCGGACGAACAGCAGCGGAGAGAGTCCACAGCTGCTTCCGAACCGGTCGGGCAACAACAACCATTTGCCACAGAAACCCTTTCAGCCGGCACAGATGAACCTGCCACAGCGACGAAACCGCGCACCGAAGCGGCGGAACAATCCCAGCCTGTGGACGCCGCCTCCATCTCCGCCCCCTTCCAGGAGGAGGTGACCGGTGCCGACGCAGTGGTGACGGCAGCCCGGAGCGATGCAAACATCGATCGTGGATTGAACTGGAACCAGTGTTACCCCTGGGCTACTCCGGCACCCCTCTCTTTCAGCCCGGCACCGGTGCAACAGATGTTGATAGATGCCGACGGTGCGGTACTCGAACGGTCACAGGACCAGGTCAGACTGTTGGGAAATGTGCAGATCCGCAACGCGGACAGCCTGCTGGAAGCGGACTCTGCTCTCTATCGGCGAACCGAGGAGACGCTGGATGCAGAGGGCAATGTCTACTTCGAGCAGCCCGGCCTGCGGTTATCCGCCGCTCAGGCTCACTTCGATCTCGCCAGCAACCAGGGAGAGTTGGAGCAAGTCTCCTATCGCTTATCTGATCGTGGTGCACACGGGGACGCTGAGACGGCCGCGATCGAGAGCCGTGACCTGAGCCATTACAAACAGATCAATTACACCACCTGTAAACCGGGGCAGAGCGGCTGGTCACTGGAAGCAAACGAGCTTGATATCGATAAAGCGAGCGGGTTGGGTACGGCGCATCATGCCAAGCTGCGCTTCAAAGGCGTTCCTTTCATCTATCTGCCTTACGCAACCTTCCCCATCGATGACCGCAGAATGTCCGGCTTTCTCTTTCCGACCGTCGGCAGCGGCGACCGCACAGGTGCAGATCTTACCGTTCCCTACTATTTCAACATCGCGCCGAACATGGATGCTACTCTGACGCCCCGTATCATGAGTAAGCGCGGCTTGCTGCTGGGCGGGGAGTACCGTTACCTGCAGGAGCGGCACGACGGCAAGGTTCGGGCCGAAATTCTCCCCGACGACCGGGCAGTCAAAGACGACAAGGCGCGTACGCGCGGTGCGCTCTCGATACTTTCAGGCGGCCGCCCTGCACCTGGCTGGTCGTATGAAACCGACATCAACTATGTGTCGGATAATGACTACCTGGATGACTTGGGCGACAGCCTGGCAGTAACCAGTACCCAACACCTGGAGCGGCTGGGACAGGTACGCTACGCCGGATCGGGCTGGAGCTTGCTGGGAAGAACCCAGTACTACCAGACCGTAGACGAATCCATCGACAGCAGCGACCGGCCCTACAGTCGGCTGCCGCAATTTTTATTCGAGCTGTCGCGACCAAAGCAGGCGTACGGACTGAGCTACCAGTTGGAGTCGGAGTTTGTTAATTTCGGGCATAGCGACAATGACAATGTCATCGGGCAGAGATTTGATCTTCAGCCGAGCGTCTCGCTCCCGCTTAGCCGGCGCTGGGGGTATCTGATACCCAAAGCCAGCCTGAGATATACCAGCTACAACCTGGAAAACCAGATCGCGGGCGAGGATGACACGCCGGATCGACTGTTGCCCACTTTCAGTCTGGATGCCGCTTTGTTCTTCGAAAGAAACGGCAACTGGTTTGGCAATGCGATTGTCCATACGCTTGAACCAAGACTCTTTTATCTGGCGACACCGTTTGAAGCGCAGGATGAATTGCCCAATTTCGATACCTCCAATGTAACTTTTAGCTTTCCCAGCCTCTTCAAGGAGAATCGTTTCAGCGGCAGCGACAAGATCGGCGATGCCAACCAACTCACCGCCGCGCTGACCAGCCGCATCCTGAGCGATAGTACGGGAGCGGAACTGTTACGCGCCAGCATCGGTCAGATCTATTATTTCCGTGACCGGGAAGTTCAACTAACGAGTAGGGCTGCAGCTGACGAAGAGAGCAGTTCATCGGTGGTGGCAGAGTTGGCAACGGGGGTTATCCAAAACTGGCGTTTTGGCGCAGGCATCCAGTGGGATCCCCACCGCAGCGACAGGAATGTGGATAATGGCCTGTTTTCAATGCGCTATAACGATAACAACGAACGCGTATTCAATGCATTTTACAACTACACGCGTGACAGAGTGGAGCAGACAGATCTTTCCGGCCGTTGGCCGATCGCCAATCGCTGGAGCGTGGTCGGACGCTGGACCTACTCGCGGCTGTTTGATGAAACCATTCAGGCGATCGCAGGTATTGAATACGACAACTGCTGTTGGAGAATACGCTTGATCGGTCAACAACTACTGACCGATTATGACAATGATCCTGTCAACTCGGTTCTCCTGCAGTTCCAGTTAAAAGGCTTGGGCGGCTGGGGAGATGCCAACGACGAGTTTCTGGAAACCAATATCAGCGGCTATCAGGCAAATTGATGAAGATAAGGCCAGTTAAAATGACTCAACTCCAAAAACTCCGCCAAGCCATTTTGCTGTCAGTGGTTTGGCCGCTGTTTCTGCTGCAAACAGCGGCAGTGCAGGCAGAGATTGAACCACTCGACAGCGTTGTGGCGATCGTTGATGAAGACGTCATTGTGCGCAGCGAATTGAATGCCGAAACCGCAAAAATCGTTGCTGCATTGCAGCAGCGGGGAGCAGAACTCCCAGCCGCATCGGTGATTGACCGACAAGTACTGGAGCGCCTTATTTTAAATAAGCTGCAGCTCGCAAGGGCAGCTAAACTCGGCATCTCGATCAGCGAAGATGTACTGGCCCAGACCATTGGCGATATTGTCCGCAAAAACAATCTGACGCTATCCGAGTTCAGACAGGTGCTGCAAGCGGACGGCATCAGTTTCAACAGTTACCGGCAAAGTATCCGCGATCAACTTACGATTCGTGAATTGCTGGAGCGGGAAGTGTTAAAACAGATTCGTGTGACCGACGAAGAGCTGGAGGCATTCAAGGCGCGTAAAGGCAATCTGTCGGGGCGCACTGACTATCATCTGCTGCATATCCTGATCGCCACACCTGAAGGCGCATCGGCGGATCAACTCGAGGCAGCGCGCAGCAAGGCACAGCAACTGGTGGTGGAGCTGCGGCAAGGACGGGACTTCTCCGCCACTGCACTGAGCCAATCCGATGGTCAGCAGGCGCTTGACGGCGGCGACCTGGGGTGGAGAGCAAGCGGCCAGCTGCCGACCCTCTTCGCGGACAAGGTCGATCTGATGGAGAAAGGGGAGATCAGCGACCCGATCCACTCCCCCAGCGGCTACCACATCATCAAGCTTGCGGATTACAAGGGCGGAGAGCGCCACATAATCGATCAGACCCGGGTCCGCCATATACTGATAAACACCAATGAAGTGACCTCGAACGATGATGCAAAAACCCGCCTGGAGCAGCTTAGACAACGTATCATCGGGGGTGAGGATTTCACCAATCTGGCGCGCGCTCACTCGGATGACAAAGCATCCGCCATCAAAGGCGGTGAACTTGGCTGGGTGACTTCCGGCGACTTGGTTCCCCGCTTCGAGAATGAGATGCAACAGCTTGAGATTGGTCAGCTCAGCCAACCATTCCGGACCGATTTCGGGTGGCATATCATTCAAGTCATGGAAAGACGCAAACACGACGGCACCGAAGAGGTAATTAAAGCGGAAGCAAAGGGAGCGATCAGAAAACGGAAATTTACCGAGGAGAGTGAGCTCTACCTGAGGCGCCTGAAAGACGAAGCCTACATCGTCATTACGCTCAACGATGGCTGAAGCGGATCCCACGGCAATACGGAAACCCGCCTCGCCGTCCCCGCTTGCACTGACGCCGGGTGAACCTGCGGGTGTCGGACCCGACCTGGTCATTCAGCTGGCCCAAACGGAGCGGACCATTCCGATTGTAGCTATCTGCGATCCAGCACTACTCACCTCCAGAGCACAACAGCTCGATCTGCCCATCATGCTGGAAGCGTTCGATCCGCGGCAAGCCACCGCTGCCCTAGCAGCCGGGCGCCTGACGGTGCTGGCGGTACCGCTCGAAACAAGGGCTGAAGCAGGCGTGCTGGATAAACGGAACGCCAGATACGTGCTGAATACCCTGCGACGGGCGGTCGACGGCTGCCTGGCGGGTGAGTTTTCTGGTCTGGTCACCGGTCCGGTCCACAAAGGCGTGATCAATGATGCAGGCATCAATTTTACCGGACATACCGAATTCCTGGCTGAGTTGACATCTGCCAGCCCGGTCATGATGTTGACATGTCCAGGGCTGAGAGTGGCTCTGGTAACAACTCATCTGGCACTGAAGGCGGTGAGTGGCGCGATCAGCCAAAGCTCGCTGGAGTCGGTAATTCGGATTCTGCATCGCGATCTGAGGAGGCGCTTCGGCATCGACCACCCTCGCATAGTGGTGGCCGGACTCAATCCCCATGCTGGCGAAGGAGGTCACCTCGGCAGCGAAGAGATCGAGGTGATTTCACCGGTCCTGGATAAGTTGCGCGGCGAGGGAATGGACCTCCTGGGGCCCCTGCCCGCCGATTCGCTGTTCACGCCAAGATATCTCGAGCAGGCGGACAGCGTCCTGGCCATGTACCACGACCAGGGACTGCCGGTGCTGAAACATGTTGGATTCGGCAATGCTGTCAACATTACCCTAGGATTGCCCATCGTTCGCACTTCGGTCGACCACGGTACGGCTATTGATATCGCAGGAACCGGCCAAGCCGCGATCGGAAGCATGACAGCGGCAATCAACAGCGCATGGGAGTTATGCTCCTGACACGGATAAAAAATCCCGGTCTGAGCGGGCGAAGGGAGGTGAAACTCTCACTGGAGAGATGGCAGGTAACTTCGGCACATTGAATTGTGTATTGGTTAATGCAGATGTCAGGGAGTAATCCCGCTTCCCTGGGTTACAAATCGAGAACTGGCAACGGATTTAGTTACACACCGGGGGCAGGCACTCCTGAGATCCCAGGTATTCCTGACATTCGGACTTCTTCAGCCGTTTGCGGCTCAGCCGATCACAGACGGCTCTCTTCAGCTCATCCGTCTGCAGCGGTGAGATGTGGAAGCTGCCATTCTCGCTGCCGGTGGCTATCCAGAATTTGTTCGGGCTGATCGCTACGTCGTTGGCCTTCGCCCCCATATGCACGCCAACTCTTCTCTGTTCCTTGCCGCTGTTGGCATCCTGGATCGTGACTTGATAACGCCTACCAGTTGTGATCAGGCTGTTACCATCCGCGCTAAATTTGGCAGAGGTAATCGCTTTGTCTTGCAGCGGAAGGTATCTTGCCTCAAGCCACTCCCCGCCCTCGCATAACACACCATTCCCGGTGGTCTCCGTGCGTTTCCGTCCTAACTGACTACGCCACTCGTCTACGACGTAGACGCTCCCCTGGCCCGTTGCCATGACAAGACGTTTACCGTCCGGGCTGAAATTGACATCAAGGAACCAGCGCAGCCCGTACGGCTTTCCCCTGCTATCCTTCGGTCCTGTCGCGCAGGCAGCGAGTCGGCCCGAAGGAATCTCCCAAAGCTTCAACAGCCCATCGTTGCCGGCTGATGCGAGATAGCCCCCGTCCGGGCTGATATCGACCGCCCATACCATGCCGTCGTGCCTCCCTGTGAACTCGAACTCTCCGTTCGACGCACTCCAGAGAAGGGCATTGTAGTTGGCGCTGGCTGCAGCCAGCCATTTGCCATCGCGGCTGTATGCGACATCGTAAATCTTGTCCACTCCGAACACTTCGTCCGGAGGGTATTGAAGGGGGCTTTCTTCTGTCTCCCCTTCTTTTGACCAGTTCCATATCCGCACTGTCTTGTCGTCACTGGCCGAAGCCAGATGCCTGCCGTTCGGATCGAATACGACCTGTTGCACGGGACCCTGGTGGCCAATGAGCTTTGCGACTAATTCACGCGACTCAACATCCCACACCCGAATCGAATTATCGTCGCTGGCGGTAGCCAAGTACCTGTTGTCCGGGCTGAATGCCACCGCGCGGATGCCGCCGGTGTGCGCCTCCACATTCCAGACCTTGGCGGTCTGGTCTTTGCCTCCTGCGGTGGCCAGGCGCTGCCCTTTAGGGCTAAAATCAACACCCAATACCTCTTTATCGTGGCCGATGAGAGAAAACAGCTGACGCTGATTTGCCGTGTCCCAAATCGCTGCAGTTCCGTCTTCGCTGGCGGTTGCCAGACGGCTTGCGTCCTGGTTAAACGCGACGTCCCGAACCGGAGCCCGATGACCGAGCAATGCTCCCAGATGCATGCCAGTCACACCATCCCAGAGATTTGCGCTGAGGTAGCGATCGCCAGTTGCCAGGAGCTTACCATCCCGGCTAAAGGCGACCGAATTGACTTTCATTCCTACCGAGCGCTCTTCCGGCATTCCTATTCGTCGCACGGTCGATGCCGAGCCATGCTTCCAGTCGTTTAATGTGAATAATTCAACAGGCGGTTCGGTGCTTTCCAATGTGCCGATTTCCCAAACAGTGGTGCGACCCGACTCGACGTCCGCTGCAGCGAGTTTGCCGTCCGCCGAAAGGGCGAGGTCGTAAATCCACCGCCTGTGTTCCCCATCTTGTCCAAAGGGAGGGCCAAGCCTGCCGCCCCTGGCAGCATCCCACAAGATAATCTCCCCTTTTCGAGGCGTTGCACTGGCGAGAAGGTTACCCGATCCCGCTGCCAGCGCGGAGATGGCGGGCGCATGCCGCATGGTATCTGTCAGTGGTTTCTCCGCGCCCGAGTTGAGGTCCCACAGACGCAGGTATCCCTGATCATCCCCGGCGACAAGGGTGTTGTCGGCGATGAAAGCTATATCCTCGACCTTGCCGCGGTGCGACATCATCCTTCCCACAAGCGCCTCCTCACCCGTATCGACATTCCAAATGCGCAGCGTTTTGCCGCTCGCTGTGGCCAACTGTCGACCATCGGGGCTAAAGGTGACAGCGTTGACATCCGCCCGATGCGGAAAACTCCGAAGCAGGCGGGTATCCAAAGCACGGCGTAACTGATCCTCGGCACGGTC
This sequence comes from Chromatiaceae bacterium, assembly GCA_024235255.1. GTDB lineage: Bacteria > Pseudomonadota > Gammaproteobacteria > Chromatiales > Chromatiaceae > HKST-UBA178. The sequence continues at coordinate 390,354 of JACKMT010000002.1, forward strand.
CATGATTTGCCGGTCTTTCAGCGAACTCCCCAGCGACAACGCCTGTAACGCCAGCAAGGAACTGAGATCAGGGTCACCGTTGCGACGTACCGCATAGCTCCCACCGATGGCGCTGTTCGCCATTGCCCGTTTGCTGGCCAAATCTGCCTCATGCCATTGCCATAGCGCGACGCCCAAGCATATCCCCATCAGTGCCAAAGAGGCCGTCAACCAGGATATACGTTTCTGTTTCTCTATGGCCTGGGCTTCTGCATTCCGCGCCTTACGCTCCAATTCGACCTGCTTCTCCAGGTGCTTACGATCGTCGCGAGCACGGCACACGATCGGCACCAGGCAGTCGTGAATCAGCTCGATGCGGAAGGTTCCGGCATACTCGACCACCCGCAGCAGGCGATGCTTGTCACCGGTAAGTGCGTCCAGTTGTTTCGTTGTGAGAAAGTTCTCCTTGAGCGCCTCCGCTTTGGGGAAAAGCCCGCGAAAGCGGTCGCCCTGCACGAGATAGCTCTCAATGAATCGAGCTACGTCGGGAGGGCCCTTCACATCCTCTGCCACCAGGGTCTCGCGGTAAAACTGATCCAGGATATTCTCCCCGGACGTCATCACCAAGTCCCGGTCAATCCGCCGGTCGCCTCGGCGCAGGTTGAGCCGGCAGCAGAAGAGGCTAAGCAGGGCGGGCTCGATAACGGCACGATCAACCTCGGTCGGCTCTGTGTCCGGATCGAGTTTGCCGACGAAATCGACGATGCTTGGTGCCACACCAGCTTCCAGCACCGCAGCTCCCGCGCGCTCCACCGCATCGATCGCACTCTGCCGGGTCAGCGGTTCGAGACGCAAGTAGTTGTTGCGAAGCAAAGAGGGGACCTTCTTTTCCCAGCTCTTTACATCGGGCAGATAGTCTTCGCGAAATGACAGCACGACACGGTAATTTTGGGACAGCAGATCCAGTTGGGATCTCCGCTCAACAGCAGCAGCGCCTGCCAGTTCCGCAGGCATGCGATTTTCCACCAGGGCAGCAAGATCATCGAATGCTTGCGCGATTCGATCCGTAATGCTGCCGCTTTGGGAGAACAGTTCTTCGAACTGATCGAGCACCAGCAGCGGCGTCAGGAGGAAGTTATCTTTGCTCCAGATCTCTAAGTTGCGCCGATGAAGGTATTCCCACAGTCCTTCTCCGCTGTTTCGTGCCGGACCCTCCGCCCCCACGTTATCCATTGCTTGTCTCAGCTTTTCGGCGATCTGTTCAAGCAGGCTGTAAGCCGCCTCAGCCGAGAAATCGAGACGGCAGTAGACAAGTAGATAGGCAGGATCACGGTGATCTCGGAGCAGGGAAAATAGGCCCGCCCGCAACAGTGAGCTCTTGCCCAACCCCGACTTGCCGTATAACACCGTCAGCGGATTCAAACGGATGAGGCGCAGCAGCTCGGCTGCCTCGCTCTTGCGCCCATAGAAGAAATCGCAGGATCTCTCCTCGTAGGACAACAAGCATGGCCAGGGGTGTTCTGCATCGAGCTGATACCTCTCCCCAGAGCCTGGCGAGGCTTCACTCTTCATGAGATCTACGGGCCTCCCGCACCAGTTTCCGGAGTTTGGCCGTCACCCGCTCATCGGGTACACCTTCAGGCGCATGGCCGAAGTCCAGTTGAGCCCAGTCTCCGTCCCTCACCGGTTTAGCACGGTATCGTTCGGGCGCAAATTCCGGATCGACGATGATCGGAATAATGAAGTCGTCGTAGTTAATTTGTTTTTTTCGCGCGTTGGCTGCTTGCCACTCTTCGAATACGAAGGCTTCATCGCGCTCGTTCGCTGCCTCCGAGAGCAGAGGTAAGAAATAGCGGCAGCTTCGGATACCGTCGAGGATATGTTGACGGAAGTCCTGACCAGGTTCGATTGTGTGACGATCGAACCACATCTCCCCGGCGCGGACGCCTAAGTCGAGCAAGGCGCGATAAAGCGATTCCGCCCGTGGCAGGTCGGTCCTGCGCGAGTAGCTGATAAAAAACATTGTGCCCGACGGCACCTGCTTCCTATCACGCCCGGCGTCCCTGCCTTGTTCCAGATTGCGTTCCTCTTTCCAACGGCGGTGCAACTCCGACACAAACTCCACGGGAGGGATATCCGAGAGGATCTCCGTCTCCTTGCTGTAGCGCTCCAAGAACAGGGTAAGGCTTTCGGTTGGCTGAAGCTGATCAATCAGCAACTCTCGCCTGGTACTCTCCTCAGAGAGCCGACTGGGGCTCGTGGCGCGCAAGAAAAAACGGCCGAGCCAATCCGGAAAGTTACAGCCGATCAACAGCAAGTAGCGCTGCTGCAGCGCCTCGAGAAAGGTCGTCACCCGGCTAATCCCGGCGATCACATTGTATGCGTATTCCAGATTGTCCTCGTCATGGATCGCAAACATCGGTGCGGGACGCGATTTGCCAAACAGATAGAGGAGGTGCGTCTCCTCTCCCAGGCGCTCAGCCCAGTTATTGGGAAGGTCGGTTACCTCAGAACTGGGTAGCGCGGGCGAATGGATGATTTCATTGACCGCACAGCGCCGCCGCAGGCTGCGCGCGATCAGATCATCCGGCATCAGGGTCACAAACAGGTGAAAATCGGCGATTTCGGTCAGCTGGCGAATTGGTTCTGGAATTGCGTAGTTGCTTTCCCGCAAAATCTTGTTGATTGCATAGTCCACATCCGCATAGAGGTCCTGCAGCTTAGGTCTATCCTTATCTTTGGCAAGCAGGCAGGAAACCGCCTCGTTCAATTCACGGAAGGGCGGCAACGGCTCTTCAATCACCAGATCGTAGGATGATAAAAGCGCCTCGGCGACCCGGCCCTGCAACGAAGTTTGACCATCTGGTTCAAGCATCAATCTGGGACCGACGACTGGGACAACGAGTCCGTCCCGAATCCGGTCGAGAAGCCTCCTCCAGGTAGCCTCATTCATACTTCCGTTCCCAACGTCTCGCTACGCTATTCCCATTTCACCATATCATCAGGTGTAACTCCATCAGCGACAACAAGCAATCGATCCGTACTGCTCCCCGGGAGTGCGTTCTACGCAAAAATACCGGCACAACAACATTACCCATCATCTCTCAGTGAGTTTCCGGTACTCATGTACTGAAGCGTGGTATAACCCAGCCGTAGTATTCATCGGATTGAAGATGTGAAGGAACCGGCAATGGGGGCCAAGCCGCGATCGCAAGCATGGCAGTGGCAATCAACAACGCATGGGAGCTATGCTTCTGACACGGATAAAAAAAGCCCGGTCAGACCGGGCGAAGGGAGGTGAAAATTTTACTGGAGAGAGGTGCTGAATCAGCCCATATGGGCCTTGACCTCTTCTCCTGGATTTGGCAGCCCGGCAATGCGCCAGACTTCCAGGCAGCTGCCGAACAAGCGCTTTATATCTTGCCTGCTCAAGGCACTGTTGCGGCAGACACTGCGCATCGGTGGGATCGCACCTAAGCGTAAGTAGCGATCACGCAGAAAGTGCAAAATTTCCCAATGCTTCTGTTGCAACGGTCCGATGCCCCTGGTCGCAGCGATATGGTAGCCCGTCTGTTCAGACCAGAGCGTTGGATCGACAAGAAAACCATCCTCATCGAATAACAGAGCACTCTCTTTGTGACTTGCTCTAGCTCCCAGCCCAGCTGTTACATTGCCCGACATTCATTACCCTTTATTCAAGCTCGCCACGCCAGTCAATCAGGGTGACGAAATTGATATTGGCTGAGACTTTAGTTTATTTACATCAACGAATAAAATATTTTTTTGATCTATAGATATATTTGATTAGCATAGTCGGACTCATTTCCCTTAATTGCTCAGTCATGAAATTACAACAACTTAAATTCCTGCTTGCGGTTGCTCAGAGCGACCTCAATATCACCGCTGCCGCTGAACGGCTGTTTACCTCCCAGCCGGGGATCAGCAAGCAGATTCGCCTGTTGGAGGAGGAGCTGGGGGTGAGGATCTTCGAGCGTAGCGGCCGTCAGTTATCCTCCATCACACCCGCGGGTAAAGCCATCATCGGCAGGGTGGAAAAAGTGCTAGATGACGTTGACGCGATCCGGGATGCCGCAAGACAGTTCAGTTCACCTGACAATGGCAGTCTATCGATTGCCACAACCCATACCCAGGCGCGCTACGTATTGCCGCCGGTGATCAAAGCCTTTCGCAGCCTCTATCCCGGTGTACAGCTGCAGATGCATCAAGGCAATCCAGTCCAGATATCGGAAATGGCGGCCAGCGGTGCCGTTGACTTCGCGATTGCAACTGAGGCTACCGCAGACTTCGGCAACCTAGTAATGATGCCCTGCTACTATTGGAACCGCGCGATCATCACCCCCTGCGGCCACCCGCTGCAAAAGATGAAATCGCTGACGCTGGAATCGCTGGCGGAGTATCCGATTGTCACCTACGTATTTGGATTCACCGGCCGCGCCCAGCTGGATCGGGAGTTCAAGAAAAGGGGGCTTGCACCCCAGATGGTGCTAACTGCAACCGATGCCGATGTGATAAAGACCTATGTCAAATTGGGACTTGGCGTTGGGATAGTTGCCCGCATGGCTTTCGACGAAGAGATTGATACCACGCTGTGTGCGCTGGATGCCAGCAACCTGTTTCCCCACAGCATCACCCGCCTGGGCTTTAGGCCAAGCCTCTTTCTTTATAATTACCATTACGAATTTATCCGGTTGTTTGCCCGTCATCTGACTCGGGAAACTGTGGATGCTGCCGTCGCGGCCACTTCTGAACAAGAGCGTGATTTACTCTTTAAAGATCTTAAACTAACTGAATTATAATAAATCGGCTCTCTTCCCCCTCACCTGACAGAGAGTAATGCCGGAAATAAAGGGTACCGTGATTTTGCGCACTACTCCCGCGCGAGCCCGGCACTTTAATCTGACTTCTCAAGCCGAGCCAGAATCTGCTGCTTGACTTTGAGCGCCACAACCAGCGCTGCCTGCCCTACCCGACCATCGACCAGCGGCGGATTACCACTACGGACACTATCAACAAATGCCGCAATTTCTGCATCCAGGGGTTTGACCGGTTTGACATTCACCCTTGCTACCACCACCTCGGGCCACTTCTCTCCCGGATTAGCTCTCGGGTATGCGGTATCGATCCGCTGGTCGATAAAGTCGAGCGACTCATAGCGATTCTTTTCGAAGACACGAATACGGCGCATGGTTTTCTCAGATACCCGACTGGCGATGACATTCGCCACCGTACCGTTGGCAAACTCCAGCCGGGCATTTGCTATATCCACATGAGATGTGAGTACCGGCGTGCCGACAGCAGAAATTGCGCTGATATCGGATTTCACCAGCGAGAGAATGATATCGATATCATGGATCATGAGATCTGAAACCACATCCACGTCGGTGGCGCGGTCAGTGAAGCCGCTCATCCGGTGAGCCTCGATGAATCTCGGTTTCGAGATACGTTCGGCTAACGCCATCACACCGGCATTGAAACGCTCGAGGTGGCCAATCTGTAAAATGACGCCGGCCTCATCCGCCAGCCGCACAATCTCTTCGCCCTCCTCCAAAGTCGAGGCGATGGGTTTCTCGAGCAGCATATGGATACCAGCCCTGAGCAGCGGACGCGCTTCCTGCAAGTGGGCGGAAGTCGGAACGACCACACTGACGGCATCAACCTGGCCCGGTAAAGCCTCGCTGCTGCTGAGAACCCGGCAGCCCGCTTCGGCTGCCACCTTTGCCGCCGAAGCGGGATCGATATCCACCACGCCCACCAGTTCGACTTCCGGCATGCGAGAGTAAATCAGGGCATGAAACCGCCCCAGGTATCCAACGCCAACAACAGCAACCCGAAGAGTTTTTGCCATGAACCATCCACTCAAGTGTTAGGGATAATCAGGGTGATACAGGCAGAGATTTGCGCGTTGTGCGACAGGATATAATCCTGGTTCAGGTCAGCGCTTCAACTTGGTAGCGATAATCTCTGTTGGTGAGTCCGATGATGTCGACGAAAGTGCATGCACATGCAGTGTCAGAGTGGCTGCTGTAGCCAGTCCGACCAAAGCAAAGATAACCAACAGAAAATCGAGTTTTCTATGTTTTCGGTTACCCCTGTTATACATATTTCAAATCCTTCCCAGTCCTGAACAACCCTTCCAACTCTGCAAGGGACGATAACATTTCCGTTATTATAATCTGATCCAGAATCTTTGTTGTAGCCCTTCCTAAACTTCTTAGCCGGCTAATCTCCGCCGCCCTCGGAGGCGCCCGCCTGTTCCAGCATGGCTATCACGGCAGCATTGTTCACTGCTTTTGCCCGATCCAATGCACTGCGCCCACCCTTGTTTTTTAGACTGACATCGGCGCCTGCTGCCAACAACGATTGGACAACCAACAGATGCCCTCTGGCAGAAGCCTCCATCAAAGCGGAGTTACCCTGCTCATCGACTGCATTCACATCGGCTCCGGCACCGAGCAGGGCAATCAGCGTACGCTGATTACCGTTGAATGCAGCCATTACCAGCACTGGTCGACCTGCACTGTTTTTGGCATTGACATCTGCACCATCAGCCAGTAAGTCCTCGACCTGATAGACGCGTCCCGCTGCCGCCGCGGCCGCCAGCTGCTGAGCACTCTGTGCAGTCGCCGCCAGGCTCGATGCCAAAAGTAAAAATACAACCATAAATCGCAGCATAGGTTCCTCAAGCTGAATACGCCTCTCAGTATCTATTCAGCGGCTATTCGTTCCTAAACTTAAGTTGCATCGCAGCAATAGACAAATTAATGACTCTGCTCGTTAACCCTGGTGGCTATCCAGCTTTTACTGCACAATATACCCAACAGAGACACAAACACCGGGTAACCATGAATCGAATCAGTGTGAATGTAACGACGGCTTACGTGGAGTCGCAATCCTCCCCGGAAGAGAGTCACTTTGTTTTTACCTACTCGATCAGTATAAAAAATACGGGTTCGGCAGCCGCTCGGCTGCTGAATCGCCACTGGATTATTACCGATGCCAACGGTAAAGTTCAGGAGGTGGTCGGAGAAGGGGTAGTAGGCGAACAGCCACTGCTTCAACCGGGAGAGGATTTTCACTACACCAGCGGGACATCCCTGGAAACACCGGTGGGCAGCATGTATGGCAGTTACCAGATGCGCGCTGAAAACGGCGACCACTTTGACGCACCCATAGCACCATTCACCCTGGCCATTCCCAGATCGCTCAATTGATCCAGCGGCGGCTGCTACTGGCAGCTGTTTCACTGTTTCTGCTGATCAGCGGCATCGACCCTGTCGCTGACCGCTACACTTGGTTTCTGGAAACACTCCCGGTTATGATCGGTCTGGTGCTTCTGATCATAACCAGCCACAGATTCCCGCTAACCCAGCTGCTCTATTACCTGCTGGCATTGCATGCGATCATACTGATTGTAGGTGGTTACTACACTTATGCTGAAGTGCCGCTATTCAATTGGTTGCGCGATAGCCTGGAACTGTCACGCAACCACTACGACAGAGTGGGCCATTTGGCTCAGGGATTTATTCCAGCAATTCTCGTCAGAGAGATTCTGCTGCGTTTGTCACCGCTCAGCAGAGGCGGGTGGTTGTATCTGATAACCAGCTGCATCTGCCTCGCCTTCTCGGCGTTTTATGAGATGCTGGAGTGGTGGACGGCTCTAATCAGCGGTGACGCCGCACAAGCGTTCCTGGGTACTCAGGGCGACAACTGGGATACCCAGTGGGATATGTTCCTGGCACTGATCGGGGCCGTCTGCGCGCAGCTGACCCTGAGTCAATTTCATGATAGACAGATAGCGAATCTGACCAATAAATAACTGAAACTATGGCTGTATACGCAATTGGTGATGTGCAGGGCTGTTATGCTGATCTGCAAAAACTGCTGGCAACAATCGCCTTCAACCCAGGTAAGGACCGCCTCTGGTTTGCCGGCGACCTGGTAAACCGCGGCCCGGACTCCCTGGCCACTCTGCGCTTCGTAAAAAGCCTGGGCAAAGCCGCGGTAACCGTCCTAGGCAATCACGACCTGCACCTACTGGCTTTGTCCCAAGGCAACCTGAAACATAAGGAAAATGACCCAACGCTCGAACCGATCCTCCAGGCAAAAGACCGGGTCGAACTACTGAACTGGCTGCGGCAACAGCCATTGATGCATGTTGACCGCAAACTTGACTACGCGCTGATTCATGCCGGTCTTCCGCCCCAATGGGACATAGATACGGCGCTGGAGCGGGCGCACGAGGTAGAGGCTGTGCTGCGGAGCGAGCGTTACAGCCACTTCGTCGCCCAAATGTACGGCAATGAACCCAGTTACTGGTCAGATCAGCTGCGCGGAATAGATCGGCTGCGGTTCATTACCAACTGCTTCACGCGGCTTCGTTATTGTACCAGGAGCGGTGAATTGGCATTGAAAGAGAAGGGGCCGCCGGGGAGTCAACGCTACGGATGCATGCCATGGTACGAGGTTCCCGGACGCGCCAGCGACTCAGCCAGAATTCTGTTCGGACACTGGTCCACGCTGGGCTTCCGTCACGCCTACAATACCTGGGCGTTGGACAGCGGCTGCCTCTGGGGAGGTAAACTGACTGCACTGAAGCTGGAGAAAAACAGACAGCCCAAGTTGATCCAGGTCCCTTGCAAAGGCTACCGGTTAAAGAAAATAGAAGCCCGTACCCTCTGGGGCTTATGATAATATAAGCAACGTTTTCTTATGCACCTACAGCTACCGCGCCCGGGAAGACTAAAATGGCTGAAACGCGCTTCTCTTTTGTCGGTTTCCTGATCCGGCTGATTGCTGCCCTGATACTGGTATTCGCCAGCTACAATCCTTTTGAGTACTCCTGGTACCATCTGTTCCTCAATGCGCAGAACAAATTGGATCCATTGCTGATTCTGGCGGGTTTGGTGCTGCTGATTGGCTGGATAATCTATCTGCGTGCAACGCTCCGCTCCCTCGGAGTCATCGGTACCACACTGGCTGTGGCGCTGTTTGGCGTGCTTATCTGGCTATTGATTGACCGCAATCTTCTCTCTCTGGAGAACACCACTCTGTTGCAATATATCGGACTGAGCATAGTCGCGATAATTATGGCTATCGGCATCTCCTGGTCACACATCCGCAGGCGCCTGACCGGGCAGCTGGATGTGGACGATGTTGACGAGTAACCGAACCAGCGTTTCCACACAGACTGAGTATTGCCTCACATCAACGGCGCGGGATCCCCGAGAATAAGATCAGGCACGGAAAACGGCGTGAGCCGCTCGATGAAATCAATCAGCTCCAGCACCGGGGAGCTGCGGAAAAACCGGGTCATCGGCCGATCCTGCCAGATTCGGTCAGAGTAGAGATAGACATTGTGCGGCATATCACCAACGCCGTCCGCATCGCGATCAAATCCCTTGTATTCGTCCCAATGATTGCCCTTCCAGTCGTTCGCCAACGCACTGGTCGCGGCGCTGACCGCTACCGTTGACAGATTTTTTTCGAACCGGTTGCCATGAATCACATGGCCGCCTTTTTCACCATAGAAATACATGGCGACATCATTGTAGGCAATGTGATTATTCTCCAGATAGAGAATATTTTCCGGGTGTACCGGCGCATTAACCATCAATCCAATCGCGCAGTGGAGTATCTCATTCTCCCGGATCGTGACCTGGGAGCTCTCTTTTATGGCAAGCGCGGCACCGGACAGTTTGCGCATATGGGTGAAGCGGTTCGCCCTGATCAGCAGATCGTCGGAGTAAATACCGACAAGGCCGGTGGTGTTCCAGCTGAAATGGTTCCCAACGATCTCGTTTCCGGGAGAGAAAACCAGCTCTATTCCCATGCGATTACCGTGAATCCGGTTGTCGCGTATACGATTGTCGGGTGCATTCATCAGCAGAATATCCCGCACATTCGCGATCTCGTTGTTTTCAACCAGATTGCCGCTGCTGTACCAGAGCCGCAACCCCTCTCCACGCAGGCTTATCGAATCTCCCTTCGAGTTGATGCGGTTGCCCTGGATTCTATTGTCGTCCGCCCGGCGCAGGTTGATACCGAAAAGTACGTTCTCAAAAACACAATTTTCAATCAGTACATCGTTCGCCTCGAGCAGCAGGCCGGCATCGAGTCGATCGTGTGACTCCCCGGAGTTGGTGATTTTAACGCCACGGATAATCGATCCGTCAGCCTTGACCTGTACCACGGTGCCGTTACCGCCGCCGTCGATGGTGACCCCTCCCCCGCCCTCCAGCGTAATTTTGCGCTCAATAACCACCGGACCCGAGTAGACACCCGGCGGCGGCTGAAGCACACCGCCAGTTGGCGTGAGCTCAACAAACAGCTGCATCGGCGGCAGACAATAACCCGCTTCACACAGCAGCAACAGGCAGACCAGCCGCAACAGTTTCAACATCGACAACTCGGACATCCGAGACATAACATCCGCCGACTCCCGGAACCCATCAGGCCTCACCCTAACCCCCGACTCAAGACTGGATTTTAACCCGTCGTACAATGCGTTCCTTAAGGGATGTCAATCAAATCAGCCGTCGCTCTCCGTAGGTGATGCCTGCGGAGGGTAGAATAGACGCTGCTAAACCAGAGCAGAACGCATGCATGATCCCTTAACAAACAGTTGCCCGCCCCAGTTGAGTGTCATTGTCCCGACTATCAACGAGGCTGAATCCTTGCCGGAATTGCTTGCACGACTGCGGCAGCAAAAGAAAATTCGGCTGGAAGTGATCGTTGCGGACGGCGGCTCGAAGGATGGAACGCTGGCTGCAGCCGCCAATGCAGGCGCCGTTCAGGTGCACTCCGGCGCCGGACGGGGACGTCAGATGAACAGCGCTGCAGTCAAGGCATCCGCCCCGTACCTGCTGTTTCTGCATGCCGACTCACTGCCCACCGGCGACTGCCAGCTTTACGATGCACTGGAAATGCTCAAGAGCAGCCGTGCGCGGCTTGGCAATGAACGGGTGGCAGGGCACTTCTCACTGCGGTTCAGGCGGCATCGCAAAGGATATGATCTGGCTTACAGCTACTATCAAAGCAAGAGCGCGCTCAACCGGGCCGAATGCACCAACGGCGACCAGGGTTTTCTCATGTCGGCGGAGTTCTTTCGGGAACTGGGCGGTTTCGACGAGTCGCTCTGGTTTCTGGAAGATCAGCGGCTGGCGGAAAAAATCCGTCGCACTGGCCATTGGATCACCTTGCCGGGGGCGCTGGAAACCTCGGCTCGCCGGTTTGAACGCGAAGGACTAGGCCGCCGCATGATCCTTTCCGCGTTGATCATGAACTTCCACAACATCGGGCTTGACGAGTTCTTCGAGCGGGCGGAGACAGTTTACCGCAATCAGGATAGCACCGGACGCCTATTGATGACGCCAATCTTTCAGCTGATCAGCGATCTCAACCGGGAAGCGGGTCCCGTTGTTGCGCGCCAGCGCTGGCGCGCTACCGGGCGGTATGTACTGAGCCACGCCTGGCAGCCCCTTTTCTACCTTGACATCCTGCTTGCTAGGCTGTTTAAAATCGGCAGCCACCCTCTCCTCTACCTGCATGACCGCCTGTTTCGGCCGGTCGCTGGCTTTCCGCCGTTTGAATATCTCGCCGCCGGGCTGACCTGGATCTGGTTTCAGATCAGCTGGAAGGTTTTTTCTTTATTGGAGCGGCCACGCACGCCTGACTGAGTACTCAGGTTAGATTTCACTTACCGGTTGATCCGCTCCAGCGTCTGGAAGGTATAGTCGTAGCGGTTGTCCACATCAGCCAGATGCGCCTCACGGCGGCGCTCACACCATTCGGTTTTATCGAACATGGGAAACAGGCTATCCCCCTCGAACGCCGCATGAACCAGCGTCAAATAAATACGGGAAGCGTATGGCAGCATCTGACCATACAACGCGGCACCGCCTATCACCATGACTTCAGGTACACCGTCCACCACCCGCAATGCCTCTTCACAGCTGTAGACAACCTCACAGCCGGCAGCAGAAAAACCACGGTTTTTTGTGACCACGATATGCCTCCGGCCGGGCAGCAACCCAGGCAGCGACTGCCAGGTACGCCGCCCCATGATCATCGGCTTTCCCATGGTCAACTGTTTGAAACGTTTCAGGTCGGCGGGCAGGTGCCAGGGGAGTTTATTAGCGCGTCCGATAACCCGATTTTCAGCTATCGCGGCGATAAGGGATATGCGTGTGGCGGATGTTTGCATGGAGCGCAATGGTAGCACAGCGCGTTCAGGTAAAAGCCCATTACTCATACGCCCCTGCAAAGCATTTGATCAGCGACAAACAGGCTTAGAAAATTATCTGACGATTCACCGCAACGAACCTTCTCCCCACTTAAGGAGAGCAGATTAGATACAGATATCCGCCTCCGCTTCGATCATCATCTCCACGATGATCTCCATTTCCAGCGGAAACTGCTCCGATAGTTCCTGCCATTCACTGCATTTAATACTCAAAAAACCTGACATGGCTCACCTCCCAGCATAGCCGCAATCTCTATGTAATAGAATATAATTATTTTCTAATATTTTTCAAGGGACCAGTATGAAAAGATCTTCCGGTCCTGCAGTTTCCGGCAATTCAGACGGCGACGGGTGCCTTGATATGCGGATGGTAACGATAGTCCCGCAGCTCGAAATCCTCGAAGCTGAACTCAAACAGCGACTTGACAGCGGGATTCAGCGCAATTGTCGGCAGAGGAAAGGGCGCTCTGGCGAGTTGAGCTTCCACCTGATCCAGGTGATTCGAATAGAGGTGCGCATCCCCGAATGTGTGAATAAACTCCCCAGGTTTGAGACCGCTGACCTGAGCAATCATCAGCGTCAACAGCGCGTACGAGGCGATATTGAAAGGGACACCCAGAAAAATATCGGCACTGCGCTGGTATAGCTGGCAGGAGAGGCGTCCATCGGCAATATAGAACTGAAACAGACAGTGGCAAGGCGGCAGCGCCATCTGATCGATCAGTGCCGGATTCCAAGCGCTCACCAGCAGCCGTCGCGAATCGGGATTACGCTGGATCTGATCCAGCAACTGACTGAGCTGATCGATACTCTTACCGTCACCATCCGGCCAGGAGCGCCACTGCGCACCATAGACCGGACCCAGGTTGCCGTTTTCATCGGCCCATTCATCCCAGATACTTACCCCATGCTCTTTCAGGTAAGCAATGTTGGTATCACCCCGCAGAAACCAGAGCAGTTCGTAGATGATGGAGCGCAAATGGAGCTTTTTGGTGGTGACCAGGGGAAATCCGTCTGCCAAGTTGAAGCGCATCTGGTAACCGAAAACGCTGCGTGTTCCGGTACCGGTGCGATCCTCCTTCAGCGTGCCGTAATCGCGTACATGGCGCATAAGTGCGAGATACTGCTTCATCTTAAGTTTCCGGCTTCACCCTGCGATAGGCTAAAAAGAGCAGTACCACCCCGCCTGCCAGCATGGGCAGGGTGAGCAGCTGTCCCATGGTTAACCAGTTAAATGCGAGATAGCCGATATGCGCATCGGGCAGACGCAGAAATTCAACCCCGAACCGGAACAGCCCGTAGCCAACCAAAAACAGCCCGGACACCGCCATCATCGGCCGCGGCCGGGAGGAGAAGAGCCACAGCAGGATAAACAGAGCGACACCCTCCAACAGCGACTCATACAGCTGGGTCGGGTGCAACGGTGGGGTAAAATCGGCACCGGCAGGCAGCCGCAGTTTGTCCAGGCAGAGCTCGGAGAAACGCTCACAGGAGACCCGCATCGCCCAGGGTACGCCGCCCGGTGCGCCCCACAACTCGCCGTTGATAAAGTTTCCCAGACGCCCCGCACCCAGCCCGACCGGAATCAGCGGCGCCAGAAAATCGGTCAGTTGAAAGAACGGCCGTGAGAGGCGTCTGGCAAACAGCCACATCGCAAGCAACACACCCAGCAGCCCCCCGTGGAATGACATGCCCCCTTCCCAGATGCGAAACAGGGAGAGCGGGTCGGCCAGCAGATGCTCCATTCCGTAAAAAACGGTATAACCGATGCGCCCCCCCAGTATCACACCGAGTACGACATAAAATACCAGATCATCCACTTGCTGCCGGGTCCATCCGGAGTCGGGCCGCGCTGCGCGTACGCGCGCCAACCACCAGCCTCCGATAAAGCCGACCAGGTACATAACGCCGTACCAGTAAATGCTCAGCGGTCCGAGCGAAATCGCTTCCGGGCTAATATTTGGATATGTCAACATGGCGCGTTATCTTAGCAAGCAAAACTCCCACTGGCAGCTGAGCGTATGAAAAAAAAGATCTCTCCATTGCTACTGCTTCTTCCATCTCTATCCACTTTTGCAGGAGAGGTGACAATTGTTGATGCCACCGCCTCGCCGACCGGCAGCGGCGTTTACAGCTTTGCCGTCACGCTAAGACACGCCGACAGCGGCTGGGACCACTATGCCGACAGCTGGGAAGTGATAGCTCCGGGCGGTGAGCTAATAGGAAAACGGACCCTCTATCACCCCCACGTCGATGAACAACCTTTCACCCGCTCACTCTCCGGGGTGGCAATTCCTGAAGGCGTCGATCACATCGAAATCAGAGCACACGACAAGCTACACGGCGACGGCGCAAAAGCATTCCGAATTGAGCTTCGCTGACCAGACCGGTATCCAGCTGAGCCGGCATCATTAGGAAATATTTTCGTATTTTGCACTACAACTCCAGACACAAAGCTTTATAATCGTATCTGTCGCGCTCCTGTGGAGTCCTGTAGTCAGCTCAGCCGGAGATGCGCCTCACCCGAAAAATCGTGAGGAGTACAAACTTTGAAGAGAGCCAGTAAAAAAAGATTTAAGAAACCTTCGCTACTGCCGTTAGAAACAGCATGAATTTCTTACACTACGGAAAAGCAGGTTGATTCGTATGACGACGATGAATCCCCAAAACCCCGGGACTTTAGGCCAACGCATGCGTTACGTTCGTCTGGATAAAGGCTGGACACAGGAACAGTTGGCAGCACGCGCCAGCACCAACCAAGCTGTCATCCAGAAGATCGAAAACGGCAAGAGCCTACGCCCAAGAAAGATTAATGAAATCGCGGCAGTACTGGGCGTCAATCCGGCCTGGCTGATGTTTGGCGAAGAGGCAGAGTCATCACTGCCGGATGCCGCCAAGAGCCTCGCGGAAGCCTGGAACAAACTTCCCGAGCCGCACAAATCGAGAATTCAGCGGGAAATCCTGAATCTGGTCGCCTGAACCCCAACTCCGCCGTAGTTTCGGCGGAAACCTGGGAATCCAATTTGGCAATCAATAGCGTGACGCACCCATTGCTGCTTACCTAAAAGGTCGGCAAAACACGCAGATAGAATGTCTTAATGTAGGCGGTCTCCGGAATTGCCGGGTGGATCGGGTGATCGGGTGACTGAAAGCCCTGCTCCAGCAGCTGCAGACCCCGATCCAGGTGCCGCGCCGACTTCTGCACCTCCTGCAACAGGCTATGAGCAGCCATATGGTGCGAGCAGGAGGATGTGATCAGCACGCCATCTTTGGACAGCAGCTGCATGGCAGCCTGGTTCAACCTGCGGTAAGCCTGCGTTCCCTCCCTGAGATCCTTGCGGCGCTTAATAAAGGCGGGCGGATCCAAAATCACCACATCGAACCTCTCCTGCTCACTCCGCAGCTCGCGTAAAGCGTCGAATGCATCCCCTTGCAATACGGCAACCTGCTCGGTGACGCCGTTCAGCTGTGCATTCAGCTCGACCTGGTCGAGCGCCGTACTGGAACTATCCACACAGAAGACATCGTTCGCCCCGGCGGTTGCAGCCTGGACGCCCCAGGCGCCGACGTAACTGCACACATCCAGAACTCGTTTTCCTGCGACGTATTTGAGCATCCGGGCACGATTGAACGCCTGGTCAAAAAACCATCCGGTCTTCTGACCATCGGTGGCAGCCACACGAAAAGTTGCCCCGTTCTCCTCGACAAGCAAACTCTCGGGTGCGGCACCCGCGGCCACCTCCACATATCCCGGCAGACCTTCGCTCTCCCTTATTCCGGAATCGTTGCGTACGATCACACACTTTGGCCGGATTACTTTATCGACGGCAGAAATCACCTCGTCTTTCAGCCGCTCCATGCCCGCGGTGTTGGTCTGAACCACTGCAGTATCGCCGAAGCGGTCCACCACCAGACCAGGCAGACCGTCGCTTTCACCAAACACAAGACGGTAATAAGGCTTAGCGAACAAGCGCTCACGCAGCGCGAGCGCTACTTTAAGCCTGTGCACCAGCAGCGAGGCACTCAACGGATGCTTTACATCGCGGCTCACCAGCCGGGCGCAGATGAGTGAGTGCGGATTTGCGTAGCCCGACCCTAACCACCTCCCCTGGTCTGAGAGAATATCCACGGGCTGCCCCGGCGACAGCGCCTGAAGCGGCGTCTTGAGCGTGTCTACCTCGTTGCTGTAAACCCAGCAATGGCCCGCCTTCAACCGGCTATCGCAGGCTTTTTTCAAACTCAACTGAATATTATTCATAACTGCCAAGTGTACCCTGTAGAACAGTGTGTAGTATCAATTTTTGATAGGGCCAGCAACTATTTCTGTGCCTCCGGCTGATGTGTGGTTATCCTTGTCAAGTTTGACATGCAGGCTGTTCCTGCTCTTCAATCTCAGCCAAAAATGGTTTCAGCACAGGTACTACAATGCTTCCGTCCAGAATGAACAGACCGGCAGTACTTCTCTGCTGCTGGTTGCCGCTGCTGCTCGTGACGACTTCCGCAGCGGACCAACAGAGCCCGGTTGTGGTTACCACCGCTGCCGCCGGAGAACTGCGCTACCTGCCGCTGATCTCCGTTCCGGCCACGACGCTGAGCCTTGGCGAGAGCCGCGTCAGTCCGCGTACGCCGGGGTTTATAGTGCAGCTGCCAGTGCGGGTGGGTGACCAGATCAAACAGGGTGAACTGCTGGCCGAACTGGACTGTACGACAAATCTCAGCCAGCAGAGAGAGGCTGAGGCAGCCAGAGAATCTGCGGCAGCGCAGCTGAACCTGGCTCAGCGCCAGATCAGGCGCACGAAAACCCTGCGCGAAGAGCGCAATATTTCGGAGGAGACGCTAAACCAGCGGGAGACCGACCTGGAAACCGCACGGGCTGAGCTCAACCGGGCAGCCGCCGTGCTCGAAAAGGTGCGCTACGATGTGCTGCACTGCAGGATAACCGCACCGTTCAGCGGTGTGGTGCTGGAGCGGCTGGCAGCGGAGGGGGAGTGGATCGCGCCGGGCCAGCCAGTCGTGCGGCTGGTGGACACCGAACGTCTGGAGGTATCGGCGCAGATACCGCTGCATCAGGCCGACTCGCTGATACAGGCGAAACAGCTGGAGCTGCTGACTGACGGTGAATCTTACCGGCTGAAACTTCGCCATCTGCTGCCGTTGGTTGACATGCGCGGCCGCAACCGGGAGGCGCGCATGGAGTTCACCGGCAACAGTGCGCTGCCGGGCAGCAGCGGCCGTATGCAGTGGCGTGCCGACGAGTTTCACCTGCCTGCGGATATTCCGGTGCGGCGCGGGGGTAAACTCGGCGTGATGCTGGAACAAAACGGTAGTGCGCGTTTTCTCCCGCTGGAGAGTGCACTCGAAGGCCATCCCGCCGCAATCGATCTCCCGCCGGAGACACGCATTATTCTGCAGGGCAGGCAAAAAGTGACCGATGGCGAAAAAGTGCAGGTTTCCGCCGGGAAACAGGATGCGCCTTGAGCGATGCTTGCCAGACTCTACCAAAATCATGTCCTTGCCAATCTGACCTTTGTTCTGGTGCTGGCGATGGGCTTGCTCTCGTACAACCTGCTGCCGCGGCAGCAGGACCCCAGCATCAACTTTAATTGGATCGATATCACGACCGGTCTGCCTGGCGCCGCCGCGGAAGATGTGGAAAAACGGGTAACCGAGGTCCTGGAGAAAAAGATCCGCCGGATATCCGATATCAAGTTTGTCTCCAGCATCAGCCGTGAAGGCATCTCCAATATCCTGGTCCGTTTTCACGACATCCCCGAGCGGGTTTTCGACAAACGCGTCGCCGATTTGCGGCGCGAGGTGCAGAACGCGGAGTCCGAACTGCCGGACGATGCCGGGTCGCCCTTCATTTTCGAGATTACCAGCGCCAACGCTTTTCCCAGCGCGGTCCTGGCGATTGTAGGCATGGCAGATGACGAAAATCTCCGTCGTCAGGGTGAAATCGTTAAAAAAGATCTGGAGCGGATCCTCGGCGTGGACCGGATCATGGCGACGGCGCTGCGCGATCCCGAGCTGCAGATAAATTTTCTGCCGGAACGGCTCGAAGCCACCGGCATCTCGCCCAGCCAGCTGAGCGATACCCTGGCCAGCAATTTCAAGGATATAGCAGCCGGCAACACCAGAGTCAGCGACCGGAACTGGCTGGTGAGAATAATCGGCCGGGACAGCAACCCGGATTATCTCGCCGGACTGCCGGTACTGGGTGCAGACAGGGAGGTCCCCCTCGGCACGCTGGCGGAAGTGGTGCGCGCCAGAGAGGAGGCCAGCGCGATCGTACGCTACAACGGCAGACCGGCAATCATGCTGGCGATCACCAAAAAGGAGAATGCCAACACGCTGGAACTGGTGGAACGGATCACAGCGTATGTCGACGACCGCAACCGCTTCAGCAGCGGCACCGGAGTCGATCTCACGCTGATCGACGACCAGACTGAAATCACCCGCAGCGCACTCCACACCATGGAGACCAACGCGCTGCTCGGGCTGTTGATGGTGCTGCTTGTCACCTGGCTGTTTCTGGGCAGCCGTATCGCCCTGCTGACCACCATCGGCATTCCGTTTATTCTGGCGGGCACCTTCTGGACCTTGCGCAGTTTTGGTCACTCCCTAAATGTGACTGTGTTATTGGGTGTGGTCATCAGCCTGGGCATGCTGGTGGATGACGCCGTGGTGGTGGTGGAGTCTATCTACTATCGCCTGCAGCGGGGCATGGCCGCCCTGCCCGCCGCCTTGGCGGCGTTGAAAGAGGTGTTCGCGCCGGTCACGACCGCCGTCCTGACCACCATTGCCGCCTTCCTTCCCTTGATGCTGCTGCCCGGCATTCTCGGAAAGTATATGCTGGTCATCCCATTAGTGGTCACCATTGCGCTGGCAATAAGCCTGGTGGAGGCCTACTGGATGCTGCCCGCCCACATGCTGGGAGTCAATGTCTCTTTCTCCAACTCCTCCAGGGTTCAGCGGTTGCGGAACGGTTTTTTGCGCTGGATCCGGCGCAGCTACACCCGCCTGTTGGTCAGGGCGCTGCGCTGGCCCCGGTTGATTCTGCTGCTGGTGATCTGCATGTTCGCCGCCGCGCTCGCGGCCACACTGGCTGGCCGGATAAAGCTGGACTTCTTCGCCTCGGATCCGATTCGCCTGTTCTACATCAATCTGGAGATGCCCGCAGGTACGCCGCTGGAGCTGACCATCGCCAAAACCGTGGCGGTGGAACAGACCGTGCGTGAACGGGTAAAAACCGGGGAGGTACGCAACATTATCAGTTACGCCGGCCAGATGTTTACCGAAACCACCCCCTTTTACGGCGACCAGTTCGGCCAGATTATGGTCTCCCTCAATCCTGCCACCGTGCAAATACGCTCGGTGGACGAAATGATCGAAGCGATGCGCGCAGCGGTAACGGCAACGCCGGGCACCGAGAAGATCTCCTTCCTGCGCCTGGCCGGCGGACCGCCAACGTCGAAGCCGATTCAGGTCAAGGTCCGCGGCGATGAGATTGATAGCCTGCGGCGGGCGGTGGCGGAGTTGAAAGCCATTCTTGAGCAAAACCCAGCCGTCCGGGATATCAGCGACGACGACAGCCGCGGCCAGATGGAGTTGCAGGCGAGAGTCAATCAGGATGCAGCGCGCCGGGCCGGCATCACGCCGGATGAGGTGATGCGTACACTGCGACTGCTGGTGGACGGTGAAATTGTTGCCGAAATGCAGGATCAGGGTGAGGAGCTCGAGGTTCGCGTACGTGCCAAACCGGGAAATCTTGACAATATCGGACTACCCGGCAACTTCACTCTGCCGCTGGCTGACGGCGGACGGATCGCACTCAGGGAACTGCTCGAGACCGAATCGGGAGCGAGTCTGGGTAACATCCGGCATTACGACTTCCGACGCACCATTACGGTCGAGGCCGACCTGGACAAATCACTGACCGATACGGTCACTGCCAACCGGGAGATCATCCAGGAGTGGGAGCGGTTACACCACCGGTTTCCGGAGATAGATCTCGATTTTTCCGGTGAGCTCGACGACATTCAGGAGAGTATCGATTCGATCCAGGCGCTGTTCCTGCTGGGGCTGGGCCTGATGTACATGATTCTGGGCACCCAGTTCAGGAGCTATTTTCAACCCCTGATGATCCTCAGCACCGTGCCTATGGCTTTCACCGGCGTCGTGGTCGGGCTGATCATCACCGAGAACCCACTGAGCCTGTTCACCATGTATGGCGTGGTCGCGCTTGCCGGAATTGCGGTTAATGCGGCGATCGTGTTGATCAGTGCCGCCAACGAGCGGCTGGAACGCGGCATGAGTGTGCTGCACGCCACGCTCTACGCCGCCCGTCGCCGGGTCATTCCGATCCTGATCACCTCGCTCACCACCATCGCCGGACTTTTCTCGCTCGCGACCGGGCTGGGCGGCCACTCGCTGATGTGGGGGCCGGTTGCCACTGCCATCGTCTGGGGCCTGATGGTCTCCACCCTGTTGACACTGTTCGTCATCCCCCTGCTCTACCGCATCTCCATGGGCTCGAAACTGGCCACCGGCAGACGAAACCGGGCCCGCGCATAATAGTTTAGTATTATACTCTGCTATTATAAGATAGCATAAGCACTCTTCAGCCAAACCCCGCTCCTGCTAACGGCAGGCAGTGATCAGGAACCTCAGCTTATGGCTAAAAACGGACTTGCAGGCGCCACCAGCCCCTATCTGCTGCAGCACGCGGACAATCCGGTGGATTGGCACCAGTGGGGAGAAGAGGCACTGACCCTGGCCAGGGAAGAGGACAGACCCATTCTGCTCTCGATCGGCTACTCCGCCTGTCATTGGTGCCACGTGATGGCACATGAATCTTTCGAAGATGCAGCCACCGCGGCGCTGATGAATGAGTTTTTCGTCAATATTAAAGTGGACCGGGAGGAGCGGCCGGATCTTGACAGTATTTACCAGTCAGCGCACCAACTGCTCACGCAGCGGCCCGGCGGCTGGCCGCTCACCGTATTCCTGACGCCGGATGACCAGACCCCCTTTTTTGCCGGCACCTATTTCCCCCGAGTAGCACGCCACGGACTGCCTGCATTCGGCGATCTACTGCGCGGTATCGCAAATGCCTACCAGGAGCAATATGCGGAGATTCGGGAGCAAAACCTTGCCCTGCGAGAGGCGCTCTCGCGCCTCAACCCGGCACACGGAAATGCGGGTCAGGTGCTGGACGCCAGCCCACTGGAAGGCGCCCATGGGCAGCTGCTCGCCAGCTTCGATGAAGTTCACGGCGGTTTTGGCCGGGCGCCCAAATTCCCGCATCCGACGAATCTGGTCCGTATGCTTCGCCACTGGTCGCTCAGCGGGAACAGGAACCAAGCCGACCCGCGTACGCTGTTTGTAGTGGATCATACCCTGACCCGAATGGCTCTGAGCGGAATCAACGACCAGCTCGGCGGTGGTTTCTGCCGCTATTCGACCGATAACGCGTGGATGATCCCGCACTTCGAAAAGATGCTCTACGATAACGGCCCCCTGCTTGGCCTCTACAGCGACCTCTGGCGGGCGACGGCAAAACCACTGTTTCAGGAGACTGCCTGTGCTACCGCTGAGTGGGTCATCCGGGAGATGCAGTCGCCCGAAGGTGGCTACTACGCATCGCTGGATGCCGACAGCGAGGGCGAGGAGGGGCGCTTTTACGTCTGGTCCGCCGATGAGATCCGAGCGCTGTTGGACGAAAACGAATACCGACACCTGGCTTGCTACTATGGTCTCGACCGCAAACCCAACTTTGAGGGGCGCTGGCAGCTGCACAATTTTGCCTCGATTGCTGAACTCAACCAGCGCTTCGGCACAACCGGAGAAGAGGCAGCGACACTGCTCGATTCGGCCCGGGAGAAACTCCTGCAATCGCGCGCCTCACGCGTCCGCCCGGGTCGGGATGAGAAAATCCTCACCTCCTGGAACGCGCTGATGATCAAGGGAATCGCCAGGGCGGGCCGCCTGCTTGAGCGGTCGGATTTCGTTGCGTCCGCCGAACGGGCATTGCGCTTCATCAGGCTTCATATGTGGCGCGACGGCAGGCTGCTGGCAACACATAAAGACGGCAGGTCGCAGCTGCCAGCCTACCTGGATGACTATGCTTTTCTGATCGACGCAATTCTGGAACAGCTGCAGGCACGCTGGAGCGCCGATAACCTGAAATTCGCGATAACGCTGGCAGAAGTAGTGATGCAACGGTTCCACGATCCCAGTGGCGGCGGATTTTTTTTTACCGCCGATGATCATGAAAAGCTGATTCACCGCCCCAAGCCCTTCAGCGACAACGCAACCCCGGCCGGCAACGGTGTGGCGGCCTTTGTACTGATTCGCCTGGGGCACCTGCTGGGGGAAGAGCGATACATCAGCGCGGCGGAGGGCACGCTAAAAATCGCCTGGCAACAGATACGCCAGCTGCCGCATGCGCACGGCACGCTGTTGGATGCACTGGAAGAGCTTATCAATCCCACCGAGATTGTCGTGATCCGCGCGGACGACGCCGAGCTGGAGCGGTGGCGCCGGCGAGCATCCAAACACTACACGCCGCGACGCTACACGCTCGCAATTCCCGCCACGGAGGCCGATTTACCGGGGCTGCTCGACGCCCGTCGGGCCAGCGGGCCGGTCATAGCTTATATCTGCAGTGGCATCCGGTGCGAATCGCCGATCGAAGATTTATCAGCCTTCGACAAACGCCTTTCGGTTACCGAATACAGGGGCGCCCCTAAACGTCAATAAGTAGGAGCTATTCGCTCCAGCGCCGCTCCGCGTCGTTATCGCTATGCCGTGCACTGACCCAGCGGTCACCATCGCGGGTGCGCTCTTTCTTCCAGAAGGGCGCACGGGTCTTGAGATAATCAATCACGAATTCACAGGCATGAAAAGCTTCACCGCGATGCGCACTCGCCACGGCCACCAGTACAATGGCATCCGTTGGCTTCAATTCACCGACCCGGTGCACTACCCGAATTCCCAACAAATCCCAGCGACGCTCTGCCTCATCCAGGATCTCTGCCAGCACTTTTTCGGTCATTCCGGGATAGTGCTCAAGGAACATGTCGGAGACTTGGTCTCCCTCATTCATGTCCCGCATCAGTCCAAGGAATGTGACCAAGGCGCCGACTGCAGGGTTTTGCGCCCTCAGCTCGTCCTGGATAGCCTGGATATCGAAGGGCTCGTTCTGGATCAGAATTCTGTTCATGGTCTGTTCTTAAATGTCGCTACTCGACTCAACGCATCGGGTTTTCGTCCCAACAGTTTGGCATCAAGACACATCCATGTGGCATCGATCCGGCCCGACATCTCGGCCATTGCTTCGGGGTAATAGCTCCTGCTCTACCTCCCTACATCTGACCTCCAGGGATGGAGGAAATGCAAGCGATTGCAGGAGCAATCTTTGCCCTGTAGCTCGCTTGTCGGGCGTTCGCCCAGACAGTTCGGCACCAACACACATCCATGTGGCACCGATCCGGCCCGACATCCTTGTCGGGCGTTCGCCCTGATAATTGCTCCACTGGAGCAATTATCAGGGCTCACCCACCCGTGACAGGGGGGAAAAATGCGACTTCGTCGCCGTCGGCAAGTGATGTAGCCAAATCTGCCATCTCCTGATTTACAGACATCAAAAACAACTGATCATCACCGAAAATCTCCGCCCACTCGCCACCGCGCGCACGCAGCATTTTCACCAGCGAATGCAGGTCTTGAACAGCATCGACAAACTCTGCGTCGGTGTTCAGATCCTCCCTTAAACGGGCAAAATAGAGCACCTTGATCATGTCAATAACTCGCTGAAAGGCAGGAACTTTACCAAATCTCCCTTGCGCAGCGGCCGCAGTTCCGGCAACACCGCCAATCCGTTGGCCCATGCCAGGGAGCTGAGCACGCCGGAAGAGCGGCTGCGGTGGACCGATATCCATGCCTCACCCTGCTCATCCAGATCCAATCTTGCGCGGGCAAACTCCCGCCGCTTATCGGGCTGTGGCCAGTCGAAATCGACTCTTGCCGTCACCGCACGGGGAGCCAGTGGTCCGGTCACACCCTGCGCCTTGAGAATAAACGGGCGCGCGAACAGGCAGTAGGTGACAAACAGCGAGACCGGGTTGCCGGGGGTTCCGATAAAAGGCACCGCTCCGATGCGACCGAATGCCAGCGGCTTGCCCGGGCGGATGGCGATGTTCCATAAATCGAGCGTGCCGAGCTTCTCCAGCGCCGGTTTTATATGGTCCTCTTCGCCCACCGATACGCCTCCCGAGGCCATCACCAGGTCCGCCTGCTCTGCGGCAGTAAGCAGTGCGTTACAGGTGTCGTCAAAGGTATCTTTGACAATACCCAGCTTGATGACTTCGCAACCTATACCTCTTAGCAAACCTTCCAGCGTGAATTGATTTGAATTATATATCTGTCCGGGACCAAGTGGGCGCCCTGGCATGACAAGTTCATCACCGGACGAGAATACCGCCACCTTCAGGCGGCGGTGTACACTGACTCGTGCAACCCCGACCGAGGCCAGCAGCCCCAGGTGCTGGGGTCCCAGGCGAGTACCTGCGACCAGCACCACCTCGCCCTCACGAGTATCCTCGCCGGCACGCCGGATATTGGCGCCGGCAGCGGGCAAGCTATTGATCGTCACGTTGTCGCCGATCAGCTCGCATACCTCCTGAATGACAACGGCATCTGCATGCTGCGGAACCGGCGCACCGGTGAAAATCCGCGCCGCCGTACCCCGGGCAAGAGGCGCCCCTGTACTGCCCGCAGGTATCCGCTGTGAGACCCTCAAACTGACCCCCGCGCCGGTCAGGTCAGCGGTGTTAACCGCATAACCATCCATCGCGCTGTTGTCCCAGGGCGGCATGGTAATGCGGCTCGTCACTGCCTCCGCCAACACCCGGCCCTGGGCTTCTGCTATCGCAAGCGATTCGGATCCGTCCACACGCTTTGCATGAGAAAGCAGTAGCTCAAGCGCTTTCTCCAGCGGCATCAATTCGGAAGGTCCGCAGTGGGATGAACAATCGCATTCGCTCATTGAGGTTGTCTCTCCATACACCAGCTAACTGGATATGTCTGTAATCGCTTGCCGGTGCGCCGCCGGCTCATCTTCAGGCCCGGAACATCTGAGCGAAATTACAAGGCCGGGTGCGATGGTCCAGCTGTGGCTGGAGTATCCTGCTCCAGCCGGTACGGCATGCACCGGTCGATCCCGGCAGGCAAAAAATCAGGGTTTGATTGGTCAGACCGGCTATCGCGCGCGACTGGATGGCAGATGCGCCAATCTCCTCCATCGAGATGGCGCGAAACAGCTCACCGAACCCCTCGATGGGCTTGTCCAATAGTGGTATGACCGCCTCCGGCGTACTGTCGCGACCGGCAATGCCTGTGCCCCCGGTACTGATGATTGCGTGTACATTGGGATCGGCGATCCAGCGGGAAAAAACTGCGCGCATCTGATAGACATCGTCCTTGACAATCGCCTTTTCCACCAGGTGGTGACCAGCCTCCTCTACCCCCTGCTGAAGAATTTTACCGGATTTATCCGTCTCCTCACTACGGGTGTCGGAAACCGTCAATACCGCGATATTGAGCGGTACGAAGCCTGTCTGGTCGAAATGTCCTGTCATGATTACCTCTGCGGTGCAAATTAAGGAATGGGAATCGCGGCTTATGGAAGCAACACCCGTTTTATCAGGCAAAGGTGAAGCCGAAAGAGTCCCTGAAACGGATGTGGAACTCATCCAGTTCGAAGCTGTGATTCTGCGTTCCGGCCTGTTCGATCTTGATCGCCCCCATCAGCGCGGCAATACGCCCGGTCACATCCCAATCCATCCCATGCATCAGGCCATACAACAACCCCGCCCGGTAAGCATCACCGCAGCCGGTGGGGTCCACCAGGCACCCGGTGGGTGCTGTGGGGATCCGATACTCCCGCTCCGGCGTATAGATAACGGAACCCTCCCCGCCGCGGGTGACAATCACTCCCTTAACCATCTCGGTGAGCTGCTTGGGGGAACGGCCGGTGCGCTCCTCCATCAATTTGGCCTCATAATCGTTGAATGCCAACCAGCTGGCCTGCTCGGCAAATTCCAGCAGATCGTCCCCGTCAAACATGGGCATACCCTGACCGGGATCGAAGATAAAGGGTATGCCGGATTCGGCGAACTGCTGTGCATGATCGATCATACCCTGGCGGCCGTCCGGCGAAACAAGCCCAAGCGTGCACCCGGCGGCCTCGCTTACGCTGTTTTGGTGAGAGTGGTTCATAGCGCCCGGATGAAACGCGGTGATCTGGTTGTCATCCTGATCGGTGGTTATATAGGCCTGGGCGGTATATTCACCATCGATCACGCGCAAATAATCCCGACTCACACCGCACTTGTCCATCCAGCGGGCGTAAGGCTCGAAATCTGTCCCCACTGTTCCCATGGGTTTACCGTCACCGCCCAGAAGCTTTAAGTTATAAGCGATATTTCCCGCACAGCCCCCAAATTCACGACGCAGTTCGGGGACCAGAAATGCAACATTAAGGATATGCACCTGTTCCGGCAGAATATGATTCTTGAATTGATCCTGAAACACCATGATGGTGTCGTAAGCAAACGACCCACAGATCAGCGCTGACATAAAATCTCCGCGACAAGTAAACGAAAAGCGTGGATTTTACATCAATCCGGTGGCGTGTGCCGGTTCCGCAACAGCCTTTAGCGTTTTCGCAGCAGCTCCCTTATCTCCTCAGACGGCCCCGGACGGCCCAAAAAGAACCCTTGAGCCTTGCTGCACTCCAGCCGGCGAAGGTAGTCAACCTGAGCCTTTCGTTCAACGCCCTCGACCACCACTTCAAGATTGAGTTCCCGCGCCATGGCGAGTACAGCGGTGACAATCGAGCTGCGATCCTTGGCGGCCTGGACACCGGAGATAAATGAGCGATCGATCTTCAGCGTATTCAAGGGTAAAGAGTGAAGATAGCTCAGCGAAGAGTAGCCGATGCCGAAATCATCAACCGCGACCCGCACGCCATTGGCGGCAAGCTGCTGAAACTTACTGACCGCCTGATCCATATCCTGCATCAGGATATTTTCCGTTATTTCGAGCTCGAGCTGCCTTCCCGAAACACCGTGTTTGGCCATGATATCCAGTACGGTCCGTTCGAATTCCGGCTGCATCAGCTGCGCTGCGGAGATATTGACCGCCATCTGAACATCATCGCTAACCCCCTGCAGCCGCCAGGCTTTTAACTCGCGGCAGGCGCTATCCAGCACCCAGTTTCCTATCTCGACAATGAGTCCGGTCTCCTCGGACAGGGGTATGAACTGATCCGGCAGCAACACCCCCCGCTCCGGGTGATTCCAGCGAATCAACGCCTCCATGCCGCACACCCGGCCTTCCATCACATCGATCTGTGGCTGATAGAAAAGCTCGAACTCCTTTTTTTCCAGCGCCTTGCGAATGCCGTTCTCCATCGACAATTGGCGATGAAACGCCGCTTTCATGTTGTCCGCGAAAAACTCGTAGCCGTTTTTCCCGTGCGTCTTGGTGTGGTACATCGCCATATCGGAATTTTTTACCAGCACGTCAATGGTCTGGCCATCCTCAGGAAAAATAGCAATGCCGATGCTGAAGCTGACAAATACCTCATAACCATCGAGGACGACCGGCTCCTTCAGCCGCTCCATGATTTTCCGCGCGACCATCGCCGCATCGTCGCGCCCGTTGATACCCGGTACCAGCAGATTAAACTCATCCCCACCGACCCGGGCAAGGGTGTCGCCGTCGCGCAGGCAGGAACTCAGCCGCAGTGCGATCGTCTGCAGCAGCTGGTCTCCGGCGAGGTGTCCGAGCGAGTCGTTGATCACCTTGAATCTGTCCATATCCAGAAACATGACCGCCAGCTTGCTCTTGCTTCGCTTGGCCTGAGATATCGCCAGATTCAAGCGGTCGCGAAACAGTGCGCGATTCGGCAGTTTCGTCAACAGATCGTGGTACAGCTGAAAATTGATGACCTCCTCGGCCCGCTTGCGTTCGCTGATATCCCTCACCACCCCGTAGGTACCGACGAACGCCTCTTTCTGATCCGCCTCCTGCTCCGCATATACCCCCATCGCACTCAGCTCTATGGTGATGGAACGGGACTCGAAGTAGCGAAAAGGAAGCGAACTGCCCTTGCATAGCAGGCGGAACTCTATATTGTGGCTGGCCCTGGCACCGGTGCGCCGCTCATCGAACACATACATCGCCTTGTCTAAGTCATCCTTGTGGACGAAATCGGAGTAGTGCTTCCCCAACAACTCATCCGTTTCATAGCCCAGGATCGTCTTGATGCGATCATTCAGGAACACAAAATGACCCCGGTTATCCAGCATATAGATGATATCGGGGGAGTTGTTGACGATGAACCGGTAACGGTGCTCCGACGCCTCCAGGCAGCGGTTCATGTCACGGATATTGCGCTCCAGGCTACGCTTACGCAGCGTATTGCCGACGATGCGGATCAGCTCCTCCGGTGCATAGGGTTTGCGCAGAAAGTCCTGTGCACCACAGCGCAGCGCTTCGGTTGCACTTTCAAATGTCGTTTCGCCGCTGACCACTATCACGTCGGTGTCCGGGTAGTTCTCCTTAACCTCCCGCATCACCTGATAGCCGTCGATACCCGGCATGTTCAAATCAAGCAACATCAGGTCGATGCTGCCGGTCGACAACAGACCAAGCGCCTCCTCTCCGCCTGCTGCGAGCTCGCACTGATGCCCGTATGCCTGCAGAAGATCGCCAACGCTTGACCGCATCCGGACCTCATCATCGACTACCAGTACTTTGGATCCGGCGTTGTCTGATGTGTCTGCCACCTCTCCATGGCGCTCGTCTATTAGGGGGCTGAACCTAGCTCCCAACCATGACGCAGAGGTTGTCATCTATTCACCTGAGATTAATTGGATGAATCCCGCAAAAAAGCAATCAATAAGTGCACGTCCCATTCTGAACTATTTTTTTTCTAAAATCCTGGGTAAATGGAGGGTGAATTCTGCCCCACCCTCTCTCCTGTTTCTACAACTGATTGAACCATTTATATCGGAAATCAGATTTTTTACTATGGTAAGACCGAGACCGGAATGGGCGCCCCCCTTGCCACTCTTTACCGGTCTGAATACATTATCCAGCATTTCAACCGGAATGCCCGGTCCCGTGTCAGCCAACAGGAGTTCTATATACTGAGTGCCGTCGATATTCACCCGATCCCGGCTTGCGACCGTCAATACCCCGCCACTTGACATCGCTTCTACCGCGTTCTTTATCAGATTGGTCACTACCTGTTTGAGGCTGTTTCTGTTGGTCATAATAGGCGGCATTGAACGGTCCAAGCGAATATCCGCCTTGATCTCCCGGGTAGTGAAGTGGGATACACGAAATATTCCCACCAGATCATGCAGCAGTTCGTTAACGTCCACCGCACCTTGAAGTATCTCCGCCGGCGGTGAAATATCGCGCATGCGCAGAATGATGTCGGCGACCCGTTCTATCTCTTCGCTCAAAATGGCAAGCTGATCCTGAACACCGCTTTCGTTGCCGAGCCGAATGGAGAGCACCTGGAGATAATTCTTGATTATTGCCAGCGGATTGTTGGCCTCGTGCACCAACTTGCGGATCTGTCCCTGTTTCAACTCCCGCTCCTGAGCCAGCGCCTCCTCGCGCCCCCGTGTCAGCCGCTGCCGGTGATAGACAGTACGGGCCACCACCTCGGCAAAGTAAAGCAGCAAGTCTGTCTGCTTCTGCATGCGCTGCAGGTCCGCAGCATCGAGGCTGGCCGCCAGAACCCCGACACCCTCCTGTTCGGTAAAGAGTGGAATACAGAGCATTCCCTCCGCATCCAGGAGCTTTATCAGCTGCCTGTCGACCACCGCCAGGTGTTCGGCGGTGTACGGATCTAAAGATGATTTGAGTTTTCGACTGAGATAGGCATCGGCTACCAGACTCCGGCCGGGTTTCAGTTGCAGTTGAAACTCAACCACTTGATCGGGCCGGGCGCAGTTATTCGCCTGCGGCTGCAACAGCCCCATCGCGGGATCGGTAAGAAAACAGACGCCGCGGGAGAGTCCAAACAGAATCCTCAAATCCTGCAGGCTGGCCAGCAACGCATCGTCCAGCTCGGGCGAACCGGAAAGATGCCTCTCGACTCCGTCCAGCAGGGCGAACTCCCTGACTTTATGCGCCAACGCCAGACGCACCTCTTCGCCATCCGCACAGAAGTCCTGACCCGACTGCGCGTCCGGATCGAGCTTGATGCCCAAGCCCTCGGCGGCCTTGGCAACACCATTCTGCATCTCCGCCTTCAGGTCATCTATCACCGGCTGCGACAAACCAAACAGTACGCCTGCCTCGTGCATCAACTCTTCACTCGGCTCAGCGCGGGCACTGAGCTTGTGGGCAAAGTTGATCAATCGGACCAGGCGCGGAGTATCGATCACCGCCTCCGCCGGCTCGCGCTGATAGAGCACTGCGTCTCCAAGCATCGAATCGGGATCCCAGTCATGCACCAGCTGAGCACCGACCTCATTTCCGCTGATGCCGAATAGCTCTCTTTCTAAACCGGTAAGTTCACGATCGTTTTGAGCATTTAACAGCAACTCAGGGTATTGGTCTGGTTCTTTCTTCAGCAGCACCAACTGTCCCACCTGATGCAGCAATCCAGCCAGGTAGGCTTCGTCAGCCGGCTCATAGCCGGTCAACCGGGCAAGCAGCTTTGCCGCGTAGGCACAGCTGAGCGAATGCCGCCAGAACCCGCCCACCCAGCGCCCCATCTCTGTATTGAACTGTGAAAAAAACTGATGCACCGCAGTGGTAATAGCGATGGTCTTGATGGTGTTCAAGCCGAGCACGACCAACAGTCGGTTAAAGTCCTTGACGTCGTTCCATTGTGCATAGGCTGGAGAATTTGCCACTGCAATCACCTTCGCACAGAGCCCCGCATCTTTCTGAATAATATCGGACAACTCTTCGAAGCTGACATCAACGGCATGACAAGCTTCAATCAGTTTCAGCAGAACGTGCGGAATCGAAGGTATCTGGCCCACATCATATTTTTGTATTTTATTGTTAGAAAGCCCTACCATAGCCAAATCACTGTAACAGATCCTGCTACCATATCAATGAAATTCGAGTTAAGTTTCCAATTACAATTATTCTGATGAATTACACCACCGACAGACAGGAAATTGGCGCACCGGCCCCGCATGACGGCGCTGCCAGAGTGGCGGTAATGAACAGCACCGGCACAAACAGCCGCGGCAGCGCCGCCAATCTTAGCACTGCCCTGGCTAAGCAGGGAAAACATGTCTGCTTGATCACCGCCGACAACGCCGTCGGCAACAAACCTGCAGTACCTGGCCAAGCCCAGGGATTGTCGCTGCAGGAGCTGCTGGCAGGCCGGAAGGTATTGGCTGAAATTCTGCTTGATGGGCCTGCTGGATGCCAAATCCTCTCCACCGGCAACACTTTTTCCAATTTTCTCCTGATGAATGGAGCCGAGCAGATATTGCTGGTCGAACTGCTGAGTCAATTGGAGGAGGCGTTCGATTATCTCATTGTCGAAACGGCTGCCGACACCGACAAAGGTTCGCTGCAACTCTTTCAGGCAGCGCCCCTTATTCTGTTGACGATAACACCTGAGGCCGAGTCACTGACCAAAGCCTTTTCCCTGCTTAGGGCGCTCAAACGCAATTACGCGGAACAGCCGATTCACGTCATCGTGGAAAAAGCCGGAAACCTGCCAGATGCCCATGGCACCTTTAAAAAACTGCAGCATGCCGCCATGAAATATCTGCAAATGAACCCCCACTACCTCGGCTATTTTCCTGCCCCGCAGCCGCAGCAAGGTTCGCTCGCCCCCGACCCGCACTCTGATCATTACCTTGAAGCGATTGCCGACCGCTGCTGTTCGATTCTAGAGACGATCGCGCCGACAGCCAGCCTCAGCCACCATTTCGACGAGTTACGCTCAGCACAGAAGCTCACTGACGAGAGTATGGCGTCCGCGGCTGAAGCGGACGGCAAAATCGCCAGAAGCGCTGAAACCCGGACACTCTCCACACCCTATAATCCGGGAGGATGGCATGAGCGGTTAAACGATAGAATCGCTCTATTCGATGCCATCCACTATGCCGGCATGTTGGCGGAACGAGAGTCGGAGCGGTAAAACCTGACAGATGTGCGTCAATTGCCAGTAGGACCTATCTCATAATCCCGCACGACCGCGACCGTGGCAATTTTGCTTCATGGCGCGACGCGGCGAACGCAGATCAGTCGAAACGGGACAAGCGCGCTAACTCAGCCCGCTAGTACCAATAGCCAGATTAGCGCGGCCATGACGATACTCAAGAATACTGCGGCTGAGCCCATATCCTTGGCGCGCCCCGAGAGCTCGTGCAGCTCGCCGCCAAACCTGTCGACCACTGCCTCAATGGCCGAGTTGAGGATCTCAACCAGCGGCACAATCAAAAGGCTCCCGACAAGCAGCGCCCGCTCGGTTCCATTTTCACCCAACCAGATACCCAAAGGCAGCAACACCAATACCGCGAGCGCCTCCTGCCGAAACGCCTCTTCATGCCGGAAACAGGCTTTAAACCCGGCCAGTGAGTAGAACCAGGCGTTTACGATGCGGCGAACTCCCTTGGCGCTCTGCTCAGCCATTAGTGGGTTTCCAGGTCAGATCCGCATCAACCAGGGCGCCCTCATCGAGCCGCCCCACCGGCATTGTGTAAGGAGCGCCTCTGACCGTATCCGGGTCAGTTTCAGCTTCATCCCGAATCGCTCTCATCGCCGCGACGAAGCTGTCCAACATCTCTTTACTCTCTGCTCCGGTCGGTTCGAGCAACAGACACTCAGTTGCCTGCGGCGGAAGCAGTGTGGTTGGCACATGCACTCCATAATCCAGCAGCCGTTTGGCATAGTCCCGTGTAGCTACTCCCTCTCCGGTCGGACAGCACAAGTTCAAGATCACTTCATGGGCAACCCCGCGCTCCGGATAAGCTGCGTCAAATCCTGATTTCAGCAACTGCCTGCGCAGATAGCTTGCATTCATCGTGGAATATTCCGCCGCCCGGCGCATACCCTTCCGCCCCAGCATCAACGCAGCTATGTAGGCCCGCAGCAAAATCCCGGCATTTCCGGCAAAGGCGCTAAACCTGCCAACTGATTCAGGGCGCCTCTGCTCGTCCAGCCAGGTGTATGCATCTCCCTCTCTGTCCACCATAGGTGCCGGCAGATAAGGCAGCAGGCGTTCGCTCACCGCGACCGCGCCTGCGCCGGGGCCTCCCCCGCCCCGCGGCGCGCAGAAGCACTTATGCAGATCCAGAGTAATGACATCGATGCCCATATCATCCGGTCGGTTCTTTCCCGCAATTGCGCTGAGGTTGTCACCGGTACAGTTAAGCAGGCCGCCGGCTTCGTGCACCAACCCTGCAATAGCTTCAGTATTGCACGCAAAAACTGCGACCGTGGAGGGATTGGTCAGCATTAACCCGGCGGTTCGGGATCCCAAGAAATTTTCCAGTATCGCAACATCGACACTCCCCTCCGATCCGACCGGCAATTTTCGAACGCTGTAACCACACATCTCCGCCGGCACAGCAGCTGCAGCCTGCGCCGTCTCCGGTATCAGAATCTCCGTTCGGTCAGCGTCATTGCGCGCA
The DNA here is from genome assembly GCA_024235255.1 of Chromatiaceae bacterium. Taxonomy (GTDB): domain Bacteria; phylum Pseudomonadota; class Gammaproteobacteria; order Chromatiales; family Chromatiaceae; genus HKST-UBA178. The sequence goes on from JACKMT010000002.1 coordinate 424,290, forward strand.
TCATGGTACGCCTTGATCATGGCGATACCGGCAAACTCGCACTGGGCGCCCGCTGCCGGCGCGAGCGAGGCACCCGGCATGCCGGTGACCGCTTTAATCAACTCCTGCAGATCATACACACAGGCCATGAAACCCTGACTGTGCCCCTCCGGCGCCTCTGGATGACGCACCAAAAATTCCGGCAGCGAAGCGAGTGCCAGTGCGGCGCCGGGATGGTAATTGAAGGTACAGGATGCGAGTGAATTCAACCCGGTATCACTGGAGAGATTCCTCCTCGACAGGCGGGTATAGTGCTTTACCGCCTGCAGTTCTGTCACCTCAGGCAACCCGGCACTGGATTTACGCAGGAATCTGACCGGCAGATCCGAAAGATCTTCCCCGGAGAGCGCTGCCCGCACTGCCGTACGTCCGCCACGACGTGATTGTTCGAATATTGATTGCATGGCTTTTACCAGTTGTTCGGCTGCAACTGACAAGGTGCACCGGCCTGCAGGCGGATCGCCCGCTCAAGCTTCCCGGCAAAGCTGTCAATCTCTTCACAGGTGCGCCGCTCGGTGGCGCAAACCAGTATCGCATTGCCAAGTTCGGGATAATCGCGGGAGAGATCGAGGCCGCCGAGAATATTATGCGCTGCCAAAGTGCGCAGCACGCCCTGTGCTCTCAGCGGCAACGCCAAAACCTGTTCGTGAAACACCGGCCGGTCAAACTTCAACGCCACACCGGGGATCGAGCACAGCTTCTCAGCCAGACGGCGAGTATTGGCATGACACTTGGCAGCCGTTTGCGCCAGCCCCTCTGCTCCCATCAGCGCCATATGTACGGTTGCGGCGGTCACCGCCGATGCCTGTTGGGAGCCGAAAATTGACGCCGTCCCGGGAGACTGGTCGGATGCCTGCGGAATCAGGCTGTATGCGGTTTGGCCGGTCCGGTCACGGGTGCGCCCTGCAATCCATCCGGGCATCTGCCGAAGGAGTGCCCGGCGGCAGCCGAGAAAACCAAAATACGGCCCTCCCGAAGAGAGCGGAACACCGAGCGGCTGTCCCTCCCCGCAGCAGATATCAGCACCCTGCCCGCCCCAGCTGCCCGGTGGGGAGAGCACTGACAACGCCAATGGATTCACCACTGCGATCGTCAACACGTTGTTGGCTTGCGCCCATCCGGCAAGTGCATCCGCCTCTTCCAGCACGCCAAAGAAATTGGGCTGTGGAATGACCAGTGCGGTAATGTCCTGACCGATATAGCCTTGCAATACCGCGGGATCGGTATGCCCGCCTTTGGCGTCGTAGGGAAGCTGCTCCAACACTATGCCTTGATGGTGCAGGATATTGTCCGCGACACGCCGATATGCCGGATGCAGGCTCTTCGGGACCAATATGCGCCGCGATACGGATTTGTGATTGACACGCACCGCCATCAAGATTGCTGCTACCAACGCTGACGCGCCATCGTGCAGCGAACCATTGCAGAGATCCATTGCGGTCAGCGCCGCCATCATCGATTGGAACTCGTAGATCAGCTGCAGCGTTCCCTGATTCGCCTCGGCATGATGGGGCGTGCAGGCGGAGTAGAATTCGTCCCGGGTGGCAATCTGCCATACCGCAGCCGGGATGTGATGATCGTACGCACCGGCACCGATAAAGCAGCTTGGCGCTCCATCCAGCCGGGCGCGGGCTGACATCAGCTGGGAGACCTCCAGCTCCGACCTGGCCGCAGGAAAGGTTGCGAGGCCGCCCCACCCGAGGTTTTGCGGAATTTCATCGAAAAGGTCGTTGATGCTGTTTGCGCCAACAGCGTTCAGCATTTCCCGTACCTCAGCCTCAGTGTGGGGAAAAAACGGCATAACCGACCCTGGTCCGGAGATTTAATGCGCTTCTGACTCGATGAAGCCGGCGTAAGCATCCGCATCCATCAGTTCGTCGATATCGCTTTCGTCACTGATCTCCACTCTGAACAACCAGCCATCACCGTAGGCGTCTTCATTGACCGTCTCAGGTGCATCCTCCAACGTCTGGTTGACTGCCACCACCTCGCCTGACACCGGACTGTAGATATCGGAAGCCGCTTTAACCGATTCCACCACCGCACACTCACTGCCTGCGGTCAGCGTCTCACCCACTTCGGGCAGCTCCACGAATACCAGATCGCCCAGCTGTTCTTGGGCATGATCGGTGATCCCTACAAAAACAGTGCCGTCCCCTTCATCCCTAACCCATTCGTGACTTTTAGCGTATTTAAGCTCAGTTGGTATATTGCTCATGTTTTATCTCCTTGGATAACAGTGAGACGAGGAACTCTGCCCGGTCACCGCTTCAGCGCCTGGCTGTATTGGCCGGCCAACAGTGGTAACTCTCCCGTCAACCCCATGGCTCGGCGCATTAAAAAATGTTTGAGTGGTCCTGAGGCATCCGCCAGATCAAGACCAAGATTGCGCACCAGGCTCAGCGCCTGATGGTCGTTGCTGAAGAGCTGTTTAAAGAGATCCATTAATGTCAGCATCTCCAGGTTGTTTCCCTTTCTGGCACGCTCGTAACGCCGCAGTGTCGCCCAGCCACCGAGAGGGCGCCCTGCAGCGGCCGCGTCCCGCAGAAGATCGGCCATCACTGCGGCATCGAGAAATCCCAGGTTGACGCCCTGACCGGCCAGTGGATGAATGCCGTGTGCGGCATCCCCGATCAAAGCGACCCCTTCGGCTATGTAGCGGTCCGTATGCCGCCGGGCCAGCGGAAAGACGCCGCGAGGCCCCACCTTTTCTATCGCGCCGAGCACACTTTCACTGGCTGATTCCAGCTCCCTGCAAAATTCGGGACCATCAAGCTGCATCAGATATTCAGCCTGTGCCGGCAGCGTGGACCAGACGATCGAGCAACTGCCATCGTTTATCGGGAGGAGCGCCAGCGGGCCGGTCGGCATAAAGCGCTGCCTGGCGATTTCACCGTGGTGTTTTTCCGGCTGCACGGTGGCAACGATGGCGTGCTGATTGTAGCTCCAGCCGCTGGTCGCGATGCCCGCCAACTCCCTGACCTTGGAGTTGGCACCATCTGCAGCGACAATCAGCTGGGACGCAATCCGCTTGCCGCTGCTCAGTTCGAGCCATGGCTGCTCGCCGCCGAGTTCCATCCTGTGCACGCTGTCGGGACAGAACTTGTGCAGGTTGTCCGATTGACTCAGACGCTCCCACAGTGCCAGCTGCGTCACCCGGTTTTCCACGATATGCCCGAGATCCGGCTCCCCGATTTCGGCAGCATCGAACGCGATACTGCCGCTGCCGGTAGCATCCCATACATACATGCCACGGTATGGAGTGATACGCATTTCCGCCATGCGGTGCCAGACACCCAGGTTTTCCAGGATGCACTGAGAAGCACGGGTCAGCGCGGAAACCCGCAGATCCACTTCGTCCCGGGACCATCCGGCAGCAGGCTCACACTGTTCCACCAACGCCACGCGGAGCCCCTGCTGGGAGAGCGCGCAGCCAAGCGCGCCGCCAACCATACCTGCACCAACAATGGCGACATCGCAAACGCAAGTTTCACTGCAGTTAACGGTCAAGGCTCAGTCCCCGCGCAAGCCGTGGCAGTCTGCCGTTGATTCCCATAAATTGCCGCGCCAATATCCGCTTCGCGGGCGGCAACAGATCCAGTGCCAGCATCCCAAGATCGCGCGCGATGCGCACCGGCAGCAGCGGGTTAATAAACAACCTTACCAGACCGTCGGTCACCAAAGAGGCCGCTTGCTGGTCACGCCTGCGCCAGTCGGCGTATACCTTCAGTATTGCCAGGGCGCCGAGATCCTCTCCGTTGCGGCTGGCTTCGACCAGTACATCAGCCAAAACCGCCGCATCCCTGATGCCCAGATTGAAGCCCTGTCCGGTGATCGGATGCAGCGCGTGCGCAGCATTTCCGATCAGCGCGACACGCGGCCGGATATGCTCTTTAGCCCTTACCAGGCTCAACGGATAACTGCTGCGGCGTCCCGCCCGCTGGAACCGTCCGAGCCGGTAACCGAAGCGCTGCTGGATACGCGCCAGAAATTCGCTGTCATTCAGGGCGATCACTTCCGGGAGCTGCGCCTCGTCAACAGTCCACACCAAGCCATAGCGGCCCTCGTTTAGCGGCAGCATGGCCATCGGACCCGATTCGGTGAAGCGTTCAAATGCCGTGCCATTGGGCGGGATGCCGGGGGTTAGATTACTGATCACGGCAGCCTGACCGTAACGCCACTCCTCGACGCCGATGGCAAGGCGCTCGCGCACCATGGAGCGGGAGCCGTCGGCGGCAACCAGCAACCGGCCGCTTAAGGCAATCGCTTCATCATGCTGCGAAATCCGCAGCTGCACAGCCTGCTCAGACACTTCGAACTCGACCAGCGATGCCGGACAAAAGAGCGTGACATCGGGTAACGCCGCAAGGCCGTGGAACAGGCACTGCCCGAGCTCCTGGCCAGTTGCGACATACCCCAGCGCATCCACATTCAGCGCCTGGTGATCCAGCCGCGTGAAGCCGAACTGACCTCGATCGGAGACGTGAATATGTCTGATCGGCTCAACATGGGCAGATAGCTCCTGCCACAGACCCATACCTTCCAGAATCAACCGGGTCCCATATGCCAGGGCAATGGCGCGATCATCGTAACTGGGCTGACGATCTGAGCTGAGCGACCAGGATTCGACCACGCCAATCTTCAGACCACAACCAGAGAGGGCGCGGGCCAAACTTGCCCCAACCATCCCGCCACCGACGATGACCAGGTCAAAATCCAGATTCATTGCTTCCGGCGACCTCCGGGCAGTTCTGCGGCATCATACGGCCGATCTCACGGGCATACTCCAGCGCACCCTGCCATCGCCGCTTCTATTTCCGCCACACCTTTTGGGACATCCTTGCTCAATACTTCGCAGCCCAGCTTGGTGACAACCACATCATCCTCAATACGAATGCCGATGTTCCACCATTTTTTTGCGACACCGCGACTGCCTTCGGGAATATAGAGGCCCGGTTCAACCGTCAATACCATGCCGGGTTCGAGCAGCCGCCAGTTGCCGTCGACTTTGTAATCACCCACATCATGCACATCCATCCCAAGCCAATGGCCTGTGCGGTGCATATAGAAGCGTTTGTAAGCTTCGTTTTTGATCAGTGTCGGAACCCGTCCTTTGAGAATCCCCAGATCAACCAAACCCCGGGTAATAACCCGCACCGCCGCCATATGGGGATCGTTCCAATGATTCCCCGGCCTCACCTTGGCAATCGCCGCAATCTGCGCTTTGAGGACCAGCTCATAAAGCGCCCTTTGCGCCGGTGAAAAAATACCGTTAACCGGAAATGTCCTGGTGATATCCGAGGCATAGCAATTCAGCTCACAACCGGCATCTATCAATAACAGGTCGCCATCGCGCAGTTGGTCTCTGTTTTCAATATAGTGCAATACGCAGCCGTTGGCTCCGCCGCCGACAATGGGCGAATAAGCCTGGTCGCGGGCACCGGCGGTGGTGCAGGCATGCACCAGCTCCGCCTCAAGCTGCCACTCCCCCAAGCCGGGTTTGCAGCGCTGCATGGCGCGCAGGTGCGCTTTGGCCGATATCTTTGCCGCATCGCGCATAACTTTAATTTCGGAGCGGCTTTTATAGAGCCGCATATCATGTAGATAGTGGTCCAGTGCGACAAACTCCAGCGGCCCCTGAACGCCTGTCCGGCTTTTTTCCCGTATTGCGCTGATCCACTCCGACATCTGCTTATCCAGTTCGAGACTGCAACCCATCGCATAAAATACGCGCTCGCACTGCTCCAGCATGCGCGGCAGAATCTCATCCAGATCGCCTATCGGAAACGAGTCTTCGGCAGCGAATACCTCCTTGGCACCCTCCTGACCATAGCGGGGGCCATCCCATATCTCCTTCTCAGGATCTTTCTCCCGACAGAAAAGAACATACTCGGCCTGCTTGCGCCCTGGAATCAGCACCACCACTGCATTAGGTTCGGGAAAGCCTGTCAAATACAGAAAATCGCTGTCCTGCCGGTAGCGGTAGTAGGCATCGCGATTACGGCGCACCATAGGCGCGGAGGGCAGGATGGCAATACTCCCAGGACCCATCATGCGCATCAACTGAGTCCGGCGCCGCTTGAATTCGTTATTGGTCATTGGTGTAAGGTTCGTGTTCCCGCCAGCTCTTCGTGCACGAGCATGACCGCTACCCGGATAAATTCAGTGACCTGCATCAACGCCTCCTCTTCCTCTTCGTCTCCATCGTCCAGCGTGTCGACATTCATGCCGGCTATTTCACTGAGGTCGCGCAGTGACTCCCTGGCGTTTTGTGATAGTGCGCTGTCGTCAATGGTACCGGCGAGTCCCAGTCCGTATAGATACCCCTCGCACCAGTCACGTACTCCACAAGCTCTCAGGTGGATGGTTGTTTGGTCGGCTGGTAACAGCAACGCGAAGCTCATCCCCGGGTCCGTCAACGAAGTAAGTGTCATATCATGCAACTGCCGCAGGGCATATTGGCACTCCTCGCGCAGCAGGTCGCCCCCTTCCGTCTGCGGAAACAGCTCCGCAAACAAAAGCTCAATCGCACTTTTTGCCGCACTGCTGACAAGACCGCACAGCAGACCATGTACTTCCGAACCGCTCAATTCAAGATCGGCCGAAGCCAGGCGGCGCTCAATCTCCTCATGTCCCACTAACAGCTCTGACATACGCAATGCGTCTCTCAAATCAACTTGATCGAATTTTATGGCCGATCCGGTTGGAAAAGCATAACATGCCGCGGATAACGTTGACCCGATTCATCGAGCATTCTATATTGATCCACATGAAGACCGAAGACCCTAAAGAAGAGATGGAAAAAGGCCTGGAGATCCTCGAATCTCGCATCGACGAATTGATAAAAATTGTCGATAGACTGACCCAAAACAACCGCTCTCTGCTGACCAAACAGGAACGCCTTATCGCGGAACGCGCTGATCTGATCGATAAAACGGACATGGCAAGGATTCGGGTGGAATCGATGATCACAAGACTCAAGTCCATGGAAACCAATCTGTGAATGCTCAAAATACCCCTGTCGTGGTGCATATCCTGGATAAAGAGTACCGCATTGCATGCCAGAAAGGAGAAGAGGATGGATTGCTCGCCTCTGCCAGACTGTTGGACACGAAGATGCGTAGTATCCGTTCCAGCGGCAAGGTCATAGGCAGTGACCGCATGGCCGTTATGGTGGCTCTAAACCTGGCACATGAGTTGCTTCAACAGAAGAACAACAATACCACCACCGTTGGAACAATTAGTAAGCGCGTGCAATCTATGCAGGAAAAGATAGATATCGCATTAAAAAACAGCAATCAACTGGAAGTTTGAATCGATTAGGTTTAGCCTTAGATATACGGACGTTCCCTGTAGTGTTCGTAAGCCAACCGGGTATTTTCTTGAGCCTAATACATACCCCGGGGACAGGAGGTAGCTACCCGTGTGCATGTCCGCCCCGAGCGGAAAGCCTTAGGTGGCACTGATGTTCCCACTTGGACCTTCTGGTTCAAGAACGAACGTTAGCGACGGCACCGGCGGGGAGCGTCCTCTTCTTCAACCGCCAGGCTGTGACACCCCCCCTCTTCGGATTCTGAAACTTCCCTCCATTCTGACATGGCAATGCTCCCTACCCAGAGTTTGGTCTGGCAGCATAGAGCCCACTGCCGGCTACATACAACGGCAGGTAGATGTCAGTGTTAGCTAAGATGGATAGCCCCGGCAACCTTCCCGCAGCCAAGATAAGAAGAATACTGCGCACAAAACGCCGCGCTCTTTCAGCCGCCAGACAGCAGGCCAACAGCAAAGCGGCCGCCGGTCATCTCATTCGATCAGGCATATTGCTGCGTTGTCGATCCATCGCCACTTACCAAGCCAGCGATGGCGAAATTGATCCATCTCCCATCGTACAATTTGGATTCGAGCACAAAATAAAAATGTATCTTCCGGTGCTCCGGCAGAACAGAAAACAGGCGCTCTGGTTCGTTGAGCATCGGCCTGGGGAAGCTATGTTGAAGAACCGCTTCGGCATTAATGAGCCGATGACCATCAAACGGCGATGTATTGTGCCCTGGGCGCTGGACCTGATGCTGCTACCGCTGGTCGGCTTCGACCTGCAAGGCAACAGGATAGGCATGGGCGGCGGCTACTATGATCGCACGCTGGCCTTTCTTAACTATCGTAAATATTGGCACAGGCCAACGCTGATCGGTATGGCCCATGATTGTCAACGCTTACCAACAATAGACGCGCGCGCGTGGGATATTCCACTCGATGGAATTTTAAGCGAATCGGGACTGCATATCGTCAATAAAAAAACAACGTGAATTGCTGGTATTTTCGGTTCGCTTTATTATACTCAGTCGATAATATTTCATACAGAAGTCTTTCGTAGCTTCTACTAAGGGGGTTGTGATGGTCGTTAAGAAAACAGCAGCGAAGAAAGGCAGCATCGCAAAGAAGAGAGTCGTCACGAAAAAGGCGACGGCAGCAACGGCCGCAGACGCAACTGCAGCCTCTGTTCAAACCACCGTTAAAAAGAGAGTCGCTGTAAAAAAGAGACCTGTAGCAGCTTCAGCCAACACGACTAAGAAGGTCGTTAAGAAAAAGGTTTCCGCCAAAAAAGCACCTGTAACCAGAACTGCAGCTGTGACGAAGAAGGTCACTAAGAAAAAGGTCGTCGCCAAAAAGGCTGCCACGACAAAAACAGCGACAGTAAAAAAGCAGGTCACCAAGAAAAAGGTCGTAGCTAAAAAAGCTGTCGTAGCTGCAACAGGTACTGTAAAGAAGAAAGTTTCTGCTAAGAAGAAAACCCTAAGACCGAGAAAAGTAACGCCGAGAAAAAAGAGTACCTCAACCACCTGAACAAGCTTTTTCCGCCAGAGCCCGATTGATCGGGCCCTGGTTTTTTCAGGCTACTCCTCGTTGCAACTGCCGCCGCAAGCAAACAACCGGTAGGCTATGTTATCTGTCTCCTCCTCGCAGGAGTAACCCAGATCACTGAGAAAGCGGCGGAAATCACGCTTCTCCTTCGCGCTTATCTGTATCCCCATCAACACCCGGCCATAAGCGGCACCGTGGTTACGATAGTGAAACAGACTGATGTTCCAGCGCTTCCCCAGCTCAGACAGAAAAGACAACAGCGCTCCGGGCCGTTCAGGAAACTGAAAACGGTAAAGCGACTCATCGTGCAATGAAGGGGAGTGACCGCCAACCATATAGCGAATGTGCAGCTTTGCCGTTTCGTTGTCCGTCAGGTCGACCACCGGATAACCTTTTTGCCGCAAATGTCGCACCAGCTCCTCACGTTCCCGTTCACCTTGGCTCAGTTCGACACCTGCAAAAACGTGGGCATTTACCGCGTCGGCATATCGATAGTTGAACTCTGTGATACTGCGGTGTCCCAAAGCACGGCAGAATTTCAAAAAGCTGCCCGGCTCCTCGGGAATCTCGGCTGCCAACAGCGCCTCCCGCCGCTCTCCCAACTCGGCGCGTTCTGCAACATGCCGAAGCCGATCAAAATTGATGTTCGCCCCACTCTCTATCGCCACCAGACTCTGGTCCCTGATCTCCTCCCTTGCGACATATCTCTTCAGACCGGCAATCGCGAGCGCCCCGGCCGGTTCCGCCACTGTTCGGGTATCATCAAACACATCCTTGATAGCCGCACAGATCTCATCGGTGCTGACCAGAATCACCTCATCCACGACCTCACTTGCGACCCTGAAACTCTCCTTTCCAATCTGCCGTACTGCAACGCCATCGGCAAAAATCCCGACCTGCTTCAACACCACCCTACGCTTGCTTGCCAGCGCACTATGCAGTGTCGGAGCATCTTCCGGCTCCACGCCGATTATCTTTACCTGAGGAAAAACGAACTTGATATAGGCTCCTATTCCTGCGATCAACCCGCCACCGCCGACCGGCACAAAAATAGCGTCTGGCGGCCCGGTATGCTGGCGCAGAATCTCCATGCCAATGGTCCCCTGACCGGCAATAACATCCACATCGTCGAAGGGATGAATGAAGCTCATACCCTTCTCTATCGCAAGTCCCTTCGAATGCTCATACGCTTCATCGTACGAATCGCCGAAAAGCACTGTTCTGGCGCCAAAACTCCTGACCGCCTCTACTTTGATCAGCGGGGTTGTTCTCGGCATTACGATCAGCGCCCGGATACCCAGCCTGCCGGCTGACATCGCCACCCCCTGGGCATGGTTCCCGGCTGACGCCGCGATCACTCCTTTCGCTTTCTCTTCGGGGGAGAGCCCGGCGATTTTGTTATAGGCGCCACGCAATTTGAACGAGAATACCGGCTGCAGATCCTCCCGTTTCAGGAACACCCGATTACCGAGGCGTTTCGACAACCTCTGGGCTGTCTCCAGCGGCGTCTCTTTGGCCACATCATAAACCCGAGAACGCAATATTCTTTCTATGTAAGACTGGGGCATCTCGCTTCCTTAAGTATCGTGCTGCATCAAACCAAACTGCCTTCGACCGCGCTTTTCATGCAGGGGAGCCTGAACTATTTTGGCACCCTTAGCCGTTGTTCTGTTTTCCAACAGTTGATGATGTCACATCCGTACCTGATCTCTCTGATCCCGAATGACAATGAACAGAGCCAACGGTATCATAAATCAATAATATTCAAAGACAGGGGGGTTGAAATGTCTCAGGACGATCTGAAAAAAAAAGCGGCAGCGGCCGCAATGGACTATATCAAAGGTGGAATCATAGGCGTTGGCACGGGTTCGACGGTCAATCACTTTATCGATTTGCTGGCAACGATTAAGCACAAGATTGACGGCACCGTCTCCAGTTCGGAGGCGTCTACAGAAAGATTGAAAGCACACGGCATCCAAGTGCTCGATCTTAATGCTACTGGGGAGCTCGACGTTTATATCGATGGAGCCGATGAATCCAACCGACACCTGCATCTTATCAAAGGCGGCGGCGGAGCGCTGACGCGGGAAAAAATAATTGCCGGCGCAAGCCGACAATTTGTCTGCATCGCAGACGGCAGCAAACTGGTTGACGTACTCGGCGAGTTTCCACTGCCGATAGAGGTGATTCCCATGGCACGCAGCCACGTAGCCCGGCAGTTGGTGAAATTGGGAGGTACACCGGTCTGGCGCGATGGTTTTATCACCGACAACGGCAATATCATTCTGGACATACACAATCTGCGCATTATGGAACCGGTAAAAATGGAGCAGCAGATCAACAACATCGCCGGTGTGGTAACCACGGGGCTGTTTGCGCTAAGGCCGGCAGATATTCTGATACTCGGCACCGACAGTGGTGTTGAAACAATACAAGGACCGAAGGCTGAGGGCTAAAGCACAATAGGGCTAAGGAGCTACAGGGCAGAGGGAAGTGAGCCTGGTTTAGATTTCAATCCTCCGTCCGTTGACCGAAACGTTGTTTTACTTCAGCCCTATGTCCGTTGCTCCTTGGCCCTATATTTTTCAAATTCCCAGATACGCCTTCTGCACATCTGGATTTGCCAGCAGATTCTCGGCGCTGTCGCTGATGGTAATGGCCCCATTCTCGATGACGTAACCACGGTCGGCTATGTGCAGCGCCTGATTGGCGTTTTGTTCCACCAGGAAGATGGTGGTGTCCTGTTCCTGATTGATTTTTTTAATTATCTCGAAAATCTGCCGGATAATCAGCGGCGCCAGTCCCATGGAGGGCTCATCCAGCAGCAGCAGCTGAGGCCGCGCCATCAACGCGCGGGACATGGCCAGCATCTGCTGTTCGCCGCCGCTCAGTGTTCCTCCGGCCTGGGCTCTGCGCTCTGCGAGAATCGGAAACAGCGAGAAGACATACTCCAGATCGTGCTTGATCTCCTCTTTGTCCGTCCGCAGAAAGGCGCCCATATCGAGATTTTCCTGAACCGTCAACTGCGGGAAAATATGCCGCCCCTCGGGAACCTGACACACACCCAGCGCGACGATATGATCCGGGCTCTTCTGTGTGATGCACTCGCCTCGGAACAGGATCTCACCGGAGCGCGGCGGAACCACACCGCAGATAGACATCAACGTGGTACTTTTGCCTGCGCCGTTCGCACCAATCAGGGTGATAATCTCGCCACTCTTGATTTCCAGGCTGATACCCTTGAGCGCATGTATATTGCCGTAGTAGGTGTGGACATTCTGCAGTTCAAGCATCGATATCTTCACCCAGATAAGCTTTTATCACGGCGGGATCCGAACTCACCTCACGAGGTGAACCCTCGGCAATCTTCTTACCGTAGTCGACCACATAAATCTTGTCTGAGAGACTCATGACCAGCTTCATATCATGTTCGATCAACAGGATCGAATGGCCATCATCGCGGATCTGCTTAATCAATTCGTCCAGTTCATGCGTCTCCTGAGGATTCATACCGGCGGCGGGCTCATCCAGCAGCAGCAGAAAAGGCTCGGTCGCCAACGCGCGCGCAATTTCAAGCCGCCGCTGGGCGCCGTAAGGGAGATTCTCGGCCAGTTCATTGACCGTATCCGCCAAACCCACTTGCTGCAGAATCCGGTAGCTCTTCTCCACCGTCTCCCGCTCCTCTCTGCGCGTCGCCCTGGTTTTGAACACTGCGCCGAAAATATAGGAGCTGGTTCTGCAGTGGCGGCCGATCATTACATTTTCCAGCACCGTCATCTTCTGAAACAGACGGATGTTCTGGAAGGTACGGGCCATCCCCTTTTTGGTGACCTGATTCGGCTTCAACCCGTTTAGACGTATCGGTCTCGAACCATCCGGGGGATTTAGGAATACATTTCCCTCGGTTGGATTATAGATTCCGGTTACACAGTTGAAGAACGTCGTCTTGCCGGCACCATTGGGGCCAATCAACGCCACGATCTGACCCTGGTGCACATCCAGATCGAGTTCGCACATTGCCCGGATGCCGCCGAAATCCATGGAGAGGCCCTCCACCTGCAGTACCGGCTTTTGCATCAGCCTTCACCTTCCGCTTTCGACTTAAACTGGTAACTGCGGCGGATGTTGGCGACAACCCCTTGGGGCCGGAAAATCATCATAGTCACCAGCACCGCGCCGAATGCGAGCATCCGATAATCGGACAGCGCGCGCAGGTACTCCGGCAGCAGAATGAGGATCAGTGCACCGACAATGACGCCAAAGATCGACCCCATCCCGCCCAGCACCACGATGCAGAGAATGATGGCGGATTCGAGAAAGGTGAAGCTGGCCGGGTTGATGAAAGTCGTCTTGGCAGCAAAGATGACACCGACAATACCGGCCCAGGTCGCACCTAAAGCAAACGCGGTAAGCTTGGTCTTGCGTTTGTCGATGCCCATGGCCTGGCAGGCAATCTCGTCCTCCCGCAGCGCGACCCAGGCGCGGCCGATGCGGGAATCCTGCAGCCGGTTGACCACGAATATGGTAAACACCACCATTGCGATCATCAGATAGTAGAGGTAAAGGATGGCATGCTCGAGCGAGAGTTCGATGCCGAAAAAACCTGGCCGCGAGATATTGGAGATACCGCTGGGACCCTCGGAAAACTCATTCCAGTTCTCCAGAATCAGGCGAATAATCTCGCCGAATCCCAACGTCACGATTGCCAGGTAGTCGCCGCGCAGGCGCAGCACAGGAAATCCAAGCAGTACCCCGAACAGCGCCGCCAGCAGGGCGCCGATCGGCAATGCCATCCAGAAACCCACGTCGAAATGGTAGTTTAGCAGCGCGTAAGAGTAGGCGCCGACAGCGTAAAAAGCGACATAGCCCAGGTCCAGCAGCCCCGCCAGTCCAACCACGATATTGAGCCCCAGCCCCAGCATTACATACATCAGCGCGGTAATCATGATGTTAGTCTGATAGGTGGAGAAGAGAAAAGGAAAAACCAGACTGCACAGCAGCACTGCACCGGATAAGGTGTACAGATACCTCGGCTCGCTCAGAATAATCTGCATTATCGGCACCCGGTCGACGAACTCCCCCGTTGCCCGGCGTTCACGCCTGCGCTCCTGCTGCACCTGGAAAACCCGAACCAGCAGGGAAACCAGAAAACTCCCGGCTGCCACCAGCGCCATGTTTTCCCACCGCCATTGAACGGTGCGTTCAATGGGATCCACCTTAATTACCAATAGCGGAAAGGTGAGAAATGCGAACCAGAGGGAGACGAACAGAGACTTTTTCAGCTGCTCAATGGAAAGCATCGATCACACCTTCTCCGCCGCTTCCCGGCCCAACAGTCCGGCAGGTTTGAAGATCAGGATCAGCACCAGCAGCGTGAAGGCAAATACATCCTCATAGTCACTGGAAACGTAGCCGGTGGCAAAGCTCTCCGTCAGTCCCAACACGAAGCCCCCCAATACCGCACCGGGTATGGAACCGATACCACCCAGCACCGCAGCGGTAAAGGCTTTGATACCGGCGATAAAGCCGATAAAGAAATTGATCTGCCCGATATGCGAAGCGATCAACATCCCTCCGATCGCCGCCAGGGCCGAACCGATGATGAAGGTTACGGAGATGACTTTGTTTACATCGATCCCAACCAGCATCGCCATGGTCCGGTCCTGGGAGGTGGCACGCATCGCCTTCCCTATCCGGGAGAACTTGATCAGCATGGTGAGCCCCACCATCACCAGCGCGGTAGTCAACAGAATGACCAGATCCGACGATCCGACCACGTGCGCAAAGGGCTCCATGAAATCGAAGTCGGGAATCAACTCGGGAAACGGCTGAAATTCGGAGCTTTGCGCCAGCAGCACGTAGTTCTGCAGAAAAATGGACATGCCGATGGCACTGATCAGTGCAGAGAGGCGTGGTGCGTGCCGCAATGGCCGATATGCGATCTTTTCGACGGTGTAACCATAGGAGGCGGACCAGACAGCCGCGGCCAATCCCGCCAGGAGCACGATAGAGAGCAGCGGAAAGCCGTAAATGGAGAGCACCGTGGCGACGACAAAAGAGGTGAATGCACCGATCATATAGATTTCGCCGTGGGCGAAATTGATCAGTCCGATAATGCCGTACACCATGGTGTAGCCCAACGCGATCAATGCGTAGATCGAACCACGCGTCAGACCGCTGAAGAACAGTTCGGTGAAATATTCCATAAGAACAGGAGAGAGGGCTAAGAAACGACAGAGCCGAGGTAAAAAAGGACAGAGGATTTTACCCTTGGCCCTCTGCCCTGTTTTTCCTTAGCCCTGTTATTATTATTTAACTTCGACGTACTGGCCGTCTTTAACCTGATACATGGCGAAGCCTACACCCACCGCGTCGCCAATCTGGTCGAAGCGGATGGAACCGACCGGGGTATCGACATCGTTATTCTGCAGTGCGTTGCGTACCGCTTCCATATCGGTGGAATCCGCCTTGTCGACGGCATTGAGCAGCGCAAGCGCGGCAGCGTAGGCATTCTCATAAAAAGCGCCGGGGTCACTACCGAACTTGGCTTTATGATCCTCAACCGCTTTTTTGGAGAGTGGATTGGAGGAGGTGTCCTTTGGTCCGGTGGCGTAGACACCCTCGGCGTATTTGCCGGCCACCTTGATGAAGGTATCGTCCTTCACGCCATCATCGGAGATGAAGATCGTATCCATGCGCTTTTTGCGCATCTGGGTGATGATCTTGGAAGCCTCAGGGTGATAACCGCCGAAAATCACCGCTTCCGCGCCGGATCGCTTGATCTTCTGCACCACGGCGGAGTAATCCACCGCGCCCGGTGTCACGCCTTCGAACAGCGTCACCTCGGCCTTTCCGGACTTATCCAGAAACATCTTGGCGAACTCTGCAAGGCCCTTGCCGTAGTCACCCTTGTCGTGGATCACAGCAATCTTTTTCAGCCCCAGGACATTGAGCGCGAAATCGACCTCGGTGCGCGCCTGCGCATCGTCTGACGCAATGGTACGGTAAAAGTTGGGATAATCGCCGCTCTGAGTCAGATCCGGATTGGTGGCCGACGGAGACATGACCACTACACCGGCATTATTGTAGATCGGCAAAGCTGCCTTGGTGGCACCGGAGCAGATATGCCCCAGCACCACATGGACTCCATCCGATACCAGTTTGGTGGCGGTGTTGGTGGCGACCTCCGGCTTGCAGACATCATCCTCGACCAGCAGTTCGACCATCTTGCCGTCGATACCGCCGTTGGCGTTGACCTGCTCCACCACCAGTTTGGCAGCATTGACGCTGGGCAGCCCGTAGGAGGCCAGGTCGCCGCTGTGGGCGCCGGCAACACCCAGCTTGATGGTGTCGGCTGCCAGCGACGGTGCTGCCAGGCCAAAACCCAGTGCGACTGCCAGAATGCTCTTTACCACGCTCTTTTTCATTATCCTCATCCTCATTGGTCTTTGTTATCCGCAGGAGCGGTGCCGATGCAGCCGCCAACCGATCGGCAGCAGATCCGATTTTACCATCACCGCCCCAAACCATACCCCGGTGAATTTGGCGCTGCAAAAATCAACGCCAACGACAGCGCACAGGATAGGGAATTCAAATGCTTTTTGCTACAGGGAAAACAGAAAACGGGGCCTGAGGGCCCCGTTTTCCGTTGTTTCAACTTGCTAAGAAAGACTTAGAAGTCGTGACGCAGACCGAGAGAGAACTTACGCTCATCCACGTCCGAGCCAGAACGATTGTCGGTATCATTGGCAGCGTACTCAGCATAAACGCGGGTGCGTGCGCTGAAGTTGTGCTGGAAACCGATACCCCAAACATCCTGCTCATCTCTGGAGTCGCCCTTGTCATAGTCGACGTTGCCGTAGAGCGCACGGACGGTGTTGTTGCCGAAGTAGGCTTCAGCAGCAATGGACCACTCGTCTGCACCGTCATCCGGGCCAGCACCCGACAAGACCTGCGCCTCGTCCTGGTCTTCGTACTGGGCGATCAGCTTGAACATACCGAAGTTGTAGGAACCGGCGATACCCCAGATATCCCGCGCGCCAGCTATGTCGTTGTCGTACTCAATCGCGGAGATACCGATGCTGAGCGGGCCGTTGTCATAGTGCAGAGACGGGTTGTACGCATCGACCCCGTCGCTTTCCAACTCGCCGGTACTGCGATCGATGATCAGCGCCAACTTGCCCTGGAAACCGTTGAAGTTGGGGGAGACATAGGCCAGCGCGTTACCGGTACGGGAAGCACCAAGATAGGCAGCATTAACTGCTACGATGTTAGGACCGGTACCAGCGTTGCCCGGATCGTTGAAGATATCGGTCTTGTCAACGGCGCCGTAGTAGGGGGTCCACTGACGACCGATGGCAACGGTACCAAAACCGCCGCTAAGACCGGCATAAGCCAGACGATTCAGGAAAGTGGAGGTACCGTCGTTGGAACCGCCCTCGGAAGAGGTGAACTGCCACTCGGCGTTAAAAATAGCCTGAAGGCCGTTGCCCAGATCCTCTGAACCCTTGACGCCGATACGGGTGGTGCCGGTATCGATATCCCATGCACTGTCGGTGTTTCCGGACCCTGCTGCGCCTTTGGTATCATCATCTTCATAGGTCAAAGCGGTATCGATACGACCATAAAGGGTGGTTTCGGCGGCGACTGCCAGCGGGGCAACCATTGCGGCAGCGACTGCCAGGGTGATCAGTTTCTTGTTCATCTATTAACTCCGTAAAAGTATTGTTGTAGAACAGTTGTTGTGTCTGAGGTGAATAGTAGACAGCTCAAAACAGTTTTGCAACACCTAATTTGAAAAAAAACAACAATTATTTTGTTTGTTGTTTAAATAATACAGTTTACATGCCTAAATCGCGTACTAGAGGGCGCCATTTCGCAATAAATGGCGAGATATTCGGTTTTGAGAGATTTGAATACCTGTTTTCAATTTGCCACATAGGTAGAATCGAGTCGTTTTTTCGACAATTGCCTGGCATTTTAAAAAAAAATCTTGTGGTAAAAATACCAATATTAAAGAAAGGCACTAGGAACGAGGTGTTAGGTACTAGGAAAAAAGGGGGGATTGGCTGATGGATGCAGAATGAGGGTGCGGAAATTTTAGGGACTGCCAAAAGACTCTTTATCAGCTCAATGCTGAAACATCCCTTCAAGCGTTCGTATTTCCCAGAGACTGTTTTTCTAGTGCCCAGTACCTAGACCCCAGTTCCTCGTTTATACGTGTTTGGCTGGGATGCGAGGGGTCGAACCTCGAACCTACGGAGTCAGAGTCCGTCGCTCTGCCAGTTGAGCTACATCCCAATATTCAAGGTACGAGGATCTAGGTACTGGGCACCAGGGGGTGCCGCCTTCTAGTTCCTAGTTCTTAGTTCCTATCGTTTAGAATACTGCGGACGCTTACGCGCCTTGTGCAGACCTACTTTCTTGCGCTCCACGGAGCGGGCATCACGGGTAAGGTAGCCGGCCTTGCGCATGCGGCTGTGCAGGCTCTCGTCATAAATGGAAAGCGCCCTTGCAATGCCCAGGCGTATGGCACCGGCCTGTCCGGTATTACCGCCGCCGATCACCGAGATGCGAACATCCACCTTGTCCAGCACTTCGGCCACGGTCAACGGCTGGCGCACCACCATGCGGGCGGTCTCGCGGCCAAAATATTGGTCAAGTGTCCGATTGTTTACGATGATACTGCCGTTTCCGGCACTCAGGTAGACGCGTGCGGTGGAACTCTTGCGGCGTCCTGTTGCGTAGGTTTGGGTCTGTGCCATGTTCTCTATCCGGGTTCTGGGGTCTAGGTCGATTGTGGTTGTTTTCACTAGTTCCTAGGGTCTAGTGCCTCGCACCTTAGATCAAATATTCAGCGGCTGCGGCTGTTGCGCTGCGTGCTTGTGCTCGGGGCCGGTGTATATCTTTAATTTTCTGAACATCGCCCTGCCCAGCGCATTCTTTGGCAACATGCCTTTGACTGCGCTCTCCAGCACCCGCTCAGGATGTTCCGCCAACAGCTTTGCCAGGTTGATCGATTTGAGGTTGCCGATGTAACCGGTGTGGTGGTAGTACATCTTGTCCTGCATCTTATTGCCGGTAACCCTGACCTTCTCTGCATTAACAACAACGATGTAATCGCCGGTGTCTACATGCGGTGTATATTCGGGTTTGTGCTTGCCACGCAAACGATGCGCGATCTCGCTGGCCAAGCGGCCCAGCGTTTTTTCATTGGCATCGACCAGATACCAGTCGCGGCGAACCTCGGCGGGTTTTGCGCTTACAGTCGTCATTGAACTCGCTCCGACGGAGAATCCAAGTAAAATCACTCGAAAAAAGAGCGCGAATGTTATCGGACACAGCGCCGGATAGCAAGCCCTATTCGATAATAAAGGTACTGAGTTCGAGGTACTAGGTTCTATATGAAGAGATCGTAGACCCCATGCCCTGTATTTCCTCGGCTCTCGGTCCTGGTAAATTTTGCGTACTTACCCGCTTTGCGAGAGAATCGCGGCCATTGGCTTTTCCAAACTCCCCACCATCAAGTGAACCCGAAACAGATACTTACCGAGGCCGACCGTTGCGTCAAATGCGGACTCTGCCTGCCCCACTGCCCGACTTACCGGCTCACCAGGGACGAAGGCGACTCGCCGCGCGGCCGAGTCTCACTGATGCAGGCACTGGTCAGCGGGTCGCTGGAAAGCCCCGGCCTGTACCGCCACCTGGATCGCTGCCTCGGCTGCCTGGCATGCGAATCAGCCTGCCCCTCCGGCGTAAAATACGGCACGCTGATCGATGCGGTTCGTGCGCTGCAGCCCGATCGGATCTCTTGGTTTCGGCGCTACCGTCTCCATCTGATCTCCCGCCTGCCGTACCTGAAAGGCAGCCGCTCTCTGCTCAGGCTCTACCAGCAATCCGGGTTACGGCGCAGCATGCGAAAACTGGGCGGCAGCGGTTTTCGGCGACTGGACGACCTGCTGCCCGCGTTAGCCAAGAACTCTCGTCTGGTGCCGCTTTACCGGCCCAACAATACCGCGCGTGGACGGGTCGCTCTCTTCACCGGTTGCATTGGCCAAATCACCGACCGGCCGGCGTTGCTCGCTGCTGTCAGGCTGTTGACCCGAATCGGCTTCGAGGTATGCGTGCCTGCGAAACAAACCTGTTGCGGTGCACTGCACCAGCACAACGGCGAGCCTGCTGTCGCCAGGCGGCTGGCCGCTGCAAACCGCCGGGCATTCAATGCACTTGAGCTGGATGCGATTGTCCATGTCGCCAGCGGCTGCGGCGTGCAACTGCTCGAATATGAACGGCTTGGAGAAAAGCTGAATGCTCCGGTCAAGGATATCTGTACTTTTCTCACCGCTACCGGATTGGTGGAGGAGCTACGTTTCTCAGCCCTGCAGCGCAGGGTGTTGCTGCATCACCCCTGCTCCTCCCGGCGAATTCCGGGCGCCGCTGCCGGCGCTGCCAGGCTGCTTGACAGGATACCCGGCATCGAGCTTCAGGCGCTCCCGGATACGGGCTGCTGCGGCGCAGCCGGCAGTTACCTGCTGCTGCAGCCGGAGATGGCAGATCAGCTGCGCCAAGGTGTGGTTGATCAGGTAGGACAACATGCATGCGACATACTGGCCACCAGCAACACCGGCTGCGCACTGCATTTGGCGGCTGGTTTGAGGGCTCCAAACCACGGCGTCGAAGTGATGCATCCGGTACAGCTGCTGGCCCGGCAACTGCAATAAAACCAACTCATAGTCCCCTGCAGCCGCTTCACGCCTTCCGCCGGATCGCTTATGCTTGATGCCCATGGAACAGAGAAACTACACAACCGTTGACCGAATATTGATCGGCCTTGATCAGGCACTGGATACGCTGCTCGGCAAGCCCCACGTGACCGAGAGACCCAATCCTGCCGCCGCTCTGACGGAAGTTGAGCTTAGTCCGGAGCAAAAACTGCGCGTCGCGCGACTGCTGCGCGTAGATCACACGGGCGAGGTTTGCGCCCAGGCGCTCTACCAGGGACAGGCGTTGACCGCCCGGCTGCCCGCAGTGAGAGAGAGCATGCAACGCGCTGCCCGGGAAGAGAGTGATCACCTGGATTGGTGCCACACCCGTCTAGCGGAATTGCACAACCGGCGCAGCCTGCTCAATCCCATCTGGTACGCGGGCTCGTTCGCCATCGGAGCAGCCGCCGGATTGGCCGGGGACAAATGGAGTCTGGGATTCATTGCGGAGACCGAACGCCAGGTTTGCGCGCATATCGATGGCCACCTGCGGCAGATACCCATGGCCGACCGGAAAAGCCGCGCCATTCTGGAGCAGATGAGAAAGGACGAACAGCAGCACGCCGATGTCGCCGTCAAAGGCGGCGGCGCACCTTTGCCGGGGCCAGTAAAGATGGCCATGCGCCTGACCGCAAAACTGATGACGAAGTCAACCTACTGGTTGTAGAGCTGCGCCTCTACCCAGGCCCACGCCTGCGCCCCGAAAACCCGGCGTATGACCAGAGGCATGGCAATGCTTCCCTGGGCGAGCAGCAGTGCATGAAAATCGGCCGGTGGGAGATCACCACGGTCTGACTGCCACTGCCGGAGTGTTTCGAGCTGCTTCCATGCCAACACGCCGGCTAGATGCTGGGTCGGATGGCGCGTGAGCGACAACAGATCCCGCGCAGCCTCCTCCGCGCTCTGTCCAGGCAGCGCCTGCAACTGCAACAACGCCCCGGCAGTGGCCATGCCGTGTACATGCATCTCAATATCCAGCACCGCCAGCAACGACCTGCGCAGGCGCTCCTGCAATCGGTACAGTGCATATTCGGGCTCAGGGAAAAATCCCAACTCATGCATCAGCTGTTCAGCGTAGAGCGACCAGCCAACCTGTTGACTCGACGAATGGTTCACACGTCTTACCAGCGTACCTGCAAGACGACTGGCCGCTGCCGCCTGCATATGGCGGCCGGGCCACGCATTGTGAACACACCAGGCTGTCAGCCGCTCCGGCGTGTCGGCGCTGCCACCTGACAGCGCCTGCTCCAGGTAGAGTACGCCGGGCGAGCCGCCGCCTCCGGGGAGGGGCGCTCGATAAACCGGGGCGCACTCGAGCTGACACTCTTCCGGCGCCTGCCGCAGTTCGAGACTCGCGGAGTCAGGCATGACAAACTGACCCGATTGCGTCAGCAGGCCGTGGATCTCAAGTTGACGGCGGCGGACATACTGCAGCTTTGCGTCATGCTGCAATGGGTCTCTTCGGCTCAGTTTTTCCAGCCAGGCGCGCGGGTCGCTGCTTCCACACTGCTCGAGCGACAGCACCCCCAGTTCGGCTCGGGTCGCCTGGTAAATTTGCCGCGCCAATTCAAGCGGCGCATCCAGACGATCCGGCAGGTGGTGCCTGAGCCGCAGCTGCTCCCGAAAACGCTGTTCTCCGCATACCGCGGTCCCTTCCGCGGCAGGCGCAATATCCTCCCGCAGAAACTTGAGATAGTCAGCGACAGCCTGCGCCACCTGTTCGCAAAGCGCCCGCAAATCGGCGGTGGTATCGTCCTTATCGCTTAACTGCCTGAGAAAAGCTACGCCATCATCCCCCACCCGCAGTGCCACATCGACCCAGATGCGGGGAATAAAACCGGGGAACTCGGCCAGCACCGAGCGTGCCTGACTCAGAAAAGAGGGAATGCCCTTCAGGCAGGCTTCCAGCGCAGCCTGCCCTTCGCCACCGGCGTCCAGCAGCAACCGACAAATGGTCTGAAACGGCATGAATGCCAGCGGATCCCGATGCCGCCAGTCGCGCTTCAGTATCGCCTGGTATTCGTCCCGGCAAGCGCCGAACAGCAGTTCCAGATCAATCTGTTCGGCTGGCGCAAGCGCGTGGAAGTCAATCTCTTCCAAGCCGACAATAGTGCTCTCCAGCCAAGAGCCCAACGCACCGACGTCGTCATCACGCACCGCAGGCAGAGTGCCGGCATAGCCCGAAACACCCGCCTTCAACACGGCGGCCGGGTGGAATCGGAACCAAACCGAATAAAACTCCCTGATCAGGGCTTGCAGATTTTCAGATGCCGATCCCATTAGACAGCCCTGATCTCAAAATCGTGGGTGACTTCAGCCGTCTTAGCCAGCATCACGGAGGCTGAGCAATACTTCTCTGCGCTCAATTCAACCGCCCGGGCGACCGCTTTTTCGCTGAGTCCGACGCCTGTCAATACGAAATGAACATGTATCTTGGTGAATACTTTGGGCTCGCTGTTGGCGCGCTCGGCCTCAAGTTCAACCTCGCAGGAACTCACCGGATGGCGCCCTTTCCGCAAAATATGCACCACGTCTATCTGCGCGCAGCCGCCTAGCCCAAGCAGCAGCATCTCCATCGGACGAATGCCGAGATTTCTTCCGCCATGCTCCGGCGGCCCATCCATAACCAGCGCATGCCCGCTGCCGGATTCACCCACCATCATCATCTTTTCCACCCACTTTACCCGTGCTTTCATCACATCCTCGCCAATTTTAAATCGCCCGCAGACTATCATAGATCGACAACCGGCGGCTCCTTGCCTAAAATCTGCTGTGTGCGAGCATTTAACAGAGAGTTGACATGAGTATTATCAAACTCCCGGAACAGGAACCTCAGTTTCTGCAGCCCCTACTCTCTTTTTGTCATCGAAGACGCTACCCCGCTAAAACCGATATCGTTCACCCAGGCGATAATGCCGATACGCTGTTCTACCTGGTAGATGGCTCT
The DNA here is from genome assembly GCA_024235255.1 of Chromatiaceae bacterium. GTDB lineage: Bacteria > Pseudomonadota > Gammaproteobacteria > Chromatiales > Chromatiaceae > HKST-UBA178. The sequence continues at coordinate 447,900 of JACKMT010000002.1, forward strand.
GTCGCAATCATTATCGAAGATGAAGAGGGCAAAGAGATCATCTTAACCTATCTCAACAAAGGTGAGTTTATCGGTGAAATGGGACTGTTCACCGCCCAGGCCCAGCCCAGCCGCAGCGTGCTGGTTCGCACCCGCTCCTCCTGCATGCTGGCGGAGATCAGTTATGCACGACTGGAGCAGCTGTTCGATACCGACCTGAAGCCGTACGTTAAGGAGATGTTGTATGCGATGGGCGCGCAGCTGACTCAACGCTTGTTGCACACCAGCCGTAAAGTCGGACACCTGGCTTTCCTCGACGTCACCGGGCGCATTGCCGGCACACTGCTCGATTTGTGCAAACAGCCGGACTCGATGACGCACCCGGACGGCATGCAAATCCGCATCACCAGACAGGAGATAGGCCGCATTGTCGGCTGCTCCAGAGAGATGGCCGGCCGAGTGTTAAAAAACCTGGAGGAACAGGGCTTGATCGACGTAAAGGGCAAAACTATCGTGGTATTCGGTACCCGTTAACCGCCTGGCACGTATCTTTCAGCGGGACGATTTTTCCGCTTTCAAATCATCCGCAGTACCGAATGTCCGATCGGGTCCGGCCGATATCAGGGTATAACGCTGTTCCGTGGTAACATATCGGAACGGGGTCCCCCAACCATCCTTCATCTCCTCCGATGCGATCCCCAGATCCTGCTGCATACGCGCCATAGTGACCTGAGACGGATCGAAGCCGGCGCCATACTGAATCATCCAGATCTTCACCGAACGAGCCAGCAAATCGAGCCGTTGCCTGGTTTTCGCCGCTTTAGAATCGGTCTCACGCGCCGCTTCCAAAACCGGCGTTTGTACTGTGACTGGCTGTTGTGGAGCGAGTGAAGGCCCACCTAAAAAGCTCAGACCGGCCCACACCGCTGCGCCAAGCAACACCACCGCGCCAACCGCGACCAGCAGCGCGCGCTGCCGCCCGCTACCCAGGGAACCTGAAACAGCGCTGTCATCTTCTTTAACCGCTGCAACCGGCCCATTCCGACCGGATCGGTGCGCACGTTTCCGATCCGCCGGCAGCTCATGCGAAATTGCCTTTGCTGATTCAATCCCGGTTTGGAGCGGAGACTTGTCTTCGGGCACCACCTCTTCCCGATCAGGCGCATCTATCGGTAAGGGGATCTCTTCCAGTGCCATGACCGGTGGGTCAATCTCCAGTTCCAGCTTCGCCGACAGCTCGATACTCGCTGCGATTGTCTGCTGCTCGCCATGCTGGCTTATACAGGGTGTGACTTCACATTGAGCACCGCAGGCAATCACCTTACCCATCAGGTGTACCGCCTTCTCTTTGTCAAACTCCCGCTTGATGCGTGATGGCTTTCCCCGCAGCAGATTGCGCGCATTTTTCCTGGGTATCCTTAACAGGCGGGCCAATGCCGCAGCGACCGCTTCCGTCCGGTAGCCGTCCAGCGGTCTGCCGGTCAGATCCAGAAAATATTTTTCCCCACTCATCCGGCGTCGTTCTCCACCTTCAGCACCACCCCGTCGACACCGACCACTCTTATCCTGGTGCCGGCAATGCAGTCCTCGCCCTCAATTTTCCAGGTGCTGTCGTCGACGCGGATCTTACCCAGACCGTTGACGATCGGTTCATCCAGTGTAAACGTCCGGCCGATGTACTGCTCGCCTCGCCGGTTCAGCCGCGGTTGATCGGTTTCAGTCGGGTGCCGGTCGAGCAGCAGGCGCCAGAGGACTACGCTGGCGACGCTTACCAGCGCAAACAACAGCAACTGGTACTCCCACCCAAGGTCCGGAAACAGCAGCATCACCAGCCCTACCGCAGCGGCTGCAACACCCATCCAGATAAAGAACACGCCGGGCGAAAAGGTCTCCAGGATGATCAACACGACACTCAGCACCCACCAGTGCCAGTAGACGGCGTTCTCCAGCCACTCCATCAGGCATCCTCGCTTCTTGTCTTCATTGCCCCCTTGGCTACCTCCGCGATGCCGGCCAGCGATCCGATCAGGCTCGACGCCTCCAGCGGCATCATGATGACCTTCTGGTTTGGCGCAGCGGCGACCTCTTTCAACGCTTCGGTGTATTTCTGTGCGATAAAGTAGTTGATCGCGTTGACGTCCCCTTTGGCGATTGCCTGGGAGACCATCATGGTGGCTTTGGCTTCCGCTTCGGCCAACCGTTCGCGCGCCTCGGCTGCGCGAAACGCCGCCTCCTTCTCTCCCTCCGCCTCAAGGATAACTGCCTGCTTGTTGCCCTCGGCTTTCAGAATCTCCGATTGGCGCAAGCCTTCGGACTCCAGAATCGCCGCCCGCTTCAAACGTTCGGCTTTCATTTGCCGCCCCATGGCCTCCACCAGATCCATCGGCGGAGAGATATCCTTGATCTCGATGCGGGTCACCTTGACTCCCCAGGGGGTGGTCGCATCGTCCACCACACTGAGCAGCTGGGCATTGATATGATCACGCTTGGAGAGCAGCTCATCCAGATCCATCGATCCCATCACCGTACGGATATTGGTCATGGTCAGATTCAAAATGGCGTGTGTGAGCTGGCTCACCTCATACGCCGCCTTGGCCGCATCCAGTACCTGATAAAAAACCACGCCATCCACGGTCACCATCGCATTGTCACGGGTGATCACCTCCTGCGAAGGCACATCCAGCACCTGCTCCATCATGTTAAGCTTGGCGCCGATGGTATCGATGACCGGTACGATCAGATTCAGCCCGGGCCGCAGGGTTTTGGTGTAGCGGCCAAACCGCTCCACGGTATACTCTGTGCCCTGCGGCACCCGTTTGGCGCCCAATACCACCAGCACGATAGCCAGCACCACCAGAATCAACGCAAACTCACCCATTTTCCCGTTCCTTATTTGTTGCGTGTCGAATTTCAGCACAAAGTATACGCCAAGCCGCGGAAGCACAAATGCCGTTACACTATTGCCTCCAGACCTGAATCGTCGCTTCACCCGAAATATTGAGATCAAAATGAGCCATAAACCTCCTAAATCGCTGCTGCGCAAGGTTGGCCGCGCTATCGCCGACTTCAAAATGATCCGCGACCGGGACCGAATTCTGCTGGGTGTATCCGGGGGCAAGGATTCGCTGACCCTGCTGCAGATTATGCAACACCTGCAGACATACGCCCCGGTCCGGTTCGAGCTGGGCGTTATCACCGTCGACCCGGAGGTGGAGGGCTTCGATCCTGCCGCCCTGAAATCCTACTACGAAAGCATCGGTGTGCCTTACCACTACCGGTCGCAGCCGATCATGCAGCAGGCCGAACAGCATATGGACGGCGACTCTTTTTGCGCCTACTGCTCGCGCATGAAGCGGGGCATCATGTACACCACCTGCCGGGAGCACGGCTACAATGTGCTGGCGCTTGGCCAGCATCTCGATGATCTTGCCGAGAGTCTGCTGCTGTCGATGTTTCACGGGGGGCAGCTGCGGACCATGAAGGCGCACTACCTTAACGACGCCGGCGATATCCGCATTATCCGTCCGCTGGCCTACTGCAGGGAGACGCAGACCAGCGCCTTCGCGCGGGATTCGGCGCTGCCGATCATTGCCGACAGCTGCCCCGCCTGCTTCAGCATGCCGACCCGGCGTGAGCATATGAAGCAGCTGTTGGCGCGAGAGGAGAGAGCGCATAAACACCTCTTCGCCAACCTGCTGCATGCCATGAAGCCGTTGATGGACGAAATCCCGGCCTGACCCAAAGCTTCAATTAAGGTCAGATCGTCAACGAGATATAAGACCTCGCTGACGACCAAAGGGGGGAGCTACACTTCTCCCCTTTGGCAACCCCATGGTTTTGTTCCCGCCGCAAGCGGCGGAGTATTTCTGAATCAGCCGATCCCAATCAGGATCGATCCGTGTACGCTATTGATTATTCATATCGAAGCCATATATTAGTAGTTTCTAATATAATATCTTACAGGACGAATTATGAAAACAGCCGCCTTCGTTGTCATGCTGCTCGGCTTGGCCGGCACTAACGCCAGCGCACAGCAATCCGTTGCAACTGAGACGGCGGTGTACCAGGTTGTGCCGCGTGAGTACCGCCTGGACGGCGTGGTTGAGGCAGTCAGCCACTCGACGGTATCCGCGCAGACGCAGGGGCAGGTGGCGGAGATCCTGGTCGATGTGGACGATTATGTCGAAAAAGGAGCGATCCTGCTGCTGCTCAAAGATAACGAGCAGCAGGCAGGAGTAAAGCGCGCCGAAGCCGAGATAATGGCAGCGGCCGCCCGCTTGCAGGAGAGCATCTCAGAGCATCAGCGGATCAATGAATTGCACCGGCAGCAGTTGGCCTCCAAGGCCGAGCTGGACCGGGCGGTGGCCGAGCTCGAAGCAGCCCGCGCCCGGCGCGAAGCCGGCGAGGCAGTGCTCGACCAGGCGCGCGAGCAGCTTGAGTACACCCGGGTTCGGGCGCCCTACTCAGGCATTGTCACCGACCGCTTCATTGAGGTCGGGGAGATGGCAAACCCCGGCAAGCCGCTGATCCGCGGACTCTCGCTGGACCGTCTACGGGTGATTGTGGACGTCCCGCAAAGCCTGATCCCGGCGGTGCGCAAGCGCGCCGAAGCACGCATTCAGCTGGCGAAGAGTCACGCCGTGGCGGCGGAAAAGATAACGATATCCCCGTATGCCGACGGCGCCAGCAGCACCTTCGAAGTGCGCCTGACGCTGCCCGAGGGCATTGGGGATCTGTTTCCGGGCATGTTCGTCAAAGTCTCGTTTGTCACGGGTGAACAGCGCCATCTGCTGATCCCCGCCAAAGCCGTGGTCTACCGTAGCGAAGTCAGCAGCGTCTATGTGGTCGACCCGGCAGGAGGCGTTTCACTGCGCCAAATCCGACCGGGCCGCCAGCTGCATGACCGCATTGCGGTGCTGGCCGGCCTGGAAAACGGCGAAGCCGTGGCGTTGGATCCGGTTGCCGCAGCATATCTGTTGAACAAACAGCTGGCGGAGAGTCGCGATGAGTAAGCTCGGAATTTCCGGCCACCTGGCGCAGCGCTTCGTCGCTACCAAGATCACGCCGCTGCTGGCCCTGGTCGGCGTGCTGCTGGGTCTGTTTGCGCTACTGGTCACGCCGCGCGAGGAGGAACCGCAGATAAATGTCACCTTCGCCAACGTCTTCATCCCCTTCCCCGGCGCCAGCGCGACGGAGGTGGAACGGCTGGTCGCCGCCCCCGCCGAACAGGTGCTGTCGGAGATCGAGGGGATAAAGCATATCTACTCCACTTCGCGGCCCGGCATGGCAGTACTCACCGTACAGTTTCATGTAGGCGAGAACCGGACCGACGCCATCGTCCGGCTCTACAGCAAGGTCTTCTCCAATCAGGACTGGCTGCCGGCGAATCTTGGCGTCGGCCAGCCTATCATCAAGCCCAAGGGCATAGATGACGTGCCGATCATCACCGCGACGCTCTGGTCAGCGGATCCGGCCAAGGGGGCGTTCGAACTGGGTCAGGTGGCGCACGCGATCGAATCCGAACTGAAACGGGTGCCCGGCACGCGCGACATCTACACGATCGGTGCGCCGCAACAGGTTGTCAGTGTACTGCTCGATCCCCCGGCGCTGGCCGGCTACGGTGTGGAGCTGGAGCAACTACGGCGCGCGCTGCAGGCGGGCAACAGCGTCCGGGACAACATGCCGCTGACCGCCGGGAACCGGGAGATGCTGGTTCAGACCGGCAGCTTTCTCTCCAGCGCCGAAGAGATCGGCGACCTGGTGGTCGGCAGCCATCTGGGCAAGCCGGTATACCTGCGCGATCTGGCCGACATCACCCTGGGGCCGCCGGAAACACCGTCGCAGTACGTCTCGCTCGGCGCCGGTTCCGAGGGCGCCCGCAACGGGCTTGATTTCCGTGGGACGACACCGGCGGTGACCATCGCCATCGCCAAGCAGCCGGGCAGCAACGCGGTCGAGATCGCTGATCGGGTGATCCGGCGCTTCGAACAGCTGCAAGGGAACTTTATTCCCGACGGGGTCAACGTCAACATCACCCGCAATTACGGTGCGACCGCCGCCGCCAAGGCGGCGACGCTGATCACCAAGCTGATCTTTGCCACCGCTTCGGTCGTGGTACTGGTGCTGTTTGCGATCGGCTGGCGCGAAGCGTTGATCGTGGGCGCCGCGGTGGTGGTCACGCTGTTCATCACGCTGTTCGCCTCCTGGGCCTGGGGCTTCACACTCAACCGCGTTTCGCTGTTCGCACTGATCTTCTCCATCGGCATACTGGTGGATGACGCGATCGTGGTAGTGGAGAACATCCATCGCCACCTGGCCATCGGCAGCGGCAATCTGCTGCGCGCGATTCCGGCCGCGGTGGATGAGGTGGGCGGGCCAACCATATTGGCAACCTTCGCGGTGATTGCCGCACTGCTGCCGATGGCTTTCGTCAGCGGCTTGATGGGGCCCTACATGAGCCCGATCCCGATCAACGCCAGCATGGGCATGCTCATATCACTGGCGGTGGCATTTATCCTGACGCCCTGGCTGACCTACAAGGCGCTCGGCACACGCGCGCATAACACGGCAGCCAATAACCACGGGGAGCCGGAGAGCCGCTACGCGCGCGTGCTGTTCGAAACAGCGATGCGACCGTTCCTTGCCGGCGCAGGGCTGCAGCGCTGGCTGCTGCTGGCCGGCATGCTGCTGCTGATCGGCGGCTCGATGCTGCTGGTGACAAACCATGCGGTGGTGCTGAAGATGCTGCCGTTCGACAACAAATCGGAGTTCCAGGTGGTGCTCGACATGCCCGAAGGCACCAGCCTGGAGCAGACCACCCGGGTGCTGCATGAAATGGGGACGGCGCTCGCGCGCACGCCCGAGGTGACCGACTACCAGATCTACGCCGGCACCGCGGCGCCGATCAGCTTCAACGGGCTGGTGCGCCAATATTACCTGCGGGACGATGCCAACATGGGCGACATTCAGGTCAATCTGGTGGACAAAAGTCTGCGCTCACGGAAAAGCCACGAAATAGCACTCACCCTGCGCGGCCCGCTGCAGGCGATTGCGCGGTCGTACGGAGGCAACGCCAAAATCGTGGAACTGCCGCCGGGACCGCCGGTACAAGCACCGTTGGTGGCCGAAATCTATGGTTTTGACTACGCGGGTCAGATCCGGGCAGCGGAGGAGGTCAGGGAACTGTTCACCGCCACGGCCGACGTGGTCGACGTCGACGACTCGGTCGAGGCCCCCGCAGAGAAGATACTGGTTCAGGTCGACCGCGCCAAAGCGGCCCGCCTCGGCGTCGCTCAGGATCAAGTCACACAAGCCCTGGCTACCGTGCTTGCCGGTGAAGCGATGAGCTACCTTCACGACACGCACAGTAAATACGCGATTCCCGTCCGGGTGGCGTTCGCGCAGGCGGACAAGGCGGATCTGCAGCAGGTGCTGTCGCTGAAGATCCGCAGCGATTCCGGTGCACTGGTGCCGCTGATCGAGCTGGTGGAGCTGATTGAGAGCAGACGCCAGCAGGCGATCCAGCACAAGGACCTACTGCCGGTGGTTTACGTCACCGGCGACAGTGTCGGCGCATTGGACAGCCCGCTGTACGGCCTGTTCGACATCTCCGCCGGCATCAAACAGCGGCTGGGCCTGGATCAGTGGTTTTTGTCGCCGCCGGATAATCCGCAAGCTTACAGCCTCAAGTGGGACGGCGAGTGGCAGGTGACCTACGACACCTTCCGCGATATGGGCATCGCCTATTCGGCCGGCCTGCTGCTGATCTACCTGCTGGTAGTGGCGCAGTTTCGCTCCTATCTGGTGCCGTTGGTCATCATGGCGCCGATTCCGCTGACCGTGATCGGCATACTGCCGGGGCATGCGCTGCTGGGCGCTCAATTCACCGCCACCTCGATGATCGGCATGATCGCGCTGGCCGGCATCATCGTGCGCAACTCCATTCTGCTGGTCGACTTTATCAACCAGCAGGTGCGCGAAGGGGTCGATTTTGCGCAGGCGGTGGTTAACTCCTCAGTGGTGCGCGCCAAACCGATCGTGCTGACCGCGCTGGCCGCGATGGCCGGCGCCCTTTTCATCCTGGACGATCCCATCTTCAGCGGACTGGCGGTATCGCTTATCTTCGGCCTGCTGGTCGCCACGCTGCTGACGCTGGTGGTGATACCGGTGGGCTACTATGCGGCGATGCGCAACCGAACTGAATTTCGTAACGCCAAGCCCGGGAACAACTAACCCGCAAGCCGATCAAAAATCCGGAACCCGGCAAGATAGGTGCCCGCTGCGGAACCGAGCGTGCTGAACAGAAACACCAGCAGGGTGCGGGAGACACGGTTCTGCCACCACCCCCTGAGTTTCGCCGTGTCGTGGCGCAGTCTGCCGAAATCCCCCACCTGCGGTTTGCGCAGATAGATCTCCACCGCGGCGGTCACCATGCCGGCGCCGATGGTCGGGTTCAGCGAAGTGAGCGGTGCCGCCACAAATGCGGTGATCACAGTCAGCGGGTGCGCCGCGGCGATCAACGCACCCAACGAGGAGAGCGAGCCGTTGATCAGCACCCAGTCGAGCACCAGTTGCCACCCAAGCTGCGGGCTGCGGCTGAAACCGAGCGCGAAGCCGAACAGCACCAGTGCCACGATGATCCAGGGTATCAGCTGCGGCCAGCGGCTCGGAGTCGGCAGGTGGTCGAGCGCCTCGATCGTTCCGGCCGGGTTAGCCACACCCTGCTGCAGATATCCGTTGATCCCCTTGAGGTGCCCGGCACCCACCACCGCCAGGATATTTTCATGGCTGTGGGTGTCCGCCTCCTGCTGCAGGCGCGCTGCCATATAGCGGTCGCGCTCGTCGATCAGCGGCAGGTAGAGATCCTGCCGGTTCTCGGCAAACTCGGCAAAGGTGGTCTCCAGCATATCGCCCTGCTTGAGCCCTTCGATCTCCTCCTCGCTCACCTCCTCCTTGGAGATCACGCTGGCCAGCAATCCGGCCAGAATACCCAGCCGCTTCCACCAGGGGATGTTGTGCATAACGCGTTTCAACGTGACGCCGATCTCCCGATCGATCAGCAGCACCGGCAGGTGATTCTCCCGGGCATATTTAACCGCCGCGCGCTGTTCCGCACCGGGCTCTATGTCCAGCTGCTCGGCAATACGCTGTTGGTAGGCGCCAAGCGCCAGGTTGGCGGCCACCATACTGGCCTTGCCCTCCTTGAAAACCTTGAACAGATCCATCCGGGAGAGCGCATCCGGATCGATCAGTGCGTTGTAACGGCTGGGGCAGAGTTCCACCGCCACGGCATCGAACCCCCCTGTCGCCAGAAGCTCTTGCACCTGCTCCGCGCTGGCGCGCGAGACATGGGCCGTGCCGAGCAGCATGATTTGGCTGTCGCCGAGGCGGATCTCGGCTTTCGGCTCCTGGTCAGATTGTTGTGTCATCCAAATTATTCCTGTAACGGGGTGCAATAGTTGCCGACTGGTTAAGCCTTACCGGGCGTCGCATCTTAACAGGGATGCCGGCAGTTGTGTGACCCGGTGCGGCTCGCTTACTATGTTGGCGTCCTCTGTCCGGCTAAACTACAACGATGAACACCCCGCCAACCCGACTTTTCGTACTCATCGCGGTGCTGCTGCCGCTGACTATCGGCGGCTGCCAGTCACTGGCGAGCAGGCAATCCAATATCGAGCTCGACAAGGTGCTCTCCAGCTACCAGACCACGGTGCGCTGGGGCACGCCGGATCAGGCTTATATCTTTATGAAACCCGAGAACCAGTCGGAGGCGGAGCTGCCGGCCGACCTCGACAACGTCCGGATAACCGGCTACGAAGTGGTCCGGCAGCCGGTACCTGTCAGCGAAGGGGTCGTCAGCCAGACCGCCAAGATCTCTTATACCCTTAAGGACCGTCAAATCGAGCGCCATCTGCTGGACCAGCAGACCTGGGAGTATCAGCCGGAGCAGAAAATCTGGTACCGCATCAGTCCGATACCCGAGTACAAGTGATCTGCCGATGAAGACCATAAAGCAGGGTGCGGCATCCGCCAACGGAACAGGCATCCTCATCAGCGCGGCCGCGTTTGTTATCGTGGTGGCCGGTATGCGCGAGGCGCAGCCGCTGCTGGTGCCGTTCCTGCTTTCGGTGTTCATCGCCATTATCGTGACGCCGGCGCTCTCCTTTCTCAGGCACCACCGCATCCCGACGATGGCGGCGATTCTATTGATCGCTCTGGTCATCGTGGCGGCTGGACTGCTGCTCGGCGGGTTGATCGGTCAATCGGTCGAAGCATTTTCCACCCAGCTGCCGGCTTATCAGGAGAAGTTGCGCACCCTGACCGCATCGGTTTCGCAATGGCTCTCGGCCAAAGGAGTGGTTATTTCGACTCAGTCGGTAACCGCGCTGCTCGACCCGGCGCGGGCGATGAGCATGGCGGCACAGGGCCTCACCAGCCTGACCGGCTTGCTGACGAATACCTTTCTGATCCTGCTGACGGTGGTTTTCCTGCTGTTTGAAAGCAGCGATATGCCGGCAAAACTGCATCTGATCCTGGACGATCCGGCGCACTCGTACCGCTATTTCGAGCGTTTTATCGACACCATCCAACACTACATGCTGATCAAAACCGCAACCAGCCTGTTGACCGGCATACTGGTCGGCAGCATGCTCTGGGCGCTGGGCGTGGACTTCCCCTTGCTGTGGGGGGTGGTGGCGTTCTTTCTCAACTATGTCCCCAACATCGGTTCGCTGATCGCTGCGGTGCCCGCCGTGCTGCTGGCGCTGGTGCAGCTGGGCGTTCCCGCCGCGCTGTGGGCCACGCTCGGCTACCTGGTGATCAACAATCTGGTCGGCAACGTCGTCGAGCCGCGCTTCATGGGGCGCGGCCTGGGACTCTCTGCGCTGGTGGTGTTTCTCTCGCTGGTTTTCTGGGGCTGGGTGCTGGGCACGATCGGCATGTTTCTGTCGGTGCCGCTGACCATGACCCTGAAAATAGCATTGGACAGTGACGACAATACCCGCTGGATGTCGATCCTGCTCGGCCCCTCTCCGCGCGAGAATGCGCCGGCGCACGCAAACGAATAGCTCCCCTTTGCACCGGTAAGCACTATGAGACTACCCTTCAGCCAACTGCCCGGCCGCTACGAACGGCATCTGCTGCGGAAATGGGATAACCCCCTCTTTCCGCAATCCGAACGAACCATCTCCGCGGAGTCGCTGGAAGAGGCGCAGCGTCTGGACCACGAGGAGTTGTCGGAATTCATCGTAGATTTTCGCAAATTGATTTTTGCAGCGGTCAATCTGCAGCCTCATGCCGACAGCGACACGGTTCTGCGTATAAAAGAGCGGTTGGACAAATCCTATGAACAGTCGGCCGGGCTGGCTGACGACCAGCGCGAGACCCGCGAGGCGATCGCCAGGCTGACGCAAATAATCATGGCGGCCGTGCGCAAGGGCGCTGGCGACGACCCCGTCGCCCTTAATGAACTGGCGCAGGAGGAGGCGGCCCGCAGCGCCCATTTCGAACTGCTGGCCTACCCGCTGGTGGCGGACCTGCTTGCCCCCGACTCCCCGATAAGCGCAGATGATCTGGCGCCCACCCTGCTTTCGGCGCCCGAAGCCGAGTTCAAGGCGGCAGTGACACTGTTCGATGACGACCAGTTGGTGCTGCTGCACCGTGACGTGCAGGCATTGCTGGAGACGATAGAGGACGCTACGGAAGATGCGTGGCGGCGCCTGGCACTGTTAAAACCGGAGACACTTTCTTAAGAAAATTATTACCGTCATCCCGGTGAAAGCCGGGATCCAGAGATTAACAATGCGCCAATGTCACTGGATTCTGGCATCCGCCAGAATGACGAGGAGTAGGTATATGGCTTAAGTAAGAGCCCCTCGGATTAAACCCGATTTTAAAGCTCCATCCTGCCGCACAGACTACAACAGGACCCGCTCAATGCCGCCATTCAGCAGCTTGCCGACAATAGCCTGCTGCCATGCCGGCCCCAATCGATCGCGCGCCAGCTCCTCCACCATATAGCTGACCTTCAATCCGGTCTCATCCTGATAGCGGTTCAGCCCCTGCTGACAGGCCGGGCAGCTGGTCAGCAACCTGACCTCCTCTGTGGCAACACGGTCGCTGCCGGTCAACGCGCGGATGCCGGCCTGCAGCTCCTGCCGTTTCCGGAAGCGGAGCTGATTGGCGATATCCGGCCGCGCCACCCCGAGGGTGCCCGCCTCGCCGCAGCAGCGCTCCGACAGGCGGACTTCGGCCCCCATCAGTTTCGCGGTCACCTCCAGCGGACTGTAATGCTTTATCGGCGAATGGCAGGGGTCGTGGTAGAGATAACTGGACTCGGATGCGCGCTGCAGCACGACCCCCTTTTCCATCAGGTATTCGTGCACATCCACTAGCCGGCAGCCCGGGAAGATCTGTTCGAATTCATACTTCAGCAGCTGATCCATGCAGGTGCCGCAGGAGACCATCACCGTCTTGATATCCATATAGTTGAGGGTATTGGCAACCCGGTGGAACAGCACCCGGTTCTCGGTGGTGATCTGGCGCCCTCGCTTATCCTGTCCGGCAGCGGTTTGCGGATAGCCGCAACAGAGATACCCCGGCGGCAGGATAAGCTGGTCGCCCAGCTCGCAGACCATGGCGATGGTGGCCAGTCCCACATCGCTGAACAGCCGTTCCGAGCCGCAGCCGGGAAAATAGAACACCGCCTCCGACTCCTCGTCGATTCGGGCAGGATCGCGCAGAATCGGCACCAGCGTTTTGTCTTCCAGGCCGAGCAGGGCGCGCGTCGTCCGCTTCGGCAGCTCCACCCGCAGCGGGCGCCGCACCAACTCGACTATCTGCACCTTCTTATCAACCGGCCCGGTGGTGGCGGCAGGTAGCTGCTCTGGCGCTCCCAACAATCCCAGACGCTTGAACAGCGCATGCCCCAAACTCAACCCCTTGAAGCCCCACTCCAGCAGCCCTTTACGCAGCAGCCGAATGCTGCCCGGGTCGCCGGCATTCAAAAACGCCATCGCAGCCCAGCTGCTCAAGCTTCCTCTTTTCTTGCCGCGGTCCGCGAGGATCTTGCGCATGCGCACAGTAACGTCGCCAAAATCTATATCCACCGGACAGGGATTCGAACATTTGTGACAGATGGTGCAGTGGTCGGCCACATCGTTCATCGCCTCGAAATGGCGCAGCGAAAGCCCGCGCCGGGTCTGCTCCTCATAGAGAAACGCCTCCACCATCAAGCCGGTGGCGAGAATCTTGTTGCGCGGCGAGTAGAGCAGATTGGCGCGGGGAACATGGGTCTGGCAAACCGGTTTGCATTTGCCGCAGCGCAGGCAGTGCTTGACGTCGTCATTGAGCTCTCCCAGTTCGCTCTCCTCCAGGATGATCGCCTCCTGCTGTACCAGCCGCAGCGACGGCGTATAGGCGCCGTCAAGACCCGAACCCGGCATCAGCTTGCCCGGATTGAAGCGGGCGTCCGGGTCCACTTTTCGCTTGTATTCAACAAACTGCTGCAGCTTCTCTTGGTCCAGGTAGCGCACCTTGGTCATGCCGATACCGTGCTCGCCGGAGATCACCCCGTCGAGAGAGATGGCCAGCTGCATCACCTGATCCACCACCAGGTCCGCCTGCTGCAACATCAGGTAGTTGTGCGAGTGGACCGGGATGTTGGTGTGCACATTGCCGTCGCCGGCATGCATGTGCAGTGCCACAAATAGCCGGGAGTCGCGGATTTCACGATGGATCCGGTCCAGTTTCGCCCGCACCGGCTGCATCTCCTGGCCGTTCAGAATCTCGCCCAGCGGGGCAGCCACCTCCTTCCGGTAGCTCTGCACCAGATCGCGGCGCAGCATCATCTCCAGCAGCGTGTCACCCGGCTGCACCAACGGCTGCTCTTTGTCGCGCAGCAATGCCAGGTGATCCGCGGCCGGCGCGTCCAGGTTGATCCGAATGCCCTGCCAGCGCTCGATTGCCAGCGAGACCAGCTCACGCGCCGTATCCCGCTTGGATGCCTGGATGGCGTCGTTCTCATTGGACGCCTCGTAATCATCCGCAGGGCGCCCCTCTAGCATGGCGCCGCCCAGATACTCCTGTACGGAGCGCATGATCCGCAGCTTGTTGTCGATGGACTGCTCAATATTAATCCGCTCGATGCCGCGGCTGTAGTCGGCCAGTCGCTCCAACGGGATCACCACATCTTCGTTGATCTTGAACGCATTGGTGTGCGCGGAGATGGCGGCTGTGCGCGCTCGGTCCAGCCAGAAGCTGCGCCGCGCCTCCGGGCTGACCGCGATGAAGCCTTCGGCGCCGCGGGCATTGGCTAGCTGCACCACCCGGGAGGCGGTGCGCGCCACCAGATCCTGGTCGTCGGCGACCAGATCGGCGATCAAAACCATCTTTGGGCGTTCGCTGCGCGGTGCTTTGGTGGCATATTTCACTGCTTTGACATAGCGCTCATCCAGATGCTCCAGCCCTGCCAGTTGCACGCCGGCGCACTGCTCTATATGCGCCTTGATCTCGACGATGGCCGGTACGGATCTCGCCAGATCGGTGCCGAAGAACTCCATGCAGACGGTGCGGACATGCTCCGGCATGCGATGCAGCACAAACCGCGCTGAGGTGATCAGCCCATCGCACCCCTCTTTCTGCACCCCGGGCAGACCAGAGAGAAATTTGTCGGTGACATCTTTGCCCAGTCCTGCCTTGCGGAAACTGGTTCCGGGCATGGTAAGCAGCTCGGGGGCGCCGCTGCGCTCCACGCCATCGGCGCGGTAGCGGGTAATCCGGAAGCTCACCTCCGCCTGATCGTGAATCTTGCCCAGATTGTGATTCAGGCGCTCCACTTCGAGCCAGCAGCCGTCTGCGGTCACCATGCGCCAGGAGGCCAGGTTGTCCAGCGTGGTCCCCCAGAGCACCGCCTTCTTGCCGCCCGCATTCATGGCGATGTTGCCGCCGATGGTCGATGCATCCTGCGAAGTGGGATCCACCGCGAACACCAGGCCGTGCGCAGCCGCCAGATCGGAGACCCGGCGCGTCACCACGCCGGCACCGGCGCGCACGGTCGGCACCTGCTGTGCGACACCCGGCAGTCGTACATATTCGACCGCACCGAGCTGCTCCAGCTTTTCGGTGTTGATCACCGCGCAGCGGGTATCCAGCGGCACCGCCGATCCGGTGTAGCCGGTTCCGCCGCCGCGCGGAATCAGCGACAGGCCGCAGTCGATGCAGGCTTTTACGATGGGCGCCACCTCCTCCTCGCTGTCCGGACTGATCACCACGAATGGCATCTCCACGCGCCAGTCGGTGGCATCGGTGGAGTGCGATACACGCGCCAGCCCGCCGAAATCCACGTTGTCATCGCGGGTAATGGGGGCCAGCGCCCTGCACACCTTCTGCCGTAACTGGTTGTTGGTCTCGAAGCAGGCAGCGAAGGCTTCCACCGACGCGCGCGCGGCCCGCAGCAACTGCAGCGCCTTCAGGTTCCCGTTTGCGCGCCCCTCGAACTGGTCGAGACGGTGCTTGAGGGCGCCGATCAATGCACTGCGGCGTCCCTGGTCTGCCTGCAGATCATCCTGCAGGTAGGGATTGCGCACCACCACCCACATATCCCCCAGCACTTCGAACAGCATGCGTGCCGACCGCCCGGTGCGCCGGCTGCCGCGCAGCTCGGTAATCAGCTGCCACATTGCTTCGCCCAGAAATCGGATCACGATCTCGCGGTCTGAAAACGAAGTGTAGTTGTAGGGTATCTCACGAATGCGATGGGATTGCTGGTTGCTCATGGTGAATCGACTGCATCAGAGGGAAGGAGATGTGTATTACGCAAGCTGGATCGGGGATTTTACCAAATTGCGGCGGCGTGACGCCAAATCGATGGACTGACCTGCCACCTGTCAGGTGCCGAGGGATGGCAGAGCTCAGCGCAATGTCTCCCGGTTGGCCGGGGCGATGCACAGCGCACTAGGGCACTGGCAGGATGCTGCCGCTCGAACCAACCGACATGCTTGTTGTGTTGACGCCCCTTTTGTTCTCTTTTTTAATCGGCTGTTGGGCATCAAGGAAAATCCAGCGGCACCTCTTCCTCTTTAAACATTTTGACGATTGTGCAGGCGACCTCGAACTCTCCGTCGCCGGGACTACAACGCACCACCTCGGCAACGAGGTAAAGCGGCGGGGTGATATTTTTCCCTGGCCGGATCTCCACGTTGAGCCGGCTGCCGGCCGGCAGTTCGTCGTCGACCCGCAGCAGCAATCCGCCGCCACTGAGATTCTTGGCGATCGCACTGCCCAGCTTGGCGCCGCCTTCGGTCCGGTAACTTGCGGCGCAATCGACGCACATGCGTGGAAAGTCGCGTTTCTCTGAATAATCCTGCATTGCTCCTGGCTCCCTGAATCCGGTTAATTAAAGCGTGCATCCGCCCAAAGGGGCGAAAATAATTCCTGTAAAGTATCGTCGGCAGCTGTGCCTGATTCTTAACAACCTTTTAGCTGCGCCAACTCTCCATGATTGCAAGGCAACGGCGATTTATCTCCGCGGCGCGTGCGGGTGAGTCTGCTTCGCTGTAACAACGCAGCTCGGGCGCGTTGCCGGACGGGCGCAGATGCACCACTTCATGGGATGCAAAAGTGATACGCAACCCGTCTGTCACGTCGAGCTTGACTGCGTTTCCGAACGCATCCGCGAAAACGGCATTCACCGCCGCAACATCCTTTGCTGCATCGCCGCTGCGCATCGATGCGATTCGCGCCTGGCTCAATTCGCTCGGAAATGCCTTCAACCGGTCACTGAATGTGTAACGGCGAGGCAGCAAAGCGAGCAGCCCGGAGAGGGGGCACGCCTGTTGCCGCGCCAGCATCAGCACCGCGAGAATAACGACTACCGCATCTCTGGTCGGGAGCGGCGATAGCCGTGCAGACCCGCTGTTCACCTCATCCGCCAGCAGAAATCCGCCGTTTGCCTCGTAACCGGCAACTGACCTGCGTCCTGCCGACAACGCCGCCTGCATACCCTCGATCACATAGGGAGAGCCGATCCGGGTACGGTCAACCTGCGTGAACCAGCCGCACTGCTCAACCAGCGTGTTGCTGCTGACCGGCGTGACCAGATGCCGCACACCCAGGTAGCGGGCACAAAGTACACCGGCCACATCGCCGCGCAGCCATTCGCCCGATTCGTCGCCAATCAGCGGGCGATCGGCATCGCCGTCGGTCGAAACCAGCGCATCCAGCGCAAATTGCCGAGACCATTGGCGCGCCAGCGCCACGTCTTCGGAGCGGATCGCCTCGGTATCCACCGGCACGAAGCGATCGGAATAACCGAGCCTGACCACCTCCGCGCCCAAGCTCGCAAGAATCTCTCCCAGCAGGTCCCGTGCTACCGAGGAGTGCTCGTATAAACCGATGCGCAGTCCGTGAAAACAGGCAGCCGGAAAAAAATCCAGATAGCGGTCGCAATACTCCCGGTAAGCCGCGCCGGTTTCAGCGGGCAGCGCAAACGGAGCCCGATACATGCCGGCTGCGTCAAATTCGCTGCCGGGAACAAGTACCTGCCGCTGGCGAATCCCGGCTTCGTCCGGCTTCAGAATCTCACCGCCCGGTTGGTAAAATTTTATACCGTTGCGATCGTCTGGAATGTGGCTTCCGGTGACCATTACGCCGGGAATTCCCCGCTTCAGTGCAAACAGCGCAAGCGCCGGAGTGGGAAGATAGCCGAGGTTTACCGGCACACCGCCGCAACTCGCTATCGCGCCTGCGGCGGCTGCCATGATCCTGGGGGTGCTTGCTCGGTAGTCACCGGCGATGGCAACTTCGGTGCCGGGCTTGAATTCATTGCGGAACGCCAGATACCCCAGAAAGCCGGCGGTATAGGCATAGCAAACCCGGTCGGTCATGGCATCGGCCAGCCCCCGCGCTCCGCTGGTTCCGAATTGGACCCCGGAGTGCTGCATCAGGGCATCGATAGTCAGGAGTTCATTCTCTGTTGGCATCGCGCTCGAGCTCCTCTGCTTCCTCGCTGGTAAGATAACGCCAGGGCAGCGGGAGCAGGGCCGGTACCCGCTGCCGGTACGACTGGTAGACGCGGCCGTGATAGACCAGCAACTTTTTCTCCTCCAGCCGAGAGCCCAGCCAGAAATAGAGTGTAATGACAACGGCCGTGATCAGAAACGGCAGATTCATGTCGCGGCTCCAGATCAGCACCAGCCCGAGTGCATACCAGGGATGCCGGACGAAACGGTGCAACGGGGAGAGATGGAAGCGCTCCAGATCTGCCACCGACCCCACCCGTTCACGCCACTGTTTCAGGCCGATGAACTCGCCGCTGTCGTAGTATCTCAGCGTCCAGTAAAAAAGTGCGACGGCAATCAGCGCCAAACCGTTAGCGAGCCACCATGCCGGACCGCTCCAGCGCCACAACCAGGGTCCGTTCAGATGATAGGTGAGATAGAGCGGCGGCAGCAGCAATAGTAGCGCCAGCAGATTGAACAGCAGGCGGTACGCGGGCATCAGCCCCGGCCAACGGCCGGCAACCCGGCGCTTGACCGGTAACGAGGCAAGCAATGAATGAACCAGAAAATAGAAAAGCCAGGTCCCGACAAGCAGCAGGACCTGGCTCTCCGGCAGGCGGTCCGTTGCCAAATGCTATCAGGCCTGGAACTTCCCGCTGCCCAGCCGCTGCGCCTCCATCATCTCCAGCTCACGCGAGCCTGAAACGACGACTCTGGGATCTGGCACGAAATCCAGATCCGGATCGAGCCGCGTGTAGCGCACCGAGTTGAGAATCACCCGCATCGCATTCAGCCTGGCCAGATGTTTGTCGTTGGAACGGATAATGGTCCAGGGAGCATGCGTGGTATGGGTCTGTTTCAGCATCTCGTGCTTGACGTTGGTGAAGTCTTCCCAACGCTCCTGAGCCTGCACGTCGACCTCGCTCAGTTTCCACTGACGCAGCGGATCGGTTTTCCGCCGCTCGAAACGTCTTGCCTGCTCCTCCTTGGTCACGCTGAAATAGAGTTTGATAAGGACGGTCCCCTGACGCACCAGATCCTTCTCGAAGCCGCCGACACCGCGCATGAAGTTCTGATATTCGAGATCGGTACAGAAACCGAACACCGGCTCCACCATCGCCCGGTTGTACCAGCTACGGTCGAACAGCACGATCTCGCCGCCGCGCGGAAACTGACGCACGTACTTCTGAAAAAACCACTGGCTCTTCTCGTGATCTGTGGGCTTGCCGAGAGCCACGACGCGGTAGTGCTTCTCATTCATGTAACGGGTGACCCGGCGGATGGTCCCGCCCTTTCCGGCAGCATCGCGACCCTCGAAGAGGATGATCATCCGCGTGCCGCTGGCCTCAAGATATTGCTGCAACCGAATCAGCTCGGCCTGATAGGGTTTCAGCTCCTCTTCCCTTTGAAACCGGCGTACTGCCTTCTTATCGTTATTCTTTCTATTTTCGAGGGCAGCCTGGAGCCGTCGATTCTCCTCCAGAAGCTCCTGCATATCCATGCCGCCGATGCTTGATTGAGCCGTATCGCCAAAAGCACCACTCAGAGAATTCAGTTCGCCAGGGGTATCATCTGCTATCATTTCCGCGTTTCCTGTAAAGTGAAAACAAACCCCGGAACTGCAACACCGGGAAAGTATCGTTGTTATGTAATAGAAATTTAATATTACCCTCTGGCCCAAGGTACTGCATCAATTTTCCCCAATAAACTTCCGATAATTGAGCCACATCATTCGCTGCCGGCTGCCGTGGCTGACTGCAATGCCTGGCGGCTCAAAATCGGTAGGCGGTCTCTACCGAATGGCGCGTCAGCACACCGAATATCCGCCGGACTCCGGGCAGCGCCATCCGCTCAACATAGAGGGCGTCGACCCCTTTTCGATCGAGTATTTCCAGCGCCTCCTGCAGATTTGCCTGCAGATTAACGGCAGCAACCTCGAGGCGCCGGCCGGGAATGGCCATCAGATCGACCGGAGAATCTAGCGCAGACTCCGCATCCGTATCCTGCAGATAACGCACCAGATCCACCGCCTGCATCAGCGCAGCCGGTTCATCCAGGGGGTACACCAGCAACCACTCCGGCTCCTTGCCCAGCAGCTCCGCCGCATCCACCCGCGATAGCGATGCACCGGTTCTGACAAAATTACGTTGCATGACGCTGGCAACACCGATGCGGCGCAGCGCCTGCGTCACCGGATCGGCGTTATAATCCATGCCTGCGGCTTTCAGCACCGCACTGAAGATCGACTCCTTGCCAAACAGTTCACTGGCGGTCAATCCGGCAATCACCACCGCCAGCATACCGGGCATGATGATCTGCGGCGAGTAAGTCAGTTCGACCATTGCGGTCAAAGCTGCAAGCGGCGCCTGCAGACTCGCCCCCATCATCGCACCCATCCCGAGCACCGCATAGAAACCGCTGTCGAAAGCAGCGCCGGGGAACGCCAGGTTGGCCAGCTGCGCGAACAGGCTGCCCAGCACGGCGCCCAGAAACAACGCGGGTCCGATCATACCACCGGGAATTCCCATACCGACAGATGCCGTCGTCGCCAGCAGTTTAAACAGCAGCAAAACAGCCAGCACGGCAATACCGATCTCTCCCAGCAGCGCGTTGTTGACGGTATCGTAACCTATACCCATCACCTCGGGCACCACCGCTGCCAGCATGCCTACGGCCAATCCCGCACCGCTGGTTCGCCACCAGAAGGGCCATTTCCGGACCCGCTGCGACAAGCCTTGCATAAGATGGATAAACAGTGCCGACAGCATGCCGGCAATCACCCCCAGCAGCATGACCAGCGGCATCTCCTTAAGGCTCCCCAAGTGCAGTTCGGGGATCTGAAACGCGGGTTCACTGCCAAGTACCATTACCGAGACCGCGTTCGCGCTTGCCGCGGCAAGCATAACCGGAATGAAACTCGCCAGCGTATACTCCATCATCACCAACTCCAGCGCGAAGATCACCCCCGCCAGCGGCGTATTAAAAGAGGCTGCGATGGCGGCGGCGGCACCGCAGCCGACCAGCGTGCGAATACAGTTATTGGGCAACTTCAGGTATTGACCCAGCAGGCTGCCGGAGGCGGCTCCCAGATAGACGTGCGGGCCCTCTCTACCCACCGAATGGCCGCTGATGATGGCCACCGCGGCACCCACGAACTGCAGGAAAAAACCGCGCAGCGTGAGATAACCCTGATGATAGGACATGCGCTCCATTACCCGGGCCACACCCAACAGATGCAGTCCTGCGGAAAACCGGTAGAAGAAGAGACCGATCGCGGCGCCGCCCAGCGTCGGCAACAGTACCCTTAACCAGAGCGGGAGCATTTCGTAATTCTCCGGCCCTCCTCCCGGCAGGAAGCGGGCCTGGGTCCCCTCCACGGCGAGCCGAAACAGCAGTATGACAACGCCGGCTAGCAGTCCGGTCAACAGACCAAGCAGAGCCAACTGAAGCAGCGCGTCTGGATGCGCCAGCCGCAGCCGCTGACGGTCCAGCAGGTCGCTTAGCCTGTTGCGGATAGTTCCGCGCAATCAATCCTCCTTCAACCGCGGCTTGTTATCTGGGCGGATGCGGCGTTAATCTGGAATACTAACTTATCTGTTACACAGCCGGAAAAAACTATGCAGATCGATGATGAGAAAAGTTTCAGGAGCGCTACCGAACTGGAAATCATGCGGCAATATCTGCCGCTGGAGGGCGCCAGCGTCCTCGAACTGGGGTGTGGTACTGCCTGGATGACGCGCCTGCTGGCCGGGGAGTTGGGAGCCGGTCGCATTATCGCCACCGAAGTGGATCAAATCCAACACCGGAAGAACCTGCTGATCGACGATCTGGCGAACGTTGAGTTCGTGCTGGGCGGCGCACAGCAGATCGACCTGCCCGACAACAGCATGGACCTGGCAATCATGCTCAAATCGCTGCACCATGTTCCGACAGAGCTGATGGATACCGCATTGCGCGAGATACACCGGGTCCTCAGGCCGGGCGGTCTAGCCTATCTCTCCGAACCGGTTTACCGGGGAGATTTCAATGACATCATGCGGCTCTTCCACGATGAGAAAGCGGTACGCCAGGCAGCGTTCGATGCAGCACAGAGAGCAGTTGCCGAAGGCAGCTTCGAGTTGGTCGAGCAGATATTTTTCGATACGCCGGGTCATTTTCGGGATTTCGCCGAATTTGACGATCGAATGCTGAAGGTGACCCACACCAATCACCGTATCGACGCCGATCTGTACCAGCGTATCCGTACTGCATTCGAACGGCACATGACACCCCAAGGCGCAAGTTTTCAGAAGCCTACAAGGGTGGATCTGTTGAGAAAGCGCTGAGTTGGTATGCACCGGGAGAAAAATTCAGCCAAAATGGCTGGCTCCGGCACGGCACAGGCCGGCACTATAGTTGTAGACTGAGATCAATTCGAACCCCCTATTTATCTTAAGAAGATCTGTTGATCGCCGGAAACCTCGGTGCTAAGATCAAAATAGGAATAATTCTTATTGGCATTAATTTTATGAATACCCCCATCCCATTCCAGACGGCACTCGACCAGCTGGAAACCGGCAAACTGGTCTGTATCTCGGAAATTCGCACTGACCGGCAGTTGGCCAGACGGCTGCTCGGTCTTGGCATCCGTGTCGGATCCAGGGTCATGGTCACTCAGCAGCGCGATAAAGGCGTAGTGGTCGCCTGTGACGGCAATCGGGTGGCGTTGGGCGGAACCGTTGCCAGCAAGCTGTTCACCCAGCCGATGAACCTGGCCGAAGCCTCACAGTAACTTACCACCTGGCTGGATCATCCGGCTATCGGAGCAGACCGTGCCCACCATTGCACTGGGTGGAAACCCCAACTGCGGCAAATCCGCACTCTTCAACGCCTTCACCGGCATTCGCCAGAAGACCGGCAACTGGCCCGGCGTCACGGTGGATCGCAAAGAGGGACACTTCAGGTTGGATGGTGATGAGATCGGTGTCGTCGATCTCCCCGGTATCTATTCGCTCGATGCATCATCCATGGACGAGAAAATCACCCGCGATTACCTGCTCTCCCGGGCAGCAGATCTGGTCGTCAACATAATCGACGCCTCCAATCTTGAACGCAACCTCTACTTCAGCGTCCAGCTGCGCGAAATGGGGATACCGATGGTGGTGGCGTTGAACATGATGGATGTGGCGCGCAAGCGGGGCATCGAGGTGGATATTGAACTGCTCGCCGAGCAGCTCGGCTGTCCGGTTGTCCCGGTTGTTGCGGTCACCGGCGAGGGGTTGCAACAGCTCAAGCAGCAGATCCGGTTGCTGCTCCCGGCACTGACCAGCAGTCACTTCCAGGTCACCCACGAAGATACGGTGGAGCAGGCGATCAGTGCGCTTACGGCGGAGCTTGGCGGGGTGTCGGAAAAGGCCAACCTCAGGTGGCTCTCACTGAAACTGCTGGAAGGGGATCAGCATGCGTTCAAGCTGGCGGGCGCCCAGCTACGCCCGCTGGTGGAAAAGTGGCAGAGTATTATCGAGACGCGCGCCGGGGAAGCGGCCGATATCTATATCGCGGATGCCCGCTACGGGCACGCCCACGCCCTCGCTCAACGCTGCATTAAAGAGGCCGGCAAGTTGGACCGCACCCTCTCCGACCGGATCGACGGAGTGGTGCTGAACCGCATCGCCGGTATCCCGATTTTTCTGGTCATCATGTATCTGATGTTCATGTTCACGATCAATATCGGCGGTGCCTTCATCGATTTTTTCGACCTGACAGTGGGCGCGCTGATGGTGGATGGTGTGGGTGAACTGATGCACCGGACCGGCATACCTGAGTGGAGCCGGGTCATTCTTGCCGAGGGTATCGGCGGCGGCATCCAGGTGGTCTCCACCTTCATTCCGATTATCGCCTGTCTCTACCTGTTTCTCTCGATGCTGGAAGACAGCGGCTATATGGCGCGTGCGGCATTCGTCATGGATCGAGCCATGCGCGCCATCGGCCTGCCCGGCAAAGCGTTCGTGCCGATGATCGTGGGGTTTGGCTGCAATGTACCCGCAGTAATGGCGACACGCACCCTGGAAAACCAACGGGAACGAAAACTGACCATTCTGATGAATCCATTCATGTCATGCGGCGCGCGCCTGCCGGTGTATGCGCTGTTCGTCGCGGCGTTCTTCCCCAGCAACGGCCAGAATCTGGTGTTCCTGCTCTATCTGATAGGCATTGGGATTGCGGTACTAACCGGTATGATCATGCGCCGCACACTGCTCTCCGGCGAGAGTGCCGGCTTCATGATGGAGCTGCCTCCCTATCACATCCCCACCATGAAAGGCGTGACCCTGCGCACCTGGGATCGCGTCAAACTGTTCATCCGCGACGCCGGAAAAGTGATCGTGACAATGGTGCTGGCGCTGAATCTCCTCAACTCGGTCGGCACCGACGGATCTTTTGGCAACCAGGAGTCGGACAAATCGATACTGGCAGCGGTGGGTAAAGGCATTACACCCATTTTCGCTCCGCTGGGAATCAGTGAAAACAACTGGCCCGCTACCGTCGGCATCTTCACTGGCGTGCTGGCGAAAGAGGTGGTAGTAGGCACGCTGGACTCGCTTTATTCCCATCTGGCCAGCCAGGAGCAGGGCGGAGAGACAACCCAGCAGGCGTTTCAACTCTGGCCGGCGCTGCAGGCTGCGGCTGCCACCATCCCGGAAAACCTGGCTGCCGTCAAAGACAGGCTGCTCGACCCACTGAGCATGGATGTCGGGGACATCAGCTCCACCAAGGCTGCCGCAGAGGCGCAGGAGGTCAACAGCGGGATTTTCGGCGCGATGGCCTCACGGTTTGACGGTCAGGCAGGCGCATTCGCCTATCTGCTGTTTATTCTGCTCTACTTTCCATGCGTCGCAACCATGGGCGCAATTACCCGCGAGACCGGAGGCGCCTGGGCTGTATTCGTGGCGGCCTGGACCACGGGCGTTGCATTTTCCACCTCTACGGTTTTCTACCAGATCGCCAGATTCGCCCAGCACCCGGCCAGCTCCACAGCCTGGATTGCCGGTCTGCTGCTGGTGGCAGCCGCAGTCGTCATCGGCCTGAAGCGATGGAGCCGGAAAGAGTCCGAACTGCAACTGATATCCGGGCGGGCAGGCGCTTGATGCTGTCAGAGATCAAACACTACCTGCAGCAGCATGGACGCGTCAGTCTGGCTGATATTGCTCTGCACCTGGACACCCCACCGGAAGCCGTCAGAGGTATGCTGGAGACGCTGCTGCGCAAAGGGCGGGTACGCCGGTATCTGCTGAACTCCGTTTGCGGCAGCAGTTGCTGCAAGTGCGATGCTGCGACGACGGAGCAGTACGAGTGGGCGCCCGGTGCCGCGCCCGATGCATAGTTGCTGCTGCCGGCGCAAGCGATCCGTAAATAGTGCGGCAATCAGCAGCAGCTGAATTTATTTCAGCTTTATCATCAGGCTGTTGATCCGGTTCTCCTTGAGCCTGGCGCTGAGCATCTTAACTTTTTCCGGGCTGTAGGGCCCGGCCCGGACTCGGTGAAACAGCTCACCGGTATCGATTTTGACTTTCTGGATCTCCGCCTGGATCCCAACCAGTGCCAGACTTGCCTTGAGCCGGTCGGCATCGGCATATTGCCGGAACGAACCCATCTGCAGCATATACCTGTCCGCTGCCGCTACCGTCACCACCTCAGCACCCGTCCCAGTCTCAGCCGACTTCGGCTTCAGCGTCTCTCTCGACTCCACTTCCGGTTCAGGCACCACCACCTCCATCTCCGGCAATATGGTGAAGAAGTCGAAACGCGGTTTTGGGTTGACCGCCTCGCTGGGCGCCTTCTCCGTCTCGGATGCAGGCGCGGCCTTACTGATGGCCGGGGCGACAGCAGGTTTTACCTCAGCCGACGGAAGCTTAAGCCAGGCAAGCATGCTAAAAAACAATCCCACCAGCAATCCGGCGATAAACCATACCCAGCAGGGTTTGGGTCCCCTCTTTCTCTGCTGGGTGTTGGCCCTGCTCTTGTAATCCCGTGACATCTACATTCGTTCCGGCGCCGAAACACCCAGCAGATTGAGCCCGTTACGCAGCACCTGTTGCACCGCCAATATCAGCTTGATGCGCGCGTCCCGCAAACGCCCATCCTCCACCAGAAACTGGTGCGCATTGTAATAAGTGTGAAACTCGTTGGCGAGTTCACGCAGATACTGGCAGAGCTGATGGGGCTCCTTGTTGATTGCCGACGTTTCCACCAGTTCGCCGTAGCGCGAGAGCGAGGAGAGCAGTGCTTTTTCGTGCTCCTCGGTCAGCCGGTCGAGATTCTCCGTGCCTGGACTCGGTTCCGCCGAAATGCCTTTTTCAGCCGCCTGGCGCAACACACTACAGACACGTGCATGGGCGTATTGCACGTAGTAGACCGGGTTGTCGGCGGAGTGGGATTTTGCCAGGTCCAGGTCGAAATCGAGGTGCTGTTCGCATTTGCGCATAACGTAGAAAAAGCGGGCCGCATCGCGCCCCACCTCTTTGCGCAGCTCACGCAACGTGACAAAGGAGCCTGAACGAGTCGACATCTGCACCTTCTCTCCGCCGCGATAGAGATTGGCGAATTGAACCAACAGCACATCGAGCCTGGAAGGATCGTCACCCATCGCCTCCAGCGCCGCCTTCACACGCGGCACGTAACCGTGATGATCGGCACCCCAGACGTCGATCACGCGCTCGAATCCCCGCTCCAGCTTATCCATGTGGTAGGCGATATCGGCGGCGAAATAGGTGTGCTGCCCGTTCTCCCGCACCACAACCCGATCCTTCTCATCGCCGAATGCGGTTGAACGAAACCAGAGGGCGCCCGAGCTTTCATAGACCTGATCCATACTGCGCAGCTTCTCTATCGCCCGGTTGACCGCCCCCGATTCGGTGAGTGTCCGCTCTGAGTACCACTCCTCATAGGTCACACCAAACAGCGCCAGATCGTCGCGGATATCGTCCAGGATAACGTTCAACGCCAGCTCGAAGACAAAACGGTAGCGGTTGTCGCCCAACAACCCCTTGCTGCGCGCAATCAGCGCGTCGATGTGCAGCTCCTTATCGCCACCTGCCGGTTCGTCGGCTGGGATTTCCCGGAACAGCTCGTCAACCGGATGACTGTACGCCGCCCCATGCTCCCGGTGCAGCGTGGCGGCGATATCCCAGATGTAGTCGCCCTTGTAGCCGTTGGACGGGAACACCAACTCCTGGTCGCATAGCTCCAGATAGCGGAGCCAGACACTGGTGGCGAGAATATCCATCTGTCGGCCGGCATCATTGACGTAGTACTCCCGATGGACATCGAATCCCACCGCCTCCAGCAGATCCGCCACCACCGCGCCGTACGCTGCGCCGCGCCCGTGGCCGACATGCAGCGGGCCGGTTGGATTGGCGGAGACGAACTCCACCTGAACGCGCTGCCCGCGACCGATATCGCTGCGGCCGAAACTGTGCCCCTGCTCAATCGCCTGCGGCACCAGCCGGTGGTAGGCATCTGCGGTCAGATAAAAATTAATAAACCCCGGCCCCGCCACCTCCACCCGCTCCACCAACTGGTTCTGAGGAAGCGCTGCCACCAGCTTTTCGGCCAGCTCCCGGGGGCGCACCCGTGCACTCTTCGCCAGCACCAACGCAATATTGCAGGCAAAATCTCCGTGGCGGCTCTCCCGCGCCCGCTCAATGACCGGAACGGGTATTCCGTCAGCGGGAATAACCGCATCTGCGGTGAGCTGCTGCAGCGCCTGGGAGAGCAGTTTAGCGACTTGGTTTTTCATCAGCGTGGTTTGAAGCTCGGAATCGAATAAAAGCGTTCAAGGATAACAGGAAACACACCGGATTCGCACCTGTTGTTACGCAATTGAACCTCCCTCACAACATCTCCTGGGGGTCTACATCGACCGACCAGCGCACCCGCCTGGCACTCTTCATGGCTGCAATCAGGGGAATCCATTCCGCCAGGAATCCCTGCAGTACGGAACGCTTATCCGACTGCGCCAGCAGCTGAAACCGGTAGCGACCGGCACGCCTCTCCATCGGGGCAGAGACAGGTCCCCACAACGCCAGGCTATCAAGCTTGAAACCGGCAGCCAATGCGGCGCTCTGTTCGAGAAATGCCAGCGCCGGTTCTCTGCGGTGCGCCTCCGCTCTGAGCAGTGCCTGAAAAGTGTAAGGCGGCAGCAGCGCCAGCCGTCGTTCAGCCAGGGATGCGCCGGCGAAGGCGGCATAACCGGAACGCAACAGCGTCTGCAGCAGCGGATGCTCCGGGTGGCGCGTCTGTATCAGCACACGACCCGGCTTGTCTGCCCGGCCGGCCCGCCCTGCGACCTGTACGATCAACTGCGCCATGCGCTCGGCGGCACGGAAATCGGCGCCGAACAGCGCCTGGTCGACATCCAGAATGCCCACCAGCGTCACATTGGGAAAGTGGTGGCCTTTGGCCAGCATCTGGGTCCCCAGAAGGAGTGAATGTTTACCCTGTTTTATCTCCTCCAGCAGCCGTTCGAGACTCCCCTTGCGGCGCGTGGCATCGCGGTCGATGCGCGCCAACCCGACGTTAGGATAGTGTCCCCGCAGCATCTCCTCGAGGCGCTCGGTGCCCTGCCCAAGCGCTCGCAGCGCTGTTCCGCCACACTCCGGACAGCACTTCTGCACCGGGTATTGCGCCCCGCAGTGGTGGCAGCTGAGCTGGCCATCCGATAAGTGAATCGTCATGCGTGCGTCGCAACGCTGGCATTGGGCCAGCCAGCCGCAGTCATGGCAGGTGAGTATCGGCGCATAACCGCGCCGGTTGAGAAACAGCAAAACCTGATTGCCGGCCCCCAATTCAGCCTCGATCAGCCGTTTGAGCATGCCGGAGACGCCCGCTTCCAGTTGTGTGGAACGGATATCCAGCAAGTCGATCGCGGGTTGAGTTGCGCCCCCTGCCCGCTCCGGCAACCGAAGATGTTTATACCTCCCGTCCAGCGCATTTTTCAGACTCTCCAGCGAGGGCGTTGCAGAACCCAATACCACCGGGCAGTTGCAGCGTTGGGCGCGCACTACTGCAACATCTCTCGCCGAATAGCGGAAACCATCCTGCTGCTTGAAAGACAGGTCGTGCTCCTCATCCACCAGAATCAGTCCGAGATCCGGCAAAGGCACGAACACAGTCGAACGGGTGCCGATCACTACACGCGCCTGACCCAATCTTGCACGCTGCCAGACCAGTTCACGTTCACCCTCGGCGAGACCCGAATGCAATACGGCGACGGAAACTTGCAGGCGCCTCCTGAGCCGTTGCGACAGCTGCGGCGTCAACCCGATCTCCGGTACCAGCACCAGTGCCTGGCCACCCAAAGCGACTACCTGTTTCAGGAGTTCGAGATAAACCTCGGTTTTACCGCTGCCGGTAACTCCGTCGAGCAGATAGGCGCCGAAGCGGGAAAGGCCGTGCGTGATCCGGTCGACAGCCGACTGTTGATCCTGGTTCAGCGTAGGTCCCGCTTCCACCGCAGGAGGGTTACGCATACCCGGCACCGCTTGGATATCGATCTGTTCGAGCCAGCCTCGCTGCTCCAGTTTACGGAGCAATTGCGCAGATGATCCGCAGTGCAGGTCAATATCCTGCCGCGACAATCCTTCGGGATGGCGCAACAGCAACTGCAACAGCGCCACTTGGCGGGGCGCCCGCATCAGCAACGCCGGATCCTGTGCGCTGCCCAGTTCAGTCAGGCGCCAGCCCGGCACACCCTGTTTCTGCGCTGCGGAGCCCTGTCTCAGGCGGGCGGGCAGCGCAGCGGCGCAAACCTCTCCGAGTGGATAACGATAGTAGTCCGCCGCCCAGCAGAGCAGCGCGATATCCTCTGCACCGAACAGCGCATTGTCGTCGAGTACTTCCCGCACCCGCTTGAGGCGATTCGTCTGCAGCTGAGATTCGTCCGACACCTGCAGCAGAACCCCACAGCGCTCACCACGACCAAAGGGAACACGCAGCCTCACCCCGGGAATCAGCCGCTCGGGATCGTATTCTGCAGGGGGGAGATAATCGAAAATAGCGTAGACCGGCGCCGCCACCGCCACTTTGAGGATGATCATCCCTGTCATCTGCAGTTGACTTCGAATTTACGACGAATCTTTAAATTATTATGTTTATAAATTGAGCTAACTCCCTGTGGAATAAAAAAATACCGGATTTCCCACAGCGCCTGTGGATAACTCTGTGAATTAAGCCCGGTATTCAGCGCTAAGCCTATGAAAACGATGCCATGTTGCCAAATCGTCAAAAAAATAATCAATGAGAACGATTCTCGATTTTTCAATGAGTTAGTGTATATAGCCGGTTTCTTATGAAGAAAATAGGCGCGAATCGATTGGAACCGGACCGGCGCACGAACTACTGTGCATAACAAACACAAATCAGCCTTGTCTTTTCTCGAATGTCAATCACTAATTTCGACTTTCTCACACATATTGCCCTTCCGCCTGAAACGGATTCAAAGCCGTTATCTTAACCTTCGATCAGAAAAAGCTTTATCATCCCATGATGATCGATTGGACCCCAATTTGCGGACGGATCGGCGAGTGCACCGGAGCGACCCTGCAGCCAGTCCGAGCCCGGTCGGTCGGCGGCGGCTGCATCAACCGCTGCTACCAGCTCAGCGGCGGCGACAGGGAGTACTTTGTCAAAATCAATTCCGGTACGCTGCTCTCCATGTTTGAGTGCGAAGCCGCCGGGTTGGCGCAGATTGACGCCACCGGAACCGTGCGGGTGCCGCATCCGGTCTGTTTTGGCGTAGCCAATCAACACGCTTATCTGGTATTGGATTACATCGCGTTGGGCGGCGCTGGAAACAGCGCGCTGGCGGGTGAGCGGCTGGCAGCCATGCACCGCTGTACCGGCGAACGGTTTGGCTGGGAGCGGGACAATACCATCGGCTCGACGCCGCAACCCAATCACTGGTCAACCGACTGGATCGACTTCTGGCGCCGGCATAGGTTGGGATTTCAACTGCAGCTGGCAGCCAAGCAGGGGCATCTGGGCCGCCTACAACAGCGCGGGGAGCTGCTGCTCGAGCTGTTTCCGGCACTCATCGACCATAACCCGCAGCCCTCGCTGATCCACGGCGACCTTTGGAGCGGCAACCTGGGCTACGCTCCATCCGGAGAGCCGGTCGTCTACGATCCTGCGGTCTACTTCGCAGACCGGGAGGCGGAGATCGCAATGACCGAGCTGTTTGGCGGTTTTGGCGGCGCGTTCTACCGCGCTTACAACGACAGCTGGCCACTCGACCGCGGCTATGCCACCCGGAAAAAGCTCTACAACCTCTACCATATCCTGAATCATCTCAATCTGTTCGGCGGTGGCTACGCCGGCCAGGCGTTGAGCATGATAGATGGACTGCTGGCGGAGACGGGTCACTAAGAGGTGTTGCCCGAAAAGAGGCAGCTTGCCATCCTCCGGGGCGCAGACAACACGAAGCCAGCACCGAGACCAGCTACATAATCTGACTGAGAAACAACTTGGTCCGATCGTGCTCGGGGGCGCTGAAAAAGGATTCAGGATCATTCTCTTCTATGATCTGGCCTTCGTCCATGAAGATGACCCGGTCGGCTACGGTTTTCGCAAACCCCATCTCATGGGTGACGACAATCATCGTCATGCCGCTCTCGGCCAGTTCGATCATCGTCTCCAGCACCTCCTTGATCATCTCCGGATCGAGGGCCGAAGTGGGCTCATCGAAAAGCATGATGCTCGGGCTCATGCAGAGGCTGCGGGCAATCGCGACGCGCTGCTGCTGCCCGCCCGATAACTGTCCGGGATATTTCTTTGCCTGTTCCGGTATCTTCACCCGCGCCAGGTACTCCATCGCGATATTCTCGGCTTTTTTGCGCGGCATTTTGCGCACCCATATTAGCGCCAGGCAGCAGTTTTCCAGAACAGTCAGATGCGGAAACAGGTTAAAGTGCTGAAACACCATACCCACTTCACGCCGGATCCGGTCGATCCGCTTGAGATCGTCGTTGAGTTCTATCCCATCGACGATGATCTTGCCTCGCTGATGCTCCTCGAGCCGGTTGATGCAACGAATCATGGTCGATTTACCCGATCCTGAAGGCCCGCACACCACAATGCGCTCACCTTTAAGAACGGTAAGGTTGATATCCTTCAGCACATGAAACTCGCCGTACCATTTATGCATCCCGGTTATTTGAATTATCGTCTTGGCGGAAGCGGAGGCGTCTGAATTATTGGTGATTGTCATCTAATCCTCGACTAGCGGGCGTGCCCGGTGTGCAGTTTACGTTCAAGGTTCTGGCTGTAGCGGGACATGCTGAAACAGAATATCCAGTAGATCAATGCGGCGAAAACATAACCTTCCACTGCATAACCAAGCCAGTTGGAATCCTTGAAACCAGCCTCTATTGTGGTCAGCAGATCAAATAAACCGATGATCAGCACCAGCGTGGTGTCCTTGAACAGCGCGATAAAGGTATTGACGATGCCCGGGATCACCAGCTTCAACGCCTGCGGCAATATGATCAGCACCATAGATTTCCAGTAGTTCAGCCCGAGCGCTTTGGCCGCTTCGTATTGGCCGCGCGGAATTGCCGCCAACCCGCCGCGAACCACCTCTGCCATGTAGGCCGACTCGAACAGCACGATGCCGATCATGGCGCGCAGCAGCTTGTCGAAACTGGTACCCTCCGGCAAAAACAGCGGCAGCATGACCGACGACATGAACAGTACCGTGATCAGCGGAACACCGCGCCAGAATTCAATGAACACAATGCTGACCGCTTTGACGATCGGCATCTGTGAATTGCGCCCGAGGGCGAGTACGATGCCGATCGGCAGCGACGCCACGATACCCACGCCGGAGAGAACCAGCGTCAGCGAAAGCCCGCCCCAGCGGCTTGTCTCGACCTCATCGAGTCCAAACAGACCGCCCGAAAAGAGATAGAAGGCGACCACCGGATAGCCGATCAGCGTAAACGCCGCCAGCCAGCCTCGCCGCGGCACCTGCCTGATATTGAGCAGAACCAACAGCAGCGCCAGAATCGCAAAGGCTAGATTGATACGCCAATACTCACTTTCCGGGTAAAAGCCGTACATGAAAAGATCAAAACGTGCCGCGACAAAAACCCAGCAGGCACCGCCGCTGGTACAGGCATTGCGCGACTCGCCGACCCAGTCGGCGTTGAGAAAAACCCAGCTCACGGTCGGCACGGTCACCAGGTAGATGAGGTAGATCGCCAGGATCGTAAGCACCGTGTTCAACGGCGAGGGAAACAGGTTTTGGCGCAGCCAGCCGATGACCCCAACACTGGTGCTCGGCGGCGGCAGAGCGGGTAGGAAACCGTTATTTTTTATCATGCTATCGCTCCACCAACTGTTTTTTCTTGTTGTACCAGTTCATGAGCAGCGAGATCGTCAGACTGATAGTGAGATAGACCGCCATCGTCATCGCGATCACCTCAATCGCCTGACCGGTCTGGTTAAGCGTTGTGCCGGCAAATACCGAAACCAAATCCGGATAACCGACCGCCGTCGCCAGCGACGAGTTCTTGGTCAGGTTCAGGTATTGGCTGGTCAGCTGGGGGATAATCACCCGCAGCGCCTGGGGTATGATAACCAACCGCAGTGTGGGACCCGGACGCAGACCGAGTGCATAAGCCGCTTCCGTCTGACCATGGCTGACCGCAAGGATGCCCGATCTGACCGCTTCGGCGATAAACGCCGCAGTATAGACACTCAGCGCAAGCAACAGCGCGGCCAGTTCGGGTATCACGACAAAGCCACCCTTGAAATTGAAGCCCTTGAGTTCGGGAATCTCCCAGCCCACCGGTGAACCGGCAGCGAAGTAGGCCAGCACCGGCAGGCTGAACAGAACGGCCAGGGAAGCGTATACCGTATGGAACTGCTCACCGGTCCGCTCCTGACGCGCACGCGCCCAGCGGGCGATAAAAATCACCGCAACAATCGCCACCAGGATGGCAACCCCGACCACCCAAAAGCCAGATTCGAAAATCGGTGAAGGAAGATAGAGTCCCCGTTTATTGATAAAAAACACGTCCGCCAGATTCATGCTCTGCCTGGGAAGAGGCAGTTTGTTCAGCACGATGAAGTACCAGAACAGGATCTGCAGCAGCAGCGGAATATTGCGGAAAGTTTCGATATAGACCATCGCCAGCTTGGCGATCAGCCAGTTTTTTGAGAGCCGCGCCACATCCATAATGAAACCGATGACGGTGGCAAAGAGTATCCCGAGAAACGAGACCAGAAGCGTATTGACCAGACCGACCAGAAAGGTGCGCGCGAAGGTGTCGGTCTCCTGGTAGTCGATCAGCGACTGAACGATGCCGAATCCCGCGGCGTTGGATAAAAAATCGAACCCGGTGCTGATGCCGCGCTGATGTAGATTGTGGAGCGTGTTGCTTAACAGGGAGTTGCCGACGTAGACGATAACCAGAACCAGCAAGACCTGAAACACGGTCGAGCGGAAAACCGGTCTTCTCCACAATGCCGCCTTGGCCGGAGCACTGCTTGGCTGTTGCTCTACCGCCATATATAGACCTGTATGCCGAAGGTTTAAGCACCCATCTGCAGGGTTGGATAAATCCAACCCTGCAGGTCAGACGAAGGACTATAACAGCCGCTGCCTAACGGATCGGCGGGGCGTACTGGATGCCGCCCTTGTTCCACAAGGCATTGATGCCGCGGGCAATTTTTAACGGACTATCCTGGCCGACGTTGCGCTCGAAGATCTCACCGTAGTTGCCGACCTGTTTGATGATATTCACCGCCCAGTTGTCTTCCAGCCCCATCCCCTTGCCTTTGATGCCTTCCTGGCCAAGGAGCCTGAGGATATTCGGGTCCTTGGTGCTCGCGGCGAGCTCATCGATGTTGGCTGAAGACACTCCCAGCTCCTCGGCATTGATCATCGCATACAACGACCAGCGTACGATATTGAACCATTCATCGTCGCCCTGGCGCACCACCGGGCCAAGTGGCTCCTTGGAGATGATTTCCGGCAGCACAACCGCGCCCTCAGGATCTTTCAATTGAATGCGCAGCGCGTACAACTGGGACTGGTCGGAGGTGAGCGCATCGCAGCGACCGGCATCGAAGGCGGCGGCCGTTTCCGGCGAGGTATCGAAAGTGATCGGCGTGTAAGCCATGTTGTTGGCGCGGAAATAATCGGTCAGGTTCAACTCGGTGGTGGTGCCGGCCTGAATACAGAACGAGGCGCCGTCAAGCTCCTTGGCGCTGCTCACACCAAGGCTCTTCTTCACCATGAATCCCTGACCATCGTAGTAGTTGACACCGGCAAAGTTGAGCCCTAGTGAGGTATCGCGGGTGAGTGTCCAGGTGGTGTTGCGGGAGAGAATATCGATCTCGCCCGATTGCAGCGCAGTGAAGCGCTCTTTGGCGGTCAGCGGAGTATATTGCACCTTGCTGGCATCGCCGAAAATTGCGGCGGCGGCTGCACGACAGACATCAACGTCTATACCCTTCCAGGTTCCTTTGTCATCGGTACCGGCGAAACCCGGTACTCCGGTATTCACCCCGCACTGGATAAACCCCTTTTTCTTCACCGCATCCAGTGTAACGCCGGCGTATACCGCGCTGGAAACTGAGGTCAACAGCGCAATGGCAGAGGTAAGAGCAAATAGTTTTTTCATTGATAATGGTATCCTTTAGGTCTGTTTGTTGTTAATAAATCTTAGCGTTCATCGGTGTTTCTGAAGAACAGAATCCAGGCAGAAACGCTGCCATGCAAACCTTTGGTATCCCTGCCATCCAACCCGCTTTTACCGGCGCCATCAACCGCTCAATGGCTTCGGTCACGCCCTCCTCCCCACCGACAACGAACCGGACTAAGTAACACAACCACCCGGGAACATTAGCCTCGACGTCCGTACACTTCAAGTGGTTTTCGCGATCTGCAATAGGCTGCGTTCCCCATCGCATACGAACTCCATTACCATCCGGAGGAGTATCCGGCAGCCGATATTTCGTCCAGGTTAGCCGATCCTGACGCAGCTACATCCGGCTTGAAACCGTTTTCTGCAGCCAGGCGTGCACGCGCTGCACCAACTGATCATCCAGACCGGTGAAGAAGTGGTCCGCACCTGGCACTTCCAACTGCCGATAATCCGGGTTGTCTGCCCGTCGTGCTTCGATGGCGCGCGCGTTCACAGTGGCGAGAACGGGCTCGATGTCGCGACTGCCATAGATGTCAAGTATCGGCAGTTTAACCTTCTGCAGCGCCAGCAGAGTGCCGGTGACTGGTATATCACGTCTGGCTGAAAGCCCCACCGCCACCAGCGCCTTGACGCCCTGCGTCGGGTCGTTTGCCAGATACTCCAGTCCCATTTGCGCCCCCAGACTGTGTCCCACAAGTGCAACATTCTCAACACCGCGCTGCCGGAAAAACTCGAGCGCAGCCAAAATGCGCGGAAAAGCTTCCGGAATCAACGCCTGATCGCTCCCCTCGGGCACATCGGCGGCGCCAATCGGCAGTTGAATGGAGAGCGTCTCCCAGCCCGATTCCGGCAGCTGTGCGCGTAGCGGAAACACCACATCATGCCAGTTGGGATTGGCCCCCGAACCGTGCAGCAAAATAACCCCGCCCAACAACTGCGCCGCTGCCGACTCGGCATGAATGGCGAAAAACTCGGACCCATTGGCACTCAGCCTGAGCGGACTTCCGATCAGGATGGCATCCTCCAGCTCCAGCGCTATCCGCCGTTCACGCGCCAGATCGGAAGCGGAAGACGATCCCACCAGCAACATCAGTACCACTATCCATCCCGTGTAACGCACCGCTCCTCCCGATCCGATCTGTTGGTCCAAGCACTCTCCGCCGCGGCGCCCGCATTCGATAGCCAACTGTACACAAAACATTCCGGTGATTACCAACCACCTGCAATAATGGACAGCGGCCCATACAGTCACACCTGAGTTGCAACTTTCCTCACTGAAGCAGCTCCGATAAGGGCTGTCAAGCGCGACGAGGTAACACGCTTCTTATTCGATAGCTCTTTCTTTTCAGATAGTTAAAACAAAAACGGAAAGATGAAAATTGAACCGGAATAAGGTAAAGTAGAATATTCTTAAACATTACTGTTCGATGAACAGCCTCCGGGAGAAACTTCATGGCAGATTATCAGATAGCACCCTCAATTCTTTCCGCCGATTTTGCCCGGCTTGGCGACGAAGTGGACAAAGTGCTGGCAGCCGGTGCGGATATCGTCCATTTCGATGTCATGGACAACCACTATGTTCCGAACCTCACCATCGGCCCGCTGGTGTGCGAAGCGCTGCGCAAACACGGCGTCACCGCGCCGATCGATGTGCATATGATGGTCAAGCCGGTGGACCGCATCATTCCCGACTTCGCCAAAGCCGGGGCGACCTACATCACCTTCCATCCGGAGGCGAGTGAGCACATCGACCGTTCGCTGCAGCTGATTCGCGAACAGGGGTGCAAATCGGGTCTGGTGTTCAATCCCGCCACCCCGCTCAGCCATCTCGACTACGTGCTGGACAAGATCGATATGATTTTGATCATGTCGGTAAACCCCGGATTCGGCGGTCAGAGCTTCATTCCGGCCGCGCTGGAGAAGCTGCGCGCCTGCCGTAAAATTATCGACGATTCTGGCTTCAATATCCGGCTGGAGATCGATGGCGGCGTCAAAGCAGACAACATCGCCGAAATTGCCGCCGCCGGCGCCGATACCTTCGTTGCCGGATCGGGCATTTTCGGTAAAGCCAATGACCAGGACGCAAACCGTTATGACACCATCATCGGTCAGATGCGCGACGAGTTGGCCAAAGTCTAAACAACAGACGGCGGCAAAACGGAGAGCGCACGGGCTATCGGTGGTTCTTGGATACCGACGAAGACCCGTTACGGAATAGGTCAATCATGAAGAAACCAAAACTGATTCTTATCGATCTGGACGGCACGCTGGTGGACAGCGTGCCCGATCTCGCCTACAGCATCGACAGTATGATGCAGCAGATCGGCCGTCAACCCTGGGGTGAGGCACGGGTGCGGGACTGGGTCGGCAACGGTGTCGAAAAACTGGTAAAACGGGCTTTGATAGGGCAGCTTGAGGGTGAGCCTGAGGCCGCCGAGTTTGGGGCTGCCTACCCGCTGTTTCTCGACATTTATCAACAAAACAACGGAAAAGAGTCCCGGCTTTATCCCGGCGTCAAGGAGGGATTGGCATTTCTGGCAGCGGCCGGCTATACCCTGGGTTGCGTCACCAACAAAGCAGCCCGCTTCACCGAACCCCTGCTGGAAGCGCTCGGCATTCGCGACCGATTCGGCATCCTGATCAGCGGCGACACGCTGCCGTGCAAAAAACCCGACCCGCTGCCGCTGTTGCATGCGGCGGATTTTTTCAACCTCAATCCGAGCGACGCACTGATGCTCGGCGACTCGGTGAGCGATGTCAAAGCCGCCCGCGCTGCCGGATTTCAAATCATCTGTGTGACCTATGGCTACAACCACGGCGAGGATATCCGCCTGGCAGAGCCCGATGCGGTGATCGACTCTTTCCTGGAACTCGAAACGGTACTTTAATCAGATCGCAGCGCAAAAACCAAAGCGGTGCGCTCGCAAACAGGCGAAAATTAGATTATCTTTCGTTACATGGCTCTCCCCACTGAAACAACGGCAGCGATGAAAATCGAGCGATGGCGCAGCATTACCGCGCACTGATGACTGCTTGATCCTCCCGTACCATTTCACCCGGTGGAGAAAACCATGACTCCGGAAGAGTTCGACGCGCTGGCCGCGCAAGGCTACAACCGAATCCCACTGATGTGCGAGGTGCTCGCCGACCTCGACACCCCGCTCAGCGTCTATCTGAAGCTGGCAGACGCCCGCTACTCATACCTGTTCGAATCGGTGCAGGGCGGTGAAAAATGGGGGCGCTACTCCATCATCGGTCTCCCCTGCCAGACCCTGCTCAGGGTTGTCGGGCATCATGTCCGGGTTGAGCGTGCGGGCGAGGTGCTGGAAGAGTGCGAAACGCAGGATCCGCTTGCATTTATCGAAGATTTCCAGCAGCGCTACCGAGTGGCCAAACACCCGGATCTGCCCAGGTTCACCGGCGGATTGGTCGGCTATTTCGGCTACGACACCATCCGCTACATCGAGCCGAAGCTAGCACACTGCCCCAACCCGGACCCGATCGGAACACCCGATATTCTGCTGCTGGTTTCGGACGAGGTCGTCGTATTCGACAACCTGCGCGGCAGACTCTACGTCATCGTGCATGTCGATCCTGCCAACGGCGGCAGCTACGCCCGCGGCCGCCAGCGTTTGCAGGAGTTGGTAGCGCAGATCCGCGAACCCCTGCCGGCCCGGCCGGAACAGAAACCCCGCTCAATCGATGAGTCGCACTTCATCTCGGGGTTTACCGAACAGGGCTTCAAAGCGGCGGTAAACCGCACCAAGGAGTACATTCTGAACGGGGATTGCATGCAGACGGTGCTATCGCAGCGGCTCTCGATCCCCTTTGCATCGGCGCCGATGGATCTCTACCGGGCGCTGCGCGGTCTCAATCCCTCACCCTACATGTACTTTCTGAATCTTGGCGATTTTCACATCGTCGGCTCCTCGCCGGAGATACTCACTCGGTTGGAAGAGGGCGAAGTGACGGTCCGGCCGATCGCCGGCACGCGCCGCCGCGGTGCCAGCGAGGAGGAGGATCTGCGCCTGGAGGCGGAGCTGCTGGCCGACCCGAAGGAGCTGGCCGAGCACCTGATGCTGATCGATCTAGGGCGCAACGATACCGGCCGGGTGGCAGTGACCGGCAGCGTCAAACTGACCGACAAGATGATCGTCGAGCGCTACTCCCACGTCATGCACATCGTCTCCAACGTGGTCGGCAAGTTAAAACCCGACATGACCGCTATCGATGTGCTGCGCGCCACCTTTCCTGCCGGCACGGTGAGCGGAGCGCCCAAAATCCGCGCGATGGAGATCATCGACGAGCTGGAACCGGTGAAGCGCGGGGTCTATTCGGGGGCGGTCGGCTACCTCTCCTGGAGCGGCAACATGGATACCGCGATCGCGATTCGCACCGCGGTAATCAAGGAAGACAAGCTGCATATCCAAGCCGGTGCAGGCATAGTCGCCGACTCACAGCCGCAACTGGAGTGGGAGGAGACCATGAACAAGGCGCGTGCGATTTTCCGCGCGGTGGAGCTGGCGGAAGCGGGGCTCGAAAGCAACAACTGCCACCGCGACGAGCCCTAGTAGCGCACATCCCGCCAGGGAATCCACCGCCAGCCGCCTCATCAGATGGCAGTAAAACCAAAACTCGCTTGGCAACAACCCTGTTACTGGCGGAATCTCCTTAGGCGTTCCGCCCTACACGAGTTCCAACCCGCACGGGTTTATAAAGTCGATTGTAGTGATTCCGTTTGAGGTTGGTATCCAGCCTCGAAGTGGAGGATACTTCACGAATACCACGCAACACAGCCTCTCTAGGCTGGTGTAATGACGCAATAAAACTGGAGTCTGCAAGATGTATCGTAAAGAGCTGAAGGTTCTGGACTGCACCATCCGGGATGGGGGCCTGATCAATAATTACCAGTTTTCACTGGATTTCGTGAAAAAGGTTTGGCGGGCAAACTGCGACGCCGCAGTGGATATCGTGGAGCTGGGCAAGAAGTTGACCGAGAGCGACGAGTACACCCGGGAAAAGTACGGCGCCTGGAACTTCTGCGACGACGATGACCTGCAGCGGGTTATCGACTCCTACGAGTGCGAAAACCCGCCCCTAGTGGCCGTCATGTACGATGTGGGCCGGGTGGATATCCGTAACCTGAAGCCCCGGGAGCAAAGCCCCATCGACATGGTTCGCGTTGCCTGCTACGTGCATCAGATCGATGCCGGTCTGGCTTTGGTGAAACGAAGCAAGGATCTGGGCTACCTCACCACCATGAACATCATGGCCGCCTCCGCCGCCATCGAGACCGAGCTGGTGGAGGGGCTGCAGGAGATAGAGAAGACCAGCGAATTGGATTATCTGTACCTGGTAGACAGCTTTGGCGCCTTCTATTCCGAGCAGGTGACCTATTACCTCAAGTTGTACCAGAAATTCGCGCCGAGCAAAGAGCTGGGTTTTCATGCACACAACAACCAGCAGCTGGCCTTTTCCAACACCCAGCAGGCAATCATCGACGGGGTCAACCTGCTGGATGCCACCATCAACGGCCTCGGCCGTGGCGCCGGCAATTGCAACCTCGAGCTACTGCTGAACTTCCTGAAGAACCCAAAGTTCGATGTGCGCCCCATCTACAAAGTGATTCAGGAAGAGTTCGTGCCGCTGCGCGAGCAGATCGAATGGGGTTTCAATGATATCTACGGTATCAGCGGCCACCTCAACCAGCACCCCCGCGAGGGCATGAAGGTGCGCGGCAATCCGGAGCTGAAGGACAGATGCTACGATTTCTACCTCGAATCCCTGGATTTGGGGGGACCGAATTGAAAACTGCCCGGGTAGGCAGACACCTTACCCAACCCCTCCGGTTTTTTGCTTTTTTCAACTGGTTGAATACACCATGCTGCTGATGATCGACAACTACGACTCCTTCACCTACAACCTGGTGCAGTATTTTGCTGAACTGGGGGAGGAGGTGCGTGTATTCCGTAACGACGAAATCACGCTGCAGGAGATCGACACAATGCAACCCGATCACCTGGTGATCAGCCCTGGACCCTGTACACCCAACGAAGCAGGCATATCGGTTGACGCCATTCTCCGGTTTGCCGGCAAAATTCCGATTCTCGGTGTCTGCCTGGGGCACCAGTCGATCGGACAGGCATTCGGCGGCCGCATTGTCCATGCCAGAGAGGTGATGCATGGAAAAACCTCGCCCATCCACCACGCCGACAGCGGGCTGTTCAGCGGACTCGCCAACCCCTATCGGGCGACCCGCTACCATTCGCTGGTGATTGACAGGGAGAGTCTGCCGGAGTGCCTGGAGATCACCGCCTGGACCGAGAACGGCGACGGTGCCATGGATGAGATCATGGGTATCCGCCATAGGCAGATGAACGTGCAGGGGGTCCAGTATCACCCGGAATCCATCCTGACAGAGCACGGCCACGACCTGCTGAAGAACTTTATCGAGGGGAAATAGGAGAACAGATGATGGAGATGCAACAAGCGATCGACCGTGTCATCAACCGTCATGACCTGAGCAGCGACGAGATGAGTACCGTGATGCACCGCATCATGAGCGGCGGGGCGACCGCGGCACAGATAGGCGGCTTTCTGGTGGGGCTGCGCATGAAGGGCGAGAGCATCCCGGAAATCGCTGCAGCCGCTGCGGTGATGCGTCAGCTGGCGACAGGTGTGGATATTGCCGGCCTCGACTACTGTGTCGACATCGTCGGCACCGGCGGCGACCAGTCCGGCACTTTCAACGTCTCCACCGCATCGATGTTCGTGGCCGCCGCTGCCGGCTGTCACGTGGCCAAGCACGGCAACCGCTCGGTCTCATCCAAATCCGGCAGCGCCGACGCGCTGGAAGCGGCCGGTATTCGCCTGGATATCAGTTCGGCGCAGGTAGCCGAATGCGTGCGCAAGCTGGGTGTCGGGTTTATGTTTGCTCCCGGCCATCACAGCGCGATGAAGCACGCCATCGGGCCACGCAGGGAGATGGGGGTGAGAACCGTATTTAACATCCTGGGTCCGCTCACCAATCCCGCCGGCGTGCCGAATCAGCTGCTCGGAGTGTTCAGCGAAGCACTGCTCGAACCGATCGCGCTGGTACTGCAGCGACTGGGGAGCCGCCATGTCATGGTTGTTCATTCGCGCGACGGGTTGGACGAAATCAGTATCGCGGATAAAACCGAAGTGGCAGAGTTAAAGGACGGCATGGTGCGCCGCTTCAGCATTCAACCCGAGGATTTCGGCATAAAACGTACACCGATCGACACGATCAAGGCAGCCGACTCCGCCGACAGTCTGCGGATCATCCGGTCAGTGCTCGACAATCATCCCGGACCGGCGCGCGATATCGTGCAGCTGAACGCCGGCGCAGCCATTTACGCCGCCGGTGTCGCCAATACCTTGGCGGAAGGGGTGAGCAGAGCCGATGCAGCCATCGCCAGCGGCGAAGCGCGCAACCGTCTGGACAGACTGGTCATCCTGACTCAGGGGTTTGAATAAGCAGTGGGACTGATCCGGTTTGGCCGAATTGTGTGCCAGCAATTGATGCCGAGGTAAAAGTTGGATCGCAGCCACCTCTGCTGCGATCCGAACTTTGCGGCAGTGAAACCGTTATTGGCGTTTGGGACTCAAACCGCTCTGCTGTAAACAGGAGTCCATCTGCTCCGGGGTAGCACTCGACTGCAGACAACCCTGCATCGCGGACGCCTGTTTGATCGACATTTCCAGTCCTTGCACGATCTCATCCCGCTTCTGCTCGCTCCAGACGATTTCCGGTTGTGGCGGTGGTGGCGGCGCACTTCCGCCAGCTCCCGCTCCCGGCTGGCCAGGGCCTGCAGGACCCTGCGCACCCGGCGGCGGCGCCATCTCCGCCATCATCTTTTGCTGAAAAACCTGCATGATTTCAGCGCACTCCTTCAGTTCAGCGGTGTTACTGCTGGCCTGAACACAGGCTCTGGTTTTCTCCATCTCGGGTAGCGACTGCTCAATCATCGGTAGCATCGACTGCTTCATCTGTTCCAGTATCTTGCTCCGGTCGATGCCAGGATTTGGAGCCTGGGCCAGCGCAACAACCGGTATCAGCAGAAGGGTAGCTGCAATTTTCATATAATTCTCCGTAATGTAATGGGCTGACCGTTCTTCGGTTAGAATACGTCTGCTCAGCCTGATTTCAGATTATCCACTGTTACACAATTGCTTTTCAATGCTGCCTTCACACCCAGCGGTAAAATAATGATTCAATCAACAGACATGCCACCGACCTGTCCTACCCCACGCCGTCCGATCGATGACGCACGGATAAAACGGGTCACACTCGCCCCGCAGACGGCGCTGGCCGACTATCTGCAGGGCATGCAACTCGCCAACCGGACCGCCGACGATCTGCTCGGCAACTATATGCTGCTCTCTTGGTACGATCGCGACCGCAATTTTGAGTCTCCGCAGCACGCCGGCGAGTGCCATCAGCAAGGTGCTGTACCCGGCTATGTCGACTACGGCATTCATCACGGGGCGACACTTGTCGTGGATATAGAGGATGGCCGCTTCGTCTTTTATTACCTGCCGGTCGACCTGTAGCGGCGGTTTTCGCAGCGATCGCTAATGCATCCAAGTGTTTACATCAGCGAGGACCTTTGCCACCACTTGGGTTAATATCCCCGGCTCAGGTAGCAGCTAACGCCCAGGAATCGCAGGCCGATGAACAGTACGCCGGACATCCTCAAACAGATCATTAAGCGAAAACAGGAAGAGATCGGCGAACGCAAGCTGTGGCTTCCCCTGGAGCAGCAGGAGAAGCGTGCCGGCAGTTCTGGCGCCACCCGCGGATTTAGTCAAGCCATTGCCGATAAAATCGCACAGGGCCAGGCCGGTGTCATCGCCGAAATAAAGCGCGCATCTCCCAGCAAGGGCGTCATACGCAGAGAGTTTCACCCCGCACAGATCGCGGCCAGTTACGAGCGGGGCGGTGCAACCTGCCTCTCCGTGCTCACCGATGTCGATTTTTTTCAGGGCTGCGACGATTATCTGGAGCATGCCCGATCGGCCTGCAGGCTGCCGGTGCTGCGCAAGGATTTCATCATCGACCCCTACCAGGTCTACGAAGCGCGCGCTATCGGCGCCGACTGTATTTTGCTGATTGTCGCCTGCCTGGATGACGCCAAGATGCAGCAGTTGAACAACCTCGCCCATGACCTGGGCATGGACGTGCTGATCGAAGTGCATGACGCG
This sequence comes from Chromatiaceae bacterium, assembly GCA_024235255.1. GTDB lineage: Bacteria > Pseudomonadota > Gammaproteobacteria > Chromatiales > Chromatiaceae > HKST-UBA178. The sequence goes on from JACKMT010000002.1 coordinate 492,787, forward strand.
GTTGAACTAAAGCGCGCCTTGGCCATCGGCAACCGCCTGATAGGTATCAACAATCGGGATCTGCGCAGCTTCGAGGTCACACTGGAAACCACGCTTGGTCTGCTGGCGGAGATTCCCGCTGATCGTATCGTGATTACCGAGAGCGGTATCCACACGCCGGCTGACGTTGAGCACATGCGCACACATGGGGTAAACGGCTTCCTGGTGGGAGAGGCGTTCATGCGCGCGCCGGAACCAGGCGAGAAACTGGCGGAACTTTTTAACCGATAGCGGTTATTCACAGCTACGTCATATAAATCTGCTGCAATCACGCCCCGGTAAAGTGGCTGTATGCTGCAGCAGGGAGGCACCATTTACACACCTGAAGAAAGGCGGATTGGCGTATCCGCCGGGATCACCTTAGTCGATGCTTCCGGCAGAGGGAGTGCTGGAACCGGGTGTTTTGATGGGTTGCTCCTGCCCGGAGTCCTGGTGTCGCGTTTGGCCGCAAGCAGCATTCAGACTTTTGCCAGGACGCCACCTGTAGAACTTAATTAAATTAGCAAATTACATGGGCTTATCCAACATTTGCATTGGCAGCAGCGCCGAATCTCATTATAAAGTGGGTGCTGTGTCGCCCACAGACGAGAAGCCCTCGCTCACCGGGAGAGGACATAATAGGTTATGCTTCGCCCTCTTTTTTAACCGTGGAAGCGCCATGCAAGAAGTTCCCGACATCAGCGACAGCGAAACCTGGGTAATCAAGACAACCCTGCGTGAGCGATATAAAGAGGAGCTGGAGTTGCAGATTGCCGACGCCGAAATCCGGCTGCAGCCCTCGGACAGACATGTCACCTCCTGCCCCGTCTGGTATTGGCAGAAAGACGACTGCCACTTCGTCATTTTCAAGACGGGAACCCGCAGATACCGCTGCCAGTTTTTTTACCGTCCATACCAGCAGTACGGAACCGGCGTCACCGAGTACGCCGATATCGCTGAGTGCGTCGTGGCGCTGCTTCAGGCGCAGGCAGATCACAGTGCCAAAACGCGCGGAGATATCTGAATACGCAATGACTCCACCGGTTCAACGGAAACAGATTCAATAATATCTAGAGAGGAAATCAAGGAAATCTGATGAGCAAGAAAAACGCCTTTTATGCACAGTCTGGCGGTGTCACCGCTGTCATCAATGCCTCTGCTGCAGGAGTTATCGAGACCGCACGCAAACATAGCGACAAAATAGGGAATATTTACGCCGGTCGCAACGGCATCATCGGCGCACTGACAGAAGATCTGATCGACACCAACAAAGAGTCGGCGGAGGCGATAGCCGCGCTTAGGCACACCCCATCTGGTGGCTTTGGCTCCTGCCGGTTCAAACTGAAAGGTCTGGAGCAGAGCAAGCGCGAATACGAACGCCTGATTGAGGTGTTCAAAGCCCATGACATAGGGTACTTTTTTTACAATGGCGGCGGAGATTCCGCCGACACCTGCTACAAAGTCTCGCAACTGTCGGAAAAGATGGGGTTTCCGGTACAGGCCATACATGTACCGAAAACGGTGGACAACGATCTGCCTATCACCGACAACTGCCCGGGATTCGGCTCCGTCGCCAAATATATCGCGGTCTCTACCCTGGAAGCCTCCTACGACGTTCGCTCGATGGCCAAAACCTCAACCAAGGCGTTCGTCATCGAAGTAATGGGGCGCCACGCCGGCTGGATCGCCGCTGCGGGCGGATTGGTCGAGGATCAGGGTATGCCGGTGGTTATCCTGTTTCCCGAAGTCAAATTCGACCAGGAAGCCTTCCTGGCCAAATGTAAGCAGAAAATAGACGATTACGGTTTTGTCACCGTCGTCGCATCCGAGGGCGCCCAGTGGCCGGACGGACGATTTCTAGCTGAACAGGGCACCCGTGATGCCTTCGGTCATGCACAGCTGGGTGGTGCGGCACCGGTCGTTGCCAACATGATCAAGGACGCACTGGGTTGCAAATTCCACTGGGCGGTTGCCGACTATCTGCAGCGTGCGGCGCGTCATCTCGCCTCCAAGAGCGACGTGGAGCAGGCGTACGCACTGGGTAAAGCTGCGGTTGAATATGCACTTGCAGGTGAAAACTCAATTATGCCCACCGTGGTGCGCAAATCGAGCGACCCTTATATGTGGGAGATCGGCAAGGCGCCGCTGTCGGAAGTTGCAAACGTTGAAAAAATGATGCCCGCTAACTTCATCTCAGAAGACGGTTTTGGCATAACCCAAGCGTGTAAAGAGTATCTCTACCCGCTTATTCAGGGTGAGGAGTACCCTCCTTACAAAAAGAATGGACTTCCGGACTACGTAACCCTGCAAAATGTGGCAGTAGCGAAGAAGCTCCCTGGTTTCAGTCTGGATTGATACCTTAGTTGAAGCAGGAGCTGGGCACTGGGTCACCCGTTTTGTAGTTTCACCAGATCAAACTGGACCTGGTGCAACCGATCGGCAATAATCCGCTGTCCTCGTATCTTTAAGCTAAATAGTCGGATTTGAGGGCGCCCTGCTCCAATCATCGTCATTCTGTTGTAGGATTCACCGGCGCTAAGGCGCTGTAACATTTTTGTAACCAAAATCCTGAGGAGGACTCATGAGTAGCGAGTTAATATTTGCCCTGGTGTGTGCTGCCGCGGCATGCGTCTACGGTTTCGTATCCGTGAAATGGATACTTGCACAGCCCGAAGGCAATGAGCGGATGAAGGAGATTGCCAGTGCAGTCCAGGAGGGCGCATCAGCCTATCTGAACCGCCAGTATTCGGCCATCGGGATCGTCGGAGCGGTCCTTCTCGTCGTTATAGCCGTGGCTTTGGATATACCCACCGCCATCGGTTTCGCCATCGGCGCCATTCTTTCCGGCGCCGCCGGCTACATCGGTATGAACATCTCTGTCAGATCCAACCTGCGTACCGCCCAGGCCGCCAATAACGGCATCAATGCGGCCCTGCAGATCGCCTTCCGTGGCGGCGCCATCACCGGCCTGCTGGTAGTCGGACTGGGTCTGCTGGGTGTTGCGGGGTATTACGCCGCATTGTCTATTGCCGGCGTCAGCGACTCCGACGCTTTGCACGCGCTGGTGGGACTCGCGTTTGGCGGCTCGCTGATCTCCATCTTCGCGCGACTCGGCGGCGGTATCTTCACCAAAGGTGCGGACGTAGGCGCGGACATCGTCGGCAAGGTTGAGGCAGGCATCCCCGAGGATGATCCACGCAACCCGGCGGTTATTGCCGACAACGTGGGTGACAACGTGGGCGACTGCGCGGGTATGGCGGCCGATCTGTTCGAGACCTATGCGGTCACCGTGGTGGCCACCATGCTGCTGGGAGGCTTGCTGGTGAAAGGCGCCGGCAGCGCTGCTATCGTCTATCCGCTGGTACTGGGCGGCGTATCGATCATCGCATCCATTATCGGAACCTATTTCGTCAAGACACACGAAGGCGCTACCAATGTCATGCCTGCGCTGTATAAAGGGCTGGCTGTAGCCGGTGTAATCGCTGCGGTTATCTACTACTTCGCCACCGACTTCGTCATGGGGAATGTCGTTATCGAAGGCGTTGGCAACCCCACGATGGCACTCTTCGGCGCCTCCATGATCGGCCTGTTCCTGACCGCCGCAATGGTCGTGATCACCGAGTACTACACCTCCACCGAGTACAAACCGGTGCGCTACATCGCGGAATCCTCCACCACCGGTGACGGCACCAACGTCATTGCCGGCCTCGGTATTTCGATGAAAGCCACCGCAGCGCCGGTAATTGTCATCTGCGCCGCGATCTGGGGCGCTTACGATCTCGCCGGGCTCTACGGTATCGCCATCGCGGCCACCTCGATGCTCTCGATGACCGGCATCATCGTCGCACTGGACGCCTACGGTCCGATCACCGACAATGCCGGCGGCATCGCCGAGATGGCTGAACTGGACGAAAAGATCCGCAACATCACCGATCCGTTGGATGCGGTAGGCAACACCACCAAGGCGGTCACCAAAGGCTACGCCATCGGCTCCGCCGGTCTCGCCGCACTGGTGCTTTTCGCCGACTACACCCACTCGCTCGATGCGCACCTCGGCTCGATAACGGCATTCGACCTCTCGAACCATATGGTACTGATCGGCCTGTTGATCGGCGGCATGGTGCCCTATCTGTTCGGCGCCATGGCGATGGAGGCCGTGGGCAAGGCGGCCGGCGGTATCGTGAACGAAGTTCGCCGCCAGTTCCGCGAGATGCCCGGCATCATGGACCACACCCAGAAGCCGGACTATTCCAAAGCGGTCGACATGCTGACCAGGGCAGCCATCAAGGAGATGATCGTTCCGTCGCTGCTGCCGATTGCAGTACCGATCCTGGTTGGGCTGATCCTCGGTCCCCAGGCATTGGGCGGTCTGCTGATCGGCACCATCGTTACCGGGCTGTTCGTCGCCATCTCGATGACCGCCGGCGGCGGCGCCTGGGATAACGCCAAGAAATACATCGAGGACGGTAATTTCGGCGGCAAGGGTTCGGACGCGCACAAGTCCGCTGTCACCGGCGACACCGTCGGCGACCCCTACAAGGACACCGCTGGTCCCGCGATCAATCCGCTGATCAAGATCATCAACATCGTCGCGCTGCTGATCGTTCCTCTGCTGTAATCTTCTCCCGCTGCGGGGTGAGGCTTACTTACCCCGCAGAAAACCGGGATTTTTAACGCAGTAAGTTGTTTGGTATTTCCCGGGAGGTCGGTTTATTATGCCGACCTCCTTTTTTATTCTGCGAGTCATCTCCCATGAATCTGGACAAAGTCAGCTCGGGTAAGAACCTGCCCAATGAATTCAATGTGATCATTGAGATACCGGCCGAATCGGATCCGGTAAAATACGAACTGGACAAGCAGACCGGGGCCATGTTCGTCGATCGCTTCATGTCGACTGCGATGCACTATCCTTGCAACTACGGCTATGTGCCGCATACGCTGTCAAAGGATGGCGACCCAGTGGATGTGCTGGTGCTGACCCCCTACCCGCTGATCTCCGGTTCAGTCATCACCTGCCGGCCGGTGGGTGTGCTAACCATGACCGACGAGTCGGGTGACGATGCCAAGGTGCTGGCAGTACCGACCGATAACCTCTACAAGGGCTTTCATCATGTGAGCAGCTTCCGCGATCTGCCGGCTCACCTGCTTAGCCAGATTGCCCATTTTTTCGAGCATTACAAGGATCTGGACGAAGGCAAGTGGGTTCGTGTAGGCGGCTGGAAAGGGATTGATGAGGCGAAGCAGGAGATTATGGACAGCATCAAAATGTACCAGGATGCCCCGGAAAAGCCCAATTTCTAGGCAGCGATTGCACACCCCCAAAGGCGCAGTATCGACCGCGCCAAACAACCATGCTCAACCCTACCGAGAGTCATAACTGCGGATTGCCTCTATGAAAATTTGTATCTTATCCGACAGCCACGACCACATTGCATTACTGAATGCGGCTGTGGCCGAAGCCAAAGAGAACGGCGCCGAAGCAGTATTGCATTGTGGCGACGTGGTTGCACCGAGCACACTCAAGTGCCTGACCAAACATCAGCTTAAAGTCCATCTGATTCACGGCAACAACACCGGCGACCTTTTTTCTCTGGGGCAGCTTGCCGGCAATCCGGATAATATAATCCAATACCACGGTATGGATGCCGGGGTAACTCTGGCCGACAAGCGCATCTTCCTGGTGCACTACCCGCACTATGCCCGCGCCATGGCCGCCACCGGCGACTGGGACCTGGTCTGCTGCGGCCACAGCCATAAGGTACAGATCGAGCATCTGCCCAATATCAAAGGGGGTACGACCGTGCTGGTCAATCCGGGGACTATCGGCGGCGTCGGCAGCGACCCGGCAACCTACCTGTTGGGCGACCTGGAGACGATGGAGTTTAAAGTATTCGAAATCTCAAAAAGTATTGAGCGTGAAGAGTCGTTTGCCTAGCTGGCAGAGCACCTGCCCGGATCCTGTCAGACATGAACAAATTAACCCATTTCAATCAGACCGGTGATGCGCACATGGTCGATGTCGGCGGCAAAAATATCAGCCACCGCATTGCGGTCAGCGAGGGCCGCATCCGCATGCTGCCCGAAACGCTCGCGATGATTCAGCAGGGCAGCCACAAGAAAGGGGATGTGCTGGGCATTGCCCGGGTTGCCGGTATCATGGCCGCCAAACGGACCGCCGATCTTATTCCGCTGTGCCACCCGCTGGCGCTTACCCATGTCAGCATCGAACTGACCCCGGACAGCGGCCAATCCGAGGTGTACTGCCAGACCCGGGTCGAGACGCGCGGCCAGACCGGGGTGGAAATGGAGGCGCTGTGCGCCACCCAGGTCGCACTGCTGACCATCTACGACATGTGCAAGGCGGTAGACCGGGGTATGCAGATCGACCAGGTCAGACTGCGGGAAAAATCCGGCGGCAAATCCGGACACTGGAAAAGATAGGCCAGTCAACAACCCGCTGCGATGAATCCTTTTTATCATAGGGCCTCGTTTCTCACGAGTGCCGCCAAACTCTCCCAGGCACCGCCCGATCAGGGTTTCGAGGTTGCTTTCGCGGGCCGCTCCAATGCCGGTAAATCCAGTGCAATCAACGCATTATCGCAGCAGAAGCAACTCGCAAGGACGAGCAAGACACCCGGCAGAACGCAGCTGCTGAACTTTTTTCTGCTGGATGAACAGCGGCGCCTGGTCGATCTTCCGGGATACGGATACGCCAAAGTGGCGGAAGCGATAAAACTAAAGTGGCAACAGGAGATGTCAGCCTACCTGGCCGGGCGGAAATCGCTCAGGGGAGTGGTGCTGCTGATGGATATCCGCCACCCGCTGCAGGCGTTCGACAACCAGATGCTGGAATGGACCCACCATATCGGTTTACCCGTCCATATACTGCTGACCAAATCTGACAAACTGGCGAGAGGCGCGGCAAACGCAACGCTGTTTCAAGTCCGCAAATCGCTGCAGGCCTACTCCGATAGCATCAGTATCCAGCTCTTCTCAGCGCTTAACCGGGAGGGGATTGATCAGGCACACGCGGCGCTTGACCGCTGGCTTGAAGTCGAGTCAACGGGCGACTCGCCACCCTGTTGATACAATCCGTTCGGCTGCCACCGGCAGTTGCGGGACTATAGCCATTGTCCGGCTGCCGAGGCTTGACACCGGTCGTCAGACAAAAAAAGACCCCGGTGTCTAAGGGGATGAAGACAGCCGGGATCTGCTGGTCCGGCAGGGGTAGCCGAACCTGGAGCCGCTTGGGGAGAGGCGGCTCCACGCCATATGGCGCTTATCCAATGTGACACACGCCCCCATCGATAGTTCCCGTCGAACACAATTCTTTTCGCAGGCCCTGCGGAATAATAGTTTTATTCTTGCGATCAAGGGATCACGCGTCAGTTTTGCGGCTCAGTGCGCCTCGTCCCAGTTGTCGCCCACTCCCACATCGACCAGCAGCGGCACCTGCAGTACGGCGGCGCTCTGCATCACCTGGACAATCCTCTCTCTTGCCTGATCGACTGACCGCTCTTCCACTTCGAACACCAACTCGTCGTGAACCTGCATTATCATCCGCAGCGGCGGTTTGTCCGCCTGAATCCAGCTGTCCACCGCGAGCATGGCAAGCTTGATGATATCGGCTGCGGTCCCCTGCATCGGCGCGTTTATCGCCGTACGTTCCGCTGCCGCACGGCGCTGACCGTTGCGGGCATTGATCTCCGGCAGGTAGAGGCGCCGGCCAAACACCGTCTCCACATATCCTTTTTCATGCGCATCGGCCCGGATCCGGTCCATAAACTCGCGCACTCCGGGGTATCTTTGAAAATAGAGATCGACATACTCCTGCGCCGCAGCGCGCGCAATGCCCAGCTGCCGGGCGAGTCCGAACGCCGACATGCCATAGATCAGCCCGAAATTGATCGCCTTGGCTGAGCGCCGCTGTTCCGCGCTGACCTGCTCCACAGAATCCACCCCGAATACCTCGGCCGCCGTGGCACGGTGCACGTCCCGGCCCGCCGCAAATGCCCGCAACAGGCCGACGTCGCCGGAAAGGTGCGCCATGATGCGCAGCTCTATCTGCGAGTAATCCGCGGCCAGCATTTTAAAACCGGGTTCCGGGATAAACGCCCGTCTGATTTTGCGTCCCTCGGCGCTTCTGACCGGAATGTTCTGTAGATTGGGATCCGTCGAGCTGAGACGACCCGTGGCGGCAACCGCCTGCTGGTATGAGGTGTGCACCCGGCCGCTTCCGGCATCCACCATGCGCGGCAGTTTTTCGGTGTAGGTGGATTTAAGCTTGGCCAGACCACGGTGCTCCAGAATCAACGCCGGCAGTTCGAAACCGCGCTCGGCCAGCTCCTGCAGCACCGATTCTGCGGTCGACGGCGCCCCTTTGGGTGTCTTGGCGACGACCGGCAGATCAAGTTCATCAAAAAATATCTCGCCGATCTGTTTCGGCGAACTCAGGTTGAAAGGGCGCCCGGCAACGGCGTAGGCGGCCTGCTCCAGCTCATCCAGGCGTTCGGCAAGCTCCCGGCTCTGCCGTTCCAGCATCTTGACATCAATGCGTACGCCGCACCTCTCCATGCGCGAAAGCACCGGGACAAGCGGCATCTCCACCTCCCTGAATAACCGTGACAGCGAGCTCTCCCGTTCGATTTTCGGCCAGATTTCTCGATGCAGCCGCAGCGTAATATCCGCATCTTCCGCGGCATAAGGCGCCGCCTGCTCCAGCTGCACCTGATCGAATCGCATCTGTTTGGCGCCCTTGCCCGCCACATCCTCATACTTGATGGTGGTGTAATTGAGGTATTTACCGGCCAGGGAATCCATGTCATGCCGGGTGGCCGTTGAGTCCAATACATAAGATTCCAGCATGGAGTCGTAGGCAATCCCCGCCATTTCGATGCCGTAACGCGCCAGTACGCTCATGTCGTATTTGAGATTCTGTCCCAGCTTCGGCCGCTGCGGGTCCTCAAGCAGCGGTTTAAGCGCTGCAAGCACCCGCTCCCGCTGCAGCTGCTCCGGCACGCCGGGATAGTCGTGGGCCACCGGAACATAGGCCGCCTCGCCAGGTGCTATGGCAAACGACACACCGACGATCTCCGCCTGCATGTAGTCGAGGCTGGTGGTTTCGGTATCGAACGCGAACAGCTCCGCCGCACGCAGCCTTTCCAACCAGCCGTTGAAAGCCTGCTCGTCCAGCACCAGCTGGTAATGGTTGTCACCGCCGGTTTCATGTGGCTCCGGCTGTGCCGCGGTTTCAATGCTCTCGAGCAATCGCCGCGACTCGATCTGCTGGTACAGCCCGCGCAATGACTCGGTATCCGGCCGGTTGGGGGTCAGCTCCTCGGGCTCGACAGCCAGCCTCAGCTCGCGGCGGATTGTCGCCAGATCCCGCGCCAGCGGCAGCTGCTCGAGACTGGCGCGCAGATACTCACCAACCTTGCCCTTGATCTCGTCGGCTCTGGCCATCAGCTCATCCAGGCTATGGTATTCGGCCAACCATTTTACCGCCGTCTTCGGACCGCATTTGGGCACACCGGGTATGTTGTCCACGCTGTCCCCGACCAGCGCCAGATAGTCGACAATCTGTTCGGGTGTCACACCGAACTTATCGATGACGCCCGCTCTGTCCATCACCACATTGGTCATGGTATTAATCAGCGTTGTATTCTCATCCACCAGCTGCGCCATATCCTTGTCGCCGGTGGAAATCAGCGTATCCATGCCCTGCCTGGACGCCCGCGCCGCCAAGGTGCCGATAACGTCATCTGCCTCCACCCCGCTCTCGATCAGCAGCGGCAGCCCCATCGCCCTGACGATGTGCTGCAGCGGCGCTATCTGCGCGCGCAGGTCATCCGGCATCGGCGGCCGGTTGGCCTTGTATTGATCGTAGATCTGATTGCGGAAGGTACCGCCCGGCGCATCGAACACCACCGCGATATATTGGGGCTGGTAGTCGCTAATCATTTTACGCAGCATATTCACGACCCCGACAATGGCGCCGGTAGGCTCCCCCTTGGAGTTGGTCAGCGGCGGAAGCGCGTGGTAAGCACGGAACAGATAGGAGGAACCGTCAACCAGAATAAGAGGGGTGCGTGAGCTCATGGGCAGGCTATAATCAAACAGTCGTTCATGCAGCATACCCCAATTGTCGGCACTCCAAAACCGCATAACATAAGGAGCAGAAAGATGCCCCAGACTCTCGCGTTCGACGTATACGGCACACTCATCGATACCGCGGGCGTCGTCCGGGAATTGAGCGGCATGGTTGGGGAACTTGCACCGGCCTTCTCCCAGCGCTGGCGGAATAAGCAGCTGGAGTACTCTTTTCGACGCGGCCTGATGGGGGAGTATCGGGATTTTTCAGTCTGCACACGCGATGCACTGGAGTACGTCAGCAGAGAACTCTCAGCTCCGCTTACCCCAAATCAGGTGTCGCATCTGATGGCATGCTACCGTCGGCTGCCTGCTTTCGATGATGTCCACGCGGCGTTGCCGGGACTGCAGGCGCTGGGACACAAGATATACGCCTTTTCCAACGGTCTCGCCGAGGACGTGGATGCGCTGTTGCGCTACGCCGGCATCGAGCACTTCTTCCTGGATATTGTCAGCGCAAACGAGATCGGTACGTTTAAACCCGATCCGGCGATTTATCGACACTTCAGCACGCGCTCGAAAACGCCGGCGTCGGAGTGTTGGTTGATCTCGAGCAACCCGTTCGATGTACTGGGTGCCGCCACGGTGGGTTTCAATACCGCCTGGATTCAACGCGATCCGACCGTCCCATTCGATCCCTGGGGAGTGGATCCCGACCAAATTTCAACTTCGTTAACAGATCTCGCGCATGCGGCAGGGTTACACCAGTAACAATTCTTGTCATACTATAACTATATTCAGTATTTTCAATGGTGTAAGTACTAACCAGCAGCTGCATCCGGCAGATGGGCGAGACGGTCAGGACTGCATCAGCGAGGTAAAGCCTCCTTAAGGATTATGAAGTCAGCCTATCTGCCCGGCATTCCACCCTGGCTCAGCTATGGGGTGCTCTATTTTCTGAGCGTTTACCTTACCCTCTATTTCAGCGGCGGGGATACCGTGAATGTAGCGGTGTGGCTGGCGTCGGGGTTTGCGCTGGCAGGAGTGATGTTGCATGGCTACTGGGTGCTCCCGGGAATTCTTGTCGGCGCGCTGCTGGCACTGCAGGCGAATCAGCTATCCATTGCCAGTAGTGCAATTCACGCATTGGGCGCGGTGGCCGCAGCTTTGACGGCGGGCGCTCTGTTGCGCAGTCAGGAGCCTCCGTACAGGCTGTTGCAGAATAGCCAGCAGATGAGCAAATTTCTGCTTTCCTCTTCCCTGATTTTTCCGCTGTTCGCAATTCTGGCGAGCCTGGTAATCGTTTATCTTGATGGTCGCAGCATCCGCGATTCAATAGCGCCGATCATCATCTCCGTCTGGCTCTCCCATACGATTGGCATCTTCCTGGTCGCTCCGCTGGTGCTGGCCTGGCGCACACGCAGCGGATCAGACAGCCTCTGGCACCGCTTCGAAGCGCTGCTCCTGGCGCTGGCCACAATCGCCATATGCATACTGCTGCAGGGTGAGCTGATACCGGAAAAGGCGCCTGATTTCCCGCTCTCCTATCTGCCGTTTCCGGTGCTCGCCTGGGCATTCCTCAGATTCCGTTCGCGCGCCACCACGCTGGTGCTGCTGTCGCTTGCCGCCGCTTCAGTCGCAGGCAGCTATGCGGGTCAGGGACCATTCGCCGTCGGCAACCCGCATCCCAACGATCTGCCACTGCAGATCTATATTCTGGTGATGGCAGTCACGGCGCTGATCGGCACCACCCAAGTCAGCAACAGACAGCAAAAAATGCAGCGCATGGCGCTTGCAAGCAAAGTAATCACCCACTCTCCGGAAGGCATCATCGTCACCGACCCCGGCGGCGTCATCCTCTCGGCCAATCCGGCTTTTTTCGTCTCCACCGGCTTCCAGCCCGGCGATATAGCCGGACAATCCATCCGCAAATTGACGTCGGTGCATCACAACAAAGACTTCTTTACCAACATCTGGCGCCAGCTGCGGCTGAAAGGCCAGTGGGAAGGGGAGATCTGGAACCGCAACAAAGAGGGTGAAATTCATCCTCAATGGCTCAGCTTGACGGCGATTACCGACAAGGATCAGCACCCTACCCACTATCTGGGAATCTATTCAGATGTTTCGCGCCAGAAACAGGTGCAGGAGCGGCTGCACCGTCTTGCGTACCACGACGTACTGACCGGCCTCCCCAATCGTCAGCTGTTCAACGACCGGCTGAACCAGGCGTTGAAGTACGCCAACAGAAACAACTCCCGGCTGGCGCTTTTTTTCGTTGACCTTGACCGGTTTAAAAATGTCAACGACACGCTGGGCCACAGCGTTGGGGACAAGGTGTTGCAGTTCACCGCTGAACGGCTCAATAAGTGCATCCGCCAGACAGATACCCTATCCAGGCTGGGTGGTGACGAGTTCACCATCATCATTCAGGACATCAATGAAAACTTCGATACCGTCCTGGTCGCAGAAAAGGTGGTAAAAGCGTTTCAGACACCGCTGCTGGTGGACGAGCAGGAGCTGTTCATGACGCCGAGCATCGGCATCGCCATGTTTCCCAGCGACGCCACGACCAGCGAAGAGCTGATCAAATATGCGGATACCGCCATGTACCGCGCGAAAGATCTGGGCGGCAACGGTTTTCAGTTTTTTGCCGCTGATATGAGCGATCCGGTGCGCTGGAGCCTGACCATAGAGAATGCGCTGCGCCGGGCGATCGAGCAGAAGACCATCACGCTGGAGTATCAACCGCAGTTCGATCTGCGCAGCGGCGATATCATCGGGCTGGAAGCACTGGCCCGCTGGCAGCATCACGGCCTCGAAGAGACCCCGCCCGAAATATTCATCAAGGTTGCCGAAGAGACAGGATTGATCCATCGTATGGGCGACCAGATTCTGGAGATGGCCTGCCGGCAGGCTGCGCACTGGCAGCAGGAGGGATTCAAGCACCTGAAAGTTTCCGTCAATATTTCGCTGCTGCAGCTCAAACAGAGCGATTTCGCCGACCGCCTGCAAAAGATTGTCAGAGAGAGCGGCGTGGCACTGGATCTGATCGAACTGGAGATCACCGAGAGCACATTGATGGAGAACGCCGGCTTTATGGAGAGCCTGATAAATATGCTGTCGGTTCAGGGTTTCCGCATCGCTATTGACGACTTCGGCACCGGTTACTCTTCGCTCAGCTATCTCAAACGGCTGGCGATCGATCGCATTAAAATCGACAGTTCATTCATCAGGGACCTCCCGAATGCCGCCAACGACGCAGCCATATGCAATGCGATCATCTCCATGGCCCACAATCTGAATCTGAACGTGATCGCGGAAGGGGTGGAGACCGATGAGCAGATGGAGTATCTGCGCAAAATGCGCTGCGACGAAATCCAGGGCTATGTATTCAGCCACCCGGTGGGTCCCCAGCAGATCACCGAGATGATCCACCAGGGCTACTGGCACCTATCGAAGCAGTAGGACCGGCATCCGCTTTTATCTCAACTTACCAATAGCACCTTACCGGAACATTCACGGCCAGGTGGGAAATGAGGACGCAATGCCGAACGGGTTCTATCACGAATCGCACCAGCGCTGCACCGCGGCCTCCGCCCGCTCTATCTCACGTTGCCGCTCTGCATTATCCAGATAGCGCCGCCCCCCATCTTCCAGCGGCTGATACAGCCTGGCGTTGCCATACTCACGCAGCCTGTTGCGCGCATAGGCGCAGTTTTGGGAGCGTTGACGCTCCTCCGCCGCGGCTTGCTGGCGCTGCTGCGCTCTGGCCTCACGCTCCTCCCGGTAGGCATCAAGCATCCGCTCCTGCTGAATCCGGCGCTCCGCGTCGAGCTGCTGCTGATTGATCCCGCCTGGGCTGGGTTCAGGTTCGCTGAGTTCCAGCCTTTGCGCACCCCCGCTTTTGGGTTGGTCACTGAAATGGACCTTGCCCCGCTCGTCCACCCAACGATAAACCTCCGCCTGGATGCTGCCCACGGCCAGCACTCCGGCCATTGCCAAGACAGAAAAACGCATGCTCATCAGCCCCTCCCTTCAATCGAAAAGCAATGTCCACTGCCCGGGACCGGCCGACGACTCAGCGCTGCAGACCCGGTTCCTCCCCTGTTTCTTGGCCTGGTATAGCGCCAGATCGGCACGCTCGATGAAGCCGGGTATGGACTCGCCCACCTGACGCAGCGCGGTGCCGATACTGATGGTCACGCGCAGGCCGGAAAAGGTTCCCTGAAAGCGGGTCGCGGCGATCTTCTGCCGCAACCGCTCGGCAACCGCAGCAATTTCCACTGCCGGGTCGCCCACCACAATCAGACCGAACTCCTCACCGCCGAGCCGGACCGGCAGGTCACCGGCGCGCGCATCGGCCTGGATGATATGTGCCACGCGGCACAACACTTCATCCCCGCGCACGTGCCCATACTGGTCGTTAACCTGTTTGAAATGGTCTACATCCAACATCGCCAGCGCCACCGGCGTGCCGCCGGAGCGGTCATGGATCTCGAACAGGCGGCGCAGGGTATCCTCCATATAAAAACGGGTAAACAGTCCGGTCAGCGGATCCCGAATAGAGCGTTCGTAAAACTTCTGCCGCTCCAGCTCAATCCCGCGGTAGATGGTCTCCCGCTCGACCGCGACCTGCAGTGCAGCCGACATCTGCTCCATCATATGGCAGATGTGGCTGTCCATCTCGATCTCTGCTGCGACCGAGATCACCACCACACCATACATCCACTCCTCCTCGCCCTTGAACAGCGGCAGCATCATCCGTTGACGATCTGTGGTTCCCAGTCCGCGCTGTAGGGTAATCGGCCTGAAACTGCTCTCCACCCGACCCTGCCAGCTCTCCCTGCTGATACCGAACAATTTGGATATCTGGCGCGGAGGCGATGCGGCCACCCCCCGGTAACGGCTCTCCGGCGCCAGATGCAGCACCGTATCGTCCTCCAGCTGGACGTAGAATTCGAGCAACTCCACCGGCATTGCCCGCCTGAGAATCGCCAGCAGACGATCGGCGATCTCGCGAAAGTCGCGCGAGATAACCATGGTCGATGTGATATCCCTGAGCATCGCATTAAGACGCGAGAGCCGCTGGATATCGGTATCCTTGCCGGCCATCAAATGGAGCCCGCATTCAACACCCTTCAGCTCACGGATGGTTTTCTGCACCAGGTTTCCCGCCAGCAGATAACCGTGCTGCGGCGCGATCATCCGTAGCGGAAAATGCTCGATACGGCTCAATGCCTGACTGAGCACCTCCCGGCTGGGGAAATAGTGTTCGTGGAAAGAGCGGATGGTCTCAAAGTACGCTTCGCCCTCATCGGCAAACAACGAATCAAACTCTCGGAATCCGGCGCACAGATCGCTGGAGAAGAGCGTACCGGTGGCGGAATCGAAACTGCAATACGCACCTGGGAAATGGGCGTAGGGAGTAAACACAAACTGCAGCAGGCGATGCGGCAGCGGCAACTGCCACTGGTTATCCTCAACCAACCAGAATGGAAGTGTCAGATCGTAGTGCCGGATCATTTCGGCCGCCCGCCAGTGGCTGACGATGCGTGCATCGCCGCGTTCGACCCGCTGATCGATCAGCGTCAGCGCGCTGGTCAGCGATGGATCCTGGTGATGGCATATAAACCAGCGGATGCTGGAAAATGGGACGATCTGCTCGATCTTGCGCAGCGTCTCGGCAAAGGTGAGCCGCGAACCCGGATCGATCAATACCGACTGGTCACCCTGCTCGATCAGATAGCTATTGCCCTGCAACCGCTCGTCGGGCAGATCGCATCCTACCCACCAGACACGCTCGGCCAACTGCACCGCGTTGGAGGTACCAGGCTGATTCACGGCCGCAAAAGCTCGTCTTTCTCTTCCCTGCCAACCTGCCCCTTCGGGCGGACGGCGGCATAATCCGGATGACACACCCGGTTGCGCCCCCCGATCTTTGCCTGATAGAGAAAAGCGTCTGCCCGTTCCACGAACTCTCCCGGAGTCAGATCCTCCCCTTTTCTTGAGACATCGACACCCATACTGGCAGTGACAGAAAACCGTTGATCGCCAAATTCAATCGGCGATTGCTGAATAACGAGCCGCAGGCGATTGGCGACGGCAACCGCGTGGGGCAGCTCAGTTGCCGGCAGCAGCAGCGCAAACTCTTCACCCCCATAACGGCAGGGGATGTCTATTTTCCGCAGCTCGTTTTTTATCAGGGAGGCGCACCGGCGCAGCGTCTGGTTGCCGGCCTCGTGCCCCCAGTCATCATTGACTCGCTTGAAATGGTCCAGATCTACCATGATCAACGCGGTAGGCTGGCTATTGCGTCTGGTACGCTCCAGCTCCTGCTCCGCCAGTTGGAGGAAGTGACGGTAGTTGTACAGTCCGGTCAGCGAGTCTACGTGCACCTGCTCGGAGAGCTCGCTGATCTGCATCCGTGCCTGGTGCAGTTCGTCGAGACGCACGCAACTGGCCTCCCCAATCGGGCAGCGCTCACTCTCTTTGTCCCCGGGGCTCATTCAGTTTCGATCCACCAATATACAGGTTGCAATCGATTCTACCGTTTATTGAGGGCAAAAAAAAACGGGTGCCGAAGCACCCGTTCCTTGCTGCCGGTGAGTTCCGGAATCAGCTGGCAGAGCCGCGGGAACCGACGAACTCGGGATAGGCTTCCAAGCCGCATTCGCCGATATCCACGCCTGCGTACTCTTCCTCTTCGCTGACCCTGATACCCATGACCAATTTGATCACCAGCCAGACGACGAAACTGACCCCGAACACCCAGCCGAAAATCGTCGCCATGCCAGCCAGCTGTCCACCGAAAGAGGTCTCGGGGTTGGTCAGCGGGACCGCCAGCAGTCCCCAGATACCGACCGTGCCGTGCACCGAGATGGCACCGACCGGATCGTCGATTCTCAGCTTGTCCAGCGTCACGATGGAGAATACCACCAGCGCACCGCCGGCGGCGCCGATCAGCGTGGCGGCCAGCGGTGTCGGCGTCGAAGGCTCAGCCGTGATTGCGACCAGCCCGGCCAACGCGCCGTTAAGGGCCATGGTCAGGTCCGCCTTGCCAAACAGCATACGGGCAACCAGAAGGGCGACAAGCACGCCACCGGCGGCGGCGGCATTGGTATTGACGAATACCATGGCAACCGAATTGGCGTTCACCACATCGCCCAGCTTGAGCACGGAACCACCGTTGAAACCGAACCACCCCAGCCAGAGAATGAAGGTGCCGAGCGCTGCCAGCGGCATATTGGCACCCGGTATCGGCCGAACTTCGCCGTTGGGTCCGTACTTGCCCTTTCTGGCGCCGAGCAGCAATACGCCGGCGAGGGCGGCCGAAGCACCGGCCAGATGCACAATGCCGGAACCGGCAAAGTCGGAGAAGCCCAGATCACCCAGCGAGTAGATGCCGAACACGCTCTTGCCACCCCAGGTCCAGGCGCCTTCCATCGGGTAGATAAACGCGGTCATTGCCATCGCGAAAAATATGAACGACCAGAGTTTCATGCGTTCTGCGACGGCGCCGGAGACGATCGACATGGCGGTTGCCACAAACACCACCTGAAAGAAGAAATCCGAAGCGTTGGCGTAGACCGAATCTCCGCCGAAGCCCGCCTCGGCAGACTCCTTGAGTACCGCTGCGGTGAGGGCATCTGCGCTCTCCGCGCCATCCAGGGCGATGCCGCTGAGGAACAGACCGCCGTCGTACATGAGTTCGTAGCCGACGACCAGATAAGCGGTACAGGCGATCGCGAACAACACCACGTTCTTAGTCAGTATTTCAGCCGTGTTCTTGGCCCGGACCAAGCCCGCTTCAAGCATCGCGAAACCGGCTGCCATCCACATCACCAACGCACCCATCACCAGAAAGTAGAATGTATCCAGTGCGTACTGCAGTTCAAAAATCTGATTTTCCATCTTACTTCCCCTTACAGCGCTTCGACATCGGTTTCACCGGTACGGATGCGGACCACCTGCTCAAGGCTGGAGACGAAAATTTTTCCGTCGCCGATCTTGCCGGTCTTGGCCGCTGACGAAATCGCCTCGATGACCTGGTCAACTTTTGCCGAGTCGATTGCCACTTCGATCTTGATCTTGGGCAGAAAATCCACCACGTACTCGGCACCCCGGTAAAGTTCCGTATGCCCTTTTTGCCGGCCAAAGCCTTTCACCTCAATGACGGTTATGCCGGAAGCACCCACCTCGGAAAGCGCTTCGCGTACATCATCCAGCTTGAATGGCTTGATGATTGCGGTTACAAGTTTCATCTTTATCTCTATCTCCTGCTCTGTGAATGTTTTGAACAACTCAAGCCGTTCAAAAATGGACCGGGAACAACCGACCCTTCTGACCATTGCTCAGCATCTCCCGTGCCAATCGTATTTTTTTCATTACTTTTCTATAGTTATTGGGGATTAACAGTGCCGGACCAACAACCGGCGCACCAAATTAGCCCCACTCATACAGGTTAAATCGGCGAGCGCACTATTTTAGTGCGTCACAATACTAACCCGCAGATAACAGGACTGGACAAGGTGCCGCGAGGCGGCTAATGTGGCTGCTATGATTGATCCAAAAGTATTTGACGACCTGGCCAAGAAGGTTGCAGCCAGCGTTCCGGACGGGCTCCAGGCGATCCAGAACGATCTGCAGAAAAACCTGCGCGCGGCAGTTGCGGCGGGGCTCTCGCATCTCGATCTGGTGACCCGCGAAGAGTTCGATATCCAGGCATCGGTTCTCGCTCGCACGCGGGAGAAGCTGGAGTTGCTGGAGCAACAGATTGCCAAGCTGGAGCAGCAACTGCCCCAGGATTGAATCTCAAGCCAGTCAACATTGAGCTGCCGGCAACGGATTGCCGGCGTTAATACCTCGACCACCAAGGAAGGTGTGTATGTCACTCGCCGTACTCTACTGCCGCGCCCGCTGCGGTATCGATGCCCCGCTGGTAACCGTAGAGGTTCATCTTGCCAACGGGTTGCCGGGTCTCTCCATTGTCGGTCTTCCGGAACTGGCCGTGAGGGAGAGCAAAGACCGGGTCAGAGGCGCACTGCTCAACTCGCGCTTCGAGTTTCCTGCCCGACGCACCACCATCAATCTCGCGCCGGCGGATCTGCCCAAAGAGGGGGGACGCTTCGATCTGCCCATTGCACTGGGCATCCTGGCGGCTTCCGGACAGATTCCGCAGCAGGCGCTCTGCGCATTTGAATTTATCGGCGAACTGGCGTTGTCGGGAGAGCTGCGTCCGGTAGCCGGAGCCCTGCCTGTGGCGCTCGCGGCGAAACAGGCCGGACGCGCGCTGGTGCTGCCATCAGCCAACGCGGCCGAAGCGGCGCTGGTGGAGGGTGTCAGAATACACGCCGCAGGCAGTTTGCTGGAGATCTGCGATCACCTGATCAGCGGGCGTCAAATGCCGGTCTACCGTTATCAAGCCTCGCCGCAGCCCCTTCACACACCGGCCGATCTCGCCGATGTTCGAGGCCAGGAGAACGCCAAACGCGCCTTGGAAATAGCCGCTGCGGGGGCGCACAGTATCCTGATGATCGGACCGCCCGGTGCGGGGAAGTCGATGCTCGCCAACAGGCTTCCCGGCCTGCTGCCGTTGATGAGTGACCAGGAGGCGCTGGAGAGCGCGGCGCTGCTCTCCGTCAGCAGCCGCGGTTTCCGCGCCGCCGATTGGCGGCAACGGCCGTTCCGCAGTCCGCACCATACTGCTTCCGGGGTTGCGTTGGTGGGCGGTGGCGGCACCCCAAGTCCGGGAGAGATATCGCTGGCCCACAACGGCGTTCTGTTTCTGGACGAGCTGCCGGAGTTCGACCGCCGGGTGCTGGAGGTGCTGCGGGAGCCGCTGGAGAGCGGCGAGATCACCATTTCGCGGGCCAGTCGTCAGGCGGAGTTTCCCGCACGTTTCCAACTGGTTACCGCGATGAATCCCTGTCCCTGCGGTTATCTGGGGGATGACAGACGCAAGCGTTGCCACTGCAGTGCAGATCAGATCCAACGCTATCGAAACCGCCTCTCCGGACCGCTGCTCGACCGCATCGACATGCATATCGAAGTACCGGCCGTCGTGCCTGCCGAATTGACCGGGGCGATCCCCGCCGGACAGCAAACCAGTGCTCAGGTCCGGCAAAAAGTCGAGCGCTGCAGGAGCCTGCAGCTGGCGCGGGCAGGCGTGCTTAACAGCCGGCTCAACGGCGACAGGATCGAGGCGTATTGCAGCCTGCCGCCGGACGCGGCGCAACTGCTGTCTGTTGCCATGGAGCGGCTGGGGCTCTCCGCCAGAGCCTACCACCGCATCCTCCGTCTGGCGCGAACAATAGCCGATCTGGAGCAATCGGATGGCATCGGGATACCCCATTTGAGCGAGGCGATCGGCTACCGCCGGCTCGACCGGCGGCATTGAGCAGCGCTGCCGGTGAGGTTGTTCAATTTCCCGTGCGGGTAAAAAAAACACGTTGCGACAGTTTACGGTTGACAATTGTCAATGACTTCACATTGACCTTTTAGCTAGTTTGTTTGCCCATAAAGAGATCCAAATATTCGGATAATTTAAAGTCCTTATTGGGACGCAAACAGAGACCTCAGCTTTAAAAATAAAAAAGATGGATGGCTGCAAGCCCTCCATCGAATAAGGCGGTCGGTTTAGCATCCATTCCGACCGGCAGCCCTTAAGTTTCACCTGAGCGCAGTAGCAGTACCTTAATCAGCAGGCCTCCTTTGGAAACAGAGGAGAGTTGGGACGCCGCCGTCAAGGGCGCCCGCTGCAGGTATCTATGGCGTAGCAAACAGCAGTATGCCAGTACCCGGCACGACCCGCTTGCATTTTGGGTCGCAGCTCTTGCTCGGAACGTTCCAGGAGGTTTTTTATTCCAGAGGAGGAGTAAAAAATCATGGCATGGTCTTTTCCACGACTCTCCAGACGCTCTTTTCTTAAATCCACCGGCGCCACCGGTGCTGCGCTGGCAATCTCTCCACCGCTTTTATTGAACGGCTGCGCAACGCAACAGGAGGCAGCGGGCAAGGAGGAGATCAGCTACACCATCTGCAACTTCTGCTCTTCGCTGTGCAACGTCCGGGTTACCAGCAAAACCAACAACGGATCGAAACGCATTGTCAAACTCGACGGCAATCCCAACTCAACCCTGAACCGCGGCAAGATGTGCGCCCGCGGACAGGCCGGTCTGCGGCAAACCTACGACAGCGACCGCATCAAGACACCGCTGATCCGGGTCGAGGGAAGCAAGCGAGGCGAGTACGCCTTTCGCGCTGCAAGCTGGGAAGAGGCGTGGGAATACATCGCCAGGAAATCCAAAAAAGCCGCTATCCAGCCCTGGGAGTGGACCATGGTGGGGGGCTGGACCTCCTGCGTATTCTATATGAACTGGTCGGTACCGTTCGCGCTGGCCAACGAAGTGCCGAATATCGTCGCCTCGCCGATGCAGCACTGCGTCACCACCGGCCACCTGGGAACGGATACCGTGACCGGTAATTTCAATATTCACGATGAGATTCTGCCGGACTATGACAATGCCAAATATATCCTGTTAATTGGCAACAACGCCTCGATCGGCGCCGTCTCCACCAGCCGGATGGTGCGTTTTGCGCAAGGCAAAAAGAATGGCGCCAAGGTGGTGGCGGTCGACCCCCGCCTGTCCGAGACGGCGGCCAAAGCGGATGAGTGGATCAATATACGTCCGGGTACGGATCTCGATCTATGCCTCGCGCTGCTGCAGGTGATGCTGGAGGAACACTATTACGATGTCACCTTCCTCAAGCGCCACACCAATATGCCATTTCTGGTCTACAAAGACGCCGCCGGCCAGTGGCAGCTGGCCAAAGACAGCGAAGGCCGGCCTATGGTAAAGGACGATGGCGGCAAACAGAAACTGGAAGCGGCGCTGGCAGCCGGTGACCAACACCTGCCACAGGTTATCGATATCACCGATGCGCCGATACGTATACTGCCGAGCTACACAAACGATAATCGCCAAGACATCAACGGCTTTGCATTTTGTCCCACACTCGAGGTGCCCCCGGGAACCCGCTCTGAGTACACCGGCGATCACGAGCTGATGACTGTGTTTCAGGCTCAGAGAGAGGAGATAAAAGCAAATACGCCAGAGTGGGCGGCACAGACCACCGGCATACCGGCCGAAACCATTCGCCGCATCGCCCGTGAATTCGGCACCACCCGTCCGGCCATCGTCGACCCCGGCTGGCATGGCGCACGCTACGGTAGCGTCATGATGCTGCGCCGGGTGCAAGCCATGATGCAGGCGCTCAACGGCGGCATCGACCGCGAGGGCGGCTGGATCATGAGCGGCGAATTTCACCACAAAGCGGCGAAACAGTGGCAGGCGAAGCAGACGGGCGTGGGGATGGAGAGCCAACTCGCCAACATGGCCGGGCTGGATTTCGCCAACCTGGTGATCGGCGCACTGTCCAAAGGAGAGAACTTCTCGCACGGCCGTCCGGGTTTTACCTGGGCGTACTCTCAGCAGCAGAAGGAGGCAGGCAAACCCTGGGTCGCTTTGCCGGTCATGGCGGACGAGGGACTGAAAGAGTCGGTCGAAGGCAAGCTCAACTGGAAGGGCGAGCCGTACAAGACGCGCGCCATGTTCATCAATGCCGCCAATCCGGTTCGGCACTACTATCCCGACACCTACTGGAAGGAGATGATGCAGCACGACAACATGGAGCTGGTGGTGCTGCTCGACGTACTGCCGTCCGACACCACACCATACGCCGATGTGATACTACCCAACAGTACTTACCTGGAACGCAGCGAACCGACACTCTACGGCAACGGCGTCAATCAGGATCTGGCGATAACCACTCGCTACGCTGCCATCGATCCGCTGTACGACTCCTGGGAATCGCCCGATGTGTTGTTGCGGATGACGGAGATCGTCAGCGGCAACGTTGCCGGCTTTCTGCACTATATGGAGGCGTTGACCGGCCTGCCCGCGGAACCGGTCAAGGCGGCCCTGGCGCAGAAGCAGCAAGCGGGCGTGCGCAGCCCGTTCAGTGCGGCCTGCCGCGAGGTCGCCTTCGCGGTCAAGGCGAAAGAGCTGGGCGTCACACCGGAACATATCGACCAAGTCCTGCGCGAGAAAGGCGTCTACCACGAAGAGGATTGGCAGGAGCTGCTGAAGCACGCCGCGATCCCCGAAAAGATGCCGGCAGTCACGCCAAGCGGGCGCATCGAATTTTTCAGCAACCTGTTCGACAGCCTGCGCGGCATGGGGGTCGAGGGCCCGGCCTTTCACGTACTGGCAACCGCCGTTCCGGTCAGCTGCCGCAAAGATGCGGGGATGGAAACGCCGCTGGAACCGGACGAGTTCTACTTCACCTATGGCAAGACGCCGACAGTCTCCTACGGCTCCACCAACAGCAACAATCCGGTACTGAACGCAATCAATACCTTCAAGTCGGATATCTATCGCGGTGTCTGGATGCACCCGGACAGGGCAGAACAACTGGGCATCAAGAACGGCGACCGGATCAGGCTCACCAACACGCTCTCCGGACAGCAGCAGGAAGGGAACGCGCACGTCACCCGGAAAGTACACCGGGATGCGCTGTTCCTGCACTCTTCGTTCGGAGTGGAGAATCCGCAATTGACGCGCAGCTTTGAATACGGCGGCGTCGCTACCAACAAGCTGATTCCACATACGGTTGAGCCTGTTGTGGCGGGGTTCAAATCCCAGGAGTTCACAATAAAAGTCAGCCGGATCAACAACACCAAAGGAGGTGTCGCATGACTCGCTACGCCATGGTCATCGACCTTAACACCTGCGTCGGATGCAACGCTTGTATGGCAGCCTGCGCGATGGAAAATCAGACCCCGGTATGGAAAAACAAGTGGCGCACCTACGTGCACGACAATGAGATCGGCACGGCAGAGGATATTCACCGGCGCTTTTTTCCGCGCCTCTGCAACCACTGCGACAATCCGCCCTGCATGAGCGTCTGCCCGACAGGCGCAACCTATAAGTTGGATAACGGTATCGTGCAGGTGGATGAGGCGACCTGCATGGGGTGCGGCGCCTGCGCGATGGCCTGCCCCTACGACGCCAGATACGCGGTCACTTATTCCGATGTCAGACAGGGCCGGGAGTTTTTCGGTGAGGAGGCATATCGCCGCACCCGGCCCAGTATGGACAAATGTAATTTCTGCGCTCAGCGGGTGCTGAACGGGCGGAAACCAGCCTGCGTGGAGACCTGTGTCGGTTCTGCGCGCCAGTTCGGCGACCTGGACAACCCGGACGACCCGGTGGCAAAAATGGTGGCCAGCGGCACCGCCCGTCCGATCATGGCTTATCTGGGCACGCAACCCAATGTCTATTATATCGATGACCTGAAAAGGAGAGGCTGATGGACGTCACGACCGGTTTTTTTACGCAGGACCTCTGGACCTGGTGGTTGGCAGTTTATCTCTACTTCGGCGGATTGGGTGCGGCCACGCTGACGACGACCTTTCTCACCGATATGTACATGAAGCCGCACAAGGAGCTGGTGCTCTGGGGGGCCTGGTCGGGCATCGTCATGCTCAGCCTGGGCTCCTCCATGCTGTTCATTCATCTGCTGGACCATATGGCGGTGATCCATGTGCTCAACCCGCTGGTACTGTTCAACCAGCCCCATGCCTGGATCGCCTGGGGCACCCAGTTTATCGTCTGGATGATGGTCTGGGGGTTTCTCTATTCGCTCCCCTACATGCTGGAATCGGAGTTTTTTAACAGCATTCCCGTCCTGAAAAATGTCCTCGCCTGGCCGCTGGTCCAGAAGATCGGCGGCACCTGCGGCAGACACTGCCGCCTGTGCGGCTGGCTCGCCACCATCAATGGCATCGGCACCGTGGTTTACACTGGTCTGCTGCTGCAGTCGTTCCCGGCAGTGGCGCTTTGGCACAACCCGGGCGTCCCGCTGCTGTTCACTGTGTCTGCCTTCTCCACCGCACTGGCGTTCCTGCTGCTGATTTTAAATCTGGCAATCAAAAAGCGTGAGGAGGATCGTGCACTACGGGTTTTCTATGAGCGCACGGATCTGATGCTGATTGCCGCCGAGCTGGTGATTCTGTTCTCGTTCTTCTTCTATCTGCAGCGTGGATCTCAATCCGCCGCGATATCGGCACAGCTGTTATGGAACGACTGGGGTTGGCTGATCGGCTTCATCGGATTCGGCCTGGTGGTGCCCTTCTTCCTGGAACTCAAGGGCGTGATCAAGGGGTGGAGATCGCCGGCGCCTATTATGCTGGCATCCGTACTGGTGCTGGTCGGCGGCTATCTGCTGCGGCACTACTTCATGTATGCCGGCGTCTACGCCAGACCTTGGTGATTGCTTCCGCTCAGGTATTGCGGCTTTCGGCATTGCTGTTAGGGTTGCCGGATGAGCACTCGCTGGCAACGCTGCGGGAGCTGGCGGCGGAACACGACTGGCTGCAAGCAGCTGCAGTCGAGCTGGAGGAGATATCGTTACAGGAGTGGCAGGCGGAGCACACCCGCCTGTTCATCAACGGTTACCCAAAAACGCCGTGCGCACCGTTCGAGTCCATCCATCGGCACGGGCGCATGGCGGGACCCGCCTGTGATGAGTTGATACAACTGTACGCCGAGGCTGGCGTCTCAGCCGTCAGCGACCTCCCCGCCGACTACCTGGGCACCATGCTTGAGTTCGCTGCACTGCTGATCGAACGCGCAACTCCGGATGCAAAACGACAACTTGAAACACTGTTGACTAAACACCTGACCGGCTGGCTGCCGCAATTCTGCGAGCGGCTCCGGCAGGAAGCCCGGCTCAAACTCTACCGTCGTCTGGGCGATGGACTGCATAGTTGGATTTCCGCATGCAACTAGCGGAAAGTTTCTGGCAAACAGTACCCGAAGCGTTGCAAAACGATAGTGCGTTGCTGACCACAGTCACGGAAGAGCACCGCCGGATCTACACCAGTTACTTTAAATACGATCTAGCCGTCAATCATGCCCTGCCCATCATGACGCATGCTTTTCGCCGTCTGGACCAGTGGCGGGTGTTCCTGCTGCTGACACCGTGGATGCTGGCGCGCCTGTTTATTCCGGACCGCGATCCCGGCTTGCCGGTACCGCCGGATTGGCAGCCGCAAGCCCGCATTGGACGAGATTATCAGGTGATCGGCCCCGTTTTCGATCTTTCACTGTTGATCGGAAAACAGAAGGCACATTTGAACCACTCACCTGCGATCGGACACTATCTGCTTCATCCGCTGATTCTCTCGATGCTGAATTTCCAAACCCCGCAGGAGGTCTTCGCGGCATGGAACCAGGTAATCGAAACCCGCAACCGAAATCTGCAACAGATGGAGCAGCGCAATCCGCTGCAAGAGGAGATCACCCGCCGCGAATTCTTCAACGGGCTGTTCAACGCGTGAACCGCGGCAAAGGGCGGCCTCCCCACCACCTGACGTGCATGTGAAGCATCGCCTCGAAACCTCAAATCTCTACTCAATAAAGAGCGATGCGCTGCCGCTATAACCCTGGAACGATTCTGGTTTGAGGGGTGCGATGAACGCCATACCGCTCTCCGCACACTCAGCAACTAGTTGATTTCCCTTTACCCATGCCGGACTGCATGGGGGCGCAACCCTCTTTGAGCGGTCGTTGGTATAGAGGGAGCTTCCGGTTTCATACCATTTTCCCGGTAGATCTGGGAGATAAGTATGTTAATATATAGGTGCTTTATTATTTACGGTTGTTATTAAATGCTATGGAATCACTACTCGGATTTTTCGGTGTGATGGGAATGCAGTTCTTGTTAGTGGTGTTCTATATAGGAATCCTGCTTTTGGCCAAACATTTGATCGTCTCGCTATTCATGCGCAAGCCGGTCAAATAGTCGCTTAATCTGTTTTTCCAGAACGATTTTCTTCATCAAACAGACAGTGCAAGAGTCCTTCTTGCACTGTACTAAATGCACACAACAGCTCAGTATCTTCCGTTCTGACCCGCGATGTAATCGGTTAACTGAGCATGCTGTAAATTCATACCGCGCAGTATCTTATGTACTGCGCGCACAATTGCGCGCATAACCTTGTATATCAGGTCAGGCTCATGTGCTATCAGTGTATCGAAATCCCCTTTGTGGATACTGAACACTTCACAGTCGGTAATCGCTCTCAAGCCCGCGCTATGCGGCATACCGTCGATGAAACCGAGCTCGCCCGCCATGTCGCCGGGTTTCATTACATGCAGTGTCACGTATCTTCCGCCCTGATCGCTTTTAACGACCTCCAGCCTGCCGCTCACCAACACGTGCAGCGAATCGTCTGTCTCGCCCTCCTGCAATAGAAAAGCACCGGCCTTCAGGCCTGAAAATTCTACAATTGCGGCGAGTAACGCACACTGATCATCCGTCAGCTCGACACCTAAAGGCGAGTTTTTTATCAGCTCTTTACCCGCATCAAATACATACGCAACTGTCTCATTATTGTTCATCTGCCATCCTCGTTTATTTTGTACAAGCTGCTCTTCTCCTTAATTTAAACCTGAAATTGTTACCACATTTTTAACGATAAGCGTTTAATTACGTAATAATTTCATGGGAATTAACCTGATCAATCGCTCATGAGCAGAAGTTCTAAAATAACGCTGTCGTGTGTTGTTCCTGCTCTGTTAGCCAAGCGCTTGTCGCACTCGGGGTTTCATCGTCAACGAGCCATCAAGCCCGGTTGACGACCTAAGGTAGGAGCTGCACTTCTTCCCCTGGAAACCCCATGGTTTTGTTCCCACTGCAAACGGCAGCATAGTGCTGAATCAATCGCAATACCTGCGCTTCAGGGAAAACTGATAAAATCCGCTCTTATGCTCAGATTCGATCAACTCAGCCTGAGGCGCGGCAGCAAACTGCTCTTCAGCGATGCCAGTTTCAGTATTCATCCCGGTCAACGGGCGGGCGTAACCGGCGCCAACGGCAGTGGAAAATCGAGCCTTTTCGCGCTGATTCTGGATCAGGTTCACGCCGACAGCGGCACCTTCAGCTTGCCCCGCGACTGGACGATCTCCCACCTCGCCCAGGAGACACCATCCGACCCGCGTGCCGCGATAGAGTATGTTCTGGACGGAGATGCGGAACTGCGCGAAGTCGAACTACTGCTCGCCGAGGCGCAGCATACCGGACAGGGTACGAAAACCGCGGAGCTGCACAGCCGACTGGACAGCATCGACGGTTACAGCGCCCGCTCCCGGGCGGCGCGGCTGATTCATGGATTGGGTTTTCGCCCCGGCGAAGAGGCACTGCCAGTGGCACAGTTCTCCGGCGGATGGCGTATGCGTCTCAACCTGGCGCGCGCGCTGATGTGCCGCTCCGACCTGCTGCTGCTGGACGAACCCACCAATCACCTGGATCTGGACGCGGTCATTTGGCTTGAAGAGTGGCTCAAGAGCTACGCCGGAACACTGCTCCTGATCTCCCACGATCGTGACTTTCTGGACGCGGTAGCCAGCCACATCGTGCACATCGAACAGCAGCGGGTCGCGCTCTACACCGGCAACTACAGCGCCTTCGAGTTGATCCGCGCGGAGCGCCTTGCCGGTCAGCAGGCCGCATTCGCAAAGCAGCAGCGCGAGGTCGCCCACATTCGCAGTTATGTGGATCGTTTCCGTGCCAAGGCCACCAAAGCCCGCCAGGCACAGAGCCGGCTCAAGGCGCTGCAACGGATGGAGCTGATCGCGCCTGCCCACGTCGATTCGCCGTTTCATTTCAGCTTTAAAGTACCGGAGAAAAACCCGCATCCGTTATTGCGCCTGGAGCAGGCAAGTGCCGGTTATGGCCAGACCGCTATTCTGAACGGACTGAATCTGACGCTCTCTCCGGGCGACAGGATTGGCCTGCTCGGACCCAACGGTGCCGGAAAATCGACCCTGATCAAACTGCTTGCAGGAAAACTGGCACCCCTCAGCGGCAAGCGGGAGGGCGCGCAGGAGCTGAAAATCGGCTACTTTGCGCAACACCAGCTCGATCAGTTGCGCGCGGATCAAACGCCAATTCAACATCTTATGGTACTCGATCCGAAAGCGCGCGAGCAGGAGCTGCGCAACTATGTCGGTGGATTCGGTTTTCCGGGAGAGCTGGCAGAGCGTCAGGTAGCCCCCTTTTCCGGCGGCGAGAAGGCGAGGCTGGTACTGGCACTGCTGGTTTATCAGCGGCCCAATCTGCTGTTGCTGGACGAGCCGACAAACCATCTTGACTTGGAGATGCGCCATAGCCTGAGTCTGGCATTGCAGGGATATGACGGTGCCATGGTGGTTGTATCGCACGACCGTCACTTGCTGCGCACCACAACCGACAGCCTGCTGTTGGTAAATGCCGGTACCGCTGCCGAGTTTAGCGAAGATCTGGACAGCTACCCACGCTGGCTGACCGAGCAGAACAGGGCTGACGAGCCGGACAGAACAGAGTCGCAGCCTCCCCATAGCGCCGTTGCCCGCAAGGAGCAGAAGCGCTTAGAAGCGGAGCGCAGACGTCAGCTGCAACCACTGCGTGACCGTCTGAGAACGCTGGAACGGGATCTCGACCGCCTGCATCTGAAACAGACTGCGCTGGAACAGGCACTGACAAGCCAGGAGTTATATGATGAAGCCAACAAAGAGCGGCTGAAAGCATTGGTTATCGAGAAGGCTGAAAATGACCAGGCTCTGGAAGCGGTCGAAGCAGACTGGCTGGAGACAAGCGAGGCGCTTGAGTCCACTTAATCGATCGCATTCTGTTGTACCATGCGGTGCATACCGATTTTTCCCAACGGAGCCGTGATATGCCCGGCGGCATTGGTCCTGTCGATTCCGACTGCGCGAAAGCCCTGTGTCTGACCCAGCGCGAGGTCAGCCTGCCCGCCTCAGCGGACGAGTTGCGCATCTTCTATAACCTGAGCATGCATCGGGTGCACTATTTCCCCTGCCGCCACGCTATCTACTATGTGGAGTCCAGGCATGTACCGGTGCAGGAGACGATATTCGCCACACTCGGACATTCCGCTCCGGACGTGGTAATAACCCAACTGTACCTGGACCGGCTCGGTTATTTTAAAATCGGAAAACGCGCCACACTCAGCCCGGCACAGGCTGCCACAGTGCTGGTGGCGCTGCGCCTCCAGGGCGTGCGGGTAAGTGTGAGCTGAACTCCGGCGTCAGCACCGCCCGACGCTGGCGGGCAACAGAGGATTCTGCCGCCAAGATGACCAGTCAGCACAGCAACTCTCTGTTTTTCCGGCATTCGGTGCGCAGTCTTTCCCCCGTCGCCTGGATTGAAAATGCTCTGTCTGCTACAGAACACTGGTGCTTGCAGAATAACCGGTTTAGATTGCAGCTATGGGGAGAGAGATAGTGCAAAAGCTTGAGCAGCGCCTTGGAGCGGTGCATGCCCGCCAGCGACTTGGCATTGAGTCGGAGCTGGCGCCGCAGGTATTCAGCAAGCGCCTGAACTTTTTTCACCCGGAAAACTGGTATTCACTACCTGCGCTGATGCGTTATACGTTGCGCCTGGCAGGGCTCTATGGACGCGGCCAGCGCAATGCGTTGGATATTCAGGTACGCCACAATGAGATCTATCTGAAAAACCTTCCGCCTGCTTTCGATGGCTTTACGCTGCTGCATTTGAGTGACCTGCACGCAGATTTGAATCCGCCTGCCATTGCCGCGCTTGCCAGACTGGTTTCGCAGCTGAACTACGATGCCTGCGTGCTCACCGGCGACTACCGGGGAGCGACTTTTGGTCCGTTCGACCGGGCAATGCAGGAGATCGCCGGTCTCTGTACGCAGCTGTCGCAACCCATCTATGGCGTCCTCGGTAACCATGACAGTATCTGCATGTTGCCTGAACTGGAGGAGATGGGCGTCCGGATGCTGCTTAATGAACATGTCAGGCTCCAGCGCGGAGAGGAGACCGTTTACCTGGCCGGCATCGACGATGCCCACTACTACCGGGTAGACAATCTGGAAAAAGCGGCTGATTCTATTCCTCAGGAGGAGATATCCATTCTACTCTCGCACACACCGGAGATTTACCGTCAGGCAGCTCACGCCGGATTCGACCTAATTCTCTGCGGCCACACGCACGGCGGACAGATCTGCCTTCCGGGCGGCATCCCTGTCACGCTCGACTCGAAATGCCCCCGTTACATGGGATCCTCGGCCTGGTCCTATCTGGAGATGCAGGGCTATACATCGACCGGGGCCGGCACCTGTATCGTGAACGTGCGACTTAACTGCCCGCCGGAAGTGACCTTGCACCATCTTCGTTCCCTTTAGCGCCGGTCAATAAGGGTGTTTTCGGATGCCTAATCTGTACAGCAGCTGAGACAAAATAAGCTCCAGTACGAAAAATGCGAGGGTCAGCCAGAGCACCTGCGCCCATGAGAGTTCAAGCAACGGCCTGCAAACCATTAACGGAAGCAAGGATTCCGGGATCTGGTCCAACCCAAGCGCCATGGAGCTGGGCTGCAACCCCAAACGGCGTTTCAAAAAACTGGATGAGAGATCGCCCAGCATGGCGAAAACGGCGAGCAGTAAACCGACTATCCAGGAGACGCCTAGCAGCGGTGCTGCCAGCATCGTCACCAGCAGTGCGCTGACAATTCCACGCAGGGTCTTCGAGGCACCCAGCAGAGGGCGCCCATCAGCCAGCACCCTGCCGCCGTCCAGTGCCCGTCCAAAACGCTCTCCCAGGAAGCGCCGGGCGAGTATCGGGCTTCCGTTGGCTATGAAGAGCAGTACCAGCAGATGGATTTCCATGTTGCCTCAAAATGCAGCCGCAAACGCAGCGCGGCACAAGTCTCATATTTCAACCTTTATTCTCCGCTTTTTCTGCCGATGTATGACTTTAATATAAATATTGGACCGCCCTAAACCGGAAAAAAGCGAGGCATAGATGGAGATCGTCCCCTACCTGAAGTTAATGGTGCAGAAAAATGGCTCAGACCTGTTTTTCAGCACTGGAGCCCCCCCCAATCTGAAAGCTGAGGGGAGAACCATGCCGATCGGTGATACCCCAATGAAACAGGGTATGGTCCGTACGCTTGCTTATTCGATCATGTCCGACGAGCAGGTATCGGAGTTCGAATCGACCATGGAAGGCAATTTGGCTATATCGATCAGCGGACTGGGACGCTTCCGGGTCAACGTATTCCGCCAGCGCGGCGATGTGGCTATGGTCATTCGCTACATTAAAGGCCAGATCCCCTCCCTTGAGGATTTGAACCTACCTGCCACCCTCAAGCAGCTGATCATGGAGAAGCGCGGTCTGGTCCTGGTGGTCGGTTCGACCGGCTCAGGCAAGTCGACCACCCTGGCATCGATGGTGAACTACCGCAACGAGAACGCCACCGGCCACATCCTGACGATCGAGGACCCGGTAGAGTTTCTGCACACCCACAAAAAATCCGTTGTTGATCAACGCGAAGTGGGGCTAGACACCATCTCCTATGAAGTCGCACTGAAGAACGCCATGCGCGAGGCGCCCGATGTAATTCTGATTGGCGAGATTCGCGACCGCCACACGATGCAGCACGCCATCGCCTACGCCGAAACCGGGCACCTCTGCCTATCCACACTGCATGCAAATAACGCCAATCAGGCGCTCGACCGCATCGTCAACTTTTTTCCCGACAGCGCTCACCACCAGCTCTACATGGATCTATCCCTGAACCTTAAAGCCGTTATCTCTCAGCGGTTGATCAAGAGCAAGGATGGCAAGCGTGTCCCCGCAGTAGAGATCATGCTGCTCTCCACCTTTGTGGCAGAACTGATACAGAAGGGCGACATCCATGCGGTCAAAGAGGCGATGGAGCACGGTAACGAGCGCGGCATGCAGACCTTTGATCAGGCGCTCTATAAACTTTACAAAGAGGGCCGTATCACCCAGGAAGAGGCACTGGCAAACGCCGACTCGCGCAACAACCTCTCGCTGCGCATGCGACTGGACGAGAGCGGCAAAGTTGGCTCACCGGAGGGATTGGAAATTCATAATGAGGAGTTTTTCTGAGCGCTCAGCTGGTGCATTCGGGGGTCCTCGGGAAATCCTGCCATGCCACTGTCAGAGATCACTGCCAGATAGTAACCAAGCCTTGAGCAAGCCAAGGTAACCGGTCTGACATAACATTTCCCTTTGACTAGTATAAAATGAATTGAATTCGTCAACCGATCAACCAATTGAGATCTTTATGCCGCACTCAAGTGAACACTACTTTGCACCCCTGATTCAAAGCAAGCCGAACAAGAAACTGACCAGCATGAGTCCGCTCGGGCTGGATAAAAAGTCCATTACCGCAAACTTCAAGCACTATTTTGCCCACACCCTGGGACGCCATGGTGACTGCTTTACCACCCATTACCCATACAAGGCGCTGGCGCATACGGTTCGCGACCGCTTGATGGAGAGGTGGAAGAATACGCAATCGGCCTACGATCAGGCGCAATGCAAACGCACTCACTATCTTTCGCTGGAATTTTTGATGGGCAGGACGCTGGGCAACGCCATGCTCAACCTGGGTATCACCGAAGCTGTCACCCAGGGGCTGTTCGATCTCGGTATCATTCTCGAAGAGATCGCTGAAAGCGAACCCGACGCGGGACTTGGCAATGGTGGTTTGGGTCGGTTGGCTGCCTGTTTTCTGGACAGCTGCGCGACACTGCAACTGCCGGTCAAAGGCTACGGCATCCGCTATGAATACGGCATGTTCCGACAGGAAGTCCAAAACGGCTACCAGGTGGAGGAGCCTGACCACTGGCTGCGCGACGGCAATCCGTGGGAGGTGGAGCGCCCGGAATTCAGTCAGCGCGTCTCCTTCGGCGGGCGCAGCGAAACTTACCGTGACGACAAAGGTGCGATGCGGGTGCGTTGGGTGGATACCCGAGACATTCTTGCGATCCCGTACGACACACCGATACCGGGATTCCGCAACGGCACCGTCAACACGCTGCGCCTGTGGCAGGCAGCCTCAACCGACGAATTCGATCTGGAGGAGTTCAACGCGGGCAGTTATACCGAGGCGGTGGAATCAAAGAATCATGCCGAAAACATCACTATGATTCTCTATCCCAACGACAGCAGCGAGAATGGCAAGGAGCTGCGGCTGAAGCAGCAATATTTCCTGGCCAGCGCCAGCCTCAAGGATGTCATGCGGAAGTGGAAGAGTCTGCACGGTGACGACATGGGAAAATTTGCCGAAAAGAACGTATTTCAGCTAAACGACACCCATCCCACCATCGCAGTCGCCGAGTTAATGCGGATTCTGATGGACGAAGAGAAGCTCGAATGGAACCACGCCTGGCAAATCACCCGCAAAACCATGGCTTACACCAACCACACCCTGCTGCCCGAAGCGCTCGAACGCTGGCCGGTCAGGCTGTTCGAAAGCCTGTTGCCGCGTCTGCTCGACATCATTTACGAGATCAATGCGCAGCATCTGGCACAGGTAGCGACCCGCTGGCCGGGGGACACACAAACACAGCAGCGCATGTCCATTATCGAAGAGGGGGCAGAGCCTCAGGTTCGGATGGCATATCTCGCTATCGTCGGCAGCATGTCGGTCAACGGAGTGGCGGAACTTCACTCCAAACTGTTGGCCGAAGGCTTGTTCCGCGATTTCTATCGATTGTGGCCGGAAAAATTCAACAACAAGACCAACGGCGTCACCCAGCGCCGCTGGCTTGCATACTGCAATCCCGGGCTCCGGGAACTGCTCTGCGAAACGATTGGCGATGCCTGGATCAGCGACCTCGAGCAGATCAAACGCATCGCACCGTTCGCCAAGGATGCACCATTTCGCCGCCGTTGGTTTGAGATCAAACAGGCTAATAAACAACGTCTTGCCACATTGGTAGAAAAGGATTGCGGTGTCAGTTTCGATCCGAAGGCGCTGTTCGACGTTCAGGTGAAACGCATTCACGAATACAAACGGCAGCTGTTGAATATTCTCCATGTGATACATCTTTATGACCGGATAAAGCGCGGCGAAACAGAAAACTGGACGCCGCGCTGCGTGTTGCTGGGAGGAAAAGCCGCACCGGGATATGTCCAGGCGAAACTGATCATCAAGTTGATCAATAATGTAGCCCAGGTGGTCAACTCCGACCCCCAAGTGGGCAATCTTTTGAAAGTTGCCTTCCTGCCCAATTACCGCGTATCCGCCATGGAAGTGATCTGTCCGGGAACAGATCTTTCAGAGCAGATATCCACGGCTGGCAAAGAGGCATCCGGAACCGGAAACATGAAGTTTATGATGAATGGTGCATTAACCATCGGTACGCTGGATGGAGCCAACATCGAGATTCGGGAAGAGGTCGGCGATGAACACTTCTTCCTGTTCGGCCTCACTGAGGAGGAGATAAAGGAGCAGAGTGCCAGCTACCGGCCTGACCAGATCATTGCAGGCGATGTAAATCTGTCACGTGTGATGGATCTGCTGGAAAAAGCGCATTTCAACCAGTTCGAGCCGGGCATATTCAATCCACTCATCAACTCGATTCGAAGCCCACAGGATCCCTGGATGCTTGCCGCTGATTTCGCAAGCTATGTTGAGGCCCAGGAACAGGCAGCGCAAAGATATAAAGACCGGGAACAGTGGTTGATCGGCTCGATACTCAACACGGCATGCAGTGGAAAATTCTCCACCGACCGGACGATGCTCGATTACAACAGGGAGATCTGGAAACTGACCCCGGTTCCGGCGCTCCCGGTAGAGTGAATAGCGTTGCAGCACGCTCCTGAACAAACAGAAACCCTCTGTTGGATCTACCGTAGCCCGCGCCAGGAGCAGATGTACCTCTATCTAAAGCAGAAGGACGCTTTCGATGCGCTCCCGGAGGAGCTGATGCGGCGCTTTGGTTCTCCGGCGCTGGTGATGGAACTCGCGCTGCATGCCGGGCGAAAGTTGGCAAGGGAAGATATACATACTGTGATGAATAACCTCGCGGAGCGGGGTTATCATCTGCAGATGCCACCGAAAATCAAAGCTGAATTGAACGAAGGCGAATAAGCCTGATCCAAAATCAACAGCGCGCCCGTTACCTCAGGGAGAGGAGCGGGCAGATTCACTGTTTATCTTTTGTGTCAAAAAATAGTTGCATTAATAAAGCATCCGGGCCTAGCGCTGGACGGAAAGCCAGCGAGTTACAATCCTCTAGCTGCTTTAATCTGCTCGTAGGCCTGGCGGATTTCGTGGGTCTTCTCGGCCGCAATCTTCATCATCTCTTCAGGCAGACCTTTGGCCACCAGCTTATCTGGATGATGCTGACTTGTCTGGCGGCGATACGCCCGCTTCACTTCGTCATTGCTGGCATTTCTGGGAATATTTAAAATAGCGTACGCATCGTCCAGACTCGGCGCCGCATATTCATTGCGGGCCTCGCCATCGCCGCCGGCAAAATGGCGTTCCGCCTGTACCATCTGCTCCAGTCTGCGGAACAGCGTCTCCGGAATCCCCATCTGTCGGCAAATATGCAGCAGCAGCCGCTCTTCTGCAGCGTTAAATTTACCGTCAGCGTACGCAGCCTGCAGCTGAATTTCGATAAACATCTGTATCAGTGTACTGCGCCCATGACACTCGCTGCGGAACTGTTCGACCACCTCATCCAGCGGAAAATCCTCGCTCTTACCCTGCTTGAACAGGCGGATAGCGGTCTCGCGCATCGCCTTATCAAGATCCATCCGCTCCATCACCAACTCGGCAAGATCGATCTCTTCGCGCGATACGCTCCCATCCACCTTGGCTAGATGACCCATGATGGAAAAGGTGGCGGTAAAGAATGCGGTCTGTACCCGTTCCTGTTCGCCCGGTTGAAGCCACTCCGCCTCCAGACCGGCGAGACCACGGTCCAGATTGTGTCCGAGCACCGCGCCCAACAGTGCGCCAAGCGGTCCGCCCAAGATAAAGCCGAACGCACCACCCGCTAATTTACCCCACCAGCTCAAAAGCTCGCCTCCTCACTAATCCTACGCTATTAATCGGATAATGCCCGAACGGAACCCGGATAACCAGAGTCGGTAAATACGCATCGAATGGCTACTGCTGCCTTACATCAGCCTTCGTCACCAGCTTGCGTTTCGGGCGCTCCAGTTAGATATGTGAAAGCCTATTTCCCCTTCAGGTAGCGTTCATCGCTGAAGCTGACAACCCAGCGTGGTTTGTATAGCACAAGCAGTGTCACTATCCAGCCGTTGATAACCGCTTCCGGCAAAAACATCAACGGAAAAAAAGGCACGAAATTGAGTTGTAAATACGCCCAGTCATGCGCCTCACTGTACAACAACAGTCCGGCGGCAAGATAGCCACTGGCCATTGCCGCCAGACCCGCTGTGAGAAATGCGTTGACCAGGACATAAATGAAAAAGTTCCGGGGCAACAACGAGTGCACGAGTACCAACGTCACCTGGGTGAGCGTGGCAGGCACCAGGGTCAACAGAAAGGCATTTAGTGCAAAGCCCTCCCAGTTTTCCGCGCTATTCAACAACACTGCGAATTCGGTAATGGAACCCGCGATTACCGCGAAGGACCAGCCGAACATCAGCGTCACAACGGTGATCCCCAACAAGTGAAAACTCCAAACGGGGTCGACCTGAACGCGGATCAGCCACAGCACAACAAGGGCGACACAACTACCCAGAAACACATGCAGCTGTTCCCGGTCCAGCAGCCGGCGCCAGTGGGCAAGACGCATTGCCAGCAGCAGGAGAGCTGTATAGAGCAGCGCAGCCCAAAATCGAAAAGTGGTTGAAAACAGTTCGCCCGACAATTCCATCAGCGCATCACTAATTCGACTGTCGGGAACCGGTGCAAACGCACGGGCCGCTATCGGACACCCCGGTTTGAAACGTGCGGAGGCAACACAGGTTCATACGGCAATAAAAATATCCAGTACTTCGATTCCGGGCGCGTCACCGAGCCATTGCGCGGCTCAAGAACAGACCCGGCCGAACGATAACATTAGCAGAGAAATCGATTAATTATCACGGCAAAGGATTTTAGCATGACCAACATATTCGACATGGTCTCAGGCAAATGGCAGCACCAAAGGAGTAGCAAAACTGCATCGGCACTCCAATATACAGACCCATCAGCAGTTGAATCTTTGGCAGTTCAACTACACACTCAAGCAGAAGCTGTCTCGCGTTATAGCTCCATGCCACCCGACCTCGCTGGTGTGAGTGTCGCCAGCTTCCTGAAAAGCCAAGTTACACCAACTTGACTGCCACTAAAATTGGATAACGCCCCCATCGCTGGGTAATCGCACTAATTTCCTGAAGCTGTTCATCCATTTTTCTTTAACATAATCATACCGCCTGCGATACTTACCGACAGCGGCTCCAGCGAGTGATTGACGCAGGGGCCGTAGATACAGCGGCCAGTTTCGATCTCAAATAGTGCACCGTGCATCGCACATATGATGTAACTTCCGTCCGCATCAAGAAATTGATCCGGACTCCAGTCCAACGGTGCTCCCGTATGCGGACAACGATTGATGTAGGCGAAAATACGCTCTCCCTTGCGAACCACAAAACACTCACTGCCGCCGGCCTCAGCCGGCAGAGTCAATCCTTTTGATCCGCCGTCAGGAAGCGCATCAAACTCAAACAGGTTTATTTTCGAATCACTCCTCATTTCCAATCCACGGGGCAGCCATTTTCGCGGAGACTCAATCCTACGCGCCCACACTGCTCTCCTGCCAGTCTGCAGGCGGCTGCCAAGTATTTTTCCATACTGTCACCGCTGACCACTCCGTGGATAATCGCAGCATTGAATACATCCCCGGCACCCAGCGTATCGACCGTCCTGTGCGGCAGATATGCAGGGCTGTAATGTATAGCCCCGCTCCGGTCCACCCCCCAAGCACCCTGCTCGCCCCAGGCGCAAGTCATCAGCGTCCCGCTCCTGACTTGACTGCCGAGCGCCGAAAAAAATTCGGCACCATTTTGAAAACCCCTGTAGCGGGCATACCCGCTCGAGAACATCAACAATCCAGCTTTAGAAAACAGCGCCTCGATGTCTTGTCTGGGTTTTTCGATCTCCAGCGAACAGTTGCGTTCACCATCCATACGCTGCAGCATCTTCCCCAGTTGTACAACATTACGGCCCTCAAAATGGACCCAGTCGAATCCGTCGGTATCGATCCCAGAAAAGTCCTTATCGCTGAATTCTGGTAATCTCCGATAGTGAACGATGGTACGACTGCCTCGCTGCCTGCTCAGTACCACGCAGGACAACGGCGTTCTGCCATCCTTGCAGCACACCACATGGCTCATATCGATATTGTGATTTGCCAGATCGTCCAGAATGTAACGGCTGTCATGCGTGTCGGCCAGGACACCGCCCCAACTGCACTGGTGTCCCAGTTGACTGAGCACAACCAGGGTATTGGTTGCGTTTCCGCCCCTGACAATACGCTGTCCCAATGCGCGGACCTCATCATCTTCAGCGGGGTATGCCTCTACCAGGTGGACGATATCTAGCGTCGCAATACCCACTGCCAGTATGCGCATGCGCAATTCACCCCGCCATCATTTCAATGTGAATGAATTTCCACACGGCGCGCCGGGCGCTATTTCGCCTCCCGGGCCACTCTGAATCCGAGTATCGGCAGCTTTGTGTCCCGTTGGTAGTGGAAGCGCCGGGTAGTATGCAGGCTGTCCCCGGGTTTGTTGTAAGCACCACCGCGTGCGACGTATTTTGTGCAACCTTTTTCCAGCCATGCACTACCATCGGTTGGGGCGCCTTGATAATTTGCGTGGTAACAGTCTGCAACCCACTCCATCACGTTGCCTGCGGTATCGTTCAAGGAAAACGGGTTGGCCGGAAAACTACCCACGGGAGCGGTGGACTTGCCGTCCCAGCGGCTGCCGCAATCGAAACAGCTGGCCCGATTTTCCCCCAGTGAATAGCCCCACCAGTAGAAACTGTCCATACCCCCTCCGGCGGCAAACTCCCACTCTGCTTCGGTGGGCAAGCGATAAACCTTGCCCGTCTGCACGGTGAGCCAACGCGCATATGCATCGGCATCTGACCAGCTGACGTTTATCACCGGCCGCTGCCCTCTCCCCCAGCCTTGATCCGCTGGCAGCTTTCTTCCGGTCGCACGCGCAAAAAGTTGATATTCATCAAACGTCACCTCGTATTTGCCTATCGCGAAGTTTTTCAGTACTACGGCGTGTAGCGGCCTCTCATTGGCGGCCAACTGGTCTCGCCTCTGCCCCATTTTAAATTCGCTGCCACGAATGCGGATCATCACCGGACCACTTCCCCCCATTCTTAGCGGGTCACGCAGTGTAACAACGCTAGCCGGTCTGTCGGCCTGAGGCTGATTAGCAACATTTTGTGTTTTTCGTGCAGTGTCGTTGACTGGGGTTTCAATGGCAGCCAATTGCTGCTCAATGGGAAGTTGCGGATGCGTCAGCTCCGTCTTCTCCAGCGCCGGAAATTCGAATGCAGTCGCTTGACCATCATCCCCCAGCAATCCTGAAATGAGCTCGCCCCTGCCACTCAATATGGAAACGCCCTCCGCCAATATAAAGGCAACCAGCACAGCCAAGGCCACCATGACAAGTGTACGCTGCGTCGAGCTGGAAGCGGCGTTCGCCGCTCTATTTTCCAGCACATTCGTCAACGCGACTTCGTCACCCATGCGTAGTCGCTCAAGCTCTACTCGGGCTTCATCAAGACTGACTTCAACCTGCTTACGAATTTCAATCTGATCTCTTCGCCGCTGCTCGCTGTTTTCGATCTCCTCCCTGGCGGCTTCCAACGCCAGCTGCAAGTTTCGCATCTCGGCACGCCGCTCCTCGAGCTCCTCCTGCAAGCGCTGCTGCTCGCTGTTTGCCTGCGTCAGAGCTTCCCGATACTCCTCTCCACTCTGCTGCAGGCTGTCGAACTCCTGGCGCAACTCATCCAGCTCCGTCAAACCCGCTGACTCAGTCAATTCGCGCGCCTTCAACTGCTCGCGCATTCTGTTGACATCGGTCTCCGCCTGCTGCCGCACCAAGTCGAGCTCGGTAGTTAAAGCTGAAGCAACACCTCCCTCGATACCGTTTTTTATCTCCCCAACATATTGTTGAATGACCGCACGCAGCTCCGCCACCTCAGATTTGAGGCGGGCGGTTTTCTTTTCCAAATCCTGCTTCTCGCGCTGCAGATGGCGAATCTTGCGATCATCCTCGCGGGAAAACCTTGAGGCATCTTCACGGAAGGATTTTAGTTCATCGCGCAGCTGTTCAACCTCCGCTTTATCCTCGGCGGCGGTGGTTGCCAACTGATCTGCCCGCAGGATTGACTTATTACAGGCGCTTTGCGACTCATCGAGCAGCTGCTTCAAGCGCTCGATCTCATTCTGCAATTGCTCTTTATCCGGCTCTGCCTGCAACGAACATTACCCCAAATTAGCAGCTTTATAAAAAATTCCGAAAATAATCACGTGGTTTGCAATCTGGCCAGGAAGCAACCACCTCTCCAGCTCTCGCGTCCCGGTAGTCAACACCTACCATATGTGCCTCATTCGGGATGCTTGTTGACTGGTCCCAATAAAAGTGGTCCAAGCATAAAACCAAACACGGTTATAAGGCCAGAACAAATCCGGTTTTCGTTTCCCGCGCTATACTCGGATACAATCGCATGAAGGCGTGTTAAAAACATAAGACTTATCGGCAGATCGGTATACCCACTTGACCCATATTCACTCTGTTGGGAAAAGCGGAGCGTTGCTTTTCGTCGATCGCTTAGCGCTTAGCTCACCCTGTCGGATAGCAGCATGCAGCAACCCTCGGGTTTTCAATAGATGAGAAGAAGAAAAGGAGTTGTAGCCGCCGGTCACGAAGTTACTGCCTCGGCGGCGGCTGAAGTCCTGAAAGCAGGGGGTAACGCTTTTGATGCGGCACTAGCGGCTTTATTTGCCAGCTGCGTTGCGGAGCCGGTGCTGGCATCGCTTGGGGGTGGAGGATTTCTGCTTGCGGAAAGGTGCGATGCACGAAAGCTGCTGTATGACTTCTTCGCGCAAACACCCTTTCGTAAACGCAGCCCAGAGGAGACCGATTTCTACCCGATTATCGCGGATTTCGGCACTGTGCAGCAGGAGTTCCACATTGGCATGGGTTCGATTGCCACTCCTGGTGTAGTCAAGGGTTTATTCGCCATACACCGCGAGCTGTGCAGTATGCCGCTGCAGGTTATCATCCAACCAGCCTGTGAAGCAGCCCGCTCAGGCGTAGCTGTTAACAACCTTCAGCGTTATATCAGCAAACTGGTCTCCCCGATCCTGCAATCGACACCGGACGCCATGGCGCTGCACGCCACCAGAGAGACGCCGGACAGATTTGCCGAGTGCGGTGAAAAAGTGCACCAAGAGCACATGGCAGACAGTTTCGAATTGCTGGCAGCCGAAGGAGAGGAGATTTTCTACCAGGGAGAGCTAGGCAAAGCGCTGATAGAGAGCTGCCTTCAGCAAGGCGGTTACATCAGACAACGGGACCTGGCTGGCTATCGGGTTGAAAAACGACAGCCGTTGGTACTGAGCTATCACGACGCCCGACTGATTACAAATCCAGCACCCTCTGTCGGCGGCACACTTATCGCGTTCACGCTGGCGCTGCTCGAACAGGAAAACCTGCTTAACGAACAGCCCGGTAGTTTCATGCATCTGCTGAAAATTGCGCGAGCCCAACAATTGACACAACATTTGCGACTGGATAAAGGCATTGACCAGAATCTAAGCGATGCGACAAGCAGTGAAATTCTTGCCGAAACACACCTGGAAAATTATCGAAAAATTCTTTCGCGACACACCAGGTTCTACCGTGGCACCACGCAGATAAGCGTGGCTGACAGTTTCGGAAACATGGCGAGCATGACCCTCTCCAACGGCGAGGGTTCGGGTTATGTTCTGCCTGGCACCGGCATCATGTTAAACAATATGCTGGGCGAGGAGGACATCAATCCATACGGTTTTCATCTATGGCCGGAAAACCGCCGAATCGCCTCTATGATGGCGCCGACTCTGATGCAGTCAGGCAACGGCACATCGATTGCCACCGGTTCCGGCGGCTCCAATCGCATTCGCAGTGCCATTCTCCAGGTGCTGATTAATTTAATAGATTTTGGCATGGATA
This sequence comes from Chromatiaceae bacterium, assembly GCA_024235255.1. Taxonomy (GTDB): domain Bacteria; phylum Pseudomonadota; class Gammaproteobacteria; order Chromatiales; family Chromatiaceae; genus HKST-UBA178. Next base: position 536,005 of record JACKMT010000002.1, read on the forward strand.
TCGAAAGCGCTGTCGAAGCTCCAAGGCTTCACCTGGAACACGAAACTCTGAATCTCGAGCATGCGATTACCAAGCTTGATCAAGAAAAACTCTACAAGTGCTTTTCGGACATAAAGCTGTGGCCTGACAAAAACCTCTTCTTCGGCGGCGCTCACACCGTTATGCGCTCTGCCAGCGGAGAGTTGTCCGGCAAAGGTGACAGCCGACGCGGCGGTGTATGCATCAACGTATGATTCAGAGATACTCCGCCGCTCGCTGCGGAAACAAAACTTTAAGGGCTTGCAAAGGGGAGAAGTGCAGCTTTCACCTCTGAAAGTCAGCTAGGTTTCATACTTCGTTGGCGATCTAACTTTAACTTAAGCCGACTTTTTTAAAACCGTGAAACAAACTACAACTTCTGATTCCGAATAGAATTATCCTGATACCAAAATAAATGTGCGGTGATCTCGGTTATTGGATCGATATTTCAGCTATAACGTCGACGCTCGACCTGCATTGCATAGGCAGAGCGCACGCTTCATTTACCTGTAGAACACCCAAGCGTCCATCACCGATGTAACTGTTTTTGCGTCACGAATGTTTAAAAAAGCCTTTATTTTAGGCATTATTTGTAAAAAAGCGTTTAATTTACAGGGCATTCTATTGGATATTTAAATATCTATGCTATGTTTACCGCGCAACGTCCCAGCTAACCCCAGGAGCAACTTATGGCCATAACGAAGAAAGCTGTAACAAAGTCCAGCGTAACAAAGGCAACAACAACCAAGAAAGTTGCCGCAAAGAAGACGGCTACCGTTAAGAAACAAGCCCCAGCCACAAAGGAGGGGACTGTGACAAACAAGGCACCAGTTGCTCCTGCCAAACCAAAATCTATAGCCGCGCGCCAGACCAAGATGCAGATTCTTCAGGCTATCGCTGAGGAGACCAGCCTTACCCGCAAACAGGTATCGGATGTCTTCAATTCTTTGGGTACTCTGGTTCAACGTCACATGCAACGCAGGGGCTCCGGTGAATTCTCGATACCTGAAACCGGTGTCAAAATCCGGCGGGTAAGAAAACCTGCGAGAAAAGCACGCATGGGACGTAATCCTGCTACCGGTGAAGTAATCAAGATTGCAGCTAAGCCGGCTTCTACGGTGATCAAGGTGGTCGCGTTGAAAGCGTTGAAAGATACACTGGACTAAAGTCCGGAAATTCAGAATTGAGGCGGCGCCGGACGACACCGGCGCCGCACTCACCATTAGCTGAATCAAGGTTCTTGCGGCTCACAATCAGGCACAAGTTTGCGCAACGTTCAGTTTTGGTACTGCCTCAAAGTCAGCAGGTTTCCGCGTTGCACGAGTTCCAGCTGCTTTAAAAAGCTCATCCCCAACAGTACCTCCCCGGCATTCATGGTCGGCAGAATTGAAGCTCTGACACCGTTAAGATGAATCGATCCGAGTTTTACATTGTCCAGTATGGTATTCCACGAACGGACGTTGCCATTGGCGGTGCGGCTAATCCTGGCCGCCCCTCTTCGAAGTCTGAGTTTGTTCGCCAGACTTTCCGATATCGCCACATCAGTTGCTCCCGTATCCAGTAGAAACGTAACCCGGGAACCGTTGATCTCTCCACCGGCTACATAATGCCCACTGGGATTCCGTTTTAATATAACCTCCTTGACACCCGCTTCACCGATACGGCTTTCGGGATTGCGATTAGGATTTTCGCGACGATCCAGGTAGCTGTGAAAGATGAATGTGAGCAGGGCGAGCACCGTCAGCCATGCCGCGATAATCATGCCGCGACCAAACCGCCGCGTGCTTGCGTTGCCCGCACCCGCGCCTACATCCATCTGTCAACCCCCAGTTAATCTTCAAACCAGAGAGACAACGAACGCATCCGAGGGTTCAGTAGCACAGCTATCTGCGCCCGTAACCGCGGTACGGCATCATGCGCTCCCTCATCATCTGCCTGAACTGCTGGCGATAGTGCATCACCGCGCTGCTGCCATTGGCTGCAACATCGAACACCTTCCAGCCATCCTCAGCGAGATAGAAGCGAAAATCTAGCCTGGCAGGGTAGGCTTGAGGATTGAGAATGGTGACACCGACAACCACTTCTTTTTCCGCCACCCCCCTTGGATGCGACACCTGAAACTGCTGATTGCCGAATCCGGTCAGCCTGGTCGCCAGCGTGGTCAGAAAATCCTGCTTGATGGATTGTTCCAGCTCTTGCTGCTGTTCCCGTCCCATCTGCTGCCAAATTCTTTGTCCGGCGGCCCAACTTGCCATGAAGGCAAAATCAAAATAGGGAGCTATCTCCCGCTCCAGAAAATCCTCCGCCTGTAAACGACTGGGGTTTCGGTCACCACCGGCAAATGCCAGCAATTTATTCAGTCCCTGCTTCAGGATCGCCGCCGGTCCCGGCATTGGCGCCTGCCTCCCCATGCCGAATGGCATCCTGCTATCCGGAAAGTAAGGCTGCGCGGATAACAGACCACTGCAGCCAACCAACAGAAATATCACCACCAAGTTTCTGCTTTTCATCTTCCCTCCGTATCGATCTTATGGATCTATTAGAACGCACCTGCTTGATGCCCGCTTTCCAGATTGCCATTGGACCCAAAAATACACAAGGCCAAGCCCCGAAACATACACCAACTCTATGTGCACATTGGAAAGTTCGATCAGGATATCTCTCCTTGTATATGGCAGGGGTGCAGCAAGAAGAGTATCTTACCGATTACTAAAATTCGGGCCATTTACCTCAGCTTCAGACAAGGTAAGGGTCTGTTTTTTATTTCCAACTCTCTCGTGCTGCCGGACACCGCGAGAGTGCTCTTTCAGCGATGGAGGACTGTCCATGACGGAAGTAATCGCAACCAACCAGACCATACTGGTCGTGGGTGGCGGGATCAGCGGCCTGACCGCTGCCCTGGAAGCCGCCGAAACCGGAAAACAGGTCGTGTTGGTGGAGAAGCGCCCCTTTGTTGGCGGCCGCGTCACCCAGTTATACAAATATTTCCCGAAACTCTGTTTTCCGACATGCGGTCTGGAGATCAACCAGCGGCGCGCCAAGATGAATCCGAACCTGAAGATCATCACCATGGCGGAAGTAACGGATATCAAGGGAAACGCCGGCGATTACACCGCAACAATCAAGATCTCACCCCGCTACATCAACGACAACTGCACCGCTTGCGGCGACTGCGGCCAGGCCGTCGAGGCTGAATTCGACAACGAGTTCAACTACGGTCTGGGTGGAATGAACAAACGCAAAGGCGCCTACCTGCCGCACACCATGGCGCATCCTCAGCAGTATATTCTGGATCCCCGCATAATCGGCACTGAAGACGGCGAGAAAGCAAAAGCAGCCTGTAAAGCCAACGCCGTCGATCTGGATATGCAACCAGAGAGTGTGACCTTTAAAGCCGGCGCCGTGGTCTGGGCCACCGGTTGGCGACCATACGACGCCAACAAGATCCAGCCCTATGGCTACGACCGTTTCGCCAATGTGATCACTAATGTTGAGTTTGAGCGGATGGCCGATCCCAAGGGTCCGACCGGAGGCAAGTTGGTCCGCCCCTCGGATGGTCGAGAGGCCAAGAACATCGCCTTCATCCAATGCGCCGGATCGCGCGACCACAACCATCTCCTGCACTGCTCGCGAATCTGCTGCATGGCGACGCTGAAGCAGACGCACTTTGTGCAAGAGGCGTGGGGAAATGACGGTAAATCAACCATCTACTACATCGACATTCGCGCGATAGACCGGTTCGAGGATTTCTACCAGAAGGTTAAAAACAATCCTAATGTCACCTTCATCAAGTCCAAGGTTGCTTCGATAACTGAAAACAAGGAGAACGGAAACCCTGTTTTGCACGGCGTCGATGTTGAGAGCTATGACCGCGACGGCAGCGGCTATGTACGCTATGCCACCGAGCACGATCTTGTGGTGCTGGCTATCGGCATGGAACCGAGTGTGGACAAGGCGAGCTTCCCGGTGGCTATACAGATCAACGAAGAGGGTTTCATCGAGCCTGCCCCGGAAAACGGCGGTGTCTTTGCCGCGGGTTGCGCTTCCGACGCGTTGGATGTGAACCGGGCGGTACAGCAGGCCACGGGCGCTGCGTTGCGAGCCATTCAGGTTATCAACCGCGTCGCCGGAACGGAGGGTTAAAACAGTGGCAGAAGAGAAAAAATTTGCAGGATACATCTGCACCGGTTGCGGCATCGGCGAGCGCCTGGATACAGGACAGCTGGAGAGCGTGGCGAAACGTGACGGTAAGATGCAGTCATGTAAACAGCACGAACTGCTGTGCAGCAGCGAAGGTGTGCAGATGATAAGGAGTGACATTGCCGAAGGCGCCACCCACATCATGATCGCGGCCTGCTCACGCCGGGCCAAAGTGGAAGCGTTCAATTTCACCGATGTCGCCATGTCCCGAGCCAACCTGAGAGAAGGTGTGATCTGGGTGCGGCCAGACAGTGACGAGAACCGGGAGACGACCCAGGAAATGGCGGATGATTACGTCCGCATGGCGTGCGCTGAGGTCAAATTCATGAGTCGTCCCAATCCCTCCGGTGAACAAGAGCTGAACAAGCGCATTCTTGTCGTTGGCGGGGGCATTACCGGCATGAGTGCCGCACTGGAGGCTTCAGCTGCCGGCTACAGCGTGCACATCGTCGAAAAGAGCGGCGCCCTGGGCGGTCACGCCGCTAATTATTTCAAGTCGATCCCGACCCGGTCTCCCTACGCGGACCCTCAGGATACCGGCGTGGAGCAGATGATTGCCGATATCCAGGCCAACGACCGCATCACGGTTCATTTGCACAGCACCCTGGCAAAAACACAAGGCGCCCCCGGTCGCTTCAACGTTGAAATCGCGACCGAATCGGGCACCAGCAGCAACGAGACCTTCGGTGCGATCATCCAGGCAACCGGTTTTAACCTGTACGACCCCAGTGAACTGTCCCAGTACAACTATGCCAACAGCCCCGACATCCTGACAAACGAGGAGCTGGAGAAGCTGGCCAAGGCTGCGGACGGCGGCCCGATCAAGCGCCCTTCGGATGGGAAAGTGGTACGTTCAGTCGCGTTCGTCCAGAATGTCGGGCAGAACTCGACCGAAAAGGGACAGCTGCCCTACCACTCCGGCATCGGCGACCTGATCGCAATCAAGCAGGCGATGTACTTCAAGGAGCTGAACGGCGACTGCGATACCACCATTCTGTTCGATAACCTGCGCACACCGGGCGCCCCAGGCGAAGACTTCTACCGCTCCGGCCAGGAGAAGATGGTTACCTTCTCCAAAGGCAGGGTAACCGAAGTCGTTCCCGGCCCGACCCTGCAGGTGAAATTCAAGGACCTGATCCTAAACGACAACGCCAGCATGGAGTGTGATCTGGTTGTACTGGATGTAGGCATGATGCCCAACACCGGTCCCGATCCTTATGCGCAGTTGGCAGTCGAAGAGGCGGAGGATGAGGCGGAGAAGGAGAAGGCACGGGCACTATTGGCCAACGCACCGCCGTCCATTCTCAATCTGGACTACCGCCAGGGCACCGATCTGCCGCTGCTGAAGTATGGCTTCACCGACTCCCACTTCATCTGTTTTCCTTATGAAACCCGCCGCACCGGAATTTACGCCGCCGGACCGCAGCGCCGGCCGATGGATATGCGCCAGGCCGCCGACGATGCGGCCGGTGCAGCGATGAAGGCCATCCAGGCCGCAGAAAATGCCGGCCGGGGAATGGCCGCGCACCCGCGTGCCGGTGATCTCTCCTTCCCGAGCTTTCGCAAAGAAGGGTGCACCCAATGCAAACGCTGTACGGTAGAGTGCCCGTTCGGCGCGATCAACGAAGACGAGAAGCGCTATCCAATGTTCAACGAGTCGCGCTGCCGCCGCTGCGGCACCTGTATGGGCGCCTGCCCAGTGCGCGTCATCTCGTTCGAGAACTACTCGATCGACACCGTGGGCCAGCAGATCAAGAACGTGGAGGTGCCGGAAGAGTTCGAGGAGAAGCCGCGCATCCTGGTGTTGGCATGCGAGAACGATGCCTATCCGGCACTCGATCAGGCCGGCATGAACGGCGTCGAGATCAACCCCTGGGCGCGGGTCATTCCGGTGCGCTGCCTGGGTTCGGTCAGCCTCTCCTGGGTTACTGACTCGCTGAACAGCGGCTACGACGGCATTGTGCTGCTTGGCTGCTCCAAGGGCGACGACTACCAGTGTCACTTTGTACGCGGCTCCGCCATGGCGCACGAACGGATGAGTAAGGTGGGCGACACCTTGAAGACCCTCAATCTGGAACCGGAACGCGTCAAGGTATACGAAGTGGCGATTACGGATATCGAACGCGCACCCAAGCTGATCAACGACATGGCCGAAACAGTCAAGCAGATCGGCCTGAGCCCGTTCAAATTCTAGAGGATCGAGTATGAGCGATTTGAATACCGCAATGATCGAGCAATACCGCAACAGCTTCCTGAAGGAGGTTGAAGCGAACGTTGAAGAGGGCGAATGGGTCAAGATGTGCATGCAATGCGGCGTCTGCGCCGGCTCCTGCCCGCTCGGCGACGCCTGGGAGCATCCGCCCCAGGAGATCTTTATGATGATCCGGGCCGGCAAGCGCGAACAGGTGCTCAGCTCGGAATCCATGTGGATGTGCACCTCCTGTTACAACTGCATCGCACGCTGCCCGCGTGGCCTACCGATCACCCATATCATGCATGGCCTGGCCCACTATGCGAAGCGCCTTGGCCTGGTCCCCAAAAATCAGCAGACCAGCAAATTCGCCCAGCTGTTCTGGGAAAACCTGACCAGCAAGGGACGCGTCAATGAACTGAAACTGGGTATGAAGCTCTACTTCATGAACGGTTTTGGCGAGGGCGTGAAAACCGCCATGGCGAACCAAAAGCTGGGATTGAACATGCTGAAAGCGAAGCGCATGAGCATCAGTGAAGCCTGGGGCGGCCACAAGGTCAAAGATCTGGCGGGATTCAAGAAGATGCTGCAGAAGGCGCAGGAGCTGGAAGACGCACGCATCGCAAAGAAAGAGAGCTGAGGAAACACCCACTATGGCAAAGAAAGAGTACTCCTTCTACCCCGGATGTTCCTCGCAATCGGGCGCATCCTCATCCAACATGCAGAAATCCGTGGATACCATGTGTGAAGAGCTGGATATCAAGCTCAACCATATCCCCGACTGGAACTGTTGCTCGGCTTCCATCGGCTACGCCGGCGGTGGAGAACTACCTCGGCTGGCGCTGTCGGCACGCAATATCGCGCTCTCTGAGCAGTACAACGCGGGTCAGGACATCGTCGCCACCTGTGCCGCCTGCTGGCTCTCCACGCGCGAGTCGAAAGAGCGCCTGGCGGAAGACTCCAGCCTGCTGGCGGAGGCCAATCAGGCTCTGGCCGAAGCCGGCCTGGTACTGAAAAACGAAACACCGGTCAGGCACATGGTTGAAGTGCTGATCGAAGATCTGGGATACGACACCATCGGCAGCAAGGTGGTCCGCCCGCTGGAGGGGATCAAAATAGCCGGTTACGTCGGCTGCCAGACCAACCGGCCGTTCGGTATTGCCGGCGAGTCATTTGAAAACCCGATGTATCTGGACAAACTGGTCGAGACACTGGGCGCAGACCCGATCAAAGGCTACGACAAGAAGGTGCAGTGCTGCGGCGGCGCCCTCGCCTTTTCTGAGCCGGAAAAGTCGCAGAACATGATCAAGGGGATCATCGAGTCGGCCTACGATAACGCTGCCGACATGATCGTGACGCCCTGCCCGGTATGCCAGATGAATGTCGAAGTCTACCAGGACCAGATCAATGCGCGCAGCGGTACCAAATTCAGCATGCCTGTGGTCTACTACAGCCAATTGATGGATGTCGCATTCGGCCGCTCGGCCAAGGACGCAGCACTCGATCAGCAGATCATCAAAGCGAAACCATTGGAAGAGATCGCTAATAAGTAGCCGGATTTGCCGGTATCATTAAAAAGCCCTCTTCGGAGGGCTTTTTTTGTTTCTTACCGAATAGGACATGTACCGATCATGAAAATTCTGACTGGTGATATCGGCGGAACAAAAACCCGTATCGCGCTGCTGGAAAGCGCTGGTGGCGGTTTGAAAACCCTGCAGGAAGCGACCTACGCCAGCCGCGATCATGACTCTCTAACCGATATTCTTGCCAGTTTTATCGCACAACAAGAGCTCCGCCCGCAAGCTGCCGGTTTTGCCATCGCCGGCCCGGTTGAGGGCCGAACCTGCAATGTCACCAATCTCCCCTGGCAAATCGACGCGGATGAGCTCGAGCGGCGCTTTTCGCTCCCAAGAGTCGTTCTGTTGAATGATCTGGAAGCCACCGCCTGGGGTACGGGCATCCTTGACGCTAGCGATCTGGTCTCACTGCAGCAGGGCGCCGACGGTGCCAAAGGAAACCGCTGCGTGATTGCCGCAGGCACCGGGCTGGGCCAGGCAGGAGTGTACTGGAACGGAGAGCGGCATGAACCGTTTGCCAGCGAAGGGGGTCACTGCGACTTCGCACCGCGTACGGCGCTTGAATTCCATCTTTTGAGTCACCTGCAGCGCCAGTACGGTCACGTGAGCTGGGAAAGAGTGGTCTCGGGCCCGGGACTGGTGGCCATCTACCGCTTCCTTTGCGAGTACCGCAGCTGCCCCAGCTCGGACACCATGGCCGAGAAAATGCGAGTGCAAGACCCGGCAGCGGCAATTGTTGATGCCGCCGACCGGGAGGCGGATCCCATCTGCGCTGAAACGGTGCAACTCTTCGTCAGCCTCTACGGATCCGAAGCCGGCAACCAGGCGCTGAAGCATATGGCCACGGGCGGCGTATACGTTGGGGGCGGTATCGCGCCGAAAATTCTGCGCTGGCTACAGCTTCCGGATTTTATAGAAGCCTTTCGTAACAAAGGGCAAATGCAGAAACTAATGGAGAAGATGCCGGTTCAGGTGATCCTATCAGACCGGACAGCACTCTATGGGCCTGCAGTGTACCTTCTTGAACAGAATCGGAAACGCTCCAGTAGACCTTAATAATTGTAAAGTTGATGTCACAAAGTGTTGGAAAAAACATACAAATGCCGGCTCGGCACTCCCCTTGTTACATCGTCAGGTTTGATCTTTCATGCCAACGATGCTCACTGCATTAATGCTTTACAGTCCCTTTATATTATGGACAATACCATTAAGTTAATGAATTATAAGTAGTTTTATTATTTTTTTCGTTTTTATCGTCATTTCTGACGATAACTGCAGGGTGATTATAATAGATTCTATATCACTATTTTTTACAAATTGGGTATTTCAAGGAATAATGAAATAGGTATAACTAACTGATATATAACATTTAATAACACTATGGCACAAAATGTGCTAAGTATAAATACTAGCTTTAGAGTCCATTTTTAGCCCAACATAAAACATTAAATTGGGGAATAGTTATGGCAAATCGAATCAACTGCTTGATTGTTGGAGGCCTGCTGGCACTTCTCGCTCCTATTTCAGGCTATGCGGTAGTAACCAATCCATTGCCAGCACTTTTTGGTCCGGATGACGGCAGCGAGTTATTTATACCCGATCAGCTTACGATAACCTCCGAACTGGTTGACGCCCTGCCTGCAAACGGCATATTCGGCTTCTATTTTTCCAACGACCCAGGCACGCGAATCACCATCTTCGACACCACCGATAACCCCGGCAGCGCAACAGCAGTGATCAACTTTGCTGTCGGAGCGGTTATCGACGTGGATGCCGGCAACACTGTGCAATCAGTTTTCACCGTAAATGCAAATCCAATCGGTTTTTTTTACGAAATGGTACCTCCGTTAGCGGTGATTCCAACTAATCCGATCTACACCCAAAGCAGCCTGAACCTGCTGGGAGTCGACTTGGTTGCAACCTTTCCTTCGCTGACCACTCCGAACGCCTATCTTTTGGGCTTTGAAGCGGTCATCTCCGTTCCAGGCACCGCTCCCCAGGTGCAGACCATTGCATTTGAAGTACAAACCGGCATTAGAGCCGTACCGGCTCCTTCAGCACTGGCTCTGTTGCTCATTGGCGGCTTAGGTTGGCTGGGAACCAAAGGTAAATCATTTCACCGGCGCAGCTAATCAGCAGCGAAAAGTGCCCAAACTCAGGTTTCTCAGGCCAACCTGAATACATAAAGGCAACATACCGACCACAGCCGACGGAAGCATTCCACGCTTCCGTCGGCTTTTCCTTTTCATGTATCTGCCAAAGAACCACTTTTACTGTTCGCCCTACCAACACAAATAATTCAACATCAGAGAGCACGCTATTACTCACCCACCGTAAACCAGCTCCCTACCTGCCGAACTACTCCAGCGTCTTGCTATACTGCCGACTTATATTGAAGCTTTGCCAGTTACACTGGCATACCCGACAACCTCGTTTATTCTGATGTATTCGGTATCCATTATTAATGGGTTGTGTCTGCCGGATGTAAGGTTTTTTTAAGACCTGATAATTGCGATATTCGGAGGAACGGGGGAGACGCAGCATTCAGACAGACACAAGGCAATATTTTCCGAGTACTGAAAAAAGACCCTGGTAGCTACATATGAGCAAACGTATTTCATTTCTGATCGTTACATGGAACTCGTGGAGAGACCTGAAACGCTGTGTTGAATCCATTCTGCCCAATCTCGAATTCGATGATGAGCTTGTTGTTATCGACAACGGATCGAGCGACGACACAGTTGAAAAAATCGAACAGTCGTTTGGAGAGCGGGTACGACTGCATTGCAATGAAGTGAATCTCGGACTACCTCCTGCCGTTAACCAAGGAGTAGCACAGACTCTCGGTGATTATATTATGTTGCTCGACGTCGACACTGAAATTCAGTCAGACGCGCCTGCTCTTCTGTTTGAATATATGCAGCAACATCCCGAAGCGGCGTTGATCGCGCCACGCATACTGACACCCGAAGGCAAGGACGAAGGCACAGCGCGCAACCTACCGTCTGTAATGAGCGGGCTGTTCGGTCGCCAATCGGCGCTCACGCGTCTGCTACCGAACAACCCTTTTTCCAGGCACTACATGGCACTTGCCCAGAGAAGCAACAGCGAGCCGTTTCTTGTTGAACAAGTATCGGCGGCCTGCATGTTCTTCCGACGCGAGCTAATCGAACAAGCCGGCCCCTGGGACGAAACCTACCGCTGCTATTGGGTCGACACGGATTGGTGCGCCCGGTTGCGGCAACTGGGAAAAAAAGTCTACTGCGTACCCCAAGCACATGTAACACATTTCGAAAACAACCGCGCCGGCAAGAAAAAAAGCGCCTGGCGCATCTGGCATTTTCATACCGGCGCGTTTCGGTTATACCGCAAATACTACACCTGGGGCTGGTTCGATTTGCGCATACCGTTGGTGGGAATTCTGTTGTTGAGCCGAGCTTTGGTCATGCTTTTGTTCAACCATTTCCTGTCTGACAAGGGCGAAAACCCGTCCAACAAGCAACCCCGGTCTGCCTGAAAACAGACGGCTAATTGAGCTTTCAGATGCGAAGCCTTCCAAGCCCCGACCGCAACCGGCCGAAACCATCAATAACCTGTGCCGACAGTGGAAGCCTCGCATACCGCCCCGCACATTTCAGGTTATTTGGAATCAAGAATTCCGCTGCCTGTTTGATAGATTCGGAATACCCGGGGAAAACCGAGCAGGCTCAATCTTGAGTACATCATTCCGCCGCCGGTATTCTTCTCGTCATAGTCGGCTAGTCCACCTGAACCGCCATCCGTCACTGCATGCCTCTCAATCACAGGCTTGCCACTTTTGTCCCTTTTTACCTTAGCTCGGCTGATATCCGTTACTTCTATCACCATTGTTCCGTCGTGCGCCTTGTTTTTCTTCTTTACGCCCCCTGATGGTGTGGCTAATACATATAGTTTTCCGTTAGCTCTAACCAGACTGACCCCGGTAAAGACCAAGTATCCGAAACGCGAAGAATCACTATGATCAAGCAGAGTGCCGACATAGCGCCAACTGGCTCCATGATCCGATGAAGCGAGCAGAATGACCCGGTAATTCTTCCAATCACCCAGACCTGTTTCGTTGGTACCCGCATCCATGGCAAGGTAAGTAACCCCATTGTGAATAATGGCACCCGGTTCGGTTATCATCCTGATGTTTGCAAGTTCAGGGCTGGCTTTATTCAATTGAAATTTGCAGTCACTACGATTACCCACGACGCATTCGGGTTTTGACCATGGCCCTTCCGGGCTGGACGCGTATTTGACATCAATGGTCCCATCGCCCATTAGGCGGTCTTTTGTCTTGAACGGCTTAGCAGCGAAATAGCGGTTGGTAAACAGTTTCCAACGACGACTTTTTCTATCGGTAGGATCAAACAATAGGCAGGGCGTTTCGTCGCGCCATACACCCTCCGTTTTTTTCCCTCTTGCCATAATGAGATCTTCTTTGGATTCGCCGACACTGGTTACGAATTTCCAAGTACGGCCTCTATCCGTCGATTTTGCAATTTTCGTATCGATGAATTTCGGAATCTGTACCCTAGAGTAGGCGAGCCACCCAACGCCCTCGTCATCATATTCGATCGATATGTCGAACATGCCGTTTTTACTCTCCATTCCCTCAAATTGTATTTCCTTGGATTTGGGTAACACGTCAGTGACGGTATCGTTATTTACCTCTCCGCCGTCAGAATCTTTTTTTACCCCGGCCTTGCATGCACTAATTCCTACACATAAAACCAATATAAACAGTAAAATATGACCAGTGTGGGCGTTCATTGCATATACCATCCGTTTAATTAAGGTTGGATCGTCAATGAGGTATTAAACCTCGCTGACGACCAAGGGAGAGAGTTACAATTCTCCCCTTTGGAAACCCCGTGCTTTTGTTTCCATCATAAGCGGCAGGGTATTTCTGAATTAACTTCTGTTTTCAATACTACGGCACTTCGCAGAGCAGCCATAGCCTAGAATGTAAAATAAAGATACAAGTAATCATCTTATTGCCGAATGGCAGTTTCACTCCAACTTCCTCAATTCCAATAGAGTAACCTGCCCACCTCGGATTATTCCCTTCCAGTTGCGTGTAAAGAGTTGCAACAATGCTAGTAAATCAGATAGAAATCGTGCGGAATGTCATACGACAATTGAACTTCACTATGCAATCTGGGAATTTGCTGTCGATTGCGCTCCGGAAAAACACCATATATTTTAAACTTGAAAACTTTCTACATTTACATGCCAGTTTCTAAACAGCTAACACATTCCGTCTCCATGCTCAACTCTGTATTGCAACATTCATTAATCTTCTAAACTTGATGAGCGCCTCCGACGACAATTCACATGATACCGGTAACCGGAGTATTCTCACCCGGGGTTGGATCACACTGTTCGGTGCGGTACTCGGTGCGGTGCTTATTTTTGGCAATGAGATCCTTGTTGCCCGCTTTTTGGGCGTGCCGTTGTATGGCCTCTATGCACTCGCCATGCTCACTGCACGCATTGCCGAAACGGTCAGCTTGTTCGGGCTTCGCTCCGGTTTAATGCATTTTCTCCCGGTTTATCATTCCGAAAAGCGCACCTCAGATGCTGTTGGCGCTGTGCTTGCCGGATTATTGCTGCCATTCTTGCTGGGGCTGGCTTCAACCGCCATAATTTGGAACGCAGCGCCATGGATCGCACGAGAGATCCTAGGCCAGCCTTCTAGCTCGCCCTATCTGCAACTTTTTGCGCTACCGATCCCGCTGATGTGTATGACTGAAATGCTCGGTGTAACCACCAGAGGCTTTGGACGCGCAGAGCTCTACGTGATTATTCGTAATCTCACGCCACCTGTAAGCTACATGGCGCTGCTCCTAATGCTGATCGCATCCGATGGCGATCCGCTGGCGGTGGCTCGCGCTTTCGGCACCGCACAACTTATTGCAACTATCGTGGGATTAGCAATCGTAATCAGATTGATGCGCAAAGAGTTGACCTGGACGCGACCCAGTTTCCGGTTTGCAGAGATCTATCGCTACTCTTTTCCGATAATGCTCAATACGCTGCTCTACACAATGATGGCAGCATCGGACATTCTTATGCTCTCTAATATGCAGGGAGCTGCGGAAGCGGGAATCTATCGTGCATGTATTCAGTTTCGTCCAGCTTTCGATATGGCCGTTCTGGCTTTCAACGCCGCAGCCATCCATCTTTACCCGATTCTCCATCGGGAAAAACGCCAAGAAGAACTCGAACAGAGTTACGATACCGTCATCCGCATGACCAGCGCGGTTTCCTGTGGTCTGTTCGTACTGGTTCTTCTAAGCCGCAGCGATATCCTGGGACTGCTTGGACCGGAGTTCCCGGCCGGTGCAACAGCCATGTTGTTCCTCCTCATCGGATTTCTGCTTCAAGGTTGCATTGGCAGTGCGGGCATCCTGCTGGTGGTTACCGGGTATCAGAAGTATGAAACCTTTGCTGCCTTGGTCGGCGTTCTGGTAAATATCGGTCTTAATCTGTTTCTTATTCCCAGCTACGGGATCGCCGGAGCAGGAGTTGCAACGGCCGCCGCGCTGTTGGTGTTGAACATAATGCGTATACGATTTGCGTCGAGTTACCTCAAGCTGGCTACACTGCGCTCACATGTATTTCGCTCGCTCGCCATTAGTGCTGCGGTAGTTGTGCTGGTATACCCGCTTGCTCAGCTCCTTGGCTTCGAAGATGGTAACGGGCTGGTAGCAATGTTCGTTCGTTCAGCATTGGCCACTACACTTCTCCTGCTTGGTTTCTGGCGCTTTGGCCCAAAATCAGATACTTAAATTCCCATACATCGCTCTGTGACTAGTGACGATTTCAAATTCTCATGCTAATGTGAATTTAATGTTCTCGTGTGTCGAGTCAGACCGAATTAGGGGTTTCGTTCATATAATCGCAATCAAAACCTCGAAGCGATTATCCCCAGAGAGGACAAGACGGAAACACAGATCCATATCGCACCCGCGTGCGAATTAGGAGGAAGGTTGTAGTTGAATGCACCCACCCGGATCCTCGGCATCTCGGCTTATTACCACGACAGCGCGGCAGCCTTGATAATTGACGGCATCATCGTAGCTGCAGCACAAGAAGAACGCTTTACTCGCAAAAAGCATGATGCGGGCTTTCCAGAACATGCCATAACATACTGCCTGCATGAAGCGGGAATTTCTCTGGCTGAACTTGATTATGTGGTGTTCTACGACAAACCCCTGATTAAATTTGAGCGTTTATTGGAGACCTATCTCGCGTACACACCCAGGGGGTTTCGCTCCTTTCTGGCCGCGATGCCAGTGTGGCTAAAGGACAAACTGTTTCTGAAAAGCACACTGAAGAGAGAACTTTCCGTACTTGGCAATATTAAGGAGAACAATCTGCCACCGCTGTTGTTCACACAGCATCACGAATCTCACGCAGCATCCGCCTTTTACCCCAGCCCATTTCATAAGGCGGCTGTGCTCTGCCTGGACGGAGTGGGTGAGTGGGCCACCAGTTCAGTGTGGCTTGGAGATGGCAATACTCTGACGCCCGAATGGGAACTCGACTTCCCGCATAGTCTGGGACTCCTCTATTCCGCCTTCACTTACTACACTGGCTTCAAAGTAAACTCTGGGGAGTATAAGCTGATGGGCCTGGCGCCTTATGGGAAGCCCAGGTACTCCTCTCTGATCCTGGATAACCTGCTGGACCTGAAAGATGACGGTACCTTTAGGCTGGACATGAGCTTTTTCAATTATGCTACCGGCTTGACGATGACGAGTAGCAAACTGCATAAGCTGTTTGGCGGCCCGCCGCGAAAACCGGAATCTGACATTACTCAGAAGGAAATGGATATCGCCAGTTCCATTCAGGCCGTAACCGAAGAGATAGTATTGCGTCTGGCCAAAACCGTGCACCAGGAGTTGGATGTCGAATATCTGTGTCTGGCAGGCGGCGTGGCGCTCAACTGTGTAGCCAATGGCCGTATACTGCGGGAAGGACCCTTCAGAGACATCTGGATCCAGCCTGCGGCAGGCGATGCCGGCGGTGCACTGGGCGCCGCTATCAGCGTTTGGTACTCCTATCTGGATAATCCGCGGATAAGCAATGGTACCGATGATATGATGCAGGGTGCCTATTTAGGCAAACGATTCACCAACAGGGAGATCATCTCCTACCTGGACCAGGCAGGAGCAAAGTATACGCAAATGGAGGACCGGCAGCTGATGCCCAGACTCGCCGAACTGCTGGATCAGGAGCAGGTGATCGGATGGTTCAACGGTCGCATGGAGTTCGGTCCCAGGGCCCTTGGCGGGCGCTCCATCATTGGCGATCCGCGCAGCAGAAAAATGCAATCCGTGATGAATCTCAAGATCAAATACCGCGAATCTTTCCGCCCTTTCGCACCAGCTGTAAAGGCTGAGCGGGCTTCAGACTGGTTCGAGATTGATCGTAAAAGTCCCTACATGCTGCTGGTAGCGCCCGTGAAAGGGAATAAGCGTCTTCCGATGACTGAGGCCGAGGAACAAAAATTTGGCCTGGACAAATTGAATATACCTCGCTCTGATATACCAGCTGTCACTCATGTGGACTATTCGGCCCGGGTGCAGACGATACATAGTAACACCAATCCGCGATTCTACGATTTGATAAACCACTTTGAAGAGCGCACCGGTTGCCCTGTGCTGATAAACACCTCCTTCAACGTCAGGGGCGAGCCGATTGTATACACACCCGAAGATGCTTACCGCTGCTTTATGCGCACGGAGATGGACTACCTGGTGCTGGAAAACATTTTACTTGCCAAGGGGGATCAACCGAAGCTGAAGCGTGATGACACATGGAAACAGGAGTTCGGACTGGACTAATGACAAGCAAGATTATTCAGAGCAACCAACCCAGCAGCAAAGAGCTCAGGGAGTTTGGCCTCGTTACCGGGGCAATTACTCTGTTGCTTTTTGGCTTGCTGTTGCCGTTGCTTTTTAACCATGGACTGCCAATCTGGCCATGGATAGTTGCAGCAGTTCTGTGCGTGTGGGCGCTGCTTCTGCCAGCCAGTCTGCTACCTTTGTACCGTGGCTGGATTGCAATTGGCCACCTGTTGGGCTGGATCAATACACGAATCATTCTGGGTATTTTATTCTATTTTTTATTCCTGCCTGTAGGTGTTGTTTTGAAATTACTCGGCAAAGATCCAATGGCCAGAAAAATTGACAAGACTTTGAAAACTTATCGGGTTAAGCACGTGCAGCCCAAAAAGAACCATGTGGAGAGGCCCTACTGATGCTGGATTTACTCAAAGACCTCTGGGGCTTCATGAAAGAACGGAAGAAATTCTGGCTGGCTCCTTTTATTCTTGTCCTGGTCCTTCTCGGTACACTTATCGTGCTGGCACAGGGATCAGCCATAGCGCCTTTTATCTATACACTATTCTAGCTGATATTTATGCCAGTCACGCATACAGCATGACCCTGAAAGCAAAACAGCGAGAACGATAAAGATGTGGAAGAACCTGACTCTGTTTGGCGCTGCAATGCTGGTTACCGCCGTTCTGGCTGAGGTTGCCATCCGCCTGCTAGACCCGGCGCTCCTGCGGGAGGAGGACCGAATAGGCCTGACAACAATAAGCGCGGTACGGGATGAGAGCGGGGCCATTCGCTACCCGCCGCATCAGTCTGTGCGCACAGCCATGCTCTCGGGCCGGAAGGTGCTGTTTGACATCCGGTTTCGCACCAATGATAGGGGTCTACTCGATCATCGGGACTACGGAGCGGGCCGCACCAACAGCCAAGCATGGGCCTTTGTAGGCGACTCCTTTGCCGCAGGGGTGGGAGGGGATTCGCCCTGGATACCCAGGCTAAGGGACGAATACGGTCTTGAAATATACAATTTAGGGATTGGCGCAACCGGTATCCAGCAATTTCCCAGGATTCTGGCAAGTGAGGCCAAACAACTGTCGTTCGATGAAATCGTGATAATCGCTATCAGCGACGACTTCTTCCGGCCTCTTTGGACTCCTCTCACGATTAATGATGAGGTGCGAATCTGCGTTGAGGGCGAAGATAAGGCACATTGCAGCGAACGACCTCCTATCGCCTTCCTGATCGACCCCAACCTAGCAGAGAGTGCTGTTGTAACTTATGCAGATGAGCTGCGGCAGCGCGCCTCATATACTCGATCAACAGGAAGCAAACTTAAACAACTCCTTCGGCAGTCTCACTTACTGCTATTCACCAAACGCCTTGTAGAGGCGATTATCATACGGCAGGTGCTTCGCTCGGGAGAACTGCCTAAAAGCTTGGCTGCACTGGACAAGATCCGACTTGACTTTCCCGAAATGCGCATTCGTTTCATTCACGTCCCGGACCGATATGAAGCTGAGCGCAAGCGCTACGATTTCGATCCTGCTGCGGAACTTGAGCAGCGTGGGATCCAATATTTCGATGCGCTCTCTGGCTGCAGCCTGACCCCGGACCACTATCTAACCGGGGACCAGCACCCTAACCAGATGGGTTACGAGGTTCTTTCACGCTGCGTGGCAGATTATCTGGAGCTGGCAAAACAACACTGAGCGCAGATTTCGGCTGCGTCGCTCACGTCGAAGATCAGAACAGCGAGCCCTGATACGGGAAATTTTCTACGCGATATTACGTTTCAGGTTTCTGCCAACGAATTGCTGCGGCACAGTACACCCCACCTTAAGCAACAGATTTAGCTTTTCTGTGCTATCTTGCCTCAATAAATACTCCGAATTCCGGAAACATCCACCTAGAGGCGTCAATAAGTGAAAATAATAACTAAATATTCGGGCGTCAGCCTGCTGGTCATCCTGGCTCTCGTCTCACTGATACTCTCGCCGATCCATGCCACTGCCGCTGACCCGAACAGACCCAACATAGTGGTCGTCCTGGTGGACGACTTGAGCACAGATGCAATGAAGGCTCTGTTAGACGGAGGCTGGCTGCCCGAGATCCGCACCCATCTTGTTGATGCGGGAGTGGATTTCAAAAACTCGTTTGTCACCAATCCCGAATGTTGCCCCTCGCGCGCTACCCTGCTGAGGGGGCAGTACAGCCACAACCACCAGGTGCTCGCCAATCATGCACTGAATCCGCTACATGGCGGGATCGCCTGGACTGGCTGGATGCCCGACACCGATCAGGCTGGACACGAGGACTCGACCATTGCCACCTGGCTGCAGGACGCGGGATACCGTACCGGCTTCATCGGCAAGTATCTGAACGGCTATGGTGAACAGGCACCCTCAACCGTCAACGACCCCCGCACCTATGTTCCGGCCGGCTGGAACGAATGGAATGGACTTATTTCGCAGTCGGCGTACAGCGTCTACAACTACGAACTGAACATCAACGGAGAGATTGTTCACTATGGGGAGGATGAGAGCGATTATCAGACCGATGTACTTGCCGCTCAGGCATCGAGCTTTATCGAATCCGCTCAGCCCGAGCCGTTTTTTCTGCTTGTTGCGCCACTCGCGCCGCATATTGAAGTGGTCGACCCACTCGCGCCGGTAACTGGCAACGATGCCACTGGGGGGCTCGGATTATCTATCCGCCCGGCGCCTAGGCATGCGCACCTCATTGACGGCAATTTCGACAATGGTGAAATGCCTCCTTTGCAAATGAAACCTTCGTTCAATGAAAATGATTTATCGGACAAACCCAGCTGCCCACGGCCATTGCCACCCGAAACGCCCGCTTTGATCAGCGATCCATCGTGTGTTGCTGAGCGACCAGTATTAGACGAAGAGACGAATATTCCCGCACTGGAGTACCAATACAAATCGATGTTGGCATCAGTAATCGCCGTTGACGACATGGTGGGTAACATTGTGCAAAGTCTGGACTCGGTCGGAAAGCTGGAAAATACAGTCATAATATTCACCTCAGACAATGGCTGGTTCTACGGTGAACACCGATTGATCGGCAAAGAGTTAGCCTACGAAGAGTCAATCCGTGTACCACTCATCATACGTGCACCGGGAGGAATAAAAGGCGGAGAGTCCCAGGCACTAGTTCTCAACAACGACCTAGCGCCAACCCTGGCCGATCTGGCCGGCATTACTCCGCCATATGATGTGGATGGCGCCAGCGTTATGCCCTTAGTGGATACGAACCCAGTCTCCAGCTGGCACGGCCGCAAGCGCTTCCTCGTTGAGCGCTGGTATATTCCCAGCCTGCTGAAGTTTGACGCCCCGACTTATCTGGCATTGCGCACGAAAACAGCCAACCAGGATTATACCTTCATCGCAACGCGTGCGGATCCGGACAACTTCCATGAAGTGACCCATCGCGAGTTTTACAATTTGCCAACCGACCCTTACCAGACCCAAAGTATTCCATTGTCCAATCAGATCAATTCGAGCCTGGAGAACTTTCTGCTTCTCTTCAGGGCGTGTCGTGGCAATGTCTGCCGGGCTTTTGAATCTTTTTAACAGCAGCAGCCCGACCCGGCTGCTTACCACCTAGAGCCGTCTTATTGATGAACAATGGTTAGAACTACACTTCTCCCCTTTGGAAGCCCCAAGGTTTTGTTCCCGCCACATGCGGCGGGATATTTCTGAATTAAAATACTCCTGGCACCAATGACAGCATTGCCGATTTGGCACAGCGCAGAATATGCGTCGATGCAAACCGAATGTGCAAAACTGATAACCAGTTCCTCGCCAGGATTATGGATCATATACAAAGTCTAATTCATTACTTTTTGTTCGTTTGTTTTTGGCTATGAATTTTGGAATACTTGCCAAAAAATAAGCCAACCCGGCAAACGACTGGTTTTCTTAAAGATATTATTGTTTGGTCACTTCTGTAATCAACGCGTTGCTGAACCCCTAAAGTTTATGCTTATCATGCACGATTAATAATCGGGCACTCGATTGAGCTTTAGCGGCGAGAGGCACAAACAATGACAGTATATTTAGTAAACCAATGAACATGACTAAACCCGGTTTTCTGTCGGGCGGTCAGAGTTTTGGAGAATAGATGAAACAATTTGAACGAGTCCTGATTACCGGTTGCGGCGGCATGCTTGGTAACGCGGTATACCCCTACTTCCTAAAACAGTGCAAAGAGGTACTAGCGACCGACAAGGAGATATCAGATCCTTGGCTGTCACCACTTGATGTCCGTGACGAGCGGGAAGTGAAGAAGACATTTGACCGATTCAATCCCGATCTGGTACTCCATCTTGCAGCAGAAACGGATCTTGAATTCTGCGAAACGTACCCTGATGTCGCGGAGGCAACCAATTCACGCAGTACCCGTTACATCGCGGAACTTGCTAATAAAAAAGGTGCTACACTCGTCTACATCAGCACTGCAGGTGTCTTCGGCGGCACCAAAGAAGAGAGTTATACCGAAGAAGACGAGGCCACCCCAATCATGGTCTACGGTCAAACTAAATTTGATGGCGAGAATCACGTAAGAGAAGTAATCGGTAAACACTACATTCTGCGCGCTGGCTGGATGGTCGGCGGTGGCTTGGCAAAAGACCACAAATTTGTCTCCAAGATTCTTGAACAAATTGCGGAAGGCAGGGTTACAATACATGCGGTCGATGATCGCTGGGGCACACCGACCTACACCCACGATTTTGCCAATAATATGTTTCGGTTGCTCGGTACCGAGCAATACGGCACCTATCACATGGTTTGCGAGGGGTCCGGTACTCGCTACGATGTTGCGAAAGAAATTGCCGCAACCTGTGGCCGTGAAGACATCGAAGTAAAACCTGTTGGCTCAGAACATTTCGCCGTCGAGTATTTCGCTCCGCGACCTCGTTCAGAGATGATGATCAATGCAAACCTGGAAGCGCTGGGTATCAATTTGATGCGGCCGTGGCAAGCTGCTTTACGCGAGTATATTTACTCTGAATATTCACATCTGTTAACCAGCGCGGCTCGTGAACAGGCCGGACTCGTTGAAAACAGAACCGAACGCCGTGTTCTTGCAGATCGTCGCACTAGAAATGTGTACACAAGCAAAGAACGTCGTCAATTGGTCGACCGCCGGGCGGTCAAGCTTAAGCACTGATTAGAGTCAACTGACTGCATCGGAGAAAATTATGTGCTAGTGTCATGCTCTGGAAATCATATGTAAAATCCAGTTTAGGGAAAGCAACAGTACGACGAGATATTATAATGCAACCTCAATCCTTTCCCGCCGTATTCGGTGCAGTCATTAGCATACTGCTGACCCTAACCGCTTGCAGCACTCTTCTCATCGACCCTGATGTTCCTCCAGTGCCGGATATACAGGCTGCACCCGACTTTTATCAACCCCCAATGGAAGAGGAGTATCGCATTCAAACAGGCGATTTACTCAGCATCCGTTCGTACTATGACCCTCATCTGAACCAGGAGGTCTTAGTTCGCAGGGACGGTAATATTTCACTGCTGCTTCTCCCCGACATTCAAGCCACAGGCCAAACACCAAAAGATTTAAGCAAGCTATTAACCGACAAGTACTCAAAGCACATTCGCGATATTGATATGACAGTATCTGTCGCAAAATCGAGAGAGCTTTCAGTTTATGTCGGCGGTCAGGTTAAGGTTTCTTCCAAGCAGCCGCTGAATGAACCATTGACCGTATTGCAGGCAGTCACATCAGCTGGGGGATTTTTGCCTACAGCCAATACCAATCAGGTGATTGTTCTTCGCAGGCAGGAAGATGGGCAATTTTTCGCCTATCAGATCGATATGGATAAAGTGCTGGTAAATCAGGCGCGGGATATTTACCTAAAACGTTACGACATCGTGCATGTGCCGATGTCCCCTATTGGCCATGTGGGGAAATTTGTAGATCAGTATATTAATCAGATCATTCCACAGGCACTGCGTTTCACCGTAAATTACAGTTGGATAGAGACTGTGGACAGCGACTCACCAACTCAAATACAAGTGGTAAGCCCATGAGTACCGGCGTAAGCTGATGACACATTTAGAAGCATTGATTCGATGATATCTTATTCCAACCGATTGGTGTTTTTAAATCGTGAGTACGCCGAAAATCGCACAACCCACTGATCCCACCGCAGAAGGGTCGCTACGGGATCTTTTAGGACCGGTTACCGATTACAAGTCGTATATTATTGTATTCTGCATCTCCACTCTCCTTACATCGCTCGCTCTGACGTACGTTTACTCAGAAAAGTATTTGGCTGCCACAACGCTCCTGTTCCAGCCACAGGAGGTCACGCGGATTCGACAGAAAGAGACCCTCGCCTTTGGCGCGCCGTTACCAATACCGCCATTTGACCTGATTTACGATAATCTACAGCTTTTGGTGCAAAGCGAACCGATTCTTCTGGAAGTAATTGAGGAACTGGGGCTGGACATTGAGGAACCGGTAGTCTACCAAGGTCCCTGGTATGTTCAGCTTTTCCAGCGAAGCAAAGATTGGATCAAACAACTACGCGATGACACTTGGACGATCTTGAAGCATGGCCGTATCGTAACCGACGACCCTAAAACTGCAGCGCTTAAAGCGTTGAGGAAATATCTGAGTCTCATTGACAATAACTCCTATTTCTTTTACCTGACATACATTGACAAGGATCCAGTACGCGCTGCCCGGGTGGTCGACACTATTGCAGCCAAAGTGGTTCGCTCATTAGTGAGTCGCCAGCAAGAACCCGGTATCCAGACCCGCAAACAGCTGCAACGGTTACGCGATGCGAAAGCAGCGGAGATCGAAGAGTATCAGACTGCCTTGGAGACGCTTCTAAGCGGCAACAACATTGCATCAGTAAATTTGGAAACTGATCTGACAATGCAGCGGTACTCAGAACTCAGCCTTGAGCAGGTGCAGACAAATGCAAAAATAGCGAGCGCGAGAGCAAAGATCGAAACGCTGACAAAGCAATTGGCCGATCAATCAACTCGTGGATTACAGCCAGAAGATTACCGCCGTATAAAATCTGACAAGTTAGCCGCCGAAGTCGAGCTCCGGGCTTTCATTGAGCAACGCGTCACTGTACAGGCAGCACTTACTAAGCTAGAGCAACAGCTGGCAAAATTACCAGCCTTGCAACACAAATACGATACGCTTACACAAAATCTCAAAACAGCTCAACGGGACTTTATCCAGATTAGCGACCCTTATCATGAAGCAGATGTTCAGGCAAACTCGCTGCTGAGTGAGATCACAGTCCCGCACAGCGCCAGAGTGCCGTCGGTCCCGATTACACCGATAAAAATTTATCATGTCGCACTCGCAGGCGGCCTGGCATTGAGTATCTCGTTCGGCATGGCTTACCTTCTGGCATTCGCCCGCTCTGAACACGTCGCAAAAGCGGTAAGCCGCACTGTCAGTAATATGGTCAGTATGTGGGATGGAGTTGAGCGCCGGAATCGTAACAAGTCACAAACAGCTTACACAGGGCCCGAACGCCGCCAGCAGGTTGAACAACGAAGTGACACGAATGCCATATAAAGCAACGGCGATGTATGGGTCCATTCGCGACATTGGGTTTAAAGGCTAACCGACGGAAACTTCATTCCTGATGACTAACAGCGAAAACAAGCCGGACGCCGGCACTGGTCAAACACAGAGACCAGGTCCCTTTAAGCGCTTTCTCAGTGAAAGCCTGAAGTACATCGTATTTACCGGCTTGGGCGGGCTGCTTGCAGTACTGTCATCCTACCTGATGAGGCAGTTCGGCTATTAGTTCTGAGTATATCTCAGAATTCTATACTTGAATCGTCATGATTAATCTTGCAGCCAACATTTTGAATTCATTTATTGTGATTGCCTCTGCGCTGTCACTCACTGCATTCAGGCATACCGGGAGAATTACTTACGGTGACTCTCGCATTTATCCGGGAAGGCGCGAAATATCGGGAAGATTGATTTCCAAGAGATGTTGCCAATCCAAAGTCATGGCCATTAAAACAGCAGCTAAGGATGTCCAGTTTGCGAAATACTAACAGATGGGAATACAACCGACAGGAAGGCGCTCCCCAACCTATCGATGTAAATTCGACTGGGCCAAACATCGAAGACAATAGGCCTTATGCAATTCCTGTATCCGTGGGGCATACAATTGATGATGTGCCGGGCGAAGCGCTTTATCGCATATCCGAAATCATCATCACATTGATCGCTCTGATTGTCAGCCTACCGATAATGCTGCTGGTGGCTCTGATTATTTATCTCGATACACCAGGACCAATTCTGTTTTTTCAGGAGCGAATGGCCCGCAGTATAATCAAATCAGGTCGGGAGCTTTCCGGTCGTACCGATATTCGCGAACCAGAAGGAGGTTATGAGCCGGATACACTTTATTTCGTTCCCACCACATTTAGATTCATTAAGTTCCGCACTATGTATGTAGACGCCAAAGAGCGCTTCCCCGAGCTATACGACTACACTTACATGAAGAAACATCACAACGGAATGTACCGACTGAAAGAGGATCCGCGTGTAACACCCGCAGGTAAACGTCTGCGGGAGTTAACACTAGATGAACTGCCAAACTTTTGGAATGTGCTTGTCGGAGACATGCGGCTGGTTGGGCCGCGACCCGAAGTGCCCTACGTAATGCGAGCTTATACGCCTGAAATGATGGTCAAATTCACGGTTAAACCGGGTATCACCGGGTTGGCGCAAACCAACGGAAGAGCCAGGCTTTCCCTGGAAGAGGTAGTAAAATATGACCTTCAGTACATACGCGAACGCAAATCGATCTGGTACGATGCCGCTATCCTGTTCCGCACACTCTGGCTGGTACTGGCACGCAAAGGAGCATTCTAATCGTTTAATGCTGGGGGAAGCGCTGGGTGTTGGCAGGAAGATGTATAGTAGCATTGAACGCCCCGGTAGCATCGGCCAGTCGTTGGGACAAAACAATTGTATTAACCTAATGTTGTTTCATAAACTTTCATGAAAAAGCAGTCGTGTTTGAAAGCGTGTACTCAATCACTGGCTTCCCATTAAGGAGTGCAGTGGTAATACTGATAAGTAAGCCGGGACAGCGTTTTGCCGAGAAATGAAAATATCCACAATCGGGTCGAATCTTCGCCGACGGCCCCATGCTTAAGCGTCGTCATTGCAACGTACAACCGTTGCGATGTCCTGAAAGAAACACTGCGTCGACTTGACCGGCAAACGCTGGCGCATGACCGCTTCGAGGTAATCGTAGTTGACGACGGATCGCCTGATGCAACAGCAGCTACAGTGAATGCGATAGCAAAAAGCGTCAGCTTCCCACTGCGCTACCTGCATCACGAAAACCGGGGACCGGGTTATACTGAAAACATCGGAATCAAGGCAGCAAAGCATGAACTACTGCTGCTGATTGCTGACGACATATGGTCACATCCGAATTTGCTCACCGAGCATATCGATTACCATCTAAAATATCCACAATCGAAATTTGGCGTTCTCGGCAGCGTATCCCAATCTTCCGATCTTTCTAAGACGGTACTGCACAATTACTGGGATCCTTTTCAATTTGATCGCTTCGAGCACGGACAGGAGGTTGATGGTGTGTACTTTCATGCCTGTAATATTTCGGTGAAACGCGATTTTCTGATTAATAACGGGCTGTTCCTGGAACGCAAAGGCGCAGCACATGAAGATATTGAACTGGGTTACCGACTTGCGTGTAAGGGATTAAGGCTGATTTACAACAAAAATGCGAGTGCGGTGCATCACCATGCCGAAACGCTTGATGGCATCTGTGCGCGGGCTTTCGAGAGGGGGCGTAATTTTGATCTGTTGTTGAACAGTCTTCCACCCGCTTTTGCCCTTCCTCTGTATAAAATCTTCTCTCCGGAAGCGGGATTTCGCCAACTCTTTCGGATGTTTCCACGCGAGCTGATGCGACTGTCGCTTTTCAACAGTTTTTCCGTACGCTACTTCTGGCGTCCAACCCTCGCTGCAGCCGAAAATGGTGGGTTGGCGAGACTGGCAGCCAGCCAGTTGGCCTATAGGGGTATTGCCGGACACTACCTTAGAGCAGGTTTCAGAGAGATGAAAAAACAGCGGAAACTGACAACCTGAATCTGTACAAGCAGGCGATTATCCTGCATAAAATAGCGAGAACTTAGGCTCCATGCACATAGGATATTTTTCAACCCAACTGGGCACGCTCGGTGGTCCTTCTGTCGTTGACTACCGGGTGCTGCAGGAACTCGTCCATCTCGACAGGCGCAATAGATATACCGTTTACGCGGTTACACCAGAGGCTACCCGCAACCTTGAACTAGGAGAAAATTTTGAAGTGCGGCAGATGAAACCCGCAGGGAAATGGCCGGTGGTAGCAATGGGTATGACCCTTGAACTCAACCGGCGCCCTGTCGATCTGCTCCATGCGACATTCGTACCGCCATTAATTCCGCCGCCACGTTACGTTCTCACAATGACATGCTGGAGTCAGTTCTCCGAACCGGAAGTATACCCCCCGCTTATTCGTTGGAGATTACAATACTTGTTAAAACGCGGGGTAAAACATTCTCAAGCCGTCTTCTGTTATACCGACTACCTAAAAGATAAAGTTATGGATTATTTCGGTTTGAGCAGTGAACGGGTATTTGTCACCCGCCCTGGGCTTGGCGAAGAAATCAAGCGTGTTGAAGATCGTGAATATTTACAATCTTTTCTCCAGGGACTCGGCATATCCGGCCCATACATTCTGTTTATTGGCTCCCTAACCAAGCGGAAAAACGTACCTCGACTGATTCGGGCCTACCACCAGTTAGTCAAGGAAGCAGGAATCAACCACCAACTTGTACTTGTAGGTGAGACGCTATTTCTGTCAGATGAGATCTTTGAGACGATTGCCAGTTTGAAACTCGAAGATCGTGTGGTGCTCACCGGCCGCCGTCCACATAGCGATTTACCAGCGCTCTATACCGGCGCAGACGTATTTGTTTTTCCGACCCTCTCCGAGGGATTCGGCCTGCCGCCACTGGAGTCGCAAGCATGTGGCACACCTGTAGCGGCCGCCCATGTCTCTTCGGTTCCCGAAGTGGTGGGTAATGCCGCGGTTATGTTCGATCCTTATGATCTGGATGATATGAGCAATGCAATCTTGCGCTGCATTTCAGACCAAACCGAGCGCGAATTGCTAATCAAAAACGGATTGGAGAATTCTAAACGGTTCACATGGCGAAACATGGCCAGAGAACTCATCAATAGCTATGAAGCTATTCATGCTGCGACCTGATCAAAGATAATTCTTGATTTGCAAGCCTCTGGAATAAATGAATAAATTACTCTCTAACCGTATGTTGTTAAATTAAGAATATGCCAATTGCACCTGCCATTGAAGTGAACCGACCGCCAAATTGGCGTTATGCTTTAATCCGGCATTCCCAGTATAAAAAATCACTTTCCTGATAACCGGTTAGCCAAATTAATATATTTTCCGGACACTAGTGACTTTAATTTTAATGTGAATACTACTCCCAGAAAACCTGACTTCTTCCTTGTTGGGGCACCGCGCTGTGCCACAACCGCCATGTTTGCGTATCTTGGCCAGCATCCACAAATTTTTTTACCGCTGCGCAAGGAAGTGCACTACTTTGGCTCCGACTTGACACGTACTCCCGGTAACCCATGGTTTGTGACCAATGAACAGGACTATCTCGCACTGTTCAAGGAGGCACCAGAATCGAAGATAGTGGGCGAAGCCTCAGTGCTTTATCTCTACTCATCCCAGGCCGCGGCAGAGATCAAGGCGTTTCAACCGGAAGCGAAAATCATTATCCAATTGCGAAACCCAATTGACATGCTGTACTCCTACCATGGGCAGAATCTGCTTGCGGTACAGGAAGATATTCAGGATTTTCAGGAAGCTTACAACTGCGTCGAGCAACGCAGACGGCGCGAATCCATTCCACGCTGGTGCATAATGCCAGAACAGCTTCTCTATCCGGATATTGCCCAATTCAGCGCACAGGTAGAACGCTACTATGATCAGTTTGGCCGGGATAGGGTTCACATTATGATTTACGATGATTTCCGCAAGGATACTAAAGGAGAATTTTCTCGTCTCCTCTCATTTCTTGGCGTAGACCCCGGGTTCGAACCTCAATTCAATTCCATCAACAGCCACCGTAAAGTACGTTTTCGTTGGCTTCAAGGCCAGACGCAGCTGCCTTCTCTGCCAATTCGTCTGCTCTTAAAACTCATGTCTGACAAACGTGGCTATCACGCTTTAATTCGCCTGGCGACTCTCAATTCCACGCCCGCCAAACGAATGCCGCTGAAACCAGAGTTCAAAGCACGTCTAAAAAGAGAGTTCAGTGGAGATATTCGGAAGCTTGGTGAGCTATTGGGAAGAGACTTGAGTCATTGGGTGAGAGAGCAGGCGTAAAGTATGGGTTCCCCGTCACAGCTCTCATCTGGCAGCCCGGCGATAGCCGTCGTATCGGTGACATACAACCGCTATCAGCCTCTTCTGGTGCTGCTTGGTCAACTGAGAGAACAAAATTACGATTTGGAGAAGCTGGATATTTTCCTAGTTGACAACGCATCGACCGATGACACAGTAGCTCAGGTAACCAAGCAGTTTCCCGAGGTTCATATCATCAAGAATGCCGAGAATACCGGTGTCTCAGCCGGCTTCAACCGCAGCATCCAGGAAGCACTCTCAGCTCCACGCGAATATAAATATCTTTGGCTGTTGGACAGCGATGCCGAAGTTGAGGCAAACACGTTAAGCATCATGGTCGAAGCGATGGAGCACGATGACGGCATCGGCGTGGCCGGTTCTTCGGTATATGATCCACACAATCGCCAACAATTGGTTACCGCCGGCCTGCGTGTTGACTGGCAACACGGCGATATTCCATTATTCATTCCCAGCGAAGAGGAGAAAGCCCCCCTACTTGACGTCGACCTGATTCCGGCATGCTCAATGCTTACACGTGCCACGGTGTACCAGGATATCGGATTATGGGACAACCGTTTTCCGCTGTACTGGGGCGATACCGATTGGTGTATGCGAGTATTAAGGAAAGGTTTTCGAGTATGCTGTGCCTACGAATCTCGGGTATGGCATCGCGACTGGTCTAATGTAGTGAGGGGATTCGGTGCCAGCAGTTTCATTCGCGACCACCTGCGTGGCGCACTTCTTTATTTCCTGCGGCACGATCCCGATGGCCGCCAGCATGGGGTACGCCACCTGTTGCGCAAGATCTATCTAAAAGCAGCACTCGAACGATTGACTATGCGATTCAGCTATTCCGATGCCTATATAGAGGCAGTTCGCGACCTTTTTGCAGGGCGTTTTCATCATAGTTTCAAGGAGCCTTCACAACGCTATTCAACCAGCGAGCTTGATCAGCTCTGTGCGGAGTTAAAAGCGTTACTCCCTGCGCAACCGACTGTGTTGCTCAATCAAATTGCAGATCGGGAACGCCGCCACAGAATCAAGCGCATTTTTACCCGCCACTTCGACAACATTTCCTGGGTAGAAATAGACCCTGAGCAACCGCCAGGCGGTGTGTGGTCTGAATACAGGACATTCAAACCTCGACAGCTATTAAAGCATGGAGGCCGGATTTTACGGGGCTTCAGACGACCAGATTTAAATGTATGCGATATATCCACGCCGCTGATGTACAACTTTAGTGCCGGTCACCACACAATCCTGCTGGACGAAAATGACAACGGGCTTGCAGTTCATACACCGGTAGTCTCAAATCTTGGCCAAATGCTGCGCACGATTTTCGAAGGCTTTAAAGCAGTATATTTCGATTTACCGCGCGCACTCAGACAGAGTACCGAACTGATAACTGCGGTCAGCGAAACTGAACCAGCCGAACACCTTTCCGTTGTGACACACAATGATCGACCTGAGTATTGAAATCACGACCTACAACCGTAAGGAAGTACTGCGGGATCTCCTTCAGCGGCTTGCCGGGCAAACCCACCCAGTAGACCGTTTCGAAGTCATACTGTCAGATGACGGTTCGACTGATGGACTGCTCGAAATGGTCGATGCCATGATCCCTCGGCTACCTTTTAACGTTCGGCTATTGCGGCACAAGCATAGCGGACCTGGGCACGCCCACAATTGCGGCATCCGGGCCTGCCAAGCCGAACTGGTATTGATGCTGGCGGCAGATATTCTCCCGACCCCGATGCTGGTGGCAGAGCACATACGTAGCCACCGGGAAAATCCGGCATCGACCGTTATTGTCTCAGGCAGGCTTACACAGTCCAATATGCTGCCAGACACAGTAGTCCAACAGGCTGCAAACGTTGAAGTAGAGAAAATTTTTCTGAGCCAGTCTGATCAGGTGGAGCATGGTGGTTTCTTAATCAGCAACCTATCGTTCAAAAAAAGCTTCATGCTCGAATGCGGCATGTTTCATGAGTGGCCACCTGCATCCGGTGAAGATATTGAACTGGGCTACCGCCTGAAGAAATCCGGAATGAAAGTAATCGAAAATGAACTGGCGCTGGGATTTCATCACCACATGGAGACATTAGCGAGCATTGCCAAGCGAGCCTATATGACTGGCTATAACAGTCATCATTTTTCTGCTGAGGTCGACGAAGCCTGGGTTCGTAGCAGATTTGGCTCTCCGGAACCTGGCTCGGGAGCTGTTAAACGCGTGAAAGCCGCCACACGCGTCCTGCTTCGAACCCTGCTAATCAATCGCTTCACTGCGTCGTATCTTATGATTCCAGCCGTCCGGGCGGCAGAGACCAACCGTTTCCTGATACCGGCGACACCGATTCTTATTAAAAAGATTTCGGCTTTTTACTTCAAACAGGGACTGACCGATTTTCGCGCATCGAGACCTTATACCGCACCGGATATCGACTCCTGACACCAGAACTCCATCCATTTCTGCCGGTTACTCCGCACTGCCTTCACATTTTTTTACTAACTGGCCTTCCTGCCTGAAGCCAGTAAAACCAGTCGTAAGTCCCAGCGGCCAAGTGTAAACCAGTGAATCAGCTGAGCCAGACAGTCATATCCAACATAAGCCACCCAAAACACCAAATTAGGTTTTGTATTGGAGCGATACCCGAGAATATGCTCAGGGCGAGCCTCCTCAAATCCCACTTGCTGCAATGCCTTACGTATATGCCGGGGTGTCCAATGATAATAGTGGTCGAATGGAACCCAAGGCAGTCCATGTTCGCGCTTGGTCAGCCATTTATAGATCGGCCATAAAAATTGGAATTTTGTCTGTATCAAAGAATGAGGCAGATAGTTAGGAGTCTCAATAAAAATCATACCTCCTGGCTTAAGAATCCGGTGCAGCTCTTTCAATACTGCCAATGGGTCGGGTAGATGCTCGATGGTATGGAAAATCGTAACAACATCGAAACTTGCATCTTCTGTATCGATATTTTCAGCAGGTGATTGAATGGTTGGTACCTGATAATGCTCTCTGCCATAGGCCAGCGCATCGTCGGAATAGTCACACGCGACCGCATCGAATCCCGCGTCACGCGCCATACCCGTAAAGACGCAGGATGCTGCTCCAACATCAAGTAGACGACTGCCGGGAGATACACGGCTCATAATAAGGCGTAACAGACGCCGGTACGAAGGCAAACGATCTGGTTCCGGTGCATAGATGAACTCGCGGCCCATTTTCTCTGACAGTCCATTGAATGCCGGATCATAGAAACGGGTTTTCCATTCACTCGTCGGGCGCGGATTGGTGCGAATCATGCCACAGGAATCGCAGCGCACAACAACAAAATCCTCGGCAAACCAATGCTGCACCACCAACGGTGAACAGGCTTCAGAGCCACACAGGCTGCAGTCTGCTTCCTCAAGCGGACCGAAGGATGGCACCTTCATCAACGCATCGGATGGATGGAGTTTGGAGCTTTTGTTGTCGCTGTCGTTTGCCAATGGACGATTCCTTTACTCTAAATTTAAATCAGCGTGGCGAATTAGGAGGCGCCTTCGGAAGTTCCTGCAAGCGTTCATCGATACGTGAAATCGCAACGCTCATCGCGATACAAACCCAATACATCATATATACCACAGGCTCACGAAACAGCGGATCTGTAAACCCATCCAACAGATAAGCGATCAACGCACCAAATACAGCAAGTGCTAGCACACTGGTTGGTTCACTGTGTCGCCTTATAATCCGCCACAGCCGCATAAGTGCGGCAAAAATGACGCCAAAAAAAGTGATTACACCAAACAATCCGGTTTCCGCAGCGACCCAGAGAAATACATTGTGCACCGGCAATTCAATAACACCAGGCTTATTGTAATCATGTAATGCTTCCATGTAATTGCCAACGCCATATCCGAAAAAGAAGTGGTCTTTCCATATCGCCCATGCAACTGGAAACTGGTCGAACCGACTGGTAAGCAGTTCCGGGCCCGCCGATACGAATCGTTCTATGATCAACGGCACCCACCATGGTGAGAGAATAAGCATTAGCAACATCAGCAACATAGTCGGCGGCAATACCTCGCGCTGACCCCACATCAAGTGTACGGCCCATATAAGCGTTAGTGAAATCGCAGCACTCAACCAAGCAGATCGCGAAAATGAGAGAACCACAGCCACCATCGCAATGACAAATACCCCTCCCCAAAGCACTCGGTATTGCGGTCTAGTTGAGCGCGCGAATGCCACTACTAATGGAAAGGGTGCAAGCATTGCCATATAAATGCCAAAAGAGTGTGAATCGAATGTAGTACCAACGGCACGCTTAATATGTTCGATACCGGGCACAACGTACTGGCTGCTCTCACCCACTCCACGCGACCATGCCAAGGTCAGCCATTTCCCGCTGACATACTGAAACATTCCCAAGACTGCCTCAGGCAGAATAGTAAAAAGGAAAACAATCACAATCCAGGGAAAATGGCGCAGCTCGATGTGGCGTGACAGATAAAAATAGATCAGAAAATGGTGTGTAAGGAAGTACAATCCGAAAACAGCTGCTTTTGGCTCCGGGCTTCCCAGAATTGAAAAAATATAGGCTGCAATCAGGAGCAGCGGTAAAACATCATAGCGATGCAGTCTCGGAAATTTACTTGTACGCATTACAGCAATATTGAAGGCCCACAGGAAATAGAGTCCGAGTAATATAATGTCCGGAAGGGCGACTGAAACGACTCCCGAGAAGCGCATGACACCCTTGGCGCGCGCATCGTGATCCCATGAATTGAAAAAGAACGATTTTGTAAAAGCTGCGAGCGGGATACTGCACAACAAACCGACTAACAGGAAATCCGAATACCTGCGCAAAAACATCATTGAGAAGGAAGCCAGAACCACAGCAACTACGATTACGACTATATGCTGTGTTTTCAGCGACCATAGATGATAGGCCACAAATGCAACCAGCATCCCTGCCAATACGGTTATCACAAACCACTTCAGGCGCGACAGCATTGAACTTTGTGCCATGGCATCTCGCTTTAACCCGGCGCACATTTAATTGACTACCGATTGTGGCGTCACGTGTTTTGTCTGTAAGAATAACCCGATAAACAGTTACCGCCGGCTGCTGCCTAGTTGCCTCGCCGGTCTTTGACAGTCTCAGGAATAATCACTTTGGAGAGTCAATTGCAGCACTTCTTACAAAAAACAGACCCCCGAAGTCTATCAGTGGATTTTAATGATTGGAAGGGACAGGGGATACGTCAAACACGACGCTGACTGATTCTGATGAATACAAATCGCAAAGCCAATATCTGCTGTTGGCTCCTTGTGTGGTTAATGCTTCTCCAGTTGGGGGCAGAATCAGTTGAAAATTGGTCGAACTTTCCGTTTTTCATATAGTATTGGATTATAATCAGAGTACTTTCGTTCGATTGGCAAACCGATGGTTTTACAACATCTGGTTGATAACGAACTAAATCGGCTTTGGCAACAGGCGGCATAGGGATTTATCTCAATCACCCTGCTTGTCGGCGACACCTTCCGTTTAATCCTTCAACTACGGATAACAGATTTGTGGAAAATATTGTTGCTGTCATTCTCGCTGCAGGTCGCGGCACCCGCATGCACCCGTTTAGCACTCATTATCCAAAACCGGGCACGCTGATCTGTAACAAACCCCTCCTCCAATACTCCATTGAAACTTTTAGAGAGCTCGGTATCCGTGAAATATTTGTGGTGATAGGGCACCTGGGCCATGTACTGGCACAGAAATTCGGCGATGGCTCCTCACTTGGCGTCAAGCTACAGTATGTCGAGCAGGCACAACTGCTGGGAATCGCCTCTGCACTTGGCCAGATGGAGCCGCATATCAGCTCGCCTATGTTCGTGGCACTTGGTGATATATTCTTCAAAACCGACAATCTCTCCTCGATGATCGATTTGTATCGGCAGCGCAATGCAAGCGCGGTACTGGCGGTAAAGTACGAAAAGGACCCATCCGCAATCAGGCGGAACTTCACCATACGCTGTGATGAAACCGGCAGAGTGCGCCGCGTTATCGAAAAACCACGTTACGTCGATACAACACTCAAGGGATGCGGCCTGTACCTTTTCGACTTACCGGTTTTTGATGCTATCAGGCGCACGCCACGAACGGCCATGCGCGACGAATATGAGATTACCGACACGATCCAGATAATGGTTGACGACAATTTACCGGTTTACACTTCGGATGTGGTTAATTGGGATGTAAATTTATCAACTCCTGCCGATGTCTTGGTCTGCAACCTGTTCGAACTGAAGAACCGTGGCCTGGAACGGCTAATTGGGAAAAATACGAACATTCATCCGGGCGCAGAGTTATCCAATGTTATCGTTGGCGATGGCGCGATAATCAACGAACCTATAACGATCACCAACAGCGTGATTTTTCCCGGAACGGTTGTTGATGCGAAATCGAATATCGATCGTTTTATAATCACTCCGGAACATCGAATCGACTGCAGACTTTATGCAAATGACGGAGCAATGATGGAATGAGTCAGAAAGCGCTGGTAACCGGAGGAGCCGGATTTATCGGGTCTCACTTGACGCGCGCCCTACTGGCACGCG
Source organism: Chromatiaceae bacterium (assembly GCA_024235255.1). Lineage (GTDB taxonomy): Bacteria > Pseudomonadota > Gammaproteobacteria > Chromatiales > Chromatiaceae > HKST-UBA178. The sequence continues at coordinate 571,964 of JACKMT010000002.1, forward strand.
GTATTGAGGTGACAGTCCTGGATGATCTTTCCATGGGAAAACGCGAAAACGTACCCGCAGACGCGCGGTTAATCGTTGGTGACGTCCGTTCGGGCGACGATGTGGCCTTGGCGCTCGAAGGCGTAGATACCGTCTTTCACGAGGCTGCACGTGTAAGCATTCGTTCCTCCATTGCGCAGTTTTACGAAGATGCTGAAATCAACCTGATGGGCACGCTGAATTTGCTGCAAAACTGCGCTCAATCCTCAGTTAGGAGATTCTTATTCGCTTCATCAATGGCGGTTTACGCGGATAGCAAAACGCCAGACCCAATTAGCGAAGATTACATTCCTGAGCCGATTTCACCTTACGGTATCGCCAAGCTGGCAGCTGAAAAATACTGCCTTGAACTCACCCGCCAAATGGATATTGATTGTCACATACTGCGTTATTTCAATACCTACGGCCCAGGACAGAGCGTGACGCCTTACGTCGGAGTAATCACAATTTTCATAACGCGCCTGTTGGCGGGAAAGCCGCCCAAAATTTTCGGCGATGGAGAGCAGCGCAGAGACTTTGTGCACGTCAACGATGTCGTAAACGCCAACTTGTTGGCAATGGATACATCCGAACGTTATGGCCTGTACAATGTTGGTACAGGGCGGGCCACTTCAGTTACTGAGATTTCCAACTTACTGTGTCAACGGATTGCGCCTGATATACGCCCGGAGTACATCCCTGCCCATGCCGGTGAATTACGCTACTCGATCGCAAATATAGATCACATCTGCAAGTCACTTGGCTACACGCCAAAAGAGTCGCTAGTTGAGCGGATTGACGAGATCATTGAAAACTGCCGTTTATCCCACTAACAGTCACAGCAACTTATTCGCTTACATCAAACTGAGAGCAGATCGGGGGAAGATCAGCTGGATTCGTGGTCAGAACGCCCAAGGGTCCAGGAGGTCCGACAGGTACGTCTTCCCAGTCGTATTTTATCTTCAAAGCCTCGAACCAACTTAGCTTGGGGGTGCCTGAATGAGAGTGCATTCCCATGTTGTTAAGCCTGCCCATTAATATGTCGGGATTCACACCGACGTCGAGAAGAAAGTTCAGGGTCTCTTGGCTGAGCGCTGCAGGATCATAGAAAGTTACATTGGATAGCAGTGTCCAGTTGACCGATTCCGGCTTCAGGCCACTCATCAACTCGGGCAGGCGCCGTACGAACGCAGCCTGTGCCTCCTGTGTGCTGTTACGGGAGTTGGGAAATCCCATCTCTGTAATGATGATCTTCTCGTTGGGATATGCCCACCGTAACCAGCTCCACCATTCCGGCGGATACTCTTCGATAGAGCCAATGATACCCTTGTCGATCAGCCAGATCGGGTAGGTAGTGATACCCAGAAAGTCGCGTGGTCCGAGCGCATCGAGCATCGCAAACTGTTCGCACCCGCGGAACAACGTATAGTGAAAAGAGATGCCCACATCGGTTTGCGGCGACACCTCTTTCACCAAAGCGTAGGCTTCTTGATAAAGAGTTGCAAATAACTCGAACTCTTGCCGGTTGATCCAATACATGAAATTTACTTCAGGTGAAAGGACCATTGTTTTTGGAAACTTTTCGGCAAGTGACCGAACATTGTCAAGATATAGCGCGCGTGTTGTTTCATCAGCGAATGTTGCGGGAATATCTGTCGGTGGATTTGGCTGCCCAAGAAACTGGACACCAACCTGAATGATTGTACTCATTCCCAGTTGCGCAACGACGTCCATCGCATCGAGCAAATCCGGCATTCTGTCCTGTGCCCGAAAAGAGAAGAATAGGGAAACCTGATTTGCTATTGTTTTTGCCTTCTCGAACGCACGAAAAATATCTTCGTCGGAGCTGAATGGATCATTGGCAGGATTTGCCACGATACCAAAGCGTACCGGTGAATGATCAGTGGTGATTTCGTTCTCACCTTCACCCCCGTCCAATACCGGATCGATAATGTCACCATCCAGGCGGTCATTATCCGCCTCTCCATAAAGAGAGTCACCGCCGCCTCCGCCAAACAGGAAATCAGCGCCGCTTCCCCCGCGCAACAGATCATTGCCGCCTCCACCGACAAGATTGTCGTCACCTGCTCCTCCAAACAGCTGGTCGTTGCCGAACCCTCCATCCAAACCATCATTTCCATCATTGCCCGACAGATGATCGTTACCGTCCAAACCGGCCAAAATATCATTTCCGGGGCCGCCTGCCAGCACATCATTACCCAGGCCTCCATTCATACTATCCCGGCCGCCACCACCTTCTATGACATCATCACCAACATCACCGGAAATAGTGTCGTCACCCAATCCACCTATGAGAATATCGCCATCGTCACCGCCTTCTATGACATCGTCGCCAGCTCCACCATCAACCGTATCCTTGCCTCCTCCACCCTTGATATAGTCCGCGCCTGCACCACCAAACATCTTGTCCAATCCATCCGAACCGGACATGATGTCGTCTCCGTCATCTCCGTTGAGAAGGTCGTCACCTGCGCCGCCCTCCATCGAATCATTGTCCAGTCCGCCGTACAATCCATCATTTCCGGCGCCTCCGATAATAATATCCTTGCCTTCACCGCCACTAAGAAAATCGTTACCGTCATTACCCAGTAGTTGATCGTCACCCGTACCGCCAACCAGAAAATCATCGCCACGACCACCGGAGAGCTTGTCGTTACCAGCGTGACCATCCGCTGTCATGGAAACGCCGGTGCTATTGAGGATTTCGTCATCTCCGCCTTTTCCACCGACAACAATGACAGTGACATCAGCGATATTGAACAATTGCGACTCAACCTGACCGGAGGTAGAGATAGAGACGCGTAACTGATCGATGGCTACTTCTGTAATAGTTACGATATCGGGATCGTCCGTCCCTTCAACGAGTACTTTTAATTTTTCCGCATCGTAGGAAATCCGATCTGCAAACACGGATGGAGACACTGAGAAAAAAAGCAGTGATAAAATTAGGCACAATATCGGGGAAAAAGCCTTGTGTCGAAAACACGCATTGCCAGCAGACGCCTTTTCATTCACATCCGTTGCATAATTCAATTTTAGATACCTCACTGTCGAATCGACATTCGAAGTGCTTATCCCGCCATTTTAGAATTGCCTGGAGGTTCCGCACATGTAAATCTCATACGAGAACAACATTAACTGCTCAGTCGCCCCTCAACATCGACCCCATGGCACTACTCAAATCAGAAATACCTGAATTAAATTAATTTAATCAGACAGTTCCGCATCATAATAAATCATGCATGCAAGTATCGTGCGGATTTTGTAATCGTTATGAATATTGCTGGCTTGGCAACGATTTTCATTATTAACTTAACCGGAATGTAAAATTTGTTGACACCCTCCATCATGCACCTAAATCCCAAAGGAATAGAAACCGCCACCTTGAAATCAGTATATGCGAGAAATCCCCGAACAATGAGAATTATCGTCAGCAAAAAATCAGGGGATTTACGCTAAAGCTTCGCTGGTGTAACACCGATACCAACAATATCTGTTACGGCTGGGGCGGCCAATGCCTGTTATTAATACATTGAAAATTTCTTGCTGTGCCATCCGGCCGGATGCAGTTTGATCCGATCAGAGGGATAACTGATGCCGATTCAACGATACAGAAAGCTGCGAAATATACCTGTATTAACGGTGTGCAATTAGCGTATGAAAGAATCGTTGATGGTGAAAAAAGCGTTTTTGCATAGAACCGGCAGCATTGTTCAATGTGCTGCAGATCACGGATGGGAGAGCTAATCCCTTGAAAAACAGCTGGAATATGCCTCTTGTATGTTCGAATAATAGGTCCATAATGCAAACACTGATTAAAAAATGTGCACCTGATTGGAAACAACTGATAATAGCAACCACAGCTCTTCGAATTGAGTTTTTGTGTTACCCGGTTGTTATATCACCGCAAAAAATTTTACTGGCGAGGTATGCAAACACATACTAGTCAGATCAGGAAGATCTGATGCACTTCCCGAAACAGTCCCAGGCAATCGCACACCTCGTTTTCTTTTAACGTAACAAGAATCAAAGGCTTCAAAATGCGAGTACTATTTATATATACCGACATCGGCATATCAGTGGGCTATTCATGCGGTATTGGTATCCTGTCCGCATACTTGAAAGAAAACGGCCACGAAACAAAACTGATCCATGTATCTGACGAGCTAGATTACTCGCTCGATATTGAAAAAATCGTCAAAGACATAAAAGAGTATGATCCAGGCCTCATAGCCTTCTCCAGCGTTACCAATCAATGGTTTTACGTAAAGATAATCGCGAAGTTTATTCGCCGCTCCTGCAGTACTCCGATAGTCGTTGGCGGGCATCATGCCAATGCAGCCGCTGAGGAGATTATTAAAGAGGATGCAGTCGATTTTGTGTGTAAAGGTGAAGGTGAGATTCCATTGTTGGAATTGGTCAATCGCATCGAACAGGGCAAATCGCTCGAATACATTCCCAACATGACGACAAAATGTCGTACCGAAACATTGGCAGTCTCCATGGCCGCCACCGGTACCGACGGCGCGATTCCAATAAGCATCGGCAGCTGCAGCAACCTTCCTTCGCCAAAAATCCATGCGCTCAATGACGAAATCAGTATTATCGCCAACCCGGTGGATCGCTGGATCGACGACCTCGATTCGCTCCCGTTTGAAGATCGCGAAGTATTTGATTATGACCGCATCGTCGAGACCCGCGATGGCTGGGCTGAAGTCATTGCGTCGCGCGGCTGCCCCTACGCCTGTACCTATTGTTTTAACGTGCCGTTTTTCGACATGTATAAAGACGACCTAAAAGAGACTGAGAAGAAGGTGAAGATGAAGGATTTCATCCGCCGGCGCAGTGTAGAGTCCACGGTAGCGATGCTGCAAAACGTCAGGGACAATAATCCTCACGTGAAATCTTTCACATTTGTCGATGATGTTTTTGCCATCTACTCCCGTTGGCTGGCGGATCTGGCGCCACTATATGCGGAAAAAGTGGGCTTGCCATTCGCCGCTACGTCTCAACCACTCGCTTTCAATGAGAAGATAGCAGGACTGTTGAAAGAGATGGGATGCAAGGTTGTCAAGATGGGTGTTGAAGCTGGTGATCCTGAAATTCGCAACAAAGTGTTGAACAGAAACATCCCGGATAAGGTTCTAATCGACAGCTTCGAGCTGGCCAGAAAATACGGATTAAAACCTCAAGCGTTCAACATGATCGGCCTGCCTACTGAAACCCGAGAGAATATGTTGCGCACAGCCAGCCTCAATTCGCAACTGCGGGCGTATATAGTCTGGGTTTCCACTTTTATGCCCTATCCAGGCACAGTATTGGATGTTTTCTGCAGAGAAAATGATCTGGTCGATGAGACACGCTGGGACGAAATTAAAAGCTATCGAGGGGGAAGCGTTCTCAAAGAGACTTCATACACCCATTTGGAACTGGAGCAGGTTCGTGTGCTGTTTCGCTGGTACCTCAACTATTACATGAACAACGAATGCTCTGAGACCTACAAGAAGAATATTGATGAACTTACCGCCATGAGTAAAGATAAGTGGATGTCCGGCGATGTTGAAAAAATATGGCAGGAAAGAGACCCGCAAATTGACGAAATGTTCAGGAAGCAGAAGGTCGACCACTATGTCGGAAAGAAGTATGTAAACATACTCTGGGCCAAGGAGTACGACTACGATCTTTCATGATCCGACTCTTTATAGTTTGCGGACAAGTTAATCGGCACTCTTCCGAGGCGCTAGAAAATGCTATGTAGCCAAAGTCATGAAATGACGGAAAAGGGACGCTCCAGAGAAACGAAGACAGTCGAGGAGATTGTCTATGTAAAGGAACGAATAAAACACTTTAACCGTGAAGGTTCTGAATATTGGGCGGAGATCGATGTACCTGATCTGGTGGAAAAGCAGGTCGAGGTAGAGCGGGTAAACTTTGTTTGTGCTCAATGTGGTGAGGAAAAGACCATCGAAGAACGGGTATTATCCAATAGCTAGTTTTCGCCTCTTTACTCTTTTTCGGTTTATAAATATTTTTAGTACTCTATGCTCACAGCGATAGTTTTACTATTGTTTTGTACCTTACTGAATTGAATTGTTGTGGTGAATATGTCAGAAAATGGTTGGATTAAGGCAGCACATGTTGACGACTTGGGGCCGAATGAGGGGTTTGAAACCGACGTCGAGATCGATGGAGAGACCATTGGCCTCTTTTTTATAAACGGTAATTACTACGCTCTGGGCGAATGCACACATGAGCAAGGGCCGTTATGCCAGGGAATAATTGAAGGCACCACGGTCATGTGCCCTTGGCATTCTGCAAAGTTTGATATTACAACTGGAAAAAACATCGATTTTCCTTCCGCATGCAGGGTTACAGGGAATGTTTCGGTAGGCACCAACGATGAGTTTGAGTCACTCCCTGATTGCAATACCTACAAGGTTAAGGTGGATGGGGACGATATTTATGTAAAGAAAAACTAGTCATTCATCGATCACTAAAGAAATGTTAGAGAACAGTACAATCATACTTGGTGGGGGGCTTGCCGGACTGGCAGCATCGGTTTACAGCGAAGCACCCATATTTGAGGCTGAGGATCACATAGGCGGAGTCGCCGCTTCCGACACTGTAGATGGATTCACTTTTGACCGCGGCATCCACATCCTGCAAACTCAGAATACAAGCGTCATCAACTTGCTGAACGATATCGGTGTTGACATGCTCACGCATGATCGTCACGCCTATATCTACTCCCATGAAACTTATACCGCATACCCCTTTCAGGTAAACACCGCTGGCTTGCCTATTGGACTGCGTATCAAGTGCCTGTGGGACTTCATTAACCGTGGGCGGGAGCAAGATCCGGCAAACTATGAAGAGTGGATGTACCGAACCATCGGGAAAGGGTTTTCCGAAACCTTCCTGATACCATACAGTGAAAAATTCTGGATGGTCAACCCTAAGGAGATGACTTTCGAATGGACCGGCAACAGAGTTCCAAAACCCAATCTGTTGCAGGTCTTTCGTGGTGCCTTATGGAGCAAACAAACAAAGATTGGCACCAACCCAACCTTTCGCTATCCAGTAGCTGCTGCCGGATATGGGGCTATCGCTGAAGCTATGCAAACAAAAGCCGGCACCATTAATCTTCAATACCGCGCTGAAAGAATCGATCTACGGAATAAGGTTGTTCATTTTACCAACGGTGAACAAGTCAAATATGACACGCTTATAAGCACTATCCCTCTACCGGAGCTAATTCGCATCTGCCCCGAAGCGCCTGATAGTATAAGAGCAGCGGCATCTCATTTACGCACTAACAGTATCAAGGTTGTCAACCTAGGCATAGATCGTCCCAATATATCACCTAATCACTGGGTGCATTTTCCCGAAAAAGATATAAGTTTCTTCCGCTTGAGCTATCCACATAACTTCTCCGAAAATGTAACTCCACCAGGCATGTCGTCCATATCCGCTGAGGTTTCCTACTCAAGGAGTAATCCGCCCGATAATGAGCAACTGCTGCAGAAGGTCATCAAAGATCTGATTAAAGTAAAAGCACTGGAGGCTGATGCACCTGTCGCGACGACGATGGTAAAAGATATCCCATATGCCTATTGCATCTACGACAAGCAGCGTAAGTCTTCCATAAAGGTCATCCATGACTGGTTATCCAGCGTTAATGTAATTCCTAGCGGGCGTTATGGCTTATGGACATATTTCTGGAGCGACGAGGCTATTCTCAGTGGCAAGCGCTCGGCGGAGAAACTATTGGAAACGAGAAAAGCAGCGTAACATCCCCATCATCAAAACAGGAATGTTTATTTTCCGCTGTCCGGTGAGTGTTAACTTCACTCTGGTTCTTCGATTTTTCATTCTGCCGTTGTCAGTTCCAACTCAATTACACCCCCAAGATTTCTGCTGTGAAATCGTATCGGCAGCCGCCGCTCGTCATCGCTTAACCAGACACGGACTGCGTAACCCCGGTCTCCTGCAGATACAAAGTTCGGCGAGAATCTCAATCGAAAAGCTGCAATGGGCCGGCCGTCTATAATCAGTTTCTCTTTCGCTTCAATGGCTATGTTGTAGCCCAGCAGGTCTTTTCCATTAGACACCGCTAACTCTATGCTCCCGCCCGTCTGCAGTGGACGGTGGCGCACAGCATACAGCATCGTAAGCCGGTCCAGTACGTTGCTTTCAGTCAACCGGAAAACCCCTCTCTCCCGGAACCCTGCTGTCTGTTGCAGGCGAATTACCTGGCGTACAAAGTCGGGCAGTACCAGCGAATCCGCACCTTCAGTCTGCTGCTCTTTGCGGTAGCGCCGAACCTCCCCCTCCCTTCGATTGAACCAGAGCAGCTCGTGCCGGCTGTCGGATGTCCGCTTTCGCATATCTACGACCGCCGTATAGCTCAGCCTGGGATCAAACCAGCTGTGGTAATCGAATCGAAAGGGATAAAACGACTCCATGCGGGGAAACGGCTCGGTGGTGACACGCAAAGAAGCATGCCGCAGCTGCTCACCAGCAACTGTTTCAACGCCGGGATGAAGGCGCAGGGTGGTTTGGGCAATCTCTACCGGTAGAAAAGCCGATAACAACCCCTGGTAGGTTACTTTATAGACAAGGGTTTCGCCTCCGGCCTGAAGCAGGCCGTCTGCCGATTGAACAGCCTGCAGCTGCAACAAAAGCAACAGTAAAATACAAGGCAGAACAGATCCCGGTTTCAGCTTCATCCGCTATAAATTTTCAAGCGTGTGCGGTTTTTTTCACAGAGAGGGGCACAGTAAGCTTCTCTATCTATAGCAGTCAACAGAGGTTTTTTAAGCAGCCTTCACTATAAGAACTCGTCCGCTTTCCCCAGTTCCCGATTATCGGCGATTCAGATTTGCCGCCGTTCAACAAATTCAAGTGCATTGCCATCCGGGTCGCGGCAAAAAAGTGCGTTCCGTCCAGATCTGCTCCGCGTGTAGGAGATACCGGCCGAATCGAGCGAAGCGGTGATCTCTTTCAAGCTCTCAACAACCAGTGCGACATGCCGGTCCCGCCCGCCGTGAGCAGGGCGCCCCTGCAGCGGATCAGGGTTGGGGAGCTCCATCAGATGAATCTGCTGCTCACCCACCTCCATCCAGACGCCGGGAAAGCCCAGATCGGGTCGTTGTGCATTGACCTCCAATCCCAATACGCCCTGATAGAACAGAAGTGAGTTTACGAGGTTACCAACCAACAAGGTCGCGTGATGGATTCCGTAAACAAGAGGCATGGGTTATCACCTTTTTTTACTGCGCTTACACTTAAACCCGCCGGATGCTCACCGGCTAGGATATTATGGAGTAAAAGGCGAGAAGGCGGAGAATTCTGCCAACCGAGAGCAGCTCCCTTTAAATTGCCGACGAGACGGAAACGCTGTCGGCAAGGCAATCAATGCAAAATCCCTGGTGGTCATGCATCCCTGTACTTTTCATCCTCCGCCTGCTGCTGGCGTGAAATTTCGGCCTGGCGGCGCGCCTCCCAAACCTCCTGCCGGTTCTTCACACGCTCCTCCCAGGCTCCCTCTCTCTCCGAAATGGTGCGCTCACCGAAAAATGCCTGGCGCATGAAACGCACGCCGAACTGCATCAACGAGATATCCTCCTTCTCGAACACTTCGTAAGCCGAATCTTCAAGTTGATAGGTACTGCGAAAGTTTTCACTTAATACGAAGCGGCGAAAGCGGTCCATGTCATAAGAGCACATGAAGAACAACTGCAGCGTTGCTTCCGGCGGGCGCCCGACGGTTGGCCCCATGGAGCGGCGTTTCAACATCAACTGCATCCACTCCCGGTTCATTTCATCATACTGCGCCGTCTCCTGCTCCTTCAGATACTCGGCGATATTCTGCTCCTTCACCTCCTCGTGACCCTTGCAGTGATCCTCCCGCACCAGAAAGTAGTGTGTCTCGTCGGTCTTGGAGCCAGTCGAAAGCATCGACATATGGCCAAGCGGATAGTAACGGCAGGCAGTTGGACGGTCGCTGTAGACGCTGCATCCCTCGTCGTTCATGAATTTACAGACACCCTCGTCGGTGGTTTTCAGCTTGGCACCGGGCAGTCCATCCTTGTCCATCTTGAATGGGACTGTGTGATCCTTGAGGAAATCCGTCGAGCTCTTTCCCAACCGATCCTTGAGACGGATTACATCGTAGGGCGTCAGCGTGATATCGGCCCTCTTGCAGCATGCATTGAAACAGGAGATGCCCTTGTGGCAACGGAATTTCAGCCTGGAACCCAGATCCAGCATTTGCGGCACCAGGTTACTCTCAAAGGGTATGTCGAATTTTTCACTCATGATTGAAGGGCTCCGATAGAAAATCGGTGGGATCGTCATTATCTGTCAGTAGAAGCGGTCCCGGTGTTTCAAGGGATAAAAAACCGGCGATCAGGATCGATCTTACTCCCCATCGTGGGAACAGAAAACTCCAGGCTGATATGGTTGGAATTAAAGGGTTGGAAAAAACCACAACTCGTTGGATCAGAGATAAAAAAGTCCGGACACCGGCAGGTGCCCGGACTCAATCAAGCCGTCAGTCGGTTAGTGGCTTGCTGCTTTGAACAACTTGGATTTATCGACCAGATCGACATGGGCGCGCTTGAAGCAGGTCCAGGTTTTGGTAGCCTTGTCGTAAATCGAGTTGACGAAGCAGTGCCAGTTCTCCTCGTCGACGAAGTTCTTGTCGGCGCGGTAGTAGAAGCCCGGATAACGGGACTCCTGACGGAACTGAATGTGCTTCATATGGGCTTCCGCAGTCAGGATGCGGTGATAGTTCTCCCATGCGCGCAGCAGCTCGTGCAGATCCTTGGCACGCATCTTCTGCGCGTCTTCCTTCAGCATCTCCAGCTTCTGCTCGGCCAGATCGAGCATGTGCTCGTTGGTCGTGTAGTAGGTGGCCACGCCGGCAACGTACTCGTCCATGATCTTCTGCAGGCGGAACTGCAGCATGCGCGGGGTGATGTAGTTGGGGTTCACATCGATCGCGGTGCTGTAGTCCTTGAACTCCAGGAAGTTCTTGACCGGCTTGTAGATCTCGGCGACCAGATCCTCGACGCTGGCGTCCAGCTCGGGCTTGTGGTCCTTGTTATCCATGACGAACTTGACCATCGCCTTGGCGGCCATGCGGCCCTCGGCATGGGAGCCGGAGGAGAACTTGTGGCCGGAAGCGCCGACGCCGTCAGCGGCAGTAAACAGGCCTTTAACGGTGGTCATGCCGCGGTAGCCCCAGTTCCAACCGGAAGGCAGGTGCTCGGGAACGCCGGCTTCGGTCTCTTCGGTGGGAGCACCGACATCTTCCGGACCGGAGACCCAGATACCGCAGCAACCGGAGTGAGAGCCCAGCAGGTAGGGTTCGGTCGGCATCAGCTCGGAGTTCTTCTTCTCCGGCTCGATGTTCTCACCGGCCCAGATGCCGCACTGTCCGATACACATATCAAGAAAGTCTTCCCAGGCTTCGGCTTCCAGATGCTTCACTTCACGCGGCGACAGGGTTTCGCGCAGGTTGGCAAGCGCGGTGACGGTATCCATCCAGATCGGGCCACGGCCTTCGCGCATCTCTTTCAGCATCAGGTGGTTGCGCAGGCAGGAGGCGGGAACTGCAGCTTGACCATAGGGAGGATAGTCGTCCAGCATCGCCTTGTTGCGCGTCATGTAGGTCTCGCCGAAGGCGTTGGTGGCCTGGGATTTGAACAGCAGGAACCAGGCACCGACCGGACCGTAACCATCTTTGAAGCGGGTCGGTACGAAGCGATTTTCCATCAGCGTCAGCTCGGCGCCGGCTTCGGCCGCCATCGCATAGGTCGAACCTGCATTCCAGACCGGATACCAGGCGCGGCCCTGGCCCTCGCCCACGGAGCGGGGACGGAAAATGTTGACGCAGCCGCCGGCTACCAGCAGGCAGGCTTTGAACTTGTAGACCATCACCTGATCTTCGCGTACCGAGAATCCGACCGCACCGGCAACCCGGTTCTTGTCGTTCTTGTCGTTGACCAGCTTGACGATAAAGATACGCTCCTGGATGTTATCCATACCCAGCGCTTTCTTGGCAGCTTCGGCAACGATCCACTTGTAGGACTCGCCGTTGATCATGATCTGCCACTTACCGGAGCGGACCGGTTTGCCGCCATCTTTCAGCGGAGTCATGCCTTTGGAACCGTCGTGGCGCTCGCCATTCTCGTCCAGCTTCCAGATCGGCAGGCCCCACTCCTCAAACAGATGCACCGACTCGTCGACGTGGCGGCCCAGATCGTAAGCCAGGTCGTCGCGGGTGATACCCATCAGGTCGTTGGAGACCATGCGGGCATAGTCGGCCGGATCCTGCTCGGATCCGATGTAAGTGTTGATCGCCGACAGGCCCTGGGCCACGGCGCCGGAACGGTCCATGGCGGCCTTGTCGACCAGTTTCACTTTAATATCCACACCCTCTTTTTTCGCTGCGTCCAGCCAGGGACCCAGCTCATAGGCCGCGCCACAAGCGCCCATGCCACCACCGATGATGAGGATGTCTACCTCTTCTTCGATGACTTCAGGATTTCCAAATTCAGCCATTTCATTCACCTCAAAAGATAAAATATTCTGTTCCAGATTCCAGTTTGATTCTGCCGTTACTTACGGATCAGTTCTGCCGGGTTGCCCGCGCGGAAACCGTTGACCTGTACAAAATAACCGGGTTCGCTGATCTTCGAGATATCAGCTTCTGGCTTGCCGCCGTAAGGATCGATTGAACCTTCAGGGGTAGTGCGGATGGGGAATTTGAAACGCTTCATGGTGCCATTGCGGAATTTGATGGTCCACATGATCGAGTCGGTACCGCGCAGGGGCTGTACTGAAGCACCCAACGGCACGATGTCGGCGTAGGGACGCGCTTCAATCGCCTGCTGCGGACAGATCTTAATGCAGGAATAGCACTCCCAGCACTGATCGGGCTCCTGATTGAAGGACTTCATGGCATGGCCGGTCAGCGAGCCATCCATGTCCAGTTTCATCAAGTCATGTGGGCAGATGTACATGCAAGCAGTCTTATCCTGGCCCTTGCAGCCATCGCATTTCTCAGTACGCACAAATGTAGGCATGGTACTTTTTTCTCCTAAGTTTCACTTTGAGTGAATTACCCGTCACCGTTATTGATGACGATATCTTGAGTAATCATCACCCGAGTGGAAACCGGGTAGAGAACTCGATAATCTTCGGCCATGTTCCGGATTGTGAACCGCTTGTCTCCTGCCGATCGGGGAAGCGGCAGCTCGGTCAACCCGGTTACAGGGTTGATAAACATATATAGTCAAAGCATAAAGTGCCAAACAAACCTTTTGGTCTCTGCATAAACTAGGTTTATTCCATTGACTGTATTGAAAAAATCCTCTATCAGAGGGGTTAAATCAATACCCATTCGGGATAGTTTTGTTGATCTGCGTCAAATAATGTTAAACGCTAATATACTTCTGCAGGATTGCCTCTACTGTCGCGGATATTTCCGGGCTTCCTTGGGCCCGCTCACCTGTAAGAGTGGAGCACACCTTAATGTTCGCCCGCGATCCTCTCCAAAGCTTGCATCATTGACTGCACCGTGACCAGGGCGATTAACTTCTTTTCCCCCTTGTTTACCACCGGAAGCGGCCCCCGGTATTTGATCAGGATCCTTATCGTTTCCAACAATGGTGTGTCGGGGTGCACCGTTTCGAAGTCGGTATCCGTCACCTCACGCAGTCTGAGCGACAACATCGTATGGAGGTGGTCGCCGGTCCTGAGCTCGGCAGAGGAGCCGATGATGGATGTGAATTTGATATCCCGGTCGATCAATCCCCTATGCGTGGCAGGGCCCATCCAGTCGGTTTCCCCCGAGAGAGGTAAGAGTTGTGCGAGCAATCTACGGAAATGAAAGAATCCCATCAGATTACCCTCATCGTCCAGCACCGGAACCGAACGGATTCCGTGCTCTTTTAAAAGCTTGAGTGCGTCACCGACGGTATCGTCCGGCGAGGCGGAATAATACTTCATGAACATCGCTGTCGAGCAGGTCATCTTCTAAACACCTCCAATATCAAATCGAGAAGCGGGGTCGAGAGGCTTCTCAGAAGCCGACCGGCCTGGCAAAAAAGTCGAAGAAGATGACGAGAAAGAGAGAGCAGACCAGCAGAGTGACCAGCATGGCGGGAGTTCCCTTGCGAAACCACACGCCCGGCGTGATCGCTAACGCAGGGTTTCCTTCCTTCTCCGCCAACCGTTCTGAGATGGTGACGATAAAGACATTGGCGGTAGAACCGATATGGGTACCATTGCCCCCCATGCCCACACCCATGGCGAGACTCCACCACAGTACGGTGACGTTCATCCCCTGCGCTTCCATACTGAGAATAATGGGGATCATAGCTGCGGTAAATGGGATGTTGTCGATGGCGGCAGAGAGGACGGCCGCCAGCCACAGCAGGACCAGGCTGGCTATCAGTGGATCCCCTTCAACCAACGGGATGATATGTTGGCCAAGGTAGCTCAGTAGATGGCTGTGCTCAACGCCGCCGATCAAAACGAACAGGGAGAGGAAGAAGAGCAGTAAGGCGTACTCGATCTTCTCCAGCGCCGGGTCGACCTGAAGGTTGTGCGCGGCATAGAACATGACGACCATGCCACTTGCGGCCACAACCCAGGCTTCCCAATGCAACTGGCGGTGCAGGATGAACAGCAGGACCATCAGACCAAGAACGATTAAGGACCTATTCCAGGTCTTGCGATCCGCGAAATCAAATTTGGTGGCAAATTCGACGACCTCCGGTTTAATCGACAGTGCCTTCCAGAACAGAAATCGTAGCGTGACCAGGATAGCGAACCAGGCGGCGGTTACCGGGGCTATCATGCGCAGGAAGAAGGTATTGAAGTCGATATCGGCAGCTGATCCGATCATCAGGTTGGGGGGATCTCCCACCAAGGTGGCGACACCTCCGGTATCCGAGAGCAATGCTGCGGCCATCAGATAAGGGAGTGGAGAGACACCGAGGACCTGGCAGATGATCAGAATCAGCGGCCCGAAGACGATGACAGTGGTCACATTGTCCAGCAATAGAGAAAATAGCGTGACCGCCGTACCCAGCAGCACCAGAAGGTAGAACTGCCGACCGCGTGAAATGCGTGCGATCCAGAACGCCAGCGCCTGGAAGCCACCTGTCGGGATCATTATGCCAACAATCACCATCATTGCGGCCAATAGAAATATGACGTTCCAATCGATGGCTTCGATGGCTAGTTCGGGATCGTAAAAGCCCAGGAGCTGCCCCAGGAAAACCATGGCGCCGGCGCCAAGAACAGCGATTTTGGCACGATGAATGCCATGAATTGCCTCAGTGAATATGCCGCCGAAGGTGGCGGCCAAAATGATCCCTGAGACGGCCATCGGGGTATTCATAGTTAGCTCTGCCATTTGGTGAGCGCTTGCTAAATCGGGTTGCATAAGGGTTCCTTTTGCAGAGGGTTATGGAATGGGCTTTTTCTTGTTCTTTAGTTATCGGGATAGGTACATGTCGATTTTCGCGATCCAGACTTACCTCAACCCTTTGGCTTGTTCGAACTTGCCTGCGCTGCGACCTCATGCAGCACATTACCAGCGATCAATACCCGGTCCGCGGCATTGGAGAGGTGGCGCAGAATCTCACGACGGCGGAATATATCGGCGACGTAGATCAGTGCTTTCGTGGCCGCTCCATGACGGTCCGCTTTTGCCGAAAGATAGTGACCCATGAATTTATGCTCAAAATGCGCCTCCTTGGCGTCCAGTGCTTCATGAAAGGATTCGAGGTTGAACAGATCGCTCAACGCATCGCGATAGGTGTCCCCCGCTTCCCGCTCCGCTTTCCGGGTCTCCTCCACACAGTCGTCTACATCGGTTTTTCCGGCGGCGAGGCGGATATAACCGTTGGCGAGACTTGTAACACCGCTCTTGATCAGCGCACCGAGCTGATCAAGATGTGCGTGCTTCCCGACACGCAGCATCTCCATTTCCCGAGCCGTTGTCCGGACATAGTGGATAATCTCCACGATGCTGTTGATCGCGGAATGTACCCCTTCGCGCAACGGCGAGTCGGAAAATTCCCTGCGAAGAGCATCGAGACTGTTCGATCGCTGCAGTTCCGCCTCTAGCCCGAGTTCGCCAACTTGCTCTGCAGCCTCTCTGCTGCCTTGCGAAAGGAAAACGGCCAGCGCATCCGTTGCGTGCACCGCCAGATCGCACTGTGAGCCGATCAGTTTGAAAATGTTGTTTGCACCATATGCATCACGGGAAACATCCTCATTTTTGACTTCTTTCATGGTGATCTCCTGCTTTTAATATCTAAAAATTTGTACGCAGCCGTCCCCAGGCGCAGATCCACCGAGACAAAGCGTTTGGTGGCGATTATTTGTCGATGGCAAATCGACCTGGTTATCGCTATCTAGAGAACGCTGAGTGACGGCAACAGCCTCCTGTGATGAATTACGATCAGCGTAATGACCGGAGAATTGAGAGCGATCAGCTCCCGGAACATCCTCCCCGATTAATCCGCGGCAAAAAGCCCCTGACGGGACTATCACGTCTGCCGCAGCAATAAAAAAACCAAGGAGGTCAGTGATCCCGCTTCAGGTTGACTGGCTTTTTAGGTCAAAAAACGTGCCATTTTTAATATTTAAGAAACATCAACGAAAACAACAGAGAGGCCAGGAATTGGATGTCATCAGACAGACTTCAGAGGTGCAGCTGAATGCGGCTTTAATCACGGAAAAACAGACAATTACAACTAAATATCATAGTGTTATAGTGACAACGAAAATAGCAAACGTGCAGCAAATGCTGCACCGATGTGGCGGCATCTCATGGGTAGGCAGGACGTAGTCGCTGGTTAAACAACTGGCGGGGAGTGCGCAGCTGCGCGGCAACACTCCCTCAGTGCAAGGAGGCATGATCGCCTTCGCCAAGCCAGCTTGGCTGAAGATTAACCTGGCACCGCTTGAATAGCATTAGGACTAAGTCGTCAACGAGATATAAAAACACTTAGACGATCAAAGGGGAAGGCTATCCGTCTACCCTTTGAAAACCCCATGTTATTGTTCCCGCTGCATGTGGTGAGGCATTTCTGAATTAATGTATTGGTGCTGAGAAAAATTCGAAAAACAGCATAAATATGACACTGGAGACGATCAAAGTCACCAGCATCGCTGGAGTACCTGTTTTAAACCAGACCGCCGGCGTGATTGCCAAAGAAGGGTCCCTCTTATCCTTCGCCAGCCGTTCAGACAAAGTGACGATAAACACGTTTGCCGTCGAGCCGATATGCGTCCCATTACCGCCCATACCCACACCGACAGCTAATCCCCACCACAACGGCGTCACATTGACACCCTGCTGTTCTAGTCCCGCAAGGATCGGAATCATGGCTGCGGTAAACGGGATGTTGTCTATCATGGCCGATAAAATTGCCGCGGCCCAAAGCAATACTATGGTAGCCATCATCAAATCTTGTTCAATAAACGGCAGGATGAACTGCCCAATAAATTCCAGAAAATGGCTGTGTTCCACACCGCCAACCACAATGAACAGCGATATAAAGAAGATCAGCAGCGGAATCTCTACGTCTTGCATGGCTTGATCCACTGCAATACGCCGGGCAATGAACAACAGCATGGTTAAGCCAAACGCCGCCACCATCCACGGTTCCCAACCGAAGCTGTGATGCAGCATAAACAGCACAACCATTACGCCGAGCACGAGCAACGACTGGTACCACAATTTGCGGTCTCTGAATACCAGCCCTGCTTCATCCACCGCGCCGTGCGATGGCTTTGCAAGATCTCTGCGACATAACCAACGCAGCGCAGCGAGAATGGCAATCCAAGCCGCCAGTACAACACCCCCCATGTGGATGAAGAAGGTGTTGAAATCTATATGCGCTGCCGAGCCGATCATCAGATTGGGCGGATCCCCGACCAATGTTGCTACGCCACCAGTATCCGACAGCAGTGCCGCAGCCATCAGATAAGGAATCGGGCTCACCTCCAGGGATTGTGCAATCAGCACGATCAGGGGACCAAAAATAACCACGGTTGTGACATTATCCAGCATCAGGGAGATAACCGTGACCGCGGTGCCGAGCAGAGCCATTAATAGAAACTGCTTACCGCCGCTGATGCGCGTCAACCACGCAGCCATAGCCTCAAAGCCACCTGTAGGCAGAATTATGGCAATAATCGCCATCATGCAGCCGAGCAGCAGCACGACATTCCAGTCCACCGCGCGGATGGCCAGCATTGGAGAGTAGAAGCCGTAGTACTGGCCGGCGAGCATCATCATGCCGGCGCCGAGCATGGCAAACTTGGCGCGTTCGAATCCATGCACATGCTCCGTGAAAATACCGATAAATGTAATGGCAAGAATAGTACCGGACACCATCATCTCCTCGGTGAAAACAAGCGGTTCCATGTTCATTACTCTCTCCTGGAGGGGGTGCCAGCATATGTCAGAATAATCTGCTGGAACACAATAGTGTGGTTGGGAAAATTATTGCAGCACAAGTGTTACAATCTTGCTTAATTGACAAGGGCATCCATGCCCTCGTTACATACTGCGATGGATTACTATCTGGGCTGATTGTGGAATTCAACCGGAAAGCTGTCGCTCATTGATTTATGGCACCGCTATTTTCCAGGTGAAGCAACTCGTAAACGTATTTCAACTGCTCATCGAGATGCTTGTTGAAGGGTTTGTTGAGTTTGTTCTTCTCCCGTTTCTTCCACTCCATGCTGCTGCCGGACAAGGCGTCATACAGTTGCCAGGTGTGATCGTATGTGAGGCCCGAAAGCGCCTGCACACCCCGAATTTGCTCGTCCGAAAGGTAACCGGCCTCAATCTCCTTAATCTTGCCGGGATCGACGCGCAGCCGATATATCTCCGCCGCATCCAGTATTTTCTCTTCCAACTCACCGGTAAGTTTAGGTTTAATCTCCAGGATGGCATCACGGAAATGGGTACCACCAACTATCTCCCGGTCCCTGACCGGTTCCAGTTCCGCAACGGCAATGCCGGACTTTTCCAGCTGCTCCAGCACCGGCCCGCTGAGCACGTAACGCACCTCATGATAAACCACCTGATTGAACACATTCTGCAGAATAAAGAGCATGACGAAACAGACGACCGAGGCAATGATAGGCGTGGTAATCCAGCCCGATGCAATATTACCGAGCACCCGCCACTTTATTCCCTTGCCGCCCTTAAGCAGGCCGATGCCGATCACTGCGCCGACCACCGCCTGCGAACTCGACACCGGAATCAGCGGGATGGTAGGCAGGCCGCTGCTGACCAGAAAATGCTCCAGCTCGATGGACGAGAAAAGAAAGAGCACGATCGAATGAGCAATGACCACCACCCAGGCACCCACGGGTGTGAGCGGCAGGATACCGTCGCCAACCGTCATCATGACCCGCTTGGAGTAGGTGAAGACGCCAACGCCAATGGCGATGGCCCCCAGTAGAAACAGCTGCTGTATCGCCGAAATGGTAAACAGGTCGCCGATGCTGAAATCGGAGAATGGATGGGAAGAGATGAATACCCCCATGACGTTGCCAATGTTGTTTGCGCCAAGACTGTAGGAGCCAAATGCGCCGGCGATAATCAACCCCAGACGGGTATACCCATCCAGACGCAGCAGGTGAATCCTGGAGCGGTTCAGTATCAGTACTACCGCCTTGTAGATCAGCGCCCCGAAAATCGCCCCCAGTATCGGGCAGGCGACCCAGGTGGCGAAAATCTTGGTCAAAGCAGTGGTGTCCGTAATGGAGCCGCTGAACAGGTTCCAGCCGATGATCGCCCCGACGATCGCCTGGGTGGTAGAAACGGGAAGCCCCGCCTTGGTCATCCAGTAGACCGTCAGCGCCGCAGAAAACGCCGCCATAAACGCGCCGGGAAGGGCATTGAGTTTGCCCAATGCCCCCAAACCATGCGCCGCGCCGGCGCCGCTGATGACCGCGCCCAGAATAAGACACACTGTGCAGATAATCGCCGCGGTGGTGAACTGGATCATGCGGCTTGCCACCGCGGTGCCGAATACATTGGCGGCATCGTTGGCACCGAGCGACCAACCCAGAAACAGCCCGCTGGTCAAAAATATTAAAACCGTAATTTCCATAGCAATCGTTTCTCTGAGTTTATCGAATGTTTTATCGCGTACCCTGCTTAGGGTCACGCAGCTACCCAACTCATGCTCAAAGAGAACGTTTGATTGTGTAGATGGCCAGCCAGTCGCCGACATCCTCAGCCTCGTCCGCGAGGCGGTCCAACTTGTCCACGAAATAGCGCAAATGCAATTTGTTTTCCAATTTGAGATCGGAAGCGAAGATGTTCCGCTTGAGGCGGGTGGCAATCTGGTCACACTCCTCCTCATGGAACGACACTTTCCCAAGGTGATCGCGCACAGCAGTAATATTGCGGAAGAACGCCCGGGAAGCGAGTACTGTCGACTCGACCGATTTCACAGCAGTCGATGCGAGCAGTTTGAAATCGCCCTTAAACGTATCGCCGATTGCCGGTTTCTCGACGGTAATGGCCAGGAATATGTCTTCAGCCAGTCCCAGCAGGTAATTGGTATCTTCCAGAAGGCTCAAAACGTCGCCCCTGGAATCAGGTATCAGCATATCGGTATATAGATGGCCCTCGATCTCGCGGCGCAACCGGTTTCCTTCCACCTCAAGATCCCGTATCTGGTGTACGGAATCGTCGCATCTGCCTTCTTCAGCTCCGTTAAGATAGATATCGAAGCCCGATTCAAACTTCATTGCGCCATTGGAGATACAATCCATCAGGCTATCTATCATGATTTCGATTTTCTTTGTTTTCCCGAAGAGAGCCAGGTTCTCAACTTTCAAATTCATATGTTAATTCTCGCTAGTTGGTAGTTAGGAAATGGGGACCGCTGGTCGGCACAGAACGTTGATTAATCAGATCTTCGCGTTGCGCGCCAATCTTTCAACATCCTTCCAGGCTGGCTTTTTCCGCAAAGTAGCCTCTGCGCCCCAACAGGGTGCTGTTCTAATTTCAGTAACCGGGGAGTTGAAGCTGACCCGCTCCTTGGGAGCGCTTCCCGCTGATCCACGGAAAAAACCCTGACGGGACTCTCACGCCCGCCGCAGTAATTAATACCGGGGAAACCAGTGACCTTGCTCCAGATGACTGCCTTTTTTAGTCAAAAGGCATGCCATTTGTTTGAATAAAAAAAACGATAATAAAAACAGGAGGAAGATCAGAAGCCGAACGTCGTTATATAGGCTGCTGGGGTGCAGCCAAATGTAGCTTTAATCACGTCTAAGTTGATAATTACTACTAATTGTCGTGAGCTTATATTTACAATCAAAATAGGAGAAATGCAGCAAATGCTGCACCGATACGTTTGTATTTATTGTTCATCCTTGTTCTTCAATCGCCGGTTCAGCGATTGGCGAGTGATGCCTAGCAGCGTGGCCGCGACACCCTGATTGTTTGTTGCTTTGCGCATCGCCTCCTCCACCAGGAAACGATTCGCCTCCTTGAGCGTGGGAAATCGGCCGGAGATTGCCAAAGAAGATCCAGCCACCGCATCAGTGCACTTGTGCTCGAACGCAGAAGCTCTATGTCCTTTGCGAACCACATCGCGAAAGCTCTGCATGGATAGAACTGCTCCGGAACGGTGCTGCGCAACCGCATTAAAAACCAGCGACCTCAACTCACGGATGTTGCCGGGAAAATCATAAACGGAGAGCAGGGTGAGCAGTTCGTCTGGGATCGCTGGCGCGGGCTTGCTCATGGAGCCAGAAGCCTCCTCGATAAAATGCCGCAGTAGCAATGGCAGATCATTCGGTCGCTTGCGCAGCGGAGGGACATTTATCGGATGGCAGGAGAGGCGGAAAAACAGATCCTGGCGGAAATTTCCTTGCATCATCTTCTCGTGTAGGTTCTGATTAGTCGCTGCCACGATGCGGGCGTCGGAGTGATGTATGACATCTGAACCAAGCGGATAGTAGGACTTATCCTGCAGCAGACGCAAAAGCTTGACCTGGGAAGCCATATTCAAGTCGCCTATTTCATCCAGAAACAGGGTACCACCCGCAGCACTCGCAATCATACCCTTTCTATCCCTATCGGCGCTGGTGAAAGCACCCTTGACGTGACCGAACAGCGTATCGGAAAACATATTGTCGTCCAGCCCGGCAACGTTAAGGCTCACCATCTCACCGGATCTTCCGCTCACCCGGTGCAGCGCTTGCGCAATCAGCTCCTTGCCAGTGCCCGACTCCCCGCTGATGATCACCGGCTCGCCAGTGTCGGCAATAGCTTCAATGTACTTGAACAGAACCTGCATGTCGTGCTGACAGGTCAGAATGTGGGAAAAACACTCGGGGCACTCTACGCTCTGCGCTATCAGGCTATGCCGCAATGAACCGATTTCCCGGCGCAGCCCCCTGATCTCCAGGGCTCGCTGTACGCAGGAGACGAATCGGCTCTCCTCCACTGGCTTTACCAGGTAGTCGAATGCCCCTTCTTTCATGCAGGAGACAGCGATTTCCACCTCCTGCGAGGCGGTCAGGACAACCACCGGCACTTCGGGATGATTCTGCACCACGCGCGGCAGCAACTCGATACCTGAGGTGTATGGCATAAACAGGTCCAACACAATGACACCTGCTTTTTCCGATTGCAGATACGGGAGCAATTTCCGCCCGTCACTCAACGACACTACCGGTTTGACGCCGTGACTATTCAACAGGTAACTCGCTCCGAAGAGGATATCTTCTTCATCATCGACCAATACCACGGGCAGACTGGACTCTTTCATCGTTAGATGCTCTTCTCTCAACAGCTTCCGACAAACACCGGTAAGCTCATAATTACATCCGTACCCTTGCCCGGATTTGAATTGATCACCATTTTACCTTTGTGATTCTGGATAATCCGGTAGGATATGGATAATCCGAGTCCGGTTCCGCCGTTCTCGCTCTTGGTGGTGAAGAAAGGGTCGAGTACTCGGCTCTGATCCCCCTCAGAGATGCCCGACCCCTGGTCACTGACGGTGACACGGATAAATTCGCCATCCTCTTCCTGCATGGCGGTTATGCGCACGGCAGCAGACCGCCCGGGCAGCGACTGCAGCGCATTCAGGATTACATTGATGAATACCTGTTCCAGCTGTTGCGCATTACCCCGCACAGCCGGTAGTGGCTCAATAATATCCAGCCGACAGTCGTCGCACAGCATACGGATCTGATTCTGTAAAATCGACAAAGAGGTATGCAGTACCTCAGAGAGGTCCACCGCATGGTCGAGTTCGCCTTGATCCGGACGCGCCAAATGTTTCAGATTTCCGACGATAGTCTCAATCCGCCGTGCGCTTCTTTCAATACTCTCCAGCAGGCGAGGGGTCCCGGTCAACGCCTGCTCCACCGGAACACCCCCTACCATGAAACCGCCATGCTCCTTGTGAAAGGCCAATAGGATACCAAGAATATCTTTCCAGCTTCTCAACAGTATCGATATATTGAACTGAATGGTATTGTTGGGGTTGTTGATTTCATGCGCCACGCTTGCCGCCAGTACGCCCAACGATGCCAAACGGGCATTTCTTATCGTGTTGGCCTCCAACATGCGCTTCTCAGTAATATCCTTCATGATAACCATTGCAACAGTCACATCAACCGTCATACGCAATGGAACGATGCGCAGTTCCCAGCAGAAGTGGTCGTCGCCCGAAAACTGAATCTCACTGGCTACACCTGTTTGAAGCACAGTTTTCAGTACCTCCTTGTACTTCTCCTGAACCTTATGCGATAAAAAAACCGCTGAACCATCGACGCCATCTTCCCTGTACTGCTTTTGTAGCGGATGATTGATCATTAGGCAATTGCCCTCTTCATCCACTGTCATGATGATATCCGGTGACTGATTAAACAGGACACGAAGTTTCTGTTCCGATTTACGCAATTCCTGTTCTATTTTCATTCTTGCCTTGATGCCGGCCCGGGCGAAGAAAACGAACAGCGCCATTGTTAGAGTCAGAGCCGTGCCACCTATCAGGGTAATATTGGCTCCGCTCGCAAATCCTTCCGCACTGAGAAAATTATCGGTTGGAGAGCTTGTAATCGACCAGATACGATCAGCAACAGGGAATGTCTGGCGAACCCGAACAGCATCCTTCAAAGTCCACTCCGGTGCTTCCGTGTAGTCGACAGTGGTTTGTGATTGAGGGTTTAACCTACTGGCATAAAAATCCAGAAAGCGCTGGTCAGGTGTTGCCGATTCGTCCAAAACCAGAAACTCCACACCCCGAGGCTCCAGGTGTGAGATCGCGGCGGTTGCGATATCGGGTATACGAAACAGGCCCACGGCGAACCCCTGCAGCGCCGCCCCCCGCTGCTCGCCGGTTGCTAACGGAAGCTCATTGGTGTAGACGGGTTGGATGGCCATGATTCCAAACTGTGGACCCTCTCCCTGCAGCAGTCTGATACGGCCACTGACGGTAAGCTCTCCGCTACGGGAAGCTCGTTCAAGCAGCTTGCGAAACAACTGATTCGAACCATAGTCGAAACCGACTTGATGACCGTCCGACCGCAGGGGCTCTACATAGGTCAAAGTAAACCGTTCTGACTGTACATCCAGCACGCCAGATTCTTGACCAGCAATAGATTTTGCCATCTCGTAATCGTTGGAACGTTGCCGCGAAATCCATATCAGCGCATGTATACCGCGATAACGAGACAACAACGCCTGTGCAAAGAGACCAAACTCAGATTGGCTCACCTGTTCGGATGAGCGAAACAGATCCCGTATCGTCTTTACCGATTCCAATCCGTCCTCAATCCCTTTTTTCAATGCGTTGTTACGATTGTGAGCTTCCCAGCTGAATTCAATCTGCCGATGAGCGTCGAGTTCACCCCTGATCGTGAAAAAAGCACTGAGCGTCACTGTCATTCCCGCTACAAACAGCATCGACGGAAGCCAGAGTTCTTTAATTGAAAAATGCATGTATGTTTCCCTAACAGACCCAATAGGCAAATCTGTTGATCTTTGGCAAGTGTAAACACTCATCTCCGAATAAGTAGTCAATTTCAGAATTGTCTGCACCCCACAGCCCTGTCCCGCTATGGGTGAGAAGTTAACAACAATCCATCTTCTCCTGAATATTTAGGAAGATGCATTTACATTGCTAAAGCGTGTTAATGTCACTCCTGCGCGGCACCGGGAGAAATGGTACCTGCATTGAGTTTTTCTCATAATTCGGTCGGTTGAACGTTGAGCAACAGCCGAACAAACCCGTTGCTGACATATTTATCGTACGGCCAAGAGTTGGCTGGAGAGAAGAAACAGCCAAGGTTAGTATTACCTGCCGCTGTCTGCGTCGTGCTATTGCAGGTTGTACGGCATTTTTTTGTCCGAGAACTATAACCGCCCGATAGCGGTAATCGATCCGTAAGTCTGCAGTAGATTCGGTTTGAACGGTGATGAATCGGTCAGGAATTTGACGACCCAGCCTTTTTCCATCCGGCGACAAAAGAGAGCACTACAACTACCAGAATCAGGGGCAGGGGATTGGCGACGATCGCTTCGAACAGCAGGAATCCAATGCCAAGAATAATCAATGCCAGCTGCACCAATTTGCCACGCCGGATAATCGTTTCCACCCATTTGCTCAACGGAGACGCCGGCATGCGCTGTAATAAACGTAACAACCGGCCTTGTCCTGCAATTGCCTTCTTGGGCTGGATGCCGACTCCTTCCTGTCCGCCTTGTACTTTGAATTCACTCCGGCTCACACTATGCTCCTTGACCCTATTTTGGCCGGCAGCTGTTCGACAGTAAAAGTTCGAATGAACTGCCTGTCTGCCTACGGATACTGGGGAGCATCAGGTATAAAGGAAGCGGACAGTGGGTGCCTGGTTATGAGATCGCCTCTGCGCGTGCTCCGGGAGGTGCCTCCATGCTCTGACATCCCGGCAGAAGTTACGCATGCAAGCAATCCCGTTACCAAACCGACGCCAACACAGATGGCCAAAAGCTGCAATAACAATCCACCCTCGGCCAGATAATGGCTAACGAAGATAAAGCCAGCCGCTAGAATGGCAAGCGCGAAACGACTGACAGGGGTAAACTGAATATTTAACATGGCATTTTCTCCGACAACCATCTGCCCCGACTCCCTGAACCAGCGCAGAGCCGGTCAGATACGGCAACGCCGTTATGGGCACTTATATTTTTGAAGGCAAAAAAAATACCAATTCTTGACAACTGATAATTTCATTATAAAACAATGAGATATACTTTCTGAGACAACTGAATACAACAATTCAGACCTGCAGCAAATATTTCTGAGTACAGCGGGATGGAAAGAATAAATCTTGATTCATCAGGTAGATGGAGGCACGCCGGACTCCGTGGAGGATGCACAAAAAGCTGCAACCCATGAAAAAACTTCCAGCAAGAGAACAACAGGTTGTCGCGGTTCACGCCGCCTTCATTCGCCAAGTGGTGGAACTCGGCAGCAACCCGGCTCGGCAAGAGGATTTTGAAGCGCTGCTGCGCTTCGCCGTTGATAACGGCTGGACAAAGCTGGTGGCCGCCATTCGCCGGATTGTAGCCGGCGAGCGCGAGCTCGGTGCGCTGTATGGCCTGGATCCGGAAGACCGGATCATCGCCGAGGCGATCATACGCGGCTTGCAGAATCCGGATACGCTGCCCGACCCGGCAGCCCGGCCTGACCCTGCTCTGGCCGCACCGGGGCTGGCCGGTATGATCCTGGCCGCCCGCCGCGGCAATACGGAAGCACTCAAACTGATAGCGGAGATGGCCGAGCAGATGCGCCGCGTCGGTGGACCGATGGCGCGCCTGGCCGCCGCTATCCGCCCGTTGATCAATGGCGAACGCAACTCCCACAATTTGTGCCGTGGCATGGATGAAAAAACCGAACAGATGGTGCTGGCAATATTGGCGGAGCTGAATAAGTCTGAGCTAAACTGATTTTTGCGCCGCAACAAAATTATTGGTTAAAAACAAAACCTTAAAGTAATTGCCGTTACTTGCCGAATATCTGTTCAAGAGAGGTGAAAACCAATTTCGGAGACACGAAAAACTTCTCGGAACAACAGATAATTGATGCCCTCCCGGATGGATTCGGCTGGTGTGGCGGTGAAAAAGCTGTGTTAGAGAACGGCTGCCAGGGCAGACCACCAATTTGGGAGCGTTGCAAATGCGCAGCATGTTCGGCTCTATAAAGGTACATCATAAAATATGGCTAGGATTCACATTGATTCTGGCCGTGCTGATCCTGGTCTCCGTCTTGACGCTGATCCGGCTGAACGGCGTTCAGCATCAAGTATCCGAAGTGATCGGATCGAGCCAACCCACGGTCTTTCTTAGCAAAGAGTTGGCGACTGAACTGCAACAGGTAGCCAGCTCTCTCGGCTTCTACCTGCTAAGCAAAGAAGACCAATACAAAGCGTTCTATTTCAATGGTCAGTCGCGCGTCACTGAGCTGCTGGAAAAGCTGAAGTCGTTGCCGAACGTAAAAACCGACACCAACTCGATGGCGCTGCTGGAGAGTATCGAAGCGGGAATCGGTCAGTTCAGGTCGCTGGAGAGCGAACTGTTCGAGGCGGCAACCTCTTATGAGAAGAACTTTCCCGGAGTTGCATTCGCCAACGCCAACATCAATCCGGTCAACCGGCAGATGGTACAGCTCACCTCGCAGATGATTCAGTCCGAGTTGGAGGAGGTACCGGACACGACCCGCCGCGAACTGCTCGGCGAAATAGCCGAATTGCGTTATGTCTGGAGCAACGTCATGAATGGCATCCGCGGCTATCTGGCATTTCGCAGCGACGCTGTACTGCAGGATATGGCGCTCTATATGGAGCAGGCTGAGACGCTTATCGGCAGAATCGCCGCTTTCGAAGAGGAGCTGACGCTGGACCAGGCGGATGCACTGGCGCAGTTTAGGCAATCATTCGAGAGCTACCGGAAACTTCACCAGCAGATGCTGCTCATCCACGGCAGCGAGCAGTGGCGCACCGACACCTGGCTCATCCGTGACAAGATCGGGCCGCTGATAGGCGAGATGATCACGCGTCTCAATTCACTGGTGGAACACCAGGAGAGCGGTATCCGGCAGACCGGCCAGACGTTGCTGGATGACACCGGGAACACCAGGGATCTGGTTGCAATATTGCTATGCGCCGGCCTGCTGTTAGGAGTTGCCATCTCCTGGATCATCGCCCGCAGGATATCCCGTCCGCTCGAGGAGGCCGCCACTACCATGCGCGACATCGCCTCCGGTGAGGGTGATCTGACAAAAATGCTGAAGCGGGAGAGCAACGACGAGATCGGCGACCTGGCTGACAGCTTCAACGATTTCGTCGGAAAAATCCGGGAACTGATTGGGCATGCCGCGCATGCCACCGGTGCGGTTATTTCGTCGGTGGCACAAACCGCTGAAAATGCCGACGAGATAACGCGCAGAATCATTGCGCAGGAGGCGGATACCGCGCAGGTCGCAACCGCTGTCAATGAGATGACAGCAACGATCGCCGAAGTCGCAGCCAGCGCCGCGACCGGCGAGACGGCCGCGCAGGCGGCTGCGGTTGCCGCTACCAACGGCCAGCAGGTGGTCTCTGCCAGCGTCTCGGCAATCGCCGAATTAGCCAATAATGTCAAAGCTGCCGAAGAGGTGATCGACCAGGTAAATCAGAATAGCTCGCAGATCGGCTCGGTGCTCGACGTGATCAAGTCAATCGCCGAGCAGACCAACCTACTGGCGCTGAATGCCGCCATCGAAGCGGCACGTGCCGGTGAACAGGGGCGTGGTTTCGCGGTTGTGGCAGACGAAGTCAGAAGCCTCGCCAATCGCACTCAAAGCTCCACCGTGGAGATCGAATCGATGATCCAGCGACTGCAGGAGGGAACCGGTCGGGCGGTAGCCGTGATGCATAACGGACGCGCCAAAGCGGAACTAAACGTGACGCAATCGCAGCTGGCTCTGACCTCACTGCAGGAGATCAGCAGCTCCATCCAGACCATCAATGGCGTCAATACCCAGATCGCCACAGCTGCCGCCGAGCAGCATGTGGTTGCCGAGGAGATCAACCGCAATATCAACAATATCAATGACAGCAGCAAGGCAACCGCCCGCAGCGCTCAACAGACCATTACAGTCACCGATCAACTCGGAAAGCTGGCCTCGGAACTGCAGCGTGTGGTTACCCAGTTTAAAATCAGCGGTGATAAGGGACTCGACTTCGAAACCGCCAAATCCGCCCACCTGGCGTGGCGCGCAAGAATCCGGGCATTCCTCGATGGACGCGAATCGCTGACCCGGCAGGAAGCGGTATCGCACCACGACTGCATTCTTGGCAAGTGGTATTACGGCGAAGGTTTAAACCGATATGGCAATATCCGGGAGATGTCAGAGATCGAGTCACCGCACGCCGACCTGCACCGCCTGATTCGTGAAATCATCGAGTTAAAGGAGGCGGGGCGCATAAAGGACGCGGAGGCCCGCTACCAGGAGGTGGCCCCGCTGTCGGAGAAGATTATCGGCCTGCTTGAATCCGTAGAGCACAAAATCCAGGCGGCCTGAGCAACTCCAGTGCCGGGATGAGAATCCCGGCTTGCACATAGCAGGGGCGGCTGGTTCGAGCTCAGCCGTGCCCGCTAGTCAAATCAAGGTTAGAGTATAAAAACCTTGCTAGAAATCAAAGGGGAGAGTTACACGCCTCCCTTTTGGAAACTTCATGGTTTTGTTCCCGCCGCAAGCAGTGGGGTTTTCCTGAATCCACTTACTCACAGTTGAGCCTCTGGAGCCAGTCCATCGCCTCATCGAGATTCAGGTAAAGGCTCGCATAATTTGCATACAGCAACGGCCTGGACAAAGCCCAGTCCCATTTTTCTCGCCCCAGATTGGCTCTTGCGATGAGCAGCTCGTTTGCATCGGGCAGAGTTTCCATTCCAGCGTCTATTAGCCGGTCGGCAATGTACTCCAGTGTCCTGTCGCCCTTTTGAACTTCGACACCAATTCCGTCGGCGTTTGCGTTCAGCCCACACCGCCCGAGCAGACAGGCAATGGCTTCATTCGCACCATCACCGAGCCATGTCAGGATTTGGACCTCCTTTCCGAGGTCGAGAAAAGTCTCCTTTTCGAGCCCACGATTTGCGTATGCTTGGCGCCCTTCCTCGAGAAAGCGCTTGGCCGTTGGATCGAGAAAGACTGGCACTTCAGTCGAGGCAAGCAACCGACGCATCCGTTGTCGTACGCTTGAGTGGATGCGCCCGGCTCCACCCGAAAACATTGGCGGCAGGCCACCGGGGGCATGCTCGACATGAATGGTCTTCTGTGAATCATCCACATCCAGGACCACCCAGGTCGCTCCACCGAATAGGATCCTTTGTCCGACGCCGATCATCTGCGCAACTGGCAGCGTACCGAGAATCCGACCCTTGGCGGATATGCGATATTCCTCTTCTGTACTGAACGCGGCGTAGAACGTGTAGTGGTTGACGAACTTCTCCCCTATACGACCATGCAGCAGAATCCCCGATGGTGCCTGCATCAGCAGCTCTTGCCGCCCCATCTCGCGGATGAGTTCGGCGAAGTCGCGCTTGTCAACGCCGTCGAACGGCGCGCCCTGCGCGGATAACAATGTGTACAGCTGACCGGCGTTCATGCCTCCATACTGTGCGATTAGCGCGAGGATCTGCTGCACCAAGGTCGAAAAGTGCGTCCCGTGCGGGCTGGGCGGCTCGAACCAGTCTTCGAGCAACAACTCGACCATCGCGATCATCTGTATCGTGGAAAGGCGAAGTTCTTCCGCCAGCGGCGAATGCGAATGCCGGACATCCTCGATGCAGTACCCTCGAAGGATGGCAGGTTCACCCTTGCGCCGGCCGGATCGACCCAGCCGCTGTCGAAGGCTGGCAACGGATGGCGGTGAGCCGATTTGGACGACGCTTTTTACGGAACCGATGTCGATGCCGAGTTCAAGGGTGTTGGTGCACACTGCGGTGGCCGGGACGCTTTTCTGTTTGAGTGCCCCCTCAGTCTCTGTGCGGATCTCTTTTGATAGGCTGCCGTGGTGCGGCCAAAATTCGTTAGGGACCCGCGCCTCTTCGCAGAGTTGGTTGAGCAGATGTGTGTAGCGTTCCACCTCACGTCTGGCATTCGGAAAAATCAGGTTGTTTGATCCGCGAATCGAACGGAACAGGTGCATCGCGATCTGACGTGGCACTATGTCGTCAGCAACGGCGTCTCCCTCGATGCCCGCTTCGTCGTTTGGTCCTGGTTCAATCCACGGTCGCTCAAATCCTTTCACCAAGATCTTGAGTTCCCCGCTTCGGTCGCCCGGTTCGACAAGCGCAACCTGGTCGGCTTGTCCGGCCCTCAGAAACTCCGCTGCAAGCTGCATGTTGCCCAGCGTGGCCGACAAACCGATACGAACCACGCGCCGGCCGATGACGTGTTCAAGTCGGTGTAGAAGCGACTGCAGCTGCTTGCCGCGTTCCGTACCGATGAACGCGTGCAGTTCGTCAATTACGAAATAACGCGTACGTTCGAACAGGTTTCCAACTGCCGTGCCACGCAGGCAAAGCTGCGCCTCGAGCGACTCCGGCGTGATCAGCAGTACGCCCTGCATTTCGGATAGAAATCGCTGCTTTATGGAGGTGGAAATGTCACCGTGCCAGGGCCATACGGGAATATCGAGCTGCTCGCAGAGCAGTTCAAGCCGCCCCAATTGATCATTGATCAATGCCTTCAGAGGGCTGATGTAGACGATCAACCCCGGCTCCACGTCGCGACGCAGACGCGTCAACGCCGGCAGGAAGGCGGCTTCGGTTTTTCCAGCGGCGGTCGGGGCGGCGATGATGACGTCGCGTTCCGCCGACAGGATCAGCGGGATCGCCGCCTCTTGCGCGGCATGTAACGATTCCCAGCCGGCCGACCAAAGAAATCGCTGGATCGCCTCGTCCAGCAGATCGAATGATGTACTGCCACGTGCCAACTGAGATTCCGACTGACGGCCTTGTTTAAAGCTTGAACGACGCGAACTCGTCGTCCTCGGGTGGCAGATCAGCGGCGCAGTCCTGATCGGCGGTGATATCGAGCTTGCTGACAAGCGCCTGCCAAGATGCGTCCTCGTTCTGCTCGAGTACCGCCAGCAGGTCGATGAACGATTTGATCGTAGTCCGCGGGGTACGGAAATACGCCTCACCAATACGATTCGCGCAGTGTTCCATGAAGCCAACAATGCCATCTTCAGGGATTAGGTATTTGCTCTCGTCGCCGCTGGCGTACACGTGGCGGAGCTTCTGCAGCAGTACGAAGAAATCCTCGGGTGTCAGGCTGGACAGCCGAATCACCGGACCGCTCATATCGACAAGCCCACTACCCGCGAAGGTGTTTTCCGCCAGGCGGCTCTGCAGCGCCGGGTAACTGTAGAGGCCTCGCCGCGTGTCGAGCAAGAACTCTGGTGTCCCGCCCAGCACGAACCCGAGTCCAACCGAGGAACCCTGGAACGCATCGTTGAGCATGCGCAGCAGTTGCTCGTAGTTGCTGTTGCGGGCCTGGGTGTTGGCCATCTTGTAAAGATTCACGAGCTCATCGAGCGATACCATGAGGCCGGAAAAGCCAGCCAGCCGGACAAAGCGCGCAAGTAGTTTGAGCTGATCATAGACGGCCGCGTCTTCGACGATGCTACGCACACCCAGTGCCCGGCGGGCGTCCGTCTTGGTTGAAAACTCCCCACGCAGCCAGCGTACTGCATCGGCCTTGAGGGTCTCGTCGCCCTCTTCAAAGCCACGGTAGTAGGCGGCGATCACGTCGGCAAAGTCATAACCATTGACCAATTCGGTCAGGTGCTCCAGCTTTATCCGAATCACTGACTCGGTTGAGGTACCAACTGCCTTGGCCTCGGTGGCGGCGGTGGAGATGAACTTTTCGACGATGCCCGCCAGTGCCCCGCCTTCAGGCTTCGTACGCGTAGCGAGGCTTCGCATGAGCTCGGCATACAGCGACCGCGCCTGCCCACCGCTGGCGTGTAGGCGGCGGTCGGGATTCAAGTCCGCATTGGCGACGACGAGTTTCTTTTCCATCGCCACCGCACGCACCAGGTTCAGAAAGAAAGTCTTCCCGGCACCGTACTCACCGATCACGAATCGAAACGCCGAGCCGCCATCACCTATCCGGTGGATGTCCTCCATGAGCGTTTCGATTTCACGCGTACGTCCGACCTGAATCAGGTGTTGCCCGGTGCGCGGCACTACACCAGCGCGCAGCGATTGAATAACGGCATCGCGGTCCTTGCGTCGAATTCGGGTCGTCATATGCCAATGGCCTCTAGCAGTTCTGGGTTGATTTCAATCGGGTCATCGCCTTCGGAGAAGGACACGTCGTGGGCGTCGAAGGCGGCCTCGTTGAGGTGCTCCAAGGCGCCGTCGGGCATCAGCTCGAGATCCGCCGCCAAATCCTCCAGTTCTGAACGTTCCCAAGACGGCCGCAATAGCAACGTGCGCGCAAACGTTGACAGAGGTTCACTAAGACCGAGCAGGGAATCGGTCGCCACGATAGGCTTGTCCACTTCCGGTGCGGGTGGTTCCGGTTCGGCGACCAGGTCATCCTCCTGGAAAATGGATGCGAGCAACGCGGAGACCTTTTGCGTATCCCGCTGCAGCGCCTCGATCCGCGCTCGATCGAGGCGCAACCCGCCGCCTTCTGCGGCCGGCTCACCCCTCGGCTGCGTCGAGGTACCAGCCGCTACCGCATGGATGTCGCTGAATACCTTCTTGGCATCAATTCCGAGCGCCTTGTAAATCTTTTCGAGGAGCTTTACCTCGTCCGGCGACACTTCGCCGTCGGATTGGGCTACCGTCGCCATGAAGGTGGCGATGGCCTCCTTTTCATCGGACTTTAGCGGCTCAAACTTCTTTTTCAGCGACGTCAAGGTGACCGGCTGTGCGATCAACAGGCGAAGGTGCGCCATCAGGCGACGCAAGGTACTCGGCGTCAAATGAACCCAAGACTCGACCTCGATACGCAGGTGATTGATCTCGTTGGGGCTAAACACTCCGTCTGCGTAAGCCACTGCCGATGAGAGTTGCAGGGTCAGTAAAGCTGACTGGTAGACAGCCGAGGTGTAGCCTACCTGTTCGCCCTCGGGAATATGGAACAGCACGACCTTGTCGTCGGGCTTGGGTGTGCGCGCGCCGCCCAGAATGTTGGGCTCCATCCCGATGTGTAGTGATTCCAGCCCTTCAGCAAACCGGCGCAGCTTGGCGCGAGGCATGGTTGCGTCTCCCCCAAAATCGTCGAGCAGCTCACCGTAGGAGCGCATGGCCATCCCGGTGCCAATACGCCCGCTCAATGTCTCAGCCGCATCCCGTGCGGCCTGCGGCCAAAGGCTCGCTGGGAGCTCAACGACACCTTCGAGCGCGTCCGGGCTATCACTGTTGCGTCCCAGGTAGCGGCTGTAGGAGTCGAGCGCCTTCGTAACCCCATCGACGAGTGCTTGAAGTTTTTTGAGTGGCGCACTGAGTACCGAAACATCCGGTGTCTCACCAAAAGTAATGCGTATCTCGCCCGCACCCTGGAGGCCCGCAGAGGCTGCGCGATAGACGTATTTCAGTTTCGTCCGGTTGCGCGGAAGCACAAAGCCATCGCCGAAAGTAGCGATGTACCGCTCCTGAAACAGTGCATCGAACTGGCTTTTACACCGGATTGCGGCTGTACGCAGTCCCACGCGCGGGTCGCATTGCACCCAAGCGAGTGCCAACGGGCCGGGTACCGGTACGCCATCAAGCGCGCACTGACCAAGGGCCAGACGCAGGTACATCGGCAGGTCCGACGACGGCGTGAAATCCGGAACGGGCTGTGAATAGAGCCTAGCCGGGTGGTTGGCGATCAGCATCCAATCGAGCAGTTCGCCAGCGTACCGCCGGAACGAGTTTGACGACTCACCGTAGATCGAGAGCAATCGCCGGACTTCGGCGGCGATCGCTGTCCAGTCGACGCGCACTGCGCTGTCTGTCGCGCTGTCCACAATGACCCGCCGCTCCAGCCCATAAAAGAACAGGAACACAAAACCAATGTCGGCGTCAGGTGCACGACGGCCTTCGGCCAACCACAGCAGGTAGGCACGGCGCGCGCTGGGCGTGATCTCGCCGTAACTTGGCCAGTAACCCATTTGCGCGTCCCGATAGTCCCCCCGGCTGGCTATAGGCTTTGAGGGATCGATCAATCCGGGGTCGTTGCGCCCCGTCGCTGATGGCAGGCGGGTGCCGACGTAGATCATGCCGCCTGGAATCGACACGCCCGCCACCTCAGTCGATTCGCCTGGGTAAATCCAGCGGGCTTTGCCGTAGCCAGCCGGCGCCGACGGCATCTTGAATTCCCCATCGCCGCGTACACTACGCACGCTGACAGGCTCGTCGGCATCACTCTCGGTGAAAGATTGCGCCCTGTTGCGTGACGGCCGCGCGGGAGACACATCGAGATCGGACTCGCCCGAAGTTCGCGGCCACTTGAAGGCGAAAAACACAATGAGCACGATAACGGCAATGACACCGATGAGAATCCAGGTCTCTTTCGGTACCGCCGCAATGGCTGCGATGGCGCCAACCACCACGATTTCGACCGGCCCTATTTTCGATTTTCTACGTCGTCCCATCGTAATTCTCATAATCTTCCGTGCCTGTATCCGTGTAAATAGCAGCATCGGCGGCGTCACCGCGCTGCCCCATCTCGGTGAACGCCGCAGCCAGGATGCCCGTTGGCATCGCTATCAATCCGATCCCCGCTACTGCCATCAGTCCCGCAAACATCCGACCTAACGGCGTCACCGGGTAAACATCACCGTAACCCACTGTGGTCAACGTCGTGAGTGCCCACCACAGTGCCCTCGGTATGCTGCCGAAAGCCTCCGGCTGAACATTCCCTTCAATGGCATACATGCCGGTGGCTGCGATCAGAAACACCAGGCACGCAATGACCAGGCTCATGAGGAGTTCGTAGCGGCGACGTGCAAATGCACGCAAAAGCCGATGCAAGGCGCTCGAGTAGCGCCCGAACTTGGCTAAGGCAATCAGACGCACAACACGTAGCAGCCGCAATACCGCAAATTCAGGTCCAAAGAAGGGTGCGAGTAGCGATGCAATAACCAGAATGTCGACGATTGATAGCGGTTGTGTGAGATACCGAAACACGCCCCACGGGCCAGCATATTCCGGCCGTACTCCGGCCGCCCAAGTTCGCAGCGCAAGCTCGACAAAGAAGAATGCGCCGAACGTCAATTCAGCGATTGGAAGGGCCAGACCAAGTGATGACTGGACGGCAGGCTCGGTTCCGGCGATGCCAAGCATCACGCTCGCCAGGATCACCGCAACAACAACCTTATTGACCGGTGAGAGTTGGCTTCCCGGAGACGACTCCAGCTGCGAATAGACCCGTGCGCGTAATGAAGGTGGTCTGTAAGGTTGCCCCTTGCCTACGGCCATTCCTGGTTCCATCCTGGCGTCCTTGTCGTGCATCAATCGCTATCTATCGGCGGCGCTTCGAACGGTTCGGGGTCATCCGGTATTTCCGTGAAGACACGCATCAACGGGAAGTTGATGTAGTAGTTGTAGCGCCCGATCTTGCGCTTTTCGACAAATCCCTCCTCAGTCAGAAGATCGAGATATTTGGTCGCGGTCAGACGGGAAACCTGTAGATCGTTTTGCAGTGCCTCGATCTTGGTATAGGGGTGCCGGAACAGGTTGTTAAGCAGGTCCTGGCTGTAGATCTTGGGTAGTTCGGCCCGGATGCGATGCTTATAGTCCATCATCTGGGCTTTGATGCGGCTGATGATCCAGATGGTCTGCCGCGCGGTCAGTTCCACGCCTTGCAGCATGTAGAGGATCCACGGCTCCCAGTTGCCAGTATCGCGTGTTTGCTGGAGCTGTTGGTAATACTCACCCTTGGTGCGGATAATATAGCGGCTGAGGTATAGCACCGGGATGTTGAGCAGGCCTTTGGCGACCAGGTAAAGGATGTTGATGATCCGCCCGGTCCGCCCGTTGCCGTCGTAGAACGGATGAATGCTTTCGAACTGATGATGGATCACCGCCATCTTCACCAACGGGTCAGCGTCGCTCAGGGTCTCATCGTTGATGAACTGCTCAAGGTTCGTCATCAAGCGCACGAGTTCGGCATGGTCCTGCGGCGGCGTGTACACGGTTGCACCAGTACGCTCGTTCTTCAACGCTGTGCCGGGCACCTTGCGGATGCCGGCGTCGTTGAGCACGAGTTCGTGGTGGATGTCGAGGATACGGTTCGTTGTCAGCAGCCGGTTGTTCGAAACCAGGGCAAAACCCTTCTTGAGCGCCGTGGCATAGCGACTCACCTCTTTCGCAGCGGGGTCGCGGATGTAGTCAGAGAAGAGATCCGCCTTGTAAAGATCATCCTGAGTGGTGATGATGTTTTCGATCTCGGAGCTGTCCTTCGCCTCCTGCAGCGCGAGGGTGTTGATCAGGATGTGCTCGTTCGGGATCGTCGACGCCAAACCCTTCAGTTCCGCCAGGTAGCGGTGCGCCGGCACAAGCCGCTTGAGCACGGCCAGGCTCTCCAACTCGGACTGTGGCGGCAGCAGTGGGAGGGTAGCGGCTGGCACTTGTGTGGGGCACCTGTATAAGAGTTCAAGGTTTTCTATACACGAATCCCCGTCATGTCAAGAAAATCCGTGTTTTTATGCGCGTCTGGCATGACGTGTAGAGAAATCTGGCCATTCTTCACACAAAGCGGCCGGCTGCACTTGGCAAGCCTTGCCTGCCGGTATTCACTGCCCTGTCCCGGCATATGTCCTATCCGCCTGAACGATGCTGGAGGTCCATGTGGTGTCCGGTGAACACAATCTGATAACAGTTTCTGATCACCAAAGATTCTTAGCGTCCCCAGTCCGCTGCTGCGGAGTCGATAATCTGAGATACCGCTTTCCCACCTTGATCAAAGATTCGGGTCGACCAGCACCCGGCCCCGAATCTCTCCAGCCAGAATGGCTCTGGCGGCTGCTTCGACCTCCTCCAGTGAGATGATTTTACTGATGCTTTGGTAGCTCTTCTGCGGCAGCAGTTCGCTCAGCCGGGACCAGGCTCTCTCACGCAGCGGGCGCGGTGTGGTTACCGACTCAGTCCCGCGCAGACTGACGTTGCGCAGAATGAAGGGCATCACCGAGGTGGTGAGCATGGCATCGCCGGCCAGCCCGGTTGCGGCCACAGCACCGCCGTACCTGGTCTCCGCCAGCACCCGGGCGAGCATCACCCCGCCCACCACGTCGATTCCGCCTGCCCAGCGCTGCGATTCGAGCGGACGCGGCGGCAGCGACATCTCCTCCCGGCTCAGCAACTGGGTCGCGCCCAACTCCCGCAGAAACGGATGGGTCGACGCGCGGCCGGTCACTGCCGCTACCTCGTACCCGAGTTGGCTCAACAGCACCACCGCGATGCTTCCCACGCCACCGGCTGCGCCGGTTACCACCACCGGACCGGAATCCGGCGTGATGCCAGCCTCCTCCAGCGTCATCACGCACAGCATAGCGGTCAGCCCCGCAGAACCGATGATCATCGCACGCTTCGCATCCAGCCCCGCCGGCATGTGCACCAGCCACTCAGAGCGCACCCGGGCCCGCTGGGAAAAGCCGCCCCAATGGCGCTCACCCACACCCCAGCCGGTCAGCAGCACCTCCTCACCGGGATGGAAATCTTCGGAGCTGGAGTGCAACACCTTTCCGGCGAAATCGACACCCGGCACATGCGGATAACGGGCGACGATTTTGCCGCGCCCGGCAACCGCCAACCCGTCCTTGTAGTTGAGCGACGAGTATGTGATGCCGACCAGCACCTCCCCTTCCGGCAGCTGATGCTCCGAAAGCTGCCTGATCTCGGCGCGGGTATCGCCATTTTCGCAGGTAACCACCAATGCCTTAAATCTGTCGCTCCTGACCATACCGTTCATGAGCTGCGCAGCCTGCGTAATATATTCAGCAGCAATTTGCCATCCTTGCTTTCCAGGCCGTGATTGCCATCGCTCACAATAACCGCGGACCGTCCGCGCAACTGCTCAACCAGATTCATATCCTGGCTCCAGGCCGGAACCACCAGATCGCCTACCCAGGATAGGCTTCCGTCCCGCACTACCGACACATAGCGTGCCTGCGGGTGCGGTTGGCGATTCAACCAGAACAGCAGGCTGCCGGGCCGTTCCCGCACCAGATCGAAAAACAGCCCTTCTGATCGGCCCAGTACGTCATACTCCTTCCCCAAAAAGCCGCTCGCCCAACCGAGCGGGCTTTGGCTCAGCGCCAGACCCAGCTCCGCACTTTCGGTGCCAAGATGGGGGCTTGCAAACGTGATCAGCGCCGAAATCGCCTCCTCGGGATGCTGCACCATAAACAACCGCCCGAGCACGCCGCCGGCCGAATGACCCACCAGTATCAGACTCTCGCCCGGCCGTGCTGCTTTAACTTTGTCGACATGCGCCTTCAACTGCGCCATCTGCCGCAGCAGCTGCGCATCCGTGGTCAGTTCGACGGTGAAGAATCGCGGGCCGGCCGGCGCCTTAACAGCGGTACTCGCAAGCGTTATCTGGCCGCCATCCAGCCAGCCAGCAGCGGTGAGCTCCTTGGTGATACCCGAGCTGCGCCAATCTGCGCCTTTCGACTGGTAACCCTGAATCAGGATAAGTGTCTCGGCACTGGCGGAAAACGTGCCCACCAGCAGAAATGCTGTCAACAACCATCGCTGCCACATCAACTGCCTCCTCCGAAAATCCTATATGAACCTAGCGCCACTTGACCTGACACGGCCGCCGCCGGAAACTGGTCGCTCCCGCTGTTATCGAAGAACGAACCAGATGTCCCGAACGTTTCTGCTGATTGGCGCCCTGAACGGCTTTCTCGCCGTGGCGCTGGGCGCATTCGGCGCGCACGCGCTGCGTCTGCGTATTCCACCCGATCTCTATACCGTATTCCAGACCGGTGTCCAATACCACAGCATCCATGCACTGGCCTTGCTGGCACTCGGACTGCTGGCGCTGCACCACCCCTCCAGGGTGTTGCAATGGAGCGGCTGGTTGATGAGTGCGGGTGTGCTGCTCTTCTGCGGCAGCCTCTATCTGATTGCACTGTTCGGCTACAAATTTCTGGGAGTTGTCACACCTTTTGGCGGCGTTGCGTTCCTGCTTGCGTGGCTCGGCTTAACTACTGCGGCCTGGCGTCTGCGCCCCCTCTCCGGGTGATCCATGGGGTGTTCAACACTATAATCGATGCCAATGATCTGTCAGGCTCAAACAATGGATCTGACACCTGAGCATTGTCAGCCGGAGAGTTATTGCGCGGCCCCTGATTACAAAATTTTGGGCAGCTATAAAAAAGACAAAAAGGCGGCTATAGTAAAGTGCTTGTAACAAATATTGACCGGACGAGGACGAAATAGATGGCAGATCACGAAATCCGCACGGTACGACTCGACGAAAACGAGGATTTCTCCGATACCCACTCCTACGGTCAGCGCATTGTCACTCCGATCCGCTTCTCCACCGATCCCAGAGACATCGGCTGGGTCCGAGAAAACATCCCCTGCCAGACCGCCTGCCCCGCCGATACTAATGTGCCGGCCTACATCCGCACCATCATCGAAGAGCGTTATGGCCGTTCCTATGAGTTGAATCGCCTGGCCAATGTGCTCCCGGGAGTGCTTGGCAGGATCTGCTCAAGGCCCTGTGAGGCAGCCTGCCGCCACGGCTGGCCGGGTAATGGCGAGCCGGTTGCCATCTGTCATCTCAAACGGGTCGCCGCCGATCATAAGCAGCTGGGCCACCGCATTACCGAAAACCTCTACACCCCCACCGGCAAGACCATTGCCATCGTAGGCGCCGGACCTGCCGGACTTGCAGCTGCGCACGATCTGACCACACTGGGGCACGACGTCACCATTTTCGAGCGGGAGAAACGGCCCGGCGGCATGCTCTCGTATGGTATACCCGAGTTTCGCCTGCCAAGAGATCTGCTGCAGCTGGAGATCCACAATGCCATTCGTCTTGGCGTCGATCTGAAAACCGGCGTCAGCATCGGCACCGGTGAAAACGATATCAAAGTCACCGACCTGCTGCGGGAGTACGACGCTGTGCTGCTGGCAACCGGCTGTGCATCCGCTATCCCGCTGCCGCTGCGCAATGTTGGTTCGGGCGAAGATATCTCCACACGGATTGAGGGCGTCGAGAACGGCCTGGATTTTCTGATGGAGCTGCACCGTGGCGAGACCAAGCGGGTGGGCAGAAGGGTTGCCGTAGTCGGCGCCGGCTTTACTGCCCTCGACTGTGCACGGGTAGCCAAAAGGCTGGGGGCGGAGGAGGTGGCAATCCACATCCGCACCACCGAGGAGTATATCCCTGTCACCAAAGACGAGATTCACGAAGCCAAGCGTGAAGGCATCAGTATTCACGGACTGCGTACCCCGGTTGAGCTTTTACTGGATGAAGCGGGCAGATTCTGCGGCGTTAAATTCGTCCAGAACCGGCTGGGCGGCTGGCGCAGCGGCGGGCGCCGCCAGGCGATTCCCATCGAAGGATCGGAATTTGACGAACCCTGCGACACGCTGCTGATCGCTATCGGACAGCGAACCGTTACCGAAATTCTTGATGTCCAGGTCGACCTCGACCGCTGGGGCAACGTACGCTTGGGCGAGGACGGCATGACCTCTATTCCCGGCCTCTTCTCTGCCGGCGATTTCGTCAACGGGGCAAGTACCGTAGTCGAGGCGGTGGGTCATGCGCGCAATCTGTCGGTCAAAATGGATGCCTGGTTGATGGGCCGCGTGCGGCGTAAAAAGGTGGTAAAGATCTCTTCCGTCGATGCACCGCTCAGACAACGCTCCTTCGATTTCATTCCTCGCCAGGAGATGCCCACCGAGCCGCTCAGCGAGCGTATTCACTCCGGTGTCAAGGAGGTTGAAATGGGGTACGACCTGAAACTGGGCATAGAGGAGGCAAAACGCTGCTACCTCTGCTACCACAAGTATGAGATTGATGTCGACAACTGCACCTACTGCCGGGCCTGCATCGAAGTGGCGCCGCGCAACTGCATCAAGATGGTGGACGGTGTGGATATCAAACCTGACGGCACCTACGGTGCGCTGCACGAAGCCAACGAATGGGACAAGGTGGGGGCAATCTGGGTCGACAACAACGAATGCATTCGTTGCGGAGCCTGTTACAAAGTCTGTCCGACCAAATGCATCTCGATCACCCGCAATGAGATTTTTTACCAGGACCTGTGACCATGGGCTCAAATCAGCACTACGTAATCATAGGCAATGGCGTCGCCGGCAATGAGGCGGCCTATTTCCTGCGCCAACGCGATCCGGAGAGCCG
Source organism: Chromatiaceae bacterium (assembly GCA_024235255.1). GTDB lineage: Bacteria > Pseudomonadota > Gammaproteobacteria > Chromatiales > Chromatiaceae > HKST-UBA178. The sequence goes on from JACKMT010000002.1 coordinate 614,437, forward strand.
CATCACCATCATCACGGCGGGCCGGCTGCTGTTCTACAGCCGTTACGAGCTGCCGCGTCTGTTTCACGAAAGCTGCGACTGGCGGGACTTTCTGGTTAACCCGGTCGAATATTACGTGAACAACCGCATCAACGTGCGGCGCAACAGTTTCGTCACCCATGTGGACGCTCAGCGCAGGACGCTGAGTCTGGCGCACAAGGAGGATATCACCTACAGCCAGCTGCTGGTGGCCAGTGGCGGCGCCTCCTATCTGCCGGCGGAACTGGATGAGTTCGCCCCGCTGCTGAACGGGTTTAATCTCTATTCGGCCGCCTGCAAGGTGCGGGACATTCTGCCGAAACAGGGGAAGGTGGTGATGCTGGGCGGAGACGTTCTCGGACTCGATCTGGCGCGCAATTTGATCCGGGAGGGTTATCAAGTGATTCTGGTAACCAGCGAGCATACTTTCTGGCCGCACCGCGTGGATTCGGCTGAACGAACGCTTTTCCTCGGCACGCTCAGAGAGATGGGTGTGGAGGTGATCGAGGATGTCAGAATCGAACAGATCGAGCAGGGGGCGCCCGGCATGTCGGCACGGCACATTTTGTTCGACAACGGCCGCGAGCTATTCGCCGATGTGGTGATGCCCTTTTTCGGACTGCTGCCCGCAGCAGACTTCATGATGGGTTCGGGCGTCGACTTCGAGCGCGGGCTGCTGGTCAGCACCAACCTGCGCACCACCGACCAGAACATCTGGGCTGCCGGTGACGTATGCCAGATCTGGTCGCCCGAGGAGAATCAGTACCGCTTCTATTACGGCTGGAAAAACGTCAAGAAAATGGGCGAGATCGCGGCAAGAAACATGACCGGCGACGATATTCACTGGGAAACGGCAACCGATCAGAAGCTGTTCATCGATAAGCATAAACAGCTGGTTTCTCCCTATTGGGAACATGACTAGGGCAGCACAATGAAAGAGACCGATATCCAACTGATGTTTTGCGGCTCCGCGGGCGACGGCACCATCGCAGTGGGGGACATCTTCAAGCGCGCCATGGCCAGGGCGGGCTACAAAGTCATCGCGTTCGACATCTACCCGCCGGAGATCCGCGGCTTCGGCAAGTGTATTTCGCGGGTGCGGGTCACCTCCCGGCAGGCTTACTCCCTGAAGCATGCATCCGATGTGCTGGTGTCGTTAAACGACAGCTATGCCATCCCGCATGTCTCCGAGGTGAGGGATTTCGGCAGCGTGATCTACGACAACGCACCGATCACGTCGATGGCCGAGGGTGAGCATATCTCCGGCCATCTGCTGCCGGGGCAGCTGCCCTATGGGCTGCGTATGCGCGAAATCAGCGATCAGACCACCGGCGGCTCCAAATCGAAGAACATCGTCGCATTGGGCTATCTCGCCGGGCTGTTCGGCATTAGCCGGGAACCTTTCCATCTGATTATCAAGGACAAGTTCAAGACCAAAGATCAGAGCATCAGCGAGTCGAACCTGCTCGCCTTCGATACCGCCTATACGGAGGGCGCCTCCACCTTCCGCCTCGACTTTATCGAATGGGGCGCGCCGGAGCGCCAGGAGATCGGCGGCAAGGTGCAGATGATGACCGGCAATGCAGCCGTGGTGCGCGGCTGCCTCGATGCCGGGATCGACTGCTTTTTCGGCTATCCCATCACCCCGGCAACGTCGATCATGGAACGGCTCGCCACCGAGCTTCCGCGGCGGGGTGGGCGCCTGCTGCAGACCGAGGACGAAATCTCCGCGATAGCCGCCACCATCGGCGCCGGCTATACAGGTGTAAGAGCGGCTACCGCCACTTCCGGCCCAGGCCTCGCGTTGATGGTGGAGATGCTGGGACTGGGTGTGATTGCGGAGGTGCCGTCGGTGATCTTCTGCTCCCAGCGCGGCGGTCCATCCACCGGCATGCCGACCAAGACCGAACAGTCGGATCTGCATCTGGCAGTATATGGCGGCGCCGGGGATGCACAACGCATCGTGCTCGCTCCCACCAATGTTGAAGGCGCCTACCGCTGTGCCGGGAAAGCGTTCGAAATGGCAGAAAAATACCAGACCCCGGTGATCGTGCTGCTCGATCTCTATCTCTCCAATCGCTACGAAACCGTGGTACTGCCACGCCAGAATCCGTTCGAGGCGGACAGCTCCAAACACCGTAGTAATGTGGAGCGCGGCGTACCCTACCAGCGGTTTGCGCTGACGGAGGACAACATCAGTCCCAGAACCGTGCCCGGAGAGGAGGGCGGTGTACATGTTATTACCGGCCTGGAGCACAACGAGTTGGGCCGGCCGAACGACCAGTCGGAGATGCACAACCGGATGAGTGAAAAGCGGCATAAAAAGCTGCTCGCCGCACTCGACCACCCCGGCATCACCATTCACAAGCGCTTCGGCGACACAGGCCAGGTGGATGTCGGCATCCTGGGCTGGGGTTCCACCATCGGTGAGATACTGGAGGCGATGCTGATGGCGCAGGCTGAGGGTATCCGCTGTTCGGTGATGAAGGTGGTGATGCTCTCGCCACTGCCAAATGAACCGATCCGGGCGTTTTTCTCCGACTGCAGGGAAGTGTTGATCCCGGAACTCAACTACGAAGGCCAGTTCGCCAATCTGGTGGCGGCAGCTGTCCCCAAGCCGTTTACCCGTCTCAACCGGGTGCCAGGCGTACCGATGCAGGTGGCGGACATACTGGAGCAGATCAGGTGTCTCGCCGAGCGCACCAAATCGTCCAGCGCCGCATGAACGCGACCGACCGGAATGGCACTTAATCTTAAAGTTAAAAAAACCTCGTCATTCCGGCGAAAGCCGGAATCCAGTAAGCACTTGAGTTCTCTGGATCCTGGCCTTCGCCAGGATGACATGCGCCATTTTTATAAAGTGATTCTGGACGGAAATTAACTAAGCACCACTAGCGACAGACCGCAAAATTCGTTTCAACCTAACTGTTTAACAGAGGCTAGATCCATGGGCAATCTCAGACAACCGGTCTATCTGGAAGAGAAACTGCAACAGGTGCGCGAAAGCGGGCGCCTCAATATCCGCTCCAAAGCGCTGCCCACCTGGTGCCCAGGCTGCGGCTACTTCAGCATTGTCGACGGGGTGGCGATGGCGATCAACAAACTGCAGATCAGCCAGAAGGATGTCACTGTTGTTTCCGGTATCGGCTGCGCATCGCGCTTTCCGTTCTTTCTGGAAACCTATGGTTTTCATACGTTGCATGGCCGCACGCTGCCGGTGGCAACCGGCATCAAGGTAGCCAATGACAAACTGACGGTATTGGCGATCGGCGGCGACGGCGACGCCTTCGCGATTGGCGGTGCTCACATTCCGCACGCCGCCAGACGCAACGTGGATATCACCTATCTGGTTTTCGACAACGGCATCTACGGTCTTACCAAGGGCCAGACCTCGCCCACTTCGGTGCTCGGATTCACCACCAGCACCTCGCCCTACAAGAATCAGGACCAGCCGTTGAATCCGCTGATGATGATGCTCTCTTACGGCACCAGCTGGGTCGGCCAGAGCTACGCGGGCGATCCGCGCCATCTGAGTCAGATGATCACCCAGGCGATCGCGCACCGGGGCTTCTCCTACCTGCATATCCTCTCGCCCTGCGTGACGTTTGACAAAACCTCCAAGACCTATACCAACCTGAAGGCACAGGTGCGCCTGCTGCCCGATGACCATGACAGTTCCGATAAGATGGCGGCGATGAAATTCGCGATGGATGCCGACAATCCGCCGATCGGGCTGTTTTACCGGGAATCGCGGCCGACCCTGTCCGACAATCTGGACCTGATTGTCGAGAGCGCCCGCGGGCGGGGTGCGCGTGCAACGATTTGACGCGCTGAACCGCCCCTCAATCAAGCAGCGCGGCAACAGCTAGTGAGCGGCGATCCGCTTTAGCCGCCTTACCGCAAAAAACACTGTCGTAATCACAAAAGGTATGGCGATGCCGACACCCAGCTCCACGTTGACGCCGACTCCGGCTGATTTAACCGCCTTCAGTCCATATCCCACCATGCCCAGCAAGTAGTAACTGAGCACCACGACGGAGAGGCCCTCCACCGTCTCCTGCATTCTGAGCTGCAAGGAGGCGCGCTTGTCCATCGATTTGAGCAGATCCCTGCTTTGCCCCTCCATACTGACATCGACCCGGGTGCGCAACAGATTGGAGGTGCGGGTTACCCGTGTCGACAAAGCCTGGATACGCTGATCCACAGAGCGGCAGGTCTGCATCGCCGGCGCCAGACGCCGTTCCAGGAACTCGTGCAGCGTTTGCACGCCCTGAATTCGATCCTCCCGCAGATCAGCCAGGCGTTGCTGGATAATGTCGTAATAGGCCGCGGCGGCACTGAACCGGTAGCTGCTGCTTGAGGAGATCTGCTCCACCTCCGCCGCCAGACCGGTCAGCTCGGCAAGCGCCCGCTGTTCATCCTCCAGATTATCGATCCCGACAATCCCACTGGTCAGTGTACTGAGCGACTGATCCAGCCGTCCGAGTCGCTGCCCGTACTGCTGGGCCAGAGGAAAGGCAAGCAGCGCCAGCAGCCGATACTGCTCGATTTCACACAGGCGTTGGATCAGCCGCCCCGCCTGCCGGCTGCGCAGACTGCGGTCCTGGATCAGAAAACGGCTGAATCCGTCTGCATGGATACGAAAGTCGGTCCATGCCTGAGCTGCGCCGCCGGTAACGACCGAACCGGTAACGGTGTTACTGGCAAATAACCTGGCCAGCTCTTCGATCTTCTGTCTGGGGTAGTCGCTGGGCGCCAGCGCCACATGGGTCGCGGTCAATATCTCACCGGGCAGCTGCGCCAGCCACTCACGCGGCACGCGCCCGATGGCGGGCTCCTGAAATGGCTGATCAAAGGGTGCGCTGTGAAAAAAGGTATAGGAGGAGAACTCGCTGTGACGTTCCCATTTCAACCGGAACGTCCCCATATCGGCACTGAAATGCCGCGCTGCCGGAGAGATCGGCGGCACCGCGAAACGCTCGCAGAGCGCACTAATCGACGTGCGCTCTTCGGGCAGCCGTGTCTCGTCCGACAGCAGCGCCAGGTGGCTCGCCTGGAGCGGCGCAGTCAGCTGTTCATAGGGCCGGGCGTGGACCTCATTCGACAACTGATTGCGCAACGGGTGATTGGCAATACCTACGGTCTCTGCTGGTAACATGCGCTAGTGCCTTTTTCAGATAGAACCTGTCACATCATCCCGCCGGCCGTATTGCTGCAGCAGTTTGGTCACAACCCCGGTTCCCGCCATAGACCGCGATTCCGGCGCACCCTGTTGATAAGCGGAAGCCGGTCCCGCGCTGTCAGCGCATTCGTGCAGGCTGCGCTCCTGCGTCGGCCCGACGACCCACAGCACATAGGCGGTGATGATGATCATCGAGAGCAGTAGCGCCGGCCAGAAAAGCAGTTTTGGGATCAGGTTGTCTCGGTAGTGAACGATTTTGAGCGGTACGGCCGCTCCGATGGAGAACAGATAGGTGTTGGCCGCTACCACCACCAGCATGGCGTACATCAGGAAGTAAAAATACTCCATATAGACGATGCTCGACGCGGCAAACTCCTCTCTGAGTTGGATATGCGCCAGCAGTACGACAAAGAAGAGCACCGAACAGGTACCCAATACACCGGTGGTATTGAAGCCGTGCATCTCCAACAGCTTGGGTTTTGCGGTGATCGTCAAGATGGCGCTGAACAGCAGCGCGGCAACCAGAAACAGCGGCAGCAGGTAGACGATGAATGCATTGCTCGCCTTCCGCTTGATGACAAAGTTGTAGTACAGCTCCGGGAATCCCGTCTGGCCGACGTAGTTGTTGATCCCGAAATTGGTGTCGTAGCAGGTAGGCTTGAAGTCAAAAAAGGTGTTCTCCCGCTCCCATGCTCCCAAGACAATTTCGTTCTCTATGCCGAATACATCGCTGAGACCGGTCGCCCGGTAGGCGGAAAAGTCGGGCACCAGTACGACATTCCTGGCGAACTGCTGCGGCCACATGCGCACCCAGACAGTCTTGTGATCGAACGGGTAGAAGAAATAGTCGAACGGCTGGCGCAGTGTCGCTTCGAAATACCAACCGATAACCTCCTCATCGCCCTGCCGGATGCGATAGACTTCGCGCGGTTCGACACCGTCGCCCGACTGGACCTGCTCCGGCAGAATGAACCCGGCAACGCCCGGTGCCGGCTTCAACGCATCGTGGACGCCGTCTGAGTAGCGCTGCCATATATATCCCGACAGGTTGACCTCGGTGGAGTTGAAGAACTTCAACGACTGGATGAAGATCCCGGTTGGAATCTTGATCAGCGGCCCGTCATCGGCAGCGCCGGCATGATCGATGCTTTCCCAATTTTGCATCAGATAACTGTCAACCGCTGCGCTGTCAACCAGCTGAGTCGGATCGATCTCGTAGCGATTCATTTGCGACCAGAGCTGTATCAACACAAAGATCAATACAGCGGATACGACTGTCGAGAACCACCACCAGATACTCGTCTTCAATTATATCTCCCCTTCAATAAAAGGTTCAGACCCTAAGGCAGCGGTCCCTGCTTGACCTTATGGATGTAATACAAAACCCAGGATCCGATCAGCAGCACCAACAGCGTCCCCAGAATCGTCGACTGCAGATCTTGCCAGGTCGGGACGCAGGTAATAAAGGCGACGAAGATCAGAATCAGCAGCGCAACGAAGGCCAATACCGGCAGGAAATTACTCACCACCAGCCGCCTGAGTCGGCAGCTCCAGTAGGTCAGCGCCGCGAACAGGATCAAGCCCCCGAATAGTACAAAAAAGACGACCTCAAGATACCAGCGGTTGGGGCAAACAAAAAAGCAGGGATCCTGCCCCAGCAGTTCGCTGATCCAGCCGCCCTCCCCCTGCTCATCGGACTGGGAAAAAACCCGGAACAGACGCTCATGCAGGATATCCGTTTGCGGATCACGCTGCGCATTGGCCGTTGCCGCTACTGCAGGCCAGAAGGCGACGCCGCGAAAATTGTCGCGAAAGTAAAAAAGGTCATGATACAGCTGCCGGTATGGGTCGTCCGTGCTGCCCCATTTGGCACTGATCGCCGTTCCCTCATGCTCCTTGTGTCCGTTCGGCGGCACAACCGGAACGATCCGCCTGAGCACATCGATACGCTCCTCCCCCTGAAACTCGTTTTCGACCGTCAGCCGCAGCTTTTTCTTCAAGTCGCCCACGGGCTGTCCCAACAGTACCAGCACCAGATCCACAATCTGCCTGTCGCCGACCAAAATCTCTTTTAAGTCACCCAGAAACTTCAGATTTCCCAGTAATCTTTTGTCAGGCTCCAGTGGACTGAGATCGAGCCTGTCGGCGCCGATAAGAATGTTGAGCGAAGGTGAAACCTCCCGTCCGCTGAGCCGCTTGCTCAGATATCCGGCCAGCGTGTCGCGCTGATCCTCCCCGGCCGGGTGTATTTTTTCGTACAGCTGAGTCATCAATTCGACGATTCTCCGATGCGCCTCGGGCGCGCTCTGCACAAAGCCTGGGAAGTAGATCGTCACCCCATCCGGCACCAGCCCGTTACGCACATCCTGCGAGCCGGGATCGAGCAAATCCCAGATCTCCGCAACGGCTTGCTGTTGGGCATTTCGATCCCAGTACTGCCAATGGCGCGCTTCGATCACCAGATCGACATTGGAGAGATACTTGTGCGCCAGCCGGATAAATTGCTTGGCGCCGCGCTCCGCTGACCACTGCTTACGATCGGGCATCCTGCCCTCCTCGTTGAGCTCCAGTGCAAAATAGCCGATCCGGCTGAAGATACCGAAATCCAGTTTAACCCGGTGATCCTGAGCCGATGACGCCTTGCCGGTCTGAACGACGGGGGCACCGCCCGCGCCTGGCGCCATCGCTTCATTGCCGGGCGCGGGGAGCCAAGAAGGGTAGAAGCCGTAGACGGTGAAATGGTTCCGGCCGACCATATCCCAACGCCGGCTGCACTGGCAGGCGTCCGTGGCCGTTGCTGCAAGCCGTGCGCCGGCTTCGCCCAGCTTGCGTGCCTGCCGCACGATCGCAGCGACTCGCTCCTCGCTATCCGCTCCCAGGCCCAGCACGCTGCGCACCGCGGTGGCATAAAGCTCCGCGTTGACATAAGCGACATTCAGCAGACGCCCGAGTGCGGCAAGATCGGTTTCGGGAAAGGGCACGAAGCGCTTGTCCGCTTGCAGCGCATTCAGCGCTTCACCGGAAATCTCATAAGACCACAGCCGCTGCTCCGCTAAATCCACCACTTGCTTGACCAGAGCGTCTATATCCACCTTCGGCTTAGGACTTTCCGGCACCGGCGGTACCCTATCGGGGGCGACAGGCGCCGCCGCAGCTGCCGTCTCTTGCGGCTCTGCCTCTGCCGGTTTTTCATCTACCGGCGCCTCCTGCGCGGCCTTCTCCTGCGCACGCCTCTCCCGGTCAAGCTTATCCCCTTCGAATACAAACCCCTTTAACTTGGGTGCTTCCGGCCTCTTCTCTGCAGCTTCTGCCGCCACCGATTCATTCGCTTCCGGTTGCTCCTCTTCCGCACTCGCCGCAGGGCCGGCGGCCGGGCGCTGCGGGGCATCAGCCTCAACCGGCGAAGAACCTCCCTGCGCCGCTGCAGCAGGCGGGGCGTTCCCGCCCTCCGCTGGGGAGGCGGCATCGCCCGCCAATGCGAGTTGTGCCTGGAACCTGATGAATTGAGCGAGGCTGCGCTTACTGGTAAAGCCTTTGTCCTGAAGTTGTTCAAGCGCGGCAATCAGCTTGGCCGTAAAGTGAACATCCCCGGCTTGGCCGGTCCGCTCCGGCAGTGTCAGTTGATTGATAATTCGATCCAGGGACTCGCCGGTCAGGCGATAGTCGGAGGCCGGATTCCCATGCTGCAGCGCCTTAAGGAACTGCTGCCTCATGCACCGATCCTGCAGACGTTCCGCCGTTGGCCCGATCGCGCCGCTCAGCTCCTCCTCGGTAGCGAACTTTTTACCCACCAGCTTTTCCACCTGAGCGATGAAAGCCTCGCGATCCTGCAGCCGCTGCAAATCCTGCTGCGACAACAGATAGTAGACCGATGCGCCAGAGGGCGCCGCTTCGCTGCACTCGTCTAATGGCGCATCCTCATCGTCGGCGGCTCTCCCACGGTCGAGAAATTGGGCGATCAGTTGATTGACGACCGGCGCCGAGCCGGAGAGTCGAAGCTGCCGGTCGCCGCGCTCCCCTTGCGGCAGCGGCTGCCCAATCCACTGCTTGAAATCCGGGTTGGTGATGATCTCCCGCCAATCGGGGTGCACCTCGGCAATCTCCGCGTAATGGAGCAGCGAGCGCACCAGATTGTCCGGTAAATCGTCCGGCGCTCCGGCTGCCGGAAACTCCCGGCAGAAGCGCGCCATCCACTGCCGCGTTCGCTGCCCGACTATCCCATCGAACAGCAGGTCGGTACCGCTGCGTACGCCGTCGTATTCCGGATTCCCTGCGAACACCGCCTCTAAGCCTTGCTGTATCTTTCTGCCAATGATCGTGGAGTTCGGACTGAGTAAGGGATCTTTGGTCTGAATTCCGGGATCGAGCAGCCGTTCGCAGCGTTCATCAACTGTGGTGTGCTTGGCACCGGTAAACTCGTCGAGCAGTCCGGAAACCACCGGCGCCGCACCTGATCGCCTTAATTGACGAAGGTCAGATGCGGCAGTCGCTTCGACCCAGGCAGAAAACGCCGGACCGGTAATCGTCGCACGCCAGTCGGTGTGCCGCTCCGCTATCTCGGCGTAATGGAGCGCCGACTGCATGATAGCCTCCGGAAGCTTGGCGGCGGATCCGTAAGCCGGGTAATCGACGCAGAGGCGCCTCAGCCAGCTGCGGGTCACCGGTCCGATGCGATCGTCGTCCAGACTGCTTCGCTGCGACTCGTCGCCGCGCCCCAACAGGGTCTGATACTCCGGGTCGCCGGCAAAAATCGTCCCCAGCCCCTGCTGCACCTTGTGTCCAAGATCAGCGTGCACAAGGTAACGGCTTGGGATCCGGTGCTGTGCTTGTGTCTGCCACAGATGGTCGCAGACGGCACTGTCCGCTTCGGCTGCCGAATTGGCGCTCCCGGTGAGAGAGAGCATTAACAGCAGCACGCCCGTCAGCACGGCCGCGTGCGCCCTGCCACGCCGCGTCATCCTCGCCATAAACTTCCATTTATGCTTGCCAAGGTACACTAGACTGTCTTCCCCTCTTTTCTCAGCTCTTTGGTAACGCCGGTCAGAAAATCCTGCTGACAAATCGCCTGCCTGCCCTCCCGCAGCGCACTGATCGCCGCGTAGCGGACGACATTGGTGATCGCGCCGCCGGAGAGCTCGAACGCTTCGGCCAGGAATTCGAGATCGACGTCATCGGTCAGCCGCGCCGCATCGCCGAGCGCAACTCGCCAGAGACGCAGTCGCTCTGCACTATCCGGCATCGCGAAGTAGACCAACGACTGGAAGCGGCGGGCGAAGGCGTCGTCTATGTTCGCCTTCAGGTTGGTCGCAAGGATGACGACACCGGGAAAATCCTCCACCCGCTGCAGCAGATACGAAATCTCCTGGTTGGCATAACGGTCGTTGGCACTGGTGGTCTGGGTGCGCTTGCCGAACAGCGCATCGGCCTCGTCAAAGAAGAGGATCCAGCGCTTGTTTTGCGCCTGCTCGAACACCTGCGCCAGGTTCTTCTCCGTCTCGCCGATATATTTGGACACCACCATCGACAGGTCGATGCGGTAGACATCCAGACCCGCCGAGGCGCCGATCAGGCTGGCGGTCAGGGTCTTGCCGGTTCCCGGCGGTCCATAAAACAGGCTGCGGTAGCCCGGCTTCAGACTCCTCCCCAGACCCCACTCCTGCATAATCGTCGATTCATGCTGCAGCCAGGTCCTGATATTGTCGACCTCCTCGACCACCTCGGGTGCCAGCACCAGATCCTCCCACTGCAGCAGGGTGGTGACACGTTTTGCCGGGAAACGGATACTGAAATCGGGCTTGTGCGAGGCGCCTGAGGTGAGCAGCGTCAGGTATTCGGCGGAGAGCAGCAGCGCACCGCTGAGGAGGGGCTCGCCCGCGGCGGGATGGTCGACACGCAGAATGCCGCGGGTGGCGAAAAAGTGTTCCGGGTCGAACAGCCGCAGCATCTCGAAGCGTTGCGCCAGATCGCTGCCCGCGAGCAGAAATGCAGCCGTTTCGCCGGTCGGTTGAAATCCGCCGTGGTGCTGTCCGGACCAGCCGCCGAACTCGGTAAATGAGCGGCCAAGACCCTTATTGCTGATCAATAGCGTATCGAGCAGCTGGGGGCGGATATGCGGAACCAGCGCCAACATCAGCACCAGCCGCTCGTCGAAGCTCATATTCAACATCGCAACCAGCCGTGCATACTCGGACTCCTGGCCTGCCAGCGCAGGCGGGGCGATATCGCGGATACTGCTGTGGTCGCACGCCTGCCCGAAGTAGAGGCGAAAGCCGCTTTCCAGCACCCGACTGAACCAGTCGAGCTCCTGTTCGAGACTCACTGCATTCGCGCGCATCGATACCAACATCCGCTCCGTCATCGCCGATTCCTCTCCCTTCTGTGCCCTGATTGCGGCGCTGCGGCGAGCGCCGATGCTTCACCGCCAGTCGACATAGAGCACCTCCCGCATCCAGGGAAGCTTGATGATGGAAAAACTCCAGGGAATACGGTCAAGCAGCATGTCGAACGGCTTCGGCTCCACCGCCAGATGCCAGCCGTCATGGTTGAGTCTGAGCCTGCCCTGCCGCTGCAGAAACGACTCTCTGAAGCCGGCCACTGAGGTGCGCTTAAGCACCTGCCAGTTCTGAATCATGCCGCGCAGCAGGCCGTTGATCGCCTCTTTCTCGGCGTCGCTGACCAGGATTGCTCTGTCTACCGTCCCCATCCTATCCAAACCACACAAAATCTTATTCAGCGCCAGGCCATATTCCGGCGTGTCGCCCGATTCATCCACCAGGAACTGCAACAGATGCACCGCGCGTGCGCGCAGTTCGGGCGTTTTAAACACGCCATCCTCAATCAGTCCCAGCAGCGCAAACAGCCGGGGCAGGTAAGGCGCCGCCAACACCTGACCGGCGTTGGCGATATGGATGCCGTGTTCGAGCAGCGCCTTCAGCTCCGCCGCCGCTGTCGTCTGCCGCTCGTCGCCCGGCGGCTCCGGCTCTGTCAGCCCCACTGACCCCCCCTCGCGCTTGAACGACTGCAGCAATGACCGGACAAACTGTTTTGCATCCGCAGCGGAACGCGGTGCGGCATCCGGGTCCGCAGCAGCGGCAGACGAATGCGCTGCCAGAAACTCCGCGCAACGCCGTACCAACCGGTCGGCGTTCCACTGCGACTCCGCTGCAGGGAGATGACGGAATAAAAACCGCCACTTCAGCCCGGTGAGTTGCGCAGGGGCGACAGCAGTTTGCGAGGCGCTGCAGAGGTTGACCACCGCGTCGGCACAGCGCTGCATCCGTTCGTGGTCGGCAGGCGCCAGCAGATAGAGGAGCCGCGTCAGCAAACGCTCCGGCAGTAGCTCCAACAGCCGGGATATCGCGCCTGCTTCCGTCAATGCCGGCCGCAGGCATTCGGCGAGCCGCTGCGGGTCTGCACCAAGCAGCTGCTCAACCGATCGCCGCAACTGCGCCAGGTCGGCGCCGGTCAGAGCGGCGCCCCCGTCAAGATAGCTGCCCAGCGCCTGCAGCGCCGCCCTGCTCTCCGGGTGGGTTAACGCTGTGCCTGTAGCCTGGATTGACTCCACAGCTTCCGGCGACTCAGGCTGCGCGCGGCGTTCAGGGTACCGGTCCGGCTCGTCCGGCCGTGCCGGCGCAGACAGGGATTTCTCTGCCAGCGCATCGAGATCGACAAGTTCGCCGTCGACCAACCGCTGCAGCACCCGCAGCCGGAAGGCGCGCGCACTGCCCGCCAAGCGGGCGTAGTTGTCGACTGACTGCAGGAACTGGCTGCGGTCGGCGTCTGCGGACCCTGCAGCCGACTTTACGAAAGCCTCGATCAGCCGGCCAATCCCGGTTTCCGAAAGGCGCGCGGCAATCGGCGGCAGCCGCACAACACCGCTGCGCAGCTCCGACAGCAGGCGCCGAAACTGCTGCGGATGATCCCGTGCAAGCTCATCGATCGCAGCATCCGCCGGATCCTGCCCGCTCACCCGCTCCTGATCTGGCGCAACCAGCACGGCATAAAGATCGTAAGCACGAAACAGGCGTGCGCTGCCGGGGGTCGGTTCAATCGCCGACCGGGCGGCATCGACCTGTACACCGCTCCGCCGTCCGGCGTCAGACTGCCGGTCTGGCTCACTGCTGCGCGCGGCAATGGCCTCCACATCAATCAGTTCACCTCGTACCAGCCGCGCAATGATCTGTCGATAAAAGTCCCGTTCACTGCCGGCCTGCTGTGCATACCTATCGATAGCCCGGCGCAGCTCAGCGCCAGCGCCGGCATCCAGAGTCGCCGCCGCCACTATGCCTGCCAGCAGCCGGCGATGACCTGCTGTGCTCAAACTGTCGACCAGATCTGCCAGCGCCACCGCCCCTGACTGCAATTGGCGCAACAGCTCTTCCAGCCGCTGCGGCTGCCCGTGTTCGAGTGCACGCCGCATCTGATCCAGACCATTGGCAGATGAGGGTACTGCTCCGACCCGAAGGTCAGCGGCTTCCGCGGAGTGCGCCAGAACTGCACCGGCATCCCCAGCCGCACCGCCGGTCCGGGCCGTGGCCTGGTGCGAGTGTGCCGCCGGAGCGCCAACCAGCGCGGCCGGCCGCTTTATAGCCGGGAGTTCTTCAAGGCCGAGGGCTGCTGCAATCTGCCGAACCAGCACCTCCGGGAACTGCTTTGCAAGCCGCGCGGCCGTGGCGCCGCCGACCCCATCCGCCCGAATCAGCGCGGCTACTCGCTGCGGCTCGGCCCGAGCCGCAGCGAGTAGCAGCCGGTCGATAACGGACCGGTTCGCCACTTGCGCCTGGGACGGGAGTAGACCGAAACGCAGAAAGTACGCCAACAGCTCGAATCCGGTTGCAGTACCGGCAACACCCGGTTCATCACCGGGCGCTGCAGCCGAGACCGGCCGGGTGCGTGCCAACGCCGCCTGCAGTGCTTCGCGCAGGCGCTCCCGCAGCTGGCTCCAAGAGCCATCGAAAGTAAAGGAGCCCAGATCGACCTCCAGCCTGTCAATGCGCACCGCACCGCTGCTTCGGCTGCGCTCATCGAACACCGTATCGACGACCTGCAGCAGCTCCGTCTCGACGATGCGGGCCAATTCGAGTTCATCCGGACAGTGCCGGGCTGCGTTGTCGAAGGTGAGTCCGAACAGCGCGCTGTCGATCAGATGCCGTGTACCGCCCCGCGGCGCATCCCACTGGTTCCGGCTGTCGATCGAGTCGCTCATCTGCTGACTACCGGTGCAGGCATCGCATCACGCTCCGGGTGCCTGCCCATCATCGAACGCAGGCGTGAGCGCCCAGCAGGCTTCACCCCGGCGGGCAGTAAGGAACGAGACCAATCGCTCAGCCGCCGCATCAAGCTCGGCAGGATGCGCAGCGGCATCACGGTAAGTTTGCACCCACTCCGCCTGAAGCTGCTCGAACACCTGCATGTCTTCAAACTGCAGCCAGTTCACCTCGGGTACTAAATGCGCGGGACAGTTGAGGCGCACCGTCTCTCTGGCCAGCTGCCGGAATCGCGGATCCTGGAAACGGGCGGTCCATGCCGGGAACAGAACAGTGAGGCGAAGCGAAAAAAAATCGTGCTCCACAATATCTGCGGCGCCGCTCTTTACGCCCTGACTTCTGGGCCGCAACAAGAGATGCTCGACGACATGCATCCCTTCACTCCCGGTGTTCAGCAGCACAATCAGCCGGCGCAGCCTGTTAACCGCCTCGATTGCGGCGCGGCGATCCGCAAAGGCGCCGAGCCGCCACCAGGGAGCATCACCGTCCGGCAGCAGAAATGCCTGCCAGTCGCTGCTCCCTTTGACATGCCCCAAGCGGTAGTTAGCCAGCGAGATGCCTCTGTGCAAAACCGTCTCCGCAACTTTACCCGCTCGCTTTGGCAGCAGCCGGCCCACCTGCCCCATCAATTGCGGCAGCGCCTGAACGCCTACACCCGGCTCAGCGGAGTCTTCCTCTGCCAGCACCGGCACCTCATCCTCCCAAGCCTTATCCGGCGGCACGAAATCAGCGCTGCCGCACCTGCCCGGCTCCGCTTCGTCGGCGTGTGACCCGACGATCAGATCATCCGGCAGCGGCCGCAGACCGTGCTCCGAGAAACGCTCCGTCAGCGAGCGGCTCCGGTCATCGGTAAAACCCAACAGGCAGCTCACCCGCTGCTGCAGACCGGAAGCGGTGGCCTGATCTGGGTCCAGATAGTCGCACGCCGCACCGCGATCTCTGGTCAATTGCGCGATGGCGCGCAGAAACCGGGCCTTGTACTCAACCAGCGCAGGCTCCCTTTCACCCGGCAGCGCATAGCTGTTGAACGCCCGCAGCGAGCTCTGATGGAAGCTCTCGCCGTACAGCGCCAGCAGGTAGTCGAGCAGGCGCCCCTTGCGCTCGTAAAAGTTATCGTAGCGCGCCACCGCCGAGGCGACGACCTCAGCAGCCTGCGCAGGATAGATCCCGTCTAGACCGGATACCTGACTCCGATCCAGAAGCTGCGATGCGTAGGTGCTTTTATCACCGTCGTCCAGCGAATAGAGGCTGCTGAGATGCGCCAGATCTGCTGCGGTGTCAGCAATCATCTGATCGAACAGCAGCAGGTATCCCTTGAGCTGCCGGCTGCGCGCGCGCACCTCCGGAGCAACCGATTCCGTCAATCCGACGGCACCGACCCGATAGACCGAGGGAAGATGCGCCTGAATTGAGGTGTACTGCTGCAGATCCAGGTGCTCACCGCGCGGTGCGGTATAGAGTTTACGCAGATCCTGCACCGCATAATCGGCGCCGCTGCTTTTAAGCACCAGCGCATCAAGCCGATGCTTGAATGGCTCGAAGGGTGGATGCAGCATCCGGCCGAGGCTGGTCAACCGGATCTGCACCTGCTCCGGGGCGCCCGGAAGACGCAGCCGCAGCACCCGGTCAGGTGCGCCGGCGCTGATGCTGTCGCGCCTGATCTTCCCGTCTATCCGGAAATAGAGGTCGCGCAGATAGGCCACACCATCGATACCGCTGAGCAGCGAGAAGAGGTCGGCAACCGAATAGCTCGCCGCTACCGAAGCGGTATCCTTCCCGGCGTAAAATCCACGTTGACTCAGCGGTCCGGTGAACAGCTCCTCCAGCGGGCGATCCTCGCGCCGGGCCTCCTCGAAGGGAGAAAAACGAACACGGGAAGTAACATGTTCTGCACAGCGATGATAGATCTCTGCGAGAATCTCCCCGGGATCCCTGCCCCGCGCAACCTCGACGTCGGCACAGATGTCGAACTCGAGCTCGTCGAAGCAGGCGATCTCATACACATCTTCACACAGGTTGCGGGTACGGCTGAAGAGACGCGCAGCCGCGGCGAGGATCTCCTCCCGCTCTAGCTCCCCGGTGGTCGGGCGCGGTCTGAGCAGAATCTGATACAGGCCTGTGGGCAGGCGCTTCCCGCCCCGGTCTGTCGCCATCGGCCTGATCGCCACATCGTCCAGGGCGGCGACCGCATCCAGTAGGACGCGGCGGTAGTCGGCCGGCGTCGCCGGCCGGCAGGGAAAGATACGCTCGGGCAGCTCCAGCGCAAGGCGCGCAAAGTCGATCTCTCCGTCAGGCGAAGTCAGGTGGTCGGCAACGTCAAACTCGGATCGATAAACCAGATCGGTGAGCGCGTAGCAGATCTGTTCCAGGATTGTCACGCCGGGATCGTGGACGTTGAAGTCGCTCCAGTTCTCCCCGGCAAACTCCTGCGCGCAGGCTATACCCAGGCGCCGCAACGCAGCAAAACTGAGCTCGTCGCTATCGTCTGGCTGATCCAATACCTGTCGGCTGGCTTCAGCCATAACCCGTTCCCCGAGCCGGCCGCAACCCGGTTGGCGATCCAGCCAACAGCCGGGCCGGCAGCGTACCGGCCTCCGGGATGCCGCAGGCTGCCCGTGAATCAATCATCTTTGCTCCGCGATCTGATGCCGCCGCCCGCTTCGGCCAAGGAGCCCGCCATCGCTGCGTCGAACCACAGCCGGGTGATATGGTAGCGGACGAAACAACCCTCGCCGAAGTCGCAGCCGGAGCGCAGCTGCAGCCGGAACTCCCGGTTGTGGCCCCTCCAGCGCAGCTGCAGCCGGTCTCGGCGCGAACTGTAGTAGGCGTGCTGGGCGCGGATCCGGTTCTTGCGTCTGAACAGGTTGAACAGTATGCCGGCGGGGTTGTAGGCGTTCATCGCGACACCATGCAGCATCGCGTAGCGGCCCGTTTTTGGTTTGCCGACGCCGGCGATGACTTCGAGCGCATGGCACCCGGTCAGTGTCTCGGTAACGTCGTGCCAACGTCCGTCTGCCGGCACTGCCAACTCGGCGGAAGCGGTGCCGATGCGCCCTTTGGCGCTGACAAAGCCGTCAACATCAAGTTCGTGAACAGGATCCTTCCGGTTGACGCCCACCTTGCCGTCCGGGGTGAGCGAGAGCACCGTCAGCGGCTGCCCCGCGTCATCCAGTTTCCGGAACAGCAGCTTGTCCCGTTCTTCGTCGTAGCCGATCGACCAGAGCGCTTGCGGCGAGCGGTTTTCGCGGAAAAAGCTGATCAGGCTGTCGAACGTGCCAAGCGATGAGATCTCCAGCCCGAACTCGGCTGTTTTCTTGAATCCGTCGTCGACCTGATTGACCGTCGAGTCAATAAAGTCGCCAAAATGGTCCGCAGACGGCAGCGCTCCACGCTGAAAAAAGAGCTTGAGTGTGTCTCTACCTTTGCGCGCCATGAGCAGAGCCCCTGTCGTCGAATATCTGCATAGTGTTACCAGGCCCTAATGGGTTCCGCCAATGATGAATGTACCGCCAATGTCCAGTTCGCCGATCCCGGCAGGCTCCGGCTCAATGGGCTCCACTCCCCGCATCGCCTCGATGAAATGGCGCTCCATCGGTACCGCCAGACTCCAGGGATAGCGCCAGCGAATCCGGTGACTCTGCGCGGTGGATGAACCGCGGCTTACGGTATCGGCCAACGTGTAGCGATCTGCGCCGTCCTCGGCGATGTGCAGCATTGAGAAATCGGTCACCTGTTCGACATAATCGCGGCTGCGGATGAAGCCCTCGACCGCCTCGCGGCTGATCATCCAGCCAAACCTCGCCTGGTAGCCAAACGGGATCCACGGACAGAGGA
Organism: Chromatiaceae bacterium; assembly: GCA_024235255.1. Classification (GTDB taxonomy): domain Bacteria; phylum Pseudomonadota; class Gammaproteobacteria; order Chromatiales; family Chromatiaceae; genus HKST-UBA178. The sequence continues at coordinate 632,737 of JACKMT010000002.1, forward strand.
AATCCGATACATCGTGATTCAGTTTTCGAACGTAGAATCCCGCATTGGTATCGTCCAGGAACTTGGCCTTGCAGCGCACCTGCACCCGCTCGTAAAGTGCATTGCGTACCTCGATCGAGACAAATGGCGAGGCGAGCTGACGGATATAGTCGCGGATCCTTTGCAACTGCTGCACATCCAGCATCGGGCGACGATAGGCCAAGTTTTCGCCTTCTCCTGCCGCCGGCACCACCACGACCAGAACCCGCCCCGGCCTGGGCTGCGCCTTGGCCTCCGGATCGAATTCAGCGGGGACCAGACCTTCGAAGCACTTCACCTTAAACACCTCCGGGAAGCGCTCCAGCACCAGCCGCTCATAATCCCATGCGTTGACCGCCCGCGCTTTGTGATTCAGACGTTCGCTGATCCGGGTCAGGAAGCCTCTCCGGCTCTCCTGCGGCGCCCCCCGCTGGGATCCGCGCAGCTGCACCAGCGCTGCGATTCCGGGAACGGATCCGGCGGTTCGCCACCGGCTGTCGGGCGGCAGTTCTTCGGGAAACTGTGCACCAGCGTCGACCCTGCGCCTGGCCCGGATCACATTGGCGTGCACCGAACGCAGCCGCGGCAGTGCGTCCAGACGCTCGTTGGCGCCGACCCGCAGCCAGGCCCTGCCGGCCGGCATCATGCTGCTCTGCCGATCCAAATCCTCCGGCAAAATCAAGGTAACCACTCCCGAGCAGATAAAACCGTTGCTGGTATCCAGTACGATGTTCATCGCTGGCAGCCGCTGCCACCCTTGCGCGTTCAGGTAATACCAGGTTACGGACGGGCTCTCGAATGCGCTCTGTTGATTGGTCTCTTCATTCAAATCGAACAGCAGCGTGAGCGCCTCTCCGCTCGCTCCACCGTTGATGCCGATGAAGAGATTGCCATCGGTATCGTATCTCGGCAGCAGCGCGTAGGGATTGCCGGCCCGAATCGGCCGCAGCTCAGCATGACCGAAGGGGTGCAGGTGGAACAGCTGCTGGCGCGGCTGCGTGCGCCCGTCGTCTACGCAGATCCTGGTACGCGCCGCATAATCCACCGACACCGAAGCCAATAAAGGTGTGTACGGTGGGTTCGGCACCCGCCCGAGCGGCTTCTTCGCACGCACTCTCTCGGAGAGTGCAGTTGCCAGCAGCAGCGGGTATTCGGCATGACCGAAGGCGCCCTCAGGACCGCTTAGCCCTAAGCGGATGAAACCGTTCCCGGCGCCCAGCTGCAGATCGAACTTAGCTTCACCCGGCACTGCGTCGATCGGGCGAAAAAGATCGAGCGCCTCGATCGCGATCGAATGGGTGCGGTTGAGTCTGTCGGTCGGGCCGGTCGGCTGAAACAGCGGAACCGAAGGGCGCTGCCGTTCCGGCTGCGGCCGCCAGATCCCATCCTGCAAAACCGCGATGTCGATGCGGATATCCGCTTCCGCAATTGCCTGCCGGTATCCCGCATAGTGCGATGTAAATCCGCCAAACGCGGTCGGCAGCTCCGCCCATTCAAGATTGAGCGTCAAACCGGTGAGCCGTTTCTGCGCCACCTCATAGCTTCCGAGTGCAAGATAGGAGCTCAGCGTCGGCTGCGGTCCGAACGGTTGAAACGGCTTGGATGAGTCGATCTTGCCGATGTTGTTATACAGCTTCAGGTCGCGCAGCCCCTGCACCCGGACATCGAGCGTGACAGCTTCCAGCGGCAGCGGATCGAACAATGAATAGGCACAGAAACTGGCCTGCGGATTGTGCTGGAAGCGGATCAGAGGCGCGGCAGCACCCAGACGCCCCCCATGTATCTCACCGCTGTAACAGACGATCGGCTCGACCTCCGGACCAAGCGTGAAGCGGAAGCAGAGACCGCGGCGGAGGCGCCCCGGATCCCGCTCCAGTCGCGTTGTCACGAATCTGTCGACGAAATACCAGCCGCTTGGAGTCGTCAGCGAGATAACGAAGATCTCCTTGAGCAGCCGCTGAAACGCCGCCTCGGGCCCCATTTGCAGCAGCTGTTCAAGCACCCGCTGAGCCTGCGGTGCAAGCAACTGCCTGGCAACCTCGGTAAGCTGCTGCCGGAACTGCGCGTCCACCCCCGCGTCCGAAAACAGAATGAAGTGCCGGAATATCCTGCCAAGCAACTGCCGGAAGGCTTGCTCAGCGCCATCGCATCCACCCTGCAGCGCCTCAAGTTCGCGGCGAAACAGATCGTAGCCCGGACGCGCGCCGGACTCGCCGCAATCCCCTAACTCAACCTGGATCTCGACGCTGCGGCGCCCTTCGCCCAACAGCAGCAACGGGGAGGCAACAGCAAAACCGATGTTTGCATCCTCCGCACTGCGGTAGCCGGCAAGGCGGGAACTCGTCCCGAAGAGCGGCCAGTCTGCAAGGCTGGCGCCCGATTGCGCTGCAACACCCAGGTCGCGCCGGAACGCTTTTATTCGGGTGACGTAGCCAAGTTCAGTTTCCGGCGATATAAATCGGTCGCGCTCGAAACGCAGGGTGCAGAGGCTCTCCACTCGGGCATCGGAGATCAGCGTATCCCGCTCGCTGATAAAAACGAGCTCGCCCCCCCCGTCACCGGCACGGGCAACCAGCTCGGTCCCGGCGGGGAACAGAATGCCGCTGTGGCCTTCAGCCGGGCGCACCGAGAAGTAGCGATGATCGGACCGCTGCCGGTGGGGGAGCGCCCCAAGTACGCGGCGGTAGTAAAAATCGAGATGCCTTGCGGTAAAGCGGTTAAATTGTCCGTTGACCTTTTCAAGCAGCTTGAGAAAAACGAAGAACAGCGCGATCGCCGGTTCATGCCGCTGTGATGGCAGCGCCTCAGCCAGATAGGGGCGCAGGATGCCCTGCAGATGGGCGATGAAATTAAGCAGTGATGCGACGATGGTACGTACCTGATCGCGCAGTGGCTGCACCATATCCCGCACCGCCGTCGCTGCATCGCCGGCGTTCGGACGGATGCCCCATAATCGATGAAAACCGCCAAAACTGAGTTGCATCAGCGCCGGCATGTCGGGGCGGAGAAGGTCAATGATCTGTGCGAGCCGCTGCAGCTCGCCGGTGACGGATTTGCTCAGCAGCGGCTGAATTCTAGCGCTCAACTCGCCCGCCACAGGATGCCGCGAGGCGCGCAGCGTGGTGAGCCAGAGATCGATCTCCTGCGCGGTCTCGAATGCGAACTGCACACTATGCTCCAGCCCTCGGTCGCATCGGCTGGCGAATTCAGACTCCAGTTGCCGGACATCGGCGCTCAGAATATGCGCCATAACCACCACTTCGTTGGTTGCAAAGAGATCGCCCCAGGCGCCTCGACGCTGATCGCTCAGGTCATAGAAGGCGAAGTGCTTGGCAATGTCGAAACCGAGGGCGAGGGAAGCGTTGAATCCTCTCTCCTCAGGCTGGAAATAACCCGGCTCCAGCGCGCGCGGAAAACGGTCTGCCTGTTCCGTGCCGTCCGGCATGGTGTAGTTCGGGCGATCGCTCATAAGCGGCGCTGCAACCCGCTTTCGGCCCGGCGCAGATACGCCCTATAGCCGCACATTGGTGCCTTCCTGAAAATAGAACGGGTAGACGATGTTGCTGCGCGTATTGGTAGCACGAATGGCATAGTGCACCTGGATCTGCAGCAGACCGTCGTAGGCCTGATCGGCATCAACGCTCACCCGGTCCAGCTGTATGCGCGGTTCAAAGAAGAGAATGGCGCGTTCAACCGTCTCCCGGATATCGCTTATCATCCGTTCGTTTACGCTGTCAAACAGCAGCGCATGCAGCCCGCAACCGTAATTCGGCTGCATGACACGCTCGCCCGGTCGGGTGGCCAGCAGAATCTTCAGGCTCTCCGCAATATCCTCCTCCTCAGAGGCGATCCTCACCGCCTTCGACAACGGGTCGAACTCAAGCGGAAAACCCCATCCCTTGCCGAGGAACGACTTATCCAAAATCCCTCTAACCCCCGATAATTACTGTCGGACAACCCATGACAATCGACCCGCCGTGCGCTGTGGTATCGCCGATCCTGGCAGCGGGTTTGCCGGCGATCATCACCGTCGCCGAGCCCTTGACGATCGAGTCCGGCGGGCCGACGCAGACACAGTTATCACCGACCACCGCCGCCGGCAGTTTACAGATCAGCACGGTCGCCACGCAGGGCCCGACGATCGGGCCGCCGACATGCGGTATCGGCGGCAACCCGGGAGTCGCCATCGGGCAGGTGTGCATATCGGTTATTCTCGCCGCAGGCGGCATAGCCTCCCCCTTAATTGCGCCGGTTGCTGATGCCGTACCGGCGTTTCAATTGATCATCACCATGGATCCCTTCACCGTGGTCTGTCCGGACGAAGAGAGCTCCGCGCTTGCGCTGCCCTCGGCCGAGAAGGCGACATTTGCCTTGCTGCTGACGTTCATGCCCTCGACACTGACATCGCCGACCGCCGTCAGCGAAATGTTACCGTCGGCCTTGATCTCTATATCTTTCGGGCTGGAGAGCAGAATACCCGCCGGTTTCAGCTCGACCTTGTTGTCGTTCTGATCCTGCACCAGGATCGACTTTTCGTCATCGTTCAGGACGACCCTGTTCTGCGCCGGCGTAATGATGGTGATGACCTTTTTCTCCTCGTCAAACTCGACCCTTAACTTGCTCCGGGTCAGGATCGCCTTGGTGTTGTTCTGCTCCTCCGGCTGGTACGGCGGTTTGCGTTTGCCGCTGTACAGGCTTCCCAGTATCACCGGGTGGGCCGGATCGCTGTTCAGATAGCCCAGCACCACTTCGTCGCCGATCTCGGGGATGAAAAAAGCACCGATGCCGTCAGAGGCGTAAAATTTCGCCAGCCGCGCCCAGACCCCTTCCGTTTCCGCCTGCAGCAGCGGCACCGACACTTGCACCCGGTAGTTGTTTTCCGGATCCTCGTGCAGCTTCTTGACCACACCGATCTGCAGCCCCTGAACCCCGGGCACCAGCGCCGACGCCGCCGGCGCTATCAGCTGATGCTGCTCGGCAAACCAATCCTCGGGCAGGCCGAACTCAACCTGCGTGATCCAGTTGCCCGCGGAGATATCCTGCTGCACCGCGGTCACGTAAACGTCGCCGTTGAACCGGTCGCCGACACCCTTCAGCTCGATGACGCCGCCGATTTTCGCTTTGGCGCTCCCCTGGAAGCGCATCCTGCCGCGCACCCGCGCGAGATCGGCTTTGAGCTGCCGGCTCTCCGCCCAGCGCTTCAGAAAACCGGACTCCAATGGCACATTGGTCTGCAGCCGGTATGACTTGAGTCCGAGCACCTGGTCCAGGTCGCCCGACTTGAGATTGCCCTGTTTTGTCACCGGCTTGGCCGCTGCGCTTTGCGCGTCCAGCTGCTGCTGTTTTGAGTCCCAACTAACGGCTTTAACCTCCTGCAACTGGGTGCGGGCATCGATATCGGCATCAAACTCGATCAGATCCTCGCCGTAAGTGACCCGCAGATCGGCGGAACCCAGTTCGGGCGCCTCGACGCTAACCTTGCCGTCATCGACCAGCACCAGCAGGCCGTTGGCCTCCGCCCGGGAGAGGATAAAGTCCCAGTCCGTGCAGTAGTACTGGACTAGTTCGGGATGCTTCGCCGCGGTCGACGCCACGCTCGATGTCACGCTGCTGTAATTGCCGATGATGGTGCGGATTACTGCATCATCCTTTGCCTCGACGAAGTTGGCGTTTTTCCGCCCCAGGGTCATGGCAACGGCTTTGTCACGGCACTCCACCACCAGCCGCGACGGGCTGCCGCCATCGATCCTGATGCCGTGGCGGACAACGATGCCTTTGAACAGCCGATGCTCCCCGCTCCCGTAGCCGGCCTTTAGCTCTATCTCCGCGCCCGGCTTGAAGGTTTGCGCATTGCTGAGCGGAAAGTCCTGCTCCGGCATATCGCCATCGATCAGCACCAGCGTCGCTGCGGCGATCCGGTTGATCTTCTTGCTGACCAGCACCGATAACACCTCGACGCTGTCATCGATCTCTCTGCCGTCGCTCAAAATCTTCAGCGTGACGACGCCGACCGAGTCTTTGTTGGGTGAATCGGGCATAGGCTATTTTAACGGAGGAAAGCGCAGCCGGGTGCCGGGCACAAGCGCACGAAAGTTCGTCAGTTTGTTTGCCCGCGCCACCTCGATATAGCGGCTGCTGTCGTTGTAGATAAGCTGGCACAGCCAGGGGAGCGTATCGCCGTCACGCACCTCGACCAGGTGGGAGAGATCGGGCGAGGAGCGATTGGCCCGCAACGATGCCTCCACCTGGGTCATGAAGCTGACGAACCGCAGCTTCACCTTGGCTCTCAACGGCAGGCCGTTGGGCCGGAACAACGTGTACTCCACCGCCATCGACTCCATCCGCCCATAGAAGGTGTTGAGCTCGCCCCATGCCAGCTTGACCACGCTCGGTTCATGTTTGTCGCCGACGTAGCGATAGACGATGTTCTTGAGCTGTTCGATCTCCGCTTTCACATCCGGCACGCGCTTGCCATCCTTCCTGACGACGCCGGTGCCGTCCAGCACCAGATCGAAGGCAACCTTCTCGGCATTGATCGCGGCAAAGCGGGACTCCACTGCGGTCTGACCGAGTGGCTTCCGGTTGACGGCCTGGGCGTTGGCATCCGCCTCTTTCGAATAGCTTATTGATAGACTGTGTTGGTAGGAGGCCGGGTTCAGCGTCGCCTCGAAAATATCGCTGTGGCTGCCGGATGGCTTGGTCTGGCCATCGGCTGTTACCCTGCAGCGGGTGATCGTCAGACTCTGCTTCTCCACGTCTCAATCCTCCTCGGGCTCTTGCCGGCACCACACTTGCCGGAGCGCTGCAGCCTGCCGGACGTTGTCCCCAGTTTCAGCGCTCGCGCCGCTGCTCCAGCATCTGCTCCAGCATGCGCCGGCACTCGGCCAGAATCTCCTCCCGGAACGCCTCCATATCAACCGCCGGTTGCGTATCCTGCCCGATCTGCTCAGACGCACTGTGCAGATCCGCTTTGACGACCAGCTGCCTGACTTCGATCGACATCAGTCTCAATCACTCCTTTCCGAGTGGCTATAAGCGAGTTCGATCTTTTCGATCGCGACTTCGTTCTTGGTGGAGTTGAAGCTCTCCACCTCCCAACTGACCGGATAGGCGTTCACGAACGACCAGGCGCGAACCGCCTCTTTCTGCTCATTCAGCAGCCTGACCTGCAGCTCCCTGGTCTCGATCGGTTTGGTAAACTCCTGCTCCAGCACCTCCTTGCACCACTTTACCAGTGCGGAGTCGCGCTTCGCTATGCCGCGTTTAAGCACCAGGTTGGGGTGCTTGACCGCTTTCGGCAGCCGGTGCAAAAAGCGGTTCTCTCCGCCTTCGGCCACCGACTCCAGCTCCAGCTCGGTTTTTATGCCGGTCACTTCCTGAAAGGAGGTATCACCGCCGGAACCGATAATTACCTCAAAAAAGAACGCCGGCAGCGGGTAGCCGCCGGGGCCCAGCTCCGATCCGGCACCGCTATCTGCCATCAATTTCTCCGTGCCTATCCATGATCCTCAGAAACCTTACCTCCAGTCATTGTTCTTCGGGCAAAGTGCCCCCTCGCTCCTAAGCAAGGAGAGGGAGTTTCCGGGGAGTAAATTTTCAGGCGTGCTGCTGCCCATACTAGCCGTTCGCGATGGTGAGACCTTCGTGCGCGATCTCTATCGATTCGATCGCCACCTCGTTTCCATCCGACTTGAGATCGGTTCCGGTGATCTTCGTCGGCCAGGCGTTGGCCAGGGTCCACACCATGGTTGCAGCGCCCTCTTCGTCGAGCAGGCTGATGGTCACCGGCTTGCGTTTGATGGTGTTCATCTTGATCTCATTGAACCAGTCCCAGAACTTGTTATCCGACTTGAAGACACCCTTCTTCATGGTCACATTGCCGAACTTTTTGATGCCCGGCATCTTCATGGTGGAAAACTCCTTGCTGTCGCCGTGACGATATTCGATCAGCTGTGCCTCCATATCCAGACCGGACACCTCTTGAAAACTCATGACCTCGGCGTCCCACTTCACTTGAAAATGAAACTTCGGCAGCGGCCACACGCTGGTTGATTGTGCGGATCCATCTTCTGCCATGGCGCTTCTCCTCTTGACTCTGTTCAGATATGACGGTTAAGTTCGCTTCCCGATCAAGGATCAGGACTTCTGCATCTGCTGCTGGAAGGTGATCTCGATAAACTCCGCCGGGCGCGAAACGGCGACCAGCACCGTCACCCGCAGAATACCCTCGAGTATATCTTCCGGTGTCATCGTCTCGCCAAGCCCGACATGGACGCTGAACGCATCGTCCGGCGTGGCGCCGGCGAGACCGCCCCGTTTCCAGATTCCGGTCAGGAAATTGCGGATCATGCTGCGGATGGTGACCCAGGTGCTGGAGACGTTGGGCTCGAACACGTAGGCTTTGGTCGCCAGCTTGATCGACTCCTCCAGCATGATCATCGTTCGCCGGACGTTGATATAACGCCAGTCGAGACTGTTGCCGTCCAGCGTCCGCGCGCCCCAGACCAGCACCCCTTCGCCGATGAAAGTGCGGATCGCGTTGATCGACTTGCCCTGCGTGGTGACATTCAGATCCTCCTGTTCGTCATGCGTGATGCTGACCGAAGGCGCCACCACGGCATTGAGGCTCACATTGGCCGGCGCTTTCCACACACCGCGGGAGTTGTCTACCATGGTGTACACGCCGGCCATCGCTGCCGCCGGGGGCAGCAGGTTGAGCTGATGCAGCATCTCGCTGAGGAGCTCGCCGTACAGCGGACTCAAGGCGCGCAGGGTCTTTTCCAGCAAACCCTTGCGCGACGCCACCTCGTCGTCGGCCAGCCCCGACCAGTCCGCAGCGATGTCGTCCACCGCCTCCAGCTGCGCGGCAATCTTTAACTTGCGCGACTTCTCCGCCGGAGTATCGGCTTCATCGATCTCGGGCGGCGCATCCGGCAGGCCCAGCTCGCGCTTGATCAGCGCCTGCAGAAGATCCTGGTTGGCGACATTTTCATAGCCGACATCTTTGGCCTTGACGATGGTTGTTCTTATCCAGGGATAGTAGGCCGCCGCATAGTCCAGGTAGTTGATGCCGAGCGCCGAACGAAACTTTTCGATGCAGTCGCCGGCCGGATCCTGCCGGTCCCGGTAACCGTCCCAGATATCCAGGATGGCAAAGCGGTTCTTCATCTTGCCGCCGCAGTGCGCCAGCGCAGCCTGCTGCACCGTGATCGAATTGGCCTCCGTCAGCAGGACGGTCTCCGGTATCACCACCATGGTCGGCTCCTGCTCCTTGAGCAGCAGCGGGATGCCCTTTGCCAGTTTGTCCGCATCCACCTCGTCGTTGTAGCCGCCCACGGAGACGACATAGCAGTTGCCGCCGCCGTTCTGAAAGAACGACAGCATGCTGAAGTAGAGCAGGTAGTTTCCGCCCGACCGGTTCAGCAGATACTCCTTACCCTGCAGCGTGAACGCCGGATCTTCGAACGAACCTGCGGGTTTCTCGGCGATATCGAACAGCGGCGTCGGACCGAAACCGAAGTAGTCGTAATACTCCGACATCGAGCTGATGCGCCAGGGTACGTTGCGCAGCGACTTGCCTTTATTGCTCGCTCTCTCCGTATACCCGATAAACGCCGGGACCGCGGTCGCGACCTCGACTACAGAGTTCGGAAAAGCACTCTTCTCGACGATATAAACGCCAGGTGTCTTCATCTGACCCATAATCCTCTCCTCACTCCCTCAACCGTTGACGTAAATTTCCGATACCGAGGCAACCTTACCGTTGATCGATTGCCGGGATAGTTGTTTTACCGCCGCAACCGGCAAGCGCCGGACTAAAACTCTGCTCCTGTCCGCGCCGATCTCTCTGAGTTGGAAACGGCATGCCGAATGCTGTCTCAGAGGAATTTCGACCTTTGAACGAAAGGCGAGCGCGGTACGCTTGTCTGCCAAAGATACGCGATCGAGCGGCTCGAAGCCAACGCCTTCGTCAAGATCGACGATACCGACACGCATGCCGGCGAAAGCGCCAAGCAGGTAGTATGTCCAATAGGTCTGCCTGGCTCCAAACCTGATGAAATAATTGGGAGACTCATCCTCGAGTGCCGCTTCCAGCGTACTGTCAGCCGCCGGCCGGAACAGTATCCTGAATGCAAACGCCGGGCGCACCAGCCAATCGCTGCTGCCGAGCAGCGCGGCCAAAGCCCCGGAGCCGAGCGGCTGCATATCCCGGTCCGAAACCTGCCTCTCCGCATGCAGGCGAATTCGCTCAACATCGGCCACACCCTGTTCGCTGTCAAAGTACGGCACTGAATCGCTGCTATCCGAATAGGGTTCAGAGTAGATGGGAAACGCATCGTCATCCACAAAGACCTTGAAGCCAAAGCTGAACTCGCCTGCTGAATCAGCAAGAAGTAGCGCCATTGCCTCAAGGCGGCTTTGGTCATAGTAGAGTGCGAATCCGTTCACTGTCTTACGCATAACCATGCCCGCGCTATTAATCAGTGACTGCGCGGCAGCAGCCGGCACAAAGCGGAGTCCGCGCCAAAGTTCATCGCTGAAAAATCCATGTTCCACAGCAACGCTGAACAACGACCGGTAGGGACCCACTGCTACTCCAGCGGCTTATTATTGATGGCGCACGCGACCCTATCCATTGATCGATGGCCGCGGCTCGTTGATGAGATGCAGTTCCGACTTCACGGCATCCGCGTCGATCGTTATCATCCTGACCTTGTACAGGACCGATGGCAGATACCTGGTGCTGAGAATCCCCCATAAATTACTGAGCTGTTGAATGTCCAGGTTTTCTATCTCCAGTGCCAGCCGGTCGATTCTTCGATCCAGCTCTGGTGTGTTCTGGTGATCCAGCACCGGCGTCATCTGAAAGAAACGCAGCGTGGCGGAGATGCCTTTCAGCGCCTCCGGATAGTTGCCGCCACTGAAGTTTGCCGCGAACATTAACGACAGGTTGAGGCGCAGCGGCGTGTTGCTGACGACACTCCGAGTGCCGCCGATACTCCTGGCCTGGGGCTGTGCGCCGGCTACCGTCTCTTTCTCTATGTTGACCAGAAAGGCGACAATCTTATTATCGATGTGCGTGGCCAGAGTACCATCCTGCTCAAGGATGTTGGAGACCACAACCATATCTTCGCTTCGCTCGAAGGTACGCTTCAAATACTGATTGAGTTCGAACGCGATCTGGTTTACTGCTGCATATATCACGAAGCATCAAGTCCCTTTGACTTGTCAGCTGCCGGATGCTGTGGCCGTATTTGCATGAGTTGCCGGTTAGCGAATTTATATCGGGTTCGGGGTAATCATAGTACAGCGCAACTACCTGTCAAGAAACAGCAAGGTCGGTAGCTATCACGCAAGCCGATGGCTTTTTTAACTGTTCAGACCCCCCTTCAAAAGTGCGATACAGTGCGCTGTTTCAGGTCAGGATGAAACTATCGTTGCTAATTTCTAGCGTAGCCGCCAGCCATAACTAACCCGGGTATTTCATGAAGACGGGCAGCATTTTTGAAAAAAAGTTTTAGTTTTTAAATGTTACATCAGTATTGTACGTTTTTATCAAAGTACAGTTTGTCATATTCGGTTTCAGGTCGCCTGTGCTGTTTCGTGGCTATTTGCCGGTCATATCCGGAGCAGCCGTGGTTTCCGATGCGCAAAGGCCTGGCCAACCTGTTTCGGTATCGCGATGTCGGCGTCGCCGCGAACGGTCGTTATCTGGAGGCTTTGGCGGTGGTCGTTGAGCCGAGTGCGGCGCTCAAATAACTCGACACCCTGACCCGGCGCAAGCCCACCCGCTCCGGCCAGTCGGTTAAGACTTTCAATCCCCTCTCCGGGATTCATCCCGCCGCCGATCCCGCCAGCCACGCCTCGGCATCCTCCAGCTCCGGCAGGCGGCGGCTGTAGCCGTGCTGCTCGATCAGCACGCGGGCCCGGGCGAGGGCGGTACGGTCCTGGAACAGGCGGGCGCGGGTGAGGGCGATGTCGGCAAGGTGGAGAGCCATGGCGCCGCGGTTGGCGATGCGCTCGGCCTCGTCGAGGTCGGCGCGGGCGGCGCCAGGGTCGCCGAGGGCGTTGCGCAACCAGGTGCGGGTGAGGAAGCCGAGAGGGATGTATTGCTGTTGGCCGGCGGCGCGCAGTCGGTCGAGGGCGCGCTCGGCATGCTCGCGGGCCTCGGGGCCGGGCGTACGGCGCCGAATCTGATCTTGGTAGAGGGCGGCGCGGGCGAGGGTGAGGTGGTCGAGTGCGATATCGAGCTGCGGATCACAAGCGTGATTCCAGGTTTGTAGCTTCCGCCAACCGAATATGGTCCCCGCTCGGCCCCAGCCAGCAACAGGTCGCAATAGCGGAAGCCCGGGAGCGAGTAGAGCAGCGGGTACCGGGGCTGACGCTCCGCCTGCCTGCGCTCGGCCTCAGCGAAGGCGGCCCCTGCCTCCCCGCGCTCGCCCTGCTGGTGCAGGGCGTCCGCCAGAGTGGTGCGCGTGGCCATGCGCCAGACGGCATCGCCGCTGCGATCGGCGTACTCCACCGCGCGGCGGGCCTGCGCCACCGCTTCCGCCAACCGGCCCAGGCCGAGCTGCAGCTCGCTCAGGTTGTTGTGGCTCACGGCGGCGTTCTTCCAGTCCTCCCTTTTCACGTCCATCTCGGCCCCGGCCGCCATGAGCTCCAGCGCCTCCGCGAGCCGGCCCAGGGCGCGCAGGTGGAAGGCCGCCTCGCTGAGCAGCCAGGCCTGATCGGGCTCCTTCAGCGCTGGGGCCGGGCGGCGCCAGGGCTCGCTGAAGAAACAGGCCACCGCCCCCAGGTTGGCGCCGATTGCCCCGAGCTTCTTGCCACTGTAGAAGCCGTCGTGCCCCGTGCCGCGCAGGATGCGGTCGATATAGACCTGGTCGCAGGCCTCCTGCCACAGGCCCGCCAGGCAGCCATGGGCGACGGCCTGGTAGAGGGGCTGGAGTCCGGCCAAGCCCTCGGGGTGGTGGGGCGTGTTCGTCTTGAGCCACTCATAGAGCCGCCGGTGGCCTTCGCGCCAAGCTTGGGGCCGGTCGCGCTGGAGCGTCTCGGCCAGGTGCTCGCGCACCAGGGGGTGGGCGTCGAGGCTGCCGCTTTGCGGATCCGGCTGGACCAGGCCGCAGTCGGCGAGGTTGGCGAGCGTCGCGCGCCAGGTGTCCTCGTCCACTCCCTGCAGGGCCTCGGTAATCCCGGCGATGGGCGGGGCTTGGCGCAGGGCGTCCAGCAGCGCACGGCCGGCCGGGCGGTCGAAGAAGCCGAGCAGGCGCAGCGCCGCCAGCTCCCGGGAGCGCTGCTCCCCTTCCCGGGCAAACCAGCTCTCATAGGCGGCGACCACCCTGGCGGCATGGCCGCGGGCGTCCCGGTCGGCACGCGTGAGCTCGACGACATCGCGCTTGCGGATGTCCCCGCCCTTGGTGCGGGCGAGATAGCGCCCGAGCAGCGATAGGGTGAGGGCATGGCCCCGGACCTCCCGGCTCGCCCGCTTCAGCTCCTCATCGTCCGGGCCGATGGCGGCGGCGCCAGCCTGGTTCGCACCCCCGGCGTGGAGCAGCGCGGCGCCGTCGGCGTCGCTCAGGTTGCCCAGGTCCAGGCGCAGCACTACGCCTTGCGGGTTCGTGTCCGTGCGCACCCATTCGCTCAAGTCCTGCAGCCACTCGCGGCTGGTGAGGAGGCAGAGCCCCGGGTGGCCGGCGGCGGCGAGCTGGGTCAGCAGGGTTTTCAGGCCGGGGGCACGCATCTCCCCGGCCATCGGGCCGGGCGGGTATTGCAGCGGCTCCAGGCCATCCAGCACCAGCAGGGTGCGCTGGAGGGCGATGCAATCGGCCAGCGCCCGGCCCTTGTCCGCCGGGTTGGCGGATTCTTCGATCTTGACGCCGAACCAGTCGATCGCTGCGGCGAGGAAATGGTCCTCGGAGGCCTGTCGGTCATCCCCCGTGCCCTGGCTGTAGAAGGACCAGCCGTAGACCTTGGCCGCACCGCCCCAGCCCTGGGCCCGCAGCCCGTCGAGCCAGCGCTTGGCCAGCGCCGTCTTGCCGGTGCCGCCGGGGGCGATCAGCTCCACCACCGCGGTGCCGGACTGGCTCCAGGCGGCATCGAGCGCCGCCAGCTCCGGCCCGCGGCCGAGGAAGTGCTCGGCACCGGCGGGGAGGTGGGTGAGGTCGATGCGGGGGACGGCGTCTTTCAGGCGTGGCGGGTCTGTGGCGTCGAGCTCGGCGAGCCGGATGCGCGCTTCCTGAATGGCCTTGTGGAGCTGAAACCTCTGCGCCGGGTCCGCAGCTTTAGCCTCTTCGGCGAGGTAGAAGTCGAGCCTCTCCTGCCACAGCGCTCGGGCATTCTCGGCTTGCCCTTGGCTGGTCACGCCTCACCTCCCAACTCGCGCAGCTTCGCCTGGCATTCCTCGACCCCCTTGCGGATCTGGAATTTCTGGCTGACGTCGGCGGTGATCGCTTCCTGCTCCAGAAGAAAGGCCAACTTCTCCTGCCAGATGGCGATGGCGCCGGTGCCAGGTGCGCCTGCGGGGAGTGAGGCCGCTTCGACGGTGGCGGCCGCCTCATCTTCCGGCGCTTTGTGCTGTGCTGTGGGTGCCGGACTTGCCGGGGTGCTGGCCTCGACGGCGACCACCTGCAGGCAGTTGTCCAGCCAGCGCAGCAGACCCTTGTAGAGCTGGGCGTCGCGCGAGGCCGGCTTGCAGATGGAGATGTGGTCTTCGTCCAGGGGAATCGCCACTTCTCCGGGCAGGCCGGGCTCGGCGCTGGTGGCATCCACCACCAGGATGCCCTTGGGCAGCTTGACTCCCAGCCAGGGAATCTCCGGGCGCACCTCGCGGCGCTCGCACCAGGTGCGGCAGTTAAGGCACTGCTCGGCGTAAAAGCCGCGGAACCAAGTATGCAGCTCGCGCAGGCGGGCGTCGTGGGAGGCGAGCTCCTTGACCTGCTCGTTGGTGCGAAAGACGGCGCTGGCAAATTCCGCGAAACTGGCGAGGTTGGCGCCGCTGTGGGGTGTGGCGATGAAGGCGATGCCGCGGGTTTGCTCGGCGATGCGCCGCCAGCGGGGCACGCCGAAACTGACGGCATGGCGCAGCACCTGTTTGGCGACGATGCCGCCCAGACTGTGGGTGACGAACACCAGAGGGCGCTCGCCCAGTCCCTCGGTTTCCATCTGGTCGAGCAGCTGGGTGCCGCGGTCGGCCAGGGCCATGGACTCGGCTTTCCAGCCGGAGGCGTTTGCCGCGTAGCCCAGCGTCCAGATGCCGAGACGCGGCCGGTCGACGCCGAGCCAGGCGGGCCAGAACGTCTCCATGCGCTCGGGGTCAGCCATCCAGGTGGTGAAGGCATCGCCGCCCAGACCGTGGACCAGGATCAGGTCGAGATCTCGGTCCGGTTGCTGCGAGCCGGCGACCGGCTGCAGACCTTCGCGCTTTTTGGGTAGATGGTCCAGGTGCATGGCGGAAACTCCTCGAGAGGTGGGGGAGTGAAGCGGCGCGGCTGTCGCGCCGTCTCGGCTCCCCACGGGCGTCGGCGCGACGGGCTCGACTTGCGCGGCGACCGTAGGCCGCTCGGCTGCAATCGGCGCGCTTGGTGGCTTGACGGGGATCGTCGGTGCTGCGTTTGCTGGGATCGCCGGTATGGCGGGCCAGTTCGCAGCGGCGGCCTCCGCATCCTCCAGCTCCGGCAGGCGGCGGCCGTAGCCGTGCTGCTCGATCAGGGCGCGGGCCTGGGCGAGGGCAGCACGGTCCTGGAACAGGCGGGCGCGGGTGAGGGCGATGTCGGCCAGGTGGAGGGCCATGGCGCCGCGGCTGGCGATGCGCTCGGCCTCGTCGAGATCGGCGCGGGCGGACTCAAACTCGCCCAGGGCGTGGCGCAGCCAGGCGCGGGTGAGCAGGCCACGGGGGATCTCCTGCTGCTGGCCCGCGGCGCGCAGGTGGTCGAGGGCGCGCTCGGCATGCTCGCGGGCATCGGGGCCGGGCGGGCGGTCCTGGTAGAGGGCGGCGCGGGCGAGGGTGAGGTGGTCGAGGCCGATATCGAGCAGCCAGTTGTTTGCTTCAGAGATCTTCAGCGTCTGCCCTGCCCGCTCCGCCACTTCCTCGCAGACCGCGGCCCGGCCCGCTTCGTCTTCTGTGCCTCCCTTCCCCGAGCCACCCATGGTGGCACAGGCGTCCCGCTCGGCCTCGGCCAGCAGCAGGTCGCAATACATGAAACCCTGGAGCGAGTAGAGCAGCGGATACTCGAGCTGCCACTCCGCCTGCATGCGCTCGGCTTCGGCGAAGGCGGTCTGTGCCTCCCCGCGCTCGCCCTGCTGGTGCAGCGCGTCTGCCAGGAAGGCGCGCCTGGCCATGCGTTGGAACGCATCGCCGCTGCGATCGGCGTACTCCACCGCGCGGCGGGCCTGCGCCACCGCTTCCGCCACCCGGCCCAGACCGAGCTGCAGCTGGCTCAGGTTGCTGTAGCTTATGGCGGCGTTCTTCCAGTCCTCCTGTTTCACGTACAGCTCCGCCCCGGCCTCCATCGGCTCCAGCGCCTCCGCGAGCCGGCCCAGGGCGCGTAGGTGGACGGCCGCCTGGTTGAACAGCCAGCCCTGGTCGGACTCCTTCAGCGCCGGGGCCGGGCGGCGCCAGGGCTCAGCGAAGAGGCAGGCCACCGCCCCCAGGTTGGCGCCGAAGGCCCCAAGCTTGTTGATGCTGTAGAAGCCGTCGTGCCCCGTGCCACGCAGGATGCGGTCGTCGTAGACCTTATCGCAGGCCTCCTGCCACAGGCCCGCCAGGCAGCCATGGGCGACGGCCTGGTAGAGGGGCTGTAGCCCGGCCAAGTCCTCCGGGCGGTGGGGCGTGTTCGTCTTGAGCCATTCGTAGAGCCGCCGGTGGCCCTCACGCCAAGCCTCGGGCCGGGTGCGCTGCAGCGTCTCGGCCAGGTACTCGCGCACCAGGGGGTGGGCGTCGAGGCTGCCGGTCTCGTCGGTGGGCTCGGTCAGGCCGGCCTCGGTGAGCCAGGCTAAGGTGGTCTGCCACTCGGCATCGGACAGCGTCTTAGTCGGGCGCTTGAAACGGGCGAACAAGCCCTTGGGCGACTGGAACAGAGGCTCGGTGAGTCCGGCGATGGGCGGCGGCGCTCGCAGCGCGCCAAGCGCCCCGGCGCTGGCGGGCCGGTCGAAGTAGCCGAGCAGACGCAGTGCCGCGAGGCAGCGCGCTTCCTGCTCGCCGCCCGCAGCGAGCCAGTGCTCGTAAGCGGCCATGACGCGGAAGGCGTGGCCGCCGGTGGTCTGGTTAGCCTGGGAGAAATCCACCCGGTCGCGCCGGCGGATGTCGCCGCTGTGAGCGAGGTGCAGATAGCGCCCGAGCAGCGACAGGGTCAGGGCATGGCCCCGGACCTCGCGGTTCGCCTGCTTCAGCTCCTCATCGTCCGGGCCGATGGTGGCGGCGCCGGCCTGGTTCGCGCCCCCGGCATGGAGCAGGGCCGCTCCGTCGGCATCGCTCAGGTTGCCCAGGTCCAGGCGCAGCACCGGGCCGTTGGGGCTCGTCCCCTTGCGCACCCATTCGTTGAGATCCTGGAGCCACTCGCGGCTGGTAAGGAGGCAGAGCCCCGGGTGGCCGGTGGCGGCGAGCTGGGTCAGCAGGGTCTTCAAGCCGGGGGCACGCAGCTCCCCGGCCATCGGGCCGGGCGGGTACTGCAGCGGCTCCAGGCCGTCCAGCACCAGCAGGGTGCGGTGGGCGGCGAGGGCATCGGCCAGCGCCCGGCCCTTGTCCGCCGGGTTGGCGGAGGCCTCGATCTCGACACCGAACCAGTCGATCGCGGCGGCAAGGAAATGGTCCTCGGAGGCCTGCCGCTCCTCCCCCGTTCCCTGGCTGTAGAAGGACCAGCCATAGACCCGAACCGCACCGCCCCAGCCCCGGGCCCGCAGCCCGTCGAGCCAGCGCTTGGCCAGCGCCGTCTTGCCGGTGCCGCCGGGGGCGATCAGCTCCACCACCGCGGTGCCGGGCTCGCTCCAGGCGGCATCGAGCGCCGCCAGCTCCGAGCCGCGGCCGAGGAAGTGCTCGGCGCCGGCGGGGAGGTGGGTGAGGTCGATGCGGGGGACCGCTGTGGTGGCGTCGGTGTCGAAGGTGAGCGGTTTGCCCTGCGGGCGCAGCTTGGGTTTGAGCGCTCCGAGCGGCCCCGGCTCGACGCCCGCCTGTTCCAGCAGGGCGTCATAGAGGGTTTGATAGGCGGCTTCCGAGGTCAGGCAGTAATGGGTGTGGCCACGCAGGGGCTCGGGGATGCTGTCTTCCTCGGTCCGGTCGAACAGCACCGGGATGAAACGGGTGGTCTTGCTGCGGGCGTGGTAGATCTCCTGAGTGATGATGGCCCCTTCCCAATCCACGCCCTTGCCCTGGCCGGGCTGCTCATGGCCGCGGAAGCGC
Organism: Chromatiaceae bacterium; assembly: GCA_024235255.1. GTDB lineage: Bacteria > Pseudomonadota > Gammaproteobacteria > Chromatiales > Chromatiaceae > HKST-UBA178. The sequence goes on from JACKMT010000002.1 coordinate 651,146, forward strand.
CGGTAGTAGGTGGGGGTACAGATGAGGAGGACCCGGTCGGACTCATCCAGGCGGTCCAGCATCCAGCGCGGCCAGCCCTGGGGCGGGGTGCCGTTGACGTAGCGGTCGAGGATGGTGGCGATGCCGTCCTGCCGCAGCCGCTCGGAGAGGCCGAGCACGCGCTCGCGGTGGGCATCGCTGTCGTGGCTGTAGCTCAGGAAGAGCTGCGGTGATGTGGACATGGCTGGCGGTTCATCTCATCCTTTAGTGCCGGAAAGGGAGTGTAGCCCAGATGGGGCAGGAAAATCAGCCCGGGGCCGCATGTCCGCCGAGCGTGCCGGAGCTTACGCCTGCATCCAAGCGGTCGCCAGGACTGGTCAGTTGAGGGGGATCTCTTGCCATCGCTTGTTGCAGGCCAGTATGGTCTTTTGTAGCCAAACCGGAAAGCCGATGTCGTTGGCTGCATATCAGGCCGCGTTGAATTTAGCGGCGATTGCAGCTTGAATTCAGTTTAAGCTCGCGCAAGAAGTTGGTTGGGCAATTTCGGGAAGAAGCAGTCAGGGAAATGAGCGATCGCGGCCAGACAAGCTGGCCCGGTACGCGTGTGAAATACCGCGCAAAGATGAACTGGATCAAGAGGTACGACAAGGCCGGTTCAGTGCTGCAGTCTCATAGCAAGAACAGACTTTGCCAGCACAATATGCGCAGGTAAGCGGATAGTATCTTTCATGAATCAGGCGAACTTACAGACAAAGAGTCTATACTTGTATACATGATCAAATTAATACCTGGAAGGCTGTCCCAGGCTGCTTTATTCAAGGATCAAATATGACAACACCCGCAGACAGAATAAAAAAGCAGCAGAACCGATCGAACGGCAACAGGATCTCACAACATCATCGCAGCGATACGGCTGCTTTTCAGTTTGCGGACAACCGCCCGGAAGCAGCTGTGCAAACAGAGCTGCAGGCGCTGGCTGACAACAGTTCCCGCGCTAGGCAGGCGGTTCAATTGGCCGAGATCGCCGAAGCTGCCGTCGCCCAGAAGCAGATCAGTCTGGAGGATGAAGAGGAGCTGCAGGGTAAGTTTGAGTCTATTCAGAAGCAGAGTCCGGAAGAAGAGGAGCTGATGCAGGGTAAGTTCGAAACGGCGCAAAAAACGCCGATGGACGACGAAGAACTGATGCAGGGCAGGTTCGATCCGGTGCAAAAAAAAAAAGCGAATAACACCGGTTTACCCAGCGCAATAAAATCCGGTATCGAACAGCTCTCCGGAACTGACATCTCCGATGTGAAAGTGCATTACAACTCGGACAAACCTGCCCGGCTGCAGGCGCACGCCTACGCCCAGGGCACCGATATTCACATCGCACCTGGAGAGGAAAAACAGCTGCCCCACGAGGCTTGGCATGTCGTGCAACAAAAGCAGGGTCGGGTGCAGCCGACCAGGCAGGCGCCAGGCAATATCAACGTGAACGACGATGCCGGCCTGGAGCGCGAGGCCGATGTGATGGGGCAGAAAGGGCTGACTGCAGGCCGGGAGTCATTCGTCAAGAATTCCGCCCATCAGCTGCGGCAGAAAAAGCGCGCGGCAAGCGCCGATAACCGGATCGTTCAACGCAAGATTTTACTCGATGACGTAAAGGCAGACCTCGGCAGCCTGATAACAGAGGCGCATGACGCTGCAGAGCGCGTCATTCTCGCCAATTGGGGCTGGTCTGCGACCGAGCACAATTTTGTAAAAACCAAAAGGTTGTCCGCCAAACAGCAATTGAAAGCTGCGATAAAGTCGGCCAAGGCACAAGTGATCGAGGTACCGGCGCTGTATAGTGCCGCCAATCTGAAATTCCTGACCAAAGCTGCAGGGCGGCTGCCTACGCTCTACTTTGTTTCAGGCAACGAAAGCGGGCGAATCAGGCAGCAGCACGGCGGCGGCCCGAAAGTGGCCGGTCAAACAGACAAGATAGATTACTTCTTCGCCGATGCAGACGGACTAGACAGGTTTGAAGCGGCAGCAAGGCGGGCGAAAAAGCGTAATCTGGCCTTTAACCCAACGCTGTCGGACTACAGTGCGACGCTGACTCCGACCGCGGATGCCTTGCATTACGAAGTAACCTACGCCGGCGGCCGGAAGATCGCAAAACTGCACCGGTCTGGCGGCAAGGTAGACCCGGATATCAGCGGTTACGACGATACGCGAATCAAATCGATATACCAAGGTGCCATAGGTTACACAACCTGACGCCTGGATCAGCCTATGTGCGGCTGTGAGTCAACTTGTTAGTTCTACCGGACGAAGCCACACCGCCAGGTTTGATTTGGCCCGACAGATTGTTATCTGTTCATATAGGTAGGGGTGGGCGCGGTAACGGATCTCATCACTCATCATCAGGCTGCCACATGGCTTCAAGCAGTCGCGGCAGCTCCCTGCGGCTACCACCCCGACCACTGCGCCGTTGTCCAATACCGGTAAACGCAAACAGAAAACCAGTACAGCCGCCGCCCTTTCAACTATCGTCCCGTTCCTGCTTCAAGTAAGCGTTGAAGGCCTCAGTTGCAAGATCGAGATAGCCGGATTCTGTCCTGACCACGAACAGGGCCGCGATCCCCTGCGAATTCGCCAGCTCGAAGCCAGCCTGGGGGCCCAGCACCATCAGTGCGGTGGCGAGTGCATCTGCCTTCAGGGTATTGGGCATCAATACCGTCACCGAAGCCAGTCCATGGGTGACGGGCCGCCCGGTCGTGGGATCGATCGAGTGACTGTACCAACTACCCGCTTTTTCATAAAAATTGCGGTAATCGCCGGAGGTGGCCATACCGCCGCCGCGCAGCGCCACGATCATGTGGACGGAGCGGCTGCGGGGATCCGGTCGCTCCACCGCGATGCGCCAGGGCGTGCCCCGGCCGCTGTGCCCGGCGGCATGCAGTTCACCGCCGATCTCCACCAGATAGTTGCTGATGCCCTTTGCGTGCAGATAGTCCGCCACCTGATCGACCCCGTAACCCTTGGCGATCGCCGACAGGTCGACGTACAAATCGGGTATCGACTTCTTCAGGGCCGGCGGCTCGCTGCGAATCGCCAACTTGGCAAAACCCACCCGCTTGCGTACTTCGGCAATCTCCGCTTCTGCCGGCAGTTGCTCCGGCTGCGCCGCGGGGCCAAAGCCCCACAGGTTCACCAGCGGACCGACAGTAACGTCGAACGCGCCGCCGCTCAGTTCGCTTGTTGCCTGCGCCTCAGCAAGCACTTTGACCAGCTCGGCCGATACGGGTATCCAGTCGAGCGAGGGATTGCTGTTGAAGCGCGACAGCTCGGATCCGGCCCGGTAAGTCGACATACTGTCGTTGACCCGCTCCAGGATACCGTCGATGTCGCGCTGCAGATCTGCCGGCGCAATCGATGCCGCAAGATCCACCACCTTGACGCTGTAGAAAGTACCCATGGTGCTGCCCTGCAGTTCGGTGACAGGGTGTTCCGGCGGGGCGGGAGTGCATGCCGCCAATAGCGCCAGCCACAGGTACACGCCGGCTTGGCGATAGTGAGAAAAGCAACCTCTATCCAATTTCATCAATCTTGAACCTGGCATTGCGGTAAAATAGACGTCGGAAACCACAAAACACTATGCCGCCAACAGATCGAACTCCTCCGCCTAAAATATCTCAGGTTTACTGCGCGCGCTATAACGGAAGCTGATTTTACGCGCGTTTTTTAGGCGCCGGGAAACAATGCACTGCTGAAGCTGGATAAGGGCAGTGAACAGACAGGCCTGGCCGGAAGTTTTGCTACCCAACCACTCGACGGCAACATTCTCTATAAACGCACTGACGCCGCAAATCAGCCGCGCAGCTTGCTGGTGTCGGTTGGATTTGCCTTGTTAGACATATTGCTAAGTTACAGAGTTGCGCTACTGCAACAAGCGTATTCCTCCCTCAACAAACTCTATTCCCACTCCTTCTCAGCTTGAGCGCGTTCTTTAATAATCGCTTCCCGCCTAGCCTCCGCTGGAGCTAGAACCATGCCTTCAATGTTGTCTATCAGCTCCTTTACATCTTTGTATCGATACAGCGGCAAGAACTGGTTCCTGAAGTGCGTAACGAAGTCTCGGCTCATCGAGTATGGTGGTTGATTTCCCTCAATCAGAGGCTGAACCACAACTTCCACTTGCGGGATAATAGATTCAAGTTCCTGAGGAATGCTAGCTGGATCGGTTAGATCCGCGATGATGAATCGCGCCAAATGTGCCAACAGAGTTATCGACTCTGTCAGACTGCGCTCCTCAGGACTCTCAAAGTCGAATATGATCGGGATATACCCCTTTGCACGGAGCGCCAGACGTATTGAGTCGAGTACCGGTTTTCGATGCCCGAACCTGCCTAAGATCAATACTGATGACCTTATTACACTGTCAATGACTTTACCGGTCCTATAATTTCCCAACAGCACATATTGCAATTGAGCAGCTTCGAGATTGTCAACTTTGACTGGAGCTTCGCCTTCCGGAGAAATGATCAAGCCTTGGGTTAATGCAGGGTTACCTTTTAGATCCCATATCGAAAGCCCGAAAATGCGGCAATCTACAAACTGTGCATGATCAATATTGGCGTGAACCAGCATTGTTTGAGTAAGATCGGTATTTTCAATTCTTGCATGAGAAAGGTCTGCGTTGATTAGATTCGCACTTGAAAGGTTTGCACCGCAAACATGTGCGTGTGATAGGTTCGCCGACTCCAAATTAGCACCGTTCAAATAACTACCGTTCACTCGCGCACCGTACAAATCTGCCTCTCGTAGATTGGCATCATTTAGCTGAGTGAGATTGAAGCGTGTCTTTCTTAGCTTCGCTTTCTCCAGATTACACTCTCCGAGATTAGCTCCGGTCAGGTCCGCGTCGTTTAGAACAGTCTGGTCAAGCCGTGCTGATGTAAAATCGGCTTGTGTTAGATTCGCCCCTGTAAAATCGGCTTCTCTAAGGTCGGCCCCACTAAAATTGGCACCCCTGAGAACTGTCTTCCGGAGATTGGTGCCGAGCAGGATAGCTGATCCAAAATCGATTCCCCGGAATTCATATGCACCTGAATCTTCCTCCTCGCCACCTACGTCGACCATACCACCCAGATCGAGGGAGCTTAGATCCAGGTCGCTTAGCAGCGGCTTGATCTCCGGATTCTCCAGCCGCCATTGATTCCACGCAAGGACCGCATCAATTCCTTTGTTATTCTCAAGAATGGCTTGGCAAGTGTCTCTTATCAGAAAGCGGGGTAATCTCCTGTCATTCATTGTGCGTTATCTCCTTTTTCCAGAATTTCTTCATCTAGCGCTTTTTTCTTCTTGTACCATCCATATCCTGTACCGCATCGAAACCGGATCCATGCACGACATTTTTTCGTGCCCGGCGAAACGCCCGCCACAGCACCAGAGCGGTGCACAGGAAGAAGAGCAGCTCGAAGAAACCGATCCGCAGATTCAAACCTCCATGTGTTCCAGTGATCCTGTTGAAATCGAGATCGTCGTTGGGCATCAAATCGGTTCGTGCATTTTCCGTTGCATCAGGCTGGGCGCTTGCAACATCAACCTGAGTGGGCGTACCGTCTCTCGGAACAGCCGGCGCTGACGGATCCAGTGTCCGCGCTGCCGGGCCCGGCCTGACGGGCGGCTGCTTGGTCAACGACTCCGGGGCAGTCGAGCCTGCCTCGACAGCAGTATGCCGCGCCAGTTCCGCCTGCATCCGTTTCAGTGTTACCTGGTACCCTTTTGTGCTTTGATGCTGCGCGCCAAGTCGGGTTATCTTGATCGCAACTGCCCTGCTCTGCGCCGCTACCGCATCTTCGTAACGCTCCATCTCCAGATAGAGCCGAGCCAGCGCCGACCAGGATTCGGCAATCCACCCATGATCGGGTTTGAGATGTTTCAGCCGAATCTTCAGGGCCCGTATGTGCAGCGACTCCGCGGCGGGATACGCTTTTTTCAACTCTGCATAACGGGCCAGCGCCATTAGGTCGTAAGCCAGGTCCAGATGCTCGGGACCCTGAGCGCGCTCTCGGATGCTGACCGCCCTGAGATAGAGCTGCTCCGCCTCCTCGCGTTCTTTGTGATTTCCCAGGTGGAGCGCCAGTGAGCTCAGTGCGCCCGCCACTTCGGGATGGTTGGGACCATAGTTGGCCTCGATGATCCGGAGCGCTCTGCGCAGCAGCGGTATCGACTCAGCGTAGCGGCGCTGATAACTGTAGACATAAGCCAGCTGCTTCAGCGATTTGGCAACGCGCGTATCACCGGCGCCGAACCGGCGCTCCGCCAGTCTCAGCGCCTCCCTCGCCTTGTCGCCCGCCGTATCATACTGTTGCTTTTGGTGTAGGTTGTGGCTCTCTCTGATCAGCTCTTGCCAGCGCTGTTCATCGTTTGCAGCGAAGATTTGCGGCACCGCCAGCAACAGCGCGATATATAAAACCACTGTTTTCATTGCTCACTCCGACTCGAGGATCCTGAGGTTAGATCGGCCTTGGCATGAAATTATTGATCTGCGCTGCGCAACCGGCGTCTCCGTGGCACTCTCTCTGCCCATGATTCCCCGATGTTCGAGCAACTCCGGCAGCACGCTTTATCTATTGAAATGCGAACTTTACCCGGTTATTTGCTCTAATATCGGCCCGCCGGAATCACCAACTATATTTTTACACGAGGTTGAAACATGATCAGCGCCGCCCTTTCGCGTCAACGCATTGCCCACTGGGTGGAGACACCACCAGTTCAGTATTACATTGTTGGACTGATCCTAATCAATGCAATTGTACTCGGACTTGAAACTTCCTCGGAGGTGATGACGCGGTGGGGTGGTTTGCTGGTTGCCGTGGACCGGATCATTCTTGCGCTGTTTACGGTAGAGATCGGACTGCGTATCTATGGTCACAGCTGGCGGTTTTTTCGGGATCCCTGGGGGGTATTCGATTTTACCATCGTTGCGATCGCACTGATTCCGGCGAGTGGACCGCTGGCGGTATTGCGTGCGTTGCGGGTGCTGCGCGTGCTGCGGCTGGTCTCCATGATGCCGCAACTGCGTTTCGTGGTCGAGGCGCTGCTGAGCGCGATCCCGGGTATTTCCGCGATCGCCGGCTTAATGTTGATTCTCTATTACGTGTTTGCTGTGATGGCTACCGGGCTGTTCGGGGCAACGCATCCGGAATGGTTCGGCAATGTCGGTGCCTCTATGTACACGCTGTTCCAGGTGATGACACTGGAAAGCTGGTCTATGGGCATCGTACGCCCGCTGATGGAGAGCCACGCTTATGCCTGGGTGTTCTTTATACCATTCATTCTTGTCGCGACCTTCACCATTCTGAATCTGTTTATTGCGATCATAGTCAACACCATGCAAAACATGCATGAAAAAGCGCTGCACACAGAGCAAGCGGCGATAGAAGGCGCAATCAAGGAAGAGGGTGTGCACGTTGAAGTCGAGCTGCGCGCCTTGCGCGCGGAGATAACAGCGCTGCGCTGCCTGTTACAGCGAGAGTAGAAAACTACTGAACAGCGCAACAAGTATTAACCGGCACCAACAGCTGTTGTGAAAAAGCGCAGGAAAACGCAGCTGATGATCGCGCTGGCAGCCGTCGCGGCATGCCATGCGGTTATTCCCTCCTCACACTGGTACCGGTGCAGGTCCAGGTACCGACTGAAAGAGCGGCTTGGCAGCCGGTTTGGTAAAAAAGATTTTATTGTTTTTAGATCGTGGCCAGGGACAAAATCGAACTGTCGGCACGGGGCGGCTGAACTACCCAAGAGCACACTGTCAACCCAAAGCGGCTCTACATATAGCTCCCATTGCACGGGCTCACGGCATGAGCCGTAGATGCTGGATAAAGAATCTATCGAACCTGGTGCGTCACGCCACCTCGAAATTCGCCAGATTCTCCAGTGCACGAACCAGCGCCGAGTGGTCCCAGCCGGCGCCGCCCTGTGCCCGGCAGGCGTTGAACAGCTCCTGCGCGGTCGCGGTGCTGATCGGCGCATTCACGCTGCAGGGCGTGCAGGTCGGCCCACTGTTCATCGGCGAGAACCTGGGCACCTGGAACACGATGATGGTGGCACTGGTGTTCGCCAACATCGCGATGTTCACGCTGATGTTCTTCGCCATCAAATGCATCGCCCGGGTGGTCATGGTGCCCAAGTATGTGCTATATCCGATCATCATGATGATGTGCGTGGTCGGCGCCTACGCGATCAACTACGGCGTCATGTTCGATGTCTGGACACTGCTGCTGTTTGGCGCGGGCGGCTATCTCGCCAGCAAGATCGGCATCGAGGTCGCACCGCTGGTGATCGGCTTCATTCTCGGCGGCCAGGCGGAAGTCTACTTCGTCAAATCGCTGGAGTCCTTCGGTACGCTGACCATCTTCTTTACCAAGAGCCCGATAGCGATGATTCTCTGGGTGTTCATCTTCATCTCCATCGGATTTTCGATCTACCAGGCGGTCAAGGCACGGCGCCTGAAGCGGGCGGGCCAACAACATGCGGCGTGATCATAATAGTACTCACCGGACGACATTTTTTTCGTCATCCCGGCGAAGGCCGGGATCCAGAGCCTGGAAAAGCGCAAAAGTCACTGGTTTCAGGCATGCGCCAGCATGACGAGGAACAGGCAAACGGTGACACCTGGTCCTTGTCACGACAAAGCGCGATTCATTGCATGATGAACAGTCAAACCCACGGTCATCCGGCCGGTGAGGAGCTGGCCATCGTCGATCACCAGGTATTCCGGGAGCTGGAAGCACTTCTCGGCAACTGCCTGGCGGCCGGCGACGACAATCAGAATCTCTCATCGCTGCGCCGGCTGCTGCTGCGGAACCCCTTGGAGACGGGTCCCCTGACGCTGCTGGGGACTACCATCAGCGATGCCGACTTGGTCGAACGACTGCATGTGCTGCGCCGCACCTACCCCTTGATCAAACTGCACAAGGAGGCGCTGCAGATCACAGCCAGCCTGCTGCCGGAGACCTTCTCGATCTACATCCCGATCGCCCGCTTCATGGCGGACCGCGCCCGCCGGATCAGGGCAAGGTTCGGCCGGGCAGCCCTGTTCGGCATCAACGGCGGACAGGGTTCGGGGAAAACCACCATCAATGAATTCCTGCAGATCATCCTTACCCGGGGGCTCGGCCTGCGCAGCGCCGGTTTTTCGATCGACGACGTTTACAAGCGCTTCGACCAGCGCCAGACAATGGCGCGCGCCGTGCATCCGCTGTTCGCGGTGCGCTCGGTTGCCGGCACGCACGATACAGCGCTCGCCAGAGAGACCCTGACCCACCTGATGTATGCGGATGCGCAGAGCAGCACCCGGATTCCGCGCTTCGACAAGATGGCCAGGGGCGGCCGGGGCGACCGAGTGCCGCCAGCGCAGTGGCCGGTGATCGAAGGGGCGGTCGATGTCGTGATTTTCGAGGGGTGGTTTGTCGGTGCCCACGCCCAGCCAATCGATGCACTGGACGAGCCAATCAACGAGCGGGAGAGAAGCGAGGATCCCGCCGGCATCTGGCGTAACACCATGAACCAGCTGCTCGCCACCGAGTACCGCGAACTGTTTGACCTGCTCGACCATCTGCTGGTGATCCAGGTGCGCAGCATGCAGGATGTCTTCCGCAACCGCGAATTGCAGGAGCAGCATCTGCGCCACAGACTGGCAGATGCCCACCGGCGTGGAGAGGAGACCGGTGATCTGGGCGCCATGACCCCGGACGAAGTCATTGCGTTCATCAGTCTGTATGAGCGGACGACCCGCCACATGCTTGAAACCCTGCCGGCGGAGGCCAGCCTGACGCTGTTCATCGGCGACCGGCACCGCATCGAGCGCATGCGGGTCAATGCCACCAAGGTTCGTGAACCGGACGAATCGACGCGGCCTGATCCCTGAGATTGGAGGTCTGAACCATGTCGTCAAACAACTGCCTGTCGATCCAGGTCGATCCAAACGACAACGTGGCCGTCGTGGTCAGCACGGACGGCCTGCCGGCCGGCTGCCTGCTCGCTGACGGCACCGAGCTGCGCGAACGGAATCCGCAGGGACACAAGGTAGCGTTGGTTGACATCGCCAGGGACGCGCCGGTGCTGCGTTACGGCGAGGTGATCGGCTTCGCCCGGGAGGCGATCGCGCGCGGGCGCTGGATTAACGAAGCGATGCTGCGGATGCCCGAGGCGCCGACACTGGATGCTCTGCCGCTTGCAACGCGCAAGGCGGCTGACAGGGAATCTCTGGAGGGCTACACCTTCGAGGGCTACCGCAATGCCGACGGCAGTGTGGGCACGCGCAACATCCTCGGCATCTCCACCAGCGTGCAGTGTGTGGCGGGCGTCACCAACCACGTGGTAGACAGGATCAAACGGGAGTTGCTGCCCCGCTATCCCAATGTCGACGACGTGGTGGCGCTCAACCACGGCTACGGCTGCGGCGTGGCGATTGACGCACCGGCCGCGATCGTACCTATCCGCACGCTGCAGAATCTCGCCCGCAATCCCAACTTCGGCGGCGAGCTGATGGTGATCGGTCTGGGCTGCGAAAAGCTGCAGCCGCAGCGGCTGGTCGCACCGCCGTCACTGCCCGGACAGCAAACTCCGCAGACCGCGCACGCATCGATAGTGTCGCTGCAGGAGAAGCGCTTTACCGGCTTCAACACCATGGTCGAAGGCATTCTGGAGAGAGCCAAAGCGCATCTGGAGAGACTGAACCGACGCACCCGTGTGAGCTGCCCCGCCTCTGATCTGGTCGTCGGCATGCAGTGCGGCGGCAGCGACGCGCTGTCCGGCCTGACCGCCAATCCGGCCGTGGGATTTGCCGCCGATCTGATCGTGCGCGCCGGTGGCAGCGTGATGTTTTCAGAGGTCACCGAGGTGCGCGACGCGATCCATCTGCTGACGCCGCGCGCCGTCGACGAGGAGACCGGCCGCGCCCTGGTGCGCGAGATGTCCTGGTACGATGACTACCTGGGCCGCGGTCAGGCCGACCGCAGCGCCAATACCACGCCGGGCAACAAACGGGGCGGCCTGGCCAACATCGTCGAAAAAGCGATGGGCTCCATCGTCAAATCGGGCAGCAGCCCAATCGTCGACGTGATCGGCCCCGGCGAACGGCTGCGCCGCAAGGGTCTGAGCTTCGCCGCCACCCCGGCCAGCGATTTCATCTGCGGCACGCTGCAGCTGGCCGCCGGCATGAACATGCACCTGTTTACCAAAGGCCGCGGCACGCCGTACGGGCTGGCGCTGGTCCCGGTGATCAAGGTGGCGACCAACTCCCGACTGGCCAGACAGTGGTTCGACCTGATCGACGTGGATGCCGGCCGCATCGCCACCGGCGATGCAACGATCGAGGCGGTGGGTTGGGAGATCTTCCGCCTGATCCTGGCGGTGGCCAGCGGACACGTGCAGGTTGCGGCGGACCGGCTTGGCCTGCGCAACGACCTGGTGCTGTTCAATCCGGCACCGGTCACCTGAGCCGCGGCCCCCCGGCAATGCGCGTCCCGGCATGAGCACTATACCCGTCCGATCAAGTCAGGCCATCGGTCTGTTGACGCTGTTCATCGGCCTGCTGGTGCTGGCCCGCGAACTCGGCCTGGTCGAATCGCCGGCCCCGCTGGTGTATGCACTCCTCCCGCTGCTGATACTGCTGAGTTTTCACGTTTCGCTGTCACGCCGGATATTCGTGCTGCTCGCGGTGATCCTCTCGCTATTAAACGTCGCCTGGAACGCGGATTGGCGGGCAACGCTGGTGAGCGCCTTCCTGAACGCGGGTTTCATCCTGGCGTTCTTCTCTGCCCTGACCACACTCAAATATGCCGCTGCCTCTTCGCCGGCAATTCGACGCTGCGGTCGGTTTCTCGCCCAACAGCCGCCCGGCCGGCGCTACCTGGCGTTGACCATCGGCGGCCAGCTGTTCGGCCTGTTGTTGAATTACGGCGCCATCCAACTGCTGGGCGCCATGAGCCTGGTAAATGTCAGCAAAGAGCCGAACGAGGAGATCCGCAGGCACCGCACCCGGCGCATGCTGCTGGCCATCCAGCGCGGATTTATCTCGATTCTACCCTGGTCGCCTTTCTCCTTTGCGATCCTCATCTCGACCACCCTGGTTCCCGGCGCGTCGTGGAAGCAGGCGGCGCTGCCGGGATTGGTCAGCGGCGCCATCCTGGTCGGCCTCGGGTGGTTGCTGGATCAGCTGTTCAAACCCAAGCTGACGACGCCTGTCCCCACCCGTTCGGCAGTGCAGGAGAGCTGGTGGTCGCTGACGCCGCTGCTGTTCCTGTTGCTGCTGCTGGCGCTGATCCTGGGGTTGCTGCATCTGCTGAGCGGCGTGCGCATCCTTGTCCTGGTCATGCTCGTCACGCCGCTGCTGTCGATTGCCTGGATCGCGCTGCAGACGGCCAGGCGCAATCCACTGCGGCAGATCGGGCGCCGCGTGAACAACTATGTTACGGTGCAGCTCGCCAGCTTTCGCGGTGAGACGGTACTGTTGATGATGGCCGGCTATCTGGGTACGGTGGCCTCCCCGCTGCTTGCCGCGGGCATGCAACAGATGGGCATCGACCTGACCGTCATGCCTGCCTGGGCGGTGTTGGTGGCCATTATCTGGCTGATACCTCTGGCCGGCCAGCTGGGCATGAACCCGATACTGGTCGCGGCACTGATCGCGCCCGTGCTGCCGGATGCCGCAACCCTGGGCGTCACACCCTCCGCTATCGTCACGGCACTCACCGCCGGCTGGATTCTGAGCGGGGTCAGTTCGCCGTTCACCGCCACCACTTTACTGGTGGGCAATTTCGCCGGTGTCAGCGCAGCGCATGTCGGACAACGCTGGAATGGAGTCTTTACGCTGCTTTGTGGCAGCATGCTGTCGCTCTGGGTAATCTTATATTCGACTCAGTAAAATTGAACAGGGTCTTGTCATTTACGAACAGAACGCATTTGCGCCGGTCAATGTGAATCAGGTTGGCGTGCCAGGACCCGAGATATGAGAAGCGCGGTTCCTCTGTGCACAGGTCGGATGACTTCAGTCCCATCTCCTTCTGGAGCTTCTTCGTGCAGCGAATCAGTTGCATGTTCTAACCAGCCGCCGGACCTGGCGCATAGAATGGCGACGGCAGGGTCGGGTAGGCCCGGTAGACATGACGGAAGACCTCCTCCGCCTTTTCGTTCACATCCTCTTCCGTGTAGGCCTCGACCGGCAGGCCGGTAGCATCGCTCCACAGGTGGTCCCGGATCGTGATACGCACGGCATCGCGGGTCGTCTCCTTGTCGCGCCAGTGGTCGATTCGTAGCTTCTCCGCTTTCAGGCGGGACAGCAGATCGACCGCAACGGCCTTGATCTTCCTGATATCCGCGGCGTCCAAGTCCGGCTTTCTGAGCAGATCAAAGATCGCCAGCGATTCTTCATCGAGCTCTTCGCGCAGCGATCGCCGCTCCTCATCTTCCAGCGACCGCTCGAATTTCAGCAGCGCCTCGAAGGTGTGCTCGATCGTGACCCGATCCTTCTCGCGGTTATACTCGGCCACTATTTTCTCGTAGTGCTGCTGGAAATCCGTACGCAGGGGATTCTGCGCCAGCAGGCGCTGGAGGCGGGCCTCAATAGCCGCCTTCAGGTTCTGTACTGTGGTCCGCTGGACCGGACTGCGCTCGAACTCCTTGCGCAGGCGATCAAAATCGATCCGGCTGATGTCATACGCTTCCGATTCCTCACCTACCCGGTCGGTCTGCGTCTCGATCGCCTCGTCAACAACCTGGTGCAACTGCCGGATAATGTCACTGATATCCGCCTGCTCCCGGTCCTGCTGGAGGCTCTTGTAAACCACGTTGATCGCATCATAGTCCGCCCGGTGCGCATTCACTCCCTGGACGTTGATGCAGGACTTGAACTTCTTGAAGACCTCGCGGCACATCACCTCGAAACGTTTGCGGGTCTCGTCATTCTCGTTGGCCGCTTCCTTTGCGGCCACGATAGCGGCATTGCGGGCAAAGCCGGTCTTTTCCTTGATGTCACCCAGCGAGGCACTCCGCTCGTCCAGAAAACCCCTCACAAAGGCAATGGCCTCGGACAGATCGGCCAGCAGTTCTTCTTCCGGACGCGCAGGATCAGCATCACCTCCTTCCCAACCGTGGCCGGTATCGCCGGTACCCGCGAAAGTCGCCAGGGCCTTGCGTAGATTCTTGAGGATGCCGCAGTAGTCGACGATGAGCCCGTTGTTCTTGCCCTCATGCACCCGGTTGGCGCGGGCGATGGCCTGCATCAGGGTGTGGGCCTTGAGAGGTTTGTCCAGATACAGGGTAGCCAGGCTTGGCACGTCAAAACCGGTCAGCCACATGGCGCAGACAATAGCGACCCGGAAGGGATGCTCTTCCTCCTTGAAGGCCTCATCCAGATCCATCCGCTGCATATTGCGGAACCTGGGTTCGGCACGCATGGATGCTGGTAATTCAATACCTTCCTTGATCAGGCGGCGGTGCGGCGTGATATCGAGATCCCACTTGCGGAACTTCTCCACCTCGCCCTGCTCCTCGCTGACCACCACGGCAGCCCGCGTCTCGCGCATCCAGTCGATTTGCCTACGCGCCAAAATCTCTTCCTGCTCGTCCGTGATCGAATCAAGCTGCTGTTCCAGCTCCTTGATGCGCTCCTGCCAGTAAAACTCGATCAGCCGGTGCATGCGGACACAGGTAATCTTGTCGATGCACACCAGCATGGCCTTGCCGGACTCCCAGGCCGTGGAATAGTGCCGGACGAAATCCCGCGCCACTTGATCGAGCCGCTTGTCGGCCGTGATGATGTGGTAATCGCGCTTGAGTTCCTGCTCCAGCCGCTGCTCAACGTCGATATCACCCGTTTCCAGCTCTTCCAGCTTCTCGGCGATACGCTCGTTGAGATCGCCCACCGCGATGCCGAGCTTGTCGCCGCGGGCATCGTAATAAAGCGGCACGGTCGCATTGTCCTCCACCGCCCGCTGGAAATCGTAGGTGGAGACATAATCGCCAAATACCCGGCGCGTGACCTCGTCGTCCTTGAACAGCGGGGTACCTGTGAAGCCGATATAGCTGGCATTGGGCAGAGCATTGCGCATATTCAGCGCCAGCGTGCCGTACTGGGTGCGGTGGGCCTCGTCGGAAATGACGATCACATCATCGCGCTGGGTGTAACCTTCGTCAGGATCGACTTCCTGGTTGAACTTCTGGATCAGGGAAAAGATGTAGGATTTATGCTGCGTCAGCAGGCTGCCCAGGTGTTGCCCGCTGCTCGCCCGGCAGGGATCCCGGTCATTGTCCACCACCCCGCAGCCGGCAAAGGTTTTGTAGATCTGGGTATCCAGATCGTCACGGTCGGTCAGGATCACGAAGGTAAAATTGCCCCCCAGCCTGCGGTGCACCTTGCGGGTGAACATCACCATCGAATAGCTCTTGCCCGCGCCCTGGGTATGCCAGAACACGCCCAGCTTGCCCTGGCGGTTGTCCCGGTCTCGCACGGCCTCGATGGCCCGGTTGACCCCGAGGAACTGGTGATTGCGAGCGACGATCTTGCGGGTCTCGCCGGAGGAGTCATCGAACAGGATGAAATTCTCCAGCAGATCTATAAAATTACGTTTGTTACAGATGCCCTTGAGCAGGGTCTCCATATCGACCATACCCGGCTCATCCTCGACTCGGGCATCCTGCTCTGTTCTACCTCCTGCATCCATGCAGTCGTCGGCCAGGCGCTTCCACTCGTGGAAGTGCTCCCACTTGCTGGTCAGCGACCCGATCTTCGCCTTGTCGCCATTGCCGAACATGACGATGGCGTTGTGGTGGAACAGGTGGGGAGTGGTGTCGAGGTAGTCCGAATAGTTCTGCTCGAAGGCGGCCTTCAGATCCCTGTGGATATTCTTGCACTCGATAAACAGCAGCGGCAGGCCGTTGACGAAACCCACGATGTCCGCGCGTCGACGGTACAGGTCACCGCGCACCCATAGCTCGCGCACGCACAGGAAATGATTGTTTTCTGGTTCAGCGTAATCGAATACTCTCAGGCGCTGACGTATGCGCTCACGCTCCTTGTTACGGAAGGTGACCTGCACACCGTTCTTGATCAGTTCATATTTTTCCCGGTTTGTCGCCAACAGGGTTTGCGACGCCACGGTTGCCACGATCTGGCGGACTGCATCGTCGTAAGCCTCGGCTGGCAGATCCGGATTCAGTTGAACCAGTTTCTCACGGAGCGGCCGAACCAGTACCACCTCGCGGTCTGAAGCCCGGCCCAGTGTCCCTTCCGGCCCGAAGGTTTCGTTGTTATGGGCATACACCGATTCCCAGCCGAGTTCCATTTCCAGATAATCGGCCGTGGTTTGCTGGACCAGGGTTGCTTCGCTGAAGTTTGAAGGGAGAAGTGTGGAGTTTGAAGTCACTGATTCTTGCTCCGCAACTTTTTTATAATTGTCGTCAGTATAGCAATCAGTTCATCGCATTCTTTTTCGAGCCCGATCAACAGCTCGGTAGGAATAACCTCTGTCGCTGCCAGAAGACGAAGCCAGTAATGTGTTTCCCTCGCTTCCTTGCAGGCAATGCTGTACTTGCTGATAAAGTCAGCCTCACTCTGTGATGCCTGCCCCTCCTCGACATTTGCGCCGATCGACGTGCCAGACCGGAGTAGCTGATTTGCTAGCGTTCTGGGAACACCCGGTTTTACGTCCAAAGCTTGACACAGCTTTACTACCCGTTTGGCAAACTTGAATGTCCGGTCAGGAATATCTGATTTCATTTGCTCTCCTTGCTACTTCAGACTTCCCTCTTCAAACTTTTTTCCAAGCCTGCCAGGGTTTGTTCATAACTCCACGGCTTCTTTCAGGACACGGTCTCGAATATGACGATTGAGTTCATGTTCCGGTAATAATTCCACCCTGCGCTGTACCAGCTCCGCCAGCTTTTCAGCCAGCGGCAAACGTTGTTCAAACAGGTCGTAGCCCCGTGGTAACTCCACCAGAAAATCGACATCGCTGTCAGGCCGCTCCTCGCCGCGGGCGACCGAACCAAACACCCGCAGGTGCCGCGCACCGTAACGGTTGACCAGTTCAACTATGGCATTTCTGTTTGCGCGTAGTTCTTCGAGTAACATATTGTTCACTTATCCTTGCGATGTCACTGAAAATATTAGCATAATCCCTTCGCGGATACGTCCGCGACACCTCCAGCAATTGATCGATGCGACTCCAGAAGCCAGCCGTTTCCAGGTCATGCAGAAGAAGCCTACAAGTGCACCGCAGTCAATTGACTGTCCATACGTTGCTCCAGCGCATCGGAAACGCAGTACTGGTGGCACTGTCCAGGAAGTTGGATTTTCATGTGCCAGCCCCCAATACAAAACGCGCCCGTTCGTGGCGCAACATCTCGAACGGCGTCATCACCTTGATCCCCAAACCTACGCAGACATTCGGAATCTTGACCTTGTGGGGCGTGTTCGCGGGTTTCTCGTGCGTCACCACAACCTGGCCATGCGCCAATGCATGGGATACCAGCCAGTAATCCGCCACCTGCAGGAAAGTATTCACTGCTGCGGGTGTGTAGCCGTTTTCGGTCACCCACTGACTGACCCGGCCCATACCGCTCAGGACTTCCGCATCGGGTTTGAGAAACAGCGGCCCGGCAACATCCTTCGCCCAATCGGCCAGTTCATCGCCCCCAGCCTCGATTTCATCGCCCACTTTCTCGATACTGAACACCCTCTGCCGGGCGTTTTCCTGGATCAGCCAATTCCAGAACGCGGGACAGAAGTCCAGCCCATAATGCAGGTTGTTTGCCGCCATGAAGACGTTGGCATCCAGTAAATAGCTCATCCGTGCATTCCCAAACGCCGCGCCTCTTCATAGAAGGTAGCGCTCTTCCTGATCCCCAACATCCTGAACGCATCGGTAAACGGGGTCTGACCCTCCAGTGTGCTACCCACCACAGCAGATGCGAAACGCTTGCTGACCCGCGCTCCAAGGCTGTTGTAGAAATCGCCGCCGCCACTTTCCCGTGTAACCAGTGCCTTCACCCGCTCCAGCTCCTCGCGGTAGGTGCGCCACAGCATTTCTTCGTCCAACGCTCCCAGATCGTACAGGCGGCGGACGATGACCAGGGTGCTGACCTTGAACCAGCGAGCCAGGCGCTGCATCTCCTCCTGCAAGGCATTAACCGGCTGGTGGATCTGGCGTAATTGCTCCAGCGGTACCAACAACTCCGCCGCCACCGCATTGCACCAGCGCTCCGTTTCCTCATCGGGCCGGGTGATTGCCTGACTGTCGGATACACCGCTCTCGCCGAGCCAGAGATGAGCCAGTTCATGGGCCAGGGTGAACATCTGCGCCGCCTTGCTGTCCTTGCCGTTGATGAAGATCAGCGGCGCAAGCGCATCCGCTAGTGCGAATCCCCGAAACTCCTCGACACGCAATGGACGACGGGTGTTGCTGCCCACCACCCCGCTGACCATCACCAGCACCCCGGCCTTCTCAAATTGTGTGATGAGACGGCGCAAAGCCTCCGACCAGTTGGGCAGCTCTCCTCGTTCGGCGAGATCGAAGCCGATGGTCCGGGCGATTACGGCAGCAACTCCGGACACCTCATCCGTCACCGAGGCAGAGCCTACAAAAGCGAGCGGCTCAGCGCCGTACAGGCGCTGATGATCCCGATACCAGGCCTGCCGCTGCTGACAGAGGTAGATGGTATCGAGCAGGTCGGCGCTGGGCCGCGACAGCCGCGCCTCCGGCAGGGTGCGAAAATCGGGAATCGGCAAAGGTTCCTCGGGCGGTTGCGGCAAAAACAACAGGCCGATGGCGGTATGGGTCGCGGTGGCGAAAGCCTCCAGTTGCTTCAAGGTCGGCGCAAGCTCACCCGCCAGCCACTCGTGCAGCTTCGGAAATTTCTCCACCAGCGCATCGGCGCTCACACCGGCGCGTTCCAGGGCCCAGTTGAGCAGATCGGGGCTGATTGGGACGCGGGTGGTCATGCGCTTATCTCTCCGTTCATTAGGCGTGGCAAGAGGAGATCGCGGGCTGCACCGAGTCGTTTATTGGCAAATGCGAGCGTTTTCAGCTGGTTTAGTATGGGATCAATAAAGTCGTTGAAAGCACACAGCAATCCGTCTGTAGGGAGAGGAACAGGATACTGTTGCATCTGCTTCCAGTCGGCACGCGGCATCTTGGAGCCCTCCTTCATCTGCTGCGCTGTTGCAGCCACAAACCCATCGCTGGATGTCGTCATGAGGACAAGCGCCAATATCTGTGGATTCACTGGCCGAATGATGATGGCATCTGAGGATGCCACGCCATCCGTAAGTGCAATGCCAACCTTGTGAAAATACGGACGTATCTTTCCGAAGAGAATTTCTCCCGCGCGAAAACGATGCTTGCTGCTTGTGACCTGTTCCGCCTGCCCCCACTCGCAAAGAGTGATTGAGCGGCGAGGAATGTGTTCAAGGCCGATGTAGTGGGTATTTGCTTCAAGGGCACTGGGAGAAACTGTCTCACGCACCTCCAGACATATGTCACCGAGAACCTTTCTCTCCCACCCCTCCGGCACACCGTCTTTGAGTTTGACGTGTTCGTGGCCGGGGAAGCGAAGATGGGTGAACCATTCCTTGTAGAGCAGGCGGGCGGCCTGTTCGAGCAGCTGGATGCGACGGCGGTTGTTTTCTATCAGGTCGTCGTAGGTAGAAAGAGTATCACCAATCGTTTTTTGCACAGTAAACGGTGGGCAAGGTATGGGCAGATTCTCTGCATCACCTACTCGTACGTGATCAACGGTAGCTCCAAATCCCATTCCTTTTAATCGGCCCTGTACCTGGGGAGACTGGAGTGCATACGCCAAATAATTCCAGTCGAGCTTTTCCGGATCTGGCCGGTAATGGAAGAGTCGCTGCCCTAGGAACACTTTGTCATCATTCGACGTAAATCTCCCGACCTCACCGACTGGAGCTTCTCTTGTTAAAACCACATCTCCATATCGGGGCCTTGAACGTCGAGTCCATTTTGTAAACACTTCCTCCGTGACATAACGAACCTCATCCAAGTTGATGAACCCACCTTTCACATTGGTTGTTCTGATCATCTTAAACTCGGTTTCATAATCCACGGTCGGTGCGGTTTTATTGACGCAGTCTACCGCCAATTCACAGAGCTCCTTTATGGGTACCAAAGGCCAGCTCATATACCCAATTCCTCAAAATTCCGTTTGATAGCAGCGGCCAGTTGCATGCTTTCTGCGTTGAGATCTTCCAATTCAACATGGATTTCCCGCAGGACTTCCTCGAAATCAAAGTCCTCATCCTCTTCCTCTGGTGCGACACCGACATATCGGCCGGGGGTCAGGCTCCAGTCGTTGGCCTCAATCTCGGCGCGATCCGCCAGTTTGACCAGGCCCTCCACGTCGCGAAGTCTGGCCTCCGGGAATCGCTCGGTGAGCCAGTGGGCCTGGCGCCAGAAGTAGCGCACCTGCTTGAACTGCTCGACCGCGATATGGCGGGCTTCGTCGGCCGCCTTGCGGGCGCGGGTGATGTCGCGATTATTTACCCTCATCCCCGACCCCTCTCCCTCGGGGAGAGGGGAGGATGTAAGTTCATCTATCAAACGGGTGGCGAGTTTGTAGAGGAGATCCGTCTGTTTCACCAGGTCGCGGCTGGTTTCGGCAAGCTGGGCGAGACGATCAACAGCTTTCTCGAGTTCGCTGTTACTGGTCTTCTGTTTTTTCCAAGCCGCCTGCGCCTTTTCTACTTCTTTACGGAATACTTCGACGTCAGCCTTGAAGGTGGGCAGCACCTTGTCCAGCTCCTGCTGTATTTCATTATGCGCTGCATCCTCGGACAGGGTCGCCAAGAAAGGCCGCAAGGCGTTGATCAAAACATCGAGTGAGGCAATGAATGCCGGTAGCGGTTGGATGGTTTCGCCATCTTCAGTCACCATCTTGGAACAGGCAGCGCCTTCTTCAAACATCCGGCGACAGTAGCCGGCCACCAGTTCCAGGTATCTGTCCGTCTCACCCCGGTAGAGCCAGACGATGGCCAGCAGGTTCTGCTCCTGCTCGGGGCTGAAGTCGTAGATCTTGCGCGTGACCTTGCGGTAGACGTTGCGCGCATCGAGCATCAGGACAGTATTCGCCCCCCTCACCCTGGCCCTCTCCCCCGGCGGGGGAGAGGGGAGGTTCTTTTTGTCGCGGTCGAAAAACCACAACTCACAGGGCACGGTGCGGGTGTAGAAGAAGTTGGAGCGGATGGCGATCATGATGTCCACGTCGCCGGACTCAATGAGCTTCTGCCGGACCTTGGCCTCGTCGCGCCCGGCGCTGGAGGCCTGGGAGGACATGACGAATCCGGCCCGGCCCTGCTCATTCAAGTAGCTGTAGAAGTAGCTGATCCAGATGTAATTGCCGTTGCTGACCTTGCCCTTCTTGTTCACGCCGGGCAGGCCGAACGGCAGGCGCGGGTCGTTTTTGACCTTGTCTGCGTCGATTTCGTCCACATTGAAGGGCGGATTGGCCATGACGTAACCGGCCTTGCCGAGCAGTTCGTGCGGATCCTCGTAGTAGCTGATCGCCTTCTGGATATCACCTTCCAGGCCATGCACTGCCAGATTCATCTTCGCCAGCCGGATGGTGGTAGCGTTCTTCTCCAGCCCGTAGAAGGTGAGCTTCTCGGCGGGGTGTTCGTGTCGCTGCTCCACCACGCGGGCGCTCTGCACGAACATGCCGCCGGAACCGCAGGCCGGATCCAGTACCGTGCCGCTTTCCGGCTCCAGCACATGGGCGATCAGCGAGACCAGCGAGACGGGGGTGAAGAACTCGCCGCCGTCGTGGGCCTTCTGATCGGCAAACTGGGTGAGAAAGTATTCATAGATGCGCCCGAACACATCCCCGGAGACCTTTTTCAGTTCGTCCGGGTTGAGGGTGCGCAGCAACTGGCCGAGTACGGCATTGTCCAGTTCCTGGTATTCGCTCTTGGGCAGCACACCGCGCAGGCTCTCGTAATCGCTCTCGATGGACTCCATGGCCTCGATGATGGCGCGGGCGCGGTCGTCACTGTCGGTGAGCGCGACCAGGGTATCGAACTGCGCCTTCGGCTGCAGGAAGATGGCACTCTGCTGGGAGAGGTCTTCCTTGGTCAGCGCCCGTGCCTTGCCGCCGCGCTTGGGGAGATTCGCCTCGATGGCATCCTTCACACCCAGGTAGCGGCTGTAGGCATGACGCAGAAACACCAGACCCATGACCGGCAGGAAATACTCGTTACTGGCGTAGTTGGAATTTGCGCGCAGGGTATCCGCCGCGGTCCACAGACGTTTTTCGATGGCTTCAATGTGTTCGAGTTGCGGCATTGCTTTCAATCCAATCTCACTGATATCAAATCATTCCCTTCTGATCATTCCAACCCGCTTGCTCACCCCGTCCAATATCGGGCCGAACGTCGATGCCGGCATGCCTTCATCGGCTGCCTGTGCAGCTGCCTTGGCGATCGCGTCTTCAACCCGTATAGCCAGATCCGAAAAGATACTTTCTACATCTTGCTCATGCAGCCCGGCTTTCTGGCCGGTCTGGTAGAAATGCCGGACCTGGATCTGGTTGAGACGATAATACCCCTTGTCCCCCAGCGCCATCGCCAGCTTGACCTTCTGCGCCGGGAATTGCGGGTATGGCGCCGCTGACATGACATCATAGAGCGGCGTCAACCGGTAGCCGCCTGGGCTGAGAAAGATGGAGAAGTTCTTGGCATGGCCATCGATCGCGGCCAGCAGCCAGAAGACTATCTGCGCCCTCATGAAGGTCAGGCGATCTTCATAAGGGGCGACCGCACCATTGAGTACTTCCATTACCCTGACGATGCTGGGTCCGCCATCGCTTTGATATTTCCTCAGAGGTGGTACCCCGAGTGCCTGACAGATATCCTCTTGCGGCAGTCGGTAGAGTACACCCGCCTCCCAGGTCCGATCGAAACGCTCCACAATGAGCACCGGATTGCCGTCAAACAGCCGCACTTCGGCATTGGCGGTCTCCAGGCCCAGGGCGCGGCAGAGTACCAGGCAGAACCATTCATTCCAGGGAGTATCGGAAAAGTCGGCCCCGTTCGGCCCCTCTTTGATCGCGGGCTTGAAAATGTGGGAGGTCGGCGTCGGTCCGAGCGGCAACTGCCATTGGTTGTCGATCCGGAGAAAGGCAGTCTTCTCTTGTGCCCCGGCAATCGAGATGCGGAAGTCATGCTCCTCGGCATACAAGCCGAGAGGATTGGTGCCCAGTGAAGCCAGCCGGACCGCAATCTCCTCATCGGTGACCGACCGGTATCTCATTCTGACCGGGTCACCCGGGACCTCACCCTCTGGCACAAAGCGCAGGGCACCCACGCAGTCCCGCCCGATGACCGCCAGCAGATCGAAGATACTGGCGCTCTCCGCATGCTCGCGTGCCGCTATTTTATCCCTGACGACTTGATCATCGGGCAACAGCCCATCAAAGTAGCTGGTTGCCGCCTCTCCGGACCAAATGCGGTCAGATAGCGGCATGGAGAGGGAGATGGGGAATGCGCGATCAGAGGTCAGCCAGTCCGCGTCATAGCGAAATGCCGTGGCACCGTCTGGTGCGCGCGAATACTGGCCGACCTTGCTGGAGCCGACATATACATCCAATGTACGCCGCTGGCGTTTACGTCCCATGATTAATATTCCGTGGGATCAAATCCGGTTGTCCGACGCGGGATGATGGCCAGATCCAGGTCCAGCGCCGCCAATACGCGGATCACGGTGTCGAGCCTTGCCGTGGTCACGCCGTTCTCGATATCGGAGACCAAGGCCTGCCGGACTGAGGCTTTTTGTGCAACATCGACCTGCCGCATATTATTGGTTTTACGTGCCAGACGGATGGCCGCCCCGAGATCCTGGTTGTTACGGATAATCTTTTGCATCGCCTCAATTTCTTATACGTTCTGACGTATATTGCATATATATACGCTAAATAAGATAATTTAAATATATACGCGTTAAGAAATATTATCAAAAGTTAGTTGCGGCACTAGCGACCAAGATAGGCAGCTGCTATAGCTTCTCACTCATGACCCAGTTCCCGGCTGATCGTAAGGCGTGCCTCACGATCGATCTCGCGCTGTTCTTGCGTCAGTGATTTACTGTCGGGACCACCGGCAGCCGGCGCCTTCCAACCGGTCAGCTCTTCATAGCTATTCTGGGCATTGGCATGTTGCGAGCCGTGCTTGTGTGAGAGTCCGGCACGTCGGGTGTTGTCTTCGTAGACACGCATTTGCTGCACATAGTTGCGATTACTCGGGATCAGGGAGCCGAAGCCGGCCAGACGACGGGCGCGGTTGAGTACGTCACGTTGTGCCTTGTTCCGGATGAGGAGGGTCCGCTGCCGGCCGCCCTTGGTCCAGCTGGACTTGAGGACCAGGTGGTCGCCCCGGTCGGCGTAGCTCGGCTGGAATTTCATCGCCGCTTCCCGGCGCAGGCCAAAAGCCTGCTGCAGCTCCAGGCTCATGCACACGTGCTCGTCATGGATCTTCTCCAGCTGTTCGCTGGTTACCGAAGTAGTCTTGGATTCGCTGGCCACGAAACGCCGGTCCGGGATGCCGTAATGCTCATTGGACCTGGCCTGTTGATTTGCACTGAAATCTGTACCGGGCCAATTGCGGCTGCGGCCTGTGCGGCAACAATGGGTTGCTATAGCATGATGCTGTATTGACCAATAGTTCCAGTCGGGTTGATATACTGACGCCTATGGGCGGGTACTCACCGCCCAAGCACCCCGCCCCCTTGTTGCAGCGCGCAACTGCTTCGATTTGGGCTCGGCCAGCAGATCGGTCACCTCTACCAGTGGAAAGCCCGTATTGTATTCGGTCCATTGCCACAGACCGCCGGTGTAGGGCCCTTCACCACGATATACACCTTTTCCCGTACCGACATAAGCGACATTCGCATTGTTAGGATCCCCGGATATGACCAGGGGCGTCAGGTTAGCTGCGGGAAAGTTCCGGGTGATCGGGTAGCCAACAGCACCTGGTGGGTTGGTGCTGATCTCGAACTGGTAGATCTTTGCCCACTCCGAGCCGCCCGAAAAGACTACATACAGGATGTGGGGGTCGACCGTCGAGAGCGCCATGTTGCGAACCGCTGCAGTGCCTGAGGATGGGTTTCGATCCCAGAGCAACTTCCAGTTGTAACCGCTGCTCGATAGGAGCCCCATCCAGATCTGCCCGGCACTGGTCCCGGCGATGATCGTATGGTCCGGTTTCATCCGTGAGAACAGGACTCGTGTTATGTATCCTTTGACGCCAGGACCCGTGGGACCGATGAGAGACCACTGCATTCCGGAGTTTTTCGACTCAAAGACCTGCGCACCCTGGCTCAGCAACCACCAGGAGACTTGCGGGTGTACCGTGATGAACGCCTTGTCCTGCTTCCAGGCATCCCCTTGCGGCAGGCCCTTGTTGGCATCGACCCAATTGTTGTGCCAGCAGTTCACTCCGGCGTCACAGCGCAGCGTATCCTGCAGCGCCTGGTGCTGCGCATACAGCACCTTATTGCCCGGCGCGATCAGGGAATAATTGCCATCCCCTCCTTTGACGAATTTCCAGTCCAGTGAACCCTGATACAGTATGGTTCCATTGTCCTGGGTGCCGCCGATCATCAGTTGGGGGTTGGATTGTGAGACATCGAGATCGTAAAACTCCGTGACACGCAAATCCCAAGTGCGTTTGATACAGGAGTCATCGCCCGGTCCGGTGTTCATTTCGCAGTACCAGATGCCACCGTCATTGACGACATAATAATA
The DNA here is from genome assembly GCA_024235255.1 of Chromatiaceae bacterium. GTDB lineage: Bacteria > Pseudomonadota > Gammaproteobacteria > Chromatiales > Chromatiaceae > HKST-UBA178. The sequence continues at coordinate 676,910 of JACKMT010000002.1, forward strand.
TTTGTTGTTCGTATGCTGATCCCATACCAGTTCGTGCATGTCATCGTGGATGTTGCCGACCACTTTTGCGGGCTTTGGCGAACCGGAGAACAGCTGCTTGTAGAGTTTTACCCCGCCGAAATAGACGATATCCGTCATAGTGGGATGGGAACGTACAAAGGCATTGTAAAGGCCACCATTGGCATACAGGTTTTCCGGTTTCCAGGAATCGCCGCCATTGCTCGTTTTGAAAACCCCCAGGGTTGGCAGAGTGCCGGGGGCACCGGGAACTGAATAGTTTCCGGGCTTGCTCAGCGCGGCGTATACTATTTTTGGATCGTGCCGGTAGATGTCCAGTGTAAACCAGCCGCCTGTCTTCTTCGGCACGATGGCCGGCAAGCCATTGCTGAGCTTTTGCCAATCGACGTCGCCGGTTGCCGATGCACCCTTCTTTGTGCGCCACACACCATCATCCTTAATGCTTGCGTACAGAGTGGAATCCGACGTGGGAGGCACCACCAGATCGGCAGCTATGCCCGTCTTGATCTGAGTCCACTCGTTCGCCTTGCTGGTCTTGGCCCAGGGATTGGTACTGGTATAACGCAGCACACCGACATTCGTCGCGGCGTATATGGTTATCTGTTTGGATTGTTTGTTCGGGTAGCGGATGATGAGCTGGCTGGTCCCTTTGATGAGCAGGTCGCTTGCCGTGGGGCGGGCAACTGCGTTGGCGAACAAATCCCAGTTCTTGCCGCTGTCGACGGATTTAAAGATGCCGACCCCGGCTGAGTTCCAGGGGTAACCGGTAGCATAGTAGATGATATAGGGGTAATTGGGGTCAATCGCCACCGGTCCGCCAGCGGTCGATGCCAGCTTGTCTCCCAGTGGCTTCCAAAGGCTACCGCCATTGTCACTCTTCCACAGCCCCCCACGCGGTGTGCTCGCATACAGGATCTTGGCATTGGTGGGGTGCAGAGCAATGTGGTGGATGCGGCCGACCGAACCGTTCGGCGCTCCATTGATTCCGCTATTGATGGTACGTGGTCCAAGAGAGACCCATTGGTCTACAGGCCCTCCCGAAGTCAATACGGTCGGCTGAGAAAGCGAAAAGGCCCAGCTCCCTATCTTTTCGGATCGCTCACCCGGGAACCCCTGCGCGAGATGCAGTCGGACCTCAAGGAGGTGCCCGCCCCGTTCGACCCGGCTCCAGACAAAGGGGACTTGTCGGTTCGCTTCGGTCGGCATGTGGGGGATCAGACTCTCCTGAACGACTTCACCGTCGACAAGTATCTGTAGGTGTATGTCCCGGATATCGGCAAAACTGGGGTTGAAGAGCCGGACGATTCCACTATAGGGTTCACCGGGTACCATTGCGAGCGGGTCGAGTTCCGTGCTGATATCGAGGTCTGCCTGCGGCGATACCTCGGATGAGACCCACAGGCGGTCCCTGCCAACATCGTTGTCCGGGTTCCCATCGGTCCCGCTTCGGCCCAGTTCGATAGAGCCGAGGATGTCATGAGGTCCCGGTTCTTCCACCCGCCACTCCAGGGTCAACTCCTGCTCATCGGCGGGGAAAAGGCTATCAAGCGCCCTCACACCCACCTCCCTGTCATCCATGGTGAAGCGTACACGCGCGTCTTCTATCGGGCCATTGCCGAGATTCGCGACTTTTGCATGAATCGTCACGGTCTGGCCTGGATCGGCCCGTTGAGGCTCGACGCGCAGCTCAAGCAACGTGAGATCCGCTCTGTTCCAAGTGGGATAGCGCTCGACGAAGACTGGAATCGGCGCTGCGGCAACCTCTCCATCGACTTCCATGTAGTCGAGGTAGGCGGAGGCCCGCTCCAGGGTCTCGAATGCCACACTGCCATTTGTCAGCGGATTGGCGTCGACCGCTTCCAGCTTCAGTTCTCCATCGACAAGGACCTGAAGCTGGTTACCCACCACCCGGATTTCGAGATCGAGCCACTTGTCGGGGTCATTGTGGAATGCGGTCGCAGCCAATTCATGAAAACTTCCCCAGGGGGCTTCCTTGTTGAGGTAGAGCCCGTCCTCGATCAGGCCCAGGAAGTACCGCCCAGCGTCACTGACTCGGATATTGAGATGGATAGCACCTCGCCTCAGTTTGAGACGGGTCCGCACAGCATAATCTGTCCACTCCCGCCCCTGTTTGAGCCTGGCCCAGCTGTGGTTCTCCCCATGCAGGACGGACAGGCCTTGCATCTGATCGAGCATCCATCCAGGTTCCAGGGTCCAATTGTCGGCCGCCGCGTCATCAAAACCATCGCTGAAATGCGCTTCCCCGCCCAACACCCCAGAGAGCCCGAAAAGGAGTAGCAACGAAAAGAGCACCACCCCTTTATATTGACTTGGCATTGTCTCCCCCCTTCATGCTTCAACGAACCGGAAAGACGCATCTTTTAATTCCCTTAATTTGAATTATAGCCAACAAGTACAAGGCTGGGCCCGGGATTTGATACGCGACCGGCAATGCGAGACATTGCTCTAACTGATGACAACAAACCTCGGCAACTTGCCGCTGGCGCGTAAAAAGTATCTAGACGAAATTGATGATTTAGCCCTGCGGATACAGGACATACCTCTAAACTGCTACGGCAGATGAGAATGGAGCACAAAAACAGGTAGGTCAGACTATCGCATTGGGACGTGGAAGGGTGGGTTTCTGTGTAGTCACCATCACCCCGTTATTGGAAGAAGCAGAAGTATAACGAGAACAATCGCAACGCCCTGCATCACAACCAGGATATTCGTCGACAGGAAACCCAGTGATTATTCAGTATATCTGGAATGACCAGGTGCAATTCATACCCTATCATTCCATTCCACGGAATTAATATGCGGAATCTATCCGCTTGTCGCATATTCAGGCCAAGGTGTTTGTTTGGAGCAACAAGCCACTGTACGGCTCCTCCTTGCATATCAGTAAAGTATGCACAGTGATGAGCTCGATGCACTCTTGGACTGCGACACATAAGCCCAGTCGATTGGCAGATGGCGCTAACTGTTGATGTAACTCACCAACTGTTCGATCATGAACTGCTGATTTTCGATAACCGCCTTGACCAGGTCTCCGATAGAGACAATCCCAACCAACTGATCATTTTTTATGACCGGAAGATGGCGCACCCGCATCTCGGTCATGACCGCCATGCACTCGTCCACACTCTGATCGGGATGAGCCACTACCACAGGGGAGGACATGGCGTCCGCTAGCAATGTCTCTCTCGATGTGCGGCCATTGAGGATTATATTGCGGGCGTAGTCCCTTTCCGAAAAGATGCCTACCGGACGGCCGTCCCGCACTACCACTAGCCCGCATCGCTCCAGCTGAATTGCACTGTGTAATACTCGATTGCTACTGGCCAAACACCTGATCGAGGCGTTCAGCCAGATCCTTTGCGCGCAGATGAGTGTAGCGCTTCAGCATCTGCATCGACTTGTGGCCGGAGATGGCGGCAACCTCCTGGTCACCGAGACCCGCTTCGACTAGCCGCGAAACGGCTTCATGGCGAAGGTCATGGAAGCGCAGTCCCTTGATGCCTGCCTGTTTCAAGGTACGGTACCAGGCAGGTCGGAATTCATAGGGTCTGCGAACGCCGTCACGGCCGGGTTCGCCGTAGAAGATCAGGTCGGTATCGATGAGGCGCACCGGGTTGTTGAGCGCCAGGCGAAAGATATTTTCTGCCTTCTTGGTCAAGGGGAGCGTTCGGGCTGAACCGTTCTTGGTTTCCGAGAGATAGACGGTGCGCTTCTGCAGGTTCACCTGTCGGCGGGTCAGTGACTTGATCTCGCCAGCACGCATTCCAGTGTAGAGGGCGATTCGCGCGTTCCAACCAAGCATGGGATTGGAATGGCTGTCGCAGGCCTTCAATAGAATTTTCTCCTCATCCGCACTCAGACGACGGTCCCGGCCCGTGGTAGGTGCTGGTTTGCGGATATTAGCCACGGGATTGTAGAAAAGCCCTACCCGCCACTCCTTGATGGCAATGGTAAACACAGGTGTGAGAGCAGCGAGAGTTCCAGGCGCACGGTGCTGGCGGACTTGCCGGCCGCCAGGCGCTCGTCGCGGTACTCGGCCACCAGGTCCGGGGTTATTGCGGCCAGACTGTAGGCGCCGAATTTCTTTCTCAGCGCCTTGGCCTTGTGGTTTTCCGCATAGGCCGTGCTTTCCCGCTTGCTGGCGGAGACTTCACTGAGGTAGCGATCAAGGGCCTTCTCCAGCAGGAGTTTCTCTGCGCCGGCGCGGCAGATCCATCTCATCCTCGGTGCTGCGCGCCCAGTCTTCAACGTCACGTTTGGTGCGAAAGGTCTTGGTGATAGTGGCCACGCTTACCTCCGATGTACAGGTGTACCGAAAGTGCACTGCGTGACACAGGGACAAAAAGCAGAAATTATTTATCTCATTATTTTATATGGTGGCCAGGGACAGAATCGAACTGCCGACACGGGGATTTTCAGTCCCCTGCTCTACCGACTGAGCTACCTGGCCGCAGAAGAGAGGCGTATTAAAGCGGGGAGACGGACTTGAGTCAAGCGTAACGGCAAATTCTCAGACCGGCCTAAACGGCTCCGGTACCTCTGCGCCGTCGCCGAAGAAGAACTGTTCCATCTGTTCCTCCAGGTATTTGCGCGCTTTGGGGTCTATCGGACTGAGACGGAATTCGTTGATCAGCATGGTCTGATGCTTGAGCCACATCTGCCAGGCCTCTTTCGAAACGCTCTCATACACCCGCTGTCCCAGCTCACCAGGATAAGTGGGACGCGCCAGCCCTTCCGCTTCCCGGTTCAGCTTCACGCAATTGACCATTCGAGTCATGCTTCTCCTCCAGTCGTTATCCTGCCAAATTCATCGATCAGACGAGCCACCGGCGCAGCCAGGCCGCGTTGATCGGGTTTGGCGGTGTTATACCAGACTCGTCCGTTCCCATCCATCACAGATTCCGCGCCGCTATTGACCCGGAGCACCAGCGGGTGGATGTCGAGATGGAAGTGGGTGAAGGAGTGACGTCGCCGCGGCAGTTCCTGCAGCTGACTGGCCCGCACGCCCAGCCGCGTCCGACAGAACTCAAGTGGATCCATCGCCGGATCGCACTCCGGCAGACTCCACAATCCGCCCCAGATACCGGTCGGTGGGCGTTGCTCTAATAGCAGCGCCCCATCGTCGCGGTACAGCAATAGCGTGCACACGGCTTTCACCGGCATGCTCCGGCGCCGCCTCGATTCAGGATACAGGGTCGGATCTCCCGCAGCATGGGCAAGACAACCGTCCGCCAGCGGACAGTCGCCGCAGGCCGGTTTAGAGCGGGTGCAGACGGAGGCGCCAAGATCCATCATCGCCTGATTGTATCTGCCCGCCTCCCGCTCGGGAGTCAAACGCTCGGAGAGTTGCCAGAGCCGCTGCTGCACTTTCACCTCTGCAGGACGACCGCGGACGGCGAAATAGCGACTGAGCACGCGTCTGACATTGCCGTCCAGAATCGGGTGGCGCTGGCCGAACGCCAACGAGAGCACGGCTCCGGCAGTTGAGCGGCCGATCCCCGGTAGTGCCAGCAGCTGCGCAAAATCGGTTGGGAACAACCCCAGGTGCCGATCTCTGATCTGCTGTGCGGCTTGATGCATATTTCTTGCACGGGCGTAGTAGCCCAGACCCGACCAATGGTGCAGCACATCATCCAACCCGGCGTCCGCCAGGCTGGTCAGGTCGGGAAAGCTGGCCATGAAACGTTCGAAATAAGGGATAACCGTGGCAACCTGAGTCTGCTGCAGCATGATCTCCGAGATCCAGACCCGATACGGGGTCGGGTTGCGCTGCCAGGGCAGGTTGTTGCGGCCGTTACGCCGCTGCCACGCCAGCAGCCTGGCGGCAATTAACGCGTCACTCAGTACCACTGGCACCAACCATTGTCATAGGTCAAAATTACCGCTCTGTCTGACCATTCCACGCTACCCTTGAGCAAGTATATGTTGCGATTGCTGCTTACCATTCTAGCCCTTCCTCTTCTGGTTTTCCCGCTGACTGTGGCGGCGCGTGAGTTTCCGTTGCCGCTGCCTGGCAACGATGCGGTCGGTGAGATATCGAGCATCACCAGCCGTTACGAGGATACCCTTTCGGATATCGGGCGCGCCAACAATCTCGGCTTCCTGGAGGTCAGCGAGGCCAATCCGGGAGTCGATCCCTGGTTGCCGGGTGAGGGACTGGAGATCATGCTGCCCACCCAGTTTCTGCTGCCCCCCGGTCCGCGTGAAGGGATAGTGATCAACCTGGCTGAGTTGCGCATGTACTTCTACCCGAAGGGGGAGAATCGAGTCGTCACCTACCCACTTGGAATTGGCCGCGAAGGCTGGTCAACACCGGTCAGTGATACACGTGTCACCAGCAAGCGACCCAATCCGAGCTGGACGCCACCCGAGTCGATTCGGCTGGAACATCTTGCACAGGGAGACGCGCTGCCCAAAGTGGTGCCTCCGGGACCCGACAATCCGCTCGGCGCCTACGCTATCTACCTGGCGCTACCCGGTTACCTGCTGCACGGCACCAACAAACCATTCGGCGTTGGCCTGCGCGTCAGCCACGGCTGTATCAGGTTCTATCCGGAAGATATTGAGAAGCTCTTTCCGCGGGTTGCGATCGGCACCCGTGTGCGCATCATCAATGAGCCGTACAAATTGGGCTGGATAAACGGGCGGCTCTATATCGAAGCCCATCTGCCCTTGAGCGAGCAGCAGATGAGCAGCGGTGTGGATGTCGCCCACCTGAAGGAGGCGGTCGCCGCGGCCATTGGATCGCGCCGTGTAACGATCGACTGGGATACATTGATTGAAGCTGCGTTGACGCACAATGGGATTCCGGTACCAATCTCCCGCTGACGGGGGAGCGGTACCGGAGAAGTGCAAGCATCAGTGCAGTGTTGCACCGCACCGATGGTATTACTTATTTGCGCATTGCCTTGCTGAAAATGCGATTGCAGCGCTCGGAGCACTCATCTGCCTGATTTTGCGCCGCCGTGGCCGCATCCATGGCAGACGAAGCCTTGGAATCGGCCGCTTTGGCCGCTGCCATGGCGGCCTCAGCGCTCGCCTGCGCCTGATCAATACTTGCCTGCATCTGCTTCATTTGATCGGTGGTGGCACAACCCGAAACCAATCCGACAACCAGTGCCATAACTGCCAGCTTTCCATAAGTGTACCTAATCATTTTTGCCTACCTATATCCGTTTTAAACCCGAGCCAGGAACGGTATCCATGGTAGCGACGCTTATTCGTCCTGCGCCAGGATACCGATCGAAATTTGCGGCATCCGGAACCGCACCGCCAAAACAGTTGGCTACACACCGCCAACCCACTTAATTTTATCACTCTTCTATGGCGTGTATAGGGCCATACCTATCGGATTTAAGCCAGCTGCTGCACATAGCAAGGCTCACGAGCTGTACCATCGCAGCCATCGCGTACCCCTACGGCAAACCGCGGGGAATACACTGGCAATCGAGGTTCAGTTAAACAGCCCTTTCAGCTTATCCTGCAGACCTCCCGGAAGCTTTCCGCCTTTCAACTTCTCTTCCAGTTTCTCCTGAATCTTCTCCTTGATTTTTCCTTTCTGGCTCTCCAGCAGCACCTTTTCCCAGTTTATTGTGTACTTTGGAGATGCCAGGGGACCGGTCAGCTGGACCGGAATCACCACCCCCTGAAGCTCATCCAGTCCCTCGCCGCCCTGACCTTTTGCGGTGTTGACCACCACACCCTCTATAGTGTAGTCCAGACTCTCCTTAACCAGGTTTATCTCACCCGCACCATTAACTCTGAGGAACGGTGACTTGGCCAACAGATCCCGATTACTCAGAACGCCCCTGGTAATTCTCCCGGAACCGCTCAATTCAGAAAAGTCTGTCTGTTCAGGTTGGCTGTTCTTCGGTACAGGCTTCCCCGACAGACGGGCTTTAGCCTCGCGTATTACCTGCGCAGCATTGAACCCCTTGACGGCGCCGTCTTCGAAGTTGAAGTCGAGCTTGCCGCCCAGAGTTCGTTTGAACGCATTGACGCTATTGCCCCGCATATCGAGATTGGCGCTAAAGCGCCCTCTGCCGGTCAACCGCTCCTGCCCTGAGAGATCCTGCAGCAGGGGGCCTATCTGAATGCCGGCAGCGGCTGTGTTAATACGCGCCCTGGGCGTCTTGCTCCGCACATCGAGGCTGGTCTCGCCGCTGTACTCTCCTTGGTAAAATTTTCTCACCTGCTGGCCAAGATTCAGCTGCCCTTCCCTAGCCTTCAATACCAGCTTTATCTGCTCCGCCAGCAGATTATTGATGGTCAGCCGCCCGATGCTTATTGTGCCATCGAGATCGAGTCCGCGCAGCGTTTCGATCGGCAGCAGCGTCTCCTCTTCCGTTGTGCCACGCCCGCGTCCGGCAGAGGCTACGGGTGCCGACGATTGCGCAGGTGCGTCCTTATCGGCCTTATCGGCCTTACGAGCCTTATCCCCGCCCGCCGGCAGGTAACGGTCGACATCGATCGTATCGAGATTCAGATTAAACCCGATCGCACTGCCGCGCAGCGTGACGTTGCCGGATAGCTGACTGTCATCCAGCCGCACCGCCAGATCGTTCAGGCGCGTGGCGCCGTCCTCCGCGTTGAGCTTCACGCGGGCGGCCAGCCGGGTCAACGCTTTCGCATCGGCCATGGAGGGAAGCGTCAGTGCATGATCGGCCATCCACTGGCGCGGATTAAACTCGGCCAGATCGAGAGTACCACTGAATGTCGGGCGCTTGGCGAGGTCGCGGCCCTTCAGGTCACCGCTCAATTTGAGTCCGCCCGCAGTCAGGCTAAGTCCCGAAATATCCAGTTGCGAACCGTTCAGTGCTGCGCTGACCGCAGCCTCCAGAACTGCCTTGACCGCACCTCCCGGGAGTGCATCGCCCGTTGCATCGAGAGTGATCTTCAAGCCGTTGACATCTACCACGCCGGCCGTCTCCTTCAGCACCACTACGCCTGATAAATCCAGCTTTGCCTTGACCGCAGGATCTCTGTTTTCAAGCAACATGCCAAGCTGCAGGTCGACCGGTTCTCCGGCAATCACCGGCCCGCTGCTAAGCCGAAACTGATCCAGGGAGACGCTTTGACCCGAGCTGCGGTCGTCCCAGAAAATCTTGGCATCGCTGATATCGATGCCGCCGATGGTGAGAGCTGCAAGTCCGCTCTCGGTAGCTCTTTGACCTTGCTTAGCAGCTTCTGCATCCGCCTTACCCTCAGTCTGCCTGCCGCCGCCGGCCAGGTCATCCCAGTTACTGGTGCCATCCTTCAGCCGCATCAGGTTCAGCTCAAGGCCGTTCAATTCGATCCTGTCCACTTCCAGTTTTCGGCTCAGCAGCGGCATCAGTTTGACACGTACACCGGCGCGCTCGATGGCCGCGAACGCCTTCTCCCCGAAGCCCTTGGCATTACCCAGTGCAACGGCACCGGTTTCAACGCCGAGCCAGGGAAATACAGAAAGCTCAATGCGGCCGTCGATCGTCAGATCGCGTCCGGTCTGTGCTTTTACGCTGGAGATGATCTCCTCCTTGTAGTCGTTCGGATCAACGATCTGAGGCAGTATCAATACCGCAGCCACTAGCAGCAGCAACACCAGGCCGATGGTCCAGCCGAGTATTTTGAGTAGTTTTCCCATCCTGCGCTCCCTTCAATAATGATAAATAGCGTTACACCAAGAATGGCTTATATGGGGGACAAATACCAATACGGGCAATGTTCGAAACAGCGCGAATCGAGGGCATTCAATCGTGCAATGTGCCGCAGTTCCAACATTGATGAAACTGCCCCTCATTGTGCTCGCCGCAGCGGCAGCAGTGCCAATCGATACCGGCCGATTCCTGCATCAGAAAATGCACAATCAAAGCCTTTGCACGATCGAAGTCCCGCTCCTCCAGCACCCAGAGCACCGGAAAAGGCTGCACCGGGAGTTCACCTGCCGCACCGTTCAGGAACTCGCCATGCACAACGGTCTGGATGTGGTAGCTGGCAAGGAAATCTTTCAGCAGTTGTGCCTCGACCCGGTCTTTTGACTGGTAGAGCGCTCTCATAAGCCTGTTACACCCTTTCCGGCGCAAGCCGCCAAGTTACAAAATAACCATCGCAAAAGAAGCGATAAACCGGAACCTGTTCGGCCATCGCCTCCGCCCTGGAAAAGCAGTGCTGAATTCTCTATTCTGTTAACCTTCGGTGGCATCACGCGTGCCTCCGCTGCTTTACCTCTAATACCAATCCTATTGAATTCAAATAGAGAGAGGAAGATCCATGAAGAATAACAATAATGGCCGAAGCCTGTGGATATGGGGCATCTCCGCGACACTCGCCACCATCGTCGGCACCGGCGCTTATTTCATGGAGCGTTATGAGCTGCAAGCCTATCGCAAGTCGGCAGAGTCCCTCCAGAAACAGTTGCGTGAAGAGAATTCGACGCTCAGTGAAAATATTCAGTCCCTGCAGGAGGAAAAAAGCGAGTTGACCGATATCGGAGAGTCGCTGCGGCGCAAACTCGGCAGCGCGCAAACCGATATCTTAAATCTGGATCAGACCCTAAAGGGCACAATCGCTGCCCGGGACACGCTGGACAGCAACTTGAAAGCCTCTGAGTCCTCGCGCAAGCAGTTGCAGGAAGCATTCGAAAAGGTCAGTAAAACAAGTGAAAAAATCAAAAACGAACTCACCGGCTCGATCGCCGTCCGCAATCAACTCAATAAACAGCTGGACGAGATACAACTATCGCGGGAACAGATCAGCAAGGAGCTGGCGGCGTGGATAGACACCAGAAATCGTCTGACCGAAGATCTGGACCAACTGCAACAGTCCAAGCAGAAGATCAACAGTGAACTGACCAATTCACCCTCCGACCGACAGCAACTCAATACCAGTCTGGGCGAGATACAAACCTCAACCGACCGCATCACCGAACAACTCGAAGAGTCAGCGCAGGCGAGAGGAGCGCTGAAAAAGCGGCTCGAACAACTGCAAGGCTCAAAGGAGCAGATCAGCAAGAAACTGGAATCCTCCCTTGCCAACGAACAGAAACTCGCAACCGATCTCGCCAACGCCAAGGCACTACGCGACAGAATCAGCGACGAACTGCAGCAGGCGCTTACGGCAGGTGAGCGTTTGAGTTCGGATCTGGAAAAGACGCTGACCGAAAAAGAGCGGATCAGCAGTGAGCTGGAGGCATCGATAGAGGAGCGCAACCGGCTTACTGCGGATCTGCAGACGATCAAAGACTCGAAAGTTCAGATAGAGAGCGAATTGGCAACGTTGGCCGCAACTCAGCAAAGTCTGTACAACGACCTGCTCGCCAGCCAGGCAATCCAGGAGCAGCTGAAAAAAGAGGTGGAGCAAAAAACCCAAAACCAGTTGAAACTGGAGGAGCAACAGAAAACGGCGGCACAGGAGCGCGCGCAACTGAATGCGCGTCTGGAGCAATCCAACCACCAGCAGAAATTGCTGCAGTCACGCATCGATACCGCCTCTGCCGCCATTGTCTTTAAGGAACAGGAGATCAACACAACCCAGAAAAATATCATTGAGCTGCGTTCCAGCTATCAGCGGGTATCCGCCGACTACGAGGATCTGGCGCGCCGCTTCGGGGAGTTGGAAGCGTTAAGAAACCGGGAACAGGAACAGTTCGCCCAGCTGCAGCGAGAGCTGCAAAAGCATCAGGTACAGATCCAGCAGCTGCATGACAAGAGCACAGTTATTCAGGTGCCGGCGGAGGTACTTTTCAATGTCTCCTCTTTCACGATAAAACGGCGCGGCAGAGAGGCGTTGAAACTGGTGGCCGAACTGCTCAATGCTTATCCCGATAGGCTGATCAGTGTGGAGGGTCACAGCGATGCTGTCCCGGTAGGCAGAGAATCCCCGTTCCCCTCCAATTGGGAGCTTTCCACTGCGCGAGCAGCCGCTGCCGTCCGTTTTCTGCAACACAATGCGAAAGTGGATCCTGCGCGCATGATTGTTACCGGGTACGGCGCTTACCGTCCGATCGCCAGCAACGACACTCCCGAGGGGCGTCGGGCCAATCGGCGGATAGAGATAATGCTTGTATCCGAGCGGGGGGAGCGGCGTGTCCTTAACTGACAGTGCCAGGGATGCGGCAGCTACCTTCAAGGCACATTCTAATCCCCTGAACCAGGGCAGCTAAACCAAAGCAGCGTCAGGGAAGGAAGGGATTCATCACGCCCATCGGCCGGGAAATCTGCCGCACGTTTTCACGTATGCTGGTGACGCTGCCGGTCATATGGCCGACCCGCTGGTCGACATTAATCATCGCACCCTTAATAACCGCCATCTCGTTTCTGATACCGTAAACTTCTCCCGACATGCCGGTCATGGTAGTCGCAATCCGCGGCAGGGACACCGACATGGAGGCCGTATGATGCGTGATCTGGTCCATGTGCGACATGTGCTGATCGAAGGATTCAACCTTCGCGGTAATTTCATCCATACTGCCCTTTACCACGCGCAGGTTATCGTGCATGGAATCCATATTGAACACGATGCCGTTCAGATCCTGATACAGCACCCGTATGTAGTAGACATTGAAAATGGCGACCACCACCAGCAGGATGGAGATGATGACAATCAGCAGGTTGGTGATCCAAAAATGGCGGTATCGCTCATCCAGGTGCAGCTGCGTCTCCCGGCCCAGCCGGCCCACCACTGCAACCACCATGCGCCTTACGTCTTCTGCCATAATCTGTCTCCCGTCAACGCCTAGGGTAGGAACGGCATCATCTTATTGACGCTGCGCGCGGTGCCGCCCATGCGATGCATTTCGTGCGTGATATTCATCACTTCGATATCCATCCTGTCCATGGAGACAGAGATATTTCCCAAGTTGCCCCGCATCTGGCCAAGGTGGCCGCCGATCTCATCAACCGCTATCCGCATCGCCTCCAGATCCCGGGCGATAGTGGCCATCCCTTCATCCATTACCGCGGTTTGGCCATTGATGTTGTTGAGCAGCGCCACCTGCTTTTCCATGGACTCAATGTAACCGTTTATCCGCGCCATATCTGCCGCCACGGAGTAAAAATCCTGATTCATTTCGCTCACGACACTGGAGATGCGATTGATCTGAGAGGATAGGGTCAGAAGCAGGATCAGAATGGAGATCGCGACAAAACCGAGAATGATAATGCCGGCTCGAATGCTGTAGTTAAGCCGGTCCGCCAGCTTGTTCTTGATGTCGATCTGGCTGAGAATGATCGCCTCAAACGAAGTGATGGCGCGTACAAACTGTTGTTGCAGAACCACATCTTCAGCATCAGTGCTGAGGCCGCTGTTTTTTTCCGTCATACCAACAACACCTGCTTAATACGGCTAAGTATTAAAAGAATACGAAACACCGCACAACTTTTCCACTAAAACCAAATGGATTCAAGCGCCTTGGAGCAGTATAGCCGAAACGGCGTTATGACCATCTTGGCCGGAACACACTAAGCTATATATTTAGGATAAGCCAGCGCGGTCGCCGCCTTTGCCGACGCTGACGGCAACCCGGCAACCCAGTCAATCGATTACTGTAACGCGGCTTCACGTATCCGCCGGAGATGCGAGAACGATATCCGTCACCAGCTGAATCTGTTCCAATATATACCGATTACAAAATAGTCACCGGAGAATTCAGCCACCATGGACATGTCCGAATTTGGCGTCTGGGCGATGCTGGCCTTCTGGGGCTCAGCAATCGGTGGCATAGCCTTCGCCATCACCTGGGCCCGCTCCAGGAACCGCAATCCCGCAACCCGTGATCAAATCATCAACTCCCTGAAACAACGACTGGAGAAAGGCGAGATCAGCCAGCAGGAGTACGCCAACCGAATGGCGAAAATCGAAGCAAAAAACGGCAGTAAAACGGAATGAATCCGCACCATCGTGCGGCTTTCGATTACACCAAAGACGATAATGCCAAGCGTTCAGGTGTGTCCGCTGATCTTGGCGTGCAAGGGCTTGGTCTGTTCGAACTTCTCTAACTGCTCCGGCGTTGCCTCCTGCTGATACATTTTCTTCCATTCACCGTACGACATGCCGTATACCGCCTCCTCCGCCCGCTCCTTGGAGAGCTCCACGCCCTGCGCATCGGCCGCCGCTTTGTACCATTTGGAGAGACAGTTCCGGCAGAAACCGGCCAGGTTCATGATATCGATATTCTGCACATCGGTGCGCGCCTGCAAATGCCCTACAAGCCCCCTGAAGGCTGCAGCTTCGAGTTTAATGCGCGTCATTTCATCCATTTCAGTCTCCTCAAGTATTTGACCGGAATAAAGCCACTGTAGAAGTTTCAACGCTTTCCGCCGCCCCTTCAAGTGTAATCCCTGCAGCTGAGACAAGACTGACTAGAGTCTATCTCATAATCCCCTGCGAACCGCGCGGGATGATGAGATAGGCGCTATAAATAAACGGCGTCGGCGCACTTTATTCCACAAGTTTGGACAGTATACTGATACTTATGAGCACACGACTGTTGATCATCGAAGATGACTCCGGCCTCAACCAGATGCTGCAGATGCACTTTGAGGAGCACGGATTCGCTGCAATCGGTGTGGCGACCAGTAGGGAGGGACTCGCATTGCTGCAGGAGCGCGCCTTCGATCTGATCCTGTTGGATCAGCAGTTGCCCGATGGAACCGGACTGGAGCTGCTTCAGCGCATCCGCGGGCAGGAGTCCGATCAGGCGGTCATCATAATGACCGGGGAGCACAACCTTGAGCTCGCCATCGAAGCAATCAAACAAGGCGCCGCCGATTTCATCCATAAACCGATAAAAACCGATGCACTGCAGATCAGTGTCGATCGTGTGCTGGAGAATCGCCGGCTTGCAAGAGCGGTTGAGGCGCTGCGGCCGACGCGCGATGATCCGGCGCACAAGCGCGACCTGATCGGCCGCAGTGATGCGATGCTCAAGGTCAGCAAAGAGATCGCGCTTTGCGCGGGCAGCGGCGCAGCCGTGCTGATCAGCGGTGAATCGGGGACCGGTAAAGAGCTGGTTGCACGACTGATACACGCACACTCGGAATGCAAGGGTCCGTTTGTGGCAGTCAACTGCGCAGCGATTGTCGACACTTTGCTGGAGAGCGAGCTGTTCGGTCACGAAAAGGGAGCTTTTACTGGTGCGAACGCGAGAAAACCCGGCAAGTTCGAGCTGGCCCAGGACGGCACCCTGTTTCTCGACGAGATCGGGGAACTTGCCCCCCCGCTGCAGGCAAAGCTGTTGCGGGCATTGCAGGAACAGGTGTTCGAGCGGGTTGGTGGTACGCAACTGATCAGCACCAATGCGCGTCTGCTGAGCGCCACCAACCGCGACCTGCTGGCCGAAGTTGCCGCCGGCCGTTTCCGGGAGGACCTGGCATATCGCCTAAAGGTGATTAATATAACGCTGCCCCCGTTACGGCAGCGGCGTGAAGATATCCCACTACTGGCCTTGGCACTGATCGAGCGGATCGCCCATAGGATTCACAAGCCGCCACTTCATTTGACCGAAGAGGCACTTGCGGCGCTGTTGTTGCACGACTGGCCGGGAAACGTGCGTGAGCTGGAGAACGTGCTTACCCAGGCGCTGGTGCACGCCAGAAACGGCGTGTTAACGCCGGACCTGCTGCCGATGAAGCGAGCGGCAGCGGCTACCGGGTCGGCTGATAGTCAGCCGCCAATCGGTACTGCAGCGGATGCGATACTGCGAACACTCGACCAGATCGAAGCCGAACATATACAGCGGGTGCTCACCCATACCGGCGGCCACAAAGGGAAAAGCTGCGACATCCTGGGCATATCGCGTCCGGCACTGGACCGAAAAATCAAGAAGTATGGTCTGACCCTGCCATAACCGGTTTCCGGTCAGGTCCGTACGTATGTTTTTTCGCCCTAAAAAGCGCCTAATTGTATTAAGCGGTCTATTATTCTAAGATCTTGGCCTGAGCAGCGTTACACACCACATGTCCTGACTATTTGCAGCAGATAATACCAATCAGTGCGGGGATAAGCAGTTTTCACATGAGGACTGTTGCAACGTCTCAAACCCAGAGATCAGCGTAAAGTTGATTCACGCCAACCACCCCTTTGACTATCTTGACGGATTGAACAATAAGTTAATTTCGATTTTGATTTAATGCTATCTCAGGCGTAGAAGAGCAGTGAAAATAAACGAACATAAAAAATCCTATTACGTCTTGCTGGGAGTGACCGCACGGGCCAGCCAGGAAGAGATCAGAGCTGCATTTCGCAAGAAAGCCAGGGAGTTTCATCCTGATGTCTGCAATCGTTTCGACGCCGCCGAAATGTTCAGCCTAATCAACAAGGCATACTCGACCCTCAAAGACCCGAAAAAGCGGCAGGAGTACAACGAAACGCTTATGGCTGACATGTTCCAAAAACAAGTGGTCGACCCTTCAAAAGAGCATATTTCACATTTTAATTTTCCTTTCAGACGCTTCTTCGACACCAAGGAAGATTAGCGGTCACCTTGGTGGGTATCTCAAACCCCCTTCCCTGATTATTCATCAGGCATAAACCAATTCCCCGCACGCTACCTCCAGGCAGCTTCCAACCACATCTAAATGGATCGTTAAGCTTAACATAACGTTATAACGATTCGTTACAATCACACCCCCTGCTTGCAATTTATTTCTATATTTAACAGATAGTTATATTCATGGCATGGGTTCTGCTTTGATTACTGGCAAGTACTCTCATTTACCAGCAACAGCGGATTCAAGTCATGCAAAACAATGCACTCGCAGAAAAAACCCAGACCCTGCACGGCGCTACACAAGCCTCGAAAAAGCACATCTTGTTCAATCATCTGTTAATGCGCCACGCAAACGACATGCACCGCTACGCTTACTGGCTTGCCGGTGACAAACAGACAGCGGAAGACCTGGTACAGGAGGCGTTATTAAGAGCCTGGAAATCCCTCGACAGACTGCAAGACATCAAAGCAGCCAAAGGTTGGCTGTTGACCATCCTGCGACGTGAGAACGCGCGCCGCTTCGAGCGTTATCAACCCAAGGTATCCGATATACCGATGGATGAGTTGGGTGATCACGAGCATAGCTACGACACCTCAACCGAAGCCTTCGTGTTGCGCAGGGCAATAGACGAACTGCCCGAAGAGTACCGGACTCCGCTGCTGAAACAGGTGGTGGAGGGCTTTTCACAGAAGGAGATCGCCCAGCAGATAGGCATCAGCTCAGCCGGCGTTGGTACACGGCTGTTCAGGGCCCGCCAGAAGCTGCGCCTGGCACTTGCCTCATAGAGGTGGTAGCGGCTGCCGGACGGTTCAGCGCAGGTTCCCGACGAGGAGCGCCGCTCAACTTATTGATTGCGGAGGATGACAGAGCGCTTCGCCAGATGCTGTGCTGGGAGTTTGAGGAGATGGGATACCGGGTGATAACCGCCGCCTCCTGTGGCGATGCGATCAGCGCTGTCGGCGACCACAAAGTGGATATTGCGTTGATCGACTATAACCTGCCCGACGGCGTCGGCACCGATCTGCTGCGCACACTGCGCTTAGCTGCACCATACCTGCCCGCGGTTGTGTGCAGCGGGCGCGCATCCCGCGGTATCGCCGCAGAAGTCGGGGGGCTTGGTACCGCCCGCTTTGTCGCCAAACCGGTCGCCGCCACCAGGTTGCATGCGATTTTCCGAAATCTGCTCGATTGAATACCCTCACTGATAATGGCAGGCAGTGCCCGTCGCCGCCATTTGCATATAGTTGCGTTATGATAACGGCATAATAAAAGGGTGTGGGAGGTGAGCAGTGTATTCGACTTCGTCGGTGGGTAGTTTCCATACATTACTGCAGGATTTCACGCTGGAGGGCATGATGATGCGTTACAGCCGTTTTGTCCCGCGGCTGTATAACTTCTGTCTCTCTTTGGGCATGGAGCCCGGCAAAATCATGCCCTCCCGGGCATTCTGTTCCGATGAAAGCCAGGGCTTTCCAATTATTCTGATCGCCAAGCAGTTCGGCACCTTCCCCTTCAACCACGGCGTTGTCGGCGGCGGCGTGGCGACGGATCGCCACGGTCCACATGCCTCGCACGGCAAAGACCTGGTTATCATCCAGGCCAGTCACGTCGGTTACGATCCCGAGACCCGGCAGTTCGGCAGTTACCGGCGCAACCAGACGGCCGACTGTCACCAGGGATCCAATTGCGGAAAACTGACGGATGTCATGAGCTGGTACCGGGACGAGTACGATTTCGCTTGCGACAATATTTTTCTGGAACCGGTGCAGCAGGCAGGCCATCAGATTTCGATCAACAATCTTCTGCTGCAGACCGACCGGGAGGATGGGCTGATACTGGCGCTGGACCAGCTTATCGCACACGACTCAACCGGTAATCCGATGCTGATCCGCGCGCTCAGTACTGCCCGGCGTTACCAGACTACGCCGGATCTGGTCGCCAGAATAGGTGACAGCTGGCCAACCGAAACGCGCCGGCCGATCGGTAGAATGTTGACGGCGGATCTCTTCAGCTTCCGCCGCAGCCGGCTAGGGGAATCGGAGCAGCAGAGCCATCTGGAGCACAATCTGATCAACCCCATGCCGTGGATCCTGACCGACGCAGCACCCGCCCTGGCTGCGGCGCAGGTCCACACCCAGGTGGAGTTCGACCGCACTTACCGCACGTTGAACAAAGAGAAGGGCTATCAGCACCGCAATCTGCTGTTCATCGCCGGCTTGAACATCGATATCTCACCGCGCGAAGACCAGATCTTCCCGCTCACCAAGTTCATTCCCTGGGCTGCCTATGTACAGACCACCGACGGCGACCACCGCATCCTGGAGCAGCAGGAGTTGTACGATGCGTTAATGGCAAGCGACAGCGAAAATCCGCATAAGATCGACCTGGAGGAGGCCATTGCGGTGATGGAGCAAACCAAAGAGGTCAGCATCTCGTTCGATTTTCGGGAATCACCAGGAGACTAAACGCCCTCTTCCGATAGTAACGGGGCGTATTCGGACAAAGCCTACTTACGCCAATAGGCGGGTGAGAGAAGCACCAGCAGCGTGAAAATCTCCAATCGCCCCAGCATCATCGCAAAACAGAGAATCCACTTGGCGGGGTTGTTGAGATCACCATAATTCAGCGCCACATCCGCCAATCCGGGTCCGAGGTTGTTGATCGATGCGGCTACCGCGGAAAAAGAGGTCATCAGATTCAGCCCGGTCATCGCCAGCGCGATATACATGAACGTAAAGCTGGCAACGTAGAGCGCAAAAAACCCCCACACCGCCTCCACCACCCGGGTATCGATGCTCTTATTGCCAATGCGAATCGGGATCTGCGCACTGGGATGAATCAACCGGTTGATCTCACGCAGCCCCTGTTTGACCAGCAGCAGGAAGCGGATCGCCTTGATACCGCCACCGGTGGAGCCGGCACAGCCGCCGACAAAACTGGTAAACAGCAGCGTGATCGCGACAAACCCTGGCCAGATGGAGTAGTCGGCGGTGGTGAAACCGGCGGTGGTGCCTATCGAGACCGCCTGAAACAGGCCCAGCGTGGCGGCCTCCCAGAAGTCGTGGTAGCTGCCGGTAAAGTAGAGCGCCAGCACGACGAAGGCCGCCACCCCAAGCTGAATCAGCAGGTAGAACCTGAATTCGCTGTCGAAAAAATAGATAAATGGATTCTTCAGCCGCCAGGAGGTGAAATGGAGTGCGAAATTGGCGCCCGAAATCAACAGAAAGAGCACTGCGATCATCTCGATCAGGGTGTTGTTGAAGTAACCCATACTGGCGTCGTGGGTCGAGTAACCACCTATCGCTATGGTGGAGAAAGCGTGACAAATGGCGTCGAAAAGCGACATACCGGCGCCCCAGTAAGCCAGCGTGCAGAGCACGGTCAATCCGAGATAGATATACCAGAGCGCCTTGGCCGTTTCCGTGATGCGCGGGGTAAGTTTGGAGTCCTTCATCGGACCCGGCGTCTCCGCTCGGTAGAGCTGCATACCACCGATACCGAGCATCGGCAGCACTGCCACTGCCAACACGATAATGCCCATGCCGCCGAGCCACTGCAGCTGCTGCCGGTAGTAGAGTATCGATTTCGGCAACTGATCGAGGCCGGTAATCACCGTGGCACCGGTCGTGGTCAGGCCGGATACCGACTCGAACACCGAGTCAGTCAGCGACATATGCGGATTGGCAGCCAGCATGAACGGCAGCGATCCGCTCAGGCCCAGCACGCTCCAAAACATCACCACCACCATGAATCCGTCGCGCAGACGCAACTCACGCTTCTGCTGCCTGACCGGCGCCCAAGAGAGCGCACCGGCTAATAAAATCATAAGAAAAGCAACCGCAAACGGGGGCGTAGCGCCATCCTGATACCAGACCGAGACCGCAATCGGCGGCAGCATGGTGATGCTGAAAAGCATCAACAGAATGCCGAGAATTCGTTGTACCGAACTGAAATTCATAGCGCTATAGCATCAACCGGGCGAGTTGAATTTCAAAGGAAAGTGATTCCCACCTGGAAAAGCCTTTCCACCTCGGAAATGCGTTTCTTGTCGGCCAGGAACATGATGACGTGGTCTTCCGACAGGATAACGGTGTCATGATGCGCGATCAGCACCTCCTCGCCGCGAACGATGGCACCGATGCTTGTTCCCTTGGGCAGATCGATCGCCTCCACCGTCTTGCCGACAACCTTGGATGAACTGGAGTCGCCGTGCGCTACAGCTTCGATCGCTTCTGCAGCGCCGTGCCGCAGCGAGTGGACCATCACCACATCCCCACGCCGTACATGCCTCAACAGGCTGCCGATGGTCGCCTGCTGGGGTGAAATCGCAATATCGACGGTGCCGCTTTGCACCATGTCAACGTAGGCATGGCGGTTTATCAAGGCCATCACCTTGCGCGCCCCCAGTCGTTTCGCCAACATCGCCGACAGAATGTTTGCCTCATCGTCGTTGGTCACCGCACAGAACACATCCATACTCTCGATATTCTCTTCGAGCAGCAGATTTTCATCCGCGACATCCCCGTGCAGTACGATAGTGCGGGTCAGCTCTTCCGAAACTTTCTGCGCCCGCTGTTTGTCGCACTCAATCAGCTTGACCTGGTATCTGCTTTCCAGTGCACCGGCGAGGCGCATGCCAATATTGCCGCCACCGGCGAACATCAACCGCTTGAACGGCTTTTCCAGCCGCCGCAGCTCACTCATGACGGCGCGGATGTTTTCCGTGGCGGCGATGAAAAACACCTCGTCGTCCGCCTCGACAATGGTGTTGCCTTCGGGCTGAATCGCTTTGCCCTTGCGGTAGATCGCCGCGACCCGCGCTTCGATTCCCGGCATATGCTCGTACAGCTGGCTGAGCTCGTTGCCGACCAACGGTCCGCCGTAATAGGCCTTGACTGCCACCAACCGCACCAGGCCGTTGGCAAAATCGAGCACCTGCAGCGCGCCTGGATTTTCGATCAGCCGCATGATGTAGTCGGTCACCAACTGCTCCGGGCTGATCAATACGTCAATGGGAAAAGCATCTGCGGCAAACAGCTGTGGATAACCGGTATAACCAGGCGCACGCACCCGGGCAATCTTAGTGGGAGTATGAAACAGGGTATACGCAACCTGGCAGGCGACCATGTTGGTTTCGTCGCTGTTGGTCACGGCGAGAATCATCTCCGCATCTTCACCGCCGGCCTGCAGCAGGATATCGGGATGCGCGGCATGCCCCTGTATGGTGCGCAGATCAAGACGGTCCCGCAACTCCCGCAGCAGTTCTTCATCCTGATCGACGACGGTAATATCGTTAGCTTCCGACGCCAGGTTATCGGCAACCGATGAACCGACCTGGCCAGCACCGAGAATGATTACTTTCATACTTGATATTAGGCAGCGGAAAAAGAACGTCTGATTATCGCACAGGAGGTAAAATTTGCGAGCCGGCAGGCGCTTAACAATGTCATTTCCGCTCCTTGTTCTCAATCCCCAACGAGCGTAGCTTGCGGTACAGATGGGTGCGCTCCATCCCGGCGGCGGCGGCTGCCTGGCTCACATTGCCGCCATGCTTTGCCAGCTGAAACTCAAGATAGGCTTTTTCGAACTGCTCTCTCGCCTGCCGCAGCGGCTGATCGAACGAAAGCGGAGTGCCTCCTCTTACGTCGCTGCGCGTTTCGGTCTGACCCAAAGCCGTCTTGACTTCGCTCAGCCCGATCTCGTCGCCGGCTCCCAGAATCAACAGGCGCTGAACCAGATTCTTCAGCTCCATCACGTTGCCCGGCCAATTGTGGTTGCGCAGGAAGTTCAACGCTGCCATGTCGAAATGACGATAAGGAAGCTTTTCATGGTCAACATAGTAATCGAGATAGTAGTTCAGCAGCTCGGGCACATCCTCCCGGTGTTCCGCAAGCGGCGGAATCTGCAGCGGCACCACGTTCAGATGGTAGAAAAGATCCTCTCTGAAGGTTTCCGCCTGAACCTCCTCTTCAAGTTGACGCTGGGTTGCGGCGATGATGCGCACCTCGACCTCAACCGGTTCTGTACCCCCGACCCGCAGAAAAGAGCCGGTGTCCAGCGCCCCTTGCAGCAACGCCTGTGCTTCCAGATCCATATCGGCCACTTCATCCAGAAATAGGGTGCCGCCGCGCGCCTGCTCCAGCACGCCATATCGGATACGGCCGTTCTCTTCGCTGCCGAAAAGTTCCCGGGCGGAGTTCCCCTTGGCAATGGAGGAGACGCCGACCTCGATAAACGGCAGTTCACGCCGCGCACTCTGAGCATGCAGATAGCGCGCAAAAGTCTCGCGGCCACTGCCCGGCTCGCCGGTGATCAACACCCAGGTATCGTGGCGTGCAATGCGCTTCACCTGCTCCTTCAGCCGCTGCATAACCGCACTTTTGCCGGCCGGCTCCAACAGCGGCGGGCTGCGGCGGCGCAGTCCGATATTCTCGATCTGCAGCTTGTCCGCCTCCAGCGCACGCTCAATGGTCAGCAGCAGCTTCGCCAACGACAATGGTTTTTCCAGAAAATCGTAAGCACCCAGACGGGTTGCCTCCACCGCTGTCTCGACGGTGCCGTGGCCCGACATCATAATCACAGGGCAGGGTATACCATCGCCTTCCGACCACTCCCGCAACAGGCTGATGCCGTCAATGTCCGGCATCCAGATGTCGAGCAGGATAAGGTCTGGTCGGCGGTCCCGCAGCGCTTTGCGTGCCGTGGCGCCATCTTCTGCGGCAACCACCGTGTAGTCCTCGTCCTCCAGAATCTCCTTTACCAGAATTCTGATATCGGGCTCATCATCCACCACCAGGATATGGACCGCGCTCATACCGCCACCTCGCCGTGGGCACTGCTGTTCCGCGCCAACTTGTCCGGCTGCGGCGGAATCAGTGGTAAGCGCAGCACCACATCAGCGCCGGATTCTGGGCGGTTCTCCGCCCAAACCACGCCATCATGCTCTTCAGCAATTTTCTTTACGATTGCCAATCCCAAACCTGTCCCCTTTTTCTTGGTTGTCACATAGGGCTCAAACAGATGCCCGAGTGTATCGTCGTCAAATCCCGGGCCATTATCAGACACCCTCAACTCAACGAATTCACACTCCCCTTCAGACACGACGCGGGTAGTCACCTCGATACAGGGTGATGCGCTCTCCGCCGCTGCCTCAACCGCGTTTTTCACAAGATTATGCACCACCTGCCGGAGGCGCACAGGGTCAGCCTTCACCCTGGCGTGAACCGCCCCGAACTCCGTCCGTAGCTCAGTCTGTAAACCTGCGCTGGTATAAAGGTCGAGCACCTCGGAGATGATGCTTTCCATCTCCAGCGGCTGGCTGTTGATGCCCGGCGGCCGCGCATAATCGGAGAAGGCGTTGACCATCTCCTTCATCGCCTCAACCTGCTGCACGATGGTGTGGGTTGCGCGATCGAGCACCTTGGCGTCCTCACTCGACATCTTGTTGAGATACTTATGCCGCAGCCGCTCCGCCGAGAGCTGAATCGGCGTCAGTGGATTCTTGATCTCATGCGCCAGGCGTCTCGCCACTTCTCCCCAGGCGGCATCGCGCTGGGCCTTTATCAGGGTGGTGATATCGTCGAATACCAGGGCGTATCCCACCGACTCATCATTCGGCTGCGCCAGCTGCGCGCCGCGGCAAAGCAGGATTTGGCGGCCCTGCCCCCAAAACAGCTTCACCTCTTCGCGCCACTCGCGCATCTCGGCCAATATCGGCTCCCTTATTGCATCGACAAACTGTTTGAGCTGCGCCGATTCGTTTGCCAGTTCATCCAGGTGCAAACCGAGGTAGCGATCCAGCTCAACTTTCAGGATATCGTGGGCCGCCTGATTGGCGGTCTGTATGCGTCCGGCTGCGTCGAACGCCATAACACCCGACGAGAGCCGTCCCAGCACCGTTTCCAGATAGGCGCGTTGGGCTTCCACCAACCGCTGACTGGCCGAGGCGTCATCGCGTGCCTGTGCAATACGCCGGGTCATATCGTTGAAGGACGCGGCCAGAAATCCCAACTCATCGCGCACGTTGGGCAGCGGGAGCTGCTTATCGTAGTCGCCAGCCGCCACCGCCCGTGTGCCCTCGGCAATATCGGTGATCGGCGCAACCAACCGCCGGGCCGAGAAGAAAGCCGCCCAGATCGCCGACAGAAGACTGAACAGCAGCACCAGTGCAAGCGCTAAAGTAAAAGTGTTCTTCAGACTGTCGCGCAAATATGCCAGCTCTTTGTAGCTGTTGTAGGCGCCCTGCACTGTCTCTGTGAGATTAGCAATGCTGGTTGAGGTCGGATAGAGTGCCTGCAGATAGAGTCCCCGCTCAAGATCGCGCACCACCACCCTGACTTCCAGCTGGGCGCCCTCGCCATGCGGGTCCAGACCGACAAAATTGCTGCCCTCACGAACCTGCCGCAGGATTGATGCGTCCGGGTGGCTGGGAACAAGAATCGTGGGTTCGACATTACTCATCGCCACGACGGCGCCTTTGCCGTCAAACAGTGACAACTCCGAGGCGCCGAACTTCTCCCGCATATCCCCCAGACTGAGACTGAGCCCGGCAACCGAACTTCCGCTCAATTCCGACAATATAACCTGAGTGTACTTGAGGCGCTCCCGTTTATGCAGATCGAGTGAGGCACTGCTCAAGCCGAGCGCATCCTCCATCGCCTGGTCGATTTTAACATCGAACCAACTTTCGATTCCCTGCAGCAGAAACTGTTGCGAGTAATAATAGACCACGGTAACCGGCGCCAGTGACAGCACGACGAAGACGACTACCATGCGCAATGTCAGCCTGGAACCCGCCACCTTGCGGCGGTAGTTGAGTAGCAGTCGGCCGACGTTGATGCCGATGAGGATCAGCAGTGTGAACAAGCCTAGCATGCTGGCGATCAGCAGCGGCACGAACAGTCGGCTCAACTCTTCGGTATTCTGCACCGCACTGCTCATCAGGTGCAGTGATACCAACACCAGGCCCAGCAGGCCAAACACCGGCAAAGCCCCGCCGCGCCATCGTCTCATCGCCGGAGCACCAACTCACTCCAGTCGCTGCTCAGCTGCCACGCCGAAGTCACGTAGGCCATCGGCCGCAACGGCAGCGGCAGCGCCTCAATATCCAGGCTGCTGCGCAGCGATAAGCGGTATTTGCGTCCCTGCTCCAGCTTGTCGATGGATATCAGGGAGAAATTACTGATATCGCCCAGCGCTTCAAACGCCGATCGCTGGGTATGAAAATTCTGTTGCGTATCGGACTGGAGATCCACCACCTGGTAAATCGCGGGCAGCGCGAGATAGCGAATCCGATAGCGCAGCCTCGCGTCGAGCAGATCCTCCTGCCAAATCCAGGCATTACTGTCGCGCAATTGTACTTGCACCTCCAGCGTCAACGGCACGCCGTTTACCAGCGCCTCGATCGCCTTATCGGAAAACCGGTAATCGATCTCCGCATCCATCAGAAACTTGCCCTCCACCAGCTTGGCGGAGAGGTTCTTGATCTTGAACTCCTCACCGAACGCCGACAACGGTGGCAGTAAAAGCAACGCAATAGCGAACAACAGCCAGCGATAACTTAATTGTCCATTCACGGCTTAGCACTTCTCCAGGCAGGCGTAGTAAAAACCGTCCATTGTATTCTCCCCGGGAAGCGTCTGCCGGCCGACGCTGCAGTCGTGCCCCCATTCAGCGTCGATTACTCTTTCTCGGGCATCCTTTTGTGTTTCAAGAAAAGACGCAACCTGCAGATGATTCTCCTCGGGGAGCAGTGAACAGGTGGTATAGAGCAGTATGCCTCCCGGTTTCAGCAATGGCCAGGTCGCTCGCAGTATACGTTGTTGAATCCGGACCAGCGGATCAATGTCACCCGCTTTTCGCAGCAGTTTGATATCCGGATGACGGCGTATGACACCGGTGGCCGTGCAAGGCACATCCAGCAGAATCCGGTCATAGCGCCGCGCTCCCCAGTCGCCGCTTGGATGAGAAGCATCACCCTGACAGAGTTCCGCTGCAAGCGCGAGCCGGCTCAGGTTGTCTCTCACCCGTCTGATTCGCTGTGCGTCTATATCCACCGCAACCAGGTTGACCCCGTCGGCCCACTCCAGCAGGTGACCGCTTTTCCCACCCGGAGCGGCACAGCAATCGAGCACCAAATCGCCGCCGGCCGGATCCAGCAAGCCCGCTGCAAGCTGCGCACCGCCATCCTGGACCGACACCAGCCCCGCCTTGAATCCGGGCAACGCTTCGACACTGACTGCGTGGTTCAAGACCAATCCCGACTCGACCCAGGGAATGGGCTCGGCGGCCAGACCCTCCGATTCCAGCAGCGCTGCAACCGCTTGCCTGCTGGTGCGCCTGAGGTTGACACGCAGGCTCATCGGGGGGCGCTCGATGGAGGCCGGAACAAACTGCTCCCAGTGGTCGGGCCAGGCCTGCCTGAGTCGCTGCAGCAGCCACGCCGGGTACGCATAGCGCGCCTCCGGCTGCCTGTTGATCCGCTCCAGCAGCGCCTCCCGCTCGCGCTGGAAGCGGCGCAGCACAGCATTTATCAGACCGCTGGCCCAGGGCTTATTCAGTATCCGCGACGCCTCAACCGTCTCTGCCAATGCTGCATGCGGAGCCACCCGCGTGTGCAGCAACTGATACAGGCCCAGCAGGATCAGCGCACCAACATCGTCATCTTTGGGTTTCAGCGGATGTTTGAGCAGCAGCTCCGAGAGCGCCGCCAGCTGCGGCTGCCAGCGCGCCACGCCGAAACAGAACTCCTTCACCAGCGCGCTCTCCGCTGCGGGGATCCCGTACATGCCGCCTTCGAATAACGCCGACAAACTGCGCCCCTGATTGAGCTGCTGCAGCAGTTTTGCCGCCGCGGCTCTGGCGTTCCGGTTAACCAAAACAGACCCCCAGCAGGCTCCGGGCATTGAGAAATTCGGCTGCGGACATCACCCGCTTGCCTGGTGGCTGCAGTTCATGAATGCGCAGCACTGCATTGCCGGTGACTACATCTATGCCCCGCTGATCCGCCGCGACCACGCAACCCGGCTGAGCTGCTCCGCCAAAGCCCGGTTGCACGCTACAGCGCCAGATGCGCAGCGGCTTGCCTTCCAGTGCGGTCTGCGCCACCGGCCAAGGATTGAAGGCGCGTATCAGACGGTCTATCTCGATTGCCGGCCGCGTCCAATCGATCAAAGCCTCGGCTTTGTCCAGTTTTTGCGCGTAGCACGCCCCGCTTTCATCCTGCGGCTGTGCCGCCAGCGTTCCGTCAGCCACCCCAGGTAGCGCCTCCAGCAACGCCTCAGCGCCTAATACTGCGAGCCGGTCGTGCACCGACGCCGCGGTGTCCCGATCAGAGATCGGGCAAGTTTTCACAAGCAGCATAGGGCCGGTATCCAAACCGGCATCCATGCGCATAATGGTCACACCGGTCTGCCTGTCTCCTGCCTGAATCGCCCGCTGGATCGGCGCCGCCCCGCGCCATCTCGGTAACAGAGATGCATGAATGTTGATGCATCCCAAGCGCGGAGCACGCAAAACCCGGGCTGGCAGAATCAGTCCATAGGCAACCACCACCATCAGATCTGCGCCTAGACTTTCCAGTTGCAGCAGATCTTCTTCCCGTTTGAAATTGAGCGGCTGAAAAACCTGCAGTTCGTTGGTTAACGCCAATTGCTTGACCGGACTCGGCATAAGCCGGCGGCCGCGCCCGGCGGGGCGATCCGGTTGAGTATAGACGGCGGTGATTTGATGTACGGATTGCAGCAGGGCCTGCAGCGGCGGCAGTGAAAATTCCGGCGTTCCCGCGAATACAATCTTCAGCTCCGGCAAGGCTTCACCCTCAGATAACCTGCCGGCCGGATGGCAGCTCCGGCTTCTCCTGGCGGCTCTCCTTAAGCAGTCGCTTGCGAATACGCTGACGTTTCAGGTTGGACAGATAGTCGATGAAAAGCTTGCCGTCGAGATGATCCATCTCATGCTGGATGCAGACCGCCAACAATCCATCGGCCACCAGTTCAAACGGTTCGCCCGCTCTGTTCAGGGCCCGCACCTTTACCCGGTCGGCGCGCATAACCGTTTCATACACACCGGGAACCGACAGGCAACCCTCATCCATCGACTCCTCACCGGCGCTCTCCAGAATTTCCGGATTAATCAGACAAAGCGGCTGATCATGCTCGTCGGAGATATCGATAACGATGACCTGCCTGGCATCGTCCACTTGTGTTGCCGCCAGGCCGATGCCCGGTGCCGTGTACATGGTTTCAAACATATCGTCGACCAGTTTCCTGACCGAATCGTCTACCGTTTCCACCGTTTTTGCCCGATTGCGCAGCCGAGGATCGGGAAAGTGGAGTATGTTCAGTATTGCCATTCGAATTCTCGCTCAGACTATGCCCAACTTGATCGTTAATAATACCGGTTCCCGTATTTGACGATGACAGGTACCAAAAAGTGCCTGCTGACCATTGCAATGAGTCAATTTCTGGTACGGATTCTGGTACGGATCTCCATACAGCACCACTCGGCTAACGGTTTCTTGACCCAGGTCGCGTATTGACGACACTTTCTCGAATACAGTTCCTCTGGTAAAAGGATAAGTAATTATTCAGTGCAATGTGCATAAAATGCACTTGCTGCCCGCTATTCGAGGGAAGCGCAGGAGTTTTCCTCCTGCTGACGACTGCGAAAGTTGCGGTGACGGCTGTCCGGTGACGGTTGTCAGGCGCGATGCTGAATAGTTACAAGGTTAATATAATTCGTTAACATCACGATAATACAGGAATTGAAGGTGTGAAGCTGCGCTTATGTCCGCCGGAATTCAAGATTCGGCTGCGGGCGCCGTAATAACTCCAGTTCAAGGCACAAGATCGCGATATCAAAGGGACAACCATGAGCAAGTACCGCCTGCCGTTTCTCATCCTCCTCCTCGGCCTGTCTCTTTGTGGCACGGTCATGGCTGAATCGCCGGCGCTGAAAGCATCGCATCCGGACCGTTATGTGGTGCAGAAAGGCGATACCTTGTGGGATATCTCCGGCCGCTTTTTACAGCTTCCCTGGCGTTGGCCCGAAATCTGGCATGTCAACCCACAGATTCAGAACCCCCATCTTATCTACCCGGGCGATATCATTGAACTCATTTATGTGGATGGCAAACCCCGACTCTCACTGCAACGCGGATCCCTGGTGAAGCTATCCCCCCGGGTTCGCGAAGACGAACTGGACAGCGCAATTCCGGCAATTCCGATCTCGGCAATCCAGCAGTTTCTGTCGCGTCCTTACGTACTTGACTCCGCCGCCCTGGAGGAGTCCCCCTACATCGTCAGTTTTGGCGAAGACCACATTCTCGGCAGCAGCAATGTCAAAGCCTATGTGAGATCGCTGATGGACGAGCAGGCGATTCACTTCGATGTCGTCCGTCCGGGCAAAGCTTACCGGGACGGGGAGAGCGGCGAGATTCTCGGCTTCGAAGCACTCTATCTCGGCAGCGCGGAGCTGCTGCGGACCGGCGACCCCGCGACCGTGATGCTGAACAACATGGAGCTTGAGTTTGTCATCGGGGATCGGTTGATACCTGAAAACCGGAACACCTCAAGATCCAACTTTATTCCCAAGACACCGGAGCGCCCCATCCAGGGCAGCATCATCTCAGTGTTAAACGGTGTCAGTCAGATCGGCCAGTACAATGTTGTGGTGCTCGACCGGGGCAGCAACGACGGACTCAGCCCCGGGCATGTGCTGAATATCAACCGGCGCGGGATGATGGTGAGGGATATTGTGAGCCGGCAGCTGGGGACCGAGGTGAAACTGCCTGACGAACCTGCCGGCACCCTGATGGTTTTTCGGGTGTTCGAGCGTGTCAGCTTTGGTCTGGTCATGCATGCCACAGACGCCATGCATCTGGGCGATCGTGTCGTTAATCCCGATTGATCCAGAAGAGCAATTTACTCACACTCTAAGCCATCGTTATCCGGGCCGGTGCCCGGCTGAGCAGGATCGCGTACTTGAACAGGATGTTCAGATTGGGCTCGCCGCCACACCCGACCAGCACAACTATTTAAGGTTTGAACGTCAACGAGGTAACAAACCTCGCTGACGACCGAAGAGGAGAGCCATACTTCTCCGTGGGAGCCCCACGTTTTGTTTCCGCCGCAAACGGCGGGTTATGCAGAATTACACAGGTCAGATGTCATGGAAGACAGCTATGCTGCAGAGGCGGAGACGCTCAAATATTGGCTTGCCCTGGTGCGGATTCCTGCGCTCGGCAGCATCCGCATCAATCGCCTGCTGGATCGTTTCACTACGCCTGAAGCGCTATTCAGAGAAGCTGCAGGGTCGGCTGCCTGCCCTGGAGTGCCGGAATCGGTAAAACCCTATCTGCGCAATCCGCCCTGGAAGGAGGTGGAGCGGGATCTACAATGGTTGGAGCAACCCGGCCACCATCTGTTGACCCGGATCGATGTACGCTTCCCCATGCGCCTGAAACAGATCGCCGATCCACCCGTGCTGCTTTATGTCGAGGGAGATCCTGGTCTACTCTCGTCAGTGCAGCTGGCGATCGTGGGCAGCAGAAATCCGACAGCCACGGGACGTTCCACGGCACGGCAGTTTGCCCGCTCTCTGAGCGCAGCGGGCCTTACCGTCACCAGCGGCATGGCAACCGGCATCGACGGCGCCGCGCATGAGGGAGCCCTGGAGGAGTTGGCTGCCACCATTGCCGTGACCGGCACCGGCCTGGACCGCATCTACCCCGGCTGCCACACAGAGCTTGCCCATCGCATTGCAACCCACGGGGCACTGGTATCCGAGTTTCCCATTGGCACGCCGGTCCGCCGCGGCCACTTCCCGCGCCGCAACCGTATCATCAGCGGTCTTACGCTCGGCACCCTGGTGGTGGAGGCCGCCCGCGGCAGTGGCTCACTGATCACTGCACGAGAGGCCGCTGATCAGGGCCGGGAAGTATTCGCGGTACCCGGTTCGATTCATAACCCGCTGGCTCGGGGTTGCCACCAGCTGATCCGCCAGGGAGCTAAATTGGTAGAGACAGCACAGGATATTCTCGAAGAGCTTGCTCCTATGCTCGGCTATGCGCAGGCGCACTCCGCCCTGCCGGAAGCGCTCCACTCTCCGGACCGCTGGGACCCTGTTTACCGGCAACTGCTCTCGGTGCTTGAGTTCGACCCGTTGCCGAATGATCTTCTTATTGAACGAAGTGGATTGACCGCGGAGACGGTTTCCTCCATGCTGCTGTTGCTTGAACTACAGGGTTATGTATCATCTGAGCCGGGCAGAGGTTACTGCCTGACCTTGAAGTATGACCCGGATGCTGCAAATTAGCCGGATAACGCAGGCCTGGCAATCTCAACACCAAGGTAGCAACATGAACGAAAATGTCGTCGATATCCTGATCTACCTTTACGAAAATTATATGGATAGCGACCAGAATTCACCTTCAGATCAAGAAGTTATTCATGAAGAGCTGGTACAGGCCGGATTCCCCGAGAGCGAAATCGACAAGGCATTCCAGTGGATGGAAGAGCTGGCCCAGCGCCAGGGATCACAAGCATTACCGGCCCGCACCGGAAGTGCCATCCGCATTTATACGGACGAAGAGATGCACCGGCTGGACACTGATTGCCGGGGGCTGCTGCTATTCCTCGAGCATACCAACATTCTGGATCCCGCCAACCGGGAGCTTGTTGTTGACCGTGCCATGGCGCTGGATACGCTGCAAGTCGGCGTGGAAGAGCTCAAATGGGTTGTGCTTATGGTGCTGATCAATCAACCCGGCCAGGAGACCGCATTCGCCCAAATGGAAGACCTTGTGTATAACGAAGTACCCGCATACCTGCATTGATTTGCCGGGCCAATAGCTGTAAAAACCGCTTTCTGAATTTGAACTTCCAGTCCGCCTTCGGGCCTAACTACGCTCTGTACGGTGCTGCCAGCATCTCCGTTGCACGATTTTGGACATTGAATATCCGATGAATCTGGTCATAGTCGAATCGCCGGCCAAGGCGAAAACTATCAACAAATATCTGGGCAAGGATTTCAAGGTACTCGCCTCCTACGGCCATGTCAGAGATCTGATACCAAAAGAGGGCGCGGTGGATACAGAACGCGAATTCGCGATGAAGTATCAGGTGATCGAAAAAAACGATCGCCATGTCAAAGCAATCTCCACCGCACTGAAGGGTGCCGACGCCCTTTATCTGGCGACTGACCCGGACCGGGAAGGCGAAGCGATCTCCTGGCATCTGTACGAGCTGCTGAAAAGCCGCCGGCACCTGAAAGACAAACAGGTACACCGGGTTGTTTTCAATGAAATTACCAAAAAGGCGATACAGGAGGCGATCAGCAACCCGCGCGACCTTTCGATGGACCTGGTCAATGCCCAGCAGGCGCGCCGGGCGCTGGACTACCTGGTCGGCTTCAACCTCTCCCCGCTGCTGTGGAAGAAGATTCGCCGGGGCCTCTCCGCCGGCCGGGTGCAGAGTCCCGCATTGCGCCTGATCGTGGAGCGTGAAGAGGAGATCGAGGCGTTCAAGACCAGGGAGTACTGGACCATCGAAGCCGATCTGTTAAAGGAGAAACAGCCGTTCAGCGCCAAACTTACCCAGTTGGACGGGGAGAAGTTGAGTCAGTTCAGCATCACCGACGGGGAGCCGGCGGCCGCCGCGGAACGCAAGCTACTGGCAGCAGCCAACGGCAGCCTCAAAGTAGTGGAGATTCAGAAGAAGCAGCGCAAGCGCAATCCCGCGGCGCCATTCACCACATCGACCCTGCAGCAGGAGGCCGCGCGCAAACTGGGATTCACCGCGCAGCGCACCATGCGCACCGCGCAACAGCTGTACGAGGGCATAGACACCGGCAGCGGTGCAGTGGGCCTGATCTCCTATATGCGCACCGACTCCGTCAATCTGGCCGACGAGGCGCTGCAGGAGATACGCGAGTACATCCGCAGCCAATTCGATAGCAGTCATCTGCCGGCGAAAGCGCGAATGTATAAAACCAAGGCAAAAAATGCCCAGGAAGCACACGAGGCGATCAGGCCCACCTCGGTTATGCGCACGGCGGATGAACTGAAAGGTCACCTGACCAAAGATCAACTCCGTCTGTACGAGCTGATCTGGAAACGCACCGTCGCCTGCCAGATGATCCACGCCACCATCAACACGGTTTCGGCTAATCTTGCCTGCGGCGAAGGAAACCTGTTTCGCGCTACCGGTTCCACAGTTGCCAATCCCGGCTTTATGGCAGTCTACATGGAGGGTGTGGACGACGCCAAAAAGGGCGAAGACGACGAGAAGCTGCTGCCGCCGCTGGTTGAAGGAGAAGAGATTCCGCTGCAGGGGATACGTTCGGAACAACATTTTACCGAACCGCCACCGCGCTACAGCGAAGCCAGCCTGGTCAAGACATTGGAGGAGCATGGCATCGGCCGCCCCTCAACCTACGCCTCGATCATCTCCACACTGCAGGAGCGGGGATACGCCGAGATTGAGAGCAAGCGCTTTCATCCGACCGATGTCGGCCGCGTGGTCAACCGCTTCCTGACCAACTATTTCACAACATACGTCGATTACGATTTTACCGCCCGCCTGGAGGACGAACTGGACGCGGTCTCCAGAGGCGAAGAGGATTGGATTCCGCTGCTTAAACAGTTCTGGAGCCCATTCAAGGAGCGCATCGACCACACCCAGGAGACAGTAAAACGCAGCGATGTCACCCACGAAGCGCTGGAAGAGGCTTGCCCACAGTGCGGGAAACCACTCTCCATCCGACTTGGGCGCCACGGCCGTTTCATCGGCTGCAACAACTACCCCGAATGCGACTACACCCGCGATCTGAACGAGGAGAACCGGGAGCAGGAGCCGGCTGAGGTGGTCCCAGATAGAAAGTGTCCGGAATGTGCCTCCGATCTGGTGATAAAACGCGGTAAATACGGAAAATTCATCGGCTGCTCCAACTATCCGAAGTGCCGTTTTATCGAGCCGCTGGAGAAACCGGTCGACACCGGCGTCACCTGTCCCAAATGCAATAAAGGGAGCCTAATGCAGCGCAAGTCCAGACGCGGCAAAATCTTCTACTCCTGCTCGACCTATCCGAAATGCGACTACGCCATCTGGAACATGCCCGTGAATGAACCCTGTCCACGCTGCGGCTGGCCGGTCGTTACGATAAAAACCACGAAAAGCAAAGGCAGTGAAAAAGTCTGTCCACAGAAAGATTGCACCTTTGCCGAACCTTATGAAGAGATGGAAGCGGACTAGGACCTGTTGTCCGCGAGATGCGGGAGCAGCATGCAATCGCCGGTAAACGCGGAACAGATACTCAACGAGAAATTCGGTTATAGCGCGTTTCGCAACCAGCAGGCAGAGATCATAGAGACGCTGGCGGCGGGCGGAGACGTCCTGGCGTTGATGCCAACCGGCGGTGGCAAATCACTCTGCTATCAGATCCCCGCTTTGCTGCGCGCCGGCACCGGCATTGTCATTTCGCCGCTGATTGCGTTGATGCAGGATCAGGTGGATGCGCTCAACCAGCTGGACATTCGCGCCGCATTCCTGAATTCAACCCTGGACCCGTCACAGCAGCAACAGATCGAACAACAACTGCTGCTGAATGAGCTGGACCTGCTCTATCTGGCGCCGGAGCGGCTGCTGACAGAGCACACGCTTACGCTCCTGCAACGGGTCAAGCCGGCACTGTTCGCTATCGATGAGGCGCACTGCGTCTCCCAATGGGGGCACGATTTCCGCAAAGAGTATCAGCAGCTCTCCATTTTGCATCAGCGCTTCCCCCAGGTGCCCCGCATCGCACTGACCGCCACCGCGGATCGGCGCACCCGCCAGGAGATTGCCGAACAACTCGAACTGCAGCGAGCCAGGACATTCGTCAACAGCTTCGACCGACCCAATATCCGCTACACCATCGACGCGGGGCAGAACAGCCGTGATCGGTTTTGGCATTTTCTGCAACAGGAGCACCCGGAGGATGCCGGCATCGTCTACTGCCTCTCACGCCGCAAGGTCGAGGAGATCTCCGAGTGGCTGAACAGAAATGGACGCAGCGCGCTGCCGTATCACGCGGGCTTGCCGGCAGAGACCAGGAGCCGGCATCAGCAGCGCTTTCTGCGGGAAGATGGATTGATCATTGTCGCCACCATCGCTTTCGGCATGGGTATAGACAAACCGGATGTGCGCTTCGTGGCGCACCTGAATCTGCCAAAGAGCGTGGAAGCCTACTATCAGGAGACCGGCCGGGCCGGTCGTGACGGGCAGCCGGCCGATGCATGGATGAACTACGGTCTGCAGGACGTCATCACCCTGCGGCAATTCATACACGCCACCGACGCTGATGAGCAGTACAAACGTATTGCCCACCATAAACTGGAGGCGATGCTCGGTTTGTGCGAGCTCACCAGCTGCCGGCGCCAGGCACTGCTTGCATATTTTGGTGAGTCGCTCAGTCAGCCCTGTGGCAACTGCGACAACTGCCTCTCGCCGCCGCAGACCTGGGATGCCACCGAGGCAACGCGCAAAGCGCTCTCCTGCGTATACCGGACGAACCAACGTTTTGGCGTCAGCTATCTGATCGATGTGCTGACCGGGAAAGCGGATGAACGCATTCACAGAAATCAGCACCATCGGCTAAGCACCTTCGGCATCGGCAAAGAGTTACACCCCTCTCAGTGGCGCACACTGTTCCGGCAGCTTGTATCCCTGGGGCATCTTGATACGGATTTGGAGGGGCACGGCGCGCTGCGGCTCACGCAAAAATGCCGCTCCCTGCTGCGCGGGGAAGCGACGCTTCACCTACGTCTTCAGCCACGCCGGGAGAAAAAGCGTAAAACCGAGACGAGCCGTACTCAGCTTTCCTCATCGCAAAAGCCGCTGTACGAAGCATTGCGTCAGCTGCGTTTGCAGATTTCCAAGCAGCAGAGCGTGCCTCCCTATGTTATTTTCCACGACAGCACCCTGCTTGAGATGGTCGAACAGCGCCCACTCGATCTGCAGCAGATGCGCTTTATCACCGGTGTGGGCGAACGCAAGCTGGCGCTTTACGGTCAACTATTTCTGGACTTGATAGGGCAGCACAAACCACTAGAACGAACTGATCCCGTGTTGCAATCTGGCAGTTGAATATAGATAAACGGGTAAGAAAAAGGTACCTTTGAGGCTATTCAAACCAACGAGTAGAAGCTGATGAGTAAACCTTTCGTCGCCATCCTGATGGGCTCAGATTCCGACCTGCCGGTGCTGGAATCGACCATCGAAGTATTGAAAAAGCTGGAGGTTCCGTTCGAGGCGAAAATCACCTCGGCCCACCGGACACCAGAAGCCACCCACCAGTATGTCAAGGATGCCGATACCCGCGGTTGCGCCGTGTTCATCTGCGCCGCCGGCCTGGCAGCCCACCTGGCTGGTGCGGTGGCTGGCCTGACACTCAAGCCGGTTATCGGCATACCCTTGGATGCCGGTCCGCTGCAGGGAATGGATTCGCTGCTCTCCACCGTGCAGATGCCGGGTGGAATTCCGGTGGCAACGGTGGCTGTTGGCAAGCCCGGTGCGAAGAACGCCGGCTATCTGGCAGCGCAGATTATCTCGCTGATTGACCCGGCGCTGGCACAGCGGGTTCGCGCAGAACGCAAGGCCAACGCTGATGCAGTCATAGCAAAAGATGCCGAACTGCAGGCCAAACTCATCGCCGGCTGAGCAACTGTGAAGCAGTGCCAGGTCCAACCGTGGAAGCTGCGCGAAGCGGCCCGTGCCGTCCGTGGCGGTGGCGTTATCGCCTACCCGACGGAGGCGGTTTACGGACTGGGGTGCGACCCGCTCAACGGCGCGGCGGTACAACAGCTGCTGACACTCAAGGATAGACCCGAAAGCAAAGGACTGATCCTTATTGCGGCAGATTTTGATCAGCTGCGTCCGTTTGTCGGTCAGCTCGCAACGGCAATGATAAACACCGTCATGGCAAGCTGGCCAGGCCCGAATACCTGGATCCTGCCGGCAGCACTGCACCTGCCCCGCTGGCTAAGCGGCGCGCATGCATCACTGGCGGTGAGGGTTACCGATCATCCGATTGCCGCCGCACTCTGCCGTGCCTGCAACTCCCCGCTGGTCTCAACCAGCGCCAATCCCAGCGGTTCTCGTCCGGCACGAACAGCATTCGCCGTACGGCGCTATTTTCCCACCGGAGTGGACTTGATCGTCACCGCGCCCGTGGGTGATCTGTTGCAACCGACTCGCATCAGAAGCGCGTTCGACGGACGTGAAATCAGGCCATAAAAAAAAGCCCACCTGGGGAGAGATGGGCGTTAAAAGCGCTTAATACTAAGCGCTGGAGGAGGATGACTAAAATTTGATCAGGGTCGGTTCAAGCTGGATCGGCTTAAAAACTGTCTGATCAAAAACCGTTGTCAATCTATATATCGTCTTTAGCGAAATATTCTTTAAGGTTTTTTTAAATATTTTTAACTATTTTTAACATCTTGTTTTTGCACGCGTTTTTCGTTCAGCACAGTAATCTTTCTGATCAGGCCATCCATGCCCACAGTTCTCAGTTCACGATTGAAGCTGGTTCTGTAGTTGGTAACCAGGCTGATGCCATCGATCTTTACGTCGTAGGCCAACCAATTTCCCTCTTTGAGATGCATATGGTAAAGCACCTCTATCGGGTTGACCTGAGGCAACAGCAGCTGAGTCCGCACTGCCGTATCATCTCCACCGTCACTCGCCCTGGTCGGCAAAAATCGGATTTCCCACTCCTGTAGTTCAGTGAATGCAGTCGAGTAGGTCCGGACCAGCAGGCGCTGAAACGCGTGCTGAAATGCCTCCTGCTGATTCGGCGTCGCCCGACTCCAGTGTTTTCCCAGTACCAGACTGGAAACCTTCGCGAAATCTATGTGCGGAACCAGAATCTCGTCAGCCAATTGATACAAGCGTGCGGGATCGGATTTCAACGCATCCCGTTCTTCGACCAATACTGCCAACAGGCGCTCTGAAATCTGCTGGATCACCTGTTCCGGCCCGTCGTCTCCGGCAAGCGACACGCTCGGGCTGAGGTTGATCATAAACAACAACAGGACCAGGCCAAGCGAGTAACGAGAAAAGTGTCTTAGCTTCAGTGTCACCGTACTGGTCATCGTATATTTCCTCAGAATTCCTCCGCCGGTCAGATCCGGCCTGACAGTTAAAGCTAACGTCAAAAGCTCCTGAATCTGAAGTCTCAAGCAACACAATTTCTTCGATCATGCCGCTAAAAGAAGATACTTCCCGGGAATCCAACGGTATTGGGAATCAATGTCCCAGGTGCACCCGAAGCCAGTCATGTATCCAGTGGACCGACCTGGCGCCACTGAACCGGCCCAGTTCGACTCCTTCACGAAACAGAATGACCGTGGGAAAACCGCGCAGCTTGTAGTGACCGGCCAGGCGCATGTTGTCATCCACCTCTACCTTGGCCAGTCTGACTTCGCCGTGGCGCTCTGTTACCACCCGAACCAGTGCCGGAGCTAACGCAATACAGGGCGCACACCAAGCTGCCCAGAAATCAACCAGAATCGCAGTCTCATGCGATGCCTCGACCACCCGTGATTGAAAATCCGACTCGTCTACATCGTAAATATCAGACCTCTGTTTTTCCATTTTACCCATCTGCACCGAAAAATAGTGTGGCCAATTAGTGATTGGCAAACATTGGAGCCAGCCACTTGCATAAGGTATCTTATGGCGCCTGATCAATCCGGAGTCCAGTAAAAATGTCAATCCGCCGCACCCCGCTCTCCCGCTATCCCGCCACCAGGATGCGCCGCATGCGCCGGGACGAATTCTCCCGGCGATTGATGCGGGAGCATGCACTCAGTCCAGGTGATTTCATCTACCCGGTTTTTGTGCTTGAGGGCAGCAACCAGCGGGAACCGGTGAGTTCAATGCCTGGCATCGACCGGCTCAGTATCGATCTGCTGGTGCAGGAGGCAAGAGAGGTCAACTCACTCGGCATACCGGCCGTGGCGCTGTTTCCGGTCACACCGCCGGAGGCAAAATCGGACGATGCGGCCGAGGCGTACAATCCGGATGGACTGGCCCAGCGCGCGGTGCGTGCGCTGAAAGAAGCGCTGCCGGATCTGGGCGTGATCACCGATGTTGCGCTGGATCCTTTCACCACCCACGGCCAGGACGGACTGATCGATGCCAGCGGCTATGTCATGAACGATGAAACCGTAGCGGTGTTGGTGCGGCAGGCACTCTCCCACGCCGACGCGGGAGCTGACGTGGTGGCACCCTCGGATATGATGGACGGGCGCATCGGCGCGGTACGCGACGGGCTGGAAGCCGCCGGCCATATACACACCAGGATTCTGGCTTATTCGGCCAAATATGCTTCCAGTTTCTATGGCCCCTTCCGCGATGCGGTGGGCTCAGCAGCCAATCTGGGCAGCGGCAATAAATACACCTATCAGATGGATCCGGCCAACAGCGATGAAGCGCTGCGCGAAGTGGCACTGGACCTGGAGGAGGGGGCAGATATGATCATGGTAAAGCCAGGCATGCCCTACCTAGATATAGTACAGCGGGTCAAGCAGCAGTTCGGGGCGCCGACATTCGTCTATCAGGTAAGCGGCGAATATGCCATGTTGATGGCTGCGGCACAAAACGGCTGGCTGAACGAAAAAGCGGTGGTAATGGAGTCACTGCTGGGCATTAAGCGAGCGGGAGCGGATGGCATACTGACCTATTTTGCCAAGCGCGCAGCGCAATGGCTGGCCGCGTAGTTACCACCAGCGTCGCCATAATCTGAAAGTGAACGGCATGCAGGACAGGTACGCGGTCATCGGCAACCCGATCGAGCACAGCAAATCCCCCCTCATCCATGCAGCATTTGCAAAACAGACCGGTGAAAATCTGACTTACGCTAAAATTCTTGGGAATCTCAAGCACTTTGAACAAGATGCCATCGGTTTCTTTCAGCAGGGCGGCCGCGGGCTCAACGTAACCGTTCCATTCAAGGAACGTGCCTGGAGACTGGCCGACTCCCTGGGCAGTGAGGCGCAAAGTGCAGGTGCGGTCAACACCCTGGTAGCGCTGCCCGATGGATCGCTGCGGGGAGAGAATACCGACGGCATCGGGCTGGTGCGCGACCTGACCATCAACCATCGCTGCCTACTCAGTGGCAGCAGAATTCTACTGTTGGGCGCCGGCGGCGCCGCAAGAGGGGTGGCGGGCCAGTTGCTGGCACAGGGGCCGGAACGTCTGTTTATCGCCAACCGAACCGCCGTCAAGGCGCAGGCACTGGTTCAGCGTCTCTCCAGACAAGGGAACCCGGAGTGGGGCGGACTGGAAGATCTTGCGGGCCAGCAGTTCGATCTGATTATCAACAGCACATCCGCCGGACTCAACGCGGAGGTCCCGGCACTGCCTGATGGCGTGCTTGCCCCTGGCGCCTGGGTCTACGATCTGATGTACGCGAGCGAACCAACCGCGTTCGTAACCTGGGGAAGAGCGCAGCATGCAGCCAAGTGCCTGGACGGGCTCGGTATGCTG
The DNA here is from genome assembly GCA_024235255.1 of Chromatiaceae bacterium. Classification (GTDB taxonomy): domain Bacteria; phylum Pseudomonadota; class Gammaproteobacteria; order Chromatiales; family Chromatiaceae; genus HKST-UBA178. The sequence goes on from JACKMT010000002.1 coordinate 717,942, forward strand.
GTGGAGCAGGCAGCCGAATCCTTCTATCTCTGGCGCGGCGTGCGGCCAGAAACCGCACCGGTTATCGCTGCGCTCTCCAGGGCAGGAAATAATCCCAGGTAATTTCTCAATAAGTCCGTGCACTCACAATTGGCGTTGTAGGGTAGGTCAAGCGAAGCGGACTCACCAAACCCCAATACGATCGGTGCATCCGTCGCTGTACTCCTTGATCCACCCTACAGCTTGCATGAGGTGCTTGAGAAACTACAAAACCGGCATTTAATTCTTTATAAATTAATCCGATTTTTTACCGATAAAGTTTGATCCGACAAACACTGCCACGGCCAGAGATCATCGAAAACGAACCACTAAAAGAGCCCGCTCCTGATTCCTCCGCAGCCAGCTCAATACATGAGATTGTTGACAGCAAGCAGCTTTCCAGGTTGCTTGAGCTGCAGCGGAATATTCTGGAATCCATGGCTGCCGGCCAATCCTCCGGGCAGATCCTGGATAGTTTGTGCCGTATGATTGAAACCATGGTACCGGAAGCACTGGCATCGGTAATGCTGCTGGACCGGGAGAACCGGGAGCTGAGCTTCCTGTCCGGCCCCAGCTTCCCGCCTGGAGCGATCTCCTATTTCAACGGCATCGCGCCCAGTCCCGATATGGGCTCCTGCGGAAATGCAGCTCTCCTGGGCGAGCCCATTTACATTACAGATGTAGCTGCGGACCCGCGCTGGAACGGGCTGAGAGAAGCAGCCAACAATCTGAGTATCGGCTCTTGTTGGTCAATTCCTTTTTTTTCGGAGAAACAGGAGATTCTCGGTACTTTCGCCATCACTTCAAAAAATAGAGGCGCTCCCACTCCGTTTCATCGCCGTATTCTGGATATCGCCTCTTCGCTGGCCGGAATTACGCTCCGAAACCATCAACGCGAAGAGTGCCTGTTGCAGTTGAGCACCGTTTTCCGGGACGCGTCCGAAGGCATGCTGATTACCAATGCACAGGGCGCTATTATCGAAGTCAATCACTCCTTCAGCGAGATCACAGGCTACGCCAAAGAGGAAGTACTGGGGAAAAATCCGAAAATACTCAACTCCGGAAGGCAGGACCAAGCCTTTTTTCTGCGCATGTGGCAGAGTCTTAAGGACACCGGCAGATGGCAGGGGGAGATTTGGAATCGGCGTAAATCGGGCGACATCTACCCGGAGTGGTTGAGTATTTCGCGCATCGACAACCGGGAGGGAAAGCCCCACAACTATGCGGCGGTCTTTTCCGATATCAGCAGCCTCAAAGAGTCGGAACGAAAACTCTACCACCTCGCTCACCACGATCCACTGACCGGACTGCCGAATCGGCTGCTGATGACTGCGCGGCTGGAGCACGCACTGAAGCAGTCGAGCCGCAATCCCACCCATCTGGCACTCATGTTCATCGATCTGGACCGGTTCAAGAACGTCAACGACAGTTACGGCCACGCGCTTGGCGATCAGCTGCTGGTTAATGTTGCGCGCCGCCTGTCGAGTCATCTGCGCAGCGGCGACACTATCGCCCGCATCGGCGGGGACGAATTCGTGGTGCTGCTGGAACAGCTGGAGCAGGCCGACCAGGCAGCCGTGTTGGCACAGAACTGCATCGACGCTCTGGCCAAGCCGTTTGCGATAACCGGCCACGAGATATTCATCACGCCGAGTATTGGCATCGCACTTTTTCCCGAAGATGGGGACGACGCCGAAACGCTGCTGAAACATGCCGACATTGCCATGTACCGCGCTAAAGAGGATGGCCGGCACCGCTACAGTTTTTTCACTAAAAAACTGTCGGACAAGGTCAAGGAGCGATTGAAATGCGAAACCCTTCTGCGCAGGGCGCTGGAACGCGACGAGTTCGAACTGCACTATCAACCCCAGGTAAACGCGCAGCGTGGCGAGATAGTGGGCGCCGAAGCGCTGCTGCGCTGGAATCATCCTGAGCAGGGTCAGATTCTGCCCGGTAAGTTTATTCCGGTGCTCGAAGAGACCGGTCTAATCCGGGCGGTGGGAGCCTGGGCTCTGAAAACGGCCTGTAACCAGATGCGGGAGTGGGATGAGTCGGGACTGCCGAGAATACGCTTGGCGGTTAATCTCTCCGCCAAGCAGATCTCGCCGGAGTGCATCAATCACCGGCTGCAAAGCATCCTCTCTGAGAGCGGGTTTGCACCCGACCGACTGGAGTTGGAAATCACCGAACACAGTGTCATGCAGGGCACTGCCATGGGCAATCAGCTGTTGAACGGACTGCGCGAACTGGGCGTCAGCCTCGCCATCGATGATTTCGGATCGGGCCATTCATCCCTGATGCGCCTGAAGCAGCTGCCGGTGCACTGCCTGAAAATCGAACGCTCCCTGGTCAGGGACATACCCTCTGATCAGGATGAGCAGGCGATCTGCCGTGCGGTCGTGGCGCTTGGCCACAGCCTCGGTGTCCGTATCGTGGCCGAAGGTGTGGAGCGGGAGGAGCAGGCTGATTTTCTTCGTTCCATTGGATGTGATGAATTTCAGGGATACCTATATGGGCGCCCCGTAGCCGCCGGTGCGTTCAGACAACTGCTGGCTTTGCAAACCGCGCCCCGTTAACCAATCGGAGATAAGCAATGGAAATTGGCAGTTTCGTTAGCCTGGGAATTCTCATAGCCACACTGATTTATGGCATCGTCATCTACAACAGCCTGGTCAACCTTAAACACGGCATCACAAAGGCCTGGGCCAATATCGACGTGCTGCTGAAACAGCGGCACGATGAGCTCCCTAAACTGGTGGATACCTGCAAGCGCTACATGCGCCATGAGCAGGAGACCCTGGAACAGGTCATGCGGGCGCGGGCCGCAGTATCCGCTGCCGGAGCCAAAGGCGACATCGGCGCACTGGGTTCCGCAGAAAACCAGCTCCGGCTCGGTTTGGGCAGCCTGTTCGCACTTGCCGAAGCCTATCCTGAGCTTAAGGCGAACGAAACCTTCCGGCATCTACAGCAGCGTATCAGCGGCCTTGAGGAGAGTATTGCCCACCGCCGCGAGTTCTATAATGAGAGCGTCAATCTGAACAACGTGCGCATCGAGCAGTTTCCCGACCTGATTCTCGCGCGGATGTTCGGTTTCCGGCCGGGAGAGCTGCTGGAGTTTTCCGCAGAGGGAGTGGCGGATGTGAATGTCGGACAGCTGTTCAGCTAAGCTGCGCTGCTGCGCCTCGCCGGCCGCCGGTCGCACAGCAAGACTCAATGACCATCACCGAACAGATCGTTCATCTCTCCCGCGTAGAGTTTTGGCTGTTTTTCCTTCTGGCCGCGGCCACCGCACTGGGCGCCTTCTATTTTGCCTTCCGTTATATCTCCCTGGCCCGTCTGATCGAGGATACACCCACCACCAGAATTGATTTTGCCCAGCAAGGCTATGTGGAGCTGAACGGCACCGCATTGCCGCTGGACGGAAGCCCGCTCTCTGCTCCGCTCAGCGGCAGGGAGTGCTGCTGGTTCCGCTATAAAATCGAAAAAAAAGGTAATAAAAGCTGGCGGGCGGTCGAACGACAGCGCAGCGATCAATCCTTCATGCTGCAGGACGACACCGGCAGTTGCAGGATCGACCCCGAAGGGGCGCGGGTGACGACCCGGGAGCGCACCGTCTGGTACGGCAATAATCGTTTCCCCGGCCCCATGAGAGAAACTGGCAACCGCCTAAACAAAGTTACCTGGAGAGACATTCTGACGCAGGATATCGGGCTTACGAATCGTTACCGTTACACCGAAGAGTTGATTCTGCCGCAGACACCGCTCTATGTAATGGGAATGTTCAAGACCCTGGACGAGATCGACCATCGGACGAACCGGGCTGAGACCGTCCGTGAAATCCTACGCCTGTGGAAACAGGACAAAGCCAGTTTACTGGCTCGGTTCGACCGCGACCGCAACGGAATTATCGATCAGGAGGAGTGGCAGCAGGCACGTCTGGCAGCATCTGCGGAAGGCGACCAAGCGTACCGCCAGGCGCTAAACGGAGAAGCGCCGCACGCGCTGTCCGATAGCGGCAGCTCCAGCCAGCCTTTTCTGATCTCGACACTGCCTCAGTTCGATCTGGTCAAACGCTTTAAACTGTTAGCGTCAGGAGCCATCACCGCTTTCTTCATTGCCGGCGCAACCGGTGTCTGGATGTTTGGAACCCGCCTGAGCGGTTGACTGTCTGACAGTTCGGAATCATGGCAAAATAGACCATCTGCCAATCCTGAAGACGGACTGATATAAACCCAATGCACAACCCTCTGCTGGAAATGGAAGGGCTGCCCCCCTTCTCCCAGATACAACCGGAACACGTCGAACCGGCCATCGATCAGCTGCTGAAGCTAAGCCGGGAACAGACCGAACTGCTGCTCTCTAACGGACAACCGTTCACCTGGGCCAATCTCATCTCCCCGCTGGAACGGCTGGACGATCGTTTGGGACGGACATGGTCGCCGGTCAGCCACATGAATTCCGTGGTCAACAGTGACGAGCTGCGGCAGGTCTACAACGCCTGTCTGCCGAAATTGAGTGAATACGCCACCGAAATGGGCCAGAACGAGCGGCTGTTCAACGCTTATCAAGCGGTGGCCGAGGGAAGCGAAGAGCTGGATCCGGCGCAACGTAAACTGCTGCAAAACTCTCTGCGTGACTTTCATCTCTCCGGCGTGGATCTGCCGGCAGAGAAAAAAGCGCGGTTCAAGGAGATCAGCCAGCAGCTCTCCAAGCTCGCTAGTCAGTTCGAGGAGAACCTGCTCGACGCAACCAACGCCTGGAGCAAGTTAATCACCGATCAAAGCGAGCTCGCCGGACTGCCCGAGTCCGCGTTGCAGCTGGCGCGTCAGACCGCACAACAGCGGGGGGAGCCGGAAGGGTGGATGCTGACGCTGGAATTTCCCTCCTATCTGCCGGTGATGACTTACGCGGATAACCGCGAACTGCGCCGGGAACTCTATACCGCCTTCTCCACACGGGCGTCAGATCAGGGTCCCCACGCCGGGCAGTGGGATAACAGCGAAATCATCGAGCAGATTCTCCGGCTGCGTCATGAGCAGGCGCAGCTGCTGGGATTCGATAACTATGCAGACCGTTCGCTAGCCAAGAAGATGGCTGAATCGAGCGAGCAGGTAATGGAGTTCCTGAACGATCTGACTGCGCGCTCCCATCGACAGGCGGAAACCGAGTTGGCGGAGCTGCGCAGCTTTGCTGCCGAGCTTTACCGGGCAACCGAGCTGGAAGCGTGGGACATCGGTTACTTTTCGGAAAAGCTGCGTCAGCAGCGCTACGACATCACGCAGGAGGAGCTGAAGCCCTACTTTCCCGAGACCCGGGTGCTGCCGGGCATGTTCGCCGTAGTAAAACGGCTTTACGGCATCGAAATCAGCGAAGTGAAGGGTGTCGACCGCTGGCATCCGGATGTTCGGTTTTTTGAAATTCGCAGTCATCAGGGCGAGCTGCGCGGCCAGTTCTACCTGGATCTTTATGCGCGCCCGAAAAAACGGGGCGGCGCCTGGATGGACGGCTGCATCGACCGCATGTTCAGCGATGACTGCGACCAGATTCCCGTCGCCTACCTGACCTGTAACTTCTCGCCTCCGGTCGGCGGCAAGCCTGCGCTTTTCACCCATGATGAAGTGCAAACGCTGTTTCATGAGTTCGGCCACGGACTGCACCATCTGTTGACCAGAGTTGACTACCCGGGCGTGGCGGGCATTAACGGGGTCGCCTGGGACGCGGTCGAGCTGCCGAGCCAGTTCATGGAAAACTGGTGCTGGGAGCGACCGGCGCTGGATTTGATCTCAGGACATATCGAGTCGGGAGAGCGCATACCCGCTGCGCTTTATCAAAAAATGCGGGCGGCAAAGAATTTTCAATCCGGTATGCAGATGGTGCGGCAACTCGAATTCAGTCTGTTCGATTTCCGTATTCACCGGGAGTACCAACCGGAGCACGGCGGCCGCGTCTATGAGATTCTGAATCAGGTGCGGGAGCAGGTTGCGGTCGTCCGTCCACCCGCTTTCAACCGCTTTGCCCACGGCTTTTCGCACATTTTTGCCGGCGGCTACGCAGCCGGCTACTTCAGTTACAAATGGGCGGAAGTACTGTCTGCAGACGCTTTTTCGCTGTTTGAGGAGCGGGGGATTTTCGACCCTGAAACCGGCGCCTCCTTCCTGCGCAATATCCTGGAACAGGGTGGCTCAAGAGACGCGATGGAGCTGTTCATCGCCTTCCGTGGCCGCGAACCCAGCATCGATGCACTGCTGCAGCACAGCGGCATTGCAGCCTAAACTGCACGCATGTCCAGATTGATGGTTGGTGCGCTGTTGTTGCTGCTCGCGCAAGGCAGCTTCGGCGCCTATATCACGGACAAGCTGCTGGCAGGCTTCTATGCCGCTCCCGATTTGACCACCAAACCCTTGCGTGCGCTGCCTAACGACACCCCAATGGAGATCCTGGAAGAGACGGGCAACCTCTCCCGGGTGCGCCTGGGCGACAACAGCGAAGGCTGGGTTGAGACCCGCTTTATCACCCAGGAGAAACCGGCGCGGATGATGCTGCTGGAGCTGCAGGCCAAATATGCCTCCCTGAAACGCCAGGTTGAAAATAGCAGCGGCGGGCAACAGAGCGAAACGCCGGCCGCAGCTCCCGTCGATTCGGACTCGAAATCCAAGGAGCGCCTACTCCAGGCTCCGGAACAGCACTCATCGGTGCCGCAACAACATGCAGACCAGGACTCGCCAGCTGAAGATAACGACAACGAAACGCAGCGGTTGCGCCGGGAGAATGCCCTACTGAAAGCCCGCATCGAGCAATTCCAGACGCATCTCCCCGGTGAAACAGCAACCCAACTGCGACAGGATGCGCTCCAACCCTGGCTGCTGCCGCTGATCATGTTGGTGATGCTGCTTGGTTTTATCGCCGGTGTTGCGTTTAAAAACTATCGCCTCGCCAGACGGGCCGGCCCGACCGGATAGCGTAGATCGACTTTAACAGTGCACTAACTTCTTCGATAATCGCATGCAGGTCCGGCACCACTCAAAGGGACAAATCAGATGCACTACACCGACTTGAGAGACTTCATTGCACAGCTCGAGTCTCTGGGTGAGCTCAAACGGATCGGAGTGGAGGTCGATCCTCACCTGGAGATCACGGAGATCTGTGACCGCACCCTGCGCCGTCAGGGTCCGGCACTGCTGTTCGAAAAGGTAAAAGGTTCGGCATTTCCGCTGCTCGGCAACCTCTTTGGAACTCCGCGCAGGGTCGCCCTCGGCATGGGCGAGGAGTCGGTGGAGGCGCTGCGCGATGTGGGCCGTCTGCTGGCCACACTGAAGGAGCCGGATCCGCCGAAGGGCGTCAAGGACGCCTGGAGCAAACTGCCGCTCTATCGCAGGGTCTTCGACATGGCGCCTAAAGAGATCAAGCATCCCCCCTGTCAGGAGAGAGTGATCAAATCCGACGCGGTCGATCTCTCGCATCTTCCAATTCAGACTTGCTGGCCCGAAGATGCCGGCCCGCTGATAACCTGGGGTCTGGTGGTTACCCGCGGTCCGGACAAGCCGCGTCAGAATCTCGGCATCTACCGAATGCAGGTGATTGCCAAAAACCGCGTCATCATGCGCTGGCTCGCGCACCGCGGAGGCGCCCTCGATTTCCACAACTGGAAAAAAGCGCATCCCGGAGCGCCGTTTCCGGTGGCCGTGGCGCTGGGCGCCGATCCTGCCACGATACTGGCCGCAGTCACACCCGTGCCCGACACCCTCTCCGAGTATGCTTTCGCAGGTTTGCTGCGCGGCAGCCGCAGCGAAGTCGCCCAGTGCCTGTTGAGCGACCTGCAGATTCCCGCTTCCGCGGAGTTTGTACTGGAGGGGCATATTCACCCCGGAGAGACCGCCCTCGAAGGTCCATTTGGCGATCATACGGGGTACTACAACGAGGCCGACACCTTCCCGGTTTTCACCATCGAGTGCATCACCCATCGGCAGCAGCCCATTTACCACAGCACTTATACCGGCCGCCCCCCGGACGAACCGGCCATTCTCGGTGTCGCGCTGAACGAAGTGTTCGTTCCGCTGCTGCAGAAACAGTTCCCGGAGATTGTCGATTTCTATCTTCCTCCCGAGGGCTGCTCCTACCGCATGGCGGTGATATCGATGAAAAAGGAGTATCCCGGCCACGCTAAACGCGTGATGCTGGGTATTTGGTCGTTCCTACGCCAGTTCATGTATACCAAATTTGTGATCGTCACCGACGACGACGTCAACGTGCGCGACTGGCAGGATGTGATCTGGGCCATGACGACACGGATGGATCCGGCACGGGATACCACGGTGATCGAAAACACGCCCATAGACTATCTGGATTTCGCCTCACCGGTTTCCGGTCTCGGCTCCAAGATCGGCTTCGACGCCACCAATAAGTGGCCCGGAGAGACCAGCCGGGAGTGGGGGCGGCCAATTGCGATGAGCGACCAGGTAAAGCACCGTATCGATGCTATTTGGGAAAGCCTCGGTATCATTGAGTAAGCAATCGCAATACAGGTTTGGCAAAATAGGTAATATCTGACAACCGCAAGGGATCGGGGGAACAATGCGTAACATCATGATAATGAACTCAAAAGGTGGCTGCGGCAAAACCACGCTGGCAACCAATATCGCCACCTGGTTTGCCGATGACGGCGCTAGAGTGGCGCTGGCCGACTACGACCCGCAGGGTTCAACGCTGGACTGGCTGGATGCGCGCAAACAGTATGAAGGGATCCCCCTCATCGAGGCTATCGACGCCAGCAAAGCGTCGGCCCGGCCGGCACGCGGCACCGACCTGCTGGTCATGGATGCGCCCGCCGGCACCCACGGCAAGGCCATCACCGATATGCTGCGACGGGTGGACGACCTGATTATCCCGGTACTCCCCTCCCCGATCGATATGCGCGCCTGCAGCCGTTTCCTGCAGGAGCTGCTGGCCAGCAGCCGGATCTCGCGTCACCAGACCAGACTGGCGATCGTGGCCAACCGGGTGCGCGATAACACCCGTATCTATCATCAACTGGAGGAGTATCTGGGCCATCTGGAGATCCCGTTCGTCACTCACCTGCGGGAGAGCCAGAACTACATCCGCTCTGCCGAAAGCGGCCTCGGACTGTTCGAACTCGCCCCCTCGCTGGTGTGGCAGGACGTCGAGCTCTGGGATCCGCTGTTCGCTTGGCTCAACCAGAGATAGAGCTTGTCTCAGCCGGCTCAGGGTCTGTCAGGGAGCGGTGGAAAGCAAGCGGGAAGCCCGCTCGTCAGATCGGGAAATTGCGGACGGATGCTTAGTTCGTCCACCATTTTCGTGTTGACTAGACGGCGCGACTCCTGCAGATACGAGAGCATACCCGACGACAACTGCTCGTGTGCCTCCGACAATGAGATCTTCGGCGGCCGCGCCAATCCGGCCAGATCAGCGATACGATCGAAATAGTCGGTCATGGTGGTGGGATGCCCATCGCTGACATTGTATATTTCACCCGGCCTTCCCCGTGCCATGGCCGCCACGCACACCCTGACCAGATCATCGATGTGGATACGGTTACTGAAGGGCGCCTCCTCCTCCCGCAGCATCGGCAACCCCCGCTGCAGTCGCTCCAGCGGCAGTTTGCCAGGGCCGTAGAATCCCGCCACTCGCAGAATCACCAGTTCACTGCCGCTCTCGCGACTCCATGTGCGGAAGGTCTGTTCCGCGTCCCAACGCCGCAGCGCCCTCGGCACGACCGGTGACGGGGCACGCGACTCATCCACCCAGTCACCGGCACAGTCGCCATATACGCCGGTGGTGCTCAAATAGACCAGACGCCGGGGAGATCCCTGCCGCCTGAACTCATTCACCATGTTGGCGCTTAGTGGATCGCTTTTACCCTCGGCTGCTGGTGGTACAAAATAGAACAGGTTGCTCCCTGCTAGCGGGAGAGGGGGCAGCGACGGCCAGCCCAAGTCGGCAATCAGCGGTTTGATTCCCTGCTGTTCCAGCTGCCGGGCACGACTTCGACTGCGGACCGTGGCAACGATCCCGATCCCGGACTCTCGATAATGGGCGGCAACCCGTTGCCCCAGATAACCACAGCCAATAATTAGCTTAGTCATATAGTGGTTTTAATACTCAGTAAAATAGTAGAGAATTTTCCGTTACTTCGGACAATCAATAACACCTATGAATTTTAAAGTCACAATTGAGCCCAGCGGCCATCAATTTAACACCGATTCCGGCGAAAGCATTCTTGAAGCGGCAGAACGCCAGGGAGTTGCGCTACCCTACGGTTGCAGAAATGGCCTGTGCGGCAGTTGCGCGGGTGAACTGATTTCCGGCAGCGTTGAGTATCCGGCAGAGTTTCTGGAGTCGATGGAGGGGGAGCCTGAAACACACTGCCTCCCCTGCCAGGCGAGCGCGGCCAGCGATATTGTTCTCCGCATCCATGAAGTGGAGAGCGCGCAAGCGGTACAGGTACACCGGCTCACTTGCAAGGTGCTGAAAAAAGAGCTACTCGCGCATGATGTGATGCGGGTGTTCCTGGAGCCGCCACCGGGTGAGCGGGTTCAGTTTCTGGCCGGGCAGTATCTGGATTTTATTCTTGAGGACGGGCGGCGCCGCGCATTTTCGATTGCCAATCCACCGCACAATGACGCCTCCATCGAGCTGCACATACGGCATGTTCCAGGTGGTGAGTTCACCGATTTCGTGTTTGATCAGATGCAAGAGGGCGACAGTCAGCAGATCGAAGCGCCGCTGGGCGGTTTTTACCTGCGTGAGGATTCGATGCGCCCGATCATCATGATGGCCGGGGGCACCGGCTTCGCGCCGCTGAAGGGCATTATCGAACACGCTTTTCATATTGGGATAAAACGCCCGATACATCTGTTCTGGGGAGCACGCACCAGCCGCGACATCTATCTGGCTGGTCTCCCGGCCCAATGGGTTGCAGAGCATGACAGTTTTCAGTTCACCCCGGTGCTCTCCGAGCCCGAACCCGACTGGACCGGGCGCACCGGCTGGGTGCACGAAGCGGTGCTGGCGGACTACGCGAACATGACGATGTTCGATCTCTATATGAGTGGACCGCCCGCCATGGTGTTCGCCGGAAAACATGCGTTTACTGCCGCAGGCCTGCGACCGGACAATATGTACTCAGATGTTTTTGAATGGGCGAAAGACAACCCGAATAAACAGGGTCAATAGTCTGTCAGCTTGTCAACTTCTGCTCTCGGCCCACCACCTCCAGCAGAGGAGGATTGATATCAGTGGGGGTGCTGTCTTTCGGATTGCTTTCCAGCTGATTTTGCGCACCCAGAGATGCCGGAAGTTCCGGCAGAGGTGTATCACTGGAGAGCTCAAGGGCCGCTCTGAAGTTAGTCATTGCCTGTTTTGGCTCACCCATTTTCTCCAGCAACACACCGAGTTCACGATAGGCAGCGGCACTGGGCTGCACGCCGATACTGGCTTCGAGATAGCTTCGCGCCTTTCCCCACAACCGGTTTCTCAGGCATAACCGCCCCAGGGCCATCAATAAGGTGGCATTTCTCGGCTGATCCTGCAGCCACTTTTCAGCCTGCGTCAGCTGACCGGCCGCATCCGTCGCCCCCACCCTGCCGTAAAGCTCAACCAGCCTGTCACTCCATTTTGACTCGATTGCACGTCTAAGCAGCAGGGCAACTTCGTCATCCGCGTTGCGCTCCTTCAGGTAATTTGCGTAAGAGATCACCATGGAATGGATCTGCCTGACCGCCTGGGGAAACCCCTTCCAGGTTGTTCTGAGTGCTTCGCCGTCGCTGCTCGATGCGGCGCTCTGGAGCAGCTTACTGTAGATCCGCAGCTCCAGCTCCTGCAGTTCAGACTCGCTCACTACCCGCCGTTTTTTCAATTCCGGCAGCATCGCGCTCAATTCATGCCAGTCGCCAACCCGTTCATAGAGCTCTTTGAGCAGCTTGAGCACATGCGTGTGCCTAGGTGCGATCCGGCGTAGATGCCTAAGCGTCGCCAGCGCCTGCTCCAACTGTGCTTGCTCCAGTTGCAGCTCCGCCTGAGTGAGTCCGACCGCAACGTCTGCAGTGGGCATACTCTTGTGGGCCAGATGCAGATAGTGATCGCGCCTGTCATGCGCGCCCTGCTGCTGCGCGGAACGCGCCGCCGCCAGATAGTTGAGCAGCGGCGAATCAGCACGGTCGGCATGTTTGATGAGAAACTTCTCGGCACTCTGCCAATGCCCTTCGGAGAGCTGCACCAGTCCTTGATTGAACTCTCGCCTGGCACGCTCCTGGGAGCGCTGATCCTGCCAACCATGCAACTGCTTCGGAATAGACCAGAGCCGTGTCAGCAGCCGGATCAGGAAATAGAGCGCGGTAAAAACCAGCAGGTTCAAAATCAGGAAGAACGCCAGACTGCCTTCGATGCTCCACTGCCGGTAAGCGATCAGAACATAGCCGTTGTCCGACTTGACCGCCAATGCAAGGAGCACCGAAACTGCCAGTACCAGGAGGGCGGTGAGCAGTGTTTTCATCAGTTTTGCCCTAGCTTGTTCAGCTGCTCGCGCAACGCGATCAGGGAGGCGGATATATCCGGCAGCTGCGGCCGGACACGAAACCTGGAGAGTTCATCAAGCTCCGCTAAAGATGATTGCACCTTTGCGTCGCCGCTGTCGAAATAGTCGTTAAGCTGCTGTACCGCACTCTGCAGGCTGGAATCAAACAGCGCCTGGTTACCCCGCAGCAGTGAAACTCTTGCCGCTTCCAGCTGCAGCCGCAAATTCTGCTGGATAAACAGCTGCTGGTCCGGCGGCAGCAGTGCACTCACCGGTTGACCATGGTGCCGAATCACCATGATCGACTTGAAACCCTCCCATCCATCCCGGAGCAGCGTCTTCAGGTTACGCTCTTCGCCAGTCTCTGTTTTGGCACTTGCCGGCACTGCGCGCGCGGCGGAAATCCGCTCGGTACCCAGCAATTTCAGATTTTTCACCCCAGCCGCAAGACCGGAGAGTTGCAGTGCCAGTCCTTCTAGATCAGCCAGCCCAACCCCCTTCAGACTGATGATCTCCTGCGCCAGCATTTCGCGCACCGGAATCCAGTTGGGATCGGCACTGTCACGTAACCGGGCATCGGCTGTTTCCAGTGCACTGATCGCAGTGTTTACATCCCACTCCAAATGCAACCGATGGTTCGCCAGCTCGATAAGGTAGGCCGCTTCGGCAGCCATCCAGCGGTTGTTGTCTGCGCCAATGCGCCGATGTACCGACTGAATCGCTTCACGCATCTCCTGCCCGGCCTGCTCCAGCCGGGCGCGCTCCTGTTCCAAACTGACATCTCGTTCACCCAGCAGCTGCCGGTGCGCCGCCAGGGCCTGCTGCTGCTCTGCCAGCGCCTGTTTTTGCTCCGTCAGCTGCTGACTTTGCGCTTGATAGGCGCGCTGCGCCGAGCCTATCTGTCGAGCGATCTCGCCACTCTCTTTCTGCACCGCGTCCACAGCTTGTTTCACTGCCTCCAACTCTGCCGACAGTATCTCCCGGGAGTGATAGCTGAAGAACGCACCGCCAACGGCCACGGCCATTGCCGTCAGCGACAGCAGAGCCAAGCCCAGCAACTTTCCGGAGCGAACCGGTTGCCCGCTATCAACCACCTCCGCCTCCAGAATTTCGGCCTCTTCAACTTCTCGGTCTGCGCTGTTCATCGTATCTCTCGTATTAGTCCCATCACCTGACAAGCCTTCCAAACAGGAGCATGCCACACACCATGGCCAAAGACACTATTTGCCTGAAATCCAACTACAAATTGCTTCGACGATCGCGCGGTCGTCAGGACCCGCCGCCACGACAACCTGTTGGCAGCCCAAGGTGTGAGCGTAATCCCGCATGCGCTTCGATATGACAACCAGTGGTGTCCGTTGCAGGCGCTCACGCTGCGCTGCTCCGAACAGCGTAAACAGGTTATCCAGAATCGCGTTGCTGGTCGCCGTTACCACGTCCAGATGATTGATCCAGCTTGCCCGGCCGAGGTCGCCGACAGGCGCTGGGCAGCTGCGCCGATAAACTTCCGCATACTCGACCAGCGCCCCGCGTCGGGAAAGTGTCTCTCCGAGCAGCTCTCTGCCTCCCTCTCCCCGAAAAATGATAATCCTTTTACCCGTCACCGCTGCTGCGCTCAGCTCAGCCGCAGCCAACAGCGCCTCACTATCGAAACCCTGTCGCGGCACCACTGCAACGCTGTGGCCCGATGCTGCCAAGGCATGCGCTGTCGCCCGGCCGACCGCCGCAATGCGGATCTCAGGCAGTTGCCGTCCGGAGAGATAATTGAGACCCCAATGAACTGCGTTAACGCTGACGAATATCGCCATATCGAAGCGTTCGATATCTGCCAACAGCCTGCGCAGAGGTCCGGTTTGCCGCGGCGATGATATTTCCAATGCCGGTAAAGGCAGAGGGCGCCCTTCGACTTCAGCAATCAATTTGCACAGCCCATCAGCCTGATGCGCTGCCCGGGTGACAAGCACCCCTGCTCCGGCAAGATTGCAGTCCGCCAAATCCAAAACAGCATCAGCTCCGGTACAAGTGCTTCAAAATCTGATCGGCGCCCTGCCCCAGCAGGTCTTCCGCAAGCGCGATTCCGAGCGCCTCCGCGTCAGACGCCGGGGCGCTGCTCTCGCTGCGAATGATCCGGCTCCCATCAGGTTCACCGACCAGGCCGCGCATAAAGATCCGGTTGTGATTGATCAGCGCGTAGCCTGCGATGGGTACCTGGCAGCCGCCCATCAGGCGGTTGTTCATAGCGCGTTCAGCGGTTACACAGAGCGCTGTTTCCGGGTTGTGCAGCGGCGCGATCAACGCATTCACCGATCCATCATCGGTTCGGCATTCGATACCGATCGCGCCCTGTCCGATTGCCGGCAGACTCTGTTCCGGTTCAAGCACTGCGGTAATTCTGCGTTTAAAACCGAGACGTTTGAGCCCCGCAGCGGCGAGTATGATGGCATCAAACTTTCCGTCGTCCAGTTTGCTTAATCGCGTATTCACATTGCCGCGCAGCGATCTGATCTTCAGATCGGGCCGCAGCTCAGCCAGCTGGCACTGGCGGCGCAGGCTGGAGGTGCCGAGCACCGCGCCTTGCGGTAACTCAGCCAGGCTTGTATAGCGATTCGAAACAAAGGCGTCGCGCGGATCTTCACGCTCCAGAATGACTGCAAGGTGCAACCCGTCAGGCAAATCCACCGGCACATCCTTCATCGAGTGAACCGCGATATCCGCCCGGTTATTCAGCATGCCCTGCTCCAGCTCTTTGACGAACAGCCCCTTGCCACCGATTTTTGCCAGCGGTGTATCCAGAATCTTGTCGCCTTGGGTGCTCATCCCGATCAACTCCACCGTAAGGCCCGGGTGCGCCTTACGCAGCAGGCTGGCTACATGCTCCGCCTGCCACATCGCCAGTGGGGATTTTCGGGTCGCAATGCGAATCTTCTGTGCGGACATGGATGCTCGTTCTCGGCTGAAAACTCGCATGCTAAAGCCTATCCCCGGTACTGGCAAATTGACCTCCGCAGCGGACAGAGTGCGAATCAATTTCAGAGTGGCGCTATCCGGAAACAGCAGATAATCTTTACCGGAATAACGCCATAGAGCAGCGCGATACCAGCGGAGGGCGCACAATGATAACCATCCTTTCCGGGGGCCAGACCGGGGTCGACCGCGCCGCGCTGGATGCTGCACTCGCGGCCGGCATCCGGGCAGGGGGCTGGTGTCCCGAGGGACGCAAAGCCGAAGATGGCAGAATTTCGGATAACTATCCGTTGCAGGAACTACCCGGAGCGGATTATCTGCAGCGTACCGAGCGGAACGTAGCCGACAGCGACGCCACGCTGATCATCCACTTCGGCCAAGTGCAGGGCGGTACGGCGCGCACCCTGGAGTTCTGCAAAACCTGGTGCAAACCCCACCTGCTGATCGATGGAACCCGGCTATCCGAAGCCGAAGCAGTCGGACAAATAGCAGAATTTATCGACCGCGAAGAGGTATCGAGGCTCAACGTTGCGGGTCCGCGGGCAAGCGGCGAGCCCCAAGCCTATCGCTACACGCTGCAGACGCTTACGCTAATGCTGTCTGGATATCCAAATGAGGGCTCATCGCACGCTTGATCGATTCGCCCTCCCGGCGGATCACAGAAACGCAGCGCTGCACTGGCCCCATTCTTGCGATAGCTACTATTTTGATCCAATTTGCAGATGATTATGCCGTGCCGATGCATCCTGGCGGTACGGCCATCCCTTTTGTCGCACCAGCTCGGTGCAAACATCGAGGAGTAAAACAGTGAGCAGGAAAAAATCGAACGAAAAAAAGAACAAGCCAACCCGTGTCAAAATCGTCAATGATTCGTTGCAGCTCGGTGATACGGCGGCACCCTGCCTGATCACGCTGTTCGAAGCGCGTGAGATCACCCCCGGTGGCAGAATGCTCGGCCCGTTGGGCGGGCTGGACCTGACAGGCTATGGGGAGTACCGCCTGACCCTGCACTTTGCCGGCACGCCGGGTACCGCTTTCACGATCGATGAATTGTTCGGACCGGCCGGCTCGGTCGATCAGGTGAAGTTTAACGTGGGCAGCGGCGAGATTGGGCCGAAAGGCACCCTGAACTACCGGGCACATTTCAATATTTTCGGTCCCAGAAACCTGTTCATTCAGATAAACAACAACGGCCTGGAGCCCTGCCAGGTCGACGGAACCCTGTATGCCGTGAAGTAATCGAAGCAATATTGTAAGAGACTGGCGAAAGTTCGATCAGCTGCCCTGCCGCAGCCAGCGCCTGATCTGCGGCAGATGGCGCCGGCTGATCTCAGGCTGTTGGTCGCTGTCGGCGAGCCTGGCCAGGCAGCGGCCGTCGTTCAGCTTGACAACTCCGATCAGGCGCATGCGGGCTACCAGCGTATTGCGATGAATTCTGAAAAATACCCCCTTGAAACGCTCTTCCAGCGATACGAGCGACTCCTCAAGGAGGGACTCGCCATCGTTGCAGATGGCGGTGACATACTTTTGATCCGCACGCAGCAAAACGATCTCCTGCACCGCGATACGCTTGATTCCGCCACGGTAGTTGGTGCAGATGTGCGTGGGGTTTTCCGGCTGCTGCCGAAGCGACTGCAGCTGCGCCCGGGTCGGCACCGCAGCACGCGCCAGAGAGCGCTCCAGTCGCTGTCGGCGGATCGGCTTGAGCAGATAATCCACCGCATTCCCCTGAAATGCCTCCAGCGCATGCTCCTCAAACGCGGTCACGAAGATCACCGCCGGAGGCACCTCGAACAGCGCGAGTTTTGCAGCCGCTTCAATGCCGTCCAGCTCCGGCATGCGTATATCCATCAGCACCAGATCCACTTCCAGCCGGCGGCACAACTGCAGCGCCTGCACTCCATTGGCCGCCTCACCGGATACGCAATAAGGGGCGCCTATCTCTTCGATCAATGCGCGTAGCCGATCGCGTGCCGGCGCCTCATCATCCACGATCAGGATGTTCATCAAGGGCTCCAGGGATAAGGGAAGACCACCCGCACCTGATACTCCCCGTCCACCTCGCCGATGGTCAATTGCGATTCACCCTGGAAAAACCCTTGCAGCCGCTGGCGTGTATTCTCGACTGCCATCGCATTGCCCTCGCGGCGCAGTCCGGCGCTCTCAGCCGGCGGCAGTGTATTGCGGATGCTGATGTTGACTTTGTTGCGACGATAGCGTCCGGTCACATGGATGGTACCCGGCCCGGATGAGGTTTCGATGCCGTGATACACCGCATTTTCCAGCAATGGCTGCAGAATCAGGGCCGGCAGTTCCGCCTGTTCGGGCAGCGCCTCCAGATCCCACACCACCTGCAGCCGCTCTCCGAGACGCTGGCCTTCGATACGCAGATAGCCGCGCACTAGCTCCAGTTCATCGCCCAGCGTTGAGCGGCGCCGACTGTCTGACAGACTGGCGCGAAACAGATCCGACAGATCCTGCACGACCTCCTCGGCCAGTTTCGGGTCTGCACGGGTAAGGTTCGCGATAGTGTTCATGCTGTTAAACAGAAAATGGGGGCGTATGCGCGACTGCAGGGCTTGAAATCTTGCCTCGGACTCAGCTTCCACCTGGCCGCGCCAGAGGTGCTGCATATAGATGTAGCGCAGAAACAGCGCCGTCACGATGGCGCTGATGCCCAGGCTCTCCACCAAGAACGCGACGCTTCGCGATGAGTAAAACGGCTCACGCAGCAGCCACAATGCCGTCAGCGCGGTTACCAGGCTGATACAAAGTATCAGCAGCCATGCCGCCGCGCCGGCCTGCGCGCTGCTGAGCCGTGCCAGCCGGTTGCGTACGAGACAGAGCGACGAGATACCGACCAGTGCAACCCACTGAATCATCAGGGAGCGCATACTCAGCTCGGTGGAAAATCCTTGCAGCGACTCGACTCCGGCGAGCGTCAGCAGAATCGCCAGCAGCTCGGCACCGATAACCAGCGCAAACACCATCCGAATGCTGCAGAAATCGGGCAGGAACGAGCGCTTGCGGCTATCGTTAACGATTCCTGTCTCCGCCTGCCTCATAGTTCTGGGGAATCCTGATACAATTCTGAAGATGAGCTGTCCGGTCTGCACTATATAGGATAACGGACGGCGGAACTTTGACCTTTAAGTAAATATAGCGCGACTGCGCACGATTTTGCCTGCGCTGCGGCTGATCCGCGGCGGCGCTCACAGATATTGGCGGCCCAAACAGGCCAGTAACCCCAGGAACAGTCTTCGATGAGTGACAAAAAACTCTGGTCAGGCCGGTTCAATCAGCCTACCGACGCCTTCGTGGAGGCTTTCACCGCTTCCGTTGAGTTCGACCAACGCCTCTACCGGTATGACATCGCCGGTTCGATAGCGCACGCCCGCATGCTGGCCCGTTCCGGCATCCTCAACGAGCAGGAGCGGGACGCCATCGTCGGCGGCTTGGAGAAGATCCGGGAACGCATTGAAGCCGGTGCTTTCGATTGGTCGATAGCGCTGGAAGATGTGCACATGAACATCGAATCCGCGCTGACCGCCGAGATCGGCTACGCCGGTAAGAAACTGCACACCGGCCGCTCGCGCAACGACCAGGTGGCCACCGACATCCGGCTTTGGCTGCGCGATGAGATCGAGGCGCTCAGGCAGAGCATTCTGAAACTTCAGCATGCCCTGCTCGATATCGCGCTCAGGGAGGCAGCGACCATCATGCCGGGTTTCACTCACCTGCAAACCGCCCAGCCGATCACGTTCGGGCACCACATGATGGCCTGGTTCGAGATGCTGGATCGCGACCGAGAGCGGCTCGCAGATTGCAACAAGCGGGTCAATATCATGCCCCTGGGTGCAGCTGCACTGGCGGGCACCACCTATCCGATCGACCGCCACTACTGCGCACAACAGCTCGGCTTTGAGCGCCCGTCGGAAAATTCGCTGGACTCGGTCAGCGACCGCGATTTCGCCATTGAGTTCAGCGCCGCGGCCGCACTGATCATGATGCACCTGTCGCGCATGTCCGAAGAGCTGATCATCTGGTCGTCGGCCCAGTTTGCTTTCATCGAACTCTCCGACAGCTTCTGTACCGGGTCCTCGATCATGCCGCAAAAGAAGAATCCGGATGTGCCCGAGCTGATCCGCGGCAAGAGTGGACGGATATTCGGCCACCTGATCAGTCTGTTGACGCTGATGAAAAGCCAGCCGCTGGCGTACAACAAGGATAACCAGGAGGATAAGGAGCCGCTGTTCGACTGCGTTGACAATGTCAAGGGTTCGCTCAAAATCTTCGCCGATATGATCCCTGCGATCAGCTGCCGGCGAGATAATATGCGCGCCGCGGCGATGAAGGGTTTTGCCACCGCCACCGATCTGGCGGACTATCTTGTACGCCAGGGATCAACCTTCCGCGACGCCCATGAGATCGTGGGCAAGGCAGTCGCGCGCTGCGTGGAAAAAGCGTGCGATCTATCGGAACTCTCGCTACAGGAGCTGCAGGCCTTCTCTCCGGGGATCGGCAAGGAGGTGTTCGATGTGCTGACGCTGGAAGGCTCGGTAGCGGCCCGCAACCACATCGGCGGTACCGCACCGAATCAGGTCAGGGCCGCAATAGAACGCGCCCGCAAGCGGCTCACAAACCAGTAACGGCGGGGTCTCAAAATATGCAAAAGGACAGCCTGGAAGCGCTGAATCGGCGGCTTAAAAATTTTGCCCGTGAACGCGATTGGGAGCAGTTTCACTCGCCGAAAAACCTATCGATGGCATTGATCGCCGAATGCGCCGAGTTGGTGGAGCATTTCCAGTGGCTGAGCGAAGCGCAAAGCCAGGCGCTGTCGATCGAAAAAAAAGAGCAGGTGGCGCTGGAGCTGGCCGATATCCTGATCTACCTGGTGCGCATCGCTGAGCGTCTCGATATCGACCTGCTTGCCGCCGCCAACCAGAAAGTGGCGATCAACGAGCAGCGCTATCCTGCGGCGAAAGTTTACGGCGACGCCAGAAGAGCGGATGAATATTAAAATTATCTTATATTCCCGCAGGGCCGTAGCGATTTCGGTTCATGCGTCAGCCAAACCAACAGCGATGGCTGGATTCAGCGCAACCATTTGAAGCGGGGCTGACGCCGGCGGCCGGTGCTGCCGGCCATGCCCATCAGTGCCTCATACTGGCTTGCCACCAGCACTGCCTCGGGAACAGCCGCTTTGATCGCCTCGACTAAAGCGACGCAGCCTCTGGGATCGTGGCGCAGGCTGATCCAGAGAACATTCAGCTTGAGGTTGAGATCGGCAAATACCACCCGTTCATCAAAACCGGCAATGACCTGCTTCAATTTATTCAACGCCTGCTGGCGCCTTAACTCGGGCCAAGTTCCGATTTTCGGAATCAGCATCATGAAGTCATTCAATGCACGCCCGTTTTCGTCTCTGGTGGGAACGCGCTGCCACAGCGGCAGACCAGGCAAGAGAGTATCTGGCAACAACAACGAGACGGTGTACATAAAAGACTCCTGGGCATGATCAGGGTCGGTAAACGCTGATCAGGTGGTTTCGCTTATAGAACTACCCTATCCCTGCTACAGGACGCTGTGCTGCTGCTTCGGGAGGGGCGCTGGATAACCAATCCTGCAAAATTTCTGGCGCTGAATTCAAAAATAGTCGCTTTTCCCGCTGCTGTCATCCTTACCATCTATGTCAAAATTTACGCTACCCGACCAGAATTAAAGTTTACCCGCCTCCCGCCGCTCTATCTGAAGTAGTGCTGATAATAGAGGGTGATTAAGGAGCAGCAGCATGAGCCAAAATAGCGGATTTCAGTCAATTCTTTTTCAACACTGCCCGTGCGGCATTCTGGTCACAGACCAGGAAGGATCTATTTTGCAGCTGAATGAGGCTATGGCATCCATGCTGGACGGCCAGGCAGAGCAGTTCCTCGGCAAAACTCCGCAGACCCTGCGCCCCACAGTCTATCAGAGCCTGTTCAAAGGGAGCGGGGTGATACATTTGGCCGGACCAGGAATCGAGCGGGAGAGATGGCTGGTATGCAACGAGATTGATGAACCCTCGGGAACTACCAGATTTTACCAGGACGTTACCCAGCAGGTGCAGCTGCAGCAGCAAGTCAACACACTATTGCAGCAGGTCGAGGAGCTGACCATAACCGATGAACTGACTGGTCTTGCAAATCCCCGTGCATTGAACAGAGCGCTCTCTTCACAGGTCACGCGCAGCCGCCGCTATGACAATCCACTCTGTCTGGCAGTAATCGAACTGATGGCCAATAGCAACTCAGCGGCTGACATCAGCGACGATGCGATACTCGCAACAAGCCGTCACCTGCGCGACCGCCTGCGCTGGGTCGATACCATTGCACGCTGGGATCACAACCATTTCGTCGTCATTCTGCCCGAAACGAACGCCGAACACGGCACTCAACTGATTGAAAAAATCTGTGCGGGATTCTCGGACATCGTTATCCCGTCGCTGCAGGAAGGCCAAACGCTGCAACTTGGATTCGGCCTGGCCCAGTGGAAGAAAGGCGATGACAGCCGGCTGTTGATGGAGCGCGCAGCGCAGATGCTTAATGCGCAAGGCGAACAGCAGATTGCGTCTGCTGTCACCTGATGCATGGCCGAAGCCGTTTATCACAGGGACGGAATCGGGCGTAAGGATCTAAACCAGATACAACGGCGTTTCACACTGATACACCGTGAACGCCTACAGCGAATCGAGCGCGAACTGCTGCCTGCCCAGCGGGAGTTGATCAGTCTGCTGCCGCTGCTGTTTCACATCAATCACCCGATGTTGCCTGGCTTTGTCAATACCGCAACACCGGCCGGGATCCCCAATTTCTCGCCTTCCAAATTGCAACTACAGATCGCAAAAAAAATCAGTCGAAGTTTCGAATATCAAAAACGTGCCCGCCGCCGGTTCCAACTTCAGGGAATCTATCTGATGGGCAGTATAGGCAGCATAGCGCACACCGCCGGCAGCGATTTCGACCTCTGGCTGTGCCATGAGCCTGCGCTCCAAACCAGCGCGGTGGAAAGTTTAAAGGTAAAATCCGAGCGCATAGAGAGCTGGGCCAGATCATTGGGCCTCGAGCTGCATATCTTCGTCATGAACGCGGACTCCTTCCGCAGCGGAGAACGCGAGCAGCTCTCCCATGAAAGTAGCGGCTCCACACAGCGGCGCCTTCTGCTGGAGGAGTTTTACCGGACCGGTGTACTGCTTGCGGGCCGCTATCCGTTGTGGTGGCTGGTACCGCCGGAAGAGGAGCAGAACTACAGCGATTTCGCACAAATGCTGCTGCACAAACGCTTTGTTGACCCGCTCGACTGCATCGATTTCGGTGGACTGGAGACCCTCTCTCCAGACGAGTTCTTCGGCGCTGCTCACTGGCAGCTTTTCAAGGGAATCGAGTCGCCCTATAAAACGATTCTCAAGCTGCTCCTTACCGAGGCCTATTCCCAGGAATACCCGGCCGTACGCTGGCTCTGCCAGCAACTGAAAGCGGAGATATACGCCGGCAATGAAAACGTTGGCGAACTCGACCCCTATGTATTGATGTACCGTAGGCTGGAACAATATCTGAAGAGTAGATCCGAAGAGAGCCGGTTGGAGCTGGTAAGACGCTGCTTTTACTTTAAAACGGGACAGAAACTGTCCCACAAAAGCGGCGTCCGCGATCCATCCTGGCAACAGCAGTTGATGGAAAAACTCTCCGGTGAGTGGCACTGGGGAGAGGGTAATCTGACAATACTCGACTCCCGGGAGAGCTGGAAGATAGACCGGGTATTGGAAGAGCGCAACATGCTGGTGCGGGAACTCAGCCGCAGCTTTCGCCTGTTGACCGATTTTGCCCGCACCTATGCGGAGGCCGGCACCATCAATCCCGAGGAGCTCAGCCTGCTGGGGCGCAAGCTCTATACCGCACTGGAAAAACGGCCGGGAAAAGTGGACAGCATCAATCCGGGCATTTCACTTAGCTTGGCGGAAGCGCAACTTTCGCTGCACTACGCTGCGCATAGCGGTGACGAATTCGGTTGGTTTCTCTACCTTGGCGAGGTTAATATCGATCAGGCTCGGGTAAATGCGCCGGTTAAAACAACCGTGGGACTGATTGAGCTGCTCGCCTGGTGCCATCTCAATGGCCTAATCAGCTACGCTACCCGAATCGATCTCTATCCTGACAACTGCCCGGTAAGCAAAAGCGAACTCCGCTCATTACTAAGGGCGCTCGCATCGATCTATCCCAAAGGCGTGAACGTAGAGGTACCGATCGCCGAACTCTCGTCGCAACCTTATGCGCTCGCCTGTACGCTGTTTATCAACATCGGCACCGACCCGATGGCCCACTTGGCAAAAATGGGTAAACAGCTGACCAGCAACCGCTGCGATCCGCTAAGTTTCGGGGCGGCGCACGCTTCGCTTGTTGAGGGGATCGAACAGTTGATCAGCACCAGTTGGGGCGAAACGCTGGTGTTTACCTATGTCGGCGACAGCGGTCTGCTCAACAGTCTCTGCCGCTTCCTGCTGCTGCTGATAAACAAGCCAGCCGGCCCGCCGTTGGAAATACAGGCGCATAGCTACTCATCGGTCAAGTCCAAAGGCATCGCCCACAGGGTGGAGGCGCTTTTCAACGAGGCAAGCCGCGTTTTCGATCCGTCCTGTCATGGCCACAGCTGCCGCTACCTGCTGCAGCTGGGCGATGATTACTATCTCATTCAGTACGCCCAGGAGAGGTTCTCCTACTTAAGAATCTCTATATTTGACGAGTTGTTGGATCTGTTGGCGGAACCTTTGCCGAAGTTCTCGCCCCTGGTGATCGACCAGATGACGCTGGCCGATACTCCCTTTCCTGCCATTTATGCCCTGAACCGGCAGGGTATTATCCAGCTCTTCTTTCTCAACGAAAAAGAGCAGACGCAGTTATATATTCTGGACGAGCGGGGAGCCCTGTTTCAGCAGCGGGTACAGGTAACGGAGGAGCATTTTCTGCTGCTACAGCAACAGCGGTTCATCAACGGAATCTGTCTGATGCGCAATCTGCACGCCGAAGAGCCGGCAAATCGCCTGCTGCAGGACACCCCTGAGTACTTCCGGCTCACACAGGACCGGAACGGGCGCTATATTGCACAGCCACGTACACCGCCAAGAAACCATCTCTCTGACAACTACCTGGACCTCCGTCTGTTGAGTGACGGCCTTAATCTCAATCAATCCCCGCAGGTGCTCAGATGTGGCGATCGGGAGTTTTCGTCGCTGGAATTCGGCGATAAGCTCTATTACGCGGTTGCCGAGCACATCCTCTCGCACAGGCACAACCGGCAAGCCTATCCTATCTACCTGACCGGGCTGGAGCTCTCCAGCCTCTCCAGCGGAAACAACGTCTCAACCATAGACCTTTTTAATTTCAAAAAACGCCTGGAACAGCGGCTGGCGGAGGCGTTGACGACCTGTCAAGGTAGGAGCTGGCAGAGGTGAACTCCAATAATGCCGATTTCGCCTAACAAACGAGGCATCAGAGCGATGAGTCACGGCTCATTCGGGTATATAATCTGATCTCTCTGCCTGGAAACGGAAAAAATATGCACTGCTGGCCGCGTTACCTACTCTGGATACTTATTGCAACCCTTGGACTTGGCAACATGATCACCGCCTGCGGACAGAAGGGACCGCTCTACCTGCCCGACCCGGCGACAGAACAGCAGCAGGAGAAGACCAACCAAAGCGGCTCAGCCGTCCAGTAAATTTCCACCCCCTAACCAGCGTTGACGCCAGTAGGGCTTGTTAAGATGCTCCTCGCGCACCCTGCCGCCGCCGGATGGCGCGTGAATAAATCGCCCTTTTCCGCTGTAGATGCCGACATGCCCAACCTTGCCTCGGGTATCGAAGAAGACAAGATCGCCGGGCCTCAATCCTGAAGCCGCGACCGGCGTGGCAAACTGGTGCTGTTGCGATGCGGTTCTAGGCACCCAAACACCCCGCTGCCTGTAGCTGTAGTAGACCAATCCGCTGCAATCAAAACCGGCATCGGGATCCATGCCGCCATAGCGATAAGGCACTCCGATCAGATCGCGTGCAATCTGCACTAAACTCCATCGATCAGGTGAAATATCCTGCTCTTGGGAGGTCCCAAGCAGACCCCGCTGCGGCGCAGTGGTGGAGCACCCAGAGATAACCAACAGACAACCAATAACCACTGCTGGAGCCAGCAACAGCCATCTTGAGCGAATATTCAAACTGTCAGCCATCAAGCGTCCTCTGCCGCTTTTGGCCCGAGCCGATCCCCCACTGCATTAACTGCCCGGACCATGCGCCTGTCATTCTGTAGAAAATATACTAAATATTTCAAAATATACATCCAAAACAATAGCATATTTATTTTTTCTAGAAAACATATCTACTGACGGCCGTTTTTCAACTGCACGCGCTGCGCTAGAATAGAGGCTGCATCTCTCCTTTCGGGCGAATCAAGATGATTTTGAATTTCACCAAGATGCAGGGTCTTGGAAATGATTTCGTGGTTTTCGACGCCATTCACCAACAAGTCGATCTGACCGGTGCGCAGTGCCGTCACATTGCCGACCGCCATTTTGGCGTGGGCTGCGATCAGCTTTTGCTGGTCGAGCCCGCCCGTATGGCAGGCTCGGATTTTCACTACCGGATCTTCAATGCAGACGGCAGTGAAGTGGAACAGTGCGGAAACGGCGCCCGCTGTTTCGCCCGTTATGTTCGGGATCGGGGATTGACCGAAAAGGATGTCATCACTGTGGGTACCCTCGCCGGAATAATCACCCTGTATCTGCAGGAGGATGGCAGTGTAAAAGTGAACATGGGAGTACCCGAACTGGAGCCGGCTAACATCCCATTTGTTGCCGAGCAATCGGCGATCAGTTATGCCATCGAAGTGGGCGCAGAGATCCTGATGTTGGGCGCCGTCTCTATGGGCAATCCCCATGCTGTCCTGACGGTGGCAGATGTCGACACAGCGCAGGTGGAACGTATCGGCCCTCTGCTGGAGCGCCATCCGCGCTTTCCCCACCGGGTCAATGTCGGTTTCATGCAGGTCTGTTCACCGCAAAAGATTCGGCTGCGTGTATTCGAGCGCGGCAGCGGAGAGACCTTGGCATGCGGCAGCGGTGCGTGTGCGGCTGTGGTTTCGGGCCGCCGGCAGGGCCTGCTGAGCGATACGGTGGAGGTAAGTCTGGCGGGAGGGGGTTTGCGCATTGAATGGCAGGGTCCCGGACAACCAGTCTGGATGAGCGGCCCGGCAATTCAAGTTTTCGATGGAGTGATTGAACTTTAAGTGCCAAAACAACGCCGGCCGGAGGTGTGCTCCGGCCGGCGCTTTACTCCTGACCAACCACTACTTTTTGATCCGCGATTTTGCCTGCTCGGGCCAGCTTGAAGTGTCGTACCGGCTGTAACCCGCGCCTTCGCTCAGCAGCAAACTTTTTATCTCTTCGGCCGATTTTGCCGCCAGCGCGGCGTAACTGGCGATGCCTTTATCTTTCAGTACAGCCGCCAGTTTGGGTCCGATACCGTTAATTGCAGTCAAATCATCCGCTGCCTGGGAGGTATCCAGCGCCTTAATGGTCCAGGCCTTTTCTGAGATAGCTGCTTTATCCGCAGTTTGGATTGCCTTTTGCGCCGATGACTTAGAAGCAGTTTTTTCCGCCGTCGTTTTGGTCAAGGATGCCGCTGACCCGGCGCCGCTGCGTGCTTTAACATAAGAGCCCGGCGCTTCTTCAAGCACTTTGAATTTCCCACTTCCCGGTTTACGAGCCGCCACCATTTCTCCGCTCATAGGCGCTATCCAACGTTGCCATTCAGGCCACCAGGAGCCAGGATGTTTGTCGGCGCCGACGGCCCACTCGTCCGGATTCGATACCAGTTCATCGGTAACCCGGTAATCGTACTTACCCCCTTCGGGCGGGTTGATGATCCCAGCGATATGCCCAGACCCGCCAAGAATGAAACGCACTGGTCCGGAGAAAAGCTGAGCCCCTGCATAGGTCGACTTCCAGGGTGCGATGTGATCCTCTATGGCGGAAACGAAGCAGGTCGGAACATCGACTGTCGTAAGGTCGATAGGCGTATCGGCGACCGTCAGTTCTGCTTTGCACAGGCGATTGTTCAGGTACATGTTACGCAGGTACCAACTGTGCATTTTGGCCGGCATGCGGGTGGAATCCGAGTTCCAGTAGAGCAGATCGAACGGACGCGGATCGTTTCCCAGTAGATAGTTATTGATGTAAAAAGACCAGATAAGGTCGTTGGCCCGCATCATATTGAAGGCACCCGCCATAGAGGAGCCTTCAAGGAAACCCTCTTTATTCATCCGCTCTTCAAGGCTGCTGATCTGCTCTTCATCGATGAACACCCCAAGCTCGCCCGGCTCGGAAAAATCTATCATGGTGGTGAAGTAGGTTGCGCTCCTTATGCGCTTGTCGCCTTTCTTCTTCATATAGGCCAGTGTAGTGCTCAATAATGTACCGCCGAGACAGTAGCCAATGGCGTTGAACTCGTTTTCTCCGGTAATCTGCTCGACCACATCAGTCGCAACCAGCACCCCCTCCTCCAGATAAGTGTCAAACCCGATGTCACTGTAGCGCTCATCGGGGTTGATCCACGAGATGACGAAGACCGTGTGACCTTGTTCCACGAACCATCTGAGCATCGAATTTTTCGGCTGCAGATCCATGATATAAAACTTATTGATCCAAGGTGGCACCACCAACAGCGGCCGACGAAACACCTTTTCCGTGGTAGGCGTGTACTGAATGAGCTGGAACATACGGTTTTGAAAGACCACCTTGCCGGGTGTCACCGCAACATTCTTACCCAATTCGAACGCTTCGGTATCGGTCATCCGAATCTTCAGCTGGCCCCGACCATCCTCCAAGTCCTGGAGCATGTTCTTCAATCCGTGAACCAGACTGCCGCCTTTGGTCTCAATGATCTTTTGCAGTACTGCAGGATTAGTGGCGGCAAAGTTGGTCGGGGACATGGCATCCAGATATCGCTCTGTGAAAAACTTCACTTTTTCAGCAGTATGCGCATCAAGTCCTTCGACATCGGCGACCAGATTCCGCATCCACTGCGAAACCAGAAGATAGGACTGCTTGATACACTTGAAGACCGGCTCCTTGGCCCAGTCTTCGTGGTGGAATCGGCGATCACTCCGCGGTTCCTGGATCACCGGTTCGGCATCTATCCCCAGAAATCCCATCGCACTGCGCTGGTAAAGATGCATGGCGTTCTGCCAAAACTCCACGTTGACCTGCGCCAATTTCTGGGGATTCTGAATTGCGGTGGTAAACCATTCGGTATAGAGCTCTTTGAGATTGAACGGATCAAGCTCCAGCTGCTCATAGGTTTTGCTAAAATCGGTCATGATATTCTCGACATTTTTAAAATTTTCCAGCAGTCCCTGCGCCAGATTTGCTATATCGAGATTGCTAAGATCCAAATTGGTTGATTCACTCATGGTCAGCTCATCCTCAATGCATTTTTTCGCCATGTCATGTCAATTTTTCAGTATGCGGACACGACTGATTATTCGGTTTCTGACCGGCATTCCGGCAAAACATATAACCAGAGAGTTCTGTCGGATGTGGCAATCACCCGGGAACAGACAGGTTTAGGCTGCGCCCGGTATCGCCTTTTCATCCTCATAAACAGACTGGCCTCTCCTGCTCTGATATCACAGGAGAGGCCAGGGGATTTCGCCAAATCAGCCCAGCTTGCTGATCGCGTCCCTGATCTCCTGAATGCTGGCAAGAAAACGCTCGTTAATCTGTTTAACAACCGCCTCCTGGCTGCTCTTAACCAATTCGCTCAGTTCGGCGGAGTTAGCCAGTGCTTTCTCTACTGCAGACTGCACCAACTCAGCCTGCTTCTCAGCCAACTCTTTTGGCGTTCCGGATCCGGCCAGCTCTTTGGCAGCGTTGGTAGCATCAGCCATCGCCTGCTGCAGCATTTCCGACTGGCATTTGAAAAGCTCCTGGGTTCCGGCAAAAACAGCCTGGTTTGCGCTCACCAGTGCGTCCATATTCTTTTTCTGGGATTCCAGAAAAGCACCGCTATCAAAATTCGGCAACTGGTAAGCACTGAAGCCGCCCTGTATCTGCTTGAAGAACGCCTGCGGATCATAACCTTTGAGAAGACTGGTGAAGTCGAAAGGATTGTTTGTCTGAGAAGCCATGATAGTTACCCTTAGTTACGCTGAAGTTGGTTGAACACTTTAAAATGCTGCACTGCACAATACTGAATTGTATTATCAGGACAACATGGGGTTGGGTCAAGCTTTTTTTGTGCGCCGCACAAAAAAAGCCGCACTCTGACGTCTAAACTAATGCGGCTTCCCTATACCCCAGTGGTAGTGAACACAAACCGACAATCCCGATGTACCGAATTTCCATGCGCGCGGATCCCCTCCCATGCGTGCAGATCCGCTACGCGAACGCCGCCCCCGATATTGCCGATGTTCAGGCGTTGGCTACTGCCTGAGGATGCGTATCGACGAAATGCTTCAGTACAAGTTTCAGCGCAATCGCATGATGCTTGTCGCCCCGCTTCCTTGCCACCTCAATATCATCAAGAATAATCCGGCGGATCTTCGGCATACCGTCCTCTGTATGCACCAAATAACTTCCCAGCTCAGCCGCGACTATTTCCGGAATATGCTCGTGCTCAGCTATCGCTTCTACTTCCTCTTCGGTCAAATCACAAAGACCGACACAATCCTCATAGGTCAACATCTTACTCGCCTCCTTTATCTACCCCTCAGCTTAAGACTAGTGCGCTGCAACCGCTGACTAAAGAGAATCTTATATGATGTTGACACTTCCATGATCCATATCAAGCAACCGGGCTCACCCAGCCGTTTTTCAGGCTGAAAAGGAGCTTTGGTTAAGTTCTCGATATCGGCAATGACAACCATAAATTTTCAAGTACGGGGGAGTAAGGTACACTTTCTCCAACGCGGCCAATCCTTGGCCCGAGATGTGGTGAAAATGGGGTGTCGACAACACAGCCCGTGTGGATAAGCGGAATGAAGATCTGCGTCTACGAGGGGAGAAGCGGAAAATGAACCTGCAATCTGAACAATCCTGTGAAACGGAAAGCCGGGAACAGATAGTTTCGGCGTATCTCAGGGATAACCCTGACTTTTTTACCCACTATCCCGATTTACTGAGACAACTTGAACTACCCCACAGCAGCGGGGATGCTGTCTCGCTGATCGAACGGCAGGTTAAGGCGCTGCGGGAAGAGACTGTCGGCTATAAACATAAGCTGGAAAAACTAATTCTTGTAGCCCGGGAAAACGAAGAGCTTAACCGACGCCTGCATCACCTCACGCTTACCCTGATCGCAGCTGCTACCTTCGACGAGGTAGTAAATGCATTAGAAGATGAATTTCACGATGACTTCCAAGCTGAGGCGATGGAGTTGCATCTCTTTTCGGCGGCGCAGGCCGATCGCGAACTTAACCCTGATCTTGATGGATTCGGAACCTTTCTCGACGCCGGTGTCCCCCAGTGTGGGCACTTGCCCTACTTCAAGCTTGAGTACCTGTTCGGTCCGCAGGCAGAGCAGATACGCTCCACTGCATTGATCCCCATCAAAGCCCAAGGCCTACTGGGGCTGCTGGCATTCGGTAGTTACAGCGATCATCGCTTTCACCCTGAAATGGGCACCGAGTACTTGACGCGCTTGGGAGAAATCGTCAGTAAGACGCTGGAGGTGGTATCGGAACCCGGCCTTTGACAGCGGACTCTCAGCTGGCGCATTCATTGGCGCAATTTGTTCGCTATCTGCGCCATGAACGCCGCTTCTCCGAGCATACCGTCAACGGCTATCAGCGAGACCTTGAGCGTGCTTCCCAATGGTGCGGCGAGCACGCCATTCATCGATGGCCAAACCTTAGACAGCACCATGTACGCGCCTATCTCGCCAGTCGCCACCGCGCAGGAATCGCCGGCAAGAGTCTGCAGCGAGAGCTCTCGGTTTTACGCAGCCTGTTTCGTTTTCTGATCCGCGAAGGGGAAGCTGACGACAACCCGGTGCAGGGGATCAGAGCGCCTAAGGTCAAGCGCCGCCTCCCGGCGACACTGGATGCTGACCAATTGGGACGGCTTCTGGATGTAACCGGCCACTCGCCCCTTGAGCTGCGCGATCTGGCGATGCTGGAACTCTTCTACTCATCGGGCTTAAGGCTGGCCGAACTGGTCGCCCTCGAACTGCAGCAGTTCACGCCCGCCGATCCCATACTTGTGGTGACCGGCAAGGGAGCGAAAACCCGCCATCTCCCGATTGGCAGCATGGCGCTACTGGCACTACAGCGCTGGATCAAGGTGCGTCCCCAGCTTGCTGCAGCGGATGAGACGGCCCTGTTTGTCAGCAGCAGGGGAACCCGTATCCATCCGCGATCGGTACAACAGCGGATAGCGCGCTGGGCCAAGACGAACGACGCTGCGCTTCACCTACACCCGCATATGCTGCGCCACTCATTTGCCAGCCATCTGCTGGAATCCTCGGGAGACCTGCGCGCTGTGCAGGAGCTATTGGGGCATGCCGATATCAGCACCACCCAGATCTACACTCACCTGGACTTCCAACACCTGGCACAGGTTTACGATAATACCCACCCACGAGCCAGGAAAAAGCTGGGGTGACCTCGCTTGCGTTGCTGGCAGCGCATACGAGCACTTGAAATCGAGCCTTATTTGCCCAACCTTGATCGGTTAGAATCAGCTTTGGCAACAAACCAACTATTCAAACGTGAATTTAACAGGCCGCTTCTCTTCCGCAACGGCTGCAGACAGCTAGAATATCGAGGTTAACAACGTGGAGCCACTCAGAGGCACAACAATTCTCTCGGTCCGGCGTAATGGCAAGGTGGTGATCGGCGGTGATGGCCAGGTATCCATGGGCAACACGGTGATGAAAGGCAACGCCCGTAAGGTGCGCCGGCTTCACAAGGAGAGTGTATTGGCCGGATTCGCCGGAGCAACCGCGGATGCCTTTACCCTGTTTGAACGGTTTGAGGGTAAACTTGAAAAGTACCATGGCCATCTGACACGGGCGGCCGTGGAACTGGCTAAGGATTGGCGAACCGACCGTTCCCTGCGCCGGCTGGAGGCGCTGCTGGTAGTAGCCGATCGCAGCAGCTCGCTAATCATTACCGGAACCGGCGATGTGATTGAGCCTGAAGAGAGCCTGATGGCGATCGGCTCGGGCGGCCCGTTCGCCCAGGCTGCCGCTCGGGCACTGCTGCAGAACACCGAGCTTGAAGCACGTGACATCGTAGAGAAAAGTTTGGGTATTGCCGCCGACATCTGTGTCTATACCAATCGCAACCTGACCATTGAGGAGCTGGACGCCGAAGCCTGAGCGTCACCTGCCATGCCTGAACTTACCCCCCAAGAGATTGTCCGCGAACTGGACAAACATATCATCGGCCAGGATGCAGCCAAGCGCTCTGTCGCTATCGCGCTGCGCAATCGTTGGCGCCGCAGCCAGGTGTCCGAGGAGCTGCGCAACGAGATCACGCCGAAGAACATTTTAATGATCGGCCCGACCGGTGTCGGCAAGACCGAGATCGCTCGCCGTCTGGCCAAGCTGGCAAATGCGCCTTTCATCAAGATTGAGGCGACCAAGTTCACCGAGGTCGGCTACGTCGGCCGCGACGTTGAATCGATCATCCGCGATCTGGCCGATTCGGCCATGAAGATGGTGCGCGAACAGGAGATGGATAAAGTCCGGGACAAGGCTGCGGATGCCGCCGAAGAGCGGGTGCTGGATGCCCTGCTGCCGGGTCCGCAGCGCAACAGCTGGGAGACCGAAAGCGACCGCGCCGCGCGCAGCGATTCCGATACCCGAAACAAATTTCGGGTAAAAATCCGCAACCGAGAGATGGATGACAAGGAGGTCGAAATCGAGGTCAGCAGCAGTCCGCTCGGGGTAGAGATCATGGCGCCGCCCGGTATGGAGGAGATGACCAGTCAGCTGCAGGGCCTGTTTCAGAACATCGGCGGTGGCCGCACGCGGAAACGCAAACTTAAGATCAAAGACGCATTGAAGCTGCTGCAGGATGAAGAAGCCGCCAAGCGCATCAACGATGAAGATCTGAAGCTGCGTGCGCTGGAGATGGTGGAACAAAACGGCATCGTGTTTCTTGATGAGCTGGATAAGGTGGCGCGCCGTTCCGAGTATGGCGGGCCGGATGTCTCGCGCGAAGGGGTGCAGCGCGACTTGCTGCCGCTGGTTGAGGGCTGCACCGTCTCCACCAAGCAGGGCACCGTCAAGACCGACCATATTCTGTTCATTGCTTCCGGCGCGTTTCACCTGGCCAAACCTTCCGACCTGATACCCGAACTTCAGGGCCGCCTGCCAATCCGGGTGGAGCTGGCTGCGCTGACAAGCGCAGACTTCGAGCGCATTCTCACCGAGCCCGAC
This sequence comes from Chromatiaceae bacterium, assembly GCA_024235255.1. Classification (GTDB taxonomy): domain Bacteria; phylum Pseudomonadota; class Gammaproteobacteria; order Chromatiales; family Chromatiaceae; genus HKST-UBA178. The sequence continues at coordinate 751,919 of JACKMT010000002.1, forward strand.
GCCTCCCTGACCGATCAGTACAAAGCGCTGTTGAAAACCGAGAACGTGACGCTGTCGTTCACCAGAGACGGCATCCGGCGCATCGCAGAGATTGCCTGGCAGGTCAATGAAAGCACCGAGAACATCGGTGCAAGACGCTTGCACACCGTCATGGAACGGCTGCTGGAGAGCATCTCATTTACCGCGACTGAGGTGCCCGGATCGACAGTTACCATTGACGCAGGTTATGTGGATAACAATCTAAAAGAACTTGCCTCGGACGAAGATTTGAGCCGGTTTATTCTTTAACGCCGGGTACTACCGCAGCTTTCACTACAGGAACAACAGATAATGCCAAAGCACCTCCCCACAGAGCTCAACCTGCACCGTCAGTCCCGCATCCTGGAGCTGACTTTTGAAGACGGCTCACATTTCAACCTCCCCTGCGAATATCTGCGGGTCTATTCACCCTCGGCAGAAGTCCAGGGACACGGACCGGGACAGGAGGTGCTGCAGCTGGATAAAGAGGATGTGAATATCGATCGCATAGACCCGGTGGGCAACTATGCTGTCTGCCTGCATTTCGATGACGGCCACAACACCGGCATCTACTCCTGGGACACGCTTTACGATCTGGGCGTAAACCACCAGCAGAAGTGGCAGACATACCTTGAGCGGCTGATAGCCGCCGGTCATAAACGCAAAGGCTCCAATTGATCGCCTGCGGATGCCATGCCGCAGAATCAGGACCAATCTTCGTTTATCTCAGTGAGTTTTCCCAGCCAGCTCTCCAAGCAAACACTTTGACCTGGGGAGGATCTATCTGAAAGCCCACCACCGCTTTTTCCCGCTCTCACAGCGCGGCGCCCATCAGCGTCACCGGTAGCCAAGTCGCAATCTCCGGAAAGAGACAGAGCAGAACTATGCCTACCACCATACACAGCATGAAGGGCAACGCGCCGCGCAGGATCGTGGTCAGTCTGATCTCAGGCGCGATGCCGTTGATGACATACAGGTTTAGGCCGACCGGTGGCGTAATCAGGCCGATCTCCATGTTGATGGTCATCACCACGGCGAACCAGTAGGGGTCGAATCCGGCCTGTTCAATGATAGGCAGCAGAATCGGCGCGGTCATCAGGATTACCGCGACTGGCGGCAGAAAAAATCCGGCCACCAGCAGGAACAGATTGATGATCGCCAGCAGCACCCAGCGGTTCACCTCCATCTCGGTGATCGATTGGGCTACGCTCTGGGTGACAAACAGATAGGACATCATGTAAGCAAACAGCGCCGAGGCGGCGATGATCATCAGGATCATCACACTCTCTCTCATCGAGTCGCTGATGATTCTCCAGATTCTTTCCGGTTGCCAAATGCGGTAGATGATCGCCACCAGCACAAGGCAGAGCAGGGCGCCCACACCGGCCGCTTCGGACGGTGTCGCCACACCCCCGTAGAGTACGAATAGAACGCCGGCGATGATGGCCAGGAAAGGCAGCACGCGGGGCAGCACTTCCAGCTTCTGGGCAAGAGAGAAGCCGGCAGCCGCATCGCGGAAATTGTAGCCCCCACGATGAGCGGCAAACAGCGACCAGGCCATGAACAGCGCGGTCAGCATCAGCCCCGGCAGCAGTCCGGCGATGAACAGGCGGCCGATGGATGTCTCAGTGGCTATGCCGTAAACGATCATGGTGATCGAGGGGGGGATCAATATCCCCAGCGTGCCGCCGGCAGCGATGGCGCCGGACGCGAGCCCGTCCGGATAACCGCGCTGGCGCATTTCGGGAATGCCCATTTTGCCGATCGCGGCACAGGTTGCCGGCGAGGAACCGCTGAGCGCGGCGAAGATGGAACAGGCGCCGATATTGGAAATGATCATTCCACCAGGGACCCGGTGCAGCCAGCGGTCCAATGCTTCGTATAGATCCTTGCCCGCCGGCGAGGAGGCAACCGCGGCGCCCATCACGATAAACATCGGAATGGAAACAAGTGAGAACTCGGCAATTCCGGCAAAGAAGGTCTCCGCGAGAATCTTCATCGAGTCGATGCCTTCGAATGCGACCAGAAATCCAACCGAGACCAGCCCCAGGCCGAATGCGACCGGAATGCCCGATGAGAGTACCAGGATCGTGACGATCGAAATCAGGATGCCGATGTGTAGTGGGTCCATGATTTACTCGCCTTCGTATGGGTTATGGGACTGCATCGCGAACGGCATGCCGTGACCCATGGTAAGGGAGAGGATATCGGCCAGATACTGCAGGGATAAAAGACCGATGCCGATCGGCATGGCGAGATAAGGGATCCATAGCGGCAGCGCCCACACGGTGTCGGTTGTCCAGCCCCCCTGCAGCGCTTCGATAAACAGCTCAGTGCCGTTCCAGGTCAGCAGCAGACAGAAGAGGAGTCCGCCGGTGCTGGCGATCAGCGCCAGAATCCGCCTCCCCCGTTTACCCAGATAGAGAGGCAGCAAGTCTACATTTACATGGCCCTTGATCAGCAGCACGTAGGGGCTGCCGATGAGAGTGGCGCCCACCAGGGAGAAAATGACGAATTCGGTCTGCCAGACGGTGGAGGCGCTGAGCAGGTAGCGCATAATCACCATTTGGCACACCACCAGAATAGCCAGCAGAATCAGCACTGCCGCGATTACGCCGCATGCCCTGGATATTACCGCGACCGATTTGATGAAGAGTTTCATGTCGGATAGCCTCCGCGGAGTAGCCATCGGAATTGGCCGGTCGACCACAAAGGCTGGTGACCGGCCATATGGTTCGCGGGATTACTCGACAGCGAGCGCCTTATCGATCAGCTCCTTACCGCCGGGTACCTTCTCCGCGAAGACCTTGTAAGAGGTCTGCTGAGCGATATCCTTCCACGCCTGTGCCTGTTCGGCGTTCATGGTCACCACTTCCACACCGGCCTTGGTGAAGATCTCCACCATCTTGTCATCCAGACCCTTGGCCTGAGCGGTCATGTACTCTTCCGCCTTCTTACCGGCCGCCATCAGTGCTTTCTGCTGTGCCTCGTTCAGTTCGTTCCAGCTCTTTTTTGACATCAGGATCGGCTCGTACATGAACCATAACGCATGCTCTCCCGGGGCGGTCAGGCATTTGACATGCTCGTACAGACGATAAGAGACGAAGCTGCCGGAACTGGTGTTGGCGGCATCAAGCACACCGGTCTGCATCGCCTGATAGATCTCCGAGCTCGGCATCGACGAGATGGAGGCGCCGGCGCCCGCCAGCATCTGCTCGAAGGCAGGACCGGCAGCCCGCGTCACCTGACCCTGCATGGTCTCCGGACCGAGAATACAGCGCTTTTTGGAGGCGAAGCCACCCGCCAGCCAGGCGTCGGCCAGCACCATCACGCCGGCATCGTTGATAATCTTTTTGACTTCGGCCATGAAGGGCGAACTGTTCAGGCGCAGCGCATGTTCATGATTTTTCACCAGGCCGGGCATCAGCGTGGCGGAAAACTGCGGATGGCGGCCGCTGGCGTAATCGAGCGGAAAGGCGGAAATATCGAGCTGACCCTTGGTCATGGCACCCCACTGCTCCTTTGCCTTGAACAGGCTCTGTCCGGGATAGACCTTGATATTCAGATCGACGTTGGCGGCGTCGGCTTCGCGGGCGATGATCTGCACCATTTCGTCACGCGCATCGCCCTTGCTCCCAGGCCACTGATGAGATGCCTTGAGATTAACTGCCAGCGAGGGGCCGGCAAGCAGCACTCCGGCGCTGACCAATCCGGCGGCGAGTAGAGTTTTGTTACGCAGATTCATTGATGAGTCCTCCTGATTATTATGGCGATTTTGTTTTTACGCGTGATGCAAAAGCGAATATTACCCTGACAACCGGGTAAGTGAACCGACAGTAGGGTTATTTTGCATTTTTGTCAATTAAAATAGTATACAATTTATACTTTACCGAACACAATTAATTCGTTAAGGTAATTTCCAGTCTGTCAGAAAAGGAACGATAAATTGGTCATGGGGCGCGTATCCACACCGGTCAATACACTTGAGCATGAGATCATTACCGGTGCCTTGCGCCCGGGCGAGCGGCTTGATGAGCTTTCCTTGGCCAAGCGTTTCGCTGTTTCCCGCACTCCGATACGGGAAGCCCTGCGTCAGCTTGCCTCGATCGGTTTAGTGGAGCTGCGACCCCACCGCGGTGCAATCGTCGCTTCTCCCGATCTCAAAGACTTGCTGGACATGTTTGAAGTGATGGCGGAACTGGAGGGAATGTGTGGGCGGTTGTCAGCACGGCGCCTGTCGGAGCAGGGACGGGCCGAGCTGCAGCAGTTGCACGAACGGAGCAAACAATATGTCGACTCCGGCGACATCGACGGCTACTACGAGGCGAATGTCGCCTTTCATGAGGCGATCTATCGCGGCGGGCAGAACCGGTTTCTCGCCGAGCAGACCCGTAGGATACGCAACCGGTTGGCACCCTACCGCCGATTGCAACTTCTCAGACACAACCGGCTTCGCGAATCTTTCGTTGAGCATGGCCGGATAGTTCAGGCGATTGCCGATGGCGATGAACGGCTGGTGGACGAAGCACTGCAGACCCACGTCACGGTACAGGGTGGATCGTTTACCGATTTTATCGCCAGTCTTTCCGCCCGTCTGGACGAGCGGGCTGCCGGTTAGAAACCAGAGGAGAATTATGAACGGCAATTTATACACGCTGTTCCAGAGTCGTTTTCCGACTGATCCGGAGGCTTGTTGCTTCGAGAAACCGGATGGCAGCCGAGTCAGCTACCTGGAAACCGACCGTGACAGCGGCCGCATGGCAGGGGTGCTGCGCGCGGCCGGAGTCGAACCCGGTGACCGGGTGATGGTGCAGGTGGAAAAATCGGTTGAGTCAGCGCTGCTCTATCTGGCCTGTCTGCGGGCGGGTGCAGTCTATCTGCCGCTCAATACCGCATACACCGTACACGAGGTAGCTTACTTTTTCGAAGATGCCGAACCTAAGCTGGTGGTGTGCAGCACGCAAAACCGCATTGGCATGGCGGCCATGATGAACGGGCGATTCGGCGCGCAACTGCATACCCTGGATGGTGACGCCACCGGGTCACTGATGGAGGCGCTGGCACAGGCAACGGAGGATGATCGGATTACCGAACTCGACCGCGATGACCTGGCGGCGATACTTTACACATCGGGAACCACCGGCCGTTCCAAGGGAGCAATGCTGAGTCATGACAATCTGGCCAGCAATGCACTGGCGCTGCATCAGATCTGGGGTTGGCAGGAGAGCGATGTTTTAATCCACGCACTGCCGATCTTCCATGTGCATGGACTGTTCGTGGCCATTCATTGCGCGCTGTTGAACGGATCGCCGATGCTGTTTCTGCCCAAATTCGACGCCGGGGCGATCCTGCAGAGAATTCCGCGGGCAACCGTGCTGATGGGGGTACCCACCTTCTATACCCGGCTGCTGGAGCGGCCGGAGCTCAACCGCGATTTGTGCGCCAACATGCGTCTGTTCATCTCCGGTTCGGCCCCGTTGCTGGCGGAGACGTTCAACGAGTTCGAGCAACGCACCGGCAAGCGCATCCTGGAGCGCTACGGTATGACCGAGGCGGGCATGATTACTTCCAATCCATTGATCGGTGAGCGCAGTGCCGGCAGTGTCGGTTATTTCCTACCTGGAGTCTCCGGCCGGGTCGCCGACGACCAGGGGTGTGAAGTGGCGCGTGGCACTCCCGGTGTGCTGGAGATAACCGGACCGAACGTGTTCAAAGGGTACTGGCGAATGCCGGAGAAGACCGCTACCGAGTTCCGGGCGGACGGCTATTTCATTACCGGTGATATCGCCAGCATGACCGACGATGGGCGCATCACCATCGTTGGCCGTGCCAAGGACCTGATCATCTCCGGAGGATTTAATGTCTACCCGAAAGAGATTGAGCTGCTGATCGATGAGATCGATGGAGTGAAAGAGTCGGCGGTGATCGGCGTGCCACACCCCGATTTCGGCGAGGCGGTGGTGGCAGTTCTGGTCGCCGACGGAAGCCGGCCACTCAGCGAAAGCGATGTCATCGGTCAGCTGGCCGACCGGCTGGCGAAATTCAAGCAACCGAAGAGAGTCGTACTGCTGCCCGAACTGCCCCGCAATACGATGGGCAAGGTGCAGAAGAATCAGCTGCGCGAACGTTACAAGGAGAGCTTTCATTGAGCGGTGCAAGACAGGCAACGCCCGGAATTCGGCACTGATGCAGATCCGGCCGTACCGCTGATTGTCGGCAAGCTGAACGGTCGCCCCTCCACCCAGGCGAATCCCACATACTCGCTCGGCAGAATCTTAAGAATTCGGATCCCGGTTTCCGCCGGAATGACCGCAGTGAATTTCCTAACTCGTTAACGTTCAGCAACACCAATCCTTGGGATGTTTCCGGAACAAAACCGGAAAATACGATTTCCCGAACAGGCAAAATTGAACTTAAATCTCAACACAGACTAGGTTACTCTGTTTCGTTGAATATTCCGGAAGTCCGATGCATAGGCAGAGTGACATGAGCAAAGAGAACACGACCCATTTTGGGTACGAACAGGTAGAGGTCAGCGAAAAAGCTAAACGGGTGCGCGCCGTGTTCGATTCGGTGGCAACCCGCTACGACCTGATGAACGACTTGATGTCTTTTGGCATTCACCGGTTATGGAAACGGTTCGCGGTGGAACTGGCCGGCATCCGTCCGGGACAGCGGGTGCTGGATCTGGCATCCGGAACCGGCGACCTGGCGGCCCGCTTTGCCGGACTGGTCGGACCACAGGGAGTGGTGGTCATGTCGGATATCAACGCCGCGATGCTGGCTCAGGGCAGGTTGCGAATGGCAGATCGCGGCTTGGTCGGTAATCTTAGCTACGCTCAGATCAATGCCGAACAGCTGCCGTTTTCGGACAACAGCTTCGACTGCATCACCATCGGCTTCGGCTTGCGCAACGTCACCGACAAACACAAAGCGCTGAAGGCCATGTACCATGCGCTCAAGCCAGGCGGCCGGGTGCTGATTCTGGAGTTTTCCCAACCGGTGAGTAAACCGCTTAAAGCGGTCTATGATCTGTACTCATTCAAACTGCTGCCACTGCTGGGCAGGTTGGTGGTGAATGATGAACAGAGTTACCGCTACCTTGCCGAGTCAATCAGAATGCACCCGGACCAGGTTCGGCTGAAAGAGATGATGGAGGAGGCCGGTATGGAGCAGTGCGACTTCCACAACATGACCGGGGGCGTTGTTGCCATCCACCGGGGCTTCAAGTTTTGATCCTCGCTGCTGCAGCCAAGCGAGCAATGATGGACTGGCACCAACCATGAACGTCTCTGCGCTCGCCTACGCAGGGCTGGAAGCAGCCCTGAACCGCTACCTTGGCCTGGACACAAACGCCCGTCAGCAGATGCAAAAGCTTCATGGGCGCGTTATTGCCTTTGAGATACTGGGCCTGAGCCGGACCATCTATCTCATTCCGGGACCCGAAACCGTACAGGTTTTGGAGATTTTTGAAGGTGAGCCTGACTGTTGCATCAGCGGCACCCCGTTGGCTCTGGCCAGGTTGAATGATCGCAATGCCAGTTCAGATCAGTTTTTTTCGGGCGCAGTGGAGATAAGCGGCGATACCGAATTGGCGCATCAGTTTGGCAAGATTCTGGCCGCGATGGATATCGACTGGGAAGAGCAGCTCTCACATTTCACCGGCGACTTGCTCGCCCACAAGACAGGCAATCTGCTGCGTACCGTCCGTAATTGGGGAACAAGCTCAAGCACCAGCCTGAAGCTGGATCTAAAGGAGTACCTGCAGGAGGAGCTGCGCCTGCTTCCCGGTCGCGTTGAAGTTGAAACCTTTCTCGGCAATGTCGATGTCCTGCGCGACGATGTCGAACGGCTGCAGGCACGTTTAATCCAGCTGCAGAAACACCGGACAGACAACCAATGATACACCCCTCCGAGGCCCTGAGGCTGCTCCATATCAACTGGATCCTGCTGCAAAACGGGCTCGATGAAGTGATACTCGCGCTGCACATATTCCGGCCGCTGCGTTTCATCCTCTACCTCTCTCCATGGTATTGGATGCGGCATAAAAAACTGCCCCCGTATCCGGTGCGAATCCGCCATTCGCTGGAGGAGCTCGGACCGATTTTCGTCAAGTTCGGACAGATACTTTCAACCCGGCGGGATCTGGTCCCCGAGCAGATCGGCAACGAGCTGGCCAAGCTGCAGGACGCGGTACCCCCTTTCCCCGGCAGACAAGCCCGGCGGATCATCGAGCAGGCTTACGGCAGGCCGATCGAGGAGGTGCTGGACGAGTTCGACGAGACACCCCTGGCATCTGCCTCCATCGCGCAGGTGCATACCGCCCGTCTGAAAAACGGCCGCAAGGTCGTCGTCAAGGTACTTCGTCCTGGCATTGAAAAGATTATCCGGCGCGATGTCGGTCTGCTCTTTCTCATCGCCGGGCTGGCCAACCGCTACTGGAGCGAAGCCCGCCGTCTGCGACCGCTTGAGGTGGTGGAGGATTACAAAAAGACGATTCTTGACGAACTCGATCTGCAACGTGAAGCCGCGAACGCCGCGCAGCTGCAGCGCAACTGGGACGGCAGCGACCTGCTTTATATCCCGGAAATCTTCTGGGAGCTTACCCGAAAAAACGTACTCGTCATGGAGCGGATCTCGGGTACACCGGTAGGGGATATAGATGTGCTGAAAGCCCAGGGAATCAGCATGCGGCAACTGGGAGAACAGGGGGTGGAGATCTTCTTCACCCAGGTTTTCCGGGATAATTTTTTCCATGCCGACATGCACCCGGGTAATATTTTCGTCGAACCGAGCGGGCGCTACATCGCAGTGGATTTCGGTATTGTCGGTTCACTCACGCCGGCCGATCAGCGCTATCTTGCAGAAAATCTGCTTGCCTTCTTCAACCGCGACTATTTTCGCGTTGCGCAGCTTCACCTGGAGTCTGGCTGGGTGCCGCGCAATACCCGTGTCGACGAGTTTGAATCAGCCATAAGATCGGTCTGCGAACCGATATTCAACAAACCGCTTAGTGAGATCTCTTTCGGCCATTTTCTGGTTCACCTGTTTCAGACCGCACGCCGCTTCGACATGGAGGTCCAGCCCCAGCTGGTGCTGCTGCAGAAGACACTGCTCTATATTGAAGGGCTGGGACGCCAACTCTACCCGGAGCTCGACCTCTGGACTACGGCAAAGCCGTTTCTGGAACGCTGGATGGAGGAGCAGGTCGGGCCCAAAGCGTTCTCACGCAAGCTGCGCAAGAATCTTCCGAAGATGGCCGAACACGCAGCGGACATGCCGCTGCTGCTGCACAAGGTGCTCAACGATGCCGCCGAGCAGCGGCTCGAATTGAACTGGAAATCGGAGGAGTTGGGGCAGCTCCGCAAAGAGCTGAAAGAGAGCAACCGCCTGACTATCACTGCCGTGAGCGGCGGCTCAATGCTGATCTCGGGGGCACTGCTGCTTACGCTTGGCCCCAGCATATTGTTGCCGGCATCTGTGGTGACCAGCGCCGGAATAGGTCTCAGTTCCGCCGGCGGGTTACTGTTGATTCACAGTTGGCTGCGCAGTTAGTACTCACTTGCCAAGGAGAACCACCCTTGCCTGCGTACTGCGCCTTGCTGGAAAATCACATAGGGATGCTGAACCCGTAATTATCACCTTGAAGGAGTACCAGCAAACTAGCGAACCAACGCCTGCTCAACCTGCTGTCGCTTGGCGTGCCCGGCAAGCACTTCGATCAGCTCAAGCGCAAAATCCATCGCTGTACCAGGGCCTCTGGAGGTGATTACCGTGCCGTCTCTGACCACCGCTCCCGAACTGATCTCTACCCCGGTTCGCCCGGTTTTCTCTAGCACACCGGGATAACCGGTCGCCTTGCGTCCGTCCAACAGACCCGCGCTCGCCAATACCTTCGGTGCGGCGCAGATTGCTGCAGTGTACTTTCCGTTTCGATTCATCGCCTGTAGCAGCGTATGGATGCGCGGGTCCTGATTCAAGTGATCAGCGCCGGGCAGTCCGCCCGGCAGGACAATCATATCGAATGACTCCGCCATGACCTCATCCAGTGTGGTGTCCGGCTGCAACACAACACCCCTGCTCGCCTTGACCGGTTGCGCGTCTAGCCCGGCACTGACCACTTCCAATCCCGCCCTCCGGAGCAGATCGATGACGGTTACAGCTTCGAGCTCTTCGCAACCCTGAGCAAGGGGGACGAGGGTTCTGGCCATGACTTTCTCCTCTGTTGCAGTTCAATCATTGTGGAAGCGCTGATCAAACGGACATTTTCAATTTGCAAATCGCTTAGCACACGCTGCAGAACCGCTACCGTCTGCGGGTAGGGGTGACCGATGCCAACTGCATAGCCCTGTCTTCTGGCCAGTTCGATAAGCACTCTGAACTGCCTCTCTATCGCATCAGCCGAAGGTTCATTATCCAGGAACACATCGCGCCGGGTATTGGGAACCTGGTATTCAGATGCGATTTCCTGAGCCACCGTGCTGCGGGTCGTTCGGCTGTCGATAAAGTAAAGCTCGGGCCACTCCTCGGTCAGTGCCTGCATCATCCAGCCCATCGCGCCGGGATGACGGGTCAGCAGACTGCCCATGTGATTATTCAGCCCCGACACATGCGGTATAGCGTTCAGATTCTCCCACAATGTCTGCTTGAACTGGGTTTCCGTCATATGCAGGTTCAGTGCGCCCGGACCGAGGGCATTTCCCTCTCGCGCATCCATAGGCAGGTGCAGCATCACCTCTTTACCCTGGTCATGTGCTTTTTCCGCCAGTCTGACGGCATAGGGAGTGTGCGGTAAAAAAGCGTAGGTGACCGCGCCTTGCAGCTCAAGTGCCGCTTCCCCCTGAGCCTGGTGGTTACCCATGTCATCGATGATGATGGTAATTGCCGGCAATGCATCCGCGTGCAAGGCCACGCCCTGCAGACAGAGCAGACTGAAAAAAAACATGCGTAGTATGGCGCTAATCCCCACTATCCTTTCTTTTCCAATATGTACAGCGCCTTCAGCAGATTCAGTGCTTCGCCGAGCTGATAGTCGGTCTCCGACAAAGTCACCTCCGCCTCACTGCTTTTTTTCTCCTTTTCTTTCGCATCCTTTTCCATGTTACCGTTCTCCAGGTGGCCCTTTAGGTCCGACTCTTTTACCTGAGCCAGATCCGGACCCTTCACCGATGTAACCTTGATATCGGAAAGCTTGATATCCGGTATAATCCCCTCGGCCTGAATGGAGCGGCCGGACGGGGTAAAATAGCGTGCCGTGGTCAGCTTGACGGCTGCATGCCCGTTTACCGGCACGATGGTTTGCACGGATCCTTTGCCGAAAGTCCGAGTGCCCATGATGACAGCGCGTTTGTGATCCTGAAGCGCGCCGGCAACGATCTCCGAAGCCGACGCAGATCCGCCATTCACCAGAACAACGATCGGGCTTCCCTCCAGAACATCATCCGGTGCCGCAGTAAAATCGAGCCGGGACGTTGCATCACGCCCCTGCGTATAGACAATGATGCCGTCGGTCAGAAATGCATCGCTTACTGCCACAGCCCCGTTTAATATTCCGCCAGGATTGTTACGCAAATCCAACACCAATCCCCGCAGCTGCCCGCCCGATTGGTTTTTAAGTTCACTGAGATGCTGCAGCATGTCCTGAGTGCTTCTCGACTGGAAGTGAGAAATCCTCAGGTAACCGAAGCCCTCTTCCAGGATTCGGCTCTTTACACTCGCAACCCTGATGACATCTCGTACGACTGTGATGGTAATCGGATTTTTCTCGCTTTCGCGCACGATGGTCAAAGTGATCGAGGTCCCTCTCTTACCACGCATCAGCTTAACCGCTTCGTCGAGACTCACCCCTTTGATTGGCCGGTCGTCTAGCTTAATGATGATATCGCCCGCCTGAACGCCGGCGCGTTGCGCCGGTGTATCGTCTATGGGAGCAATCACCTTTACGAAACCATCCTCCAGGCCCACTTCGATACCTAATCCGCCGAACTCTCCGGTGGTACCCACCTGCAAACTTCTGTATTCGTCTGCGTTAAGGTACGCAGAGTGGGGATCAAGCCCGGTAAGCATGCCTCTGATGGCATGCTCGAGTAACTCCCGATCTGCGACCGGTTCCACGTAGTCCTGCTTGATACGCCCGAAAATCTCGGCAAATGCCCTCAAATCCTGCATCGGCACCGTCGCTTTTTCTTCTGCAACGCCGAGCCCCGGCTGAAGGGCGCCCCCCAAAATGATCACCAGGCTGAAACCAAAAACCAAACCCATACAATGCTTCATGCTCTATCCGTTACCCGCCAAAATAATTCCTTAACTGCTGACCCGGACACATTGGACAGGATCGCTCTCTTGCTTACCTGGCTCTCTAAGCCGGAATACTCTATCTGTTTGACAGACTTTCTAGCTGACTGTTCAAAAGCAGGCAAAAACGAAACCCGATTGCCGCTCTGTATACGTTGGCACCACTTTTTGGGGTTAACAGGGTCACCGCCAATCCGGATGCCGAAATAGATCCCCGAATCAGAACGCCCCCCACTACGACCCACTAATGCAACCCGCTCACCAGCCTCGACCCACTCACCGGTTTCCCGGAACAGGCTCTGATTGTGCCCATAGAGGCTCATGTAACCACTGCCATGATCGATGATAATGAGGAGGCCAAAACCCCTCAGCCAATCGGCAAATGCGACCCTGCCTCGATGGATAGCGTAAACTTCATTCCCCTCCGGAGCCGCTATTATCATACCGTCCCATTTTAAATTACCGGCTTTGGTAGTGCCAAAGCTGGCCTCTATCCGGCCTTTAACCGGCCATCTCAATTTGCCCTGAAGGGAGCTGATGGGCAGCGCCTCAGCCGTCTGTTCCAACGGCGCTGAAAGCTGCTGTTCACGTAGCTGAGTCAATAACACCGACAGCTGTTCCTGGTCTTTCATTAATGCGGCCAGGCGATCGCTCATATCACGCATCTCCAATCCCAGCGAATCGACGACCTCCTGCCGTTGCTGTCTATTCGCCTCTAACTGTGTCTGCTCCGCCAGTTCCCTGGACTCAAGATCCAGCAACTGTGCCCTCTCGTTACTTATCTCTACTCTCATCTGCTGCAGACCATCCATGGCTTGACGGATGCGCCCCATCTGTCGAAGTCTGGCCTCATTGAAGTAATCGTAATACACCATAAGCCGGCTGACTATCGCCGGATCCTGCTGATTCAGCAAGATTTTTAAACGCTGCTGACGACCCATTGCATAGGCGGCCCGAAGCTGCCGTTTTAGCGCGTCCCGCTCGGTTTGCAGCGCCTCCTGCTGCACAGCGTATCTCTGCTCAAGATCATCAAACCTCTCTTGTTGTTGGCGTAATAGTTCACCAATATGGTGGAGACGTTTCGCATTGAGGCCGATCCGTTTTTCGCTCTCCTTCAGCTCCGTCAACAATTGATTCCGGTGCAATCCACTTTCAGTTAGATCCGCACGCAGTGTCTTTATTTCTCCCTCAATCTGCTGCAATTGAGTTTCACTTTGTTTGATCTTGTTTTCCGGCGCGCCTGCAACCCGGCCCTGAGATGCAAGAAATAGGAAGAGACAGATGACGACTGACTTGATCCGAATAACCCCAGCCATATTCTTTAATTCAGCCTGAGTTTCGCCGATAATGGCGAATTAACCATATCAAGGCATTTGAATGTAGCGTTTGCAGTTTGATTTAAGCCTTCCGATCTTATGCTGTCCTAGGCCATAACATGAACCTGGATAGTTAACCTAACCCTTTGATATTTTGAATATATATAACAATCATTAGAGCATTTTTCACAGCTCAAAAGAAGGCCTGTGTCGGTCAAAATTTAACGGGCGATAACATTAAAATAAAAAAATATATTCAAATCCTTTATATAAATATTGAAAAATCATTGAAATTTTCGTAAAAGATTGAAAGATTATAACTTTATTTTAACCAAGGCATGCGGTATGGAATACAAATTCGGTAGTCCCAAAAAGCCGGCGCTTGAATCTGACTCGGGTTTCGGATCCGATATCGATGAAATATTTGCCGATGACGAAGATATCGAACGCGCCTCCAGATCGCTGAAGGCAATGTCTCACCCGCTACGCTTGAAGATACTCTGCACATTGGGTGGTCAGGAAGTAAGTGTTCAAGATATTGTAGAGCAGGTTGGCACTTCTCAAAGCAATATTTCACAGCACCTGGCGATTCTTCGGGATAAAGGTATTCTTGCTTCCCGTAAAGATGCGAACCGGGTTTTCTATCGGGTGAGCGATTCGCGCACACTACAGTTGGTTGGTATGATGAGAGAGGTATTCTGTACCCACGCTCACTAGCGATTTGATCCTGGATTCCGAAGTCGTTCTGATAAACGGGAATCATTGATTCCCGTTTTCTATTTTCAGCTTGCGCCTTGTCTGGGTTAGAATGCGCCTCCGATTATCAATCTGACCGAACGCTCAATGGAACAACTGCTAGAATTCATAGCCAACCATCCCTTCCTTTTTGCCGCATTGGGACTGGTTACCGCTTTGCTCGTACATAACCTGATAACCGGGATGGATAAATCTTTGATCCACCCCCATCAGGCAACCGCCAAAATCAATCAGGAAGATGCTGTTGTCGTGGATGTCCGGCCGATGGCAGATTTTTCCAACGGGCACATCATCAATTCAATCAATATTCCGATGAACGGTTTAAAGAACCAGATCAACCGCCTGGAGAAATACCGGAACAAGCCGATAATCGTAGCGTGTCGATCCGGAGCCCAGTCGAGCGGTGCCTGCAAGCAGCTGCACAAAGAGGGTTTCGAGCAAGTGTTCAATCTGAAAGGTGGAATATTGGCCTGGCAAGACGCCAATCTGCCCGTCAGCCGCAAGAAATAGTTCAACCCGGCAACCTATACTGCAGTTAGGGGATTAAATATAATGAGTGATCAGAAACAGGCAGAGCAAAACCAGCGTGAATTTGCGCTGCAGCGAATTTACCTTAAAGACCTCTCCTTCGAAACGCCCAACTCACCGACAATATTCATTGAAGAGTGGAAACCCGAGTCCAATCTCAACATCAACAGCAACGTAAACAAGTTGGCCGATGATACATACGAGGTGGTATTGACTATCACAGTCACCACAAAAATCGGCCAGAAAACCGCATTTCTGGTTGAAATTCAGCAAGCGGGGATTTTTGCCGTCAAGGGATTTACCGACGCTGAGCTTGGACACATGGTGGGTGCCTACTGCCCCAATGTGCTGTTTCCCTACGCCCGTGAAGTGGTTTCCGATCTGGTCAGCAAGGGCAGCTTCCCCCAGATGCTCCTTACCCCGGTTAATTTTGACGCGCTCTATGCCCAACATCTGCATGAACAGCAGAAAAGAGCTGGGGAGAGTGCCGAGACAGCCCATTAACATCGACCTATCCATGCCGGGCAACCTCACGGGTTTTCGGCGCACAGCTTACACCGGCTGGTAAATGGCAGTGAGATCGCCTGTATCAATAGCGGTGCTCGGCGCCGGATCATGGGGCACAGCGCTCGCGATTCTGCTCAGCCGCAATGGTGCCGATGTAAAACTTTGGAGCCACCTGCAGGCACACGCGGCAGCACTGCAGCGCGAGCGGCAGAACCAGGCATTTTTGCCCGGCCATGAGTTTCCGCCAGCGCTTACGGCAAAGGCTGATCTCGCTTCTGCGCTGACTTCAGTGGATGAGATTCTGATCGCGGTTCCCAGCCACGCCTTCGCCAGTGTCCTAGAAGCGACCGGAGCATTGATCAGCCCCGGATCAACCTTGAGCTGGGCCACCAAAGGCCTGCTGCCGGGCACGGGTGAACTACTGCACGAATTCGTGGAGAGGATCGAGAATATCGCTTCCACCGCGGTTATCTCAGGCCCTAGTTTTGCCGCAGAAGTTGCCCGTGGGCTACCGACGGCGTTGACGGTTGCCTCGCGCTCATCGGAACATGCAACCCGCCTTGCAAACTACCTTCATTCAGATAATTTCCGCGCCTACACCAGCAGTGACGTCATTGGTCTGGAGGTTTGCGGTGCTGCAAAAAACATCATGGCCATAGCTGCCGGCATCGCAGACGGGTTGGGTTTCGGCGCCAACACGCGCGCCGCACTGATTACTCGGGGTCTCGCCGAGATCATGCGGCTTGGCCTTGCACTGGGTGGAGTAGCGGAGACATTCATGGGGCTGGGTGGCCTCGGTGATCTGGTACTGACCTGTACCGACGACCAATCGCGCAATCGGCGTATGGGATTAGCCCTGGCTCGAGGCCTCTCTATCGAGCAAGCCAGGCAAGAGATCGGACAGGAGGTTGAAGGCATTCCCACAACCCAGGAAATCCGCCAGAAAGCAGTGTCACTTGGCGTCGAAATGCCGATTACGGAACAGACTTATCGCGTCCTCTATCAGGGACTCTCACCGCGGGCAGCCGTCCACTCCCTGCTGGGTCGCAGCCAGAAACGGGAGACCGGATAGCAGGCTATCAAACGAATTCGAGCTGACGCCAGGCTTCGTACAATACAATGGCAACAGCGTTGGAGAGGTTGAGACTGCGGTTGCCCGGCCGCATGGGAATGCGAATCAACTGATCGGATGATATTTCATCCAGTAATTGCTGGGGCAAGCCGCGGCTTTCGGGTCCAAACAGGAGTACATCGTCGGGGCGGTATGCAGGACTGGTATAAGCCGCTTTCCCACGCGTGGAGCAGGCAAAAAGCCGATTGTTTTGCAGCGCAGCGCGGAACTGATCCAATGACTGATACTGGCGCAGATTGGCAAGGTCGTGGTAGTCGAGCCCGGCCCGGCGCAGCAGTCTGTCCTCCAGCTTAAATCCGAGCGGATGAATCAAGTGGAGTGTACTGCCAGTGTTCGCGCACAGGCGTATGATGTTCCCTGTGTTGGGTGGAATTTCTGGTTCGTATAACGCAACGTGGAACATTCTGGAATAAACTCTGACTCCTGAGCAATGCCCAGCCCGATGATACAGAAAAAGCTTTTCGGAAAACTGACATGTCTGCAACCACAACTGACTCTCCGCTAGCCATCGATTTTTGCGGGTTACACTTCGCTAACCCCCTGGTACTGCTTTCCGGATGTGTCGGTTTCGGCGAAGAGTACACCCGGGTCGAGGGTTTTTCCAATCGCGACGCCGGTGCCATCTGCCTGAAAGGCACCACGTTGGAACCGCGCCTGGGAAATCAACCCCACCGTGTCTACGAGACGCCGGATGGGATGCTCAACTCAATCGGTCTACAGAATCCAGGCGTGGGCATTGTAGTCGACGAGATATTGCCCACACTGGATTTTTCGGAAACGCGCTTCATCGCAAATGTTTCAGGTTCAACCGTGGAGGAGTACGAACAGGTTACCCGCCGTTTCGATAACTCGCCGATCGATGCCATCGAAATCAACATCTCCTGCCCTAATGTCAAACAGGGCGGCGTGGCCTTTGGCAATGATCCGCAAATGTCCGCCAGGGTGGTCGAAGCATGCCGGCGGGCGACGAACAAGCCGCTGATTACAAAACTGTCGCCAAACCAGACCGATATTGCAGCCAACGCCAAACACTGCATCGAGGCCGGCAGTGACGCATTCTCGGTTATCAACACCCTGATGGGGATGGCGATAGATATCGAAAGCCGCAGGCCGATCATCGGCAATAATCAAGGCGGCCTCTCCGGCCCTGCCATCAAACCCGTGGCACTTCTCAAGGTTCATCAGGTCTATCAAGTGTGTAAAGCGCACGGCATACCGATAATCGGTCAGGGGGGTGTCAATAGCGCTGAAGACGCGCTGGAATTTATCATTGCCGGTGCAACTGCAGTGGGTGTCGGAACAGCGCTGTTCTACGACCCACTCATATGCCATAAAATCAACTCGGGCATTGCTGCTTATCTGGGGAAGCATAAGCTACAATCAATCATGCAATTGACCGGCTCTCTGAGACTCAACGAACCTCCGAAAGCGCACTGCGGGTGCTGAGGAAAGGGGCTTGTTCAGGCTAATCGGCCAAGCGACTAACTGGTTGACCGGTATGAATAATGTTCCAGAAAAATCGGTCGATAGAACTATTATCTGAAACCAGGAAAGAACCAAATGACGACGGAAACGGCTCCCACCAGCCCTACACCCGAGATACTCCGTAGATTTGCTCCGCTGCAGGATCTGTCAGAGGAGCAACTTCTTAATCTCTCCTCGGCCGTCGCTATCGAGCAGGCTCCTGCCGGTCGGCTGCTGATCAAGCAGGGCAGCCAGGAAGAGTACAGCTTTTTTCTGGTGGATGGGCACATCCGGCTTCGGGCAGCAGATGGAAAAATCAGCGATTTGCGCCCAGACGACCCTGCTGCAAGCAATCCGATTTCCCAGTTATTGCCTCGCCACTACGACGTCATTTCCGTATCCAACGTACGTTTTTTGCGGATTCGCCGGGAGCAGTTGAACGAAATACGGCAAGGCGGGATAAACAAAGAAGCGGAGGGCATCTCAGGATACGAGGTTAGCGGAGAGAGCGATGGCGAAGCCACAGAATTCGAGAATCAGCTCTCGTTTCAATTCCTGCAGGATCTGGAGAGCGATGCACTGGAACTCCCCAGCCTGCCGGAAGTCGCGATACGGATAAGCCGGGCGATGGAGGACGATATCAGCGATGCAGCTACCATCGCCGAGATGATTCAGACCGACCCGCAAATCACTGCCAAACTCATCAAGGCTTCCAATAGCGCGATGTATGGCAGGCGCAGCGAAGTGGAAACCTGTGTCGGCGCGATCATCCGCCTGGGTACGGATGTGACGCATAAACTGGTGCTCTCCTTTGCCATGAAAGAGCTGTTTAAGTCCGAATCGAGCCTGCTGCAACAGCGTATGCAGGAGCTGTGGAAACATAGCACCCACGTAGCAGCTTTATGCTACGTGCTGGCTAAGCATGATGACCGTTTCAACCCGGAGCTGGCAATGCTGATCGGGTTACTACACGATATCGGCGTTGTCGCGGTACTCAATTACGCCCAGAGCTTTCCGATGGAAGTACGCCGGCCTGATGTAATTGACCAGGCGTGCAAACGCCTGCGCGCCCAGACCGGCAGCCTGATTCTACGCAAATGGGGATTCCCGACCGAGTTCATTATCGCGGCACTCGAAGCGGAGATGTGGCACCGGGACAAAGGCATAACTCCGGACTATTGCGATCTGGTGATTATCGCTCAACTGCACAGCTTCGTCGGCACCGGCAAAGCTTTTTCTGCGCCTGCGATCAATGAAGTGCCGGCCCACTCCCGCCTCGCATTGGGTGAGCTGACACCTCGGCTCAGCCTCAAGATTCTGGATGAGGCGAAGGAGCAGATCGCTCATGCGATATCATTGCTGAACATCTGAACTGCCGGCACTAATTTTAAACATGCGCAGTTCACGGGTGGTCATACTGCTGATCCTGATATCTGCCTGTGCTGTTTTCGCGGGTGGGCAGACGTTAACCCCCATCTATGAGCGCCTAGCGGCGCCCGAACTGTCGTTACCCGATCTGCATGGCAAAACCGTTACGCTGGCTGACTATCGAGGCGAGGTGGTGGTGGTAAATTTCTGGGCCAGCTGGTGTCCGCCCTGTGTCAGCGAGATGCAATCCATGCAGAGAGGGTCTGGCTGGCTTGCACAACATCGAGGCAGATTCATCGCGATCAATATGGGAGAGGAGCCTGATGTCGTGGCAAAATTTCTGACTGGGCGTGATTTTACTATTCCGGTGCTGTTGGACAGCGATGGAAAAATCTCGTCCCGCTGGGGTGTCCGGCGTCTGCCGGCCACCTATATCCTGGACACCAGGGGGAGAGTCGCCTACCAGGCATTAGGCGCTCGGGAGTGGGACAATCCTGCCCTGTTGGTGCCGCTGCGCTCACTTGCCATGGAGAAGTAACTATCTCCGGCCGACTGACGCTGCAATCGGCCAATGCCGCACCTGCTTTTATCCGGCACGGATATGTTCGATATATCGCGGCCGGTCGATCATATCCAGGTGAACCGCTTCGGCCTGCACCCGCAACCTAAGGTCGGTTCCTTCGAAGCCCAGATTGCAGTGAGCCTGTCCACGGCTCTGCAACGGGATAGGGATCATATCCCGGTAAGTGTAGATATTCTCGCCCACGTCTCCGCCCGAACAGATCGCAGGCATCTGCGGCCAACTGCCTTCCACCACACCGCGCTCGAACACCAGGCTGCCGGCCTGCCACCAGCGGGTCCGTTCTGCGGAACCAGTCATCGTCTTGATGATGTAGGCTCTGGAAAACCGCAGGATGACCCGGTCGCCGTTTATTTCAATAGACTCCACTTCACAGCCCGGGAGATCGATACTGCTGCTATCCATCTGTCTGCTCCATCACCATACGCCAGTCAAACTGACCGGCATTATAACCTGGGTGCTGGTCGCGCTGCAGTCTCACTCTCCCAATTGCAACTCTTTGATCTTCCGGGTCAGTGTGTTACGCCCCCAGCCAAGGAGTTTTGCTGCCTCCTGCCGCCGCCCCCCAGTGCGCTCAAGCGCCACCTCGATCATGATACTCTCGAACGCCGGTGTCGCTTCCTGCAACAGATTCTGCTGACCCTGCTGCAGTTGGGTTGCCGCCCAGCTACGAAGCGTACGCTGCCAATCTTTGTCTGCATCTCCCGCCTCTTCGCCACCACTGTTGCGCACTTCGGGCGGCAGATCTTCGGGATGGATTTCGTGGCTCGATGCCATCACGGTGAGCCAGCGGGCCATATTCTCCAGCTGCCTTACGTTTCCCGGCCACTCCATATTTTCCAGCTCCGCCAACGCATCGGGCAGCAGCACCTTGGTTTCGACTTCGAGCTCAGCGGCAGCCTTGGACAGAAAATGGGACATCAACAACCCGATATCCTCTTTTCTTTTCCGCAGTGACGGCACATGCACCCTGATCACGTTAAGACGGTGAAACAGGTCTTCGCGAAAACGGCCCTCCTTCACCAGCCGTTCCAGATTCTGATGCGTGGCGGCGATGATTCTTACATCCACTGCGATGGGTTCGTGTCCTCCCACCCGGTAAAACTTCCCTTCCGCCAGCACCCGTAGCAGGCGGGTTTGCAGTTCCGCCGGCATATCACCGATCTCATCCAGAAACAGGGTCCCGCCATCGGCCTGCTCAAAGCGTCCCGTGCGTCGGGTTTGAGCACCGGTAAAGGCACCTCGTTCATGGCCAAAAAGCTCCGATTCCATTAAATCTTTGGGTATCGCTGCCATGTTCAGCGCGATAAAAGGACTCCCTGAACGCGGGCTGTGCCGGTGCAGCGCCTGAGCAACCAACTCCTTGCCCGTGCCGGATTCGCCGTTGATCAGGACGGTGATATTCGAACGCGCCAAACGGCCAATGGCCCGGAAAACCTCCTGCATGGCCGGCGCCTCTCCGATAATTTCCGGCGCCCCAGCAGCTGACTCTTCACTGCTTTCCGTACGGCCGCGACTCTTCCGGCAGGCTCTGGTCACTTGCTCAATCGCGTTGTTTATATCAAAGGGTTTCGGCAGGTACTCGAAGGCGCCGCTGTGGTAAGCGGTGACCGCGCTATCCAGATCGGAATGTGCGGTCATGATGATAACTGGCAAATTAGGATATTGTTCGTTGATACTGACTAATAGCGAAAGGCCGTCGATCCCTGGCATGCGTACATCCGATACGATGGCGTCCGGCTGTTCCCTGGAGAGCGCTTCCATGATGCCGTTAGCGTTGCTGTAGGTAGTGACCTCCATGCCCGCCTTCTGCAGCGCTTTTTCCAGTACCCAGCGAATGGACCGGTCATCATCGATAACCCAGATTCTATGACTTCTTTGCATTTGGATTTTCCACAGGAAGCAACACGGTGAACTCTGTTTTGCCCGGTTTGCTCTCACACTCCACAAGGCCTCCGTGCATATTGATCAAGGATTGGGCGATGGAGAGTCCCAAACCCATGCCATCGTCACTAGCGGTGACCATCGGATAGAAAACTTTTTCCTGGATCTCTTTCGGCACACCTGGTCCGTTATCTTCAATGACGATCTGTACCACCAGCCGATGGCGTCTCTGTCCGATGGTAAATTGACGGAGAATCCTGGTTCGTAAAAAGATCTCACCGTCGTTTAAACCGACGACTGCCCTTGCAGCATTGCGCATGATGTTGAGCAGTGCCTGAACAATCCTGTCGCTGTCGAGCAACAGTTCTGGAATACTGGGATCGTAGTCTCGCGTGAAACGCACTCCTGTGCCGAACTCAGCGGTCACCAGATTTCTGACTCTCTCCAACAGCGTATGAATATTGACATTTGCCAGTCGGGGAAGTTTGTTCGGTCCCAACATGGTGTCAACCAGCGACTGCAGCCTGTCGGCCTCATCGATAATAATCTTCGTGTACTCTTTAAGCGCCGCCCCTTCCAGCTCCTGCTCCAATAATTGAGCTGCACCGCGCAATCCACCCAACGGGTTCTTTATTTCATGCGCCAGACCGCGGATCAGATCCCTGGTCGCGTCGTGTTGTGAGATCAGCTGCTCCTCCCGGCTGATACGAAGTTGACGGTCTATCTGCTGCAATTCCACCAATAGTCCCGACTCTCCCTCCCGGGGACTAAGTGGGATCACAGTACAATCGACTGTAACCGAGCGGTCTTCGGACAGCGGCAGACTCATCTCCCGCTCGGTAAACGGGCGTCCGCTGTGGAGGGCGCGTTTAAGATTCGTTTTAACCACGCCGCCGGGACAGTGGATCAGTGTCGTAGCATGCTGCCCCATGACATGCCTGGCACTCACTTGAAACAGCACTTCACCCGCTGGATTCAGGTAGCGCAGCTTGAGGTCACTATCGAACAACAGCGTCACCGTATTCAGGTTATCGAGAATCCGGGTTTTGTAATCGTTCATCAGTGTGGCATCTGCTTTCTTCATTCCATATCTTTTAGCAAGAAACACACCAGGAAAGAGAATACCGGATATTTCCTATAAGAATCCTATGGTCCGGAGCAGGCGGCTGCGTTGTGTAGCCTATTGCACGCACTAATATAGTGCGATGGCTGTCATTGGAGAAGCGGGGATTAGTTGATAAAAGCCGGGAGTCATGCTACTGGAAGGTGCTGAAAGCCGAACATCGGCTTATAATTCAGCCTTCGCTGGCGCCTCCCCCAAAGGGAGCAGTGCGGGGTTCAGCCAATCGCAACATATGAAAACTCACTGCACTTGACCGTTTCAGCTCGTTATTTTTCTCGTCGATCACACTCACCTCAAGCGAGTGGGTGCCTCGATCCATGTTTTGCAGCGTAATTTGGGTGGTCTCAAGATCCTGTGCCGCCTTGGTACCGTTCAGATAGACCCTGATCTTGTGCCCCTGTTGTAGTCCTGGCCTGAGTTCCACCGAAATATCGACCGTACCTTCAGTGGAGCGCACTACCTGGTTATTCTCCGGACTGACAACAGAGATGACTTCATAATCGACAACCGCCTTGGGAGCAGTATTAGCGTCGACAGTTCCCTTCGCTTGTTCTGTCTGGTCAGCCGCACCCGAATTACTTTCAGCCGGTGGGGTATAGATGGAAGTCTCTTTCAACTTGATCTGCTCAGCGCCGGCCTGCGCTTTATCGGAAAAATGGATTTGCCCGTTCTCATCTACCCAACGGTAGACACCTGCAGCTGCAATCCCGCTGCCGGTTAACAAAATGATCGTCAGTACTTTCCACATGCGCAACAGCATAGCCCAGCAATTACCGTACAACAATAATCTGCGGTATAAATGGCGTGTTTTATCCGACCAACGTCATAAAAAAAGGGCACCTTCTTCTCGAAGGTGCCCTCTAGGATCGTTTGCGTAATCCGATCAGAGACTGTAGTACATGTCGAATTCCACCGGGTGAGTTGTCATCCGTAGACGCGTTACCTCTTCCATTTTCAATCTGATATACCCATCAATCAGATCGTCAGAAAAAACACCACCGGCGGTAAGGTACTCACGATCGGCATCCAGGCAATCCAATGCCTGGTCGAGACTGTGACATACGGTCGGAATACTGCGCGCCTCTTCCGCAGGCAGATCGTATAGGTCTTTATCCATCGCCTCTCCCGGGTGAATCTTGTTCTGGATACCGTCCAGTCCTGCCATCAGCATGGCAGCAAATGCAAGGTATGGATTGGCGGTCGGGTCAGGGAAGCGCACCTCGATGCGACGGGCTTTAGGACTGGCAACCCAAGGAATCCTGATCGAAGCAGAGCGGTTCCTGGCTGAGTAGGCAAGCATTACGGGTGCTTCGAAGCCCGGCACCAACCGTTTGTAAGAGTTGGTGGACGCGTTGGTGAAAGCATTCAGGGAACGGGCGTGTTTGATAATGCCACCGATGTAGTAGAGCGCTGTTTCGGAAAGACCGCCGTACTGGTTGCCGGCAAAGATATTTTCGCCGGCCTTGGAGATGGACTGATGCACGTGCATACCGGAACCGTTATCGCCAACCAGCGGTTTCGGCATGAAGGTGACCGTCTTGCCATACGCGTGACCCACGTTC
Organism: Chromatiaceae bacterium; assembly: GCA_024235255.1. Lineage (GTDB taxonomy): Bacteria > Pseudomonadota > Gammaproteobacteria > Chromatiales > Chromatiaceae > HKST-UBA178. The sequence continues at coordinate 776,451 of JACKMT010000002.1, forward strand.
TGGATGACGTACTTCATGACCTGGTTCTTATCGGCACGATCCACCAAGGTGCTGAATTTAGTACCGATTTCGCACTGGCCAGCAGTTGCGACTTCATGATGGTGCACTTCAACATTGACCCCCATCTCTTCCAGTGCCAAACACATGGCGGCACGGATATCGTTGAGCGAATCTACCGGGGGTACCGGGAAGTAACCGCCTTTGAGGCCGGGACGGTGACCGATGTTGCCATCCTCGTAGACACGCTCCGAGTTCCAGTGCGCCTCATCGGAGTCGATTTTGTAGAAACAGCCTGAAATATCGGCACCATGACGAACATCGTCCAGTATGAAAAATTCCGGCTCCGGTCCAAAAAAGGCGGTATCACCGATACCGGTCGACTGCAGATAGGCTTCAGCCCGCTTGGCCACCGAGCGCGGATCACGCTCGTAACCCTCCATAGTGGTGGGCTCAAGGATATCGCAACGGATAATCAGCGTTGTCTCATCGGTAAACGGATCGAGTACCGCTGTCGCGGGGTCCGGCATCAAAATCATGTCCGATTCGTTGATTCCCTTCCAGCCAGCAATGGATGAGCCATCGAACATCTTGCCATCGGTAAAAAGTTCGTCGTCAATGATGTTGGCAGGTACTGAAACGTGCTGGTCCTTGCCGCGGGTATCGGTAAAACGAAAGTCAACGAACTTTACTTCTTTGTCTTTAATCATCTTCAGGACATTCGATGCCATCTTGTTCTCCAACTGGGAATGTAAAAATTTAGTGTGGTCGCCCACCCGGGGCAACCTATTGCAAAAATGAAACCACTGGACGATAACAGTCCGGCAGGTATGCAGCTATCTGCCACTTGAGTGCAGAAACTGTGCCATCAGTAATTTCATGTCGAATCCAATAGCGGCGGAGACCCCTCGTTCACTATTCAAATAGTTTAAAAATACCAGTTATTCAGCCGGTTATGTATTAGTTCCGGTCACTCCATAAAGCCTTTTTTATACTGTCCTCAACGCTCCCAAACAACCAGCCAACAGATAGTGCGCACTGTTATAGTGCGATCTAACGAGGTTACGCCTGATATTGGTGCACTATCCAAAGTAAACCCGCACCCGTCTGAAACAACTCCGCTCAGCCAAACTTTGCTGCAGATCTGCACCCAGCGATGCCGCCTTCTGCCGTCCAGAGTAGGCACTCAGCGGGAAATATACTTCAATATCTATCTTCCCATCCAGATAGTGCAATAACATGCGCTCGCGCTGCGCCACTCCGGGAATCCCTTGCCAGCATTCCGACAACATCGCTTCTGCGGCATCCCGCATCGGCAAATCTTTGCTGGGAGCCGCAATCTCGTCATCTTCCGGATCGATGTGAACCGTCACGTCGGAAATTTCTTCTATGTCGTCAGTGAGATTGTCCATCACCATCTGGCTTATCATGTGGCCCTCGGAAACACTCAGCTTGGGGTCCACCAGTACGTGTACATCTGCCGACGCCTGACCGCCGCTGCTGCGGGTGCGCAGCATATGGATGGCCCTGACTCCGTTTACCGACAGGATAGTACTGCGGATCTGCTCCAGCCGCTCCTCCTCAAGCCCTGCATCGGCTAACTCCTGTATCGCCGGCCAACTCAACTCCCAGCCTACGTGAGCGATCATCAGTCCAACGCCGATAGTTGCGATAGCGTCCAGGTAGGGCAAACCAGCCATGGTGCCTGCCACGCCGAAGATGACGACCACAGATGAAAAGGCATCAGTACGGTGGTGCCAGGCATTGGCGCGCAGCATATCGGATTTAACGCGACGGGCAACGCGCACCGTATAGTGGTAGAGCCACTCTTTCGCCAGCACCGAAACCAATGCAATCACCAGGGCGAGACTGCCGGGAATCAACAGCCTTTCAGGTGAGAACAGTCGACTCGAAGCATCCCAAATTATGCCAACGGCGACCAGTGCCAACAATAGTCCCAAGCCCAAGGTGGCGAGCGTCTCGAATCGGCCATGTCCGTACGGATGATCGGAATCCGGACCCTGCGCAGAGTGCGCGGCAGCGAACCAGACAAGTGCATCGGACAGCAGATCGGAGAGCGAGTGGATACCGTCGGCCAGCAACGCCTGAGACTGGGCGATCCAGCCAAATATTAGCTTGAAAACAGACAGCAACAAGTTGACGACCGCCCCGACAATGGTAACCCTTTTTGTCTCACGCAATCGCTTTTCAGCACGTGTCTCTGGTGCTGCTGTCATGCTTCTCCCACTTCCAGAATCACCAGATACTCCTCTCCTGAAATACGGGTTTCCACCACCCGATGACCATTGATACGGCACCATGCGGGTATATCGTTAAGCGCGCCGGGATCGCTGCAGACAACTTCCACAAGGGTGCCGGCACCCAACTCTGCCACTTTATCCTGAACCCGGATCACCGGCATCGGGCAGAGCAGACGGCGCGCATCGACCAATACAGGAGTCACAAATGCCACTGCTCGGGTATGTTTGAAGACAGCAACGGCCGAACCTTCAAAGGGCGGCTGGCGCCCGCCGGGGTGCGTATCTCCATCTCTACCTGTGCTTCGTCTCTTCCCTTACCGTAACGGGCAACCAGACTGGCCGCCAGTTCAATATCCTTGTCATCCACATCGCCGTCGACCAGCGCCAACGGGCCCGAATGACTCAGGCTGATGATGCTGATGTACTGTTTTCGGTAACCCAATAGGAAATTACCCTCACCCTCCTCGCGCGCGATGATCACCTTGAAATGTGGCTTCGGACGCAGATGACGGCCCACTTTTAACAGCATGATGTCGTCCAGTTCATACTGCTTGCTTCCCCTTGCCTGCCACAGGTCGGCTAGTTTGGACGAATACTGAGCATCCGTCAGAAAACAGCAGCCTCCAGCCGGTTGTGCATACTCCTCAAATCCAAAGCTGTTGGCCAGTGCAATTTGGGGTTTCCTGCTTCTACCGGACAGGCCCAACAATTTATCCCGGTCAATCCAACCTTCGCGTTCGGGCAGTGTTGGGGGGAGGTTTTTTGCAGAGAGAGGTCGCAGCAGCCGGTCTTCAGCGCCGGATCTATCGGCCACCACCGGCATGGTGTCTTTGCGTTGTGACATTGGGCGCTGACCGACAACTTCTCCGGTAACAATGAAATCGAAGCCGTGCTGCTGACACCACTGATGCGCCTTTCTGACCATGAAAATCTTGCAATCCAGGCAGGGGTTCAGGTTGGCGCCGTAACCGTAACGTGGATTGAAAACCACCTGCTTGTACTCTTCGATGATATCGACGATATGCAGTTTGATTCCCAGTTGCTCGGCAACCCAAAGCGCATTGTTGCGCTTGGGTTTATCCCGACCTTTTTTACGAATTGCATGCGTGTGTCCTTCTACGCAGAAACCGGTAAAAAAATTGATGCCAGCGACATGAATGCCCTGGTCCTGCACAATTTTCGCTGCCAGCAGAGAATCAAGTCCGCCGGAGATTAGCGCCACCGCTTTTTTTTGCTGAGTCATGAGGAGAGATTTTTGCCGATCAAGATTTTAACAAGGTGAGCATTCAGTCAACGGAAACTCGCTGAGTATCCCGTGGCTGGCACTATTTTAACAGTGCATGCCCCTATGACACCAACCACAACGATAATCTGTCTGTTTTCAAACGGCGTTTGGCTCTATCAAAGTTTGAAGCTGACTGTTACATAGGCGATGTAGAATCATCCGACGCAACAGCAGGTTAGCCAAATATGCTTTGGCGAAGATATAATTAGAACCTATCTCATCATCCCGCGCGGCCGCGACCGTGGCGATTTTGGTTCCTGGCACGACGCGGCGAGCGTGGTGTAGCCAATGCTACAGGAACGAGCCGCAACAAAGCCAGGAGCCAAAATCGGCCGGTCCCCAAGGGGTTGCGCCCGAAATGCGTCCCTGCGGTGTTGCACCGCTTGCCCGTACATTGTGTACTGTGCTGCGCAGCACGCCTTGCAGGCATCCATTTCGGACCGCAACGCGGTTCGCGGGGGATGATGAAATAGGTTCTAAACATTAATCTTTCACTCGGGAATCAGATTTTGACCTTGAATACGCAGACGAACAATCGAAGCGCTGATTTGACCACCTTTCAAGGATTGGTGTTTGCGCTGGAAAAATACTGGGCAGATCATGGCTGCGTGATACTGCAGCCGTACGATATGGAAGTTGGCGCCGGCACCTTCCATACCGCGACCTTTCTGCGTGCCATCGGACCGGAACCCTGGAATTCAGCCTACGTTCAACCGTCGCGCAGACCCACCGATGGGCGTTATGGTGATAACCCAAACCGGCTACAACACTACTACCAGTACCAGGTGGTATTGAAACCATCGCCGCTTGATATACAGCAACTCTATCTCGGATCGCTGGAGATGCTCGGCATCGATCCCAAGGTACACGATATCCGATTCGTCGAGGACAACTGGGAGTCGCCTTCGCTTGGCGCATGGGGGCTCGGCTGGGAGGTCTGGCTCAACGGCATGGAGGTTACTCAGTTCACCTATTTCCAGCAAGTGGGCGGGCTTGACTGCCGCCCGGTTACCGGTGAAATCACCTATGGCCTTGAACGCATTGCCATGTATCTGCAGGGAGCGAAAAGCGTCTTCGACCTGGTCTGGACGCGGGGCCCTCAGGGAACCGTGACCTACGGCGATGTGTTTCATCAGAACGAAATGGAGCAGTCGGCTTACAATTTTGAACATGCCGACGTGGAATTTCATTTCACTTTTTTCGATCAGTGCGAAAAGGAGAGCAATAAGCTTATCGAACTGGGATTGCCGTTACCTGCCTACGAACAGGTTCTTAAAGCCTCCCATATTTTTAATCTGCTGGATGCCAGACACGCCATTTCAGTGACCGAAAGGCAACGCTACATTCTGCGGGTGAGAGCGCTGGCGAGAGACGTAGCCCAGGCTTATTTTGATGCCAGGGAAAAACTGGGTTTCCCAATGCTTGCTGCAAACCAGGAGAGGGGCCATGCGTGATACCGCCGACTTGTTGTTCGAACTCGGCACGGAAGAGCTGCCGCCGGTTGCTCTGAAACGGCTCTCCGAAGCACTCACGACCGAGTTTATTGCCGGTCTGGCCCGTGCCAATCTGATGCATGGAGAGGTGACTGCGTTTGCCACACCGAGGCGTCTTGCTCTCCTGGTTCCGGCCTGCTCCCTCGGTCAGCCGGTCCGGGAAGTTGAGAGACGCGGCCCGGCACTGCAGGCCGCCTTCGATAAGCATGGCAATGCAACCAAAGCTGCAGATGGTTTTGCCCGCTCGTGCGGCACTACGGTTGATCAACTGAGCAGAACCAAGACCGACAAGGGCGAGTGGCTCAGCTACCAGCTCAAGGAGAGTGGCAGACCGGCGTCGGAACTGCTGCCGGAGATAGCCGAAACCGCTTTGAACAAACTGCCGATACCGAAACGCATGCGCTGGGGCTCCTCTGAAGCACAGTTCGTAAGGCCGGTGCACTGGCTGTTGTTTCTGCATGGTGAAACGGTGGTGCCCTGCACCATCCTGGACGCTGAGGCTGGCCGGCTGACTTACGGGCACCGCTTCCATCATCCGCACGCCATAGATATCAAGCACCCTGCAGATTACGCCAAAACGCTTGAAGAAAAGGGTGTAGTGATTGCTCACTTTGAACAACGCCAGCAGAAAATAAGAGAGCAGGTGGAGCGTACTGCTGAAATGCTGGGAGGCAGAGCCGAAATCGATCCGGCTCTGTTGAGCGAAGTTACTTCACTGGTGGAGTGGCCGGTGCCGATCACCGCCAGCTTCGAAGAGGAGTACTTGCAGGTTCCCCACGAAGCATTGATTCTGAGTATGAAAAAAAACCAGAAGTATTTTCATCTGGTTGATAGTCAGAACCGCCTGATGAATCATTTTATCACCATTGCCAATATCGACAGCCCAACACCCGAAGTGATCAAAGAGGGTAACGAGCGGGTGATTCGGCCGCGTCTCAGTGATGCTATGTTCTTTTGGCAACAGGATGGCAAGCAGCCGCTTGAATCCCGCCTTGACTCACTGAAATCGGTGGTGTTTCAACTGAAGCTCGGTACGCTGTTCGAGAAATCGGAGCGTGTCTCCCAACTGGCTGCAACTATCGCTGGAGAGATTGGCGGCGATGTACAGCTGGCAGCCCGGGCTGCTCTGCTCAGCCGCTGTGATCTGATGACAGAGATGGTCGGTGAGTTTCCCGACATGCAAGGCGTGATGGGGCGCTACCAGGCAGTTAGAGACGGAGAACCGGAAGAGTTAGCCCGGTCGATGGAAGAGTTCTACATGCCGCGCTTTTCCGGTGACAAGCTGGCCCAGAGTCGCACCGGAATCGCAATCTCCATTGCCGACAGACTGGACACACTGGTGGGTATTTTCGGTATCGGCCAGAAGCCATCCGGCGATAAGGATCCTTTTGCGCTGCGCAGAGCAGCGCTGGGTGTATTGCGCAATCTTAAGGAACATGCGCTCCCCCTCAATTTGCGGTCGCTGCTCGAATTCTGCGCCGAAACGCTTGGAACCCGGGTGGTAAGCGGGCAAGTCGTCGATGATGTTTACGATTTCATGCTGGAGCGGCTGAAGGGTCTCTATCAGGAAGAGGGGGTGTCGGTCAATGTATTCGAAGCCGTTGCCGCGGTTGAACCTAACACCATCGCCGACTTCGACCGTCGTATCCGCGCCGTGCTGACGTTTGAAAAGTTACCCGAAGCGGAAGCACTGGCTGCCGCAAACAAGCGTATAGGCAATATACTGAGGAAGTCCGGCGAAAGCCCTTCAGATCAGGTGTCGGTGGCACTTTTTGCAGGTGAGGAGGAGAAAACCCTGCACCAGCACATTATTGCCAAGGCGGAACAGATAGCACCCCTGCTGGAGGCATTTAAATACGAAGAGACACTGATTGCGCTGGCTGACCTGCGCGACCCGGTGGATCGCTTTTTCGACAATGTGATGGTAATGGTGGAAGATGCCGGCGTCCGCAGCAACCGCCTGGCGCTGCTAAATCGCCTGAATCTACTGTTCTTGGGCGTGGCGGATATCTCACGGATCTAACCTAATGCTGGGTAGATAAATGCAGGAAACCGACAATCACGACTCGTGGCAATCGATGCTCCAAGAAGTGCAGCGTTTCCACGACAAGCACCGTTTCCGCGAGACCGGCGGGGAGGAGATGACCTATCGTATCGCGCTGATGGCCGAGGAACTTGGGGAGATCTCCTCCTGCATCACCAAAGGTAAGAGCACTCAGGAGATTGCCGAGGAGGTGGCCGATCTCCTGATTCTTTTAATGGGCACCGCCATCGCCGGGCAGTTCGATTTGAATCAGGCTTTCTGGAACAAAATGGAGAAACTTATGCTGCGTCAGTCGCGTATGATCGATGGCAGAATTCGGGTATCCGAGTTTCGTGACTAAACGCATAGTAGTTAGTACTTACTTACTACCAAGTATATAATGAAATTAATAATTTTGGATCGAGATGGCGTTATAAACCAAGAATCCGAAGATTACATCAAGTCTCCGGAAGAGTGGATCCCCATTCCCGGCAGCCTGCAAGCCATCGCGGATCTCAATCAGTCGGGTTACCGGGTTGTTATTGCCACCAACCAGTCGGGCCTGGCCAGGGGTTTGTTCGATATCGACGCCCTCAATGCGATTCACCGTAAAATGCAAAACGAACTGAGTACGATCGGTGGCCATATCGACGGCATATTCTTTTGCCCGCACGGTCCAAAAGCACGCTGCAATTGCCGCAAACCCAAGCCGGGTCTGCTCATGCAGGCAAGCCATCGCTTCGTCGGCGATTCCGCGGGTATTCTCTCCATTGGCGACAGTCTGCGGGATTTGCAGGCAGCTGAGAATTATGGCGTCAAGCATATTCTTGTGCTGACCGGTAATGGCGTTAAAACCCAGGACGAAATATCCCACAGAAAAGAGATTCCTGTTTACGACGATCTTGCCAGTGCAGTACAGAATATTCTAAACAATTAGAACGTACAAACTTCGATATGGTCCTGCTCAGATCGCTTATCTATTTTGTTTTACTGTTAATTACTACAAGTTTGTTTGGACTTGCTCTTGCAACCTTTGGTTGGCTGCTCTCCTTCAACGGTCGTTCTTCAATCGCAAACCTATGGGCTCGTTTAAACGTGCTACTGCTGAAGCATATTTGCAAGCTGGATTACCGGGTAACCGGTCTGGAAAATTTTCCTTCCAACAACACCATTGTACTCTCTAAACATCAGTCAGCTTGGGAAACCATCGCTTTACGTTGTATTTTGCCTCCCGAACAAACCTGGGTTCTCAAACAAGAACTCATGTGGATCCCTATCTTTGGCTGGGCACTGGCGGCTGCACAACCCATTGCAATAGATCGAAAATCCGGACGTAAAGCCGCTAGCCAGGTCATACAGCAGGGCCGTAAACGGTTGGAACAGGGACGTACCGTGGTGATATTTCCGGAAGGTACCAGAGTGGCTCCAGGCAGCCGAAAAAAATATGGAATTGGTGGTGCGCTGCTGGCCGAGAAAACCGGTTATCCTGTGCTTCCAGTCGCGCATAATGCCGGAGAATTCTGGCGGCGGCGCGATATAAAAAAATATCCAGGTATCATACAGGTTGTTATCGGGCCGGTTATAGATGCAAAAGGCTTGAGTGCTGTTGAGATAAACAAGCGGGCTGAACTATGGATTGAAGAGACCGTTGCTTCATTGCCAAAACGGCAACAATGATGTAAGCACCAAAATTGGAGTAAGTACTCACATTCAATAAACCATCTTAGTTATGCGAATTCTACGGTGATTCGTCTGTTCAGCTTCCCTTTCTTCTCTATTTTTTTCACTCTCACCGGACCGATTTCCGCACTTGACGCAACGTGGGTACCGCCACAAGGCTGCAAATCCACACCCTCGAAGTTAATCAATCGTATACGGCCGCTTCCCTGTGGCGGTTTCACCGACAAGGTCCTGACCAGTTCCGGTTGACTCTCCAGCTCATCGTCAGAAATCCAACGTATCAGCATCCGATGATCTTCAGCAATCAACCGGTTCAGTTCACGCTCTATCCACACTTTATCGGGCGGTTCAGGCAGATCGAAATCCAGCCGGGCACTGCCATCATCACGCACAGATCCCCCGGTCACACCTGCAGGTATGATGGCACATAACAGATGCATGCAACTGTGCATACGCATCAACCGGTGGCGTCTCTCCCAATCGATGGCGATGTTCACAGGTTCACCCACGGCCGGCAATTGAACATCAACTTCCACCAGATGAAGATGATCGCCGGTTACGCTATCTTTACGGGCATCCAGGATATTCAATACGCGGCCATCTGCTGTTGTCAGGGTTCCGCTATCTCCGGGTTGACCACCACCCATCGGGTAAAATACAGTCTGATCTAACTGAATCCCCCGCTCATCCACGGCAGTCACTATCGCGGTGCACGATCGAAGGTATCCATTATCCCGAAAGAGTTCGGTTGTCATTTCCGTTCGCGCTCTGCTGAGCTGTACTAGATGTCCAGATTTTCCACCGAGAGTGCATTTTTCTCGATAAAATCCCGCCTGGGTTCCACTTGATCACCCATTAACGTGGTAAATACTTCGTCTGCTCCAATAGCATCTTCAATGCTGACTCGTAATAGCCTCCTGATTTCTGGATCCATGGTTGTTTCCCAGAGCTGTGCGGGATTCATCTCTCCCAGTCCTTTGTATCTTTGTATGTGCTGGCCCCGCTTTGCCTCCTCCATTAACCAGGTCAGAGCTTGTTCGAAACTATTTATAGTCTGTTTTTTGTCGCCACGGCTAACAAAGGCTCCTTCACCGAGCAATCCATCTAGTCTGGCACCTAAGTCAACCAATCTACGATACTCCCCGGTCTGAAAAAACTCGATCGCAAACAGCTCCTCGCTACTGATACCATGTACCCAGTGAGAGACAAGGATACCTTCGGGATCGGTTTCACTTACATCACTTCTGACAAGTTTATAATTTGAGGCAGCACTTTTTTCTACATTAAGGCGGCCTTCCAACTCTTTCAGCCAATTGTCAAACTGTTTCTTATCGGAGAGCATGGCAGCGTCAACTGGTGGCATATAGATAAGCTTACTTAAAACCAGATCGTTGTATTTTCTGGAGAGCCGTTTGATCGTGGCTAGCGCTGCATTGAACTGCAATGCCAGCGTCTCGAGGGCTTCCCCGGATAACGGGGGCGCCCCCTCGTTCACATGAACAAAAGCATTATCTAAGGCAGCCTGTAATAGAAAGTTATTCAGGTCATGATCGTCTTTCAGGTACTGTTCCTGTTTACCCCGTTTAATCTTATACAGGGGTGGCTGTGCAATATAAATATGCCCTCGCTCGATCAACTCCGGCATCTGGCGGTAAAAAAATGTGAGTAACAGTGTTCTGATGTGCGCGCCATCAACATCAGCGTCTGTCATGATAATAATCCGGTGGTAGCGCAATTTATCTGGATTAAACTCTTCCCGACCAATTCCGCAACCAAGAGCGGTTATCAATGTGCCCACTTCTGCTGAAGAGATCATCTTGTCGAAACGCGCTCGTTCCACATTAAGTATTTTGCCCTTCAGTGGTAATATCGCCTGGTGACGTCTATCTCTGCCCTGTTTAGCTGATCCCCCTGCAGAATCACCCTCTACCAGGTAAATCTCTGATTTAGAGGGATCTTTTTCCTGACAATCGGCTAATTTTCCCGGTAAACCGGCAATATCCAATACGCCTTTCCGGCGCGTCATCTCACGCGCTTTACGAGCAGCCTCTCGCGCTCTTGCCGCATCTATCATCTTGCCGGCTATCGCCTTCGCATCGGTTGGATTCTCCATTAAAAACTCGCCCAGCTTCTCGGACATTACCGCTTCCACAATCCCTTTTACTTCAGAAGAGACCAGTTTATCCTTAGTCTGTGAGGAAAATTTCGGATCCGGTACTTTAACCGATAGCACCGCTGTCAAACCTTCGCGGGCATCGTCACCGATGGTGCTAACTGTTTGCTTTTTCGCTAAACCTTCGTTTTCTATGTACTGGTTAAGCGTCCTCGTTAAACCGGCTCTGAAACCGGCAAGATGAGAACCGCCGTCTTTTTGTGGAATTGTATTGGTAAAACAGTAGATGTTCTCCTGGTAAGATTCGTTCCATTGCATCGCAAGATCTACGACCACTCCGCTTTTTTCAATAGAAAAAGCGATCAGGTTACTGTGTAAAGGCGTTTTTTTTCGGTTTAAGTGTTCTACAAAAGATGCTATTCCACCTTCGTATTCGAACACATCCTGGCGGTCCTTGACTTCATCATTAAGTACAATTCTGATGCCAGAGTTTAAAAACGAGAGCTCTCTTAACCGTTTGGCAAGAATTTCGTAGTGATATTCAATGTCTTTGAATATTTTGCCGCTGGCTTTGAATGTAACTACCGTGCCGGTTTTATCCGAGTCACCTATCTCCTGTAAGGGAGCCACTGGTTCTCCCAGGTGGTATTCCTGCTGGTAACATTTCCCCTGACGGTAGATAACCAGCTTGAGGTAATCTGAAAGAGCATTGACCACCGAAATACCGACACCATGCAACCCGCCTGAAACCTTATATGAGTCATCGTCGAACTTACCACCCGCATGGAGCACCGTCATAATAACTTCGGCCGCTGATTTTTTCTCTTCCGAATGATAGTCAACTGGTATACCCCGTCCATTATCCGAGACGGTAATCACCTGATCTTCGTGGATAGTAACTTTTATCTCACTGCAGAATCCTGCCAATGCTTCGTCAATCGAATTATCTACAACTTCAAAAACCATATGATGTAGACCGGTTCCGTCATCTGTATCACCAATATACATTCCAGGTCTCTTTCTTACGGCATCCAGTCCTTTCAGTACTTTGATATTCGATGAGTTGTAACTCATTGGGCACTCCTCACTTTCTCAGCCACTATCTGGCTCAGATCGGTAAATTGTATTGCGAGATTCAAATGAAGATGCAAATCGCTTTCAGGGAATTATTATACACTCTGTTCTTCCACCAACCCATGTTCCACGTGGAACATTTTGCCTTCGTTCGTTGGGATGCGAATTTTTTGGTCAGTAGTTGAAATGAATATCTGTTTCTTCTGGCTTAACATCAAATCAATTAATCGATCTACGTTTTTGTTATCCAACTCTGAGGACAAATCATCCACAAGCAATATAGACTCCTTGTTGGACAACGATTTGATTAAGTTCGCCTGTGCAAAAAAAAGTCCGAAAACAGCAAGTTTTATTTGACCTCGTGATGCCAATTTACTTAGCTTAAAATTTTTTACTTTAAAAATAATGTCGGCTCTGTGTGGACCCATTCGAGTATATTTACATTTTTCATCACCGGAAAAATTGTCTTGTAAAACCTCCTGTAATCCCTTATTGCTTGTCCATCCGCCATATAAAACCATTTCCAGCTCTATACTTGTATCCAATAATCTCAACTGCTCTTCGAACATAAGCTTCAACTGCTGAAAATAGTTTTTTCTATACTCGGCAACTTTCACACCGGACTCTACGAGTTCTCTATTCCATAACGCTACAGATGAGGAATTTTCTCTCAAAGCACTGTTTCTTTGAGCGAGTGCACGATGATAACGGGATAAGAAGTGTTGGAATAAAGGTTCCACGTGAAACACTCCCCAATCAAGAAACCTCCTCCTGATTCCTGATCCATTTTCTATGATCTCTTGAGATCTTGGGGTGATAATATGTATGGGGGTCTCTCTTGCTAGTACAGAGAGTTTCGAAACCCTCTCACCTTCTATTCTGATATTTGCCCCTTTTTTGGAATAATTTATCCCTATCGTTTTGTTCTTGTTCTGCTCTGTTTTTATTCCAAACAGTGTAAAGGAGTTTTTTCCTATCTGGACTCCATTTTGCAGTTGCTTGTCCCTAAACGATCGCCCTCTACTCAAAATGTAGATTGCTTCCAACAAAGACGTTTTTCCGGATCCATTGCCACCGTAAATAAAATTCATGGTGGAATCCGGCTTCAATTCGCAATCTGTTAGATTTCTAAAATCATTTATTCGGATGAGATCAAAAGCCATCTATGTGCAGATTTACTGCGCAGAATTTGGTACGAATACATTCATTATATTTTGATACTTGTCTATCCGCTTGTATCACAACCTCATTGGCATGATAACGTATCGACTGTTAGACGTTTTTTCGTCCTCGATAAGACAACTGCTGTTTGAATCACTTAGCATGAGTTTTATCTCTTTGGTTTCTAGCACATTTAAAACCTCTATGAGATAACTGACATTAAAACCTATGGTTAAATCATCACCTTGATACTCAATCTGTAACTCTTCCTTTGCTTCTTCCTGCTCTGGATTATGTGCAAGAAGCTCCAATGAATTTTTTGTAAACTTGAAGCAGATACCTCGATATTTTTCGTTCGAAAGTATTGAGGTTCTTTGTAATGCATTCCTTAAAGTCTCTCTGTTCGCTATCACTGTCTTATCTGAATTCGTTGGTATGACACGTTGATAGTCCGGAAATTTTCCATCTATCAGCTTAGAAGTAAAAATAGTGCTTCTTATATTGAACCGTATATGGTTAGTACTGACTTCCACCAATACACTATCCTTTGTATCCTCCAGCAGCTTGCTAAGTTCCAATATGGCTTTTCTGGGTATAATCACCTGCAGTTCCAGGGAATTGTCTATTTGGCAATCACTTTCACTAGTCGCCAATCTATGACCATCTGTAGCAACAGTACGAATTATTCCTTCCTTAATTTCCAGCAGTAAACCATTTAGATAGTACCGAACATCTTGCTGCGCCATTGCAAAATAGGTTTTTTCAATTAACGCCTTAAGTCTGTTTTCCGGGACAGAGAAAGAGTGGCTGCTGGTTATGGGCTCAATTACCGGATAATCCTTGGCAGGTAATGTACCCAACGTAAATCGACTCGGGCCTGAAACGATAGTTACCCTTTCTCCTTCGATATTGATATTGATTACCGCTTCATCAGGCAATGCCCTGCAGATATCGATTAGCTTTCTTGCTGGCAGTGTAATATCCAGTTCCCCGTTAGCTTCGACTTGAGTACTGGTTTTCATCTCAACTTCCAGGTCTGTTGCCGTTATCAACAGAGACTTGCTTCTGAGGTTAAGCAGTAAATTAGCAAGTATCGGCAATGTTTGTCGCCTCTCAACAACACCTCCAACTTGTTGTAGCGGGTCCAGTATTGCTGCTTTGGTCGTGATGATCTTCATGTCGAAGTTCTCTTAAATAATATTGTCTGAAATATTAAAATTACTATTATTATATAGGCAGAGCGATCTGTGCATAAAATCAATAATTATTAAATATATCAATTATTTATGTTCATTATTTTGGTTGAAAAACTGGGATAAATAGGTCTGTTTTATCTGTCAGTTTTTTGTGCACTGTTTACGTTTTCCAATCTTGTAAAGTGATTTTCACAGGTTATACATATTAACTTGTAAGGGTTCTGAACAGGTTTCCAAAATCCTCCTCCACACGGGAGTCGCCTTCTCTAAGTTCCGCCACTTTTCTTGTGGCATAAAGTACTGTTGTATGGTCCCTGCCACCGAAAGCATCACCAATCTCCGGAAGACTATGGCTGGTTAATTCTTTGGCTAATGCCATTGCTATTTGCCTTGGCCGGGCTATTGTTCGACTACGTTTGTTTGATAAGAGATCCGATGTACGAATCTTAAAATATTCAGCGACAGTTTTTTGAATGTTTCCTATCGTGACTTGTTTATCCTGTGCTACAAGCATGTCACGGAGCGCATTTTTAGCGAATTCAGGGGTTAACTGTCCGCCAGTAAATTGAGCATTGGCAATAATTCTGCGTAAAGCGCCTTCCAACTCGCGAATGTTGGAGCGTACCCGTTTACCGATGAAAAACGCGACTTCATTAGGCAAATCTACGTTAAATAATTGTTTCGCTTTTGTTTTTAGAATTGCTACCCGTGTTTCCAGGTCGGGGGGTTCCACTGCAACCGTCAAGCCCCAGCCAAAGCGCGATTTTAACCGCTCCTCCAAACCTTTAACCTCTTTTGGAAATCGATCGCTGGTAAGTATGATCTGTTGTCTTGATTCGAACAAAGCGTTAAAGGTGTGGAAAAATTCCTCCTGAGAACGTTCTTTTCCACCAAAAAATTGCACATCATCAATTAAGAGTGCGTTGACCGATCGGTATTTGGTTTTGAACTTCTCGATGGTGTTATGTTGCAATGCATTAACCATTTCAGCGACGAAGCCCTCTGAGTGCAGGTAGACAACCCTGGATGCAGGATTATTCAAAAGAATCATGTTTCCAACGGCGTGCATTAGATGCGTTTTTCCCAAACCCACGCCGCCATAAATAAAAAGCGGGTTATAGGCAGTGCCGGGGTTTTCACCTATCTGTACCGAAGCTGCCCGAGCCAGCTGATTCGATTTTCCTTCAACAAAGGTTTCAAAGGTGAAATCCGGGTTCAAGTTACAAGGTAGCGGTTCAGATCTATCTGAAAGCGTTAGTGAGCGGTTTTGAATTTGCGAATGTAGAGATTCAGAGAGTGAAGGAGCTGCGCTCTTTTTCTCCTTCAGGCGCGATCCTATCTCGAGAATTACACTAGGCGGCTTTGTTCTGGAAAGTTCGTTTATGATGCTGTTGATCTGCCCGAGATGATTGTTTTTCACCCAATTCAATACGAACTGATTAGGCGCCAACAGCCGGATAGACTCTGTCGCTTCGATAGCATGAAGTGGCCTGATCCAGGTATTGAACTGTTGCGAGGATAGTTCACCCTCAAGACGATCCATACACTTGTTCCAAAGACTCACAGGAATACTCTCGATTAATTTGGGTACGGAATAAAAAATCTGCCGGGCAAATGTAGCGGCAATATGGCATTTTCGATGCCAGAGATTTTACTTGGACTGGCAGAATTGGGTGAGTCTACCCTTGTTCCAGGAAGTTATCCACAGGCAATAATTGACACTGAAGCGTAAAAATTGCCGTATCTGAATTGCCACTCAGCAACCGCCTGACTACCCAACTCAGCCCTTTGAAGTACCGGGTGATCTTATTGACAATGCGTTTAATTTCAAAGTATTCTACGCCCCTTTTTTACCGGGTTTTTTTTGATTTCAGAGTTTGCGGAAATTACCCGTATACCTAAAGCAGAAATTGGGAATCAGATATGAAAAGAACATTTCAGCCAAGCACGCTTAAACGCGCTCGTACTCATGGCTTTCGTGCCCGTATGGCGACACGTGGTGGCCGTAAGGTGATCAATGCGCGCCGGGCCAAAGGCAGAGTCCGTCTGACACCCTAGTGCTTGATTCGACAGCAATTGTAACTATTGTCCCAAAATCCAGCATGTTTTCCCCGATGCTGTCGATTGCTGAGCGCTGCATCATATAAACGGGTATTCAAACGGCCAAATCGATCCGCTGACGATTTTTTCACGATACTCTGGCGTAGTAACGAACAAGAGCTAGGCCGGCTTGGAATAGCAATTGCCAAGAAGAATATCAGGCGTGCAGTCGACCGGAATTTGGTTAAAAGAGTTATCAGGGAGAGTTTCCGGCATCAACACAACCGCTTGAAAGGCATTGATACAGTGGTATTAAGTCGTCGGGGTGTTCCGCTGCATGATAAGAAACAGCTCCGGGAGTCACTTGACAGATTGTGGCTGCATGTGGCCCGGAGTTTGAAAACGGATGAAGTTTCCTCTATTGGCTGCGGCAGGAAAAAGTAACGGTCAATTTTCAGTTGGAAATTACACAGTAGGCGCCAGATTTCCCAGTGCCCCCTCTTTTGATAACAAGTCATTTTGTCAGCTCTGAGATGCTTCATGGATAATCTTCGCCTAATACTGATTTTCACTCTGGCCTTCGTTGTTCTCATGCTTTGGCAGGCATGGAATGAGGATTACGGTCCGAAACCACCGCAAGAGACTGCTGCCACCCAAGCTGAGATCGGTCAAGGTACACCCGGCAGCGTTGAATCAGTTGTACCTGAGGCTGAGGTGACAAGTCCGATTTCCACCGGTAATCAGATCCAGGCAGCTGCAGTACCCGGGGTGGGTACTTCTGTCGAGACGACCAGTGGGAAAATCGGTGTTACAACAGACCTTTTCACGCTGGAGATAGATTCGCGTGGCGGTACCATTCTCAAACTGTTGTTGAATGATTACCCGGTTTCGCTCGAACAGAAAGATGTCAAGTTCACCTTGATGCGTCCCACCGCTCCCGATCTGTTTGTAGCCCAGTCGGGTTTGGTAGGTTTAGAGAAAGGGGAAGCGCCCACCCATGAGTCTCAGTACCAGGCCGCAGAGCAAAGCTACACCATGGGGGATAAGTCGAGTCTAAAAGTCGAGCTGTGGTGGACGAGTCCAAAAGGGGTTCGAGTTACCAAACGTTTCATCTTCACTCGGGGTAGTTACCTGGTGAAGGTTGAACATCAGGTGGATAACCCCACCGAGGTGGCATGGTCGGGCCGCGAGTACCGGCAATTGATGCGCGGACTGCCCGGGGAGAAACCGGCCGGTTCCCAATTTCTCTATACCTACACGGGTGGCGCAATCTACACGCAAGAGGATAAATACAAAAAGATATCTTTCGATAAGATGGAAGAGAATGCGCTCTCTATCGATGTGAAAGGCGGCTGGATCGCCATGCTTCAACACTATTTTATCGGTGCCTGGATACCGCCCGCCGAGCAGACCGATCACTTTTATACCAATGTCCTGCCTGATAAGCGTTACGTGCTCGGCGCCTATACGCCTTCGATAAATCTGGCGGCGGGCGGCAGCCACATATTCTCCAGTGGTTTTGTGGCCGGTCCGAAACTTCAGGATGAGCTGGAGGCGATAACACCGGGACTGGAACTGACGGTCGATTATGGCTGGCTGACGGTGGTTGCCAAGCCGATCTTCTGGTTGTTGGGGCAAATTCAGGGGGTGTTGGGTAACTGGGGCTGGTCGATCATCGTGCTCACGTTGATCATCAAACTGTTGTTTTACAAGCTCTCTGAAACCAGCTACAAGTCGATGGCCAATATGCGCAAGATGACACCGCGCATACAGGCGTTGAAAGACCGTTACGGTGACGACAAGCAGCGTCTCAACCAAGCCATGATGGAGTTGTACAAGAAAGAGAAGATCAACCCGCTTGGCGGCTGTCTTCCTATTCTGGTGCAGATTCCGGTATTCATCGCCCTCTACTGGGTTCTGCTGGAGAGTGTGGAACTACGCCAGGCTCCCTGGATTTTCTGGATCAAGGATCTTGCCATTAAAGACCCCTTTTATGTGTTGCCGCTGATCATGGGCATCTCCATGTTCATTCAGCAGAAATTGAACCCGGCACCACCGGATCCGATGCAAGCCAAGATCATGATGACACTGCCGTTTGTGTTCACCGTCTTCTTCGCCTTTTTCCCTTCCGGACTGGTGCTGTACTGGGTGACGAACAATATCCTCTCCATATCCCAGCAGTGGGTTATTACCCGGCGGATCGAACAGGCCAAGTAAAAGACTGTTCCCGGATGGCGACCACTGGCGAAACAATTGCCGCGATCGCCACACCGCCGGGCGTGGGCGGCGTGGGTATAGTCAGGGTTTCCGGCCAGGACATAACTGCCCTTTGCGAAGCCATACTTGAGCGTATTCCTGCTCCCAGACAGGCCAGTTTTTCCCGTTTTCGCGATGCCCAGGGAGAGGTGATTGATGAGGGTATCGCACTCTTCTTTCCGGCGCCCAACTCTTTCACCGGAGAAGAGGTAATTGAGCTGCAGGGCCACGGCGGACCGGTGGTCATGGATCTGCTGCTGCAACGCTGCCTTGAGTGCGGTGCGCGCCTGGCCGAGCCCGGCGAGTTCAGCCGGCGGGCATTTCTCAACGGTAAGCTGGACCTGGCGCAGGCGGAAGCCGTAGCTGATCTGATCGAATGCGATACTGCTGCTGCCGCCCGTCTGGCGGTCCGTTCCCTGGAGGGCGAGTTTTCCGCCCGAATCAACCTGCTGGTGGAGAACCTGATTCATCTGCGCACCTATGTTGAAGCGGCAATCGATTTTCCGGAGGAAGAGATCGATTTCCTCAGCGAAGGAAAAGTGAGTGCTGACTTACATTCAATTATCGAGGATTTAGCCAGTCTGACGGAGAGTGCACGGGTTGGCACTCTGTTGCGTGAGGGGATGACACTGGTCATCGCAGGCCGGCCCAACGCAGGTAAATCGAGCCTGCTGAACGCGTTGGCGGGACGTGAATCGGCGATTGTCACCGAAATTCCGGGAACGACGCGGGACCTGCTGCGGGAACGTATACAGATCGACGGTATGCCACTGCATCTGATCGATACCGCCGGACTGCGAGAGAGTGGCGATCAGGTCGAACAGGAGGGTATGCGCCGCGCGCGGGAGCAGATCGGCAAGGCTGACCGGGTGCTCTGGATTTTCGATGATCTGGCCGATCCCGATCGAGACGCAATGGAACGTGCAGCACTGCCGCAAAATGTGCCGGTCACGCTGGTGCGCAATAAGATAGATTTAACCGGGCGCGCCCCGGGTATGTTGACGACAGCGCAGGGCACGGAGATTTTTCTCTCCGCACGCTACGGCCAGGGAGTCGATCTGTTGCGCCAACATCTGAAGCAGAGCGTCGGCTATCAGGGTAGCCAGGAGGGCCTGTTTATAGCGCGTAGACGCCATTTGGACGCGCTCAAAAGAGCAAGTGAGCATTTACAAACCGGGCAGTGGGCGCTGCTCTCGTCGGCCTCCGGCGAGTTGTTGGCGGAAGATCTGCGCCAGGCTCAGTACGCGCTTGCGGAGATCACCGGAGCGTTCAGTTCGGATGATCTGCTCGGCAGGATCTTCGCCAGTTTCTGCATCGGAAAATAGCGGTGGATTCGAACAGAAGCCACCACTCTCAGGTAAACGCCGCTGCTCGCTCAGGTTATAAAAATGTCAAGGACGGAATCCGCGCACCAGGCGATTAAAACGCCGGCGGTTAGGCTTATTGTCCTGCCGCCCGTAGCGGATGCCGATATACAGACTGGATATTGCGCTCACGCTGCCGGCCAGTTCCGGACACTTGTTGATCACACGCTCGGCAAAATCCTTCGGACCTTCGTGGGCCAACCGGACTAAACCCCGACGCTGCAGCCGCTGACAGAATTTTTGATAGGTCGAACTGATCGGATCCCGCCTTTCGCGTACGCGGTAAAGCAGTGTCAGAGTGAGGAAGAGAATGAACAAACCGGTAACTCCGACCATAGCGTAGGCCAGCTTCGGCCCGCGTAGAAACCCGAGACCCAGCAGGCGCATCAGATACACTTGACTCTCTTTAGAATACCCCAGCACCCAGCGATGCCAGGAGGCATTGAGTGCGTCGGCACCCCAGCGCAGCTGGTTCAGCATGGCACGCAGCAGTCCGCTATCGATCTCCCCGAACAGGATGGGAGCGCCGATAATGTCGTTTATCAGGTTTGGATCGATGGATTGCTGAATGCGTTCCGGAGCGACAGCAACGGTCGGATCCACTCGCTGCCAGCCCTTGTTCTGCAGCCAGACTTCAGCCCAGGCGTGTGCATCGGACTGACGCACAATCAGATAATCTCCGAGCGGATTGACCTGGCCGCCCTGATAGCCGCCGACCACCCTGGCCGGGATGCCGGCAATCCGCATCAGCAGGGTAAAGCTGGTTGCGTAGTGTTCACAAAAACCGCGCCGGGTATCGAACAGAAACTGATCAGCTGGATTGTCTCCGAGCAGCGGAGGATAGAGCGTGTAGTAAAAATCCTGTTGCCGGAAATAGTCGAGTGCCTTAAGTACCAGCGCTGTATCGGAGCGGCTCTGTTGCTGCCAGCCGGTTACCAGGTCCAGCATGCGCGGGGTAATGCCGGGCGGCAGCTGCAGCCCTTTTTGCCGCTCCTTTTCGGCCAGCGGTCCGGTGCGGTAGTCGAGCACGGAGCTGACGCTATACCGCACCCTTCGCTTTACCGGCGTGTTGCGGATCAATTGGTAGTCTGACCGCAGTTGGGAATCGCGCGGTACTTTGACCGGCAGCTCCAGCGCGTAGAGCCAGCTGCCGGGGGTGGGTTCCAACGTGACGCTGTAGTCAACGGTCTGGCCCAGACTTATCAGATCTGCTCCGGCCAATTCTTCGTTTTCATCCGCGTTCCAGTTTTTGCCGTCCGAAAACCAAAACACAGGCCCGCGCCAGTAGCGCTGCGCAGGCGGCGGTATCTCGCCATTGAAATCCACTCTGAAGGCGACCTCCGGCGAACGGCTGAGCCGGCTGATGCTTCCCGCAGAGATATTGCCGCTGACGCCGCTCACCGCTGCGCCGGTTTCCGCTCCGAGGCTCCACAACGGCGAACTGAAACGGGGGAAGAGGATGAACAGCAGAATCATGATCGGCAGCGCCTGAACGAGCAGCGACAGAGAGACGCCCAGCGGCCGGATAAGATTGGCCGAAGCTGTGCTGCGGCTGCTCTCGACCAACATCGCGGTCAGTCCAAAAAGCAGCAACAGTGCGTACAGAACCAGCCAGGAGTCGTCTCGGTAGAGGAATTGGGTGACCAGTGTAAAGTAGCCGATAAACACGAGGATATGGACATCCCGGCGCACTCGCATCTCCATCAGTTTCAACGCCAGCATCGAGGTCAGCAGCGCGACACCGGCGTTTCGTCCGAGTAGGATCGGATAGTGCATCAGCACATTACCCAGCGCACCCAGCGTGACCAGCAATAGCAGCCATTTTCCCGGAAGCAGGATGCTTTTTTCGATGGCCAGCGTGCGATAAACCACCAGCACCAGAAACAGTGCGCTGATGCGGCTGTCGATATTCAGCACATGCGGCAGCGCAGTCAGCGTGAGCAGTGCAATCAACGCATATTGCTGAACCCTGGAGAGCGGCGTACATGAGGCGGGTATCACTTCGGCTCCGCAAACAGTGCCAGCGCCGAGAGGCAATTGAGGCGATGCTGCTGACTCCTGGCGGGTTTCAATTCTATGTCCGGCAGTTTCAGGCCAAATTCAATATCCCCGCCACTGGCGTCAAGCACCCCGCGGCAGAGTTGACTCAAACGCTGTTCGGTATCCCCCTGCAGGCGGTGCCAGTCGAGCCAGCATTTTTCGGCGCGGTCGCCACCGAACAGCTTGGTCTGGAGGCCCTGTTCACGCGCCAGCGCTTTCCAGTTGATATGGCGCGGAGAGTCACCCGGCCGGTAGTGGCGCAGGCCGGTAAAATCGTCCGCACCCACTCCCCGGTCACCCATTTGGCTGCGGCTGTACTGTGGCAGCGGGGATTCGGGCATCCTGGCCCCCGGTGTCGGATAGACCAGGCAGTAAGCATTCAGCTCTACGTAGGCCCAGGCATTGAAAAGGCCCAACGGATACCGGGTGGAGAGGGTGAAGCGCGGCAGAGCCAGTTTGCCGCGCTGGCTGGCTTTACTCGTGAGTGTCAGGTTGCCGGTAGCGGCCGCAGCAAGATCGATGGTTAGCGGTGTGCCACTGCGCATCTGAAGTTGTATGCCGGGCCGCGACCAGCGCCGCCGATTGGTCAGCTGAATGTCGAAACGGGCAGCGTCGCCGACAAAAACCGGAGCGGCCCGGCCGCACTTCAGCTCCAGTCCGACCAGATTGCGCCAGGTGTGCAGCATGGCCACCAATCCCAGACCCATCAGCAGAAAAGTGAGCAGGAAGCCAAGGTTGTTGGCGTAGTTGATTGAGCCCAGCAGCATCAACAGCAACAGTATCGCGAATAGCACGCCATTTCCGGTGGGCAGAATGTAAATGCGGCGCGGTGTGATGCTGGCGCGTCCAGTGTTGTCTGAACGGGCCAGTCGACGCAGCGGATTCAGCAGTCGGAAATTCACAACAGCGCGGTGCGCCGGAGATTAAGAGATAGCTTCATACCAGGTGCAGACAGCCCGATCTATTGCCGTTATTGAAACGCATCGCGTCAGGGTATCGGGACCGACTCAACCAGAAAATCGGCCAGCGCTGCACCCTCGTCCGCAGCGGTGTCTGCGCTGGAGTGAAGCCGGTGGCCAACGGTCGCGGGCAGCACCGCCTGCACGTCCTCCGGCAGCAGTTGAAAGCGTCCCGACAACAGCGCCCAGGCCTTGGCGCTGCGCAACAGTGCCAGTCCGGCGCGTGGAGAGAGGCCGTGATTGAAGCGCGGGCTGCTGCGACTGAAGGCCAGCAGTGCCTGACAATAGTCGAGAATAGCATTGGAAACATGCACCTCATTCACCTGCGCCTGCAGCGCCTGCAACTGCCCCTGATCGAGGCAGGCCTCAAGCCGCAGCAGCAGCGCCCGGCGGTCGTCACCGGTGAGCAACAGACGTTCGGATCTGGTATCGGGGTAGCCCAGTTCCACCCGCATCAGAAACCGGTCCAACTGGGACTCGGGCAGTGGGAAGGTGCCGATCTGGTGCGCCGGATTCTGCGTGGCAATGACGAAAAAGGGTTTTGGCAGCGGGTAGCTTTTGCCGTCAACGGTTACCTGCTGCTCCTCCATTGCCTCCAACAGCGCACTCTGGGCCTTCGGTGTTGCCCGGTTGATCTCATCAGCCAGCACCAATTGCGAGAACACCGGGCCTGGATGAAAGCTGAAACTCCCCTCCTCCCGGTTATAGACGGAGTTGCCGATAATGTCTGCGGGCAGCAGGTCGCTGGTAAATTGGATGCGCTGATAGTTCAAGCCGAGCAGTCGGGCGAGCAGATGCGCAAGCGTGGTCTTGCCGACGCCCGGAAGATCCTCGATCAACAGATGACCGCGGGCGAGCAGACAGGCGAGTGCAAGGCGGATAGTCCGCTCCTTGCCGAGGATAATCTTTCCCGCCTCGATGACGAGTCTGTCAAGTGGATTGTTCATGATTACACGACTGTCGGCAGCAGCACGGCATAGCTTAAACAGTCCCAATGATAGCCTGTTATTCCAACAACAGGCTTTCGATCGTCGCCTCGATTTTTTTGGCCTGGTCGCTGTTAAGGTCGGTCTGGCCCATGTAAATTGCCCGAATGACCCCCTTTTTGTCGACCAGGAAAAAACTGGGCCAGTATCTGCTGCCGGCGGCGTTCCAATAAGAGAAATCGTTGTCGATCATGATTGGGTGCCGGAGGTCGTAAAGTTTGACTTTCTCCTGCAGCCGCCCTTTGTGCCGCTCGTGTTCGAATTCAGGTGTGTGTACGCCGATGACCATAAATTCGCGATTTTTCATCTGCACTTCCAAGGCGTGCAGCCAGCCGAAGGAGCGGTAGCAGTTCCAGCAATCGAAAGTCCAGAAATCGATCAGAACCACTTTGCCCCGCAGCCCGGCCAGTGACAACGGCTCGGAATTCAGCCAGTCACCGCGGTCCGGGTGGGTGAATTCCGGCGCGGCCCGCGGCAACTGCTTGGCTGTCCAGCCGCACTCGGCATAAAGTGTGATAAGCAGGATGAGCAGGACAAAGAACCAGTGAGTGGCGATTAACTTTTTTGCCTGCATGATTGTCACCCGCATACTGCTGTCCCGATACTATTGTGGCCGGTTGAGCGTGAACTGGCGCATGCTGCATCTGCTGCATATTGAGCGTATCACACTCAAAAATCCAGACCGTTGAAAGTGCAAAAATTTTTCACCAGGCGGTTGAATTTCCGATATAGCTGTGCCGAGTGCGTTTCCCGGATAAAATAGCGCTATCACGATCGCTTGGACAAGCAATGTTCTATTCCGAATCTTACGATGTCATTGTAGTGGGTGGCGGCCACGCCGGTACCGAAGCGGCGCTGGCTGCTGCGCGTATGGGCGCCCATACGCTGCTGCTCAGTCATAATATAGAGACCCTGGGTCAAATGAGCTGCAATCCGGCAATTGGCGGTATCGGCAAAGGTCATCTGGTGAAAGAGGTGGATGCGCTGGATGGCTTGATGGCGCGCGCAGCCGATCGCGCGGGAATACAGTTTCGCATCCTCAATGCCCGCAAGGGTCCGGCGGTGCGGGCCACCCGCGCCCAGGCCGACCGCCAGTTATACCGAATTGCGGTTCGCACTGTGCTGGAAAATCAGTCCGCCCTTGAAATTTTCCAGCAGGCGGTCGACGATCTGATCGTGGAGGGAGACCGCGTCGCCGGTGTGGTTACCCAGATCGGCCTTAAATTCCGTGCTGCAGCGGTCGTCCTGACCACCGGCACTTTTCTCGGCGGCAGGATTCACGTCGGACTCAACAGTTTCGAAGGTGGACGGCTAGGCGACCCGCCGGCCAACGCTCTCTCCAGGCGGTTGCGTGAACTGCCGTTCAACGTGGACCGGCTGAAAACCGGCACCCCGCCGCGTATCGACAGCCGCAGCATCGACTATTCCGGTCTGCTGGCTCAGCCGGGCGACCAACCGACCCCGGTGTTCTCGTTCTTAGGTTCGCGCGAAGAGCACCCGGAGCAGCGCAGCTGCCATATCACGCACACCAATTCGGAGACGCATGAGATCATCCGCAGCGGGTTGTCGCGCTCGCCGCTGTTCACTGGCGTCATCGACGGCGTTGGTCCGCGCTACTGCCCCTCCATCGAAGACAAGGTGGTACGATTTGCGGAGCGGGATGCGCATCAGATCTTTATCGAACCCGAGGGTCTGACCAGCAATGAAGTCTATCCGAACGGCATCTCCACTTCGCTGCCGTTCGACGTGCAGCTGGCGCTGGTGCGCTCGATGAAGGGGTTTGTTCAGGCGCGCATCACGCGGCCCGGCTATGCGATCGAGTACGATTTTTTCGATCCCCGCGATCTCAAACCCGGTCTGGAGACAAAGTTTATCGAGGGCCTCTTCTTCGCCGGCCAGATCAACGGTACGACGGGTTACGAGGAGGCGGCCGCGCAGGGATTGCTGGCGGGTATCAACGCGGTATTGAAGCTGCGTGGCATCGAAGCCTGGTGCCCCGGCCGGGAACAGGCGTACCTGGGTGTGCTGGTTGACGACCTGATAACCCGTGGGACCAGTGAACCTTACCGGATGTTTACCAGCCGCGCGGAGTTTAGGCTGCTGCTGCGCGAAGACAATGCCGATCTGCGGCTGACGGAAAAGGGGCGGGAGCTTGGCGTGGTCGGTGATGCCCGCTGGCGCGCGTTTGAACGGAAACGCGAGGCGATCGAGCTGGAACGGCAGCGGCTGCGGGATATCTGGATCCGGCCCGGCACCCCGCAGGGAGAGCGGGCGGCACAAACCCTGGGTATTTCACTGAGCCAGGAAACCCGGGCGTTGGATCTGCTGGCGCGGCCGGAGCTGAGCTATCAGGCTTTGAGCCGGCTGCCTGAGATTGGCCCTGGACCGGATGATCAGGGTGTTGCGGAGCAGCTGGATATTCAGGCCAAGTATGCCGGTTATATCAAGCGCCAACAGCTTGAGATCGATAAACTGCGGCAGAAGGAGTCGATAAAACTGCCGCTTGATCTGGACTACGGGCAGGTGCGCGGTCTGTCGACGGAAGCGAGAGAGAAGCTGGTTAAGAGCCGCCCCCAGACACTGGGACAGGCGGGACGTATTCCAGGGATGACGCCGGCGGCAATTTCGCTGTTGTTGATCCATCTGAAGAAGCGATCGGCTTGATGGGTTGCGGGGTCTGGAGCGAACAACTCTCTGCGGGCCTGCAACAGATGGATCTGGTATTGGATCCACAACAGCAGCACAAGCTGCTGGAGTATCTGTCGCTGCTGGATAAGTGGAACAAAACCTACAATCTGACCGCAGTCCGGAATCCGGCGGAGATGGTCTCCCGCCAGCTACTCGATTCACTCTCCATCCTGCCGCTGCTGCGCGGCCGGGAGATACTGGATGTCGGCACCGGCCCGGGTCTGCCCGGCATTCCTCTGGCTGTTGCCCGGCCCGACCTGCACTTTACACTGCTCGATTCGAACGGGAAAAAAAGCCGTTTCGTGGCGCAGGCTAAAATAGAGTTGCGGTTGCTTAATCTGACGGTGATAAGGTGCAGAGTCGAGCAGTTCGCACCTGCCATTCTGTTCGATACGGTTTTGTCGCGTGCTTTTGCATCGCTTCGGGAAATGCTCGATCTCGCATCACATCTAGTCGCCGCCAATGGTTGCTTGCTGGCGATGAAAGGCACTTTGAACCAAGCGGAGATCGATGCGGCCGTTGCCAGCTGCAGAGGGATGAGGATTCACACTTTAACTGTACCGGGTACACTCGGACAGCGACATGCCATTGTGTGTGGGTGTTGCAATTGAAGCGGGCGAACAGAGTCGTGTTGCATCATACTTCGGTGCTTGGTTTAAGCAACAACAGCAGATGAAATGTTTAAGTTGAACTGTATAGCCGAATAACGGGGTACTGATGGAAACCGAAAAAGTTGGAAACTGCTGGCACTGTGGTGCGGATTTGGGTAAATACGACTACGGGCGCGAGATCAACTGTTCTGCCTGCGGCAAGCCGACCAGAGTCTGCCGCAACTGCCGCTGGTTTGATCCGGGCCGTGTGAACCAGTGTCAGGAGCCCATCGCCGATGAGGTTAAGGATAAGGTCCGAGCCAACTTCTGCGAATATTTCGAAGCGACTCTCCAGGTCGGAGGTGATGGGAGTGCTGCAGAGAAGCTGCGTCAGTCGGCCGAGGATCTCTTTAAATAGATTCGGGGCCGGCATAATCTGAACGCTGTCCCGATTATGCCGGCCCCGATTTCTTAGCCCGCTGAATTACATCCTTTCGAAAATGGCAGCGATGCCCTGGCCGCCGCCGATACACATGGTTACCAGTGCATAACGGCCGCCAATGCGCTGCAGTTCATACAGTGCCTTTACGGTAACGATGGCGCCGGTTGCACCGATTGGATGACCCAAAGCAATCGCACCGCCATTCGGATTGGTTTTTGCCGTGTCGAAATCGAGGCCTCGGCATACGGCCATTGCTTGTGCCGCGAATGCTTCATTGGCTTCGATAACATCCATGTCGCTGACTTTGAGTCCGGAACGCTGCATGACCAATTTCACCGCTGGAATGGGTCCCTCGCCCATGAACGCCGGATCGACGCCGGCGATGCCGTACGATACCAGGCGGGCCATGGGCTGCAAGCCCTGTTTTTCGGCCACTGCAGCGTCAGCCAGCACTACGGCAGCGCCGCCGTCGTTGATGCCTGAGGCGTTGCCGGGCGTTACCGTGCCGTCTTTCTTAAACGCAGCACGCAGCTTGGCCATGCCCTCGACTGAGGCATCGCCGCGAACATGCTCGTCGGTGTCGAACACCGTCACCCCTTTGCGTGACTTGATCTCGATCGGCAGGATCTGATCCTTGAAGTGTCCCGCCGCAATGGCGGCAGCCGCCCGGCGATGGCTTTCAACCGCGAACTCATCCTGCTCTTCGCGCTGCAGCTTCCACTTTTCAGCGATGTTTTCCGCAGTTACGCCCATGTGCACGGTATCGAACGGGTCGGTCAGCGCGCCAACCATCATGTCGATCAACTTGGAGTCACCCATGCGGGCGCCCCAGCGCGCGGCCGGAGCCTGATAACCGGCATTGCTCATCGATTCAACGCCGCCGCCAACCGCAAATTCGGTATCGCCCAGCATGATCATCTGGGCTGCGGAGACGATTGCCTGTAAACCGGAGCCGCACAGACGGTTTACCGTCAAAGCGCCCGAGTCATGCGACATGCCGCCATTGACGCAGGAGAGGCGGGAGACATACATGTCTTTAGCCTGGGTGTGGATCACATTACCAATCACGCCTTGACCGATTTTACCGGGGTCGACTTTGGACCGCTTGATTGCCTCGGCAACCACCAAGGCTCCAAGATCCGGAGGCGTAAAGCTTTGCAGGCCTCCGCCATAATCTCCGATTGGGGTCCGAACACCACTCAGTACAACCACGTCACGTGTATCAGCCATGTCAGTCAATCCTCTAGTGAATAATAATTTCTGAAATTCGGTCTTGTGTTGCCGCCCTGATTCTTTGAGTTTTCGATGTCGCAAAAGCCACAATACCAATAGTTTAATTACAATAGTATGAAGACTTTGGAGAGAATCGGGCTATTAAAGATACCTCGCCGCTGAGCTTAAGACCAGAGATAATAGATTATCGTTATAGGAGGATTAGGCCGGACCCTGGTTGACCATACCCCATTCGCTTTGTAATGAATCGTGCAAATCGGTTTATCGTCAAATCGATTGCCCGGTTATTGAAAAGGGGGGAGTAGCGTTGATCAACCGTCAATGAGATTGCGCACGAAGGATCGCTTTCTGCTATTCTCGTTCCCGCCTCCGCAATCGCCAGCCGATTCCGCGGCAGCTGATTGTAAAGTTGCACGAGATCATTTTCATGGGCCGAATAGTCTGTGTTGCCAATCAAAAGGGCGGTGTGGGTAAAACCACCACGGCCGTAAATCTGACAGCTTCTTTGGCCTCAATGGGGCACAAGGTTCTGCTGGTGGATATTGATCCCCAGGGAAATGCGACCATGGGCTGCGGTGTCAATAAGCACGAGCTGCAGAGTTCGAGCTGTGATGTGCTGTTGGGAGAGGAGAGGCTGCAAGCGGTCGTTACCCGCTCCCCTGCTGCCGACTTCGATGTGCTCCCGGCCAATTCCGATTTAACCGCAGCGGAGGTCGGGTTGATGAACGCGCCGCTGAAAGAGAGGCGGCTATCTCTGGCGCTGGATGGTGCCGAGGAGATCTATGAGTTTGTCATTATTGACTGCCCCCCTTCACTGAATATGCTGACGCTCAACGCCCTGGTAGCTGCTCACAGTGTGTTGATTCCGATCCAGTGCGAGTACTACGCACTTGAGGGGCTCTCCTCATTGGTCAATACCATTCGCCAAATTCAATCTAGCCGCAATCCGGGGCTAAAAATCGAGGGGATTCTGCGCACCATGCACGATCCCCGCAATCGCCTTACCAATGAAGTCTCCGCGCAGCTGATTCACTATTTCAAGGACAAGGTGTTTACCACAATCATTCCGCGCAATGTCCGTCTGGCGGAGGCGCCGAGCCATGGATTGCCGATTTTGTTGTATGATAAGAGTTCCCGGGGGGCCATCTCATATCTGGACTTTGCTAACGAGTTTCTGCAGCGCAACGGGCAACCCCGGCATGTTACAGCCTGATCTACTCAACCACAGACAAGACTGATTATGGCAGCGAGAAAACACGGACTTGGACGCGGGCTGGATGCGCTTCTGGGTGGCGATACCAACCTGCCGGAGAGTAACGGCAAAGGCGCTTCATCCGGGAAGGTAGTCGATATGCTGCCGTTGGATCTGATTCAAAGGGGGCGTTTCCAGCCGAGGCGTGATTTCAATGCCGAAAAATTGCAGGAGCTGGCCGACTCTATTGCAGCGCAAGGCGTGGTGCAACCCATTGTGGTGAGACCCATTGATACCAGCCGCTATGAGATTATAGCCGGTGAACGCCGCTGGCGGGCAGCGCAACAAGCCGGACTGAGTGAGATACCGGCGGTCATCCGCGACGTACCGGACAAGACCGCGATGGCGATGGGTCTGATCGAAAACATTCAACGGGATGACCTGAACCCGCTTGAGGAGGCTTCCGCGCTTTACCGATTGTTGGACGAATTCGAACTGACCCATCAGCAGATCGCGCAGGGAATAGGGAAATCTCGCACCACGGTGACCAACCTGTTGCGTCTGCTGGAATTAAATACCGACGTCAAGCGGCTTATCGAGGAGCGGCGTATTGAGATGGGGCACGCCCGTGCTTTGCTGGGTCTTCAGGAGCAGCGCCAAAGCGACGCAGCGCGGCAAGTGGTCGCACAGGGCCTTTCCGTGCGGGAAACCGAAAAACTGGTGCGGCGCCTGCAGGGTGTGAAACCGGAGCAGAAAGCCAGAGCGGTTGCCGATGACGATCCCGATGTAAAACGGTTGGAAAACAGCCTGGCGGATAAACTTGGAGCGCGGGTTAAAATTCAGCAGGGCAGCAGCGGTAATGGCAAGCTGGTGATAAGTTACAACAATCTCGAGGAGCTGGACGGGATTCTGGAGCATATTCGGTAGTTTTTAGTGTGCTGAAATGCTGACCGGCATGGAGTCCTTCCATCACTTCATATGGTCTACGGAGCAGCAAGGTAGGACCTTGGAGTTGGTTTTCAGTGAACACATTAAATTTATTTACCTATCTTTTGACCTTATATCCTGATGCCCTTATACTACCGCTCGTCGATGGGGATCTGACTCTACATAGAAATCATTCGCGGCAATGAATCTTGCCAGCGCCAGGCAGGCTTGGCGGCTGGTCTCGTTCCAGTTGGTTATCTCTTTAGTCGCTTCCCTGGTACTGATCGTCCCCGGTTGGGTGCATGCCTGGTCAGGGCTGATCGGCGGATTGATTGCAGCGGCAGCAAATGCCTTTTTCGCGCTGCGGGTGTTCGCGCACTATCGGGCGCAGGATCCGGGAAAATTGCTTGGCCGTTTTTACGGAGCAGAGTTTCAGAAACTACTACTGACCGGGGTGCTGTTTGCGGCAGCGATACTTTGGGTGAAGCCACTTAGTGCAGGGGCCCTGTTCGGAGTCTTTCTACTGGTGCAACTATCCCCTGTGCTGATAGCACATCGATTGGATTAACTTAGATTTTCGGTTTCGAAGAGCATCATGGCTGGCGATACGTTAACTTCAAGCGAATATATCAGGCACCATCTAACCAACCTCGCCTACGGAAATCTTCCGGCAGGAAACTACTGCGACGGCCATCAGGTGGTAACGGACGCTGGTTGGCAACTAGCGGGTTGCGGCGAAGCGGCCAAGGCGATGGGATTCAGCGCCATCCACCTGGATACCATGTTCTGGTCCGTCGTGTTGGGCGTCCTGTTCCTCTATATATTTAAAAAAGCCGCGGATGCAGCCACTGCGGGTATTCCTGGCGGACTGCAGAATTTCGCCGAGTGGGTAATTGAATTTATCGACCAGAGTGTACGCGGGTCGTTTTCCTCAAGGAACGAACTTGTAGCACCGCTCTCCCTGACCATTTTCATCTGGATTTTTCTGATGAATCTGATGGATCTGGTGCCTGTCGATGTGATTCCTGCGTTGTCTCAATTGGTGGGAATACATTTTATGAAGGTAGTGCCGACCACCGATCCCAACGCCACCTTTGGCATGGCCATTGGCGTATTCATACTGGTGCTCTTTTACAGCATCAAGATCAAAGGAGTAGGCGGATTCGTCGGCGAACTCACGCTGCAGCCATTCTCCTCTTCCAATCCGTTGGTTAATGTACTGTTCATCCCGATCAACTTTATTCTTGAATTCGTCAGCCTCATCGCTAAACCCGTCTCACTCGCCTTGCGACTGTTCGGCAATATGTACGCGGGGGAGATGATATTTATTCTCATCGCCATCATGTACAGCGCCGGTACCTTCATGGGATTGTTCGGCGGTTTGCTGCAACTCGGCTGGGCGATCTTCCATATCCTGATCATTACCCTGCAGGCGTTCATTTTCATGACCCTGACAATCGTCTATCTGGATATGGCGCATCACGAACATTGATCTGAAACTTTTTGTTAACCAAAACTTCACTGACGGGAGACCAATAATGGAAATGGCAAATGCACTGCTGTATATCGCTGGCGCACTGATGATGGGCCTGGGTGCCCTGGGTGCCGCCGTAGGTATCGGCGTACTCGGTGGTCGCTTTCTCGAAGGCGCCGCCCGCCAACCTGAACTTATTCCCATGCTGCGTACCCAGTTCTTCATCGTTATGGGTCTCGTTGACGCGGTACCCATGATCGCGGTGGGTCTGGCCATGTACGTTCTGTTTGCCGTTGCAGGTTAATCTGAACCCCAACTTCAAATAGACGGGACTGTCATCTCGACAGCCAACGAGGAGTTTCCGGGATGAATATTAATCTGACGCTAATAGGCCAGCTTCTCACCTTCGTGGTATTTGTCTGGTTCACGATGAAGTACGTGTGGACCCCGATCACAGGAGCGCTGGAGGAGCGGCGCAAGAGCATCGCCGACGGCTTGGCCGCCGGAGAGCGTGGGCAGCACGAGCAGGAGCTGGCCAAGGAGCGCGCCAAGCAGGTGCTTCATGATGCCAAAGGTCAGGCTTCCGATATTTTGGCGCAAGCTCAGAAACGTGCTGCCGAAATCGTGGACGAGGCCAAAACCAATGCGCGCCAGGAGGGTGACCGTATACTGACCGCTGCCAGATCGGAGATCGAGCAGGAGACCAACCGGGCCCGCGAGCAGTTGCGGGAAAAGGTGGCGGCCCTCGCGATAGCGGGTGCCGAGAAAATTCTGCGCAAAGAGATCAACGCGGAAGCACATCAGGATATCGTCAATTCACTGGCGAAAGAGATCTAAGGCACGATTATGGCTGGAGATACAAGCACGATTGCCCGCCCCTATGCTGAAGCGGTCTTTTCCCGCGCCAGCGAGAGCGGCAAGCTGGACAGCTGGACTGATCAGCTGTCGTTGCTGGCCGGACTGGTCAGCGATCCATCGTTGCACCGCATCATAGCCGACCCACTGTTTGGGCGCGTAAAGCTTACCGAGCTGCTGATCGAGATCTGTGGCGAGCAGCTGGACGAAGAAGGCAGAAATTTGCTCAAGCTGCTGGTGCAGAACAACCGCCTCCCAGTGGTTCCGGAGATCGTGGCGGCGTTTCAAAAGTTGAAGGACGAGAGCCAGCAGGTATTGAAAGTCCATGTAACCTCAGCTTTTGTGCTCAAACCTGCACAAGAAAAAAACATTGCCGATGCACTGAAGGCCCGCTTCGGCCGAGAGATTATCATCACTAGCGAAAAGGATCCCGAGCTGATCGGAGGTGTCCATATTCGCGCAGGAGATACGGTAATCGACGGCTCTGTCAGTGGGCGTCTGCAGCAACTGGCCAACGAATTGGGAATCTAAACGAGAAGCCACTATGCAACTCAATCCATCCGAGATCAGCGAACTGATCAAAAGCAAGATCGAAAAATTCGAGCTTAAAACCGAAGCCCGCAACGAAGGTACAATTATCAGTCTCACCGATGGCATTGTCCGAATCCACGGTCTCGAAGACGCCATGTCATACGAGATGCTCGAGTTTCCGGGGAATACCTACGGGCTGGCACTGAACCTGGAGCGTGACTCCGTCGGCGCCGTGGTTATGGGTGAATACAAACACCTGACTGAGGGAGATGCAGTGAAATGCACCGGCCGCGTACTTGAAGTACCGGTAGGCGAAGCACTGCTCGGCCGCGTGGTTGACGCACTGGGTAACCCAATCGACGGCCGGGGGCCGATCGAGACAAAAGAGAGCTCTCCCATTGAAAAGGTCGCGCCGGGTGTTATCACCAGAAAGTCAGTTGACCAGCCGGTTCAGATCGGCCTGAAGGCGATCGATTCGATGGTGCCGATCGGCCGTGGTCAACGTGAACTGATCATTGGTGACCGCCAAACCGGTAAGACCGCAATCGCTGTTGATGCGATCATCAACCAAAAAGGTACCGGTGTTAAGTGTATCTACGTCGCTATCGGTCAGAAAAACTCCTCTATCGCCCAGGTAATGCATAAACTGGAAGAGCACGGCGCTTTGGAACACACCATTGTCGTGGCTGCACCTGCGGCTGATTCCGCCGCAATGCAGTACCTCGCACCCTACACCGGATGCACCATGGGTGAGTATTTTCGCGACAAGGGCGAGGATGCGCTGATCATTTACGACGATCTCACCAAACAGGCTTGGGCCTATCGCCAGGTTTCGTTGTTGCTGCGTCGCCCACCGGGCCGTGAAGCATACCCGGGCGATGTTTTCTATCTGCACTCTCGTTTGCTCGAACGCGCCGCGCGGGTAAATGCCGATTACGTGGAGAAGGTGACCGGCGGCAAGGTTAAAGGAAAGACCGGCTCGTTGACGGCATTGCCGATTATCGAAACCCAGGCCGGTGACGTCTCCGCATTTGTACCGACCAACGTTATCTCGATTACCGACGGCCAGATTTTCCTAGAAGCGGATCTGTTCAACGCCGGTATCAGGCCGGCTATCAATGCCGGTCTCTCGGTATCCCGCGTGGGTGGCTCGGCGCAGACCAAGATCATCAAAAAGCTCGGCGGCGGTGTGCGGCTTGCTCTGGCCCAATATCGTGAGCTGGCCGCGTTCTCCCAATTCGCGTCCGATCTGGATGAAGCCACTCGTAAACAGTTGGAGCGCGGCGAACGCGTGACCGAGCTGATGAAGCAGGGGCAGTACTCTCCGCTGACTATTGCCGAAATGGCTGTCTCGCTGTTTGCGGCCAATGAAGGCTATTTGGACGACGTTGCGGCAAATAAGATCGTCAGTTTCGAAGCGGCGCTGCACGGCTATATGCGCAGCAGCCAAAAGGCATTGCTTGACCAGATCAACGAATCCGGGGACTTCAACGACGATATCAAAGGTGCGTTGGATAAAGCGCTGCAGGACTTCAAGGCAAATAATACCTGGTAGTTGGGTAATCTTTGATCTGACAATAAAGGGTTAGACATGGCAGGCGGAAAAGAGATCCGGACTAAGATTGCCAGCATCAAAAACACGCAGAAGATCACCTCTGCGATGCAGTTGGTGGCGGCAGCGAAAATGCGCAAGGCGCAGGACAGAATGTCCGCAACGCGTCCTTATGCCGACAAGATGCGTCAGGTTATCGGTCATCTGCACCATGCGCATCCGGAGTACAAGCACAGCTTCATGAAGGAGCGAGAGGTCAAGCGCATCGGCTATATTATTGTCTCTTCGGACCGTGGTCTTTGCGGTGGGCTGAACAACAACCTGTTCAGGATGCTGGCGAAGGAGATCAAGGCACACCGGGAGAAAGGTATCGAGGTGGAGTTTTGCACCATTGGCAAAAAGGCGCTCGGCTTCTTCCGTCGGTTTGGCGGCAATGTCAGGGCTCAGATTACACAGCTGGGTGATCAGCCGCATATTGAGAACCTGTTCGGTACCGTCAAGGTGATGCTGGATGCCTACGAGAGCGGTGACATCGACCGTATCTACGTTGTTTACAACCAGTTCGTCAACACCATGTCGCAAGCTCCGATGGTGGAGCAGTTGGTGCCTATCACATCCGAGGGTGAATCAGAACTGAAACACCATTGGGACTATATATACGAGCCGGACTCGAAAGATGTGCTGGACAATCTGTTGAGTCGTTACCTGGAATCGCTGGTTTATCAGTCTGTGGTTGAAAATGGTGCCTGCGAACAGTCAGCTCGTATGGTGGCAATGAAATCGGCCACGGATAATGCCGGTGAGCTGATAAATGAATTGCAGCTGGTTTACAACAAGGCGCGGCAGGCGGCAATCACCCAGGAAATTTCCGAAATCGTCGCCGGTGCGGCTGCGGTCTAACACGAATTACGGGTCCGGACGAACGGCAGAAAACGCCATCCGACTCGGATTGGAATTTGAAATAATGAGGAACCAGAAATGAGTTCAGGTAAAGTGGTTGAAATCATCGGTGCCGTAGTGGACGTCCAGTTCCCGATGGGCAGCATGCCGAAGGTCTACGATGCATTGAAGGTCGAAGAGGCCAACCTGACCTTGGAAGTGCAGCAACAGCTTGGTGATGGCGTTGCCAGGACCATCGCAATGGGATCGACAGATGGTCTGAGGCGGGGTGTGATGGTCTCAAATACCGGGGCACCGATCACGGTTCCAGTCGGCCAGGCAACGCTGGGTCGGATTATGGATGTGCTGGGCGAACCGGTTGACGAAGCGGGTCCGGTGGAAGCTGAAAAGCGCATGCCGATCCATCGCACGCCGCCCTCCTTCGAAGAGCAGGCAACTTCTGCCTCGGTTCTGGAAACCGGCATCAAGGTGATCGACCTGATCATGCCTATCGCCAAGGGCGGAAAGATTGGCCTGTTCGGCGGTGCTGGCGTGGGTAAAACCGTCACGCTGATGGAGCTGATCCGCAACATCGCGGTGGCGCACTCCGGATACTCGGTTTTTGCCGGAGTCGGCGAACGTACCCGCGAAGGTAACGATTTCTACTACGAAATGGAGGAAGGCGGCGTCCTCGACAAAGTGGCGCTGGTATATGGCCAGATGAATGAGCCCCCCGGCAACCGCCTGCGCGTAGCGCTGACGGGCCTCACCATTGCGGAAGGTTTCCGCGATGAAGGGCGTGACGTATTGATGTTTGTAGACAACATCTACCGCTATACACTGGCGGGAACCGAAGTCTCCGCGCTGCTTGGCCGTATGCCTTCCGCGGTAGGTTACCAGCCGACGCTGGCGGCCGAAATGGGCGCATTGCAGGAGCGCATCACCTCTACCAAGACGGGTTCCATCACCTCTTTTCAGGCGGTCTATGTCCCGGCTGACGACTTGACTGATCCTTCGCCTGCAACCACATTTGCGCATCTGGATGCGACGTTGGTGCTTTCCCGGCAGATTGCGGAACTCGGTATCTATCCGGCGGTCGATCCGTTGGATTCCACCAGCCGAATCCTCGATCCGAACGTAGTCGGACAGGAGCACTACGACGTGGCGCGTGGGGTACAGGGTATTCTGCAGCGCTATAAGGAGCTGAAGGATATCATCGCAATTTTGGGCATGGACGAACTCTCTGAAGACGATAAGCTGGTGGTGGCTCGTGCCCGTAAAGTTCAGCGTTTTCTCTCCCAGCCGTTCTTTGTAGCAGAGGTATTTACCGGTTCTCCCGGAAAGTATGTCTCTCTAAAGGATACCATCTCCGGTTTCAAGGCAATCGTTGACGGCGAATATGATCATCTGCCGGAGCAGGCTTTCTACATGATCGGAGGCATCGAAGAGGCTTCGGGTAAATAATCGATCAAACGATCGGGAGAAAAGCTAAATGGCTATGACTGTCCATGTAGACATTGTAAGCGCGGAAGGAGAGATTTTTTCCGGACTCGCAGAGATGGTCTATGCCCATGGCGTAATGGGTGAACTGGGAATCGCACCACGTCATACACCGCTGATAACACGGTTAAAGCCGGGAGAGGTGAGAATCGACCAGGGCAGCGGTGAGATGCGTCACTTTTATGTTTCGGGCGGCATTTTGGAGATCCAGCCCCACGTGATCACCATATTGGCCGATACTGCGATTCGTGCCCGTGATCTGGATGAGGCCGCAGCCGAAGAGGCCAAACGGCGCGCAGAAGAGGCTCTTTCCGGTCAGCATGCAGATTTCGAGTATGCTAAAGCCCAAGCGGAACTCGCTGAAGCGATAGCACAGTTGCGCGCAATCGAGCGGCTGCGAAAAGCTAAAAATAACTGAGGCTCTCTCAAGGCCAAACAAGACCCTTCCCTTCAGGAAGGGTTTTTTTTGGACTACAGTTTTTAAAGTACAGTTTGTCCTATTCGGTTTCAGGTCGCCTGTGCCGTCACATTTTGCCCGATCTCCCTCAAACCATAGCGACGGCTATGCTTTTTCGGGCGATCGAGCAAACTGCTTAGGCACAACCGCCCTGAATCCCGAATCCTTCATGAAATATCCGGGCTAAAGCGGGCAAACGGACGATTGATCCAGATGATTACTATACAGTATTGGGCTATTGTGAATATTCACGGATCGATCAACCGTTTCTGAAACTGTTCCGTGCTGCGGTTACAGAATCCTGGTTTATTTATGCAAGTTACTTTTTTGGAGACGGGCCTGGATAACCGCCACAAGCGTCGGGTGTTGTGGCTATTGGTGTTGATCGCATTCGCACTAGCGCTCTGGCGGACCGAAAACTGGAACCGGGAAACAGCACTTGCCAACCTGCAGGAGAGCAGCAGGCAGGAGTTGCGCCGGTATGTACTGCATCTACAGGGACAGTTGGAAAAGTATGAGTTCCTGCCTGGAGTATTGGCATCAAATAAACCACTGGTGTACCTGCTCCAACATCCGGGGGACCAGGAGCGTATTGTGGCTTTGAACAACTATCTTGAAACGGTGAATAAACTTACCGGTACCTCGGATACCTACCTGATGGATGCCAACGGCTTGACTATCGCTTCCAGCAATTGGGCGACTGAACGTCCTTTCGTAGGGCGCAATTTCAGTTACCGGCCATACTTTCAGCAAGCAATGAAAGGTCAACTCGGGCGTTATTTTGCACTTGGTACTACCTCCAATAAACGCGGCTACTACTTTGCATATCCGGTCTGGTGGGACAACAGGATTTTAGGTGCGGTAGTCGTCAAGATTGACATGGCGCCGATTGAAGAGAGTTGGAAAGATACGCAACACGAGCTTTTGGTCAGCGATCCGGACGGTGTGGTTTTCATAACAACCAACAAAGGGTGGCGTTACAAGACATTGAACCCGCTGGCACCCGAGGTTCTAGAACGAATCAGGAAGAGCCGCCGTTACGATAATGAAACACTGGAAACACTGCCTATTACCAGGATTGAAGCAAGAGGGGAAAACGCGCAGATTGTTAGAATTAACGAGGGCGTCGGACACGAATACCTGGTGCAGGAGGAGTCGATGTCTCACGCTGGTTGGCGCGTGCATATTCTTACCCGGCTTGATCAGGTCAACAGGCATGTGTTGAACGCACTGGTGTTCGCTGCGCTGTTTTTCCTGGCCTTCGTATTGTTAGTGATGTTCTGGATGCAGCGGCGGCACCGTTTCCAGGAGAAGGCGAAGTTTGAACGCAAAGCGAAGGAGACGCTGGAACTGCGTGTGCGCGAGCAGACGCGGGATATTACCGAAGCCAATATCCGCTTGACCCAAGAGATCGAACAGCATCGCAGGACCGAATCGGAATTGCAGCGCACCCAGAGCGAACTTATTCAAGCGGCCAAACTGGCAGTCATAGGTCAGCTGTCCACCGGTATCAGCCATGAACTCAATCAGCCGCTGTCGGCGATTCGCTCTTATGCTGACAATTCACTCGCGCTGCACCGGCGGGGGCGGGGTGAAGAGCTCGAGTGGAACCTTGCCCAAATTTCGGAACTGACCGAACGCATGGCTCAGATCAGTTCCCAACTCAAGCTGTTTGCCCGTAAGGCAGCAGTTAAAAAGAGCCCGGTATCGGTCACGGCCGTGGTCGAGGACTCCTTGCGACTGCTCTCCTCACGGTTGAAAAAAGTGAGAATAAATTGGGAGCCGCCAAAGAACTCACTGTACGTGCTTGCCAACATGGTGCAACTAGAACAGGTGCTGGTGAATCTGTTCAGTAATGCGTTGCATGCAGTGGACAGCTCGCAGGATCCCTTGATAGCGATTGAAGTGAAAGAGAGCAGCGACGCTCAAAGCATCCACTTGGCGATCAGAGATAACGGTGAGGGGATTCCGGATAATTTACTGGAGCGTATTTTTGACCCTTTTTTCACCACCAAAGAGAAAGGCCAGGGTTTGGGTTTGGGGCTCTCGATCTCGATGCGGATCATTGATGCCATGGACGGTAAAATTGAGGCGCGGAATCACCCGGAGGGCGGCGCACTGTTTGTCCTGAAGTTGCCTACTGCGCACACTTCGGAGGAGGTATGATCGCACCTTATTTAGCGCCGACAATTGCACATCAAGCATTACTACGGCAAGCTTGATCGGATGAGCACTAACGAAAAAGTTCTGTTTGTAGACGATGAGAAACATATTCGCATCGCCAACCGCCAAACGCTGGAGCTGGCAGGATTTGACGTTCAGTGTTTCAGCAATGCCGAACAGATACTGCCGATGCTCTCATTGGAGTGGCCCGGGGTGGTGGTCTGCGACATCAGAATGCCCGGAATGGACGGCCTGACTCTGCTGGATAAAGCCCGAAGCATAGACCGTGATCTGCCCGTGATACTGATCACCGGGCACGGTGATATCTCGATGGCAGTGAACGCCATCCGGGACGGTGCCTACGATTTTATCGAAAAGCCGTATGCGCCGGACAGGCTGGTTGAAACGGTTCGGCGGGCTATGGACAAGCGTAGTCTGACTTTAGAAAACCGCAACCTGAAGACGGAATTGGAGGCCCAGAGCGTCCCTGGTCCCCGCATCTTCGGACGGACCCCGGCCATGCAACGAATACGCGCCACCATCGCTCAGATTTCCGATACCAATGCCGATGTCCTGCTGTTGGGCGAGACCGGTACCGGCAAGGAGTTGGTTGCCCGCTCCCTGCATGAGCACTCCTCCCGTCGGAACAACAACTTTGTTGCGGTTAACTGCGGTGCGGTGCCGGAGAGTCTGATCGAGAGCGAGCTTTTCGGGCACGAAGCGGGTGCCTTCACCGGCGCCAAAGATAGGCGAATCGGAAAATTCGAACATGCCAACGGAGGCACGCTGTTTCTCGATGAGATCGAAAGCATGCCGCCCGCGGTGCAGGTTCGGCTGTTGCGGGTACTGCAGGAGCATGAAGTAGAGCGCATCGGCTCCAACAAGCTGATCAATCTGGATATCCGGGTAATCGCCGCCGCTAAAGTGGATCTCAGGCCGTTAACCAGGCGGGGCGGATTCAGGGAGGACCTCTACTACCGGCTCAACGTTGTGGTAATCGAGATACCGCCATTGCGGGAGCGCCGCGAGGACATTCCCCTGCTGTTTCATCACTTCCTGTTGGTTGCCAGCGCAAGATATCAACGCGAGGCGCCCGCACCAGGTGCCGATACCATACAGACTCTGCTCGGATACGATTGGCCGGGTAATGTGCGCGAGCTGCGCAATATGGCCGAACGTTATGTGTTGTTGGGAGAGAGCTGCGGCTATAGCCTGGAGCACTTGATGCATGGCAGTGCAGATGATGGTGCCATTACCATTACGCTGCCGGAACAGGTCGAGTGTTTCGAGAAAAGTCTGATCGAACAGGCGCTGGACAGCTGTAACGGCAGTATTAAGGCGACTATGGAATCACTCGGTGTTCCGCGCAAGACGCTCTATGACAAGATGCGCAAATATGGTCTCGATAAAATCAACTATAAACAATAGGCTCTGACCCAGTGCCCTGCCCGTTTTCGAAATGACTCGGAAATTACCCGCCGCTTGCGGCGGGAACAAAACCATGGGGTTTCCAAAGGGGTATGTGGTTCTACCCCCTTGGCCGTCAGTTGCCTTCCTAGAGCCACTTTAGGCTGCTATTGACCGGGAGGTCAGCCGCACTCCTCCCACAGTTGATTAAATACCCGGGAGTTGCATCCAAATTTTCGGAATTCCGCCCCGGAGGAGTATCAAAATAGGCGGAAAACCATCCATTCTTTGCCTAATGACTCAGTTGGGTTCGCCAATAAATGTTTGTATTACCAGTATAAAGTGGATTTTATTATCCTTCCCCTTGATAGCTGGCCCCCCCCTTGCATTTTAACCTTGGATCAGGCCCGTTTTTGGCCAGATCCGTTCTAAAACATCAAATCACTGGAGGAGTGTTAGTTATGAAACTACGTTTTCTAGCGGCTGCGGCTGCGCTTACCGCTACGGTATTGGCAGGCCCGGTTGCTGCAGAGCCGATTATCATCAAGTTTTCCCACGTCGTAACGGAGAACACGCCGAAGGGTAAGGGCGCAAATTTATTCAAACAGCTGGTAGAGGAGCGGCTGGCGGGCAAGGTGGAAGTGCAGGTGTTTCCGAGTGCCCAACTATTCGGAGATGCTGACGAGATCATC
Organism: Chromatiaceae bacterium; assembly: GCA_024235255.1. Taxonomy (GTDB): domain Bacteria; phylum Pseudomonadota; class Gammaproteobacteria; order Chromatiales; family Chromatiaceae; genus HKST-UBA178. The sequence continues at coordinate 818,961 of JACKMT010000002.1, forward strand.
GCGCTGTTGAAAAACGACACGCAGATCATCGCGCCGGCGCTCTCCAAATTCTCCAAGTTCACCAAGGTCCTGCAGCTGTACGATCTGCCGTTCCTGTTCAACGATCTGAACGCGGTGGCCTGTTTCCAGGACTCGGCGTCCGGTAAAGAGATGCTCGACTCGATGAGCAGCAAGGGCATCAAAGGACTGGCGTACTGGCACAACGGCATGAAACAGCTCTCCGCGCCGGTGCCGCTGCGCACGCCGGAAGCCGCAGCCGGGCTCAAGTTCCGCATCATGAGTTCGGATGTGCTGCAGGCGCAGTTCCAGGCGGTCAAGGCCAACCCGCAGAAGCTGGCCTTCTCGGAGGTCTATCTGGCGCTGCAGACCGGGCAGATCGACGGTCAGGAGAACACCTGGTCCAACATTTACTCGCAGAAGTTCTTTGAGGTTCAGCCCCATTTCGTCGAATCCAACCATGGTCTGCTGGACTATATGCTGGTGACCAGCGAGCGCTTCTGGAAGAGCCTGCCGGATGACATCCGCAGCGAACTGGACAAGATTGTGATGGAGGTGACCGCCACGGTGAACGATCTTGCGTCCAAGGAGAACGAGGATGCCAAGCAGCTGATCGTCGATTCGGGGAAAACCGAGATCATCCAGTTGACGGCGGAAGAGAAAGGGAAATGGCGGGCTGCGATGAAACCGGTTTGGGAGCAGTTCAAGGGTGACATCGGCGCCAATTACGTAGCAGCGGCCGCCGCCTGCAGTCAGTGATCGCAAAGCGAGAGCAAATCACACCACTGTGGGTGAATTGAGCATTGTTTGTAGTCAAGGCGTTTAACACCAGCGGGGGTAATCCATAAGATTGCCCCCGCGGCTGCATGGCGGCAGCAAACCGCCGTTGCCGGCGCAGCCGATATTCACTCCCGGTGGTACCCTGAAGGAACAGCACAAAAAGAACCTGAACTGGAGTCTTGACCAGATGCTTAGAACCTGCGGGTTTCCCATTGACTGCCGTCAGCTCAGCATTTTCCAGTCCCCTTACAATAAAACCGCTTTCATGGTGATCTTATGATCGGGAACTTCTTTAATCGTATTGAAGAGGCGCTGATCTCATTTCTGCTTGCGGCGATGACGATCGTAACCTTTACCCAGGTGGTCCTGCGCTATGTGTTCAACGCCGGCTTCGTGTGGGCGCTGGAACTCACCATTTTTCTGTTTGCCTGGCTGGTGCTGCTGGGCATGTCTTACGGGGTGCGCGTCGGCTCCCATATCGGTGTCGACCTGGTGGTCAAGAACCTGCCCCCGGTGCAGGCCAAAGTGGTCGGTCTGATATCGATTGCCCTGTGCATGTTTTACGCGGCCGTGATGGCCTACGGTGGCTACCAGGACATCGACCTGCTGCTGCTGATCGGCATTGAAGCGGAGGATCTGCCGATACCGCTGTGGATTCCCAAGCTCATTCTTCCGATCGGTTTTCTGCTGTTGTTCCTGCGCTTTGCGCAGGCAGGCTGGAACCTGCTGACCGGCAAAGGCGGACTGCATCTGGCGGACGAAGCGGATGAGGCGATCGAAAGCCTGAGCGATAAAGGCGCTTCCGCAGAGGCAGAAGCGCGCAAAACCAAACAATAATCGACCGCCAAAGAGGAAGCCAACGCTATGAGCGCTGCGATACTTTTCATCCTGCTGTTCCTGTTCATGCTGATGGGGATTCCCATCGCGATCTCGCTGGGGCTCTCCAGCGTGATCACCATCATGGCCTTTGCGGACGATTCGCTGGCCTCGCTGGCCGACAAAGTCTTCCACACGATGCACCACTCCACACTGATGGCGATCCCGTTTTTTGTGCTCGCTTCGGCCTTTCTCACCACCGGCGGCGTGGCCCGGCGCATGATCCGTTTTGCCGTGGATGCGGTGGGCTGGCTGAAAGGCGGTCTCGGTATGGCCTCGGTGCTCGCCTGTATGCTGTTTGCCGCGGTGTCCGGGTCATCGCCGGCCACGGTGGTGGCGATCGGCTCCATCGTCATTGTCGGCATGGTCAAGCAGGGCTATCCGCAGCCCTTCGCGGCCGGCCTGATCTGCAATGCCGGTACGCTCGGCATACTGATCCCCCCCTCCATTGTGATGGTGGTTTACGCGGCCGCCACCGAAGTCTCGGTGGGGCGCATGTTCATGGCCGGCGTGATTCCCGGTCTACTGATGGGACTGCTGCTGATGCTGGCGATCTACTTCGCCGCGCGCAGACGCAACCTGCCCGCAGAACCCTTCGCCGGTTGGTCGGAGCTGAGCAAATCGGCAACCAATGCCTCCTGGGGACTGTTTCTGATCGTCATCATCATGGGCGGTATCTACGGCGGCATCTTCACGCCCACCGAGGCGGCGGCGGTCTCCGCGGTCTACGCCGGCTTCATCGCGGTCTTTGTCTATCGCGACATCAAGATCAAAGAGGTGCCCAAGGTGCTGGTGGACGCCGCCAAGGTGACCACGATGCTGATGTTCATCATCGCCAACGCCTTCCTGTTCGCGCACGTATTGACCACCGAGCGCATACCTCAGCTGATTGCGGAGACCATTATCGCCTGGGGACTGGCGCCCTGGGCATTCCTGATCGTGGTGAACATTCTGCTGCTGATCGCCGGCAACTTCATGGAGCCTTCGGCCATCCTGCTGATCATGGCGCCGATCCTGTTTCCGATCGCCATGCAGCTCGGGATCGATCCCATCCATCTGGGCATCATCATGGTGGTGAACATGGAGATCGGCATGATCACGCCGCCGGTGGGGCTCAACCTGTTTGTCACCGCAGGCGTCACCGGCATGTCGCTGACGGAGGTGATCAAGGCGGCGCTGCCCTGGTTGAGCATCCTGCTCATCTTCCTGATCATCATCACCTATATACCCGCAATCTCCACTTTCCTGCCCAATCTCTTCTTCGGACCGGAAATGGTAAGGCAGTGATGGCAGGCAGCACTTAAGTGTGGCTGTACCCGACCTTGTTAATAGGGGGCTTCGCGCCCCCGCATGGGCAAATCGGAGCCAGATGGTCCGAAATGTGCCTTAGTTGATACTGCTTGCCCTACACTACTCCCAGCGGGCCGACAAATTGGTACAATGCGGCGGTTTTTAGTAATACCGAGCCTGCAGGAGTTCTGCACCATGAACAAAGAAGTGATCAAGCCCGGAAAATTCGTGTCGCTTACCTACACCATCTCCGATTGCGATGGCAATCTGCTGGAGCAGAATGATATCCCGGTAAACTATGTGCATGGCGGTGAGACCGAACTTATCGGCGGCATGGACCGCGCGGTTGCTGGAAAGAGTGCCGGCGAGCGGATTGAGATGGATATTCCCGTGGAAGACGGCTTCGGTCCCCACGATCCTGATCTCACTTTTACCGACGACCTGGAAAATGTACCCCCCCAATTCCGCCATCTGGGTGCCGAAGTCCAGATGCAGAATGAATCGGGAGAGGCAAAGATTTTTTATGTCACTCATATCGAGAACGGTAAGCTAACCGTCGATGGCAACCACCCGCTGGCCGGCAAACGTCTGCATGTCAGTGTGCATATCCTCGAAGTGCGCGACGCTACCATCGAAGATATGGCCCCAGCTGGTGGCGGCTGCAAGCTTAACTGACCGCCAGCGCCCAGTTACATCTTAAAGAAATAGCGGCTGGCCGCCGCTTACTCTGCCAAGGGATCATCAGAGGGGTACTATGAAACTAGGTGTCGTCATTCTGGCTGCCGGCCAGGGCACGCGCATGAAGTCGTCGTTGCCAAAAGTGCTTCATAAGCTTGCTGAAAAGCCGCTACTGGGGCATGTCATCGACACAGCGAGGACCATCGGTGTGGATCGAATCGCCGTGGTTTACGGCCACGGCGGAGAACAGGTTCCGGCCGCTTTTCAAGCTGCCGATCTGCTTTGGGTGGAGCAGGCGAAACAGCTCGGTACCGGACATGCGGTGGAGCAGGCACTGCCGGCCATGGATGGCATGGATCGGGTCTTGATACTTTATGGCGATGTCCCGCTAATCAGATCAGAAACGCTCGCGGCACTGCTGGAGGCCGGAAAAGCGAGCCCATTGGTGCTGCTTACGGCAACGCTTGCAGACCCTGCGGGCTACGGTCGCATCGTTCGCGATGAAAACTCAACTATCCGCTGCATCGTCGAACAGAAAGACGCCGGAGCGGAAGTGCTGGCCCTGCGCGAGATCAATACCGGCATCATGCTGGTGGATGGCAGCAGACTGAAAAGCTGGATTGCGCGATTGGAGAATGACAACGCTCAGGGCGAGTTTTATCTCACCGATATCGTGGCCATGGCGGTGGCGGAAGGCGCCGAAGTTCGGTCGGCCCAACCGAGGGATGTATGCGAGGTACAGGGGGTCAACGACAAAGTGCAGCTGGCAGAGCTTGAGCGCCACCTTCAGCGCAGCAGGGCCGAAGTGTTAATGCGCCAGGGAGTCACGCTGAGGGATCCTGCCCGTTTCGACCTGCGCGGCACGCTGATGGTGGGGCGGGATGTCGAGCTGGATATCAATGTACTGTTTGCCGGCGATGTGGTGCTCGGCGACAACGTCAGGGTAGGCGCTAATACGGTCATCCGCGACAGCCGGATTGGCAGTGGCGTGCAGATATTTGAAAACTGCGTGATCGATAGTGCGGTCATCGGCGACTGCGCACAGATCGGCCCCTTCGCCCGTTTGCGTCCGGCTGCCAAGCTGGCGGCCAACGTCCACGTTGGCAACTTTGTGGAGATCAAGAAATCTCAGGTCGACGAAGGCAGTAAAATCAATCATCTGAGCTATATCGGTGATTGCACCATCGGCAGATCGGTCAATGTCGGTGCAGGCACGATCACCTGCAACTACGATGGCGCCAATAAATACCCTACTGTGATAGAAGATAATGCTTTCATCGGTTCCGATACCCAGTTGGTGGCCCCGGTGACAGTGGGCGCCGGTGCCACGGTCGGTGCTGGGTCGACCATCACCAAGGATGTCCCTGCCGATTCCCTGGCGCTCAGCCGCACCAGGCAGATCGGACGAAGCGGTTGGAAACGGCCGGAGAAGCAGCGCTGACAGCGGCACCCTCCGTGGAGGGGAAGTGATTGATCGTGTTAAATGACAGGAAATTAAGGAATAACAATGTGTGGAATCGTCGGAGCCATTGCACAGCGTGAAGTGATGCCTATCCTGATGGAGGGGCTGCGGCGGCTTGAGTATCGGGGTTATGACTCGGCAGGGCTCGCTATCAGGGACGCCTCCGGGCACCTTCAGCGGATACGTTCGGTGGGTAAGGTCGCTGCCCTGCAGCAGCTGCTGGACAACGCTTCAGTCAGCGGCAACCTCGGCATAGCGCATACCCGCTGGGCCACCCACGGCATGCCGGCGGAGCGCAATGCCCACCCCCACATGAGTGGCGAGAAAGTCGCCGTTGTGCATAACGGTATCATTGAAAACCACAGCGATCTGCGCGCCGAGCTGTCACAGTTGGGCTATTGCTTCTCATCGGAAACCGATACCGAAGTGATTGCTCACTTGCTTGGCAGTCTCCTCGATCGCGATCCGGATCTGCTCAAAGCGGTGCGCATTACCCTGACCAGGCTGGTTGGCGCGTACGCGTTGGCGGTAGCCAGCCCCGACGATCCCGACCGCATCGTGGTGGCAAGAGCCGGCAGTCCGCTGGTTGTTGGTGTGGGTATCGAAGAGAATTTCATCGCCTCCGACGTATTTGCACTGCTGCCGGTCACACAGCGCTTCATGTTCCTGGAAGAGGGGGACGTCGCTGAAATCCGGCGCGATCGCATCAGCGTCTACGACGTCGACGGCAATCCGGTCGAGCGTACTGTACGCGCCTCTCAGCTTGCCGCCTCTACCGCGGACAAAGGCCCCTACCGACACTATATGCTCAAGGAGATTCATGAGCAGCCCGGTGTGATCGCCGAAACCCTGGAAGGGCGCATTCATAAAGGGAGGCTGCTTGAGGAGAGCTTCGGTCACCAGGCGAGGGACCTGTTTGATCAGACGCGCAATGTACATATTATTGCCTGCGGCACCAGCTACCACGCCGGCCTGGTGACCAAGTACTGGCTCGAGGACGCAGGCATTCCCTGCAGCGTGGAGGTGGCCAGCGAATACCGCTACCGCAAGGTGGTGGTGCCGCCGGGCACCCTCTTCCTGACCATCTCCCAATCGGGTGAAACGGCGGATACCCTGGCTGCGCTGCGCGCCTCCAACAGCGCCGGTTATCTCGGCAGCCTCACCGTATGCAACGTCCCGGAAAGCTCTTTGGTGCGCGAATCCAACGTAGCGCTGATGACCCGTGCGGGCCCGGAGATCGGCGTAGCTTCCACCAAGGCTTTCACCACCCAACTGGTGGCATTGCGCCTGGTAACGCTGGCGCTGGCCAGGCGCAACGGCCAGACGATGGCGGAACAGAAGCGATTGGTGAATGAGCTGCACGCCCTCCCCCGCCAGATTGAGGTTGCATTGCAGATGAGCGATGACATCCAGGAGATGGCCAATGCATTTGCCGAGAAACAGCATGCGCTGTTTCTCGGCCGTGGTCCTTTCTACCCCATCGCACTGGAGGGCGCCCTCAAACTGAAGGAGATCTCCTATATTCATGCAGAAGCCTACCCGGCGGGCGAATTGAAGCACGGACCGCTGGCACTGGTGGATGAGGAGATGCCGGTTATCTGTGCGCTGCCGGACGACCCGCTGCTGGAGAAGGTGCTCTCCAATCTGCAGGAGGTGCGCGCACGCAACGGCGAGCTGTTCCTGTTCAGCGATAAGAAGGTCAAGATCGATCTGGATCACTATCAGAATCTCACGCTGGACGATATCTGTCCGAGCACGGCGCCCATCGTCTACACCATCCCGCTGCAGCTGCTCGCTTACCATGTCGCGATCCTGAAGGGCACCGATGTGGATCAACCGAGGAATCTGGCCAAGTCGGTGACGGTAGAGTAGCTTTTTCGTCGTTATGTTCAGAACTGCCTGGCTAGAATCTATCTCATAATTCCCCGCTCTCCAGCGAGTTGCCTCCGAACTGCGTCCCGGCAGTGCTGCGCCGTTTTCTCGTGTTGTATACCTCAGGGTCAATTGTGTACAAGTACAAAGTCATGCAGTAGGTAATAGCGCTTTATTATCAAGAAATCCGTAAACGCACCGATATTTTCGCTAAAGGGACTCTCATGCAGCGGATACATCGGATGTCACAAAGAGTAGTCTGGATATTGAATATATTATTGTTTGCTTATATACTGAACCAGTAGTTCTTACAGAGGTAGTAGTAAAATGCAATTGTTTTCATGCAAGGTCATGCGGTCTATGGTTGTTGTTTCCACTGCCACGTTCAGTTTTGGGGTAATCTTGCAGTTACCGTCGGTTTTGTCATGGCTGCAACCGCAGCTTTCTACCGCATTCTTCTCCTATCTGGGGCTTTTGTTAATGCTGTTGAGCCCATTGATTCTAGGGATATCAGCGTTGATATTTTCTGTCCCCTATGTGAGCCATAAGCTGGACTCCTGCCAGCATTGATGTTGCTCATAGCGCGATAACTTCTGACTATGGGTCCACCTCAATGCTCGCATTTGTCCAGTTTTTCTTTTGCTCCCGGCAGGACGGATAACAGGAAAGTAGAAATCAGAATGATTGGAGCAAACAGCAGCATTATCAGGCCCAACATCATCACGATCTGCTGCATGTAAAGCATATCCGGAACGATTTTGGTTCCGGCAAGTATCATTACGATTCCGGCCACAAAGAAAATGCACGATGCGAGTACACCCTCACGCATCGTTTTACATCCCAACGAAAGAATTTTCATTATCAGGCGTCCCTTTCCAGTAATAGATTAGTGTTGCAGCAGTTCATCTGCTTTTCCAGACGCCAGATTGAACTCCTGTTCTATCATTCGGTTCCATTTGTCGCGTTTGAAAGTTTTTTCATCGGGCACACGGCGATGTACCAGATTGTAATGGCAATCGATGCAACTCTTGCCTTGGGTTTCCTGTTGATGGATCAACAGCGTGTTGGCACGGGAGCCATTTATCGCATCCTGCACATGGCAGCGCCTGCAGGTCGCCGAATCGTTCTTTTGGAACCATCGTCTGGCGGCAAAAGCCGCATCAGGCGTATGCAAGGCATTGATAGCCGGGTCATCGTAGTCAGGTCCGAATAGTTGAGCCCATAGATCTTTTCCCCCTAATATGTGATCCCAGGTGGCAGCGAATACGCCTTCTGAGACGTGGCAGTCGCCGCAACTGGCGCGTACACCTGAGGCTGGATTGTAGTGAGCCGAGTCACGGTAGGGTTCGGCAACCAGTTCCATGGAGTGGCAGCCGGTGCAGAACTCCTCGCTGCCGGTAACGTGATCGAACTCAATCAAAAACAGGACAAACAGAATGCCGGCAAAGCCGCCCAACAGAAGGGCAATCAGAACATGTCGGGTGATGAACGCTGGTATGCTTATCATGGCTTGTCAACGCCATAGCCAACCAGTGGGATCGGAGCGGTAGAGGCAGCTGATTCTTTTTGTTGCGCCCAACCAGATGTGTATTCACCGATTAGTGCATTGGCGGTCTCCTCTCCGGCAAGTTCCCGCAGCTGGGATAGAAAGGTGCCATAGAATAACTGTGCCACCTGGTGTACCCCTTGCCAGCCGCTATGGTTCGGGCTTGCCATGGCAGCACCATGGCGGAGCTTGGTGCCTTCGTCGTGCCAGAGCTTCCAGTAGGTGAACTCCAATGGCTCATCGAACGCAGTTGTGGTCAGTAAGCTTTTTTCGTACAAAGCCCGCATGATGGACTGTGCCGGCTTACCGAATCTTTCGTTATAGTATTTTATTGCGTCGTCAAATTGCCGCATGAAGCCATCGGTGAACCCTTTGCTGTGGCACTCGATGCAGACTTTACCCATTGCTTGACGGCGCTGTTTCGGGGTTGCCACCGCCTTGACTTTTCCAATGCTGCCATCAAGTTTAGCTAAATCACTTCCCCGTCGAGGCACAGCTTGAGTGTCCGGCAGTTCGCGGCGTTCGCCGTCCTCAAAGATAACCAGGTACTGCTTCTCGGAAACGGGGCCGTTAAGGCTCCATGCTTCGCGCATGCCCACGTCGTGGCTCGCTTTCAAACCGGGTGAGGCTCCCATGTGACAGGTGACGCAGGTGGGTGCCGCGCTGTAATCCTTACCGGTCACCCAATCATCACTTGCCAGATTCATTTTATCCCGATGGCTGGTGAACAGTGCGCCGTGCTTCGATTTCTCAAAAACCTCATCGTCCGGCGAATCGCTGCCGTTGTGGCACCAGGTACATGCTTCGGGAGTTCTCGCCTGAGCTTTTGAGAATTGATGCCGACCATGGCAGGCGCTGCAGGAGCCTCTCGAGCCGTCTGGATTTATGCGCCCAATACCCGAGTTTGGCCAACTCTCAGGCGTGAGGGTACCGTCTCCCCGAACTGCTACGAATGAACCGTGGCATTGTGTGCATCCTGCCGAGATCAGCGCTTTTCCGGAAAGGTTATCTGCAAGACCCGGCAGCTTGTCGCCGATCAGTGCAACCGCTTGTGAGTGAACCGAGTTCTGCGTCTCCGTCGACTCGATTGTGTGGCATCTACCGCAATCTTTTGGCGAAACGATAGTGGCTATAACTCTACCTTCATGTTCCAAGGCATCATCGTCTGCCGGCAACGCCTGATGGCAATCGAGGCAGTTGACTCCTGCTTTGGCGTGAGCGCTCTCTTCCCATTGGCGGGTGAGCCCGGGAGAGGATTTTTCATGGCAGTCGATGCATGCTTTCCCCTCTGCTTTTCCCCAGTTGTCGGGGGATAGTTTCACCTTTTCTGCCCAGGCGATTCCGACAACGCCAAGCCAGGAAACCATGATCAGACATAGCAGCAATGTGGGTTTGCTGTGGTTTTTTGCATATACCATGGATATCTCCAACATGGGAAATAACACTGACAGAGCACTCCGCCAGGATGTTATAGAACCCTTTTTTTATAATGTTGTTTTCGCAGTAAATAATAATTTCCAACCCCGGCGGTGACTGCCAGGGTGAATTGCAAATCGAGTTGGCTAGCGTTGCCGGTATTGAAAGTTCGTGCGTAGCCGATCTGTTATATCCGATTATTACTATCGGTTTTCTGAGTGCTGGTGCCAACGGTAGCAAAAAATAATTTCTAAAAAAAGACAATTATCAATGTGCCGTCTGAGTCTGCTGGATTATGCTGCGTTCTAGTTGGTTGTATATGAATATAATTAAAAATAATTATAAATTCTCTTGTTGTTATTAAAAATTATTTAAGTTTTGACTCGAATTTTCTTTGACTATCAAATGACGAGCGCATTCTTTCATTTAAAAGCACAAGCAAATAAGAGGGGTGTTCTATGGTAAAGAAATTTAGATGGATCTTTGGGATAGGAGTCGTGGCGGCAGCAGGATGGTTTGGGGTTACAGGAGCCCTATTTGCGGCAGAGCCGATCAATCATCTCTCATCGGAAATCTGCAAGACCTGCCACACCGAGATCTTTAAGCAGTGGAAAGGATCGATGCACGCCAACAGCACCGCATTCAATGATCCGATACATGCAACTTTTTATCGCAGCGAGGTGGGGGATCCCGGACAAGAAGGGGCAGTACATAAAAAATCAAACAGTTATCCAGTTTGCCTGGGGTGTCATGCACCCAATGCGGCACGTGATAAAAAAACCAAACTCGATGCTGTGGCGGCATACAACGAAGGGGTTAACTGTATCGCCTGCCATACTTTGAAAAAGTATAAAGGCATACAAGCGCCAAACGGAAAATTGCAACTCGGGATCAGTTCCTATGAGCTTTCCGATGCTGTGCAGGGACCTGGTCGATATTCCAATCGTAAGCTCGCATCGTTGACTGCCTCTGGCGATATTTTCGGCGGTGGCGACAGCGAGGCAAAACCGAATCCTCATCTGGGCGAACCGGTCACCATGGACGGGAAAGAGATTCCGGCAATCCCAATGGAGAGCAACCCCACGCAGCTGAAGACATCGGATGCCTGCATGGGTTGCCATGATCAGCGTAATAATCCGCATGGCGTGCCGCTTTGCCAGACCGGTAACGAGTATTCGATGAGTCATTCGCAGGTCAACTGCCTCGCCTGCCATATGCCGGTGAGCGGAGGTATCGCAGACCACAGTATGGGCGGCGGACATGATCTTGCAATGTTGCAGCGTTCGGTCGTTTTCGATGTCTCGTCTGAGAAAAAGGGCGAAGTTCTGGTGACCTCGGTGTTACTTAAGAATCAGCAGCCGCATAGCCTGCCGACAGGCGCACCTTTCCGCAATATCCACATGGTTCTTACTGCTTATGACAGCGCAGGCAATGTAGTCTGGCGCAATGCGGAAGGGCACCCGGCCGAATCAGATCCGCAAGCCTACCTGGTCTATTCATTGGCTGATGACGAAGGTAAACCAGCTGGACCTCCGGTAGCGACGCGTTTGGGTAAGGACGCGCGGCTTAAACCCCACGAAGAGAGGACGCTGGTATACGAAGTACCGGCAAAAGGTGTGGTCTTGGTCAGAGGGGAGTTGTACTACAGCCTGCTGTGGCCCCAGTTGGTAAATAAGTTCTCACATCTGCCTGAGGATCTTACCGCTGCAAAACTGATCGCAACTGCAGAAGTATCTCTTTAGTCCCATCCAACTTCCTGGGGAGTTACTCCCCAGGAAGCGTTGTATTATCCTTTCTTCCACTAAGGCGCAACCGTGCTTCTTTTCGCACGGCATCGATTTTGAGCTGCAGTGTAATCGGGAACTTTTCTACACCGAGCCAGCCAAAATATGCAACGATAACCGGACTACTCCAGTAGAGCCGGAACAGATGCGCAGCCGCAACCACCTATTGCTCACAAACATCACGATGCTGTTGCTGGCGATCACCGGGTGCAGCGAGTCGCCCCAGACCGGTAGGGATGGAAATACAACACACCAGGCCGAAACGGAGCGCTTGCCGGTTTATCAACGTTGGTACAAGCGTGAACAGACGGAGCTGGGCGGCCTGCTGTTTCAGCAGCACTGTGCGGTATGCCACAAGGCGGACGCCTCGGGTACCCCGAACTGGAAAGAGACCGATGCAGCGGGAAAGCTGCCTCCGCCTCCGCTGAACGGAACCGCCCATACCTGGCACCATGCGCTGCCGGTGCTGCGTCGTGTTGTCACGCTGGGCGGCGCACGGCTTGGCGGCACTATGCCGGCCTTCGGCGGGAAGCTGAGCAGCGATGAGATTGATGCCGTACTGGCTTGGGTGCAGTCACATTGGCCGGACAAGATTTATGCCATCTGGAACGAGAGAAACAGCCAATGAAGCCGTCGGATTGCGGTTAAAATGCGAACCAGCTACGCATCGGATTGCAAAACTGATAGCTCATTCTTGAAAGGGGAAGAACGGTGTCGAAAAAATTGATCTTGGGCGTTTCCATGCTGTGCTTTCTTATTTCCGCTGCTGCGGAGGACGGCCGCATACAGGTGCAGTTGCCGGAGCCTATGCGCGAGCATATGTTGTCCAATATGCGCGATCATTTGCTGGCGCTGGAAAGCATCACCCGCGATTTGGCCTCCGGTCAATTCGACGCAGCGGCAGAGACGGCGGAATCCCGCCTCGGCATGTCATCGATGGCTTTGCACGGCGCTTCTCACATGGCACCTTTCATGCCCGAAGGGATGCGCGCTACGGGTACCGCGATGCATCGCGCCGCAAGCCGCTTTGCATTAAAGGCAAAGGATGCCGCCGTGGATGGCGGGCTGGCGGCCGCTTTCGGTGCGCTGTCGGAAGTTATGCAGCAGTGTGTTGCCTGTCACTCGGGTTATCGCGTGCATTAAATTGCGCGCGAACCACCATCTCAGCCGCCCGGTCACCGGAAGATGGGTGTTTGAACAAACCACGCAATCCGCTCGCCAGGGTAGTTCCTGATGAATATATTTCTAATCTCGGTCGGCAACCGCATGCCGGGCTGGGTGCGGCAGGGCTATCAGGAGTACGCCCGCCGAATCTCCGGTGAACTCAACCTCAACCTGATCGAGATCGCCCCCGGCAAGCGGGGCAAAAACGCCGACTTGACGCGCACGCTGAACGATGAGGGCGAGCGGATGTTGAAGGCAATTCCCAAAGGCTGCCGGGTAATCACGCTGGAGATCGAAGGGCGTGCCTGGAGCACGCAGCAGCTTGCCCGCAAGATGGGCAACTGGCTTGAGGCGGGCGGGGACCTGGCGCTGCTGGTCGGCGGTCCTGAGGGTTTGGCTGAGAGTTGCCGGCAGCGCGCCGACAGCCGCTGGTCGCTGTCGCCGCTCACCTTGCCGCACCCATTGGTGCGGGTATTGATTTCCGAGCAGATCTACCGTGCGCTGAGCTTGCTGCGCAATCATCCTTATCATCGCGGTTGACAACGCCTGGCCACAGCGCAGACTGTTATTCACCATCCCGCTGGTGTAGGGTTGCCAAAAAATGCGCCGGCAACAATATCCGCTCGCCGGGCGTGGGGAATAGAGTTTGTGCAATATGACAGATCAGATTTTCCTTGCTTCCCGCTCTCCGCGCAGGCGTGAACTGCTGCACCAGATTGGTATACGCCACAGGCTGGTCGATGTTGCAGTAGACGAGTCGATCCGGCAGTGCGAAACACCTTCTGCATATGTGGTTCGGCTGGCGCTGGCCAAGGCCAGGGCGGGTGCTGCCAAGCTCGCCGCAGGCAACCGGCTGCCGGTGCTCGGCGCCGATACCGCGGTGGTTGCGGGCGGGGAACTGCTCGGTAAACCGGCTGACCGGGGCCAGGCACTGGCCATGCTGCGGCGACTCTCCGGGCAGACCCACGAGGTGCTGACAGCTGTGGCACTGGTGGCGGAGCAGACCGAGAGCAGACTCAGTTCGAGCCAGGTCAGCTTTCGCCGGATCGATCGTGCGGAAGCGGAAGCCTACTGGGACTCCGGCGAGCCCGCCGATAAGGCGGGCGGGTATGCTATTCAAGGCGCCGGTGCAATATTTGTCTCGCACCTGCAGGGCAGCTATTCCGGTGTGATGGGGCTGCCGCTGTTCGAAACTGCGGAACTGCTGGCAAATGCAGGAATCAAAATTTTGCAACTGAGTCTAACGGCAAGAAAATAATCCGATGAGCGAAGAGATCCTGGTCAATGTCAGCCCGCCGGAAACCCGCGTTGCCGTTATCGAGAACGGTATCGCGCAGGAGATCATTATCGAGCGTACTGCCAAACGGGGTCTCGTGGGCAATATTTACAAGGGTAAAGTCTGCCGCGTACTCCCTGGCATGCAGGCGGCCTTTGTGGAAATCGGGCTGGATCGGGCTGCTTTTCTGCACGCTTCCGATATCAGTTGCAAAACAAGAGATGAGCTGGGGCAACCTTGCACTATCAATCATCTGGTGCGTGAGGGTGGCGAGATCATCGTCCAGGTGGTAAAAGACCCGTTGGGATCCAAGGGGGCGAGGTTGACGACCAGCCTCTCCGTACCTTCCCGCTACCTGGTATTCATGCCCTCTTTGCAAAGCGCAGGTGTCTCGCAGAAAATCGAGAATCCGGAGGAACGGGCGCGTCTGCGCAACACCATCGACGCCTTTCTGAAAGAGTCCGGATGCCGGGGCGGCTTCATCGCCAGAACCGCCGCGGAGGGTGTCGGAGAGGCGACGCTGAAATCGGATATGCTGTTCCTTTCCCGGCTCTGGGGCGATATCGAGGAGCGCCACAAATCCGCAACCCCCGGTGATCTGATCCACGAAGATCTGCCCCTGCTGCTGCGTGCGCTACGTGATCTGGTGACTCCCGAGGTGGAAAAGATCTGGATAGATTCGCAGGCGAGCTGCGAGAAAGCGCAGCAGTTCGCCGACAAATTGATCCCGGATCTCAATGTGCAGATCGAATATTACGCCGGCGCCCGGCCGCTGTTTGATCTCTATAATGTCGAAGATGAGATAGAGAAAGCGCTGCAGCGTAAGGTGGAACTCAAGTCGGGTGGGCATCTGGTCATCGACCAGACCGAGGCGATGACGACCATCGATGTCAATACCGGCGCGTTTGTTGGCCACCGCAATTTGGAGGAGACTATCTACAAGACCAACATGGAGGCTGCTCAGGCCATCGGACGGCAGCTGCGGCTGCGTAATCTTGGCGGTATCATCATTATCGATTTCATTGACATGACTGATGATGAGCATAAACGCCAGGTCATCCGGGCGTTGGAAAAATGCCTGTCCCGCGACCACGCCAAGACTCAGATCACCGAGGTTTCCGCACTGGGGCTGGTCGAGATGACGCGTAAGCGCACCCGTGAATCCCTGGAGCATGTGCTGTGCGAATCCTGCCCCTGCTGCAATGGGCGCGGCTCCCTGAAAACCGCGGAGACCACCTGCTATGAGATTTTCCGCGAGATTCTGCGCGAAGCCAGACAGTTCGACGTCGAATCGCTGCTGGTACTCGCCTCCCAGGAGGCGATCGACCATCTGCAGGACGAGGAGTCATCCAATCTGGCCGAGTTGGAAGCCTTTATCGGAAAAACCATTCGTCTGCAGGCAGAGCTGCTCTACACCCAGGAACAGTATGACATCGTCCTCATCTGATCCCATCTGTTCCTGAACCGTCCTGAGATGATTCGTATCACCAAGTTACTTGCAGCCAGGTTACTGCAGCTGCTGCTGGTGCTGATCGTTGTGAGTGCAATGCTGATCGGCAGTTTGCGTCTGCTGACACCCGCCGTCGGCTACTACCGGGCGGAACTCGAGCAGTGGGCAAGCCAACTGGTGCAACGCCCGGTGCGTATCGGCGGACTTTCGGCCAGCTGGCAGGGTCTGGGACCGGAACTGGTGCTCAGTTCGGTGGAGATCGATGTGCCCGGAGCTGCGCACAACACACTGAAACTGGCGGAAATCCGGGTCAACCTGGCAGTTCTGGAGAGCTTGCGCAAGCTTACGCTTAAGACCCGGCAGGTGGTTCTCTCCCGGGTCAGCTTGCTGGCCACGCGCAACCCTGACGGATCTTTCACAATCGGCGGACTGGATGCCTTCAGCGGCGGCAGCGGCAGCAGTGCGGGGTTGTTTGCACTCCCTTCTCGCATCCGGCTGGAAGAGAGTGAAATTACTTTTGATGACCGACTCGCCGGCACTGCCCCGCAGCAGTTCCGCAATGTCAACGCACAGCTGCGCAATGCCGGGTCGCGTCATCAGCTCGAAGCCAACCTGCCCTTTCCGGGCGGCGGAGAGCTCGAACTGAAGGCGGACCTCCGGCGGGATACCGGCGGTGCCGAGGGCTGGCGTGCGGTGGTTTACCTCAAAGGCCGGGAGATCGCGCTGGCCAGCCTGCTCCGGGCCGGCGTTGTGCAGGGCTATACCCCGGCTGCGGGAAGCCTGGATCTGGAACTCTGGAGTGACTGGAGCGATGGCCGTTTTCAGCGCACGCAAGGCCGGGGTGAAATCACTCGGCTACTGTTCAGGCGCGAGGCAACCTGGGACACAGCTGCGCAGGAGCTCGAAGTCGACCGTCTGGGGGGTAGCTTTCTCTGGACCCCGCAACCAGGGGGCTGGAAACTGGATGTAAAAGATTTCGCATTCGTACGCAACGGATCCGCCTGGCCCGGGAGTGACTTCTCACTCTCGGCTCACATCGGCGAGGATAGGGGAATGCAGCTGTTGGCCGGGGCTGACTTTATGCGGGTCGAAGATGTCGCCGCTGTCGCCGGGATGTTTCTCCCGCAACAGCCGGAAATTGCGCAGGCATTGCAGACAATCGCTCCGGTGGGGGAGTTGCACGAACTCAGGTTTGAGTGGTTCGACAACGTGGAGCGGCAGACGGCCTGGTCACTGCAGGGGCGATTCGAATCGTTGACGACTCAGCCTTGGAAGAGGGTTCCCGGCGTGCAGGAGCTGGAGGCACATTTCTGGGTGAGCCAGGATGCGGGCAGCCTGCTGCTCGACAGCCACGCCACCGTGCTGCATTTTCCCGGTCTGTTCCGGGATCCGCTTGAGTTGAAATCGCTCCGGGGGCAGATATCCTGGCGCCGGGGAGAGGACGGTGGCTGGCGGTTGCAGACGCCCGATCTGGCGGCGGTTACCAAGGATATCCGTACCAACACCCGGCTCTTGCTTGATCTTCCCGGGCAGAAAGAGAAATCGGCATTCATGGATCTCCAGACCGATTTTTCCGATGGCCTGGCCATCAATGCGCACCGCTACTATCCGGTGGGTATCATGCCGGACGCCGTTGTTGCCTGGCTCGACCGCGGCATCGTCGATGGCAGAGTGATTTCGGGCAGCGCGCTGGTGCGCGGACCGCTGCACGACTTTCCGTTTCATAAGACCCACAACGGCGTGTTCGAGGTCTTCTTCCACACCGACAACATGACCATCGATTATGCGCCCGGCTGGCCCAGGTTGACCGATGTTGCTGCCGAGGTTCGATTTCTGCAGAACGGATTTGAATTTGAGGCCACGCGGGGCGCGATATTCGACAGCCGGCTGCAGCAGGTCAAAGGGGGCATCGCAGACTTCCGCGCTGCGCCGTTCGAGTTGCAAGGCAGCGTGCAGGGCGCGCTGTACAACAACTTGCGGCTGCTGCGCGAATCGCCCTTGGCCGGGGAGTTTGCGCTGTTCACCGAGGGAATGGATGCCGAGGGTGAGGCGGTTACGCAGCTGGATCTGACGATTCCTATCAGGCCGGATCAGCAGTTTAATCTGGACGGAACACTCGGCTTCAGCGAAAACAGTCTCCATCTCAAGGCATGGCAGCTCCCCCTTACCGATATCTTTGGCAGCCTGAATTTTAGCCACCGGGATATCACCGCCGTTGGACTTAAGGCGAAGGCGCTGGGCAGCGCTATCGAACTGGATATCGGGAGTCTCTCCAAGCCGGCCAAGGTTACCCGGATAACTGCACGGACGAAGAGCTCCAGCCGGCAGTTGGCGCTGCGTTTTCCGGAACTGGATTTTACGCCGCTGCAGGGGGAGTCAGCGTTGACGCTGCACCTGGATATTCCGCACCGCTTAGCAAGCGGTCAAGAGGCGCCCTCCATCTTGATCTCGTCAGATCTGACAGGAATGGAAATCGGACTGCCGGCGCCATTCGGGAAACGCGCCGATGAAGCGCGGGCATTTACGCTCAGCGCGGATTTCCCGGAAAGCCGCGACAGCAAGGTCTATATTGAATACGGTCCGCTGCTGCACCTTGCATTATCGCTGGAAACTGCTGCCGGCAGAGATAAAACATTTAAGCGGGGCGCCCTTCAGCTTGGCGGAGCACCGGCCCGGCTGCCGGCAGATGAGGGGTTTGAGATCGGCGGTAAGCTCAAACTTCTGGACCTGACTGCCTGGTCCGGTCTGTTGCAGTCGCAAAGAGGCCCGCAGCGTTCACCGCCGTTGAACAAGCTTGAACTGGACGTGGAAAGGGTGACGGCGGGTGATTTCGGTCTGGACCATGTCAGCCTTTCGCTGGTTCGCAAAAATGGGCGCCTCGGCGGTCAACTCGCCAGCCGTCAGGCCGAAGGTCACATTGAGCTACCCGACGATATTCAGCAGACCCCGGTTAATGTTCGGCTGCAGCGCCTCAGCCTGCACTATGCACCCGACAAGCAGGAGAAGCCGCAACGGGGGAGTTCTAATGTGATCGATCCAACCACGCTGCCCGCGTTCGATCTGAAGGTCGAACGGACTGAAGTCAACAATCAGGATTACGGGCAGCTGGCGCTGCTCTCCCGGCGTATACCCGCAGGCCAGCAGCTGCAGCGCTTCTCGTTGGACGCCAAGCAGCTGCAACTCACTGCTTCCGGCGATTGGACCCAGGCTGGGCCGGAGCGTCAGCACACCCGTTTGCAGTTCACACTAGCCACGGAGTCCCTTGGTAAATTGCTGGATGACCTCGGTTATCAACACTATATAGACCGGGCGCCGGCAGAATTGGAGTGCCAGGTGGATTGGCCGGACTCACCGGTCGGCTTTCGCACCGAGATTCTCAACGGGCGGGTCGGTCTGCAGCTTGAGAAAGGCCAGTTTCTGAATGTGGATCCCGGAATTGGCCGGGTATTCGGATTGTTGAATATCGCCGCACTGCAGCGGCGTCTGACTCTCGATTTCAGCGACCTGTTGAACAAAGGTTTGGCATTCGACAGTGTCGCAGGCAACTTTGAGCTGAAAAACGGCGACGCGCATACCACCGATTTTCAAATCAAGGGTCCTTCGGCCCAGGTGGATATTTCCGGCCGGACCGGGCTGGCGCGCGAAGATTTCGACCAGCTGGTTACGGTGACGCCGCACCTCTCCGCGGCACTCCCGGTAGCCGGATTGCTGGCCGGAGGGCCGGTAGGCGGCGCCGCTATGCTGCTTGCCCAAGGCCTGATCGGTAAAGAGTTTGACAAGGCGTCGAAGCGGCAGTACCAAGTCAAGGGCGCGTGGAGCGATCCGGTGCTGACACCGTTGTCCGCCGATAAGATGGCGGTCGACGCGGAACCGGTAAAACCGGAAAAACCGGTCACAAAGGTTACCACAGAGTCGGCAGTTGCGGGGTCGGTTGAGCAGGACGATGCCAATCTCCCTGACACGGGTGCGACAGGGTTGTTCGATGCATTGAAAAAGCAGTTTACACCGACCCCACGAATTCATCAGGAGGACAGAGAGGGTGGCATTTTGGGGAGTGACCCCTAGACGGCAGCCGATGATGGTAGTGCCAAGCTGACAGTTCCAGCGCTTCATCGCGATATGCTATTCTGCCGCTGAACTTCCGTTTAGCGGAATAACGAAACAGTGACGGTAACCACCAGGATTATGAGTGATAAACGAAAATATGCCGCAGCCATCCAGATGGCCAGCGGACCCAATGTCAGCGCCAATCTGCTGACAGCGGACCATCTGATAAGTGAAGCGGTGGAGAGTGGAGCGGGACTGGTGGTTCTGCCGGAGAACTTCGCCTTCATGGGCGAGCACGACAAAGATGTACTTTCGCTGCGCGAAAGCGACGGCGAGGGTCCGCTGCAGGAGTACCTCAGCCAAATTGCCAGGCGTCATGGCATCTGGCTGGTCGGGGGCACCATTCCGTTGGAAGCGCAAAGCAACAGCAAGGTGCGTGCTGCCTGTCTGATCTATAACGACCAGGGGGAGCGGGTCGCGCGTTACGACAAGATGCACCTGTTTGATGTCAATTTAGTGGAAGCGCACGAGCGCTACTCGGAGTCCGAGGTGATCGAACCGGGCGGTGAGACGGTGGTGGTCGATTCACCTTTTGGCAAGTTGGGCGTTGCGGTCTGCTACGATCTGCGGTTCCCGGAGATCTTCCGTAAACTGCTGGATAAGGGCATGGAGGTTGCCTGCCTGCCGGCTGCTTTCACAGCCATTACCGGAAAAGCCCACTGGGAGACGCTGGTGCGCGCCAGAGCGATCGAAAACCTGAGTTACGTGGTAGCTGCGGCCCAGGGAGGATTCCATATCAGCGGCCGCGAAACCCATGGCCACAGTATGATTGTGGATCCCTGGGGAACGATACTGGCGCAGTCGCCCCGTGTCACCGGCGCTATCTGCTGCGCGTTGGATCTGGACTACCTGACCACCACCAGGCGTAACTTTCCAACGATATCTCACCGGAAGATTCGCTGCACCTGAAGCATTGGCTGCGAGTGACCAAAACTGAGTAGCCAAACCTGCCAGCGATAAAGGTTGAATTGCGCCGTTGTCGCCGCAATTTTCTGCTAACAGATATCCCTAATTAATCGAACCGCCTACAGAGACAGACTATGTCCAACATGATCGATATCGCCCGTACTGCGCTGTTGCAACCTGCTAATCTGCAGGACCACCATCTCGACCAGGTGATGGATCAGCTGCTCGCTGCCAGCATCGATGCCGCTGATATCTACTTTCAGAACAGCAGACTCGAGTCCTGGGTGTTGGAGGATGGCATTATCAAAGAGGGCGCCTACAACATCGAGCAAGGTGTGGGGGTGCGCGCAATCAGTGGGGAGAAGACTGGATTCGCCTACACCGACGAGATCGAACTGCCCAGTTTGCTGGAGGCAGGCCGGACCGCCCGTGCCATCGCCCGCAGCGGCGGCCGGGGCAGCGTCCGGGTACGGGGTGTCATGCCGGAACGCTACTATTACGAACCGATAAATCCTTTGGCGACGTTGACTGAAACCGAGAAAGTCGAACTGTTGCACAAATTGGATGCAGAGGCGCGTAGGCAGGATCCCAGGGTTACCCAAGTGATCGCCAGTCTGGTGGCGGCACACGATGTGGTCCTGATTGTGCGCAGCGACGGTCACCTCAGCGGCGACGTGCGTCCATTGGTGCGCTGCAACGTTCACGTGATCGTCGAGCATGACGGCAAGCGGGAGCAGGGATTCAGTGGCGGCGGCGCCCGGCAGGGGTTCCAGTTCTTTCTTGACGAGGAGCGCGCCCTTGGTTACGCCCGGGAGGCGGTACGGCAGGCGCTGGTCAACCTGGACGCAGTTGCGGCACCTGCGGGCACTATGCCGGTGGTGCTCGGGCCGGGCTGGCCGGGTATTCTGCTGCACGAAGCGATCGGCCATGGACTGGAAGGCGATTTCAACCGCAAGGGGACTTCCGCCTTCAGCGGACGCATCGGACAGCGGGTCGCGACCGAGCAGTGCACGGTAGTTGACGATGGCACGCTGCCCGGCAGAAGAGGTTCGCTCAGTATCGATGATGAGGGCACTCCCGGACAGAACACAGTGCTGATCGAAAACGGCATCCTGAAGGGATATATGCATGACCGCCTCAACGCGCATCTGCTGGGCACAGCGTCTACCGGCAACGGGCGGCGCGAATCGTACGCCCACCTGCCGATGCCGCGCATGACCAATACCTATATGCTGCCCGGAAAAGAGGACCCGGCCGAGATTATCGCTTCGGTAGAAAAAGGGCTGTATGCGGTCAACTTCGGGGGCGGCCAGGTGGATATCACCTCGGGAAAATTTGTCTTTTCGGCGAGCGAAGCCTATCTCATCGAAAACGGCAAAATCACTGCTCCGGTCAAGGGCGCTACGCTGATCGGCAACGGCCCGGACGTACTCACCCGGGTCAGCATGGTGGGCAAAGATCTGGCACTGGATACCGGTGTGGGCACTTGCGGCAAGGAGGGTCAAAGCGTCCCGGTCGGGGTGGGGCAGCCCACGTTGAAAGTGGATGAGCTTACCGTAGGCGGAACCAACTGATAGCAGGATGTCACAGCAGATGAAAGATATAAGAGATCGCCAGGCGCAATTGCAGCAAATGGTAGAGGATATGCTCCGAGAGGCCGCAGACCAGGGCGCCAGTGCTGCCGAGGCAGGGGTGAATTTCGATGTCGGACTCTCCGTCAGCGTACGCCTCGGGGAGGTGGAGACCATCGAACATACGCGCGACCAGGGCATGGCCGTCAGTGTCTATTTCGGCCACCGGAAAGGTTCTGCGAGCACCTCCGACTTCAAACCTGAAGCTATCCGGGATACGGTCCGCGCTGCCTGCAACATCGCCAGATTCACCACCGAAGACCGCTGCGCCGGCCTGGCCGATGCAGAGCGGATGGCGCAGACGCAGCCCGATCTGGATCTGTATCATCCTTGGGACATCGGCGTGGAGCAGGCCATCGCCCAGGGTAAAGAGTGCGAAGCCGCGGCGCGTGACCTGGACCCGCGTATCACCAACTCCGAGGGAGCGACGCTTACCAGCCACACCGGGCTGCAGGTGTACGGCAACAGCCACGGCTTCATCGGCGGCTATCCGAGCAGCAGCCACAGCCTGAGCTGCTCCGTGATCGGTGGCGAAGGGGCGAGTATGCAGCGTGACTACTGGTATACCTCGGCACGCAGCCCCGCGGAACTGGAGTCGGCGCAGGCGGTGGGGCGGCGGGCCGGCGAGCGCACGCTGGCCCGGCTTGGCGCACGCCAGATCAAGACCTGCGAGGCGCCGGTTATTTTCCAGGCGGAGATGGCGGTCAGCCTGTTGCGCAGCCTGACCGGCGCGATCAGCGGTTCCTCACTCTATCGCCGTTCATCCTTTCTGCTCGATCAGTTGGAGCAACAGATTTTTCCGGATTTTGTGCATATTCACGAAAACCCGTTGCTCCCGCGCGGACCCGCCAGTGCGCCCTTCGACAGTGAGGGTGTTGCCACAGCCCCCAAGGATCTGGTCCGCGACGGGATACTGAAAAGCTATCTGCTGAGCAGCTACTCGGCCCGTAAGCTGAACCTGGAGTCGACCGGCAACGCCGGCGGTGTGCGAAACCTCTCCATCGATTCCGGCAGCATGGACCTGGCAGAACTGTTGCGGCAGCTGGGCACCGGTCTGCTGGTAACCGAACTGATGGGCAGCGGGCTGAACATGGTGACCGGCGACTACTCCCGGGGTGCGGCGGGTTTCTGGGTGGAGAACGGCGAAATCCTGTATCCGGTGGAGGAGATCACCATCGCCGGCAATATGAAACAGATGTTTGCCGGGCTGCAGGCGGTGGCAACCGATGTGGACCGGCGCGGCAACATGCGTACCGGTTCCTGGTTGTTGGGGCCGATGATGATTGCAGGAAGTTAGCGCACAGCATGACGCCTGGACCTATAATGCAGCGGAAAATTCGGGTAAATGGCGGAGACCATGGCAGAAGATAATCAATTCACGATCGAACTGAAACACCTTGAAGGCCTCGAATTCAGGGTTAGATTTGACCAGGAGAACATGGAAGAGATACTGGTGGGTAAGCCGCTCTCCAGCAGCGGCGGCAGCGGGCCGAACGCTTCGCGCCTGTTGGCCGCTGCAGCGGCAAATTGCCTCAGCGCCAGCCTGCTCTATTGCATCGGGAAGAACGAGCCGCCCCCGGGCAGTCTACGCACTCGGGCGACCTGCCACCTGCACCGCAACGAGCAGGGGCGCACACGCATCCAACGTATTGCTATAACGCTGGAAGTAAACGGAGCGCTTGAGCAGGCACTGCGGAAGAAGCGCTGCCTTGAGCTATACGAGGATTTCAGCGTAGTCACCGCAAGTCTGCGGCAAGGTTTTCCGGTCGACGTATGCGTGGTCAACAAGCAAGGTGAAACGCTGCATCAGAGCCCGCTCCCAGAATGACAAAAAAGAACGACCTTCGGAGAGTACGCAACATCGGCATTGCTGCACATATCGATGCCGGCAAGACGACTTTGACCGAGCGCATTCTGTTCTATACCGGCGCCCTCTACAAGATCGGTGAAGTGCATGACGGCGCTGCCCATATGGACTACATGGCTGAGGAGCAGAGTCACGGCATCACCATTACCTCTGCGGTAACCAAAGCCCAATGGCAGAATCATCTGATCCAGCTGGTGGATACCCCCGGACATGTCGACTTCACCATCGAGGTGGAGCGCAGCATGCGTGTGCTGGACGGCTGCGTGCTGGTGCTCGATGGCGTGCGCGGGGTGGAACCGCAGACTGAAACCGTTTGGCGGCAACGCAAGAAGTTCAACCTTCCCTGCCTTTTCTTCGTCAATAAAATGGATCGCCCGGGTGCCGACTTCGAGCAGGCGCTGGAGAGTATCCACAGGCGTCTGGGCGGCAGGCCGGTGGCTGTGACGCTGCCGCTTCCGGAACGCAACGCGGTAGTCAATCTGGTTGACCGGACGCTGATTAGTTTCAGCGGCGAGCACGGCGAGGTGGTGACCAGCGTCGCTTGCGACGATGCCACCTGGGGCGGATTTTCCAGGCTGCGTGAAACGCTGCTGCTGGCTATCGCAGAGACCGATGAACAGCTGGCCGACCTGGTGCTGGCGGGAGAGGAGCCGGAGCGCGAAGCGTTGTGGAATGCGCTGCGCAGCGCCACCCTGAAAGGGGAGCTTCACCCCTGTTTTGGCGGTTCAGCACTGCGCAACCTGGGGGTGCAACCGCTAATCGACGCGGTGGTGAAACTGCTCCCCTCCCCGCTCGACCGGCCCGACGCCAAAGCTTTTCACGCCGACGGCAGTGCGGAGCATATTGCGATGGACGATGCCGGTCCGCTGGTGGCGCTGGCCTTCAAAGTGCAGATGTGGGAAGGGCGGCGGCATGTTTTCGCACGACTCTACCGGGGCGTTCTCCGGCCCGGAGACAGAGTCAGTTACAAGCGGCCCGATGGCCAGGTCGCAAACGAAAACGTGGCCCGGATCTTTGATGTGGATGCGGCCAAAAAGAGCCGTCTCGATCTGGCCCACGCCGGTGAGATCGTGCTGCTGGCGGGACTGCGGCATGTTGCCACCGGAGATACCCTGTGCGACCCCGGTCATCCGCTGTTGCTGGAACGCATCGATACCAGGGAGCCGGTGCTCAGCCTGGCCATCGAACCCGCCTCCTCGGATCAGGAAGGCAAGTTCCTCGAGGTGATGGAGAAGTTTCAGGAGGAGGATCCCACGCTGCGTTTCGGCGAGGATAGCGATACCGGCCAACGGCTCATCAGCGGCATGGGCGAACTGCACCTGCAGATCGTCATCGAGCGGCTCGAACGGGAGTTCGGCCTGCAGGTGAAAGCCGGACAGCCGGCGGTGGCGCTGCGCGAAACGGTCACCCGGAACAGCCGCATCGACTATCTGTTTCAGCCTCCTATTGAACAGGGTGCCAAGGAGGACGTGTTAAAAGCCAGGGTGGTATTGACGGTATCCCCGCGCGCACGGGGCGGCGGCATGATTACGCGCATCGAACCCCGCTTGCTGCCGGAGGGCACCAGCCTGAATCCGGCGCAGCGCGAGGCTCTGGCGCAGGGGCTTGCGTTCGCTCTCGGCGGCGGTCCCCTGGAAGGGGCGCCGCTGGAGGATCTGCAGGTGGAGATCGATGAGATCGAGCTGTTTGGCAGCGCCTCCACACCCACCGCACTGAGCGCCGCGGTTTCGCGTGCGTTGGCGAAAGCGTTGCAGGGCGCCTCGCCCGCGCTGTTGCAGCCCATCATGGCAGCGGAGATCGTTGTGCCGGAAGTCAATCTTGGTGCCGTCCTGGGCGACTTGCAGTCGCGTCAGGCCATTATCCGGGACACCAGGCATAGCAGGGATGACGCAACCATCAGCTGCGAAGTGGCATTGGCAGAACTGCTGGGATATACCACCCAACTGCGCAGCATGACCCAGGGGCGGGGGCAGTTCAGCACTATTTTCGAACGCTTCGACACTGCCTGACCTGAGGCACACCACACGAACCGGGGAGCTCAGCCTGATGATAATCAATAGAAGCCATCTGTTTGCATTGCTGACCGTTTTTTCCTGCGGCATCCTGGCAGACCAGCCGTTGACTTACGACCGTATCAATCTCACCGTCAGTGCCGGCCGCGATGTGGAGAACGACCTGCTGGTAAGTGTCATGTATGCGCAAGCTGAGGGAAACAATCCCAGCCGACTCTCTGACGACGTCAACCGTGCCGTCGGCCGTGCCGTCGAGAAGACGAAACTCGACCCCCGGATTCAAGTGCAGACGCTCGAATACAGCACTGCACCTGTTTACCGCAAGCAGACACTGAGCGGCTGGCGGGTGCGCCAGTCGATCCGGTTGGAGAGCGCCGACGGTGCAGCGTTGGGCGAGTTGATCGGCGAGCTGCAGTCATCCCTTGCGGTCGACAGCATCTCCTACACCATCTCTCCCGCGCGACTGAAGGTAATCGAAGACGAACTGATTGGAGAGGCAATTGCCGCATTCAGCGCGCGCGCCCAAAGCGTCTCTTCTGCGATTGGACGCAAAGGCTATCGATTGGTACAGATGGATATCAACACACCGGGCCATCTGCCGCAGCCGAGGCAGTTGCAGCGCATGGCAATGGCCATGAGCGAAGATGCCGCTCCCCCCACGCTGGAGGCAGGCAGCCGGCGGGTTGAAGTGCATATCAATGCCATGATCGAGCTGAACCCTTAATGGCATCCGGCGCCGCGAACTGGACCAATCGGTAACCGGTAAACGCGATGTCTGTTTTCGGTCCTGCCCTGCGGGCATCGCTACCGGTGATGTTCGGATATATACCGCTGGGCATGGCATTCGGCATGCTGTTCCAAGATCTGGGTTATCCCTGGTATTTCGCCACATTGATGGGTCTCTTCGTCTACGCCGGTGCCGCGCAGTTCATGGCCATAGGCCTGCTCTCGGCACAGGCCGGGTTAGTGGAGGTTGCGGTTTCAACGTTGGCGCTCAACTCCCGGCATATCTTCTTCGGCCTATCGCTCATGTCGCGCTACAGCTGCCGCGGAGTGCAGAAACTCTACCTGATATTTGGCCTTACCGACGAGACCTACTCACTGATTACCGGCACGCCAGCCCCCTCCTCCGACCGGGAGAGCGACTACTACACGGCGATTACTGCCCTCAACCAGAGTTACTGGGTGGTCGGCTGTACGTTGGGGGCACTGCTCGGCCGCATGATCGACTTCGACACCCGGGGTATGGATTTTGCGCTCACAGCGCTGTTTCTGGTACTGCTGATCGAGCAGTGGCACAAGGTACGCGAGCCCTTTCCTTTTCTGTTGGCAGCGTGCTGCGGTGTCGGCGCGCTGGTGCTGTTCAAGGAGCAGATGCTGCTGCTGTCGATTGCGCTTTCCGTTGTGGTTTTGATAGTGCGCTGCCAACTGTCGGGAGCGCGGTTATGAACGATCATACCTACCTGCTACTGGTCATTCTGGTCATGACGGCGGCCACTTTTTTTACCCGGGCAACCCCTTTCATGCTGCTGCACAAGCGCGCGGATCATCCGCTGCTGCTGTTTCTGGGCAGATTTACACCGCCGGCCATCATGACCATTCTGGTCATCTATAGTCTGGGTTCGGTAGAGTTCAGCAGATATCCCTATGGCGGGCCCGAACTGCTTGCGGCATTGCTTACGCTAGCAGTGCACCTGCTGTGGCGCCAAGCGCTGTTGAGCATATTTGCCGGCACGGCTTGTTACATGTATGCCGTTCAGAGCGGGCTTTTTATTTGATCTGAATTAGAACCAGTGATTGGTCAGTAACAACGGTTAGTCTGACTTTGCTGTGCTATCCAGTTTTACCGGTGATGTTTGAAGTGGGTGTGAGCGGTTTTTCTACGCTACCAGGAAACACCATGCCGCATTGATCAAGGCAGCACAGAGAGCCGCGAACCAATTGATTGCCGTATACATGCGTTTTACTCCGTTTCAGAATCTACGATACCTGTCTATCGGCAAGCAATTACCATACCTAAATTATAGTTAATGAGGTAGGTCAATCGGTTAGCAGAAACTGTGCAGGAACAACAGGACTTTCTGTAAATCAACCTGACACTGGAAAGAGGGAAAAAATTCAGCAGTCGCTATTCACTAGGAAACTAATGCCTGTTTCCAGGCAAAGAAAACCCCAAACACTCAGATTGGGATTTTCGCCAAGGGTTAGTGGCTCTTATGTTTAATTTTTAACTGGCCCGATACTGGCCTGTCCACGCCCTTGAGAACTTTAGTGCATTTTAAATGCCAAAGAGTTTATCTGTTTAATTAACAATAAGTTATCTGAATAACGGACACATGATGCCTGAGGCTCTGTAAACAATTCTGACAATCGAATCTGACGTTTGTAATGGCGTTAGTGACTGATCATTTGTTGCGGGCGGCACCGAGCAGGCGTGCACCGGCCTCAATGGCCCACATACCGATTTTTCCTTGTAACAGCAGAACCAGAATTACCAACGGCCAGGCGATCAATCGCAATGGGTCAAGCCCGTTCAGGTCCATTTCCACTACCCCAGATTTGGCCAGCTTGAGTGACTGCGCAAAACTCATGATTGAATCGGGATTGTCATACAACTGCCACGTCAAAAATATGACATGTGACAATAATAGTGCACCAATAACGGCCAGCACCAGACCTAAAAGGGTCCCCATAACGATTAAGAGGTTAAAAGACGATTGCAGATTGGATCGATTTTCCACCATTAGATTTTCCAAGCGTAAGGTTGTCAGGTCAACTTTGCGCTATCGCCTGTGTTGTTCCACTTTTCCCAGGTCTGTCGCTCCCGGCCGTGATTTTATTTTTCACTCGATTTTCGTTGTTCGGAGCTGCTTGTGATTGGGTTACGTACGCGGTAGCCCTTTTCATGTGCGATATACCCTCCGGCGGCTGCTGCGCCGGCCACCACCGCCGTGGCGCAACCAGTGGCATTCAACAGCAGGGGCACAAGGCACAGCAGCAAGAGCGGATATCGAACTGTCAGCATAGTTAAACTGTCTCCGAATGTAAGGGATAGAACCTGAGTTTTGCGCCTGCTCCAGCTATTAAAGCAATCGGAATATGCGCTTACTTTAGGTTTCAGTATTGCACTCGGCAGATATCACATCAGACGTGATCGATTTACAAATTCCCATTTAGATTATTGTTTCCGATTGTGACGAAGCTCGCAATCGACCGCACTCCCCCACCACCGCACAGACCAAAATGACGCGTTTTAACAACAGAAGTTGCTGTTGTTAAAAAAGTTCTGTTAACTTGGGAAAAGATAGAGACTATGCTTTGTTAGCCGTTCCGGCCTGCCGATCAGGTAGCAGGTCGAGCGGGTGCTATGGTTGGTACACCAGTATTTTAGCGTCACTGCCTCGCGCTGGGACGCCACCTCGGAAGTCAAACATACCGGGAGAATCGCTATGCTCAACAACGCCGGACGCCGTGAATTTTTTGTGGGGACAAGGCGTCATCGGCGCCTTGAATGTCTATTCTCATCGTGCTTAATCGCAGCATTGATGATGAGTCCTGTGCCGGTTGTGTTTGCGCAATCCGCTGCGACTGTGAGCGGGCAGGTGGAAGGCGCCCAACCAATTCCAGCTGCTCTCGGTCTTTCCGGCTCCTATGGCCGGTTGAAAGACGACAGAAACGGCTTTCTCGGCACAACTCGATGGCATCAGGAGACCCTGTCCGGAGAGACGCGTTTGGGCGGTTTTCAGTTAGGGCTGTCAGCGAGCCACAACTGGTCCAGAAAGGAGCTGGATGAGCATATACTCACTTCGGGTCCGGACGCGGGTGGACGCGTACTCGGCGGTACAACGAAATCGCGCAGCAACGCCTTCCTTGCCAGCGCTGGGCGTCATTTCGGATCTGTGTATATCGGTGGATTTATCGGGTATGGGCAGGGTGAGACGGACGAGTTTCGCCAAGGGGAGGGAGTGACGGCATCTTGGGAGCGCGATTTCCATACAAGAACCATCGGGGTGAACGTCTCTACCTTGCTGGATATCGGCGAGGGTTGGTATCTTGCCCCGGGTGCGCAGTATATCCGCTTTAAGAGTGTCTCCGACGCAACCGTGGACTCCTTGGGCAATTTGGTCGACAGGGAAGAGAATCTGCTTGTCCGTGGGCGTTTGGGTGGCGAGGTTGGCTATCAGACCCTGCTGGGGGAGCTGGTAGCGACCGCAGGCCTGCGGCCCTACGTCGTGCATGATTTCGTGCTTTTTCGCGACTACACGGATGAGACCGCAGCCGATCTCACCGGTTTTCTTACCTTCGCGGGAGAGCAATTCACGGCGGGAATCGAGGTATCGACAGAGCTGGGCCGGAAAGAGACCGACTCGGTCAGCGGGCGACTGTTCGTGGGAGTAAAATTCTAAACTATACTTTTGTTCGCAAAGTCAGATTGTTGCGGCTGTTCGTCCGCGAGCAGAAGCTGGCGCCCGTGGGGTTTTTTGTCGCTTACACCGCTGCGCGATCGGTCGATCAAAGCTGGAGGTAATACGATGCGCTTCTTGTTCAGGCAATTGATGTTTTCCGTTTCCATTGTCTTCATCCTGGCTTCCGGCGCGTCGGAAGCTGCCCAGATGACCAGCGGCGGAATGAACCCGGGCGGTGCATCTCCCGGAGGTGGCGCACCTATCGGAGGGGGTGCACCCTCTGGAGGAGGCGCGCCTGCCGGTGGGGGTGCCGGCGGCATCACACAGGGCTATATAACCAGCGTTCCTGCGGCACAGGATCGCTCGCCGCTGTCAGGCTCGCCCTTCGGTGTGCTCCCGGACTCGGGTTCGCAGGCAGAGAATTGTAAAGTGTGTGACAACTGCCTTACAGAGACGTGCAGAGAGAAGTGTTGGCGGCGGCTTTGTCGGCGATAATCGGTGCTGTCGATTAACAACATTTGCCGTAGATTGCCCACCGGTGTTTGCCACCCCCTGTTAGGTTCGGCACCACCAGTGCGCTGACAAACGCTAGCGTTCCTCCAGGGTCCTGGCGATGCGGAAGCCGACACAGTAGCTGCGCTTGAACTGCTCCCAGGGTTCTCGACTCGCCGAACGCAGACCGACTGCAGGATAAGCCCAGCAGCCCCCGCGGATCACCCGCGCAATACAACTTGGGCTGAGCCACGCCGCCCCCGCTTTTTTCGTTTCGTCAGGCATGTCAGCGTAGCTGTTGTGATAGCAGTCGGCGACCCATTCATGCACATTCCCGTGGCTGTCGCGCAGGCCGAATAGATTGGGTTTGTAAGAGCCAACGGCTGCACTGCCAAACGGCTTCCCGTCAGCACACCAGCGATTGGCGTCCCAGGCGGCATTAAGACTCCGGTCGGCGCCGTTCCCAAATTGGCAGAGCAGGCTTTCATCATCGCCGAAGGAGTAGCTCTCCTGGCTTCCCGCGCGGGCCGCATACTCCCATTCTGCCTCTGTCGGCAAGCGGTACTCTGCACCGGTTCTTTTGCTTAACCAGCGTGCGTAGGCCGTTGCATCATCCCAGCTCACGCACACCGCGGGATGGTCGTCTCCCTGCACGAAACCGGCATTGATGAAGTTGCGCTGCGGAATCTCTCCCCAGGACCCCGGCCGCTGCACCGGGTCGAAAATGCCAATGCATTCATCCCCCATGGAGCGGCCGGTTTGATTCACAAACACCTTGAATTCACCCAGTGTGACCTCGAACCGGCCGACCGCGAAGCGTTTGGCTATGGTTATCGGCTGTCGCGGGCTCTCATCGTCGTCCTGCAGCTGAAATTTTTCACTATCGAGCGATCCCATCGTAAATTGCCCTGGCGGAATGACGATCATTTCCGGACACTCCGCACAGTCGCGAAATCGAGCCAATGGGCTTAAATCGGTCTGTCCATTCCTCCCTTCTGCAGTGGCGTGTAGCTGCTCCTGCCGGCTAATAGCCAACTTTGCCTGATCACTGTTGCGGAATGTCGCCAGAAAATCGGCAATCTTGTTGGTATCTGCCGTATCCTCGATTTTGCTCCACGCTCGCTCACTTATGAAGTTGAGCCAATAAGCTGCTTCCCGCCCCTCCGGTGTTGCAGTTTGCCGATCGATGAAGTCACGTAAATACGCCGGATTGGTCTTGTCCTGGTAGGTTAGCGTCTCCCACTCTATGGCTGATGGCCTGATGAATCTTTCCAGGCCGAAAGCTGTTTCCAGCTTGCTGGTAAATACCGCCGTATAGAATGCCGCGGCAACTGAGAATAGTGTCAGTGATGTCAGTGCGTAGCGGATCGCCCGGCGGCGGCGCACATAGAACGGAAGTGCCGACCGGACACGTTTGAGCAGGCGGTCGGCATCCCGATGAAATCTATTGCTCTGGATCTCAAGCGCGTTTCGTCCAGACAGCTCGCGGATATCGTCGGGCAGCTCGTTTGCGCTTGGCATCTTGGCGCCGCCGACAACGACAGGTATCACAAGTATGTTTTTTCGCTTCAGCGCGGAGGCAATTTCGATCCTGACGAAGTCTGCACTGTTGTTGATGCGCCGATTCCCGCTCTGATCATGTACATCGAGCCAGTTGGGACCGATGACCGCCAGGAAGACATCGCATTGTGCAACCTTCTGATCGAGGAGTTCGGCAAAGGGTTCTCCCTCGGGGATGTTGTCGACGTCGATGAATATCCGCCTGGTCGGCAAACTGCGTACCAGCCGGTCATGAATCCGGCCGGCCCAGGCCGCACTGTCTTCCCGACGGTAGTTGATAAAAACGTTTCCCTTTCTGGCGGTCCACCATCTCATACGCGTAGTCGCCTCGACTCAAGTTCATATACTTATCTTTATTTCTTCGGTTAGTCGCATCGATTGGGACCCCGCCCAGTCGTGCTGATTTTTGCAATAAACCCGAACTATCCACGCCTCAACCCTGGTACCTCGGGCAAGAATACACCATCGTCCGCCACCATGTGCTGCATCAGTTCAATGAAGCGCTGTTCATACCGGCGCAGATATTTGTCTCTGTTGTAGGCGATGCGGGTTACCTCCCAGGGAAACAGGCGGCTCAAGTCGCGGATCTGCAGATCGCTGTCGCTGGTGGCTGAGTAGGCGAGACTCGCAATGATGCCGATGCCGAAACCCTCCCGCACGTAAGTCTTGATCACATCGGTGTCGGCGGCACTCAGTACAACCCTGGGTTTGAGCCCCAGGCGCGCAAAGCTGGTGCGAAAGTGGTTGGCGCCGGTGAATCCGAAGACGTAGGTGATCAGGGGATATTCGCACAGCGTGTCCAACGCCAGTGGGCGCCGCTCCAGAACCGGGTGCCCTTTTGGCGCAATCAAACTGCGGTTCCAGCGGTAACAGTGCAGTGCGGTCAGATTGGGATGCTCACCCAGCGCCTCGGTGCAGATGGAGAAATCCACACTGCCGTTGTCCGCCATCTCCACCAGCTGCTGCGGCGTGCCCTGATGGATCTGCAGGTTCACCAGCGGATAGATCTCCCGGAACACCCGGATCACCGGTGGCAGTACATAGCGCGCCTGGGTATGGGTGGTGCCGATACGCAGCTCCCCGCTGGCCACCTCCTCACGGTCACGCCCCACCGCCAGGATGTTCTCGGTATCGTTGAGTATCCGGCGTGCGTACTGCAACACCTGCTCCCCGGTTTCGGTCAGTCCAGCCAGGCGCTTTCCCTGACGCAGAAACAGCTCTGTTCCAAGCTCTTGCTCCAGTCTGGAGAGGTGCTGGGAAACCGCTGACTGTACCAGATGGAGCCGTACCGCCGCCTCGGTCACGCTGAAACCCGATTCGGCGAGTACATATAACGAGCGAAGCTGCCTCAGTTCCATATCACAGAATTTGATTAATATTCATTATTTATCATTTTACAAGATTTGCGTAAGTTCCCAAACTAGCGATCAACAGATTATTGGTATTAACGACGGGGAGAGCGTCATGCACTCGACACTGGCACAACAGACCGCAGATGAACAACAGCCAGGCCTGCTGAGCGCTATGCAGTTGAGTCGGCTGAATCAGGCGATTCAGGGTCTGAGCGAGCAGCAGCTGAGCTGGGCCAGCGGCTATCTGGTGGGTATCAGCCGCCGCCAGGTTCCCGTTGAACAGCCGCAACCCGAAGCCGGCGTCACCATCCTGTACGCCTCGCAGACCGGCAACTCCCGCTCCGTGGCAGAAGCGTTGGCGGAAACAAGCGAAGCCAGAGGTCTTAGCACCCGGCTGCTATCGGTCGATCAGTATAAACCCAGGGATCTAGTTAAGGAGAAGCTGTTATTACTGGTAGTGAGTACTCACGGCGAAGGGGAGCCGCCGGAGAGTGCCCAGGCCCTCTACCGGTTTCTGCACGGCAAGCGGGCGCCGCAGCTGCGCGGGCTCAGGTACGCAGTGTTCGGTCTGGGCGACTCCAGCTACCAACACTTCTGCAAAACCGCCCGCGATTTCGATGCGCGGCTCGAGGCGCTGGGTGCCAGCCGCATACTGGAGCGGGTGGATGCCGATCTGAATTTTCAGGCCAAAAGCGAAAACTGGATTCCCACCGTGCTGAACAGAGCAGATGAACTGGTTCCGTCGAATCCGAATAAAGTGGTGGCTTTGAGCCATGCGCGCCGCAGCAGACGCCACGACCGCAACAACCCGTTTTCGGCCACCCTGCTGGAAAACCGCCGGATTACCAGCTTAAGTGCGGTCGCGGAGGTGCGCCATATCGCATTTGCAATCGACCCGTCGGCGATCAGTTACACGCCCGGCGACGCACTTGGCGTGCTGTTTCGCAACGATCCGGCGTTGGTTGACAATATTCTGCACAGCACCGGTCTCAACGCTGATCTTCAGGTCACGCTGGAAAAAAGCCGGCTTTCGCTGGCGGATGCACTCGGTACGCAATGCGAATTGACCCAACTGCACCCTTCAGTGGCCGCCCGCTGGGCTGAGGTTACCAGTGACAATGCGTTGCAGCAGCTTGCATCAGACGGCGAGGCGCTGCGCGAGTATTGCGCCAAGCGCCAGTTTGTGGATCTGCTGGCCGACTATCCCGCCCGCCCCGACGCCGATACGCTGGTGCAACTGCTGCAGCCGCTGCAGCCGCGCCTCTACTCGATCGCCTCCAGCCAGGCCGAATATGCTGACGAGGTCCACCTGACGGTGTCGGTGCTGCGTTACCGGGCCCATGGCCGCGACTATTTGGGGGGCGCCTCCGGCTTCCTGAGCGAAAGGATTGAAGAGGGCGCGCTGCTGGATCTCTATGTGGCAGAGAACCCCAGTTTTCGTCTGCCCGAGGATGGGAGTACCCCCATTATTATGATCGGCGCCGGTACCGGCGTTGCACCCTATCGGGCTTTTCTGCAGCAGCGGGCGGCGCAGGGCGACAGCGGAAAAAACTGGCTGATCTTCGGTAATCGCCATTTTCACCGCGATTTTCTCTATCAGACGGATTGGCTGGCCCAGCGCAAGGCAGGTCTGCTGCAGCGAGCAACGCTGGCTTTCTCGCGTGATGGTGACGCCCAGGCCTATGTTCAGGACCGGATGCTCGACCAGGGTAAGGAGCTTTATCGCTGGCTGCAGGAGGGCGCCAGGGTATATGTCTGCGGCGGTAGGGCGATGGAGGCCGGCGTGCGCGATGCGCTGGCGCTGGTGGCACAGTCCCAGGGCGCACTCGAGCCGGAGGCTGCTGCGGAATATGTCGACAATCTGCGTGCAGTAGGGCGCTACTTGAGGGATGTCTACTGATGGACGCGAAAGTGCACGAAAATGAAATCATCAAAGGAAGCAGCAATTTCCTGCGCGGCACCTTGCGCAAGAGTATGGCCGATGAGTTGACCGGCGCTCTTGCCCCGGCGGACGCTCAGCTCTGCAAGTTTCACGGCTTCTACCAACAGGATGACCGGGATCTGCGTCAGCAGCGGCAGGAGCAATTTTTGGAGCCATACTACAGCTTCATGCTGCGTGCGCGGCTGCCCGGCGGCGTCTGCACACCGAGTCAGTGGCAGACGATCGATGCGGTAGCGCAGCGCCTAGGCAACGGCAGCATACGTTTGACCACGCGCCAGACCTTCCAGTACCACGGGATTCTCAAGCGTAATCTGAAGCCGCTGATTCAGCAGATCAACAAGGCGATGATCGACTCTATCGGCGGCTGCGGCGATGTCAACCGGAACGTGCTCTGCAACCCCAATCCGCTGCAGTCGCAGCTGCATGCCGAGGTCTACCGGTGGGCGAGAAGGATCAGCGAGGCGCTGCTGCCGCAGAGCAACGCTTACCACGAGATCTGGCTCGACGGCGAACGGATCGAAGGGGGCGACAGCGAACCGCTTTACGGCGACACCTATCTGCCGCGCAAATTCAAGACAGCGGTGGCGATTCCACCCAGCAACGATGTGGATGTCTACACCAACGATCTCGGCTTCGTCGCGATCGCCGAGCAAGGCAAGCTGCTCGGATTCAACGTGCTGGCCGGCGGCGGCATGGGCACTACGCACGGCGATACCAGCACTTTTCCCCGCCTGGCCGACGAACTGGGTTTTGTCGAACCCCGACAGATTATTGCGGTGGCGCAGGCGGTGGTGGCGGTCCAGCGCGACCACGGCAACCGCTTCAGCCGCCGTCACGCCCGGCTCAAATACACGGTCGAGAGTATGGGAACGAAGCGTTTCCGCCGTGAAGTCGAGCGGCGCGCCAGTGTCAGTTTTACACCGCCGCGCCCGGTCAGCTTCGAGCATCAGGGCGACAGATACGGCTGGAGCGAAGGCAGCGATGGCAATTGGCACCTCACGCTCTATATCGAAAACGGCCGGATAGCCGACCTGCCCGACGCTCCGTTGATGACCGGCCTGCGGAAAATTGCCGCGCTGCACCGGGGCGATTTTCGCATCACCCCAAGCCAGAATCTGATCGTCGCAGGAGTGCCTAATCAGCTGAAAAACCAGATTGAGGAGATTGCCCGCCGGCACGGGCTGATGCAGCAACGAAGCAGCATCCGTCTCAATAGCATCGCCTGCGTCGCACTGCCTACCTGTCCGCAGGCGATGACGGAAGCGGAGCGCTGTTTTCCCGAATTCATGACCAGGATCGAGCAGCTGGCCGGTGCCTACGGGTTGGATGAAATGGGCACCGTGATTCGCATGACCGGTTGCCCCAATGGCTGCGCCCGCCCGTTCGTGGCCGAGGTGGGTCTGGTCGGAAAAGGGCCCGGCAGTTACAACCTGATGCTGGGGGGCGACGGCAGGGGGCTGCGCCTGAACCGGCTTTACCGCGCGAACCTCAAGGAGGCGGAGATAGTTGCGGAACTGGAGAGATTGTTTAAGCGCTACGCCGAAGAGCGCCTTGATCGGGAGTGCTTCGGGGATTTTACGATACGCGCCGGCCTGGTGCCGGCGGTTGTCAACCCGGCGGAGGACTTCCATGACTGACACAGCTTTTATCGAGTCATTGCTGCGCGGCGATGAGTCGGCATTGGCCAGCGCCAACAAGCGTTTGAACGCGCTGACCGCACAGGAGCGCATCCATTGGGCGCTGCAGAACTTGCCGGGACGGCCGGTGCTCACTTCCAGTTTCGGTATTCAGGCTGCCTTGATGCTGCACCTGATGACCAGTGAGGCGCCTGAAATTCCCGTGGTGATGATCGACACCGGCTACCTGTTTCCGGAAACTTATGGCTTCATCGACCAGCTGCACGGGCGGCTCTCGCTCAACCTGCATGTTTACCGGCCGAGAGAGTCCGCGGCCTGGCAGGAGGCGCGCTACGGCCGTCTCTGGGAGCAGGGGCTGGAGGGGATCGAGCGCTATAACCGCATCAATAAGGTGGAGCCGATGCAGCGCGCTCTCAGCGAGCTGGAGACGGGAACCTGGTTCGCCGGTCTGCGGCGCCAGCAGGCGGAGAGCCGGGCCGCGTTGCCGGTACTGCGCATTCAGCACGGGCGCTTCAAACTGCATCCGGTGATCGACTGGAGCAACCGCGACGTGCATCGCTATTTGAAACAGCACGACTTGCCCTACCACCCGCTGTGGGAAAAAGGTTACGTATCGGTGGGGGACGTACATACCACGCGTCCGCTCACGCCGGGTATGAGCGAGCAGGAGACCCGTTTCTTCGGGCTGAAACGGGAGTGCGGTCTGCACGAATAGTGGGTACTCACACCACTAATGTTCTTTTAAAAGATTTTTGGAGCGTTATCAATGAGCGGCAATATTGTATGGCACTCCCACCCGGTGAATAGCCGGGACCGGGCAGCGCAAAAGTCCCAGGCACCGCTGGTGATCTGGTTTACCGGGCTGAGTGCATCGGGTAAATCTACCATCGCAGGCGCGTTGGAGCAGATTCTGACCCAGCAGGGCTACCACACCTATCTGCTCGACGGGGACAATGTGCGGCATGGTCTGTGCGGTGACCTGGGCTTCGGCGATGCTGACCGCAGCGAAAATATCCGCCGTGTGGGTGAAGTCGCCAAATTGATGACAGATGCCGGATTGATTACGCTGGCAGCGTTTATCTCCCCTTTTGAGCAAGACCGAAAAATCGTCCGCGATATACTGCCGGAGGGGCAGTTTGTGGAGGTGTTCGTCGATGCGACGCTGGCTGTCTGCCGCGAGCGCGACCCCAAACAGCTCTACGCCAAAGCCGATCGGGGTGAGATAAAATGCTTCACCGGCATCGACAGCCCCTATGAAGCGCCACGCAATCCTGAAGTCAGAATCGATGCCGGCCGGCTGAGTGTCGCTGAGGCGGTCAATCAGCTGCTGGCCTATCTGCACGCCAGCGGTGCACTTAAGGCGGGGTATCAGCCGTTGACGATAGCGAGTTAAGAGACGATCTATCCGGGGCAGACAACTCCGGTGCCGCCAAGACCGCAATAACCCCCAGGGTTCTTGGCCAGATACTGCTGATGGTAAAGCTCCGCATAGTAGAATTCCGGTGCTGCAACAATCTCGGTGGTGATCGCCCCCTTTCCGCGTGCGGCGAGAGCTGCCTGGTAGCTTAGTTTCGATGCTTCCGCCAGCTGCCGTTGCTGTTCGCCGACCGTGTAGATGCCGGAGCGGTACTGGGTGCCCAGATCGTTGCCCTGGCGCATGCCTTGCGTGGGGTCGTGTGACTCCCAGAAAATTTTCAGCAACCACTGGTAGCTTATAACATCTGGATCGAACACGACCCTTACCACTTCATTGTGCCCGGTCATGCCGGTGCAGACCTCTTCGTAAGTTGGATTGGGGGTAAAGCCACCGGCATATCCTACCGCGGTGCTGAATACCCCATCCGCTTCCCAGAAGCGGCGCTCCGCCCCCCAGAAGCAGCCCAGGCCAAACATGGCCAGTTCCATATGCTTGGGGAATGGTGGCCGCAGCGGGTTGCCGTTGACGTAGTGGCTGCCGGTTATCGGCATTGTCTCCTTGCGGCCGGGAAGCGCCTCCTCTGCGTTGGGCATCTCGACACTTTTTCGGGTAAACCAC
This sequence comes from Chromatiaceae bacterium, assembly GCA_024235255.1. Classification (GTDB taxonomy): domain Bacteria; phylum Pseudomonadota; class Gammaproteobacteria; order Chromatiales; family Chromatiaceae; genus HKST-UBA178. The sequence continues at coordinate 858,499 of JACKMT010000002.1, forward strand.
ATTGCCTCGCTCCTCGCTGTTAAACGTTTATGCTTGAATTCTTAACTAAAACCCTGATCTCTTCCAGTTGTGAAAAGCAGGGGAATAGTTGCCCTGAATAGGTTTTTTGAGCAAGTGTTGGAAGGAGTTAGCGGGCGCCAGTGACAATAGCACCGGCTGGTGTTGAGCCCGTTCTGGTTGACATATTGCTGGCACTAGATTTTTTTAGGTGTTCGATTCGGGGTTCAGGCGCCGTTCGGGGATGGAGAAAGTGACTTTATTCTACGGTCGTGTTTTCTCGCTAGTCGCACAGCCGGTATGCTGCATAGCCTGAATCCGCAGCGGCTGCCGTTGGTCAGGATCACACCGGGCCGCTACAGCTGAGCTGGTGCAAGTGGCTCTCTATCAACCTTGGTAGCGGGATATGTTCGCCATCGGCCGGAAAATGGCGGAAGGAGGGTCGGATGCCGATTCCTCTGCTTCGTTTGACGCACTGAACGATATCGCGCGGCAGGTAAGCGATATGTCGGTGTCGCTCTGCTGTGCAAAGGAGTTGTTTGACCTACGCCGGCAGATAAGTCTGGCGCGGGTACGTCGGGCGACATGGCGGGATAAACGGGACATAGCGGTTTGCAACTAACTTGTGATTACACTAATCGAGGGCGGGCCCCAGTACGAACTCAAGTACACGATAGCCGTGTTTCTCCAGTGCGTCTTCAATATCTAACCAGGCGTAGTCGGGGTTCTCCTCCTCCACTTCCGAAATAATACCGGTTGCGTGCCGGAAAGCCTCCTGCTCCTCCACATCCACGGGTATGCTCACAACCCGGATTGCACCCGGTTCGCCGGCGGGAAGTACCATCAATCTGACGCTCATTTACGCTCCTGAAACTATTGCGACCGGGTAAATCCAACGGCGGCCGCGTATCGGCTCGATGAAGGTTCAACAAAATCTCATTTGAGATAGTTTACTCAGTAACCTTAGGATCTGTCATTGATGCTTCTCAAGGCGTTATAGATGCGCATGAGATTTTGTTTTCCCAAAGTTGCATGCCCGAAAAACCGAGGACCGCAGCAGTGCATCCTGGCCTGCTGCAAACAGTTGCCGGTATCACTTGTCCTTGGACAGGGAAATGTCTATGCTCCCGGCTGCTGTTTTCAACCGGGAGAATTGCCATGTCAGATAATGAAAAGCGAGTCATTTTCATATTTCCAGGTCAGGGATCGCAATATCCGGGTATGGGCAGCGATCTGAACAGCGATTTCGAAGCCGCACGCCGCACTTACGAAGAGGCGAGCGACGTGCTTGGCTACGATATGACGAAACTTTCGTGCAACGATCCCGAAAATCGGATCAACCTGACGCGCTACACCCAACCGGTGCTGCTTACTCACCAGATTGCCTGCCTCAATGTTTACCATAAATTGGCTGACAATCCACTGAAACCGATTGCGGCCGGGGGCCACAGCTTGGGTGAATACAGCGCGCTGGTGGCCGCGGGCGTGCTCTCATTCGCCGATGCACTGCGTCTGGTGGCAAAACGCGGCGAGTTGATGGGAACCTATGGCAAGGGCGAGATGGCCGCACTGACGCTGGATCTGGAGACAGCACGCCCACTGGCGGACAAGCATTTCTGCGGTATCGCGGGGCTTAATCTACCTGATCAGACAGTGGTGGGAGGTGCGACCGCTGATCTGGATGCGCTATCGGCGGAAATGGCGGAAACAATGCCGAAGAAGCGGGCGATCAGGTTGAAAACAGAGGGCGCCTTCCACACCTACTACATGGTCGAGGCGGCGCTCCGTTTCAGGGAAGCGCTGGACCAGGTGGAGATGGCCGATGCCTCGCTCAAGGTGCTCTCCAACTATACCGGCGGCTTTCACGAAAATAACGCGGCGACGATAAAGTCCCGCCTTTTCTTTCAGCTTTTCCATCCCGTTAACTGGGTCGGCTGCCTGCAGAGTGCCGTGGATGACAAGATTGATCTATTCGTGGAGTTTGGCGGTGGCATCGGCGATGGCGATGGTCCGGCCGAGAAGCGTCCGAACCTGGAAGGAATGATCAAAAAATTTACCCGGCGTGCCGATCCGAAACCCGAATATATCCCGGCCATCAACAGCGCAACCATCCGTGCAGCCGCAGGAATGTCAGGATAAGGCGGTCAGCAGCCGTGCGGTTGCCGTCCTTACTGGAATAGGGCCGAGTAACGCCCGCGAAAGCGGGCTGCTACTTTGTCACCGGCCAGGATCTCGGTGACCAGTGCGATGGCGGCGCGTTCACCACCTCCCACCCGCCGCATGAAAGGTTCAAAGGTACCATCCTGCGGCAGTCCGCACTGCGCCCTGATCTCCCCTTTGACGGGGCTGAAATAGTCGATCGAGGCATTTCCCAACACGCTCAGTGCATGCGTACCGGCCTCTTCGTATTTCAAGTGCAGCAGCGCCCAGCCTGCAACCGCACAGATGCTGAATTGGCTGCCGCCGAAAGCGGTTCCGTGGATGTTGACGTTGGGTCCGAAGTCGGCGGTAACCGTCAACCGGTTGCCATCGTAGTCAACTACGCTGACCCCCATTTGGCGGGTCAGCGGCACCTCTCTGTGCAAAGTTTGTGTCAGCGCAGCCAAACGAACCGCTGCGCTGACCGGCGCGTTGGTCTCAAGCCTGCTCAAGTTCGACCAGGGTTCCGCAGAAATCCTTGGGATGGAGAAACAGTACCGGCTTATTGTGGGCACCGATTTTGATATCCCCGAGTACACGTGCGCCTTCGTCCACCATCTTTTTGGCAGCGGCCTGGATATCCTCTACTTCGTAACAGACGTGATGAACACCGCCGCTGGGATTATTTTCCAGAAATTTCGCGATCGGGGATCTCTCGCCCAACGGATGCAATAGCTCGATTTTGGTGTTGGGCAGCTCCACGAAAACGGTGGTTACTCCATGTTCCGGTATGTCCGCAGGAGCTGAAACTTTCGCTCCCAGCGTGTCGCGGTAGACCGCAGTTCCTGCTGCAAGATCCGGTACGACAATGGCGACGTGGTTCAGGTTTCCGATCATAAGTTCCTCGCTTCCCTAGTTTGAAGAGGAGGCGTTTGGTTGTGCCTCATGGAAAAAGTCATGCCTGTTGGCATGGTTACTGGTTGTACAAAAAAAGATCAAGCAGCTTCATGGCTGCGAGCGTGGGCGGCACGGTACCTCCGGTGACACCCTGTTCCAACTCCGGCAACCGGGATCCAACCCGGTCATCCTGTTTGAAGGTATTGAGCAACCCCTCACTGATCTCGGACCACATCCAGCTTTTGGCCTGCACCGCCCGGCGTTTTGCCATCAGGCCGTTACCGCGGACGAAATCACGATATGCCTCAATCAGTTCCCAGGCCTCGTCAAGCCCTTCGCCTTCAGCCGAGGAACAGGTCTTTACCGGCACCTTCCAGCCGCTGGTGCGTGGATGGATCAGTGTCAATGCTGAGCGATAGTCTGCTGCAGAGTGTCTGGCTGCCGCTGCCAACTCGCCGTCGGCCTTATTCACCAGCACCATATCGGCCAGCTCCATGATGCCGCGTTTGATGCCCTGCAGATCGTCGCCGCCCCCGGGCAGCAACAGCAGCAGAAACAGATCGGTCATATCGGCGACCGCGGTTTCCGACTGTCCCACGCCGACGGTTTCGACGAAGATGACGTCGAAACCGGCCGCTTCGCACAAGAGCATGGTTTCCCGGGTGCGGCGTGCAACGCCGCCAAGCGTGGATCCCGCCGGGGAGGGACGGATAAAAGCATCGGGCCGGCGGGAGAGCTCTTCCATCCGGGTCTTATCGCCCATGATGGATCCACCGCTGACCGATGAGGAGGGATCAACCGCCAGTACCGCCAGTTTGTGCCCCTTGTCTATGACATGATTGCCCAGCGCCTCGATGAAGGTGGATTTGCCGACACCGGGGACTCCCGAAATTCCGATACGGATGGCGCCGCCCGCGCTTGGGGCCAGCAGCTGCAAGAGCTCGATGGCCGCGGCGCGGTGGTCCTTTCGGGTCGATTCAACCAGGGTTATTCCCCGGGAGAGCGCTCGTCTCTTGCCGGCCTTGATCTGCTCGGCCAGCTGTTGCGGATCGATCTGCATCGCTACTCAAATTCCATGATGACCTGGTCGACTGTCAGACTGGCGCCCACCCTGGTCGGAATGTGATGAACGATAGCATCGTGCGAGGCGCGCATGACATTCTCCATCTTCATCGCCTCGATCACCGCCAGCTCCTGACCCGCTTTCACCTCCTGTCCCTCTGCCACTGAGAGTTTGACCAGTAGCCCGGGCATTGGTGAGAGTAAAAACTTCGACATATCCGGAATCACTTTCTCCGGCATCTTGGCGTGCAGCTCAGCTGCGCGGGGGGTCATCACCACCGCTTTGGTCTCGGCGCCGCGGTGCGACAGGTGGTACCAGATGCCGATGCGCTCGACCTGAAAGCTGGCGTACTCGCCGTTAATCGTGCAGTTCAGCAGCGGCTCCCTGATATCCCAGTCGGTGACAACCTTGAAGTGCCTGCCTTCAAACTCCACCTTGTAACCGTCTTCAATCGGCCAGACGTTTACCGCATGGCTGACGTCGTCGATGGTAACCACCCAGGCTTCGCTGTGCTTGCGCTCGTAGCCCGGTAACTGACCGCTCAGTCTGGAGGCACGGTCGGTATGGCTGCGGTGCACACAGGCGGTGATGACAATATATTTGGCCGGATCGTCCTTGGGCACATGGGAGGAGTCAAATCCATCCGGGTACTCCTCGGCGATAAAGTTGGTGGTCAGCCTGCCCTCAAGGAATCTCGGATGTACCATCAATGCATTCAAAAAGCTGATATTGTGTTGCACGCCCTGAATGTAGTAATCGTCCAGCGCCTGCTGCATCTTTTTCACCGCACAGAGGCGGTCTTCGCCATAGGTGACCAGTTTCGCGATCATCGGATCGTAATACATGGATACTTCGCCGCCCTCAAAGACACCGGTATCCACGCGTACGCCCTCGCCTTCCGGGGGGCGGTAGTAGACCAGCCGGCCGATGGAGGGCAGAAAGTTACGGAACGGATCCTCAGCGTAGACACGCGCCTCCATGGCCCAGCCGGTCAGCTTCACATCCTCCTGCTTGAGCGGCAACGCCTCGCCGTTGGCAACCCGGATCATTAGCTCGACCAGATCCTGTCCGGTGATGCACTCGGTGACCGGGTGCTCCACCTGCAGTCGGGTGTTCATCTCGAGAAAATAGAAATTGCGCTTGGCATCGACGATGAACTCGACGGTGCCGGCGCTGCGGTACTCCACCGCCCTGGCCAGCTGTACCGCCTGCTCGCCCATCGCCTTGCGCGTAGCCTCATCCAGAAACGGTGAGGGCGCCTCTTCGATCACCTTCTGGTGGCGCCGCTGAATCGAACACTCCCGCTCGCCCAGGTAGATGATGTTGCCGTGGGTATCGGCCATCACCTGGATCTCGATGTGCCTGGGCTCTTCGATGAACTTCTCGATGAATACCCGCTCATCGCCGAAGCTGGAGCGTGCTTCGTTGGTCGCCCGCTCGAAGCCGTCGCGGCAGTCGGCATCGTTCCAGGCAACGCGCATGCCTTTGCCGCCGCCGCCGGCGGACGCCTTGAGCATCACCGGGTAGCCGATGCCGCTGGCGATCTCCACCGCGTGATCCGCATCGCGCACTACGTCGGTGTAGCCGGGGATGACGTTGACGCCGGCCTGTTCTGCCAGCCTTTTTGAGGTGATTTTATCGCCCATGCTGTTGATGGCGAGTGGGGCGGGTCCGATAAAAGCGATTCCCTGCGCCTCCAGCGCCTCACAGAAGGCGGAGTTCTCGGAGAGAAAACCGTACCCCGGATGCACCGCTTCGGCGCCGGTATCCTTACACGCCTGGATAATGCGCTCCTTCACCAGATAACTCTCGCTGGAAGGCGAGGCACCGATGTGCACCGCCTCATCCGCCATGCGCACATGCAGCGCATCCTTGTCTGCGTCGGAATAGACGGCAACCGTTTTGATCCCCATTAAATTGGCGGTTTTCATAACACGGCAAGCAATCTCGCCGCGATTTGCAATCAATATTTTTTTGAACATGTTTCTGCCTTAAAGCTCTGAATTTGATCCATACCCAGCCCTGACCGGATTACAGCGGTATATTTCCGTGTTTTCGCCATGGGTTCTCCAGCTTTTTGTCCTTCAGCATGGCGAGCGATCGGCAGATTCGTTTACGTGTGCTGTGCGGCATGATGACGTCATCGACAAATCCCCGCGCCCCCGCCACGAAGGGGTTGGCGAAGCGGTCTTTGTACTCCTGGGTGCGCAGGTCGACCTTCTGCTGGTCCTTCATATCCTGGCGGAAGATGATTTCTACCGCTCCTTTCGGACCCATCACCGCAATCTCGGCGCTCGGCCAGGCCAAATTAACGTCCCCGCGCAGATGCTTGGAGGACATCACGTCGTAGGCACCGCCGTAGGCCTTGCGGGTAATCACGGTGATCTTCGGGATAGTCGCCTCGGCATAGGCGTAGAGCAGCTTGGCACCGTGCTTGATGATGCCGCCGTACTCCTGGCTGGTGCCGGGAAGGAATCCCGGGACGTCGACAAAAGTGATAACCGGAATATTAAAGGCGTCGCAAAAACGGACGAATCGAGCCCCTTTTTTAGCCGAATCGATATCGAGGCAGCCGGCCAGGACCATCGGTTGATTGGCAACCAAGCCCACCGTGGACCCCTGCATGCGGCCGAAGCCGATAATGATGTTGGCGGCGTAGTCTTTCTGTAGTTCGAAGAAGTTCCTGTCATCGACAACTTTCAGGATCAGCTCCTTCATATCGTACGGCTTATTGGGGTCGGCCGGGACCAGCGTATCAAGCGAATTATCTTTGCGGTCGGCCGGATCGTTGGTTGGCCAGAGCGGAGGCTTCGACCGGTTGTTCATCGGCAGAAAGTTGATGAAACGGCGCAGCATGAAGAGCGCTTCCACGTCGTTGTCGAATGCGAGATCTGCGACGCCCGACTTGTGTGTGTGCGTTTTTGCGCCGCCCAGCTCCTCCGCGCTTACCTCTTCATGGGTGACGGTTTTCACCACCTCCGGGCCGGTGACGAACATGTAAGAGGTGTCCCTGACCATGAAGATGAAATCGGTCATTGAGGGCGAGTAGACCGCGCCACCGGCGCAGGGTCCCATGATCATAGAGATCTGCGGAACCACACCTGAGGCCATCACATTGCGCTGGAATACATCGGCATAACCGGCGAGCGAGTCGACCCCTTCCTGGATGCGGGCGCCGCCGGAGTCGTTCAGCCCCACCACGGGCACCCCTACTTTGATCGCATGATCCATGATCTTGCATATCTTCGCTGCGTGGTTTTTCGAGAGGGAGCCGCCGAATACGGTAAAATCCTGGCTGAAGACGAAAATCGGCCTGCCACCGACAGTGCCGTAGCCGGTGACGACACCGTCGCCCGGGATCTTCTGCTTGTCCATACCGAACTCGGTGCAGTCGTGTTCGACAAACATGTCCCACTCTTCGAAGCTATCCGGATCGAGGAAAAGCTCGACCCGTTCACGTGCTGTCAGCTTGCCTTTGGCGTGTTGACTGTCAATGCGCTTTTGACCACCGCCAAGCCTGGCTGCTGTCCGCTGCTCCTCAAGCCTCTGTAATATTTTTTGCATCTCTATCTCCCAGCTCGGCGATTCGGATCCCTGGGGTCAACCCTTCACGTCTGATCGCCATTGTTTTACGATGGGCCGAACAGGCCCATCCACCCATCTATCTAAAACTGCGTTTTAAACAGGTATACTGCCGACTTCGTTCTCTCCCCGCCCTACTCTCCGGCACAGCCTGATACCCCGTTCAGGCCGCTCTTTCGCGCATCAGCTGCAGCATTTCGGCCGCTGCCACCGGTATATTGGTGCCGGGTCCATAGACCGCAGCTACCCCGGCAGCGCGTAGGCCGGCATAGTCCTGAGGCGGGATAACGCCGCCGCAAATGACCATGATCTCCCCTGCGCCCTCATCCTTCAAGGCTTGGATCAGTTGCGGTACCAGCGTTTTATGACCTGCCGCCTGCGAGGAGACACCGACCACGTGCACGTCATTCTCGGCTGCCTGCCGTGCCGCCTCCGCCGGGGTTTGGAACAGCGGCCCGATATCCACATCGAAACCGATATCGGCGAATGCGGTGGCGATTACTTTGGCTCCCCGGTCGTGTCCGTCCTGACCCATTTTCACCACCAGCATGCGCGGGCGACGCCCCTGCTCCTTGGCGAAAGCATCGACATCGCTGCGAATTTTTGCGAAGCCCTCATCGCCGGCAAAGGCAGAGCCGTAAACACCGGAAATCGAGCGGGTAACAGCTTTGTGGCGACTGTAGCACTTCTCCAGTGCATAGGATATCTCGCCTACGGTGGCGCGCACCCGGGCGGCATCCACCGCCAGCGCGAGCAGGTTGCCGGTATTGTGTTCGGCGGCGTCGGTCAGGGCATCGAGCGCTTTCTGGCAGGCCGCTTCATCGCGGCTGGCTCTGACCCGCTGCAGACGCGCAACCTGGGAATCACGCACCGCGCTATTGTCGATGTTCAGCACATCTATCTCCGGCTCTTCCTTGAGTTGATATTTATTCACTCCGACGATCACCTCGTCACCGCGATCGATGCGCGCCTGGCGCATCGCTGCCGCCTCCTCGATACGCAGTTTCGGCATGCCGGATGCGACCGCTTTGGTCATCCCGCCCAACTCCTCGACTTCATCGATCAGTTTGAGTGCCTCCTTGACCATCTCGTTGGTAAGACTCTCTACATAATAGGAGCCGGCCAGCGGATCGATCACCTTGGTGATGCCGGTCTCCTCCTGGATCACCAGCTGGGTATTGCGGGCGATGCGCGCCGAGGTGTCGGTCGGCAGCGCCAGCGCCTCATCGTAGGAGTTGGTGTGCAGCGACTGGGTGCCACCCAACACTGCGGCCATCGCTTCGATGGTGGTGCGCATGATGTTGTTGTGCGGATCCTTGGCGGTGAGGCTGACACCCGAGGTTTGGCAATGGGTGCGCAGCATGCGTGAGGTCGGCACCTTGGGTTGGAAGTGCTTCTCCATCAGTTCGGACCAGAGCACTCGCGCGGCACGCAGTTTGGCCACCTCCATGAAAAAGTTCATACCGATGGCAAAGAAGAAGGAGAGGCGCGGCGCAAATTTGTCGACATCGAGTCCTTTGGCCTGGGCTGCCCGCACGTACTCAAGCCCATCGGCTATAGTGAATGCCAGCTCTTGAACGCAGGTGGCCCCGGCTTCCTGCATGTGATAGCCGGAGATGGATACCGAGTTGAACTTGGGCATGTACTGGGCTGTGTAACCGATAATATCGGCGACGATACGCATCGAGGGTTCCGGCGGATAGATATAGGTGTTGCGCACCATGAACTCCTTCAGGATATCGTTCTGAATGGTGCCTGCGAGCTGATCGGGGGTCACCCCCTGCTCCTCCGCCGCCACGATGAAGCTGGCCATCACCGGCAGCACCGCGCCGTTCATGGTCATGGAGACGGAGACCTTGTCCAGCGGAATACCGCCGAACAGGATTTTCATATCCTCCACCGAATCTATCGCCACACCGGCCTTGCCCACGTCCCCAACCACCCGTTCATGGTCGGAGTCGTAGCCCCGGTGCGTGGCGAGATCGAAAGCCACCGACAGCCCCTGCTGCCCCGCTGCCAGATTGCGGCGATAGAAGGCGTTCGACTCCTCCGCGGTGGAGAATCCGGCGTACTGACGAACTGTCCAGGGGCGTCCCGCATACATGGTCGCCTTGGGACCGCGCAGAAAAGGATCGAATCCCGGCAGGGATTCGCACTGTTCCAACCCCGCGATGTCCTCCTGCGTATAGAGCGGTTTAACCGCGATTCCCTCGGGTGTGGACCAGGTCAGATCCTCCAACGGACGACCGCGCAACTCTTTTTCAGCCTGGACTTTCCAATTTTCAAGCGTGGGTTTGGGTCCTTTACTCATAGCATCTCCCCGCGACTGAATGAATCAGTTCGACAGTAATCGAAATCAACAGTAGTTAAAGAGCGGGCGGGGACACCCCCCGCCCGCTATGGCAATAAACCAGCCAGCAGCTGCAAATGCTATTTGGCGTAACCGATGCGGATCAGCGCCGCGGTTATTTCATCGAGAATCGCCGGATCGTCGATAGTGGCTGGCATTTTATACTCTTCACCGTCGGCAATCTTTTTCATTGTACCGCGCAATATTTTACCGGAACGTGTCTTTGGCAGACGATCTACCACTGTCACCTTCTTAAACGCAGCGACCGGGCCGATCTTCTGGCGTACCAGCGCCACCAGCTCGCCGATCAGCTTCTCATGATCCTGTCCGGCGCCGGCCTTCAGAACCACCAGGCCGACCGGCAGTTCACCCTTGAGCTTGTCGGCGGCACCGATCACCGCGCACTCGGCGACATCCGGATGCGATGAGAGCACCTCCTCCATGCCGCCGGTGGAGAGCCGGTGTCCCGCGACGTTGATGATGTCGTCGATGCGGCTCATGATCCACAGGTAGCCATCCTCATCCTTGCGTCCGGCGTCGCCGGTGAGATAGTAGCCCTCATTAGCGCTCAGATAAGATTCGACATAGCGGTCGTCATTCTGCCACAGGGTGGGCAGGCAGCCCGGGGGCATCGGCAGCTTGATCATAATGCGGCCGATCTCGCCCGGAGCCTCTTCGTTTCCATTTTCGTCGAGCACGCGCACGTCATAACCGGGCACGCAGACGGTGGGCGAGCCCGGCTTGATGGGAAGGCTCTCGATTCCCAGGCAGTTGGCGGCAATTGCCCAGCCGGTTTCGGTTTGCCACCAGTGATCGATCACGGGTACTTTGAGGGTCTCCTGGGCCCAGGAGAGCGTATCCGGGTCGCAGCGTTCGCCGGCCAAAAACAGCGCCTTGAATCCGGACATATCATACTTCTTCAGATACTCCGCATTCGGATCCTCGCGCTTGATCGCGCGAAACGCGGTGGGTGCGGTAAACAGGACCTTAATGCCATACTCGGAGATCATGCGCCAGAACGCGCCAGGATCGGGTGTGCCGACCGGCTTGCCTTCGAACATGACGGTGGTGGCGCCGTGCAGCAGCGGTGCATAAACAATATAGGAGTGGCCGACAACCCAGCCAACATCGGACGCCGCCCAAAATACATCGCCAGGCTCGATGTTATAGACGTTCTTCATGCTCCACTTCATCGCGACGGCGTGTCCGCCATTGTCGCGCACAACGCCCTTCGGAATGCCGGTTGTGCCCGAGGTGTACAGGATGTAGAGCGGATCGGTCGCCGCCACCGGCACGCAATCTGCAGGTTTGGCTGCTGCCGCTGCCTGCACCCAGTCGAAATCGCGACCGTCCTGCAGCGAGGCGCTTATTTGTGGGCGCTGATAGATGATGGTGCTGCTCGGTTTATGCACGGCAAGATCGATCGATTCGTCCAGCAACGGCTTATACTCGATCACGCGGCTGCCTTCGATACCACAGGAGGCTGAAACGATCACTTTCGGCTTGGCGTCGTTAATACGGGTGGCCAGCTCTTTGGCGGCAAATCCACCGAACACCACCGAGTGGATCGCGCCGATGCGGGCACAGGCCAACATGGCCACCACCGCTTCGGGGATCATCGGCATATAGACGATGACCCGGTCGCCCTTCACCACGCCGCGATCAGCCAGCGCGCCGGCAAATGTCGCCACGGTATCTCGCAGTTCGATGTAAGAGAATACCTTTTTGGTACCGGTCACCGGACTGTCGAAGATCAGCGCAGCCTGGTCGCCGCGTCCGTTCTCAATATGCCGGTCCAGGGCGTTGTAGCAGGTGTTGATCACGCCGCCCTGAAACCAGCGGTAAAACGGAATATTGGAGTCGTCCAGTATCTTCTCTGCCGGTTTATACCAATCGATATCCTTGGCCGCATCGGCCCAGAAACCTTCAGGATCCTCCAACGAACGGGTGTAGATTTCTTTATAACTCATATTATTTCAGTTCCATGGTTGAGGGTCATCGACAGACTCAGCTCGATTCCGGCCTTTATTTTTGGGCAATCCGGAAAATTGTGCCGGAAATCAACTAAGCTAATTGCAAATAGATTAAATATGGGGGGCAATTTACCCATGTTATGAGTAAAAATAAACCCCTAACTTACTAATTTATATTGATTAATTGCCATTTTTTTCCTTCTTGTATGGTATTCCCTGACAGTTGCAAATATTTTTGCAGATACGGCAATTTACTGTTAATAAAAAAGAGGCGTGGAAACGCAGACCCAGCGTCGGAATAATCGCTGGCCACGCAACTCAACCCACTGCATGCGGGAGTCTGTACGGCATCTCCGGCAGGAAATAGCCTCTCCCGATAATTCCAACTATACTCGCCCTAGTATAGAAATAGTTTATGGAGTAGAAAACAATGACTTTAGAAAACCTGATAAATAAAAAGTCCGCCAACCTGATCTATATCGATAAATCTGCGAAAGTGCTGGACGCCATACAACGCATGTGCGACGGAAAAGTCGGCTCCTTATTGATTCAGTCTGACGATGGTCAACTGATCGGAATTCTCACGGAACGGGATATCCTGCGCTACTGCTCCAATAACAGCAGTGAACTGGAAAGCACAGAGGTAGGTGAGATCATGACCCGTCACCCGGTGACGGCTCCGCCCGACTGCTCAAACGAGGAGGCAATGACGCTGATGACCGAACGTCGGTTTCGTCATCTTCCCATCGTTGAAAACGGCAAAACAGTAGGCATGGTTTCCATCGGCGATCTGGTGAAGGCGCGCCTCCAGGACTGCACCGTCGAGATCAAGTATCTGCGCGACTTCATCAGCGCCTGAGCCGTCCGGTTTATACCGGGTCCCGCAACACGAAGCGCGCTCCAGAGTAGGAAAAATTTCCCATTCGCACCGCTTTTGCAGCTGTTGCCGCTGGTCCCGGCTGTTGCACTTCTGTACCCTTGTGGACCTTTCCTGAATCAATTAAGGGCTGATCAAATGCACCGCCTGAGCAGAATTCTGGCACCAGTTGCGCTGATTCTAAGCTGTTCTGTCGAGGCCGCAGGACAGACAGTACACGACAACTATTTCGAAGCACTGCCGTTGTTTTGGCAGCAAGTTTACGCGGCAGGCGGAGAGACGCTCTATTGCAGTCAACCGTTTGGTCGCAGTGCGGGGCGGGAGATTAACATCGAACACGTCTACCCCATGTCCTGGGCGATGCGTGCGGTGGGATGCTATAACCGCGATGAGTGCCGGCGCACGAGTCGGCGCTTCAATCAAATCGAATCCGATATGCACAACTTCTACCCGGCGCGAAAGGATATCAACAAGATTCGCGGCAGCTATCCATTCGGAGTAATAAAGGGGGAAGCGCGGAGTTTCGGCCAGTGCGATTTTGAAATTGACGCCAGACAACGGATTGTGGAGCCGCCACCGGCTTCGCGCGGCAATATCGCCCGCGCCATGTTTCATATGAAAGAGAGCTACGGGCTGAAAATCTTCCCCCAGCAGGGTCTGATGCTGCAGCGTTGGAACCGGGAAGATCCGCCGAACGACGAGGAGCTGCGGCGCAACAACGTCATCGAAAAGCTGCAGGGTACGCGCAACAGGTTTATCGATGAGCCGCGTTTGGCGGAAAAGCTGCGCTTCTGATTACGCTAGCTAAACCAGCTGTGCCAGAACCACTTGTGGGTCGTTGTAGTCGTAGTTGAGCAGCCGGCAAACGCCTGCGCGCTCCAGCACCAGGCTGGGAAATCCCTGCACCCCGATAGAGCGCCCGAAAGCGATCTCGTCCATTAGCTGTGTATGCGTCTCCGCTGTGCTGAGGTCCGCGGCGAACTGCGCTTCGTCCAGTCCGATCTCGCCGGCGAGCGCGATAAGCACCTCGGTGTCCGAGGGATTTCTCGCCTGCAGATAGTAGGCTTGCTGGATGGCGAATATCATTGGCTCCTCGAGGTCCAGTGATTGTCTCTTCGCGGAAATTACCGCGCGACAGGCCGGATAGGTGGAGCGTCTCGGCGCACAGTGTTCCCAATAGGCAAAATCAAAGCGGGTGCCCGGTACACGCTGTTCTATCTTGCGCCAAGTGTTCTGCAGGTAATGGCGCATCTCCTGCGGCATCGGTTCGTCTGAATCGGGCGCCAGACCGCCCAGAATACGCCGCACCGCCAGGTTCTCCGGCAGCGCCTTGACGATGCGCTCCCAGGTGGGGCGAAACGCCCAACACCAGCTGCACATCGGGTCGTGGGCGTAGTAGAGATTGGCTTGCATAACACGCGCTCCCCTGTCAGGGCCGATTCCTCGGCCGGCCGGCTAAAAACGTCTTGCCCTGCTCCATCAGCTCGACGAAGCCAGACTCATCCTTATCCAGCACTCGGGCGGCTACCTGCGTCACCGCATTCAGCAACGCGACCAGCGCGCGCGGACTGTGGCTATTGAGCGACTGCACTTCAAAATAGAGGTAGGGATTCTCCCGGGAGACACGGCTGGCGACGTCAAGCTGTGCGTCGAAGGTCGGGCTGGAGAGCTTGGCCAGCGTGATGGCATCCTCGCCGCTGTCCAGCAACGCCTTGAAAAAAGCGATACTGATGGCGTGGGAGAGGCCCAACACGTAAGCCATCGCTTTATCATGCTCCTCCAGCGACATACTCACCTGGTCCACCATGGTCGAGTCGAACAGCGCTCTCACCGCCTCCGTCGCTGCCGCCACGCCCAGGTCGACAAGCACCAGGTTGCGGCCGGAAAGCAGCTCGGTATCCGGGCCGAACATGGGATGCACCGAAGCGACCTGACAGCCGGCCGACTTCAATTCACTCAACGCCTCCAGCAAAGGCCCCTTGAGTGAACAGATGTCAAAAATCAAACCCTGCGGTCGGCGCCTGGCAAGTTGTGAGAGTATCTTTGCGGTTTCGGCAATGGGCGCTGTGACGACAATCAGGTCCTGATCCAGGCCGGTCTGTCCAAGTTCCGTATAACTGGCGTAGTCTGTCACTCCTCCGGCCGGATCGCACACCTCGACCTGGTAGCCCTGACTGGCGAGAAACCGCACGAACCACTGCCCCATCTGTCCGGCGCCGCCGATCACCAAAGCGCGCTTACCGCTGCCGATGCCGAAAGTGGCCACCTTGTCCTGCTCCTGCGCGGCTAGGGAGGCGCGGATGAGCAGGCGGAAAATATCGGCGCCCACCGCCTCGTCCAGCCCTACCCGGGCAGCGGTGCGGCGCGCCAGCTGCAACACCTCTTTCTCGCGGGCATAGTCGCGCGTACCGCGGCCCGCGGCTGATTTCACCCGCCCGATACTGGCGACGATCTGCTGTCGTTGTGCCACCAGTTCCAGCAGTTTAACGTCCAGCTCAGAGAGCGCCGCTCTAAGTTTTTCAAGTTCATCCATTGTTTGCCTTTTCGCGCCTTAGCTGTGCCATTGACGAATACACTAGCACTCTGCATAGACCAGGGGTACGTACATCTCTTCGGCACTAACTCCACCATGCACGCCGATATGATGCAATGGCCTTTCACCCGGCAGCCTCCCGGTTATCATCCAATTCCCTTTCATCACCAGCGCGTAGTGACCGATGCGGTGCTGCAGCATGGGGTGCGGAGCGCCCAGCCCAAACCAGCCGGCCTCAAGCAATTGACGGCTGGGAAGCAGCGCCGCCTGGTCGGCAAAATGTTCGCGGACATAGGTTTCGAATTCACTTTCCAGGCCGGGGTGGACATAACAGAAAGCCAGGCGGGACTCTCCGCACAGCGGTACCATCAGCGTCTGCTGTAGTTCCGGATGCTGTTCCAGGTGAATGGAGCGATCTTGCGCGGTGTCGATAAATCCGTGATCCGCTGTCACCAGTAAAATGGTGTCGCTGCCCTGCAGGTCACGCAGCAGATCACGAAAAAACAGATCCAACTGCAGAAAATGGTACTGAACCTGCGGGCTGCCGACACCGAACTGGTGTGCCAGCGAATCGAACTCCGGCCAGTAGGCGTAGATTAGCCGTCGCTCCCGTCCTCGCGTGAGCGCCCGCCGGAGTGCCGTGCGCAGTCCGCTCAAACCGGCAAAGGGTGCAACCTGTGCGCGCCCGCTGAAGGCACGGTTAAAGCTGGATCCGGCGATGATGTCGGGAATAATTTGGGTGCTGCTGATCGGAATAGAACTGAAAAAAGAGGCCGCGCCGGATAGGCTGGCCGGCGACAGCGCTGCTTCGTCGAGCGGCAGATTGCCGATGCGGGTGCGATGCGGCAGCACCGCCAGCACCGAGCCAATCTCGGAAAAGTAGGTGAACCAGCCGGTGAATCCGTGCTGCTGCGGCGGCAGGCCGGTCAAAAAAGTCGGTATGGCGCTGGCCGTGGTGGAGGGGCAGACCGAGCTGAGCTCCCCCAGGCAATATTTGTTGAGCAGGCTGCCGCGGCATTGGTGCATAAGAAAGTCGTGACCTAAGCCATCGATGATCAGCAGAACGATGTTCCGCGCCCGGGGAAGATTGGCCAGGCCGGTGCCCGGCACAGTGGCATACCCGGTGCTGCCGCCATGGCATGCCAGCGACAAAGATGCCATCAGATTGACGATACTGTGTCCGGTATAATCCGGCAGGTGCATCCATTCGGAGTTTTCTGCGCAGCGATTCATTCGTCTCAGCTTAGCAATCCCGCGGCTGCAGTGAAACACGCACCGGATGAAATGCATAAGCTGCCACGGCAGCGGAGCTATGCTTGTCGGCAAACAGCGGCAGATCTGCAGAATTCCCTATGTCTGCCGACCATCCTATAATAACCGCCCTTTCTCACAAGAATCGATCCCTGTCATGCCGCATAAACCTGACCGCACCGCCGAACTTCAAGCCCTGTTAAGTGAGCGCATTCTGTTGCTCGATGGCGCCATGGGCACCATGATCCAGCGGCATAAACTGGAGGAGGCCGACTACCGGGGCGAGCGTTTTCGTGACTGGTCCTGCGATCTGAAAGGCAACAACGACCTGCTGACCCTGACCCGGCCGGATATTATCCGCGCCATCCATCAGGCGTATCTGGACGCCGGCGCCGATATCATCGAGACCAACACCTTCAATGCCAACCGCATCTCCATGGCCGACTATGCGATGGAGGAGCTGAGCTTCGAACTCAACCTCGCCTCCGCGACGCTGGCGAGTCAACTGGCAGCGGCGGCATCCACACCGGACAAGCCGCGCTTCGTCGCCGGTGTGCTTGGCCCGACCAACCGCACCTGCTCGCTCTCCCCGGATGTCAATGATCCCGGCTTTCGCAATATTGTTTTCGAACACCTGGTAGAGGCCTATGCCGAGGCGGCTCGCGGGCTGATCGAGGGTGGCGCGGATATTCTTTTGATTGAAACCATATTCGACACACTGAATGCCAAGGCGGCGGTCTTCGCGCTGGAGCAGGTATTCGATGAAGATGGCCTGCGCCTGCCGGTGATGATCTCCGGCACGATCACCGACGCCTCCGGACGCACGCTGTCGGGCCAGACCACCGAGGCTTTCTACAACGCGCTGCGCCACGCGCGGCCGGTCTCCATCGGGCTGAACTGTGCGCTGGGTCCGGAGCAGTTGCGCCAGTATGTGGAGGAGCTCGCGCGCATATCTGAGACCAACGTCTCGGCCCATCCCAACGCCGGACTGCCCAACGAGTTCGGCGCCTACGATCTCGGACCGGAGGAGATGGCGCGGCAGATCGCGGAGTGGGCAGGCAGCGGGTTTTTGAATATTGTCGGCGGCTGCTGCGGCACCACGCCGGAGCATATCCGCGCAATCGCAGATGTGGTGAGGGGTGTCGCCCCCAGGCAGGCACCCGAAATTGCGCCCCACTGCCGCTTGTCCGGCCTTGAGCCGCTGAACATTGGTCCGGAGAGCCTGTTTATCAACGTCGGCGAACGCGCCAACGTGACCGGCTCCGCCAAGTTCAAGCGCCTGATCCTGCAGGACAGTTATGAAGAGGCGCTCGATCTCTGCCGCCAGCAGGTGGAGGATGGCGCCCAAATCATCGACGTCAACATGGACGAGGGCATGCTGGAGTCCGGCCAGGCGATGGTCCGTTTTCTCAATCTGGTCGCCGCGGAGCCGGATATCGCACGGGTGCCGGTGATGATCGATTCCTCCAAATGGGAGATCCTGCAGGCAGGTCTGAAGTGCATCCAGGGCAAGGGGGTGGTCAACTCGATCTCGCTCAAGGAGGGCGAAGCGAAGTTTATCGAACAGGCCAGAGTGATCCGCCGCTATGGCGCCGCGGCGATCGTCATGGCATTCGACGAGCAGGGTCAGGCGGACACGCTGGCGCGCAAGGTCGAGATCTGCACCAGGGCTTATCGCATCCTGACCGAGCAGGTCGGCTTCCCGGCGGAGGATATTATTTTCGACCCCAACGTTTTTGCGGTAGCCACCGGCATCGAGACGCACAACGGTTACGGCGTGGCTTTTATCGAGGCGTGCCGTGAGATCACCCGCACGCTGCCCCACGCGCTGATCTCCGGCGGCATCTCCAATGTCTCCTTCTCTTTCCGCGGCAACAACCTGGTGCGCGAGGCGATCCACGCGGTCTTTCTTTACCATGCGATCAAGGCCGGCCTGAGCATGGGCATAGTCAATGCCGGCCAGCTGGCGATTTACGATGAGCTGCCGGAAGCACTGCGCGACAGGGTAGAGGATGTGATTCTGAACCGCTGCGGGGACGCGACCGAACGCTTGCTCGAGGTGGCCGAACAATATCGCGGTGACGGGGGTTCAGCCGGGCCCCGCAAAGAGGAGCTGGCCTGGCGCGAATGGACGCTGGAGAAACGCCTGGAACATGCGCTGGTGAAAGGCATTACCGAATATATCGAGGCGGACACCGAGGAGGCGCGGCAGCAGGCCGGCAGCAGCATCGAGGTGATCGAAGGCCAGCTGATGGACGGCATGAATCTGGTCGGCCAGCTGTTCGGCGACGGCAAGATGTTTCTGCCGCAGGTGGTCAAATCGGCCCGGGTGATGAAAAAATCGGTCGCCTATCTGGAGCCCTTCATCAAAGCGGAAAAGTCGGCGGACGCGGCCAGTCAGGGAAAGATCCTGATGGCTACCGTGAAGGGGGATGTACACGATATCGGCAAAAACATCGTGGCGGTGGTGCTGCAGTGCAACAGTTACGAGGTGATCGATCTCGGCGTGATGGTGCCGGCGGAAACCATTCTGCAGCAGGCACGGGAACACAAGGTGGACATCATCGGCCTGTCCGGCCTGATCACCCCGTCGCTGGACGAGATGGTGCATGTGGCTAAAGAGATGCAGCGGTTGCAGCTGCGTATTCCGCTGATGATCGGCGGGGCAACCACCTCTCAGATCCATACCGCGGTGAAGATAGACCCCCAGTACGACGGTCCCGTGGTCTATGTGCCCGACGCGTCGCGCGCCGTCGGCGTCGCCAGCAGTCTGCTCTCCGGCGCACAGCGGGACAAATATATCGGTGAGCTGCGGCAAACCTACCAAGCTGCGAGAGAACGCCATGCCGCGCAGCAGCACAGCCGGGATCTTGCCTCGTTGGCGCAGGCGCGCGCAAACCCTGTCCCGATCGACTGGCAGCGTTACCGACCGCTACTGCCCGCTGCGTTGGCCTGGGAAGAGTCCAGCCCGGTCGACCGTTCCGGTATACCGGTCCGTATCCGGCGCAAGGGTGCCGGGATATTGATCGGCCTCAACGATATCCCGCTGGCGCAAATTGTACCGTACATCGACTGGACATTCTTCTTCCATGCCTGGGAGCTGAAAGGGCGCTACCCAAAAATTCTGGAGGATGCGGCGAAGGGTGAAGAGGCGCGCAAACTGTATGCAGACGCCAACGCCATGCTGCGGCGCATCCTGGCGGAAAAATGGCTGCAGGCGGACGCGGTGATCGGGCTGTTTCCGGCCAACAGCCTGGGTGACGATATTCTGGTCTATACCGACGAGGCGCATCAGCGCACGCTTGCAACGTTCCATTTTCTGCGTAAACAGGGAAGGCAGCCGGAAGGGAAGTTCAACGAATGCCTGGCGGACTACATCGCACCGGCGCAGCAGGGTCAAACGGACTATCTGGGCGCTTTTGCCTGCACCGCCGGAACAGGCATCGACGCACGGGTGAAGGCGTTCGAAGAGGCGCATGATGACTACAGTGCGATTATGCTGAAAGCGCTTGCCGACCGCCTGGCGGAGGCGCTGGCCGAATGGCTGCACCAGCAGGTTCGCCTCCACTATTGGGGCTATGCCACAGACGAGAAGCTTAACAACGAGCAGTTGATCGCGGAGGCGTATCAGGGGATTCGACCGGCGCTCGGTTATCCCGCCTGTCCGGACCACAGCGAAAAACAGGCGTTATGGGAGCTGCTGGAGGTGCAGCAGAGTACCGGCATCTGGTTGACTGAATCGATGGCGATGGTTCCCACCGCATCGGTCAGCGGCCTCTATTTCAGCCATCCTCAAGCCCGCTATTTTGCTGTCGGCAGGGTGGGCAGAGACCAGGTCGAGGATTATGCCGGCCGCAAGGGGATGGATTTGGCGCGGACCGAACGCTGGTTGGCGCCCAATCTGGCATATGAACCGGATTAGCGGTCAGTGTGCGGCCTGACTATGCCGGTTCAGTCCGCCAAACCGGAGGCTGCCCGGGTTGCGGTTTGGAGTGATCTTATGCTGTCAACCGACTACCCGAATCCCGTTGCAGCGACTAGGCTGTTGTTGATAGTTGACGAATCCAATAATGGACAATAGATTTCACACAGAAAACAGAGTCCGCCAAAGGAGAGCCCATGCTTAAACCTGGAGATCCGGCACCGGAGTTTGAACTTCCCAGCGCCGACATGGAGATGTGCCTGTCGTCTGAGTTGATCGGAAAGTCCAATCTGGTGATCTACTTTTATCCGAAGGATGACACACCCGGTTGTACTATGGAGGCAATTGATTTCTCCGATCTATTGGAGCAGTTTCGCGCGGCGGATACGGAGATCCTGGGAGTAAGCAAGGACAACTGCCTGAGCCACGGAGATTTCAGGGACAAGTACGGCCTGACCATTCAACTGCTCTCAGACACCGAGGGGGTACTCTGTGAAGCTTACGATGTCTGGCGGGAGAAGGAGGCGCACGGAGAGAAGAGAATGGGTATTCTGCGCTCAACCTTTATCATCGATAAGCAGGGAATAATTCGCCATACGCTTTACGATGTCAAACCCAAGGCGCACGCCGCTCATGTGTTGGAGTTGGTAAAAGCCCTTTAGCTTCTCCGAGCAATCGTGAAACTGCGCACCCAGGTATTGCTGTTCTTTTTACTGTTTGCGCTGGCTCCGCTGTTAACCGCGGTTGCGCTCAATCTGCCGCTGGTACTCGGGCGCATGGAGCTGTTCTACCACAAGGCGCACCTGCAAAACCTGCGTGCGGATTTTCGCGATCTCGATCAGCACCTTGCATCCCGCGAAGAGATGGTGAAGCTGCTGGCAAAACTGCCGGAGCCAGGCACCGTGCTGGGCGGCAGCACTCAGGAAGAGGAGGCGATAGACAAAGCGCGCACCCGCTATACCCAGTGGATAAATCAGATCCTGTGGGACCAGCTCGATATTATTCAGATCGTATTTCTCGACCAGAATGGGCATGCCAGATTCTGGCTGGATCGGGAGCGGGAAACCCAACGTTGGAACCCGACGACGACGCCGCCGGAAGCGATCAATCCCCAATTTATTCAAGCCGCGCTGAAAAGCACTCCCGGCAGCGTACTGGTAAGCCCCATCAGTCTGAAGCAGTCCGCCGCGGCCAATGACCCCAGAACGTTGATGACACTGCGCCTGATCAGCACCATCGGTTCACCTGAAGAGAAGTCGATCATCGGTGCGGTTACGATAAACATCGATGTCGGTGGTATCGCCCGCTACTATCGGAATACACTTTGGGTACATGCCGACGGAGATTTTCTGGAGCAGGTCGGCAGCGATTTGCCCAGCGGCAGCGCTTTCAGCCGTTTCCCGGGCCTGCAGGAGATTTTCAAGCAAGAAAAACCGGCGCTTTGGAAGGGGCAGGGCAGCCAGATCATGTGGGTCCCAATGTTCCTGACCGAACAGTCGGGCCCGTTGTGGGTTGGGCGATCGGTAGACCCGTCTCCGATATCCGAGTTCCGCAACGCGCTGACACTGCGTGTACTGACGGTGGTTTTCGTGCTCTCCGTGGCGGTCTGGTTCGTCGCACGCAGGGTGGCGGCGCGCGCAGACCAGATCAGCCACGAACTGATTGACGGCGTTGAGCAGGTATTGGAGGACAAAGATCACGTCGCGTTCAACTGGGATGGCCCGCGCGAGTTGCAAAAACTGGGTGAGAGCCTCTCTCTGCTTGCCACACAGCATGGCAAGAATATCCACAATTTGCGCCTGCATGCTGAAAAGCTGGAAGAGTCGAACCGTTACAAGTCGCAGTTTCTCGCCAATGTCAGTCACGAACTGCGCACCCCGCTCAACTCGATTCTGCTGCTCTCGAAATTGCTTGCGGAGAGTAAAACAGGGCTCACTTCGGAGCAGATCCAGCAGGCCCGCGTTATTCATGAAGCCGGTTCCGATCTGCAGGCGCTGATCGATAATATTCTGGATCTTTCCCGCATCGAGGCGCGGCGCGCCACGATCAATCTGGAGCAGGTCAATCTGCCTGCACTGCTGGAATCTCTGGTGGAGCTGGTGGAGCCGCAGTTTAAGGAAAAATCGCTGCCATTGCTGCTGGAGATCGACCGTGCGGCGCCTTGGCTGATCGATACCGACTCGGACAAGGTGCGTCAGATTCTGAAAAATTTTCTCTCCAATGCACTCAAATTCACCAGGGAAGGTTCGGTTGTTCTGCGTCTGGAGAGTGCAGACGGGGAAACACGATCCGGCTATGCCGTCTGCATCAGTGTTGCCGACAGTGGTATCGGTATACCCGAGAGCAAACACACGCATATATTCGAAGCATTTAAACAGGCCGACGGCTCGACCAGCCGGCGCTACGGAGGAACCGGCCTCGGTCTGACCATCAGTCAGCAGCTCTCCCACCTGCTGGGCGGAGAGATCAGACTGCAGAGTGAGGAAGGCAGGGGATCGACCTTTTCTCTGTTACTCCCGTTGTCGATTGAAGTGCAGCACAGTGAGGAGATCCCGGTGGAGGTCTGGGACAATAGGGAGCAGGCCGGGGAGATCATTCGCAAGCATGCTGAACCGCCTCGCGTAGAGAGTGACAGCGGCATCGCCGGAAAGCGCGTGTTGTTGGTAGACGATGATATTCGTGATTTGCTGAATCTGACTCCTACGCTGGAGGCCTGGGGTCTGGAAGTCACTGCCGCCGGCGATGGCATCGAGGCGCTTGAGGTGCTGCAGGAGGATGATGAATTTGCGCTGGTTCTGATGGACATCATGATGCCTAAGCTGGATGGCTATGATACGATCAGGAAGATTCGGCAGCAGGGGCAGTTTCGCGATCTGGCAATTATCGCGCTGACAGCCAAGGTTGACACCGCCGACAGAGCGGCATGCCTCGAAGCAGGCGCAAACGATTTTGTCGCCAAGCCAGTGGATACGGAAGTACTGAAAACGATCATAGAGCAGCATCTTACCTAGATCATGAATCGATACTCGGGTTTCAAACTTCTGATCGTTGACGATCACGAACACAACCTGTTCACGCTGCGCTCACTGATCCGGCAATACATGGATGTGGAGATTCTTGAGGCAACCTCCGGCCAGCAAGCCCTCGATCTCGCCCTCAACACCCCTGGAATTGATCTCATAATCCTGGACATCCAGATGCCGGAAATGGATGGCTTCCAGACGGCCAGCATGCTTAAGGTCAGAAAAAAGACCCGCGAAATCCCGATTATTTTTCTCACCGCAGCATTCAAGTCCGAAGAGTTTCAGCACAAGGGATACGAAGTCGGCGCGGTTGACTATCTGCTCAAGCCGATCGACGACAATCTGCTGATCAACAAGATCAGCACCTATTTCCGGCTGATCCAGAAAGAACGGGAGATGAATCTGGTGCTGGAACAAAAGGTGGCGGAGCGCACTGCCGAACTTGCTCAGGCGAAAACGCATCTGGAGAATATCATCAACAACATGGGCGAGGCGCTGTTGCTGCTGGATCCCGAAGGACGGATCACGCAGGCCAACCCTGCGGCCTGCCAGATGCTTGGCTACTCGGAAGCTTCGCTGCAATCGCTCTCCATTGGCGATGTATTCGAAGAGGAAGAGGATGAACAGGCCGGCGCTTTTATGGGAACATGGTTGGAGGCTTTGATCAGGGTTGGAGCACTCAGCAAAATCGATGCGCGTTTCATCGCCCGGGATGGCCGCAGGGTGCCGATTCTGTTCTCACGCACAGCGGTAAAGGATCCAGCGGATGAGATTACCGATATTATCTGTATTGCAAAGGATATGACCGGCTATATCCGAGAGCAGGATCCGGAAGATACAGGGGTGTTAAACAACAATAACGGCCCCGCAGAATGAAGGAGTAAGTAATGACTGACCCCGGCGATCGAACGTCACCGAACGAAAATACGGTACTCACTGCCAACGCTCTCAAGGCGATGGCTCACCCGTTGCGCTGGAAGATCCTCTGTTCATTGGGCGATGCAGAACTCTCTGTCGGTGAAATCGTCGACCGGACCGGCACTTCCCAAAGCAATATATCGCAGCATCTGGAACAACTTCGTAATAAAAACATCGTTGTTTCCAGAAAGGAAGCAAACCGCATCTACTACCGGATCCGCAACAGTCAATTATTGGCCCTGATCGGCACCATGCGCACTGTGCTCTGTCCTGCCAATCTGGATGACCGCACGCTGCGTTGAGCTGAGATGGCCGCCGAAACGCCACCGGCACTGGCGGTAGTCAGTCACCGATGGCAGAATTTTTCCGTTTTCCCTGCGTAACCACGGGCAGCTAATCCGCCTATTGAGAGCTACTGCTAAGCGATTTCCGGATGACCCCACAAGCTGAATACCAAGCCCTTCTCGACGCCGGCGAACTGGAACCGGATCCGGCGCAGGCGGAGGTTGTCGAACTGCTTCTTGCACTTCATCTGCAATTGCTGGAGCCGCTGCCAAAACCCAGGCTTATGAAGCGCTTGACCAGGCGCGCAATGCGTGATTCGCAGGCACCCAGGGGCCTCTATATCTGGGGCAGTGTGGGCCGTGGGAAAACCTGGCTGGTCGATCTCTTCTACAATTCGCTTCCGTTGAAACAGAAGCGACGGATCCACTTTCATCGATTGATGCAGGAGATACACCAGGGGTTGGCCGGACTCAGAAACCAGTCTGACCCGCTCGATCTGATTGCGGACGGTCTGGCGCGGGATGTCCGGGTACTCTGTCTCGATGAATTTATCGTTACGGATATCGGCGATGCGATGATCTTGTCGCAGCTCCTGCAGGCACTGTTCCGCCGCGGGATCACGCTGGTGACCACCTCCAACACCCAACCCGACAACCTTTATCTGGGGGGTATTCAGAGAGCCAGTTTTGTTCCGGCAATTGAGCTGTTGAAAGCGCATACCCGGGTGTTCGAGCTCCAGGGTAGCCTTGACTACCGGCTGCGTTACCTGGAGCAGGCCAAGGTATATCATACTCCGCTGGGCCCGGAGAGCGATCGGATAATGCAGGAGGAGTTTCGGCGGCTGGCTCCGGAAAGAGCCAGGGTAGGGGGAAATATTAATATCTATCAGAGGGATATACCGATCGTCCAGATAGCGGACGATCTAGTATGGTTCGAATTTGAAGTTATCTGCGGACCTCCCCGCAGTCAGGCCGACTATCTCGAGATTGCACGCTGCTTCCATACCGTGCTGATCTCCGGTGTGCCGCGGCTTGAACCGGCGCAAGATGACGCTACCCGCCGTTTTCTCTATCTGTTGGACGAGTTTTATGATCGTAAAGTCAAGCTTATTATCAGTGCCGATGCGTTGCCGGCAGCGCTGTATCAAGGTAAACGGCTCGCTTTCGATTTTCAACGAGCGGTAAGCCGACTGCAGGAGATGCAATCGACTGAATATCTGGCCAGTCCGCACAAGCCCTGATGGACCGGTGAGCCAACCCCAGACAGACGCTGGTTGTATATTCCTCTACCGATAGTACGAATAGGTTAAGATACCCCTGAGTCGATAACACCGTCATTCCGGTTGCAACAAAGTGGCGGCTCGGAATCCAGTAACTCGTTGAATTTCCAGGATCCCGGGCTTGGCTGGGAGGACGGGAATTTACCAGACCCCGTGTTTGGGAAAAAACTAAGCAAGTGCCGTTAAACTATGACGCTTAAAATTCTGCTGCCCCTGTCACTGGCGTTTATCATGTTCTCCATGGGGCTTTCCCTGGTGCTGGATGATTTCAAACGTGTGGTTACACACCCGCTCGCGATGGGATTCGGTCTGGTGAGTCAGATGCTGATGCTGCCGATTATCGCGTTTATCCTGGTCTCACTGTTCTCTCTGGAGCCGAATCTTGCGGTCGGACTTATTATTCTGGCAGCCTGTCCCGGCGGCATTACCTCGAACCTGCTGACCCATATCGCAGGTGGTGACAGCGCCCTTTCCGTCTCTCTGACCGCAGTGACCAGCCTGGCGGGTGTCCTCTCCATTCCCATTATCGTCAACCTCGGAATGGCCTGGTATGCAGGCAGCACCGACACATTGGCACTGCCGCTTGGATCGATGATTACTGGTGTTTTCGTTATCTCCACGCTGCCCCTGGTGATGGGGATGTCGTTGCGTCATTTTCGCCGGGTGTGGGCGCTCCGGATTGAGCCTGGGGCAAGAAAAGCCGCGGTATTTCTGTTTATCCTGATCGTCGCAGCCACGTTCATGGGGCAGTGGGGCAGTATCGGAGAGTTTTTCAGCGAAGCTGGTCCAGCGGTCATTACACTGAATCTTGCTACCATCGCCTTCGCTTTGGCTGGGGCAAAAATGCTTCGCCTGGAGCGCAGGCAGGCGATCGCCATAGGGCTGGAGTGCGGACTGCAGAATGCGGCCATGGGGATTTTCGTGGCGGGTACCCTGCTGGCCAACAATACCATGGTGATACCGAGCATCATCTACGCGCTGGTGATGAACATCAGTGCCGCTGCATTTATTGTTGCCAACCGGGATACAGCAAGGGGCTATCTCTTTTCGCGTTGAGCAAGGTGCCTGCTATGAACGACGAGATCGTTGAGCTGCAAACCAGACTGGCGTTTCAGGAGGATACTATTCTGGAGCTGTCCGATGCGCTCGCCAGGCAGCAAGCCGAGATAAGGGATCTGACGGACAAGTTGCAGCTGGTTCAGCGTCAGGTGAGAGATTTGATGCAGATTAATACAGGGGCGCCCCCTTCCGGAGCCGAACCCCCTCCTCCGCACTATTAAGTCATGCGGTGTCAGTGATACTCGGGACTCAGCTCATGTACCGCCTTCACCAGTGCCAGCGCATGGTCGGGATTCACGTCGGGATGGATCCCATGGCCAAGGTTAAAGACGTGCCCGGAACCATTACCGTAACTCGCAAGCACCTGGCCCACGGCTGCACGGATCTGTTCTGGCGAGGAGTAGAGAATACAGGGATCGATGTTTCCCTGCAGCGCAACCCGGTCGCCCACAAGCTTGCGTGCGTCGGCCAGATCGGTGGTCCAGTCAACGCCAAGGGCATCGCATCCGCTCTGCGCCATCGCCTCCAGCCATTGGCCTCCGCCTTTGGTAAACAGGATAACGGGCACCCGGCGCCCCTCATTCTCCCTGGTCAATTCCTCGACGATGCGTTGCATGTAGGCCAGTGAGAAGGCCCGGTAGTCTGCCGGGCTCAACACGCCACCCCAGGTATCGAATATCATTACCGCCTGCGCACCGGCGCTTATCTGTGCGTTCAAATAAAGCACCACGGCAGCGGCAGTCTTTGCCAGCAACTGATGCATCAGATCGGGGCGCCCAAACATCATCCCCTTGATCTTGGGAAAGTTTTTACTGCTGCTTCCCTCCACCATATAGGTGGCCAGAGTCCAGGGACTGCCGGAGAAACCGATCAGCGGCACGCTCCCTTTCAGCTCTCTGCGGATCGCTCTGATGGCATCCATGACATAGCCCAGGTCGGTTTCCGGATCCGGAACACCGAGGGATTTTACCGCAGCTTCGTTTTGTACGGGGTGATGGAATCTTGGCCCCTCGCCTTCTGCGAAATAGAGACCCAGTCCCATCGCGTCGGGAATCGTAAGTATGTCGGAAAAGAGGATGGCGGCATCGAGTGGAAAGCGGCGCAGTGGCTGCATCGTGACCTCGCAGGCCAGTTCCGGATTCATGCACAGATCCATGAAGCTCCCGGCTTTGCTGCGGGTTTCGCGGTATTCGGGGAGGTAGCGTCCGGCTTGGCGCATCATCCAGACTGGTGTTACGTCCACCGGCTCGCGCAGCAGGGCACGCAACAATCGGTCGTTTTTCAAAACTGCCACGCTTGGCCTCCGGCTATCTGGGGAGTTCGGATGTTTTCATCAGATACTCGTCTACCGCGCGCGCGCATTGGCGCCCTTCGCGAATGGCCCAGACTACCAGCGACTGGCCGCGGCGCATATCGCCGGCGGTAAAAATACCGTCAATTGAGGTCTTGTAGGCATTTCTGCCTTCAGTGCTGCTTTTTACATTGCCGCGCTTGTCCAGCGCAGTTTTCAGCTCTTCCAGCATACCCTTGTGGACCGGATGCAGAAAGCCCATGGCCAACGTCACCAGATCCGCTTTGAGCTCGAACTCGGAGCCGGCAATCTCGGACATCTGCCAATTGCCTGCGCTGTCCTTCTGCCAATCCACTTTGACGCATCTGACTCTATTGACATTGCCCTGACCATCGTCCAGAAACTCCTTGGTGGCAATGCTCCACATGCGTTTGCAGCCCTCTTCCTGTGAACTGGAGGTGCGAATTTTATTCGGCCAATTGGGCCAAGTCAGGCTTTTGTCCTCTTTTGCCGGCGGTTTGGGTAGAATCTCGATCTGGGTGACCGATGCCGCGCCATGCCTGGTCGAAGTACCGATACAGTCGGAGCCGGTATCACCGCCGCCGATGACCACAACATGCTTACCTGTGGCCGAGATAAACTTCTCCTCGGGGATCTCGTCCCCCTGCACGCGGTGACTGTTGGTGCGCAGAAAATCCATCGCAAAGTGGATGCCCTTAAGATTACGTCCCGGCACCGGCAGATCGCGCGGCTGTTCTGCACCGCCTGCCAGGACCACAGCGTGGAACTCATCCACCAGTTTACGCGCCGGAATATCCACCCCGATGTGGGTGTTGGCGTGAAACTTGACACCTTCAGCCTTCATCTGCGCGATGCGCCGGTCGATTATCTTTTTATTCAACTTAAAGTCCGGAATGCCGTAGCGTAGCAGCCCGCCGATCCGGTTCTCTTTTTCGTAGACCCTCACCGAGTGTCCTGCGCGTGCAAGCTGCTGTGCGCAAGCCATTCCGGCCGGTCCCGAACCGACGACCGCCACCCGACGCCCGCTCTTGTGGGCCGCGATCTGGGGCTGAATCCAACCCTCCTCCCAGGCCTTTTCGACAATACTGTACTCGATGGATTTAATGGTTACCGGGGAGTCGTCCAGATTGAGCGTGCAGGATGCCTCGCAAGGCGCCGGGCAGATGCGCCCGGTGAATTCCGGAAAATTATTGGTAGAGTGCAGCGCATCGATAGCTGCCTTCCAGTCCCACCGATAGACTAGGTCGTTCCAGTCCGGAATCAGATTATTGACCGGACAGCCGGTGTGGCAATAAGGGATGCCGCAATCCATGCAGCGTGCGCCCTGAATGCTCAGTTCGGCTTCGCTCAGGGGATTGACGAACTCTTTATAATGGGTAACCCGGTCGGCTGCCGGCTGATAGGTCCGGTCCTGACGCGAATACTCCATAAATCCTGTTGGCTTGCCCATTGCTACTGAACCCCCTTGCTCACTTCACTTTCCAGGGACTCCTTGCGGGCCTGGAGCTCCTCCAACGCGCGCCGGTAATCGACCGGCATTACCTTTACAAACTTGTGCAGATAGTCATCCCAGTTGTCCAAAATGGTTCTGGCTACTGAACTGTCGGTGTAGTGCAGATGCTTTTCGATCAACCGGCGCAGCCGGATGGCGTCGTAGCGGGTCATGTCATGGCTGACATCCACCCGGCCATGCATCTCCAGATCGCCGCCCTGGTGGTCCAGCTCCTCCAGCGCAACATCCTCTTCCGTAATCGGCTGCAGCTCGACCATGGAGAGGTTGCAGCACTGTTCGAATGTGCCTGACTCATCCAGCACATAGGCGATACCGCCTGACATGCCGGCGGCAAAATTACGGCCGGTGGCGCCAAGACAGACGACGATGCCGCCGGTCATATACTCGCAGCCATGGTCGCCCAGGCCTTCGATCACGGCTATGGCGCCGGAGTTGCGGACGCAAAACCGCTCACCTGCGACACCGCGGAAGTAGCACTCGCCGCTGACCGCGCCGTAGAGCACCGTATTGCCGACAATAATGTTCTCTTCCGCTTTGGCGATGCCGGACGCTTTCGGCGGGTATATCACCAGGCGACCACCCGACAGCCCCTTGCCAACATAGTCGTTGCCTTCGCCTTCGAGTTCTATCGTCACACCTTTAGCGACCCAGGCGCCAAAAGACTGGCCAGCCGTTCCTCTGGCTTTGATGTATATCGTGTCATCGGGCAAGCCGGCAAAACCGTAGCGTTCGGCCAGGCGACCTGAGAGCATGGCGCCAAAGGTTCGATTGTAGTTGTGAATATCGACCTTTATTTTTACCGGTTCTCTATTCTCAAGCGCCGGTTTCGCCTGTTCAATCAACTGGTGGTCAATCGCATGCTCCAGGCCGTGTTCCTGAGATTCACACTTGTAGAGGGCGACGTTGTCATCCACTTCCGGCTTACAGAGAATGCGGGAAAAATCCAGTCCCTGGGCTTTGGAGTGTGAAATGGCTGAGCGCATATCCAGCCTGTCCATCTGACCGATCATATCGTCGAAACGCCGATATCCGAGTTTAGCCATCAACTGCCTCACCTCTTCCGCTACAAAGAAGAAGTAGTTGATCACATGCTCCGGCTTCCCGGTGAACCGTTTGCGCAGTTCCGGATCCTGTGTGGCGACACCGACGGGGCAGGTGTTCAGGTGGCACTTGCGCATCATGATGCAGCCTTCGACGATCAGCGGCGCCGTGGCGAAACCAAACTCGTCGGCGCCCAGCAGCGCACCGACCACCACATCGCGCCCGGTACGCACTCCGCCGTCGACCTGCACTGAGATACGGCCGCGCAGTCGGTTCAACACCAGGGTCTGATGAGTCTCTGCCAGCCCGATCTCCCAGGGAGAGCCTGCGTGCTTGATCGATGTTAACGGACTGGCGCCGGTGCCGCCGTCGTAGCCGGCGATCGTGACATGATCCGCATGCGCTTTTGAAACGCCCGCCGCGACAGTTCCCACGCCAACCTCGGAGACCAGTTTCACCGATATCCGGGCGTGAGGATTAACGTTCTTCAGATCGTGAATCAGCTGTGCCAGATCTTCAATGGAATAGATGTCATGGTGTGGCGGCGGCGATATCAGGCCTACGCCGGGGGTGGAGTGGCGGACACGGGCGATCTGGGCGTTCACCTTGTGCCCCGGCAGCTGCCCGCCCTCTCCCGGCTTGGCGCCCTGTGCCATCTTGATCTGAATATCATCGGCATTGACCAGGTATTCGGTGGTTACACCAAACCTGCCCGACGCAACCTGCTTGATGGCGGACCTTTCCGGATTTCTCGATCCGTCGGCAAGGGGATTGAAGCGTTCCGCCTCCTCGCCGCCCTCGCCGGTATTGGATTTTCCGCCCAAAGTGTTCATCGCGATCGCCAGTGTGGAGTGCGCCTCGTAGGAGATACTGCCGAACGACATGGCGCCGGTGGCAAAACGCTTCACAATCTCTTTGGCCGGCTCCACCTCTTCCAGTGGAATCTCTTCATCCGCCCATCTGAAATCAAACAGGCCGCGGAAAGTCAGCAGCCGCTCATTCTGTTCATTGATGATACGGGCGAACTCCCCATAGGTTTTCGGGTCGTTCGCGCGGGAAGCGTGTTGCAGCTTGGCGATGGTTTCCGGTGTCCAGACGTGATCCTCACCTCGCAGGCGGTAGGCATAGTCGCCGCCGACGTCGAGCTGAGTACGATATATATGACTGTTACCGAAGGCATTTTTATGCCATTTCACCGTATCCTGAGCAATCTGCTTGAGGCCGGCTCCCTCCACCGTGGTTGCGGTGCCGGTAAAGTACTGCTCGACAAAGGTGCTGGAGAGGCCAACTGCGTCGAAAATCTGCGCACCGCAGTAGGACTGAAATGTCGAAATACCCATTTTCGAAAATACTTTTTTCAGCCCCTTGCCCACTGCCTTGATGTAGCGTTTCTGGGCCTCTTCAAAATCCAGCTCCTCAGATATTTTCGGCAGCATCGACTGTATGGTGTCAAAGGCTATGTAAGGATTTATTGCCTCCGCTCCATAGCCTGCGAGCACTGCGAAGTGGTGTACTTCAAGCGCAGAGCCCGTTTCGACCACTAAACCGGATTCCGTGCGCAGTCCCTTGCGAATTAAGTGATGATGGACCGCTGAAGTAGCCAGTAGCGCCGGTATACTGATGAAATCTGCATCCGTATTGCGGTCGGATAGAATCAGGATGTTGTAACCCTCGCCCACTGCCACCTCGGCGTGCTGGCAGAGCTCGTCGAGTGCCGGTTTCATGCCTGCGGAGCCTTTATCCACCGGATAACAGATGTCCAGGGTACGGGTGCGGAAGGCGCCCCCCGAGCTGTCCTCAATATCGCGGATGCGTTCTAAATCAGTGTTGGTCAACACCGGCTGGCTGATCTCCAGACGCATATTGGTGCCGCCGTCGGACAGGCCCAGCAGGTTGGGACGCGGTCCGATCAGAGAGACCAGGGACATCACGATCTCCTCGCGGATAGGATCGATCGGCGGGTTGGTCACCTGCGCGAAGTTCTGTTTGAAGTAGGTGGAGAGATGCTTGGCGCGGCGCGACAAAACCGAGGGAGGGTTGTCGGCGCCCATGGAGCCGGTGCCCTCCTGGCCGGTCAATACCATCGGTGTCAGCAGAAACTTCAGGTCCTCCTGGGTATAACCGAATGCCTGCTGTCTCTGGCGCAGGGTATCCGGATCGGGGGACATGGAGCCCACTACCACTGGCAAGCCAGTCAGGCTGATCTGCGTTTCGTTCAGCCACTGCCGGTACGGCTTGGCAGAGGCGAGCTCTTCTTTCAACTCGGCATCGTCGATAATACGGCCCTGCTCCATATCGATTAGGAACATTTTGCCCGGCTGCAGCCGCCATTTCTTGACGATCCTCTCTTCCGGGATGTCCAGTACACCCATCTCCGAGGCCATTACGACCAGCCCATCGTCAGTAATCAGGTAGCGCGCGGGACGCAGTCCGTTCCGATCCAGTGTTGCGCCAATTTGACGTCCATCGGTAAACGCTACCGCTGCGGGCCCGTCCCAGGGTTCCATCAAAGCTGCGTGATACTCGTAAAACGCCCGCCGCTTCTCATCCATATGTTCATTGCCGGACCAGGCTTCCGGAATCAGTACCATCATTGCATGGGCCAGCGAGTAGCCCCCCAAAACCAGCAGTTCCAGCGCATTGTCGAATGAGGCCGAATCCGACTGGCCCTCATAGGTCAGCGGCCAGATCTTGTCCAGGTCCTCACCCATTACGTCCGATGCCATTGAACTTCTGCGTGCACGCATCCAGTTGACATTACCGCGCAGGGTATTGATCTCCCCGTTGTGCGCGATCATACGGAATGGGTGGGCCAAATCCCAGGTTGGAAAAGTATTGGTGGAGAATCGTTGGTGCACCAGTGCCAGCGCCGATTTTACTCTTTCATCATTCAAATCGGGGTAATACTCACCCACCTGGTCTGCCAGCAACATACCCTTATAAGTAATAGTGCGGGAAGACAAGGATGTGGCATAGAAGGTGCCCGTTTGCTCGCCATCCTTGACATAGATGGTGGTGGCAACCTGCTTGCGGATAACATACAACTTGCGCTCGAAGGCATCCTGGTCTGGACAGTTTTTACCGCGGCCTATGAATACCTGTCGGATCACCGGTTCGGTGGGCAGTACGCTATGACCCAGCCCAGAGTTATTGACCGGCACGTCCCGCCAGCCCAGGATTCGCTGCTCTTCTGCTTCGACAAACTTCACAACAGTGGCTTCAACTTCGGCCCTGTGCTTGTCATCGGTTGGCAGGAACAACATGCCTACCGCGTAGTTGCCCAGTTCAGGCAGATCGAAATCCACAACATCGCGGAAAAACTCATCGGGTATCTGCAGCAGAATGCCTGCGCCATCCCCGGCTTCGGGGTCTGCGCCTACGGCCCCGCGGTGTGTCAGGCGAACCAGAATACTAAGCCCCTGTTCGATAATCTGATGGCTTTTACGGCCTTTGATATCAGCCACAAACCCGACGCCGCACGCGTCATGTTCATTTCGCGGGTCATACAACCCCTGCTTTGGTGGCAATGCCTTATGGCTCATTGGAAACCTCTTTGTCGTCGCGGTGCGAAAACGGCCCATAGGCCGCCCGAACCTGTTACGCTCCAAATTCTTTAAGACCCAGGAGGGTAAGTTATCCTGGCCCAC
Source organism: Chromatiaceae bacterium (assembly GCA_024235255.1). GTDB lineage: Bacteria > Pseudomonadota > Gammaproteobacteria > Chromatiales > Chromatiaceae > HKST-UBA178. The sequence continues at coordinate 893,160 of JACKMT010000002.1, forward strand.
TAAATCCCTACGACAACCGTTAATTGGCGTCGTTTCCAGACACACAGAACAGTGTAGGATACTTGAGATTCTATCTACTGGCCAATTATGGAAGTGCGTTATCAGCTAATCGGCGTAGGCTGTTTTCTCTTCCCGGTTACAGGCGAGTCACTGGTAAAAGAAGAATAATGCCTTGTATATCAGTCATATAATTTGATGTCTCGGTTAAAAAGCGAGGCGCTCTCGAAAAAACAGCCAATTTTATTTCGCGGCTCGCTTGCAATTAAGGAGAGCATATCAAATTCAAATAGAGCTGCAACCCTAATCGAAACCAGTAGAAAATGCCGGGTCAGACATTTACTTGCCTTTGATAGCCTGATGAACGGATGCGATCGACCTTGGCCAGACATCCTTAGTTGCAAGTTTTCCCGGTAGTTTGGCGCGCGCCGCTACCGCTGCACTGCGGCTGGGATATAGGCCATACAATACAGGAAACCAGGGGCGCCCATTACTTTTGGTGCGAAAATAGGCGGCGTTTCCCTGCAGCCGGTGGCGTCGAATAAAGCTGGTAACTGCCTGTTCATCGCCCGCGCCAATAAGTTGGAGTGTGTACGCATCAGGGGATTGTTTAAGGAGCCAAGCTTCACGCCTGATTGAGTTCTCCTGCACTGGGGCAGGGGAAGGTTTTTTACGCTTACCGGCCAAAGCGACCGCCGCAGGCTCGGTTTTGACTTCAGGCCTATTTGTTCGGCCTAGTTCGGTAACCGGAGCAGGTGAACTTTTTTGCGTCTTACTCTTTACCGGTGGGTTGGGGCTTGTCTCCGGTGCCGCATTCATCACTTGCTTGACCACAGCCGCTTCCAGTGCTTCGGTGGTTTCCGGTAAATCTTGATCTACTGATACGTTTTCGGAAGCAGCTATATCGGCCTGATAGTTGGTGGTATTGAAGTCCACGGCCGGTGATGGCTCCAGCGGTGATTTTTCCAGAATCTCAGGCTCATCGATATGTTCCACCCGCTGCTGCGAGGTCAGTTGCGGTAGCTCAACCGCAAGCGGCATTGTCACCTCACCGCCCAAGGGCCTGGATGAAGTATCCGGGTCAGCGCTTATATCGACCTGTCCGGCGCTTATCTCCTCTAAATCAGATGTCACATCATCCCGATCGGAATGCATCAGCTCATCCCTCTCCACCTTAATCGGGTTGTCTGGAAGATCTAATGGCACCACACGGCGGTTTTCGTTGGTTTCTAGGCCTGCCTGTCCGGTAAAGGTGTTATCGGGTTCGAAAACCGTGTTGATCTCCTTTTCGAAAATCAACGTTAGCAGCAGAAGTACTGCGAGAATACCGCCTCCGATCAAAACGGGTGTGGAGACATCTGCTAGCAATTGCGGGAGAAAGTTGCGCTTTTTAGCGGGGACAATGGGCGTGGTTGTTTTTGGCTGCATCAGTTTCTCAATCTGCTGGCGAATTTTACCGGGAAGCCCATTGCTGGCACGAAATATCCCGTCATACTCAGCTTCTGAAACCGACACTTCCTGTTCCGCTCCCAGTATCTTGATGAAATGCCTCGCCAACTGATCCGACTGCTCCCGGTCCAGTGGAAACAGCTCCAGCACCTGCAGTTTATCTACTGCTGACCGGGGGCTCATATCTTCCAGCAGATCGTCAATCTGGGGAGAGGCAAACAGGATAAGCGACAGCCCTCCTGCTAGATCGTACGACTTGGAATAGATGTCAAACAGCGCTGTTAGGGCGGTGACCGGCAGCTGCTCGGTATCGTCCACGATGATCACCGGCAACCGACCCATCTGTTTCAGGTCCGCAAATCTTTGCACAAGCTGAGTGATGTTCTCCAGATACTCCTGTTTGGAGAAATGACCGAATAGCCCATGAACCAGTTGGTCCTGCTGCAGCATCGGAGTGGCGTCGATACGGTAGATATCCCACTCTTTCGGCGCTTGTTGTAGTAATTGGTCCAATAAGGTGCTTTTGCCAACCCCGTGAATCCCTCTGACCAAGGGAATTCGGTCGCTGTTGGCGGCTAGATGCTGGATCAGGTCAACTTTTTGTGTGATCTCCATCGTCAGAATAGACGCTTGCATCGAGGAAGTTTCTCCGAAAAAAGAAAAACGAGAAGTAGTGTCCCGTTGCTCAGTCCAAATTTCCCGTGTATCCGCTCAGTGTATTGTTCAGTTCAGTCTGATCGAAATTGTCCGTAACCAGAGAGATCCCGATAGCTTTCAACAGTACCAGCCGGAGTCGGCCGTCCATAACCTTCTTGTCGACTCCCATCAACGACAGGAACTGCCGCCGGTTGATATCGGCGGGTGGTTTTACAGGGAGTCCCGCCTTTTGGACCAATGCGATGATGCGTGCCCGAGCATCACCACTTAGCCAGCCGAGGCGCCGCGACAAATCCGCCGCCATGCACATTCCGGCGGCCACCGCTTCGCCATGCAGCCAGTTGCCGTATCCCATGCCGGTTTCAATGGCGTGGCCGAAGGTGTGCCCCAGATTCAGCAGTGCCCTTTGTCCTGCCTCTTTTTCATCTGCCGCCACAACCTGCGCTTTATCCCGGCAGGACTGCTCAATCGCATAAGCCAGGGCTGAGTGGTCACGTGCCAGCAGCGCTTCGATATGTGCTTCCAGCCAAGCAAAAAAATCGGCGTCATTGATCAGGCCATATTTGATGATCTCGGCAATACCGGCGGATAGTTGGCGCTGCGCTAGCGTCGCCAAAGTGGCAATATCCACCACGACACAGCGCGGCTGGTAGAATGCTCCGATCATATTTTTACCCAGCACATGGTTTACGCCAGTTTTTCCGCCGACAGAAGAGTCTACCTGCGCCAGTAGTGTCGTGGGTACCTGAATGAAATGAACGCCCCGTTGATAAGTGGCAGCGGCGAATCCTGCCATGTCACCAACGACGCCGCCGCCTAGCGCAACAATGGTGCATTGCCGGTTGAACTGTTTTTCCAGCAGCTGGTTGAAAATCAGATTACAGACCTCAAGGGTTTTGTACTTCTCACCATCGGGCAGAATCACCGACTCGACTTGGAACCCCTCAAGCGAAGCTCTCAGCTGCTGCAAGTAAAGCGGTGCAACAGTGTCATTGGAGACCACCATGACTTGCGAAGAGGGGATGTGCTGCCGGAAGATTTCACTGCGTCCGAGCAGGCCCGAGCCTATATAGATGGGATAGGAGCGCTCTCCCAAAGCGACTTGCACTTTATCTACATCCGGAACCATAAAATTATTGCTACTCTCTGCTCTAGATCCTTGGATATGATGATACGCCTCCGGACCTGGGGTGGCGAATGACGCGATTCACGTTATATCGCTGTAAATGAAAGGGAGCGCTCCCGGCGAACCGATCAATACTCGTCGAGCTTGCGCACAATCTCCTTAGCGACTACCTGAGCGCTTTTATTCTCAGTGGATATAATGAAATCAGCGATACTTTGATAGAGTGGATCCCGTTCTTCCATCAACGCTTCAAGTTTGGCGAGGGGATTTTCAGTCTGCAGCAATGGCCGGCTTTTGTCCCGCAGAGTACGTTCGTACTGTTGTTGTGGGCTACAGGTGAGGTATATGACAACCCCGCGGCTGGAAAGGTTACGCCGGTTATCCGGATCGAGCACTGCTCCACCGCCGGTTGCCAGTACCTGGCCTTCGGCATTGGTCAGATCCTCGATCGCCGCTTTTTCCCGCTTACGAAAACCCTCTTCACCTTCGAAATCGAAGATGGTGGGTATATCCACACCGGTGCGGCCCTGGATCTCCTTATCACTATCAGTGAACTCCAATCTGAGTAACGAGGCCACCTGACGTCCGATGGTGCTTTTGCCGGCACCCATGGGGCCGACCAGGAAAATATTCTTAACTAGTCCCATAGATTCGCCAGATTATAACTGCACAATTAATGCATTCTTCGATGAAAGCGGGAGAAAGGTCAAGTTATAAAAAGGTAAATAAGGGGCCGTTGATACGACCCCTTGAAACCGCCGGTTTCCGATCCGGCAGCAGCTCAATTCAACGCTCCTGCCATAAAAGCTGAGCCTATTTTAACGAACTGACAGGCTCTCTTTCAAAATTTTCGGAGTGACGAAAACCAGTAGTTCGGTGTTATTGTCCTTTTGTGCTTTGGAGCGGAAAAGAACCCCTAGGAGTGGTAAATCACCCAAAACCGGCACCTTCTCGGTTGTACTCCTGCGGTCCCTGTCAAAGACACCACCCAATACGACGGTTTCGCCATTGTCGACCAGAACCGTGGTTTCTACGGATCGGGTATCAATTCCGGGCGTGCCGTCGGCACCTGTAATGGTACTTGGATTGTCCTTGGAGATGACGAGTTTCATGATGACGCGGTCATCAGGCGTAATGTTTGGCGTTACTTCCATTTTCAGTACGGCCTCCTTAAACTCGATGTTGGTGCCATCCTGGCTTACTGTCGAATAAGGGATTTCGGTACCTTGTTTGATTACCGCAGTTTCGTTGTCGGAGGTAACCACCCTGGGACTGGAGATAATCTCACCCCTGGCTTCCTGTTCCATTGCCGACAATTCCAGCTGCAACAGGAAAGACCCGACCTTACCGATCAGCAGATTGGCAGCGCTGGTGGCACCAGCGGCAGGCAGGTTAACCATAAGCTGCTCTCCAGCTCCGCCCTCTCTCGACTCGATGCCCGCGTGTTGGATATTCATAAACGAACCGGTATCTGTCGCTTCGGTCCCGTCAATATGGCCCGGTTGACCACCAGCGATCAGGAACTCCGTGCTATTGGACTGGAGTTGCCGGTTGAATCCTAGGCGTACACCTATCTCTTTAGCAAAATTGTTGTCAGCGATGACTACGCGGGATTCGATCATTACCTGCCTTACCGGAACATCCAGGCGCTGCACCACTTGGCGTATGCTCTCCAATTTTATTGCTGTATCTTTCAGCAGCAGCGTATTGGTCCTCTTGTCCACGGTGACGCTGCCACGACCCGGTGTCAGCAGTTCGTTGTCCTTCTCATTCAGCAGTTTTTTGATCGTTTCGGCAGTCGCATAGTTCAACTGGATGTATTCAAACTGCAGCGGGGCCAACTCCTCAACCTGCTTCATGGCTTCCAGTTCGAGCTGTTCCCGCTGATTGATCTCCTGGGTTGGTGCTACCATGATCACGTTGCCGTTTTTGCGCATTGAGAGGCCGCGCGCTTTCAGAATGATATCCAATGCCTGGTCCCAGGGAACATTCTGCAGGCGTAGCGTGATCTGTCCCTGAACCGTATCGCTGGTTACCAGATTGAGTCCGGTAAAATCTGCCAACAGCTGCAGTACTGAGCGGACCGGAATGTCCTGAAAATTCAAGGAGAGCCGTTCACCGGTAAAGACATCGCGTTTGCGCTCGATCTCTTCTTTCTCTCGTTTGGTCAGCGGGCGAAACTCCACTGTAAGCAATCCGTCCGCCTGAAATGCCAGATGCTCGTACTCACCGGCGGTCAGAATTTCAACATGGACATTTTTCCCACTCGACGAGACCTCAACCAGTTTGACCGGTGTTGCGAAATCACCCACATCGTATTTTCTGGCAAACTGATCCGGCAGGCTGGTTTTAAGTATGTCGAGTATTACCCGGCTCCCTTGCTGGCGCATATCGACCACTGCTGTCGGATCGCTGAGTTGCAAAATAACCTTTCCTTCGCCAGCGTCACCACGGCGGAAATCAACCCCTTCGATCTGACTGCCGGAGAGTGTCCTGGGTACACTCTGCGGGCCCGCCGACGGAGCTGCTGCGGTTCTGGTTGCCTGGGCTGCGGCCTCGCTCGAGCCGGCAATTGTTATGATGACCTTGTTATCCTGAACCTGGATGCTGTTGCCAATCTGTTTGACCAGATTGACCACCACTCGGGTGCGCCCGCCTGCCTCAATCGCAGTGACACTGCGCGCCATTCCCACGCCAATTGGCAGGGTTTTTTGGGCAAGGCCACTGGTCATTTCGAAAAAATCCAACGCGATTCTAGGTGGGTTATCGGTGGTGAATATTTTTGGCTTTGCAGCAAAAGGCTGATCAGCCTCCAGCGTAATCTGAACGCTACTCCCTGGGAGCGCTGAAAAGTCGATGTTCCTCAGGACATTGTCTGCAGCCTGTAGTGGCGCAAACCAGGCAATTAGATTGACAAAAAGCAGTGCTTCTCCCCAAGATGTGCCACAGCGGTGTAGTAGACTACGACGCTTGTACTGCCCACATTGCCTGGATTCCAACGGCTTATCCATCATCTTTCTACCCCTGATCCTATTCTTTCAAGGCCAGAGAGGCTTGGCGCTCGCGGTAGCCCCCCTGTCCATTCGGTATTATTTCAGTTAACTCGATGTCGTTTTCAGCTATACGGGTTATCTGTCCATGATTGTGGCCCATATAGTTGCCGGCTTTTACCCGGTAGATCGTATTATCTTTTGTTCTGACGAGAGCCCAGGTTGTTTCATCGCGCTTGAGTGTTCCCACCATGCGAAGTGAATCAAGCGCGTATGCTTCCAACTCCTCTTTACGCCGGTTTGGGTCGGGCGCCAAACCATTCAACTGCTGTTCTTGCTCCTCGGTACGCTCTTGCTCGGTAGGCTGGAATGGGTTGCGTCGATTATCCTCTCTATAAGCGAATGTTTCTATCTGCTTAATCTCCGGCAGCGGCTCTATCTCCCCCTGCTCTCGGGATTTCACCTCATTCACGTAGTGCTCGAGGTCGTTCATATCCCGGCTGACGCAACCAGCCAGCGCGCCAATCATCAGCAGCGAAAGAATATGCCCTATCACAAACGGCTTCCTGCTCATTTCTCACCCTCCTCATCGAGGTAGCGATAGGTTTTTGCAACCGCCTCCATTTCAAGCCGATTGTTTGCTTTGCCAGCTGAATTAATGTCGATATCGTGGATCGTTACAATGCGAGGTAAGGTGGCAAGGCCACTGATAAAGTTACCGAACTGGTGGTATTCACCCTTAACTTTTATTTTGATGGGAAGTTCGGCGTAAAAGTCCTTGCGGTTCTCACCCAGCGGATCAAACAGTTCGAACTCCAGTCCCGCTGCTAACCCGGTTTGAGACACATCGACCAATAGCTCTGCCACTTCGGTCTTGTCCGGTAGCTGGCGAAGCATCGCGCCAAACGACTGTTTCATCTCTTCAAGCTGTTTCTGGTATTTCTCCAGATTGACCGCTTTTGCCTGCTTTTTCTCAAACGTTACGCGCAGTTCCTGTTCTTCTCGCTCCACGTTTTTTAGTGTGATGAGCTGATCCTCGGTATCAAAATAGTACCAGCCGGTGGCTATGGCTCCGCATAGTACCAACACTAGCAGCGCCTTTATCAGTGTAGGCCAGTCGCCGATGTTGTTCAGATCAAGTTCATTTAGTTCCTGCAGATTCATTGGATATCTTTTCCTTTACTGCCCAGCTTGTTTTTCAACATTGCCGCTCCCGGGATTCCCGCTATCCTTGACCGGGGAAACTTGCTGCGCTACCAGGCTGAAGTTGCTGAGTCCCTCACTCTTCTCATTCTTGTTGGTTATTACCTGCAGGTTAGGTTTGTCCAGCCATTTCGAGGACTCAATGTTGCGCATATAAGCAGAGACGCGCGCGTTCGATTGCGCATCTCCACTCAGAGTTATTTCAGCTCCCTTCTGAGTCAGCCTATTCAAATGGGTTCCGTCTGGGATAGTTTTGACTACTTCATCAAACAGATGGACCACCTGAGGTCTGCTGCCCTGCAGTTGCTGGATAACATCCATCCGGGCCAGCAATTTGGCTTTGGTTTTTTCCAATGCCTGGATCGACTTGATTTTGCGGTCCATTGCGGCAATTTCATTGTTCAGAAACGCATTGCGTTTGTTCTGATGCTGAATCATGTCGTCAATGAAAAAATGGGTTCCCGCTGCGGCAGCGGCAACCGCAGTTAAAGCGACCACGATCGCCACACCGAAGTCCCGCTGCCGTTTCTTTCGCAGCGACTCTCGCCATGGCAGAAGATTTATTCGCGCCATTGTTAGTCGAAGCTCCTCAAAGCCAGTCCACAGGCAATCATTAATGCAGGCGCATCATTGCTAAGACTCTGGGGTTTGACATTGGATGATACTGACATATTTGCGAAGGGGTTTGCCACAACAGTCGGTGTTCCCATACGCTCCTCCAGTAATTCATCCACGCCGGGTATGGAGGAACAACCTCCGGCCAGGACAATGACATCCACACTATTGTAAGCACTGGCGGAGAAGAAAAACTGCAATGAACGGCTCACTTGCTGTGCCATCGCTTCTTTAAACGGTTCAAGCACATCAGGGATGTAGTTGTCCGGCAAGCCTCCCTGGCGTTTGGCCATACCAGCTTCTGCATGTGACAAACCGTAGCGGCGTTGTATCTCTTCGGTCAGCTGCCTCCCGCCAAAATTCTGTTCCCTTGTATAAATAATTTTGCCGGCATGCAATACGTTAAGTGTGGTAATAGTGGCGCCAATATCGGCAATAGCGATAGTTAGATTTTCACTGTCCTCTGGTAGCTGGTCTGCAATCTGAGAAAACGCGTTTTCCATCGCATAGGCTTCAACATCGACAATGGCGGCAGTTATACCGGCCATCTCAAGAGCAGCAACTCGGTCATCGACATTTTCGCTGCGCGAAGCTGCCAGCAGCACATCGACCATCTCGGGATTCTTTTCCGAGATGCCCAAGACCTCGAAATCGAGATTCACCTCCTCCAGTGGGTAGGGAATGTATTGATCAGCCTCCAACTGAATCTGGTTTGCCATCTCCTTATCGGAGAGTGAGGCTGGCATGGTGATGACTTTTGTGATGACCGCAGACCCAGAGACGGCTACCACCGCTTGCCGGGTTTTGGTCCCCGAACGATTGACCACATTTCTGATGGCTTGTCCGACAGCGTCAACATCTGCAATATTTTTTTCCACAACTGCGTTTGCCTGCAGTGGCTCGACGGCATAAGACTCGACCTGGTAGCGGGTGCCTGCCCGTCCGGTCGACTTACTTAATTCAAGCAATTTGACCGCTGTTGAGCTGATATCCAAGCCGAGCATCGCCTGCTTGTTGGAGCGAAAAGGGAACATCTTGCTTCCTTGAAATGTTGGGAACGAGCTTAAAACCGCCTCTAAACTAAAAGTTTTCCTTTAATTAAAATTCATAACTATATAGCAGTAAATGAAATTCATGTGAAGCTTCAATTAAACATATCTATAAAAGAATGCGAATTTTGATAGTATAGCGACATGAAGCCTTGAATATTAAGCGGTCGATTTACCCTAATAACGTGAACTAGTCCATGAAGCTGTTAACAAAACTTCTGAAAATCGGATTTTGGACGCTCTTCATCACAGGTTTTTTTATTGTAGCTGCGGTTACTGCTACATATTTTTATCTTGAGCCAAAACTTCCATCCACCGAAAGTCTAAAAGATGTTCAGTTTCAGGTGCCATTGCGTGTTTTTTCCCGGGATAAAAAGCTGATTGCAGAATTTGGGGAGAAGAGACGCATACCGCTTGGTTACGAGGAGTTGCCGGAGCAACTGGTACAAGCCTTTTTGGCCGCAGAAGATAACCGTTTTTTTGAACATCCCGGTGTGGATTATCAAGGCATAGTCCGAGCCGCCGTTCAGCTACTCCTGACAGGAGAGAAAAAGCAAGGTGGCAGTACGATCACCATGCAGGTTGCGCGGAACTTCTTCCTTACCCGGGAGAAGACCTATATCCGTAAACTCAACGAAATATTTCTCGCACTCCGAATAGAAACTGAATTGAGCAAGGAGAAGATTCTCGAGCTCTATCTTAACAAAATCTATATGGGGCAACGCTCATACGGTGTCGGTGCAGCAGCTCAGGTTTACTACGGCAAGTCGGTAAAAGAGCTGAATCTGGCGCAGACGGCTATGATAGCAGGGCTTCCCAAAGCTCCCTCTGCCAACAATCCGGTTACCGACCCGGCACGAGCGCTCGAGCGCAGGAACTATGTGCTTGGCCAGATGAAGCGCCTCTCCTATATAAGCGAAGCGGAGTATCATCAGGCGACTCTGGAGCCGGTTACCGCTCGCATTCATGCTGCCAACATCGAAGTTGAAGCACCATACGCCGCCGAAATGGTCAGATCGGACATGTTCGAACGCTTTGGTGAAAACGCCTACACCGATGGCTACTCTGTCTATACCACCATTAACAGCCGATTGCAGGCAGCGGCGAACAGCGCACTCAGAAACACACTGCAAGCATACGACCTACGCCACGGCTACCGTGGTGCCACACAACACTTTGATATTAGTGGAGTAAACGACGACAAAGAACTGGACCTACTGTTGAAGGATCACAGTGCGGTGGCAGACCTGCCGGCAGGCATTGTAACCGCAGTAGAGGAGCGAACCATCGAAGTTTACCTAGGTGAGGGAAAACGAGCTGTTGTTGATTGGAAAGGTCTGGAGTGGGCACGGGCATATAAAAGTGAGAGTTATCAAGGACCGGCTCCCCGACGCGCAAGCGAGATTGTTAAAATTGGCGATCTTGTAAGAGTACGTGAAGAGTCATCGGAGAAAGAGCCGTACTTGCGCCTAGCACAGGTTCCGGCTGTAGAGGGCGCCCTTGTTTCAGTGGATCCTGATGATGGTGCCTTGATCTCACTGGTTGGTGGCTATGACTTCTATGCGAGTAAATTTAATCGTGTCACTCAGGCGTTGCGGCAGCCTGGGTCGGGATTTAAACCCTTTATCTATTCGGCGGCACTGGAAGCCGGCTTCACGCCGGCCAGTCTGATAAATGATGCGCCGGTGGTTTTTGAAGACTCAAGTCTTGAAGGAGCTTGGCGACCGGAAAACTACAGCGGAAAATTTTTCGGACCCACGCGGTTGCGTGAAGCGCTTACCAAGTCGCGCAATCTGGTTTCAATTCGACTGCTCCGTTCGATGGGGATGGCGCACGCATTGAAATACGCGGAACGGTTTGGTTTCGATTCTGAGAAACTTCCGCACAATCTTTCTCTAGCCCTGGGAAGCGCATCGGTTACCCCGCTGCAGATGGCGTCAGCATACGCAATATTGGCCAATGGCGGATACCGGGTTGACACCTATCTTATTGAACGAATTGAGGATGTTCATAACAATTCTCTGTACAAAGCTGCGCCTCCTCGGGTTTGCAACACCTGCGAGTATCGTGGTACCGATGCTGTGGGAGATAAAGATGGTGTCGAAAAGGTAAAGGTGCCTGATGTAATTGCGCCGAGAGTCATATCCGCTCAGAACCATTATTTGTTGATCTCCATGATGCAGGATGTCATTCGACGCGGGACAGCAACCAAAGCACGCTCACTCGGGCGGGATGACTTAGCAGGCAAGACGGGTACGACTAACGAGCAAAAAGATGCCTGGTTCAATGGCTTTAACCGCTCGCATGTTGCGGTCACCTGGGTGGGTTTTGATTCCGCCAAACCACTTGGCAGGGGCGAAGTTGGGGGCAGGGCTGCGTTACCCGCGTGGATTGAATACATGAAAGTTGCCTTAGACGGCGTTGCCGAACAGCCGCTGGTGATGCCTCCCGGGATTATAACGGTGCGGATCGATCCAGCGACGGGAAAGCGTGCACGAGCAGACCAGCCAGGAACCATATTTGAAGTATTTCGAACCGGGGATGTGCCCCAGGAGAGCGCCCAAAGGTTCAGCAGGACGGTAAGGGGCGTAGAAACCATAAACGGCGGCAGCAGCAGCGCGCCCACAAAAGATGAAGACCCGTTCTAAGTGCCATTCCACCCGACTGTTAATTGCCCATGAAGCAGCAAAGATGCTGGCAAACCAGGAGAGCTGGGATTTCCAAAGTGCCAGACGCAAAGCTGCGGATCGGCTTGGGTGTAAAGATCAGCGCTGTTTCCCTGATAATGTTGAAATCGAGGCTGCGCTGCGTGCATACCAGCAGCTGTTTAAGGTCGCTACACAGCCCGAAGTACTACGGCAATTACGGCTTCTGGCGGTCGAGGCAATGCAGCGTTTGCACGCTTTTTCCCCACGCCTGACCGGAGCAGTGCTCGATGGGACTGCAGACTCAGGCAGTCCGGTGCAGCTCTATCTGTTTGCTGACACAGCCGAGGATCTGACACTCCACCTGATGGAAAAACGCATTCCATTCGATCAGCGAGAATTAAGGTTGAGACATGCCGGAGGAAAAACCAAGACGCACCCTTTGTTCGTTTTTCAGGCGGGTGATGCTGAGATCAAGCTGATTCTATTGTCCCCTTCCGACAGGGCGGATCCGCCTTTGGACACGCGAACCGATACGCCTAATCCCGGCGCCAGTCTGGTTCAGGCTAAGGCACTCCTAGATTCGTAATTGTTTCGTGCTGCTGTCCAATTAGCGCTTTTGGAGAGCAGCTGGCGGAGGGTGGTCAGGCTTTTTTTGCAAATACCAGCTGAGTCCGCTATCAGCAGCCTCGTTGTTAGGGGCTGCTGATAGCCATCATTTACAAAATCAGCGCTTATCCATCGGAACATAATCGCGCAGGTCGTGACCGGTGTAGATCTGGCGGGGGCGCCCAATGCGCTGATCAGGGTCATCCATCATCTCCATCCAGTGCGCCATCCAGCCAACCGTGCGCGCGATGGCGAACATTACCGTAAACATGCTCCTGGGAATATTCAATGCCCGGTAGATAATGCCGGAGTAGAAATCTACATTCGGGTAGAGCTTTCTTTCGACGAAATATTCATCCGATAATGCCACCTCTTCGAGTTTAAGCGCCAACTCGAAGGTCGGATTATCTGAATCTGTCATCGAATCCAGCAGCTCATGGCAAACCTTACGGATAATCGTCGCTCTCGGGTCGTGGTTTTTGTAGACGCGGTGGCCAAATCCCATCAGCCGGAACGGATCATTCGGATCTTTTGCCTTCAGGATAAACTTATCCACATTGGCGGCATCGCCGATCTTGTTCAGCATATCCAGCACAGCTTCATTGGCGCCGCCATGGGATGGTCCCCACAACGAGGCAATCCCCGAGGCAAGACAGGCAAATGGGTTGGCATGGGAGCTTCCGGCAAGGCGGACGGTGGAGGTACTTGCGTTCTGCTCGTGATCCGCATGCAAAATGAAGAGCAGATTGACGGCCTTGGTGGCGACTGGATCAGGAATGTACTCCTCGCAGGGCGTGGCGAACATCATGTGCAGAAAATTGGCGCAGTAATCCAAGTCGTTACGTGGATAAACCAGCGGCTCGCCTATGTTGTGCTTGTAGCTGGCCGCCGCTATGGTGGGCATCTTGGCAATCATCCGATGGGCTGATATCTCCCTGTGTCGGGGATTGTTGACATCCAAGGAGTCGTGGTAGAAAGCGGAGAGAGAGCCGACCACACCCACCATTACTGCCATCGGATGCGCATTGTAATGAAAGCCATCGAAGAAATTCTTGAGGGTCTCATTCAGCATCGAATGATGCGTAATAATATGTTCGAATTTTGCCAACTCATCAACTGAGGGCAACTCCCCGTAAAGGAGCAGGTAAGCAACTTCAAGAAACTTTGCATGTTCAGCCAACTGCTCGATGGGGTAGCCACGGTACCAGAGTTTCCCTTTGTCGCCATCGATGTAGGTGATCGAACTGCGGCAGCTGCCGGTCGCGAGGAAACCGGGATCAAACGTAAATATTCCCATCTCGCTGTAAAGCTTACCGATATCCATCACCTCTGGTCCGATAGTGCCTTTATAGAGGGGTAGCTCCGTTTTGCGGCCATCTGAATTGTTGATGAGCGTTATCGTTTTATTGGACATGTTTTTGATCCCTAGTGACTGAATACAGATGAGGACGGGTGGACTTTATATCAGACACCGAGAGGTATCTCAAGTTTCCACGTTAATTTAGGACGTACGTAAAGTTTAATAGTGCGAAGTTAGTAATTGGAAGATCGTTGAACGAGCGGACGGAGCGCCTCAGTCCAGGCTCTGGTCGAATGTGTGGTAGGTGAAAACGGAGACTCTCCCTTTCTAGGCAAGAGAAAGGGAGAGTCGGGACTTTAGGGGAGACTACTTAATTGCCGTGGGCGAATGCCTGACCTTTCGCGATGTTCCCTTTCAGTCCGGGGATCATGTCATCGAAAATTTTACGCTCGTATGCGCTGAATTCACCGGCATCAAGCACCTCCTCCACACCTCTCTTACCCAAGCGGACAGGCAGTGCCAGGAATTCGGTGGGCTGGCCTTGCACTTCGACAAAAGTGCATTGTACAGACTCAGTACCGGAGAGTGCCGCGACCAGGTGTAACGTGAACCGGGCACCTGCGTCAGCCATTGAAAGTGTAGCGGATCCGCCACCGGCTTTGGCTTCGACCACCTCGGTACCAGCGTTCTGGATTCGAGGCGTAAGCTGTTCTACCTCTTCGGCAGTGAAGTCCACGCCAATCTGAGACAGCAGAGGAATAATGGTCTCCCCGCTATGTCCGCCAACCACGGTGACTTCGACATCTTCCGGAGCCAGTCCCTTTAGCTCGCCAACGAAGGTTTTGGAACGGATGACGTCCAGTGTCGTAACACCAAAAACTTTGCGTGGATCGTATACTCCGGCCTGTTTGAGCGTCTCTGCAGCGATTGGAACCGTTGAATTAACCGGATTTGTGATTATTGCATAACAGGCATTCGGGCAGGCTTTGGCGCCGGCAGCAACGAGATTTTTGACGATCCCGGCATTGGTGTTGAAAAGATCGTCACGGGTCATCCCGGGTTTACGCGGTACGCCGGCCGGTATCACCACGACATCGCAGTTTTTCAGGGCATCCTCGAGCTGCTCGGCTCCATGCCCGGACACTTTTACTCCGGTTGGGATATGGCTCAGGTCCTTAGCCACTCCCGGAACTACCGGATTTACATCGTAAAGCGCCAATTCAGATCCTGCGGGCAATCCTTTCATCAACAAAAGTGACAAGGGTTGACCGATACCGCCAGCAGCACCAAGGACAGCAACTTTCATCATCTAACTCCTCTGGTTGGGTTTGATAGGTCTTACGGCAATTAAATTTTCTTTACTCGAAGAACAAAAATTCTACGACCTTTCTCTCCGATATTCCATGTGCCTGATCAATCGATCAACCAGGATGAAGAGGAGTAAACAAGGCGGAATAGCCGTTTTAGAAAAAAGCGGAGAAACTAAAAAACTTTCATGTTCTTGCAATATATTTACTTTAAAATCAATCGATTGATCAGATACATTTTGGCTTTTGCGGACCACACGAAGAGTCACCTGCAAGGCGTCAGGTTGTTGCGGTAGAACACTCGGGCACTTATCGGACGAAAATCCTAAAGCAATAAAAAAGCACCCGGTGGGTGCTTTTTTACGGCTGTTTTTTACTCAGCCGTGCATTGGGCGAGCGACATTCAGCCACGTGAATATCGCTTCCGGAATTTGTCAACCCGTCCGGCGGTATCCATGATTTTCTGCTTGCCGGTAAAGAAAGGGTGGCAGGAGGAACAAACTTCCACATGCAGATCCCCACCTAACGTGGAACCGGTCGTGAATTCGTTGCCACAACTGCAGACCACCTTGATTTCGGAGTATTTAGGATGAATATCCGCTTTCATGATCGCCTCTATAAATAACCTGTAAATTCAACCACCGCCCAAACGCGGCGAATCGCGGATATTACGCCAACTAGTTGTGTTTCACAAGCCCGAATATATGGCGAAAGCGGTAACGGGGCGGCTGCAATCTAACTTCCAGGCATACGAAAGGGCACCACATCGGCTTTAGTGGCTGGTGCCATAGGTGTGCTCTGGCTAAATGGTGACTCTTTCATCTGACTCAGGCTTTCCAGCAATCCGCCACGCCCGGCAACGCTCTCCCACATCATGCGCGATATCCTTACGCAGGCTCCAAGCGCGCTCTTCGACTGGCGACGCTCCTGATCGATTCGCCATTGCAGGCAGCGCAACCGTTGGCGATGTGCAGTTGGCGCGTTTTCGATTACTTCGTTGATGGCGTCCTGGCGCAATTTTTCAAACAACTCAGGGTCGTTCTCAGCCATTTCGACCCATTGCCTGAATTCCATGCTCTCCGGACTGGATTCTCCAAACAATTTCACTGCAAACCCTCCTCTTCAGGGCCAAGCGCGAAAAAAGAGTGGAAACCGCTTGGCAATCTGAAACCAGTGCTCTTTTAATACCACGACAGAAAAACAAAATCAAAGGATTAACAATCCTTTTATTTAGTTGATAATCGAGTTATAACAACGACTTAAATTCGCTTTTGAGTTGCTGTCGAAAAAATGACGCGCACTGGCTCGGTGTGCGAAGGCAGATAAAATCAGACAAACAGTGCCAGCAGATCATTCAAATATCTATGGCCCAACTCTGTGGGAAGAATGGTCGTACCCTGTAACCTCAGCAAACCGCGCTTTTGAGCCTGCAACAACGTCGGATTAATCCTGCCGTAAGAGAGGCCGGTGCGGTCCAGAAACAGAGTTTCGGTGAAACCGCTGCTCAGCCGCAACAGATTCATCATGAATTCGACGACCAGATCCGCTTCTGAGAGCAAGTGATTACCGGAAAGTGCGGCCGGACTACCGGCAGCAGCCATGTATGCTTCCGGTCCCCGTATTCTGGAACGCCGTCGGATCCGCTGCGCAGTCCGGTCGCTGATTTTTCCGTGGGCTCCCGCTCCGATTCCCAAATAATCGCCAAAATTCCAGTAGTTGTTATTGTGCCGGCACTGTCGGTTCGCTCGGGAGTAGGCAGATATCTCATACTGCCTATACCCTGCAGCCGCTAGCATTGCCTGTCCTTTCTGCTGGATATCCCAGAGTTGCTCCTCAGAAGGCAGGCGCGGTGGGGTGGCGGCGAAGCGGGTATTGGGCTCGATCGTCAACTGATAATAGGAGATATGCTCTGGTGCCAGTCCAACGGCGCTCTCCACGTCGAACATCGCCTCAGCAACTGTTTGTGCCGGCAGCCCATACATCAGATCCAGGTTGATGTTATCGAATCCGGCTTCACGCGCCTGGTGGAAGGCCTGAATGGCTTCTTTGGGCCCGTGAATGCGACCCAGCCGTTGTAGCGCCTTTTCACTGAAGCTTTGAACGCCGATCGAAAGTCGATTTATTCCGGCTTTTCGATAGTCTGCGTATCTGCCGGCTTCCAATGTTCCCGGGTTCGCCTCGAGTGTCACCTCCATCCCATCGCTGCAGGCGATCAGGCTTGAGACTGCATCCAGCAGCCGTTTTACCTCGTCGGCGGGAAACAGGCTCGGGGTGCCGCCGCCGATGAAAATCGATACGAGTGCACGCCCCTCGACCGACGCCGACTCAAACCGCAGGTCGGCCAACAACGCGTCGATGTATTTCGAATAGCTTTGATCAGCCGGCTGCCGGTGTGAGTTGAAATCGCAGTAAGGGCACTTCTGTACACACCAGGGAAGGTGTATGTAAAGCGATAATGGTGGTGTTTTCAGCACAGGTATCAGTTTCTGGGAGCGTGTTTTGAACCGCGATTTGGCGCGTTAAACGGCATGGAGGATGGCCGGAGGTTAACCTGTGTTACAGCGGCCTGAGATTGGCGTAGGCCAATACCAGCCATTTGACACCATATGACTCGAAATTTACTTGAATACGAGCACTGCCCCCTTGCCCTTCGGCATTCAATACCACGCCGTCGCCGAATTTTGGATGGGCCACCCGCTGCCCCAGTCTGAAAGCGGCATCCGGCTCGCTGAATCCACTCGGGGAGGGTTGGTAGACCGGCCTGGATATCTGCGCACCCAGGCGAATTTCCTGGATCAGTTGCTGCGGTATCTCCCGCAAAAATCGCGAGGGGAGGGGATAGCTGTCGCTGCCATGCAGTCGCCTGCTTTCGGCGTAAGTGAGGTACAGCTGCTCCATGGCGCGTGTCATGCCGACGTAGCAGAGGCGCCGCTCCTCCTCCAGGCGGCCAGGCTCCTGGCTCGACATGCTGTGCGGAAACAGGCCCTCTTCCAGACCGGCCATAAATACCAGCGGAAACTCCAGCCCCTTGGCTGAATGGAGCGTCATCAGTTGCACGCACTCCTCGAACGCATCGCCCTGCGCCTCGCCCGCCTCCAGTGCAGCGTGAGCAAGAAAAGCCGTCAGGTCATCGATCTCTGCCGGTTCCTCCGGGTCGATTCCTTCGGCACTGATAATGAGCTCAGCGGCTGGGAACTGGCGCGCAGCATTGACCAGTTCCGCCAGGTTTTCGACTCTGTCCTGACCTCTGCCGTCGCGGCTTTTACGGAAATGTTCGGGCAAGCCGGAGCGGTCAATCACCTGATCCGCGGTTGCGTGCAGCGTCAGCTGTGCTGTCTCAACATGCTGCTCCCCGATCAACTCCAGAAACGCCTGCAGCGCAGTGGCTGCCCGCTTCGGCAGAGCCCCTTCCCTGATGATGGTTTCCGCTGCCTGCCAGAGTGAGCAGCCGAAGTGACGGGCGTGGGTGCGCACGCTCTCCAGGGTGCGGGGACCAATGCCTCTGGGCGGCATGTTCACCGCGCGCTCGAACGCAGCATCATCGCCGGGATTGGCAATCAGGCGCAGGTAGGCGAGGGCGTCCTTAATCTCCGCCCGCTCGAAAAACCGTTGTCCGCCGTATACCCGATAGGGGATCTGGGCCTGCATCAGCGCCTCCTCGAACAGGCGCGACTGGGCGTTGGAGCGGTAGAGCACCGCAACTTCACTCCTGCGGTGGTGGTCGTCCAGGTAGCGCTGAATGCGCTCCACTACAAAACGCGCTTCATCCACCTCGTTGAATGCAGTGTACAGACTGATGGGCTCACCCGCACTGCCCTCGGTCCAGAGATTCTTACCCAGCCGCGAGGTGTTGTGGGCGATCACTGCGTTGGCTGCTTTCAGAATAGTCTCGGTCGAGCGATAGTTCTGTTCCAGTCGCAACAGGGGCGCCCCTGGATAGTCTTGTTGGAAATCCCGGATATTCTCGACCCGTGCTCCGCGCCAGCCATAGATGGATTGGTCGTCATCGCCAACCACAAACAGATTGTTGCGTTCGCCCGCCAATAGCCGTAGCCAAGCGTACTGAATGGTGTTGGTATCCTGAAACTCGTCAACCAGGATATGTTGAAATCGCTCCCGGTAGTGGTGCAGGATATCCGGCCGATCGCGCAGCAGCTCGTGCGCGCGCAGCAGTAGTTCGGCAAAATCAACCGTCCCGCCGCGTTCGCAGGCGGCTTGGTACTCAGCGTATATCCGGATCATCTGGCGCAAAAACGGGTCGCCTTCATCGTCCAGGTGCTGGGCTCTTTTCCCCTCGTCCTTTTTGCCGTTGATAAACCATTGTGCTTGGCGCGGCGGCCAGTGTGCTTCGTCCAGGTCCAGCGCTTTCATAAGCCGCTTGATGAGTCGGTATTGATCGTCTGAATCGAGGATCTGGAAACTCCTGGGCAGTTTGGCATCTTCCCAGTGGGCACGCAGCAGCCGATGCGCCAGCCCGTGAAAGGTGCCGACCCACATACCGCCGGCAGGATGGCCCAGCAGCTCCTCAATCCGTCCTTTCATCTCCCTGGCAGCCTTGTTGGTGAAGGTCACAGCCAGCAGATTCCAGGGAGAGGCGCCCACAACCTGGACCAGCCAGGCGATTCGGTTTACCAGCACCCGGGTCTTGCCGCTGCCGGCACCGGCCAGCAGCAACATGCCGCCTGGCGGTGCGGTGACCGCATCGCGTTGTGCGTCGTTCAATCCATCCAAAATATGGGATACATCCATAGCACGGCTCTAACTGTTATGACGTTGAGTCGAAAAATCGACCGGTCGGGCCGCCCCCACCGTAGCGGCTGTTTGAAGCGTTGCAGCCTGTCTGAAATCAAGCGTCGATCCGGCCGTATTTCGAGCGCAATTTAGGTTTTTCAATCTTGCCTGTGGCGTTGCGCGGTACGGCATCGAAATGTACCGTCCTCGGGCGCTTATAGCGCGGCAGCGGATCAGCAAAAGCCAGAAACTCTTCGACGCTGAGTTCGCTGCCGGGTTTTAGCTGAACGATGGCGGTTATCGATTCTCCCAAGCGCTGGTCCGGCGTACCGATGACGCCAATGTCCTGAATGGCCGGGTGATTCATGAAGAAGTGCTCTATCTCGACCGGTGATACGTTTTCACCTCCGGTAATGATCAGATCCTTGGTGCGATCCACCAGCCAGATAAAGCCCTCCTTGTCCCGCTTGGCGACATCCCCGGTGTGCAGCCAGCCGCCGATCAGCGTCGTCGCGGTCTCTTCCGGATCTTTATAATACTCTTTCATCACGCCCGGACCCTTTAACAGCAGCTCTCCCGGTTTGCCGTCAGCGAGATCTGTCCCGTTACTATCGACGATCCGGCACTCCCAGTCGAATCCCGGTATGCCGATGGCACCGATCTTCTGCATATTGCCTACGCCAAGGTGCACGCAGCCCGGACCGGTGGATTCGGTCAATCCGTAGTTGGTGTCGTAAGCATGCTTCGGGAACACCTTTTTCCAGGCATGGATCAGACTCGGTGGAACGGGTTGTGCGCCAATATGCATCAAACGCCATTGATCGAGGCGGTAGTCGTTCAGATTCACCTCACCGTTTTCCCAGGCGATCAGAATGTCGTGCGCCCAAGGCACCAGCAGCCAGACAATCGTTACCTGCTCTTCAGAGACCGCCTGCAGTATCCATTCGGGCCTGACACCTTTCAGGATCACCGCGCGCCCACCGACGATAAAGCTGCCGAACCAGTGCATCTTGGCGCCGGTGTGATAGAGCGGCGGTATACACAGAAACGTGTCCGCCCTGGTCTGGCCATGATGCTGGTTCTCGATATAGCAGGCGTGCTCCAGGTTGCGGTGGGTCAGGCGGACCCCTTTTGGGTGACCGGTCGTCCCGGAGGTGAAATAGAGTGCGGCATCATCGCAGATCTCTAACGGCACCAGAGGTTCGCAGTCATCGGCGATAGCGACAAATTTTTGGTAAGTTATCGCAAAGTCGGGGCAGGATGCTTCCGGTCCGATAAAAACAAAGCGTATTGCCAAAGGCGCGAGATCGGACCTGATGGCCTCAATCCGCTCGATAAATTCCGGACCGAAAAGAAAAACCCTGGGCTCGGAGAGCTCGGCGCAGGTACGAATCGTCTCAGCTTCGAAGCGGAAGTTTAACGGGACAGCCCAGGCGCCGGTGCGCAATATGCCGAAATATGCGGGTAGCCACTCCAGGCAGTTCATCATCAGCTGAGCCACCCGATCACCCTTGGTGACGCCAGCCTGTATCAGTGCGTTGGCGAACCGGTTTGCCTGCCGGTCGAAATCACGCCAGCTGATCTCGCGGCGTGTGGCGGCGGCAGGGTCCCGCTCCACCAGCGCGATATCGTCAGCGTAGATTCGGGCATTTCTGGCGAGTATTTCGGTGATTAACATGGGGACAAATCCGTTTTATATCCGTCCGGAAACGGCTCAGTCCGTCATTCCGGCGGATGCCGGAATCCAGCAACCCGGTAAACTCGCTGGATCCCGGCCTTCGCCAGTATGACGAGGGTTTGAAAAAGTATCTGGAGTATGACGGTCGCTCGCTGGGCGGCAGCAGACTGGGATTTGACTCATCATGCCTTCACAGGAATACCAGGATATTCCCAAGCGCCAGTTTTATCTCCGCGTCGCTGGGAAGCCTGGCATCGTAATAGTCCGCCCAAGCCCCACGGCAGGTAAGCCGCATCACGTCGGGTTGAGCGTCGGAGTGCAGTTCAACCCGAATGAAACGGTGGAT
The DNA here is from genome assembly GCA_024235255.1 of Chromatiaceae bacterium. Taxonomy (GTDB): domain Bacteria; phylum Pseudomonadota; class Gammaproteobacteria; order Chromatiales; family Chromatiaceae; genus HKST-UBA178. The sequence goes on from JACKMT010000002.1 coordinate 914,862, forward strand.
GGTGGGACCGCGATCTCCAAACAGACGGCTCGCGAGGCTGTTATCCGCCAGTTTCGTCGTCCCGAGACTGACCACCGTTTGCCGACCAAAGGTAAGTTTGCCGAGCACAAACAGATCCTCGGATATTTTTCGCGCAAATTGCTGCAGTTCCCACACTTCCAGATCGCAACTTGGGTGGTAGTAATCAAGCTCGCCTTTGCTGATGGCTTTGCCGCGCTGAAAAAAGACGCGGGTTTCTCCGGCAGCTATCTCCAGATCGCGGGTGAGCTGAAGCTGGGAGCCGGCCGCCAGAAATGCCAGCGGATCGTCAACGTTTCTGGTCGAAGACTGGCCGCAGCCCGCCAGAAGCAGCAACATGGCCAAACTGAATATCCGGATCCCTGACATGGTCCCACCCCGTAGTTGTTGACTGTACGGCATTATAACCGGCGCGAAAGTGTCGCTGAAGCGACGCCTCTGCGTTCGCTGGCGGCTGCTGAAAGTGTATCCCCCGGAACTGGCGATCAGTCAAGACATCAACAGCGGTACTGCTGACAGTGGGTCTCCCGGGTAAAAAAAATCAATACAGTGGAAAGCCCTAGCCAAGCCAACATCAACAGAAATCCACCGCGATAAGCCTCCAGACTATATTGGCGTACGCCAGCAACTACTTGCCCGGTCCACAGCTGGTCAAGCATCCAGCCGACTGCCGGCTGCAACAGCATCGGCCCCATCATCACCCCCATATTCACCACACCCGAGACGGTGCCTGAGAGATATGAGGGTACGGACTCCCTTCCATAGGCAAAGCCAATAATCATGTTGCCGGCGAAGAACCCGGTGACTATCAACAGGGCGATCAACAGCCAGACGGGCAGGGCGGGCACCAGCAGGACCAGGCTCCAACCCGCCATCTGTACAACGCAGCCCACCGCGTATAGCGGTTTGCGGTGACCTAGATGGTCGGACAGCCAACCGAAAACGGGGCCGCCAACGGCCCAGGCCACCAGCAGTGCCGAGCAGATGGCCGCGGCTTCCGTTTTCTGCAAGCCGTAGTGAGTGGTTAAAAAAGGTACACCCCAAAGACCGGCAAAGGTGAGCACCGCACCGACCACGCCGCCCGGAATCAGATAGAGCAGCCAGGTGTTGGAATAGCGGAACACCTCCCGTATGCCGCCGAGCACACTGCTGCCTCCCGCTCCGGGCTCCACTTTAGGATCGAGTGCGTAGCTTTGGTACCCTTTCTCTGAAGGATCGTCCCGGACCAGCCACCAGATGGCCAGTGCAACCGCAAAAGTAACCAGCGCGGAAGCGACCATTACGTTGCGCCAGCCGACTGCGTCTACCAGTAGTCGCAGCGGAACACCGGCGAAAACAGCGCCGACAATGCCGCAAAAAAGCGCCATCCCGCTCGCCAGCGCGTACTGCTTTTTGGGCAGCCAGTGCCCAGCCAGCTTGAGCATGCCGACGAATGCGACAGCGACCGAAGCGCCGATCAAGAGCCGCCCAAAACCCGCCCACCAGACATCTGCGGCAAACGCGAACACAAGCGTGCCAACTGCGGCAACCGCTGCTCCCAGGGTAAGCAGACGGCGCGGTCCCCAGTGGTCGGCAAGCAGACCCGTGGGTACCTGCATGGCAACATAGCTGTAAAAATAGAACGCAGAGAGGTTTCCCAGCGCGGTGGCGCTGAGCGAGAAATCAACCATCAGTTCAGCGGTCATGACGCCTGGTGCGACACGCTGATAGAAACCGATCAGATAGAGCAGTGCACCGAGTCCCCAGATCATCCAGGAGAGGCGCAACGGCGGTTGGTTAACAGTCTGAATCATAACTTATGAGCCAATTGTGCCTATTCGGATCGCTGGGCAACACCGCAGGGACGCATTTCGGACGCAACCCCTTTGGGATCGCCCGATTTTGGCCCCTGGCTTTGTTGCGGCTCGCTTATCTAGCATCGGCTATACCAGGCTCGCCGCATCGTGCCTTGAACCCAAATCGTCACGGTCACGCGGGATGATTAAGATAGGTTCTGACTTATCGATAATGAGAAATTTAGACTGCACCGGGCATAGGCGGCGGCACGGCGGACCTGAACGTCAGGCACCGTTACTATAGCGCTCAACACTCCTGGCTTCCATAGCGTCATTCGAAAGCGGTGAAGGCGCCTCGTGACAACCGTTTTGTGCTACTTTCTGATGGAAGACTCAATCCCACAGCGGCCAAGAGAGAGAATTGGAAATGAACAGGTCAACGCCGGACAAACAGGAGCGACTCGATCGGGTTGTTGCCGAGGCAAGGCGCAATCGGGAGCAGCGCGAGGCAGGGTACCGGGAGAAGGCGCTCAAAATGTACCCCTGGATATGCGGCCGCTGCACGCGGGAGTTTACCCGCGCGAATCTGCACGAACTGACGGTGCATCACCGCAACCACAACCACGATGACAACCCGCCGGACGGCAGCAACTGGGAGTTGCTCTGTCTCTACTGTCACGATAATGAGCATTCGCGTTATCTGGAAGCGAGCCAGAGTTCCGCGGGCGAATCGCAAAGCCGCTCCGCGACCCACAACCCATTCGCGGCGTTGCAACAGCTGCTCGACAAGGAGGGAGACGGCTGAGCTTGGTCAGACTCTGGGCAGCGGCATCGCAGTCCGGTTTACCACCTGCCGTAACACGAAACTTGAATGGACTCCGGTTACCCCTTCGATCCGGGTTATTTTGTTTAACAGCAGTGTCTGATAAGCGTCCATGTCCTGTACCGCGACTTTCAGTTGGTAGTCGGCATCCTGGCCGGTTATCAGCAGGCACTCGAGCACTTCCGGGAGCGCGGAGACGGCTTGGTCGAAGTTGGCGAAACGCTCGGGTGTGTGCCGGTCCATGGAGATATGAATCAGGGCCAGCAGATTCAACCCCAGTTTTTTTGCATCGACCAGCGCCCGGTAGCCGCTGATCAGACCGCTCTCTTCGAGCGCCCGTACGCGCCTGAGGCAGGGCGACTGGGAGAGCCCGATACGATCGGCGAGCTCCTGGTTGCTGATTCGTCCCTCGACCTGCAGCACTTCCAAAATTCTTCGATCAAACCTGTCCATTGGTATTATTTGTCTCAATATTAATAAAATACGCAATAATATTTAGAAACCATCCGCATGATCGACAATATATTTGTATTTAGTTGGCGTATGCAAGGGCCAGAATGGGATATCAGCATATTGAGGTAGAACTGAGTAACTACACCCGGAGTGAGGGTGGGCTCGACTACTTCGCGCCGATCAACTGAATCGGGTAACCGTCCGGATCCTCGATGAAGGAGATAATAGCGCCCGAATTCACCGGACCGGCGTCGCGCAGTATCTTGCCCCCGAGGCGCCTGATCTGGTCGGTTGCGCGGTAGACATCCTCCACTTCGATCGCGATATGTCCGAAGGCGTTGCCGAGTTCGTAACTGTCCACGCCCCAGTTGTAGGTCAATTCCAGTGTGGTACCGTCCGATTCGTCGGTGTAACCGAGCAAGGCCAGGGTGAATTTACCTTCGGGGTACTCGCTCTTTCTAAGCAGATTCATGCCAAGCACTTCTGTGTAGAAACTGAGCGACTTGTCCAGGTCGGCAACCCGCAGCATCGTATGTAGTATTCGCATGATCTTGACTGTCGGGGCTGCGGCCTGAAAACGGTCCGAGCCCTCCGCTGGCTGATAATGGCGGATAGTCTCAGCATCACCGTATGAAATCAATCAGAACGAGCGAATGTCGCGCAAATCTTTTCAGGGATCTATTGAATTGCCCTTGTTTTCGCGTGATGAGATATAATATTGCGCTAATCTATAATAATTAGCAATTATATTCTTTTTGGGTTAAAATTGGCGCCAACAACGCAATCATTCTCCCCGCTAATTCACTTACTCTTTAACCGTCCGCTAACCGCAGACGAAATCAGCCGCAGCCTACCCGGCGGCGGCAGTCAAGCCAGGCTCAAAAGGCGTGGCAGGTCGCAGCCCCTACCCGGGGAGAGGCCATCCAAAGCGAGGGTGAAATTGTCAGCAGAGGGCAAAGTAAAGTGAAAGCGTTCAATCATACCAAGTACCGCCCGGTCCCGCCGGTTACCTTACGCAACCGGCAGTGGCCGGACCGCACAATTACCCAGGCACCGCGTTGGGCGAGCGTCGATCTGCGGGACGGTAACCAGGCGCTGCTGGAACCGATGAGCGTTGCGCAGAAACAGCGTCTTTGGAAGCTGTTGGTGAAGCTTGGTCTCAAGGAGATAGAGATCGGCTTTCCGTCGGCCAGCCAGCCGGACTACGACTTCGTCCGCTGGCTGATCGACAACGACCAGATCCCGGAAGATGTCACCGTGCAGGCGCTGGTGCAGGCCAGGGAAGATCTGATCACCCGCACCTTCGAGGCACTAAAAGGGGCCAGGCGCGCCATTGTGCACGTTTACAACTCCACATCCACGATCCAGCGCGAGCGTGTGTTCGCCAAGGACCGGGACGGCATCACCGCCATCGCGGTACAGGGCGCAGAGCTGCTGCGGCGGGAGGCGTTGAAACACCCGGACACCGAGTGGACCTTCCAATACTCGCCGGAGAGCTTCACCGGGACAGAGATGGATTTCGCGGTAGCGATATGCGATGCGGTGCTGGATGTGTGGCAGCCCACACCCCAGCGCCGCTGTATCATCAATCTGCCGTCAACGGTGGAGTCATCGACGCCCAATCTGTTTGCCGATCAGGTGGAGTACTTTGCCACCCATGTCCGCCGGCGCGACAGCATCCTGCTGTCGGTGCATACGCACAATGACCGGGGCTGCTCGGTGGCGGCCGCCGAATTGGCGATGCTGGCGGGCGCCGACCGGGTGGAGGGCACGCTGCTCGGCAATGGCGAGAGAACCGGCAATATGGACATAGTGACCCTGGCGATGAATCTCTACAGCCAGGGTGTGGATCCGCAGCTCGATCTCTCCAATCCGGACGAGATCATCCAGGTGGTATCCGACTGCACCGGCATTGCCGTGCACCCGCGCCACCCCTGGGTGGGCGAGTTGGTCTACACCGCGTTTTCGGGGAGTCATCAGGATGCGATCCGCAAATGCCTGCTCAAGCAGCAGCCGGACGAACCCTGGCAGGTCGCTTATCTACCGATCGATCCGAAGGATCTCGGCCGCGACTACCAGGCGGTCATCCGGGTAAACAGCCAGTCCGGCAAGGGCGGCGTCGCCTTCGTGTTGGAACGCGACTTCGGACTCAGCCTGCCGCGCTGGATGCAGGTGGAGCTGGCGCAGCTGGTGCAGAAAGCCAGCGAACAGCAGGGCGGAGAGATCGGGAGCGGGGAAATCCATCGGTTGTTCAAGGACCACTTCGTCCACGAACAGGCGCCTTACTCACTGCTCGGATACCGGCTGGATCGGGAAGAGAGCGGCGTTATCGAAGCGCATATCCTGGAGCATGGCAAAAAGCGGCCGCTCACCGGCGAAGGGGAGGGTGCTATCTCTGCTTTTGCCGACGCCTGGATGCGCTATAGCGGCCAGCAACTGAACATCGTCGACTTCCAGGAACACGCTATAGGGGAGGGAACGGACGCCGAAGCAGCCGCGTATGTGCAGGTCAATATCGGCGGCGCGCGGGTATCAGGCGCAGCTTTTGACCGGGACACTGTTAGTGCAGCGTTGAAGGCGTTGCTGTCGGCGTTGAATCGTCAGGCGTTGCAGCAGCGGATAAAAGCGGCTTAGATTCATCGGTTGGCGCCGGCAGTGCAATGGACGCAGCGATCCGAACAATCATCGGCTTGCGGCGTCATGCAGCCAGGAGTCGATAAGGTATCGTGCGATGGAGTCCTTGGGCGACAGGCGCCGGGTCGCTTGAGGATCGCTCCAATCGCCGAATCCGGAGATCTCCTCCGCCGTGTACCAGCGTGCATCGACGATCTCGGCTGTGTCGATCACCAGTTCGGTGGTCTCGGCGATCGCGCGGAACCCCAGCATGATTGACGCAGGGAACGGCCAGGGCTGCGAATCCTGGTAACTGACGCTGCGCAGCCGGATACCCACCTCCTCGAAAACCTCCCTTGCCACTGCCTCCTCCAAGCTCTCTCCAGGTTCCACAAAGCCTGCCAGCGTGGTGTAGCCCCCCGGCGGCGAGCGGTGGTGATGCGCCAGCAGGCATCTGGGCGGCGACCCATCCGATGGCCACGTTTCCACCAGCATAATCACTGCGGGATCCGTACGCGGGTAGCTCTCCCGGCCGCAACGCTGATTGCTGCAAACACGCAGGTGTCCGCCGTCACGGCTCTCGCTGGGTGCGCCGCAGTGGCCACAATAGCGGCTGTAGCGATGCCAGCGCAGTGAACTGCGGGCATACGCCGCAAGCGCTGCCTGGTCGGCTGCCAGCGACGGCCCTACACGGCGCAGATCGAGAAACTTTCCGTTGCGGGCTAGCTCCTCCGATTCGGATTGGGGTAGCGGTGAGATGTCCGCCGCAAACAGCGGGATATTGGCCTCCAGTCCAAGAAAGATCGTTTCGCGGGCAATCTCCAGGATGTTGTGCGCTTGTTTGCGCGGCAGGTAAATCAGCGTTGGGGTCTGGCGGGTATTCTCTGCCAAAGCAATCAGATTTCGATTCCGCCAGACCGGAAGTATCCGGGCACCGGGGGCAGCGAATTGCTGTGCCACCCAGGCTGAGTTTTTGCGCAGCCTGCCGGCACGATCGAGCAGGCACCCGGCGTACCGCTGGTTTGATCGATTCATTATCTGTCAGCTCCTTGGTTTCCCAGCATCGCGACCCGCCAGCCAGCGTTAAATTAAACGGCCTCGATTACCGGCACAAGTCAGTCGTTGGGTTGGACAAACTTTCTGGCAGAGAGACTTTGCTTGAATGGCTCATGTAATGTAACGTATCTGTCATATAAGTGGCTAAAATCCGGCTATTATTAGTAAAACCTGATTTAGCTGACATTGGAGCCACAATGAAAATCAATATTGAGATAGACGTCACCCCGGAAGAGTTCAGAAAACTCATGGGCTGGCCGGACGTACAGGGATTTCAAAACGAGATATTCGATCAAATTCGCAACAATATGATTACCGGGGTCGAGGGTTATGACCCACTGAGCGTGATGCAGCCTTATCTGGCCCAGTCAGCCGGCGCCATGGATGCTTTTCAGAAGTTGATAAGCGGTTTTATCAAGGTCTATGCAGAAGGCGGCGGCAAAAGTAAGCAAGAGTAGGTTATCCGGATATGCCCTATACACGAGAACAGGTTGAGGAGATGGAGATTCTGCTGCTCTTTAATCTTGCCTCGACTCAGGAGGGGATAAAGGTACACAAAACAGCCGGCCGTGAAGCTATGGCGGCAACAGAGCGGTTGTACAACAAGGGACTGATCACCCTGGTGGATGGTGGTTATCTGACCAATATCGGGTTCAGGGCGGCCGAACACGCGCAAGCGCTGCGGACGATTCTTTCCTGATCCTAGTATAGAGATACATGAGTACTGCCCTATAAATTAAAACCTAAATAAACTAAGAGGAGAGTTTTGATGGAAGAGGCTGTGGAAAACATGCGACCTCAGTTCAATGCGTTACTTAGCATCCGCGACGAAAACGGCCAGGGCCTCACCCAGCAAGGCATGGCAGATAAACTGAATGCCGACGGCATACTCTCATTGACCGGTCAACCGTGGAGCAAATACTCGGTTCGCCGCATTCTGAAAAAGCTCGAACTGCAGACGGAAATATCAGCCAATCAGTCAAAAAGCAGTGTTACACCAAGCTACCAGAGTGCTGCCGCCGAATCGAAGGAGCGCGACCTCGACGAACACTCACCGTTGCGTCAATGGAGCTACTATGAATCCATTCGGGGTGTTATCGAAGAACTCACAGCGCAGCCGTACACAGTGCAGGATCTTGTTCAGCAGCTCAATGAAAGGCAGGTCGCCACCACCGACGGCGGTCAATGGAGCGAAAGTGCCGTTACCCGGGCGCTGCGAACGCTGAAGCCGAACAATAACAGCATTCAGTCCAGTGACGACGAAATCAGGAATCGGATCAGACAGGGTTTCTACGATACCGAGAGTGAGCGTTTCGTTGCGCTGCCTAAAGAGAAGAAGGATAAGAAGCAGGCGGGGGAAGCGCCAGAATCGAAGCCGGAGAAGAAATCAAAGAAAGAGAAGAAAACCAAAAAGGGTAATAACGGGAAAGGCAAAAAAAAGTAAGACTGACGGGCTGGCCGGTTATTCGGTATCAGTTATTTTGCGGTTTATTGAGTTTATAAATCTACCAAATCCAAAGCCAGAGGTATCTACCGACATGCCTATTGTAACCTGGAGTGAAGAGTACGATGTAAACGTGGAAAAAATCGATAAGCAGCACAGGCATCTGCTCCAGCTGGTAAACGATCTCCACGCCGCAGTGGAAGCATGCATCGATAAAAACAAGCTGCGGAAAATGCTGATTGAATTAACGGAATTCACCCGTACCCATTTTGCTACCGAAGAGCAGTTGATGATTAAGCACGACTACCCCGAAAAAAATGCGCATCAAAAAGAGCATAAAATGCTGCTCAGACACCTAGGCGATCTCGTCACCGCGGTCTCCAATGGAAAATACCCTACTTTTTATTCCGACTACGATGTCTCAACCGATTGGGCTTTGGTTCACATCAATGAGTACGACAAACCCCTGGGGGATTTTCTCAACCAGGTCGGATAATCTGTGAAGAAGAAGGCAGCGAGGTTCAGAACATGACCCTGAACGAATGGGAGAAAGAGAATAGCAAACTCAAATCGATGTGGGTTGTCTCCATTATGCTTTTTTGGTTCAGCGTCAGTTTTCAAACTGTGCTTTACATCGTAGATAACAGGCTCAATCTGATACTCACCTCAGTCATTGGGGGCATGCTGGTTATTGGTATCGCGTTAAAGATTAAACTTCAGCGCCACCTTGCCAAAAAAGCAGGCGCCAAGTGAATGCATTGAGTTGCTATCTAGCTTCTCCGGGATAAAGATGTTGCAGCATTAATTGACGGATATCTTCCGGAATAGGAATCGAAGCTTTTCTCTGGTGATCAAAATGTACGAGCACCGAGGTTCCGGAAGCGCACTTCTCTCCATGCTGCCAGGCTTCCTGGTAGACGTCGAAAGACGAATTGCCGATGCGGCCGATATAGCAGCGTAGCTCCACCGGGTACTCATAATAGAGCTCGCCGTGAAATGAGACATCGAATCTGGCCAGTATCAAACGCCACCTCTTCACGTCAAGATCCGGGGTAAACCAGCGGAACACCGGATCGCGCGCGCCCTCGAACCATCCGGGTACGACGGTATTGTTGATATGTCCCAGCGCATCCGTTTCAAGAAATCTGGGTTTGATGGTTTCGCTGATCATATTGGTTTTATCCGATTAAATTTGATGCGTACAGATTACACCATAGATGCACTTCAGGCTTTCGGTAAGGACTTGGTTCTGTTGCCGAGTGGTATATCTCCCGCAGAGTAAGCTTGAGCGACAACTTGTCGCATCCATCGGCATTGAAGCTGGGTACCAAACTGGAAACCGTAACTTTGGGATAAAGCAACCTACGCTCGTTCACACCCTTCTTCGAATTGGTTGGACTGAATCGCGTCAGACGCTAAAGGACAGTGCTTTTGCTTCCAGACTTCCTGATAATAATTAATATTCTGATAAATCATAAGCTTAGTTAACTAATCCTTGACAAGTGACATTTCATCACGCATATTAAAAGTACAAAAACGTACTAAATTAATAAAAATATGTGTTATTGTACTTATAAGAAAATAAGCACTATAACTGGACGAAAATGAGAGGAAGACGACCATGTCAGCAGAGACCGCAAAGAGGCTCGCTGCCCAACCGTCGAGAACCGCCGGGGCTGCGCTGCGGACGTTTTTCAACATTGCATCCGCATGGAACCTGAACGAGACAGAGGCGATGACCCTGCTCGGCTTCGACGAGAGGACGCGAAGTACCTATTTCAAGTGGAAACGCGACCCGGAAAGTGCCCGGATAACCAAAGAGAAGCTGGAGCGTCTCTCTTATATCTTCGGGATCTACAAGGATCTGCAAATTTTGTTGCCAAAGAGCGAATCCGCGGATGGCTGGATTCACCGGCCGAATGACGCAACGCCCTTTGGCGGCCTTCCTGCGCTAACAAGAATGCTGTCAGGCAACGTGGCGGATCTGTACGTGGTTCGTAAATACCTGGATGCCCAGCGTGGCTGAAGATGACGCCGTTCAACTCTCCGATGTCCGATGGCAACCCTCGTGGCGGCTGGTTCCCAGCCGCTTTCCTCCTGTCGGTCTTTTTGATCGCGTCGCAAGCGCCGGGGATCTCGATACCGTCATGGATATTGAAGGTCTGACCAATGACCGCCTACGGGAAGAGGTTGGCGATCTCAAGCTCGTTCCCGACGAAGAGCGCATTTTTGGGCCCTGTACGACGCCGATCATGGCGGCATTCACCCATCTGAATCCTGCAGGGAGCCGCTTTTCAGATGGGAGCTATGGCGTCTACTATGCTGCGAATAGCGTTGCTACGGCGATTGCCGAAACCATTTTCCACCGCGAACGCTTCTTGCGTGCAACGAAGGAACCGTCCATTGAGATCGACATGCGCTCGTATGCCTCGGACGTCGATGACCAGTTCCACGATATACGCGGTCAACAAGAGACAAGACCTGAGCTTTATCACCCCAATCCAGACAGATACGGATTTGCTCAATCCTTTGCTGATTCGCTTCGGGCCGAAGGCTCCAACGGCATTGTCTATGAGAGTGTCCGTGATGCCGGTGGGGAGTGCATCGCCGTCTTCAGGCCGCGTCTTCTCGCGCCGGTTGCTCAAGGGGCTCACTACTGCTTTGTCTGGGATGGTGAGGCAATCACCGGGGTATACATAAAGGCCGAGTATCAGCGCAAATAACGGTTTCTTTGCTGATTGAACGCGGTTGATTTGCTTGATCCGACACGTTGATTTCTCCAGCCACCCTCTGATAAGCCTGCATTGCCCATAGATCACTCCGCTCCTTCCGGGCTTATTGTTACAGCTCTATCAGTAGCGAAAAATGCACCTCAAAGAATTTGATTCATCTCTCGCAAAATCAATCGCTTGCAGCGATCGATTTCGGGGACACTTCACTGTGTTGCGGGAACCTCTGAGTTTTTCAGCGGCCCGGGGGCAAGCAGGTGCAGCGTAAGGGAGTCTATGTCGTTAATGCGCAGATTGCGCCTCTTGCTGGTAGAAATGTCGCTGGTAATTCGATGACAATCGACTATATTCTAGAAACACGGGGCATCGCGTCCAAGTCGGGGTGGTACAGTATCGGAATACGATTCCCGTCAGTCGTGTCGAGGTCTGATAAAACCCGAATGATGGGCACTGGCGTGCAGCGCTGTACTACCCATCAAATCCTGCCGAACCGCTTCTGAATGATGGCAATCACAGCCACCGGCAACTTTTTGACCCTCGATCAGAGTTCATCAGAAGCAAACATCGAATCAGGGAGAAAACAAATGTCACATAAAAAAATAGGTTGGGTTGGCGTTGCCGCTGCGGTCATGGGGCTGGCGTTCTCTGGTGCCAGCCATAGTGAAGACTGCGATATCGGGCTGCTAGGGATCGCCGACCTGGGCCCGGTCGCGAGTACCCGCCTCGGGGGCTTGTTGATGTCCGGATTACGAGGCAAATACGAGGTTTCGGTGGCCTATCTTGGCAGCAGAGAAACTCGGCGTGGCCGACCGCTGGAATGTAAGCCGGTCAAGTACCGCGTCGACACCTATTATGACGCGGGAAAGGGTGCGATCGGGGTGGTGCCGGGAGAGGTGCAGACGCTCGACCCCTGGAGCGTAGGGCGGACAGCCGTGTCGAATGTACGGCTGCCAAATGATGTTGCCAATGCCGGCGACGTGCTTTCCGGTGCCGATATCGTTGGCTTCAGCCTGAATGTCGGACCGACAAAGCCCGGCTGCGCCGTGCTCGGTAGCGGCAATTATCTGCCCGAGGGAGGGGATGGCTCTGTTGTGCCGATGCCGTTCGCGCTGATGCCGAACTATTCGCGATCCGCCGGCAACCTGGCCTGCGGTCAACGCTGAGTCGGCGCCCGAACGCGGTACCTGTACGACGCCGTCAAGTCCGCAACGGGCGGCTTAACCTCGGGGACTGAGCAGATGCGTCGATGGCCGGCTGTTACAGCCGTTGCTGTGGCTGCGATGGCTGGCGTTGGCGCTTTGTTCTGGTTCGAATATCAGCAGCCGACGGCGGATCTGCCGCGCCCCAATGTCATTGTCTACCTGGTCGATACATTGCGCGCCGATCATCTGGGTCTCTACGGGTATGACCGGGATACCTCGCCGCTGCTCGATCGCTGGGCCCGCGGCAGCACCGTGTTCGACAACACCTACGCGCCGAGTTCCTGGACCAAGCCGAGCATGGTCACGCTGTTCAGCGGGCTGGATGCAATTAGCCATGGCGCCGAAGACCGTTTGGACAGAATCCCCGCCGATGTGCCGCTGCTGGCCGAACGCCTGAAAGCGCTCGGTTACTCGACCCTCGGCGCCGTGACCAACCCCAATGTTCTGCCGCACTGGGGATTCGACCGGGGTTTCGACCTCTACCGGGATCTCGATTCGGTCGGTAACGGCACCCCTGCCAACCGCGTCACCGAGTTCGTCGAGCAGCACCTGGAGCAGCTTGTGCAAAGTCAGCCGTTCCTGCTGTATCTGCACGTCGTAGACCCCCACTTCCCGTACCAGCCGCCGCCACCGTTCGACAGCCGCTTTCCGAGCTCGCGCGCGGTTCCAGCCAACATGTCGGTTGATCGTTATGACGGCGAGATCGCCTTCGTCGATGCCCAGTTCGGGCGCATCGTCGATCTGTTGCAGCAACGCGGACTCGATGATCGCAGCATGACGATATTCACCTCCGATCATGGCGAAGAGTTGTGGGAGCACGGCAGACTGGGCCATGGCAGCACCCTGTATCAGGAAGTGATGCGGGTCCCGTTGCTGATCCGTTTCCCGCAGGGCCGCTTCGCCGGCATCCGGGTTGCTGCCCGAACCTCGCTCGCTGATCTGTTTCCCACTGTATTGCGCGCCCTTGGGGAGTCTCCCGGCGAGGGCTTGGATGGGCGCGATCTCGCCCCGGTGATAACGGGCGGCGCGACGGACACTGAGGAACGCGAGCTGTTTCTTTCGCTCCGAACCAGCGGCCAGAATGGCCACCGGGTACGCGGCGTGCTCAGCGGTCCGTTCAAGTACCTGAAGCGCACCTCGCCGGAGGTAAACGAGGCGCTGTTCGATCTGCTGCAGGATCCGACGGAATCGAAAGATATCTCGGCGGACGAACAGCCGCTCCAAGCCCGCCTGGCGGCGTCGCTGAATGCCCATTTGGCGCAGCGGTCCGACGGCATCCAACTGCGCATCGTTAATGCGGCGGCAGGCGACCCTCAACAGGCCGAGGTAATGATCGAGACCAGCGGCCAATTCTCTGATCTGGTGGGGATTCGCCTGGAGCCGGGCGACCGCTTCGATCTTGCAAAAGACGGCCGACAGCTGCGCCTGAGCTGGCGGCTGGAGAACCGCTACCAGGAGCTAAACAGGGGCAAACGCCAAGTACCCGACGAAGATGGCATACGATTCCAAGTGGCGCCGGCGGATGCCAGGATTGTCATACAACAGCTGGAGATCGGCGAAGCTGGCGCAGCCTGGCTGCGGGTTGGCGACGGCGAACAAGCCGCGCCGTTCGCGTTTCACGCCGGCGATGACGCCTGGCGCATCCGTGACGTCGACGATCTGCTGGCCGACGCCGGCGCAACATCCGGCGATGACAAAGCCAGGGCCTTCCTGGGCGTGATCAGAGCGCCTGCCGCAAACGCCGCCAAGCCATCCGGGGAACTGCTCGAGCGTCTGCGCTCCCTGGGTTACCTGGGTGGCGACGATGCCCAGTAAGATCCCGGAGTTACCTGCTCAACCCGAGCGGCAGCGGTTCCGGTACAGATTGCTGTCGACCGCACCAGCCATCTCGTCGATATTCAGGCCTGCTGCGACGAAATCGGCAATGCGCACCGCCTGCGCCTTCGGATCCTCGATCACCTGCGTGTAATCGACCTCCAGATAGTCGAAGTGACTGGCGTGTTTGAGCAGATAGGTTGCGCGCCACAGGTCGTCTTCGAACAGTCGCCGCATGCGAGCCTGGTCGATGTCATGCACCGCTCCGCGCCGGGTCAGCATCCTGGCCTGCGAGGCAAGCACTTCGCTGAGATCGCGGCGCATCAATATCACCTTGTAATTGTTGCTGGCTGGCAGATCACGCAGCAGTGTGGATATCACCTTGACTGCCTTGCCACGGGCGTCTCGCAGCCAGCGCCCGTCATCACGGGACAGATGCCTGACCTGCTCAAACTCGAAATAGCCCTGCGGGTTGTCCTCGTCGGCGGCGCGCCTGGCATCGGTGAGCAGTGCCAAGCCACCGGCGGCCAGCATCTGCATCAGCATCGACGTGCCGGAGCGGGGCAACCCAGAAACAACGATCACAGGTGCCCCATGGAGAAGACGACGCAGCTGCCAGATCAACCGATTCATAGGCCCGATTCTGTCACAGCTCGCTGCTGTGCGTATAATCGGCTTGGCTCAGCGGATCCCAGCCGTTGGCGACTCGGATCAATCCAACACTCACTAGCGGAGCGAGGCATTTGAAGCTGCCCGACCTGGCAACCGGAAAGCCTGCGATCCTGGTCATCGTATTGACCATCGGTATCGCGTACCCGGCACTGGCGTATATCGGTCCAGGCGCCGGCTTCGCCCTGGTATCATCGGTCGGTGTGCTGTTGGTGACGGTGCTGTTGGCGCTGTTGTCGTTGCTGCTGTGGCCACTGCGTTCGCTATGGTGGGTGGCCTTCCGCGGCAGGCGCGCCCGAGCCTGGGTCAGGCGCCTGATCGTGGTCGGTTTCGACGGCCAGGACGCTGCACTGACCGAGCGTTTCATGGCCGAGGGCAAATTACCCAACTTCAGCCGTCTGGCGAAGATGGGTTGCTACAGCCGCCTGCGCTCCACCTACCCATCGATCACCCCGGTCGCCTGGTCGACCTTCAGTACTGGCACCGGCCCAGGTCGGCATGGCATTTTCGATTTCCTCGAGCGCGACCGACGCTCCTACCTGCCGCTACTGTCATCGGTGCAGATCGACAGGGTCGAGCGCAGCCTGAAAATCGGTCGTTGGCGGCTGCCGTTGCACAAGCCGGCGATACGCCTGCTGCGCAAGTCCAAGTCTTACTGGAAGGTGCTGGCCGAACATCGGATCTGGAGCACCATCCTGCGCATGCCCGTCTCCTTCCCGCCGGAGCGTTTTCGCGGCGCCCAGCTGAGCGCAATGTGCACCCCCGACCTGCTCGGCACCCAAGGGACCTTCCTGCTGTACACCACGCGTCCGGCGCGCGAGCGGATTCGGGAGGGGGGGATTTGTATCGGTCTGCCGCGCGTGCCAGGCGAACCGCATCGCTATGAGACGGTGATCCAGGGTCCTGACAACGCCTTCCGCGAGGGCAACCCGCCGCTCGAGACGCCCCTACGTATCGTCGCCGACCGGGCCGGCCAACGCACCCGCATCGGCATCGACGGTGACGACTTCGAACTGGTCACCGGTCAACTCAGCCCGTGGGTGTCGCTAAAATTTCGCGCCGCGCCGGGGGTGACCATCGCGGGGCTGTGCCGCATGCTGGTGAGCGAGGCAGACGAAGAGTTCTCGCTCTATGTCAGCCCGATCAGCATCGATCCGGAGCGACCGGCGATGCCCATCTCCCACCCGCCATATTACGCCGGTTACCTGGCCAAGATGATCGGGCCCTACTCGACCCTGGGTCTGGCCGAGGATACCTGGGCGCTCAACGAAGGAGTGATCGACGACGCGACATTCCTGGAGATGGCGCTGGACGTCGAAGAGGAACGCGAGCGGATGTTCTGGCGCGCCCTCGATCGCCTGCGTCGCGGCAGCCTTGCCTGCGTGTTCGACGCCACCGACCGGGTGCAGCATATGTTCTGGCGCTACACCGAGGAGGCGCACCCGGCGGTGCGCGAGCCCGACACCCGTCATGCCGATGCCATCGAGCAGATCTATCTGCGCAATGACCGGTTGGTCGGCAAGCTGCTGGGGCGCCTGGAAGACAATGACCTGCTGCTGGTCGTCTCCGACCACGGCATGACCTCGTTCCGGCGCGGCTGCAACCTCAACCGCTGGCTGCATAACCATGGCTATCTCGCGCTCAAGGAGGGCGCCGACGGCTCGTCGCCTTGGCTGCGCGATGTCGACTGGAGCCGAACACGCGCCTACGTCGTCGGTCTGACCGGGATCTTTCTCAACATCCGGGGGCGCGAGTCTGCCGGCGTCGTCGAAGCGGGCGAACCTGCGCGGGCGTTGAAGCTGGAACTGATGCAGAAATTGGGCGGGCTGATCGACGAGGAGAGAGAGGAGCGCGCAATCAACGAGGTATTTGAGACCTCGGAGATCCACGACGGGCCCTACCTGGATCGCGGGCCTGACCTGATCGTTGGTTACAACCATGGTTACCGGCACTCCTGGGACTGCACGTCGGGCATCGTTGCCGGCGAGGTATTCGAGGACAATCGCAAGGCCTGGAGCGCGGATCATTGCGTCGATCCACGCCTGGTGCCCGGCATACTGTTCAGCAGCTGCGCCATCGACGAGCCGGATCCGGGGTTGATCGATATGGCCCCCACGGTGCTGCAGGTATTCGGCCTGCCACCCGAACCCTACATGGAGGGCCGGCCACTGTTCCACCGCAACCCCTTCGCCAGCCAGGCGCAGGCGGACAGGGACCAGGCGGACAACGCCTCATGAGCAGAACGCCGGGCCCTGCGGCGGTCGTCGGCGCACTGCGCCGTACCGCCTTGACATCGACGGCGACGCTCCTTGCGCTCATCTCGCTCATGTTATCCTGCTGCGAACAGAGTGCATCTGACCTCTTACCGGGAAACGCGCCACATTCCGATGCCAAACGCATGATCGTGCTGGGTTTCGACGGCATGGACTACGGTCTCACGCGACGCTTTATGGCGCAGGGCCGGCTGCCGAACCTCAAGCGACTGGCGGAAACAGGGCAGTTTCAGTCGCTGGCCACCTCGGTACCGCCGCAGAGCCCGGTCGCCTGGTCCAACTTCATCACCGGTCTGGATTCCGGTGGCCACGGGATCTTCGATTTCATGCACCGCGACCCGCTGCAGTTGCTGCCCTATCTGTCCACCAGTCGTGCCAAGCCCACCTCCGGCAGCATCGAGCTGGGCCGCTACCGCATCCCCCTGTCCGGTGGCAGCGTCGAACTGCTGCGTCACGGCGAGACATTCTGGGAGGTGCTCGAGTCGCATGGGGTGGAGACCTCGATCATCCGCATGCCGACCAATTTCCCGCCATCGGGCAGCGCCACGCGTGAAATCTCGGGCATGGGTACACCCGATATCCTCGGTACTTATGGCATCTCGTCCCTCTACACTTCCGAACCGCTGCGCTACCAGGGCAGGCAACTCAACGGCGGCCGTATCTATCCTGTGCAGATCAGCGATGGCAGGGTCGAAGGCAGTCTGCATGGTCCCGACAATCCGTTTCTGCGCGAGAGCCACAAGCTGCGCACTGAATTCAGCGTGGATCTCGATCCCGATCAGCCGGCGGCGCTGTTGACGGTTGGCGCGCAGCAGCGGGTGATTCGGGTTGGGGAGTGGAGCGACTGGGTACCGCTCAGTTTCGCCATGGCGCCCACCCAGCGATTGCAGGCCGAAGCGCGCTTCTTCCTCAAATCGGTGCGACCGGAATTCGCGCTCTATGTCACTCCCTTGAACCTGGATCCGGAGGCGCCGGCGATGCCGATTTCCACCCCGCCGGACTATGCCCGGGATCTGGCCCGGACGGGCGGCCGTTTCTACACTCAAGGGATGCCGGAAGACACCAATGCCCTGGAGAGCGGCATCCTCAGCCGCGAGCAGTTCCTGCAGCAGGCCCGCCTTGCCGGTCGCGAGGTCATTGAGCAGTATTGGCAGCTGCTCGAAGATTTCGATCGGGGTCTGTTGTTCTACTACTTCGGCAACCTCGATCAGATCTCGCATATGATGTTCCGGCCGCTCGATCCAGATCACCCGGCCTATGACAAGCGCTCCGACGCACCCTTCGCCGATGTCATTCCCGAAGTGTATGCCGAACTCGATGGGGTGGTTGGCACAACGCTCGAGCGCATGCCGCCGGACACTACCCTGGTGGTGATGTCCGATCATGGATTTACCAGTATCCGTCGCGAGTTCAATCTCAATGCCTGGCTCAGGCAGCACGGCTACCTGGCCGTGATCGACCCTCATCTGGAGCAGGATCCGGGCTTGTTGCTGAACGTGGATTGGAGCCGTACCCGAGCTTACGGCCTCGGACTGAACGGGCTCTATCTCAACCTGCGCGGACGCGAACGCAATGGCATCGTGACACCCGTGCAGCGCAAGGCCCTGCTCGACGAGATTTCCCAGGCACTGCTCAACACGCAAGACCCCGCGACCGGTTTGCCCGTTGTCACCCGGATGTACGAGCGCGATGAGGTCTACCGGGATCGCAGCCGGCTACAGATCGGCCCCGACCTGCTGCTTGGCTACGGCCCTCACATGCAGTGTGCACAGGGTTCGGCGCTCGGCAAGGTCGGTGGCAAGCTGCTGTCCGACAATCGCGATCAATGGAGCGGCAATCACGCCATGGACCATGAGCTGGTTCCGGGAGTATTGTTCAGCAACCGTCCGTTACAGCAGCCGGTCGTGAGTCTGCAGCAGCTGGCCGGCGCATTGCTCGTGGAATTCGGGGTCGCGGGTTTCCCGCATAGGCAAACGACCGGGCCGTAACAGGTCCTAAGGAGAACGCACTGATGTTTGGCTCACGCAATGTTCGGCTGGACCGCGAGCTGGTCGCAAAGGTGGAGAGAATATCCCGTATCGCGGGTTATTCGTCGGTATCCGAATTCGTCACCCACGCACTTGAGCGGGAGCTTGCGAAACTCGAAGGGGCGAAATCGGAAGAGGAGATCAAAAAGCGCCTGCGCGGGCTCGGTTACCTCTCCTGAACCGGCGCCTGGCAATACTCAGTCCGGGAGGGCCGGCTTGTCCTTCATCAATGGGATCCTGACAGGGTTATTGGACGCGCTGCTTTACCCGCTGCGCGAGTTGCATCCGCTGGTCGGTCTGACTCTGATGTCGATGCTCACCAGCGCGGTTGTACTGCTCGCTTACAAGTACGCGTCGAATCAACCGGCGGTGGCGCGGGCCAAGCAGAAAATTCACGCCTATCTGTTCGAGATCCGGCTGTTCGCCGACGATCCCCGGACTATTCTGTATGCTCAGCTGGGCATCCTGCGCCACAGCATTGCCTACCTGAAATTGAGCCTGCTGCCGATGGCCTGGTTGGCTGCACCGCTGTTGCTGCTGACGGCACAGATGCAATCGTACTATGGATACCAGGCGCCGCAGCCTGGCCAGACCTTCGTCGTCCAGGCGCAGATCACCGAAGCCGCTGCTTCGGTACTCTCAGGAAGGCGCCCCAGCGCCAGCTTGCAAAGCAACGACCCGGGTTTGCAGGTGCAGACACCCGCGGTGTGGATTCCCACCCAGCGACGGCTCGCCTGGCGCATCGCGCTGCACTCGCCGGGAGAGTATCGTCTGGCGCTGAGCTACGAAGGCTTTACCGTTGAGAAGTCCTTCGATGCCCGTTCGGCCATCGTCAGCCGATCGCCGCATAGGCCAGGGACCTACCTGCTCGAACAGTTGCTCTACCCAACCGAGCCGCCATTGCCCGCTGACAGCCCTTTGCAGTCTATCGATGTACAGCTCCAGGATGCACAACTGACGATTCCGATCCTGGGTTGGAGCTGGCATTGGACGACCGCCTTTTTAGTACTGACACTGGTATTCGTGTTGGCGTTGCGCAATCGCTTTGGCGTTCGGATTTAATCGTCGAAAGCGGAAAATGCCAGCGAGACGGACTTCACAGCGGTAAAGTCACGCTATCTCAAAAACGGTCCTTGCCTTTGGTTTCGGACGCTTCTCAACATGCGCTGCCCGCTCCATGAGAGTAGCCGCTTCCACGCGCAGCTCGGCGAGCCGCCTTCTCGTCGTTAAAAAGATAAACTACAGCGGCGCCATTCTCGGCACGGCCAGAGAAGCCAAATGGACCAATGGAGGGTGCGAATGTCATATGCCGTCTACGACCGTAAAGGCAACTTATTAGTAGAACCCAACCTTCGAACCATGAAGCAGGTTGTAGCAGACATGCTCACGGATCCGAGGCAGGAGTGCTCTGTATCGCTTGCGCATAAAAAAGGCTGGGTGCTTACTTACAATCAGAAACGAACGCTGGCCAGTGAGCGTTTCCACTATATGTACCCACACGAACAATTCGATAGCGCTGGTCGACTCCAGGAACCAATTGTCAGTTCCGGCGCAAACCATGAAAAGGGTATATCCGCGGACGAAGCACTTTTACTGTGGAGCCATTTGGCACGCAACAATATTAAGGAGCTACGTGATGCAACTCTGAAATGGTCTCGTGGATATGGTCTGTTTTCCGAGGATGTGGCTTCAGGCGTTTATTACATACCTGGTATTGTGACGATCGATGGGGAAGTCAAATACAGGGAGCTCGTCGCTTATATTGGCGATAAGCGTTCATCTTTCCACTGTAAACTACCCTCCCTGCATATTGAAACACCATTTATCAACGACGTGACGCTTAGCACCTACGATGTGCGTGAATCCAAGCAATATTTCTCTGCAAAGGGCAACTGTCTTGGGAAGGTTTATACAGGTTCCGGACCTGACGATAAATTTGAACGACGCATAACGGAACTGGATTGGACTCTTACCTATTACGACGATGCACTAGAGTTCTTCATAAGCGGGGCTACTGCTGAAAAGTACTCTCCCTGGACTACTGGTAAAAGTAAGTACAGGGATAAGGTGCCGGATGGAAGACTTGAATTCAAAATCAAATTTACGGTTCTTGACCAGGAATTGAATAAAGTAATGCGCACTGGCAAAGGCGCTGTTGCAGATCGATTTATAAGATATAGAAACCACATAATATTCCGCGACAAGGCACTAAAAATATTGGAATGGTAGGTAAGCGGTCTATTGGCCAAGGTACTCATACACAAGAGAGATGGACCAACTGGAAACCTAATGAGACCAGCTACAATGTGTCTGCTTTAAACGCACAGCAGACTTCGACTGGGGAAGTGGTAACGCCTGGATTTGACCCAAAATGGATGGGGGAGGGTCACCCACATATCTTCCACTTAGCGACCAGAGTGGACGGTCCCTAAGATCACGCCGGGAGACGAAACTTCGCTTACCGATCAATTATCAGACTAAATGGAATATTCCCGGTTCGATATTCGTACATCAAGTGTAGTACTCAATTAACGTTTTACTTGGAGAACAATATGAACCGTAACATCCTACTCGCCCTGGTGCCGCTTTTTGCCATGATCAATCCCCTCCTGTCCGCTGAAATCCCAGTACAGACCACTGATGGCAGACTAGTTGGCGCTACCGGAATGACCCTTTACACCTTCGACAATGATGCCGCCAACAGTGGGAAAAGCCTGTGCAACGGACCCTGTGCAGCCAATTGGCCGCCCCTCTTGGCCTCTACTGAAGATACGGTCAGCGGGGATTTCAGTATCATCAGCCGCGATGACGGCAGCAAGCAGTGGGCCTACAAGGGCAAGCCTCTTTATTACTGGATCAAGGATCAGAAGTCCGGAGACAAGACCGGTGACGGCGTCAAGGGTATTTGGCACCTAGCGAAACCCTAAAATATGGTGTTGCTTTCATTAGTAACTTCTGGGATTTTTCCGTCTAACCACACTCAAGTGGAGACCACCATGAAGAAAAATGTCTGCGGTATCGACCGCATCATACGTATTGTGGCGGGTATTGCTCTGATTGCCGCGACGGTCTCGAATGTACTGCCGCTTTGGGGCTATATCGGAGTGGTGCCCCTGATGACTGGGCTGATTAATTTCTGTCCTCTCTACAACCTCATCGGCATCAGCACATGTAAAGCCGGCGAATAGACCGGCCCGTTCCTAGCTTAGCCTCACCGAAACATGATCAGCCGTGACGACCTTGTTGCCGAGATTCCTCATCTACGCCGTTATGCGCGTGCCTTAACGGGGCAACAAGGAGTCGCGGATGATCTTGTGCAAGATACCCTTGAGCGTGCTCTATCAAAGTGGACATTTTGGAAACAAGGACGTGCACTAAGACCTTGGCTCTTTTCCATCATGCATAATCTGCAGGTAGACAAGATACGTCGGGAGTCCCGTTTCGTGGATGGTGAGGATGAGGCTATGCCCCTGGTACCGCAAAGGGCCGACCAGGAATATCAACTCGAGGTGCGTGACCTGGACCGGGCGCTAACCCTACTACCTGTCGATCAACGTGAAGTGCTGCTGCTCGTGTGCCTGGAAGAGTTATCCTACACCGAAGCAGCCAAGGTGCTTGGTGTGCCACAGGGAACTGTTATGTCGCGACTGTCCCGTGCCCGAGCGCGACTCAAGTCGATACTGTCTGGCGAACTGGTGCCGCAATTGAAGGTTGTAAAGCCATGAATGCACCCATTTCGGAAGAAGATCTTCATGCCTACGCCGACAAGCGCCTAGACGCGGATCGCCTTGTGCAAGTAGAGGCGTGGCTTGCGGCCCACCCTCAACATAAAGCCGAGATAGAGGCGTGGCGGACTCAGAACGAACGGCTTCACCACGCCTTCGACCCCGTACTCGATGCACCGATTCCTGCCCGACTGTTACACAAAGCAAATCGAGGAAATTGGCCAGCGCTAGGCAAAGTGGCGTCCATGAGTTGGTTATTACTCGGCGGCTTGATCGGCTACCTGCTGCATGGTGAAAGGGAAACTGTCATATTTCCACCTGACGCTGTCACATCGCTTCCGCGTTATGCAGCAATTGCTCACGCGGTTTACACCCCCGAGGTGCGCCATCCGGTCGAGGTTACAGCCAAGGAGGAGGCTCACTTGGTGGGATGGCTTTCCAAACGGCTAGGAGAAAAGCTCAATCCGCCCAGCTTGGCTGAAAACGGCTATCAGCTTATTGGGGGCCGTCTACTTCCCGGCGACGAGGGAGAAGTTGCCCAATTCATGTACGAAAACGAACTAAGTAACCGCCTGACCTTGTATATACAACCGAATGCACAGCACGAGATGACGAGCCATTTCCGTTACGCGAATGAAAAGGGTATCGATGTGTTCTATTGGGTCGATGGGCATTTCGGCTACGCCCTCTCCGGCAACACGGGTCGTGAAGACATGCTTCAACTCGCCAGGCTGGTCTACCATCAATACGAGCAATAACTGCAATTTCGGAACGACGTAGTCGACACTGCCTGAGTTCACAAGTCTCGACACTGGTCTTCCACTCCATTATGATCCCTCCATCATTGGGGAGTAGCCGCTCTTTTTAGAAAGAGGCTTGCGTCAACATCCTTGGCCCACCGGCCATGGCACAGGCGGTTCCTGCTTGGCGAGACCATTGATCATGACACCTCCAACCAGGCCGGCGAGGGGTCATGGTCAATTGTGTCTATAGCGGCCTGGAAGGGTCCGCAATAGGCATGTCCACTCTCGAACTCCTGACTACCATTTTTTCTACCTTTGGTCTTATCTTCCTGGCAGAGATCGGCGACAAAAGTCAGCTAGTCTGTATGACTTTGGCGGCTCGTCATCGCCATCCGCCCGTTCTGCTCGGCGCTGTAGCCGCTTTCCTCGTCCTTAATACTCTGGCAGTCGTCTTTGGCGCAGGTCTCGCCCAATGGATTCCTGACTATGTTCTGGCAATCGCTGTTGCGATCCTGTTCGGTGTATTTGGCATAAAGTCTTTGCTGACTACTGAGGAAGACGACGAGGATGGTGAAACTGTCGAAAAGCCAGGCCATGGTATATTCGTCACCACATTCCTGATGCTCTTCTTAGCGGAGATGGGTGACAAAACACAACTGGCAGTAGCAGGCTTGGCAGCGACTTTACCGCCTTTTGCTGTATGGCTTGGGGCCACTCTGGCTTTGATAACCACTTCGGCTCTGGGTATCTGGTTGGGCGTGACCCTACTACGTCGTATTCCTATCCATCGACTCCATCAGATCAGCGGAGTGTTTTTCCTTGTGCTTGCAGCTTTCGCAGCGATTCAGGCTTTTGACGCTTTCACCTAGCAGTTAATGGGTATTCAACTAGCAACAGCAGGTCGATTACAGACACTGTGGAGAAATCTTGAATGACCGCTTAGGGCATAGAGTCAATACCCTTATCCACAGGTGCAAATGGTCACTTCTTGGCTGTTTTAAGGCGATCAGATCATACTCCCTGACCGTCTGGTTACGCTGCAGGCTGTGTAAAAACGTTGAGCAATGAAATAAGTACGTGCTGCTATGTGAAATTACGGGAAATCAACGGTAGAACTTTTATTAAATTCAATATCAGACGCGTTTTTCAACGAATATTATTGCCTACAAGAACAGCTTTTGAGTTTTTACACAGCCTAGCTGACCAGCAGACCAACACGCGACCGTCTGTAGCAAACGCATAGCTGACCTTCAGATTGTGCGGCACAAATAGTCCGTACACCACCCTAAACGGCCCTTTACTTACCGCCGAAATCGGGTGGGTCGTATTTGCCAACTGATTAACCAGTACTAGACTTGGCGTTGGCTCTGAATTTCATGTAAGCGAATCACGTCCATCATTGGCACGGCAAGGAATAACTGTACGGCCTCAGGCGCTTTTCTCTATCAGCGCCATCGCCCCGAGAAGATGCTATTCTGCAAGACCGCTTTTAAGTTTTGTCGGGTTTGACAACACTGGCCCGGGAAAAACTGTGCGTATTGCTAGATTACTAAAGAAAAATATAGCGCTTATTTGCGTCGTCGCGCTGATCGCTTCCTGCGACGGTGGTGACGCTCTGAAGACTGAAACTCCTACGGAAGCAGGTACCTCGCCCACTCTGGAGCAGGTATCGGTACCGTTACAAACCGGTGATGCGGGGAGCCGAAAGATTCTCCTTGATCAGATCCAGTCGCTGAAATCCGCGATTCGTCCACTTGACAAAATCAGTTACAAGCGCGAGTACTATCGACATCATGCCTGGGAATGGTCTTACCGTGCGCGCGCCGCCCTTCTAGCCTATAGGATTTACGGTGATATTGAACAGGTCAGGGCTGTTCTGGAAGGCGCTCTTTACTACGCAGGTTTGCCGCATTGGAAAACCTGGAAGCGCAGTACCGATAGCTGGTTTAGCGAAATCACGACACCAGGCCTGATTTCCATACCGATTGCCGACCTGTTGCTCCTTTCGCGGCAGGATGAGTTGGTGCACGTATTAGTCATCGAGCATTATGAAATTCTTTTAAATGCGATAGTCAGGGGAGTTTCGGGGTTTGACAGTAGCTACCGGCGTATTGGAGACACCGGCTATTACATTACCCCGCTCAACGAATCCAAGGTTGAAGCATTAAATCATATGGCTATTTATACGGTAGCACTCGCGCGTATTTATGAACTCACTGGCGATGAAACCTATCGTACCCGTGTTGGTCAGATTGCCCGTTACTGGCTGGCCAGCACGACCAGGCATGCCAATGGTGCCCTGTCCTGGCCATATGCTCCGATCCCCGATAACATGCACTCGGTTGCCGAACCTTTCTGGAAGGGTTCGGTAACCATTGAACTTCCAATATCGGCCCATAGGATCGGTGCCTCGATTACCGATGAGCAGTTGTTACAGGTTCAAAAGACACTGATTTTGAATATATTCGAAAATGGGCAATGGGGTGGACGTACCTATCTCGTAAACGGTCAACGCGAGAAAAAGGAGATCAAGCCGTCCCAGGTTAAACAGATGCCTGTTCTGGCGATGTGGCACTTGCTCGACTGTGTAGCACCCCCGGTCGATAATCTCGACCTGGAGTTGTTTAAAACCAATCAACGATTTTACGAAAAAACATCTCGAGCGCTTTATGGCGCAGTTTTTGGACTTTTTGCGCGCTCAGGCCACTGTGACTAAGGGATACAAAGCGTAGAGCAGGATGCAGGCAACGTCAGCTCTCGCTGATGAGCACGCATTCATCAGGCGATATGGCGGGAATTCGTGTTGTTTGAAGGTGAATCTGGAGCCGACTGTAGAGAAATGAGAGGGAGTATTCAGCGCACTGAGGCCCATGCCAGCCGGATCCAGGTAGGCACTGAGGGTTGTAAGACAGTTGCCATGCGATTCAGCCGCAGGCTGCTACTGCTGAACCTGGGTGACAGGGTGTTTATTCTTCCTCATATAGACGCCCAACCTGGATTTGGTGCCTATCTATGAGCTGATGGAGCCTTGGTATCTGAAGGACATAAAACGGGCGGACCGCTTGTGGACGTGGAGTGACATTAACCGCATTCAAGAGATCGTGAGGGTTGAGGTCGACAAGATCGTGAAGGACTTACGGACGCTCAATACACTGCCTCAGCCCCCGATGGCGATCCTGGTGACGATCGATAGCCTGCGTGTAGCCGAATAAGGTGCACGATGCCAACAAGAATACCAAATGGACATTTTTGGCCTCCTTCTCGGGGCAGAAAATGCTCGGCGGCTACATGGACGCAGAGCTACATCATCGCTATGGTCGATTAGCGGCATAGGCGCTTTTTTCGAGAATCGCCACGGATGGGACTCGATTTAAATTTCAGGATGCACTTGGATACGAAGCGGAGCCAGCCTTTTCGAGGGCGTTCAAACCCACGCTGGGGATGCCGCCCGCGACCTGGCGCAGATCGCACAACGAAACAACCTGCCAGGAAGGGAACCGTGGCGTGGCCTCGCACTGGCGGGATCAAGGGAAGACACAGTATGCGCTGCGTCGCTCGCCGCATCTTCTATGCGCTATGTAGGTCGCCGCCCAGGCAGGAAAATGCGTTGTCCGTACCCCTTGTTACCCATGTCACCGGATTTGATGTCCACCCTGATAGCGTAAAATAGCGTACTTAGTCATCTATCCCAGCGCGCAGTTTCACAATCACATTGGCCGGCGGATCCAGTGCAAGCGACGGTAGCACCTCACCTGAATACGGCATCTCGACAATTTTGTAAGACGCCTGCCGGTCATCGGTATCCGCCGGTCGAATGGTTGGCGGCATCTCGCCAGCAGCCGGTTCCTGCACGGCAATGATGTCTCCATCGTCAGGCGATTGCCCGCCCGTCAACATCGCACCCTCATCCAAACCCCCGATGCGGTCATAGACGGGGCCGGTCACTGCAGTCTCCGCTGCGGCTAGCTCTGGTGCAGTGAGCGTACGTCTGGGGACTATCCGAATCTTGACCACGGATCGACTTGCCAGATCCCAGACACTATCGGGTAGCCGCATACCATGCGCCATGCGCATGACCGCAGCCGTATCTTGCGTTGGCGCGGTGGGCAGCGACGGGGCGTTGGCGGTAGACGCAGCCTTTTGCGCGGCACCCGCATTGAGTTTGACGATCGTGCCTTCATCGAACTGCGACACGGCATCCACCACCGACGCATCCTTGGGCAGCTTCAATACAATCACCTTGCGCGCGGTCTCGTCAGTTGCCGCGGCCTGCAACGCGTCTGGTGCCGCTATGGAGCCATCCGGATCGAACTGCAGCGCGACTATCGTTCCAGCGGGTGGTGACAGGGCTTCGGCCGGCAATGGGCCACCGGCGTACGGCACAACAGTCTCTGGCAGGTCCTGCCCGGCCATTGCGGGGACAACCATCGAGGATAAACCGATCACCATTGCGGCAGCGGCGGCAACAGACCCAAGCGCCTGCTGCGATCGCCGTGCATTTCCAGCACGACAGAATGCTTTCATATGACCCTCCTTAACCTGCGGCGACGGGTAAGAGCCGACAGGGAACCCAACCAGCGCGCCGCAACATGCGTCAGATGTTGATCGTATGGCCGCTGACCGAGAACGAGCAGTTGGTCGTGCCCGTACCATTTGTCCGCTGCACAGAGCTGATAACGCCAACGCCACCTATCCCACGGTCGGCATACAGCCGCGTCGCCAGCGCACCGACATAGACGGAACCAAACGCGCCGGTCCCCTGGAATCGGATCGGTATCTGAAAGTTGTGGGTAATGGTGCCGCCAGACACGGCCTCGACGATGCCGAGCGAGGTGACGGTGACCGGGTTGCCGGCGTCGGTGGTGCAGGACACCGAGACAAACTCGATGACCAGGCGGGTGTTGACCGGTACTTCGGCGATAGGTGTACCGAACACGCCAACGAAGCCGGGGTCAACCGTTGTCGTTCCGGAATCCGCGAGTGGCGTGCGTGCTGGGTTCTCCACGTCGCGCACTGGCGTCGAATAAGAAGCCGAGAATGCCGACGTCGTCAGCAGGCAGGCACCGAGCGCGATGGCGGTGCGTTTGGCCAAGAATGCAGCAGATATCATTTTGCAATCCTCCTTCGAAGGATGTTCTTGCTATACAGGGTGACCTAGGCGAGTGACGCTAGGGACGCGAATAACTCCGATGACGGCACTTACGCAACCACCAAGGCGCCGCAGTGAGCATTAGCCACAGCGCCTCGGGTTCGGGTATCGGCTGCGGCGTAAATTCAGCGACCAGGGTCAGTCCGACGTTGACGAAGCCCTGGCCGAACGGGCCCGCGACGTCGCTCAGTGACGACGACCCGGTCAAATCGAATGTGGTCAGGGTCGAATTAACGACGAAATCATTGGCGATCGCATAGAACAGGTCCGCATCGGGTTCGTATACGAGACCGCCATTGAAGTTGCGGCTGCCATCGCCGAGTTCGAACAGCGACGTGACCGTGGCGCCGGCCACCGCATCGATCGAGTTGAGCACGCGCTGCACGCCGAAATCGTCCCCCGAGATCGCATACAGCAGGCCATCGTCTGCGTTATATGTGAGTCCGCCGAAGAAACCGGCACCGAGTGCGCCGACCGGATCGAGCGAAAGACCTCCCGACAACGCAATGCGATAAAGGGTCGAGTTCGCCAGGAAGTCGTTCTGGATCAGGTAGAGGGCATCTTTAGCGCTGTTGTAGGCCAAGCCACCATTGAAGCCATCTCCCAGCGCGAGAACCGTCGTGAAATTGGTACCGGCGGCGCTGAAGCTGAACAACGTCGATTTGCCGAGGCTGTCGTTACCGACCGCATAGACGACGTCGTCGCTACCTCCCGATCCGGCCTTTGTCGCAAGACCGCCGTTGTATCCGATCGAACCATCAGGAAGCAGCGTTATTGGGCTGGCGGTGCCTGTGGAGGTCAGGCCAGTGAGTGCGTTGGGTACCGAAAAAAAGGCATTCGGATCGTCCGGTCCTACCGTGAGAAACGATGCAGCCCGAATGGGAACCCCAAGCGCAAGCAATGCGATGACAAGCAGTGCGCGGATGCCGGAAGCCATAACGTGTCCCTCTTTAAGATCTTTGTGATCACTATGTGATCACTATGCATAAAGTGAGCCGGCGCTGGATTGTCTAAATTTATGATGTACTTATAGAGCCGACATGGCACGATGAGCACGGCCGATGTAAAAAAACCTGACACCTCTTATGGACTTGCGTGCTTTCAGGCACTGGATGGCAAACCTGCACCCCGCGACCCGCAGGATATAGGGGCAGGTCTTACATTCACGCATATACTCTATTGCAAGACTTA
The DNA here is from genome assembly GCA_024235255.1 of Chromatiaceae bacterium. Taxonomy (GTDB): domain Bacteria; phylum Pseudomonadota; class Gammaproteobacteria; order Chromatiales; family Chromatiaceae; genus HKST-UBA178. Next base: position 944,567 of record JACKMT010000002.1, read on the forward strand.
ATGGAATGGTTCGCCCCGCTCCCAAAGCGGCCTCAAATGGGCCATGATGTCAGCGTCAATCAGACACCGAAACAGAAGCGAGGTAAACCATGAAGAAGGATAGCGTAAAAGGCGAAATCAAGGTGTTGGGAATTGATCTGTCGAAACAGAGTTTTCAGCTATACATGCTTTTCAGGCAAACGCAGAACTTGCGTAAACGACGTCATCTTAACGCATTTGGTCCAGATATCGACTTCGTACTCAGGCAACTGTCTACTAGGACTCCGAGCCTTGATTCGTTCTCCTCGGACCTTGGCTTTCCGTAGCAAGTTGCCAAAACGAATTTTCGGTCGGTGAATTCATCGTCAGCGACAACCCCTCCCTGTTAACTCCTTGGATTCCATAGAAAAACCATACCAGGCAACACTTTTGGCCAAACCCTTTCCTAGGAAATTGATTCAGGGGTTACCACTGTCACTACGCATATTTTTATTGAGTCAGAGTTGTATATATATACAGATCGTTACAATCCGCTCTGACGGGGTTTATTAGTCTTTGGTGTAGCTCAGCAACCGCTGAATAGTGGTCATTTGCCGGGGACCGTTGGCAGCAAGTACGATGGAAGTGAATTACAAGGCGGATACCATTACCACTCCCTGAAGTATCGTTCCCCCAAATAAGTCAGGTATTCGCGGAATCCCAGCTGCGCTGGTATGGATGCAATTCACCAACATCGTATCTAGTGCCAATTTGAATATCCCATTATTCAGGTCCGACTGAATATTTTCGGTTATTTGCCTCTGATATCCGTTTCACCCCAGCACTCTCTCAGCGGAGACGGCTCCGATCAACCCGAATAAACCTTCGCCGCCAGCCGCAATCTCTCCCCGACCAGCTCGCGCAGCGCCTTTGGTTCGACCACCTCCACATCCGGCCCGTACTTGAGGATGTCCATGACCAGTTCCGGGGTCTGACTGTAGGGGATTTTCAGTTCGTAGCGGCCGTCGCCGAGCCAGTGGCTCTGTTGGTTGGGGTGCCACTGTTCCGCCGCCACCCAACGCGCCCGTTCCGGGCGGAACCGCAGCACCGCGGTCCGTTCGGCGTTGCCGGCGAAGATGCCGTAGGTAGCCGCGCTGTAGTCGTGCAGGCTTTGCGCTCCGATCTCTTCGGCAGCTGTTTCCAGCATGCGTGCGTCGCGGATGCTGTCGAGGGCGAAGGTGCGCAGACCTGCGCGCAGGTGGCACCAGGCCTCCAGATACCAGTTGTCGCGGTAGTGGAGCAGCCGCTGCGGCGAGATTTCACGCTCGCTGAGCTGCGCCTCGCCGCGTTTGAAGTAGGTGACGGCGAGCCGCTGGCGTTGCGCCAGCGCGCCGGCGACGGTCTGGAAGAACTCGCCGGGCGGGCGCGATGCGGCGCGCAGGATGCGGATGCGCCGGCTGATTTGGTCGGCTCCGCTGTGCTGCGCTTTCAGCAGCGCTTCGATCTGGTTTTTAAGCGGCGCCAACTGTTGCTCCAGCAGTCCCGGCTGCATCTCTTCCAGCAGCAGCTGCACACTGAGCAGCGCGTGCAGTTCGGAGGCGTTGAACCAGACCCCGGGCAGTTCGTACATCTCGCCGTACTCGCTGCTCCGGGCGTAGTAGTAGCCGTTGCGCGCTCGGTCGTACTCGATCGGGGCGTTGAGGTAGTCGCGCATGTTTTCGACGATGCGCTTGGCGGTGGCGCGGGAGCACTCCAGCTTCTGTTCGATCAACTGCCTGGAGACCGGGTTGCGGTGGCTGCTGAGCAGCTGGTGCAGCGCAAAGATGCGGTCGAAACGGTCCAATTTAAGATTCGGCGGCAGTCCGGCTTGCCGGGGGGATATCCATCTCCCACAACCGCTCGAGCTGATAGAAGTCGCGCACCTTTGGCTGCATGACGTGCACCACCACGCCGTTGAGATCGATCAGCGCCCACTCGCCTTCGTTCGCACCCTCGACGCCCAGCGGCTTTTCGCCTGCTTCCTTGGCCTGGAAGGCGACCGTTTCGGCGAGTGCTTTGACGTGGCGGCTGGAGGTGCCGCTGGCGATGATCATGATGTCGGTGATGCTGGTTTTGCCACGGACGTCGAGAATCTTGATATGGCTGGCTTTCATATCGTCGAGGGTTTTGACGACGAGATCGCGGAGTTCTTCTACCTGCATGCGGCTTCCTGTCTGAGTGATGATAATCCGATTTTAGCAGTTTTCACCTAAGCAGACCCCCCGGTTTCCGCGCAGCTCGGAGCAGCAACGAACGCACAATGGATGCACGCAGGTGTGTTGGCACGGTTTTCGACCTTTGCTCCCGCAGCATGATTCAGCGGTACAGGTTTTGCTGCCGGATGATCGCCAACACTGCATCCGGCAGCAGATAGCGCGGATTCTGACCCGCGCGCAGCATGGCGCGGATGTGGGTGGCCGAGATGTCGAGCTGGGTGACGGGCTGAAACAGGATGTGGCCCGTGCTGCTGCCGCGCAGCGCATCGGCTGTGGCAACCCGGCGTTCCGGATAGATCTCCGGCCGCACTTTGCCGGGGCGCTGCATCACCACCAGGTGCGCCTGTTTGAGAATCTCGCCCGGTTTGTACCAGCCCGGGAAGCCGCGGAACGCGTCTGTACCCATCAGCAGGCAGAGCGGCTCGTCCCCCAGCTCCTCGCGCAGGGAGAGGAGGGTATCCAGCGTGTAGGATTTGCCCGTGCGCGCCAGCTCGCGGTCGTCGACCCGGAATAGCGGTTCGTCTACAACCGCCGCCTTGACCATTGCCAGGCGGGTCTCGGCGCTGCTGGCCAGTGCATCCCGGTGCGGCGGGTCGCGCAGCGGCATCAGCCGGATCTCATCCAGACCGAGCGCTAGCTGCACGTCCAGCGCGGTGCGCAGGTGGCCGTAATGGATAGGGTCGAAACTGCCGCCGAGAATACCGATCATAAAAAAAGGACCGAGGGCCGGGGTTCGAGGGCTAAGGTTTTAGGTGACATGTTGCACATAATGATAATTCTTGTAGTTCCTAGGCCCTGTCGTTCCTAATTACGAATGTGTCCATCGCCCAACACAACGTATTTAACCGATGTCAGTCCCTCCAGCCCGACCGGGCCGCGGGCGTGGAATTTATCGGTGGAGATGCCGATTTCGGCGCCCAGGCCGTATTCGAATCCGTCGGCGAAGCGGGTCGAAGCGTTGACCATGACCGATGAGGAGTCTACTTCGGTGAGGAAGCGCCGGGCCCGGGTGTAGTTCTCGGTAACGATGCTGTCGGTGTGCTGCGAGCCGTGCCGGGCGATGTGCTCGATGGCCGCATCCAGATCCCGCACCACGCGAACCGAAAGGATCGGGGCCAGATACTCGGTGTTCCAATCCTGCTCGGTGGCAGGCACTGCGTCGTCGCCGATTATTGCACAGCTGCGCGGGCAGCCGCGCAGCTCCACCCCCTTGTTCAGGTAGGTAGCTGCCAGGCGCGGCAGCATCTTCTCCGCGATACCTTCGGCTATCAGCAGTGTCTCCATGGTGTTACAGGTGCCGTAGCGCTGCGTTTTGGCGTTGATGGCGATGTTGAATGCTTTCTCCGGGTCCGCCTGGTCGTCGATGTAGACGTGGCAGATGCCGTCCAGGTGTTTGATCACCGGCACTCTGGCCTCTTTGGAGATGCGCTCGATCAGGCCCTTCCCTCCGCGCGGAATAATCACATCGACATATTCGGGCATGCTGATCATGCTGCCGACCGCGGCCCGGTCGGTGGTCGCGATCACCTGCACCGCCTCCAGCGGCAGACCCGCCAGCTTGAGCCCGGCGCGGATACTGTCGGCAATCGCCTGGTTCGAGTGATACGCCTCGGAGCCGCCCCGCAGCAGCGTGGCATTGCCCGACTTCAGGCAGAGCGCGGCGGCGTCCGCGGTCACATTGGGGCGCGACTCGTAGATGATGCCCACTACGCCCAGGGGTACGCGCATGCGGCCGACCTGGATGCCGCTGGGCATATAGTTCATGTCGAAGATGCTGCCGATCGGATCGGGCAGCGCGGCGATCTGATGCAGGCCGTTGACCATGCTGTCGATGCGCGCCGGTGTCAGCGCCAGGCGGTCGAGCAGTGCGCTGTCCAGCCCCTTGGCTGCACCCGCCGCCAGGTCTTTCTTATTCGCGCTTGCCAGGGCGATGTGATTGCGGTCGAGATCGTCGGCGATGGCGTTGAGCGCGCTGTTCTTGGCGCTGCTGCTGGCGCGGGCCAATATGCGCGACGCGGCCCGTGCCTGGCGGCCGACTGTGCTCATATACTGGGCAACGTCTTTGATGGGTTCGGACATGGTGGTTTCGATCGGTCAGGTCTTGGTAAAAATGAAATTTTAGCAGAAGCCGGGTGCCTGTGGAGAGTGCTGCTGTGCCTCGCTGTTCGGTTTTCATTGAAGGCAGGTACTGAGATTATCAAGTCACCCGATTTTCGGTGCACCGGCCATTCTGGTGACAATATCCCGCATCAGCAACCAGGGATCGCCGCACTCGCGGCCCTTGATGGCGCGGTCGGTATGGCCGCAGCGTTGCAGCAGCCGCTGCAAGGTCTCCGGCCGCAGGCGTTGCAGGCTTTTTGTCACCAGCGGTTTGCGCTTATCCCACACCTCTCTGCGTGCGCCCACTGCCTGTTGAGCGCTGCGGCCGTCCGCCATTTCACCCGCCAAGCTGACCAGCAGGCGCAGTTCGCGGGTCAGCGCCCAGAGCACGACCGGTTCCGGTGTGCCCTCTGCCTGCAGGCCGTTGAGTATTCTGACGCAGCGGCCAACCTCTCCCGCGAGCGCGGCGTCAATCAGGCCGAACACGTCGTAGCGGGCGCTGTCCGCCACCGATTCGGCGAGTTGTTCGGCGGTAATCACACCGGGGCCGTACAGCAGCAGCAGCTTTTCGATCTCCTGCCGCGCGGCCAGCAGATTTCCTTCGACGCGTTCCGCCAGCATCGGTATCACCTCCGCCGCCGGTGTCAGTCCTGTACCGCGCATGCGCTGCTCGATCCAGGGCTGCAGCCGAACGCCTTCCACCGGCCAGATCTGCACCGTTACGCCCAGCTTGTCCAGGGCTTTGAACCATTTGCTGGCTGACTGGCTTTTTTCCAGTTTAGGCAGCGTGATCAGCAACAGCACATCCTGCGGCGGACGTGCGGCGTAGTCGCTCAACGCCTTGCTGCCTTCGTTGCCGGGTTTACCGGACGGAATGCGCAGATCGATGATGCGCTGCTCAGCGAACAGCGAGAGGCTGTTGGCTTCCGCCAGCAACCGGCTCCAGTCGAAGCGCGCATCCACTTCCAGTATTTCACGCCCGCTGTAACCGCGGCTTTGCGCCTGACGCCGCACCTGATCGGCCGCCTCGCTCATCTGCAGCGGCTCATCGCCGCTCAGCAGATAGACCGGAGCGAGCCCTTTTTGCAGCTGTGCCTGCAGCTGGTGCGCGGCTACCCGCATCGATCACCTCTCCAATCGGTTCTGCCCGCTTTCCCGGTCGGTTTTCTGCTTTAGCGAAGCTGTGCGCTGATCCGCCGCAGAATCTGGTCCGACATGCGCCGCCACATATCTTCACGCAGGTAGGTCTCTTCCCGCTGGCCGCCCAGCACCTGCCTTCCCCGGTAAGTGTAGATCTGAGTCAGATCGAGGGACTGCTGCGGCACGCGCACGTTTCCGGCGCGGTCGGTGAGTTCGAAACTGAGCGTCTCCAGCAGTTCGTACTCCAGTACTTTTCCGCGGTTGTTTACCGTCAGTACCCGCCGGTCGCTCTGCCTGGAGTGGATGCGCAACAGACTGGCTGCTTCGCTGGCATTGTCGGTAACCTGGATGCCGGAGTTGACGAAAATGTATTCGAGTTCCGTTCTCAGGAAATCACGCTGATCCAGCCCCTGGATATGCAGCGGACTGATATCCGCCGGCAGATTCGCCGCCGACTCGCCGCTGCCGCGCAGATGAAAACCACAACCCTGAAGCAGTACAAGCAGTGTCAGGAGGGTTGCAAAACGAACGGCTGTTGCTGGCTTCATTGGCTCGGGTTTCCTGTTGTTGATCATTGGGCGACGATATTGACCAGCTTGCCCGGTACCAGGATAACTTTTCGTACCTTGGCGTTGCCGATGAATTTACGCACATTTTCGTCTGCTTGCGCTGCCTGTTCGATGGCACTCTTCTGCGCATCCGCCGCGATCTGGATTTTTGCACGGACCTTGCCGTTTACCTGCACGACGTACTGAATGCTCGCCAGTTTCAGCGCCTCCTCGTCCGGTTGTGGCCAGCCGCTCTGCAGGATCTCCTCGCCATAAGCCAGCTCCCGCCAGAGTGCATGGGCGATATGCGGAGCAATGGGCGCCAGCAGCTGCAGCACGATGCCGAAACCTTCGCGCAGCAGTGCGCGGTCGGCTGTGCTGTCGCCCAGTTTGTAAAGCGTGTTGACCACCTTCATGCAGGCGGAAACCACGGTGTTGAACTGCTGGCGGTCGTAATCGAAGCAGGCTTGTTTCAGTGCGGCGTGGATCTCCCTGCGGTCGGATTTCTGCGCATCTTCATAATCCACGGCGGCGTTTCCGGCGGCTGCGATTTCCTCCCGCCGGTTCCACGCCAGTCCCCAGAGCCGGCGCAGAAAGCGGTGGGCGCCCTCGACCCCTTCGTCGCTCCACTCCAGCGACTGGTCCGGCGGTGACGTGAACATGGTATAGAGCCGCACCGTGTCGGCGCCGAAGCGGTCTATCATGGTCTGGGGATCTATGCCGTTATTTTTGGACTTTGACATCTTTTCGATGCCGCCGATCTCCACCGGCTCTCCATCCGATCTGAGGCGGGCGCTGATCACCTGGCCCCGGTCGCCCAGCTCGCGTTCAACCTCGGTCGGATTGAACCACTGCAGGCTGCCGTCGGCGTGCTGGCGATAGTAGGTCTCCGCCACCACCATGCCCTGGGTCAGCAGACGGGTGAAGGGTTCGTCGGATTGCACCAGGCCGCTGTCGCGCATCAGCTTGTGGTAGAAGCGGGCGTAGAGCAAGTGCAGAATGGCGTGCTCGATACCGCCGATGTAGTGGTCTACCGGCAGCCAGTAGTTGGCGCGTTGATCCAGCATGGCCTGGTCCGAGTCGGGGCAGGCGTAGCGAGCGTAATACCAGGATGACTCCATGAAGGTGTCGAAGGTGTCGGTTTCGCGCTCGGCAGCACCGCCGCATTGCGGGCAGCTGGTCTGATACCACTCTGCCATCTTCTTGATCGGCGAGCCGCCGGTGGCATCGAACTCGACATCCTCGGGCAGGAGTACCGGGAGATCTTCCGGTGGCACCGGGACGGTGCCGCAGTTGCCGCAGTGGATCATCGGTATCGGCGAACCCCAGTAGCGCTGCCGCGAGACACCCCAGTCGCGCAGGCGGTACTGAACCTGCTTCTCGCCCAACCCTTTGGCGCTCAGATCGGCGGCGATAGCGTCCACCGCAGCGTTGAACTTCAGTCCATCGTAAGGCCCGGAGTTGACGCACACACCCTCGCCTTTGTCGGCGTACCACTCCTGCCATGCGTCGCTGGAAAAACTTTTGCCGGGAAGCTGAATGACCTGTTTGATCTCCAGGCCGTAGACTTTGGCGAAATGGAAATCGCGTTCGTCGTGCGCGGGCACTGCCATGACCGCACCGTCGCCGTAACCCCAAAGTACGTAGTTGCCGACCCAGACCGGAATCTGTTCCCCGGTCAGCGGATGGGTCACCGCGATACCCGTGGGCATGCCCCGCTTTTCCATCGTGGCGAGGTCGGCCTCGGCCACACTGCCCTGGCGGCACTCGTCGATAAATGCGGCCAGCTGTGCATTGGAGCGGGCGGCGTGCTGTGCCAGCGGGTGCTCCGCGGCAACCGCACAGAAGGTGATGCCCATGATGGTGTCGATGCGGGTTGTATAGACCCAGAGCTGTTCCTGTTTACCGTCCAGTTGGTAGGGGAAAGCAAAGCGAACGCCGTGCGATCTGCCGATCCAGTTGCGCTGCATGGTGCGCACCTGTTCCGGCCAGCTCTCCATGTTGTCGAGTTCGTCCAGCAATTCATCCGCGTAGTCGGTGATTCGGATAAACCACTGCGGGATCTCGCGCCGCTCCACCAGAGCGCCCGAACGCCAGCCGCGGCCGTCAATCACCTGCTCGTTGGCCAGCACCGTCTGATCGACCGGATCCCAGTTGACCACCGAATTTTTGCGGTAGACGAGACCCTTTTTGTACAGCTCGGTAAACAGCCACTGCTCCCAGCGATAGTACTCCGGCCGGCAGGTGGCCAGTTCCCGGCTCCAGTCGTAAGCGAATCCCAGCTGCCTGAGCTGGTGTTTCATGTAGTCGATATTGCTGTAGGTCCATTTTGCTGGCGCCATGTTGTGCTTGATTGCTGCACCTTCCGCCGGCAGACCGAACGCATCCCAGCCCATGGGCTGCAGCACGTTCTTCCCCAGCATGCGTTGATAGCGGGCGATCACATCGCCGATGGTGTAGTTGCGTACATGCCCCATGTGCAGTTTGCCGCTCGGATAGGGGAACATGGAGAGGCAGTAATATTTCTCGCGTAGCGGATCTTCGGTAACCCGGAAACTACTGTTTTGCTCCCAGTATGTCTGGGCCTCGGCCTCGATTTCGGCCACTTCGTAACGCTCTTGCATGATGGTTTGACAGATATAGAGTGGAGTGAAGGGTTAATCGGCTAAGGATACCCCAGCGCGGGGTATACATGAAGGACCGGGTGGGCTTGTTTTCTGGCGCTGATGGTTCACACTTCCATTAGGCATTTACAAAGAGAGGCAGTAACCCGGGAGGTTTGCAGTATGACCGACGACGATAAGCGTGACCCGATCGATCGCATGACCGATGCTTACGAGCAGATGCTTGAACGAGTTGATGGAATGCTTGAGCTGGCGGAGAAAAGTACTTTGCCGACGCTGCGCCGGGCGCTCGATAAGGCACGGGAAAAGGCGGTGGAACTGAACGAATTGACCAGGGAGGAGGCGGAAAAACTGGCTGCTTACGTGGAGCGCGATATGAAGGACGCCGCCCATTATCTGATCGAAACCGGTGCGGAGTTCAGCCAGTGGTGGCAGTTCGACGTTGAGATGATTGAGCAGCGAATGGTGGAGATGTTCGCCAATGTGGCAGATAAGACCCGCCTGGAATTGGAACAGTTTGCCGACCAGGCGCGTGAAGCCTCTCTCTATCACACCGGTGAGTTAACCGGACCGGGCACGCTGGAGTGTAACAGCTGCGGTAAAGAGCTGCACTTTCACAAGGCCGGCCACATACCGCCATGTCCGGGATGCAGCGGCACCGGCTTTAAACGCCGTTCAGCGGATGACTCTGCTTAGTGTTAGGCCAGCAGGTTGCGCTGATCCTGGAACGCCAGTTCAGTGGATTGCAGATAGATCTCCTGAACCTCGGCAGCGGTGAGTCCCGGAAAGCCGGTGGGTAATTCGTCTTCCTGTTCGAATGAGCGGGCGCAGTGTAGCGCTTGGCCGGATACTCCCTGATGATCCAGCAGTGCCAGCTTTACTGAACTGGAGATTGGCACCCGCTCGAGTACTTTTGCGATCGGCCTACCCATCAACAAGTCGAGTACGGAGAGCAATCCTACGGTAAAGGCGCCCTCGCTTTCGCCTTGCTTTACTGTCGCAGCCAACTTGGCGCACATATGCGCTCTGACCAGCGCGATGGTAAACAGCTCCTCCGGCTGATCTTCGACCCGGGAGATGGCGATCAGGCTGGCCCAGCCGCGCAATCGTTGCAGGCCGAGGTAAATGATCGCCTGTTGGATTGAATCAACCTTGCGAGGTATTGCAAGCGCAGCGGAGTTGAGATAGCGCAGGATTTTATAGACCAGTCCCGGGTCCTGCACGATCAGGTTTTCGAGCTCTTTCGGCGTGGTTTTCGGGTCGTTTAGTTTGGCAAGCAGTTTCAGCGTAATGAGCTGATTTTCACTCAACCGCTTACCGGAGACGACATGCGGCCGGGAAAAATAGTAACCTTGAAACAGGTCGAAACCGAGCTCGTGAAGCTGCCGGTACTCCTGCTCGGTCTCCACCTTTTCTGCCAGCAGCAGCAGCCCGTTTCGATGCACTTTTTCGATCTGTTGTGCCAGACTGGCCCAATTCAGTGTTGGCACTTCCACCTTTAAAATCGCGATGTGGGGTATCAGAGGGAGCCATTTCTCTTCGAATTCGAAATCGTCGAGTGCCAGGGTATAACCCTTGGCAGCCAGCAACGAGATACTCTGGACGAATTCATCATCGATCTCGATGTCCTCCAGGATTTCCAACACCAGGCGCTCTTTGCCGAACGGAAACTCGGGCATGTCCATCAGCAGGCTACGGGTCATATTAAGAAATACCCGCTGATCTCCTGCAATTCTATTCAGCCCCATTTCGGTGAAAGCGTTGAGCATCAACCGGGATGTTGCGCGGTCGCCGTCCACGCTAGGCGCATGACTGGTATCTCCTTCGCGGTAGAGCAATTCGTAGGCGTAAACCCTCAGTCGCCGATCAAAGATTGCCTGTCTTCCGATGAAGTAGTCCTGCATCTCATTCCCTTATACCCGAGCCATGGAAGATATTACGGCTTGGATTGATTGGACTTGAATGGTTGTAGCATGAAAAACCCGCGACTTAGCGCGGGTTTAGGTTGAATCGTTTGATTGACCTGACTATTTGATCTTGGCTTCTTTGTACATGACGTACTTGCGGATTGTGGGATCGAATTTCTTGATCTCCATCTTGCCGGGCATATTGCGCTTGTTCTTGGTGGTGGTATAGAAATGGCCGGTGCCGGCAGTTGAGACGAGCCTGATTTTGTCACGCATGGTTTATTCCTCCTCAGACCTTAGATCTTTTCGCCGCGGGCGCGCAAATCAGACAGTATGGAGTCGATGCCCCGCTTGTCAATGATTCGCATACCTTTGGTGGAGATGCGCAGACGCACCCAGCGTTTTTCGCTCTCCACCCAGAAGCGATGATAGTGCAAATTGGGCAGGAAGCGACGCTTTGTCTTGTTGTGGGCATGGGAGACATTGTTTCCCGTCACCGGCCGCTTACCGGTAACCTGGCATACTTTAGACATGGTCGGATCCTCGATATTTCCTGTTCAGCCCCCGCATCGGGCGACTTGCTAAATTGGATTGCTCTTCCAGGGAGCGAAAGAGGCGGATTTATATCAGACTGGCGGTCTGATTACAAGGTTTTCCAGCTCATGGATGGGTATTTAATAGGTAAGAATGCAGTCCGTATTCGGCGCCATAGGATATAGTTGCTGATAGCTCCCGGGGTCCTTCTTGTTAGAGCAGCCCTTGCTCCGCCATCGATACGAAGCTGCCGGCCGCCACCACCAGATGATCCAGCACCCGTACATCAACCAGCGCCAGCGCGTCTTTTAGCCGATGGGTGATACGACGGTCGGCCTCGCTTGGTTCGGCAATACCGGACGGGTGGTTGTGCGCCAGGATCAGTGCGGCCGCGTTGTGGTGCAGCGCCCGCCGCACCACCTCCCTCGGGTGCACGCTGGCGCCGTCGATGGTGCCGCGGAACAGCTCCTCGTACCCGATCAGGCGATGGCGGTTGTCCAGAAACAGGCAGGCGAAGACTTCGTTGGGATAATCGGCAAGCCGTGCCTGCAGGTAGGCGTGGGTGCGGGTAGGGCTGGTGAGGGCGTCGTCGCGGATCAGTGCTTCGTGCTGATGGCGCTTCGCCATCTCCAATACTGCCTGGAGCTGTGCATATTTGGCTTCTCCCAGACCGTGGCTGGCGCAAAATGTCTTGCGATCCATGGCCAGCAGCGCCCGCAGGTTGCCGTATTCAGTCAGTAGCTCGCGAGCCAGGCAGACTGCGCTTTTTCCGCGTACTCCGGTGCGCAGGAATATTGCCAGAAGTTCAGCATCGGACAGCGCTGCAGCTCCGCGCAGGAGCAGTTTCTCCCGGGGCCGTTCGTCCCTGGGCCAGTGGCTGATGGCCATATCGATCTCCTTATCAATAACGGGGCTGAGCCGTATAACCGCGGACGAGAGTAAAGCAATCGGATCTCCGTTTCCAGTCGATCGTATGCGTTTGGCTCGGTACCGGTTGGCTTTTCCCTGTGCAAAACCCGGTTTCGCTTTCCGCCGGCTCTGCATTGGGTTAATCTTGCCGCTTCATCGCCTTGAATTCGTTGGATAACATAACTCAATGGCCGTAATGCACGGTAGAAAAATTTTACTTGGTGTAAGCGGCGGCATAGCCGCTTATAAGACGGCGCAATTGATCCGTTTGCTGCGTGCGGCCGGTGCCGAGGTGCGGGTGGTGATGACCAGGGCGGCCGAGCAGTTCATCACTCCCATGACGTTGCAGGCGTTGTCCGGACAACCGGTGCGCCAGTCGCTGTTCGATCCTGCGCACGAGGCGGCGATGGGGCATATCGAGCTGGCCCGTTGGGCGGACCTGATTCTGGTGGCTCCTGCCAGCGCAGATTGCATGGCGCGCATTGCAGCCGGTATGGCGGATGATCTGTTGACCACGATCTGTCTGGCCAGTGAGGTCCCGATTGCGCTGGCGCCGGCAATGAATCAGGGCATGTGGCGCAACAGCGCGACCGAACATAATGTCCGGACACTCGCGCGACGGGGCATTCGGCTGTGGGGACCTGCTGAAGGAGACCAGGCGTGCGGAGAGACCGGACCCGGACGCATGCTGGAGCCGGAGCAGCTGCTGCATCTGGTTGGGGAGTGTTTTTCCGCCGGCGCTGCCGGTGGTTTAACGGTGTTGCTCACGGCCGGACCTACCCGGGAACCCATCGATCCGGTGCGTTTCATCAGCAACCGCAGTTCGGGAAAGATGGGTTTCGCACTGGCCGCTGCTTTTGCCGCGCAGGGCGCCGAGGTGACGCTGGTCTCCGGACCGGTTGTGCTGCCAACCCCGCCCGGCGTTCGCCGCATTGACGTGGAGACAGCGTTGGAGATGGAAGCCGCGGTCATGGCGGAGGTGGAGCGTTGTGATATTTTCGTTGGCTGCGCGGCAGTCGCCGATTACCGGCCGGCACAGGCAGTCGGTCAAAAGATAAAGAAAACAGCGCAGACGCGGGATATCGGCCTGGTGCGCAATCCCGATATTCTGGCAACCGTTGCTGCCCGCCCCAGGCCTCCTTTCACAGTTGGTTTTGCCGCGGAAACCGAGCGGCCGGTGGAGTATGCTCAGGAGAAGCGCAAAGTTAAAGGTGTTGATATGATAGCCGCCAATCTCGTTGCTGCATCGCAAGGCGGTTTTGAGCGCGACGAAAATGCACTGACAGTACTCTGGGAAGGGGGGAGAAAAGAGCTGCCTATGACCGACAAGCCGCACCTCGCCCAGCTGCTGGTAACCCAGGTTTTAATCAATTATGCCGAAAGACATTCAGCTGAAGATACTTGATCCCCGTATCGGCGACGAGTTTCCCATGCCGACCTACGCCACTGCAGGAGCCGCCGGCATGGATCTGCGGGCAATGCTGAACACACCGTTGGAATTGGGGCCCGGTGAGACGCATCTGATTCCGACCGGGGTGGCGATCTATATCGAGGACTCCGGACTAGCCGCGATGATTCTGCCGCGCTCGGGATTGGGGCACAAACACGGCATCGTGCTTGGCAATCTGGTCGGACTGATCGATTCCGACTATCAGGGCCAGCTGTTTGTCTCCTGCTGGAACCGTGGCCGGCAATCGTTCCGGATCGAGGTCGGAGAACGCATTGCTCAGCTGGTGATGGTTCCGGTGGTCAGGACCGATTTTCAGATAGTTGATGAATTTTCCGATTCCGATCGGGGGGAGGGTGGCTTTGGACATTCCGGCAGGCATTGAACAACAACAGCGCATCCGCTCTTCGTGGCTTGCCACGGAGTCGGCAGGCAAATTCACCCCGGACGCCGTTCCTTCCGGCGAGGAGCTGCCGCAGCTGACAGCGGGGAGATTTGACTCCAGGCGGGGCGGCTTTTGCTCCGGCAGGCGCGGATTCGCATCCTGATGGAGAAGAAGAGTCAGAAAAAGTCGCTCGGCGGCGGTTCGGCCGTCAGATTGTCCCTCAAGCTGATGCTGGCGCTGCTGGTTGTTTTTGCGGTTTTAGGTGCGGGTTTGTATCTGCTGCAGCTGCAAGGTGCAAAAGAGAGGGGCAAAGTGCAGGTCGAGGCCGTTGCGCAGGGCATTGCACACAAGCTCTCGGCGGTTGTCGCTATCCATGCCGGCATCTTATCAAGATTCGTTCAGAATCCGGAACTTGCAGCAGTGCTTGAAGCGCAGGACCGGGATGGTATACAGCGCCAGGAAAATAGCCTGAAGCGCCTGCTTCCAGAAGTCGACGCCGTCCGGTTTTTTCCGTTCGAGTGGGATCAGCTGAATCCAAAAGCAAATCCACCGATCAGTTTCGCCACGCTTGAAATGTTGCGCGGCGTGGAGCGCACCGGGAAGCCCTCGGCGGCCGAGGTTCACCAACCGGGAGAGGCACAACCGCATATCGCATTGGCGGTGCCTGTTTTGAACAGCAAAACGGGTGAAACAGCGGGGGTCGGGCAGTTAGTGCTGCCCATTAGGGTCCTGCAAAGGGCTTTCGAGGACAGCTTGGAGTTTGGTGGCGCGGTCGGACTGCAACAGGTGGTCGATTCCGGCAGGATAACCTTGGCAGAGAGCGCACCCGGAGTCACCGGTCAGGGTGATTTCGATGGTGAAGTGGCGGTACCCGGCACCCTCTGGCGGCTGGTTTACCGTGGTGCTGCCAATGCCCGCGGTTCGCTCGATCAGCTGCTGGTGTGGGGCTTGTTGGGATTGGCCCTGCTGTTGTCGGGCTTGCTGGTTTTTCTGCTTTCGATGGGTTTGGGTCGGGCGTTGAAGGCGGACAGTTCGATGATTCTGGCGCTGCTGAAAACGCTGCTTGCAGGTGGCGGTGAGCGTCCGCCGCCGCGGGCTGGCATACCTGAGTTGCAGGAGGTGATGAATCAGCTGGCACGTCCCGGGGTAAATCTAAAAGCAGTAGCTGAGGTGCCCGCCAAGAAACGGGAGGAGATGGCAGCCGTGGCGTCTGCGGTGGAGAAGGCGCGGCTGGGAGGCGCGCTTGCCGGAGACAACAAACAGGTGACGGTGACAGCCGTTCCCGAGGCGATTTTCCGCGCTTACGATATCCGCGGAGTGGTGGACGAAAGCCTGTTTCCCGATACCGTGTACCAGATCGGGCGCGCCATCGGCAGTATGGCGGGTGAGCAGGGAGAACAGACGGTCATCATTGCGCGCGATGGGCGGGTTTCCAGCGAATCTTATGCCGACGCATTGGCGCGCGGACTGGCCGAGAGCGGCAGGGATGTGCTGGATATCGGCCTGGTTCCCACGCCCACCCTCTATTTTGCCACCCATTTCCTGGGCAGCAGTTCAGGTGTAATGGTTACCGGAAGTCACAACTCT
Organism: Chromatiaceae bacterium; assembly: GCA_024235255.1. Lineage (GTDB taxonomy): Bacteria > Pseudomonadota > Gammaproteobacteria > Chromatiales > Chromatiaceae > HKST-UBA178. The sequence goes on from JACKMT010000002.1 coordinate 959,961, forward strand.
CCCGAGTACAACGGATTAAAGGTGGTGCTCGCCGGTGAGGCTTTGTCGTCGGGTCGAATCAAAGAGATATACCAGCGTATCGTTGAGGACAATCTCAGCAGCGGCAAGGGGAAGATCAGCCGGCAGGACCTGGTGCCCGACTACATCAGCCGGATTACCGAAGATGTTCAGTTGCTGGGCTCGCTCAAGTTGGTGATCGATTGTGGTAACGGAGCGGCATCGGTGGTAGCGCCTTCGCTGTTTCGGGCGCTTGGCTGTGATGTGACCAACCTTTTTTGCGAGGTCGACGGTACTTTTCCCAATCATCATCCGAATCCGGGTGATCCTGCCAATCTGCAGGCGTTGATCCAGAAGGTGAGGGATCTGGGGGCGGATCTCGGTGTCGCGTTCGACGGTGACGGCGATCGGCTCGGGGTGGTGGATTCGCAAGGCAACATCATCTGGCCGGACAGATTGCTGATGTTATTGGCGAGGGATGTGCTGCTGCGCCATCCCGGTGCGGACGTCATCTACGATGTCAAATCAAGCCGTAATCTGGCGAGCGAAATCCTGACTTACGGCGGCCGGCCGATCATGTGGAAATCGGGGCACTCCCTGGTCAAGGCCAAGATGAAGGAAACTGGGGCGCTGCTGGCGGCTGAAATGAGTGGACATATCTATTTTAAGGATCGCTGGTATGGTTTTGACGACGGCCTCTACTCCTGCGCCCGGTTGCTGGAGGTGCTGAGTGCCGAAGGATTAGCTTCAGCGGAAGTGTTTTCGGAGTTTCCGGAGAACATAGCCACGCCTGAGTTTTATGCCGAAACAGCAGAGGGTGAGAGTTTCGCAATCATTGAAGCGCTCTCGAGAGAGGGGAGCTTTCCGGGAGCCAAACTGGTGACGATCGACGGCATCAGGGCTGAATTTGAAGACGGCTGGGGACTGGCGCGCTCTTCCAACACGAGTCCGGCGGTGGTATTTCGTTTCGAGGCGGATGGAGAGGCAGCGCTGGCGCGTATCCAGGGAGTTTTCCGGGAGCAGTTTGCTGCTATCGCTCCGAATCTTAAAATGCCTTTTTGATAATCGAATTCCCGACGCGCATTCAAGCAACGACCAATAATCAAACCTATCGCAGTGTAAACCTATCATGAGCCTGACACCCGAAGCGGCCAGTAACGTCGCACACGTGCTTACCGAAGCACTCCCTTACATTCAACGTTTTCGCGGCCGGACCATCGTCATCAAGTATGGCGGCAACGCGATGACGGAAGATGAGCTCAAACGCGGATTCGCACGCGACGTCGTGTTGATGAAGCTGGTGGGTATCAACCCGGTGGTCGTGCACGGGGGCGGTCCGCAGATCGGCACGCTGCTGGGAAGACTTGGAAAAGAGAGCGAGTTCATCAATGGCATGCGGGTTACCGACCGTGAGACCATGGACGTGGTGGAGATGGTATTGGGTGGCCTGGTTAACAAGGAGATTGTCAATCTGATCAATCGCCACGGCGGATCCGCCGTCGGTCTGACCGGCAAGGATGGCGATTTGATCCGTGCGCATAAAATGTCGGCGAAACCTTCGGCTGCAGGTATTGAAAGCAGCGATGCCGTTGACTTCGGGCACGTGGGGGAGGTTGAGAGCATTGATGCTGCAGTGGTCGATATGCTGGTTGGGGGCAACTTCATCCCGGTGATCGCGCCTATTGGCGTGGGCAGGGATGGGCAGTCGTACAATATCAACGCGGATCTGGTGGCCGGGAAAATGGCGGAGGTGCTGCAGGCTGAAAAGCTGATGCTGCTGACAAATACCAGAGGATTGCTCGACAAGCAGGGGCATCTGCTGACCGGACTCTCGGCCGGCCGGGTGGATGAGCTGATCGCGGATGGCACCATTCACGGCGGCATGCTGCCGAAAATAACCTGCGCCCTGGATGCCGTGAAGGGGGGTGTCTCTGCCGCCCATATCGTCGATGGCCGGGTGGCGCACGCGGTATTGCTGGAGCTGTTCACCGATGAAGGTGTTGGAACACTGATCCGCCGGCGCTAGCTTTGCTATGAAGAAAATTCCACGTAAGCAGTTGATCCTGGAGGCATTGGCCGGGGAGCTGGAGAAGAGTCCAGGAGGCCGGATTACCACCGCTGCACTGGCGAAGGCGAGCGGTGTCTCCGAGGCAGCGCTGTATCGCCATTTTGCCAGCAAGGCGAGGATGTTCGAAGGCCTGATTGAGTTTGCGGAGGCGAGTATTTTCGCCCGTATCAATCAGATTATGGAGAGCGAGAAGTCCACTTCGATGAGATGCACAAAGGTGCTTTATCTATTGCTGGCGTTCGCCGATAAAAATCCCGGAATTACACGGGTATTGCTGGGGGATGCGCTGGTTGGCGAGCAGGAGCGGCTGCATTCCCGAGTGGAGCAGTTCTTTGCCCGTATCGAAACCCAGTTCAGGCAGATCCTCAGGGAGGCAGTCATAAGGGAGGGCGAAGAGAGCCGCGTCGACATCGACCAGGGTGCGAGTTTGATGCTGGCGCTGGTGGAGGGGCGCATGCAGCGTTTTTTGCGTACCCGGTTTCGTGTCTCCCCACTGGCGGAGTGGGATGGGAATTGGGAATTGATAGCGCCCTGCCTGTTTCCCAGCGCCGATTAACACTTGTCAAACGCTTACTGTTTCACCCGATGGTGCTACCGAACCGAAATCGCCAAGGCGGCGGCCGTGCGGGATGGTGAGATGGGTTCCAGTAAACTACCGGGCGGCGGTATCGGATGCCGGTGGCTGAGGGGCTGCGGCAGGCTGCTCTGAGGCGTCCATAAACTCTCTGAAGCCGGTACGTATCCGTTCGACTTCCGGCGTAAGGCAAAAATCTTTTCCGCGCGGGGACTCCTTGCACTGCAGGTCCATAAACAGCCGGGCACCGGGAACATCCGGCTCCACGATACGGGAAACTGCGATGGTGATGTCATTGTCCTTAATCGGCGCGCCGGTCATGATGATACTTTCGGCCAGCAATTGCAGACGGGTGGTAGCGTGCTGGCGAACGTAGGATTCGGCTTTTTCCCACAACGCATCGCACTTGGCATCCTGGTCGCAGATTACCACCGTTTCTAGCAATGTCACCCGCTTGGCTTTGTCAGAATCTTCGGTCGCATCCTCCGGTTTACGCAGGTGCTTCAACTCCCTGAATCGCTGCAGGTCGGCGTGGTGTTTCTCCCTGATCAGCTCCTTATGCTGCTCCTTCCGGATAATGTTGGCATGGGCATCCTTTAGTGTCTTACGCGTGCTCTCAATCTCTTTGAGGTAGTTGGCGGAGACTTTTTGACCCTGGCGTTCTATGTCTGCAGCGTTCTTCTGCATACCGGCCAACTTCAACTTCAGACGGTAGATATTGCTTCGGTCGATCTGGATCGAGGTATCAATAGAGGCAAGCTTACCGTCCCTGGCCATCAATATGTCATCTTCGTTGCGGAATGTGCGCACCAGTACCGAGTCCTTCTCGCGCTGCTCCTCGATCAACCGCTTCTCCTCCGCGCGCAATTTTGCCAATTCCGCTTCCCGGGCCAGCTCCTCTTTGGTTTTGGCGGCCTCGATGCGTTTGATCTCTATACCCTGATCATCCAAATGGCTGCGTGCGCCACTGATGTGTTCCGCAGGCAGTCTGTCGGAGTAATGCACATTCCCGGCCTCGTCGGTCCAGCGATAGGTGCGCGCATGCAGGTTCATGCTCCCAGCGACGAGCAGGGCGGAGATTAACGGTATGCCGAGGGTTTGGGTTGTCCAGTGCATCGTAGAACGCAAAGTATAAGTTTAGGATATGGAATACTATCGGTATCAGTTTGAATATATTTAGGGTCTTATCCGGTCGTTTCCCCTCTTTAGGCTCAGATGCCGTAAGTTTTACGGTAAGAGCTGATCCGTTGCAGCGCTTCTTCGGAGTCATCGCGTTGCGCCAGATAACTGATCAAATGCTCCAGTCTGACGATGGCCGCCACCGGAATGCCGTAGGTTTGCTCCACCTCTTGGATAGCGGAGCGGTCTTGCTGCCCCCGCTCTTGCCGGTCCAGGGCAATGACAACCCCCGCCGGTGTAGCGCCTTGAGCCTGTATAATCTCCATCGCTTCGCGGATCGCGGTTCCCGCGGTGATAACGTCGTCGATTATCAAAATTCGTCCGCTCATCGGGTGGCCGACAATGCTGCCGCCTTCGCCGTGGTTCTTGGCCTCCTTGCGATTGAAGGCGTAGGGGGTGTCCAGTCTGTGTTGTTCGAATAGCGCGGCACTGGTGACGGCGGCCAGCGGTATACCTTTATAGGCAGGTCCGAACAGCACATCGAAGTCTATTCCGGCAGCGACGATAGCCTGCGCATAAAATCGCCCCAGTCGAGACAGGCTGGCACCGCTGTTGAAGAGCCCGGCGTTAAAAAAATAGGGGCTTACCCGGCCCGATTTCAGGGTGAATTCGCCAAACTTGAGGACGCCCACTGCAAGCGCGAAGTCCAGAAATTCACGTTGATAATCCTGCATTGTTAAACTCCGGTCAGGGTAATGCGTCAAGCTGGACGATGCTCCGGCAGCAGCCATGAATCCGGGGGCTGTTGTTGATTGCACCGCTTCTCAGGTGATAGACACTTGTTCTGGCGTTTTGTGCTATCCGTTAATTAGGGAGCCCGGACGCTGCCAGGCAAATAGCATTTTCCGCGGCAGTTAAGGATGTTGCAAGGCGTTGACAGCGATATTCAATCCCTAAGCTGTGACTTGAAGAACGGTTTTTAGAAGAAACATTCCAATCGAGCTCCCTTTCGATTATCCGGCGCAGCTGCGCTGACTGTATAATCCGGATTTTTGACAACCCGTCTTGAGCCAGAAACAGCACATTCCGGCATCCACCGGGGTGGCCGGGCAGGTAAGCCACTGTTTCTTGACAGACACGAATCAGTCAGGGTGGTGATCATTCAGGAGCCGAAGCGAAGCTGGCGTGAAGCGCTGTTGGTGTATCGCCAGCCGCGTGTATTGGGGATGATACTCCTTGGCTTCTCCGCCGGCCTCCCTTTTTTGCTGGTGTTCTCCACCTTGTCAGCCTGGCTCACGGACGCGGGATTTTCACGTACGCTAATCGGTTACTTCAGCTGGGTGGGCATCACATATTCTGTCAAAGTGTTTTGGGCTCCGGTCATCGACCGGCTGCCGCTGCCTTTATTAACCAGGCTGCTCGGTAAACGGAGAGGCTGGATGCTGCTGGCTCAGATCGGCATCGGGTTGGGTCTAGCGGGGATGGCAGTGTCGAATATTCAGACGGACGCAACCCAGTTAGCTTTTTTTGCACTTTTTGTTGCGTTTGCTTCCGCCACCCAGGATATCACCGTAGACGCTTACCGAATCGAGGCGGTGGAAAAGGATCTGCAGGGCGCCATGGCGGCAACCTATGTTTTCGGTTACCGCATAGCCCTGCTGGTAGCGGGGGCAGGCGCGTTCTATCTGGCAGAGTTCTCATCCTGGCCGGTTGCTTATCTGTGTATGGCGGCGTTGATGCTGGTTGGTGTGGCGACCACGCTGGTCATTAAAGAACCCAAGGTGGTCGACACCGCCGCTTCCAGACGACTGGAAACCAGGGTGGAGAATCTGCTGGGTATCCGCAACCCCCGGCGCAATCTTGCGGCACGGTTCGCCGCCTGGTTTTCCGATGCGGTGGTCAGTCCGTTCGTCGATTTCTTCAGCCGCAACGGCCGCTTCGCGTTGATCATTCTAGCGTTGATCGGTCTCTATAAAGTCAGTGATATCACGATGGGGGTAATGGCCAATCCGTTCTATCTGGATTTGGGTTTCAGCAAGACTCAGATCGCCGATGTGACCAAGATTTTCGGATTTTTCATGACCATAGCAGGTGCTGCATTAGGTGGGTCGCTGGTAGTGCGCTACGGTATTATGCGCCCGTTGCTGCTGGGGGCGGTGATGGTGGCCATGACCAATCTGTTGTTCGCGCTGCTGGCGGTTGCGGTACCCGATATCAGGCTGCTCATGTTGGTTATTAGTGCCGACAACCTGAGCGGGGGGTTGGCCGCCTCGGTTTTTATCGCCTACCTATCCAGTTTGACCAACACCGCCTACACCGCCACCCAGTACGCGCTGTTCAGTTCTATGATGACGCTGCCGGCCAAGCTGCTGGGCGGTTTTTCCGGCGTTATCGTGGATGGCTATGGTTATCCCTGGTTTTTCATCTACGCTTCCGCCAGCGGGATACCCGCGATACTGCTGGTGATCTATCTGATAAGAAATTGGGCGGATAAAGTGGCGGCTGTAGACGAGAGCGGCGAGCATTGATGGAATTTACGTACCTGACGGCTTTTGTGGTGGGTCTGCTGGGCGGAGTGCATTGCATCGGTATGTGCGGCGGCATAGTGGGTGCGCTCACCTTCGGGCTGCCCGAACGGCAGCGCGCGCGCATCGGCGCTCTGCTGCCTTATCAGCTGGCCTACAATCTGGGCCGGGTGGTCAGCTACGTTGCTGCCGGAGCGATTATGGGTGGCCTGGGTATGCTGATCGCAGAATTTATGCCGGTCTATTATGCCCAGCGGGTGTTACTGGCTGTTGCCGGTATATTCATGATTATGCTTGGGTTATATCTCTCCGGCTGGTGGCTGGTATTGAACAGGCTGGAGAGCGCCGGGAGTCGATTGTGGCGGCTAATCGAGCCAATCAGCCGCCGCCTGCTGCCGGTCCGCACGCCCAGGCAGGCGCTGCTGGTTGGCATGATTTGGGGCTGGATTCCGTGCGGTCTGGTCTACAGTATGCTCGTCACTGCGGTCTCAGCCGGTTCAGCACTGCAGGGGGCGGCGGTGATGCTAGCTTTTGCGCTCGGTACCTTGCCTACGCTCATGTCGATCGGCCTGCTGGCAGGGGTGGCTGCACGTTTATCGCGGTCTCCCGCAGTGCGCGGCGTGGCCGGCGCGCTGGTGATGTTGTTTGGCGTTCTCACAATAGTGAGGGCGCTGCAGTGACGGCGGCTTATAGTCTGATCGTAGGCGCCCGGGGATGGGATCATGCTGGCTGGCATGGCATCTTTTATCCTGATGATTTGCCGGTGGATTGGCGCTTGAGCTACTACGCCAATGAGTTTGCCGGCGTATTGGTGCCTGAGGCGGTCTGGCGGGCGGCTGATCCGGTAGAGATTAAGCATTGGTGCGGGGATGTGGCGGATGGTTTTCTGTTCTTTCTGGAAACGGCTGTTACGCCTCTGCCGGATCGGCTCAACGTCGTCTACCGGGATCTCTTCGAGGCGCACTGGGGGGGGGTGCCGCTCACCGAAGCGGTGATGTCTAATGAAGAAAAGTGGGATTTACGCCAGCTGCGCGAGCGCTTTACCAACCTCCGCGAGTCATCCCGGGGGATGACAGCTCCGGGTTTCTTCCTCACTGGCGAGCCTCCCAATATCGACCGCCTACGCGAAGCCAAACTGCTGGCTGAACTGTTGTAATTTGCGACCCAACTCCTTTTTGGGCATTCATAGGCAACTGATTCATTGTTATAGACTTAAAGCCAGTTTGTTCGGTTTAGGTATTTCAGTAAGCTCTTATAGAGGGTCGGCTTGACGTTGTCGCTAACGGAGGTGAAAATTGAAATTTTTTACGGCTAGGAACCCTTGTTGCGCCAGATGATTGATGACGGATCCTTGGTTAGCATTCGAAACCTGCGGTTTTACCGTGGGGAGCGGGCTATTTTCGATGGTATAGACATTGATATACCACGTGGCAAAGTGACCGCCATCATGGGTCCCAGCGGGACCGGTAAAACCACGCTGCTCAAGCTGATCGGTGGTCAGCTGCGTCCGACAAGCGGGACGATTCATGTGGATGGCGAGCAGGTGGACCGACTCGGAATCCGCGACTTGTACCGCCTGCGGATGCGCATGGGGATGCTGTTTCAGTCAGGCGCACTGCTGACCGACATCCCGGTGTTTGAGAATGTGGCCTACCCGATTCGCGAGCATACCGGACTGCCCGAGTCGCTGATCCGCAAACTGGTTCTGCTCAAGCTCGAAGCGGTCGGGTTGCGCGGCGCCCGGGATCTGATGCCGCACGAACTCTCGGGTGGCATGGCGCGCCGGGTTGCACTGGCCAGAGCAATTGCGCTCGATCCGATGATGATCATGTACGACGAACCGTTCACCGGGCAGGATCCGATATCAATGGGTGTGCTGGTTAAATTGATTCGTGCGCTCAACGATGCCAGCAGATTGACCAGTATTGTCGTCTCCCATGATGTCAGGGAGGCGGCACAGATCGCCGACTATATTTACATTATCTCCAATGGAAAGGTGATTGAGCATGGAGCGCCGGATGCAATGATGAATTCTGCCAGCGAATGGACCGCCCAGTTCATGAATGGCCTGGCCGACGGGCCGGTTCCTTTTCACTACCCTGCTCCCGGTCTGGAACAGGATCTGTTGGGTGTAGCATGATGCAAGTGCAAGCCGGGAGTTACCGGTGTTAGAGCAACTGGTGCGGCTTGGCCGCATCGGTATCGGCAGTCTGGAGCAGTTGGGCCGCGGGCACCTGTTGCTGCTGCATATGCTGGCAGGTATCTCGGCGCTGTTTACACGACCACGGTTGTTGGTGAACCAGCTCTACTCAGTCGGTGTATTGTCGATACTGATTATCGCGATTTCCGGAACTTTTGTCGGCATGGTTCTGGGGCTGCAGGGGTATTACATCCTGTCTCAGTTTGGCGCTGAACAGACCCTCGGCGTGATGGTGGCAGCCTCTCTGGTGCGGGAATTGGGGCCGGTAGTGACCGCGCTGCTGTTCGCTGGGCGGGCGGGATCCGCATTGACCGCCGAGATTGGTTTGATGAAAGCAACCGAGCAGCTGTCCGGCTTGGAGATGATGGCGGTAAACCCGGTAAAACGTATTCTTACACCAAGATTTCTGGCCGGGTTCATTGCCATGCCGATGTTGGCCGCTATGTTTAGTGCCCTCGGAGTAATGGGTGGATATTTTGTCGGAGTAGGGCTGCTCGGCGTTGATGACGGGGCATTTTGGTCGCAGATGCAGGCCAAGATAGATTTGTACGATGACGTGTTGAATGGCGTCATCAAAAGTCTGGTCTTTGGCTTCGTCTGCACCTGGATCGCGCTGTTTCAGGGGTACAACGCAGTGCCTACATCGGAGGGAGTAAGTCGGGCAACAACGCGCACCGTTGTGCACTCCTCTTTTGCCGTGCTTGGACTGGACTTTATTTTGACCGCATTGATGTTTGGAGAGTGATCCGATGACCAACAACAGAACGATTGAGATACTGGTCGGGGCCTTTATGGCGGTCGGTTTGCTGGCGCTCTTTTTTCTGTCGATGCAGGTGAGCAATCTAAGTTCATCCGCCAACGGCGATGGCTATCAGGTGCAAGCCAGATTTGACAATATCGGCAGTCTGAAAGTGCGCTCCCCGGTTACTATGGCAGGCGTCAGGGTTGGCCGGGTGAGCGCTATAGCGTTCGACCGCAAGACTTTTGAGGCGGTGGTTACGCTGCGTATTGACTCCGCTTATGAGCAATCGATCCCGGATGACACCTTTGCCAAGATTTTCACCGCAGGGTTGTTGGGAGAGCAGTACGTGGGTCTGGACGCAGGTGGCAGCGCGACCTTTCTGGCAGAGGGCAGCAACATTACGCTTACTCAGTCTGCGCTGGTGCTGGAAGAGATCATAGGGCAGTTTTTATTCAGCAAAGCTGAAGAGGGTGCACAAATTGAATAAACGGAATTTTCAGTCACTGGTTCTGGTCTGCGTGCTGCTGCTGTGTGGCGCGGCGTCGGCAACGCTTGTGTCTCCGGATAATCCGCTTGATCTGGTAAAAGAGACGACCGACCATGTGCTGCGCAAAATTGCCGGACAACGGGAACAACTGCGTGCCGATCCGGGGAAAGTTTACGAACTGGTCAATGAACTTGTATTACCGCGTTTCGATTTTGATTACATGTCACAACTGGTATTGGGAAAATACTGGTCGCGCGCCACTATTGAGCAGAAATCCCAGTTTGTGCTGGCATTTCGCGAACTGTTGGTGCGGACCTATGCCACCACGCTGCTCAACTACTCCGATCAGGAGATCGACTACCTTCCCTTAAGGATGGTCTCCGGGGCGACCGATGCGACCGTCAACACACGAGTGGTTGGGGGAGGGGCGCCGCCCATTCCGATCAATTACAGCCTGCATCAAAAAGCGGGTGAATGGAAAGTATACGATGTGGCGATCGACAATATCAGTTTGGTTTCGCAATATCGCACAAGCTACGCGGCACATATCAAGCGCTTTAAGATGGATGGGCTTATCCAGCAGATGAACAAGCTCAATGAACGGAATCGATAGTGTTTCCCGGTAAACTGAGGAGTAAGGGCACCAGCTTGCCCGACGAGATAAATTAGCGTGACGCAGGCAAGTTTGAATTCGGCCGGAGATGGCGGCTTTCTGATAACCGGTGATTTAGTGTTCTCCACCGTCGGTGAGCTGTTGGATCAGGCAGGTCCTACACTTGCTTCAGTCTCAGACCCGGTACTGGATCTTGCTTCCGTGGTCAACTGTGACAGTGCTGGTCTGGTGTTGTTGCTTGAGTGGGTGGCGGTCGGAGCAGCTGCTGGTAAGCGCGTCCGATTCCGTAACCTGCCTTCTGCTTTGGTTGGTATCGCCCGGCTCAGCAATGCTGAGTCACTCCTGCCCTTGGCTGAGTAGCGATTGTGTTATTCAAACATGCGTATCGCTGCGTCAAAAGCGATTTTTACGCGCAGCTGTAAGGGGATAGTAAACATTCCCCTTAACTATTGCCGTTAGAACGAAGTTGCTTAAGTGTTATGCTTCGCTTTCCGTTTTGTGGGTTTTTTCGCTAAAATAAACAGTTTTCCCGATTCGTCCGATACGGGCATCCTTTGCGGCAAATGAGATGGATAAACTAATCATTAATGGCGGTGTATCTCTGAGCGGCGATGTGCGTGTGGCCGGCGCCAAGAATGCTGCGCTTCCGATTCTTGCGGCTACGCTGCTTGCGGATGGCCTGATGACAGTGGGGAACGTGCCACATCTGCATGACATCACCACCACGATGGAACTCCTTGGGCGAATGGGAGTTGATCTAACTGTGGATGAGAAGATGCGTATTGAGGTCGATTCAAGCACCATCAGGGACTTTTATGCACCCTATGAGCTGGTGCGGACCATGCGTGCTTCAATTCTGGTATTGGGACCGCTGCTGGCTCGTTTCGGCCGGGCAGACGTCTCACTGCCTGGAGGCTGTGCGATTGGTTCCAGACCGGTCAACCTGCACATTGACGGCCTGCGCGCCATGGGGGCGAAAGTCGAGGTCGAAGGCGGCTACATCCGGGCATCTGCAAAGCGCCTGCGGGGGGCTCGCCTGGTTTTGGATATAGTTACGGTTACCGGCACCGAGAATCTGATGATGGCGGCAACCCTCGCCAAAGGGGAGACTCAGATTGAAAATGCCGCGCGCGAACCGGAGGTAGTGGATCTGGCAAACTGCCTGAAGGCTATGGGTGCAAAAATCCATGGCGCAGGAACTGATTGTATCATCATTGAAGGTGTGGACACTCTTTCCGGTACCGGTTATCAGGTATTGCCCGACCGCATCGAGACCGGCACCTATCTGGTTGCGGCTGCATTGACCAGCGGCAAAATTCTGGTGCGGGATACGCAGCCGAAACTGGTGGATGCGGTGCTCCATAAACTACGTGAGTCGGGTGCGGAGATTGAGACGGGTGAGAATTGGATCTCACTCGATATGCAGGGCAGACGGCCACTGGCGGTCGATGTGCACACCGCGCCATATCCTGCGTTTCCCACCGATATGCAGGCCCAGTTCACCGCGTTGAACGCGGTTGCGCAGGGCGTGGGTACGATTACCGAAACCGTCTTCGAGAATCGTTTTATGCATGTCCAGGAGATGCAGCGGATGGGTGCAAGAATAAGACTTGAAGGAAATACCGCGATCTGCGAGGGCGTCAGGCGTCTCACCGGGGCGCCGGTGATGGCCACAGATCTGCGTGCTTCGGCCAGTCTGGTGTTGGCAGGCCTGGTGGCGGATGGAGAGACTGTGGTCGATCGTATCTATCATATCGATCGCGGTTACGAGAATATTGAAGAGAAGCTTGCCGGGCTGGGCGCGCAGATCCGGCGCGTGCCGAACTAGGGCCTGTTAACACTAATCGAATAGCTACTGCCGGAGGACCTTTTTCGGTTAACAAGGCAGAAGGAGCGCAGTTTGGTTGTTCCAACTAAACGGCTGATAACGCCGTTAAACGGAAAAAGGGCCCCGACCCTTCGGGTTGCGTCTGAGAATTCGCCTCGCAGTGTTGCTCGTTGCTCATTTGGTGTGACCAAGCTACGCGCCTCGCGCCTTGATTGGCGAATTTTCAGATGCAGCAGTGACCGTTCGATTGGTGTTAACCGGCCCTAAAAGAAACCGCTTCAGATGACCTTCGATACACCGATCACCATCGCGCTCTCCAAGGGCAGGATTTTTAATGAGACATTGCCGTTGCTGGCGCATGCCGGGATCGAAGCGGTGGACGATCCCGAAGCCAGCCGCAAATTGATTCTGGCGACCAACCATTCGGCGGTGAAGCTGCTGATCATTCGCGCTACTGACGTTCCCACCTACGTTCAATGGGGGGCAGCGGATATCGGTGTGGCGGGAAAGGATGTGTTGATAGAACATGGCGGCGAGGGTCTTTACGAACCGCTTGATCTGCAGATTGCCCGCTGTCGGTTAATGGTGGCCGGCGCAAAAGGCGCCAGTCTGTCCGGCAACCAGCTGCGTATCGCCACTAAGTACGTCAACGCCGCGCGCACTCATTTTGCCGCAAAAGGGCAGCAAGTCGAGGTGATCAAGCTCTACGGCTCCATGGAGTTGGCGCCGCTGGTCGGACTATCCGATCTGATTGTGGATCTGGTCGAGAGCGGCAATACCCTGAAGGCGAACGGACTGGTCCCACTGGAACACATCATGGAAATCAGTTCTAGACTGGTGGTGAACAAGGCTGCTTGGAAAATGAAGCACGCCACAGTCGTCCAACTGTTGGATGCCATGCGGCAAGCAGTCGAGAGCCGTGCTCGAAGCGACGGTTAGTCTCTCCCGGCAGCCCCTCTGCACGAGGCGGACTGGCAGGTGGACAGCGGTCCTGACCGGCTCGGCAATTACGAAATCAACCTGCGCGGAGTACTGAAGTAATGGCTGAAATGCGACAGCTATCCACCACAGATCAGGGGTTTCAGCGTGCGCTGGAAGCGCTGTTGGCCTGGGAGTCGGTATCAGACCAGGGCATTAATCAGGCGGTTGACGCAATCATCGCTGACATCCGCGCGAGAGGGGATGCCGCACTGCTGGAATACACCGCCCGGTTCGATCATTGGCAAGCAGATGCGGCCGGCGACCTGGAGATTCCTCGTTCCCGCCTGGAGCAGGCCTGGCACCTGATATCCGCGGAACAGCAGCAGGCATTGAGCCATGCGGCGGGCCGTATTCAGGCATATGCCGAGTTGCAGAAATTAGAATCCTGGTCGTTTGCCGAAGCGGACGGCAGTGTGCTTGGACAGCAGGTGACACCGCTGGATCGGGTCGGGCTCTATGTACCGGGAGGCAAGGCTGCCTACCCTTCATCGGTGTTGATGAACGCAGTCCCGGCCAAAGTGGCGGGGGTGACTGAACTGATCATGGTGGTGCCCACCCCACGCGGGGAGATGAACGAGCTGGTGCTGGCTGCGGCGCACGCCGGTGGAGTCGACCGCGTTTTCAAGATCGGTGGCGCCCAGGCGGTGGCCGCGCTGGCTTACGGCACCGAAACGGTGCCGTCGGTGGACAAGGTGGTGGGACCGGGTAACATCTACGTCGCTACCGCAAAACGGGCTGTATTCGGCCAGGTTGGGATAGACATGGTGGCAGGGCCATCGGAGATCCTGGTGATCTGCGACGGCGCCACCGACCCCGACTGGGTGGCGATGGATCTGTTCTCCCAGGCCGAACACGACGAAGATGCTCAGTCAATCCTGATCTGCCCCGATGCCGGCTTTGTCGATCGGGTCAAAGCGAGTATCGATCGACTGCTTCCCACCTTGGAGCGCGAATCCATTATCGCCGCAGCGCTGCAGCGGCGCGGTGCGTTGATCACTTGCCGGGATATGGACGAAGCCTGCAGATTGGCCAATTTCATCGCACCGGAGCACCTTGAACTGTCGGTTGCCGATCCCGAAACGGTGGTACCAAAAATCCGGCATGCCGGGGCGATTTTCATGGGGCGCCACACTTCCGAACCTTTGGGCGATTACTGTGCCGGACCCAACCATGTACTGCCGACGTCCCGTACGGCGCGTTTCTCGTCGCCTTTGGGCGTCTACGATTTTCAGAAGCGCAGCAGTCTGATAATGGTGTCAAAGGCCGGCTCGGAATCCTTGGGCCGTACTGCATCGGTGTTGGCGCGAGGCGAGGGGCTGACTGCACATGCACGGTCCGCGGAGTACCGCTTCGACAAGCCTTCTTGATGGCTTGGGAGAGGGAGCAGTGACAAATAAAGCCGCGGAGATCGATGAACTGGTTGCGCGTTGGGTCCGGCCTCAGATCAGGCAGCTCTCCGCTTATCAGGTAGCCGATGCTGAGGGGCTAATTAAGCTCGATGCGATGGAGAATCCGTATCAATGGCCTGAAGCACTGCGGGAGGAGTGGCTGGATCTGTTGCGGAAAGCGGAAATCAATCGCTACCCCCATCCTCAGGCACCGGGTGTTAAGGCTGGCCTGCGGCGAACAATGGCCATCCCCGACGGCATGCCACTGGTGCTGGGCAACGGCTCGGATGAGCTGATTCAGATGATCGCTATGACGGTTGCCGGACCCGGCCGGAAGGTACTGTCGATTGAGCCCAGTTTTGTGATGTACCGTATGATCGCCACCTTCCTCGGCATGGAGTACCAGGGGGTTGCGCTCAACCCCGATTTCAGCCTGGATATAACGTCGCTGCTGAGCGAGATAGAGCGGACGCAGCCGGCACTGATCTTTCTGGCTTATCCGAATAATCCGACTGGGAATCTTTTTGCGCAGGACGATCTGCTGCGGGTCATCGAGGCGGCACCGGGTTTGGTGGTGATAGACGAGGCGTATGCGCCGTTCACTGATGTCAGCTTTGTTCCAAAGCTGGGTCAGTACGCCAATCTGCTGGTCATGCGGACGGTATCAAAGATGGGTTTGGCGGGTTTACGGCTCGGCCTGCTGACTGGCCCTGCCGCCTGGATCAATGAAATAGAGAAGACACGTCTTCCCTATAATATCAATGTGCTGACTCAGATCAGCGCCGAGTTCTCACTCAACCATCAGTCGGTGTTCGACCGCCAGACGGCAGCGATCCGACAGGCTCGCGATACGCTGCTCGGGCAGTTACAGTGCATCGATGGTATTGAGCCATTCGCCAGTCACGCTAATTTCATTCTGGTGCGGCTGGCGCCGGGCCGCGCAGATCATGTGTTCCATGATCTGCGGCAGTGTGGTGTACTGGTGAAAAATATGCACGGAAGCCACCCGCTGCTGGCGGATTGTCTGCGTGTTACTGTTGGAACACCGGAAGAGAATTCTGCTTTCCTCGCTGCTTTCAGGCCCTGAAACCCTACCTGTACGTCTAAGTTGCGACAGCTTGCTGTCTGTATCTGCTGCGTTTCCCCGATGTAGTGTCCGGGTCAGACGGCATTCGCTAATAATTTACCTTTGTTTTCATTGTTTAATGTCACATTGTGCACAATACCGGTTAGAATACCGTTTTATGATCAGGTGAAGTGGGCCTTTATTCGTGCCGGGGGTCGGACGATTGGCTCGGTTCATTGTCACTACAGTTTGACAGGCTCCAGTCGATATCCGCATTGAGATGCAAAGGCAGAGTGTGAAGCTATTCAATCCAAACCGATTTATATCCAATCTCAGAAGCCTGGGTTGGGTATTTGTCGCCGTATGGACTGGTGTGCTCGCGCTGGTATTGTATCTGGATTATCAGCGGGGGAGAGCGGCAATCCATGACATTGCACTGATTCAGGCGCGGGCTCATCATAGTAAAGATGTGGCATTTCGCTTGTGGGCAACCGGGCATGGGCGGATCTATGTGCCGTTGTCGGATAAAATGAGTCCGGACCAGAATCTGTCTCATATTCCCGAGCGTGACATCGTGACAACTTCCGGGCAAGAGCTGACTCTGATCAACCCTGCGGCGATTACCCGTCAGTTAAATGCTGAGTTTGGCAGCCTTTACGGTATCCCCAGTCGGATTGTCAGCCGTTCGCCGATTCACCCCCAAAATGCGCCGGATGCTTGGGAGGCGTCAGCCCTTGATGCCTTTGAAAACGGCCTCGATGAGATGGTGGCGATCTCGCTGGTGAACGGCCAGCCTTATCTGCGGCTGATGCGCCCACTGTTGACCGCGCCAGGCTGCCTGATGTGTCATGCCGGGGACAATCAACAGGTTGGCGGTATTGCGGGAGGCGTTGGCGTCTCAATTCCCATAAGCGGACTGCTGGCCAAAGAGCGTGACCGGTTCCTTGCCGATTTTCTTTCCATAGGAGTGCTATGGATCGCAGGGCTGGTGCTGCTTGGGTACACTTTTCGGCATCTCCATCAGAACCAACTCAAGCGCACCGAAATGATGGTTGAGCTTGCTCAAAGTGAAGCTAGGAAAAGCTCCATTATGGAGTCGTCACTGGATTCGATCATCACAATCGACCATCGTGGACGTATCGTCGAATTCAATCCTGCGGCGGAAAAGGCTTTTGGTTACAGCCGCGACAAAGTTGTGGGAGGCGAACTTGCTGAACTGCTGATACCACCATCGCTACGGGCACTGCACCGGGAAGGTCTCCGCTGTGCCATGGCATCCGACTCCGGCAATATTTTGGGACGGCGAATGGAAACTAACGCCATGCGATCGGATGGGAGTGAGTTTCCTGTCGAGCTCACGGTAACGCGTGTTCCATTGGGGGATCAGCCAATTTTCACCGCATATTTGCGCGATATGACCGAGGCGCGACGGCTCGAGGAACGTATATCATTCCAATCCACGCATGATGAATTGACCGGGTTGCTGAACCGGGCTGAATTCGAGCGCCGCGTTAAAACGCTGTTGGATAAGTACCTGTTCAAGGAGGAGCACGCAATTGTGGTCCTGGATATCGACCAATTTAAAGTGGTCAACGATATTGGCGGTCATGGAGCGGGGGATATGCTGTTGTACGAGGTTGGCCGGCTGATTCACTCCAAAACCCGTGCCGGTGACATTCTTGCACGCCTCGGCGGAGATGAGTTTGGATTATTACTCGAACAATGCTCATTGAAAAAGGCGGAAATTGTCGGAAAAGAGTTGTTGAAGGCGATTCAGGAGAGCCGTTTCGAATGGGAGGGCAGTCGTTTCAATGTTACTGCCAGCATTGGCATCGTACCGGTGCAACCAAAAAGCCAGTCCCTATCCGATATCATGAGCGCAGCCAATACTGCCTGTTACGTGGCCAAAGAACAAGGTAGAAACCGGTCTCACCTGTTTCATCACGACGACGTAGAGTTGGGGCGGCGCCAAGGTGAAATGCGCTGGGTCGGCAGGATACACGAAGCTTTCGAGGAGGGTAGATTTTTTCTTTACTATCAGCATCTTAAGCCATTAACCGAAGTGCGTGACAATAGCCGCTGGCATTACGAGATACTGATTCGTATGAAGGATGAGGCAGGACAGTTTGTACCGCCCGCAACATTTCTATGCGCCGCGGAACGTTACAGTCTGATGCCGACGATCGATCGCTGGGTGGTTCGTTCGACACTCTCTTGGCTGGCAAGTTATCCCGAGCATTTAGAGCGCTTGTCAATGTGCAGCATCAATCTGTCAGGCCACTCGATTACAGATGACAGTTTCCTCCGTTTTCTGACCGGACAATTCAGACACTATGCCGTGCCGGCGGACCGCATCTGTTTCGAAATCACCGAGACTGCTGCGGTTTCGAACTTGGCTAAGGCCGCCAGATTTATCGAAACTCTGAGACAGCAGGGTTGTCGTTTTGCGCTGGATGATTTTGGTAGCGGTATGTCATCTTTCGCTTACTTGAAAAATCTGCCGGTTGATTTCATTAAAATTGATGGCACCTTCATCCGGGACATCATGGAGGATGAAATCGATTTCGCCATGGTGCGTTCAATTAACGATATCGGGCATGTGATGGGGAAAAAGACAATTGCAGAGTTTGTGGAAAATGACGATATCCTGGCACGGGTGAGAGAAATCGGTATCGATTTTGCTCAAGGCTATGGTATTGCCAGGCCGGCGCCGTTGGAGGAGATCAGGCCGGTATCCTCGATAGTGGGTTTGGTTGGTTAACCGTCATTCATTTGGATTTTTGGCCGCTCGCTGACCACCGCCTCCAGTTTTATCGATTTACTGCCGCGTAATCCCCTTACTTCGATCTTTGTTCCCGGCGGCAGCGCCGATATGATGGACAGAATGTCGAAAACGCTTCCCGGTACACGGTTATCAATACGGGTGATAATGTCGCCTGGCTCGATCCCCGCTTGATCAGCCGGTCCACCCTCCAGCACACCGGACACCAGCACACCACCACGCATATCGGGCAGGCTAAATGCTTCTGCAAGCTCGGGAGTGATATCCTGGCCGGCAATGCCGAGCCAGCCGCGTACCACCCGGCCCTGTTTAAGTATTTGGTCCATTACGCCTTTTGCCAGTGCTACGGGTATGGCAAATCCGATACCGTCCGAGCCGCCTGTTTTAGAAAAAATAGCGGTATTGATGCCAACCAGTTCGCCGTAAGCATTGATCAGCGCCCCGCCAGAATTACCGGGATTAATGGCCGCATCGGTCTGAATGAAATTTTCGAAGGTATTGATCCCAAGCTGGTTACGTCCGGTGGCGCTGACAATGCCCATGGTGACGGTCTGCCCCACGCCGAATGGATTGCCGATTGCAAGCACCACATCGCCCACCCGCAGATGCTGAGAATCTCCCACCGTGATTGCAGGCAGGTTGGTCTGTTCGGACTTTATCACCGCCAGGTCGGTATCGGGGTCGGTACCGGCAATTTCAGCCGCAAAAGTATCGCCGTTGGCCAATACCACGCGGATTTCGTCGGCTCCCTTAATGACATGATGGTTGGTGAGGATAAAACCCTGATCGTTGATGATAACGCCCGAGCCCAAGCTAGTCTGACGTTTCTCCTCTGGTTGAAAGGCGAAACGGTCACCGAAAAAACGCTGAAATACCGGGTCATCGAATATGGTGGTTCTGCGTTCAAACGTCACCTTGGATGTGTAGATATTTACCACCGAGGGCGTGGCGGCTTGTACCGCAGATGCATAAGAGGCCGGACCGGACTGGACTCCAGAATTGGTGCTTCTTGCAATGTTCGGGTTGGGACGCGGGTCGGGATCGCTGACAAGGCTCAATACCAGCAAAGCCGCGAACAAGCCGGCTGCAACAGAAACCAGGGTGAAGATTAATAGTCGGGATGATTTCATCGGAGAATCTGGGCTGAAAGATCTTGGTCTAAGCGTTAATCTTGTAACTACCCGTCCGAAAACTTCACGCTTGAAGGAAGGGTGTGCACTGTCGTACCGGGTACTAATTTAACACGCCTCAGCTGATTCATTGAGGCTTGATGACTATGGAAGGGGTGATGGTGGCGAATTTATTTGAACTGGAGCGATTTTGCAGTGAACTGCTGGCGATCTCATCGTACGAAGACTACTGCCCCAACGGTTTGCAGGTGGATGCAGGGGTACAACAGGTGCAAAGAGTGGTAACCGGGGTCAGTGCAAGCCAAGCGTTGATCGATCAGGCTGTCTCCTGGCGGGCCGATCTGCTACTAGTGCACCACGGCTACTTTTGGCGCGGTGAAGCCCAGCCGTTGACCGGACTCAAGGGAAGCAGAGTAAGGACGCTGATGCAGCACGGCATCAGTCTGATGGCCTACCATCTGCCGTTGGACGCTCACGTTGAACTGGGTAACAACCGGCAGTTTGGGGTGTTGTTGGGTTTGACCGAAGCTGAGGCGCTGCCGGGAACCGACGGCCTGTTGTGGTGGGGAAGCTTGACGCATCCGCTGTCAGCTGAGCAGTTCGCCGGGCAGCTGACAACGGTGCTAAACCGCGAACCCCTGCATATCAGCGCAGGTGATGAGAAAATAACCCGCTTTTGCTGGTGCACCGGCGCCGCTCAGCACTTCATTGAAAAAGCAGCTGCCAACGGGATGGATGCGTATCTATCAGGCGAAGTATCCGAGCAGACGGTGCATTTGGCGCGCGAGCTCGGGATCCACTATTTTGCCGCCGGGCATCACGCGACCGAAAGGTACGGAATTAAAGCACTGGGAGAGCGACTGAGTGAGGAGTTCGGGCTGGAGCATCGCTTCATCGATGTTGAAAACCCAGTCTGAATATCAAACCAAACTGCGCTGAATCAGCCATTACCGTTTAACATATGAGTGTTTCTTGACCTCCGCGGACGCATGTTGGAAAATGCGCCGTCTAATTGGGGATAATATCAGCATATTCTTTACTCCTGATCTTTACACGGATGCGGGTTTTAGGACTTGAATGCAGGATATTCCAGAGTCATCCCAGACTACTCCGGGGGTCATTAAGCAATGAGCGCAGATGGCGTGGATCTTAAAAAGCGGCGGATGTTGACCGCTGCGACGAGTGTGGTCGGAGCCGTCGGCGCCGGTTATGTGGTGTATCCTTTCCTGGCGTCCTGGGCGCCCAGTGAAAAAGCTAAAGCAGCCGGCGCGCCGGTTGAGGCGGATATCAGCAAGCTCGAACCTGGGCAGCTGATGCGTGTCAAGTGGCGAGGCAAACCTGTCTGGATAGTACGCCGCACGGAAAAGAATATCGCCGATCTGGCTAAACTGGACGATCGCCTTGTTGATCCGACGTCAGAAATGCCACAGCAGCCCGAGTACTGTAAGAACCCAACGCGTTCGCGCAAGCCTGAATTTTTAGTGGCGGTCGGCATATGTACTCACCTCGGCTGTTCCCCCACCTTCCGGCCGGACTTGGCGCCGGCAGACCTGGGACCGGAATGGCTGGGCGGTTTTTTCTGTCCCTGTCACGGCTCCCGTTTTGATTTGGCAGGTCGCGTATTCAGCGGAGTACCGGCGCCGACAAACCTGGTAATTCCACCCTATCAGTTCCTGTCCGATACCCGGATTCTAGTCGGTGACGACGGAGGTGCCTCCTGATGAGCATGTTGAAGTGGTTTGATGAACGCTATCCGCTTACCAAAGTTTGGAATGAACACCTGGCGCATTACTATGCACCGAAGAATTTCAATTTCTGGTACTTCATGGGCTCACTTGCCATGCTGGTGCTGGTCAACCAGATCCTGACCGGCGTTTGGCTGGCGATGATGTACAAGCCAGATGCCGGGCTCGCGTTTGGTTCGGTTGAATACATTATGCGCGATGTGGATTGGGGTTGGCTGATACGTTATCTGCACTCGACCGGTGCGTCGGCATTTTTTATCGTGATATACCTGCACATGTTCCGTGGGCTGCTGTACGGCTCCTATCGTAAGCCCAGGGAGTTGCTGTGGATTATCGGGGTTATCATCTACATCGTCATGATGGCGACAGCATTCATGGGTTATCTGTTGCCTTGGGGTCAGATGTCATACTGGGGAGCGCAGGTAATTATCAATCTGTTCTCCGCTGTTCCAGTCGTTGGTGAGGAGCTGGGTGTATGGATTCGCGGTGACTATGTCATATCGGACGCTACCCTTAACCGCTTTTTTGCACTGCACTTTCTGCTGCCCTTCCTATTGGCGGCTATCGTCTTCGTGCATATTGTTGCTCTGCACAAGGTGGGGTCCAACAATCCCGATGGTGTTGAGATAAAGAAAGGACCGAAGGGCAACAAGTGGAGTGAGACGGCACCGGCGGACGGCATTCCCTTTCATCCTTACTACTCAGTCAAAGATATTGCCGGCGTGGCGGGCTTTCTGTTTCTGTTTGCTGCAGCCGTATTCTTCGCCCCGGAGATGGGCGGTTACTTTCTCGAACACCCCAATTTCGAACCGGCTAATCCGCTGAAGACGCCTGAGCATATTGCCCCGGTTTGGTATTTCACGCCGTTCTACGCGATTCTGCGGGCGGTGCCGTCGATGGCGGGCTCAGCATTCCCGGGTGTGGTTGCGATGGGTGCTGCCATCGTATTGATATTTTTCCTGCCGTGGTTGGATCGTAGTCCAGTTAAATCCATTCGTTATAAAGGTATGTTATTCAAGGTGTGGCTGGGGATATTCGTAGTCGCATTCATCGTTCTGGGCTGGCTGGGCGTTCAGCCGGCGACCCCGATACTCACCATATTGGCGCAGGTCTGCACATTTCTCTATTTCGCGTTTTTCCTGCTGATGCCTATCTACAGCAAGATGGACAAGACCAAGCCCGTTCCGGAGAGGGTGACCAAATGAAAAAGCTGATTGTTGCATCTATATTGGCACTGGTTCCCCTTTTTGCACTTGCATCGGGTAGTGGCCATCTGGACGACGCGGATCTGGACATGGGGGATCAGGCGTCTCTACAACGCGGGGCAAAATATTTCGTCAACTATTGTCTGAGCTGTCATTCCGCCAAATACCAGCGATACAACCGTACTGCCAGGGATCTGGGCCTGAGCGAGGATGAGGTCAAGGAAAATCTGATGTTTACCACCGACAAGATCGGTGAAACGATGACTATTGCGATGGATCCAGAGAATGCAAACTCCTGGTTTGGCGTTACTCCACCTGACCTTAGCGTGATTGCCCGTGCCCGCGGTGTCGACTGGATATACACGTATCTGCGTAGTTTCTACCTGGATGAGTCACGTCCGTTCGGTGTCAACAATGTGGTTTTTCCTGATGTCGGCATGCCCCACGTTATGTGGCAGCTGCAGGGTACCCAAAAAGCGGTTTTTACGGAGCATGATGGTCAGAAGGTTTTTGAAAAGTTTGAGCAGGTTACTCCGGGTAGCCTGAGTCCTTCCGAGTTTGACGCAGCGATGCGCGACCTGACTGCTTTTCTGAGTTATGTCGGAGAGCCGATTCAGATGGAGCGGAAACGCCTGGGCATCTGGGTACTACTGTTTATTGCGGTTTTCTTCGTTCTCGCCTACCTGCTAAAGAAGGAGTATTGGAAGGACGTTCATTGATCCAAAATGGGAAAAGTTGGTTAAAGAGGTGAAGTAACCAGCAGCAAGCTATTTTTTCCCAGGTTCGTACGTAGGGGTGCATAGTTTAGGTTATACTGTGCACCCCTTTGTATTTTCGGGCTGAACAAATTTGGAGTGGTTTGTATGACTGTGGTTGCGAACAAGAGATCTGTGATGACCATGTATTCGGACGCCAGCAGTCCCTACAGTCATCGTGTCCGATTGGTGCTGGCTGAAAAAAACATCACCGTGGAAGTGCTGGATGTCGACCCACTTGCCATTTCCGATGATATAATGGATTTGAATCCGTACGGAACGCTGCCAACGCTGGTGGATCGGGATCTGGTTCTGTACGAGTCCCGGATAATCATGGAGTATCTTGACGAGCGTTTTCCCCATCCGCCGCTGATGCCGGTAGATCCCGTCTCTAAAGCCAGCTCCCGCCTCTTTCTGCACCGGGTGGATCACGACTGGTACCGCCTTATGGACCAGATTCTGGCTGGTGGCAAGCAGGCAGGAAAAGCGCGCAAAGAGTTGCGGGAAAGCTTAACGGTCACTGCTCCAGTATTCGCATCAAAACCCTTTTTTATGAGCACCGACTTCTCGCTGGTGGATTGTTCCATCGGGCCGCTATTATGGCGATTGCCATTGCTCGGGATTGAGTTGCCGACACAGGCAAAAGCTGTAAATGAGTATGCCAAGAATCTATTCGGACGTGAATCGTTCAGGGAGAGCCTGACCGAACTGGAAGTGGAGATGCGGGAGTAAATTATGGTGGGGTACGCTATTTGACGATCAGCTCCAACCGCCCCTATCTGATACGCGCACTCTACGAGTGGTTGATAGACAATTCGCTGACGCCTCACCTGCTGGTCGATGCATCAGCTGATGATGTGGTGGTGCCGTCCCAATTTGTTGAAGCTGGCCGTATCGTGCTGAATATTGCGCCTGGAGCAGTAAGGCAGCTGGAGCTGGGTAACAATCTGATAACTTTCAGCGCTCGTTTTGGTGGAACGCCGATGAATGTACTGGTGCCGCCATCTGCCGTGCTCGGTATTTATGCAAAAGAGAACAGACAGGGCATGCTGTTTTTGGAGCAGGGAGTAGATTCCGGAGAGGAGCCGCCACCTGATGGCGGCACTGATCCCAGCCCGCCACGCGACCGCCCAACGCTCAAACTGATTAAATAGTATTTGAAGAGATCGACAACTTGCGGACAATAATCAATGTCTGGTTTCTCCAGAGCCCTTGCCAGGTAAAGGGAGAGTGCTTTCATCTGGGCTCGGTAAACCCAGGCTGAACTCTTCCAGCTGAATTCCGACGAGGGTAATATGGCCGCTCCAGCGCTCCATGCCCTGCTCGGTAAAATCGAACCGGAATACTCTCCGGACACGGATGCCCCGGCCTGTCCAACGAATGCCTAGTCTGCTCAGGGCCACTGTCTGGTCTAGAAACTGTAGTCCACGCTGCGTACAGCTCAGTTCGCAAATGCCGATTGCTATTTCCCGGGCACGTGCGCTGTCGAGCCAGAACCAGATTATGAAAACGATCAAGAGGGTGCCTGAAATGGTGGACATGAATGATATCCTACATTTATTAACCTACGATTAAACCTGCATTTTAAGATTGACCACGAAATAAGCTGGGACAACCTGGGACTTGATAATCCGGGTGGGGACTGCATGAGCAGAATAAGAATTGTACAGCAAGATATAACACGGTTGGCGGTTGACGTCATTGTCAACGCAGCCAACTCTTCATTGCTTGGCGGCGGTGGTGTCGACGGCGCCATTCATCGGGCGGCGGGTCCGGGACTTCTTGCGGCTTGCCGAAAGATTGGTGGTTGTCCGACTGGCGAGGCCTGCATTACCGATGCGTTCGAGCTGCCCGCCAGATGGGTTGTGCACACGGTGGGGCCGGTCTGGAACGGGGGCGGGAAAGGCGAGCCCGAGCTGCTGCGAAGCTGCTATCGCAACGCTTTTTCGCTGGCTCGTGGGCGGGGAGCTGTAAGCATTGCGTTTCCCGCAATCAGTACGGGTGTCTATGGTTACCCAAAGCGGGATGCCGCACAAATAGCGGTCGATTCAATGCGCGAGGCGGACGGTTTTGAAGAGATTGTTGCTTGTTGTTTCAGTGCCGAAGATGCAGCGCTTTATCGAGCGGTTTGTCCCGAGTGTTCATGTGAGGAGCGTTTGTGATGGCGTGGTTGGATGAATTACCGCTGGCTGTGCTTGTTTTGGCCTGCCTACTGCTTGGGTTGGCGCCCTTTATGCCTGAGCCTCATGTGTGGGAGAAGCTGAAAATGCTGGCAGGAGGAACATTGTCAGCGCCCGTTGATATTTTCGATCTGTTCCTTCATGGAGCACCTTGGGTGATACTGCTTCTGAAGCTCTATCGAATGCGCAGAGGAGTATGAGACAGGCTCCTCCGGACATACTGAAAGAGGGGCGGCTACTTCAGACGGTCCAGCCGCAGCCGTTGGCGATGATCAAATAGCCGGAAGGCACCGAGAGATACGGCAGCAATCGCACCCAGCCCGGTGCCGACGGCAATAAGCAATAGGATCATGATCTGGTATTTGGCGGCCTCCAGCGGTGGACTTCCGCCTAGGATCTGTCCGGTCATCATGCCGGGCAGGCTGACAACGCCGGCTGCGGCCATGGCGTTGATGATAGGTATCAGGCCGGATCGCAGGGCGCGCCGACGGAGATCCCCGATGGCCTGGTCCCAGGTGTGACCAAGCATCAATCTGGCCTCGATCGATCCCCGCTGCTGCCAAGCGCTTTGGGTCAGGTTGTCCAGCGCAATCGCCATACCTGACATGGTGTTGCCGAGCAGCATTCCCAGCAACGGGATCAAGTATTGGGGCGTGTACCAGGGTTCGACTTTAACCACCAGGTGCAGTGCCAGCAGGGTGATGCTGAAGGAAGAGATGAACATGGAGAGGGTGCCAATCCCCATGCCCCAGAAGCCGGCAAATTTTCGTTCCTGGCGTGCCATCACTTCGTAACCTGCCATTCCTAGCATGAACAGCGCCAGACCGCCAATAAGCAGAAAACTGGTTTGCTCAAACAGGGTTTTGAGTACGAGACCGAGCAGGGTAAGCTGGATCACACTGCGGCTGGCGGCGACAAGCAATCGGCGCTCCACGCCCAGCCGCATACGCCAGGAAATGACGGCAAGCCCCAGCACCAGCAGAGCAGCTACGGAAAGATCCAAGGGAGTGAGGGAGATCAGCTCCACTTCTCAGCCACCAGCCGTCCGCTTTCGATCTGAAATCCGCGGTCCCCGATTCGCCGTCGTTGTTGTGGGTCGTGGCTCACCCAGAGTGCGGCTGAACAACTGTCTTGCAGGTACTCCTTTATCAGATGCTCAACCCGGTCGATGCTCGTCTGGTCGAGATTTGCGGTAGGTTCGTCCAACAACAGCAGCTTCGGATTACCCAGCAGCAGCCGTACCAGTGCCAGCCGTTGGCGCTCTCCGCTGGACAGCCGAGACACCTCCCATTGTGTGGTAGCTTCTGAAAATCCCAGTGCCGCCAGCAGATCAGGATCTGAACGCGGCAAATGATCGCCCACTCTGTCTGCCCACCAATGGCTCTCTGCACTGAGCAGACCGGCCTGGCGACGCCAAACTGGAGGAGCCGTCTGTGATTGACAGGACTCATCTATCCTGGCCTCCCCCTCATGCGGATCAAGATCGGCTATGGCCCGCAATAGCAGCGATTTGCCACAGCCGGAAGGTCCCCCCAGGGTGATGCACTCTCCTGCATCAATAGTCAGATCGATTGGTTCGAGACCACGGCTTTTGAATCGGGTGAGTTGAAAGAAGGTCATAGCGGAGATTACCGGCGCCGAAAAATCAGATCCCAGACACCATGTCCCAGACGCACGCCGCGCTGCTCGAATTTGGTCAGAAGACGGTAGTCAGGCCGTAGCGAGAAGCGACCGTCCCCGGCGCAATTTTCGAACCAGACATCCGCTGCCGTCATCGTGCGCATCATTTCGCAGGCGTACTCCTTCCAGTCGGTGGCAGTGTGAAAGATACCACCTGGTCGCAGTACTCTGGCAATCTCTCCCACAAAGGTCGGTTGTAGGATGCGCCGTTTGTTATGGCGTCGCTTGTGCCAGGGGTCGGGAAAAAAGAGATATATTCCAGCCAGAGAGGCATCGGTCAGTCCCTGAGACAGGATCTCCACTGCATCGTGGCGGATGACATAGAGATTAGTCAATGACTGCTGCTCAATTTTCAGCAACAGATGTCCTACACCGGGACGGTGCACCTCCACGCCAAGGTAGTTGTATTCTGGATTAACAGTGGCCATCTGAGCAAGGGATTCACCGTCGCCGAAGCCGATCTCCAGATAGACCGGGTTGCAGTTACCGAACAATTTGGGAAGGTCGAGAGGTGTACCCTCAAAAGGCACACCAAAATATGGCCAGATCTGCTCAAATGCCCGTTGCTGACCTTGAGTTAATCGACCCTCCCGCAGAACAAAGCTGCGGATCCTTCGGATGGGTGGCTTGACATCAGACATCGCGGATTGGAGGTATATTTTGGTAAAAGCCCGGTGCAGCCATTCCTGTTAGCAGGTTTCTTAAGAGTGGAATTTAAGGCGAATTCTACACTAAACTTCGATTGCCCTGCATAACCACAGGCGCGTAAGTGATTAATAGGAGGAGAGGTATTGACTGGTTGGAATGAGGATCTGATATCACCGGAAAGCGTGGGCACCATCGACAACATGTTTGTCGAGCGTGTGCGCCGTTCGGGAGGCAGTGTTGCCTATAAAGGCTTTGATCGGGAAACACAGGCCTGGGTGGAACTCAGTTGGAGTCAGATGGCTGACCGCATTGCGTGCTGGCAGGCTGCACTGGCAAAGGAGTCCCTTCATCCGGGAGATCGGGTGGCGCTGCAACTACGAAACTGTCCCCAATGGGTGATGTTTGATCAGGCTTGCTTAGGATTGGGGCTGGTAGTTGTGCCGCTGTACACTGACGATCGCCCCGACAGCATCGCCTACATTCTGAACGACTCTGCAGTGAAGTTACTGTTGGTGCAGGATGCCGGTCGCTGGAAAAGATTGGCGTCCGTACTTGGAGATAACCGCTCTCTCCAACGAATCCTGGTGCTTGATTCGGCAGCCGACCCGCAAATCTTGACAAAGGGTGACGACAGGATGCGTTTGGTGTCCGATTGGTTACCGGATAAAGGCAACGGATTGCATCGCAGAAATGGCAAGCCCGATGAACTGGCTTCAATTGTCTACACTTCGGGCACTACCGGCCGTCCCAAAGGAGTTATGCTAAGCCATAGCAACATGTTGTCGGTGGCACATGGGGCGCTGGCTGTTGTCGACTGTTACCGGGAAGATCTGTTTCTTTCATTCCTGCCACTTTCACACACATTGGAACGTACCGGTGGCTACTATCTTCCGGTCATGACAGGATCCACGGTGGCTTATTCCCGCTCGGTGGGTCAACTTGCCCAGGATCTGCAGATTATCAGGCCGACAGCGATGATCGCGGTGCCGAGAATTTTCGAGCGCATATACGGCAGGCTGAAAGAGCAAATATCCGGCAAATCTTTATATGCCAGAGCGATGTTTGAACTGGCTGTCAATGTTGGCTGGAAACGATTTCTTTATCAGCAGAAAAGAGGTGGCCGGCAGCCGATCCTTCTGCTTTGGCCGTTACTTCAGCGGCTGGTTGCCAGTAAGGTGATCGATAAGCTGGGCGGTCGGTTACGGGTGGCGGTGAGCGGCGGTGCGCCGCTTTCTCCCGAAATTGCAAAAGTATTTATTGGGTTGGGAGTGCCCCTGCTTCAGGGCTACGGACTGACAGAAACAAGTCCGGTAATCAGTATCAACCCACTGGAGAATAACCAGCCGTCCAGCGTCGGGGTGCCGTTACGTAAGGTGCAGGTGAAAATTGGAGAGAATGACGAGCTGTTGGTTAGGAGCCCGGGCGTCATGTTGGGTTACTGGAATAATCATGCAGCTACCAGAGCGATAATCGATTCTAACGGCTGGCTGCATACGGGTGATCAGGCGCGAATTGAAGGGAAGCACCTTTATATTACCGGCAGAATTAAAGATATACTGGTGTTGTCGAATGGCGAGAAGGTGCCACCAGGTGACTTGGAAATGGCCATAGCGCTGAGTCCGCTGGTAGAGCAGGTTATGGTAATCGGCGAGGGGCGCCCCTATCTGGCGGCTTTGCTTGTATTGAACGCTGATTATTGGCCGGGATTGGCGCAAGATTGCGGGCTTGATCCGATGGACCCGGACAGTCTTGGCAACAGGAAGTTAGTAGCAATGGTTCTCAGGGAGATTAAATCCGCGCTAGCTGATTTTCCCGGCTTCGCTAAAATTCGTCGGGCTACACTATTACTCGAACCCTGGACCGTTGAAAATGGCCTGCAGACACCTACACTAAAAACCAAACGTGCGAAGGTGCTGGAGCGTTACTCCGTAGAGGTCGACAGGATGTACGAGAATGTTCTTACCGCCGAGGGCCAGGATTGATATGAAACGAGTTGAATTTTCAGTTTGATCCTGGGTAGATAAAACAATTGTACAAGTTATGACATATGGAAGAGTCGCCGTTGGTTGTAGTACTTGCGCTTGCTGTTCGTCAGTCATTTAGTGGACTTCCTGCGCCAGTTAAATACTTGCCAGTACAAATGCTTGGTTCTTATCAGTCGTTTGGGGATTACTTACTTTCCCAATATTTAATCGTTATAATTGAAAGCAGCTGTCAGGAATTCTAACTGAACATATAGTTATCCAAACGTCTGCAGTATCGAAAAGGGTTTGTACCTTCTCGGGGGATTTTCGGGAGGAGCTGAGGAATCGCTTGATGCGATTTTTGCCTTGCATAATAAAACTGTTGCCAGTTTTTTAAGCGAGAAGGCTATAGACAACACTTCCGCGGGCATCGTATATCGGTATTACCCTAGCTTCCCATGCTAGAGAGGCGGGTTCGACTCCCGCTGCCCGCTCCAATTCGTATCTTTGTCTAAACGCCTGACCCAATGAATTCAGTGCAGTGGGTTTAGCGCGCTCGTTTGAACAGGCAAGAGTGGCTTGCAGATTAGTCAGCTAAGTTCGTGCCTGAATTTTACCCTTGTAGCTCCTTTTCACCGGGATGGTGATTCTGGTTAGAAATAGTAGTTGACCTGACCCCAGGAGTCAGTAGAATACGCGGCTCGTTTGGCGTTCGGTTTTGATTGGGCGCGAATCGGCGCTGAAGATGGTGTAGCTATTGACGGTGAGAGGTGGTCGGGCTATAGTTGACCGTCTCAGTCTAGCGTAAGCTGGACAGCTCTTTAACAATCAGATTAGGTAATTTGTGTGGGTGCTCCGTTGGTGGCCGAGAGAGGCCAATTAGTATATCGACGAAGCATCTTCGATTCCGAAGAAGTATAAGTCGGGCAAGGATATGTCACGCCTCAAGTGACAGTTCAAACTTAAAGTGAAGAGTTTGATCCTGGCTCAGATTGAACGCTGGCGGCATGCTTAACACATGCAAGTCGAACGGTAGCAGGCCCTTCGGGGTGCTGACGAGTGGCGGACGGGTGAGTAACGCGTAGGAATCTGCCCAGTAGTGGGGGACAACCCGGAGAAATCCGGGCTAATACCGCATACGCCCCATGGGGGAAAGAGGGGGACCTTCGGGCCTCTCGCTATTGGATGAGCCTGCGTCGGATTAGCTAGTTGGTGGGGTAATGGCCTACCAAGGCGACGATCCGTAGCTGGTCTGAGAGGACGATCAGCCACACTGGGACTGAGACACGGCCCAGACTCCTACGGGAGGCAGCAGTGGGGAATATTGCACAATGGGGGAAACCCTGATGCAGCAATGCCGCGTGTGTGAAGAAGGCCTGCGGGTTGTAAAGCACTTTCAATTGGAAAGAAAAGGGGTTGGCTAATACCCGACCTTCTTGACGTTACCTTTAGAAGAAGCACCGGCTAACTCCGTGCCAGCAGCCGCGGTAATACGGAGGGTGCGAGCGTTAATCGGAATTACTGGGCGTAAAGCGTACGTAGGCGGTTGGGTC
This sequence comes from Chromatiaceae bacterium, assembly GCA_024235255.1. GTDB lineage: Bacteria > Pseudomonadota > Gammaproteobacteria > Chromatiales > Chromatiaceae > HKST-UBA178. Next base: position 991,191 of record JACKMT010000002.1, read on the forward strand.
AGTCAGATGTGAAAGCCCCGGGCTTAACCTGGGAACTGCATTTGATACTGCCTGACTGGAGTGTGGTAGAGGGAAGTGGAATTCCGGGTGTAGCGGTGAAATGCGTAGATATCCGGAGGAACACCAGTGGCGAAGGCGGCTTCCTGGACCAACACTGACGCTGAGGTACGAAAGCGTGGGTAGCAAACAGGATTAGATACCCTGGTAGTCCACGCTGTAAACGATGTCAACTAGCCGTTGGAGACTTTGTGTTTTTAGTGGCGCAGCTAACGCGATAAGTTGACCGCCTGGGGAGTACGGCCGCAAGGTTAAAACTCAAAGGAATTGACGGGGGCCCGCACAAGCGGTGGAGCATGTGGTTTAATTCGATGCAACGCGAAGAACCTTACCAGCTCTTGACATCCAGCGAACTTTCCAGAGATGGATTGGTGCCTTCGGGAACGCTGAGACAGGTGCTGCATGGCTGTCGTCAGCTCGTGTCGTGAGATGTTGGGTTAAGTCCCGTAACGAGCGCAACCCTTATCCTTAGTTGCCAGCACATGATGGTGGGAACTCTAGGGAGACTGCCGGTGATAAACCGGAGGAAGGTGGGGATGACGTCAAGTCATCATGGCCCTTATGAGCTGGGCTACACACGTGCTACAATGGTCGGTACAGAGGGCTGCGACCCCGTGAGGGTGAGCGAATCTCAAAAAACCGATCGTAGTCCGGATTGCAGTCTGCAACTCGACTGCATGAAGTCGGAATCGCTAGTAATCGCGAATCAGAACGTCGCGGTGAATACGTTCCCGGGCCTTGTACACACCGCCCGTCACACCATGGGAGTGGGTTGCAAAAGAAGTGGGTAGACTAACCCTCGGGAGGTCGCTCACCACTTTGTGATTCATGACTGGGGTGAAGTCGTAACAAGGTAGCCCTAGGGGAACCTGGGGCTGGATCACCTCCTTTAACGAAAGCCGATTGAGGCGCTTTCGGAGCATCCACACAAATTACCTGATCTAAGCAGCACGGACACGGGTCTGTAGCTCAGTTGGTTAGAGCGCACCCCTGATAAGGGTGAGGTCGGTGGTTCAACTCCACCCAGACCCACCAGTATCAATCGGGGCCATAGCTCAGCTGGGAGAGCGCCTGCCTTGCACGCAGGAGGTCGGGAGTTCGATCCTCCCTGGCTCCACCAATGAAGTAACGGGCGAGGTGAAAGCCATTCATGGCGCATTAAGTAGAGTGGGTGGAAGGTGTCCGGTGAGTGTGAAGTGACTAGCGAAAGCGTTAGTCACTTTGCATTTGCGAAGTGCAGCTCTTTAACAATTCGGATTAGATTGTAGATAGGCAAATATTCCCATTGCCGCAAGGTGATTGGGGATATCTATAGAAGTGTCCAGGTCGTAAGACTTGGATGCGGGTATGTTGCATTCAAACGAAGAGAAGACCAATACCAGCGCCCCAGAGTTTTTGGGGTTATATGGTCAAGTGAATAAGCGCATATGGTGGATGCCTAGGCGGTAAGAGGCGATGAAGGACGTAGTAGCTTGCGATAAGCCTCGGGGAGTCGGCAAACTGACTTTGATCCGAGGATTTCCGAATGGGGAAACCCACTCAGCATAAGCTGGGTATCGTTAATTGAATACATAGGTTAACGAGGCAAACCCGGGGAACTGAAACATCTAAGTACCCGGAGGAAAAGAAATCAACCGAGATTCCCTGAGTAGCGGCGAGCGAAAGGGGACCAGCCCTTAAGCTGTTGATGAGTTAGTGGAACAGTCTGGAAAGTCTGGCGATACTGGGTGACAGCCCCGTACACGAAAATGACTCAGCAGTGAAATCGAGTAAGGCGGAGCACGTGGAACTCTGTCTGAACATGGGGGGACCATCCTCCAAGGCTAAATACTCCTTACCGACCGATAGTGAACCAGTACCGTGAGGGAAAGGCGAAAAGAACCCCTTTTAGGGGAGTGAAATAGAACCTGAAACCGTATGCGTACAAGCAGTGGGAGCCCCTTCGGGGGTGACTGCGTACCTTTTGTATAATGGGTCAGCGACTTACTTCTCAGTAGCAAGCTTAACCGAATAGGGGAGGCGTAGGGAAACCGAGTCTTAACAGGGCGATTGAGTTGCTGGGAGTAGACCCGAAACCGGGCGATCTATCCATGGCCAGGGTGAAGGTGGAGTAACATCTACTGGAGGCCCGAACCCACTTATGTTGAAAAATGAGGGGATGAGCTGTGGCTAGGAGTGAAAGGCTAATCAAGCCCGGAGATAGCTGGTTCTCCTCGAAAGCTATTTAGGTAGCGCCTCATGTATCACCACCGGGGGTAGAGCACTGTTACGGCTAGGGGGTCATCCCGACTTACCAACCCGTTGCAAACTCCGAATACCGGTGAGTGCAATCATGGGAGACAGACGGCGGGTGCTAACGTCCGTCGTCAAAAGGGAAACAACCCAGACCGCCAGCTAAGGTCCCAAAATCACATCTCAGTGGGAAACGATGTGGGAAGGCATAGACAGCTAGGAGGTTGGCTTAGAAGCAGCCATCCTTTAAAGAAAGCGTAATAGCTCACTAGTCGAGTCGGCCTGCGCGGAAGATTTAACGGGGCTTAAGATGTGTACCGAAGCTGCGGATGCAGACTTGTTCTGCATGGTAGAGGAGCGTTCTGTAAGCGGTTGAAGGTGTGCTGTAAGGCATGCTGGACGTATCAGAAGTGCGAATGCTGACATGAGTAACGATAAAGGGGGTGAGAGGCCCCCTCGCCGAAAGCCCAAGGTTTCCTGCGCAACGCTAATCGGCGCAGGGTTAGTCGGCCCCTAAGACGAGGCAGAGATGCGTAGTCGATGGGAAGCAGGTCAATATTCCTGCACCTCTTGTTACTGCGATGGAGGGACGGAGAAGGCTAGGTCATCCGGGCGTTGGTTGTCCCGGTTTAAGCGAGTAGGGAGTGTTCTTAGGTAAATCCGGGGACACAATTCTGAGACGTGATGACGAAGCACCCTTTGGGTGTGAAGTGATTGATGCCATGCTTCCAGGAAAAGCTTCTAAGCTTCAGGTAACAAGAGACCGTACCCCAAACCGACACAGGTGGGCAGGGTGAGAATCCCAAGGCGCTTGAGAGAACTCTGGTGAAGGAACTAGGCAAAATAGTACCGTAACTTCGGGAGAAGGTACGCCTCCTAGGTGAAACATTTACATGTCGAGCTATAGGAGGTCGCAGTGACCAGGTGGCTGCAACTGTTTACTAAAAACATAGCACTCTGCAAACACGAAAGTGGACGTATAGGGTGTGACGCCTGCCCGGTGCCGGAAGGTTAATTGATGGGGTTATCTTCGGAGAAGCTCTTGATCGAAGCCCCGGTAAACGGCGGCCGTAACTATAACGGTCCTAAGGTAGCGAAATTCCTTGTCGGGTAAGTTCCGACCTGCACGAATGGCGTAATGATGGCCACGCTGTCTCCACCAGAGACTCAGTGAAATTGAAATTGCGGTTAAGATGCCGCATACCCGCGGCTAGACGGAAAGACCCCGTGAACCTTTACTACAGCTTCACACTGGACTTTGAACCTACTTGTGTAGGATAGGTGGGAGGCTTTGAAGCTGGGACGTCAGTCCTGGTGGAGCCACCCTTGAAATACCACCCTGGTATGTTTGAAGTTCTAACCTAGGCCCGTTATCCGGGTCAGGGACAGTGTGTGGTGGGTAGTTTGACTGGGGCGGTCTCCTCCCAAAACGTAACGGAGGAGCACGAAGGTACCCTCAGCGCGGTCGGAAATCGCGCAATGAGTGCAAAGGCATAAGGGTGCTTGACTGCGAGACAGACAAGTCGAGCAGGTACGAAAGTAGGTCTTAGTGATCCGGTGGCTCTGTATGGAAGGGCCATCGCTCAACGGATAAAAGGTACTCCGGGGATAACAGGCTGATGGTGCCCAAGAGTTCATATCGACGGCACCGTTTGGCACCTCGATGTCGGCTCATCACATCCTGGGGCTGAAGTCGGTCCCAAGGGTATGGCTGTTCGCCATTTAAAGTGGTACGCGAGCTGGGTTTAGAACGTCGTGAGACAGTTCGGTCCCTATCTGCCGTGGGCGTTTGAGATTTGAGGGAAGCTGCTCCTAGTACGAGAGGACCGGAGTGGACGAACCTCTGGTGTTCCGGTTGTCACGCCAGTGGCACTGCCGGGTAGCTACGTTCGGACAGGATAACCGCTGAAAGCATCTAAGCGGGAAGCCCCTCCCAAGATAAGATCTCACTGGACCTTTAAGGTCCCTGAAGGGCCGTTGAAGACTACAACGTTGATAGGCTGGGTGTGGAAGTTCAGTAATGGATGAAGCTAACCAGTACTAATTGCCCGTGAGGCTTGACCATATAACACCCAAACACTTTGGGGTCGCTGTTGGCATCCTTGCCGACCGCGACATTAGCACATCCCTGTGCGTCATGGTCTTAAGCAACAACCCAAACTATAGATGATGTCGTCTACGATCTAACCGAATTTGCGAGAGCATCCCAGTTTGCCTGGCGGCCATAGAGCACTGGTACCACCTGATCCCATCTCGAACTCAGAAGTGAAACGGTGTATCGCCGATGATAGTGTGGGGCCTCCCCATGTGAAAGTAGGTCACTGCCAGGCTTTAAACAAAAATCCTCGATCCTCATCTGGGGGTCGGGGATTTTTTATTTATGCCACTGGCAGTGACCGAAGGGGTCGTTCCAGCACATCCCTACAATAGCTTCGGACGCTGCTTGATGAAGCTACAGTCAGTTCGCGAGCACTTGAGACGCCGGTACATGGTTATAACCTAGGTCATGCGCTACTGCCTCACAAGTTACTTTTCCGGCGCAGATATTGAGCCCGTTTTTTAGGTGTGGATCATCTGAGAGCGCCTGTTGCCAGCCCTTATTAGCGATGGCTATCGCATGCTGGAGGGTTACATTATTGAGCGCATAGGTAGAGGTCCGCGCAACGGCGCCTGGCATGTTCGCCACACAATAGTGGACGATGCCGTCGACTAGGTACGTCGGATTGGCGTGTGTGGTGGCTATTGACGTTGCGAAGCAGCCGCCCTGATCGATTGAGACATCCACCAGTACGGCTCCTTTTTGCATTGTGCAGAGCATTTCTCGGGTGACGAGTTTAGGGGCGGCGGCACCCGGGATCAGCACCGCGCCGATTACCAGGTCGGCCTGCGCAACCAGATTTTCGACAGCGGATTTGGAGGAGTAGACTACCTTGGCGCTGGCTTCAAAATGATTGGAAAGACGCTCCAGTGTCGCCGGATTACGATCAAGGATAGTGACGTCGGCGTGCAAGCCAACGGCCATCTGGGCCGCATTGAAACCGACCACGCCGCCGCCGATGATAACAACTTTACCGGGTTGCACACCCGGCACGCCGCCAAGCAATATGCCCAACCCGCCATGCTCTTTCTCAAGTGCCGCAGCGCCTGCCTGTATCGACATCCGGCCTGCGACCTGACTCATCGGTTTAAGCAGCGGTAAGCCGCCTTGTGCATCGGTAACGGTTTCATAAGCTATGCAGACCGCGCCAGAATCAACCAGGTCTTGCGTTTGATCAGGGTCTGGTGCCAGATGCAGGTAGGTGTAAAGTATCTGTCCCTCGCGCAGCAACTTCCGTTCTGCTTTCTGCGGCTCCTTGACCTTAACAATCATATCAGCGCGCGCAAATATCTCAGCGGCACTATTAGAAATCTCGGCTCCGACTGCCAAGTAGTCTTTATCTTCGGCGCCTATACCTATGCCTGCGCTTGTCTCAACAATGACCTGGTGACCGTTGCGAATGAATTCGGCAACGCTATCCGGTGTTAAACCAACTCGGTATTCGTGGATTTTTATCTCTTTTGGTACACCCAGAAGCATGACATTTTCCTCCTTTACTGATTATAGAAGAAATGATAAGCGAACAAAGGAGGTAAAAATTCCCATAAAGGACGCATTAAACTTAAAATATGAGCGCCTCATTCTGGATCGTGCCGCCCAGCTACCTGGAGTGTCCCGGATTCGGTCAAGTTTCTGGTAATAAGATCTGTTACCCAGCGAGCTGGTCATGTATTCAGTCCGAATGCATGGATCCGTTTCGATCCTTGGTCCGGGTTGGGTTTCGATTTCCAACGGTATGATTCAGAAAAATCCTGCTGAATATTGTTGAAACAATACCCTGGGGTATCCAAAGGGCAGAAGTGTAGCTCTCTACTATGGTCGTCAGCGATGTATCCACATCGTTGACGACCATAGCTCAATTTGTTTCTCATCGTTCAACAAGTGGATAGATACTAAACTAGTTAGAGACATATAATGCGGTTTGGACCGGACGATTGGCAGACATACGAACACGTGTCTAATTCAGACTAAAACAGCTGAATTGGTTAGTGACAGGGGGGTTCTTGAGCCAGGAAGACAATGAGCAAAGCCGAATATCAAGGTTGTTTCCACCGGATCGAGAGAGCAGGCGATTCAGCCGATGCGACTGGGGGACCGGCTGCCAGAGATTAGGCAGCGGAAAAAATGGACTCTGGACAAGGTCAGCGAGCCAATCGGTTTGGCCAAATCCACGCTGTCGAAGATCGAAAACGAACGAATCTCCCCATCGTTCGATGTGGTTCGCAAGTTTGCCCTCGGACTGGGCATTGATGTGCCGCAGCTGTTTATCTGTTTCTCGGAGGTATCTGCTTCGGGACGAAAAATTTTTACCCTCTGGTGCGAAGGTCAGATTCATCCCGCGGTGGTTTACAAATTCGAGCTGCTGTGTCCAAGCTGACAAGCAACAAGCTGTTGCCTTTCAAGAGCACTATCAGATCTGTTCTTTTTAGGATTTTAAGGACTGGGTGTGCGGGGGTATCTGCTGGTTCTCAGTGGCACTATCGGCTTCCACTCTGAATCCTATGAACCGATCAACCTAAACGTGGGAGATAACGTGTATTACGATTCGGGTATGGGGATTTCAGTCGGCCCGGAGGATACACATATACTTTGGGCTTGTACGCCTTCAGAATGGCTGATGGCCAAGATGACTTAAACTGTTTGACTAAATCCTATTTGAGCGATCCGATTTCGATCCACCAGTCTTTTTGGAGGCTTAGACATGAGTGAATTTGCCCCGCCTGTGAAGGAGCGGTTGCTCAGGACGCCGTTATACGATCTTCACCTGGAACTGGGAGGCAAGATGGTCCCCTTTGCCGGCTACGAGATGCCGGTTCACTATCCTTCCGGTATTCTAAAGGAGCACCAGCAGACGCGTAACCTGGCCGGGTTGTTCGACGTCTCTCACATGGGACAGGTCAAGCTCAGCGGCAGTCGCGCAGCGGCAGCGATGGAAGGCATCGTGCCGGTGGATGTGATCGATCTGGCGGTCAACTGCCAGCGTTACGCACTGTTCACCAATGACGATGGCGGCATTCTTGATGACCTGATGATCACCAATGCAGGCGGTCATCTGTTTGTGGTGGTTAATGCTGCCTGCAAGGAGCAGGATATCGCGCATATGCGCCGGCATCTTTCCGGCGATTGCGACATCGAGCCGCTCAACGACCGGGCATTGTTGGCGCTGCAGGGTCCGGCGGCGGGCGAAGTCATGGCCAGTCTGGCGCCTGAGAGCAGGCGGCTGGTGTTCATGACGGCGGCGCGTCTTTCCCTGGCCGGCGCCGACTGCTTCGTCACCCGCTCGGGATACACCGGCGAGGATGGTTTTGAAATATCCGTCGCCGCCGATCGAGCGGAAGCCGTGGCGCGTGAACTGCTGGCGTACGAACAGGTCGCTCCGGTTGGTTTAGGCGCGCGCGACTCTCTGCGCCTGGAGGCCGGCCTGTGCCTCTACGGTCATGACATTGATGGCAGCACAACGCCGGTCGAAGCCAGCCTGTTATGGGCTATCCAGAAAGTACGCCGTGCTGGCGGTGCGCGCGAGGCCGGTTTCCCCGGCGCAGACGTCATTCTCGAGCAGATCGCCACCGGTGTGAGCAGGAGACGGGTCGGCATAAGGCCGCAGAGCAAACTACCCGTACGGGAGGGCAGCGAGCTGCTGGACAGCGCCGGTAATCGGGTTGGCACAGTTACCAGCGGCGGGTTCGGTCCCACCGTGGGCGCCCCTGTCGCCATGGGATATGTGGATATCGCACACAGCAAACTCGATACCGGATTGCAGGCCATCGTGCGCGGCAAGCCTCACCCCGTACGTGTGGCCAAAACCCCTTTCGTGGAACAGCATTACTACCGCGGTTAAGCCCGGTACCAATTTACTCGTTGGAGTTGCACATGTCTCAATCAAACGCTTCGCTGCGTGAGCCTCAAATTCATAGTGCCTTTGTCGGCCGCCACATCGGTCCGCGGGAAGTCGACAAGCGGGAGATGCTGGGCATCCTGGGACTCTCTTCCATGGAGGAGCTGATAGATCGGGTCGTACCAGGATCGATTCTGGAAAACGAGCCGCTTGCTCTGGATGCCAGCTGCACCGAGCAGGAGGCGCTGCAGGCGCTGCGCAGGCTGGCGCATATGAACAAAGTTTTCAAATCCTTCATTGGCATGGGTTACTACGGCACTTTCACACCGCCGGTGATTTTGCGTAATGTACTGGAGAGTCCTGCCTGGTATACCGCCTACACACCCTACCAACCGGAGATATCCCAAGGCAGACTGGAGGCCATACTCAACTTCCAGACCATGGTCTCGGATCTGACCGGACTGGATATTGCCAACTCATCGCTGCTCGACGAAGGCACCGCTGCCGCGGAGGCGATGGCGTTGTGCCGCCGTATGAGCAAGAGCAAGAGCAACACATTCTTCGTCTCCGAGATCTGCCATCCGCAGACAATTGAGGTGATCCGCACCCGCGCGCTGCCAATGGGTTACCGGGTTGTGGTCGGCGACCATCGCCGGGAGCTCGATGGCTTGGAGCTGTTCGGCGTGCTGCTGCAGTACCCGGGAAGCGACGGTGAAATACACGATTATGCGGAAGTGGTCTCGACGGCGCATGAAAAAAGTGCGCTGGTCGCAGTTGCGGCCGACCTGCTCAGCCTGGCGCTGCTCAAGCCGCCCGGAGAGTTTGGCGCGGACATCGCCATCGGCAGCACCCAGCGATTCGGTGTACCGATGGGTTTCGGCGGTCCGCATGCCGCCTATATGGCCACGCGCGAGTCATTTAAACGCAGCCTGCCGGGGCGCATCGTCGGGGTCTCCATCGACAGCCGCGGTGATCCCGCCTACCGGCTGGCCATGCAGACGCGCGAACAGCATATCCGGCGGGAGAAGGCGACCAGCAACATCTGCACGGCACAGGTGCTGCTTGCCGTAATGGCCAGCATGTATGCGGTCTATCATGGACCGGATGGTCTGCGAAACATTGCCCGAAGGGTGCATCGACTAACAACTGTGCTTGCCGAGGGTTTGCGGCAGCTCGGCTTCGAGGTAATGACGAGGCACTTCTTCGACACGTTGCTGATCAACACCGGTGAGCGTACCGGGCAGTTACACGAAGCGGCGCGCGTTCGCGGTATGAACCTGCGTGAAGTCGATGGGAAGCGTATCGGCATCTCGCTGGACGAAACCACTACGATTGAAGATGTGACCGCGCTCTGGTCGGTGTTCGGCGGCGGCGACCTGAATCCGACGGCAATGGCGGCATCGGCCGGAGATCGGATTCCCGCCGGATTGGCACGCAGCAGCCGCTTCCTGACGCACAAAGTGTTTAACAGCCACCAATCGGAAACAGCCATGCTGCGCTATCTGCGCATGCTGGCAGACAGGGATCTGGCGCTGGACCGCGCGATGATTCCGCTCGGCTCCTGCACCATGAAGCTCAATGCGACCGCGGAGATGATACCGGTTACCTGGCCCGGCTTCTGCGATATTCACCCTTTCGCGCCTGCCGAACAGACGCAGGGGTATAGCGAGTTGATCAGCGAGTTGGAGCGGATGCTATGCGCCGTCACCGGATATGCCGCGGTTTCCCTGCAGCCCAACGCCGGCTCCCAGGGTGAGTTTGCCGGACTGCTGGCGATCAACGGTTATCATCAGAGCCGTGGAGAGGGGCACAGAAATATCTGCCTGATTCCCAGTTCGGCACACGGCACCAATCCAGCTTCGGCGCAGATGGCCGGTATGAAAGTGGTCGTGGTCAACTGCGACAGTTCGGGCAATATCGATATCGCTGATCTGACGGCGAAGGCACAGAAGCACAGCCTTGACCTTGCCGCGATCATGATCACCTACCCGTCCACGCACGGCGTCTTCGAGGAGAGCGTGCGTGAGGTTTGCCGGATAGTGCATGATCATGGCGGACAGGTCTATATCGACGGCGCAAATCTCAATGCGCTGGTCGGCGTCTGCTATCCGGGACGCTTCGGCGGGGATGTCTCGCATCTCAATCTGCACAAGACATTCAGCATTCCGCACGGCGGCGGCGGTCCGGGTGTAGGACCCATCGGCGTGTGCGAACATCTGCAGCCGTTCCTTCCCGGCAATCCGCTGGCAACTGCAGCGGACGGTGCGGTGGGGCCGGTTTCCGCGGCTCCCTGGGGCAGTGCAGGCATTCTCCCGATCAGTTATGCCTACATCAAAATGATGGGGCGGGACGGTCTGCTGGAGGCCACCCGCAGTGCGATACTCAATGCCAACTATATCGCTCACCGACTGCGCGAGCACTATCCGGTGCTGTACACAGGGCCCAACGGCATGGTTGCGCACGAGTGCATCGTCGATCTGCGTCCGCTCAAAGAGAGCTCCGGTATCACCGTTGAGGATGTCGCCAAGCGGCTGATCGATTACGGCTTCCATGCGCCTACCATGTCCTTTCCGGTGGCCGGCACTCTGATGATTGAGCCCACGGAGAGCGAATCCAAGGCGGAGTTGGACCGTTTCTGCGAGGCGATGATCTGTATCCGCCAAGAGATTCGTGCGGTCGAGACTGGCACGCTGGATGCCGAAGATAATCCGCTCAGAAATGCACCGCACACAATCGCTGAATTGACCGACGAAGAGTGGCAGCACTGTTACAGTCGTGCGCAGGCGGTCTATCCGGTCGCAGCGCTGCGGGCTGGGAAATATTGGTCTCCGGTGGGCCGGATCGACAATGTGTACGGTGACAGGAATTTGGTCTGCTCCTGCCCCGCGCTTTCCGAATATGCAGATGAGCTGGCCTGAGCAGACGGCGAACGAGTAGCGCCGATGCGGTTTATCGCAGCATCGCCAGACAAGGAGACGAGAGATGAACAAATATCTGATTATTACCGTGATCGGCGCTGACCGGCCCGGACTGGTCGAGCTGCTGGCGAGAACCCTAGTGGCGCACAATGCCAACTGGCTGGAGAGCCGCATGGCGAACCTGGCCGGGCGCTTTGCCGGGATGGTCGAGGCGGATGTGCCGGAAGCCAATTTCGAACCGCTCGTCGAAGCACTGGAAAAGCTCCAGGCAGACGGGCTGAAGGTGATGGTGGACGGCGGACTGGCCGAGCCGGCAGAGGACAGCTTCCGCGAGGCGCAGCTGGAACTGGTCGGCCAGGACCGGGTCGGTATCGTACAGGAGATCTCCTCCGCACTGGCGCGGCACGGCGTCAGCATAGAAAAACTGCATACCCAATCCGAAAGTGCCTCCATGTCGGGTGAAACCCTTTTTCGCGCCAGAGCGGAACTTCGGGTGCCAAACGATCTCGACATGGAGGCGCTGCAGCAGAGTCTGGAGCTGCTGGCGGATGAACTCATGGTGGATATAGATCTGCAGCGTCAGACGGTTGGCTGAGCCGAAGGTAATCAAGCAGCGCCGGAGACGGCTTAAGCCGGTTGATCCATAGTCATCGCAGGTAACTTTCCGTTGCAGCCGTCAGCAGTGACCGCATTCGGAGGTTGGAGCAGGGGGTGTCGTCATGTCCATCAGTATCTTCGACCTGTTCAAAGTAGGTATAGGTCCATCGAGTTCCCACACGGTTGGACCTATGCGCGCGGCGTACCTGTTTGCGACCCAACTGTGCGATTCGGGTCTCCAGAAGGATGTGGCAAACGTCAGGGTTGAGTTGTTCGGATCACTCGGCGCCACCGGAAAGGGCCATGGCAGTGATAACGCGGTCATGCTGGGACTATCAGGCGAAGCGCCGGAACGGGTGGACCCTGCGACTGTCGAAGCTAAAGTCGAAGGCATTCGCCAAGCGAAGCGGCTGCTGCTTCTCGGCCAATATCCGATCGCCTTCAACGAAGCAGAGCAGCTTATTTTCCACCGGCGCAGAACACTGCCCTATCATCCGAACGGTGTGCGTTTCCGGGCACTCGATGGTGCTGGCAATGAGCTGTTCGCTAAAGTTTATTACTCGGTGGGCGGCGGCTTTGTTGTCGATGAGAAGGCAGCCGGGGAGGACCGGTTCCGCGAAGATACAACCAGGCTGCCGAAAGAGTTCGATTCCGCCGCAGAATTGTTACAGCTGTGCGCCCGGCACAAATGCTCCATCGCTCAGATCATGTTGGAAAACGAAAAGACCTGGCGTTCGGAACAGGAGATCCGCGACAACTTGTGGGTCATCTGGGAGGTGATGCAGAGCTGTGTCAAACGCGGCTGCGAAAGTGAAGGGGTACTTCCGGGAGGCATGCAAGTAAAGCGCCGCGCCGCCAAGCTGTTCCGTGAGTTGAGCAGCAAACCGGAAAGCGGTCTGCGGGACCCCTTAACGGTGTTGGACTGGGTCGATCTTTATGCGCTTGCGGTCAATGAGGAGAATGCAGCCGGGGGGCGTGTGGTAACCGCACCGACCAACGGTGCGGCGGGTATCATCCCCGCTGTGCTGCACTACTACGAACGGTTCATTCCCAATGCCAGCGAGGCCGGTATCATCGAGTTCTTACTGACAGCAGGCGCAATCGGCGTTCTATACAAGAAAAACGCCTCCATTTCCGGTGCTGAGGTCGGGTGTCAGGGAGAGGTGGGGTCAGCCTGCTCGATGGCATCCGGCGCGTTGGCTGCGGTGCTGGGCGGTACGCCGGAACAGGTCGAAAATGCCGCGGAAATCGGCATGGAGCACAATCTCGGACTCACCTGCGATCCGGTCGGCGGCTTGGTGCAGGTGCCCTGTATCGAGCGCAATGCGATGGCTGCGGTCAAAGCCATCAATGCGGCGCGTATGGCGCTGCGCGGCGATGGCAAGCACTTTGTATCGCTGGATAAGGTGATAAGGACCATGCGCGATACCGGCATGGATATGAAGACCAAGTATAAGGAGACTGCCCGCGGCGGACTGGCAGTCAATGTGCTCGAAGTGCCGGTAAACATAATCGAGTGTTAGCTGTGCCGAGGCAGAAACGGCCAGGCTTCATAGCATCGGATCAGCGCGAGACGCCGACACATTTATAAACGGCAAAGCGCTGCTGACCTTCGCTGACCTCAGAGATCGGTACTACGGTATCGCCGCCGATTTTTGCAGCACTGTTTCTGGCAAGTATCTGCAGTTCACTTTGCACTTTTTGTCGATTTCTACGGATGCCCGCAACCTTGTCAAGCAGTGAAGCCGTGGTGGTGCCCAGTTCCTGACAGGTGGAGACTTCATCTTGATCTAGTACACGCACCTTCTCGCCGCCGGGTGTAGTTTTTACCCAGGCGCACCCGGTAGACAACAAAAGCGCGGTGATTGCGGTAATGGTCACAGATTTGAGCATTGGATTTCCCCTCGTTGAACATCGCAGCATCTATGATACTGGAGGAAGCAGTTCTCCTCCGGCTGCTCTCGACCGGGATGATACACCGCTGTTCTGCTCGCTGGCCGATGTTTCTGCCCTCCCGGCTCTTGGTTTGTCAGTATGCCATAGATCCAGTGCCGTAGTTTAATACGCCAAGGGCGTATGGTAAGGATCAGTTGCTATGCCGAAATGAGCAGCGCCCCATGCCGCCGGTGATTACGGTTGGCTAATGCTCCAGTCCGGCTCAGGCAGTGATAAAAAAGATTATTGACTTGCTCTGCGGTTAGTCGTATTAAATGTCGCCAAAGTAGCCTGCTTGGCAAGCGCATGGACACTGGATGTGTTCCTGCAATTGTTTGGTCCAACAGCGACCACCTGAGCCCCAGCGCCCTCCCTGCTCGTTTCTACTTTCAGTAGTCTCCTTATAACTGTTTCCTTACGTCCGTAAGGTTCTCTAATTCATGAGGTCGTTTTCAATGGCAACCACCAACACCAGAAAGCCCGCTGCGAGCAAACCCGCCCCCGCGCCTGCCGCTAGAAAACCCGCTGCACCGGCCAAACCTGCTGCAGCAGCCAAACCCGCCGCAGCCAAACCGGCAGCAGCCAAACCCGCAGCCAAAAAGCCGGCAGGCCGTGGCAGATAAAAGTTGGAATATGCAGCGGCTTTTGGACTTGGCAATTTGACATAGCGGACAATGGAGATGGATCGCCATGGCTTTTAAGCCAGGCGACAAACCAATCGGGGATGGCTTGCTGATGAGTTCTAGCTGATCCGACTCCAGTGCTGGTTAGGCAATCGAGGTTAAGTCCAATAGACTTGTAATACCCCCCGGGTTAACAGCCCGGGGGACCAAAGAGATAAGTTTTAATCACTCCACGCGTGATCCCGAAAGCGATCCACTCTGCATAACAGTGCCGAACACCGAAGAATAAAATAACAGGGGGAGCGACAGATCAGCGTTGCCGCCGATTTCTAAGTCGATCACAAAATCCGGTACTGTTTTTTTACCTGTTTGTCCTGCCAGATATCATCTGGGCCCACATATTCATCGCGCAGATGAAAGGGTACGTCGATCTTATCGAAGCACTCATAAACCAGCTCGGAGCAGATGTATTTGCGATCACGTGAGCGCCGGCTGACATTAAACAGAATGCGAAAGCCGATGCGCAGGATCTCGAAGTTATCATATGGCTTGGTGAGTTCGTCCATGCCATAGCTGATGGCGTCGTTGAGTTTTTTTTCGTCCACCGACGGATGCACCCGGGCGATCACCATATTGCCCTTGTACGGCCGGTTTTTACCGTGGTAGTCGCGCAGGTATTTGGATAACGGCGCCAGGCGCACCCCGATCAGGGTCTCGCTCTCCAGGATAAACACCCGTTGCAATGTTGGGTCACGGTAGATCATACCGACATGGCTCCAGACCGAACGGGTAAACTTCTGGATCGCTTTGGAAAAAAAATAGGAGCCGGAACAGAACACCAGGTCTCCGGTGCGTAAATCTTCGCGCATGGAGGCGTATGGCTCTAATGGGAGTTTCTCTATCTCTTTTTTGCTGATTGGGGCGGCCATCTTGGTCCCGTTGTTCGATTGGTGTGTGGGCATGGTATTAAGAATCGACCGCAGCGTCATCAACTTCCAGGCTGAAAACCATCGAAAATGCTCCCAGGCTGGGTGTGCAGAGGCAGGCTGGTGGCAGCAGACATAACCCATATCCTGTCGTGTAATAGTCTGTTTTACTTGTAAAATATTCTCATCTATGCGTGAATGAAGCCGCAGCTACAACCTCAGCTTTTGCCTGTTCCCAGACTTTTGGTAAGCTGGAGCAGTGCTGAGTGTTTACGCTGAATTTGTCGTTCTTCTCTGGGAGAGAGCAAATGTTAACCGTCCAGCTTATTACCAAAGTGGGTATAGTGATTCTGGAGCCAGATGGCGCCCTGACCGTGGATGACTTCGAAGCCGCGGCTGAAAAAATAGATCCTTTCATAGAGGAGAAGGGCAGGCTCAACGGCTTGATCATCCGTTCGGAGTCTTTTCCAGGCTGGGATTCATTTGCCGCGCTCACCAGGCATCTGCGATTTGTCAGGAATCACCAGCAGAAAATTGCCCGTGTTGCGCTGGTGACGGACTCGCCGATCGGCAAGCTGGCGGAAGTCATTGCCGGCCACTTCATCAGTGCCGAAGTAAAAGATTTCGAATACGAAGAGATGGAGCAGGCCAGAGCGTGGATTTTGGAGCAAGTTCCGCGGGAGGAGAAGGCGTCACCGGAGGAAAATGACCCGCAAGAGGAGTAAACATGCGGGCGACAGGCGCAATTGTTGAAAATTCGCGCCTGTCGCCGGACAGTATCAGCGCTCCTTGCTCTCCGCAGGTGGCGGCGGCTGAGCCGAACTCTCCATCGCTTCGTCGATTAATTCGCCCGCCTTCTCTTTGGCTGATTCATACATCTCCTTCGATTTATCGACAGCGTTTGAGCCGTACGCTTTGCTCTTGTCCACAATCTCGCCGGCGGTCTCCCTGGTTTTATCCCAGGCGGCTTTGGATTTTTCTACCGCAGTCTCCGTGATTTCGCCGCTCTTCTCTTCCGTTGACTGATAGATCTCCCTGGATTTATCGACCACCGCTTCGGTCATTTCACCGCTTTTCTCCTTGGTTGACTGGTAGATCTCTTTTGCTTTATCCATCGCCGTATTCTGGCCTGCGGGTGGTGGTGCCGACGGTTCGGCCACCGGCTCCGGAGCAGCGCTCTGCTTCTGCTGCAGAGGCTCCGGTTTGGGCGCTGCCTGTCTGTCAGTCTGGGCTTCCTGGCCGCATCCGGTCAGGGCCAGTGCCAGCGGAAATATCAGGATCGGCTTAATTCTCATCAGATTGCTCCATGGTTAGTCACTCAGATGCTGCTGTCCAGCAGAATATCTGTCCCGAAACTGCCGCTTATCTCATCAGAACGAAAGCAGGAGTGAAGAGGCTGAAAGAGCCAGATATTTTCAGCACGAGCCTACCATAGGAGTAGACTGCCGTCAGTGAACGCTTTGCTGCTTTGACAGTAGTTATCGATTGGCACGCAAATGTGCGAGTTTCGGCGGTGGGAAATTATCTATTGATGTTTGATCAAGGCTTGCAGTTTGTTGCAGCTGAAAAATACCCGCCAGGCGGGCCGGGCGGGTATTGATCTCATCGGTTATTGTTGTTCACTGCATCTGCTTGAGAATGAGAAGCTGCAATTTGGGATCTTTATACGAATGCTGAATGTTTTCAATGGCGGCTTTTATCAAGTCGTACTCTTCCCGACTCACTGATCTTGCCCTGCTGAGCAGGTTGTTGGTTAATTCTCTTCTCTGCTGAAGTATATTGTCCATGGTGCGGCCTTCACTTTGCTAGCGTGTTTCTTGATCGAATCCAAGGCTTTGTGTGATTGTTGCCTCACCTACTTTGTCGCCAGTTCTACCCCATTCTTTAGCGCTGACGGGATTGCATGCCGGCCATTTTTGCCGGTTGTGATAAACATTCGACATATTGCTGGATTCACCATCCAGTTGATTCGGCACTGCGGGCATATTATGGTGCACCGCGGTGCCGGATCCGCCCATTGCAGGCATCGCAGCATCTTTCATTGCACCACTTAATCAACAGCGGGGAGAGTGCCAACCATGGCCGACTCATTCAAAGAGAGCGCACTTATTTATCATACCGATCCGACACCGGGAAAACTGGCAATCCTGCCGACCAAGCCGCTGGCCAACAAACGCGACCTCTCCCTTGCCTACTCGCCGGGAGTGGCCTACGCGTGCGAGCTGATCGAGAAAGACCCGACCACGGCTGCCCGCGTCACCGCCAAAGGCAACCTGGTGGGCGTGATCACCAATGGGACTGCTGTGCTGGGGCTGGGGAATATCGGACCGCTGGCGGGAAAGCCGGTGATGGAAGGCAAGGCGGTACTGTTCAAGAAATTCGCCAACATTGACGTGTTCGATATCGAGATCAACGAGACCGACGTGGATAAGTTGGTCGATATCATCGCCTCGCTGGAGCCCACCTTCGGTGCGATCAATCTGGAGGATATCAAAGCACCGGAGTGCTTCCTGGTGGAGCGGCAGCTGCGCGAGCGAATGAATATCCCGGTGTTCCACGACGACCAGCACGGCACTGCCATCGTCGCCGCCGCTGCTGTCTACAACGGACTGCAGGTGGTCAACAAACGCATCGAAGAGGTGAAAGTGGTGGTATCCGGCGCCGGGGCGGCCAGTATTGCCTGCGTGGATCTGCTGGTCAGTATGGGGCTGCGCAAGGAGAACACCTATCTCAGCGACAGCCGCGGGGTTATCTACGCGGGCCGAGAGAAGGGCATGAACCCCTGGAAGGAGAAGTACGCACAGGAGACCGCTGCGCGTACACTGGGCGACATCATCGAGGGTGCGGATATCTTCATGGGTCTTTCGGGTCCCGGGGTGCTCACACCGGAGCATGTCCGGCTCATGGCCGATCAGCCGCTGATACTGGCAATGTCGAATCCAGTGCCCGAGATCATGCCGGAACTGGCGAAGGAGGTGCGGCCCGATGCGATACTCGCCACCGGCCGTTCAGACTATCCCAACCAGGTCAACAATGTGCTCTGTTTCCCCTTTATATTCCGCGGCGCACTCGACTGCGGCGCGACCACCATCAACGATGCGATGAAAGCCGCCTGCGTCAAAGCGCTGGCCAACCTGGCACGCAAGGAGGCAAACGACGTTGTCAATGAGGCTTATGCCGGAGAGGAGCTGCGATTTGGGCCCGAGTATCTGATTCCCAAGCCGTTCGATCCGCGTTTGATCGAAGAGGTGCCGGTTGCGGTGGTAGCCGCCGCGATGGAGAGTGGGGTGGCGACGCGGCCGATCGAGGATCTCGAGGCCTACCGGACGTCGCTGCACGAATTCGTCAATCGCACTGGACTGTTCATGCAGCCGTTTATCGATATTGCCCGTCGGCATCCCGAGAAGATCGTTTATCCTGAGGGCGAAAACAGAGATATTTTACTTGCCGTGCAGGCGGTCGTGGATGAGGGTGTCGCCCAGCCGATTCTGCTGGGTCAGCCGGAGGTGATTCGCGAGCGCATCGAGCAGTTCGGACTGCGTCTGGAGGTGGGAGGGAATATCGAGGTGGTCAATCCTGCCGAGGCAGACCGGGACAAGCGCTACTCCCAGTTTTATCACAAACTGGTGGGGCGCAGCGGTGTGACGGTCGAGGGTGCCCAGAATTTGGTGCGCACCAACAACACGGCACTGGCAGCTGTGATGGTGGCAATCGGCGACGCCAACGGCCTGATATGCGGCAAGGTGGGCCGTTTCGAGAGCCACTTCCGCGATATCCACGATGTGCTCGGGTCGAATCAGTACATCTCTTCGCTCTGCCCGCTGCTGCTGTCCAGCGGTCCGCTGTTTATTGCCGACTCCTTCCTTAATGTGGATCCGACTGTCGACGAGATCGTCGCCACCACCCGCGCGAGTATCGATCTGGTGCGCCATTTCGGCATCAAACCGAAAGTCGCGCTGCTTTCCCACTCCAACTTCGGCACATCTAAAGCCGAGTCGGCGGTGAAAATGCACCGGGCCGCGGCGATCCTGCGGCGTGAGCTGCCCAACGTGGAGATCGATGGCGAGATGCACTCCTATTCGGCGTTGAATGAAGCGCTGCGCAACACGGTCTTTCCGGACGCAAATCTGAGCGGCAAGGCGAATCTGCTGATCATGCCCAATCTCGATACCGCCAATATCGCCCTTGGCCTGATCCGCTCGTTGACCGATGCGCTGCTGATCGGCCCGCTGCTGAGTGGATTGAAAAAGCCGGCGCATATCGTCATCCCCTCGGTTACCTCACGCGGGATCTTCAACATGACTGCCTTTACCGTTGCGGAAATCCACCGCCGGCAGGATCTGCATGCCGGCTGAGCGGGACGCTTGGCGCTGGAAATAACGGGTGATCAGACTGCCCAAAGTGTTGGATGCCTGGCAAACGCCGGCCTTCAAAGAGGTCTTCGAACAGGAGGTCGGAGCACTGGACCGGTCATTGCTGCCGCTGCAACCGGGGTTGTCGCATGGCAGCCATATTGTCGATGAAGCGATCGGCGTGATGCTGCTCAGCGCCGTCGATGCGGGATCCTCGGTTCAGGTGCGGGCAGGTATCTTCTTCAGCTCCATCATTGCCGGATGCAGCTGCGCCGACGACCCGACGCCGGTGGATAGAAATAGCGAGTACTGCGAGCTGCAGTTCGATATCGACAAGCGCAGTGCCGATACCCAGGTCCGCTGCTGTTGATGGCGTCTCGTCAGCCCGGAAAAGGGGGGGCCGCCTGCGTAGAGTCTGGATCTATTTTAGTTCAGCTTGTATTCGACCAGTTCGAACAGATCCTCGTCCAGCACCTGACCACTGGCTGATATCAGCTTGCGTATACTTTTGACGTAGCGTTTGACCTGCGGTGCATACCACACCTGGAAGTGCAAGCGCACCGGCTCCAATCTGGCCGAGCTGCTCCCGTCGGTTGCGTGTCTGTTGCTCCAGGACTCCACTTTCCAGGCAGCGAACCTGCCTGCCGGCACTTCAACCTGTTCTCGTTGGGAGGTACTGGCATTGCTGTACCATCCATCCCGTCCGCCGGCTGCGGGTGTGGAAAAATCCTTCCAGCGCCCTGTTCCGGACAGCTCAGTATAGGCGCCCAGCCAGGGGCTGAACTCCAGTCCGATATCCGGCCAGGAGAGAAAGCCGGCTTGTCCGCCGCCAGAGCTGCGACTGCCCGCGGACTTTGCTGCCGGCTGCAGTATGGTCAAAGATTCGGCAACCATACTGCCATCCGAGCGATCGATGCTGATTTGAAACTTCCACTGCGGGCTGGCCGGCCATTTTCCCCGGGTCTGGTATACCCATCGCTCATTCCTTCCCGGCAGCCTGGCGCGCCGGGCAATCTCTGCGAGCGTGTCGGGATGGGGCGAGACGGTGATCTGTTTGCTGGCGTTGCCGCCGGGGCCGGTTGCGTTGAGCGTATACCGGATGGGTTTTTCCGGAGCTACGTTGACGCACGCTTCGACTGGATTTTTCAGGACGCCCGGCATCGGCATCAGGCTGAGTTCCCGCGCGCGCTCAACCCGGTAGCAGATAGCGACATCCTTCTCCCCCATGTTTGCCGCCAGGCTGGTGATCGCCGGTGGCTCCGGTTTGGGTTTTGCGGGCACTACCGGAGCTGGCGGTGTCTCAGCCTTCACGGAAAGGCGCTCCGGGACCGGCGCCGGTGCAGCTTTTTGTGAGGGAATCGGCTGGACTGGCGCAGGTTCAGCTGTTAATGGCGGGCTTGCCGGGACCGGCGCGGGTTCGGCAGCTATAACGGGATTCGCCGGGATTGGTGCCGTTGCGGTGGTTTCGCTCCCCGCATTGGCAGCGTCAACCTTAGCGGGCACTTCCTGGACCGGTTGCAAGGGTTCAGCTGGCAGCATCGGTGTCTGGGTTTTTTCTGGCCCGATGGCGCTCTGTCCGGCAGCTGCGGGCGGGGAAGAGTCGTTTAGCTGGCGCTTTTCGGGCGGGAGGGGAGACGGTGACAGATGGCCGGTTTCGACCGGGGACAACTGCCAGTAGGCGGCACCCGCGACAATCGCAATAAATAGGGCGGCGGCAATCCAAAACGTTCTGCCCTTTCCGGCGCGGGGACCGTTTGCCTCCGCCTGCTCCGATCTCGTGCCGCCGCTTGCGCGTGATCCGGCAACATGCAAAATCTTTTCCAGGGTTTTGATCAGTTCTCCGGAGGTGGCATCCCACTGTTTGTGGTTCAGCTCGACCGCCTGGCGCCGCACCAGGGAGTGGAGATCCGCCGGCAGATCCTCCTGCCGCGGCATCGGCGCCCGATCGACCAGCACCGGCACCACCCGGATATCGCGCGCCAGCGCGGTGCTGGTCTCCAGCCGGATGAAGTCGTGAGGGTCTTCGAGGCGGCGCCGGCCGGCTGCGTCCGTCGCATCCAGCCATTGGTTGCCGATCAGTACAATCAACACCTTGCAGGAGGCGACGGCGCCTTCGATTGCCTTGACGAAGTCGGTGCCCGGCTCTATCCCCTCGACGTCCATGAAAACGGCATCGGCGCCGAAATGCGCTGCCAACCGGTCGTAAAGCCTGCCCGCGTAGCCGGCCGAGTCGTCTCTTCTGTAGCTGATGAAAATACCTTCCAAAACCCCTCCCTGATCGATTCGTGCCTTGCCGCCGCTCGTCAAAACCCAAATATAGCTAAAAAAGCGCGGCAGCGAGCGAAAAGCGCCGACTCAAAGGTGCTGTCGGGTGCAACTCGTCCTGTTTAAACTGGTGCTAGCCGTAGAGAAATGAGACTGCGGCAACGGCAGCGATCACCCCGGCAACATCCGCGCTGAGCCCGGCCGCCAGCGCGTGGCGGATGCGCCGGACCTGCACCGCGCCGAAGTAGACCGCAAGTACATAGAAGGTGGTCTCGGTCGAGCCCTGCAATGTGGAGACCAGATAGCCGGTGTAGCTGTCCGGGCCGATGGCCGGATCGTTGACGATGGACGCCATGACGCCGTAGGCGCCCGATCCGGATAGCGGACGCAGCAGCGCCATCGGCAGCGCCTCTGCCGGCAGCCCGAACGTCCCGGTGATGCCGCCCAGGCCCGATACCAGCCAGCCGAGCGCACCGCTGGCGCGGAACATGCCGACGGCCACCAGAATGGCCACCAGATAGGGAATGATCTTGAGCGCTACCTGAAACCCCTCTTTGGCGCCCTCGACGAACGCCTCGTAAATCCTGACGCGGCGGGCAACGCCGAACAGCAGGAATGCCAGCATCAGGCCGGGCAGGATCCAGGGGGAGATAATCTGTCCGTACAGAATGGTCAGCGGAATCAGCGCGAGAAACCCGCCGAGCACACACCAGGAGACCCAGGCTGGATAGCCGCTGTCGGCGGCGGGCAGCTCCACTGCCGCGTCGACCGTATGGTGTGCGCGGTTTTCGATGGTCGTGCCGCTGCTGGACTCGACCGGGAAAAAGCGGCGGTAGGTAAGTGCTGCAATAATCGCCACGATCGTGGAGCAGACGGTGGCGAACAGGGTGGTCGGCAGTATGCCGGCGGGATCCGCCGATCCGGCCGCGGCGCGCAGCGCGATCACCCCGGTGGGCAGCAGCGTGATGCTGGAGGTGTTTATCGCCAGAAACAGCACCATAGCATCGGTTGCGGTGCCCTTTACCGGGTTAAGTTTATCGAGCTCCTGCATGGCGCGGATACCGAATGGTGTCGCTGCGTTGCCCAGCCCAAGCAGGTTGGCCGACAGGTTGAGAATCATCGCGCCCATCGCCGGGTGCTCTGCGGGCACATCCGGGAACAGCCGCACCATCAAGGGGCGGATGACCCGGGCCAGAATGGTAAGGAGGCCGCCCTCTTCGGCAATCTTCATCAGCCCGAGAAAGAGCGCCATCACCCCGACCAGACCGATGGCAAGTTCAACCGCTCCGCCGGCGGAGTCGACCATGGCTGCCGAGAGCGCGTCCATCGGGGTGGCTTCCACCGCATCAGCCGCCAACTGCTTCCAGGCGGCGGTCAGGAACGCGCTTAAGACGAGAACGAGAAAAACGGTATTCATGGCGTTCCTTGGTTGATGTCTAACGGGATCGGGGTCAAATATGTGCAGTGTGCGCTATTCTGCCTAAATCAAGTTCAGCCAAAATTAAAGCTGCTCTTTTCACACCGAGCCGGCCGGGTTATTTGAGGTTTTGTCAGTGGATAAAGTCAAGCCGAACGACGCATTGCCGCCACTCTACACTTCAACTGCGCCTGCCAAGGGGATCGGACGGCGCTACTCGGTGTTTCCGGATCGGGTCGAGTTGAAGCTGCGCATTTTAAACGAGACCATCACCATTCCGGCAGAGCAGATGCGCGCGATCTATCTGGTGCCCGGCGGCATCACCGAAGTGTTGACCGGAACGCTCAAGGGGCGCTACCCATGGATGGCGCTGGTCTGGGGTCTGGCAATGGATGCCGGGGTGCTGGGTCCGCATGTGCTGCTGAAGAGCGCTGCGGGTCCGGTGCGCTACTTTCGCTTTACGCCTGAGGAGCCTGCGAGGTTTGTCGAAGCCTGCCGGTGCATCTGTCGGCAATAGTGGTGGCTGAGTAGGCCGCCCGTCAGGGTTGTATCCGCTGCTTTGCAGCCGTGTCCGCTCACTCCCTAGCTGTGCCGCCCACCGCTATTTTTTCATTATGCATGGATAACATTGATGCGATATACTTAAATACCAAGTAAATTACTAAACTAATTCCCATTGTCATAATTTAAAGTTACCGGCAGTAATCCAATGAGTAATCTGATTACCGAACGTGTTACCCATGTTCACCACTGGGACGAAAACCTGTTCAGCTTCAAGACCAGCCGCGACCCGTCGTTCCGGTTTCATAACGGCCATTTCACGATGATCGGGTTGAAACTCGATGGGCGCCCAGTGATGCGCGCCTACAGTATCGTCAGCGCGAACTACGAGGAGGAGCTGGAATTTTTCAGCATCAAGGTGCCCGACGGCCCGCTCACTTCCCGCTTGCAGCATCTGAAGGTGGGGGACGAACTGCTGTTGAGCCGCAAGCCGACCGGGACGCTGCTGGTAGACAACCTGCTGCCCGGCCGCAATCTCTATCTGATCGCCACCGGCACCGGTCTGGCGCCCTTCATGAGCATCATCAAGGATCCGGAGATTTACGAGCGCTTCGATCGCATCGTGCTGACCCACGGTGTACGTTACAGGTCTGAACTGGCCTACGCCCGTACCATAACCGACGAGCTTCCCAACAACGAATACTTCGGTGACCAGGTCAAACAGAAACTGATCTACTACCCCAGTGTCACACGCGAGCCGTTTGACACCAATGGCCGACTCACCGACCTGATGCGCAACAGACAACTGTTTCGGGATCTCGGCATGCAGCCATTCGATGTTGCAAACGACCGTTTCATGATCTGCGGCAGCCCCTCGATGTTGAAGGATACCTGCGCAATACTCGACGAGCATGGCTTTATCGAGTCGCACCGCGGGGTCGTCGGCCACTATGTGATTGAGCGCGCTTTTGTCGAAAGTTGACGTGCGAGGCTTAAAATCCTGCGCTGCAGTCTGAGATTTGGCTTACCCGTTTCATACGAGGCGTTAAATGAGCACAACCCCGAACTGGTGGCGCAATCCTGCAGTGATTATTCTCGGCGGCTGCCTGATCGCGATGATCGGCTTCGGCATTCGCTCCAGCTTCGGGCTGTTTCTCGATCCGATGACCCTGGCGAAAGGCTGGGGCCGCGAGACTTTCGCGCTGGCGATGGCGATTCAGAATCTGTTGTGGGGCATAGGCGTGCCGCTGGCGGGGATGATCGCCGACCGCCGTGGTTCTGCTCAGGTACTGATATTCGGAGCCGCCGCCTACTGCGCCGGCATCTACGGTATGGCTCAGGCGGAGAGCAGCCTAATGCTCCATCTGACCGGCGGCCTGTTGGCCGGGATCGGCGTGGCATTCACCGGCTTCGCCATTGCGCTGTCCGCCATCGCCAAAGTGGTCGGACCGCACAAACGCTCGCTGGCACTGGGACTGGGCACTGCGGCGGGCTCACTCGGGCAGGTGGTGTTTTCTCCTCTGGCGCAGTCGTTCATCACCCTTTACGGCTGGCAAACCGCGCTGCTGCTGCTGGCCGGTTTTACGCTGCTGATCATTCCGCTGGCCGGACTGATGCCGCCTACGCAAGGCGTTGCGGGCGAGGCCCAGTCGCACCAAACGCTGGCCGAGGCGCTGCGCGAAGCGGCGTCCCACTCCGGCTATGTGCTGTTGACACTGGGCTTTTTTGTCTGTGGATTTCACGTCGCTTTCATCGCAGTGCATTTCCCGTCCTATATCAAAGACATCGGCCTGGCTCCCCAGGTCGGCGCCGTGTCGCTGGCGCTGATCGGCCTGTTCAATATCGCCGGTTCGCTGGTTTCCGGCTGGATCGGTCAGCACCGCAGCAAGAAGCTCAGCCTGAGCTGGATCTACTTGCTGCGCGCTATTGCGATCACCGCCCTGCTGCTGGCGCCCAAAACCGAGTGGACGATCTACCTTTTCTCCGTCGCGATGGGAGTGCTCTGGCTCTCCACCGTGCCCCTGACGACCGGCATTGTCGGTCAGGTATTCGGACTGCGTTACCTGGCAACCCTGTTTGGCATCGTCTTCTTCAGTCACCAGCTGGGCAGTTTTCTCGGCGTCTGGCTGGGCGGGTATCTGTACGATGCAACCGGTTCCTACGATTCGGTCTGGTGGGCCGGCGTCGTGCTCGGTCTGCTCGCTGCGGTGATCCACCTGCCGATCAATGAACGGCCGTTGGCACGGCTGACCAGGCCTGGCGTGCAGGCTGCATAGCGCAAAGCCGACCGGGGCTCGACCCGGTGTTGTCATCCACCGGTCGGTATAATCCGCTGTTCATCTCAAGTTTCGCAATCATTGAAGGAAGTCATGGATTACGCTGTCGTCGATGCATTGATCACCCCGCATGGCCATCTGGACATACTCTCCAAGATGGAGGTGAGCAAACTGCTGGACAACACCCAGGGCGGGTTGTACAGCCTGTTCCGCAACTGCTCGCTGGCGGTACTCAGCAGCGGCAGTTACCTGGATGACGGCAAGGAGCTGCTGGAGCGCTATCCGGGATTCGATATTCGCGTCGTGCAGGAGGAGCGGGGCATCAAGTTGAAGGTAACGGATGCACCGGCCGGCGCGTTTGTCGACGGACGCATGATCAAGGGGATCAACGAGCACCTTTTTTCCGTGCTGCGCGATGTGATCTACGTCGCCGACGAGATCAAGGGGAATCCCAACTTCGACCTGGATGATTCGGCGGGAGTGACCAATGCGGTGTTCCATATCCTGCGCAACGCCGACATTCTGCACCCGCGTACCAATCCAAAACGGGTGGTCTGCTGGGGCGGCCACTCCATCAGCCGCGAGGAGTACGACTATACCAAAGAGGTCGGCTACCAGCTGGGACTGCGCGGCCTGGATATCTGCACCGGCTGCGGGCCGGGCGCGATGAAGGGCCCGATGAAAGGGGCTGCGATCGGCCATGCAAAACAGCGCATCATCGGCGGTCAATATCTGGGTATCACAGAGCCTGGCATCATCGCCGCCGAATCACCCAATCCCATCGTCAACAATCTGGTGATCATGCCGGATATCGAAAAGCGTCTGGAGGCGTTCGTCCGGACCGGACACGCGGTGGTGGTTTTTCCCGGAGGAGTCGGGACCGCGGAGGAGATACTCTATCTGCTTGGCATTCTGCTGCATCCGAACAACGCTGATATACCGTTTCCGCTGATACTCACCGGCCCGGAAAATTCGTCGGAATACTTCCGCCAGATCGACCAGTTTATCGGTATTACGCTGGGAGCGGTGGCGCAGAGTCGTTACCGGGTTATCGTTAATGATCCGCTAGCGGTGGCGCGGCAGGTGAAAAAGGGTATCCGGGAGGTGCGCCGCTACCGTAAGGAGACCGACGATGCCTACTATTTCAACTGGCGGCTTCAGATCGACGCCGAATTTCAGGCCCCGTTCCTACCGACCCACGAAAGGATGCGCGGCCTGATTCTCAACCGGGATCTGCCGAGTCATCGGCTTGCGGCCAACCTGCGCCGCGCGTTTTCCGGGGTCGTTGCCGGCAACGTAAAGGACGAGGGCATCCGCGCCATCGAACGGCACGGACATTTCGAGATTCGCGGCGAGCGGATGATCATGGAGCGCATGGACGACCTGCTCACCTCGTTTGTCGCCCAGAGCCGGATGAAGCTGTCGGGCAAGGATTATACCCCCTGCTACAGAATCATCCGCTGAACCGGGCAGGGGTCTACTTGACCGTGATGGTGATCTTATCCGAGAGGATAGGCGGTTCGTGGGGTATGTGCACCAGATCTCCCAGCAACAGCTGAAGGGTATGGCTGCCGGGGGCAAGCTCGATGCTCACCTCGGTCTGACCGCCGCCAAAATGTTTGTGGTTGTCATCCGCCGGAATCGGCATATCCAGATCGGGAAGGCTGTCCGAATCGATCAGCAGATGGTGATGGCCGGTCATCTCTTTCTCCGTTCCCGCCGGTGCGACACCCATCCCTTTCAGACCGAATCGTACCGTGACCGGGCTGGTCACCTCAGCGCCATCTGCCGGTGAAATGATATAAGCCGCCGCGCCTTCCGGGGCGGGTGTGCCGGCGAACGCCAGGCCGGTCAGCAGCAGACAGGCGAGAGAGAAGGGTAGTAATGAATAACGCAACATGATCAAACTCCTTTTGTCAGAGACTTTCAGGGATACTGCTGAGTGGTTTTAAAGGTACGCTGCCTGTTTGACCGGCAGCGCTTGTTACTCAACGAGTATAGAGTACCTTATGATTTTTTATCCCTGTGATTATCAATATTATTCGGTGCGGCTATGGAGAGGGTAAAGCAGGTAATTGTGATCCGCAAAGATCTGCACATGCGCAGGGGCAAGGAGATTGCTCAAGGCGCCCATGCGGCGATGGAGTTTCTGATCAGCCGGCTGCGCGCCGGCGTAGGCCGTGGTGCCGCAGTCGAATTAGCGCTCAACAATATGGAACGGTTCTGGATCGCACACGGGATGGCCAAGGTCTGCCTGCAGGTCGACTCGGAGCAGGCGTTGCTGGCCTGCCACGAGAGTGCAGTTGCGCACGGCCTCAGCAGTCACCTGATCCTGGATAGCGGGCGTACCGAATTTGGCGGGGTGCCGACCTATACCGCCTGTGCCATCGGCCCCGACGAAGCCGGCCGTATCGACCCGGTGACCGGCGGACTCTCGCTCTATTGATCCGGAGTGCCGCAGCGATGTTTGCGGTGTCAGTTGCCGTAAACCGTGTGCACCAGATTTGCAATGCTGCTCTGTTCGACCAATTCACTTAGCGGGTATCTGACGATTACCAGATTATGCACCAATTCGCCAAAATGCATCTCGGCGTAGGGGATTTCGTGCCCTGACTCCCTGTCGACCTTCACATTGGCCCGGTTCAGGCAGTCGTTCTGGAGTCTGAGGACGCAGCACTCAGACGGATTGGCGAGCACTTCGATCAGCAGATCCAGGTAGTCGTTAATGGTTTTCAGGGTTTGCGAGGCTTGGTCGATCGCCGTCTCGGTATCCTCCAGCTGCCGGGTCAGCGTGGCGCGGGATTGTGTCGTTCCGTCCGCGGGAGCTGCAGCTGAATCCTGCTCCGCAGACCGGTCTTTCAGCTCGATCTGCAGCTGTATTCGCTGGCGCTGAAGATCCGCTTTGCGTTCGGTCTGCCTGGCCACACGTTTTTCAGCTTCTGCCACCAACAGCTTGAACTTTCTTGTGCGCAGTTCATGCCGCGTGTTCTGATCGCTCATGCCAGGCACCGCCAGGGAGTGCTCGGAAAAAACCACGACATCCTGCATTACTTCGCGTTGGAGACGATCTTCATTCAGCGCGTGGCCGGGGCGCCGCTTCTCCTGGCGCGACATCACCATCAGGGCGTAGCCGTGGGAGAGTTCGAACGATGCGGGCATTTTGCTGAAATCACGAAAATCACGCGAGTGGCTGAACAGGTGTTCGATCTGGTCCAGCGAACCGAAGTAAGCGTGTACCCGAGGGTCTGCGCCGTAGGCACTTTTGCTAACCTCGATCGGGCCAGGGATCTGTTGGATCAGGGATTGAAGATACAACAGCGCCGTTTCCACCGGCCCCCTGAGTTTTTTCCGGTAACCCGGTATAGCCGAAAGGCGGCTGTCGAACTGTTTTACCGCGAGATCGATGTAGCCGTTCAGCTCCGCCTCCGGAAGGACGGATGGGGGTTCCCCCTGAGAATGCATCAGGCGCTTCAGCAGCGAAATCATGGCGATCCCTTTATCTAATTCGATGGAGTGTCTAGGCTATATCGGTAGTATAGACGTATCTATTTAGTCGACATTTAAAAACGGGTGTATCGACATGGTCGAACAAACTCCGGCGCTTGCTAACTCAATTGTCAATACCGCCATTTGCAGCCACTCATTTCGAACAGCAACGCGTCTCAGGGGGGATATAAGGGAGTTTTTCAGAAGTGATAGATGAACAGACTCTCGATAAAACTAAGCCATCAGCTGAACTCAGCGATCAATTCTGGGATTTTATCTGCCGGAACCGGTTTACTGAAGAGATAACCTTGAACCATTTCGCAACCCAGCTCTTTCAGGATCTCCAGCTGCTGTTCGGTTTCTACGCCTTCTGCGACAACGTGTAGTCCGAGATTGCGGGCCATCGTGATAGTGGCGCTTACCAGTTCCCGGTCAGCTGAATCTAAGGTGATGTCATTGATGAAACTACGGTCGATCTTCAAGGTACTGAAGGGGTAGTTGCGCAAATAACTCAAAGAGGAGTAACCGGTGCCGAAATCATCCATTGAAATTTCCACACCTAGTCTGACAAAAGCCTCAAGTGACTCATTGACGAAGTGGTTGGCGTTCATTAAAACGCCCTCGGTTATCTCCAGTTCCAGTACGTCCCCCCTCAAGTCTGATTGTAGGAGAACTTCTTTTATATGTTCCAGTAGATCCGGGTCACGCAGCTGGTGAGGAGAGAGGTTGACCGCTATCCTGAATGCGCAAAGATTCTGCCATTTGGCTGTCTTTTCCAGCACCTCGGATAGTACGTAGCGCCCAACCGGGATGATTTGGCCATTCTGCTCAAGGATAGGAATAAACTCTTCAGGCGACACACTACCGAGCACCGGACTGTCCCATCTGAGCAACGCTTCGGCACCAACAATTGTTCCTTGTAAAATATTAATCTTTGGCTGGTAGTTGATATACAGTTCACCGCGCTCCAGGGCACCATGCAGATTCTCCTCCAGCAGTAACCGCCGGGCCGCAGCCCGATTCATATCGTCGGTGAAAAAGTGGTATATATTGCGTCCCTGTTCCTTCGAGTAATACATGGCTGAATCTGCGTTGCGCAGCAGTTCGGCTGGGTTGTCTCCATCCGTGGGATACAGTGCGATACCCAGGCTTGCGGTCAGAATCAGTTCACGATTATCCAGCAAAAAGGCTTCCCGGAAGCGATTCAAAAGATTCATCGCAATCGGACGCACATCACTGGCAGCCGATAATCCACCCAACAATATAATAAATTCGTCGCCTCCGAGCCGCCCGACGGTATCTTCAATACGCAGAGAATTGCTGAGACGCGCAGCGGCTTCAATCAAGAGTTTATCTCCGATCTCATGTCCCAGTATGTCATTTACTTTCTTGAAGTTATCCAGGTCCAGAAAGAGCACCGCGACCAGCTTGGCAGCGCGCTGTGCCTCTTTTATCAGTTGCGAGAGCCGATCGAGTGTAAGGAAGCGATTTGGTAAACCGGTAAGTGTGTCGAAGTGAGCATGGCGCAGTATCTGCTCCTGCTGTTCCTTCAGCAGAGAGATATCGACAACAGCAGCCCTTACGCCGGTTGGTTTACCCTTCTTGATGATCGGGGATGAGTAGGCAAGGACCGGGAACACCCTGCCATCCTTGCATTTGGCTGTATATTCTGTCCCGATGGATCGAACATCGGCGTCCTGTACGACTTTCATAAGGTTGACGGCAGCCTTGTCGCGCTCATCGGGCATGATCAAATCAAAAATCAAGGCGCTTTCGAGTTCACTCCGTGTATAACCAAAGGCGTCACAGGCATGCCGATTGGTGTAGGTGATCGCTCCTTTGGGGTCCAATTCGCAAATCGTCAGAGGCAGCATGTCAGCAAGTTCCCGAAACCGCTGTTCGCTCTCACGCAGGGTTTCCGTCGCATGTATGGAACGGATTGCCTCACAACTGTACGATGCGAGTATGGTGCCGATCTCCTTGTCCTCTTCGACGAATGGTGGGGGCTCCTTGGTGTGAAGCGTCAGAATGCCCAAAATCTCTCCACTGTCCTGCGGCAGCGGAAATGCAAGGAGAGAGCCATCCCGGTAACCGCTCCAGCCACTTGACTCGGCGGTTGCACATGTTGCGATATCTCTAATAATCAGTGGTTTACCGGTTTCAAGGACACGCTCCAGCACGGAATTTTTGGGTAGCGGAAATGGTATGAATTTCTTGGCATGGCCCGCATCCAGCGCGCGCACCAGGCGCAGGCCGGTTGCCTCAAGAAAATAGAGGCTGCCGCCCGATGCGCACATGTGATCGGCGAATTCATCCAGAATACGCGAACTGATGCTGCTTACGTCTACACAGGCAGAGAAGCCCTGCGTGGTTGTGACGATTTTTCGTAGGCGCCCATTGATTTCCGCCAAATGGGTATTGGCCTGTTCCAGCTCCCGGGTCCTCTCCTGCACCAGCGCCTCCAGCTGCTCCTGATAGGCACGATTCTGCCGTATCAACCGGGTGTTCTCCAACGCCTGATCAATCGTATGCTCCAGGATGTGCAGGCCTTCCACCGGCTTGATGAGGTAGTCGTAGGCACCCAGTCTGAGTGCTTCAATAGCGTCACCCAACACGCCCGCACCGGAGATAACGATGATTGGCATATCAGGTGCGCACGCTTTACTCTGTTTTATGAGTTCAAGGCCACTCATCCCAGGCATGCGTAAATCGGTGAGCACCAGTTCGGGCGTCTCGTGCTGAATCAATTTAACACCGGCAGGGCCGCTCTCTGCTGTTAGTACCCGGTAGCCAAGATCCTCGAGTTGATCCTGAAAGCTCTGCCGGATGATCTCTTCGTCATCAACTACCAGAATCGTAGTGTCGCGGGATGATTCGCTCATCTTCGGTTCCTACTCAACTTCTGAGATTTCTACAAGCCGAAGCACCTCGCATTCCAACTCCATCAGGTCATGTATTGGCTTCTTGAATATTCGATTGGAAACGTTAGCTAGATCCTGAAGGTCCGGCGGCAAATGGTATTCCGGTGAACCCGTGCATACCACAAAACCCATAGCGGGATAGTGCAGGGAGGCGCTCCGGATAAAATCGTTGCCGTCCATTCCCGGCAGTCTGACATCCACTATTGCAGCCATCTGCTGCTCCTGTTCAAGCAGTGCGAGCGCCGCTTCACCTGACCCGGCCTGAACCGCGGACCAGAGCCGGTCTTCGAAGTAGTCCATAAAGCTCTGGCGTACGGCAGGTTCATCATCAAGTATGAGAATACTCTTCATAATCTTATGTCTTTCTCAGTCAATGGCAATTTAATTGTAAACTTGGCACCCTCACAGGGCATCGAAGGCATGAAATCCGCGTACTCCTTTCTGATCTGGATCAGTTTGAAATCGCAATTATTCGTCAAATCGTAGTCGGTCGCAGCCAATGCCAAACGACTGCTTACCATGGAGAGAGACGTCTCCGACCAAAGGACTTTTCCGGAGCGGCGTGTATGTTCGAGAATGCTGCGGCCGGAAAGATCTATGCCCACCAAATCGTCGTGTTTCGATCGGCGATGGTGCGCGAAACCGATGCTGGTGATTAACTCGTTCTTCTCCTCGACGATGTAGATTGTTTCAAAAAATTCGCCCTTGCCGCACTCGGCATCTATATAGGGCAGTCATCTGCGCTACCGAATAGGTCTCTTTCATCTCCATCAGATTTGCCAGCGCGTTAAGTTGACGCTCACCATCTGACAGATGGACCGCTATCTGACCGGCGAAGCCCGGGCCTGCCCACTTGATGAATTCCGGTATTGTTGCGCAACTGCGGCACCAGAAACTGCCATACGAGAAAGGCAATGATGATCGCTGGAAGAGCTGCGGTCATTGCAGAGCGCAGGGAGAGATATCGGCGTTGCGTTGTCGGCATTACGGATATCAATCCACAACCACAAATTTCCGATTTCGGACAATTCTGATGGAGGTATTTGATCGCATTACATCGCCAAAATTCATGACCGGAAAGCTGCTGCGTGGTGACGGTGGGACTCAGGTTCATCATGCGGGCTTCATTCAGAGGCGGGGTGGCGGCGACGGCCATAACACTTGTCACGGGACCGATTATGGCCACCACGCCCTCATTGATAAGTTCGCTGCCGGCTTGCCGGGCGACCTCCGGTTTTTGTTGGTCGTCTTTCACGTGCAATCTATTTTGCGGCCGGCTATACCGCCGTTGCTGTTGAATTGCTTCGCAATCAGCTCGACGGCATCCCTTCCGGATAGGCCGAGATCGGCCACCGGGCTGGAGGTTCTCGCCACGAAGCCAATCCGAATGGGTTCCTTCGTACTTTCACCACCCAGCAAAGCGACGGCGATCAACAACCTTGAGCAGAGAGAGGGCCTGCAGGATGGAATCCAATGGCTGAAAAATTTCATCAGGAAACCTCCTGGGGCATTCTAACGCTATGCGGATTCCCTGCGCTGGTTCTCCAATGGCAATTTCCATGCTTTAAGTGCTATTTTCAATATACAGCAGTTTATATCGACCCGGTGTCTATAGCTGTTACATATTTTTCCTTGGCTTCTCTGACCGCATCCACAGGCAGGCAAATGATGAATTTTGCACCGCTGCCGGGCTGCGACTCGACTGCCATCCGGCCAGCATGAATTTCGGTTATTATGAAATAGGAGACGCTTAAGCCCAGACCGGTTCCTATGCCGACCGGCTTGGTCGTGAAAAATGGTTCGAATACACGCCGGCGGGTGGCTTCGTCCATACCGGGACCGTTGTCTTCGATTTCTATGCAAACCATGGAGCGCTCCGCGTCATGGCGTAGGCGCAATATAAACTTATGCTCAAAGCCGTCGGCGTCATACATGGCTTCGGCGCCGTTTTTGAGGATATTCAGCAGGACTTGTTGAATTTTTGCGCTTTCACAAGGTACCGGAGGAAGATTGTCGGCGTACTCACGGATGATACAGATGGTCTTGAAATCGTAGTGCTTTTTCAGATTGTAGTCAGTGGCCGCCAACTCAAGTGTTCTATCCATGAGTTCTGCAAGATCGTGCGAAGAGATGCCGGAATCGCTCTTGCGGGCAAAACTGAGCATATTCTCCACTATCTCGGATACTCGTTTGCCCGAGTTGCTGATATCCTCCAGCATGCGCAGAATGTTCCGCTTCTCCATAAAACGGAATAAGGACTCCATGCTGATGCCCACTTCTTCTGCAGCATGTAGGTTAGCCGGCATGCTCAGGTCCGTCAGGCGGTTGCGCATGACGCTCGCAGTCTGCATCATACCGGCCAGTGGATTGTTGATCTCATGTGCAACGCCTGCTGCCAGTCCACCCACGGACAACATTTTTTCACTCTGGATCATCATCTCTTCCAGGCGCACCCGCTCGGTGACGTCGTCGAGACGAATTACCGCACCGTCGACGCCATTCGCAATCAGAGGAAAGATGATTACATCCTCGAAACGGGTCTCATCGTTTTGCTGATAGGGGCGTTTGAGATCGCTCTGCATCCGGCTGGATTTTATTGCTTCGGATATTCGTTCGAGCTCATTTGTCAATCGGGGGAAAACTTGAGTCAGCGGCTGTCCCAGTGCTTTTTCGAAAGGAGTGCCGGTGGCGCGCCGGGCTTCGTCATTCCACTGAGTGATACTGCCTTGGGTATCCACCCCTATCAGAACCGAGGGCATGGAATTGATAATATTGACCAGATAGTTGCGCAGATGCGCAACCTCTTCTTGCTGTTTTTTGCGTCCGGTTATGTCACTTCCGATGCCGCGGTAGCCCAGGAAGATGCCTTTTGCATCGTGCAATGGCTTACCGCTTAGCGTGATGTATCTCTCTTTTCCATCCGGTCTGCGCCAGCATATTTCGAAATCAGAAAAGGCTTCATGATCCGCGATCCGTTGTTTGTACTCTCTCCAGGGGGGCGACTCCTGGTTATGGCCCTCACGATAGATATCCTCCCGCGTTTTGCCGATGATCTCTTCCGGTGTCAATCCCATCACCTCTTCGACCCGGCCTGTCAGATAGGTAAAACGCAAATCCGGTCCCATTTCCCAGAACCAGTCAGCAGCCGTGTTGGCAAAGTCCCTGAAGCGGGCGTCGCTCAGCTCCAGTGCCTGTTGCGCCTCTTTACGGGCAGTGATGTCCTGTACCGCTCCCTGTATCGCGATGAGATCTCCGGATTCGTTGTAGACACCCTGAAAGGTCGAGTAGTAGTATCCGGTACTGCCGTCGGGACGGAGAAAGCGTTGTTCATAACTGCCCTTCTTATGGCTGTACATGGCTTTCTCGATTAACTCCTTGTCCCGTTGATTCTCCTCCGGCCAAGGCGACAGATTCAGTATCGAGTCTATCTGAGGCGTGAATTCATCCGGATTCAATCCGAAAATCTGGTAGACCTCCTCCGACCATTCGACCTCACCTGTATCGACATTCCAGACCCAATGGCCGATGCCGACCATTTTCCTCATCTCTTTTAGCTTGGTTTCACTCCGCCTTAGCGCGGTTTCCACTTTACGCTGCTTCGCGATCTGCTCGTTCAACCTCAATTGCGCCTTTTGATGGTTGAGCTCACGCTCCAGCATGACCGTTACGCAAGTCTGTACAATCGCGGAATATTTCCGGGAATCTGACAGTGGCGCAGTAACGCCGACAGTTGCGACGCGCTTGCCTGCCAGTTCGATGGGAAGACTGCGCCCTTCGAGCATGCTGTCGGATTCACGCGCCATCTCGGGCGTCACATCGAAAAAATCGACTTCGTTGCTGAGAATGCGTGCAGCACCTGGATGAAGGATACCGATACGGGCGGGGTTGGATGAGGCTATGATTTCGCCTTTGTTGGCCATGATGGCCACAGTGCAGCCAGTCTTGTTCGCGATGGTGGTGCAGATCTCCTGCAAAACTGCGGTATTGATTGTTTCTGCCAGGTTCATACTACAGTTTGTCCACTTTTGTGCCCCAGTGATTTTGCAAACCGCTGAAAGTCAATGAATCATCATCAATATCGATATGCCAGACGTTATGATTCACGACCCCCCTCCATGGCCCGGATACACCCACACTATCGTAGCTTCTCAATAACCCCATGCAATCTGTAGGGTGGATCAAGGAGTACAGCGACGGATCCACTGATTGCGTTGAGTTTGGTGGGTCCGCTTCGCTTAACTCACCCTACAACTCCCTCTATGGCTAAGGTGCACCTATTCTAACCAGATAACCTTATCATATTAAAGGGAATATTACGGAATACGCTGGGTTCCTGCAAGACTGCGGCGCAGGCATGGCAACGCCCGCTCAGAAGGCGGTACTGCGTTGAGGGAACCAGTTTTTTTCAGATACTTGTGATTGAGGCGTTTTTAACTGCCGAATCCGCCAGCGTTGGGTAGGAGCGGGGCCGCTTATTTGACCATCACGGAGACTCATAACTGCCGGAAACTTTAAGCAACTAGGTAGAGGAGGGGGGCGCATTGATAACCTCCGACGGTTTGCCCTCCAATATCTCCCGCACCCGTTGCGCAAGTTCTGATTGTGAATAGGGTTTATGCAAAAGGTGTTTGGCAATGCGCGTCTGTTGCTGGTGCTCCGAATATTTGCCTGAGTAACCCGAAGTCATCAGTACTTTCAGGTGTGGGCGCAGACTGACTGCGCGCTCAGCAAGCTCGTAGCCGTTGATCCCCCCGGGCATGAGCAGATCACTAAATAAAAGCTCGATCTCCGGTTCATCAATCAGGTATTGCAGTGCTTCATTTCCATTACCTGCGGTTAACACCCGATAACCCAGGCTCTCCAAAGAGAGCTTGGCCAGCTCCAGCAGTTCAGCTTCGTCGTCAACAACTAGCAACAGTTCGCTGCCGTGCGGAAGGGAGTGCTGTACCGGCGTCTTCTTTGGCACCGACTCCTCGCTCTGGACGGAGCGTGGCAGGTAGAGGTAAAAAGCGGTACCGCGGCCGATTTTTGCTGAAACACGGATGTGTCCATGTGTGCGCTTGACGAATCCGAATACCATCGACAAGCCCAGGCCGGTCCCCTGGCCTATGCCTTTTGTGGTGAAAAAGGGCTCAAATATATGCTCGATGGTTTCCGGCTCCATGCCTATACCCGTGTCCCGCACTTGCAGCAGTATGTAGTCACCCGGCAGTAGCTCAGGATTGGCTGCGCAATCCTTCCCGGTGAGGTTGCAATTGCTGGTTTCGATCACCAGCTCGCCACCATCGGGCATGGCATCGCGCGCATTTATAACGAGGTTGAGCAGGGCATCTTCAAGATCTCCCTTGTCCAGCAGACTCATCCACACATCGTCGGCCAACAGGAGCTTCACCTTCACTTCAGGGGTCATCGAGCGCACGATCAACTCCCGCATGTCGATGATCACGCGGTTAATATCGGTAACTTCCGGCTCGGAGGCCTGGCGGCGGGAAAAACCCAAGAGCTGTTTGACCAGATCTGATGCCCGTTGCGTGGCTTTTTCAATAGCCGCAATCTCTTTGCTCGGTTTGCCGCTGTCTTGAATGCGAGTGGACAACAGATTGATATTTCCGATGATAACACCCAGTAGATTATTAAAATCATGGGCAATTCCACCGGTAAGCTGGCCCATGGCATCCATTTTTTGTGCTCTCCTGAACTGCCTTTCCATGGCTTGCTCCTCGGTCACATCCCGTGCCAGGGCAATTAGAGTATCCTGGTCCATCGATACAAGACCGAATCTCGCTTTACGGATACCGGAATCGGGGCGATGAAAATCGACGATGCCCAGATCCACCGATAGCTGACTTTGTGAAACGAGTTTGTCAATTGTCGGAACGAGCTCGTTGAGTGCTATGCCGCGCAGTTTATCCAGCGGGCGCTGGGCCAATTCAGCGGCCGCAGCATTGGCATCCCGTACGATGCCACTGGAGTACTCGACCAGGAAAATAGCATCATTGGTTTTATCGAATAGTGTCCGATAGCGGCGTTCGCTGGCTTGCAGTGATTCAAATGCTTTGGCGGCGCGCAGCGTTTCGCAACTGTAGGAAGCGAGAATAGCGCCAATCTCTTTGTCCTGTTCGATGAAGGGCGGAGTGGCTTTGCTGTGCAAGGTCAAAACACCCACCGATTCACCGTCGGTATCGGGAATCGGAAAAACTAGTACCGATCCATCTTGATAACCCGACCAACCACTGGGCGTCAGTTGGCGGTGCTCCTTGATATCCTCGATCAGCAGCGGCTTTCCCGAATTGATGACTTGCTGCAAAACAGATCCATCGGGTAGGGGAAAGGGCAGGTAGGCAGATGCATGCCCCGGGTCGATCGAATGCAGCAGGCGCAGGCCTTTCTCTTCGATCAAATAGAGGCTGCCGCCCGTGGCCACCATATGTCGCGCGAATTCGTCAAGTATGCGGGTGCCAAATACGCCGACGTTGCTGCAGCCCGTCAGGCCACTGGTGGTTTTAACGATTTCACGCAGGCGTATATTGATGTGAGATAGATGAAGATTTGCCTGTTCGAGTTTATATGTACGTTCTTCGACCAGCTCTTCAAGGTGCTCCTGATAGGCGCGATTCTCCAATTGCAGACGTATCTTCTCCAATGCGTTCTCTACCGCCCGTTCCAGCAGCAGCGGATCGTTCACTGGTTTGATAATGTAGTCGTAGGCGCCTAATCGCAAAGCTTCCACGGCATCGCCCAGAAGCCCTGCGCCGGACACCACCATAACCGGTGTATCGGGCAGCTCCTCCCGGCAATAACGCAACACCTCCAGACCGTCCTTTTGTGGCATACGTAAGTCGGTAAGCACCAATTGCGGGTGCTCTCGATCAGCCATTTGTATACCCTTAAGACCGTCTTCCGCTGTCAGTACCTGGTAGTTGAGGTCCTCCAACTGGTAGCGCAGGCTCTCACGGACTGAGGCCTCATCATCGATCACCAGTATTTTGATGGAATGATTATCAATGTTCATTCGCGTTACCCGGGAAATTCACAATATCGCGCTACAGGACTTTTACGATGCACACAATCAAGCTGAATAAGATGCGGTCAGAACAGGTTTTTAGTTCACTCACTTAATCATTGGTTTCACCGGCAGAGTTATAATGAATTTTGCGCCATGACCCGGAGTGGTCTCAACGGACATCTCACCTCCGTGATTTTCAGTGATAATGAAATAGGCGACGCTTAAACCCAAACCGGTTCCCACACCGATGGGCTTGGTGGTGAAAAACGGTTCAAATACGCGTTTACTGATTACTTTATCCATGCCCGGTCCGTTATCCTCGATTTCGATGCATGCCATATTCCGCTCCTGTTCGAGCCTTGTCCGGATGACAAATCCGGGTTTTTCCGTTCCCCCCTGCTGCATGGCTTGGGCACCGTTTCTAAGAATATTGAGCAACACCTGCTGGATCTTGGCTGCTTCGCACGGAATTGCAGGCAGGTTGCCGGCATACTCCCGATCGATTTCTATCAATTTAAAATCGTAGTTCTTTTTCAAATCATAGTCGGTTGCCGCCAGTTCCAGGGTTTTATCGATAAGCTCTTCAAGCGAGTGGGAAGAGACCGTTGCATCGCTTTTACGGGCAAAGCTGAGCATGTTGTCCACGATTGCCGCAACCCGGCTGCCCGATTCCCTGATGGCCTTCAGCATCCTCGGGATGCCACGTAGTTCCATGAAGCTTTCAATAGCCTCCATGGTCGTACCGGCTGCATCCGCTGCTTTTCTGCTGGCTGGGATATCCAGATTATGGCCAAGACGGCTGGCCAAAACCTCCGCTGTTTGCAATATTCCGGCGAGAGGATTGTTGATCTCATGGGCCATTCCGGCCGCTAGCCCGCCGACCGAAAGCATCTTCTCGCTCTGAATCATCATCTCTTCGATACGCACCCGTTCGGTCACATTGTCCATGCGTATCACGGCGCCTTCCACACCATTGGCAACCAGCGGGAAGATGGTTATATCTTCAAAACCGGATTCACCCTGCTGCATATACGGAATCTTGGACTCACTGATCACTTCCCGTTCGCTGATAGCCGTTCTGATACTCTCCATATGATCTCCCAAACGGGGAAATATCCCGACCAGCGGCTGCGATTGAGCTTTTTCAAAAGTCAGTCCGGTCGCGAGTTCAGCCTGCTTGTTCCATTGGGTTACCCGTCCCTCCCTGTCCACGCCCACTAGCACAGAGGGCATTGAATTAATAATGTTGGATAGGTAGTTTCGCAGTTGACGCAGTGTTTCCAGCGACTTTTTCCGCTCGGTTATGTCCTGCGCAAACGCAATCGCGTATTGATTTCCATCAAATTCGAGCAGGTTGGAGCTGACCTCCACCGGAAATTCACTGCCATCTTTCCTGCGGTACATCCGTTCAGTGATAATCGCTCTCCGATCGAGAAACTTTTGCCATATATCCTTCCAGTTTTCTTTGTCGCTATACGGATCTATATCGAAGAGAGTCATGGTGCAAAGCTCTGCTTTCGCATAGCCCAGGCTTCTCGCAGCTTGATCGTTTGCATCCAGAATCCGCGCATCCGATCCGATCCGATAGATGCCTACGGCTGCCATATCGAAGCTGAATTGAGTGATACGCAGGGATTCCTCCAATCTTTTGCGCTGGGAGATATCCATCAGCACACCGTAAAAGGCAATAGTCCCATTCTCTTCCACGGGAGCGGCATTTCCAGAGAACCAGATCTCTTCACCACTTGGTTTGATAAAGCGGCCCTCATAGTTCCAGGGGGTAACTTGATCTACAGCCGCCCGGATCGAGGCCATGTAGTCATTTTTTTCGTTGTCCGGGATGCAGGCATAAAATGCGGAAAAAAACGTTTTAAGATCCGCGTTCAATCCAAATATTTCAAATGCTCTGTCGCTTAAGAACCTATTGGAATAGATATGATCGTGGGTGCTCTCGAATTGGTACACCACACCGGGTACATTGGCGGTAATCTCTTTCAGCTGCGTTTCATTCTCCCTCAATTTCTGTTCCTGGGCATAGCTCTCGGTAACATCCCTGAACACCAGTACCACGCCGATTGTCTGTCCATCCGCATTCCGAATGGGGGCTCCGCTGTCGGCGATCTGGTACTCGCTGCCGTCTCTAGAGATCAGTACCGTGTGGTTGGCAAGTCCGATAATTTTACCCGTGGCGATCACCTTTTCTGCCGGATCAGCGACCTTTTGGCGGGTTTGCGCGTTGATGATTCGGAACACTTCGGGCAGTTTTTTGCCGGCGGCGGCGGAGAAGGGCCAGCCGGTAAGCATCTCGGCCGAAGGATTCATGCGGGTGATCACACCCTGATTGTCGGTGGCGATGACCGCATCACCGATCGAGTCCAGCGTCACTTTAAGATTGTTTTCGCTGAGACTCAACTTCGCCCGGCTGATCTCGAGATTCTCAACAAACCGGATGATATCCCGGGCAAGCATAGCTCCCAGAATAGTCAGCCCGCCTAAAATGGTGACCAGTAAGAACCAGCTTGAGGTCTGATTGAGTTTGTTGTCGTAGGATATGTCGGAGATGATCTTGGCGGTCAGTATTTCGCTGGTATTGAGCAGCCTTTCACTTGTGCTGACCAGGATGACATTCAGTTCAGTGAGTATTGCAAAATGCTTGAGAATGGCCTTTTCATACTGCACCAGTCGCTCCAGTTTTTGATCCAGGGAGTCGATGGTATCGTCGATGTCCGATTGACCGGTCATAAGGATTTTCAAATAGTGCAGTTGTTTCTTATGTCTCTCCAGCGCCTCGGCTATACTCTTTTTTTTTCGCTGGTATCCAGGGAGGTCCCAGTCCACGATCAGTTCAAATAGAATCAGCTGTTGTTGCAGATGCAGGGCGACCACATCAAAGGCAGTCTCTCTGATTCTGATTTTAAATGGATCGATCAGTTTTCCCTGGTAGATTTGCAGCGCCTCCTCTCTCCGGTAGGGTTCGATGATGCGCTCATCTACCTCGGTCGAAAAAGAGAGGCTGATGTTTTTCAAGTTTTTTATTTCCGCGTTCAACTGCACTGCAGGATTGCGGATCCGGATCAGAGTCCGGATGTACGATGCCAGATCGGTTTGCAGATCGTTAATCTCCGGCTGCCAAGGGTACGCCGCGTGGGGCGACAATCCCAAGTCAAAATTAATAGACTCCAGGGTTTCTGTGATCCTGCGCCAGTTCTCATCATCTCCGTTTTGAATAAAGTTCCTGCTGTAAAGGCGAATCTGTTCGATCGTAGGCGCTAGTCGCTGAACCCGGGAGAGCAGTTGTTGATTCTCCTGATTTTTTCTGGAGAAATATTGACTGATCACAAAACTCAACAGGCCCGCACAAACCCCCAGAGCGACAATCAGGATCAGTTTTTTATTTGCGTTCACTCAGGTAGCAGCGATCAGTTATTATCGGATTTGGTATTTTGTTGTGAACGCCTTGACTCCACCTCTTTTTCCGTCAGCCAAATCTTGTTTGCCGGAATCTCGATCACCGGATCAATGACGCCAATCGGGTAGTCGGAGCTGTATATCAGGCGGCCAAAGTAAGCCGGGCTGTTCATCTGTCCATCGATTGCGCGGATGTAGCTCTCCCCCCTTAACCCGGTAAATTTCATTCCCTTGAGGGTTTTGGCCACTTCGGCCGGTTCGGCGGAACCGCTTTCAATAACCGCCCGCCGCCAGGCCAGCAGCGAGTCGTAGCAGGCAACGGTGAATCCGAGAGGGTAGGTAGCGTATAAGTCGTGAAATTTTTCAACAAACGCGCGGGTCAGGGGATATTTTGCGGCCAGATAGTTGAACGGGCCGCGGGAAATCTTCCAGATGCCTTCGGGAAAGATTCGTTCCGACTTTTCCGATAAGGTGGAAAACCAGCCGAATGCAGCCATATTGTCAAACAACTTGAGAGATTCAGCTGCGCGCATGAAGTGCCTCAGATCCTCCCCCCAGGTGGCGACAACCAGGGCATCCGGCTTGGATTCAATAATACGCTTGATCGCATCCCCGTACTCTGTGGCCCCTAGGGGATGCCAGACCTCCGTGGCCCATTCGATAGGCGCATCGATATCGTCGAAATACTGCTTGAAGAAACCCAGTACATCGTGTCCCCATACATAGTCCGGGCCGATCCAGGCATAGCGTTTCCAAGGCATCAATGTGGCAAAAATGCTGAAACCAAGCGACTCCATATGTGAATTGGGTTCGAACATGAAAACAAACGGATGCCCGTTTTCCACCACGATCGATTGTGAGTTACCGATTGAAACAAGATAGGGTACCTTCAGCTCCCGGCTTGCTGCCGAAGCCTTTAAAACATTTGGACTTGCGGCACCGCCGAATACCGCCACCACT
The DNA here is from genome assembly GCA_024235255.1 of Chromatiaceae bacterium. GTDB lineage: Bacteria > Pseudomonadota > Gammaproteobacteria > Chromatiales > Chromatiaceae > HKST-UBA178. The sequence continues at coordinate 1,035,004 of JACKMT010000002.1, forward strand.
CCCTCATTGCGTACCAGCTCAGTGACATGCCGATAGTGCCGGTCTGGATCATTACCCCCGTCCCGACGGATTAATTCCACGGTCCTGCCAATTACTCCACCTTCGGCGTTGAATTCCGCCACTGCCTGTTGTGCAGCTTTATAGGCATTGTCGGTGTACGCTTTGGACACAGCGGAGAAATCGCCTACGAATCCGATCCTGATAGGCCCGCCTTCCCCCAGGCTGACATCAGACAGGCCAAAGGAGATGACAAGCCAAACAAGGAGTAATTTACCGCTCTTGAAGAAGCGCTTCATCTGTCTTCCTGTTGTAAGATATCAGGATATTAATCACTTAAGCGTCTATCCAAATACACCCAGTTTAAGCTTCCGCAATTTAAGGGTGCAGCACAAAACCTCTTCGAAGAGAGGGCCGATTTAAGGCGCGTCTCTGCAATCCTAACGCATTATCACATTGCGGGAGTAGTTGTTTGCTTCGATTGTGGGCAGCAGCGTCTCGGTTGGCCACTGTCATTGCGATACCTGATTATCTTTGACACTCAGCTGCCTGCCTTCAGCAGTGCTTCCAGCAGTGCCGCACTGCCAGGCGCCATGTTCCCCTTGTCCTCGGCAATGCGCAGCGCCTGCCGTCCAAGGTCCTTGTAGAGGGGGAGATAGCCGGGACACTTGTCGTCAATCACGCGCAAATGCTGTGCTACTGTTGCCGTGTCACCCCGGCTGATCGGTCCGGTCAGCGCAGTGGGCAGACCGCACTGGGCCAGATTGTCCGCGGCTCCCCTGATCAGCGGCATCAGCGCCGGCAGCGCCGCGACTGGCTCGACGCCTGCCTCAACCAACATCTCCACCGCCAGTTTCTCCAATACCACCAGATAGTTCGAAGCCACGCAAAGCGCCGCATGATAGAGCGCTTTGTCCGTTTTGGCGACAGTCAGTATCCGCCCGGAGAGGGATTGCGTAAGTCGCCTGGCCTGTTCTAATCCCGGCGTCGGGCCCTCCAGGCAGTACCAGGCGGACTCCAGCAGGCGGGCGCCCTCAAGCGGTTCGGCGAGCGTCTGAATCGGGTGCATCGCGCAAATGTCGGCCCCCAGATCGGCTGCGTCCGTCAATGTGTCGGAAGTGAGGGCGCCGCTCAGGTGCAGGACCAGTTGGCCCCGGTGAAAACCGCCGTTTCCGGATATCTCCTCGCTTACTGGCCGGATCAAGCTGTCCGGCGTGGCAATGAAGACGATGTCGCCGGCGGCGCTGGCGGCAGAATTGTCAGTCGAGAAGCTGTGTGTGCCGACCAGTTCGGCGCAACGGCGGGCGGATTCCGAGGTGCGGCTGCTGATCGCCGCGACCGGATAGCCTTTACGGCTCAAGGCGAGCAGCAAAGCAGTGCCGGCCGCACCTGCGCCAATGAGAGAGATCGATGGTTTCACTGTTAGCGGTACACTATCGCCAGCCGGGGTGGAAAGCAACGTGAGTGGCGCGATGAATCTGATACTGCTGTTCGAGGAAGACTTTGTGGCACCTGACCTTGTGGTTCTATCCGACCGCAGATTGAGCCACATTCAGCAGGTGCATCGTGCCGGAACGGGCGATGTGCTGCGGGTAGGTCTGCTGCAGGGCGCCATCGGCAGCGCGGTTGTCGAGCGCTTAACCGAGCGCGAGGTGACACTGTCGCTGGCGCTCAGCGAACCGCCGCCGGCCGCGCTGCCGGTCACACTGATTCTGGCACTGCCGCGCCCGAAAATGCTGCAACGCTGTTTTACAATGGTTGCCGAGCTGGGTGTGAAGCAACTCTACCTGATCAATTCGGCGCGGGTCGAGAAGAGCTACTGGCAAACTCCCTGGCTGCAGCCGGCGCGGATACGCAATAACCTGCTGCTGGGTCTGGAGCAGGCACGCGACACGATGCTGCCGGAAGTTCATCTGCGCCGCCGTTTCAAGCCCTTTGTGGAGGACGAACTGCCTGGGCTGATGCAGCCTGGACCGTGCCTGTTGGCCCACCCGCAGGCTGCCGCATTGAGTGAGCTGGCGCTGGCACTGCCGATAACCGAACCGGCACTGTTGTGCATCGGGCCGGAAGGGGGGTTCATCCCCTACGAGGTGGAGAAGCTAGGGTCGGCCGGTTGCCGGCCATTTTCACTCGGTGCACGCATTTACCGGGTCGAGACAGCGCTGCCGTTGCTGCTGGGCAAGCTGTTTGCCGGTTAATCAGTAGCGGGTGCGCGCGCCGAGATGCTGAGTGCGTGAATCTCGGTTTTCATCAGATCCCCCAGTGCGTCATACACCATGCGATGACGTTGAAGCGGGGTTTTTCCGGCAAAGGCATCGCTCACGACGGTCACTACGAAGTGGCCACCGCCGGCGCGGGCACCGGGGTGGCCAGCGTGCTTGTGGGATTCGTCCACCAGCTCCAGCAACACCGGGCTGAAAGCCGCAGTCAGGCGTTCTGTAATCAACTTCTCGCGTTCACTCATACTGTTCCTCACATGCTGCCGATCCGCGTGGATCCTTGTACCTGATATGTTAACCCGCTCCAGCCGGATTGGGCACCTTACCGAACGCCGTGGGCACAGCGGTGCGGCTTGGCCTGGGCCGTGCGCTGACGCGCCTGGTCCCGGTCTAGGACAGGTGATGCAAGAAAGAGTTTCCGGAGAGATGCTAAGTCAGTACCATTCAGGTCGGAGATGATCAATTTTATCGAAAGATTACGCGACCAGCTGCAGCGGCAGTTGCCCGGTGAAGACGCACAGTTTCGCATGGCACCGATGAAGCGTCCGCGTATGCGCGAGGCGTTGGCGGCCGCACCCGAAGTGCGCCAAAGCGCGGTGCTGCTCTATTTTTTTCCGAAACCGGACGATTGGTGCGTCGTGTTGATGAAGCGCCCCGACTATGACGGGACCCACAGCGGGCAGGTGGGCATACCCGGTGGCCGGCTCGAGCCGGGCGAAAGCCACCTGCAGGCGGCGCTGCGTGAATTCGGGGAGGAGATCGGCGTCAACGTCGACCATCGCAACCTGATCGGTAAGCTCAGCGATCTGTTTATTCCCCCGAGCAACTACCTGGTGCAGACATTTGTTGCGTACGCCCTGGACCATCCCGACTACAAACCGGATCCACTGGAGGTGGCAGAGATAATCGAGCTCTCTATCGGTTGGCTGCTGAACGATGCTGCGGTAAAGCGGGGGAAAGTGAGGTTGAGCAGCGGGGTAGTCATCGAATCCCCTTACTTTGACGTGGCCGGTCATGTGGTCTGGGGTGCAACGGCAATGATCCTGAGCGAGCTCAAGCAGGTGCTGCAGGCAGTGCACCAAAGCACCGGCGCGCACTGAATTGCCGCCTGCCTGAGCAGCCGCGCGGCGTGCTGGAACTCTGACACTTTTTTTCCTATTCTTGGCTGCATGAATCTGGAAAAGGTCATCTTCGGTTTCTTTATCATCCTGGCGCTTACGCTCAATGTCGGCTTCGTCATGGGTGAAATCTCCAACCCCGGCCACCACAGCGTCTGGCTGCTCTTTTTCGCCCTGCTGGTGAGCATGGTGACGACGCTGCTGAAGATCGGCGACCGCTCGCAAATCGGGGCGATATTTCTCTCCGCCAGCCTGGTGGCCAATCTGCAGCTGATCATTGCCACCACCACCTGGGCGGTCGGCGAAGGCGGCATGACCACACCGCCCAGCCAGGAGCAGATGGTGACGATCATCTCGCTGGCATCCGGTGCCCTGGTCGCCAACATCGTCTCGGTGCTGATGCTTGTTGCCGACACCTTGATGGCGCGGCGCTGATCCGGCAAGGCGCAGCAACATGCCGGCCACATCGGAACTGGATCGTGTCACTGCAGTTGTGCTGCAGTATATGCGCACCCCTTTCCTGGTACTGCTGGCTACCTACGCGCTGGGTATAACCGGCATGTCGCTGATGCCGGGTGTGAACGACAGCAGTATGAATCTGTTCCACTCCTTCTATTTTTTTACCTTCACCGCCACCACGACCGGCTTCGGCGAAGTGCCCGCCGAGTTCAGCGAGCCGCAGCGGCTGTGGGCGGCGGTCTGTATCTATACCGGCGTGGTCGCCTGGCTCTACGCCATCGGTTCATTCATCCGCCTGGTGCAGCATCCGCAACTGGTAACCGCTGTGTCGGAGCGGCGGTTTGCGCGTCAGGTGCGCGCCATTACGCAGCCGTTTGTGGTGATTTGCGGTTTCGGCGACACCGGCAGCCTGCTGGCGCGCGGGCTCAGCGACAATTACCGCAAGGCGGCGGTGATCGATATCAATGAGGAGCGCATCAAGGCACTGAAGCTGCGCGACTACCGGGTGAAAATGTATGGCCTGTGCGGCGACGCGAGTGTGCCCAAGCACTTGCTCGACGCCGGCATCACCAGGGAAAACTGCCAGGGACTGGTGGCGCTGACCCGCAGCGACGAGACCAACCTGAAAATTGCGGTGATGGCGCGTTCGCTCAATCCCCGGCTGAAGATCATCTGCCGCTCGACCTGCAACCAGACGCGTGAGTACATGGAGGCGGTCGGCGGTGTCGAGGTGGTGGATCCGTACGCCGTTTTCTCCCGGCAGATGTGCACCGCGATTTTCAACCCGCCGCTGTTCAGCTGGATGCAGCGGCTGATCGGTGCGCTGGATTTCAACCTGGAGGTGTGCGTATCGCCGCCGGTGGGCAAATGGATTCTGTGCGGGTTTGGGCGCATGGGTCGGGCGCTACGCGATGCATTGGCGGAGCGCGGCATACCGACGGTTATCGTCGATCCCGGCGCCGAGTCGATAGATCCCGATCTGCCGGTGGTGATCGGCCGCGCCGATACCAGGGCGCTGGATGAGGCGGGTATCGGAGAGGCGGTGGGGGTGGTTGCTGGAACCGACAGCGACGAGGACAACCTCGGCATTCTGCTCAGTGCGCGCAAGCTCAAGGTCGATGTCTTTTTGGTGGTGCGGCAGAACCATCATGAGAACGAACTCGCGTTCAGCGCAGTCAACGCCAATCTCATCATGCAGCCGAGCCTGGTCACCGCACGCCAGATTCTGCAGATGTTGACAGTGCCAACCATTCTCAATCTACGCCGCTATCTGCGCGACGAGGGGGCGGAGGAGGTGCCGCGGCTGGTGGCGCGTACCCAAGGCATTCTTGGGCGCGAAAAGATCCATCTCTGGATTGAGTCGCTCGATGGGTCCGATTGCGCCGTGCGGGCAATGACGGAGAAGGGGATAGCGCCGACCCTCGGGGATATCCAGCGCACACCGATGGAACGGACGCGGCGGCTCAAGGTGCTGGCGCTGGTGCTGCGGCGCGGGGAAGCGCTGATTATGCTGCCGGAGGACGACACCAAACTGCATCTGGGCGACGAGATACTGTTCTGCGGCACCGTCCCAGATCACCGCCTGTTGAGCGCCAACCTGCACAACGAGTATACGCTCTACTACATTCATCGGGGCGTGGACGAACCGAGAACGCTGTTTGCCGCCTGGCTCGGCAGGCAGACTTTTCTCAAGTCGGATTAACGCCCGGGATCAATGATGGTGCGTTACCGACCGCCGCAGCCGGCAAAATCCCCCTACATCACCGAAGCCGGGTTCGCTGCTCTTGAGCAGGAGGCGCGGGATCTCTGGGTGCGCCGGCGTGAGGTGGTGCAGGCGCTGTCGGCAGCGGCGGCGGAGGGTGACCGTTCGGAAAATGCAGAGTACATCTATCGTAAAAAACAGCTCAGGGAGATGGACTACCGGATCCGCTATCTGCAGAAGCGGCTGCCCGCGCTGAAGGTGGTGAGCAGCCAGCCTGCAGATCCGGCACTGGTATTCTTCGGTGCCTGGATCACGCTGGAGGATGAGGTTGGTGATGAACAGGTCTACCGCATTGTCGGAGCCGACGAGTTCGATCCGAAAAAAGGGTGGATCAGCATCGACTCGCCGGTCGCCAGGGCGCTGTTGAAGCGCAGACTGGACGAGGAGGTGTCGGTGGAGACACCCAGCGGCCGGCGGGATTTCGTTATCACGTCGATCTGCTATCGCAATCCGGATTGAGCGGAACAGGGGCGCCCTACCGCCTTACAAATCATCAGATTGTTACCCGGCGTTCTTCTTCCACCAGGGATGGGTAGCCTCGGTGAACTCGTCCCAATAACGGTCGAAGTTGTCCAGCTGGTGGTAAAATTCGCAGGTGCGCCAGCCGACGATCGCGCCGGCGTACTCCAACGCTTCGTGATCGTTGGTATCGGCCAGTATCGTACTCAGCAGTTTATGCATCACGGAGATATCGTTCATAACGCCGAGAATATCCTGCAGCCCCTTCATGTGTGCGATAAAATCGCCGACGCCGGAGTAGAGCGGCTTGAAAAAATCGGCAGCGTACCTGAGCTTTTTGCACTCGATGCGAAGTCTGTGCATCTCCTGCGCGTCGCTTCTGTCGATATTGCTGCCCAATGCGAGTACCCGGCGCTCCTGTTTATCCAGCACTTTGCGTGAATACTTACCCAGTTTCATTTGCAGATTGGCATGCTGTTTCTTGTTGAGTTCGGCGTTCTCCCATGCCCGCGCTTGGTACCAGGGCTCGAAACCGGACTTGAAAATCGCGTAACGCTCGCTCTCCAGCATCGGACGCACCTGCTCCTGGTAGGTCCTGGCGCGCGCCTCCATCGCCAGTGCAACCAGCTTCTGCTCGCCGCTGTACGGCAGTTTTCCGCGGATGGTACCCAGACCCTCGTCGATAAAAACATCGAGATCCCGCGCCAGGCCCATCTCACCGGCAATCCAGCGAATCTCCTCGTTCCAGAGTTTGCTGGCTGCCTTTGGAATGGCGTCCCGGAACAGCGAAAAAGCGGAGCGCATCTTTCTGAAGGACACCCTAACCTGGTGGACGCCCTCTATGTCGTCCCAGTTTTTTGCGCTCTCCTCCCATTCGAGAAGGTATTCGAAGTGGTGTTTGAAGATGGCCGCTGCAGCTTCGCTGGCGGTTTGGCCCTCATGCAACGGGACGGGAGCTTTCGATTTTTCTGGCATACCTTTTCCCTATTATTTTGGATCGTTATTGTCGCAACCAGTCATACGCCGACTGAGGTATCGAGGTCGATTCTGCTTGGTTTTTCCCGAAATTACCATGCCTAACGACGCCACCGCGTTGACGGACGGGTAGCGGCGGTGAATAATTCAACCATACGGTTTAACCATATGGTTGAAATAATTATCAATGCCAATGGAATCCAATTATTCGCCAACCGCAGAGGGAATTCTTGATGCGGTTACCCGGATTTTCGCGGAAAAGGGGTATGACGGGGTTCGCGTGACGGAGCTCGCACAGGCCGCGCAGGTCAACAAAGCGACGCTCTACTACCAGATCGGTGACAAGGAGACGCTCTATCACCGGGTGCTGGAGCGGCTGCTGAAACGTGCTGCGGACGAGGTGGCCGAAGCGGTAGCCGCAGCGGGCAGCTGCGAAGAGAAGGTGCGCTGCTTTATCGGGATTCTTGCACGCAATGCCGGCAATTTACGTTTTACCGCCCCGATCATGCTGCGCGAGGTCGCTTCCGGCGGCAGCAATCTGCCGGATGCCGCGCTGCTGCAGATGAGCCGGCTGCTGGGAGTGCTGGGTGAGGCGTTGGATGAGGGAGTGGCAGCGGGTGAGCTGCGGCAGGTGAACAGTTTTCTGGTGCATATGATGATTGTCGGCACATTGATACTCTACTCGGCCAACGAACCGATACGCAGGCGCGTGGTTAAACTCAATCCGAGTCTGGCGCAAGAGGACCTGTTTATGTCCAGCGCAGAGCTGGCGGAGCAGATGGCCGATCTGGTGTTGAGCGGCATTCGTATTTGAACAGGAAGCGTTGGAGAGATCGATCATGCCTACCGCATTGCGCAGACGTGCCGAAGCCGGTTTCGAATGGTTTGGGGATCTGATCTACCGGCGCCACTGGCTGGCGCTGCTGTTGATGCTCTGCCTGATTGTGGGTTTGGCATCACGTATACCTGGCTTGAAAATGGATACCTCGACAGAGGGTTTCCTGCACGCCGACGATCCCACGCTGATCGCCTACGACCGGTTTCGCGAACAGTACGGTCGCGACGAGCTGATTCTGCTCACCATCAAGACGGCCGATCTGTTCCGTCCGGAGGTGCTCGAAAAACTTGAGCGGCTGCACCAGACGCTGCGGGAACAAACACCGTACCTTGACGATATCACCAGCCTGATCAATGCACGCAACACGCGCGGGGCGGAGGGCGAACTGATCGTCGAGGACCTGCTCGAGAACTGGCCGGATACCGAAGCTGCCCGCGTCGAGGTGAAGGCGCGCGCCTTGGCCAACCCGCTCTACCGGAACATGTTGATCTCCGATGACGCCACCATTACCACGATTGTGATCAAGACCGACGCCTATCCCGGCAGCACCAAGGTGGAAGATGTATTGGCAGGCTTCGAGGATCCCGGACAACCCGAAACGGCGGAGCCGTCGGCCGGGCGTGTACCGTTGAGCGATGAGCAGAACAGCGAAGTGGTCAATGTGGTGCGTGATATCGCAGCCGGTTTCCATAGCGAGGATTTCCGTATCTATCTGGCCGGTTCTCCGGTGGTCGCGGATGTGCTGAAGCGCAGCATGATGACCAATATGAAGCGCTTCATGCTGCTCTCTCTGGCCACCATATCGCTGCTGCTCTATCTGTTGTTCCGGCGGGTTTCCGGCGTGCTGCTGCCGGTGGCAATCGTCATGCTTTCGCTGCTCTCGACGTTGGGGCTGATGGCGCTCGCCGGAGTGCCGTTCAAGCTGCCGACGCAGATCATGCCCTCATTTCTGCTGGCGGTAGGGGTGGGCGCCTCGGTGCACCTGCTCGCAGTGTTCTATCGCCGGCTGCAGCTGCAACAGCAGGAGGGCGGCTCCCGGCTGGAGCCGAGCGAGGCGAAGCGGCGGGGCATTGTCTATGCGCTCGGCCACTCCGGACTGGCGATCGTGATGACCTCGTTGACCACCGCCGCCGGTCTGGCCTCTTTCGCCGGGGCGGAGGTGGCGCCGGTGAGCGACCTGGGTATAGTCGCGGCGGCGGGTGTGCTCATCTCACTGATCTTTACGCTGGTGCTGCTGCCGGCACTGCTTTCGGTGGTGCCGCTCAAAATGGAGCATGGAGATGGGGCCCGGAAACGGCACCTCCGCTTTGACCGGCTGATGGTGGCGATTGCCGATATCGCGACCGGCAACTCCCGGACGGTGCTGCTGGCCAGTCTGCTGGTGCTGCTGGTCGGCATAGGGGGTGCACTGCAGGTCAAATTCTCCCATAAGCCTTTTGAATGGCTGCCGCGCAGCGACCCGACCCGGGTGGCCACCGATTTCGTCAACGACCATATGCGCGGCGCCAGCACGGTCGAGGTGGTGGTCGATACCGGGCAGGAGAACGGCCTCTATCAACCGGCCTTTATGCAGGGTCTGGAGCATCTGGGAGCGGAGATCGCAGCCATCGACCAGGGCGAGCTCTACGTCGGCAAGACGCTGTCGCTGGCCGACGTGCTGAAGGAGATCAACCAGGCGCTGAATGAAAACCGGTCGAGCCACTACCGCATCCCGGATCAGCGCGACCTGATCGCTCAGGAGTTTCTGCTGTTCGAAAACAGCGGCTCCGACGACCTGGAGGATTTTGTCGACAGCCAGTTCCGCCAGACCCGCTTTACCATCAAGATGCCCTGGGTCGACAGTATGCTCTACCGACCTTTCATGGAGGATCTGAAACAGCGTTTTGCGCACACACTCGGCGCCGACCGGGAGATCTCCGTGACCGGCATGGTGGCGCTGTTGGGGCGCACCATGTCGGCCACCATCGAGAGCATGAAGCAGAGTTATCTGATCGCGATCCTGGTTATCACTTTTATGATGATTCTGCTGATCGGGGATATCCGCATCGGTCTGGTCAGCATGATTCCCAACCTGACGCCGATCGTACTGACGTTGGGTCTGATGGGCTGGTTCGGCATCCCCATCGATCTGTTCACCATGCTGATCGGCTCCATCGCCATCGGTCTGGCGGTGGACGACACTATCCATTTTATGCATAACTACCGCCGCTACCACCACGAAACCGGCGACGTGCGTGAAGCGGTGCGCAGCACGCTGCTGACCACCGGCCGCGCGATGCTGGTCACCACCGTGGTGCTCTCCTGCGGTTTTTTTCTCTATATGTTCGCCACGCTGAGCAATCTTTTCAATTTCGGCCTGCTCACCGGATTTGCCCTCATCATGGCGCTGCTGGCCGATCTGTTCCTGGCGCCGGCATTGATGGCGCAGCTGCACCGGTCGCACCTGATTGCCGACGACAGCGACTACTGACGGAGTTTATTCATGCACGACAAGATTACCAAACTGCTGCTGTTCGGGCTGCTGACCCTTTGGCTTCCCTGCTCGCTATCTGCCGCGCCGGATGCGCGCCAGATCATGCAGCAGGTCAACGACCGTGACGACGGCGACAACAGCAGCGCCGATCTGACCATGACGCTGATCGACAGGAGCGGCAACCAGCGTCAGCGCCGTATCCGCTCGTTCAACAAGGACAAGGGCGAGGATCGGCAGCGCATCATGTTCTTTCTGGCGCCCGCGGACGTGAAGGATACCGGTTTCCTCACCTATGACTACGACGACCCCGAACAGGACGACGATCAGTGGCTCTATCTGCCGGCGCTGAGCAAGTCCAAGCGCATTGCCTCCAGCGATAAGAGCGGCGCCTTCATGGGTTCGGATTTCAACTATTCGGATATGACCAGACGCAACCTCAACGCCTACGACTTCCGCCTGCTCAAAGAGGACGAGGTGCGCGGCCGCAAAGCCTGGCTGATCGAGGCGCTGCCGAAAGACCGGGAGGAGATGGAGGAGACCGGCTATAAGAAGTCGCTGGTGTTCGTCGACCAGGAGAGCTTCGTCGTGGTGCGTGCGGTGCACTGGACCCTGGACGGCGATCGCCTCAAGTACCAGGATGTGCCGGGGCTGGAGAGGATCGACGGGATCTGGACCATTACGCACATGAGCATGACCACCAAGAAGGGCAAAAGTACGCTGCACCAGACCGAACTGGATTTTCAGAATACCCGCTACAATCAGGCGCTGTCGGCGGAGATGTTCTCTGTGCGGCGGCTGGAGAAGGGGCTGTAGTCGCCGTTGGGACTTGCTTAAGTTGAAACTCCTGTTCTGTCACTCAATTCGTCATTCCGGCGCAGGCCGGAATCCAGGGCGGCGCCCGCCCTGGGTGGATGTGGATCCCGGCCTGCGCCGGGATGATGATGGTTGTTTCAGGTTAAGTGTCTGCCGTGCGAGCCTGAAGCCATTTATTTTGCTGCTACTGCTCTGTTGGCTGCCGCTGTCACAGATGAAAGCTGAGGAAGCGATGCCGCTCGACGAGGTGCTGGAAGGATTCGGGGAGGAGCAACCCACCGGGTCTGTCCCTTCCGCTTTGGACGATGTGCTGCAGGGTTTCGAAGAAACACAGGCCGCAGACACGGAGACGCAGCCCCTCGATGCGGCGTTGCACTCCGCCGGCGCCTGGCAGCTCTCCGGTGAGCTCGATTTTTCCACTGCCTACAACTTTGCCCACCAGCGTCCGGCACCCGGACAGACCGACTTCCGAGGCCTGTCGCGTCTGCGCACCGGCCTCGACCTTGAACTGGAGGGGGCGATCACGCCCGGCTGGCGGCTGCACCTGGAGGTCGGCGGAGAGTACGATGCGGTCTACCGGATCAACGGCCGCGACGACTACCGGGCGCAGTTGCTGGATGAGAGCGAGAGCGAAGTGGAGGTCGGCGAGGCTTATCTGCAGGGGAGTCCGGCACCCGCGTTCGATCTCAAGCTGGGGCGGCAGATTCTGGTCTGGGGCAAATCCGACAATCTGCGTGTGACCGATCTGCTCAATCCGCTGGATCTGCGCGAACCGGGCATCGTCGATATCGAGGATCTGCGCCTGCCGGTCGGCATGGCCAAACTGGACTACTTCAGCGGCGACTGGGGCTTCAGCCTGATCGCGCTGCCCGAGGTGCGTTTCAGCAAGCTGCCGCCCTTCGGCTCCGACTTCTACCAGGGCGCCGCGCCCGCGCCGCCGGAACAGACGCCGGCGGATGGCGTTGAACATATGCAGTACGCCCTGGCCGCCAACGGTATCTTCTCCGGCTGGGACCTGGCGTTCTACTGGGCCGACGTGTACCGTGATCAGGGCCATCTATCGGCCAATGGCGGCGCTCCGGAGCTGCGCCACAGTCGCATCACGATGGCCGGCAGCGCGGCCAATGTCGCGCTCGGCAATTGGCTGCTGAAGGGCGAGTTGGCCTATCTGAGCGGACTGGAATTCAGCGGGCTGCCCGGGCTCAAGCGCGACCGGACCGACCTGTTGCTCGGTGTTGAGTACACCGGATTTGATGATACCACCCTCTCCGCGGAGCGGGCGCTCCGCCGCCTCTCCGGCTTTAATGAAAATCTGGCGGCAGCCGGTTACGCCGAGCGCCAGTGGCAGACGGCTTTCCGCTATCAGGGCGAGTTTCTGCACGCCCGCCTCAAGCTGACCGGCGTCGCAACGCTCTACGGCGCCGCGCTCGACGAGGGCGGCTTCGTGCGGCTGAGCGGCGACTACGAACTGGCCGAGGCGCAGATTTTGACCATTGGCGTGATTTTTTACGACAGCGGGGATGTGCCCCCGGTGTTTGATATCGGCGACAACGACCGTGTTTTTGCCGGCTACAGTTACAGCTTCTGAAGCGGGCCGGAGTGCTCCGGGCCGCCGCGCTTGTAGCGGGAGCGGATCGGTTTTAAAGTGCCCTCTTTTTATGCGGCGGTCCCGGTGCTGGTCCAGGCTGAGCCGCGGCGGTTTGCAATGCTGGTTTTGATGTTTAAGGATTGATGGTGAGATGAACGACCCGGAGCTGAGCATTGTCATTCCCTGCCACAACGAAGAGGGCAATCTGCCGCCGCTGGCGGAGGCGATCGACCAGGTGCTGACACCGCTGGCGGTCGCCTACGAAGTGATCTTCACCGACGATCGCAGCCAGGACGGAACCTGGCAGGTACTCAAGCGGCTGGCGGCCGCGAATCCGTGCGTGGTCGGGCAGCGCATGCGGCACAACCGGGGGCAGTCCGCGGCCAGCTGGGCCGGCATGCAGATCGCCCGCGGACGCTTCATCGTGACCATGGATGCCGACCTGCAGAACGATCCGGCGGATCTGCCGAAGTTTATCGAGGCGCTGAACCGAGCCGACTGTGTCTGCGGCAGCCGGGTCGCCTCGCGCGGCGAAGGCGACAATATCATCCGCATCATCTCCTCGCGCATCGCCAACCGGGTGCGCAACTGGCTTTCCGACGAACAGATCAGCGACGCCGGCTGCGGCTACCGCGCCTTCCACCGCGACTGTATCGGCAATCTGAAGTTCTTCAACGGCATGCACCGCTTCCTCCCGACACTGTTCAAGATGGAGGGGTACAGCGTCATCGAAATTCCGATCGCCACCAATCCGCGCATCCACGGCAGCACCCACTACGGCGTCTGGAACCGCCTGTTTGCTTCGTTCTACGATCTGCTGGCAGTGCGCTGGATGAAGTCCAGAATGATCCGTTATGAGATCGCGGAGCGGACCGACCCGGCGGCGGGGCGATCCGCTCCGTTATGAGCCGGAGATACCTGGGCAGGGCGTTACTGGGTGCGCTGCTGCTCTTGGGCGCCTACCTCATCTATCTGCTGCCCTATCAGGATCTGCCCGGCTGGATCGACCGCCTCGGTCAATTAACGGCACGGCTGGGATGGTATGGTCCGGTCGGGTTCGGGCTGGCCACCGCGGTGCTGGTCGCGATCGGTGTCCCCCGGCTGCTGATGACCGGCGTCGCGGCGGCGATGTTTGGTATCTGGCTGGGGTTGAGCTGCACTTTGCTCGGATCGCTGCTGGGTGTCTATGCAACGTTTATCGCCGTGCGCTGGGGTGGACGCGAGGCGGGCCTGGCGCGTTGGCCGAAACTGCGCAAATTCACCGGACTGCTGTCGCGACCGGGCATAGTACCGGTGCTGCTCTGCCGGCAGCTGCCGCTGAGCAGCTTCTTCATCAACGTACTGCTCGGCCTGACCACGGTGCGCACCCGCGACTTTCTGGTCGGCAGCCTGATCGGCTTTCTGCCTGCGGCGATCCCGACCGCGCTGATCGGCGCCGGGCTGGTGCAGGGGGAGCTGGCCGCTACGCTGAAGTATCTGATGGTCGGTGCGGTGCTGTTCATCAGCCTGGGACTCCTTGCGCGCCGTCTGCTGCGTTCCGCCGGCCAACAGGCGCTGGCGGAGATCAGCCCGGCATTGCCCAATGACGCCGGCAGTGAGGGCAGCAATCGGTGACCGATTGGTTGTTCCGCGGCTTCTCCCGCCCCTCCGGACCGCTGTTGCTGCTGGCGGGCTACTTTCTGCTGCAGTGGCTGCTGCGCATCAATATGGGCAGCGGTTTTGAACTGGACGAATCGGAGTTGCTGTTGTTCGGCCAGCGGTTGCAGCTCGGTTACAGCGCCAGTCCGCCGCTCTATACCTGGCTGCAGATACCGCTGCTGCGGCTGTTTGGGGAGGGCGCCGCCGCACTCGCACTGCTGAAAAACCTGCTGCTGTTCCTCTCCTATGCGTGCTGTTATGGCATCGGTAGAAGCGCCGGCCTCAGCGTTGAGCGCGCCGGTCTGGCTGCGCTGTCGCTGATTCTGCTGCCGCAGATCGGCTGGGAGTCGCAGCGTGATCTGACCAACTCGGTGTTGGTGACGACCCTCTCCGCCGCCACGCTCTGGGCGTTGCTCGCCCTGTTGAACGGCCGTCAAAGTCTCGCGCAGTACGCGCTGCTCGGTCTGCTGTTCGGTTTGGGTGTGCTCGCCAAATACAACTTCGCGCTGCTCGTTCTGGTGGCGACCGTCAGCCTCGCCACACTGCAGCCGCGGCTGGTGTGGCGGCCGGCTGCGCTGTTGACGCTGCTGATCTGCGGTGCGACGCTGGCCCCATTTCTGCTCTGGTTTATCGACAACGCGGCGCTGGCGGGATCCGACGCGCATCGCCTGGAAACCGGTCTTGCGAGTTACTGGGGAGGCGTACTCAGCGGGCTGGGCTCGCTGGCGATCTCCTATGCGGCGTTCTGTGCGCTGCTGCTGCTGGCGCTGCTGGTTTCGTTCAGGCCCTGGCGGCAGCCGGTTTTCAGTCCGGTCGCAGGCAGCAGGCCGGCGGCGGTAAAGTTTCTGCGGCGCATGCTCTGGCTTACCCCGCTGCTGCTGATTCTGATCGTGTTTTTGAACGGCGGGGTGGCATATCGCGACCGCTACCTGCTGCCGCTGCTCTTCTATATTCCGGTCGTCGCCTTGCTGCTGTTGCCGGAGTCCCTTTTCGTGCGCGGTCTGCGCAGTTACCGGCGCTGGCTGCTGACGGCGATGATCCTGATCCCGCTGGGCCTGCTGGCCAGGGCCCACCTGGTCCCGCTGACCGGTAAACCGATGAAGCAGACCTATCCGGGCCAGGCGTTGGCGCAGATACTGATCAGAGATTCCGGGATCGGGGATGCCGGCGCGCCGGCGTTTGTGATCGCCAACCGGAGTTTTGTCGGCGGCAATTTGAAGCCGCATATGGGCGATGCTTTCGTCAGTTCGGCGCAGATTCACTTTCCGCTGCGGGAGATGATGGGGGCGCGCACTCTGCCGGTACTGCTGGTGTGGGAGCCGCACCCCTCGGGCCGCGAGTACGAAAAGGTCAAGGCCTACCTGGAGCAGCAGCTGGGTCCCGGCATGCAGCCGTTGTCGGAGATCGGAGAGGCAGTTGCTCATCATCGCAACGCCGCTGGGCCCAAAGAGGTGCTGGCGTGGCAGTTGTGGGGCGATCCGGTTGCTGCAGCTAAGTAAGTAGCGCTGCCTTTTAACCCGGTTTTCCGTCGATCCTCGGGCGGCTCAGAATAGGCAGATAGACCCGGCAGAAGATCAGGAAGCAGAGGATCCAGAGCCCTCCCGACAGATGCACCCAGAAGGTGTAGTTGCCGAGCGGTATGAGAGGGCCGAACACCCGCACCGCGGCGGCGGCGTTGAGCAGGATAAAGGCGATCCCGATGCTGCGCACCGGCTCGATCGGGCGGCCGCTGTGGCCCAGCGCTACGCGCGACATCATACCGAGGGTCAATACCCCGATGCTGCCGACGCCCAGCGCGTGCTTGGCCAGATTCGCGCCCACCAGGCCGAAGGAGGCGAGTGCCAGCATCAGCAGGCCGATAACCATCCAGAACATGCCGGTGTAAAGCACCCAGAGTATCGGCATGCGCCAGACCTGCGGGTGGTGCCAGCCGGCCACGCGCAGCGCCTGGGCGGCCGCCAGCAGCAGCGCCGTCAGACCGGTCAGATAGAGCGGTGCGTCAACCAGCTGAAGCAGAATCAACACGGGAAAAGCGCCCATGGTGGTGGTTTCCAGCCACTCCTTTCGGCTGGCCCGGAAACCCGGAATCACCGCCTGGGTGAAGAACGGCATGACGCGGCCGCCGATCAGCGCAACCAGGAAAACCACCATGTAGAGCATCATGTCGATGCCCCGCACGGCGCTGTCGACAATGCCCAGCGCCTGCAGGTGGACCAGCAGATTGGCCAGTGCCATGACCAGCAGCAGGGGTACGAAGATGCGGTTGATCTTCTGCGCTCCCTGCCACAGGGCAGGCGCAATCGAGAGGGCGACGGCGGGGAGAAAGGCGAGATCGACCGCGGCCACCATCCAGCCGGGGAGATAGCCGGAGAGCAGCGGCAGCAGGCGGCCAGCCAGCCAAAGCAGCACCAGCAGCGCCAATGGCGCGCCGCTGGGGGTATTGACGCCGGTCCAGTTGCGTACTGCGGTGAGCAGAAATCCGGCGATGATCGCGGCCGCGTAGCCGAACAGCATCTCGTGGCTGTGCCAACCGACGGATCCGTAGTAGTGGGGGATTTCCAGCCGCCCCATCCAGATCAGGATCCAGACCGGGATCAGTATCACTGCAGCCACGCTGGCGGCACTGAAAAAAGGTCGAAAACCGAGCGCGAAGATGGCCGGACCGCTATTCGCAAGGGCAGCTTGCTTGGGTGGTTCTGAGTGGACTTTTAACATGATATGGCGGCGTGCCTTGGTCTGGAGCGGTTAGTATGCGAGCGGAAACAACGTTTCAAGTCATGCCGGCGGATGCCGGAATCCAGCAACCCCTCTGCTTCCCTGGATCCCGGCCTGCGCCGGGATGACGGGATATTAAACAAAAGTGTGTTTCCAAGCAAAGACCAATTACTAAAGAACAGATCATAGCCGCTCAGCGAAAAAAGGCTTTGATGGTTATCAATCGGCTTGCGCTCATCGCGCGGAGAAAAACAGGCGGGCAAAAAAATGCGGGCCGAAGCCCGCATTTTTCAGACGCCGATGGCGTCTTTGGATTGCCGATAAGAGGCTAAGCTCTTATTTCGACTCTGCAGCAGGAGCTTGAGGCGCGGCCGGTGGGGCGTAAGGTGCATAACCGTAAGGTGCGCCGTAGCCGTAAGGTGCGCCGTAACCGTAGGGAGCACCGTAGCCATAAGGGCCGTAACCGTACCCGCCGTAATAGGGGTAACCATAACCATAACCGCGGCCGTAACCTTCGCCACGACCGTATCCTGAACCGCGACCGCTGAAGTTCATGTTGAAATCTCCGAACATGTCACCGAAGCCGTCACCCCAGCCGTCGCCGTAACCGTTGTTGCCCCAGGGACCGCCCCACCATGCGGATGCGGTAGCGGAAGCGCCGATCAGAGCGGCAATCGAGATGGCTTTAACGATGGTTTTCATTGAACGTTCTCCTTTGGAAATACCGAAAGTTATTTGCTTGGTATCTGAAAACAACAATCGAAACGAAGAGTGTGTTTTTAGATTGATGAGCAGTATATAAGCAATTACTAAAAAACGCAAACTGTTTTTAAAGAAACAGACCGGAACTTTCATGCGCGTGCAAATAGCCAGGGTGTCACCTCCGAAAACCTGCTGGCGAAGTGAATCTTAATCCCCTTGCGGATGTGTTCGGGCACTTCATTATACTCGCTTCGGTTGTCTTCCGGCAGAATCAGCTCTTTTATGCCGGCGCGGCGCGCCGCGATCATCTTTTCACGGACGCCGCCGATCGGGAAAACGTGGCCGGTGAGCGTCAACTCTCCGGTCATGGCGATGCGCCGCACCGGTTTGTTCAGGGCCAGTGAGAGCAGCGCGGAGGCGATGGTGATGCCGGCACTGGGGCCGTCCTTGGGCGTGGCGCCCGCCGGTACATGCAGATGGATGAAGCTGTGCTCGAAGAATGCGGGGTCGGCGCCAAACGCTTCCGCCTGACTCAGAATGTAGCTGTAGGCGATCTCCGCCGACTCGCGCATCACCTCGCCCAGCTGTCCGGTCAACTTGAAGCCGCGCAGGTAACTGTGGGTTCGCACCGCTTCGACACTCAGCGTGGCGCCGCCCATCGAGGTCCAGGCGAGTCCGGTGACCACACCGGGACCGCCCAGATTGCGCTCGTCGCGGAATACCGGACCGCCCAGCAGTTCCTGTAGATCTTCGGTCGTGACGGTAATCGGCGTTGCTGCGCCGTCCAGTATTCGCACCACCGACTTGCGGATGATCCTGCCGATCTGCTTCTCCAGGCGCCGCACCCCGGCATCTCTGGCGTAGCGCTCGATGATGGCGCGCAACGTTTTGCTGTCGATCTTTACCTGGCCGCGCTTCAGACCGGCCTTCTCGAGTTGGCGCGGCAGCAGGAAGCGGCGTGCGATCTGCAGCTTCTCCTGGGCGATGTAGCCGGGCAGCGAGATCGTCTCCATGCGGTCGAGCAGCGGCGCCGGTATCGTGTCGACCTGATTGGCGGTGCAGACAAAGAGCACTTTCGACAGGTCGAAGCGCAGATCCAGGTAGTGGTCGAGAAATTCGCTGTTCTGCTCCGGGTCGAGCGTCTCCAGCAGCGCCGATGCCGGGTCGCCATGGTAAGAGGCGCCGATCTTGTCGATCTCGTCCAGCATGATGACCGGATTTTCGGTGCCGGCCTCTTTTATCGACTGAATGAACTTGCCGGGCATGGCGCCGATGTAGGTGCGGCGGTGCCCCTTGATCTCCGCTTCGTCGCGCATGCCGCCCAGCGAGAAGCGGTAGAAGCGCCGCCCCAGCGCATCGGCAATCGATTTGCCGATCGAGGTCTTGCCAACGCCGGGCGGACCGACCAGCAGGATGATCGAGCCGTTCACCGCCCCTTTCTTGATACCGACCGCGAGAAACTCCAGGATGCGCTGCTTGACGTCCTCCAGGCCGTAATGGTCCTTGTCCAGCGCCTTGCGCGCGGCGCTCAGGTCGAGCCGGTCCGGCGAATGTTTGCCCCAGGGCAGCAGCGTGATCCAGTCGATATAGTTGCGCGTGGTCGCGTACTCCGGCGACCCGGTCTCCAGGATGGCGAGTTTGCCCATCTCGTCGTCAAGCCGTTTCTGTGCCTGTTCGCTCAACGTCAACGATTTCAGCCGCTCGCGGAACTTGTCGAGTTCTGCGGTGCGGTCATCCTTCTCCAGCCCCAGCTCTTTCTGAATGCTCTTGAGCTGCTCGCGCAGGAAAAACTCGCGCTGCTGCCCCTCCATGCGGTCTTCCACCGACTTGCGGATGTCGCGCTGGGTGCGGGCCAGCTCCAATTCGTTGCTGAGCAGCGCCAGCACCTTCTCCATGCGCGGCAGCAGATCGACGGCACTGAGAATCTCCTGCAGCTGCTCCTTGCTGGCGGTGGTCAGGCTGGCGGCGAAGTCGGCCAGATGCGAAGGGTCGTCGGGGCCCATCCGGTCGAGGAATATCTTCAGCTCCTCGCCGTAGAGCGGATTCAGCGGCAACAGCTCTTTGATGGTGTTGATGACCGCCATCGAATAGGCTTTGATCTCCCCTTTGTCGATATCCGAAGGTTCGGTCAGATAGCGCACCCTGGCGGTAAAGGGAGGACTCTGATCCAGCACCTTGTCGATTCTGATGCGCTGCACGCACTCGACCAGCACCTGCAGGTGATCGTCCACCTGCCGTACCTTGTGCACCCGGGAAACCACGCCGATACGGTTGAAGTCATCGGGCGATGTCGCCTCCGCGGAGGCGGCTTTCGCCAGCACGATGCCGAGCAGATCCTGCCCCGAGTTGCGCACCGCCTCCAGCGTGGGCAGCCAGTGCTCCGCATTCATCAGCAGCGGCACCGCCTGACCGGGAAAGAAGGGACGGCTGGTGACCGGCAGCAGATGGATGATCCCCGGCATCACCTCTCCGGGACGGGCCAGGGAGTGGCCGCTGATCAGTTCGGCGTCGTTCTCTTCGCTATTTTGGTCAATCATAATTTGGTCCGGTTGTTATCGGGTTGCCGCGATTGTCGATCCGGTGAATGCAACGCCCCTTTCCAGGAGCGAAGAGAGCGCTGCTACGCGCGATCACCTCGGACCATCAGCAAGTGCTGTTGCCGGGCAGACACCACCTATATCAGGACGCAGAGGCGGATTTGCAAGCGGCGGCGTTGGCGAGCGTTGCGAAGGCAGCGACCGACAGCTGCTCCGCGCGTACGCCGGGAGATTGGCCGGCTGCCGTTATCTCCTCCTCCGTCATCAGACTGCGCAGCGCATTGCGCAAAGTTTTCCGGCGCTGTGAGAATGCCGCCGTGACCAGTTGCCGGAAAAGGGCATAGTCATCGATTTGATAAAGCGGCGTGGTGTGGGGCAGCAGACGCACGAAAGCCGAGTCTACCTTGGGCGCCGGTGTGAACGCGCCCGGACCGATGTCGAATAGCGGGATCACCTCGCAGCGCGCCTGCAACATCACGCTCAAGCGTCCGTATGTCTTGCTGCCGTGCTCCGCCGCCATGCGCTCCACCACCTCCCGCTGCAACATGAAGTGCATGTCCTTGATGCAGTGTGCCTGATCCAGCAGATGAAACAGGATCGGCGTGGAGATGTTGTAGGGCAGGTTGCCCACCACCCGCAGCGGTCTGTCCGCCTGGGCAAGCGAGCAGAAATCGAACCCGAGCGCATCCAGGTTGTGAATACGCAGCTTGCCCAACGGTGCGCACAGCTGAGCCAGCGGTCCGATCAGATCCCGGTCCAGCTCCACCGCGTCCATCTCACCCAGCGCACGCAGCAGCTCGCGCGTAATCGCACCCTGGCCGGGCCCGATCTCGACCAGACGGTCGCCCGGTTTAGGCGCAATGCCGGAGACAATGCGGCGGATCACGCCAGCATCGTGCAGGAAGTTCTGGCCGAACCTTTTCCTGGGACGGTGATTCAATGGGTTACCCGATTGTTGCGCTGAGTTTTCAAGGCGTTAGAAATGTGCATGGGGGGATTATCCACTTAAACCAACGGGATAGAAACTGGAGCGGGGGGATTTGGGGTTGCGACGATTTTCGCGACGGTCAGAAAATGATGAGGAATTTGTTTCTGATACATTGATAATATATGAAGGGGGTGAGCTGATTTGTTAGGGGGCGGATAATCTAGCTGTCAATCTGACCTTATACACCAACCCCTTGTCAGCTTGTCGTGCTTCCATGATGGTCCTCTCATAAGAGAAACCAATACCAGGAAAGCAATCCTTTCCCACTCCAAATACCTGCGTTAGTATTGTGGTAAAAGAAGAGCTGGCTTAACCTTTGTTCTTAATATTAGTTTTCACTAATCTTTATTGTCTTTTGGTTAATTTGACAAGGTATCACTAATGGAATT